>NZ_RBWU01000015.1 GCF_003634705.1 Actinomadura pelletieri DSM 43383 | reverse complement strand
GATTTCGTCGAGTTGATCGAGCAGGCCCACGCCCGCGGCATCCGGGTCATCGCGGATCTGGTCATGAACCACACCTCCGACCAACACCCCTGGTTCCAAGCCTCACGCACCGACCCCGACGGCCCCTACGGCGACTTCTACATGTGGGACGACACCGACACCAAATACCCCGACGCCCGCATCATCTTCATCGACACCGAAACCAGCAACTGGACCTACGACCCCATCCGCGGCCAATACTACTGGCACCGCTTCTTCTCCCACCAACCCGACCTCAACTACGACAACCCCGCCGTCCAAGACGCCATGCTCGAAGTCCTCCGCTTCTGGCTCGACCTCGGCATCGACGGCTTCCGCCTCGACGCCGTCCCCTACCTCTACGCCCGCGAAGGCACCACCTGCGAAAACCTCCCCGAAACCCACACCTACCTCAAACGCGTCCGCACCGAAATCGACCGCCTCTACCCCGACCGCGTCCTCCTCGCCGAAGCCAACCAATGGCCCGCCGACGTCGTCGAATACTTCGGCGACCCCGCCAACGGCGGCGACGAATGCCACATGGCCTTCCACTTCCCCGTCATGCCCCGCATCTTCATGGCCGTCCGCCGCGAACAACGCTACCCCATCTCCGAAATCATGGCCCAAACCCCCAAAATCCCCGACAACTGCCAATGGGGCATCTTCCTCCGCAACCACGACGAACTCACCCTCGAAATGGTCACCGACGAAGAACGCGACTACATGTACACCGAATACGCCAAAGACCCCCGCATGAAAGCCAACATCGGCATCCGCCGCCGCCTGGCCCCCCTCCTGGACAACGACCGCAACCAACTCGAACTCTTCACCGCCCTCCTGCTCTCCCTCCCCGGCTCCCCCGTCCTGTACTACGGCGACGAAATCGGCATGGGCGACAACATCTGGCTCGGCGACCGCGACGCCGTCCGCACCCCCATGCAATGGACCCCCGACCGCAACGCCGGCTTCTCCACCTGCGACCCCGCCCGCCTCTACCTCCCCATCATCATGGACCCCATCTACGGCTACCAAGCCGTCAACGTCGAAGCCCAGACCAACAACCCCGGCTCCCTCCTCCACTGGACCCGCACCATGATCGAAATCCGCCAACGCCACCCCGTCTTCGGCGTCGGCACCTACGTCGAACTCTCCGCCTCCAACCCCTCCGTCCTCGCCTTCACCCGCGAG
>NZ_RBWU01000014.1 GCF_003634705.1 Actinomadura pelletieri DSM 43383 | reverse complement strand
CGTGAAGATGTGTGCGGGTCGGGTGTGTGGGTCGAGGTGGACGTAGTTGGTGGCGGTCCAGGTGTAGGTGGTGCCGTCGAGTTGGTCGGTGACGGTATAGGGGTGGTGGGGGTCGTCGGGGAGGCCGAGTGCGGGCAGGTCGAGGTGGACGGTGGCTTCGCGGGGTTGGTGGGGGTTGAGGTTGATGACGGTGAGGATGACGTCGTTGAGGTGGCGTTTGGAGAAGGCGAGGAGTTCGGGTTGGTCGATGTGGTGGAAGTGGAGGTTGCGGAGTTGTTGGAGGGCGGGGTGGGTGTTGCGCAGTGTGTTGAGGTGGGTGATGAGGGGCGTGATGCTGCTGTTGGTGTGGGTGTTCCAGTCGCGGGGGCGGTATTGGTATTTCTCGGAGTTGCGGTATTCCTCGCTGCCGGGGCGGACTGGGGTGTTCTCGCAGAGTTCGTAGCCGGTGTAGATGCCCCAGGTGGGGGAGAGGAGGGCGGCGAGGATGGCGCGGATTTCGAAGGCGGGTCGTCCGCCGTGTTGCAAATATTCGGACAGGATGTCGGGGGTGTTGGTGAAGCAGTTGGGGCGCATGTAGGTGGCGGTGGGGCCGGTGAGTTCGGTGAAGTAGTCGCGGAGTTGGTGGGCGGTGTTGCGCCAGGTGAAGTAGGTGTAGGACTGGTGGAAGCCGGTTTTGGCGAGGGTGTGCATCATGGCGGGGCGGGTGAAGGCTTCGGCGAGGAAGATGACGTCGGGGTGGGTGGTGTTGATGTCGGCCAGGAGGCGTTCCCAGAAGGGGACGGGTTTGGTGTGGGGGTTGTCGACGCGGAAGATGCGGACGCCGTGGTCGATCCAGTGCCGTACCACCCGCCGGACTTCGGTGTAGAGGCCGTCGGGGTCGGTGTCGAAGTTGAGGGGGTAGATGTCCTGGTATTTCTTGGGCGGGTTTTCGGCGTGGGCGATCGTGCCGTCGGCGCGGCGGGTGAACCATTCGGGGTGCTCGGTGACCCAGGGGTGGTCGGGGGAGCATTGCAACGCCAGGTCCAGGGCGACCTCTAGGCCGTGGTGGTGGGCGTGGGCGACGAAGGCGTCGAAGTCGTCCAGGGTGCCCAGGTCGGGGTGGACGCTGTCGTGACCGCCCTCGGGTGAGCCGATGGCCCACGGGGAGCCGGGGTCGTAGGGCCCGGGGTCCAGGGTGTTGTTGGGGCCTTTGCGGTGGGTGGTGCCGATCGGGTGGATGGGGGGCAGGTAGACCACGTCGAAGCCCATGTCGGCGATCGCGGGCAGGCGTTTCATCGCGGTGCGGAAGGTCCCCGAGATCGGTCCGCGGCGGCCGAGGGGGTCGA
>NZ_RBWU01000013.1 GCF_003634705.1 Actinomadura pelletieri DSM 43383 | reverse complement strand
CCGTCACCGACCAACTCGACGGCACCACCTACACCTGGACCGCCACCAACTACGTCCACCTCGACCCACACACCCGACCCGCACACATCTTCACGATCGAACGGAACGACGAAGGTGTGCGGGTCGGCGGCGACGACCGGGTCAGAGAGCCTCGGCGCCTACCAGGCGTTCCTCAAGAGAGCGGCAGCCGGTGAAGACGGAGCCGAGACCTTCGCGGTCGATGATCTCGCGGAGTCTGGCGGGCAGCGCGGGCAGCGCCAGGCAACCGCCGTCGGCGGCGACGCGCCAGCGGATGCCGAGCAGGATCGGCAGCGGGTCGCAGCGGACGCCGAGCCGGTCGTGCATGCGCACCATGAGGTGGCGCCGGTCCCCCTCGACGAGGGTGGTGAGGGTCTCCCCGAGGCGCGGCACCGTCGACTCGTCGAGCATGCCGGACAGGTGGACGACGGTGTGGTCGCCGTCCCCCGCCGCCGTCGTGGTGATCATGAGTTCGGACGGTGCGGGCGGATCCGGCGCCAGGCCGCCGTCGCCCGGATGCAGGGCCCGGATGGCGTCCAGCACATGGGTGGTGTCCAGGTCGCCCGTCGCGGCGTCCGGGACGGGTGTGACCGTCGCCGACGCGACGTCCGGGAACACCGGGACGAGCCGCGCCAGGCCGGTGAGGTGCAGGGCCCGCCGTACCGGTGCGGACTCGGCGGGCACGACGGCCCGCAGCGCGCAGCCGAGCAGTTGCGCCCGGGTCTCCGCGCGGGCCAGCAGGACCAGGCCTGCCGCGTCCAGTAGGACCGCGTCACCGAAGTCGATGACGACTCCGGTGCGGGTCCCCGCGAGGGACAGGGCCTTGCTCACCCCCTCCCGGATCCCCGCGTAGTTCTGCCAGCTGATCTGCGGGGGCAGGGTCAGCACGATGAAGCCCTGGCGGGTCTCGACGTTGAGGCCCGGCACCGTGGTGTCCTTCATGGGGTCACATCCCGACCGGGGTGCTCACGACCGGGCGGGTGGGCCTGGACGGGGCGGACAGGGCGGTCGCGTGGGGTCTGGGCGCATGGGATCCGGGCGGTCTCGACGGGGACCGTCCGCCCGGAGGTTCGTCCTCGCCCGGGTAGGGCGGGCGGCCACCGCGCACGACGCCCGTCAGGCGGGACGCCGCGAGGCGTTCGATGATCCGCTCCTCGGGCCGAACCCCCAGATGGGCGCAGCAGCACCACAGGTCGTCCACGCAGCGGCGCACGTGCTCCGCCGGAACATCGGCGAAGCGAACGCGCAGCCGCGCCACGAGCTCGTCGCGCGTTGGTACGACCGATGGCGACATCTCCCAGCGCTCCACTGTCCCTCCGATCGCTTCTGGACGGACGCTTTCCGTCCGAACTGATCAGAACCCGCCGGTGCGACGGGTTCTGAGCTTGGAAATGACCTACCCGGGACATCCGACAGAAAAAGCGACGAAGCTAAAAACCCGGACACGACACAACCGCCGCGCGGCAAGTTTTCGGGATGGCGAAAACCAATGACCGGGCCGTTTTTCGACGTTTTCTTTGCGCTTCTTTCCGGCGGCATACCCGGCGGCGACCGGTCGATGACCCTCAGGCCGGGAGGGGGCGGCGCCCGGACGGGCCCGGCACGGCGCGATCTACCCCGGGCATGGGTCCGGCCCGCCCGGTCCGCCGGGTCTCCCCGGTCACGAAACCGGGGCGACGGTCACGGATGGTGCTGAGATTTTTACGGATGGTTGCCTGTCGTGGACGTCTCGGGCCCGGGCGGCGGGAATTGCTGATCTAGATGTCTCCAACCGACCGGGGTGACCTATGCACGTCCAGCCGCCGAACTCCACCCGCAGCACGTCGGAGCAGGTCACCGAGCCGGAGGACCGGATGCTGGAGACCGGAACGCCGGAGGTGGGGGCGCCGGAGACGGCCACGCGTACGGTCCCGGACGCGTTCCGTCCGGAGACGCCACGTGATCCGCACTGGTTCAAGACGGCGGTGTTCTACGAGGCGTCGGTCCGCGGGTTCGCCGACTCCAACAACGACGGTTACGGCGACCTGCGCGGCCTGATCTCCAAACTCGACCACCTGCAATGGCTCGGCATCGACTGCCTCTGGCTCCTGCCCATCTACCAGTCACCGCTCCGCGACGGCGGCTACGACATCGCCGAGTACACCCAGATCCTTCCCGAATTCGGGGAACTCGGTGATTTCGTCGAGTTGATCGAGCAGGCCCACGCCCGCGGCATCCGGGTCATCGCGGATCTGGTCATGAACCACACCTCCGACCAACACCCCTGGTT
>NZ_RBWU01000012.1:1661-5459 GCF_003634705.1 Actinomadura pelletieri DSM 43383 | reverse complement strand
GCGGGGCCCTTTCCTACAAAAAATGTCCGGCGGTGTCCTACTCTCCCACACAGTCTCCCATGCAGTACCATCGGCGCTGAAGAGCTTAACTTCCGGGTTCGGAATGGGACCGGGTGTTTCCCCTTCGCCAAAACCACCGAACGCCTCAACGCACCACCCCAACCGGGGTAGGCAAACTCAAACGTTCGAACACACATATGCTGTTATCAACAGCGGGTGCCCAGATTGTTTTCCGGGAACCACACAGGGACGCGAACACTCGCAGCGATTTGGATTGAACGAATTGTGTGTTCAAGCCACTCGGCCTATTAGTACCGGTCGACTCCACACCTCACAGCGCTTCCATCACCGGCCTATCAACCCGGTCGTCTCCCGGGGGCCTTACACCCCTTTGACGGGGTGGGAGAACTCATCTCGAGGAAGGCTTCCCGCTTAGATGCTTTCAGCGGTTATCCCGACCGAACGTAGCCAACCAGCCGTGCCCCTGGCGGGACAACTGGCACACCAGAGGTCCGTCCGTCCCGGTCCTCTCGTACTAGGGACAGACCCTCACAATTCTCCTACGCGCGCAGCGGATAGGGACCGAACTGTCTCGCGACGTTCTAAACCCAGCTCGCGTGCCGCTTTAATGGGCGAACAGCCCAACCCTTGGGACCTACTCCAGCCCCAGGATGCGACGAGCCGACATCGAGGTGCCAAACCATCCCGTCGATATGGACTCTTGGGGAAGATCAGCCTGTTATCCCCGGGGTACCTTTTAGCCGTTGAGCGACACCGCTTCCACACGCCGGTGCCGGATCACTAGGCCCTGCTTTCGCACCTGCTCGACACGTCCGTCTCACAGTCAAGCTCCCTTGTGCCCTTACACTCACCACCTGATTACCAACCAGGCCGAGGGAACCTTTGGGCGCCTCCGTTACCCTTTAGGAGGCAACCGCCCCAGTTAAACTACCCACCAGGCACTGTCCCCCACCCCGATACAGGGGCGCGGGTTAGACGCTCAAAACGACCAGAGTGGTATTTCACCAACGACTCCACCGACACTGGCGTGCCGACTTCACAGTCTCCCACCTATCCTACACAAACCGTTCCAAACGCCAATACCAAGCTATAGTGAAGGTCCCGGGGTCTTTCCGTCCTGCTGCGCGAAACGAGCATCTTTACTCGTACTGCAATTTCGCCGGGCCTGCGGTTGAGACAGCGGGGAAGTCGTTACGCCATTCGTGCAGGTCGGAACTTACCCGACAAGGAATTTCGCTACCTTAGGATGGTTATAGTTACCACCGCCGTTTACCGGCGCTTAGATTCTCAGCCTCGACCCCAAGGGGTCTAACCGGTCCTCTTAACGTTCCGGCACCGGGCAGGCGTCAGTCCGTATACCGCGTCTTACGACTTCGCACGGACCTGTGTTTTTAGTAAACAGTCGCTTCCCCCTGGCCACTGCGACCCAACCCAGCTCCCACCGCAAAGGGCGTTCACCAAGCCGGGCCCCCCTTCTCCCAAAGTTACGGGGGCAATTTGCCGAGTTCCTTAACCACAGTTCACCCGATCGCCTTAGTATTCTCTACCTGACCACCTGAGTCGGTTTAGGGTACGGGCCGCCAGTACACTCGCTAGAGGCTTTTCTCGACAGCATGGGATCACTCACTTCACCTAAAACGGCTCGGCATCAGCTCTCAGGAACATGAGAGACGGATTTACCTATCTCTCTCCCTACAGCCTTACCCCAGGAACAACCATCGCCTGGGCTGAGCTACCCTCCTGCGTCACCCCATCACTCACCTACTACCCCCTCGGGCCCCACGCTCCCCAAAGCCGCGGGCCCGAAGGCCCACAACCCGGATCGGGTGGTTAGCATCAGAGGATTCAGCGTTGGCGCATACCAGCGGGTACGGGAATATCAACCCGTTGTCCATCGACTACGCCTGTCGGCCTCGCCTTAGGTCCCGACTTACCCTGGGCGGATTAGCCTGCCCCAGGAACCCTTGGTCATCCGGCGCACACGTTTCTCACGTGTGTCTCGCTACTCATGCCTGCATTCTCACTCCCACAGCCTCCACCACTCGATCACTCGGCGGCTTCACCGGCTGCAGGACGCTCCCCTACCCACCCACACCACACGGTGCGGATGCCACGGTTTCGGCGGTGTGCTTGAGCCCCGCTACATTGTCGGCGCGGAATCACTTGACCAGTGAGCTATTACGCACTCTTTCAAGGATGGCTGCTTCTAAGCCAACCTCCTGGTTGTCACAGCAACTCCACATCCTTTCCCACTTAGCACACGCTTAGGGGCCTTAACCGATGATCTGGGCTGTTTCCCTCTCGACTACGAAGCTTATCCCCCGCAGTCTCACTGCCACGCTCAACTTACCGGCATTCGGAGTTTGGCTGACGTCAGTAACCTTGTCGGGCCCATCAGCCATCCAGTAGCTCTACCTCCGGCAAGCAACACGCAACGCTGCACCTAAATGCATTTCGGGGAGAACCAGCTATCACGGAGTTTGATTGGCCTTTCACCCCTAACCACAGGTCATCCCCCAGGTTTTCAACCCTGGTGGGTTCGGGCCTCCACACCGTCTTACCGGCGCTTCACCCTGCCCATGGCTAGATCACCCCGCTTCGGGTCTACAGCATGCGACTAAAAACGCCCTATTCAGACTCGCTTTCGCTACGGCTACCCGCCACCGGTTAACCTCGCCACACACCATAACTCGCAGGCTCATTCTTCAAAAGGCACGCCATCACCACCCGACACCCCGAAAGGCATCAACCAGCTCTGACGGCTTGTAGGCACACGGTTTCAGGTACTATTTCACGACCCCTCACCGGGGCACTTTTCACCTTTCCCTCACGGTACTGGTCCGCTATCGGTCATCAGGAAGTATTCAGCCTTACCACGTGGTCGTGGCAGATTCACACGGGATTTCACGGGCCCCGTGCTACTCGGGAAAACACCCAAGAGACACCACAGTTTCGTCTACCGGACTCTCACCGTCTACGGTCGGCCATCCCAAGCCGTTCGACTACCATGATATTTTGTAACTCTCTGCTGGACTGGTAGACCCAGCCGGATGCTCCCACAACCCCGCACACGCAACCCCTACCAGGTATCACACGCGCACGGTTTAGGCTCCTCCGCTTTCGCTCACCACTACTCACGGAATCACAATTGTTTTCTCTTCCTACGGGTACTGAGATGTTTCACTTCCCCGCGTTCCCACCAACCGCCCTATACATTCAGACGGCGGCGACACCCCATGACGAGTGCCAGGTTACCCCATTCGGAAACCCCCGGATCAAAGTCTGGTTGCCGACTCCCCGAGGCATATCGCAGGCTCCCACGTCCTTCATCGGCTCCTGATGCCAAGGCATCCACCGTATGCCCTAAAAAACTTGAACACACAAAACGATCAAAACAAATCGCAGAACAAACAACAACAACCCGAACCCGAAACAAAAACCCCCAAAAAGAGGGCCCTGCTCCAAGTCGAGCTCTCATCGTTTGCCAGAGATGCTCGCGTCCACTGTGCAGTTCTCAAAAAACAACCGGGCCCACCAACCCCACACACTCTTAAGAACGCATGGAAGCCGGTCCCGCAGTCCGAGGCCCCGAACACCAAAGTGCCCGTTCCCTCAGGACCCAACAGCGTGCCCAACCCACCAACCGCCTGACACCCACCGTTCCCACTCCCCCAAAACCCTGGGGGCGGTACTAGCTGAGCCACACGGCCAGCGAACTGAATAACCAGTGCTCCACATCTATGAGCAGCCACCTAACAGACATTCGCTGTTAACGGC
>NZ_RBWU01000011.1 GCF_003634705.1 Actinomadura pelletieri DSM 43383 | reverse complement strand
ACCCGAAGCTCTGCATGGAGTACGGCCCCGGGATCGGCCCGTCGGCCTCCACATCAGCCGAGAAGTAAACCTCACGCTTAGGCATCGGCGTTCCTTGTGGCGCCTCCTGGAGCGCCCGCTTCCTGGGCCTTACCTTGTCTGGAAGACACCCACTTCTCGGCGAAATCAGCGGAGTCCTTGATGAACTTCTCCAACGTTGCCTCGTCGATCACAAACTCGGATGTCAACTTCGACAGAACCGCGCACTGGGCCGGGATGACGGCATATCGGTCATCTACTTCATCGTCGATTCTTAGATCCGGTCGGCAAGGAGTTCGGCCTGGGGGTGACGCATCGGCCTCCACATCAGGAGGGCGTTCACTTCACACGTAGGCGTCGGCGTTCCTCGTAGCGCTTCCGGAGTGGCCTCTTCCTACACCTGCTCTTGGTCGGCGGCCGCCCATTCGTTGGCGAGAATGGAGGAGTCCTTGATGAACTTCTCCAGTTCCGCATCGTTGAGTTTCGCTTCCTCTATGAGAGCCATAAGCAGGTACATTTCGGCCCGCGCCACACTGACCGGGTCCATGCCGAATGGCGGACGCTCACTCAAGCTTTCGTCGCCCAGGGCGAACCGAAGGAGCTTCTCGGCGACACGAGGGTTCAACTCGTCTGCATGCTCCTCAAGGCTGAGTCGATGGTCGGCGACGTACTGAATCAACTGCGGAACACTGTAGACGGGCGAGAACCTCTTCTCCGCTGCCTTGGTGAATGCGGCGTAGAGTAGAAGTGAGTACCCGAAGTCCGTCTCGTCCTTCAGTAGATTCTCGTGCCGCTTCAGCCAAACCTCGGAACCCTCGACCAGAAACGTGCGTAGTGCTGCCACGTGTTGGTCGCTGATCGTGATGGGAGCGTTGTCTGTCATGCCGAGATCCGATCTGGGAGCTTGTGTGTCAGTCCAGGTGCTCGTCCGCCTCAGCCCGCGCCTTCGCCAGGAAGCCGTCGACTTCGGCTTCGTCGAGGTCGGCTTCCGCGTTCAGTGCAGCTAGCAGGAGTATCTTCGTGCCGAGAAGTGTCTCGCCGTCGATGTCATCGCTTATGGTTCCCTTGCCGATCGCGTGCATGAGTACCTGCTCAGCAATGCCCGGGTCAAGCTGCTCGGCCGCGACTGGGTGCGCCGATCGCTGGTGGGCGACGAACTCTATCACTTCAGGCAATCCTGCGACACTGTTGCCAGCTGCGAACTTTCGGTCGACGGCCTCGAAGAAGGCGGCTGTGGTCAGAGCGATGTAGCCTGTCTGCTCGTCCTTCGTCTTAAGCTGGTCCAGAAGGCGCTCATGCTCGTCCATCTGGCCCAAGAGAAGGGCGCGCAGTGTGGCGAGCTGCTGATCGCTAACCTTCATGCTCACTCCTGTCTAGAGTGTCGGGATCTCCGGTACACACTCACCGCGCTGCCGAGTATCGCAGTCGCGAGGATGACTCCACCGCTTACGGTATCGGTCGGATTAACGTCTTTTATGTGGGGCTGGGGGGCGTTGCGATCGATCCTGACCTCTGCGTGCCCTGTTGGTGGTGACTTGAGGTTCAGGTCTTTCACACCTTTGATGACTTTCTTTGTAGCGTCGAATGCCGAGTTAACCCTATCGAAGTTCT
Organism: Actinomadura pelletieri DSM 43383; assembly: GCF_003634705.1. Lineage (GTDB taxonomy): Bacteria > Actinomycetota > Actinomycetes > Streptosporangiales > Streptosporangiaceae > Spirillospora > Spirillospora pelletieri. The sequence continues at coordinate 4,786 of NZ_RBWU01000011.1, read as the reverse complement.
CCCAGCGGCTCTGCCGGCGTTCCTCAAGTTCGGCGTCCCGGTCTGCCGGGTCATCCTCCGGTGGGCGGAGTTCGCCGCGCCCAGGTGTTCCATCGCGGAGGAGCTCGGGAAGCCGCCGATAACCGCTGGCGCCGTTGGTGGTTGGAATTTCGGGTTGGGTCTCGGCATTCCTATCACGGGGCTCGACCTGGGTGCCCGGTGTTCTGTCGTCAATGCGGTAGACGGGCGTGGACCACCGGGTGGTGCCATCGTTCGTTCTTGGCGGCCAGTCTGGAGGAGGCGCTGGTGCGTCGGGCTGTGGTCCGGCCTCGGACGTGCGGCGCTGGTCTCCGGCAGGCCGCTGATCTCCGGGAGCCGGGGCCTGTTCGTCCGTTACCTCTTGGCCTTCTCGGCCGGATGACATGTCCGGGGACTGCGGGGCCTGCTCGGCCTCGCCGGTCTCCTGCTCGGCATCGCGATCGGCGGTGTTGGACGAGCGTTCCCCGTCTCGGGGGAGCGACGGCTGGTTGTCGGCTTCGCCGTCATGGGTCTGGCCGGTTTCGTCGGATGGGCGCTGGGTGGTTTGGTCGGTGTCCCGAGCGCGGGGTTCCTCGTCCGGGACGTCGAGTTGCCCGGCCTCCTCTGTCTCCGCCTGTGCGTCTGTGTCTTCCGAGGGGCGCTCAGCTTCACCGGCTTCGGCGTCGGGTTCCCGCGTCTCACCCGGGATGTCGAGTCGCCTGGCCTCGCCGGTCTCCGCGTTGGCGTCGTGGTCGGCGGTGTTGGACGAGGGTTCCCCGTGCCGGGGGAGTGGCGAGCGGTCGTGCTCAGATAGGTCCTCAGTATCGGCTTCGCCGTCCTGGGGCTGGCCGGTTTCGTTCGGTGAGTCGGTAGCAGCCCGGTCGGTGTCCCGGGTGCCGGGCTCTTCGCCCAGGGTGTCGGATTGCCTGGGCCGTTCGGTCTCGGTCTGTGCGTCTGTGTCTTCCGGGTCGCGCACGGCCTTACCGGTTTCGGTGTCGGGTTCCCGCGTCTCGTCGTTGTCCTCCGGCTCGGCCGGGGTGTCTTGTGTCTGGTTTGTGTCTTCGGTCGAGGGGTTGTCCTCGACGGGCCTCTCACGCTGTTCGGTTTCGCGGGCCGCAGCGATTTGGGCGGCTCTGGCATGTTGCTCTTCGCGGGCGCGGCGGAGGCTTTCGAGGCGGGAGGGTTGGCCGGGGGCGCCGGGGTTGTCCGTTGTTGGTGCGGAGGAGCGGTCTTGGGTGTCGGGGGAGTCGGTGGTCTCGGTACGGGTGTCCGTTCCGCTGGTGCGCTCGAAGCCCACGCCTGGTGCCCTTTCCGCCGGTGGCCGCAAGTCCGCATGGACGATCAGCCAGATAACGGACGTATCGCCCGTTTCCCTTGCATGTCGAACGGGAGGCGGCGCGGGGTCGACCCTCCATGCGTCGCGTCCATGTAAGCGTGCATGTGGTCCTTTCGCACGTGCGAGATTTGTGCGCAGCGAACTTGGCTGACGACCCGGCAGTGTGACTGTGTGCTCTGCCAGCTCTTCGTGTCCACTATGCGTGGGAGGGGAGACGTTGCCGTCGTGCAGGCGGGAGAACCCAACGAATGCGGGAGCGCGAGAGAAGTATGGGGACGCCCCCATGCTGGGCGGACGCTGTGAGATCCGGGGGCGTCCTGGCTACATCCCCGAGGGTGTACCCACTTTGTCTATCGCTTCTGCGGCAGTGGCCGAGGAGGTTGATTGACCCAGCAGCGTGACTACGGCTTTTCGGTACGACCTCAAGAACTGGCGTCCCAAGACCTAACGGATAGTTGGAAAGCAGGGACTCATGGCTGGCCGGGTGAACCAGGTAGCTGCGCGGCGACGGTTGATGCCGGGCCGCGGCCTGCGGTGGCCGCTTCGGCATCGCCGCCGAACACGGCCGCGCGGGCCTGGGTGGCAGCGGTCGCCGGTTGCGCGCGGCGCTCGGACGGGTGCGCAGGCGGGAGGCGGCGACGGGCCAGGCCCGTCCGCGGACCGGTCGACTGGCGGGAGTGACGACTTGTGTACGTGTCTACAGCGGCTCCGCACTACAGGAGTCTGAGTTCGATCTGAGAGGACCGCCGCTCATCGGTGCGTCGTGAACGTTACCGGTTGGCTTGACGGGTGGCGCAACGGCGTGGGCAGGTCGACCTGGCCTTCGAGCAAAGGCTTGCCGAGAGGGAGACGCCTGGAGTGCTAGCAACGCGACGGCATCTCGGGCGACGAACTCAGAAACCGGTTTGCTAGGACACCTAGGAGCGACGGCTGGAGGTGGGTGCTTCCCGGTCGGCCCAGGTGAAGCAGCGGCGAGGGATAGTGATCCTGGTTCGCGTGCAGGGCCTTGCCGACGCCTACGCGATGTTCCTGAGATCAGGCGACGCGAGGACGGCACTTTGGAGGACGAATGCGAGAACTGGCGTCCCAATAGCCTTGATGGGCAGGTGCGAGGAGGGATGCTGCTCGGACGCCCGCTGAGACAGGCGTACGGCCGCCGCAGACTTGTGCACGTCTCCAGTGCTCCGCGCTAAAGACGTTTTACGGTCCTCTGAATGGGCCGTCGTTCATCGCTGTGTCATGAACATGACCGGATGACTAGACGGGCGTGCCAGTGGTATAGCGTTGACCCGTCCCTTCGGGTGGGCGGGCCTGCCGATGTCGAGACGAGGTCCTTTGGAAACCGAGTAGCACGAGCAGGGCATATGTGCAGACGAACGTAGGGGGTGACGCCCCGAGAAGCGTGGCGTAGGGGGCAGAGAAGAGAGGCTTCCGGCTGGCCCGAGAATCAAGTGTAGAGCCGCTGTGGATTCAGTTTCGTGACAACAGCGGCTCTGTCTACGAGTTCTGGGTTGGGCTAGGAGTCCGTCCGCCAACAGCGGATCATGAATGTGATCTGATGGCGACAAGGAGAGCGGTCCATTCTGAGGACGTCAACTCAAGAACGGGACTTCTGCTGTAAAGTGTGGAATCGCGGATAGCGACTGCTGTAGCGGTGCACCGACTTACCTCGACACAGTGACCGCCTGCCTCGCTATGGCTGGCCTTCCGCCATTGGACGTCTAGCTTTTTCATGCAGGAAAACCATTTTCGAGCGGAATTCGCTTGCGTGTTACGAACTTGATCGGATGCTCGTTAGTAGTGCGGTCCACTCCGCGCGGGTGATTTCCAGGATATGACCGATGCCGTTCTCCTTGGAATCTCGAATGCCTATGGTTTGACGGTCGTCGGCAGCCGCCACTTCGACACACTCACTTCCTGCCTCACTGTGGCTTGCCTTGCGCCACTGGGAGTACTTTTCATTCATCCACTGGCTCCTGTCTGCCTGGTCAAATGCTCCGCGATCTCAGTCAGTCTCGACAGACTGTCGTCGGGGGGTAGGGCGACGCGCCTGAGCTGATCATACCTTCGTGTATACCTGTCAACCTCTTCGGGTGCCGTGTGAACAACGTTAGTTGTAACTGTATCCACAACAGTCACGGGAGGCTCATCAGCCTCCGGAAAGGTGTAGAGGTAGAACGGTACGGTAGGAAGCGGATACTTCGGAGCCCTGATATCCACCGGCAGGAGCCGGACGGTCAGCTGCGGTGCTCCCGCGGCAGTGTCGATGAGGTGGCGAATCTGAGCTGCGAGGACCTCTTCGGGAACGATGATTCGACGTAGAGCGACCTCGTCAAGGACTAGGTCGTAGGTTGGGCCACCAGGCCGCAGGAGCTCCTCCTGGCGGCGAAGCCGAGCTTTGGTCATCTTCGCGGGAGAGAAGTCTGTCGGACCTTCAGCTTTCGCTAGTTCGATCATTGCGGCGATCATCTCGGGTGTCTGGAGGACGCCAGGTACAGAAGTGGGGTTGTAACTACGGATGGTGTCCGCTCCGGACTCGAGGTCCGCGTAGATGCGTTGGCGCGGCCCCATGGATTCACCGTAGGCGTCCCACCACCCTTTCTTAGCAGCGTCGGAGGCCAGGCGGACGATGTACGTCCACCGCTCGTCCGGCACTCCGAGAACGTCAAGAATGCGGATGACGTCGGCGACGTCAGGGCGGCCGTTGGCGTTCTCGAGGCGGCTGATCTTCGTCCGCGAGTAGTGGATGCGCTTGGCCAACTCGTCTGCCAGCAAGCCGTGCTCTTCACGGAGTGCGCGAAGCTCGGCAGCGAGACGGTGGCGTCGTGCGTATTGGCTACCCATGTCAACCTCCGGGGAGCTGGAGCGTGTTCGTCTAGCTACCCTGTGTCCACCATCGTTGTGATCTCGCGCGGCGAATTGAACGGGTTTCCTGGTCGAAAACGGTTACACTTTTATATCGAACAGGATCGTATATGGCCGCACAATTTCTTACGCTTCGACGGTCTTCGCTGAGCACGCTGGCTCGTCCGTCCGATCACCGAATCCCGGGGTCAGCGCAGATCTAAGCGGGGACCGACATGGTGCGGTCGACAGCGCGGGTGCTGGGAAGAGACACGGATGGAGGTGTTCCGCGGAGTGCCCCTATCTGGGTGGCCCGGCCCAGCGGACGAGGTTGTGGAAGAGTTCGGCCTGCTCGATCGCGTCGTCCAGAGCGTTGTGGGTGTGTGGCCGGGTGGACAGCAGTTCGGCGGGCATCTGTCTCTTGGTCGAGCGGGTCACCATGGTGTTGGCCTTGGCGGCGTACAGGCTCTTGAGGTCCAGGTGGCGGGAGTGGCCGAACGGAGACCCGGTGTTAGTGAACCGCATCCAGTACCAGTACAGAAACATCCAGTCGTAGCCGAGTGGGTAGGCCACCAGTACTGGCGACGCTTCCGCGGTAGAGGCCACCTT
>NZ_RBWU01000010.1 GCF_003634705.1 Actinomadura pelletieri DSM 43383 | reverse complement strand
CGGAAGTTAAGCTCTTCAGCGCCGATGGTACTGCATGGGAGACTGTGTGGGAGAGTAGGACACCGCCGGACATTTTTTGTAGGAAAGGGCCCCGCCGTTCGGCGGGGCCCTTTCTCATTTCATGGGTCGGGTGATGTGCGGCCGCGCACGAAGGTGTCCCACAGGATCGCGGCGGGTTCGGCGGTGGCGAACAGCGACTCGGCGCGGGAACGGTCACCGTCCAGGTGGATCAAGGTCTGCATGCCGAGGAACATCGCGACCGCGATCATGCCGAGGTCGCGGGCCGGCGCCATGTCCTCGAACGGTGTCCCCGCCACCAGGCGCTGAACCGCGTCGGCCGCGAAACGCGACCACGAATCGACGTGCGCGAGAAGCTCCGAACGGAGCCGCTCCGAGGTCGCCGAAGCCGTGACGAGTTCCTGCACGGCATCGATATGCCCCTTGTCCTGCATGTCCTCGGCGTACAGGGCGCGAAGCCGGGAGATCAGCTCGGTGGCGTCCGTGCAGGACCCGAGGGCCTCCTCGTAGCGGGCTCGCCGGGCCTTGCTGGTGTGATCGAGCGCCGCGACGAGAAGAGCCTCCAGGTCGTCGAAGTGGTAGTAGATGACGCCCGGCGCGAAACCGCCCGTGCGGGCGATCGAACGTGCCGTCGTCCCGCCGTACCCTTCCACGGCGAGTGTCCGGACGGCCGCTTCGAGGAGACGTTCGCGGGTCTCCGCGCGTGACGCCATTCGCTCAGATCACCTTCCGGGGTTTCACACCCGCCTCGGCGAGGACGGGGTCGAGACGCCGCGCGAGCCGCGCGAGATGGTGACTCGGCACCTGCGGATACAGATGATGCTCCAAGTGGTAGGTCAACTCCAGGAACATGGCGGGAACGACACGTCCGCGCAGGGTGTGCGTTTGCGTGAGCGGCGTGTCCCCGTAATGGCGGTGGGGGAGATGGACGGTCAGCAACGGATAAACCCAGCTTCCCACGATCATCATGACGGCGTACACGAGGAGTCCCCGGGACAGGGCGGCACCGGCCGCGACCGCGGTGAACGGCAAGGCGGCCTCGGCCAGCAGCCACAGTCGCCCGGTCGTCCCGGCGCGCCGGTACGCCCACCACCAGAGGCGAATGAGGAAGACCGGCCCGTAGAGGATCGCTCCGACCGCTGAAAGGTCTGCGGGATATCCTTCCGGGTCGTCGTCGCTGGGAAATGTACGGTGGTGCTGCAAATGCGTGGCCCGGTAGGCGTGACCGCTTTCCAGCAGTACCGCGCCCAGCAGGAACAGGGCCCATTCCGTCGATCGCCAGCCGAGCCCCAGCGACCGGTGGACGACGTCGTGCGTCGCCGTCACCACCGCCACGAAGACGCCGAACGCGATCAGCGGGGTCAGCCACCACCAGCCCGCGAGCCACGCCGAGGCGAACAGGGCGATTCCCGCGTAGGGCAGCGACAGGGTGAGAATCCGGCGCGGACGCGTCGTGACGAGCAGGTCGGTCCCGAGTTCGGACAGCTTCGGCAGCGTCATCGGCGCACCGCCGTCCGCCGCGCCGACCTGAGCGCCTCGTCCGCGACGATCCTGCTGCCGAGCGCGCACGCGACCGTGCCGAGGCCGGGCCAGGTGGAGTCGCCCACCAGCCACAGGCCGGGCACCCCCAGCGAGTGCGGGACCGCGTTCTGGTTGGCGTTGCGCGGCGTCTGGCGCGGGCCGCCGACCGCGCCGCCCGGCCGGAACGCGAACCGCTCGTACGAGCGGGGCGTCGCCACCTCCCAGACCCGTGCGCGTTCCCCCAGGCGAGGATGGACACGGTGGGCCAGGTGCACGAGACGATCCCCGATCGCCTGTTTGCGGGCCTCGTACTCGGCGTCCGGCAGCCCCCGCCACCCGGCCAGCCCGGTGTGCGTGGAGATCATCACGGCGCGGTGGCCCGGTGGTGCGCTCTCGATGTCGCCCGGAGCGGACACCGACACGAACATGTTGTTGCCGTCGCCGAGCGGCCGGTCGTAGTCCTGCAGCAGTTGGTGGTGGGTGAACTCCTGCCCGGCGACCTCGTCGTCCGGCACCCCGAGGAACACGGCGATCGCGCCGCCCAGGTCCAATTCGTCCCGCTCCAGGTAGGGCCGGAGCGGGCCCGCCAGGGCGGGGACGACCCGTGCGGTCGTCGCGGCGGGCAGGGCGCTCACCACCTGCCGGGCATGGACGACGCCGCGGGCGGTGTGGACGTCGAACGCCCCGGCTCTCCCGGACACCCGAACGACCTCGCAGCCGACACGGAGCCGCCCGCCCATCTCGCCGTAGTGGGCGACGAATCGCCGCCAGAAGCCGCGCATTCCGCCGTCCGCGCGGGTGAGGCCCGCGCCGCGGATCGTGACGCCGAGCGCGGCGTTGATGAGCGGCGCCCGGTCGACGGTGCTGTGCACCGTGTCCTCCACCAGCATTGACAGCAACCCGACCAGCGGCGCGTCCCCGCGCAGGCGGTGCCGGGCCAGGACGTCACCGAGGGTGGTGTTCAGGTGGCGGGCGAGGGGGAGACCGCGCGGCCCGAGCGCCCGCAGGTTGTGCACCGCGTCGGCGGGCCGGCGCATCGGCAACCGCACCCCGGCGCGGCTCGCGTCCCAGAACACCTCCGCGATCCGGTCGAGCCGCGCCCAGAAAGCCCGGTGTCGGGGACCGTCACCCAGCACCCGCAGCCGTTCGCGGTGCCAGGCCCGCGGGTCACGGTAGAGGGTGACCTTGCGGTCGGGCAGCCAGCCGACATAGCCGGGCAGCGCCTCCCCGGGAACCGGGCCCATGCCGATGCCGTCGAGGAGTTCCGCGCCGACACCGCCGGGTTCGAAGTCCACCATCGTCGTCGCGCCCACGTCGAAGGAGAAGCCCCGCCGCCGGTAGTAGCCGGCGCAGCCGCCCACATGGCCGTGCGCCTCGATCACGATCGTGGACACGCCCGCGGCCTGGAGCCGCGCCGCCGTCGCCATCCCGGCGAGCCCGCCGCCGAGCACGGCCACCTCACACGACGCCGGGAACCGCGCCGCTCGCGGCGACCGCGTCTGAACACCTGTTCTGAACATGTGTTCAATCTCTGCCCGGGGCGGTGCTCCCGTCAATGCGCACAACCGAAGAATCGGCCGGACACCGGCCCGGGCCGCACCGGGCATGGCCTAGGGTCGGCGCATGTCGCTGTCGCCTCGCCTGGAAAAGATCGTCGACGCGCTGCCGCTTCGACCGGACATGCGGGTCCTGGAGATCGGATGCGGTCCCGGCGCCGCCGCCCGCGCCGTCGCCGCCCGGCTCGACACCGGGCACATCCTCGCGATCGACCGGTCCGCCAAGGCGGTCGAGCAGGTGAAGGCCGGTTCGACGGACGAGATCGCGTCCGGGCGTATGAGCGTCCGGCGGTCCACGATCGAGGACTTCACCCTGGAACCCGGAGAGGCGCCGTTCGACCTCGTGTTCGCGGTCCGGGTCGGCGCCCTCGACGGACGCCACCCGGAGGCGGGCCGCGAAGCCGTGCGACGCATCGCCGCCGCCCTCGCGCCCGGCGGCCGACTGTTCATCGACGGCGGCGACCCGCTCCGGGAACTTCCCGTCTGAGCAGCGCGTCCACCTGCGCCGCCAGTGGACGCGCGGCGGCCAGCCGGTTGTCGACGGCGGCGTGCGGGACGGGCGGCGGCTCGTCCGGGCGCATGCGGGCGGTGAACGCCTCGAACGCCGCCAGTTTCCCGGTGTCGCGGGACGAGCCGCGTTCCTCCAGGCGGCGGCGCAGCGTCACGGCGTCCGCCCGGATCCAGACGAGCCGGACCGGCGGGCCGCCGAGGGCGCCGACCCACCCCTCCCACCGCGAGGGCGAGCGGATAAGGCCGGTGAACGGGCCGCTCAACAGCACCGGGCAACCGTGGGCGCGGATCTCCCGGGCCGTCGCCGTCATCCCGTCGTACTCGTGCGGCTTGACGTGCTCGTCGTACCAGGGCCCCTCACGTTCGCCCGGGTCGCGGCCGGACGCCGCGAGGGTCGCCTCGACGAACGGTCCGTACATCGTGTCCTTGTCCAGCAGCGCGGGGACGGGACGCAGCCGCTCCAGCAGCAGCTCCGAGACCGTGCTCTTCCCGGAGCCGGGCGGGCCCGCCACCACCCACGCGGTCGCGGAGGTCACGTCGACAGGCGCATCCGGCGGGTCGCCAGCCGTTCGATGCGCTCCTGGTCGATCTCGTGTCCGAGACCCGGCTGGGTGAGCGGAACGCCCACCACCCCACCGGACGAGCGGACCGGCGGCGTCACGAACACCGGGCCGCCCGCGGGGTCGGACACCTCGCTCGGCAACGTGCAGCCCGGCAACGCGGCGAGCGCGACGGCCGCGGCCTGCCCGATCCCGAACACGCCGGACCCGCTGCACCACACGTCCCACCCCGCCGCGTACGCCAGGTCGTGCGCGCTGCGGGCCGCGGTCAGACCGCCGAGCCGCTCGAGCCGCAGATGCAGGGCGCGGCCCGCCTCCAGGGACAGCGCCGCGTCGAGGGTCTCCAGGTCGCCGACGGCGGGTGCGACGGCCGCGCTCACCCGCAGTTGGAGCCGGGCGTGCGCCGCGAGATCCCCGGCGGGGAACGGACGCTCGATCACCGCGAGGCCGTAGGAGTCGAGCCCCTCCAGGACGGCCAGATGCTCCGGGGACTCGGTGTAGGCGTGGCCCGCGTCGGCGACCAGCGCCAACGCCGGGTACGCCTGCCGGATCGTCCGGACCGGCTCGATGTCCCAGCCGGGACGGATGTCCAGGGTGACCCGGGTGTGGCCCGCTCCAACGGCCTGGTTCACACGGCCCGCGATCGTGTCGATCGCGGCCTCCGGCGCGATCCGCGCTCCGGTCACGATGGACGTGCGCGTACCGCCGAGCGCGTGCGCGAGCGGCAGGCCACGCGTCCGGCACCACAGGTCCCAGCAGGCGGTGTCGATGGCGGCGGCGGCCTCCCGCGCGCCGAGGTCGGCCGCGGCGGACACATCCTCCGGACGGTCCCAGTCGAGCCCGATCAGGGCCGGGCCCATCCGCTCCTCGAGGTCGGCCCAGGCGCGGCCGTCCGAACGGTCCGGGACGGCCATCTCGCCCCAGCCGACCGCGTCACCGCCGGTGAGACGGACGAGGACGCTCTCCGGCCGCCGCCCGCGCGGCATCGCGACACGGAAGGCGTCGCAGCCATCGATCCGGGGCACCCGAACCCGCCTTTCGGAAACAGTCGAGGAAGTCGAGGACGTGGTCCCCTCAATTCTCCCCCCTTCACGGACCGCGCCGGCACGAGCGGCCGCCCGTCCTCGCCGTCCGCCAAGAAAAGGGCGGGACGCGGGTCAGGAGGGGCAGCTCGCCTCGAGCGACACCGGCTTGCTCGGCGCCTTCGTCGGCGTCCCGCCGTCGTCCGTGGGCGTGCCGGTCGCGGACGGCGCCCCGCTCGGCCCCGCGACGGGCGGCGAGACGGTGGGCGGCGACGTGCTCGGGTGGCTGCTGACCTGGCGCGGCCCGGTGTTGACGGCGTCGGACGCCAGCTTGCGGATGAGGTCGAAGTCGGGGCTGCCCGTGTAGATCAGCGGCGGAACGAACTGGAGGCTGTTGATCTCGGCGCCGCTCTTGACCCTGTTGGACAACTTCATCAACGCGGGCAGCAGCTCCTGCGGGATGTCGGTGGACAGGGTCCGCTTGGCGGCGGCGGCGAGCTTGTCGAAGCTGGTCAGGACGGTCTGCGGGTCGGCCTGCTCGGCGATCGCGCGCATCAGGCACTTCTGCCGGCCCATCCGCACGTAGTCACTGCTGTTGGTACGGGACCGGCCGTACCAGAGGGCCTCCTTGCCCGACAGCTTCCGGTAGCCGGGCTGGAGGACGTCCCCGCGCAGCCCGTACGGGATGGCCTGGTCGACCTTGATCTTGACGCCGCCCATGGCGTCGACGATGTCGGCGAACCCGAACATGTCGACGAGGATGTAGTAGTCGACGCGCAGGCCGAGGATCCCGGCGATGGTCGCCTTCAACAGCTCGGGGCCGCGGTGGTTCTTGGGGACGCCGGGCACCACGTCCGGGTGGTCCTCGGCGTACTGGTACACCTCGTTCAACAGGCCGGGCGTCTGCGGGCCGTCGCCGGTGAAACCGTACGGGAAGCGGTCGCGGGCCGGGCCCGGCGGCAGCGGGAAGCCCTCCAGGTTCCGGGGCAGGCTCAGCAGCACCGTGTCGCCGGTCTCGGTGTCGACGCTGGCCACGGTCATGCTGTCGGTGCGCACGCCGCTGCGGTTCTCGGCGGCGTCACCGCCGATGAGCAGGATGTTGACGCGGGGCTGCCCGTCGAAGGGATCATCGACGTCGACGTGCCTGCCGTTCTCGCTCCCGGTGCGGAAGATGCTGGTCAACGCGTCCCTGGCGACATAGCTCTTGTGCGCCGACCAGCCGGCCGGAACGGCGACGGTGAGGCACATCACGCCCACGGTCACGATGCCGAGCGAGCGGGCCCCGCCCGACATTCCGGCCGGGCGCAGGACCTGGTACGAGCGGATCACCACGGCGATCCACAGCAGGCCGAGGATGACGAGCCCGGCGGTCAGCCGCTCCAGCATGTCCGGTTGGACGGCGAACTGCGGCAGATCCGAACGGTACGCGGTGGCGGCGACCGCGAGGGACGTCACGAGCACCAGGTAGAGCGCGAGCAAAAGGCCGCCGACGACGCGGCGGCCGACAACCAGGTGGGCGACGCCCCACACCAGGGCGGACGCGAGCGTCAACGCCAGCGCGCGGATGAGCCCCCCACCGGACGGACGATCCGCGTCCCCCGCTCGGGCGTGCCGACTCGCCGATCGCCCCATGGACACTCCGATTCCCACCCACCGTGAAATAAGCCCCGACTCACATTAATGACGCTCGGAACCGGGCAAAGGTTGCGTGGAAGTCGGCCGCGTGCGAGCGCGCGCTACGTCAGGTGCAGCTGTTGCTCAGAATATGCAGTCCACGCGTCTCGCGGGTACCGGAGGCCGAATCCCGCACCGCCAGCGTAGTCAACTTCCTGATCTTGTGGTAGTCGGGACGCCAGGTCGAGATGAGCGGTGGAACGAACTGCAGGCTGGTGATCTCGGCGTTCCTGATCTTGGCGGCCAGATCGACGAGCGGTGGCAGCAACCGCTGCGGGAGATCGGTGTTGACGGAGTCCTTGAACACCGTGGTGAGCCGCTGGAAGCTGCGCAGCACCGTGAGCGGACCCGCCTGGCGGGCCAGCGCCCACATCAGGCATTTCTGGCGGCTCATCCGGGCGTAGTCGCTGCTGCCGGTCCGTGACCGTCCGTACCAGAGGGCCTCCCGGCCGCTGAGCCGCCGGCAGCCGGGTCGCAGCACCCCCGCCGGCACCTGCTGCCTGGGCACGGGCACCGCCTCCGCGACGCACACCCGGACGCCGCCGACCGCGTCGACGATCTGCCGGAAGCTGCGCATGTCGACCATCGCGTAGTAGGGGACGGGACGGCCGAGAATGTGAGCGACGGTCCGCTTCAGCAACTCGGCTCCCGGGTTCTCGACGTGACCGCCACCGGCCAGCACGCCCGGGCGCCGGATGCCGTCCCCGTACACGGCGTTCAACAGCCCCTCGGGTGGGAACGGCACCCGCTCGGTGCCCGACCACACCGGCACGTGCTGCAGGTTGCGCGGCAGGCTCAGCAGCAGCGTGTCACCCGTCCTGGTGTCGACGCTGGCGACCGTCATGCTGTCGGTGCGGACGCCGGGACGGTCCACGTCCGCGTCACCGCCGATGAGGAGCACGTTGAGACGCGACATGCCCGCCCACGGGTCGCGGGCGTCCGGCGCGCCGCTCGCCGGCCCGGCCGCGCCCCGCCCCGGCTCCTCGGCGAACAGGCTCTCGACCAGGTCGCGCTGCAAGTAGCCGTAGTGGGCGACGGTCAGCGGCGGGACGACGACGAGCAGGCACAGGACCGACACGGTGGTGCCCCCGGCGAGCCGCCACAGCGGCGACAGTCCGTCCGGCACCAGCAGGGCGTAGGAGTGGATGATCAGCACCGCCCACAGCCCGGCGAGGAGCACACCGCCGCCCGACACCGCCAGCAGCCAGCCCGGCCGCACCGACAGCTCCATGAACAGGGACCGGCCCTGCGCGACGGCGAGCGCGGCGCCGACCACCAGCAGCGCCTGCGCGCCGAGCAGCCCGGCGCCGAGCCGGACCCGGCCGGCCCGCAGATACGCCAGGCCCGGCAGCGCCGGGGACACCGCGGCGATCACCAGCGCCTCCGCCAGCCGCCGCGTCCCCCCACCGATCGAATGGCCCTCGACCATGCTCCGCCCCCTTCGGAGACGAAGACCCCCTTCTCCGCCCCAGAACAAGAGCGTGCAGGTCAGACCACTCTGAGTGCCATGTCGGACGCGGCGTGTCGTGAAAGCCACGCTGTCCGTGACGCAGATTTCACCAACTGCTGGACAGTGGCATTCCCTCGGCGTAGCCGGACGAGCTCTGCACGCCCACGGTCGCGCGCTCGTGGAACTCCTCCAGCGTGCGGGCGCCCGCGTAGGTGCAGGCGCTGCGCAGCCCGGCCACGATCGAGTCGACCAGGTCCTCGACGCCGGGCCGCTGCGGGTCGAGGAACATCCGGGACGTGGAGATCCCCTCCTCGAACAGCGCCTTGCGGGCCCGGTCGAACGGCGAGTCGTCGGCGGTGCGCAGCCGCACGGCCCGCGCGGACGCCATGCCGAAGCTCTCCTTGTACAGCCGCCCGTCGGCGTCGCGTTGCAGGTCGCCCGGCGACTCGTAGGTGCCGGCGAACCAGGATCCGACCATCACGTTGGCCGCGCCCGCCGCGAGCGCCAGGGCCACGTCGCGGGGGTGCCGGACACCGCCGTCCGCCCACACGTGCCGGCCGAGGCGCCGTGCCTCCGCGGCGCACTCCAGGACGGCGGAGAACTGCGGGCGGCCGACACCGGTCATCATCCGGGTCGTGCACATCGCGCCCGGCCCCACACCGACCTTGACGATGTCGGCGCCCGCCTCGATCAGGTCGCGGGTGCCCTCGGCGGTCACCACGTTCCCGGCCACGACGGGAACGGCCGGGTCCAGGCCCCGGACGGCGGTGAGCGCCCCGATCATCTTGTCCTGGTGGCCGTGCGCCGTGTCGACCACGATCAGGTCGGCGCCGGCCTCCAGCAGCGCCTTCGCCTTGCCCGCGACATCGCCGTTCACGCCGACCGCGGCGCCGACGCGCAGCCGTCCGGCGGCGTCCACGGCGGGCTTGTAGAGGGTGGCGCGCAGCGCGCCGGTGCGGGTCAGGACGCCCGCGAGCCGTCCGGCGGCGTCCACGGCGGGCGCGAGCCGGTGGCCGCGCTCGTGGAGGCGGTTGAACGCCTCCCGCGGGTCCACGCCGCTCGGCAGCGTGACCAGGTCGCTGGACATGATGTCGCGCAGCTGCGCGAACCGGTCGACGCCGGCGCAGTCGGCCTCGGTGACGATGCCGACCGGGCGGTCGTCCTCGACCACGATCACGGCGCCGTGGGCGCGCTTGTGCAGCAGCGCCAGCGCGTCCCCGGCGGTGCCGGACGGGCCGAGCCGGATCGGGGTGTCGACGACCAGGTCGCGTCCCTTCACCCAGCCGATCACCTCGGCGACCACCTCGACGGGAATGTCCTGGGGAAGGACCGCGACCGCGCCGCGGCGGGCGACGGTCTCGGCCATGCGGCGGCCGGACACCGCCGTCATGTTCGCCACCACGAGCGGCACGGTCGTGCCGCTCCCGTCCACGGTGGCGAGGTCGACGTCCAGACGCGACTCCACCGACGAGCGGCGGGGGACCATGAAGACGTCGTTGTAGGTGAGGTCGTGAGCGGAACGCTCACCGTTCAGCAGGCGCACGGCTGTACTACACACCAATCGCGGGTCGGGGTGGCGAGGCCACCGTCCAGTGTCGGCCATACCCGGTGATGCTCTCGCCACGCCGCACCACGCGTACAGCCCTGGTCGAACAGAACTTCACGACGTGGTGGAAACCGTGCAACGTGAGGCTTGGCTCTCTGTAAAGTTACCTCTTGACGTAACTGCGCCCTCGATGCACTTTTCTTACATGTGCCTCACGCGGGCGGCGACACCGCCGTAGGGGCGTGTACATCAGAACACCGGGAGAAGCGCATGCAACCCACGCCCTTGGACCCGGTCAGCCGCGCTTCTCCGCGCCGCGGGCCGCCATGGCCGCGCGGCGATCGACAGAGTGTTCCAGCCCACCGTGCGCGCCCGCCGCCGCCCCCGCCGTGCCCGGCCCGCGTGCAGAGCCCGCCGCGTTGCGCTCTCGGACGGGAGTGGACGGCGTCCAAAACGTCGCCGCGCGAACCTGTCGCAGACGCTTCGACGGCCGCCGGGCACGGTGAACACGAGCAAGATCAATATTTGACGTCATACCGTCCTGAAATGGAATGATCTTGCAGTTGCCGACAAACCGATTCATGACACGTCGAGGAGGAGAGCCGTGCTGGATGCGGTCGACGCCGTGCTCGTCCGCGAGCTCCAGCGGGATGGCAGGGCGACGTTCCAGGCGCTCGCCGATCGCGTCGGGCTTTCCCGCACGGCCGTGCGGGCACGGGTGCAGCACCTTCTCGAAACCCAGGTCGTCCGCGTCGTCGGCATCGTGCACGCCGCCGTCGTCGGCGCGGAGGCGATCGGGCATCTCTCGGTCACCGTCGACGGCTCGGCCAGAAAGGTGGCCGGGCTCATCGCCGAGCGTCCCGCCGTCAGCTTCACCGCGCTGACCGCGGGCCCGCACGACCTGGTCGCGCAGGTGCGCACCCGCGACGACGCCGCCCTCGCCGCCGAGGTCGACCATGTCAGGTCGGTCCCCGGTGTGCGCGTGGCGGAGGTGTTCCGGTCGGTGGCCACCGTGCGCGACACGCACGCGGTGGTGCGCGACCTGGAGGACGTCAGCCTCGACGCCATCGACTGGCGGCTCCTGCAGGAGCTGCAGCGCGACGGCCGCGCCCCCTACACCAGGCTCGCGCACATCATCGGCCTGTCGCAGGCCGCCACCCGGGCCCGGGTGGTCCGGCTGATGCGTTCGGGCGTCATCCAGGTCACCGGCCTGGCCGACCCGCTGGCCCTCGGCGCGGCCGAGCTCGGCGGGTTCGGGCTGGTGGTCACCGGAGCGCTGCGCAAGGCCGCCGAGGCGGTCGCCGCGAAGGACGGCGTCCGCTACCTGGCGACCGGATTCGGCCGCTACGACATCGTCGGGCAGGCCGAGGCGGCCTCGCGCGGCGAGTTGGTGGCCGTGCTGGACGCCATCCGGGCCGTGCCCGGGGTCACGGTACGGGAGTCCTGGCACCACCTGGACGTGGTGAAGGAGTCCTACACCGTCGAACTTCCCGAGCAGCCCCTCAACGGGTCGTCCTGACCGGGGACCTCCCGCCCTGGCCACGGCGCGCACCGTGGCCAGGGCATCCTTCGCGCCGTTCAGTGCCCGTCGCGGGCCGTGCCCTTGGCGAACGTCAGGAAGTCGCGGGCGGCGGGCGGAAGCTTGCGGTGCGCGTGCACGATCCCGCTCATCCGGGTGATCGGCGGCATGAACGACCGGACGGTCACGCCCTCGGTGTCGTCGATCTGGTTGCGGTACCACAGCAGCGAACCCATCCCGGCGCGGACCAGACCGAGCCACGCGCCGCGCTCGTCGGACTCCACCGCGGCGACCGGTGTCGCGCCGATCCGCCGCAACACGGTGTCGATCTCGGCGCGGCGGGCGGTGCCGCGGGCGGGCAGCACGAGCCGCATCCCGTCCAGCGCGGCCAGCGGCACCGGCTCGCGCACCTTCAGCGTCGGCGGTGAGATCAACACCACCTCCCGCTGCTCGTAGGGGTGGGCCGTCATGTCGCCCGGCACCGGCAGGTCGGTGAGCGCGAGGTCGGCGCGACCCGCCCGCAGCGCCGCCGCGACCCGGTCACGGTCCTCGCAGCGGATCACCCGCACCCGGACGGCGGGCTGGTTCCGCGCGAACCGGGGGAGAAGCCGCCCGGTCAGCTCCGGTTCCAGCGTCGACGTCACGGCGATGCGCAGCTCGGTGCCGCGCCCGTCCGCCCGGGTCACCGCCAGCCCCTCGATCGCCGAGACGGCGCCGAGCGCGACCCGGGCCTGCCGGACCACCTGTTCGCCGACGGCCGTGAGGGCGACGCCGCGACCCGAACGTTGGAACAGTTCGACGCCGAGTTCGCGCTCCAGCTCCCGGACGGCCCGCGAGAGCGCGGGCTGGGCCACATAGAGAGCCTGGGCCGCCGACGTCATCGTGCCGTGGTCGGCGGTCGCCACGACGTAGCGCAGCTGCCGCAGATTCATGCACCGACCGTATGCCAACGAACCTCTCGTGGCTTGGACATAGCCGGAATCGGACCGGAATTGAACCACTCCGGCCGGTGATCATGGATGCGGACGTCCCGGAGCCGCCTCGGGGTCGGGCTGCAACTGCGGGGCGCCGACTCCGCACTGGTGTCTGCACTCCGGTTCGACCGCCGCGCCGGACGGGGCCCGCAGCGCGTCGTCCCCGACGGTCAGGAAGCTCAGCACCGCCCCACCGACGAGCATCGCCGCGCACACCGCCATCGCGATGCCGAACCCGTGCGAGAAGTCGCCGGGATCGTCGTAGGCGTCGCCGGTCAGCCCCGCCAGCGGCGGGATCGCCGCGACCGCCAGCAGCCCCGCCGCCCGCGCCACCGCGTTGTTGACGCCGCTGGCCACGCCCGCGTGACGGACGTCCGCGGAGGCGAGGACGGTGGCGGTGAGCGGCGCGACCACGGCCGACAGCCCCAGCCCGAACACGATCACGGCGGGCAGCACGTCCCGCACATAGGACGCGTCCGCGCCGATCCGCCCGACCATCAGCGTCCCGGCGGCCGCCACCACCAGCCCCACCGTCATCGGCAGCCGCGGACCGATCTTCTGTGCCAGCGCGCCCGCCCGCGCCGACAGCAGCAGCATCGCCGCCGTGACCGGCAGCAGCGCCGTCCCCGCGGCGATCGGCGAGAACCCGCCGACCACCTGCAGGTTCAGCACGAACAGGAAGAACATCACGCCCATCCCGCCGTACATGACGAAGGTGACGACGTTGACGGCGGAGAACTGCCGGGAGGCGAACACCTCCAGTGGCAGCATCGGCCGCGGCGTCTCCCGACCCGCCCGACCGGCGCCGCCGCGGGCCCGCTCGACCGCGACGAACGCGACGGCCGCCGCGACGCCCCCCACGGCCGCGGCCGTGATGACCGTGCGGGACGCGCCTCCGCCGGGCGCCTCGGTCAGCGCGTACGTCGTCCCGGCCAGCGCGAGCGCCGCCAGAACCGCGCCGAGCACGTCGAACCGCCCCCGCGCGCCGGGATCGACGCTCTCCGGGACGTGCCGGACCGCGACCAGGAGCACCACGGCCGCGAGCGGCACGTTCAGCAGGAACACCCAACGCCAGCCCGCCGCCTCCACCAGCCAGCCGCCCGCGAACGGCCCGATCGCGCCGGCCACTCCACCGAGCCCCGACCAGGCCCCCACGGCCCGGGGACGGTCGTCGGCGGTGAACGACGCCTGGATGATCGCCAGCGAGCCCGGGGTGAGCAGCGCCCCGCCCACGCCCTGCAACGCCCGTGACACCACGAGCATCTCGATGTTCTGGGCCACCCCGCACAGCACCGACGCCACCGCGAACCACACGACGCCGAGCAGGAAGATCCGGCGCCGCCCATAACGGTCCCCGAGGGAGCCGCCGAGCAGGATGAACCCGGCGAGCGTCAACGTGTAGGCGTTCACCGTCCACTGCAGCCCGGCCATGTCGGCGTCCAGATCCCGCGCCAGCCTCGGCAGCGCCACGTTCACGACGGTGGCGTCGAGCATCGCCACGCTCGAACCGAGGACCGTCGCCAGCAGGATCCAGCGACCCGGCCCGGACTTCAGCCGGACGTCCGGCGCCCCCTCACCTGCGGCCATGCCCTCATGGTGACACGCTCACCAGTGATCGGGGCTGAACGGCTCGTCCTCGGGACGCGCGGACTCCGACAGCAGCCGCAGGTCGGAGCGCACCATCATCGTGACGAGCTCCTCGAACGCCACCTCGGGCTCCCAGCCGAGCTGCTCACGGGCCTTCTTCGGGTCCGCGCACAGCAGGTCGACCTCCGCCGGACGCGTGTACCTGTCGTCCAAGACGACGTGGTCCTCCCAGTTCAACCCGGCCGTGCGGAACGCGAACTCCACCAGCTCGCGCACCGACCGGGTCGTGCCCGTCCCGATGACATAGTCCTCCGGGGCGTCCTGCGCGAGCATCAGCCGCATCGCACGGGCGTAGTCGCCCGCGAATCCCCAGTCGCGGCGCGCGTCCAGGTTCCCCAGACGCAGTTCCGCGGCCAGCCCGAGCTTGATCCGCGCCACGCCCAGCGACACCTTCCGCGTCACGAACTCCGCGCCCCGGCGCGGCGACTCGTGGTTGAACAGGATCCCGCTGACGGCGAACATCCCGTAGGACTCGCGGTAGTTCTGCGTGATGTAGTGCCCGTAGCTCTTCGCCACCCCGTACGGGCTGCGCGGATGGAACGGCGTCTTCTCATTCTGCGGCGTCTCCCGGACCATCCCGAACATCTCCGACGACGACGCCTGGTAGAAGCGGATCTGCTCCCGTCCCGGCGTCCGGGACGGGCTGATGCCCGACACCACCCGGATCGCCTCCAGCATCCGCAGCACGCCCATGCCGGTCACCTCGGCGGTCAACTCCGCCTGCTGCCACGACATCGGCACGTACGAGATCGCGCCGAGGTTGTAGACCTCGTCGGGCCGGACCCGCTCCACCGCCGAGATCAGACTGCCCTGGTCGAGCAGGTCCCCGGTGGTGATCCGCACGTCCCCGATGTGCTTGCGCAACCGCGCCACATGGGGGTTCGCCTGCCCACGCACCAGGCCCCAGACCTCGTACCCCTGCGCAAGCAGATGCTCGGCCAGGTACGAGCCGTCCTGTCCGGTGATGCCGGTGATGAGTGCTCGCCTGGACAGCGGATCCTCCATGGCCGAAGTCGGGGGCCGGTGCGGGTCCACCACGGGCCGCCGCACCGGGCGTGAAATTATGAGGTTAGCGACCCCGCCGGGACGCTGACGAGAGAGGGCGGCGTTCATGAGATCGTCGACGCTGCGACTGAACGGCCGCGAGATCGGCCCGCACGCGGTCATGGCGGTGGTGAACCGCACGCCCGACTCGTTCTTCGACAAGGGCGCCACCTACGGCTTCGACGCCGCGCTCGGCGCCGTCGACCGCGCCGTGGCGGCCGGTGCCGACATCGTCGACATCGGCGGCGTGAAGGCGGGCCCCGGCGAGGACGTCGACGTCGCCGAGGAACTCCGCCGCGTCGTCGAGCTGGTCGCCGCCGTCCGCGCCCGGCACCCCGACATCGTGATCAGCGTCGACACCTGGCGCGCGGAGGTCGGCGAGGCCGTCGCGCGGGCCGGCGCCGACCTACTGAACGACACCTGGGGCGGCCCCGACCCGCGCCTGGCGGAGGTCGCCGCCGCCCACGACATCGGCCTCGTCTGCTCGCACGCCGGCGCCCTGGCCCCCCGCACCCGCCCCCACCGCGTCGGCTACACCGACGTCGTGGCCGACGTCATCGACCACGTCACGACCGAGGCCGAGCGCGCCGCCGCCCTCGGAGTCCGCCGGGACGCGATCCTCATCGACCCCGCCCACGACTTCGGCAAGAACACCCGCCATTCCCTGGAGATCACCCGCAGACTCGGCGAACTGACCGCCACCGGCTGGCCGGTCCTGGTCGCGGTCTCCAACAAGGACTTCATCGGCGAGACCCTAGGCCGCCCCGTGGACAAACGCGGCGTAGGCACCCTGGCCGTCCTGGCCGTCTCCGCCGCCCTGGGCGCCCGAGTCTTCCGCGTCCACGACCCCCGATCCGCAAGAACCGCCCTGAAAGCCGTAACGGCCCTAACCTCCCCACAACCCCACCCCGATCGCTGCGACCGGTCGAAGGCTAACCAGACCTAACGCACGAGCGAAGCGAGATGGGCTGTGGCCTCAGCCCGCCTGTGACGCCCTCAAGATGTGCGATCACATCCGAAGGCAGGTTCGACCCTGCGAGAACCTGATCGCGCGCCGAGCCGCCGGGCGAGCCGGGGCGATGCCTGCGATCGCGCGCGGTGCACGCCTTTGAAGGGCAACCAAGCCCGTGGGACGAGTGCCGTGCCACCTACACAGCCGCACCTGGCCTTGCCCGCTCACCTCAGCCCGCGCAGCAACCCCCAACGACCTCAGGATTCGCGATCGCGTCCGAAGGCAGGTTCGAGCTTGCGAGAACCTGATCGCGCAGCGAGCCTTAGGCGAGTCGGAGCGATGCCAGCGATCGCACCGCAGTTCACGACGATGGAGGCCCGCCAGGGCCGAAGGAGGAGTGCACTGCAATAAACACAGCGAGAACCTGATCGCGCAGCGAGCCTTCAGGCGAGTCGGAGCGATGCCAGCGATCGCACGTGTTTTTCGACGATGGAGGGCCCTCCGGGCCCGAAGGAGGAGAAAAATACAAAATTACAGAGAGCGCTGCCTTGCTCGGTAGGCGGCTACGTGCATGCGGTTGCCGCAGGTGCGGCTGTCGCAGTAGCGGCGGCAGCGGTTGCGGGAGAGGTCGACGAGGACGCGGGAGCAGTCGGGGGCCTCGCAGGTGCGGAGGCGGTCGAGTTCGCCGGCGGCGATCACGTAGGCGAGGGCCATGCCGCAGTCGGCGGCGAGGTGTTCGCCGAGTGGCGCGCCGGGCGCGAAGAAGTGGACGTGCCAGTTGTAGCCGTCGTGGTCGGTCAGGTGCGGGGTGGTGCGGACCTCGCCGACGATGTCGTTGATGCGCTGGACGGCGGACGGGACGTCCCCGGAGCGGAACACGGCGTGGAACCGGTCGCGCAGGTCGAGGACGCGGTCGAGGTCGGCTGCGGTGAGGTCGCCGACGTCGCTGAACGTGTTGCGGTCCACGAACGCCCGAAGGCCGGGCAGGTCGTCGAGTTCCTCGGTGCCGGACGCCGCGGCGCCGGTGTTGATGAGGTCGACGACGACGGCGAGCGCGTGCTCGGTGTCATGGGTGAAGATCACAGGGACTCCAGTCTCGGGGACCCGGGGGCGATCGTGTGCCCGGCGGCACCGCCGGGGCCGGGACGCGGCCCGTGGCACAACCTTATGACGAGAATCCGCCGTGTCGGCGCGTACGCGTGTCAGCGTTCGTAGTTGGGGTCGGCGACGACCGGGTAGTAGGCGTCGGAGTGTTGGACGCGCATCGTCACGGCCGTTCCCTCGAGGGTGTAGTCGGCCTTCACCTGGCGGAACATCGAGTCGCTGGCCCAGGGGTTGTAGAGGCGGCCGACGGTCGCGCCGTAGCGGAGGTGGACGACGTCGTAGCCGCCGGACGGCATGGACTCCAACGCCAGCCCGTCGGCGAGGGAGATGTTGAACCGGAACTCCGAAGGGGCGTCGGGGCCGTGGATGACCGTCAGGAGCCGGACGCCGCTGGCGGTGGTCTGCGCGACGATGTCGGTGTCGACGTCGACGCCGACGAACACCCGGAGGCTGGGCCGCAGGACCTGCGCGACGGTGTCGGCGGCGGCCACGTCGATGCCGAGGTGGATCCGCTGCCCGTCCCTGGTCGGGACCCACACGCCGTCGCGGGCGCGCTGGCCCCAGGTGACGTCGGGGTTCTCCATCTCCTGCGGCTCGTTCTTGCCGCGCGCGACGAGGATTCTGGAGGCGGCGCTCATCGCCGCGGCAGCCCCGTCCCGTGCATGCCTCATGGCGGGCCCCCTCGCCTTCTTTCATCACTTGCGTGACTTCGTGCCTGTTACGGGTTTACCAGGGTCTGGCGGGTGTTGACGTCTCTTGGCCTGCCTCGGTGGATTCGTGACGTTCGCCCCGCGCGTCGTTGGACCTTACACCACGCTTATACGCGCCGATGGGGTCGGGTGCGGATCCCGTCGAAGTCGATCACGACCTGATGACGGTGCGCATCCGGGCCTTCACCCAGAAAACACTTTGTGCGCGTGAGGGAACGTCCGCATCATTGAACACATCGAATCGAACGGGAAAGCACGAAGGGGCGAGCCACCGGTTAGGCGGCCGGTCTCCAAAACCGGCGGAAAGTGGGTTCGACTCCTACCGCCCCTGCTGAACACGGACGACGGGCTCGTGGTGTAACGGAAGCACACTTCCCTTGCAAGGAAGCGATCAGGGTTCGACTCCCTGCGGGTCCACCGGCGTTACGCGCGGCGGGCCGCCCCATGACGGGACGGCCGCCGCGCGGCCCTCGGAGGGTTGGCCGAACGGTAAGGCAGCAGTTTCGAAAACTGTCGTCGAGGTGACACTCGAAGGGGTTCGACTCCCTTACCCTCCGCGAATTCGGGTGCCATTCGGCGTCATGCCGGAACGGGCTCGCCGACGGTGACGGTCTCCGACAGGTCGGCGAGCACGTCGCTCAGCCGGTCCAGGGCGCTCGCGACCCACGGCAGGGACGCCGGGGCGGGCGAAGCCAGGGCCGCGAGGCGCTGCTCGTCGTCCTCGCCGTAAAGGAGGCTCGGCGCCACACGCATCCGCAGCGCGGCAGGAGGGTCCCCGAACGAGCTGCCCGGCAGCACACCGACTCCGTAACGGTCCAGGAGAAGACCCGTGAGATCGGCGGCCGTCCGGATGCCGTGGTCGGCGGCCAGCGCGTCCCGTATCGGGGCGAAGTCGGGGTAGACGTAGAAGGCCGCCTCCGGTCGCGTGACGCGGGCGCCCGCCGCGGCGAACCGGTCCGCGACCGCGTTCGTGACGGCGGCGTGCAGCCGCCTGCTCCGGTCGACGTGCTCGACGAGTTCGGGCGGTTCGGCGAACGCGTACGCCGCGGCGTGCTGCATCGGGGCGGGCGCGCTCGACCAGATCTCGCTCGCCACGCCCAGCAGGCTGTCGCGCAGCGCGCCGCCGAACGGCCCGTCCGGCAGCCGTGCCACGCCGAGCCGCCAGCCGCCCGCCGCGAGGCTCTTGCTCAGCGCCGTCGTCACGACCGTCCGTTCCGGCGCGAACCGGGCCGGGCTCGGCAGGGCGCGTCCCGGCGCGTGCACCAGGTCGCGGTAGATCTCGTCCGAGATGATCGTCAGGCCGAGGTCGCGCGCCACGGCGCACACCCGCCGGACGGTGTCCTCCGACGCGAGCGTCCCGGTCGGGTTGTCGGGCAGCGTCACCACCACCGCCCGCACGTCCCGGCCCCGGGCGCGGGCCCGCACCACGGCGTCGGCCAGCAGCGCCGGGCTCGGCACCCCGCCCTCACCGCGCGGGGTGGCGACGCGGATCGGCTCGGCGCCGACCAGGGACGTCTGGGCCGCGTAGGTGACCCAGCTCGGCGTCGGCACCACCACGTCGCCGCCCAGGGAGGTCAGCAACGCGTAAAGCAGCGGCTTGCTGCCGGGGCCCGCCACGATCGCGGCCGGGTCGGTGGGCAGGCCGCGCCGCGACCAGTATCCGGCGGCGGCGGCGCGCAGCGCGGCCGACCCGGCGACCGGCCCGTAGCCGCCGCGGCCCGCGGCCGCGCCGAGCTCCCGGGTCAGGGCGGGGTGGATGGGGATCCCCGCCTCCCCGAAGCCGAGCGGGAGGACGCGGACGCCCTCCCTGCGCTTGCGGGCGATCGCCTCGTTCACCGCGAGCGTCGCCGACAGCGCGACGGGACGCGGCGCGAACGGTAGCGGAACGGGTTCGGACTCTTCCTGGGTGGACTCTTCCTGGGCTGGCATCAATGCTCCAAAGGGCATGCTGAAACGGGCAGGCGTCGATGAACGGTGGTGAAAATCCGGAATCCCCTGTGCGCCCCGGCCGGGCTCGCAATCATCCTTTCCCGCGTTTAGCATCATTACAAGCGAGTCTCGTCGATGCTGACCGTAAGGTGGACTGATGCTGGAGTTGCGCCGCCTGCGGCTGCTCGCCGAATTCGCCCGTCGCGGCAGCATCGCCGCGACCGCCGCGGCCCTCGGCTACACCCCGTCGGCCGTCTCGCAGCAACTGGCGGCCCTCGAACGGGAGTCCCGCGTCCCGCTGCTGGACCGCACGGCCCGCAGCGCGGAGCTGACCGACGCCGGACGCCGTCTCGCCGAGCGCGCCGAGGAGATCCTCGTGCTGGTGGAGACCGCCGAGGCGGAGCTGTCGGCCCACTCCGACACGCCGATGGGACGGGTCGTCGTGACCGCGTTCCCCACGGCCGCCGTCGCCTTCGCGCCCGCCCTGGCGGAGAGCCTCGGCGAGCACCCGGACCTGACCTTCGTCCTGCGCCAGACCCGGCCGGGCGACGGCATCCGGCAGGTGCAGAACGGCGAGGTCGACATCGCGCTGATCGACGACTGGACGGGCAAGGTCCCCGAGCAGTCGCCCGCGGCCCTGGAGTTCTTCCACCTGCGCCGCGACCCGCTGGTGCTGGTCGTCCCGGCGGGGCACCCGCTGGCGGACCCCGAACGGCCCGTCGACCTGAAAGAACTCCGGGACGAGGCGTGGATGGCCGCGCCGCCGGGGGAACCGTCCCGGCAGGCCCTCGAACGGCTGATGGACACCGTCGGCGGGGCCCATCCCGTCCCGTGGGAGTTCGAGGGCCTGCACACGATTCTGAGCCTGGTGGCGCGCGGCATCGGCATCACCGCGTTGCCCGCGCTGGCGCTCACCGCCGGTGACCAGGACGTCGCCGTCCGCCGCATCCCCGAGTGCAACCTGGCGCGGGAGGTCTACGCCGTGACCCGGGCCGCGAGCGTGCGTCGCCCGTCGGTCGCGGTCACCCTCAGGGCCATCTACGCCGCGGCTCGCGACGCTTCGTCCGCCCCGCCGGAGAACCGGGCGGGGCACCCGCTACCGTCGAAGACGAGGCCTGGATCACAGCCGTGACCAGCCCCGTCTCCGGCCGATTCCGGCCACCGCCCGCACGGGTCGGCGCATGGATCCGAACTAAGGGGGAACCGACGGCACACGGACCGGATCACACGAAAACGGACATGTGCGTGCCGCTCATCACGTACCGTGGGGCGAATCGTGACCACATCCGAGTCCAGGCACACTGATCGGGGAGCGCAACACTCGATGGATCGACCGGCGACCACTCCCGCCGCACCCTCCGGGGCGGTGGAGACGCCCACGCCGACGGCACCGGACGCCGAGGCGCAGGGCGGCGGCCACCACGCGTTCGAACTGCCGCGGGTGACGGCGCTGCTGATGCACGCGTTCCCGCGGTTCGTCGAGGGGGTCATCGCCCCCGTCGCGGTGTTCTACGCCGCGCTCACCCTGCTCGGGCTGAACGGCGCGCTCGTCGCCGCCGTCGCCTGGGTGTACGGCGGCATCATCTACCGCTTCGTGCGGGGCCACCCGGTCTCGGGGATGCTGCTGCTGGCCGCGGTCGGTGTGACCGTCAGGGCCGTGACGGCCGCCGCGACGCACAGCGCGGTCGTCTACTTCCTGCAGCCGACGCTCGGCACGCTGATCGTCAGCCTGTCGTTCCTCGCCTCGGTGCCGCTCGGCCGTCCCCTGGCCATGAAACTGGCCAAGGACATGGCGCCGATCCCCGAGGCGTTCCTGAAGCACGCGCGGGTGCATCAGTTCTTCCTGCGGATCTCGCTGCTGTGGTCGATGGTCCTGTTCACGAACGTGGCCGTGAGCCTGTGGATGCTGTTCAACGAGTCGATCGGCATGTACCTGTGGGTCCGCACCGGCATCGTCGCAGGGCTGGGCGCGATCGGCGTGGCCGTCTCGGTGTGGGGCTTCAAGCGTCTGGTGCGCCGCGTGAACCACGAGCCCGCAGGTGCCTGACCGACACCGCCTGACCGACACCAGCTGACCAACACCGCCTGACAGTCATCGCTTGCCGTCCGACCAACTCCTTGTGACCGACGTCACGTGATCGATACGCCCTGACCGGCACTTTTCTGGTGATCCGGTCGAACTTCCGGTCCCGTCGTGGCGTCTCCTTTTCACAGTTGGATTCACCGGCTTGGGGTGAAGCCTTGGGCTATGGGGGAGTTTGTTGTGATCGATGGGCGTTTCAGGCTGGTGCTGACCGGCGGCGCGGGGGCGGCGGTGCTCGCGGTCGGCGGCGTGACCGGCTGCACGATCGGCGGTGAGGGAAAGCTGGCCTCGGGCAACGCGGCCGACGCCGTGACGATCACGCCGGCCAACGGGACCGCCCAGGTCCGACCGGACGGGACCATCGAGGTCAAGACCTCGGGCGGCAAGCTGCAGAACGTCACCGTGCAGGGCCAGGGCGCCACCATCACCGGGGCGTTCGACGGCGGCCGTCGGAAGTGGCGCTCCACCCGGACGCTGACGCCCGGAACGTCCTACACCGTCACGGCGCAGGCCCGCGACGACGGCAAGACCCGCACCGTGACGAGCTCGTTCACCACGCTCAAGGCGGACAAGACGCTGTCGATCGTCGACGTCACCCCGAACGTCAAGGGGGAGAAGGTCGGGATCGGCATGCCGATCATCGTCCGGTTCGACCGTCCGGTCAGTGACAAGGCCGCCGTGGAGCGGTCCCTGCGCGTCACGCCGGACAAGCCGGTCGAGGGCGCGTGGCGGTGGGTCTCCGCCGACCAGGTCGTCTACCGGACGAAGACGTACTGGCAGCCGCACCAGACCGTCCGGTTCCACGCGAGCCTGGCGGGCGTGAACGCGGGCGGCGGAGTGTACGGGGCCGAGGACGAGCAGGCCACCCTCACCATCGGCGCCGCGCAGATCACCACCGGTGCCATCGACGGGCACCACATGACCGTGACGCGGGACGGCAAGAAGCTGCGCACCGTCCCGTTCAGCGCGGGCAACGGGCAGACCCGCGAGTACACCACCACCAGCGGCGTCCACCTGCTGATGGAGAAGGGCAACCCCGTCACGATGACGTCCCCCGGCCGGAAGCCGGGCGACCCGGGCTACTACAAGCAGGTCGTCAACTACGCGGTCCGTTTCTCCAACAGCGGCGAGTACGTGCACTCGGCGCCCTGGTCGGTCGGCTCGCAGGGGTCGGCGAACGTCAGCCACGGCTGCCTCAACGTCAGCCCCGCCAACGCGAAGTGGTTCTACGACATCATGCAGCGCGGCGACGTCATCAAGCTGACCGGCACCGACCGGCAGGTCGAGCCGGACAACGGCTGGGGCTTCTGGCAGCTCTCCTACGATGAGTGGCGGCAGGGTAGCGCACTGCGATGAACCTTCGTCCCACCAGCACCTCTTGCAACGCTTTGATCTCGGACACCCGTCAAAAGCCCGGGTCATGACATGATCCTTGAATTTTGTCGCTAATGTCTCCCTGATAGACGGCAGGTTCGGGAGGTCGTAGTGCAGCGGAGGGTTTCCGCAGGTGTTCGGGCGAGTGCGGGGATGGCCGGTGTCGTACTGCTGCTCACGACGGCCTGCAGCGGAGGAGAGAAGGAGGGCGGCGTCACCGTCGGCGAGAAGGCCGACGCGGCGCTCCCTCAGGTGACGATCAGTCCGGGCAACGGCAACACCAAGGCCAAGCCGGAGGACGGTGTCGTCGTCACCGCGGCGGGCGGCACGCTCCAGCAGGTCGCCGTCACGCTCAAGGGCAAGCCCGTCGACGGCGAGATGGCGGCAGACAAGACCAGTTGGAAGTCGCGGACGCTGCGTCCCGGCGCCAAGTACCAGGTGACCGCCGTCGCCACGAACCCCAAGGGCAAGACGGCGACGGTCAGCGCCACCTTCGCCACGCTCAAGGCGCCGAAGACGCTCGGCATCATCGACATCACGCCGAGCAAGAACGAGAAGGTCGGGGTCGGCATGCCGATCCGGGTGGTGTTCAACCGGGGCGTGGCCGACAAGAAGACCGTCGAGAAGGCCCTGGTCGTCAAGTCCACCAAGCCCGCAACCGGCGCCTGGCACTGGGTCAACGACACCACGGTGATCTTCCGGACGAAGAACGGCGAGTACTGGCAGCCCAACCAGGAGGTCACGTTCTCGGCGAAGCTGGCCGGCGTGCTGGCGGGCAAGAAGACCTACGGCACGGCCGACTACAACCGCAGGTTCCGCATCGGCGACGAGCACATCCTCCGCGTCAGCACCAAGACGAAGCGGGCGGTCGCCATGAAGAACGGCACCAAGGTCCGCAGTTGGCCCATCAGCGCGGGCAAGGGCGGCCGGGTCGTCAACGGCGTCGACACCTACCTCACCACCAGCGGCATCCACCTCACCATGGGCAAGGAGAATCCGGCGATCATGACGTCGGAGTGGATGGGCGTCGACCCGAAGGACAAGAAGAACGGCGGCTACCGGGAGGTGATCCCGCACGCGGTGCGGATCTCCGACACCGGCGAGTACGTCCACTCGATGGCCGCCACCATGTGGGCGCAGGGCCGCCAGAACGTCAGCCACGGCTGCCTCAACTCGCCGCCCAAGGACGCCCGCTGGTTCTACAACTGGTCCTACCGTGGCGACCCGGTGATCGTCACCGGCACCAAGCGCAGGCTCGACCCGATGAACGGGTGGAGCTACTACCAGATGACCTGGAACCAGTGGGTCAAGGGAAGCGCCCTCGACCGATCCGTGACCACGGGATGAGTTGACCGGGCCCCTCGGTGGGAAGATGGCGGGCACGCCCGCCACCAACCTTGGGGGACCCGGTGAACGAATCGACGCACGAACCGTTACCGCCGTCGCCTGGGCGCCGTCCGCCCGGGCTGCGGCGCCGTGTGCGGCGCGGCGCGCACCGCGCCGTGCGCCGCGTGACGCTGTGGGCCCTGCGCCCGCTGCGTTGGAGACGTGCGCCGCGACCGGGTGAACGGCTCCGCGTCCGCGTCCTGCTGCAGAACGCGCACGGGACCGGAGGGACGATCCGCACCGTGTTGAACCTGTGCGGCCATCTCGCCCGCGACCACGACATCGAGATCGTCAGCGCGTTGCGGAGGAGCAGGCGCCCGTTCTTCGCGATTCCCCGCGACGCGCGGGTGACGTACGCCGACGACCGGTTCGCGCCGAAGAGCGCCGTGGCGCGGCTCCTGGCCCGGTTGCCGAGCGTTCTGACCCCGGTGGACGAGGCGTCCTTCCGGCTCATGAGCCTCTGGTCGGACGTGTGTCTCCTGCGCGCCCTGTACCGGTCGCCCGCCGACGTCGTCATCGGCACCCGGCCGTCGCTCGTCCTGCTGGCGGCCGAGCTCGCGCCCCGCGGCGTCGTCACGATCGGGCAGGACCACATGAGCCTGGAGTCCTACCAGCCCGCGCTGTACCGCCAGGTCGTCCGAAGGTACCGGCGGCTGACCGTCCTCGCCGTCCTCACCGAGGCCGCCCGCGACGGATACGAGAAGGTCCTCGCCGGATCCGGCGTCCGCATCGTGCGCATCCCGAACGCCGCGCCGCCGCTGCCCTGTCCGCCGTCCCGGCGCGAGGACAGGGTCGTGCTGGCCGCCGGACGGCTCGTCGCCACCAAGGGCTTCGACACGCTCATCCGCGCCTTCGCGCCGATCGCCGCCGAGCAACCCGACTGGACCCTGCGGATCTTCGGCCGGGGAGTACGCCGCGACGGGCTGCTCGCACTGATCGACGAGCTCGGCCTCACCGGACGGGTCGAACTGCGTCCCGTCACCCGTGACCTGCACGGTGAGATGGCCCGCGCCTCGATCTACGCGCTGTCGTCCCGCCGCGAGGGCATGCCGATGGTGATCATCGAGGCGATGGGGATGGGCCTTGCGGTGGTGTCGTTCGACTGCCCGCACGGCCCCGCCGAGCTGATCACCCACGGGGAGGACGGGCTGCTCGTCCCGGCGGGCGACACCGACGCGCTCACCACCGCCCTCCGCGAGCTGATCACGAAACCCGAGTTGCGCGACCGGCTCGGTGAGCGGGCCGTCCGGTCGGCGCGCGCCCACGACCTGGAGCACATCGGGCCCGTATGGTCGCGGCTGCTCGCCGACGGCGCGGTCATCGGGCGCGCTGGACGAGACCGCGGATGAACGCCGCCTGCCCGACGTGCTGAAGGTCGTCGGAGACGACACTGACCAGCCGGACGCCCAGCGTGACCGGCGGGTCCCAGGAGCGGTCCACGACACGGCCCAGATCGGCGTCCCCGAGCGTGCCGACGTACCCGACCGTCCTGGCGTGCACGGTGTCGTGGTAGCCGGTCAGCAGGTCCGCCGACTCCACCCGCACCGAGGCGACCTCGTCGACGGTGTGGCCGTAACCGGTGTCGGACGGGTCGAACGGCAGGCCGAACCGTCCGGCCCAACCGTCGTCCGTCCACGCCTGCGGGACGCCCGCGACGGCGGCGATGTGGTCGTCCTGGACGCGGGTGAGATGCCAGACGAGCCAGGCGATCGTGTTCGCCGCCTCGTCGGCGCGGTAGGCGAGCTGCCTGGGGGTGAGCCCGTCTACGGCGCTGTGGACCTCTTCCCGGATCCGGTCGAACGCGTCGGTGAGCAGGTGCGCGCTGGTCATTGACGAGACGCTACCCGCAGACCGAGCCCGATTTCAGTGCCGGCGCGGCGAGTTCCGCTGTTCCGCTTGATACTCAACGTGTTCAATAGAATCCTTGGGGTAACCGGAAGGGTTCCGTGCGCGGGGGAAGGGGCGGATGCCGTGACGCGCCTCTCCTCGCCGACGCCGGGTGGGCCATGTCAGAGCCCCTGACCACCGTCCTCGGGGTCGCGCGGGGCGACCACGCCTGGATCCGCTACGCGGGGGAGGACGAGCGGCGCGAACTGCGTGCGGCGCAGGTGCTCGCCGCCGCGGAACGCGGCGAGCGCGTGGTGTTCGTCCATGCCGGTGCCCGGCGCGGCCGCCCCGGCGACGCCCCCGCCGAGGGCGGACAGGCGACGGTCATCGCCCCGCGCGACGCGGGGTTCGCCGCTGGACGGCTGGACGTACGCCGCCTCACCGAGGTCCTGGAGCAGGAGATCGTCCACGCCGCCCGGCTGGGGCTGCGGGGCCTGCGCCTGTGCGTGGAACTGGCCGACGTCCTCCAAGAGCCTCCCGACGTCCCGGCGCGCGGACGGGCGCCGGGGGAGGGGAACGGGCCGGCCGGCGGCTGCCCGCTCGCCGCGCTGCCCGCGCTGCCCCGCCCTCCGGCGATCATCTGCCATGGCGACCGTGCCCGCCTTCCCGGCCCGCGCCTGCGGGCCCTGGAACGCCGGCACGCGCTGGTGCTGGAGGCCGGACCGGTGCTGACGCGCGGTCCGCGGCTGTGCGTGCTGCCCGTCCACGGCCCGGCCGGGCTGCGCCTGGTCGGCGAACTCGACGACTCGAACCTCGGGGTGCTGGCACGGGCGCTGGAGACGGCGCCGCTGGACGGCCACGACCTGCACCTGGACCTGCGGGAACTGCGGCACGCCGATGTGGCGGCCGTCCGGCTGCTGGTGCGGGTCGCGGCGGCGATGCCGGACGGTCACCGGCTCGTCCTGCACGCGCCCGGCCCGGTGGTCAGGGCCGTGGTGCGGCACTTCGGGTGGGCCGGGCGGCTCGTGCTGGAAGAGGGGGGCCGGGGGTGAAGCGTTCGGCGTTCGTCCACCATGGCTGCGTGTACGCGGGCGACGAGGAGTTCCTGCGGATGGTCGTGCCGTTCGTCGACGAGGGGCTGCGCCGTGACGAGCCGGTGCTGGTCACCACCACACCCGCCAACCTCGACCTGGTGCGGGCGGCCCTCGGACGGCACGCCCGGCACGTCGACTACGCCGAGACCGCGTTCTTCGGCCGCCGCCCACCGCAGCGGGTCGCCGGGTTCCTCGGCTGGCGGCACCGGCATCCCCGCGCCGCCCGGGTCCGGATCCTCGCCGAACCCGTGTGGGCCGGACGGTCCGCGCGGCAGATCGAGGCGTGGGAGTGCATGGAGTCCGCCCTCAACGCCGTGCTCGCCGACACCGGCATCCACATGATCTGCCCCTACGACGCCCGTACCGTCGAGCCGGAGATCGTCCGCAACGCGCACCGCACACATCCGCACATGGTCGACGGGACCGAGGTGTCCGCGAGTTCCGGCTACGTGGAGCCCGTCTCGTTCGTCCGCGGCCGGGAGACGCCGCTGCGGGACCGTCCCGGCGACGCCGTCACCCTCACCTTCACCGGTGACCTCAGCCGCATGCGGCACGCCATCGTCATGGAGTCCGCGATGCTCGGCCTCGCCGGCGAACAGCTCATGATCTTCGCGGCGGCGGTCAGTGAGCTGCTCACCGGGGCGGACGGCGAGGCGCTGCCCAGCGTCGCGCTGTGGGCGCGGCCCGGGGAGGTGGTCTGCGACATCCATCTGCCCGCGACCACGTCCCTCGACCCGTTCATCGGCCTGCACCCGCCGACGCTCGACCCGCGGCCGGGCGACGGGCTCTGGCTCGCCCGGCAGATCTGCGACCACCTGGACGTGCGGCCCGGACGGGACGGCACGACGATCCGGCTGCACACCCCGAACGTCCGCGTCGCCGAGGCGGGCCACGGCGGCTAGCCCGACGCGCGACCCGGAAGCCGGACGGTGACGTCGAGCCCGCCGATGGGACGCGGCCGCGCGGTGACCGCCCCGCCCGTGCGCGGTCGCCGTGGCCCGGACGATCGACAGGCCGAGCCCGCAGCCGCGGTCCGACCGCACCCGATCGGTGCCGAGCCCGCGGAACGGCTCGAAGGCCGTGTCAACGTCGTAGGCGGGAACGACCGGCCCGGTGTTGGGCACGACGAGCGAGGGCCGGATCACCGGACGGTGGGGACGGACTGTGTCCCGCCGTCCGCGCGAGCCGCCTGGCCCCGACCGAGGCCCTCGCCGCTCCCTGAGAACCGGCGTATGCGAACATATGTTCGTGTCGGGTTTCAGGTCGGGTCGGGCCACGATCCTGCACGCCGACCTGGACTCCTTCTACGCGTCGGTCGAGCAGCGCGACGATCCCGGGCTGCGGGGGCGACCGGTGATCGTCGGTGGCGGGGTGGTGCTGGCGGCGAGCTACGAGGCCAAGGCCCACGGCGTGCGCACCGCGATGAGCGGCGGGCAGGCGCGGCGGCTGTGCCCCGGCGCGGTCGTCGTCCCGCCGCGCATGAGCGCCTACGCCGAGGCGAGCCGGGCGGTGTTCGCGGTGTTCCGTGCCACGACGCCGCTGGTGGAGGGCCTGTCGATCGACGAGGCGTTCCTGGACGTGGACGGTCTCGGCCGTCCCGCCGTGGACGTCGCCGTGCGGCTGCGCCGGGAGATCGCCGAGGAGGTCGGGCTGCCGATCACGGTCGGGGTGGCGCGCACCAAGTTCCTCGCGAAGGTGGCGAGCGCGGTGGCCAAGCCCGACGGTCTTCTGGTGGTGCCGCCGGACGGGGAACGGGAGTTCCTGCGCCCGCTGCCGGTGCGGCGGCTGTGGGGGGTCGGGCGGGTCACCGCGGACAAGCTCGCCCGCTTCGGTGTCACGACCGTCGGGGACGTGGCCGACATGCCGGAGGCGGCGCTGGTGTCAATGCTCGGCCCCGGTGCGGGCCGTCACCTGCGCGCCCTGGCGGCGGGCCGTGACCCGCGTTCCGTGCGGAGCGGGGCGCGGCGCCGGTCGATGGGCGCGCAGCGGGCCCTCGGCCGCCGCCCGCGCACGCCGGGGGAGTTGGACGTCCTGCTGATCGGGCTCGTCGACCGGCTCGGCGGGCGGCTGCGCCGAGCGCGGCGGGTGTGCCGGACGGTCACGCTCCGGCTGCGGTTCGCCGACTTCGCGCGCGCCACCCGCTCGCACACCCTGCCGCACGCGACCGCGGAGACCCCGGTGATCCTCGACGCCGCCCGGGGCCTGCTCGCGGCGGCCGCGCCGCTGGTCGAGAGCCGGGGCCTGACCCTGATCGGCGTCTCGCTCGGCCACCTCCGCGACGACCGGGCCGTCCAGCTCGCGCTGCCGCTGGACCGGACGTCGGCGGCGGCCCGGGAGCTGGACGGCGCGGTCGACGGCGTCCGCGACCGGTTCGGTGCGAACGCCATCACCCGCGCCGTGCTCCTCGGCCGTGACCAGGGTCCGTCGGTGCCGCTCCTGCCCGACGAGCAGGACGGCCCCGGCTAGAAAGGGCTAGGACGGCTTGACGATGCCCAGGCCGTCCGCGCCGACCTGGACGGCCGACTCGTCCAGCTCCGCCTCGGAGATCGGCTGGACCTGGCCGTCGAGGTCGAGGACGGGGCTGGCCTCCTTGTACCAGGACTCGATGACCGCGTTGCCCCAGAAGTCGCGGCGGCGGTCGTCATGGACGTTCCACCGGTACGTCTCGTGGTCGGGGTCGCCGGTGTAGTAGTCGGAGGTGTAGACCTCGACACGGTGCCCGTCCGGGTCACGGAGGTAGACGTAGAAGGCGTTGGAGACGCCGTGCCGTCCGGGCCCGCGCTCGATGTGGTGCTCCTTGCCCAGCGACCCGAAGATGTCGGCGGTCCGCAGCACCTGGTGGGACTCGTGCGTCGCCACCCCGAGGTGGTGCAGGCGCGGCCCGGCGCCGCCGGTGAAGGCGACGTCGTGGACGGTCTGCTTCCGGAACATCCACGCCGCGTACAGCTCGTGCTCGTCGCCCTCGATGGTCTCCGAGCAGCCGAACCCGAGCGACTTGTAGTACTCGTAGGCCGCCGGGATGTCGGGCGTGCAGACGTTGAAGTGGTCGAGCCGCGCGATCTGGGCGCCGCGGTGCAGGTCGTAGCGCTGGATGAGGCGCTCGCCGCGGGCGATGTCGTGGAAGAACTCCACGGTGAAGCCGAGCGGGTCCACGGTGCGCAGGGCGTCGCCCACGCCGTAGGTGCCCTCCCCGGCGGGGACGCGGCGGACGGGACGGCCGAGCTCGGTGAAGAACCGTTCGGCGTGGTCGACGTCCTCGGGGGTGCGGACCCGGTAGGCGAGATGGTCCAGGGCGGCGATCGGCCCGGTCCGTAGCACCAGCGAATGATGGGTCAGTTCGTCGGTACCGCGCAGGTACAGGGCG
Source organism: Actinomadura pelletieri DSM 43383 (assembly GCF_003634705.1). GTDB lineage: Bacteria > Actinomycetota > Actinomycetes > Streptosporangiales > Streptosporangiaceae > Spirillospora > Spirillospora pelletieri. Next base: position 45,349 of record NZ_RBWU01000010.1, on the reverse strand, counting down.
TCCGGCGTCTCGTGCTGGACGTGCAGACCGAGCATGTCGACCCAGAACCAGCGGGCCGCGCCCAGGTCCGTGACGACCAGCTGCGCGTACGCGGAGCGGATGACGTCGGGGGCTGTGCTCATTCCTTCTCCTGTGCGCCGAAGCGGGGCGTGTGCACCTCGCCGAGCATGACGTGAACGATCTTGGACTCGGTGAAGAAGTCGATGCTGTGCGCACCGCCCTCCCGGCCGACGCCCGAGTCCTTCATGCCACCGAAGGGGGTGCGCAGGTCACGGACGTTGTGGGAGTTGATCCAGACCATACCCGAGGCGACGGCGTGCGCGATCCGGTGACCGCGGCGCAGGTCGTTGGTCCACACATAGCCGGCGAGGCCGTAGCGGGTGGCGTTGGCCAGCTCGATCGCCTCGGCCTCGTCGTCGAACGGCGACACCGCCACCACCGGGCCGAAGATCTCCTCCTGGAAGATCCGGGCGTCGCGGGAGACGTCGGTGAACACGGTCGGCTGCAGGTAGTTGCCCTCGGGCAGGTGCGCGGGACGGACGCCGCCCGCGACGAGCTTGGCCTCCCGCTGTCCGATCTCCACGTACTCCAGGACGCGCGCGTAGTGCTCGGGGTGCACGAGCGCGCCGACCTCGGTGGCGGGGTCGGACGGCGGCCCGACCTTGACCCGCTCGGCGCGTTCGGCGAGACGCCGGGTGAACTCCTCGTAGACGGGCCGCTCCACGAGGACGCGGGAACCGGCCGTGCAGCGCTCGCCGTTCAGCGAGAACACGCCGAACAGGACCGAGTCGAGGGCCGCGTCGAGGTCGGCGTCGGCGAACACCACGACGGGCGACTTGCCGCCGAGTTCCATCGACAGCGTCTTCAGACCCTCGGCGGAGCACCGCATGATGTGGCGTCCGGTGTCGGTGGAGCCGGTGAACGACAGCAGCGGGACGTCCGGGTGGTCGACCAGGGCCTGGCCCGCCTCCTCGCCGATGCCGTGCACGATGTTGACGACCCCGGCGGGCACCCCGGCCTCGGCGAAGATCTCCGGCCACAGGTTGGCCGACAGCGGCGTCCACTCGGCGGGCTTGAGCACCAGCGTGCAGCCGGACGCGATCGCGGGGGCGAGCTTCCAGCTCTCCAGCATGAACGGGGTGTTCCACGGGGTGATCAGCCCGGCGACCCCGGCGGGCGTCCGCACCACGTAGTTGAGCTGCTGCTCACCGACGCGGAAGGACTCCTCGCCGAGCGCGACGATCACGTCGGCGAAGTAGCGGAAGTTCTCGGCGGCGCGGCGGGCCTGACCGCGCGCCTGGGTGATCGGCAGCCCGGAGTCGAACGACTCGAACGCCGAGAGCCGGTCCTCGCGGGCCTCGACGGCGTCGGCGACGCGGTTGAGGATGTTGGCGCGCTCACGGTTGCCGAGGCCCGCCCAGGCGGGGAACGCCGCGCGGGCCGCGGCCACGGCGCGGTCGATGTCGGCGGGGCCGCCCGCGGCGGCGGTGGTGTAGGGAGTGTTGGAGACGGGGTCGACGACGTCGAAGACGGAGCCGTCGGCGCTGTCGGTGAACTCGCCGCCGATCCAGTGCCGGATGCGCTCCGGCAGACCGTCAGGGCGGGCGGGGCTGGAGGGGAGGGGCATCGTGATCTCTTCCGGTTCGTTGGGGGACGGCGCTGGGCGGGATCGGGCTCAGATCCCCGCGGTGAGGTCGCCGCCCTGGTCGAGCAGCGCGCGGATGCGCTTCTGGCCTTCGGCGGTCGGCGTGGTCAGCGGCGGCCGGACGTACCCGGACGGGATCCGGCCCTGCTGCTCCAGCACCCACTTGGCGGGTGCCGGGTTGGTCTCGACGAACAGCAGGTCGACGAGGGGGTGCAGGCGGTAGTGCAGCTCGCGGGCGGCGTCGTGGTCGCCGGCCGTCCACAGCTCGTACATCCGGGCGACGGCGTTCGGAGCGAGGTTGGCGACGGCGCTGATGAAGCCGGTGCCGCCGAGCGCGAGCAGGGGCAGGCACAGCAGCTCGATCCCGGACCACACGAGCAGCTCGGGGCCGCAGGCGTGCAGGACGCGGGAGAAGTGCTCGAAGTCCTTGGTGGTCTCCTTGATCCCGACGACGTTGTCGAAGTCGGTGAACAGCCGCCGGACCGTCTCGGGCGCGATGTCGACGCAGGTGCGGGACGGCACGTTGTAGATCACGAGCGGAAGGTCGGGGAACTCGCGGGCGATGGTCGCGTACCAGGTGTAGAGGGCTTCCTGGGTGGGCCGCGCGTAGTACGGGGTGATGACCAGGGCGGCGTCGGCGCCGGCGTCCCGGGCGGCCGCGGTGATCTCCAGGGTCTCGTCCAGCTTCGTGGAGCCGGTGCCGGGCAGGAACGGGACGCGGTCGGCGACCTCGTCCGCGGCGGTCCGGATGGCGGCGATGCGCTCGGCGGTGGTCTGGCTGCTCGGCTCGCCGGTGGAACCGCCGAACGAGATCCCGTGCGAGCCGGACTCCAGCTGCCAGCGGATCAGGCCGCGCAGCGCGTCATGGTCGACGGCGCCCTCGGCGGTGAACGGCGTGACGACGGGCGCGATGGATCCGCGGATCGTGGCCGGGTCGGTACGGAACTTCAACGTCTGCTCCTCAGTGGTGGTTCTCGCGGCGCCAGGTCTCGTAGGCGTCCCGCCAGCGGGGGCCGAGCGGGTACAGGCCGTCGACGGACTCCCCGGCGGCGACGTGCTCGGTGATGAATCGCTCCTGCGTCTCCTGCTCGACGGAGTCGGCGACCAGGCTCTCGGCGATGTCGGGCGGAATGACGACGACGCCGTCGGCGTCGCCGACCAGGATGTCTCCGGGTTGGACGAGGGCGCCGCCGCAGGCGATCGGCAGCCCGGTGTCCCAGGGCACATGGCGGCGGCCGAGCACGGCCGGGTGGGCGCCCGCGTGGAAGACGGGCAGGTCCATGCCGCCGACGGTGGCGCTGTCGCGGAGCCCGCCGTCGGTGACGACGCCCGCGGCGCCGCGTTTCTGGGCGCGCAGGGCGAGGATGTCGCCGAGCGTTCCGGCGCTGGTGTCGCGGCGGGCGTCCATCACCAGCACCTGTCCGGGACGCAGCTCCTCGATCGCGCGCTTCTGCGCGTTCATGCCGCCGCCGTACCGTTCGAACAGGTCCTCGCGGAGCGGCAGGTAGCGCAGCGTGTGCGCGGTGCCGACCATCTTCACGTCGTCGCCCCCGGCCGGGTGCACGCCGTCGATGGACATGTGCTGGAGGCCGCGCTTGCGCATCTGGGAGCTGAGCGTGGCGGTCGACAGCCCGCGCAGCGCCGCCGCGAGTGCCTCGTCGAGAGTGGGCTTCGTCACATGTCGCGAGCCCCAGGCGTCCGCGCGCGCCGCGTCGTCGACACGGGGCATCGCGCCCCAGTCGTCGAGCGGACCGCCCTCCACGATCGTGTTGGACAGCCTTCCGGTGGTCTGCGATCCGGCGGTCACCTCGACCTCGACGGTGTCGCCGGGACGGGCCACCGACGCGCCGGCGGGGGTCCCGGTGAGGATGACGTCACCGGCCTCGAGGGTGACCATCCGGGACAGGTCGGCGACCAGCGTCGCGAAGGGGAACAGCAGGGTGTCGCTCGTGTCGTCCTGGACGACCTCGCCGTTCACCCAGGTGCGGATCCGCAGCCCGCGGGGGTCGATCCCGCGGGCGTCCAGCAGCCGCGGGCCGACGGGGGTGTACCCGTCGGCACCCTTGGACCGCAGGTTGGAGCCGCGGTCGGCCCACTTCATGTCGTGGACGCCCGCGTCGTTGGCGGCCGTCACCCAGCCGACGTGCTCCCATGCCTCCTCGGGGGAGACCCGGTGCGCGCGGCGCCCGATGACCAGGGCGATCTCGCCCTCGAAGGTCATCAGCTCACAGCCGGCCGGGCGGGTCAGGGGGTCGCCGGTCCCGGCGAGCGAGGACGACGGCTTGAGGAAGTAGGAGGGGTGACCGGGAATCCGTCCGCGCTCCTTGGCGCGGGACGGGAAGTTCAGATGCACTGCGATGATCTTCGAGGGCCGGTCGCCCAGGGGGTGCGGCACTGCGGAGCTCCTGACGGTACGGAAGAGGTTCCGGAGAAATCGTATATGAAGTCATGCACGATGACGAGGGCGCCTCTTTGATCGTTCCAACTCGACCGAACACGTCCGAGCGGGACCCGAAGTTCCCGTGCAGTATGATCGCAAATCGTATGCGAAATCCTCTAGGAGGTGTTTGACGGATGCGCGACCTCGCCGTTCGCACGTTCACGTCCGCCAGTCCGGTGGACGCGCCGCCCGTGCTGCTCGTACACGGCTTCTGCTCGGACGGGACGACCGACTGGGTCGACACCGGCATCGCCGAGGCCCTCACCGCGGCGGGCCGGACCGTCGTGGTCCCGGACCTGCCCGGCCACGGCCGCAGCCCGGCGCCCGCCACGGCGGCGGAGGTCACCGCACCGGCCATCGCCGCCGATCTCGTCGCGGCCCTGGACCGGGCCGGGATCACCTCGTTCGACGCCGCGGGCTACTCCCTCGGGTCCAGGATCATATGGGAGCTTCCCGCGGCTGCGCCCGGCCGGGTGGAACGCACCGTACTCGGTGGGCTGAGCCCCGTCGAGCCCTTCTCCGCCGTCGACATCGACGCCCTGCACGCCGCCGTCCGGGACGGCGCCGAGCCCGCCGACCCCTTCACCGGCATGATCGCCGGCATGATCAAGAACTTCGGCGACCGCGCCCCCGCACTCGCCCTGTGCGTCGAGGGACTGCGCTCGACGCCCTTCTCGGGCGGTGCTTGGAAGGCCGAGACCCTTCCGGTCTTCGTCGTGGGCGACAATGATGAGCTGACACGAGGAATCAACGGCCTCGCCGAGGAGATCGGCAAGGCCGAACTGGTCACCGTGCCCGGCGCTCATCACGAGGTGCTGGGCGGGGCGCCGTTCCGCGACGCCGTCGTGCACGCGTTGTCACGGTGACCAGGCCGGCGAACACGACCCGGGGGTGCGGGGCGACGATGAGGAGAACCGGGTGAGTCCCGCGAAGAAGCAGGAACAGCCCAAGGAGAGCAAGGCAGAGTTCTGCTACGACCTGCTGCGCTCGCGCATCCTTGACGGCACCTACGTGCCCGGCTACCGGCTGGTCATCAACCAGCTCGCGCAGGAGACGGGGGTCAGCACCATCCCCCTGCGCGAGGCGTTGCGCCGCCTGCAGTCCGACGGTCTCGTCGAGGTGGTGCGCAACGTCGGCGCCCGCGTCGCGGTGTTCGAGGCCGAGCAGGTGGAGCACACGCTGCAGATCCTCGCCAGACTTGAGGGCTACGCCACCGCCATCTCCGCGCCGCTCATGACGGCCACGGAGCTGGAGCGCTCCCGCAAGATCAACGACCGTATGGTGGAGGCGCTGGAGGAGTTCGATCCGACCGCGTTCACCGCGCTGAACCGCGAGTTCCACTTCTCGATCTACGAGCACTGCCCGGACGCGCACCTGCGGGCACTGCTGGAGGCGGAGTGGACGCGCCTGGACCACATGCGCCGCTCCACCTTCACCTACGTTCCCGGCCGCGCCCGCCGCTCGGTGGTCGAGCACGAGGGAATCCTCGAACTCATCGCCCAGGGCGCCGACCCCGCCGAGATCGAACGCGTGGCCTGCGCCCACAAGAACGCCACCGCCCACGCCCTCCACAGCGCCGTCCCCCACAAATAACCGACCAGAACCCCGAACGCGCCGCCCCGACAGGGACGGCGCGTTCGTCTGTCTCTCTTGCTCAACCGCTCAGAACCCCAGATCCCGAGGCCACGACCCCGGACCCCGAGGTGGTACTCCCAACCCCGATCCCGAGGTGGTAACCCGAGGCCGGGTCACGGTTCGCGCGGTGTCCGGCGCTGGGGCGCCGGACACCGCGCGAACCGTCGACGCAGGCGAAAGCAGCGATGCCACGCACACCCGCACGGGCACGACAACCGCACGGGCGGCGTGAGGATCGCCCGCGTCGCGACGCGACGGGGTCCCAGGGGGGTCGCCCCCCTGGCAGATCACGTCAGCAGTTGTCCGCCGTCCACCTGGATGATGGCGCCGGTGATGTGGTTCGCCTGGTCGGAGGCGAGAAACAGCACCAGCGGGGCGATGTCGTCCGTGGTGGCGATCTTGCTCAGCGGGATCCGGGACTCCCAGGCCGCGCGGGCCTCGGGGACGTCCATGAGCCCGGCCGTCATCGGGGTGTGGACGGGGCCGGGCGCGACGCCGTTGACCCGGATGCCGTTGCCCGCGAGTTCGAGCGCGGCGGTGCGGGTGAGGGCGTCCACGGCCGCCTTGGTGGCCTCGTAGTGGCCGAGACCGGCGGTGGGCTGGCGGGCTCCGATGGAGCTGATGTTGACGATGCGGCCCTTGGTGCCGCGCTCGATCATCTGGGTGGCGACCGCCTGGGTGACGGTGAAGGTGCCGCGCAGGTTGACGGCGACGACCGTGTCGAAGATCTCCATCGGCAGGGACGCCAGGGGACCGCCGCCGGCGACGAGACCCGCGTTGTTGACGAGGATCTCGATGGGGCCGACGGTCTCGGCGACGTGGGCGACTCCGGTGGTGACCGAGTCCACGTCGGTGATGTCCATGGTGACGGAGTCGGCGTCGATCTCCTTGGCGACCCTGGCGGCGCTCTCGGCGTCGCGGTCGGCGATGACGACACGGTCGCCCGCGGCCGCGAACGCGGCGGCGATGGCGCGGCCGATGCCGCTGGCGCCACCGGTGACGAGGACGACCCTGCCGTCGTTCACCCGGCCGCTCACCGGGCTTCCGCGATGATGATGCGCGGGCTGCCGGGGAGGGCGCGGGTCTCGACCGGCTCCCAGCCGGCGGCGGTCAGCCAGCCGCGGACCTCGGCCTCGGGGTAGACGACGGTGCCGTCGATGACGAGGTACTCACCGGCGTGGAGGGCGTCGATGAGGCGCTGCTCCGGGTCCTCGTCGAGGAAGAAGTCGAGCAGGACGAGCTTGGCGCCGGGCGCGGCGGCCTGGCGGGCCCGCTCGATGAGGGTCTTGTTCTGCTCGGCGTCGAAGCGGTGCACGACGTGTTCCATCAGGATGCAGTCGAACCCGTCCGGCAGGTCGCCGGTCAGCGGGTCGGCTTCGACGACGGCGGTGCGGTCGCCGAGGCCGGCCTCGTCGAAGGCGGAGGTGGCGAAACCGGTGAAGTCGGCGGGGCCGAGGAAGGTACCGTGCGCCTTGTCGGCGGCCTTCAGCGCCTCGATGAGGAACGAGCCGGACAGGCCGCCGAAGTCGAGGATGCGCGAGTAGGGGGTGAAGTCGAAGTTCCCCGCGAGCATCCGCGCGTGCAGCGCGTTGTAGGTCATGACACCGGTCATGAACGTCTGCATCCGCTCGCCGGCCATGTCGAGCTGCTGGGGCTTGTCGCTGCGCGTGGTGGCGGCGAACCCGAGCCAGTGCGGGTAGCTGATGGCGTCGAGGAAGGCCAGGAAGGGCCGCAGGTCGATGCCGCCGGTGTCCCCGGCGAGGTACGCGGCGGTGGCCGGGGTGTTGGCGTAGCGGCCGTCCTCGCGGGTCAGCAGGCCGAGGGCGGCCATGGTGTCGGCGAGGATGCGGGCGGTGCGCTCGGGCAGCCCGGCCCGTCCGGCGATCTCGGTCGCCGTGGCGGGTCCGTCCGCGAGCGCGGCGAACACGCCGGTTTCACTCGCCGCGAACAGCTGCTTGGCGGCCATGTAGCCGGTGGCGACGCCGAGGATGCTGGAGGGGTCGGCGCCCGGGGAGGGATGCGACATGAAAATGTCTCCTTCGCGGTAAGAATATGCAGGATGCTATACGATCTATGCTGAGACGGCCAGGGGTCCTCCCGGGGCCGACCACCCCTCTCATCGGAGGTCACGATGGAGTTCGCAGAGCGTGTACCCCGGCGCCGGCTCGGTGTGCGCGGTCCCGAGGTCCCGCTTCTGTCCCTCGGTTCCTGGAACACGTGGGACCGGATGGACCGTGACGACGCGGCGGAGCTCGTCCGGCTGGCGGTCGATCGCGGCGTCGACATGTTCGATGTGGCGCACTACAACTTCGGCCCCCATGCCGAGAACGCCGTTACCGATGTGTTGTTCGGACAGGCCGTCCGTGATGCCGGAATCGCTCGCGAAGATTACCTCCTGTGCGGGAAGCTCTGGTTGTGGGAGTACCCGGCGTCCTCGTTCGCCGAGCAGATGAAGGTGTCGCTCGGACGGATCGGCACGGACCACGCGGACATGGTCGTGGTCGGCGACTTCATGGAACGTCCCGATCTGAAGGCCGTGGTGCGGGACGTGGCGGAACTCGTCCGGGCCGGGCGCTTCAAGGCGTGGGGCGTGAACAACTGGTCGGCGGGCGATGTGCTGTTCGCCTGCCGGTTCGCGACCGCCGAGGGGCTGGTTCCGCCCACGTTCGCCCAGTTGAAGTACAACCTCGCCCGGCGGTCGGTCCCCGAGGGCGACCTGTACGGCAGGCTGTTCACCGAGGAGGGGCTGGCGCTGCAGGCGTCGGACGTCCTGGAGGGCGGCATCCTCGCCGGCAAGCTCGACCCGCAGCGGAAGATCGGCGCCGACCCCGGGGGCATCCGTGACCGGATCCGCGCCGCGCTCCCCGAGATCCGGCGGATCGCCGAAGAGTTCGGCGTCACGCCCGCGCAGCTCGCGATCGCCTTCACCCTCGCCCATCCGGCGGTGTCGAACGTCCTGGTCGGCGTCAGCAGGATCGGCCAGTTCGAGGACAACCTGGCCGCGCTCGGACTGTGCGCCCGCCGCGGCGACGAACTGCGCGAGGCCGTGGCCGGGCTGTGGCTGGACGAGGGCGTCGTGGACCCGGCGGCCTCCTGGGGGACCGACGCCCCCACGGCTCCCAAAGACGCCGCGTCCTGCGGATGACGCACCGCCGAGCCGCCGAGCCCGCCTTGCCGGGCCCGGCGGCTCCGGCGCATTTCAGAGTTCGTACACGACCTCGCCGTCCAGAACGGTCATCCGGACCGGCACCGACGGCAGGGCCTCCGGCTCCACGTCGTCCAGGTCGCCGTCCAGCACGCACAGGTCGGCGACCTTGCCCGGCTCGACGGAGCCCTTCTCCTTCTCGGCGCCGTCCTGCCACGCGGGGGTGATCGTGTACGCGCGCAGAGCCTCGGTGACCGCGAGCCGCTGCGCCGCCCCGCGGACCGAGCCGTCGAGGCCGCGCCGGGTCACCGCGGCCGCCACCCCGGCCCGCCAGTCCGGGGTCAGCACCGGGGCGTCCGAGCTCAGGCACAGCGGCACGCCCGCGTCGAGGGCGTCGCGGGTCGGCCACGCGTCCCGCAGGACGTCCTCGCCGAGGGCGTCCACCAGCATCGGCTCGGTCGCGACCGGGATCCCGGCCTGGGTGTTCAGCCCGATCCGGGCGGCGGCCAGGGCGGTCAGCGTCCGCGGAGAGAGGAGGTCGCCGTGGATGACGTAGTGCCGTGCGTCCCGCTCGTCCCGGGCGAGCGCCGCCGCGAACGCGTCCGCCACGACCCGGGTCGTGGCGTCGCCGGTCGCGTGCACGCCGATCTGGTGCCCGGCGTCGTGCGCCGCGTCGATCATCGTGCGCAGGGCCCGCTCGCGTTCGGCGTCGGTGTCGCCGTCGACCAGCAGCGCGCCATGGGACCCGTCGGTGTAGGGACGGTCCGTCCAGGCGTTCCGCATCGGCGGGATGCCGTCGGCGAAGATCTTCACGCCCGCGACCCGGAACCGGCCGGGGACGTCCGCGGGCGGAACGAAGTCGCGCAGCCCGGCCAGCAGGTCCTTCGCCGTGCTGTGTCCGTCCAGCTCCCCGAACAGCAGCAGGGCGGTGACCCGGGCCTTGAGCCGGCCCTCCGCGGCGAGTTCGGCGTAGTCCCACAGCGCGGCGGAGCCGAAGCAGCCGGTGGCGCCGTCGTCCTCGCCGGGCCCGAGACCGGGCTCGGTGTAGCTGGTGATCCCGAACGAGGCGAGCAGGTCCGCGGTGCGCAGCAGGGCCCGGCGGCGGTCCTCGGAGGTCTCCAGCCGAGTCGGCCCCGCGGGGGCGTCGTGCCCGTGACCGCCGGAACCGGCCAACTGATCCATGAGCAGGTTTGGCCACATCGAGCCGAGCCACATACCGTGCAGGTGCGAGTCGTTGATGCCGGGCAGGACGGACCGACCGTCCAGCCGGACGACCCGCGTACCCGCTCCGACCAGGGGCTCGACCTCCTCGGCCGTGCCGACGCGGGCGATCCTGCCACCGCGTACGGCGACCGCCTCCGCGACATGATCGTTCGCGTCGACCGTGTGGACCCGTCCACCCGTCAGGACGAGGTCGGCGGGTACGGATTCATCCGGCATATCGTGCTCCAACTCTGGACACCATCGACAAGCTGCAATTAACGTACACGGAATCAGATACGATTTTGGAGTGTCCGACCTGCGGGTTCCGCCCGCGGTCACGGACACACCGGGCCTTCGGAGGTAAACGATGCCCCTGGATCCCGAGGCGCAGCGGATCATCGACCGCACCCCCGCCGAGGACCCGAACGCGTCGGGGCCGCTCGACGTCGTCGCGATACGCGAGGGCTTCAAGCAGATGTTCGTCATGCCCGACGACCTGCCGGAGGTCGGCTCCGTCGCCGACACCACCATCCCCGGCCCCGCCGGGGAGCTGCCCGTCCGCGTCTACACACCGGAGGGCGAGGGCCCGTTCCCCGCGTTCGTCTGGTTCCACGGCGGCGGCTGGACGGTCGGCGGCCTCGACGAGAACGAGTACTCGTGTCGCGCCGTCTGCGCCGCGGCCGACACGGTCGTCATCTCCGTCGACTACCGGCTCGCTCCCGAGAACCCCTTCCCGGCCGCGGCCGACGACGCCTACGCCGCCGTCTCCTGGGTCGCCGAGCACGGCGCGGAGATCGGCGCCGACCCCGCCCGGATCGCCGTCGGCGGTGAGAGCGCGGGCGGCAACCTCGCCGCCGTCACCGCGCTGAGGGCCCGCGACCTCGGCGGCCCGCAAATCGCGCTCCAGGTGCTGGTGTCGCCCGTCCTCGGCCACCCGGACGACGGGCGCCCCTCCTACAGCCTGTACTCGGAGGGCTACTTCCTCTCCAAGTCGAGCATGGACTGGTTCTTCACCACCTACCCGAAGAGCCCCGCCGACCTCGACGACCCCTACCTGCTGCCGCTGCGGTCCGACGACCTGTCGGGCGTCGCCCCGGCCCTGGTCCTCGGGGCGGAGTACGACGTGCTCCGCGACGAGGGCGAGGAGTACGCCGCGCGACTGAAGGAGGCGGGCGTGGAGACCGAGGTCGTCCGCTACGAGGGCATCATCCACGCGTTCTTCGGGCCGCTGGCCACCGAGCTGTCGGCCGGCCGGAAGGCCCAGGCCAAGGCGTCCGCCGCGCTCCGCGCCGCGTTCGGGACGGACGGTGAACGATGACCGCACCGGCCCTCGCGCTTGAGGGCGTCGCCGTGAACCGGGCCGAGGTCCCGGTCATCCACGATGTCTCCCTGGAGGCCGCCCCGGGCACCGTCACCGTCGTGCTCGGCGCGAACGGCGCCGGGAAGACGACGCTGATGGACGGCATCGCCGGCCTCGCGCCCGTCAAGTCCGGCACGATCCGGCTGGACGGCACCGCCATCGAGAAGCTCCAGCCCTACAAGCGGGCCCGCGCGGGCCTCGGCTACGTCGAACAGGCCCGCACCACGTTCCGGACGCTCACCGTCGAACAGAACCTCATCGTCTCCCAGTCGGCCGACGGTGACATCGCGACGGTCTACAAGCTCTTCCCCGAGTTGGAGAAGCGGCGCACCCTCCAGGCCGGGTACCTGTCGGGCGGCGAGCAGCAGATGCTCGTGCTCGGGCGGGCGCTGGTCTCGGCGCCGAAGGTCGTCCTGATCGACGAGATGTCCCTCGGACTCGCCCCGCTGGTGGTGCGCCGGCTGATGTCGACCGTCGGGGAACTGGCGGGCATGGGCATCGCGGTGCTGCTGATCGAGCAGTTCGCGAACCTGGCCCTCGATGTCGGAACCCACGCCTACGTCCTGCGCAAGGGCGGCGTGGTCTTCTCCGGCCCGTGCGAGGAGCTGCGAGGCGACGATGAGCGCCTGCACCGGCTCTACTTCGGCGGGCCGCCCCTCAGCGCCGCCGGAACGGACGCTGCAGATGAGAGCGAGCTCGAATGAACCTGGTTGACAAGCGGGGTCTCGGCACCGGGGTCGGTGCCGCGATACTCGCGTGCGCGGTGCTTCCGGCGGTGCTGCCGCCGTACTGGATCTATCTGGCGATCAGCGCCGCGATCAGCGCGGTGATCATGCTGAGCTTCGGCGTGATCGTCGGCCGGGCCGGCGTCATGTCGCTGTGCCAGATGTCGTTCGCGGCGATCGGCGCGTGGGTCGTGCTGCGGCTGAACGTCGCGGAGGCGCCCGGCGGCTTCTTCCTGTGGCTGCTGCTCGGCGGCCTCGCCGCCGTGCCCGTGGGCGTCGCGATCGGGCTGCCCGCGCTGCGGATCCGCGGCGTCAACCTGGCCGTGGTGACGTTCGGGTTCGCGGTGTCCACCGACATCGTGCTGAACGTGAACCCGTTCCCCGGCGCCAAGGACCTGGTCATGCTGGACCGGCCGGCGCCGTTCGATACCGACGGCGGCTACTTCGTCTTCTCGGTGATCGTGTTCACCGTGCTGGCCATCGGGCTCGGCATCATCGGCAAGACCCGGCTCGGGCTGTCGTGGTACGAGCTGCGGCACTCCGAGCGGTCCGCCGCCGCGCACGGCATCTCGGTGGCGCGCAGCAAGCTCGCCGCCTTCGCGATCAGCGCGTTCGTCGCCGGGATCGGCGGCGGGCTGCTGGTCGGGCAGCTCAGCCTGGTGGTCCCGCAGAACTTCGCGATGGGCCAGTCCCTGGCGCTGTTCGCCGTCGCCGTCATGATCGGCCCGCACCACCCCGAGGGCGCGGTGATCGGCGGCGTGTTCGGCGCGCTGATGGGGACGCTGATGGAGAAGATCTCCCTGCCGCAGGACTTCGGCGGCGTGCTGTTCGGCGTCGGCGCCCTGCTCGCGCTGCGCAGCGGGCTGAGCCAGACCGACATGACCCGCCTGCGCAAGCGGGAGGTCGACGCCCGCAAGCTGCTGAAGGCCGCCGAGGACGCCAAGGACACCGAGAACGCCAAGGCCGCGGAGGGCGACAGCGCCGCCGCGCAGGCGCAGGTGGAGGCGGCCGCCGCCGCGCTCGCCGAGGCGCCCGCGCGGCGACCCGTCGGGGACGCCAGGCCGCTGCTGACCGTGCAGGGCCTGACCGTCAAGTTCGGGGAGGTCGTCGCGCTCAACGGCGTCGACGTGACCGTCCCCGAGGGCGGTGTCGTCGGGCTCATCGGCCCGAACGGCGCGGGCAAGTCCACGTTCATCGCGGCGGTCAGCGGTTTCGTCCGCTACGAGGGCGCGGTGGCGCTGGACGGACGGCAACTGGACCGCCTCTCCCCGAACAAGCGGGCCACCCTCGGGCTGCGCCGTACCTTCCAGACGACGGCCATCGCGCCGGAGCTGAGCCAGTACGAGTACCTGACGATCGGCGCGGGGCGGCGGCTGTCGCGTGCCGAGGCGGACGAGCTGCTGGAGTTCTTCGGCTGCCCGCCCGGGCAGGTGCCGGTGTCCATCGTGGACGCCGGGACCCGCCGGCTGCTCGACGTCGCGGCCGCGATCGCGGCACGGCCGAAGGTGGCGCTGCTGGACGAGCCCGCCGCCGGGCAGTCCGCGGCCGAGTCGCTCACGCTCGGCGCCAGGCTCGCGGAGGTCCCCGAGCGCTTCGGAGTCTCGATCCTGCTGGTCGAACACGACATGGAGCTCGTTCAGGCGGTCTGTGAGCAGGTCACCGTCCTGGACTTCGGCAATGTCATCGCCAGCGGCCCCACCGGCGAGGTTCTGGAGGACCCCGCCGTCCGGGCCGCCTATCTCGGCGCCGCGGACGTCCCGGCGACCTGACGGAATCTGGAGCGGATTCCGTCGTCCAACCCATCCCTTCCCCGCGAAACAAGGTCCACTCGATGAAACGCACTTTCGTTCGCACCTCCGCGATCGCGGCAGCGGCCGCGCTCGCCCTCTCCGTCGCCTCCGGCTGCTCGGACTCCGGCGGGTCCGACGGCCCGATCAAGATCGGAGCCATCAACGGCATCACCGGGCTGTTCCAGACCCCCGAGGTGCCCAAGGCCGTCAAGGCCGTGTTCGACGAGGTCAACGCCGCGGGCGGCATCAACGGCCGCAAGCTCGAACTGGTCAGCAAGGACGACGCCATGGACCCGGCACGGTCCAGCCAGGCCGCCCGGCAGCTGATCAAGTCGGAGAACGTCGTCGCGCTGGCGGGTTCGTCCAGCGCCGTCGACTGCGGTGTCAACCGCGCGACCTACACCAAGGAGAAGATCGTCTCGGTTCCGGCCATCGGCGTGGACCCGGCCTGCTTCACCAGCCCGAACATCGCGCCGGTCAACCCCGGTCCGTACACGCTGACCACGGCGATGCTGTACTACGCGTCCGAGACGCTGAAGCACGACAAGGTCTGTATCGCCTACACCGTGCTGCCCGGCAGCGGCGGCGGCATCGAGAACGCCATCAAGGAGTGGGAGAAGCTCACCGGCAAGACCCTGGCGCACAAGAACCTCGCGGTCGGCCAGGGCGACCCGACCCGTTACCTGGTGGCGATCAAGAACGCCGGCTGCCAGGCCGTGGCCTACAACGCGACCGTCGGGCCGTGGTTCCAGCAGGCCAAGACGCAGGGCATGCAGAACGTCGACTTCATCCTCGCGGCGAACAGCTACACCGACGCCAACGCCAAGGTGATCCCGCCGGACATGAACGCCTACGCGGGCACCGAGTGGCAGCCCTACACCGACCCGACGCTGCCCGGCAACGACCGCTGGTCGAAGATCGTCACGGCGAACAACATCCAGAAGACCGCGTTCAGCCAGGGCGCCGTCATGTCTGCGGACGTCCTCGTCCAGGTCCTCAAGGGCATCAAGGGTGACATCACCCGCGAGTCCGTGACCAAGGCGTTCAAGGAGATGAAGCCGATCAACTACCCGATGGTCGGCACCCCCTACGTGTTCGGCCCGGGCAACGAGCACAACCCGATCAAGGGCAGCCAGTTCGTCAAGGCGGAGAACGGCGGCTGGAAGGTCCTTCCCGGCGGCTTCACCGTCCCCGCCCCCAAGAAGTAGCCGGTACGCAGCCGGACGCGCGGCGCGCCGCGCGTCCGGCCCCACCCGGAGGAATCCGATGCTCAACTCTGTGATCGCCGGGCTGACCAGCGGCGGCGGTTACGCCCTGCTCGGCCTGTGCGTCGTGCTGACCTACCGGCTCGTCGCCGTGGTCAACTTCGCGATGACGGCCGTCGGCGCCATGGGCGCCTTCGTGATGGTGACGCTCACCGACAAGGGACTGAACGTCTGGCTCGCCCTGCTGATCGGCGCCGCCTTCGCCGCGCTGCTGTCCGGTGTGTTCGGCGCGGCGCTCGTCCGCTGGTTCGCGGGGCACCGCGAGGGCACCAAGGCCGCCGTCACGGTGGCGCTGTACGTGGGGTTGACCGCGCTCGGGCTGCGGCTGTTCGGCGGCAACACCACCGGCGCCCGCCAGTTCCCGAACCCGTTCGACGACCCCGTGTTCACGGTCGGCGGCGTGGTCGTCCCCCAGTCGGTGCTGGTGTCGCTCGCGTTCGCGGTGCTCATCACCCTGGGCGTCGGCCTCATGCTGACCCGCACCCGTCTCGGCCTGAAGCTGCAGGCGCTGTCGGAGCGGCCGGGCACCGCCGAGGTCGTCGGCATCCCCGCGCCGCGGCTCGCCGTCGGCGTCTGGGCCGGGGTCGGCGCCATCACCATGCTGGTGATCGTGCTGGTCGCGCCCCGGCTGGGCAGCGACTTCGGCGCGCTGGCCGGGCTGATCAGCACCGCCCTGGCGGTGGCGATGGTCGGCGCGTTCCGCAACCTGCCGCTGACGCTCGCGGGCGGTCTCATCGTGGGCTGCCTGGAGGGCATGTCGTCCTCCCTGGACTCGATCCAGAAGTACCAGGGCGTCGTGCCCTTCCTGGTGATCCTCGTGCTCCTGTGGTGGCGCAGCCGCCGCGAGGTCTGGGACACCGCGCACAGCAGGTAACGAACAACGAGCCCTTCCGGGGGGCCTGGGGGCCGTCCCCCAGGAGAAGAAAGAGGAAAGATGGGTCATCCGACCACCACCAGGGCGGCCGTGCTCCGCGAGCACGGCGAGGACCTGAGCATCGAGGAGCTGCCGCTTCCCGCCGAGTGCGAACCCGGCGCGGCGGTCGTGCGGGTCGACTGCGCCACGCTGTGCGCGACGGACGTGCACCTGTGGTCCGGCGCCATGACGTTCCCGGAGATGCTGCCGATCGTCCTCGGCCACGAGATGATCGGCACCGTCTGCGCGGTCGGCCCCGGCACCCGTGACGCGCTCGGCCAGGACGTCAAGGTCGGCGACCGCATCGGCTGGTCGGAGTCGGTGTGCGGGAGCTGCTATGGGTGCACCATCCTGCGCAACCCCGTCGCGTGCTCGCAGCGCGGCTACGGCTTCCTGCAGCGCGCCGACCGGCCCCCGTACGCGACGGGCGGTCTCGCCGGGCACAACTACGTGACGCCGGGCGCGTTGAAGCTCGTCCTTCCGGACGACGTGAAGGACACGTGGGCGGCGTCTGCGGGCTGCGCGGTCAAGACCGTCCTGCACGCCTTCGAGCGGGCCGGGGGAGTGCGGCCCGGATCGACGGTCGTGGTGCAGGGCGCGGGCGCGCTCGGCATCGTCGCGACGGCCGTGGCCAGCGTGTCGGGCGCCGGCAAGGTCATCACGATCGGGGCGCCGGACGCGCGGCGCGAGCTCGCCCGCCGGTTCGGCGCGGACCTGACCATCGGGCTCGACGGTGACGCCGACTCCCGGGTCGCCGCGGTCATGGAGGCCACGCAGGGGCGCGGCGCCGAACTCGTCCTCGACCTCGCGGGCGCGCCGGGCGTCGGCGCCGAGGCCATCGGGATGGCCGCGTTCGGCGGCCGGTTCGTCATCGTCGGCAGCACCGGGTTCCAGACGGAGCCGCTCGCCCTCGGCGCGATCATGGGCAAGCAGCTGGACGTGCTCGGCTCGCTGAATGGCGACGTCGGCGACCTGTACCGCTCGATCGAGTTCCTGCGCCGGTTCCAGGACCGCTTCGCCTGGGACGACCTGTTCGGCTCCCCGGACGGCCTCGCCGGCGCGTCCGCCGCCCTCGCGTCGATGTCGCGGCTGGAGCAGGTCAAGGCCGTCATCAACCCCAACCGATAAGGACATCCTCCACCGTGGTTTCTGAGACCCCCGACCGGAAGGTCCCCCACCGCCGCCTCGGCACGGCGGGCCCGCAGACGTCCGTGCTGTCGCTCGGCTCCTGGCACACCTACGACCGGATGGACTTCGGCGACGCCGTGAAGATGCTGCGGCACGCCATCGACTCCGGCATCAACCTGTTCGACGTCGCCGTCTACGGCATTCCGGGCGTCACCCCGCCGGTGTTCACCGACGTGCTGTTCTCCGCGATGGTCCGGGCCGCCGGGGTCGCCCGCGACGAGTACCTGCTGTCCACCAAGCTGTGGCTGGAGGGCTACCCCGAGCAGTCGATGCGCGACCAGCTCACCAACGCGCTGTTCCGGGCCGGCGTCGACCACGCGGACGTCGCCGTCCTCGGCGACATCCGCAGCGACGACCTCGACCTCAAGCGGCTCGCCGAGGACCTCGCCGCGCTGGAGAAGGAGGGCCTGCTCGGCTGCTGGGGCGTCAACAACTGGTCGGCGACCGCCATCCGCACGATCCGCGAGCACGCTCTGGCGGCCGGTTCGCCGGGCCCGCAGCTCGCGCAGCTGAAGTACAGCCCGTGCCGGCGCTCCATCCCCGACGGGGAGCCGTGGGCGGCCGTCTTCGCCGAGGGCGTGTCCCTGCAGGCGTCGGACGTCCTGGAGGGCGGCATCCTGGCCGGCAAGTCCGGCGAGTCGCGGCAGATCGGCCGGGACCCCGGTGACATCCGCCCGCGCATCCAGGAGGCCGCGAAGGGACTCGCCACGCTCGCGGCGGACCTCGACGCGACGCCCGCGCAGCTGTGCATCGCGTTCACCCTCACCCACCCGTCCACCAGCACCGTCCTGTTCGGCTCCACGAGCCTGCAGCAGCTCAAGGACAACATCGCGGCGCTGGACGTCCTGGACCGCGTCGGTGCGGAGCGGCTGCGCGAGCTGATGGACCCGTTCTGGGTCGACCGCGACATCGTCGACCCCGAGGGCCCGTAGGCTCCGCGTCCCGCATACTCGCCGCCCCCTGGGCCCGCCCGTCGCGCGCCCAGGGGGCGTTCTCGTCGGGTCACCCGGGTTAGGTTAGCCTCATCTACGTGCAGTCCCCCGTGCGCAGGCGTCCGCCGCGAGTCCAGGTGAAGGGGGACGGACGGCGAGGCCGGGACCGCCGGGCGCGTCACCTATGGCCGGTGCTGCTCGTCGCCGCGCTCGGCGCGACCGTGGTGGCGAGCCTGGCGATCGGGGCCGGTGACGTGCCGTTCGCGCGGGTGCCGCCCGGGGTGTTCTCCCCGGACGAGACCTCGCGGCCGGATCTGATCGTCCACGAACTGCGGTTGCCGCGCACGCTCCTCGGCATCGCCGTCGGCATGGCGCTCGGGCTCGCCGGAGCGGTCATGCAGGCGCTCACCCGAAACCCGCTCGCCGAGCCCGGACTGCTCGGCGTGAACGGCGGCGCGGCACTCGCCGTGGTCATCGTGATCGCGGCGTTCCGGACCGACGACGCGCTCGTCTACGTGTGGGCGGCGTTCGCCGGCGCGGCGGGCGCGGCGGCGCTCGTCTACATGATCGGCGCGCGGGGGAGGGGCGGCGCGTCACCCGCGCGGCTGGTGCTCGCCGGGGCCGCGGTCAACGCCGTGTGCAGCGCCCTCACGGCCGGGCTGGTGCTGCTCAGCCCCTCCGGCTTCAACGGCTTCCGGTTCTGGCAGGTCGGCGGACTCGGCGGACGGGAGCTGTCGGTCTTCCTCCGCGTCCTGCCGTTCGTGCTGGTGGGAACGGTCCTGGCGCTGCTGCTGGCCCGTCCGCTGAACGCGCTCGGCCTGGGCGAGGAGGCGGGCCTGGCGCTCGGCTCGCGTCCCGGACGGACCCGGGCGCTCGGCGCGCTGGCGGTGGTGGTGCTGTGCGGGTCCGCGACGGCGGCGGCGGGGCCGATCGCGTTCCTCGGGCTGGCCGTCCCCTACATCGTCCGGGCGCTGGTCGGGCCGGACCAGCGACTCGTCCTGCCGTACTCGCTGCTGCTGGCGCCCGTTCTGCTTCTCGGCGCGGACATCATCGGCCGCGTCATCACACCGGGCGAACTGGAGACGGGCATCGTCACCGCGTTCCTCGGCGCGCCGCTGTTCGCGGTGATGGTCCGGCGGGGGAGGACGCGCGACACATGAGACCGATGCGCGGGAGGGTGGTCCGCGCGGGCGCGCTGTCGCTGCGCTGGGAGCCGCGCGCCGCGGCGGTGTGCGCGGCGCTGGCGCTGATCGCGACGGGCGCCGCCGTCCTCGTCGTCGGCTCGGGGGAGTTCCCGATCGCGCCGCCGGACGTGGTGCGCGCCCTCCTCGGGCGGGGCGACCGGGCCACCGAGTTCATCGTCACGACGCTGCGGCTGCCGCGCGCCGTCACCGGGCTGCTCGCCGGGCTGGCGTTCGGGCTCAGCGGCGCGATCTTCCAGAGCATCTCCCGCAACCCGCTCGGCAGCCCCGACCTGATCGGCTTCACCTCCGGCTCGGCCACCGGGGCGCTGCTGCAGATCCTCGTGTTCGGCGGCGGCGCGGTCGCCATCACGGTCAGCTCGGTCGCGGGCGCGGTGCTGACCGCGCTGGCGGTGTACCTGGTCGCCTACCGGCGCGGCGGCGGCGTCCACGGCGTCCGCCTGGTGCTGGTCGGCGTCGCCGCGGCGGCGATGCTCCAGGCGCTGAACTCCTACCTCATCACCCGCGCGGAACTGCGTGAGGCGTACGAGGCCGCGTTCTGGCTCACGGGCAGCCTGAACGGGCGGGACTGGGACCAGGCCGTCCCGCTCGGGATCGCGCTGGCCGTGCTCGTCCCGGCGGCGCTCGCCCTCGCCCGCCCGCTCGGCATGGGCGAACTCGGCGACGACACCGCGCGGGCGCTCGGCGTGCCCGTCCAGCGCACCCGGGCGGCGCTCACCCTCCTCGGGGTGGGGCTCGTCGCGGCGGCGACCGCGGCGACCGGGCCCGTCCCGTTCGTCGCGCTCGCCGCGCCGCAGCTCGCCCGGCGGCTGACGCGGCGGCCCGGCGGGCACCTGCTACCCGCCGCGCTGACCGGCGCGGCGCTGCTGGCGTGCGCCGATCTCGTCTCGCTCCACCTCCCGGTCGCGCTCCCGGTGGGCGTCGTCACCGGCGTCCTCGGCGGCGCGTACCTGGCCTGGCTGCTGGCGACCTCCGAACGGAAGGGGACACCGTGAGGGGTTCTCCTCCGCCGAACGAAAAGTTCAAGCCTTGCCTTAGTCGATCTGAGGAAGGGGGTACCGGTGACCCGTGTGGACGGCTTCACTCCCTGGCCGGACGGCTTCTACCGCACCGGTGACCTCGTCCGCAGGCTCCCCTCGGGCCATCTCATCGTGGAGGGCCGCGAGAAGGACCAGGTCAACCGTGGCGGCGACAAGATCTCCGCGGAGGAGCTGGAGAACCACCTCCTGGCGCACCCGTCAGGGCCATGCCCAGAAGCGTCGGGTTGATCCGGCCCGGCACGATCTCGACGACCGTCTCGCCCCGGGGACACCTGGTGCTCAGCGGAAGGCGGCTCGACGAGACCGGAAGCAGATCGAAATTCCCTTCGTGGTCACAGACCCGATCCGACATGGATTTCCCAGAGTAGAAAGCGGACGCGATGCCGTAAAGCACCGTGGCGCCCGCGATGAGCGCTCCGCTCGTCCAGGAGAGTGCCTGAATGGCGGTGGGGCGATTCCACGTCGAAACAAGTCGGTACAGAGCGAAGAGTAATTTCCCTGTCGCCACCAGAAAAATCACACCACAGGTCACACGTAGCAGCATCACCCCCCATATGTACTACGAACGTCACGCCGGACTACCGGACGGCCGAGGTCGGGAGGGAGATCGCCGGTCACGAGGCCGCGCGTGTCGTGGGTCCAGGGCCGGTGATCTGGTATAAGGCGGCTCCCCCAGCTCCCCGCAAAGCGCCCGGATCCCGGTATAACGATGCCCCGCGGTCGGCGGCAATTCGGACGTCCCATCCCATTGCTAAAATGCACGGCGATGCGATCATTTCGTGAAATGGAACCGCCGCGACACGGCGACCCACCCACCCCCGGGTGACCTCTTGCGCGGGCTTGTTATGATCAGTTCGTCGCAGTGTGAAAACGCGACTCGAAAAAACGGGGGAGATACAATGAAACGCATCGCTCGGGCGGCGGCGGTGACCGGCATGGTCATCGGCGCCAGCCTCCTGGCGGTTCCCGCCGCGTCTGCGGATGGCGGGAAGCCCACCGACATCAACATCAACGTCGGGCCGCAGTACATCATCGAGCAGGGCCCGGGGGACCTCAACTTCAGCCAGGTCGCAGGTTCGCCGCACGCCAACGTGAACCTGGGGAACAAGCCGGTCACGACCGGTCCCATCAAGCAGACCGTGAAGGGCAAGAACATCGGCCCGATCACCATCGAGGTCGAGGGTCCGGAGCAGGACCAGGGTGAGGAAGAGGGCGGCGGCAACGCCACCGCCGAGGCCGAGGCCAAGGGCGAGACCGCGGCCCAGCCCGAGGCGCAGACCGAGGCGAAGCCGGAGGCCGCGGCTCAGCAGCAGGCGCAGAACAAGCCTGAGGCCGCCGCTCAGCCGACCGCCCAGGAGCAGGCCGAGGCCGCCGCTCAGCCGGCGGCCGAGGAGGAGGCCGAGGCGACTCAGCCCGAGGCTTCGCAGGCCAAGCCCGAGGCTGCGGCTCAGCCGCCCGCTCAGCAGCAGCCCGAGGCGGCTCAGCCCGAGGCGGCGCAGGCCCAGCCCGAGGCCGCGGCCCACCCGGTCGCCCACGAGCAGGCCGCTCAGCCGGCGGCTCAGGAGAAGGCCGAGGCGGCTCAGCCCGAGGCGGCGCAGGCGCAGCCCGAGGCCGCGGTTCAGCAGCAGGCGCAGAACCAGCCCACGGCCCAGGAGAAGAGCCCGAGCCAGGGGGAGGCGCCGAACCAGGTCCAGAACCTGGAGCAGGTGCAGAACCACCCCCTGACCGCGGGACACGGCCAGGGCTGATCCCGGCTCCGCGAGGGGTTCGCGGCCGGCGGTGAGCGGGGATCGTCATCACGGACCCTCGCGACGCGACCGGCCGCACAGCACAAGTCATGCCCCGCCGACGACCGTCGGCGGGGCATGACTTTTCTCTTCGCCGCCGCGGGCGACCCCGGCGGGGTCAGGCGGAGACGGGACGGCGCCGCGCGGTGGTCTCGCGGGGGATGAGCCGGTGGCTCAGGACGGTGGTCTCGGCGGCGCCCGTGGCGGCCTCCGGGGGAGTGTCGATGATGTGGCGGGCCGCCATGGCGCCCATCTCGTACAGCGGGAGGCTGACCGTGGTCAGCCCCACGAACCGGGAGACCCGCAGGTCGTCGATGCCCGCGACCGAGATCTCGCCCGGGACGTCGATGTGCGCCTGCCGCAGCGCGCTCAGCGCGCCGACCGCGGCCTCGTCGTTGACCGCGACGACGGCGTCGGGCAGGGGCGGGTGCGCGATGAGCCGCATGGCGGCGGCGTGCCCGGCCTCGAAGTCGAAGCCGCCGGGGAGGCACCGCGCGCCGTCGGCGAGGTCGGCGTTCTCCATGCAGGCGAGGAAACCGTCGCGGCGCTGCTGGGTGGCCACCATGCCCTCCGGCCCCTCGATGAACGCGATCCGGCGGTGGCCCAGCGAGATCAGGTAGTCGGTGACGTCGTACGCGGCGGCCCGCGCGTCGGCGGCGATGACCCGGCACCCGATGTCGCGGGCGGTGAGCGACACGGCGTGGATGCCCTGCTCCTGCGCCTGGCGGACCGCCTTGGCGAGCTCCGGTTCACGCGGGTCGTCGACATAGCCGCTACCCGCGAAGATCAGCCCCGCGGCGCGGTAGTCGCGCATGGTCCGCACCCGGGTGATCTCCGTGGTGGTGCGGCGGTCGACGTTGCACAGCATGGTGACGTAGCCGGCGCGGCTGGCCACATCGTCCACCCCGCGGGCGATGACGGAGAAGTACGGGTTGACGATGTCGCTCACGAGCACACCCATGAGCCGGCTGCTGCGCGAGACCAGCGCGCGGGCGAGCGCGCTCGGCGAGTAGCCCAGCTCTTCGGCCACGGCGATGACCTTGGCGCGGGTCTTGGCGGAGATCGGGTGACTGGATCCGGTCAGCACCCGGGACGCGGTGGAGACCGACACCCCCGCCGCCTGGGCGACTTCTGCGAGTGAGCTCACGGCCACCCCCTCTAGGAGAACGTTTGCCTGATTATGGCATGGCCTACTGATGGCAGCAACGGATCCACGGCCCTCCAGAGCCAGTCATTCCGGGAACTTCCTTGACATTTCTGTGGTGCTCCTCACTATCATGCCGCGCAAGGCATACGTTTGCCTAGTCGATTACCTCGGGTTTCCCCAATGGATCCGGGGAGCGGCGCGATCTTGAAGGAGGAGGCTGTGGACGCCTGGACTCATCTCAGACGGTTCGCCGCGCTCGCGACCCTCGTCACCCTGGCCGCGTGCGGAGGAGGCGGCGGCGGGGGTGCGGCCGACACCAAGGGGAACGGAAAGCTCTCGTTCAAGGTGGCGGTCACCGAACCGGACATCACCACCGTCCCGATCCTCGCCGCGCTCGACGACCTTCGCGGGCAGGGGCACGACATCAAGGTCGTCGAACTGGCCGAGCCCGAACTGTCCATCGAGGGGCTGGCCAAGGGCGACTACGCCCTGTCGGCCGAGGCGACCAGCGCCGCCCTCCTCGCGGTGGAGCGCAAGGCCCCGATCAAGATCATCGCTGATGCCATCGGCAACCAGTGGGCGGTCTACGGCAAGCCCGGCATCTCCTCGTGCGACCAGCTCGACGGCAGCCCGTTCGGGATCTTCAGCGAGGGCGCGACCGCGACCGCGATGGTCAAGGAGTGGGTGAAGGCCAACTGCTCGTCGGGCAAGCAGCCCAAGTACCTGACGATCGGCGGCTCGGACGTGCGCGCCCAGGCCCTGGTCAGCGGCCGGATCAACGCGACCGCTCTGGAGGTCTCCGACGTGGTGGCGCTGGAGTCGAAGGGCGGCGAGTTCGCGAAGATCGCGGACTTCGCGGAGAGCCTGCCCGACCTGCGTCCGCAGACCGTCTACGCCAACAGCGGCTTCATCACCGAGCACAAGGACGTCACACAGGCCCTGGTGACCGCGCTGGTCCGCCAGCACGCGAAGATCAACGCCGATCCGCGGTACCTGGTGCGACTGGCCGGCAAGTACCTGCCGGAGGAGGACGGCGCCGACATGACGAAGGTCGCCGAGCGGTACGTCCAGGCGCGGCTGTTCGACGCCGCCGCCCTCACGGAGAAGAACGTCCAGGGCACCATCGAGTTCTTCGTCCGGGCCGGAGTGATCAAGAAGGGCATGAGCGCGAAGGACGCGGCCGACCTGACGTTCGTCCAGGCGGCCCGATGACGGCCACGACGACGTCCCGGCCACCGCGCCGGTCGAGGACGCGGAGCGGCCGCACCGGCCCGCGCCCGGCGCGGCGTCCGGGAGTCCTGCGGCGGGTCGCCGACCGGAACCTGCCGTACCAGGTGCTCACCTTCGTCGTCTTCGCGGCGGGCTGGGAGCTGTACGCCCGCAATCAGGGCGGCCTGCTCATCCCCGGTTTCACCGAGACCGTCGAGGCGACCGTCGAGATGCTCGGCAGCGCGGAGCTGTGGCGGGCGATGTACGTCAGCAACCAGGCGCTCGTCATCGGGTTCGCCGTCACCGTCGTCGCGGGCGTGCCGCTCGGCATCCTGCTCGGCAGGTTCCGCGGGCTGGAGCGGCTGGCGGACGTGTACCTCAACATCCTGCTGGTCACCCCGATGGCGGCGATCATCCCGCTGCTGGTGATGTCGGTGGGCTTCGGGCTCGCCTCGCGGGTCATCCTCGTCACGATCTTCTCGATCGTGATGGTGGTGGTGAACGCCCGCGCCGGGGTCCGGCAGGTGGATCCGTCGCTCATCGAGATGGCACGTTCCTTCGGGGCGGACGAACGTACCGTCTGGACGCGGGTCCTGCTGCCCGGCGCGCTGCCGGCGATCATGACGGGCATCCGGCTGGGCCTCGGCCGCGCGGTCACCGGCATGGTCATCGTCGAGCTGCTCATGGTCTCCGACGCGCTCGGCGGGCTGATCCTGGAGTACCGCGGCCTGTTCCAGGCGCCGCTCCTGTACGGCACCATCGTGATCATCCTGGCGGAGGCGCTGCTGCTGATCTCCATCGCGCGGTGGGCCGAACGCAGGCTGACCCGATGGGCCCAGACCACCACCGCTAGGAGCGTTCGATGATCGAAATCCGCGAACTGCGCAAGACCTATGTCGGCCAGGACGGCGGCCTCGTCGAGGCGCTGCACGACGTCGACCTCGACGTCCGTCCCAACGAGTTCCTCACCGTGCTCGGGCCGAGCGGTTGCGGGAAGACCACGCTGTTGAAGTGCATCGCGGGCCTCATCCCCTGGGACGACGGCGACATCCTCATCGACGGCACGCCGGTGCGCGGGCCGGGTCCCGACCGCAGCATGGTGTTCCAGAACTTCGCGCTGCTGCCATGGGCGACCGTGCTGGACAACGTGGCCTTCGGGCTGCGGATGCGCGGTGTCGGACGCGCCGAGCGCGAGGAGCGCGCCCGCGTCCTCATCAAGAAGGTGGGGCTGGCGGGTTTCGAGACCAAGCGGCCCGGTGAGCTGTCCGGCGGTATGCAGCAGCGCGTCGGGCTGGCCCGCGCCCTCGCCGTCCAGCCGCAGGTCCTGCTCATGGACGAGCCTTTCGGCGCCGTCGACGAGCAGACCCGCCGCCTGCTCCAGGAAGAGCTGCTGTCCATCTGGGAGGAGCACCGGCTGACCGTCGTCTTCATCACCCACAGCATGGAGGAGGCGGTGCTGCTCGGTGACCGCGTCGTCCTGATGAGCGCCCGCCCGGGGCAGATCGCCGAGATCGTGCCCGTTCCGTTGGAACGGCCTCGGTCCAGCGACGTGGGCGCATTGGAACGTTCCGGCCAGTATGTCGAGATCACCGCGTACCTATGGGACCGGCTGCGCGACATGCACGAGGAGCACCGTCCGGCGAAGGCGGCCGGATGAGCGCGCTCGCACAACGCCGCGGCCACACCGCCCGGGCGCGCGGTCGCCTGTCCTGGCGGAGCCTGCCCGCCGCCCCGGTCAGCCTGGGCCTCGCCGCGGCGGCCTGGGAACTGGTCGGGCAGGTGGCGAACGCGTCGTTCTTCCCGCCGCTGACCACGGTGCTGGGCCGGCTGGTCGACATGGCGTCCAGCGGGCTGATCTTCAGCAGCCTGCGCGACAGCCTGATCAACCTGCTGCTGGGCTTCGCGATCTCGCTCTTCGGCGGGCTGGCCATCGGGGTCGCCATGGGCCGCTACCGCAAGGTCGAGGCCGCCCTCGGCGTGTACGTCTACGCGCTGCTCACCGCGCCGTCCCTGGTCTTCGCGCCGATCTTCTTCTCGCTGCTCGGCGAGGGACGCGGCTCGATCGTCGCCGTCGTCGTCATGTACTCGATGTTCGTCATGATCATCAACACGGCCTCGGCGATCCAGGGCGTGCCGGCGCATCTGCCGGAGATGGCACGTTCCTACGGGGCGGGCGAGGGACAGGTGCTGCTGCGCGTCCTGCTGCCCGCCGCCGCACCCATGATCATGGCCGGTGTACGGCTCGGCGTCGGACGGGCCGTCACCGGAATGATCAACGGCGAGATGTTCATCGCCGTCGTCGGCCTGGGCCGGGTCGTGACCCAGGCGGGCGGGCGTTTCGACAGCGCGAGCGTCCTGGCGGTCCTCCTGGTGATCATCGCCGTCGCGCTGGGCGCGGTGGCCCTGGTCCAGGCCGTCGACCGCAGGATCACCCGCTGGGTGCCGAAGACCGCACGAGGAGAACGATGAAGATCGACGCCTACAGCCATATCCTGCCCGCGCCGTACTTCGCGCGGATGCGGGAGCTCGCCGACCCGGCAGCGTTCAAACGCTGGCTGGAACTGCCCGCGCTGCACGACCTGGACGAGCGGTTGCGGATCATGGACGAGTTCGGCGAGGGCTACCAGCAGATCCTCACGCTGTCCTCACCGCCGATCGAGCTGCTCGCCGGTCCGGACGAGTCCCCGGCGCTGGCGCGGCTCGCCAACGACTCGATGCGCGAGCTGTGCGAGAAGCATCCCGACCGGTTCCCGGCCTTCGTCGCGTCCCTGCCGATGAACGACCCGGACGCCGCGCTCGTGGAGCTGGAGTTCGCGATCGACGAGCTCGGCGCCCGAGGCGTGCAGGTGTTCACCAACGTGAACGGGCGGCCGCTGGACGATCCGGCGTTCGCCGCCGTGTTCGCGGAGATGGCCGCCCGGGACCTGCCCGTCTGGATGCATCCGGCCCGCACCCCCGCGTTCGCCGACTACGCCACCGAGGACTCCTCCCAGTTCGAGATCTGGTGGGCCTTCGGCTGGCCGTACGAGACGAGCGCCGCCATGGCCCGGCTCGTGTTCTCCGGCCTGTTCGAACGGCATCCCGACCTCAAGATCATCACCCATCACATGGGCGCGATGATCCCGTACCTGGAGGGCAGGATCGGGATCGGCTGGGGGCCCCAGCTCGGCAGCCGGACGTCCGGCGCGGCCTACGAGCGGCTGCGGAACGCGCCGCGGCAGCCGCTCGACCACTTCCGGAAGTTCTATGCCGACACCTCGCTGTCCGGCTCCGACATCGGAACCCGGTGCGGCCTGGAGTTCTTCGGCGCGGACCATGTCGTGTTCGGCACCGACTGCCCGTTCGACCCGGAGGGAGGCCCGCTCTACATCCGGGAGACGATCCGCGTCCTCGACGCCCTCGACATCGCCGAGGACGCGCGGGACAGGATCTACCACGGCAACATCCGCGAGATGATGCGGCTCTCCGACGGGTGACCTCGTCGACGCGGGTGTTCGTCGAGAACGACGTGCCGCCGTCCCGGGACGTCCCGGGACGGCGGCACGTTCCTTCGCCATGGGCGGACACCAACGGTAAGCGGTTTCACTTCTGGTCATCGGCGAGGTATGCAGGTGGAGAGGACTCGCGTCGAGGGGGCGAGTTGTAAGCGCTTACGGATTCCGCCACGATAATGCGGACCGTACCCGGGAGGAAGCGACACCCATGGCCGACCGCAACCTGGTCCGACTGCAGGACGTCGCCGCGCACGCGGGCGTCTCGATCGCCACGGCGTCGCGGATGCTCAGCGACCCCGACTACGGCGGACGGGCCGGGCTCCGCGAGCGGGTGCTCGCCGCGGCGGCCGAGCTGGGGTACCGGGCGAACCCGCACGCCCGCGCCCTCGCCACCTCGTCGTCCAGCAGCGTCGGACTCGTCGTCCACGACGTCCGCGACAGCTACTTCGCCCTGCTCAGCGGCGGGGTCATGTCGGTGGCCGAGCGCGAGGACCTGCTGGTCAACATGGTGTGCACCTACCGCGACCCGGCGCGCGAGCTCGAATACGTCAAGCTGCTCGTCCACCAGCGGGTCCGGGCGCTCATCCTCACCGGCAGCGCGTTCCGCGACACCGCGCACAACGCCGCCATGCGCGCCGAGCTGCGCGCCTACCAGGAGTCCGGCGGATCGGTCGTCTCGGTGACCCGTGGCCGGGACGTCGGCCACCTCGTCCAGATCGACAACGCCGCGGCCATGCGCGAGCTGGCCGCCGCGATGGTGAAACTCGGGCACACCTCGTTCGGCGTGATCGCGGGCCCGCTGCGGCTGCTCACCGTCCGCGACCGCCTGCAGGGGCTGAAACAGGGCCTGAAGGACCACGGCATCGTGCTGCGCCGCGACGACATCGTCTACCCCGACCTGTCCCGCGAGGGCGGACAGTCCGCCGCGCAGTCGCTGATGAGCCGCCGGAACCCGCCGCGCTGCGTGATGGCCGTCGCCGACGTCCTGGCGCTCGGCGCGATGTCGTGGCTGCGCTCCGCCGGGATCGTCGTCCCGGACGAGGTGTCGGTGACCGGGTTCGGCGGCCTGCCCGCGGCGATCGACGCGGTGCCGTCCCTGACCACGGTGGAGATCCCCCTGGAGCGGGTGGGGGAGACGGCGATGGACCTGGCGCTGCGTCCCGCGTCCCCCCGGCACGTGGTGGAGATCGAGGGCACCCTCGCCCTCCGCGAGAGCGCCGCCCCACCCGCCTGAGGCGGGCCTCCCGCCGCGTCCGGGGCGGGGCGGGCATGCCGATACGCCCGGCGAGCGACGCTGCTCACCGGGCGCACCGGCCGTTCTCAGGGCAGGACGTGGTGCGGGAAGCCCGCGACGACGGCCGCGAGAACGTCGTCGGGGTCCCGTGCCCACACCTTCTCGTTGAAGATCTCGACCTCGATCGGTCCCGTGAACCCGGCGGCGTCGACGGCCCGGGTGATCGCGGGGATGTCGATCGCGCCGTCGCCGGGCAGCCCGCGCCCGAACGTCGGGTGCGGCTGCGGCACCAGCCAGTCGCACACCTGGTAGCCGATGATCCGGTCGCCCGCGCGGGCCAGCGCAGCGTCGAGCCCGGGATCCCACCACACGTTGTAGGTGTCCACCGCGAGCCCGACGTGCGCGGGGTCGAACCGCTCGACGATGTCGAGCGACTGGTCGAGGGTCACCGTGACCGACCGTTCGGCGCACATCATCGGGTGCAGCGGCTCGACCGCGAGCCGGACGCCCGCCGCCGCCGCGTACGGCACCAGCTCGGCGATCCCCTCCACGACGGCCGCACGCGACCGGGGCAGGCTCAGGTCATCATGGACGCCCCCGCTCACCATGTAGAGCACGTCCCCACCGATCGCCGCCGTCAGGTCCACGGCACGGCGGTTGGCGTCGTGGTCGAGCCCCCCGCCGTCCGGGTTCTTGCCGGTGAAGAACCCGGCCCGGCACATGCTGGACACCCGCACGCCATGGTCGCGCAACAGCGCCGCCGCCCGCTCCAAGCCGTACTCCTCGACGGGACCGACCCAGGCGCCGATCCAGCCGATCCCGTGCCGCGCGAGCCCGCGCACGGTCTCCTCGAAGGACCATGCCTTCACCGTGATCTGGTTGATGGCGAGCCGTTCGACGCTCACGTTCCGCTCCTCGCTGACGTGCCGCTCCCCGCGACCACGGTGTCCCTTCCGTCGATGCCCGCGGTCGCGAGCACGGCGCGCATGCGGGCGACCGCGAGGTCGACGTCCTCGATGAGGCCCGCCCGGTCGGCGAGCCGGAACAGGCGCGCGAGATGGCCGACCGACCGGGCCCCCTGGTGCCCGCCGAGCATGACGAAGTGCGACTGGAGACCGCGCAGGTAGGCCAGGAACACGATGCCGGTCTTGTAGTGGTACGTCGGCGCCTCGAAGATCGCCCGGGACAGCGGCACGGTCGGCGCCAGCACGCGGTCGAAGCCCGCCGCGTCGCCCCCGTCCAGCAGGGCGAAGGCCTCGGCCGCCAGCGGCGCGATCGCGTCGAAGATCCCCAGCAGGGCGTCGCTGTGCCCCTGCTCGTCGCCCCTGATCAGCTCGGGGTAGTTGAAGTCGTCCCCGGTGAACATCGTCGTCCCGGCGGGAAGCCTGCGGCGCAGGGCGACCTCCCGCCCGGCGTCGAGCAGGGAGATCTTGATGCCGTCGACCGACCTCGCGTTCTCCGTGATCAGCCGGACGACGGTGTCGGCGGCCGTGTCGAGGTCGGCGGTGCCCCAGTAGCCCGCCAGCCGCGGGTCGAACATGTCGCCGAGCCAGTGCAGGATCGCGGGCCGGGTCAGCGAGCCGAGGACCGTCCCGTACACCGACAGGTAGTCGTCGGCCGAACGCGCCGTGCGGCACAGCGCCCGGCTGGCCATCAGCACCACCTGGCCGCCCGCGTCCTCGATCCACCGGCACTGGCGCAGGTAGGAGCGTTCGATCTCGGCGAGGGTGACGGGCCGGTCCTCCGGGAGGTCGTCGGTGCCCGCGCCGCACGCGATGGCGGCGCCGCGTTCCACCGCCTCCCCGCAGGACCGCTCGATCAGCTCCCGGACGAGCCCGTGCGGCAGTCCCATGCCGCGTTGCGCGGTGTCCATCGCCTCCGCGACGCCCAGCCCGAGGTCCCACAGGTGGTGCCGGAACCTCAGTGTCGCGTCCCAGTCGACGGCCGGGTCGAGCGCCGGGTCGACGGTGGCGAGCGGGTCGGCCACGACGTGCGCGGCCGCGTACGCCCGGCGGGTGCGCGGCGCGTCCCGGCGACTCGGCAGCGGGCGCGGGGCGCCGCGCAACGTGTACTTCTCCAGCGTGGTGCCGGAGGGCAGCAGCAGCGAGGTCACGCCGACCCGACCGTCAGCTCGGGCACGTCGACCCAGCGGCGCTCGCGCGCGGACCGCAACGCCAGCTCGGCGAGCTGGACGCCCTTGGCGCCCTCCAGCAGGTCCCAGCCGAACGGCGCGTCCTCGACCACGTGCCGCAGGAACATCTCCCACTGGACGCGGAACGCGTTCTCGAACTCCTCGTTGTCGGGCACCCGCAGCCATCCCGCCCGGAAGTCGATCGGGTTCGGGATGTCGGGGTTCCACACCGGCATGGGCGTGTTGGCCCGGGACTGCGCCCGGCACTCGCGCAGCCCGGCGATCGCGCTGCCGTGCGTGCCGTCGAGCTGCCACTCGCCGATCTCGTCGCGGTAGGGGCGGGT
This sequence comes from Actinomadura pelletieri DSM 43383, assembly GCF_003634705.1. Taxonomy (GTDB): domain Bacteria; phylum Actinomycetota; class Actinomycetes; order Streptosporangiales; family Streptosporangiaceae; genus Spirillospora; species Spirillospora pelletieri. Next base: position 13,520 of record NZ_RBWU01000010.1, on the reverse strand, counting down.
GGCCCAGGACGTCGTGAACTGGGCGGTGACGCCGTTCTCCAGTTCGAACAGGCCGTAGGCGGCGTCCTCGGCGGTGGAGTCGTAGGGGCGGTGGTCTTCGTCCCAGCGCTTCGGGATGTGGATGGCGCTGTGGCACAGGACCGACTTGATCGGCGAGACGACGTTGTCGATCAGGTACCGCCAGTGCGGATACATGTCGAGGATGAGGCCGCCGCCGTCCTCGCTGCGGTAGTTCCACGACGGACGGTTGAGGTGCTGCCAGTCGCCCTCGAACACCCAGTAGCCGAAGTTCAGCCGGAAGCTCAGCATGGTGCCGAAGAAGCCGCCGTCGATGAGCCTCTTTAGCTTGCGGATGCCGGGCAGGAACAGCTTGTCCTGGACGACGCCGTGCTTGACCCCGGCCGCGTCGGCGAGCCGTGCGAGTTCGAGGGCCTCGTCGAGCGACACGGCCGTCGGCTTCTCGCAGAAGATGTGCTTGCCCGCCGCGATGGCCTTGCGCACCGCCTCGGCCCGCAGTTGCGTCGTCTGCGCGTCGAAGTAGATCGTGTCGTCCTCGTTGGCGAGGGCCCCGTCGAGGTCGGTCGTCCAGCGGTCGACGCCGTAGCGCCGGGCGAGGTCCTCCAGCTTCGCGGGGTTGCGTCCGACGAGGATGGGGTCGAGGACGAGCCTGCGGCCGTCCTTGAGGGCGAGCCCGCCCTGGTTCCGGATCGCCACGATCGAACGGTCGAGGTGCTGGCGCGTCCCCATCCGTCCGGTGACGCCGTTCATGATGATGCCGATGCGCACCTGATCCATGAGTACCTCCCTGGATTTCTGTAAGCGCTTTCTATTTCATGGAATTCAGGACTGTCAAGGTGCGGTGGCCGAGGAGACCCGCGGCGGCGCCGCCCAGAACGTCGCCGCGCTGGGCGTGCGACAGGCCGGGAGCCGTCGCCACCGCCGCGACCGCCTCGGGGTCGCCGGTGGGGAACGGATGGTCGCTGCCGAGCAGCACGTGGTCGCTCCCGGCGAACTCGACGAGCCACGCCAGCGACGTCGCCGAATGGGTGAGCGAGTCGTAGTAGAGCCGCCGCAGGGCCGTGCTCGGCGGCACGCGGTCATCGGACCAGTCGGGCCGGAGCCGGGCGATCGCGTCGAGCCTTCCGGCCTGGTAGGGCAGGAACCCGCCCCCGTGGACGACGCACAACCGCAGGTCGGGGAAGCGGTCGAAGACGCCCGTGAGGATCATCGCGGCGACTGCCGCGGTCGACTGCGCCGGATTGTCCACGATGTCGCCGAGCCGGTCGGTGCGCAGGTCCGCCGGGGACGCCGCCCGCCAGGGATGCAGCAGCACCAGCGCGCCCGTGTCCGACGCGGCCTTCCAGAGTGGATCCCAGCGCGCGTCGTCCAGCCGGGGACCGGGCCCGCCCACGGCCAGTTCTCCACCGGCGAACCCGGGCCGGGCCGCCGCCCGCCTGAGCCGGACCGCCGCCGACTCCGGGTCGTGCCGGTCGAGGAGGACCAGCGCGACCAGCCGGTCGGGGCGCGTCGCCACGACCGCGGCCATGGCCTCGTCCAGGACGTTCAGGAACGCGGTGGCCGCGGCCGGGTCGAGTTCGTCCGGGCTCAGCTCCAGCCACGGCGAGACGACCTGGACGTCCACACCGGTCCGGTCCATCTCCGCGATGCGCGACCGCACGTCGGTGAGGGCCTCCGGGACGGGCGGCGTCAACCGCGCCCCGAACCGGATGCGCAGGTCGTCGGTGAGGTCAGGTGGTTTCAGTTCGGCCAGCAGGGCCGCCGGGACGGCGTGCGCGTGGACGTCGACGACGCGTCCGCCGCCCGCGGCCGGATGGGGGCTTGAAGTGGTCATCACGCTGTGAGATGGTAACGGAAAATTGAAAGCGCTTACAGAGAATGAGGTGGGGCATGTCGGAGCGAAACGGGTCGGGCCCGCTGTACGGCCGGGTGGTGGCGGTGACCGGCGGCGGCCGGGGCCTCGGCCGATCGATCGCGCTGGCCGCCGCGGCCGCCGGAGCCGATGTCGCGATCGCCTACCGGGACAGCGAGGCCGGGGCGAAGAACGTCGCCGACGAGGCCCGCGCCCTCGGCGTCGACGCGGACGTCCACCGCTGCGACGTCACCGACCGCGACCAGGTGTTCGGTTTCGTCGCGGCGGTGCAGCGACGGTTCGGCCGGATCGACGGCCTGGTCAACAACGCGGGCATCATGCCCGAGACACCGTTCCTGGACGTGACCCCCGAGGAATGGGATCGGGTCATCGCCACCGACCTCACCGCGGCGTTCCACGCGAGCCAGGCGGTGCTGCCCGGGATGCTGGAACGCGGGTCGGGCTCCATCGTGAACATCGCGTCCCGCCTCGGCCTGGTCGGCTGGCCGGGCGTCGCGCACTACGCCAGCGCCAAGGCCGGGCTGATCGCGCTCGCCAAGTCGATCTCCCGCGAGTTCGGGCAGCGCGGCATCCGCGCGAACTGCGTGGCGCCCGGTGTCACCAACACCGACATGGGCCGGACCGTGATGGAGGGCGAGGTCGGTCGCAAACGCATGGCCGAGCTGCCGCTGGGCCGGTTCGGTGAGCCCGAGGAGGTCGCCGACTGCGTCGTCTTCCTGCTGTCGGACGCGTCCGCGCTCCTCATCGGCCAGACCCTCAACCCCAACAGCGGAGGGCTGATGCCATGAGCCCCGCCATCGGAACCGTCGACGACGCGCTCGCCCTCGTCCGCGACGGCGACGCCGTCTGGGTCGGCGGCTCGGGCGCCGGACACGGCGTGCCACAGGCGTTCATCGACGCGCTCGCGGAACGGTTCCGCGCCACCGGCCACCCGCGCGACCTCACCACCGTCCGTGTCGTCGGCGTCGGCGACTTCGCCGACAAGGGGTTCTCCCAGCTGGGACTACCCGGCCTCGCCCGCCGGACGATCGGCAGCAACATCGGCAACGAACCCCGGCTCGGCGCCCTGGTCGCCGACGGCGCGCTGGAGGCGTACTCGCTTCCGCAGGGCGTCCTGTCGGCCCTGTGCCGCGACATGGCCGCCGGACGTCCCGGCCACCTCACCCACGTCGGCCTCGGCACCTATGTCGATCCGCGGCAGACGGGCGGCAAGCAGAACGCCCGCACCACCGAGGATCTGGTCGAGGTGGTCGAACTGGCCGGACGGGAGTGGCTGCTGTACCGCGCCCTACCCATCGACGTCGTCGTCCTGCGGGCCACCACGGCCGACGAGGACGGCAATCTCACGTTCGAACACGAACCGATCCTCGGCGACACCCTCGCGCTGGCGATGGCCGCCCACAACAACGGCGGCAAGGTCGTCGTCCAGGTCGAACGGCTCGCGGCACGGCGTTCGCTGCGCCCGGCGGACGTCCGCGTCCCCGGCGCCCTGGTCGACCTCGTCTACGTGGACGCCGCGCAACGCCAGACCTACGCGACCGCGCACTCCCCGTACTACTCGGGCGAACTGCGCGCCCCCTCCGCAGGCGTCGCCGCCTCGCCCCTGGACGTCCGAAAGGTCATCGCGCGCCGATCGCTCATGGAGTTCCGCCGCGGCGACATCTGCAACCTCGGCTTCGGCATCTCGCAGCAGATCGGCTCCGTCGCCGCCGAGGAGGGCGTCTCGGATGCGCTGACCCTCACCGTCGAGCAGGGCGTCTTCGGCGGTGTCCCGGCGTTCGGCGGCGACGGCGGCGCCGGATACGACTACCAGGCCCGCCTGGAACAGCCGTCGATGTTCGACTTCTACGACGGCGGTGGACTCGACATCGCCAGCCTGTCGTTCGCGCAGGTCGACCGGTACGGGAACGTCAACGTCCACGCGTTCGACGACCGTCCACGCGGCCCCGGCGGCTTCATCAACATCAGCACGAAGACCAAACGCCTCTGCTTCGTCGGCACCTTCACCGCGGGCGACCTCCGAGTCGCCGTCGAGGACGGAAAGCTCACCATCCTCACCGAGGGCCGGCACCGCAAGTTCATCAACACGGTCAACGAGATCAGCTTCAACGGTCGCCTGGCGGCGGAGAGAGGACAGTCCGTCCGGTACATCACCGAACGCGCCGTGTTCGAGCTGACGCCCGCCGGGCTCGCGCTGATCGAGGTTGCCCCCGGCATCGACGTGGAGAAGGACGTCCTGGCCCACATGGACATCGAACCCGCCGTTCCCGTCCAGCCCGCCCTGATGGACCCGCGACTGTTCACCGCCGCGCCGATGGGCCTGGCCGCCGACCTCACCGAGAAGGGCACCGCCCCATGACCGACCTCGTCCACGTCGTCACCGGGCCGTGCACGGAAATCGTCCTGGACAACCCGCCCCTGAACGTCGTGTCCCGCGAACTGACCCGACAACTCCGCGCCGCGCTCCACACGGTCGCCCGCGACCCCGAGGTCCGGGCGGTCGTCGTGCACGGCGCCGGAGGCAAGGCCTTCTGCGCCGGTTCCGACATCGCCGAGTTCCGTGACCTGCACGGCCGGGTCGCCGAGGACAAGCTGCTCCTGGAACGGCTGGTCTACCGCCAGCTCGCCACGCTCCCGGTGCCGACCGTCGCCGCGATCGAGGGCCACGCCCTGGGCGGCGGCCTCGAACTGGCCCTGTGCTGCGACTTCCGGATCGCGACCCACCGGTCCAAGCTGGGCATGCCGGAACTGAAACTAGGCGTGACACCGGGCAGCGGCGGAACCCAACGGCTGCCGCGGATCATCGGCCTCGCCCGCGCCAAGGAGATGATCCTGCTCGGCGAGCCGATCGACGCCGCCCACGCCCTCGCCATCGGCCTGGTCACCCGCGTCGCCGATGCCGGACAAGCCGTCAACGCCGCCCGCGAGATGGCCGAAACACTCGCCTCCCGCGGACCCGTAGCGATGCGCGTCGCGAAGAAACTCCTCGACCTCTCCACCGACACGGCCCTCGAGGACGGCCTGGCCCACGAACTCGACGGCTCGGAGACGGTCTTCGCGACCGACGACATGTTGGAGGGCGCGGCGGCCTTCCTCGCCAAACGCCAGGCCCGTTTCACCGGCCGATGACCCCGAACGGCAAGGAGAAGACCATGCGCACGGTCGCCCTCTTCGGCAGCCCCCTGCGACGCCGCCACTCCGCGGTCATGCACAACGCCGCGTTCGCCGCCGCAGGCGTGGACGCCCGCTACGAACTCCGCGAAGTCGATGAGCAGGGCCTCACCGAACAGGTCGCCGAGGCCCGCCGCGACAACTGGATGGGCTTCCAGATCACCGCCCCGTACAAACTCCGCATCATGGACCTGCTCGACGAGATCGAACCCGACGCCCGCGCGATCGGCGCGGTCAACAGCGTCGCCGCCGAAAGCGACCGCCTGATCGGCTTCAACACCGACGTCATCGGCTTCATGACCGGCGTCCGGTCTTGCCTCGGCGGCGACGTGAAGGGACGCTCCGTGGTCGTCGCGGGCTCAGGCGGCGTAGGCCACGCCGCGGTATACGGCCTGGCCACCGCAGGCGCCGGAACCCTCACCGTCCTGGACCTGGACGCCGCCATGCCACGCCGCCTCGCCGACGACCTCGGCGACGCGGCCACGATCGAACCCCTCGCCTTCGACGACCCCCGCACCCATGACCGACTCGCGAAGGCCGACCTGTTCGTCAACGCGACGTCCGTCGGCATGCTCTCCCCGGGACCCGTCATCGACGTCGACGTCCTCGACCCGTCCGCGGCCGTGTTCGACGTCGTGTACATCCCGGCGGAGACCGAACTGGTCCGCCGGGCCCGGGCCCGCGGAATGCGGGCGTCGAACGGCGATGGGATGCTGGTCGCGCAGGCCGCCGCCGCATGGTGCCGGTGGACGGGCCTGCCCGATCCGACCGAGACCATGCGGCGGGCCGTCGCCCCGCTGCTCGCGGAGGGAGACGCCCGACCGTGACCCTACGGGTGGTGCTCGCACCCGACTCGTTCAAGTCGACCCTCTCGGCGGCCCGTGCCGCCGCCGCGATGGCCGACGGTTTCCGCCGCGTCCGCCCCGACGTGACGACCGAACTCCTACCCCAGGCCGACGGCGGCGAGGGCACACTCGACACGGTGCTGGCCGCCCGCCCGGACGCGACCGTCCGAAAGACCACGGTGACCCTGCCGCACGGCCCGCACGAGGCCCGCTGGCTCATGCTCGCCGACGGCACGGCGGTGGTGGAACTCGCCGAATGCTGCGGCCTGCCCCTCCTCGGCACCCACGACCCGGGCGGCGCCGACAGCGCCCCGCTCGGCACCGTCCTCCGCGCGGCCCGACAGCAGGCCCGGCGCATCGTCGTCGGCCTGGGCGGCTCCGCCTCCACCGACGGCGGCGCCGGCTGCCTCCGCGAACTAGGCCTCCGGACCACCGACCACCACGGCCACGACCTCCCACCCGGCGGCACCGCCCTGGCGCACGTGACCAACGTCGACACCACGAACCTGCTACCACCCCCACCCGACGGCGTCCTGGTCCTCTGCGACGTAGACGCCCCCCTCTACGGCCCCCACGGCGCAGCAACCGTCTTCGCCCCACAAAAAGGCGCAACCCCCGCCCTGATAAAGGTCCTGGACAACGCCCTCCGCCAATGGGCGAAAGTACTAGGCGGCACCCCCGACACCCCAGGCGCAGGCGCAGCAGGCGGCATCGCCTACGGCCTCTCCTCCTGCTGGAACGCGAAAACGGAATCCGGCGCCCGCTACCTCACCAATCTGACCGGCCTCCCAACCCGCATCGCCGGCGCCACACTGGTCGTCACGGGAGAGGGCCGCCACGACGCACAGTCCTACACAGGCAAGGTCACCGGCCACATCATCCACCTGGCAGAACGCCACGGCGTCCCCGCCGCAGTAATCGCCGGAAGCGTGACAACGGAACACCCCGGCGTAACAATGCTCAGCCTCACCGACCTGGCAGGCTCACCCCAGGCCGCAATGAAATCCCCAGAACACCACCTCCGCCAAGCCGCCGAACACCTCGCCGCCACCCTCTCCACCCCTTGACAACCACAACCCCCACAGCCGCCCGAGGCCTCCCTCCATCCAACCCAGGCACCACTCGAGGACAGGCTCTGAATCAACCAGCCAGGACGCGATGCCACGTCCATCCAGCTCCCGAGAAGGGGCTGAACACCGACTTCGAGACTCCACCCGAAGTCAGCAGCGGACTGGACACCTGTCCCGCTGAAACGACGAGTCTGCCTACCGCGGTTGCGATATCTGGGTCACTCGGCGCTGAGAGAAGCGAGCGAAGCCCGGCTTGCCCAGGACGACGAGGAGCTCGGCGGACAGGGCTGATGTCACCCTCCATCGCCCGCAGGTACATCTAGGGCATCTTCTACCCGACAAGCTGTCCGATTCGACGGCCAACGGCGTTCCGTCGTCGACGCTCACGTACTTCCAGGGGATGAAGTTCGGGCGGCACCCACTCTTCGAGAAGCTCAGATGGAGCCCGCCCCGGCGATCGAAGACGATCAGCTTGGATATCGGGGTAGCGCGCGGGATCTCCGTAGGCGACACGTTGGCGTCCAGACGCTCTCCGCAGGTGCCGGTTCATCACCCACACATTCAAGGACGACGGGCGGGCGCGGAACGTGTGCCCGTCGGAGGTCCCCCAGGCCGTCCACCCGAAACTCGGCATGGAGTACGGCCTGGGGGGGTGACGCGTCGGCCTCCACATCTCTGGGAGGCATGCACTTCACGCGTAGGCGTCGGCGTTCCTCGTAGCGCTTCCCGGAGTGGCTTCTTCCTACACCTGCTCTTGGTCGGCGGCCGCCCATTCATTGGCGAGAACGGCGGAGTCCTTGATGAACTCCTCCAGTTCCGCATCGTTGAGTTTCGCTTCCTGAACGAGAGCCATGAGCAGGTACATTTCGGCGCGCACCACGCTCATCGTGTCCACGCCGAACGGTGGGCGCTCGCCCAAGCTCTCATCGCCTAGGGCGAAGCGAAGAAGGCTCTCAGCAACGCGAGGGTTCAACTCGCGTGCATGCTCCTCAAGGCTGAGGCGATGATCGGCGACGTATCGAATCAACTGTGGAACGCTGTAGAGCGGCGAGAATTTCTTTTTCGTCGCCTTGGTGAATGCGGCGTAGAGCAGAAGCGAGAATCCGAGGTCCGTTTCATCCTTCGCTAGATTCTCATGTCGCTTCAGCCAAACCTCGGGACCTTCGACCAGAAACGTGCGCAGAGCTGTCACGTGCAGGTCGCTGACTGTGGTGGGAGCTTTGTCTGTCATGCCGAGATCCGATCGGGGGGGTGTTTGTATCAGTCCAGGTGTTCGTCCGCTTCAGCGCGCGCCTTGGACAGGAAGGTCTCAAGCTCGGAGTCGCTGAGATCGGCTTCGCCGATCAGTGCTGCGAGCAGGAGCACCTGAGTCTGCATCAGCGTGTCGCTGTCGATTTCGGTGGGTATCGATCCCTTGCCCAGTGCATGCGCGAGCACTTGCTCGGCTACAGTCGGGTCGAGTTGTTCCGCGGCGATGGGGTTGATTTCTCGCTTCGTGGCAACGAAGTCGATGATGTCACGATCATCGGCAGCCTTGCCGTTGACGACGAAGTGCCGATCGACGGCTTCGAAGAACGCTGCGGTGATCAGAGTTGTGTAACTTGTCTGAGATTCCGGAGAAGTTATCTCATCCAAGCGTTGCACATACTCATCCGTGTCTCCGGAGAGTTGCGCACGCAAGGTAGCGACTTGTTCGTCAGTTACCTTCATTCATGCTCCGCCTCTCTATGCTTGATCTTGTCCACTGTTCTCATGATCGCACCGATAGCCGCTGTCGCTACTATGGCGGCGCCGAGTACCACGTCTGTGGGATTCGCGGCCGCATTTGTCGTGGGAGAGTGTGCGGAACCGGTGTCGGTCTTAACTTCCGCCTTCCCGGTCGGCGGTGACTTATCTAGGTAGTGTTTTGCACCTTCCGTTGCCTTCTTTACACCGTCCATCCCAGCCTGTAGCCGTTCAAGCGGCTCCCAGCGGCTCCGTCGGCGTTCCTCGAGTTCAGCGTCCCGGTCTGCCGGGTCATCCTCCGGTGGGCGGAGTTCGCCGCGTCCAGGTGTTCCATCGCGTGGGAGCTCGGGAAGCCGCCGATAATCGCTGGCCTCGTTGGTGGTGGTTGGTGTCTCGGGTTGGGTCTCGGCATTCCTATCACGAGGCTCGACCTGGGTGCCCGATGTTCTGTCGTCGATGCGGTAGACGGGTGTGGACCACCGAGTTCCGCCGTCGTTCGTTCTCGGTGGCCAGTCTGGAGGCAGCGCGGGCGCGTCGGGCTGTGCGGCGGCGTCGGACGTGCCGGGCTGGTTTCCGGCGGGCCGCGGATCTCCGGGGGCCCGGACCTGTTCGTCCGCTACCTCCTGGCCTTCTTGACCAGGTGACATGTCCGGGGACTGCGGGGCCCGCTCGGCCTCACCGGTCTCCTGGTCGGCATCGCGATCGGCGGTGTTGGACGAGCGTTCCCCGTCTCGGGGGAGCGGCGACTGGCTGTCGGCTACGCCATCTTGGGTCTGGCCGGTTTCGTCGAGTGGGCGCTGGGTGTCCTGGGTGTGGGGTTCCTCGTCCAGGACGTCGGGTTGCTCGGCGTCTTCGGTTTCAACCTGTGCGTCTGTGTCTTCCGAGGAGCGCTCAGCTTCACCGGCTTCGGCCTCGGACCCCTCCGTGGCCTCGATGGGTTCCCGCGTCTCACCCGGGATGTCGAGTTGCTCAGCCTCGTCGGTTTCCGCGTTCTCGTCGTAGCCGGCGGTGTTAGACGAGCGTTCCTCGCGCCGGGGGAGTGGAGGGCGGTCGTGCTCAGATAGATCCTCAGTTTCGGCTTCGCCGTCTCGGGTCTGGCCGGTTTCGTCCGATGAGTCGGCAGCAAGCCGGTCGGTGTCCCGGGTGTCGGGCTCTTCGCCCAGGGTGTCGGATTGCTTGGGCTGCTCGGTCTGTGGGTCTGTTTCTTCCGGGTCGCGCTCGGCCTCATCGGTTCCGGCGTCGGGTTCTTGTGCGGTGTCGGCGGGTTCCCGCGTCTCGTCGTTGTCCTCCGGTTCGGCCGGGGTGTCTTGTGTCTGGTCTTCGGTCGAGGGGTTGTCCTCGACGGGCCTCTCACGCTGTTCGGTTTCGCGGGCCGCAGCGATTTGGGCGGCTCTGGCATGTTGCTCTTCGCGGGCGCGGCGGAGGCTTTCGAGGCGGGAGGGTTGGCCGGGGGCGCCGGGGTTGTCCGGTTGTGGTGCGGAGGGCCGCTCGTGGGTGTTGGGGGAGTCGGTGGTGTCGGTACGGGTGTCCGTTCCGCTGGTGCGCTCGAGGCCCACGCCTGGTGCCCTTTCCGCCGGTGGTCGGAGTCCGCATGGACGATCAGCCGGATAACGGACGGTTCGCCCGTTTTCCCTACGGTCGGATGGGAGGTGGCGCGGGGTTGACCCTCCATGCGTCGCGTCCATGTAAGCGTGCATGTGGTCCTTTCGCACGTGCGAGATTTGTGCGCAGCGAACTTGGCTGACGACTCGGCGGAATGACTGTGTGCTCTGCCAGCTCTTCGGTTCTGCTATGTGTGAGAGGGAGACGTTGTCGTCGTACAGACGGGAGAACCCAACGAATGCGGGAGCCGAGAGAAGCGCCGGAACGCCCCATGCTGGGCGGACGCTGTGAGGTCCGGGGGCGTCCTACTACATCCCCGAAGGTGTGCCCACTCTGTCTATCGCGTGTGCGGCAGTGGCCGAGGAGGTTGATTGACCCAGCAACGTGACTACGGCATTTCGGGTGACGACCTCAAGAACTGGCGTCCCCAGAGCCTAATGGATATGGAAGGCAAGCACTTATGGCTGGCCGGTGAACCAGGTAGCTGTGCGGCGGTGGTTGATGCCTGGCCGGGGCCCGCGGTGGCCGCTTCGGCATCGCCGCCGAACGCCGCCGCGCGGGCCCGGATGGCAGCGGTCGCTGGTTGCGCGCGCGGCGTTCGGACGGGCGCGCAGGCGGGAGCGGCGACGGTCCGGGCCCGTCCGCGGGCCGGTCGACTGGCGGGAGTGGACGACTTGTGCACGTGTCTACAGCGGCTCCGCACTACAGGAGGTTGCGTTCGATCTGAGTGGACCGCCGCTCATCGGTGCGTCGTGAACGTTACCGGTTCGCTTGACGGGTGGAGCGACGGCATAGGCAGGTCGACCTAGCCTTCGAGCAGAGGCTTGCCGAGACGGAGACGCCTGGAGTCCTAGCAACGCGACGGCATCTCGGCGACGAACTCAGAAACCGGTTTCCTAAGACACCTAGGCGCGACAGCTGGAGGAGGGATGATGCCCGGTCGGCCCAGGTGAAGCAGCGGCGGGGGATGGTGGCCCGGCTCGCGGGCAAGGCCTTGCCGACGCGTACGCGATATTCCTGAGATCAGGCGAAGGGAGGACGACACTTTGGACGACGAATGCGAAGACTGGCGTCCCAAGAAGCCTTGATGGGCGGGTGGGAGGAGAGATTCTGCCTGGTTGCCCAGTGAGACTGGCTTACAGCCGCCGCAGACTTGTGCACGTCTCCAGTGGTTCCACGCCATAGACGTACACGGTCGTCTAAATGGGCCGTCGCTCATCGGTGTGTCATGAGCGCAACCGGAGGTCCGACGAGCGTGAAAGCGGCATGGAAGGTCGATCTGACCTGCGGAGGTGCAGTCCTATCAATGCGTATGCGATGTACCTGGCGCTCAGTAACACAAGGGCGTGATCTCGGTCGCGATCTCAAGAATCGGCGCTTCAGGAGGCTAGGGGAGGAAAAAGGAAAGCTTTCGGTCGTCCGAGAGACTCTAGAGCCGCTGCAGTGAATTTGACTTACAGCGGCTCTGCTGAAGCAGTGTAGTGGTCGGTCTGATCGGACCACCGAATCAAGCGTGCGTGTAAATGTAACGTATTCCATTCTGCTGGGCCAGCTCAAGAGACCAGACTTCTGCTATGGAGTGCGGAGTCGTGCACTCCTACTGTTGCGTCAGGGAAGTGAACTACCCCAACGCCTCCCAGTGGCTCGCTGTGATGGGACTTGCGCCAGTGGTCGTACTGCGTTTTCATCCTAGTCTTTACGCTTCCGATCGCAGAGCCTAGGCGAGTGCAGTTGTGTCTTCAGGAGAATGACCGGATCGCTGTGAGGAGCGCAGCCCATTCCGTCCGGGTGAACTCCAGAATTGGCCCTTCGTTACGAAGGGTAGAGTCGCGAACACCTACGGTTGCGGCAAGTGATCGTCCTGCCTCGACGCAGTTCGCTCCTGGCTGGCTATGGCTGGATACTCGCCACGCTGTGAACTTCTCGTTCATCCGCCTGTCCTACCTGATAGTCGGTCGGCGGCCTCGGTCAGACACTTGAGGCTGCCCTCAGAGGATAGAACAACCTCGCCGAGAAGTTCGTACCTCTTTGCGTGCTGCTCGACCTCACGGGTTCCGGTGTAAGGCAGGTCGGTTAGGGATGTCTCGATCATGACCATAGGTGGGTCGTTTGAGTTCGGAAAGGTGTAGAGCGAGAAGGCGGCCTCGGGGATGGCGACGCCTTCGACATTCGCGTCGACTGGGAGCACCCGTACGCCGAGTTTTGGAACAGATGCCATGAGCTTGATGAGGTGGCGTATCTGAGCTGCCAAGACATCAGCGGGTACGCTGACTCTTCTGAGGACTACTTCATCGAGGATGACGGTGTATGCCGGACCCTCTGGATGTAGGACGGCCTCCTGTCGACGCTGTCGCGCCTTGGTCATCTTCTTGAAGTCGAGGCCCCGGAGCTTGTCTCCTCGCCAGAGTTCCGCTAGGGCGGAGCTGTACTCGGCAGTTTGCAGTAGCCCAGGGATCATGGTGCCGTTGTACTCGCGGATGGTGTCAGCTCCAGACTCGATGTCTGCGTAGAGCCGCTGACGGGGGCCCATGCTTTCGCCGTAGGCGTCCCACCACCCCTTCTTGGAGGCAGCAGTGGCGAGGCGGACCAACCTCATGCACTCATCATCGGATAGCCCGAGAGCATCGAGAACCCTTAGGACGTCACCGACATCGGGGCGACCGGAGGCGTTCTCGAGACGGCTGATCTTTGTGCGTGAGTAGTGGATGCGTTTGGCTAGCTCTTCCGCCATCAGCCCGCGGTCTTCGCGGAGAGCGCGAAGTTCAGCCGCAAGCCGTAGACGCTTTACGTACGGGCTACCCATGTCAACCCCCGAGGAGCTGGAGCGTGTTCGTCTAGCTACCCTGTGTACACCACCGTTGAGATCTCGCGCGGCGATTTAGACGGGTTTCCTGGTCGAAAACGGTTACACTTTTATATCGAACAGGATCGTATATGGCCGCACAATTTCTTACGCTTCGACGGTCTTCGCTGAGCACGCTAGCTCGGCGTCCGATCACCAGGGGTTGGTGGCAGCGTGCATCTGAAGTGGTGACTGACATGGTGCGGTCGACGACCCTTGGCGGCGTACAGGCTCTTGAGGTCCAGGTGGCGGGAGTGGCCGAACGGAGACCCGGTGTCGGTGAACCGCATCCAGTACCAGTACAGAAACATCCAGTCGTAGCCGAGTGGGTAGGCCACCAGTACTGGCGACGCTTCCGCGGTAGAGGCCACCTT
>NZ_RBWU01000009.1 GCF_003634705.1 Actinomadura pelletieri DSM 43383 | reverse complement strand
GCACTGGCTTTTAACACGCTGTTGAGTTCTCAAGAAACGGACACCCACCGCGCCCGAACCCGCTTCCGCGAGCCCCGGCTCCGGGGCAACCCTTCAAGCCTATTCGATCCGTCCAGTTTGTCAAACTCTGGGCGGTTCGTCCCCACACGTCCTATTCAGGGCAAGGAGCAAGTCTTCACCCTTGAGGTTCGTGTGAGGTTCCCCCCGAGGTCGGCCGCTGTTCAGCGTCCCGCTCCCCCGTGGGGCGTGTAGAACATTAAGCCCCGCCGCAGGGGCAGTCAAATCGGCCCCGCGGCTACGAAACCCCAGTTCACGTACGGTTTTCAAGACTCTCACCATGCCCAGCACGGGCTCGTTGTAACCGCACTGTGACGTGTATCTACCGAAGTTTGCCCCTGGCATGGCGACCGCCTACCCGAAGAGGCTCCGGGTAGGCGGTCACGGACGGGCTCAGCGCCCGGTCACCTCGACCCCGCCGACATTGCGCTTTCCGCGGCGGAGGACGAGGAACCGGCCGTGGAGGAGGTCGGACGCGGCCGGGACGGCGTCCTCCGACTCGACCTTCCGGTTGTTGAGGTAGGCGCCGCCCTGGGCGATCGCCCGCCGGGCCTCGGACTTGCTCTTGCACAGCCCGGACGCCGCGAGGAGGTCGACCACGGTCGGCAGCTCACCCGGCGGAACCTCCGCTCGGGGGACCTCGGCGAGCGCGGCCTGCAGCGTGCGTTCGTCCAGTTCCTCCAGGACGCCCTGACCGAACAGGGCGCGGGAGGCGGCCATCACCCGGGCGGTCTCGTCCGCGCCGTGGACGAGCGTGGTCATCTCCTCGGCCAGGGCCCGTTGCGGGGCCCGGGCGGCCGGCCGGTCGACGCCCTGTTTGACCAGGTCGTCGATCTCCTCGTGCGGGCGGAAGCTGAAGACCTTCAGGAAGTTCTCCACGTCCCGGTCGTCGGTGTTGATCCAGAACTGGTAGAACGCGTACGGCGAGGTCAGTTCGGGGTCGAGCCAGTAGGTCTCGCCACCGGCGGTCTTGCCGAACTTGGACCCGTCGGCCTTGGTGAGCAGCGGTGTGGTGAGGGCGTGCGCGGTGCCGCCCTCGACGCGGCGGATCAGGTCGACTCCGGCGGTGAGGTTGCCCCACTGGTCGCTGCCGCCCGTCTGCAACCGGCACCCGTACCGCCGGTACAGCTCGAGGAAGTCCATCGACTGGAGCAGGACGTAGCTGAACTCGGTGTAGCTCATGCCGGTGGTGTCGAGACGGGACTTGACGGTCTCGCGGGCCAGCATCCGGTTGACGGGGAAGTGCTTGCCGATGTCGCGGAGGAACTCGATCGCGGACATGGGGCCCGTCCAGTCGAGGTTGCTGACCATCAGCGCGCCCGTGGGTCCCTCGTCGAAGTCGAGGAACTTCGACACCTGGCCGTGGATGCGCTCGACCCATCCGGCGACGGTCTCCTCGGAGTTGAGGACGCGTTCGGTGCTCTTGCCGCTCGGGTCGCCGATCAGTCCGGTGGCGCCGCCGACCAGCCCGATGGGCCGGTGGCCCGCCTTCTGGAAGCGGCGCAGGGTGAGGATCTGGATCAGGTTGCCGAGGTGCAGCGACGGGGCCGTCGGGTCGAATCCGCAATAGAGCGTGACCGGTCCCGCGGCGAGCAGGGCCCGCAGTTCGTCCAGGTCGGTGGACTGCGCGATCAGGTCGCGCCACGCGAGATCGTCCAGGATGTCGGTCACGGTCTTTCCTCGTCTCCGGCTTGCTTTCCTGACGTCCGCCAGTCTGGCCAGCGGTCTGTTGTCACGCTAACGATATTCAGCTTCCGCCCGCGAAGTACCGGGCGGAGACGCACAGCCCGTGCGCCAAGGTGAACGTCACGCGGACTCCCTCGCCATCGCTGTTCACAGACCTGAGGACGATATGGCCCCCGTGATCGCCGATGTCGTGGGCCAGGCGGTGCTGTCGCCGCTGGTAAGGCGGGTTCAGTCGTCCACGGTGACCTTCTTGCGCCGCCTCGGGACGTGCGCGCGGTACGGGGAGACGGTGGGGTCGCCGTCGATCCAGAACCGCCATGGCACCTCCTTGGCGCCGTTCACGCCGGTGCGGGGGCCGGTCCTGATGAGCGCGGGGTCGGCGGGGGTGCCCTCGTGGACGGTGAGCGGGCCGCCGGGACCGCAGACGTCCAGGCCGTTCTGCTCGCGGGCGATGCCGAGCGCCTGGCAGAGGCGGGCGGGGCCGCGGGCCAGGTCGCGGTCGGACGAGCGCGCGCGCCGGGCCCGTGCCGTGTCCTCCCCCGCGATGATCTCGCCCGCGCGGAGCAGCACCGCCATGGACGTCCCGTCCGGCCCGCACACGAGGTTCACGCAGAAGTGCATGCCGTAGGTGAAGTAGACGTAGGCGTGGCCGGGCGGCCCGAACATCACCGCGTTCCGCGGCGTCCGGCCGCGGTAGGCGTGGGAGGCGGGGTCGAGCGGGCCCGCGTACGCCTCGACCTCGGTGAGCCTGACGGCGACCTCCCCCTCGGGGGTGCGGTGCGCGAGCACCTGCCCGAGCAGGGAGGGCGCCACCTCGTCGACGGGACGGTCGAAGAAGTCCCGTGGCAGCAACGGTCCGTCCATGGCCTCACACCCTATGGCGGCCGTGCGGGTCAGGCGTCCGAACCGGCGGCCCATTCGGCGTGGGCGTTGACGAGGGCGCGCAGCGCGTCGAGCTGCTCGCGGACGCGGTCGGGCGCGGTACCGCCGTGGGCCTTGCGCGACGCGAGCGCCCCCTGGACGTTGAGGACCTCGCGGACGTCCGGGGTCAGGTGCGGGGACACCTTGCCGAGTTCCTCGTCGGTCAGGTCGTCGAAGTCCTTGTCGTGGACCTGGCACCAGACGACGAGATGGCCGACGACCTCGTGGGCGTCGCGAAACGCGACACCGCGCCGGACGAGGAGTTCGGCGAGGTCGGTGGCGAGCGCGAACCCGTCCGGGGCGAGGGCCTCCAGGCGTTCGGTGTTGACCCGCATGGTCGCGATCAGTCCGGACATGGCGGGCAGGACGAGCAGCAGCGTCTCGACGGCGTCGAACACGCCCTCCTTGTCCTCCTGCAGGTCACGGTTGTAGGTGAGCGGCAGGCCCTTGAGGGTGGTGAGCAGGCCGACGAGGTGGCCGATGAGCCGGCCCGCCTTGCCGCGCGCCAGCTCGGCGACGTCGGGGTTCTTCTTCTGCGGCATGATCGACGACCCGGTGGCGTAGGTGTCGTCCATCTCGATCCAGCGGAACTCCTGCGAGGCCCACAGGCAGATCTCCTCGCCGAGCCGCGACAGGTGGACGCCGATGAGGGCGGCGGCGAAGAGGAACTCGGCGACGAAGTCGCGGTCGGCGACCGCGTCCATGGAGTTGGGCGCGGCGCTGTCGAAGCCGAGTTCGGCGGCGGTGGCCTGCGGGTCCAGCGGCAGGGACGAGCCGGCGAGGGCGCCGGAGCCGAGCGGGGAGACGGCGGCGCGCCGGTCCCAGTCGCGGAGCCGGTCGACGTCGCGGGTGAGCGGCTGGACGTGCGCGAGGAGCTGGTGGGAGAACAGCACGGGCTGCGCGTGCTGCAGATGCGTCATGCCGGGCGCGGCGACACCGAGGTTGTGCTCGGCCTGGGCGATCAGCGCGGTCTCCAGCTCCACCAGCCGGGACACGATCTGGCGGGCGTGGTCGCGCAGGTAGAGGCGCAGGTCGGTGGCGACCTGGTCGTTGCGGCTGCGGCCCGCGCGGAGCTTGCCGCCGAGGGCGCCGAGCCGTTCCAGCAGCCCGCGTTCGAGGGCGGTGTGGACGTCCTCGTCGGCGACGGTGGGCCGGAACTCGCCGGTCCGGCACGCCTCCTCCAGGTCGTCCAGGGCGCCGAGCATGCGCGTGAGCTCCTCGTCCGTCAGCAGCCCGGCCCGGTTGAGGACGCGGGCGTGCGCGCGTGAGCCCATCAGGTCGTAGGGGGCGAGCCGCCAGTCGAACTGGACGCTCACCGAGAGCCGCGCCAGCGCGTCCGACGGTCCGCCCTCGAACCGGCCGCCCCACAGCCGCGTCGGTGCCTTCGTCACGAAAATCCTCTTCTTCCCGCCACTGAACGTTGTCGTCTCATCTGACCACGACCATCTCACCATGTCGGCGCGTACACGCACGACCGGGGGACGCCGCGGTCACGGCGTCCCCCGGGGTGGGTCCCGACGCCCGGGTCAGGCCTCCCGGTCGCGCTTGGCGGCGATCTTGCTGGGGAGTCCCCAGAGTTCGACGAAGCCCTTGGCGAGGCTCTGGTCGAAGGTGTCGCCGGTGTCGTAGGTGGCGAGGTCGTAGCTGTAGAGGGACGCGTCGCTGCGCCGTCCGGTGACGACGGCGCGGCCGCCGTGCAGCGTCATCCGGACGTCGCCGGACACGTGCTTCTGCGCGTCGGCGATGAACGCGTCCAGGGAGTCCTTCAGCGGGGAGAACCAGAGGCCGTCGTAGACGAGCTCGCCCCACCGCTGGTCGACCGAGCGCTTGAAGCGGGCGAGGTCGCGTTCGACGGTGACGTTCTCCAGCTCCATGTGCGCGGTGATCAGCGCGATCGCGGCGGGCGCCTCGTAGACCTCGCGGCTCTTGATGCCGACGAGCCGGTCCTCGACCATGTCGATGCGGCCGACGCCCTGCGCGCCGGCGCGCCGGTTCAGCTCGGCGATGATCTGGTACGGGGTGAGCGGGCGTCCGTCCAGCGCGACGGGCACGCCGGACGCGAAGGTGATGACGACCTCGTCGGCCTCGCGCGGCTCGGCGGGGTCGGCGGTGTAGTCGTAGACGTCCTCGATCGGCCCGTTCCAGATGTCCTCCAGGAATCCGGTCTCGACGGCGCGGCCCCACAGGTTCTGGTCGATGGAGTACGGCGACTTCGCCGACACGTCGATCGGCAGGCCCTTCTCCTCGGCGAACGCGATGGCCTTGTCGCGCGTCCACGCGAAGTCGCGGGCGGGCGCGATGACCTTCAGGTCGGGGTTCAGCGCGGACAGTCCGGCCTCGAACCGGACCTGGTCGTTGCCCTTGCCGGTGCAGCCGTGCGACACGGTCGTCCCGCCGAACTGCTCGGCGGCGGCGACGAGGTGCTTGACGATCAGCGGCCGGGACAGCGCGGACAGCAGCGGGTAACGGTCCATGTAGAGGGCGTTGGCCTGCATGGCGGGGACGCAGAAGTCGGCGGCGAACTCCTCCCTGGCGTCCACGACGACGGACTCGGCGGCGCCGCAGGCGAGGGCCCGCTTGCGGATGCTCTCCAGGTCCTCGCCGCCCTGGCCGACGTCGACGGCGACGGCGATGACGTCCCCGCCGGTCTGCTCGGCGAGGTACGGGATGGCGACGGAGGTGTCCAGACCCCCGGAGTACGCGAGGACGACGCGCTCGCTCATGATCGTTGTCTCCTGTGAAGTGTGCGTGAAGTTTCGGTGAGGTGGGATGGGGCCGCGGGCGGCCCTAACTTCGTCGTTCGCGCCCGTTCGTCAGCTTCAGCAGCGCCTGCGCGACGTCGTCGCCGCCGTCCGGGTCGCGGGCGATGACGAGGATCGAGTCGTCGCCGGCGACGGTGCCGAGGATGGACGGCCATTCGGCGTGGTCGATCGCCGAGGCCAGGTACTGCGCGGCGCCCGGTGGGGTCCGGACCATGACCAGGTTGGCCGACGCCTCCGCGGAGACGAGCAGTTCCGCGGCGAGCCGGGAGAGGCGTCCGGTGAAGGTCTCGGCGTTGCCCGTGCGGGCGCGCCTGATCCGTTCACCGCCCTCTCCGGGGACGGCGTAGAGCAGGCTGCCGTCGTCGGCGCGCAACCGTACCGCGCCGATCTCCACCAGGTCGCGCGACAGCGTGGCCTGGGTGACGTCGACGCCCTCGTCGGCGAGCAGGCCCGCGAGTTCGGCCTGCGAGTGGACGGGGTGCCGGGTCAGCAGCTCGATCACCCGGGCGTGCCGGGCGGCCTTGGTCATGGGGGTCGTCACCGGGAGCGCTCCAGCAACCAGATCAGCAGCGCCTTCTGGGCGTGCAGCCGGTTCTCCGCCTCGTCCCAGACCCGGCTGCGTGGGCCGTCCAGGACGGAGGCGGCGATCTCCTTGCCGCGGTAGGCGGGCAGGCAGTGCAGGACGATCGCGTCGGGGTCGGCGAGGGCGAGCAGGTCCTCGGTGACGGCGTACGGCTCGTAGCGGGCGGTGTCCTTGCCGTCCTGGCCCATGGACACCCAGGTGTCGGTGGCGAGGACGTCGGCGCCGGCGGCGGCCTTGGCGGCGTCGTCGTGGACGGTCACCGACCCGCCGGTCGCGGCCGCGATCTCGGTGGCGCGGGCGACGACGGCCGGGTCGGGCGGCTGGGACGCGGGCGCGCCGACACGGACGTGCATTCCGGCGGTGGCGCAGCCGAGGAGGTAGGAGTGGGCCATGTTGTTGGCGCCGTCGCCGAAGTAGGCGAGGGTGACTCCGGCGAGGTCGCCCGTGGTCTCCCGGACGGTCTGCAGGTCGGCGAGGACCTGGCAGGGGTGGAACCCGTCGGTGAGGGCGTTGACGACCGGGACGGTCGTGCCCGCGGCCATCGCGTCGATCCGCTCCTGCCCGGCCGTCCGCCACACGATCGCGCTGACCTGGCGTTCCAGGACGCGGGCGGTGTCGGCGATGGTCTCACCGCGGCCGAGCTGGCTGGTCACCGCGTCCATCACGAGCGGGTTGCCGCCGAGTTCGGCGATGCCGACGGTGAACGACAGCCGGGTCCGGGTGGACGGCTTGTCGAACAGGACGGCGACGGACCGGGGGCCCTCCAGCGGCCGGAACCGGAACCGGTCCCGCTTCACCTCCACGGCGAGGTCGAGCACCTCGGCCTGCTCGGCGGGGGTGAGGTCGTCGTCCCGGAGAAAGTGCCTGGTCGTGGTCATGGTCAGCTCTCCGTCCCGGGGGCGGCGGCGTCGAGGATCGCGGGGAGGGCGCCGGTGAACGACCGTGCCTCGTCGGCGGTGAGGATCAGCGGCGGCGCGATCCGCAGCGCGTCCGGCTGGAGCGCGTTGATCAGGAAGCCGGCGTCGCGGGCCGCCGCCTCGACGGCGGCGGCGTGCGGGCCGGTGAGGACGGCGGCGCGCCACAGCCCGCGGCCCCGCTCCCCGGCGAGCAGCGGATGGTCGATGGCGGCGAGGCCGGACGCCAGGGTCTCCCCCACGGCGGCGGCGTTGGCGAGCAGGCCGTCCCGTTCGACGGTGGTGAGGACGGCGAGCGCGGCGGCGGCGCCGACGGGGTTGCCGCCGAAGGTGCTGCCGTGGTCGCCCTTGGCGAACAGGTCGCCGTGCGGCCCGAACGCGACGCACGCCCCGATCGGCAGGCCGCCGCCGAGGCCCTTGGCGAGGGTGAGGACGTCCGGCCTGGCGTTCTCGTGCTGGAACGCGAACCAGGCGCCCGTGCGGCCGATCGCGGACTGGATCTCGTCGGCGACGAACAGCGCGCCGGTGGCGTCGCAGATCTCCCGGACGGCGGCGAAGTACCCGGCGGGCGGCGGGACGACACCCGCCTCCCCCTGCGTGGGCTCCATGAACACGGCCGCGCAGTGCTCGTCGACCGCGGCCTTGAGCGCGTCGACGTCACCGTAGGGGACGAACCGGACGTCGATTCCGAACGGCCCGAACGGCTCCCGGATCGCCGCCTTCCCGGTCAGCGCCAGCGCTCCCATGGTGCGGCCGTGGAACCCGTTCTCCGACGCGACGAAGTAGGTGCGTCCGTTCGCCTTGCCGTACTTCACGGCGAGTTTCAGCGCGCACTCGTTCGCCTCCGTGCCGCTGTTGGAGAGGAACACCCTGCCGTCGCCGTCCAGCAGTTCGAGGAGCCGCTCGGCGAGCAGCACCTCGGGTTCGTGCAGGAACAGGTTGGAGGTGTGCGCCAGCGTCGCGACCTGCGTCGACACCGCCTCGACGAGGGCCGGGTGGGCGTGCCCCAGCGAGCTGACCGCGATTCCGGCGATCAGGTCGAGGTACTCGTGGCCGTCGACGTCCCACACCCGGCTGCCCGCGCCGCGTGCCAGCGCCACCGGGGGAACGCCGTAGTTCGGCATGAACGCGGCCTCGAACCGGGCCTTGAGGTCGCTCATGCCCGCTCCTCCGCGAGTTCCGGCGCGGACTCCCGCCCGAGGGGGACGCCCGGGGGGCTGGGCAGCACCATCGTTCCGATCCCTTCGTCGGTGAAGATCTCCAGCAGCAGGGAGTGCGGGACGCGGCCGTCCAGCACATGGGCCTGCGGGACGCCGCCGCGCACGGCCGTCAGGCAGGCCTCCATCTTCGGGACCATCCCGGCCGACAGGTCGGGCAGCAGCACCGCGAGTTCGTCGGTGGTCAGCCGGTCGATCACATCGTCGCTGTCGGGCCAGTCGGCGTAGAGGCCCTCGACGTCGGTGAGCACGACGAGCTTGGTGGCGTCCAGCGCGACGGCCAGCGCGGCGGCCGCGGTGTCGGCGTTGACGTTGTAGACCTCGCCGTCGTCGCCGCGCGCGATGCTGGAGATCACCGGGATGCGGCCGTCGTCCAGCAGCGACCGCACGGCCCCGACCTGGACCTCCACGATCTCGCCGACCTGGCCGATGTCGACGGGCTCGCCGTCCACGACCGCGTGCTTGCGCTCGGCGGTGAACAGGTTGGCGTCCTCGCCGGACATGCCGATCGCGAACGGGCCGTGCCGGTTGATCAGGCCGACGACGTCGCGCTGCACCTGTCCGGTGAGCACCATCCGGACGACCTCCATGGCCTCCGGGGTCGTCACCCGCAGCCCGGCGGTGAACGTCGAGTCGATGCCGTTGCGGGCGAGCGCCGCGTTGATCTGCGGGCCGCCGCCGTGCACGATCACCGGCTTCAGCCCGGCGTAGCGGAGGAACACGACGTCCTCGGCGAAGGAGTGCCGCAGCCGCTCGTCGGTCATCGCGTGCCCGCCGTACTTGATCACGACGGTGCGGCCGTGGAACCGCTCCAGCCACGGCAGCGCCTTGATGAGCGTCTCCGCCTTGGCCAGCACGCCCGCCCGGTTCTTGCGCATCTCCGCGCCCGAGGTGACCGCGCTCATGTCGAGTACGCCGAGTTCTCGTGGACGTAGTCGGCCGTGAGGTCGGTCGTCCAGACGGTCGCGCTGTGCGGGCCCGCCGACAGGTCGACGGTGATCGTCACGTCGCGGGGGCGCAGGTCGACCTTGGCGCGGTCGTCGCCGAACGAGCCGTTCCGGCACACCCACACGCCGTTGATCGCGACGTTGAGCTCGTCGGGCTCGAACACCGCGTCGGTGGTGCCGACCGCGGACAGGACGCGGCCCCAGTTCGGGTCCTCGCCGTGGATGGCGCACTTGAGCAGGTTGTTGCGGGCGATGGAGCGTCCGACGGTGACCGCGTCGGTGTCGGACGCGGCGCCGACGACCTCGATCGCGATGGCCTTGGACGCGCCCTCGGCGTCCACGAGCAGCTGCCGGGTCAGATCGCCGCACACCTCGGTGAGCAGCGCGGTGAACTCGTCCTCGGCGGGGACGACACCGGAGGCGCCGGAGGCCATCAGCAGCACGGTGTCGTTGGTGGACATGCAGCCGTCGGAGTCGAGCCGGTCGAGGGTGACGCCGGTCGCCGCGCGCAGCGCCCGGTCCAGGGCGTCGGCGGGCAGGTCGGCGTCGGTGGTGACGACGCACAGCATCGTCGCCAGGGACGGGGCGAGCATTCCGGCGCCCTTCGCCATCGCGCCGATCCGGTAGCCTCCGGCGCCCTGCCGGAAGGAGATCTTGGCGACGGTGTCGGTGGTGCGGATCGCGTCGGCGGCGGCGAGCCCGCCGTCGCCGCGCGACAGCTCGGCGGCGGCCTTGTCGACCCCGGGCAGCAGCAGGTCCATCGGGAGCCGCTCGCCGATCAGGCCGGTGGAGCAGACCGCGATCTCCCCGGCCGAGTCGTCCAGGACGCCCGCGACCTTCTCGGCGGTGGCGTGGGTGTCCTGGAAACCGGGGGACCCGGTGCAGGCGTTGGCGCCCCCCGCGTTCAGCACGACCGCGCGGACTCGCCCGCCCCTGAGGACCTGCTCCGACCACAGCACCGGCGCGGCCTTCACCCGGTTGCGGGTGAAGACCCCCGCCGCGGCGCGGGACGGCCCGTCGTTGACGACGAGGGCCAGGTCGCGGTTTCCGCTGGGCTTGAGGCCGGCGACGACTCCGGCGGCGCGGAAGCCCAGGGGGGCGGTGACGCTCAAGGGGACACTCCGATCGTGGTCAGCCCGAGTTCTTCCGGGAGGCCGAGGGCGAGGTTGGCGCTCTGCACGGCGCCGCCCGCGGTGCCCTTGGTGAGGTTGTCGACGGCGGCGACGGCGACGACGCGTCCGGCGGTCTCGTCGAGCGCGACCTGGAGGAGGACGGTGTTCGCGCCGAGCGTCATGGACGTGGCGGGCCACTGTCCGTCCGGCAGCAGCCCGACGAACGGCTCACCGGCGTACGCCTCATCGTATGCGGCGCGCAGCGCGGTCGCGGTGACGCCGGGTCGGGCCTTGGCCGTGCAGGTGGCGAGGATGCCCCGGCTCATCGGCGCGAGCGTCGGGGTGAACGACACCGTCACCGGTTCGCCCGCGACGCCGCTGAGGTTCTGCACCATCTCCGGTGTATGCCTGTGCGTTCCGCCGACCGCGTAGGCGGAGACCGAGCCCATCACCTCGCTGCCCAGCAGGTGCGGCTTGAGCGCCCGCCCGGCGCCGGAGGTGCCGGACGCGGCGACCACGACCACGTCGGGTTCGGCGAGGCCGGCGGCGAGCGCCGGGAACAGCGCGAGGGACACGGCCGTCGGGTAGCAGCCGGGGACGGCGACGCGGGTCGCGCCGCGCAGGGCGTCCCGGTGGCCGGGCAGTTCGGGCAGCCCGTAGGGCCAGGTGCCCGCGTGGGGCGTCCCGTAGAACCTCTCCCAGGCGGCGGGGTCGGTGAGCCGGTGGTCGGCGCCGCAGTCGATGACAAGGACGTCCTCGCCGAGTTCGGCGGCGAGCGGCGCCGAACTTCCGTGCGGAAGCGCCAAAAACACCACGTCGTGGCCGGACAGGGTCTCCGGGGTCGTCTCGGCCAGCACACGTCCGGCCAGGGATCGCAGATGGGGCTGGTGCGCGCCGAGTTCGGTGCCCGCGTTGGAGCCCGCGGTCAGCGCGCCGATCTCGAACTCCGGATGTCCCGCCAGGATGCGCAGCAGCTCACCGCCCGCGTAGCCGCTGGCGCCGGCGACCGCCGTCCGGATTCCCATGTGCTCACTCCGCCCCTCGATGTACCAGGCAAGAGTATGCATGACAGTGAAAGATTATTCAACCGCCAGACTTAATTAGAGGACTAATGATTTGCCCTCTAAAAATCAGGGGGCTAACATCGGCCGCCATGGAGAACTCCGAGTTCTGCGGGCTACGGGCGGTCGGTCCGGCGGAGGAGTGGCCGATCGGGCAGCTGTTCACGGTGGCCGCGCGGTTGTCGACGCCCGCCACGTGGCGGGTCATCAGCCGGCACGGCATGAGCCCGGTCGGGTTCTTCCTGCTGCGCCAGCTCATCGTCGAGGACGGCCTGCGCCCGAGCGAGGTCGCCAAGCGGCTGGCCGTCACCCCGGCGACCGTCACCTCGGTGGTCGACACGCTGGAGCGCAACGGGCATGTGCGCCGCGAACGCTCCTACCGCGACCGGCGGGGCGTGATGCTGCGCATCACCGACTCCGGGCGCAGGCTGCTCGCCGAGAAGGCCGAGCCGATCGGCAGCGACCTGGACCGCCTCTACGACGTGGTGGACGAGGGCGACGAGGCCGCCGTCCGACGGTTCCTGCTCAACCTCATCACCCGGTTCGGGACCTGCCCGAACTCCGAAGACGAGACCGACAGAGAAGAAGCGAAGGGAGACGGCGCGTGACCGAATCCCCGGCCGCCGTTCACACGGTCGACCTGCGCAAGACCTATCCCGCGTCCGGGCCGCGTCCGGCGGTGCCCGCGGTGCGGGGCATCGATCTGGACGTCCCGCGCGGCGAGTTCTTCGGGCTGCTCGGCCCGAACGGCGCGGGCAAGTCGACGACCATCGGCATGCTCACCACCCTCGTCACCCCCACCGGCGGCAGCGCGCACGTGTGCGGCCTCGACGTGGTGGACGACGCCGTCGAGATCAAGCGCCGGATCGGCGTCGTGTCGCAGAACAACACCCTCGACAGCGACCTGACCGTCGCCGAGAACCTGGAGTTCCGGGGCCGGTACTTCGGGCTCGGCGCCCGCGACGCCCGCGGGCGCGCCGACGAACTGCTGGAGCTGTTCGGCCTCACCGAGCAGCGCACCGGCAACCCGTTCGAGATCTCGGGCGGGCAGGCCAAGCGCGTCATGATCTGCCGTGCCCTGATGCACGGCCCCGAGGTGCTGTTCCTGGACGAGCCGACCGCCGGCCTCGACCCGCAGACCCGCACCAACCTGTGGGACGTCCTGCGCGGCCTCCAGGCAGCCGGGCAGACGATCGTGCTCACCACCCACTACATGGAGGAGGCGGAGGCGCTCTGCGACCGGGTCGCCGTCGTCGACCACGGCGAGATCCTCGCCAGCGGGACCGTGGACGAGCTGAAGTCCACCGCGGGCGCCGACACCGTCATCACCGTCGCCTACGACACCGCGGCCCCCGCCGGGGTCCGCGCCCTCGCCGACCGGGACGGCATCACCAAGGTCGAGGTCAACGACGGCCAGGTCCGCGTGTTCGCCTCCGACCCGGGCGGCCTGCTCGGCGAACTGGTCACGATCGGCTCCCGCGCCGGTGTCGGCGTCACCGACGCCACCCAGCTGCGTCCCAGCCTGGAGACCGTCTTCCTCACCCTGACCGGAAGGGACTACCGCGAATGAGCGCGTCCACCGCCACCACGGGCGGCGGCACCGGCACCGTGCCCGCCGTCCTGGCCCCGCCGCCGCCCGCGCGGGCGACGATCCCCCGCACCTTCGCCGCGATGATGGCGCGCGAGGCGAGGGTCATGCGCAAGAACTTCCTGTCCACGTTCCTGCGCGTGCTGGTGCAGCCGGTGCTGTTCGTCTTCGTGTTCGCCTACGTCCTGCCGAAGCTCGGCGGCGGTGCGATGGCGGGCGGCCCCGGCGGGCCGACCTTCGCCACGATCCTGGTGCCCGGCCTGGTCGGGTCGTCCATCATCATGCAGGCGATGATGGCGGTGATCTTCCCGCTGATGATGGAGCTGAACTGGCAGAAGTCCATCACCGACCGGGCGCTGGCCCCGGTGCCGATCCCGCTGCTGGGCGTACAGAAGATCGTCGCGGCGGCGGTGCAGGGCCTGATCGGGGGGCTGCTGGTGTTCCCCGCGGTGCTGTTCATCCACGCCGACGGCCAGGCGCCGAAGGTGCACGTGGACAACTGGCCCGTCCTGATCGTGGTGATGGTGTCCGGGGCGCTGCTGTCGGCCGCGGGCGGTCTGCTGCTGGGGACGTTGATGAACCCGCAGAAGGTCCAGATGCTGTTCGCGGTGGTGCTGCTGCCCATGACCATGCTCGGCTGCGTGTACTACCCGTGGTCGGCGCTGGAGGACATCCGCTGGCTGCAGATCGCCAGCCTGTTCAACCCGCTGGTGTACCTCAGCGAGGGGCTGCGCAGCGCGCTGACACCGGACGTCCCGCACATGCCGGCGTGGGTGTTCCTGTTGGCCATTATCGGCGGCACGATTCTGCTGACCTGGGCCGCCATGCGCACCTTCACCAAGCGCGTCCTGACCTGACGAACGGTCCGGAACCTTCCCCCGTCAGGAGGCGTCCCAGTCGTCGAGTGGCACAGGACGAAGACATCGTGTGAAGCTTCACCCATCCTCGGCCGTCTTCGTCCTGTTCACTGTTCCCCACACGACGAGAGCTGGAGCCGCAGATGTCGTTCGGGCCGCCACTGGGCAAACCGCCCTGGTCCGAGCATGTGCGCGAGATCTGGCTGCCGTTACTCGGCGTCGCCGTCCCCGCCTCGGCCGCACTGGCGGGCGCCTACGGCGTCGAGCGTCTCCCGCTGTTCTTCGTCGGGTGCGTCGCCGCGCTGCTCTTCGTGGACGGCGTCCTGTACACGACTGATGTTCGCCGTCTGCACCCTCCCCGGATCCGGCGTGGCGGAGGCGGGGTCGGCGTCGTACTCCGTACCGGACTCGCGGCCCTCACCGGCGCGGCCGTCGCCGTGGTCCTCTTCGTCGGTTGGACGACCGTGCCCCGCGCGGTGTCCTCGGGAACCGTAGGCTGCGGGCCGCCGGCCGAAGT
Organism: Actinomadura pelletieri DSM 43383; assembly: GCF_003634705.1. Classification (GTDB taxonomy): domain Bacteria; phylum Actinomycetota; class Actinomycetes; order Streptosporangiales; family Streptosporangiaceae; genus Spirillospora; species Spirillospora pelletieri. The sequence continues at coordinate 102,084 of NZ_RBWU01000009.1, read as the reverse complement.
GCCCGTCATGGCCGCGCCGGAGAACATCGACGCGGTCCAGGACCAGGCGGAGAAGTACGCCGAGCACGAGGCCGAACAGGACGGAGACGGCTGCGCGCCCGTCCGCGTGACCGTGTTCGAGGCGCCCCCGCCGGGCGAACTGGAGGCGGCGTTCACGGGAATGTGGGACCTCGCGGAGCGGCCGCGCCCGAAGGTCTGGGTGCCCGGGACCCGCGCCGCGGTGAGCCTCGCCACCGGCGAGCCCCTGACCGACCTGCGTCCCGACGGAACGTGGATCCGGCCGCTCGGCGGGAGCCGGGCGCGGCTGCGGACCGACGGGAGCTTCGGGACGCCGTCGCCCCTGGTGCTCGCCGCGTCCCGGCGAGTCGTGGAGAGTCTCGGCCTCACCGGCGCCGGGTCGGTGTCGTGGAACGGCCTGCTCGGCCGGACGACCCGTCTGGTCCTGCCCCGTCCGGAGCGGACCGAGTCGGGGCTGGCCGGTGTCTTCGCGCTCTTCAGCGGCAGCGTCGGCGACGACGGCGCGGCGCAGGCGCGGCGGCGGGAGCTGTTCAACATGATCGACCGTGACGGCGGCGTGCCCGACGACCCCGGCGAGTCGCTGTGCCGGCTTCGCGAACTGGACGCGGACGACGCCACGATCGCCGTGGCGTTCGTGCCGCTGGCCTCCATCGAGGCGTACAACTCCGGCCTGCCCTGCGGGGTCTCCGTCCTGCCCCGGGAGGAACATCTGGTGACGCTGCGTCCCAGCGGATGGACCCCGGCGGTCGACCGGCCCATCGTGCAGGTCCGCTGGGGCGGCGAGGACGAGGAGGGGAACCGGTTCGCGGACGGGTTCGGCGACTGGCTCGCCCGCCACGGCCCGCCACCGGCCAAGGGGCCCGCGGGCTCCACGCTCACACCCGCGCACCTGACGCAGGGCCGGGACCTCATGGCGGAGGCCCGCAGACCGTTCTCCATCGAGTTCCTGCTCGACTACTCGGCGACGATGAACGGGCGCACGCGCGGCGGCACGCGACTCACGAACGCGTTGACGATCATCGACAACGCCCTGACCCGGTTCGGTCGCGGCGACCGGGTGGGCCTGTGGCGTTTTCCCGGCGGCCCGACGGGACGCGCGCCCGCCGTGCTGGTCCCGCACGCGCCCGCCGACGACCCCCAGACCCTGCGGATCAGGACGAAACTGGATCAGCTACGCCGCGCCGACGCCGGAACCACCCCGCTGTACCACGCGATCACCACCGTGGCCGAGCACGGAACCGGCAGGCGCACGCTGGTGGTGCTCACCGACGGGGAGGACGACGACCCGGCGGGCGACGACCTGTCCACCCGGCGGCGGCTCAGGGACGCGCTGGACGACGCGGACAGCCCGGACGTCCACGTCCTCGCGCTGACGGGGGCGGGCTGCGCGAAGGACCTGGTGGCCCTGGAGGCCACCCTGCCCAGGTTCCACTGCGTGGACGGGAAGCGGACCGCCGACGCGATGCTCGACGCGCTGTTCGCCGGCCTGTAGGGAAGGAGCCGGAATGCCGAACCATCTGCGCCTCGCCGCCTTCCTCGGCTTCGCGATCACACTTCTCGCCTTGACCGTCTACGGCGAGACGACGTCGGCGCCGTCCCGGTGCAGGACGGAAGGGCCGCTCACCGTCCTCGGCGGGAGAGACGACACGGGCACGCGCCGCGCGCTCGTCCAGAGCTGGCGGCCCCCGGACGGCATGCGGGCGGAGTTCCGGGAGTTGCCGTTGATCAGCGATCTGGAGCACAGCGAACTGGTCTCCACCGCGCGGTCAGGGAGCTGCTCGGCGGAGGTGTTCCTCATCGACACGCCCTGGATCCCGGAGTTCGTCGAGGCGGGCTACATCGACCCTGTCGGGATCCCCGAACGTGACCTGGGAAGCGTCATCCCGGAGGTCCTCAGCACCGGACGTTTTCGGGACAAGCTCTGGGCCGTTCCGCTGAACACCGACGCGCCGCTGCTCATCTACCGCAAGGACCTGGTCGGGAAGACTCCTCGTACCCATGAGGAGCTGATGGCCGAGGCACGGGCGCTGACCGCACGGCCGGACAGGCCCGTCGCCGGTGGCCTGATGCTCCAGCTCGACGACTACGAGGGGTTCACCGTCAACGTCCTCGAACTGATCCGCGACCACGGCGGGGACATCACCGTGGCCGAGGACGGCACGGTGACGATGGACCGGCAGGCGGTGCTCGCCACGCTCCGCGACGTCGGCGCCGCCATGCGCGGGAACCGCCCGCCGATCTCCCCCGCCTCCCTGGACGCCGACGAGAACGCCGGCATCGACGCCTTCGAACGCGGCGATGTGGCGTTCCTTCGCGACTGGCCCGCCTTCTACACCCAACTGCTCACCGACGGCGCCGAGCTGAGACCGGAGCAGATCGGAGCCGTCCCCTACCCGGGGGAACGGGTCCTCGGCGGGCAGAGCCTCGCCATCGCGGCCTCCCTTCCGGACGACCGCGCCCGCGCCGCCCGCGACCTGATCACCTATCTCACGGACGCGCCGCAGCAGAAGCGGATGTTCGCGTGCGGCGGTCTGGTCCCCGTCCGCGCCGACGTCTACGGGTCGGACGCCGGCGCGTGCGGAAACCAGGGAACCCGGCGCAAGCGTCTCGTCCTGCACGCCGACCCCGAGGTGATCCGGGAGGCGGTCATGGGCGCGCGGGCCCGGCCGTCGTCGGCCTACTACCCGGAGTTCAGCCGGGTCCTGCGGCGGCACCTGCGGGAACGCCTGCGGTGCAGGGCGCTCTCGACATGCCCGGAACCGGCCGATGACGGCGCGTTCCTGGACCGGCTGACCGCCGCCCTGGAGCGGGCGGCGCGCGGCCGGGCCGGCTGAACTCACATCGGATCGACGTCCGACAGGCCCGTCCGGCGGTCCATACGGAGCCAGCGGGTGATGCCGAGCGTCCGCAGGAACGGCACGTCGTGGCTGACCACGATCAGCGCGCCCCGGTAGGCGGCGAGGGCCTGGCCGAGCTGGGCGACGGCGGCCATGTCGAGGTTGTTGGTCGGCTCGTCCAGCAGGAGCAGCCGCGGGGCCGGTTCGGCGAGCAGCAGCGACGCCAGCACGGCACGGAACCGTTCGCCGCCGGACAGGGTTCCGGCGGGCCGCTCGGCGCGGGCGCCGCGGAACAGGAACCGCGCCAGCCCGGCCCTGATCTCCGCCGGCGACGTCGACGGCGCCCGCACGCGGACGTTGTCCATGACGCTGAGCGCCTCGTCGAGGACGTCGAGCCGCTGCGGCAGGTACCGGACGCCGTCCACGCCGACCGTGACGGCGACCCCTTCGGGGGCGCGGTCGCCGGTCAACGCGCGCAACAACGTGGTCTTGCCCGAGCCGTTCGGGCCGGTGAGCGCGATTCGCTCCGGACCGCGAACGACCAGCTCGGTGAGGGTCGCGACATCCGGTTCGGGGGCGCCGAGCCCTGTCACGGTCGCGACCGTCCGCCCGGCGGGGACGTCGGTGGCGGGCAGCTCGATGCGGATCTCCTCGTCGGCGCGAACCGCGTCCTCCGCCTCGGCCAGCCGCGTCCTGGCGTCGGCCAGGCGCTCCTCGTGCATGATGCGGTGCTTGCCCGCCGACTCCTGCGCCTGCCGTTTGCGGGCGCCCATCACGATCTTCGGTTCGCGTTTGTTCTCGTACATCTTGGCGCCGTACCGGCGGCGCCGGGCCAGCTTGACGTGGGCCTCCTCCAGTTCGCGTTTCTGCCGGCGCAGGTCGGTCCCGGCGGCCCGGACGGTCCGTTCCGCGGCCTCCTTCTCGACCGCGAGCAGTTCCTCGTAGGCGGACAGGTTCCCGCCGAAGGTCCGGACGGCGCCGTCGCGCAGGTCGGCGATCTCGTCGACCCGGTCGAGCAGCTCCCGGTCGTGGCTGACGACGACCAGGACGCCCGTCCACGACTCGACCGCGTCGTAGAGGCGGCGCCGCGCGTCCAGGTCGAGGTTGTTGGTCGGCTCGTCCAGCAGCAGGACGTCCGGGCGGGCGAGGAGATGCGCCGCGAGCCCGGTCAGCACGGCCTCCCCGCCCGACAGCGTCGGGACGGTCCGGTCCAGGTGCAGATGGCCGAGGCCGAGCCTGCCGAGTTCGGCGTGGGCGCGTTCCTCGACGTCCCAGTCATCCCCCACGGCGGCGAAGTTCTCTTCGGTGGCCTCGCCGCGCTCGATGGCGTGCAGCGCCGCACGGGTCCCGGCGACGCCGAGCAGGTCGGCGACCGTCGCCGAGTCGTCGAGGACAAGGTTCTGCGGCAGGTACCCGATCTCGCCCTCGACGGTGACCGTGCCCGACGCGGGACGCAGCTCACCGGCGATGATCTTCAGGAGGGTGGACTTGCCGGAGCCGTTGACGCCGACCAGACCCGTCCGGCCGGTGCCGAACGCGACGTCGAGGCCGTCCAGGACGACGGTTCCGTCCTCCCACGCGAACGACAGGTCCGAGCACACGATGGCGTAAGACATGAGGGGTTGCCTCCATGGTGTCGAGCAGGTGCGGGACGCATGGAGACACCGCGGGTCGCGCGACGCGCCGGCGGGCATGAGAAAGCCCGGCGGGACGATGGTCCGCACTGAGGTCACGTGCGCGGGCCGCAGAAACGGCCTCCACGCGGTGTCGGACCTCAGATCCTCAACGGACTCCCCAACCGGGCGACAACAGGACGCCGTCCAACCTACCCGAACCCTTATCGCAACACAAGTAGCGATAAGGGTTCGGTTGTCGGCGCACACGAAGAACGCGCGCCCCGGAGCCGGGGCGCGCGTTCTTCCTCACACGTCGAAGTCCGTCAGCCGCCGCGCAGGACGGCGCCGGTGCGGTCGGACGCCGCCGCCACCGCGGCGTCGCGTACCTGCGACGCCTCCTCGGCGGTGAGCGTCCGGTCCGGGGCGCGGAACCGCAGCGCGTAGGCCAGGGACTTGCGGCCCTCCCCCACCTGCTCGCCGGTGTAGACGTCGAACAGGCGGATCGCCTCCAGCAGGTCTCCCGCGCCGTCGCGCAGCGCCGCCTCCACCTCCCCGGCGGGCACCGTGGAGTCGACGACCAGCGCCACGTCCTGCGTGGCGACCGGGTAACCCGACACATGCGGCGCCCGAACCGGAACCGGGTCGCCCAGGCGACGCAGCTCCAGCTCCATCGCGCACGAGCGCGGCGGCAGCCCGTACGCCTTCGTGACGCGCGGGTGCAGCTCCCCCGCGTGCCCGACGAGCGTGTCGCCCACGTACAGCGCGGCGCAGCGGCCCGGATGCCACGGGGCGTGCCGGTCGGCGCGCGCCGTCAGCTCGACGCCGACCTCGCGGGCCACCGTACGGGCGGCCTCGATCGCGTCCGCCCAGAGCGCCGGGCGGCCCCCGCCCCACCAACCGGACGGCTCCCGGTCACCGGACAGGACCACCGCGACCCGCTGCGGCTGGTCCGGCAGCGCCGCCTCCAGGTCGGCCAGTTCCCCGGGCGTCGGACCGCGGTCGACCGCGAGACGCGGCGCCCGCTCCGGCGCGTCCGGGCGCGGCCGGAACACCGTGCCCATCTCGTACAGGGCGGTGTCGGCGAAGCCGCGTCCCACGTTGAGCGCCAGGGTCTTGAACAGGCCCGGCAGCAGCGTGGTCCGCAGCAGCGGCTCCTCCTCCGACAGCGGGTTCGCCAGCCTCATCGCCCGGCGGCGCGCGTCGTCCGCGGGCAGCTGCAACGCGTCCCAGTCCTTGTCCCCGACGAACGGGAAGGGCAGCACCTCGACGTACCCGGCACCGGCGAGGGCCCGGCCGACCCTGCGGCCCAGCCGCTGCCGGACGGTCAGCCCCTTGCCCGCGGACGGGCGCGGCGCCCGCGCCGGGATGTTCTCGTACCCTTCGAGGCGGATGACCTCCTCGGCGAGGTCGTTGGGGTCGGTGAGGTCGGGACGCCACGACGGCGGCGTCACCGTCAACGTGTCCGCTCCCTCGACCGCGCAGCCGACCTGCTCCAGCCGCCGCACGACGGCGTCCCGCCCGTACGTCACGCCCGCGACCCGGTCGGGATGCCCGGCGGGGATCGTGACGGTGACGGGCTCGACGGGCGCCTCGGCGTGCGTGACACCCGGCATGATCTCCGCGCCGCCGAGGTCGGCGAGCATCCGCACCGCCCGGTACGAGGCGTACAGCGGCAGCTCGCGGTCGACGCCGCGCTCGAACCGGTAGGACGCCTCGCTGTGCAGGCGGTGGCGGCGGCTCATCCGGGCGATCCCGATGGCGTCGAACTGCGCCGCCTCGATCACCATGTCGGACGACCGCTCGTCGATCTCGGTCGCGAGACCGCCCATCGTCCCGGCCATGGAGATCGGCCCCGACTCGTCGGTGATGAGGATGTCCTCGGGGTCGAGGGCCCGCTCGACGTGGTCGAGCGTCTCCAGTTTCTCCCCGGGCTCGGCACGCCGCACCACGATCGGGCCGGTCAGCTTGCCCCGGTCGAAGGCGTGCAGCGGCTGCCCGAGCTCCAGCATCAGGTAGTTGGTGACGTCCACGGCCAGCGACACCGGCCGCATCCCGGCGCGGTGCAGCCGCACCCGCATCCACATCGGGGTCCGCGCGTCCGGGTCGAAACCGCGCACCTCCCGCAACACGAACCGGTCGCACGCGGAGGCGTCACCGATGCTCGCCGGGTAGGACTCACCGTTCTTCGGCGGGAGGTCCACCCGCGCCGGGTCGTGGAACGGCACGTCGTAGGCGATGGCGGCCTCGCGGGCGATGCCGCGGATCGACAGGGCGTAACCGCGGTCGGGCGTGACGGCGATGTCCAGGACGTCGTCGCGCAGCCCGAGCAGCTCCACCGCGTCCGCGCCGACGGGCGTGTCCGGCGGCAGGACGAGGATGCCGCCATGGTCGTCGCCGATGCCCAGCTCGGCGACCGAGCAGATCATGCCCTCCGACATCCGGCCGTAGGTCTTGCGGGCGCCGATCTCGAACCCGCCGGGCAGCACGCCGCCGGGCAGGATCACGACCACACGGTCGCCGACCTCGAAGTTGACGGCGCCGCAGACGATGCTCTGCGGCTCGCCGGTGCCGTTGGCCTGACCGACGTTCACCTGACAGTGCCGGATCGGCTTCTTGAAGCCGGTCAGCTCCTCGATCGCCAGGACCTCGCCGACCACGAGCGGGCCGGTGATGTCGGCACCGGCCTGCTCGACGGTCTCGACCTCCAGGCCCGCCGCGATCAGCTTCTCGGCGAGCGCGCGTCCCGTCACACCGGCGGGCAGCTCGACGTACTCGCGCACCCAGGAAAGCGGGGCCCGCATCAGATCTCCATCCCGAACGGAAGGGTGAACCGCACGTCACCCTCCACGATGTCGTACATGTCCTCCACGCCGTGCCGGAACATCAGCGCCCGCTCGATGCCCAGGCCGAACGCCCAGCCGCTGTAACGGTCCGGGTCGATGCCGCAGGCCACCAGCACCCGCGGGTTGACCATGCCGCAGCCGCCGAGCTCGATCCAGCCCTCCGAACCGCACGTGCGGCACGGGTCGGCGCCCGGCTCGGCGGACGCGCCCCGGCACACGAAGCACTGCATGTCGACCTCGGCCGACGGTTCGGTGAACGGGAAGTAGGACGGCCGGAACCGGGTCTTCAACCCCTCCCCGAACATGCCGGTGACGTAGGCGTCGACCCCGCCGCGCAGGTCGGCCATCGTCAGGCCCTCGTCGACCGCGAGGCCCTCCAACTGGTTGAAGACGGGGCTGTGCGTGGCGTCCAGCTCGTCGGTGCGGAACGTGCGTCCCGGAGCGACCACGTACACCGGCAGTTCCCTGGTCAGCAGCGACCGGATCTGCATCGGGGACGTGTGCGTGCGCATCACCAGGCCCGACTCCTCCGACTCCACGAAGAAGGTGTCCTGCATGGTGCGGGCGGGGTGGTCGGGCAGGAAGTTGAGCGCGTCGAAGTTGAACCACTCCGCCTCGACCTCGGGGCCCTCGGAGACCTCGAAGCCCATCGAGACGAAGACGTCCTCCATCCGCTCCCGCATGGTGGTCAGCGGGTGCCGGGCGCCGCGCGGGGCGCGGTCCCACGGCAGCGTGACGTCGACGGTCTCCTCGACGAGGACGCGCTGGTCGCGTTCCTCCTCCAGTTCGGCCTGGCGCGCCTTCAGCGCCTTGGCGACGGCGCCGCGGGCGGCGCCGATGCGCTTGCCCGCGTCGGCGCGGGCCGCGGGCGGCAGCGCGCCGATCTCGCGGTTGGCGAGGGCCAGCGGGGAACGGTCGCCCGCGTGCGCGAGACGGACCTGCTTCAGCGCGTCGAGGTCGGCGGCGGCGGCGATGGCCGCGAGCGCCTCGTCACGGGCCCGCTCCAGCTCCTCGGGCTGGAGCGCGGACACCTCGACGGGGTCATAGGACTTGTTGGGTGCAGACATGGCTGTGTGATCGACTCCGGTCGGCGTGGGACGCCCGCAGTCTAGTGCGCGGGCGATGAAGATCCGGAAAGCGTGCGCGGAACGCGCCGGCCCGTCAGAAGCCCTGATGCCGGCCGCTGCGCGGCGGCGTACGCCGGCTCAACCGGCGTAGTCGGGGGCCCCTGCGGGCACGGTAAATCGGAACTCGGCGCCGCCGCCGGGCGCCCGCCGCACGGTGATCACACCGCCGTGCGCCTCGACGAGACCCTTGACGATGTAGAGCCCGAGACCGGTGCCGCCTCTGCGGTTGCCGCCGGGACCACGCCAGAACTGCCGGAAGACGCGCGGCACGGCCTCGGGCGGTATGCCCTCGCCCTCGTCCCGCACCGACACGGCCGCTCCCTCCTTGTGCGCGTCCGGCTCCACCACGATGGTGACGGTTCCCGCCCCGTGGCGCACCGCGTTCTCCACCAGGTTACCGAGAATCTGATCCATCTTGTCGGGGTCGAGCCACATCTCGGGCAGTTCGCCGCGGGCCTCGAACCGGAACCGGTCCTCGGGCTCACCGGCGGCGACCCGTCCGGCGATGATCTTTCGGATCTCCTCGGGGAGGTCGACGACCTGGCGGCGCATCTCCAGCCGTCCGGCCTCGATGCGGGACACGTCCAGCAGCTCGGTGATCAACCGGGTGACACGGTCGGCGTCGGCGTTGACGGTCTCCAGCATCACGCGCTTCTGGTCGTCGTTGAAGCGGTGCCACTTGGCCAGCAGCGTCGCGGTGAAGCCCTTGACGCTGGTCAGCGGGGAGCGCAGTTCGTGGGCGACGGTGGAGACGAGGTCGGCGCGGTCGCGTTCCCGGCGGGCGCGGTGCAGGGCGTCGCGCAGGCACACCGTGAACCTTTCCACGCGGCGGTGGGCGTCGCGCCGGTACGCGGCGGTCACCAGGACCTCCGTGCCGTCGGGGAGGAACAGCACGCGCTCGGGGTGCCGGGTGCGGGTGGACAGGCCGTCGTAGGGGGCCAGGCACTTCCACCAGTCGCGGCCCTCGGCGTCGTGCAGCGGAAGGACGTCGCGGAAGTCACGGCCGACGGCGGCCGCGGCGGCGACCCCGGTCATCCGGGTCGCGGCGGCGTTGAACACCTCCACCCGGGCGTCCCGACCGGCGACCATCAGCCCGTCGGGCAGATCGTCCGGGGAGATCCCGGGCGCGCCCGTCCGATGGGGGGGCGGCCCCCCACGCCCCCGGCCCGGGGGCACGCGAGGGGGTTCCTCTCTGCCCACGGCGGCCTCCAGAACACCGAAGAGAACGCGGCCTGTCGAGAAGAGACTCTAGCCGCAGTCGGACGCCTTACGGGACCCGGAAAGCCCTTCGCGGCAAGGCATGTGTAGCCTTCGCGCAGCTCACCGGGACGTGGTGGACGGGTCATGGTCGGCGAGCGCGCCGGTCACGTCCGCGTGGACCGCGAACAGCCGGTCGAGCCCGGTGATGCTCAGCAGCCGCGCCTGCGCGGGACGGACCCGGGCGAGCGCGATCTCACCGCCCGACACCGAGATCCGGTTGTGCGCGGCGACCAGCGCGCCGAGCCCGGCCGCGTCGCAGAACGGAACGCCGGCGAAGTCGGCCACGATGCGGCGCGACCCCTCGCCGTGGATCTCGACGAGGCGGGCGCACAGCGTGTCGGCGGTGCGCAGGTCGATCTCACCGGCCACCGCGACGACGGCCGTGTCGCCCCGAACCCGGGCGATCTCCACGGTCAGCGGGTCCGCGGCGGCCGGCTCCCGAACGCCGGGGGCCGCGACCGGCACCGGGTGCTCGGCGGACACGGGAGCGGTCGGAACGGTCCGGCATCTCACCTCCGGCCCCCGCCGGCCCGGCCTTCTCGCCGGCCTGGTGTGGTCGGTCATCACCTTCGCCCCCAATTCGTTGCGGCAACGTCTCCGCCCTGGTCAACGCACTGATCAACACGGTAGGCCGCGAAACGAGCCGACCGGATCCCTCGTCCGGCCTGTATCCGCTCCTACCTGCGAACGAGTCCGGCGCGGTGGCCGACCCCCCCGGCCCGCCGTCCGCGCGGTGACCATCTTCGCAGCTCACCGGATGGCGAGCGGCGCATTAGGCGACCGATTGCGGCCATCCGATCACGGATCGCACCGAAACACCGTGACCGACATGGCCGCGGACGTCATGTTCCGCGCTGTGCGCGGGCCGAGGCATACAGGCATACGGCCGCGGCCGTGGCGAGGTTCAGGCTCTCGGCGCGGCCGTGGATCGGCACCCGCACGACCTCGTCGACATGATCGAGGATCTCGTCCGGGAGCCCCCACGCCTCGTTGCCGAACACCCAGGCGGTGGGGCGGGCGAGCAGTCCGCCGTCGATGGCGTCGTCGAGGGTGCGGTCGCCGCCGCCGTCCGCGGCGAGGACGGTCAGGCCGGTGCGCCGCAGCTCGGGGATGAGCGCGTCGAACCGGGGGCCGACCACGACCGGCAGGTGGAACAGGCTTCCGGCCGAGGCGCGCACGCACTTGCCGTTGTAGGGGTCGACGGACGCGTCGGTGAACACGACCGCCTCCGAACCGGCGGCGTCGGCGGTGCGCAGCACCGTGCCCGCGTTGCCGGGGTCGCGGACGTGCGCGAGGACGGTCACCAGCCGCGGGCGGGACTCCAGCGCCCTGGCCAGCGGGACGTCGACGAACCCGCAGACCGCCAGCAGCCCCTGCGGGGTGACGGTCTGCGCGAGTTCGGCCATGATCTCGCCGCTGACGCGCAGCACCGGGGCGCCGGCGCGTTCGGCGGCGAGGATCAGGTCGGGATGGCGCGCCTCGGCCTCCGCCGTGGTGAACAGCTCGGCGAGGCCGCCGGGGATCGCCAGCGCCTCCCGCACCGCCTGCGGCCCCTCGGCGAGGAACCGGTTCTCGCGTCGGCGGAAGGCCCGCTTGGCGAGCCGGCGAGCGCCCTTCACCCGCGGTGATCGGACGGAGGTCAGCTCGCGGCCCGCCATATCGTTGTGTTCGCCCGTGTCCGGGAGGGCCCGGATCAGGCGGCTTCCGTGTTGTCCGCCGCGCTTCCCTCGGCGGGCAGCGCGTCCTTGGCGACCTTGACCAGGGCGGCGAACGCGGGCGCGTCGTTCACGGCCAGCTCGGCGAGCATGCGGCGGTCGACCTCGACCTCCGCGGCCTTCAGGCCCTGGATGAACCGGTTGTAGGTGATGCCGTTGGCGCGGGCGGCGGCGTTGATCCGCTGGATCCACAGCCGACGGAACTGGCCCTTGCGGTCCTTGCGGTCCCGGAAGGCGTACGTCATCGAGTGGAGCTGCTGCTCCTTGGCCTTGCGGTACAGACGCGAACGCTGGCCGCGGTAGCCGCTCGACCGCTCAAGGACGACCCGACGCTTCTTGGCGGCGTTGACCGCCCGCTTCACGCGTGCCACGTGCTGAACTCCTTCGTGGGGGCCGGGGCCGTCGGGCCTCGGCCGGTCGCTGATGTCTGGGGTCGAGTGCTACTTGCGCAGCAGCTTCTTGATGTTCTTGGCGTCGGCGTCGGCCACCACGGCCGGGCCGTCGAGCCGCCTCGTCCGCTTGGACGGCTTGTGCTCGAGCAGGTGGTTGCGGTTGGCGCGGCGGCGCATCACCTTGCCGGTGCCGGTCAGCTTGAAGCGCTTCTTGGCACCGCTGTGGGTCTTGGTCTTCGGCATGGTCGCCGTCGTCTCCCTAACTGTTCCGGCCCCGTGCGGACGCGCACGGGGACACGCCTGATCGGCGCATCACACGGCAGGTCGTGGACGCGCCGGGTCAGGCTTCAATGTACGTGCGCCGCGACCCCGCTCGTCCCGCGCGGTCGCGGGATGGTTCGGGGCCGCCGCGCGGCCGGTCCCGGTCGGCCTTTCAGGCGGTCCCGGACGTCTCCTGACCGCGGGCCGCCTTCTTCTTGTGCGGACCGATCACCATGATCATGTTCCGGCCGTCGAGCTTGGGCCGCGACTCGACGAAGCCGAGTTCCTCGACATCGTCGGCGAGCCGCTGCAGCAGCCGGTAACCGAGCTCCGGACGGGACTGCTCACGACCACGGAACATGATCGTGACCTTCACCTTGTCCCCGGCCTTCAGGAACCGTACGACATGACCCTTCTTGGTCTCGTAGTCGTGCGGGTCGATCTTCGGGCGGAGCTTGATCTCCTTGATGACCGTGTGCGCCTGGTTCTTCCGCGCCTCTCGCGCCTTCATCGCGGACTCGTACTTGAACTTTCCGTAGTCCATGAGCCTGGCGACGGGCGGACGCGCGGTGGGCGCCACCTCGACGAGGTCGAGGTCCGACTCACGCGCGATTTCGAGGGCCTTGGCGATGGGCACGATGCCCACCTGTTCGCCGTTCGGGCCGACGAGCCGGACCTCGGGCACACGAATGCGGTCGTTGATACGCGGTTCGGCGCTGATGGGACCTCCTTGGGGCCGTTCTCACGTTCGTTGGACCGGTCGTACCCCAAGGCTTTCAAGAGAAAGCCCCGCACGACTCACGTACGGGGCCACCTTCGGTCTTCCAGGACGGCCGGGCCGCCGGAACGACGGCGGCACGAGCGTCGAACGCCCGTCCGCCGGACCGAACTACCCCCCGGCCTCGCGGCCGGTCAGGTGGGAGGTGGCCTCCGCTTGTGCGCCCGGCGCGCTCTCCGATGCTCGGTGGCGCGCTGGGCCGGTCGGCCAACAAGACTACCACCAATGAGCGATATCGTGCGCCATGCCGGGGGGCTTGCCTCCTGAGGTCACCTGGGGTACGCCGCTCACGTCAACGCCCCGGGGCGGCCGCCCATTCCCCGGGCCGGTGGGCGGGGTGATGATGGTCTGTCTCGCCGGTGCCCTCGGCAGCGCGGTCCATGCCTGTTACGGTGATGCGAAGACGGCCCGGTGGGGCCGGCACCAGGGAGGTAGTTCCCGCGATGCCCTCGGTCGAGGCCGGCGCGACCGGCCCCCTCACCACCTCGTCCCCGATCAGGCTGGAGTTCGCTCAGAAGGCGTTCATCGTCTCGGGCGGGCGGCTCCTGCTGGTGCGCAAGTCCGCGTCCGACCCGTGCCATCCGGGCCGCTGGGAGGTGCCCGGCGGGCGGCTGGAGGTGGACGACGACCTGGACCTGGACGACCACATCCGCCGCGAGGTCTGGGAGGAGGTCGGCCTCAAGATCGAGCCGGGCGCGCCGTTCCATCTGTGGCAGTGGTTCATGCCCGACCGGCGGTCCCCGGGCGGCGGTCAGGTGCGCGTGGTGGCGGCGGCGCGGCGCTGCCGGGCGGTGACGCTGGACGTCAGCCTGGAGAACCAGGACGCCGGCGACCATCTGGACAGGTGCGCGTGGGTGGCGCTGTCCGAGGTCGGGTCCTATGACCTGATCCCGGATCTGCGCCCGGTCATGCGCGCGTTCCTGCTGGCGCCGGGCTGACTCCGGGCATGGCGCGGTCCCCCTCTCCGGCGCGGTGGCCCGGTCTGGACGGCGCGGCCGAGCGCCGGTTCTCGCTGCTCGTCATCGGGGACGTGGGGATCGAGGTCCGCGCGACGCTCCCGGACGTCCGGTTCGCGGAAGTGCGCGCCGACCGGCTCGCCTACGCACCGGCACGGGCGGTCGTCGCGGGAACGGCGGTCAACCTGGCGCGGCCCGCGGCCCGCTACTTCCACCGGGTGGGCGTGCTCGGCAAGATCGGCGACGACGACCACACGCGGACGATCCGCCGGGAGCTGCGGCGCATCGGCGCGGACGACCATCTGTGCGTCGAACCCGGAACGCCGAACGGGGTGTCGGTGATGCTGCGCGACGACCCGGGGAACGGCGGGCGGGGCGTGCGGCTGCTGGTCGTGCATGACGAGCCGCCGTGCCGCCGGCTCCGCGTGCCGGACGTCCGCTCGGCGGCGGCCGCGATCGCGGGCTCGGACGTGCTGGTCACCGACGGGTACTCGCTGCTGTCGCCGGTCTCGCGGGCGGCGCTGCACACGGCGGCGGGCATCGCCAGGGACGCGGGGACGCGGGTGGCGTTCGACCTCGTCCCGCACGACGTGGACGCACGGCTCCCCGCAGACGCGGTGCTGCCGATGCTGACGCTGGCGGACCTGGTGATCTCCGAGGCCCCGACGCTGGCACGGCTGCTCGGACGCCCGGCGCCGACCCGACGAGACGACGTGCGGGAATTGCTGCCGGTACTGGACCGGACGGTTCCGGGCAGCCCACTGTGGCTGCTGCGCCACGGCCCGACGGCCCTGGAGCATGTGCTCGTCCATCAGCGCGAACGCCCTCCCGTGGAGTACCCGACCGGGTACCGGGAGGGCGCGGAGCGCACGGGGTTCGGCGATCGGCTCGCCGCGGCCGAGCTCTACCGGTGGCTGTCCGAGAGTTGATCCTCGTCGGGCGGAGCGTCCGCCGCGCGCAGGACCTGGAGGGTGCGGAAGAAACGGCGCCTGCTCTCGGGAAGGCCGAAGGTCTCCTGCCAGCGCCATTTCTCGTTCCGCCGGGTGGCGGTCACCGCCCAGCGGAGGTACTGGCTCCGCACTCCGTCGCCGGGATGGACGGTCGTGACGCCGCCCTCCTCGATGAGCAGGTAGGAGCGGCCGGCGCGGACGTGGGCGCGCAGTGCCTGGTGACCGGCGGGCGCGCCGCGACGGCCTTCTGCCTCCACCAGCGCGCGGACGCCGTGGGTGCCGGGGATGAAGTGCCAGTGGGCATGGTCGATGCAGGCGCCTCCGCCCTGGGGACTGGCCGGCCCGTGCTCGAACAGCAGCAGCTCGTCCGTCCCGTAGGCGCTGCGGTAGAGGCCGGCGATACGCCGGCGCCACAGCCGTGCCCGCGTCCACAGGTGCGGGTTGAACATCGCGGCGCACTGATGATGTTCGCGGGTCACCAGGAGCAGGTGCCCCTCCACGAGCGGCGCCAGATCCGGGATCAACAGGAATTCGGCGTCGCGTGCGATAACGCCCGATTCTCCCGGCAGATCGGCCATTCCGTTGAACCGGAAACGCAGGGGCGGGCACAGGACGCAGTCGTGACGGGGCTCGGTCCACACCGGCGGCTCGGTCAAGCCTCCTCCAGGTCCATGGGCGAGGTCGGTCGCCTTCCAACGTGCCCGGCACGAGACTTCCGGACCGCCACAGGTCGCTGCGGAAACGGATAGCTGCCTCAGGCCCAAGGGGTACGCGGATCGAAAATACGGGCATAACCAGTGGCAGAAGGCGAAACTGTGAACCAGATACCACCGCTCCCGGCGCCTGTGCCCCGCGTCCCCCGTCCAGCCGCCCCGCCCCGGTCACGGCGGCCCGTCCCCGACGTCCCCGCCATCGACATCGCGCTCCTGCACACCCGGCTGGAGGAGTCGCTCGACGTCCTGCGCGACTCCTACGCGCCCGCGCTCGGCACGGGCGGCGGCTGGTACCACGAGCTGACGAGGCCCGAGCCGGGCACCACCGCGACGGCCGTCGGGCTGCTGGCGTTCGTGGAGGCCGGCCGCCCGTTCGAGTACTTCGACGACGGGCTGGCGTTCCTCGCCTCCCGGCAGGCCGGCTCCGACGACCCGTTGCAGGACGGCGGCTGGGCCACCAAGACCAGCCTCGGCATGCCGGTGGTGGAGGCGACCGCCTGGATCGCGCGGTTCCTCGCCCGTGCCCGCTGCGACCTGCGCGACGACGCCCCCGACGTGCGGCGCGCCTACCACTGGCTGCGGCGCAACCAGAACCCGGACGGCGGCTGGGGGTCGCTGCGCGGCTGCCAGTCCCGGGTGTGGCTGACGTGCCTGGCGCTCCGCGCGCTGAGCCAGCTCAACCCCTACGACCCGGCGGTCGACCGGGGCGTGGAGTGGCTGACCGCGGACCGGACGGCGCGCCGTCCCGGCTGGGGGCCGACGCAGGCGTCCAGGGCGACCGTCACCCACACCGCGTTCGCGCTGGTGACGCTGGCGGAGGCGCGGCCCGACCTGCGGTCCGAACGGCTGCTGGACGCCTACGACTGGCTCCTGGAGCATCTCGACCCCGGTGACGACCACACCTGGATCGAGACCTATGACGTCTCGCCGCACGGCTCGGGGTCCAAACCGGTCTGGCGGCTCGCCCTCTGGCACTACGGGCTGCCGATCGCGCTGGCCGCGCTGCTGCGGGACCCGCGCGGCCCGCACGGCCCCACCGTCGCCCGGGCGTTCCGGACGCTGGTCCGCGGCGAGGCCGGCGACCGGCGGGGGAACGGCCAGCCCGGCACCGGGCGCACCTCGCTGTGGACGCTGTGGTGGCGGCTGGAGACGCTGGTCGCGCTCGACCGGATGCCGCTCGCCGGGAACGCGGACGTCCTGCACTGGTTGCCGGACGCCACCGTCGTGCAGCGCGCCCACGCGCGGGAGGTGCCACTGGAGGAGCTGCTGCCGCGCCGCCGGCTCGTCGACACGGTCTCGCTCCTCCGGGGGCACTGGGCGGCGTTCCTGCTGGCCCTGGTGTGCGTGTGCAGCGCGGCGGGCGTCGCGGTCGGCCTGTGGGGGTGGAAGGACTTCTGGCTGAGCGTGATCCTGCCGATCGTCCTCACCGGCGTCAACGAGTCGATGCGACGACGCCGCACCTCACGCGGCGTGTGTTAACTACAGGCGTGTTTATTGCAGGCCCGGCCCACTCCGCTCGCCTTACAGCTCGCTGTGTTGATTGCAGGACCGGCCCACTGCGCTCGCCTGGCGGCTCGCTACGTGACCGTTCCTGAGGCGAACGCGGCATCGCTTCGCGATCCGCCCGGCTCCGCTCGCCTCCGGCATCGCTCCACCGGGCGGGTAACGCGTTCGCGCGCGGGGCTGAGGCCGCTGTATATAGCAGAACCGGCCCACTTCGCTCGCCTTGCGGTTTGCCGCGTGACCGTTCCTGGAGCGAACGCGCATCGCTTTGCGATCCGTTCGGTTTCGCTCGCCTTCGGCTTCGCTGCACCGGGGCCAGGGCGCGCGTTCGCTTGCGGGGTGAGGGTGCGTCGGAACAGGGCTAGGTGCGGCGTTTGAGTTCTGCCTCGCCTGCCGTGCGCATCGCCTCGACGGGTACGGCCTCGTGGCCGGTCATCAGTGTCACCTGCCGGACGGCCTGGTGGAGGAGCATCGGGAACCCCCCGACGACCGTGCCGCCCGCCTGGGTGACCGCCGTCGCGAGGGCCGTCGGCCACGGTGCGTAGACCACGTCGAACAGGGCCGCGCCGGAGGCGGCCACCGGTTCGGCGAACGGGTCGGCGGCGCGTCCGGGCAGCGTCGACACCACCAGCTCGGCGGGGAGGGTCTCGGCGAACCGGTCGAGCGTCACGACCCGGACCGCGAGCCCGAACCGCTCCCCCACGGCCACGGCGCCGGCGGCGCGGTCCGGTGTCCGCACCGCGAGGACGGCCTCGTCCAGGCCGAGCCCGGCGAGCGCGGCCAGCGCGGACGCGGCCGTCGCGCCGCCGCCGAGCACCACCGCGGAGGCGGGGGCCGTCAGGCCCGCCTCGGTCAGCGCCGTGACGATGCCGTACACGTCGGTGTTGTCGCCGTGGCGCCGCCCGTCCCGCAGGACGATCGTGTTGGCGCCGCCGACCTTCACGGCGAGGTCCGACACCGTGTCGACCAGGTCCAGTGCGACGCGTTTGAGGGGCATCGTCAGCGAGAGCCCCGCCCATTCGGGGCCGAGGCCGTCCAGCAGCCCGGCCAGGGCGTCCTCGCCGCACTCGATGGCCTCGTAGGACCAGGTGTCCAGGCCCATCGCCGCGTACGCAGCCCGGTGCAGGACCGGTGACAGCGAATGCGCGATCGGCGAGCCCAGTACAGCGGCCCGCGTTCCCGACGTCACTGGCCCGGGTTCGCCTTCTGCCATGCCCGGAACTTCTTCTCCAGCCGGACCCGCTCCTCCTCCGTCGTGGCGAACTCGGTGAGCTTGTTCGTCGGGTCTGTGGCGATGAAGAACAGCCACGTCCCCTCCTCCGGTTGCAGCGCCGCCTCGATCGCGTCCGGTCCGGGGCTGGCGATCGGGCCCGGAGGCAGGCCCTTGTACTTGTAGGTGTTGTACGGCGAGTCGACCTCGAGATCCTTGTTGGTCACCGTCAGTGTCCGCCTCTTAAGGGCATACAGGACGGTCGTGTCGAACTGGAGCTTCATGCCCTTGTCCAGCCGGTTGTAGATGACCCGGGAGATCTTCGGTAGGTCGCTGGGCTTGCCGCCCTCCGCCTGGACCAGGCTGGCCAGGGTGATGACCGTCTCCGGTTTCATCCCCGCCTCGCGCGCCTTGCCGACGAGGTCGATGCTCTGCGCCTTCTCGTTGAAGCGGGCCACCATCGCCTTGAGGATCTGCTCCGCCGTCCCGTTCGGGTCGAGGTCGTAGCGCCCCGGGTAGAGGTAGCCCTCCACCTTGCCGCGGGCGTACGGGGGCAGCCCGAGCGCCTCCGGCTTCTTCGCGGCGGCCTGGAACTCCTTGACGGGGATCCCGGTCTTCTCGGACAGCAGCTCGTACAGCTCGATGGCCCGCCTGCCCTCCGGCACCGTGATCTGGTTGCCGGCCCGGGACTTCGGGTCCAGCAGCAGCGCGATCGCCGCGGCCGACGACATCCGCAGCCGCAGCTGGTAGAAGCCGGGCTGGATGCTGGGCGCCCGTGACTCCTTGTTGTAGGCCTTCACGAACGCGCGGGCGCTCTTGACCACGCGGTGGCTTTCCAGCGTCGCGCCGATCATCGAGCCGCTGGCGCCGTCCTTGACCTGGACGGTGACGCTGCCCGTGCCCTGACCGTCGTAGTCCGGCGGGTTCCGCTTGTTGTCCAGCCACGCGTACCCGAGGACGCCGCCGGTGCCGAAGACCGCGACGAGGAACGCCATGGCGAACAGGGCGGCGGCACGGCCGTTGCGCCTACGGCGCTTCTGCCGTCTTCGGACGCGCCTCTGGTCGCGTCTGCCGTACCGCTCGTCGTACGGCCGTCCGTCGTTGCCGTACGGGTCTGAGAAGAGGTCCAAGTCGTTCATGAGCTTCCCCGGACGATCTCGCCTGGCGGACGCCCCGTCAACCGCTCCACGTCAAGTGCCGCCTGGAGCAGCACCGTCGCGGCCGCCTGATCGACGACCGCGCGCCGCGCCCTGCCGCGCACCCCGCCGGCCCGCAGGCCGCTCTCGGCCGTCACGGTGGTGAGCCGCTCGTCGTGCAGCCGCACCGTCTCGGGCGGGAGCCGGTCCGCGAGCCGCGCCGCGAACTCGCGCGCCGACCGCGCCGCCGGGCCCTCCCTGCCCGACAGCGACGTGGGCAGGCCCACGACCACCTCGATCGCCTGGTGCTCGGCGACGAGTTCCACGATCCGGGCGATGTCGCCCCTGCCGCTCCGCACGGTCTCCAGCGGGGTGGCGAGAAGCCCGCCGGGGTCGCACCGCGCGACCCCGATGCGCACGCTTCCGACGTCAACGCCCAGCCGGACGCCGTCCCTCATCGCCGTGCCCCCGTCCGACGGCCCGGTCCCGGTCTCCTGCCCCGACGCCCCGGCCTCACGCGGCCCCTACGGCCTGTTCGACGGCGGCGAGGGCGTCCCCGACCGCCGAGGGGTCGGCGCCGCCGCCCTGGGCGAGGTCGTCCTTGCCGCCGCCGCCCCCGCCGAGCGCCTTCGCGGCGAGGCCGACGAGCGCGCCGGCCTTGAGTCCGCGGTCGCGGGCGCCGTCGGTGACGGCGACGACCACGACGGGACGGTCCTTCGGCACGCCCGTGACCATCACGACGGCGGGCCGGGCGGTGAGCCGGCCGCGGACGTCGACGGCGAGCCTGCGCAGGTCGTCGGCGCCGGTGCCGTCGGGGGCGCGGTGCCCCACGAACGCGATGCCGTGCACGTCCTTGGCGGCGTCGGCGAGCGACCCCGCGATGGCGAGGACCTGCTGCGACCGCAACTTCTCCAGCTCCCGCTCGGCGTCGCGGAGCCGGGAGACGACGCCCGCGACGCGTTCGGGCAGCTCCTCCTTGCGGGCCTTCATCTGCTCGGCGAGCTGCGCGACGAGGACGCTCTCACGGGCCAGGAACCGGAACGCGTCGATGCCGACGAGGGCCTCGACACGGCGGACGCCCGCCCCGATGGACGACTCGCCCAGCACCTTGACCAGGCCGAGCTGCCCGGAGCGGGCGACATGGGTGCCGCCGCACAGCTCGCGGGAGTAGTCGCCGACCTCCACGACCCGGACCTCGTCGCCGTACTTCTCGCCGAACAGGGCGAGCGCGCCCATCGCGCGGGCCTCGTCGATCGAGGTGTGGAACGCGCGGACGTCCAGGTCGCCGACCAGGACCTCGTTGACCTCGTCCTCGACGTCCCGCAGGACGCTCGGCGGGACGGCGCCGGACGCGGTGAAGTCGAACCGGAACCGGCCCGGCGAGTTCTCCGACCCGGCCTGCGCCGCCGACTCGCCGAGCGCGCGGCGGAACCCGGCGTGCACGAGGTGCGTCGCGGTGTGCGAGCGGGAGATCGCCCGGCGCCGCTCCACGTCGACCTCGGCGTGCGCGGAGTCCCCGGCCTGCGCCTCGCCGCTGCGGACGCGGCCACGGTGCACGATCAGCCCGGCCAGCGGCGACTGGACGTCGGTGACCTCGATGACGGCGCCGTTGCCGAGCCTGATCAGGCCGTGGTCGGCGAGCTGCCCGCCGCCCTCGGCGTAGAAGGGGGTGCGGTCGAGGACGACCTCGACGTCGGTGCCCTCCCCCGCCGCGGGGACGTTGGCGCCGCCGACGAGCAGCCCGACGAGGCGGGCGTCGCCGAGCAGGTGCCGGTAGCCGATGAAGTCGACCTTGCCGCCCGCGCCGGTGAGCAGCTCGTCGAGGACGGACACGTCCAGGTTGCCGGTCCGCTTGTCGCGGGCGTCCTTCTTGGCGCGCTCGCGCTGCTCGCGCATGAGCCGCCGGAAGCCCTCCTCGTCCACCTGGAGGCCCTGCTCGGACGCCATCTCCAGGGTGAGGTCGATCGGGAAGCCGTAGGTGTCGTGGAGCTTGAACGCCTGCTCACCGGCGAGCGTCGCGCCGCCGGACCGCCGGGTCTCCGCCACCGCGGTGTCGAAGATGGCGGTGCCGGTGCGGAGCGTCGCGAGGAACGAGTCCTCCTCGGCGTCGATGACGGTGTGGATGTTCGCGGCGGTGCGGACGAGTTCGGGGTACTGCTCGCCCATCGCCGCGATCGCGACGGCGGTCAGCTCGTGCATGAGGCCCGCGTCCTCGCCGCCGAGCAGCCGCAGGTTGCGGATCGAGCGGCGCAGGATGCGGCGCAGCACGTAGCCGCGGCCCTCGTTGCCGGGACGGATGCCGTCCGCGACCATCATCGTCCCGCTGCGGACGTGGTCGGCGATGACGCGCAGCGACACGTCCGCGCGGTGCTCGCGGCCGTACCGGGAGCCGGTCAGGTCCGCGGCCCGGTCCAGGATCCGCCACAGCGTGTCGGTCTCGTAGATGTTGTCGACGCCCTGCAGGATCGCCGCCATGCGCTCCAGGCCCATGCCGGTGTCGATGTTCTTGGCGGGCAGGTCACCGAGGATCGGGAAGTCGGTCTTGCTGTCCCCCGGCCCCCGCTCGTACTGCATGAAGACGAGGTTCCACACTTCGAGGTAGCGGTCCTCGTCGGCGACCGGGCCGCCCTCGCGGCCGTACTCGGGGCCCCGGTCGTAGTAGATCTCCGAGCAGGGCCCGCACGGGCCGGGGACGCCCATCGACCAGAAGTTGTCCTCCATGCCGCGCCGCTGGATGCGGTCGAGCGGCACGCCGACCTTGTCATGCCAGAGCCCGGCGGCCTCGTCGTCGTCGTCGAAGACGGTCACCCACAGCTTCTCCTCGGGGAAGCCGAAGCCGCCGTCCGCACGCGACCGGGTCAGCAGGTCCCAGGCGAACGGGATCGCCTGCTCCTTGAAGTAGTCGCCGATGGAGAAGTTGCCCAGCATCTGGAAGAACGTGGCGTGCCGGGTGGTCTTCCCGACCTCCTCGATGTCGGGCGTCCGCACGCACTTCTGCGCGCTGGTCATCCGCGGGGACGGCGGGGTCCGCTGGCCGAGGAAGTACGGCTTGAACGGGACCATTCCGGCGTTGACCAGCAGAAGGGTCGGGTCCTCGGCCACCAGGCTGGCCGAGGGCACCACCGTGTGCCCGCGCTCCTCGAAGAACGTGAGGAAGCGGCGTGCGACCTCTGCCGACTCCATGATCAGTGGCCATCCTTGTCGTCGATGTCGTTGCTGTGGTCGATGATCGTGTAGCGCGCCCTGAGCACGCGGGGCCGGGCGCCCCGGCGGCCGGGAACGGCGGCGTCCGGCGGGGCCTGGTCGAGGCGGACGGCCTCGCGCAGCTCCTCCTCGCGGGCGCGCATCTCCGTACGCACGTCGGCGGCGAAGTGCCGCAGCCGCGAGCCCGCGCCCTGCCCGGTCGTCACCGCGCGCGCCGCGACGCCCTCCGGGGACCAGGAACGCGCGAACCGCACGACGCGGCGTTTGACGCGATGCGAGACGTAGACGCCCGCGCCCGCGCCGACCGAGAGCCAGAACAGCCGCCTCATCGGCGTCCCCTGCCCGAGGACCTGGCCTGGAGCGCGCGCTCTCCGCTCTCGCGGCGGGCTCCGTCGTCGCGGTTGGCGAGGGCCTTGCGGACACCGTAGGAGAACGCGGCGGCCTTCACCAGCGGCCCGCCCATCACCGACGACATGACGGTGGTGACCGCGGAGACGTTCTGGGTGACGCCCGCGACCTGCTTGGTGATGACGTCGGTGCGGCCGAGTTGCTCGTTGGCGCGGCGGACCGTCCTGGTCATGTCGTCCAGCAACGGACCGGCCTGTTCGCCGAAGTCGCGGACGACCTCGCTCGCCTCGCGGAGGAGACGGGCGAGCCTCAGCAGGGTGAGCGCGATGAACGTGACGAGCACCGCCCAGAACACGGCCACGATGAGACCTGCGAGCTGTCCACCAGTGAGCATCAGGGCTTTCCGTTCGTGCGAGTCCGGCTCGTGGGCCGGGACATGGCCTGACCGACCTTACCGTTCCGTCCGCGCACTGTGCGGGAACACCGGCCGGTCAAGATCGATCACGGCCCTCCGAGCCGCGCAGGACGGACCGGATCCGGGCGAGGACCTCGGTGAACCGCGACTCGGCGCCGTGCCGGGTCGGCCGATAGTACTCCCGTCCGTCCACCGGGTCGGGCGCGTACTGTTGCCGCACCACTCCGCCGGGGTGGTTGTGCGCGTATTTGTAGCCCTCCCCGTGCCCGATCTTCGCCGCGCCCTTGTAGTGCGCGTCGCGCAGATGCGCGGGGACGGGCCCGACGAGACCCTTGCGGACGTCGCCGAGCGCCTCGTCCACGGCCGTGATCACCGCGTTGGACTTGGGGGCCAGGGACAGGTGGATGACCGCCTGGGCCAGGTTGATCCGGGCCTCGGGCAGGCCGACGAACTCGACGGCCTGCGCGGCCGCGACCGCCGTCTGCAACGCGGTCGGGTCGGCCATGCCGACGTCCTCGCTGGCGTGCACGATCAGCCGCCGGGCGATGAACCGCGGATCCTCCCCGGCCTCGATCATGCGGGCCAGGTAGTGCAGCGCGGCGTCGGCGTCGCTGCCGCGGATGCTCTTCACGAACGCGCTGATCACGTCGTAGTGCTGGTCGCCCTCACGGTCGTAGCGGACGGCGGCCCGGTCGACGGCCTTCTCCAGCACGCCGACGTCGATCGCGGCGCCGTCGTCCACGACCAGCGACGCGGCCTCGAGGTAGGTGAGGGCGCGGCGGGCGTCGCCGCCCGCGAGGCGGATGAGGTGGTCCTCGGCCGCCTGGTCGAGGGTCACCGCCCCGGCCAGGCCGCGTTCGTCGGTGAGCGCGCGGCGGATCACCTCGCGCAGGTCGTCGGTTCCGAGGGGCTCCAGGGTGAGCAGCAGCGAACGCGACAGCAGCGGGCTGATGACGGAGAAGAACGGGTTCTCGGTGGTGGCTCCGATGAACGAGACCCAGCGGTTCTCCACGGCGGGCAGCAGGGCGTCCTGTTGCGCCTTGTTGAAACGGTGGACCTCGTCCACGAACAGGACCGTCTGCCGTCCGGCCATGCCGAGCTGGCGGCGCGCCAGGTCGATCTCGGCGCGGACCCGTTTGACGCCGTCGCTGACCGCGGAGATCTCCACGAACCGGCGGGAGGTGACGTGGCTGACGACCGTGGCGAGGGTGGTCTTGCCGGTGCCGGGCGGGCCCCACAGGACCAGGGACATCGGCACGTCCCGGTCGACGAGCTGGCGGATCGGGGTGCCGGGGCCGAGGAGATGCCCCTGCCCGACGACCTCGTCCAAGGCGCGGGGCCGCATCCGCACGGCGAGCGGCTGCCGCGCGTCCACCCCGCCCGGCGCCTCCGGCCCCGGCCCCGGCTCCGGCGCGTCGGGGGCGCCGGACACGTCGAACAGGCCTTCCGGCTCGTCCGATTCCACCCCGCTGGTCACGCTCCGACACTATCCAAGGGCACGGACAACGCCGGCCTCGGTGAAGGACGACGCCGTGAGAAACTGGAACCCGGGGAACCTGACGCCGTCCTCCAGCGTTGGAACGGCGCGAAAGACGCAACCAGGAGTGTGACGGTGTCCGGTACGGCCCCCCGCCGACGGCATGGCCCGGCAGGGCTGCTCGTGATGCTCTTCGTGGTCGGCGGACTGATCTTCAGCTACGGGCTGAGGCATGGACCGCCCGACCAGATGTGCACCGAGCACGCCTTCAGCGTGCCCGTGGCCGCCGTGTCCGCCGCCGGCGACCAGAAGCCGGGCGCCGCGGTCTCGGCGCTCCACGACCTTCACAGGGCCGCCGACACGGCGTTGTCGGCGCCCGCCGAGGACCGGCCCCCGCTGGACGCCTGCCTGTGCGTCGCCGTGCTGTACTCCCTCGTCCTGCTCGGCCTGGCGGCCGTGACGCGCCGCCCCGCCTCGCGCCTGCCCGCCCGCGCCGGCTGGACCCTCGCCCCGCCCGACGGGCGAACGTCCAGGCCCGCGTTCCGCCCTCCCCTCCAGGTGCTCCGGCTGTAGAGGACCGGCCGCAAGGCCGCATCGCCGTGTCCGCGCTCGTGCGCGGCCCGGCGCAGCCCTCATGTCCAGCAGCAACAGCCCCTGAGAGGACCGCTCACATGTCCAAGAGCGCCCGTAACAAGAACGCCCGTAGCAACAACGCCCGCGGCGCGAGGCAGAACGCGCTCACCCAGCGGGAGACGCCGTGGGGACCCATCGTCTTCTTCACCGTGGTCGGCCTGGTCGCGGTCATCGCGATCGGTTACGCGTTCGTCCAGTCCAGGCCGTCGTCGGCCGACGACCGCCCGTCCATCGCCGGACTGGTCACCAAGGACGACCTCGACAGCGGCCACACCAGCGCCCCGGTCGAGTACGCCACCGACCCGCCGATGGGCGGCGACCACCACCCGACCTGGCAGAACTGCAACGGCCGCGTCTACGACGCGGCGCTGCGCAACGAGAACGCCGTGCACTCCCTGGAGCACGGCGCGGTGTGGATCACCTACCGCCCCGGCCTGCCCGCCGCCCAGCTCGACGTTCTCAAGGGCAAGGTCACCCGCACCGACTACACGTTCATGAGCCCGTACCCGTCCCTCGACAGCCCCATCGTGCTGAGCGCCTGGGGCAACCAGCTCAAGATCGACGACGCGTCCGATCCGCGCGTCGACAAGTTCCTGCGCGCCTTCGTGAAGGGCCCGCAGACGCTCGAGCCCGGCGCGCCGTGCGACGGGGCCAAGGACACACCATGACCGAACACGCGCCCCCCGCCTCCACCAAACGCGGGATCACGGTCGTCCTCGCGGTCCTGGTCCTCCTCGTCGGCGCGGTCCTGGTGGCGCTCACCGCGTTCCGTTCGGGCGACCCCGGCACCGGCGATCCGGAGGCCGGGTTCGCCCGCGACATGAGCAGCCACCACGCCCAGGCGGTGCGCATGTCGTTCCTCGTCCGCGACGGCACGGACGACGCCGAGGTCCGGCTGCTGGCATACGACATCATCAACACCCAGTCCGCGCAGATCGGCATGATGACGGGCTGGCTGGACGAGTGGGGCCTGCCCAAGACCGATCCGGCGGGCCCCATGCGGTGGATGTCCGGCCATGGCGGCGGCCACCGGGGCGCGGCAGCGATGCCGGGCATGGCGACGCGCGAGCAGCTCGCGGAGCTGGAGCGGGCGTCCGGCCGCGCCGCCGAGGTCCAGTACCTGCGGCTGATGGTCGCGCACCACCGCGGCGGTGTCGCCATGGCGGAGGCGGTCCTCGCCCGCACCGGCCACGACCGGGTGCGCCGCCTGGCCCGCACGATGGTGACGGGCCAGCGCGCGGAGATCGCCCAGATGAACAGGATGCTCCTGCAGCGCGGCGGCACGGCGGCGTGAGGGAGGCGACTCTCGCGATAGCGCTTGACAGGGCGGTCGGTTCGCGCGTCACTGGCCACCATGGCTCAGGACCTCAGCGGCTACCACCGGTCCCTCGACCTCTTCGAGGACCTGGTCGCGGGCGTCCCCCGGGACGGCTGGGACGCGCCGTCGCCCTGCGCGAGGTGGACCGCCCGGGACGTCGCCGGGCACGTCACCGGTGAACAGCACCTGATCCGGGCGCTGGCCGCCGGCGATCCCAGGCCGGACGTCAACGACGACCCGGCCCGGTTCGTGCCCGGCGACGTCCTGACGTGCTGGCGGTCGGCGCGCAAAGAATGCGCGGCCGCGCTGACCGCGGAGGCCCTGCGCGTCCTCGTGCCCTTCGGCCGACTGGGCGAACTACCGCTCGGCGACTTCCTGGGCGGCTACATCCTGGAGCCGCTCGTCCACGCCTGGGACCTCGCCCAGGCCACAGGCCAGCCGTCCCGCCTGGACCCGGACCTCGTCCACCACGCCTTCGCCACGGCCCACGTCATCGCCGCCCCCCTACGCGCCAGAGGCCACCTGGCCCCACCGCTCCCACCCCCACCCGGCGCCGACGAACAGACCCGCCTCCTGGCCTTCCTGGGAAGACCCCCCACCTGACCCCGTCAGGGGACGCCCTCTCGAACCGAGCGTGGCCGAGTCCCCGCCCCCGCACTTGGACCAAGCCCCAGCCACCCCACGGTTCGCGCGCCCGGACACGCCCCAGAGCCGCAGGCCGCGCGAACCGCCGACCCAGGCGACCGCAGCGACGCCACACACACCCGTAACCGGACACAACAGACCACACACGCGGCGTGAGGATCGCCCGCGTCACAAACGGGCGTTTCAGCGATCCGCCCCCTCGAACCGAACGTGGCCGAGTCGCCGCCCCCGCACTTGAACAAGGCCCCAGCCGTCCCACGGTTCGCGCGGCCGGAGGCGCCTCAGCGCCGGAGGTCGCGCGAACCGTCGAGCAGGTCGACCGCAGCGCCACGCCACAAACCCGCACGGTCACACGAACCCGCGCCGTGGCGTGAGGATCGACCTGCTCGTGACGGGGGTTCCAGGGGGTCGCCCCCCTGGGAGATCACGAGAATTCGGCGAGGGTGCGTTCTGCTTCTTCAAGCCAGGCGCGGCGGGCGTTGAGGGCCTCTTCGGCCTCCTTGACGTCCTTCTCCCGTCCCGCTTCGCGGGCCTTGCCGAGGCGTTTCTCCAGCTGGTCGATGGAGCTGCGCAGCTGTGTGACGGTGGCCTCGGCGCGGGCGCGGGCCTCGGGGTTGGTGCGGCGCCATTCGAGTTCCTCGGCGCCGCGGATGGTCTCCTCGATCTTGCGGAGGCGGCCTTCGAGACGGTCGCGCTGGTCGCGGGGGACCATTCCGGCGGCCTCCCAGCGTTCCTGGATGCCGCGGAGGGCCTGCCGGGCCTGCCGGACGTCCTTGACGGGAAGGAGCCGTTCGGCCTCGGCGAGGAGCTTCTCCTTCTCTTCGGCGTGCTCGCGGAACTCGGCGTCGCGTTCGGCGAACGCGGCGCTGCGGGCCTGGAAGAAGACGTCCTGGGCGCCCTTGAACCGGGCCCAGAGTTCCTCTTCGACGTCGCGGGAGGCGCGGCCCGCCGTCTTCCAGCGGCGCATCAGGTCGCGGTAGACGGCGGCGGTCTCGCCCCAGTCGGTGGAGCCGGACATCGCCTCGGCCTCGGCGACGAGGCGTTCCTTCTCGCGGCGGGCCTCCTCGCGCTGGTCGTCCAGGGTGGCGAAGTAGGCCTTACGGCGTTTGGTGAAGGCGTTGCGCGCGGACGACAGCCGCTTCCAGAGGGCGGTCTCGGTGGGGCGGTCGATGCGGTCGGCGGCCTTCCACTCCTCGACGAGCTGGCGAAGGCGTTCGCCGCCGTTCTTCCAGTGGGTCTCCTCGGCCGCGATCCGCTCGGCCTCGGCGACGATCCGCTCCTTGACCTCGCGGGCCTCGTGGCGGTGCTGCTCGCGTTGCGCCTTGACCTCTTCGCGGCGCCGCCCGACCTGTTCGCTGAGGCCGTCGAGACGGCGACCGAGGGCGTCGAGGTCGCCGACGGCGTTGGCGTCGGCGACGGCCTCGCGGAGCCGGTCGATGCTCTGCTGGGCCTGGGCGGGCTGCAGGTCGGTGGTGCGGACCCGCTGTTCGAGCAGGCCGATCTCGGTGACGAGCGAGTCGTACTTGCGCTTGAAGTAGGACAGGGCCTCTTCGGGAGCGCCCGCCTGCCAGGAACCGACGACCCGTTCGCCGCCGGACGTCCTGACATAGACGGTGCCGTCCTCGTCCACCCGGCCCCAGGGATCGGTCGCGCTGGACACCCTTGCCTCCTGAATCGCGAATCCGAAAGACCTACGCCCTTCGGACTCTCCACACCTTAGTATCCCGTTCGGCTATTTCCCGGCGATCGCCACGTCCTCGATCTCCACCTTCTTCTTGGGCGCGCCGTCGCCCTTCGGTTCCGAGCCGTCGGCGGCGACCTTGGTCAGCACGTCGAGCCCCTTGGTGATCTTCCCGAACACGGTGTAGTCGGGGTCGAGCTGCGAGTCCTTGTACACGAGGAAGAACTGGCTGCCGTTGGTGTCGGGCCCGCTGTTGGCCATGGCGAGCGTGCCCTCGGTGTAGGTGGCGCCCTTGGTGTTCTCGTTGTCGAACTCGTAGCCCGGTCCGCCCGTGCCCTTGCCCGTGGGGTCGCCGCACTGCAGGACGTTGAGCCCGCCGCTCGTCAGCCGGTGGCACGGCGACTTGTCGAAGTAGTTCTTCTGCGCCAGGAAGGCGAAGGAGTTGACCGTGCAGGGCGCCTTCTCGCCGAACAGCTGCATCTCCACGTCGCCGCGGTTGGTCTTGACGGTCGCCTGGACGGTGCCCGTGTAGGCGGGCTTGCCCGGGGGCTTGCCGACGTCCTTGGCGGCCGGGGCCTGCGCGGTCTTGTAGTCGCACTTCGGTCCGGCGGCCGTGGACTCCTCGTCACCGGTCACGACCATGAACACGCCGCCGCCGGCGGCGACGACCGCGACCGCGGCGGCCGAGCCGATGATCTTGAGTCGGCGGGCGCGCGCCGCCTCCTCGGCCCGTCGCTGCTGCTGGCGCTCGTAGCGCTGGCGCGCGAGCTGCTTCTTGCGGTCCTTCCCCGCCACGTCTATGGCCCCTTCGGTGTGATCAGATGAACGTGCAGCGCATAGTAGCGGCACCCGCGCGTAAAATCGCCTCCGCTTTCAGGGAGCGCTTCGCCGGGTCTCGCGACACGGCGACGCCCTATCTCGTTCGCGGAGGCAATGGCCGCGCCGGTACCCTCGGACACGCCCACAGAGATGGTTCGAAGGAAGGACGACCGTGCTCGTCGCCGGGTTCCCCGCCGGGTCTTTCGCCGCGAACTGTTATGTCGTGGCGCCCGCCGCCGGGGAGGAGTGCGTCATCATCGACCCCGGTCAGGACGCCGAGGCCGGGATCGAGGAGATCCTGCGCGAGCATCGGCTGAAGCCGGTCGCGGTGCTGTTGACGCACGGCCACATCGACCATGTCTGGTCGGTGGCGCCGGTGTGCGGGGCGAAGGACGTCCCCGCCTTCATCCATCCGGACGACCGCGACCTGCTCACCGATCCGGCCAAGGGCCTGTCCCTCGCCGCCGGGCAGCAGCTGTTCGGCGGCCTGGAGCTGTCCGAGCCGGACGATGTGCGGGAGCTGACCGACGGATCGGTGCTGGAACTCGCGGGTCTCAGCTTCACCGTCGACCACGCGCCTGGCCATACACCCGGGTCGGTGACGTTCCGGACGCCGAGGACGCGACAGATCCCCGACGTGATGTTCAGCGGCGACCTCCTGTTCGCCGGGTCCATCGGACGCACCGACCTGCCGGGCGGCTCGTACGAGGAGATCCTCGCGAGCCTGTCGCGGGTGTGCCTCACCCTGCCCGACGAGACGGCCGTCCTGCCCGGCCACGGCGAGCAGACCACAATCGGCCGTGAACGGGCGACCAATCCGTTCCTGACCGGACTTGTGCCGGACGATTCAGGGGGCTCGTCCTCCTCGAACGCCCCGGCCGTTCCGGCGGACGGGCCCAACAAGGGATTTTGAGCCTAAGAGACGATGAGTTCGAGTTTCCGGGCCCCCAAGGGGGTCAGTGAATACGTTCCGCCCAGCGCGGATCTCCTCTATGCCGTCCGTGAGGCGTTCGCCGAACAGGCGCGGCTGGCCGGCTACGGCTACATGGAGTTGGCCGTCTTCGAGGACACCAATCTGTTCAGACGGGGCGTCGGCGAGTCCACGGACGTGGTGTCGAAGGAGATGTACACGTTCGAGGACAGGGGCGGCCGGTCGCTGACGCTGCGTCCGGAGTTCACCGCGTCGGTGCTGCGTTCCGTCCTGGAGAACAACCTCCACAAGGGCGCGCTGCCGGTGAAGGTGTGGACGACGGGCCCCGCGTTCCGCGCCGAGCGGCCGCAGCAGGGCCGCTTCCGGCAGTTCTACCAGCTCGACCTGGAGGCGATCGGCAGCGAGGACCCGCGCGTCGACGCGGAGACGATCGCGATCGCGTGGAACTGGTACCGGTCCGTCGGTCTGACGCGGGTGCGGCTGCTGCTGAACTCGCTCGGCTGCCGGGAGTGCCGTCCGGCCTACCGGGCGCTGCTGCAGGACTTCCTGCGCGGCCTCGACCTGGACGACGACACCCGCGCCCGCGTCGAGCTGAACCCGCTGCGGGTGCTGGACGACAAGCGCCCGCAGGTGCGCGCCCAACTCGCGAACGCGCCGCTGGTGGCCGACCACCTGTGCCCGGCCTGCAAGGCCCACCACGACCGGGTCCGGGAACTGCTCGCCGACCTCGGCATCGAGTGGGAGGACACCCCCGCCCTCGTCCGCGGCCTCGACTACTACACCCGCACGACGTACGAGTTCGACCACCCGCTGCTCGGCGCGCAGTCCGGCATCGGCGGCGGCGGACGCTACGACGGGCTGTCGGAGGACATCGGCGGCCCTCCGCTGCCCGGCATCGGGTTCGGCCTCGGCCTGGACCGCACGCTCCTCGCGATGGACGCCGAGGCGCGGGAGCGGGAGTCGGCGGCGGAGAGCGCCGCGTTCACCGTCAGGCCGCGCTGCCAGGCGTTCGGGGTGCCGCTCGGCGAGACGGCCGAACGGCGCCTGTTCACCCTGGTCGCCGAGCTGCGCCGGGCCGGAATCGCCGCCGACATGGCGTTCGGCGGCAAGAAGCTGAAGGGCGCGATGAAGGACGCCGACCGCTCGGGCGCCCGGTACGCCGTGATCCTCGGGGAGCGAGATATCGCCGACGGCGTCGCCCAGGTCAAGGATCTGGCCGAGGGCGAGCAGACCGCCGTCCCGTTGACCGAGATCGTCACGACGTTGAAGGAAAGGCTCGCACCATGATCCGCTCGCACGAGGCGGGGACGCTCCGCAGGGAGCACGCCGGACGGCAGGTCACGCTGGCCGGCTGGGTCGGCCGTCGCCGCGACCACGGCGGCGTCACGTTCATCGACCTGCGGGACGCGTCCGGCGTCGCGCAGGTCGTCTTCAGAGAAGAGGACACGGCGCACGACCTGCGCTCGGAGTTCTGCGTCAAGGTCGTCGGCGAGGTCCGCGTCCGGCCCGAGGGCAACGAGAACCCCGAACTGCCCACCGGCGACGTCGAGGTCGCCGCCACCGACATCGAGGTGCTGTCGGACGCGGCGCCGCTCCCCTTCCCCATCGAGGGCGACGTCAACGTCAACGAGGAGATCCGCCTCAAGTACCGGTACCTGGACCTGCGCCGCGACGCCGTCGCCAAGGCGATGCGGGTCCGTTCCGAGGCGTCGTTCCTGACGCACGAGGTGATGCGCGAGCACGGCTTCGTCAACGTCGAGACGCCGACGCTGACCCGGTCGACGCCGGAGGGCGCCCGCGACTTCCTCGTGCCCGTGCGGCTCCAGCCGGGCCACTGGTACGCGTTGCCGCAGTCGCCGCAGCTGTTCAAGCAGCTGCTCATGGTCGGTGGGCTGGAGCGCTACTACCAGATCGCGCGCTGCTACCGCGACGAGGACTTCCGCGCCGACCGGCAGCCGGAGTTCACCCAGATCGACATCGAGATGTCGTTCTGCGACCAGGACGACGTCCTGACCGTCGGCGAGGACCTCGTCGCCCGACTGTGGAAGGAGATCGACGGGCACGAGATCCCCCGCCCGATCCCCCACATCACCTACGCCGACGCGATGGCGCGGTTCGGCTCCGACAAGCCCGACCTGAGGTTCGGCGTCGAGCTGACCGACATGACCAAGTACTTCGCGGAAACGTCGTTCCGGGTGTTCCAGGCCCCGTACGTCGGCGCGGTCGTCATGCCCGGAGGCGCGTCCCAGACCCGGCGGGAACTGGACGCGTGGCAGGACTGGGCGAAGGCCCGCGGCGCCCGCGGCCTCGCCTACGTGCTCGTCCAGGACGACGGCACGCTCGGCGGTCCCGTCGCCAAGAACCTGTCCGACACCGAGAAGGCCGGGCTGGCCGCGAAGGTCGGCGCCGCCCCCGGCGACGCCGTCTTCTTCGGGGCGGGCAAGCGGCACGCCACGCAGGAACTGCTCGGCGCGGCCCGGCTGGAGATCGGCCGCCGTCGCGAACTGATCGACGAGACGGCCTGGAAGTTCGTGTGGGTCGTCGACGCGCCGATCTTCGAACCGGTGGAGGACGACCGCGGCGAGCAGATCGGCTGGACGTCCGTGCACCACCCGTTCACGGCGCCGAAGCCGGAGTTCGCCGACACGTTCCAGGACGACCCGGGCGGCGCGCTCGCCAACGCCTACGACCTCGTCCTGAACGGCACGGAGATCGGCGGCGGGTCCATCCGTATCCACCGCGCGGAGATGCAGCAGCGGGTGTTCGACGTGCTGGGCCTGTCGAAGGAGGAGGCCGAGTCGAAGTTCGGGTTCCTGCTGGAGGCGTTCAAGTTCGGTCCGCCGCCGCACGGCGGCATCGCGTTCGGCTGGGACCGGATCGTCATGCTCCTCGCCCGGCAGGACTCGATCCGCGACGTGATCGCCTTTCCGAAGGCCGCGTCGGGGTACGACCCGCTGACGGCCGCGCCGACCCCCATCACGCCGCAGCAGCGCGCCGAGGCCGGGGTGGACGTGATCCCCGAGGACGAGCCCGCCGACGGCTGAGCGAGCCGGTCGAGCGAGCCGTACGTACGAGAGGGCGGCGCCGCCCGTTACCGGGTGGCGCCGCTCGTCGTCCGGTAGACGTCGTAGACCCCGTCGATGGACCGGACGGCCTTCAGCACGTGTCCGAGATGCTTCGGGTCGCCCATCTCGAACGTGAACCGCGACACCGCGACCCGGTCACGGGTCGTGGTGACCGACGCCGACAGGATGTTGACGTGCTGGTCGGACAGGACGCGGGTCACGTCCGAAAGCAGCCGGGGACGGTCGAGCGCCTCGACCTGGATCGCGACGAGGAACACCGAGTCCTCGCCGGGGGACCATTTGACGTCGATCAGCCGGTCGGGCTGCGCCTTGAGGCTGGCGATGTTCGCGCAGTCCTCGCGGTGCACGGACACGCCGTGGCCGCGGGTGACGAACCCGATGATGTCGTCGCCCGGGACGGGCGTGCAGCACCGCGACAGGCGCACCCACACGTCGGGGTCGTCGGCGACGACGACGCCCGGGTCTCCGGCGGGACGGCTGCGCTTGCGGCGCGTCGGCAACGCGATCTCGGCGAGGTCCTCGTCGGCGCTCTCCACGCCGCCGAGCGCCTCCACGAGCTTCTGGACGACGTTCTGCGCCGACACCTGGCTCTCGCCGACGGCCGCGTACAGCGACGACACGTCGGGGTAGCGCATGTCGCGGGCGAGGGCGAGCAGCGCCTCACCGGACATCATCCGCTGCAGCGGCATGTTCTGCTTGCGCATCGCGCGGGCGATGGCGTCCTTGCCGGACTCGATCGCGGTGTCGCGGCGCTCCTTGGAGAACCAGTGCTTGATCTTGTTGCGGGCGCGGGCGCTCTTGACGAAGCCGAGCCAGTCGCGGCTCGGGCCGGCGTCCTGCGACTTGGAGGTGAACACCTCGACGGTGTCGCCGTTGTCGAGGGTCGATTCGAGGGGGACGAGACGGCCGTTGACACGGGCGCCGATACATCGGTGCCCGACCTCGGTGTGGATCGCGTACGCGAAGTCGACGGGTGTGGCCCCCTGCGGCAACGCGATCACGTCGCCCTTCGGGGTGAACACGAACACCTCGGAGACCGACAGGTCGAACCGCAGCGACTCCAGGAACTCGGCCGGGTCGGCGGTCTCCTTCTGCCAGTCGAGGAGCTGGCGCAGCCACTGCATGTCACCGGCCTTGCGGCCGCCGACCGTCTCCTCCTTGTACTTCCAGTGCGCGGCGACGCCGTACTCGGCGCGGCGGTGCATCCCCCATGTGCGGATCTGCAGCTCGACGGGCTTGCCCTCGGGGCCGATCACCGTGGTGTGCAGCGACTGGTACATGTTGAACTTCGGCATCGCGATGTAGTCCTTGAACCGGCCGGGGACCGGGTTCCATCGCGCGTGGATCGAGCCGAGCGCGGCGTAGCAGTCGCGGACGCTGTCGACGAGGACCCGGATGCCGACCAGGTCGTAGATGTCGTCGAAGCTGACGTCCCGGGCGATCATCTTCTGGTAGATCGAGTAGTAGTGCTTCGGCCGACCGGTCACGGTGGCCTTGATCCGGGCCTCGCGCAGGTCGGTGGAGACGTTCTCGATCACTTCCTGGAGGTACACGTCGCGGCGCGGGGCGCGTTCGGACACCAGCCGGGCGATCTCGTCGAACCGCTTCGGGTACATGGTGGCGAACGCGAGGTCCTCAAGCTCCCACTTCAGCGTGTTCATGCCGAGGCGGTGGGCGAGGGGCGCGAACACCTCCAGCGTCTCGCGGGCCTTCTTCTCCTGCTTGTGCCGCGGCATGTAGCGCAGCGTCCGCATGTTGTGCAGCCGGTCACCGAGTTTGATCACCAGGACACGGATGTCGCGGGACATCGCCACGACCATCTTGCGGACGGTCTCGGCCTCGGCGGCGTCCCCGTACTTGACCTTGTCGAGCTTGGTGACACCGTCGACCAGGGCGCCGATCTCGTCGCCGAAGTCGGCCTTGAGCTGCTCCAGCGTGTAGGGGGTGTCCTCGACGGTGTCGTGCAGCAGCGCCGCGCAGAGCGTCTCGGTGTTCATGCCGAGCTCGGCGAGGATGGTGGCGACCGCGAGGGGATGGGTGATGTAGGGGTCGCCGCTCTTGCGTTTCTGGTCGCGGTGGTGGTGGGCGGCGACGTCGTAGGCGCGCTCGATGAGCCGCAGGTCGGCCTTGGGGTGGGTGTTGCGGACGGTCTTGATCAGTGGTTCTAGTACCGGGTTCATAGCGGGGCCGCGCTGGGCGCCCAACCTGGCGAGCCTACGGCGCACCCGGGCGGCAGACGGTGGAATCGTGGCCGGCGTGGGCCTGGACGGGACGGAGGGCTCGGACGCGACGGGGTCGGCGGCGTCGGCGGGTGGACCGGAGTCCGGCGGCGTTTCCGGGGCCTTCGGCGGCGCGGACGCCCGGGGGCGCCCGCCCTGCGGAGGCGGCGTCTGTGGCGGCCGGGCCTGCGACGGCTGCGGCCCGGACGGCTGGGTTCGCGATGGCTGGTTCGGCGATGGCCGGGTCGGCGGCGCGGAGGACTGCGCGTCGGAGGCCTGCGGGGCGGCGTTCTGCGATGCGGGGGCGTCAGGCGGTGACGGTTGCGGTCGCGCGGCCCGCGTTTCGGCGATCTGGCCGGACGAGTCCTGCGCGGTGTCGTTCACCGCGTCGGTCGATACCACCTCACCTGGCACCCAGCCTCCTTGGTCCTTACGGGCCTACATCACGGGCCTACATCGCCCGACCCGGCGGGATGCGCCCGTCCCCACCGGGCCCTGATGGCGCCCAGTGTATCCGCCACCCATTTCCCTCTAGACCGTAACCAGCGAATGGATGTCCAAATTTCCCAGTTTGTCGCGCCCGTGCAGGAACGACAGCTCGAGAAGAACCGACAGCCCGGCGACATCGCCCCCGCCACGGCGGACGAGTTCGGCCGCGGCCGCGGCCGTCCCTCCGGTGGCGAGGACGTCGTCGACGATCAGCACCCGGTCTCCCGGGCGGAACGCGTCGTGGTGGATCTCTATGGTCTCGGTCCCGTACTCGAGATCATAGGTCTCCTCGTGCGTCCGCGACGGCAACTTCCCCTTCTTGCGCACCGGGACGAAGCCCGCGCCGAAGTGGTAGGCGACGGGCGCGGCGAGAATGAAGCCCCGGGCCTCGATACCGACGATCTTGTCGATGGTGCCGCGCCCGTGGTGGTTGACGATCGCGTCCACGACACCGGCGAACGCGACATGGTCGGCCAGCAGCGGGGTGATGTCCTTGAACACCACCCCCGGCTTCGGGTAGTCGTCGACGTCCCGGATCCGCTCCCGGATCAGCTTGCCGAGGTCCACGTTCCCGCCCCCACCCGTACTCCGTGCCGCCCGCTCACGGCCTACTTGCCGCCCCGGCGCTGCTGGCGGGTGCCGCGCTTCGGCTGCTGCCGCTGCCCGGTCTGCACCACCTTGCGCACGGTGACGGTGTGGCGGACGTCGGTGGCCTGCTCACCGGTGTCGTCACCGGACGCGTCGGCGTCCGAACCGTCATCCGTCCCGCCGCCGGACGCGCCCGCCGCGGCCTTCACCTTGGTCGCCTTGTTCTGCTTGGCCTGCCGCTTGGCGCTCTGCTCACGCCGGGCCAGGTTCTCGCGGATCTGCCTGTACTTCGGCTCGCGCTCCTTGAACTGGACGAGCAGCGGCGTCGCCACGCAGATCGACGAGTACGTCCCGACGATCATGCCGACGAACAGGGCGAGCGACAGGTCCTTCAGCGTGCCCGCGCCGAACAGCGTGGTACCGATGAACAGGATCGCGCCGACCGGCAGGATCGCGACCAGCGAGGTGTTCAGGGAGCGGACCAGGGTGCTGCTGAGCGCCTGGTTGGCCGCCTCGCTGTAGGTCGTCCTGGAGGTCGGGCCGAGCGGCTTGGTGACCTCCTTGATCATGTCGAACACGACGACCGCGTCGTACAGCGAGTAGCCGAGGATCGTCAGGAAGCCGAGCAGCGTCGCCGGCGTGACCTCGAACCCGGACCAGGCGTACACGCCCGCCGTGATCACCAGGTCGTGGACCAGCGCGACGACGGCGGCCAGCGCCATCCGCCACTCGAACGCCAGCGACAGATACAGGATGATCAGAACCATGAAGACGATCAGCGCCTGCCACGCCTTCTCCTGGATCTCACCACCCCAGGACGCGCCCACGACCTGAGTGCTGATCTTGTCGGTGGGGACGTTCAGCTCCTTGCCCACGCTCGACTTGACCTGGGTGACATGGGTCGAGGACAGGCTCTCGGTCGTGACCCGCCAGTCACCGCCGGCCTTCTGCACGATGACCTGGTGGGCGCCGCCGGCGGAGACCGCGCCGCGGACCTCCTCGATCGAGGCGCTGGAGGCCTTGAACGTGAAGACGGACCCGCCCTTGAACTCGACGCCGAAGTTGAGCCCCTGGACGATCAGTCCCGCGATGGACAGCACCAGCAGGAACCCGGAGATCGCGGTCCAGAGCCGGGGCCGGCCGACGATGTCGGCGCTGATCTCGCCGCGGTAGATCCGCGAGGTGACGGCACGCAGTCCCATGGTCAGGCCTCCTGGCTCGTGCCGGCGGTGGCGGCGGACGACCTCTGTGCCACGCGGTGCAGCTTGCGCGGATCGAGGCCGGAGAGCGGATGGCCGCGGCCGAAGAAGTCCGTCCGCGACAGGAGCGCGACCAGCGGCTTGGTGAAGAAGAACACGACGATGACGTCGATGAGCGTCGTCAGGCCCATCGCGAACGCGAA
This sequence comes from Actinomadura pelletieri DSM 43383, assembly GCF_003634705.1. Taxonomy (GTDB): domain Bacteria; phylum Actinomycetota; class Actinomycetes; order Streptosporangiales; family Streptosporangiaceae; genus Spirillospora; species Spirillospora pelletieri. The sequence continues at coordinate 63,514 of NZ_RBWU01000009.1, read as the reverse complement.
CCCGGCGACACCGCCGACCGCGAGGAAGTACAGCACGAGCGCGGCGAGGAAGGTCACGGCGTCGGCGACCAGGATGGTGCGCCGCGCCCGCTTCCAGGCGCTCTCCACCGACGGCCGCAGCCTGCGCCCGGCCCTCAACTCGTCCCGCAGTCGTTCGAAGTAGACGATGAACGAGTCGGCGGTGATGCCGATGGACACGATGAGGCCGATGATGTGCGGCAGGGAGAGCCGGAAGCCCATCCCCTCACCGAGGATCACGACCGCCACATAGGTGATGGCCGAGGCCACGACCAGGCTGGCGACCGCCACCAGACCGAGGCCCCGGTAGTAGAACATGCAGTAGAGCACGACGAGGCCGAGCCCGATGGCTCCGGCGATGAGACCGCCGGTCAACTGGTCGGACCCGAGCGTGGACGACACCTCGTCGATGGAGCTCTGCGTGAACTCCAGCGGCAGCGCCCCGTACTTGAGGACGTTGGCGAGGTCGGTGGCGTACCGCTGGTCGAAGCTGTCGGGCGGGCCGTCGATGCTGGCGGTGCCGCCGGTGATCGCGCCCTCGCGGATGCTGGGCGCGGAGACGACCCTGCCGTCCAGGACGATCGCGACCTGTGCTCGCGGGGACGACGGGTCCTGCTGGTAGGCCCCGTACGCGTCGGTGGTGACCTCGCCGAACTGGCGGGCGCCCTTGCCGTCGAAGTCCAGCGACACCGACCAGCTGGCCTGGCCCTGCTGGGAGTTCGGCGGCATCGCGTTGGCCTCGTCGACGTTCTCGCCGAGCACCCGGACGGGGCCGAGGATGTACTTGGCGACCTGGTCGGACTCCTCGTCCTGGTCGCAGGCGGCGACGAACTTGCGGTTCGGGTCGTTGGACCCGGGCGCGCGCCGGTCGCCCTGGTAGCAGTTGAGGGCCTCGAACTGCTTGATGACCGCCGGGTCGGTCACGCCGGCGTAGTCCTGGGCGGGGGGCACGGGCGCGCCGGACGGCGGGACCAGCGGCGACGACGGCGAGGCCGGGGCCGACGGTGCCGGGCTCGCCGCCCCGGACGGTGTCGGGGTCGGCGCGGTGAGCGCGTCCGACAGCGCCCTGCCGCGCGGTGTGGCCGACGGCGACGCCTTGGCGCTCGCGGTCGGCGACACCGAGGGCGAGGGGCTCTTGTCGCCCTTCTTCGGCTTGCCGGACGAGCTCGCCGACGGAGCCGGCGCGGGGCCGGTCGACGGCCTGCCGTCGGCGATGGCGAACACCTGGCGGAACTGCAACTTCGCCGTCGTGCCGATCAGGCTGACGACGCGGCTCTGCCCCTCGCCGGGGACGTTCACCACGATGTTGTTGCTGCCCTGCTTGGTGACCTCGGCGTCGGACACGCCCAGACCGTTGACCCGCCGGGTCATGATCTTGACGGCCTGGTCCATCTGCTCGGTCGGCGGGTTCTTGCCGCTCGTCGTCTTGGCGGTGAGCGTCACGGTCGTCCCGCCGGCGAGGTCGAGCCCCAGCTTCGGCGTGGTCTGGCCCTGCCAGACCGCTACGCCGGCGAGGACCAGCAGGGTTGCGAAGAGCGCGAGAAGCGTGCGCCCGGGCTTGGGAGCGTTACTGGGCGGGGCCACTGGTCGTCGTACTTCCCGTCTTGAGTCGTCACCGGCGGAGGGTCAGGCGGACGGCTTGTCCGCGGCCTTGACCTTCAGCCTCCTCCTGGGCTTGGACTCCGCGGCCTCGTCGTCTTGGCCCGACGCCTCCGCCTTGCCCGTCTCGTCCGTCCGGTCGTCCTTGGTGTCGTCCGCGGCCTTGTCGGCGGCCTCGTCCGTGCCCTCGTCCGTGCCCTCGTCCGTGGCCTCGTCCTCGGTCGCGGTCTCGTCCTTGGCGAGGTCGACGCGGCCCTCGTCGCCGTCCTGGTCGTCGTCGAGTTCCGCCGGCTCGTCGTCCTTGAGGACCTGCATGACGGCCTGGCGGAGGAAGTGGACCTCCACACCGTCGGCGATCTCCAGGAGCACGCCGTCGTCGTCGACCGCCACGACCGTCGCGCGCATACCGCTGGTCGTCACCACCCGAGCGCCGGGCTCGATGGCGTTCTGCATCTCCAACTGCTGCTTGCGGCGCTTGCTCTGCGGCCGGATCAGCAGGAGGTAGAAGACCAGGGGAACGGCGAGGAGCAGAAGCAGGTTGAAAGCCCCGCTCCCGCCGGACTCCGCCGCGAGAATAACTTCGCTGCCCATTACCGGGGCATCCTTCCGATGTCGTTTGCCCAGCCTGTGACCGGACCGGTCACGTTCACGGGACCGCCGGCTGGAGGCGGTGAACCAAGTCCCGGAGTCTAGAGAGTACGCGAGACCCCGGCAACGACGCGACGACCGGCGACGCCGGGAAGTTCCCAACCCGTTACCCGAATGATCACTGTTCGGTGGGATCGGCCTTCTCGCCCCGGTCGTCGTCCAGGTCGAACAGCGTCCCGGCCAGCGGCGCGGTCGGCGGCGGGGTCAGCCCGAGATGCGCCCACGCGGCGCCCGTGGCGACCCGTCCCCGCGGCGTCCTGGCCAGCAGCCCCTGCCGGACGAGGAACGGCTCCGCGACGACCTCCACGGTCTCCGGTTCCTCCCCGACCGACACCGCCAGCGTCGACAGGCCGACCGGCCCCCCGCCGAACTTGCGCAGCAGCGACCCGAGGACGGCGCGGTCGAGCCGGTCAAGGCCCCGTTCGTCCACCTCGTACAACGCCAGTGCCGTTCGGGCCGATTCCCTGTCGACCCTCCCGTCGCCGCGAACCTCGGCGTAGTCGCGGACGCGGCGCAGCAGCCGGTTGGCGATGCGGGGCGTGCCCCGGGAGCGTCCGGCGACCTCGGCGGCGCCGTCGTCGGTGATCTCCACGTCCAGCAGCCGCGCCGACCGGCGGACGATGATCTCCAGCTCGGCGGGCTCGTAGAAGTCCATGTGCGCGACGAACCCGAACCGGTCGCGCAGCGGCCCCGGCAGCATCCCCGCGCGGGTGGTGGCGCCCACCAGCGTGAACGGCGCGATGTCGAGGGGGATCGCGGTGGCGCCCGGCCCCTTGCCGACGACGACGTCGACGCGGAAGTCCTCCATCGCCATGTAGAGCATCTCCTCGGCGGGCCGCGCCAGCCGGTGGATCTCGTCCAGGAACAGCACCTCGCCCTCGGCGAGGGTCGACAGTACCGCGGCGAGGTCGCCGGCGCGTTCGATGGCGGGTCCGGACGAGATCCGCAGCGGCTGCCCGAGCTCCGCGGCGATGATCATGGCGAGGGTGGTCTTGCCGAGGCCGGGTCCGCCCGACAGCAGTACGTGGTCGGGCGTACGGCCGCGCCGCAGCGCGCCGTGCAGCACGAGCGACAGTTGTTCGCGGACGCGTTCCTGCCCGATGAAGTCGTCGAGCCGCTTCGGCCGCAGCGCGGCCTCGATCACCTGTTCCTCGGGCCCGTCCGCGTCCGCCGACACCAGCCGCTCGGGTTCGCTTCCGGCGCTCATTTGCTCAGCTTCTTCAGCGCCGACCGCAGCAGGGTCGCGACCGGGGGCGTCTCGCCCCCGTCGAGTTCGGCGGCGACGGCGTCCACGGCGGCGTCGGCGTCCTTGGCGGACCAGCCGAGGTTGATCAGGCCCAGCTGGACCTGCTCGCGCCACGGTTCGGCGCGGAGGGGCACCCGGACGTCGGCCGCGCCGTCCCCGACCGGGCCGCCGAGGCGGTCCCGCAGTTCCAGGACGATCCGCTGGGCGCCCTTCTTGCCGATGCCGGGGACCTTGGTGAGCGCGGTCACGTCCTCGGTGGCCATCGCGTGGCGCAGCGCGTTGGGGGTGTGCACGGCGAGCATCGCCAGCGCGAGGCGCGGCCCGACGCCGCTCGCGGTCTGCAGCAGTTCGAAGACGGCGCGTTCGTCGTCGTCGGCGAAACCGAACAGGGTGAGGGAGTCCTCGCGGACGACCAGGGAGGTCGGGACCGTCGCCTCCTCGCCGACCCGCAGTCCGGCGAGCGTGGCCGGGGTGCACTGCACCGACAGGCCGACGCCGTGCACGTCGATCACCGCCCCGTCGGGCCCGGCGGCGGCCACCCGGCCGCTGACGAAGGCGATCATTCGCTGCTTCCTCCTCTGGTCCGGGCGGCGAGCCGCTCCCGCTCGGCCCGCGCCGCCTCCTCGATCCGCGACCGCCGGGCGTGGGCGAGGCGATGCTGGGCGCCGCCGCGCCACACATGGCAGATGGCGAGCGCGAGCGCGTCCGCGGCGTCGGCGGGCTTCGGCGCGGTGTCCAGGGACAACAGCCGTGTCACCATCCTGGTGATCTGCGCCTTGTCGGCGCGGCCGTTTCCGGTCACGGCGGCCTTGGCCTCGCTCGGGGTGTACAGCGCGACGGGCAGCCCGCGCCGGGCCGCCGCGAGGATCGCGATCCCGGCCGCCTGCGCGGTGCCCATGACGGTGCGGACGTTGTGCTGGGAGAACACCCGCTCGACGGCGATGGCATCGGGACGCAGCTCGTCGACGAGGGCCTCGATGCCCGACTCGATGCCCAGCAGGCGCAGGGGGTGGTCCTCGTCGGGCGCGGTCCGCACGACGGACACGTGCACCAGGTGGAGCCGTTTGCCCGGGGCGCCCTCGACGACGCCCACCCCGCACCGGGTGAGCCCGGGGTCCACCCCCATCACCCGCACGGCCGCTCCTTCGATCATCTGTTCGGCCGAACACGCTACCAACTCGGCGCGCGCCTGTTCACGCGCGCCGGTCCAGTGGGCCGGGCGTGTCGCCGGACGGACCGCGGGGTCAGTCGAGGGTGGCGAGGACCTCGTCGCTCACGTCGAAGTTGGCGTAGACGTCCTGGACGTCGTCGGAGTCCTCCAGGGCGTCGAGGAGCCGGAAGACCTTCTTGGCGTTGTCCTCGTCGAGGGGGACGGTGACGCTCGGCAGGAACTTGCTCTCGGCCGACTCGTAGTCGATCCCGGCGTCGACCAGGGCGGAGCGGACCGCGACCAGGTCGCCGGCCTCGCTGACGACCTCGAAGTTCTCCCCGTCGAGGTCGTTGACCTCCTCGGCCCCGGCGTCCAGGACGGCCATCATGACCTCGTCCTCGGTGGTGCCCGACTTGGGCACGATCACGACGCCCTTGCGGTTGAACATGTAGGACACCGAGCCCGGGTCGGCGAGGGAACCGCCGTTGCGGGTGAGGGCGACGCGGACCTCCGAGGCGGCCCGGTTGCGGTTGTCGGTCAGGCACTCGATGAGGACGGCGACCCCGCCGGGCGCGTACCCCTCGTAGGTGATGGTCTGCCAGTCGGCGCCCCCGGCCTCCTCACCGGCGCCGCGCTTGCGCGCGCGCTCGATGTTGTCGTTGGGGACGGAGTTCTTCTTCGCCTTGTAGATGGCGTCGTAGAGGGTCGGGTTGGCGTCGGGGTCTCCGCCACCGGTGCGGGCCGCGACCTCGATGTTCTTGATCAGCTTGGCGAAGAGCTTGCCGCGCTTGGCGTCGAGTGCCGCCTTCTTGTGCTTGGTCGTCGCCCATTTGGAATGGCCGGACATGCTGTCATTCCCTCTCTGTCGTCCGGCGCACCAGATCGGCGAAGTAGTGGTGCACGCGGAAATCGCCTGTCAACTCCGGATGGAACGCGGTCGCCATCAGGCGCCCTTGGCGGACGGCGACGATCCTACCGGCGTTCGGACCGCCCTCGGCCCGTCCGAGCACCTCGACGGCGTCCCCGACGGACTCCACCCACGGGGCGCGGATGAAAACCGCGTGGTACGGCGTGTCGCCCATACCGGCCAGCGGGACGTCGGCCTCGAACGAGTCGACCTGCCGGCCGAACGCGTTGCGGCGCACGGTCATGTCGATGCCCCCGACCGTCTCCTGGCCCGCGACGCCGTCCCGGATCCGGTCCGCCAGCATGATCATGCCGGCGCAGGAGCCGTAGGCGGGCAGCCCGGCCTCGATCCGCTTGCGCAGCGGTTCCAGCAGGTCGAACGCGCGTGCCAGCCGCCACATGGTGGTGGACTCCCCGCCGGGCAGGACGAGCCCGTCGACCCGTTCCAGTTCGTCGGGACGGCGCACGCGCACCACGCGCGCGCCGGCCGACTCCAGCGCGTGCGCGTGCTCGCGCACATCGCCCTGGAGAGCGAGGACACCGATCGTCGGCACAGCTGTCACGGAGAACCTTCCGGGAGGCGCGTGGGGATCATCCAACCCTAGACGTTCCGTACAACGTCCTCCCAATCGGTGCGTCTTCCCGTGTCGGCGGCGCCGACCGCCGCGTCAAACGTGCTTGAAGCGCCGTAGCGGCAGTTCCAGGGGCAGGAACCCGTCCTCGCCCCGCTCGGCGATGCCACGGCCGAACATGTGGGCCTCGGCGAGCGCGAGCCCGAACTCCTCCTGGTCGAACGGCAGCGGGACGTCCGGGACGCCCTCGTCGATCGGCCGCCAGAACGGCCGTTCGGCGGGAAGCCGTTCCCCCTGGTCGACGACGACGCCGTCCTCGGCCGTGACGAACACGTCGCGGAGCAGTTCGCCCGACTCGTACCAGCGGAACCAGCAGCCGCGGATGACCGTGTGCAGGACGAGCACGCCGCAGTGGGAGCCGGGCAGCGCGGCGGCGGCGGTGTCGGCGATCCGGCGGGCGTCGTCGTCGAGGTAGAACAGCCGCCGGTCGCACAGCAGCAGCGCCCGCTCGAACGCGCCGACGAACAGCTCGTCCTCGTAGGGCCAGAGCGCGAAGTCCAGGACGGTGTCGCCGGTCTCGCTGAGGGTGTCCGCCGGGTAGAGGCGGCGGGCGATCACGGCCGCCTCGTCCGGGTCGGGTACCAGACCCGGACGGAACACCTCGGTGGCCTCGCCCACCCTCGCGCACGCCAGCGCGACCGACCAAGCCATGCTCTCCCCTCCCGCGGCCGGGCGCCGCCCCGGACGCCTCGTTCCGGGGAACGCCCCCAGCCCCCCGACAAGGCCCCGGTCACCGGCCGCGCCGCCAGCGTAAACCCTGTCAGGGCGTGCTGTGGAGAGGGGGGTGCCCGATCTGCTACCAGCCCCGTCCGGCGAACTTCTGGTCCTCGCCGAGGGAGGCGGCGTTGATGCCGACCATGGCCTCGCCGAGACCACGGGACACCTTGGCGATCACACCGGGGTCGTCGTGGAAGGTGGTGGCCTTCACGATGGCCTCGGCGCGCTGCGCCGGGTTGCCGGACTTGAAGATCCCGGAGCCGACGAAGACGCCCTCGGCGCCGAGCTGCATCATCATGGCCGCGTCGGCGGGGGTGGCGATGCCGCCCGCGGTGAACAGCACGACGGGCAGCTTCCCGGCCTCGGCGACCTCCCTGACCAGCTCGTAGGGCGCCTGGAGTTCCTTGGCGGCGACGTACAGCTCGTCCTCGGGCAGGGACTGGAGCCGCCGGATCTCCTGGCGGATCCGCCGCATGTGGGTGGTGGCGTTGGAGACGTCGCCGGTGCCGGCCTCACCCTTGGAGCGGATCATCGCCGCGCCCTCGGTGATGCGGCGCAGCGCCTCGCCGAGGCTGGTGGCGCCGCAGACGAACGGGACGGTGAACGCCCACTTGTCGATGTGGTGCTCGTAGTCGGCGGGGGTGAGCACCTCGGACTCGTCGATGTAGTCGACGCCGAGCGCCTGGAGCACCTGCGCCTCGACGAAGTGGCCGATACGGGCCTTGGCCATGACCGGGATGGACACCGCGTTGATGATCCCGTCGATCATGTCGGGGTCGCTCATCCGGGAGATGCCGCCCTCGGCGCGGATGTCGGCGGGCACCCGCTCCAGGGCCATGACGGCGACCGCGCCCGCGTCTTCGGCGATCTTCGCCTGTTCGGGGGTGACGACGTCCATGATCACGCCGCCCTTGAGCATCTCCGCCATTCCGCGCTTGACGCGGGCGGTCCCCGTCTCCGGCGCCGTCTCCGGTGCGGTGGTGTCGGGGGCGGAAGTGGAAGTGGACACGGGCATACCTCACGAGAACGGGCGATAAGTCGCCTTCCATGGTATTCCCTGCTCGTACGAGCGTTCGACCCGGCACAGTGTCAACGACCCGGGCCCCCGGCCTTACGAGTTGTAGGGCCTGGGTGGAGGGCCTAGGGGATGTAGGGCTTGCCGTCGTTGACGAGGACCACCCAGACCTGTCCCGGCGCGAAGGTCATCGGTTCGCCGGTCGCGGTGGTGAACGTGGTGCCCTGCTCCTCGGACGGACGCGACCACGTGGTCTTGTACGCCTTACCGTCGCGCAGGACGAGGGCCCGTCCGGTTCCGGTGGTGTGGATCAGCGGGGTGTAGCTGCCGAGGAAGTCGTGGAACTTCGACCGGGTCGTCCTGGCGTACTGGACGACGATCGTCCGGCCGCCCAGAATCCCGCCCTCGGCGGCGCGGTCGGGGCGCCCGCCCCAACTGGCGAGCCAGCGCCGGTGCTTGGCCGACCAGGTGAAACCCATCCGCGCGGACGGCCATCTGGCGGTGAAGGACTTGAGTGGCCTGCCGCCCGCGGGCGCGGCGCCGAAGCGGAACCCGATGTCGCGCGGCCCTTCCGCCTTGGGCGCGTGCCTCAGCAGGGCCCTCGGGGCGGCGTAGAGGTTGTACGGCATCGGCTTGGCGCTGGACCTGAAGTAGGCGGCGCCCGTCTTCTCGTGGGAGACGTCGTACACCGGCGCGGCGCGGACGTGCTTCTTCATCTTGCTCTGGACACCGGAGAAGGCGAAGGCGGGGCGCCCGAACTGCGGCAGGATGTGCAGGTCGGAGATCCGGGCGCTGCGGACGGGCCCGACGCGTTCGGGCAGCCGTGACGAGTACACCGTCATCAGCCGGGTCTCGCCGCCCTCGACCTGCTCGACGTACACGATGTCGGCGGCGGCCACCCCGCTCTGCGGCAGCGCGGGACTCGTGTTCTCGATCTTGACGGCGAGAACGGGGTTGGTGACACCCTTCGTCCCGCCGGTGAACGGGTGCGTCGCGGGCGTGGGCGCGGGCGTCGCGGACCCCACCGGCCCGCCGGGATCGCTCGGCGGGGGCGCCGTGGCGGGGCCGCCGGAGTCCGAGCAGGCGGGCAGCGCGGCTGCGCCGAGGACGAGAACGCCGAGCCACGCACCCGCCCTCCGCCGGACGACGGTTCCCCGGCCGCCGCTTTCGGCCCTAACGGATCGCACGTTTCGCCCCTCCCTTGACCGGTCTGCCAGAGGGTAGCGAACGCGACCGAACGCACTCGCCGGTCACGGCACGGCCCGGCCCGCCCCGGATCAGATCCCGGGCGGGTCGTCGTCGATCTCGAAGAAGTCGGGAAGGGGGGCGCGGCCCGCGAGCGGCAGGATCCGGATGAGGGGTTTGCGGCGGGCGATCCTCGCCTGGGCGACGGCGTCGTTGTAGAAGCGGCGGGCGTAGGCGACCTTCGCCGCGGACGAGGACAGTTCGTCCAGCATCGCCGCGCCCTCCCCGGTGCCGCCGGCGGTGAGCGTGCCGACGAACTCGGGCTGGTCGACGACGGCGCGCAGCGCCCGCGACAGGTCGCTCTCGGCGAACTCCCGGTTGTCGGCGTCGGCGGTGCGGGCCTCGTGCGCGGCGGTGGCCAGCACCAGGCTCGCGGCCGGGTCCAGGAGCCGTGAGGCGGCCAGTTCCAGCGCGGCGGCGGCCCGCCTGACCAGGGCCGCGTCCAGCGCCGCCCGCGCCGTCTCGACACGGACGTGCAGCCGGTCGAGCCGGGTCGCGCGCCACGACACGTACACGGCCACCAGGAACACGACGGCGACCCAGAACAGGACGTCGATGATCCAGTCGTACATCGTGCCGCACCCCCTACGCGCCGGGTCCCGACTCGACGACGCCCGCGCCGGCGCCGCCGAGCGTGACCGTCTCGTACACCCTCAGCACGTCGCGGGCCACCGCCGACCAGTCGTAGGCGCGGACGGCCGCGCGGGCCTCCGCCGACAGTTGCTTGCGGCGCGCCGGGTCGTCGAGCAGCTCCCCGGCCGCCGCCGCGAGGGCCTCGTGGTCGCCCGCCGGGAACAGCGCCCCGGCCCGCCCGCCGCGCAGCACCCGTTCGAACGCCTCGATGTCGCTGGCCAGGATGGGGGCGCCCGCCGACATCGCCTCGGCGAGGACGATGCCGAAGCTCTCGCCGCCGAGGTTCGGCGCGACGAACACGTCCACCGAATGGTAGGCGCGGACCTTGTCCTCCTCGCTGACGAGGCCGAGGACGACGACCCGGTCCCGCAACTGCGGGGCGACGCGGGCCGTCACGTCGTCGGCGTCGCCCGGCCCGGCGATCAGCAGCCGCAGGCCGGGCCGGCGCCGCCCGAGGATCTCGAACGCGCGCAGCAGCACGTCCAGGCCCTTGCGCGGCTCGTCCATCCGGCCGAGGAAGCCGAGGGCGCCGCCGTCACCGAGGGGAAGGGACGGGTCCGCCGGGTCCGCCGCCGAGGCGCGTCCGGGCCAGCCGGGCAGCGGTTCGGCCATCGCGTACCGATCGGTCGCGACGCCGTTGGGGATCAGCACGGCGTCGCCGCCGAGGTGCTCGACGAGGCTCGTGCGGGCGGCCTCGGACACGGCGATCCGCCCGGTGATCTTCTCCAGCGCGCTGCTGAGGACCGGCGACATGACCGACAGCGCCCGCGACCGCACATAGGACGCGTGGAAGGTGCCGACGATCGGGCCGTCCGCGGCCCAGCAGGCGAGCAGGCCCAGCGACGGCGCGGCGGGCTCGTGGACGTGCAGGACGTCGAAGCCGCCCTCGCGGATCCAGCGCCGGACGCGGCCCGCCGACCGGAACCCGAAAGCCAGCCGGGCCACCGAGCCGTTGTAGGGCACGGGCACGGCGCGGCCCGCCGACACCACGTACGGCGGCAGCGGCACGTCGTCGTCGGCGGGGGTGATGACCGACACGTCGTGGCCGTGCGCGATCAGCGCCTCGGCGAGGTCGCCGATGTGCTGCTGGACGCCGCCCGGCACATTCCACGTGTACGGGCAGACGATTCCGATCTTCATGCGGCCGATCTTCATGAGCCGACTCTCACCGGCCGCCATCCGCCAGGTCGTCCACCCAGACCTTCTGCAGCATGTGCCAGTCCTCGGGGTGGGCGGCGATGCCCTGCTCGAAGACCCGCGCGAGTTCCTGCGTCATGGCCTGGATCTTCTCCTGCCTGCGGCCCTCCTCCGGCACGGGGATCTCCTCGTGGACCCGCGCCGCCCAGTACTCGCCCTCGTACCAGAGTGTCACGGGGATGAGGGCGGCACCGGTCTGGATCGCGAGCGCCGCCGAAACGGCGGGCATCCGGGCGGTGGCGCCGAAGAACTCCACGTCGATCCCGCTCTCGGTCAGGTCGCGGTCGACGACGAGGCACACCGGCCTGCCGGCGCGGAGCCGCTGGGCCATGCGCCCGTACGCCGACGCGCCCCGGTGCGCGAGGACCTCCATCCCGAGCCCCTCCCGGAACTCGACGAACCGTTCGAACAGCGACTCGGGCCTGAGCCGTTCCGCGACCGTGGTGAACGGGTACCCGCGGTGCACGAGCCACGCGCCGGCGTGCTCGTAGTTGCCCATGTGCGGCAGCGCGAGGATGACGCCGCGTCCCGAGTCGAGATTGGTGAAGATCTTCTTCTCGCCGGTGACCCGCATCCTGCCGAGGATCCGCGCCCGGTCGTACTCGGGCAGCCGGAAGACCTCCAGCCAGTAGCGGAAGTAGGAGCGCAGCACACGTTTGCTGAGCACCCGGACCTCGTCGTCGACGGTGTCCTTGCCGACGACGCGGCACAGGTTCTTCTCCAACTGCCGCACGCCCGCGCCGTGCCGGTGCCAGGTGTGGTCGGCGAGGGCGGTGAACGCGAGCCGGGCCGCGCGCTCGGGCGTCTTCCGGACGACCGTCCAGCCGACCGTGAACGCGGCGTCCATCACCTCGTCCCGCAGGTCCGCGGCACGCGACCGCGGACGGGTCGCGTTCATGGGCGCGGCTCCGGCGCGGGGTCCCTCGGCCGGGCGGCGTCCCTGTCCTGCACGTAGACGGTGGCGAACCGCTGCCCGATCGTGACCGTGCTCAACCCCGCGAGCACCCACAGTGCGACCGCCAGGACGTAGGGGACGCCGAGCCCGTCGAGCCCGGCGGCGACCAGGGCGACGATGAGCCGTTCCGCGCGCTCGGCGATGCCCACGTTGCAGGTGTATCCGAGCCCCTCGGCGCGGGCCTTGGCGTACGACACCACGACCCCGGCGACCATGCAGTACAGCGCGACCCCGGCGAGGGGCTCCTGCCCGTCCCGGTACAGGCCGATCATCAGCCCGGAGAAGATCGCGGCGTCGGCGACCCGGTCCATCGTGGAGTCCAGGAACGCTCCGAACTTGGAGATCTTGCCGGTGACACGGGCGACGGCGCCGTCGAGCATGTCGAACAGCACGAACGCGGTGATGACCATCGTGCCCCAGAAGAACTCACCGCGCGAGAACAGCACGAGCGCGCCCCCGGCGACACCGAGCGTGCCGACGACGGTGATGGCGTTGGGCGAGAGCCCGGTCCGCGCGACCGCGTTTCCGACGGGTTTGAGGACGCGTTCCAACCCGGGCCTGATCTTGTTGAGCATCGCCGTCCGTTCTCGTGTTCTCGGGGCGCCCAATCGTAGTCCGACCGGGGGGTTCCGGTGGCGCGACCGAACCCGCGGCCGGAGTTGCGGTCCGGTTCGCGGCCGGGTTTGCGGTCTCGCGGCACGGACAGATCACGGTTGTTTGCCCTTCGCCCCTTGTGGTCCCGCGCGCCACGGGAAAAGGTGGTGGTACGGGTGTGACGTCGGTCACCCGTTAGGACGAGGTCGGACGCCGCACTCGGACGTCAGGGCCTGACCCCGCGCGGGGGCCGGGCCCCAACCGTACGCGGGCCTGCACGCGGGAGATGACGCGCGAAGACCCGTCCGAGGAGGTAGGCATGGCGGACAAGGGAGGCCACTCGGGAGCCCCCGGCAGGGCACCGGAGGCCGGCGGGTGTGACAAGGTGCGCAACGTCGCGCTGGTCGGCCATTCAGGGGCCGGAAAGACGACGCTCGTGGAGGCGCTGCTGGCCGCCACGGGCACGCTGCAACGGGCGGGAAAGGTCGAGGACGGCACCACGGTCAGCGACTACGACGAGGTCGAGGTACGCCAGCAGCGCTCGGTGAACCTCACGCTCGCGCCCTTCAGCCTCGGCGACATCAAGGTCAACCTCATCGACACACCCGGCTACGCCGACTTCGTCGGCGACCTGCGGGCCGGGCTCCGCGCCGCCGACGCGGCACTCTTCGTGATCTCCGCGGTGGACGGCATCGACGGTCTCAGCCGGATGCTGTGGGAGGAGTGCGCCGCGGTCGGGATGCCCCGCGCGGTCGTCATCACCAAGGTCGACCAGCAGCGCGGCGACTTCGACGACGTGGTGATGTCCTGCCAGGACGTCTTCGGGGAGGGCGTCGCGCCGCTGTACTTCCCGGTGAGCGGCGGGGACGGTCTGAAGGGGCTCATCGGGCTGCTGACGCAGCGCTGCCTCGACTACTCCAACGGGCAGCGCACCGAATGCGACCCCGACCCCCGGTACCTGGACCAGATCGCGGAGCAGCGCGCCACGCTGATCGAGGGGATCATCCAGGAGAGCGAGGACGAGTCCCTCATGGACAGGTACCTGTCCGGTGAGGACATCGACGTCAAGGCGCTCATCGAGGACCTGGAGACCGCGGTGGCGCGCGGCAGCTTCTACCCCGTCCTCGCCACCTCCGTCCCCCACGGCGACCATCCCGGCCCGGTCGTCGGCATGCAGGAGCTGCTGGAGGTCATCACCCAGGCGTTCCCGTCCCCGCTCGAACACGGCATTCCCTCCGTGAACCCGGTGAAGGGCGGCCCGCCGCGGGAGGTCGCCTGTGACCCGGACGGACCGCTGATCGCCGAGGTGATCAAGACGACGTCCGACCCGTACGTCGGGCGGATCTCGCTGGTGCGGGTGTTCTCCGGGACGCTTCGCCCCGACATGACCGTGCACGTCTCCGGGCACGGCATGGCGGACCGCGGCCACGAGGACCACGACGTCGACGAGCGGGTCGGCGCGCTCACCTCGCCGCTCGGCAAGACGCAGCGCACCATCTCGTCCTGCGGCGCGGGCGACATCTGCGCCGTCGCGAAGCTCACCCGCGCCGAGTCGGGCGACACGCTGTCCGATCCCGGCGCCGCGATGATCATGGCGCCCTGGTCGATGCCCGACCCGCTGCTGCCGGTGGCGATCCGGGCCAGGTCCAAGGCGGACGAGGACAAGCTCAGCCAGGCCCTCGGCCGGCTCGTCGCCGAGGACCCCACGCTGCGGCTGGAGAACAACTCCGAGACGCGGCAGCTGGTGCTGTGGTGCATGGGCGAGGCGCACGCCGACGTGCTGATCGACCGGCTGCGGTCCCGGTACGGCGTCGAGGTCGAACGGGTCGAGCTGCGCGTGCCGCTGCGGGAGACGTTCGGCGGATCCGCCAAGGGCCTCGGACGGCACGTCAAGCAGAGCGGCGGGCACGGCCAGTACGGCATCTGCCACATCGACGTCGAGCCGCTGCCGTCCGGTGAGGGCTTCGAGTTCGTCGACAAGATCGTCGGCGGGGTGATCCCCCGGCAGTTCATCCCGTCGGTCGAGAAGGGCGTCCGGCAGCAGATGGCCCGCGGCGTCTCCGCCGGATACCCGCTCGTCGACATCAAGGTCACCCTGCACGACGGGAAGGCGCACTCGGTCGACTCGTCCGACATGGCGTTCCAGGCCGCCGGGGCGCTCGCGCTCAAGGACGCGGCGAGCCAGGTGCCGGTCCTGCTCCTCGAACCCGTCGACGAGGTGGACGTGCTCGTCGCCGACGAGTACGTCGGCCCGATCATGTCCGACCTGTCGTCGCGGCGCGGCCGGGTCCTCGGCTCCCAGGCGGTGCCCGGCGGCCGCACCATGATCAAGGCGGAGGTGCCCCAGCTGGAGATCGTCCGGTACGCGATCGACCTGCGGTCGATGTCGCAGGGCACCGGCACGTTCAGCCGGGCGTTCCTGCGCTACGAACCGCTCCCCTCGCACCTGGCCGACAAGGTCGCCGCCGAGTCCAAGGAGGGCTGACGTCCACCCTGGGAACTGCTCCGGTACGGGGAGAACCCGTACCGGAGCTCATCCCCCGGACTGATCATGATTCGGCCCTGAGGCGGAGGCCGCGCCGGGTCTGACCGTGGGAACCTCGTTTCGCCATGAGAAAAACGGGGGACGCGGCGTCCGGGCCGACGCGCCGCAAGCTCATCAAAGGCCTGGGGATCGCCGCGAGCGGCCTCGCGCTCGGGGGCGGGATCGGCGCCGCGGCACCGCGGGAGGACGGCGAGGCACCGGCGATGGCCGTACCGGACGCCCGGCCCTGGAGCCCCTCCCACGGCCATGTGGACGTCACCTGGTCCGTCGACACCGCGCAGAAGCTGGTGGCCTTGACGTTCGACGACGGCCCCATGCCGAAGTGGACGCCGATGGTCCACGACATCCTCGACGCCGAACGCGTCAAGGCGACGTTCTTCATGGTGGGCGAGCGGGTCGTTCGCAACGCGCGGCTGGTGCACGGGCGGATGGACCGTCACGAGGCGGGCAACCACACCTGGACGCATGTGGACCTGGCCGTGCTCTCCCACGAGGACGTCTGCCGGCAGGTCCGCCGGGCGCACAACGCCATCGCGACGATCACCGGCAAGGAGCCCCGGCATCTGCGGCCGCCGTTCGGCCGGCTGGGCGGCGCGACCCTCAGCGCCGCCGGACAGTTCGGCTACGACCTCACCATCTGGTCGATCAAGATGCTGGAGAAGACGTACCAGCACGATCCGCCGCAGCTCGTCGACTACATCGTCAACAACACCCGGCCCGGCTCGATCGTCCTCGCCCACGACACCGGCAACGAGGACCGGCTGGTCGCGTTGCGGAACCTGGTCCCGATGATCCGGGGCCTGCGCGCCAAGGGGTTCGAGTTCGTGACGGTCTCCGAACTGATGACGGCGGCGGGCCCGCCGCCCGCGGCCGTCCGGGCACGCGGAACCTGACCGCCGACCGTCGGTCGACGGGCCCGCTCAGGAATCGGGCCAGGCCTCGGCGAGCAGCCGGCGGGTGTCCCGCAGGAGCTGCGGCAGGACCTTGGTGTGCCCGACGACCGGCATGAAGTTGGTGTCGCCGCCCCAGCGGGGAACGACATGCTGGTGCAGGTGCGCCGCGATCCCCGCGCCCGCGACGAGACCGAGGTTCATGCCGACGTTGAAGCCCTGCGCGCCGCTGGCCTTGCGCAGCGCCGCGAGAGACCGCTGGGTGAACACGGCCAGTTCCGTGTACTCCGCCTCGTCCAGGTCGGCGTAGTCGGCCACGTGCCGGTACGGGACGACCATCAGATGCCCGGAGTTGTAGGGGTAGAGGTTCAGCACCGTGTACACCGACTCGCCGCGCGCGACGACGAGGCCCTCCTCGTCGGGCATCTTCGGGATGTCGCAGAACGGGCAACCGTCGTCCGCTCCCGCCCCCGTCGGCTTGTTCTCCCCCTTGATGTAGGCCATCCGGTGCGGGGTCCACAGCCGCTGGAAGTTGTCGGGCGCACCGGCGCCGCCCGTCTCCTCCTCGGAGCGGGGCGTCCGCTCGTTCTCTGCGCTCAAGGCGGCGGTCTCCTTTTGTTCACTGCCTGACCAGCAGCATAGAGAGAACCGGCGGTGGGGCAGTAGGCGGGATGCCCGTCGCACGCCCGTCCGGGCGGGCCCGGGACGCGCCCGCGTATCCGACTTCGCGTGACGTTCCGAGGGTCCCTCCGTCACGATGGTCACCCGACCGAACCGTGGGGAGCGATCATGACCGGGCTTGACAGGGGCTTCACCGGCGACGGCGGACCGAGGCCGGAGGGCGGGCCGTTCTTCCCCGGAGCGCCGCTGCCCGCCCCGTCCGCCGCGGTGACGTCCACCACCGGCTCGGGGGCGAACGCGCTGCCGATGACGTTGCACGGCTCGTCCGAGGACATCACGACCCCGGTGGACGGGCGCGTCACGATCGAGAACGGGGTCATCGGGAAGATCGCCGCGCTGGCCGCGCTGGAGGTCGCCGGGGTCGCCGCCCTGGTGCCGCGTCCCGGCGCCCCGAGCCCCGGACCGGGCCCGGACGCGCGGCGCCCGGCGGCCGGGGTGCGCGTCGACCTCGACGAGGACGCGGACGAGGTCACCCTCGATCTCGCCATCGCCGTCGAGTACGGCAGCGTCGTCAAGGACGTGGCCAGGGTGGTGATGGGGAACGTGGCGCGGGTGACCGGGCTGATGCTGGGCACGCGGGTCACGGCCGTCAACGTGTCCGTCGAGGATGTGCGCGTGCCGGGCGATCAGGCCACGGCGCGGGCGTAGCACGTCCGCATCGCGACCCCGACGGAGATCGCCGTGACCTTGACGCGCTGGACGAGCCGGGGCGCGGCACCCCGGAAATGGAACGTGTGCGATCCACGGCCCCGGACGGTGGCCTGCCGCGACTCCGGCGTCCCCCCGCCGCGCAGGAACAGTTCGGCGCGGATCGCGCCGCCGGCGGAGACGCCGACGACGACGTCCACGCCGCCGGGGACGGCGCGGTAGTACGCCGACCCCCGCGGGCACGGGGCGAGGGCGGCCGAACGGCCCTGGTCGGGGAGCGGCGGCCCGCCGGCGCGCCCGCCCGGGTACGGCTCCCCGCCACGATCCCGGCTCGGCGCGGAACCGGTCGGGGTCACGGGGACGGTGCCGCCGGGTACGACTGACCGACCACCGGACGGGACCGCCGGGGTCGAGGCTCCGGTCGTGGTACCGCGCTTCCCGCCGTCCATCAGTGGCATGAGCAGGACGACCACGGCGGCCACCGCGAGCAGCGCCGCGCCGCCGTAGCCCGCGGCCCGGAACCAGGCGGACCGGGCCCAGCCGGGCCGGGCGCCCGGCACCGGCCCGCTGGACCTCATGTCCGCCGTCCTTCGAACAGGTCGTTCCGTCAGATCTGGACGCGGGCCTCGACGGCCTTGACGATCTCGTCGACCGCCTCGGCGATCGGGACGCCGTTCTTCTGCTCGCCGTTGCGGTACCGGAACGACACGGCGTCCTTGGCCACATCGTCGTCGCCCGCCAGCAGCATGTACGGGATCTTCTGCTTCTGCGCGTTGCGGATCTTCTTCTGCATCCGGTCGGCGGAGGCGTCCACCTCGACGCGGACACCGCGCTCGCGCAGCGCCGCGGCGACCCCGCGCAGGTGCGGGACATGGGCGTCGCCGATCGGGATGCCGACGGCCTGCACCGGCGCCAGCCACGGCGGCATCGCGCCCGCGTAGTGCTCCAGCAGCACGCCGAAGAACCGTTCGATCGAGCCGAACAGCGCCCGGTGGATCATGACGGGCTGTTTACGGGTACCGTCCGCCGCCTGGTACTCCAGCCCGAACCGCTTGGGCTGGTTGAAGTCGACCTGGATGGTGGACAGCTGCCAGGTCCGGCCGATGGCGTCCTTGGCCTGCACGGAGATCTTCGGTCCGTAGAACGCCGCGCCGCCGGGGTCGGCGACGAGTTCGAGCCCGGAGTCCGCGGCGGCCTCCTCCAGCGCGGCGGTGGCGGCCGCCCAGTCCTCGGCGGAGCCGATGAACTTCGCCGACTCGTCGCGGGTCGACAGCTCCAGGTAGAACTCGTTCAGCCCGTAGTCGCGCAGCAGGTCGAGGACGAAGGTGAGCAGGTCCTTGATCTCGTCGACCATCTGCTCCTGCGCGCAGTAGATGTGCGCGTCGTCCTGGGTCATGCCGCGGACGCGGGTGAGGCCGTGCACGACACCGGACTTCTCGAACCGGTACACCGAGCCGAACTCGAACAGCCGCAGCGGCAGTTCGCGGTACGACCGCCCGCGCGCCCTGAAGATCAGGTTGTGCATCGGGCAGTTCATCGGCTTGAGGTAGTAGTCGCCGCCGTCGACCTCCATGGGCGGGAACATGTCGTCCTTGTACCAGCCGAGGTGCCCGGAGGTGTCGAACAGGTCGCCCTTGGTGATGTGCGGGGTGTTGACGAACTCGTAGCCGCTCTCCTCGTGCCGCCTGCGGGAGTAGTCCTCCATGACGCGGCGGACGACGCCGCCCTTCGGGTGGAAGACGGCGAGCCCGCTGCCGATCTCGGGCGGGAAGGAGAACAGGTCGAGTTCGGCGCCGAGCCTGCGGTGGTCGCGCTTCTCGGCCTCCTCCAGGAACCGCAGGTACTCGTCCTGCTTCTCCCTGGACTCCCACGCGGTGCCGTAGATCCGCTGGAGCTGCGGGTTCTTCTCGCTGCCGCGCCAG
Source organism: Actinomadura pelletieri DSM 43383 (assembly GCF_003634705.1). Classification (GTDB taxonomy): domain Bacteria; phylum Actinomycetota; class Actinomycetes; order Streptosporangiales; family Streptosporangiaceae; genus Spirillospora; species Spirillospora pelletieri. The sequence continues at coordinate 44,273 of NZ_RBWU01000009.1, read as the reverse complement.
TAGGCGCCGCCGGACCGCATCAGCTTGAACGCGGGGATGACCCGGGTGGACGGCAGGTGCGGCCCACGGCACAGGTCCTTCCAGCGCAGGTCGCCGGACTTGGCGTCGAGGTTGTCGTAGATGGTCAGCTCGCCCCCGCCGACCTCGACGCTCGCGCCCTCGGCCGCGTCCTCGGCGGAGCCGGACCCCTTGAGCCCGATGAGCTCCAGCTTGTACGGCTCGGCGGCGAGTTCGGCGCGGGCCTCGTCGTCGGAGACGGCGCGGCGGGAGAACCGCTGCCCCTGCTTGACGATCTCGCGCATCCGCTTCTCGACGCGCTTGAGGTCCTCGGGGGTGAACGGCTCGGGGACGTCGAAGTCGTAGTAGAAGCCGTTCTCCACGGGCGGACCGATGCCGAGCTTCGCCTCGGGGAACAGTTCCTGGACGGCCTGCGCCATGACGTGCGCGGCGGAGTGCCGCATGATCGCCCGGCCGTCGGCGGAGCCGATCTCGACGGGCTCGACGACATCGCCGTCGCGCAGCTCGGACGCCAGGTCGCGCAGCTCGCCGTTGACCCGGGCGGCGATGACGGCGCGGCCGTCGGCGTCCAGCGCCTGGCCCGCGGTGGTGCCCGCCGGCACCGCCCGCTCGCTCCCGTCGAGGGTGATGCGCAGCTCGGACACGGATACTCCTCGTGGTGAAGGGCCGGGTGGCGATGGATCGGCGGGTTCCGATGCTATCGACTCGGGGTGCGCGCTGAACGCATCCGCTTCCATGTGCCGTTCCTCTCGTCGTGGAGGGCACGGGGCGGTCCCGGAAGGCGGCCCGGACAGCACTGGGGCCCCGGGATCGCTCCCGGGGCCCCACTGCGTGCAATGTCAGGACATGCCGCCGTCGCGCCGGGAGTGACCCGGCGTCGTCGTCTCGAACATGTGCGGCATGGGTCCGATTCTAGCCGATGGGGCGTCGCTTTTTCATTCGCGGACGGCGACGCCGATGACGTGCGGCGAGGCGGGGTTGGCGCGGCCGGAGGCGGGGAACTCGAACCGGCGCTCCTCCCGGACGGTGAAACCCGAGCCGGCGATCCACTCGTCCGTCGGGCGGGACACGTGACAGCCCGCGACGAGGAACGGCCACACCACGTCGGCGTAGCGCTGGAAGCGCACCTTCCCCGGTGTCCGGGCCCGGACATGTTCGTAGTAGCGCAGCTCGCCGCCGGGTTTCAGGACGCGCCGAAACTCGGCCAGCGCGCGGACGGGGTCGCGCACCGAGCACAACACGAGGGACGCCACCGCCACGTCGAAGGAGGCGTCGTCCGCGTCGAGGTGCTCGGCGCGGCCCGGCCGGACGGTGACGGGGACGGGGGCCCGGGCGGCGGCGCGGGCGGCCCTGGCGCGCAGCCGCGGCTCCGGTTCGACGGCGACGACCTCGGTGACCTCCGGCGGGTAGTGCGCGAAGTTGGCGCCGTATCCGGCGCCCACCTCCAGGACGCGGCCGGACGCCCCGGCGAGCAGCTCGGCGCGGTTGGCGTCGCCGCCCGCCTTGGCGCACCCGGCGTCCAGACGCGGGTAGAGCCGGGCGAAGATCGGATGGCTCAGGTCGCTCATTCCCGCAGTCTCCGTCGCCCCGCCGATCACCGCAAGATCATGCACGACGGGATCGGCTCCGCGTTCGCCACCCGCGCTGATACCAGGGAGGCGGGTCGAATCTCCCTCCGCCGGGGCAAGCCGTTCCTGGACCGTTCGTTCTAGGCTCGACCACGATGAACGAGGCAGACCACACCCCCTCCGGGGCCCGCTCCCAGCTGATCGCGGGTGTCCGCTCGGCCGTCGTCCCCGGCCGGGACGACCCGACCGTCCTGTTGCTGCCGGGGCGGCTCGCGCTGCGCGTCCCGATCCTGGTGGTCCTGCTCGCGCTGACGATCGGCTTCACCGGGGGGTCCATCGCCATCGCCATCGTGGACTACCACGTGCGGCCGGGGATCGCCTGGCCGCTCGGCCTGTTGCAGGCGGGGCCGCTGATCTTCGCGGCGCGCTGGCCGCTGGCCGCGTGGCGGGTCGCGGCGGTCGGGCTGCTGCTGACCGTCTTCGTCCGGCATGGAACGGGTTTCATGCCGTGGCCCGTCACCGCGATCCTCGCCCTGGTCGTCATCCTGTTCTTCACCGGGGTCGGCGCGGACCGGCAGACCAGCGTCGGCGTCGGTGCCGTCACGATCTGCGGGGTGCTGACGCCCGCGGTGCTGTTCGGGATGCCGGGCTGGTTCGGCACGATCCTCGCCGGGGTCACGATGACCGCGCTGGCGTTCGGCGACGCGGTCGGCGGCCGGCACTCGGCGGTGGAGGAGCTGCGCAGGCGCGAGGAGCAGCATCGGCAGGACCTGGCCCGGCAGGCGGTGCTGGAGGAGCGCGCCCGCATCGCCCGGGAGCTGCACGACGTGGTGGCGCACCACATGTCGGTGATCGCGATGCAGGCGGAGGCCGCCCCCTACAAGATCCCCGACATGCCGGACGCGGCGAAGCAGACGTTCGGGGTGGTGCGGGACGCGGCGCGCGAGGCGCTCACCGAGACGCGTCGCGTCGTGGGATTGTTGCGGGCGGACGACGAGGGCGCCGAACGGGCCCCGCAGCCCGGTCTGGAACGGCTGGACGACCTGGTCGCCGCGGCCCGCCGCTCGGGGCTGTCGGTCGCGACCGTCGTGGTCGGGATGCCGCGGCCGCTGGACACGGGCGTCGACCTGTCTGCGTACCGGATCGTCCAGGAGTCGCTGAGCAACGCGTCCCGGTACGCGCCGGGCGCGCGGGTCCACGTCGAGATCAAGTACGGCGGGGAGGCGTTGACGGTGTCGGTGACCGATGACGGGCCGCGCAGCACCCCGGAGGAGTCGCAGGGCGGCGGGCACGGCCTGGTCGGGATGCGCGAGCGGGTCACGATGCTGGACGGTCGCCTGGACGCCGGCCCGCGCGACGACAAGGGCTGGTCGGTCGTGGCGGAACTGCCCTATGGAGACGCGAACTGATCTTCGGGGCCCGTAGTGTGGGCGCCGTGACGATTCGGGTGCTGATCGCCGACGACCAGGTGATGATCCGCGACGGGCTCGCGGCGCTGCTGTCCTCCGATCCCGGAATCGAGGTGATCGGGCAGGCGGGCGACGGCCGCGAGGCGGTGGAGATGGCCCGCCGTCTCGACCCCGACGTGGTCGTGATGGACATCCGGATGCCGGAGATGGACGGCCTCGCCGCCACCGCCGAGCTGGTCGGCCCGCCGGACCCGGACGGAAATCCGGCGGGGGCGCGGCCGAAGGTCCTCGTCCTCACGACGTTCGACCTGGACGAGTACGTCTACGAGGCGCTCGGCTCCGGCGCCAGCGGGTTCCTGCTGAAGGACGCCTCCGCCGCGGACCTGGTGAACGGCGTGCGGATCGTCGCGGGCGGGGACGCGCTGCTCGCCCCGTCCATCACCCGCCGCCTGATCGGCGACTTCGCGAGGCGGCGGCGCCACCAGCGGCCGAGCCCGAAGGCGACCGCCGCGCTCACGCCACGGGAGCTGGACGTGCTGCGGCTGATCGCCCGCGGGCTGTCCAACGCCGAGATCGCCGCCGAGCTGGTGCTGGCCGAGCAGACCGTGAAGACGCACGTCGGGCATGTGCTGACCAAGCTGGCGTTGCGCGACCGCACGCAGGCGGTCGTCTACGCCTACGAGAACGGCCTGGTCGGCTAGCCGAACACGTCGTCGCGGGCGAGGTCGAGGGCGGTCAGCACCGCGCCCCGCAGGATGGTGTCGCCCTCGACCGCGCTGGGCCGGATCTCGGTGGCGGCGGGCGACATGGCGGCGAGCCGTTCGGCGACCAGCCCGGCGAGGTGGTCGCCGCCGCGGCGACCGATCCCGCCGCCGAGCACGACCAGCCCGGGGTCCAGGACGGCGACGAGCACGAACACGCTCTGGACGATCCTGTCGGCGAGCGCCTCGGGGCCGAGGTCCCGGGCGATCTCGGCCTCCATCAGGCAGCAGAAGTCCTCGCCGCCGAACCTGAGCAGCGCGACCTCGCCCGCGCCGCCGGACGCGCCGCGCCGCAACCGGCCGTCCAGGACGATCGCCGCGCCGACGCCGTCGTCGATCCACAGCAGGGCGAAGTCGTCGCGTCCCACCGCCACGCCCTCGCGATGCTCGGCGATCGCCGACAGGTTGACCTCGTTCTCCACGATCACCTGGCCGTCGAGCCGCTGCCGCAGCGCCGGACCGAGGTCGGGGCGCCAGCCATGGACGCCACTGTCGTTGACGAGTCCGGTGCGCGGATGGATCAGACCGGGGGTGCCGAGGACGACCGTGTGCGGGGCGCGTCCGCCGCCCGCCTCGGCGATGGCCCGGTCGATGAGCGCCACCAGATCGGGGTCGTCCGGCAGCCGGCGCGACACCGCGCCGAGTTCGTTCCCGGTGATGTCGGCGACGCTCACGTGGACCACGTCCCGGCGCAGGTTCACCCCCGCGACGTGCGCGCGGTCCGCGACGAGCCCGTAGAGGCGCGCGTTCGGGCCCCGCCGGTCGGCGCCGCTCTCCCCCGCCACCTCGATCAGCCCGGCGTCGCGCAGCCGCTCGATCAGGTCGGACACGGTCGGGCGGGACAGCCCGGTCAGCGCGCGCAGCTGCGGCGCGGTCAGCGGGCCGCGTTCCAGCAGCAGGTCGAGCGCGAGCCGGTCGTTGATCGCGCGGGCCATCGTCGGGTCGGCGGTCTTCACGACGCCCATATTAGTCAGGGAGCCTGCGTATTTCTCTTTTCATCAGGAACCCTACCTGTTAATTTCTGGACCATGCATCCTCAGCACCGCGCCATCGGCATCGTGTTCGCGGTCCACGGGGCCGTGGCCGGAACCCTCGCCACCCGCATCCCCTGGATCCAGGACCGGCTCGACCTCTCTCCCACCGTCCTCGGCATCGCCCTGCTGTGCCCGTCCATCGGCGCGTTCACCGCCATGCCGACCGCGAGCCGCGCGGCGCACCGGATCGGCGAGCGGCGCGCCGTGCGCATCCTGCTGACCGCGTGGTGCGCGGTCCTCGCGCTGCCCGCGCTCGCCCCGGCGCCCGTCTGGCTGTTCGCGGTGATGCTGATGTACGGCGCGACCTCCGGCATGTGCGACGTCGTGATGAACGGCCACGGAGTCGCGGTGGAGCGGCATCTGAAGCGCCCGATCATCTCCGGGTTGCACGGCATGTGGTGCCTCGGCAGCCTGGCGGCGGGCGGCGTCGGCATCCTCGCCGCGCACGCCCGCGTGGACGCCCGCCTCCACCTCGGGGCCGTCGCCGCCGTCCTGCTCGCCGTGGGCGCCCTGGCCGGACGCGGACTTCTCGCGGACCGGCCGTCCGAGGGCGTCCCCGCGCCGCGCCGGTTCGCGCTGCCGACGCGGGCCGTCCTCGGCATCGGCGTCGTCGGGTTCTGCGGCACCTTCGCCGAGGGCGCGAGCGCCGACTGGGCCGCCGTGTACCTCACCGAGGTGACGGACGCGGGCCCCGGTCTCGCGGCCGCCGCCTTCACGATCTTCATGTCGTGCATGGCGGGCACGCGGCTCCTCGGCGACCACCTCGTGCGGCGGGTCGGCGCGGCGACGGTCGTCCGGGGCGGGGGCTCGGTCGCCGTCCTCGGCGGCGTGCTGGTGGTGGCGTCCCGGTCGCCGTGGCCCGCCATCGTGGGATTCGCGCTGCTCGGCATCGGGGTCGCGACGGTCGTGCCGCTGGTCTTCGCGGCCGCCGCCGACACCGGCGCGACGCCCGGCGAGGGCGTCGCGGGCGTCGCGACGATCACCTATCTGTCCACCTTGACCGCCCCCGGCATCACCGGCTGGACGGCCGGAGCCCTCTCCTACCCGGCCGCCTTCGGCATGATCATCTGCGTGGTCGCGGTGATGACCCTCTCAGCGGGCGCCCTCCGTCCCCGCGCCACCACGGCGACGGCGCCGGCGTCCGAGCCCGCGAAGACGCCGCTCCCCTAGGCGCACGCGGCTCAGGGGAGGAGGTCGCGGAGGGCTTCGGCGGCACGGTGGCAGTCGTGGAACGTGCAGTACAGGGGGGCGGGCGCGAGGCGGACGACATCGGGCTCGCGGGCGTCGGCGACCACGCCGTGCTTCTCGGCGAGCCGCCGGACGAGGGCGCCCGCGTCGTCCACCCGCAGCGACAGTTGGGCGCCCCGGGCCGCCGGGTCGGGCGGCGTGATGACGGCGAGGCCCTCGACGGGGGCGAGTCGGGACGCCAGATATCCGGTGAGGCGCTCGCTCTTGGCGCGCAGCGCGTCCATGCCGACCCGGTCGAAGATCTCCAGCGAGGCCAGGACGGGCGCCAGCGCCATGATCGGCGGGTTGGACAGCTGCCAGGCGTCGGCGGACGCGGGCGGCGCGATGTCCGGGTCCATCCGGAACCGCACGGACGGGTCGGTGCCCCACCAGCCCGACAGCTTCGGCACGGACGCGTCCCGGACGTGCCGCTCGTGGACGAAACACGCCGCGACGGCGCCGGGCCCGGAGTTGAGGTACTTGTACGTGCACCAGGCCGCGAAGTCCACGTCCCAGTCGTGCAGGCGCAGCGGGACGTTCCCGGCGGCGTGCGCGAGGTCCCAGCCGACGACGGCCCCGGCGGCGCGGCCCGCCTTGGTGATCGCCGGAATGTCCATGAGCTGGCCGGTCAGGTAGTTGACGCCGCCGAGCAGGACGAGCGCCACCGTGTCGCCGAGGCGTTCGAGGTGGGCGATGACGTCCTCGGTGCGCGGGACGTCCTCGCCTGGGCGGGGGGTGAGGCGCACGACGGTCCGGGCCGGGTCGAGACCGTGGTGGACGGCCTGGCTGGCGACCGCGTACGAGTCCGACGGGAACGCCGAGTCCTCGATGACGATGCGGGTGCGCGTTCCGGCGGGCCGGTAGAAACTCGCCATCATCAGGTGCAGGTTGACGGTCAACGAGTTCATCGCGACGACCTCGTGCGGGCGCGCGCCGACCAGGCGGGCGGTGGGCTCGCGGAGCCGCTCGTGGTAGTCCACCCAGGGGCGGCGGCCGCGCGTGTGGGCCTCGACGGCGAGGGTCGCCCAGTCGTCCAGTTCCTCGCGGAGGCGTTCGGCGACGGTCCTCGGTTGGAGGCCGAGGGAGTTCCCCGCGAAGTACGCCGTCTGGTCGTGGGCGCCACCGGGGGCGGGCGGGACGAGGAACTCGTCGCGCAGCGTGGGCAACGGGTCGGTCTCGTCGAGCCGCCGCGCCTCCCGTTCGAGGTTCACTGGGCGCTTCCTTCGGTGGCGAGGAGTTCCTCGGCGGGCGCGGCGGCGAAGAACTCCCGCGCGTTTCCGCCGAGCAGGAGGGCGCGTTCGGCGTCGTCCAGGCCGGGGCACGCCCGGATCGTGGCGCCCGGATCCCGCTCGCCGAGGGGGAACGGGTAGTCGGTGCCGAGCATCACGCGGTCCGCGCCCATCACGTCGACGAGCAGGCGCAGGGCGCGCGGGTCGAACACGGCGGAGTCCACGAAGAAGCGGTCGACGTACTCCGACGGCGGGCGCGGCGAACCGGCGCGGACGATGTCGCGTCGATGCCAGGCGTTGTCGGCCCGGCCGAGCAGGAACGCGAAGCTGCCGCCGCCGTGGCAGAAGCACAGCCGCAGCGACGGCGGGATCCGTTCGAACGCCCCGGACAGCATCAGCCCGAGGATGCTGAGCTGCGTCTCGGCGGGCATCCCGCACAGCCACGGCAGCATGTGGCCGCGCATCCGGTCGGCGCCGAACATGTCCCACGGATGCGCCAGCACCGGCAGCCCGAGGCGGGCGCAGTGCGCGAGGAACCCGGTGATCCCGTCGTCGTCGAGGTTGCGGTCGCCGACGTGGTTGCCGATGTGCACGCCGCGATGCCCGGCCGCCGCCGCGCGGGTCGCGACGTCGCAGGCGAGCGCCGGGTCCTGGAGCGGCACCTGGCACAGCGGCAGGAGCCGGTCGGGCGCGTCGGCGCAGAAGGCGAGGATCCGTTCGTTCACCAGCTCGCACCAGTCGGCGGCGCGTTCCGGCTCGGCGGAGTACCCGAACATGAGGGGGGTGGACGAGACGGCCTGGACGTCCACACCCGTCGCGTCCATGTCGGCGAGGCGGCGGGCCGGGTCCCAGAGCGCCTCCCCGACCGGCCGGTACTCGTCGTCACCGCTCATCATCATGCCGGTGCCGTCGCCGTCGACGCGGAGCCACGGCCGGCCCGCGTCGCCGAGGAGTCCGGCCTCGTGCCTGCCGATGCGCGGGAAGACGTGCGTGTGAACGTCGATGACCGTCACGGGGCCCCCGTCAGACCCGGGCCGCCGTGGTCGGCACCATGTCGTGCGGCCACTCCTTGCCGGGGTGGACGGCGCCGCAGCTCGGGCACGTGCGGTCGCCGTCGTAGAAGGCCTGGAACACCGGCGGCAGGTCTTCCACGATGGAGCGGACCTGGAGTTCCGAGCGGCGCACGAGATGGTGGCATTCGGTGCAGTACCACTCGAACGCCTCCCGCATGCCCGCGGGCCGCGGGATCTCCACGACGAGGCCGATCGATCCGGCCTCGGGACGCTGCGGCGAGTGCCGCACGTGCGGCGGCAGCAGGAAGACGTCGCCCTCGTTGATCTGCACGTCGACCGGCGGGCGCCCCTCCTCCTCCATGACGCGCAGCACCATGTTGCCCTTGAGCTGGTAGAAGAACTCCTCGACCGGGTCGTCGTGGAAGTCGGTCCGCTGGTTCGGGCCGCCGACCACCATGACGATCAGTCCGGCGTCGTCGAAGACCTGGACATTGCCGACCGGCGGTTTCAGCAGGTCACGGTGGTCGTCGATCCACGACTCGAAGTTGAACGGCCGGCCGAAGGACAACTGCGGCAGCTTCATGCTCGGGCCTCCTCACGGGTCCCTGGGTTGCTGGGGTATGTGCGCGACGCACGAGATCTCGACGAGCAGGTGCGGATGCGGGAGCTGGTGGACGGCGACGGTCGTGCGGGCCGGGCCGGTTTCATCGAAGTACTCCCCGTAGACCTCGTTGTAGCCGCCGAAGTCGTTCATGTTGACCAGGTAGGTGGTGACGTTCACGAGGTCGGACAGGTCGCCGCCCGCGGCCGTGAGGAGGTCGCGGATGTTCTCGATGACCGCGCGGGTCTGCGCCCGGATGTCGAGGTCGGTGACGCCCATCGCGTCGGCGCTCGCCCCGGCGAACGTCCCGTCCGGGCGGCGCGCGCTCGTCCCGGACACGAACACGAGGTCACCGGCGCGCCGCAGGTGCGGGAACCGTCCCCGTGGGCGGGCCTTGCCCGCGACGACGATCGCGTCGCCCTCGCGCTGGGCAGGGCCCGGCACGCGGTCCGTCATGTGGTCACCTCCACGCTGCCGAGCCCGGCGGCGGTGACCCGCACGTGCGCGTCCTTCGGCACCGGCACGGCGACGGTGGCCGAGCCCGCCAGGACGATCCACCCGGGTTCCAGCGTCAGGCCCGCGGCGAGCGCGAGCCGGGCGGCGGCCCGCAGCGACCGCGCCGGGTCGCCGAGGATCGCGGCGGACGAGCCCGACTGCACGACACGCCCGTCGATCTCCAGGAGCAGCCCCACGTTGGACACGTCGCGCGGCGGGTGCCAGGCCCCGAACCCGAACCGGGCGGCGGACGCGTTGTCGGCGATGACGTCGGGGAGGGTGAACGAGAAGTCCCGGTAGCGGGAGTCGAGCACCTCGAAGCCGACGGCGACGCCGGTCACGGCCGTCTCCACGTCGGTGACCGAGCGGACCTCGCGGCCGATCAGGTAGGCGATCTCCGGCTCGATCCGCGGATGGACGAGACGGGACACGTCCACCGCCGACTCGGCGAGCATCGCGTCGGTGAGCAGGCCCCAGATGACGTCGTCCACGCCCATCTGCGCCATCTTGGCGCGGCTGGTGAACCCCATCTTCACCCCGGCCAGGCGCTCGCCCCTGACGCGGCGCCGCTCGATCCCGGCGCGCTGCACCGCGTAGGCGGTCGGCACGTCCAGCGGGGTGTCGTCGGTGAGCCTCGCGATCGTCCGGCGGTCGCGGGCGGCGTCGTCGAGGCGCCGAGCCAGCAGGTCCACGTCCACCATCAGCCCTCCTCCTTCCCGAACGCGACACGGACGTCGCCGAGGCCGTCGACGCGGGCCTCGAACACGTCGCCGGGGGCGGCGGGGACCACGGGGCCGAGCGCGCCGGTGAGGACGGTGTCCCCGGCGCGCAGCGGGCGTCCGACGCGGACGAGCGTGTCGGCGAGCCACAGCGCCGCGTTCAGCGGATGTCCGAGGCAGGCGGCGCCGTTGCCGGTGGAGACCTGTTCGCCGCGCCGTTCCATCACCATCCCGCACAGGCGCAGGTCGACGTCCTTCAGCGGGACGGGCCGGTTCCCGAGCACGTACATGCCGGACGAGGCGTTGTCGGCGACCGTGTCGACGAGCGTGATGTCCCAGTCGCGGACCCGGCTGCCGACGACCTCGATGGCGGGCAGCGCGAACGCCGTCGCGCGGATCACGTCCGCGGCGGTGTGCCGCTCGTGGGTCAGGTCACGGTCCAGGACCAGCGCCACCTCGGCCTCGGCGCGCGGCTGGAGGACGGCGCCCACGGGGATCTCCGCCCCGTCCGGGACGGCCATGTCGGCGAACAGCATCCCGAAGTCGGGGCTGTCCACGCCGAGCTGCTCCTGGACGGCGCGCGACGTCAGTCCGATCTTGCGTCCGGCGAGGCGGCGGCCGGCGGCCAGCCAGGTCTCGGTCAGCGCGTCCTGGACGGCGTAGGCGTCGTCCACGGTCGCGATCAGGTCGCGGACGGGGGCGCACGGCACGCCCTCCGCGTAGGCGCCGCGGAGTCGTTCGGCGGCGGTCTCGATGTTCGTGGTCACGGGGTTCGCTCTCAGATCTGGATGCAGACGTTCACGGGCTCGGAGAAGAAGTCCAGGGAGTACTCTCCCCCTTCCCGCCCGATCCCGGACGCCTTGACACCCCCGAACGGGGTGCGCAGGTCGCGAAGATTCCAGCAGTTCACCCAGACGATCCCGGTCTCGACCCGCGGCGCCACCCGGTGCGCCCTGGACAGGTCACGCGTCCACACCGTCGAGGCGAGCCCGTACGGACTGTCGTTGGCGAGGGCGAGCGCCTCGTCCTCGGTGTCGAACGGCGCGACATGGCAGACCGGCCCGAAGATCTCCTCGCGGACGGCACGGGACGTCTCGGGAAGCCCGGTGAGGACGGTCGGCTCGACATGGAAGCCGAAGTCCCGCTCGTCCCCGAACGCCGGCGTGCCACCGCCGGCGACGACCGTGGCGCCCTCCTCGCGGGCGAGCCGGAAGTACGACAGGACCTTGTCGCGGTGCTCGGCGGAGATCATCGGCCCGTAGCCGTCCAGCGCCGCCGCCCGTTCCCCGAGCCGCGTCACGAACTCCTCGAAGATCGGCCGCTCGACGTAGACGCGTTCGGTGCACAGGCAGATCTGCCCGGAGTGGGTGAACGAGGAGCGGACCGTGCCGTCCACGGCGGCGTCGAGGTCGGCGTCGGCGAAGACCAGCGCCGGGTTCTTGCCGCCCAGTTCGAACGAGACCGGGGTGACGTGGTCGGCGGCGTTGCGCATGATCGCGGCGCCGGTGGCGGACTCGCCGGTGAACGCGATCGCGTCCACGTCCGGGTGCCCGGTGAGGAACGCGCCCGCCGCGTCGGGGCCGTGCCCGTGCACCAGGTTGAACACGCCGGCCGGGAGCCCCGCGTCGTCGATGACCCGCGCGAGGAGGGTCGCGGTGGACGGCGTCTCCTCGGACGGTTTGAGCACGACCGTGTTGCCGCACGCCAGCGCGGGAGCGATCTTCCACGTCGACAGCAGGAGCGGCAGGTTCCACGGGGAGATGACCGCCACCACGCCCAGCGGGCGGCGCACCGTGTAGTTGAGCGCCTGCCCGGTGCCCGTGCTCCATCCGGGGACCTGGGTCGTGTACGCGCGTTCGGGACGTCCATACAGCAGGTCCGCGTACGCGCGGAAGTTGCCGACGGCGCGGGGGACGTCGACCGTCCTGGCGAAGTCGCGGGGCCTGCCGGTGTCGGCGACCTCGGCGTCGACGAACTCGTCGAACCGTGCCTGGATGCCGTCCGCGATCGCCCTCAGCGCGGCGGCCCGGTCCTCGACGCCCGCCGTCCCCCACGGGCCGCGCAGGGCCGTGCGGGCCGCGGTGACGGCATCGTCCACGACCTCCCGGGTGGCCTCGGGGACGGCGCCGAGCTCCGCGCCGTCCCCGGGGCCGATGAGCGGGAAGACCGGTCCGTCCGAACGGAAGACTCCGCCGACGTAGTGCTCAGCCTTCATCGCTCCCCTCCCGTGGCCGACGGTCCGATCCTCCGCCCGGGAAGCTATGCCTGGCAAATACCAATCGACCATGGAGCTATCACGAAACTGTGATAGCAAGGGGAAGGTGCGCGCGATCGACCTGCTCAACGGGCGGCTGAAGCTCCGCCATCTCGTCCTCGTCGTCGCCATCGCCGACCAGGGCAGCGTCCTGCGGGCCGCCGAACACCTTCGCCTGGCGCAGCCCGCGGTGACCCGCAGCCTGCGGGAGGTGGAGGGCATTCTCGGCGTCGAGCTGTTCACCCGGGGGCCGCGCGGGGTGACGCCGACGATGTTCGGGGACGTCCTCATCGAGCACGCCCGCGCCGTCCTCGCCGAACTGCGCCGCGCCGAGGAGCGCATCGCGGGCCTCGCGGACGGAGCGGTCGGCACCGTCACCATCGGCACGCTTCTCGCCGGGTCGAACGTCCTGCTCCCCCGCGCGATCGCCGCGCTGAAGCGGGACCGTCCCGGCATCACCGTGATCGTCCAGGAGGCCACCTTCGACGCCCAGGTCCCGCGGCTGCTCGACGGCGAGATCGACCTGATCCTCGGCCGCCTCAACCCGATCGGCGACCTGAGCGGGCTGCGCCAGATCACCCTCTACGGCGAACCCGTCCGCCTCGTCGCCCGGCGCGGCCATCCCGCCCGCGCCCGGCGCTCCCTCGGCCTCGCCGACCTGCTCGACTACCCGTGGGTGCTGCCGCTGGAGCAGACCGCCCTGCGCACCGAGCTGGAGCAGGTCTTCCGCGCGGAGGGCCTGTCCCCGCCCGGGAACCTGGTCGAATGCACCTCGGTCCTGACCGTGCGCACCCTCGTCCGCGACACCGACATGATCGCCGCGCTGCCCGATCTGGTGGCCCGGACCGACGCCGACATCGCGCCGCTGCCCGTCCCGCTGGAGACCGTCCGGCGCCAGGTCGGCGTCACGCTGCCCGCGCACCGGTCCCCGACGCCGTCGGCCCGGCTGATGCTGGACCATCTGCGCCGCGAGGCCGTCGAGATCAGCGGGTCGGGCGACTGATCACACCGAGCGCACGAGATCCACGAGCGTCCGGCCGACCACCGACTCGGCGTCGCCCAGATCGAGGACGACATCGAAATGGTCACGCTCGGGGACGACCATCAGATCACCGGCGTTCCAGTGCGGCTGGAACAGCCGTGACTGCGTGAGGAATCCGTCCCCGTCGTTCTCCGCGACGACGAACACGGCCGGGCATCGCCGTCCCGCAGGTAGGAGCGCGGGGCTCGACGCCGCCGCCCGTTCCAGGTCCAGCCGCACGTACTCGTTCACATAGATCCGGGTGATCGGCCGGATGTCGAACAGCCCGCTGACCGGCATCGCCGCCTTGACCACGTCCTCCGGCAGCCCGAACCGCTCCTGCCAGCCGCCGACCATCGTCATCCCGGTCAGGTGCCCGCCCGCCGAGCTTCCCCCGACCACGATCCGCTCCGGGTCGAGACCGTGCTCGCGGCCCCGCCGGTGCACCCACGCGACCGCCGCCCGCACCTGCCGGACGATCTCCTCCAGCGTCGCCTTCGGCGCGAGCGTGTAGTCGGGCACGACGGTCGCGATGCCCTGCTCGTGGAGCATTCGCGCCATGAACGACGACACGTCCCGCGACAGCGCCATCCAGTACCCGCCGTGCAGGTAGACGAACACCGGTCGCGGTTCGCCTCCGCCGACGCCCCAGACGTCGAGCCGTTCCCCGCTCTCCTCGTCGTAGACGATGCCGGGACGACCGGGAAGGCCGTCGACGGCACGCGCGGAGTCCGTCCGGTACCGCGCCATGTGCCGCGCGAAGAGCTCCGGCCCCGCCTTCCGTCGCACGTTGTACGCGACGTCCAGTTCCTCGTCGCTCAGCTCACTGCCCGGCCAGTCGCTCACGTCGAAACTCCCCTCGCCATCCGGCCCAGCCTCCCGCTCCGAGGCGAAACGATCAAGCGCGGACCGGTCGGCTACGACCAGACCGGGGTGGCCGACTCGTACACCCGCCCGTCGGAGCCGAAGACGAGGTGGCGGTCGAAGTCGGCGGCGAACCAGCGGTCATGGGTGACGGCCAGGACGGTGCCCGCGTACGAGGTCAGACCTTCTTGCAACGCCTCGGCGCTGGCCAGGTCGAGGTTGTCGGTCGGCTCGTCCAGCAGGAGCAGGGTCGCGCCCGACAGTTCCAGCAGCAGGATCTGCAACCGGGCCTGCTGTCCCCCGGACAGCGTCTCGAACGGGCGGGGCCCGGCGGGGGCCAGCTCGTACCGGGCGAGCGCCGCCATGGCGTCGTTGCGGGTCAGCGCGTTCTCCGCCATGAGGATCTGCGCGGGTGTGCGGCCCTGCAGGTCAGGGCGCACATGCGTCTGGACGAAGTGTCCGGGGACGACCCGCGCCCCCAGCCGCCGGGCGCCGCCGTGGGGAACGTCCTCGCCCGCGAGCAGGCGCAAGAAGGTCGACTTCCCGGATCCGTTCGACCCGAGCACGGCGACGCGTTCGCCGTACCAGACTTCGACGTCGAACGGCTGCGTCAACCCTTCCAGTTCGAGCGACTCGCAGATGAGAGCGCGTTTTCCCGTGCGGCCACCGCGCAGACGCATTCGCACGTTCTGTTCTTTGGGGGCGCTCTGCGGCGGCCCCGCCTCCTCGAAGCGTTGCAGGCGGGTTCGAGCCGCCTGGTAGGAGGACGCCACCGCGTCGTTGTTCGTGGCGCGCTGCCGCAGGGTGTGGACGAGCCGTTTCAGCCGCGCGTGCTCGTCGTCCCAGCGGCGGCGCAGCTCATGGAGGCGTTCGGTGCGGTCGCGGCGGGCCTGCGCGTAGCCCGCGAAGCCGCCGCCGTGCACCCACACGTCACGTGATTCCACGGTGACGATCCGGTCCGCGGCATCCGCGAGCAACTGCCGGTCGTGCGACACGAACAGAATGGTCTTGCTCGTGGCGCGAAGCCTTTCGGCCAGCCATTCCTTGCCTGCCACATCCAGGTAGTTGTCGGGCTCGTCCAGCAGGAGGACCTCGTCGGGGCCGCGCAGGAGGGCCTCCAGGACGAGACGTTTCTGCTCACCACCGGACAGCGTGGTCACCCCACGCGATCTCACCTCGTCGAAGTGGCGGCCCAGCGCCTCCGTCGTGCAGGTGTCCCAGACGACCTCGATGTCGTATCCGCCCGCGTCCGCGTAGTCGGTGATGGCCTGCGCGTAGGCGAGTTGGCTCCGCTCACTCTCCTCCAGCGCGGTCTCGGCGCGGGCCAGCGCTCGGGCCGCGTTCCGCAGCCGCTCGGGGGCCACCGACAGCAGCAGGTCGTGGACCGTGCGGTCGTCGCGAAGGGCGCCGATGAACTGGCGCATGACGCCGAGGCCACCGGAACTGGTCACGACGCCGTCCGAGGGCGAGACGTCCCCCGCGATCAAACGCAGCAGCGTGGTCTTGCCCGCGCCGTTCGGGCCGACGAGCGCCGCCCTGGCTCCGTCCCCCACGCGGAACGACACGTCGTCCAGCAAGGGACGACCGTCGGGCAGCGCGTAGGTCAAACGGCTCACCTCGATATGCCCCACAGAACTCCTCGTACAGTGTTCGAGTCACTGGATCAATGATCCGGTCGTCGTTCAATGTACTAGTCTGCGGGGCATGACCGAGAGCGTGTGGCTACGGAAGGGCCGTCCCCGACGGGAGGCGCCGCCTCTGACCCGCGAGCGGATCGTCGAGGAGGCCGTGGCACTGCTGGACGAGGAGGGCACCGCCCGGCTGACGATGCGGCGGCTCGCCGAACGGCTCGACACCGGGTCCACGACGCTGTACTGGCACGTCAAGACGAAGGACGACGTGCTGGAACTGGCCCTCGACGCCGTCTTCGGCGACGTCCCGCTCCGCGACCCGGGTCCGGACTGGCGCGCCGACGTGGTCGCGCTGATGTCCGGCTGGCGGCGCGCGATGCTCGACCATCCCTGGTCGGCGGCGGTGCTCGGCGGACGCCCGCTGCTCGGCCCCAACGTCCTGGCCCGCACCGACGCCCTCTACGCCGCCCTGGCCGCCACGGGCGTGACCGGCCCCCGGCTGGCCGCCGCCGCGTACGCGGTCGCCAACTACGTCATCGGGTCGGCGCTCATGCAGATCGGCGCGCGCAACGACGACGACCCGGCCGCGGAGGAGGCGGCGCGGGAGCACCTCGCCCGCGACCGCGCCCGGTACCCGACCCTCGCCGCCCACGGTCACCTGCCCGGGGACCAGTGGGACTCCGCGTTCGCCCAGGGTCTGGACCACATCCTGGACGGCCTGTCCCGCGGGCCCTGACCCCCGGCGTCAGGGCCCGCGGAGTTCGATGGTCTTCAACCCCGGGGCGGCGTCGATCTCCCGGCCGCAGAAGCGTTCGGTCACCCACGTCTTCTTCGAGAACAGGCGGGTCTGGTCGGCGTAGTGCGGGGACGTGGGGTCGGCCGACTGGGAGTAGGTCAGCAGGGTCCGCGTGTCGGGGCAGCGGTCACCGTCGAAGGAGACCACCTGCACGTAGCTGGTGCCGTGCGCGATCTCGACATAGCCCTTGCCCGGCGTCCACCGCGCCTCGATCTTGTTGAGGATGCCGAGTGCCTCGGTGCCGCCGCCGATCGGGATCCTCTCGCCGTTGCGCGTGACGTACTGGTGGTCGCCGAGCGGCGCGTCCAGGGGAATTCCGGACGACGTCAGCTCGTCGACCGCGGCACGGAGGGCCTGGCGCGCCGCCGGTGAGCCGGGGTTGAAGTCGCGTGGCGTGTTCACCGGGTCGGACGCGTCGAACGGTGTCCTCCACACGTCCCGCTCGGCGGCGGTCCTGCGCCAGTAACGGTCGAAGAGCAGGGCGCCGCGACTGCCGGAGTCGACCGTCCTGTCCCACGCGGCGAGGACGTCGCAGGCCTTGCCGAGTTCCATGTCACGGCACATGGCGACGGTGCCGGACACCGCCAACTCCCCCGCGGGGCTGCGGTTGGCGAAGATCAGGTCCTGCATGTCGGCGCGGGTGAACGGGCCCTCGGCGAGCTGGTCCCGGACGGCGACAAGGCCGCTTCGGGTCCGGAGGGACCGCATCGTGTTCTCACTGCCGATGACGCGGTCGTAGCCGGTCAGCGGTTCGTCAGGGTTCGACAGCCAGTGACTGTCGTTGGAGTTGGTGACGTAGTCGCCGCGGCTCAGCACCGGGTAGCGGTCGGTGTCCAGGATGCCCGGTTGGACGGCGCCGGGGGCCTTCCCGGGCGTGCAGGAGGAGTCGGCGCCGTTCAGGACCGCAAGACCGGCCGTCCGGAACAGTTCGCGGCCGAAGGGGGTGTTGCACCGGCCCGCGAACTCGTCGGGGATGTTGGGCAGCACCTGGATCTGCGCGAACAGCGCCTTGCCGCGCGCGTCGGCGGCGATGGTGTTGACCCAGGGCAGGCCCTGGGTCCGTTTCAGCGCGCGGACGGCCGCGTCGGTGGTCCGGGCCTCGCCCAGGGCCAGTGACGTGTTCGCCACCCGCAGGTTCGTCGCGTTCGGGTCGATCAGGGCATAGGCGGTCTGGGTCGTCCACGGAAGTTCGATGTCGTCGACGGACGACACGACAGGCCCATGGTGGGTACGCCACAGCGTCTTGGTGACCGGCTTCAGGGAACCGTCCTGCTGCTTGGCCTGGACGGTGACCTCGTCCTTGGTCATCTTCCGCGCCTTGCCGTCCACGAGGTAGGACGTCGGGTCGCCCGGCGCCAGGCGCAGTTCGGTCAGCGCGAACGGCAGGCCGGTGGCGACCGTGTGGCTCCACGCGAACGTCGCGTTGTGGCCGATGTTGACCAGGGGCGATCCGAGGAGTGCGGCGCCGCTGACGTCCAGCTTCCCGGGGATCGTCTGGTGCGCCTGCCAGAAACGTCGTCCGCCGTGCCACGGGTAGTGGGGGTTGCCGAGGAGCAGGCCACGCCGGTTCGCGGTGGCCTTCGCGCCGACCGCGATCGCGTTGCTGCCCATGTCGGCGCCCGCGATCAGGTTCCGCGCCGCCTCGACGGCCTCCTGTCGAGGCTGCGTTCGCGGCTGCGTTCGGGGCTGCGAGCCGTCACCGGGCGGGGTCGCCGACATTGCTCCGTCGGCGACGAGGCCGGAGCCGATGAACATGGCCAGGGCGTACATGCGGCGGTGCACGTCCCGTTCGGTGATGGGACGCAGCCATGGCGCGCCCTTGCACGCCGGATCGGTGATCTCGCCTTCGCGGAGGTAGCGGTTGTATCCGGCGGCCCAGCCGCGGGCCAGGTCGCGTACCTGCGCGGCGGGCCCGTAAGGGGCGGGTTCTGCGGCCAGCCGCTCGACGATGCCGCTGTCGTTGATCCGGGTGAAGAAGACGTCGCTGGCGAGGTTCGTCGACGCGGAGGACAGCGACCCGTCAGGGGCGGCGTCCGGGCCGAAGTACCGCGAGCGTTCCCCGCTCAGGGTGACGATGCCCTGCGCGAGCAGGCAGATGTTGTCCTTCGCCGCCGCGTAGCCGGTGCCGTAGCCGAGGCCCCGGTGGCTCGACGCGGTGATGTGGGGGATGCCGTACTCGGTGTACCGGATGGTGACCGACGGGCTGCGCCCGTTCTCCGCCGCGACGGACGACGTGGCGGGCACCAGAAGCGCCGCGGCGAGTACGGCGGCTCCGGCCACACGCAAGGGAGTACGTAACATCCGGAATCTCCTTGATCATGATCGCTCTGCCAAGCTCGCACAGGCCCGCGTGTCTGACAACCCCCTAGGGGATGAGTGCGGGAAGGTCCGCGGCGTGGTCCTGGAGATAGGCGGCGAGCGTCTCGGGGATCAGGGCGATGGACGCGAGGGCGGCGGCCGCGCAGGGCACGAGGTCGACGTCGTAGCGGCCCCTGGCGGGGTCGGGGTCGTCGAACTCGGGACCGTGCCTGCGGGACAGGTCCATCGACACCAGGCGGCACACGTAGAAGGTGTTCAGCCGGAACAATTCGGGACTCTGCTCGGCGCAGGCGAAGACCTGCCGGACGGGCCCGGCGGTGGCGCCGAGTTCCTCGTCGAGTTCGCGGCGCAGGGCCGCCTCGGGGCTCGCGTCCGTGGGCTCGATCTTGCCGCCGGGGGTCGTCCAGTAGACCGGACGGTCCGGCCGGGTGCGGCGCAGCAGGACGAGCGCGTCGCCGTCCAGCAGGAGGGCCCGCACCGCCCTCCTGATCCGAGGCCTCTCCATCATGAGGCGATCATGATCCGCACGGCAGGTCCACTTCGGATGTCGCCCTCCCCCTCGGGCCGTCGACGCGGGAGGCCGTCGAGCGCGGCGACCCGTCCCGCCATCATCGCGCACGCCGACGGTCGACCGGGCGTGTTTCGCGACGGACGGGTCACCGTCCGCGCCGAGTAGCCGACACGCAGGGCCCCGGCGCCGTTACCATCACCAGTGCCAAGATCCTGTTGGCATGCTCTGTATCGGAACGGCGTGAAATGGATGATCTGGAGGTCCGGCGGCTGCCGGGCGATCTGGCGCGGCTGTTCGACCCGTCGGGACACGGCGGCGGGTTCGGCGGCCGCGCCGTCGACGCTGCCGAGCGGACGCTGTCGGTGCCGCTTCCCGACGGGGACCTGGTCTGGCCCGACCCCGGGTATCCGCAGCGCCTGCTGCCGCTGCGTCCCGCGTTCTGGCTGAGCGAACAGCCCGTCCACGGTGACCTGTGGGCCGGGCTGCGCGCCGAGCACGCCCGCTCCGGCCTGTGGCCGCTGCTGATGGACGAGACCGACCAGCCGTGGGCGTCCGGGCAGATCGCCCCCGAACCCGTGACGGAGGTCGGCAATTACGTCCCGCAGGCCTTCATGTCCGAGGTGTGGTCGGACTGGGCGGAGCAGGCGGCGCCCGAGGACCTCGACGACCTGGCCCCGTTCGGACGGCACTGCCCGGGGCTCGCCCCGCCCGGCGTCCCGGTCGACGACCCGGACACGGTGGCCGACCGGTACGCCCGCGCCCTCGCCGAGCGCGGCCTGTCGCTGGGGCTGGTCGCGGTGGAGCGCGGCGCCGACGCGGTCGCCGCCGTCGGCTGGCAGGGCGCGCTCAACCACAACGAGTGGACCGCGCCGCTCGCCGCCGTCCTGCGCGGCTGGGAGGACCGTTTCGGCGCCCGCGTCGTCGCGCTGGGGTTCAACACCCTGGAACTCAGCGTCGCGGCGCCACCGATCACGACACGGCACGCCGTCCATGTCGCCGCCGAACACTGGGCGTTCTGCCCCGACATCCTCTTCCAGGGCCCGGGGACGCTCGCCGGGTACGCCGAGGAGATCCGCGGCAAGACGAACTGGTCCTTCTGGTGGGACTGACCTACCCGGGACGACCCGCCCACCGATGTAAAAAAGGCGGTCATAGCACGTAAACGTCCAGGTCATACCCGATGGCCCCGAACCGGAACGGCGATTACGGTGGGCGGGTGAGCACCGGGTGGCGCGACCGGATCGCACGATGACGGTCGCCGCGACCACGACGCTGGTGGTCGACGACGACGACACCGAGCGGTGCACCATCGGCGGCTGGCTGCGGCGCGCGGGCCACACCGTGGTGGAGGCCTCGACGGCGGCGGAGACCTGGGTCCGGCTCACCGAACACGCCGTCGACCTGGTGGTACTGGACGTGCGGCTCCCGGACATGAGCGGCATCGAGGTCTGTGAGCGGATCAAGGCGGCGCCGGACACCAGGGCGCTGCCCGTCATCCACATCTCCGCGCAGGCCGTGGGCGTCGCCGACCGCGCCCAGGGGCTGCGGCGCGGCGCCGACGCCTACATGGTCGACCCGATCGACCCCGGCGAGTTCCTCGCGACGGTCGAGGCGGTGCTGCGCTACTACCAGGCGCTGCGCCGCGCCGAACGGATGGCCGCCCGGATGGCCGAACTGACCCGCACGTCCCTGGACATCAACGCGGCGACGTCGTTCGACGGGCTGGCCGCGGTCGCCGCCCGCGGCGCCTTCGCGATCTTCGGGGTGCCGGCGTCGGTGTTCGTGCTGCCACCGGACGGCCGGGTACGGCGCACCATCGAGTTCGGCATCGGGCCGTGGCGCCGCGACTGCCCACCGGAGATCCCGGCGCGGATCGCCGCGCTGACGAGACTCGGCGACGACACCGGCACCGAGGTCGCGCGGGTGCCGCTGCGGCGGTGGCTGGAGCTGCTGCCCGACAGCGTCGCCGACGACGATCTCATGCTCGTGGTGTCGAGGCTCAAGCACGACCGTCCGCCCATCGGCATCGCGGTCGGCATGCGCGGGGCGCGGACGGAGGACGACACCAACCTGCTGCGCCAGCTCGGGCAGGCGGTGGCGCTCGCGATGGAGGCACTGCGCTCCTACACCGAGGAGCACCTGACGTCGCTCACCCTCCAGCACAGCCTGCTGCCCGCGTCGCTGCCGTCCGTGCCCGGCTGGTCGCTGGCCGTCCGGTACGAGCCCGCCAGCGACCAGGCCGAGGTCGGCGGCGACTTCTACGAGGTCATCGATCTCGGCGACCGGGTGCTGGTCGCCATCGGCGATGTGCAGGGCCACTCCCTGTACGCCGCCACCGTCATGGCGGAGGTCCGGCACGCGCTGCGCGCCTTCGCCGCCGAGGGCCACGACTCCGTCACGATCCTCGGCCTGCTCAACGACGTGCTGCACCGCTACCACGACGACCAGACGGTCACCATGTCCGTGATGACGCTGGATCCCCGGGGCGGCGCCGCGCACATCGCCACCGCGGGGCACCTTCCCCCGCTGCACATTTCCGACGGGCAGGCCCGCTACGGCCGCGGCGGTGGTCTCCTGCTCGGTTTTCCGCGCGAACCGGGCTTCGGTGACGGCGTGGCGGTCGAGGAGGCCCGCGTGCCGCCCGGCGGGACCATCGTCCTTCTCACGGACGGGCTGGTCGAGGACCGCGGCATCCCGCTCGCCGACAACCTGGAGCGGCTGCGGACCGTGGCGGCGGACGTGGACGACGAACTGGAACGGTACGGCGACCGGATCATCGCCGAGTTCGGCCACCGGGAGGACGACGTCGCGCTGGTCGTCGTCCGCCGCGACGAGCCGTGACCGGGCCGGCGGAAGGCGTCAGTTCATCCGGGACCGGGGCAGTTCCTGTTCGCACCAGACGACCTTGCCCTCGGCGGTGCGGCGCACGCCCCACCGCTGGGCGAGGCGTCCGACGACGTGGAGGCCGCGGCCCGACTCCTTCATGTCGCCGTCCTCGCGGTGGCGGACGCGGGGACGGCCGTCGGAGGAGTCGAAGACCTCGCAGACCAGGCCGCCCTCCCGGATGAGCCGCAGCCTGATCCGCCCGCCCGCGTGCTGGATCGCGTTGGTGACGAGTTCGGACGCCAGCAGCATGGTCGGGTGGGCCAGGTCGTCCAGGCCCCACCGGGAGAGTCGGTCGCGGACGAGTCCCCGGGCCCGGCGGACGGCGGCGGGCTCGGCGGGCAGTTCCCAGGTGGCGTGCCGGTCGGCGGGGATGCGGGCCAGGCGCGCCACGAGCATCGCGATGTCGTCGCGGTGCTCGTCGTCGTAGACGCCGTCGAGGGCCGCCTGGCACAGGTCGTCCAGCGATCGGGCGCCGCCGCCTCCGAACACGCCGCGCAGGCGGGCGAGGCCGTCGTCGATGTCGCGGGCCCGGTTCTCCCCCAGACCGTCGGTGTACAGGAACAGCAGGGTGCCGTCCTCGACGGTGAACTCGCGGCTGACGATGGGTCCGTCACCGCCGACGCCGAGCGGCGGCGCGGGCGGCACCGGCAGGTACTCCGGTTCCGTGCCGGGCGGGGCGAGCAGCGGCGGCAGATGCCCCGCGCTGGCGACCTCGCACCGTCCGCTGACCGCGTCGTAGACGACATAGGCGCAGGTCGCGAAGTGCGGTTCGCGTTCGCCGAGGGTGCGCATCAGCGAGTCGAGCCGTTCCAGCGCCTCCGCGGGCGGCAGCTCCAGCCCGGCGAGGGTGTGGATGGCGGTGCGGAGCCTGCCCATCGTGACGGCGGCCTTGACGCCGTGCCCGGCGACGTCGCCGACGACGAGCGCGACCCGGGCGCCGGGCAGCGCGATCGACTCGTACCAGTCGCCGCCGACCTCGATGAGGCGGCTGCCCGGCAGGTACCGGTGGTGCACCTCGACCGGCGACGGCGCCGACAGGCCCGTCGGCAGCAGGCTGCGCTGGAGGGTGAGCGCGGTGGCACGCTCCCGTGAGTACTGCCGGGCGCTCTCGACGAAGATGGACGCGCGGTTCGCGAACTCCATCCCGATCTCGACGTCGTAGGCGTCGAACGGGCGGTGCGCGACGGTGCGCGTGCAGACGAAGAAGCCGAGGACGCCCGCCGCCGACGTGATCGGCAGCAGCAGCATCGAGGCGCCCTTCAGCAGGTCGCCGACCGGCGGGCGGCGCAGGTCGGCGGCGAGGGCCGCCGCGCCGTCGCCGCCGAGGGCGCGCAGCACCGGCTCCCCGGAGGCGATGCACTGCGCGTACGGGGTGCCGGGCGGGTACACGACGGACTCGCCGGTGGGGAACGTCGCGTCCCACGCCGGGTCGTCGTCGTCGAAACCGATGGCCATCCGGCGCAGCTGCGGGCCGTCCGGACCGTCCGGCTGCTCGTCGGCGTCGAGGTGGCTCTCCAGCAGGAGCAGGCCGCCGGAGTTGCAGAAGTGCGGGACCAGGACGTCCATCAGGCCGCGCGCCAGCATCTCCAGGTCGAGGGTGGAGCCGATGCGCGGGAGCGCGTCGTCCAGCAGGGCCCTGCGGATGACGGCGGGGTCGACGAACCGGTCGACGAGGGGCACCGGCACCCGGACGACGGCGAGCGCCGCGATCTCGGGCGCGGAGCCGCTCAGCGGGTGGACGGTGACGACCGCGTCGAGCATCCCGCCGGACGCGGTCTCCATGGCGAGCATGGTGGTGCGTTCCCGCCCGGCCTTCAACGCCCCCAGCAGCGGTTCCCGCGCGCCCGGGATGATCTCGTCCAGGTGCGCGCCCAGCAGACCGTTCCCGTCCGGGGACAGAACGGCCGCGGCATTGCGGTCGAACTGGAGTACCCTCCCCGACGAATCCATGCCGAGGATCAGAATTCGGGTGGACGACTCCATCGCTCGATTATGGGACATGGCCGGGGCGCGTGCGGCCGATACGGAACGGTAGGCGGATTCGGGGGCCTCAGGCCTTCCCGAAGACCTGCGGCGGCGGGACCGGCGCGACGATCTCCTCGCCGTCGCGCAGGGGCGCCGCGCCGGCGCTGAACGCGGCGAGGTCACCGCCGTCGAGGAGCCGGGCCCGGACGGCGCCGCCCGCCGCGCGACGCCGCAGCACGTCCACCGGGAGCGGTTCACGCGACCCGGCCACGATGAGGTTGCCGAACCGGCGGCCGCGCAGCACGCCCGGGTCGCCCATCAGCAGCGTGTGCCGGAACACCGACCGGACGGTGGCGGCGACGCGGCGGGCGAACGGCAACCGGAACCCGTCGGCGACGTTGACCAGGTAGACGCCGTGGGGACGCAGCACCCGCGCCGCGTCCACGACGAACTCGCGGGTCGCGAGGTCGGGCGGCATCGACGCCTCGGCGAACGCGTCCATCACGACGAGGTCGTCGGCGTCGTCGGCGAGGGCCGCGACACCGGCGCGTCCGTCGGTGACGCGGATCCGCAGGCCCGGCACGTCCTTGACCGGCAGTTGCTCCCGGACGAGCCGCACCAGCCCCGCGTCCGGCTCCAGCACCACCTGCCGGGACCCCGGCCGGGTCGCGGCGATGTAGCGGGCCAGCGTGCAGCCCGCGCCTCCGATGTGGACCGCGTCGAACGCCTGACCGTCCACGCCGAGGGAGTCGACGACGTCGCCCATCAGCCGCATGTACTCGAAGTCGAGGTAGGTGGGGTCGGACAGGTCGACGTACGACTGCGGCACGCCGCCGACCAGCAGCATCCAGCCGCCGTCGCGGTCGGCGTCCCGGAGCAGCTCGGCCTCGCCCGCGTCGATCGGGTACAGGTTCGCCCGGGGTCCGCGCCTGCCCTTGCGTGCCATGGCCCCACCCTACGGAAGCCGCCGCCGCGTTGCCCATCACGCCGACGCCCATCACGTCGACGCCTTCACGTGGGGTCCGGGAGGGCCTCTTCCGCCGCGAAGTGGCAGGCGCTCGGGTGGTCGGAGCCGGGGCGCGCCTCAAGCGCGGGTTCCCGTTCGGCGCAGACGTCCCGGGCCTGCGGGCAGCGTGTCCGGAACCGGCAGCCGGACGGTGGGTCCAGCGGCGACGGCGGCTCCCCGTCCAGGAGGGTCCGCCGCGTCCAGGCGGGCGCGTCGGGGTCGGGCACCGGGACGGCCGACAGCAGCGCCCGCGTGTACGGGTGGGTGGGACGCTCGTAGATCCGGGCCTCGTCGCCGGTCTCGACGATCTTGCCGAGGTACATGACGGCGACGCGGTCGGAGATGTGCCGGACGGCGGCCAGGTCGTGCGCGATGAACACGTATGCGAGCCCGAGTTCCCGTTGCAGGTCGGCGAGCAGGTTCATCACCTGCGCCCGGACGGACACGTCCAGCGCCGACACCGGCTCGTCGCACACGATGACGTCGGGACGCGGCGCGAGCGCCCGGGCGATCCCGACGCGCTGCCGCTGGCCGCCGGAGAACTGGTGCGGGTACCGGTCGAGGGCGTCGGGGCCCAGACCGACGATCTCCAGCAGTTCCCGGACGCGGCGCCGCCGCTCCCCTCTCGGCACGACTTCCGGATGGATCGCGAACGGCTCCGCGACGATGTCGCCGACGGTCATGCGCGGGTCGAGGGACGAGTACGGGTCCTGGAGGACGATCTGGACGCGGCGGCGCAGGGCCCGCAGTTCGGGGCCGCGCATCGCGAAGATGTCCCGGCCGTCGAAGTGGACCGTCCCGGCCGTGGGACGTTCGTCGGCGAGCAGCAGCCGCGCCAGCGTCGACTTCCCGCACCCGGACTCGCCGACGACGCCGAGTGTCTCGCCGCGGCGCAGCTCCAGGTCGACGCCGTCGACGGCTTTGACCTGCCCGACCGCGCGTCTGACCAGCACACCGCGCGTCACCGGATAGTGCTTGACGAGGCCCTGCGCCCGCAGGATCGGCTCCTCACCCGGTTCCGGCACCGTGCACCTCCTCGGCGAAGTGGCAGGCGGAGTCGTGCCCCGGCGCGACGGTGACGAGCGGCGGCGCCTCGGCCGCGCAGACCGCCTCGGCGCGGGCGCAGCGCGGCCGGAACGGGCAGCCGGACGGCAGCGCCGCCGGATCGGGCGGCGCGCCGGCGATCGGGACGAGCGGCGCCCTGCGCGAACCGAGCCGCGGGCCGAGCCGTGGAACCGAGGCCAGCAGCCCCCGGGTGTACGGGTGGGCGGGCCGCGCGTACAGGTCGCGGACCGGTGACCGTTCGGCGACCGACCCCGCGTACATGACGACGATCCGGTCGGCGACCCCGGCGACGACGCCGAGGTCGTGGGTGATGAGGACCAGGCCCATGTTCAGCTCGTCCCGCAGCGCGGCGAGCAGCCGCATGATCTGCGCCTGCACGGTCACGTCGAGCGCGGTGGTCGGCTCGTCGGCGATCAGCACGTCCGGCTCCAGCGCCAGCGCCATCGCGATCATGACGCGTTGGCGCATACCGCCGGAGAACCGGTGCGGATGGTCGCCGAGCCGACGCCCGGCGGACGGGATCCGCACCCGCTCCATCAGCTCGACGGCCCTGTCCCGCGCCGCCCGGCGGCCGAGGCCGCGGTGCACCCGGTACATCTCGGCGAGCTGGTCGCCGACGGTGAACACCGGGTTCAGCGCCGTCGACGCGTCCTGGAAGATCATCGAGAGGTGTTCGCCGCGGTAGGCGCGGCGGCGGCGTTCCGGAAGGCCGAGCAGTTCCGCGCCGCGCAGCCGCACCGACCCGCGGTCGACCTGCGCGGGCGGGGAGTCGAGAAGGCCCATGACGGCCTGCGCGGCGACGCTCTTGCCCGATCCCGACTCGCCGAGGATCGCGACCGTCTCCCCCTCCGCGAGGGTGTAGGAGAGGCCGTTCACCGCGCGGACGTCCCGGCCCCGGACCCGGAACCGGACGTGCAGGTCGGCCACCTGCAGGAGCGGCGCTTCCGGGCGCGGCGCGGGGACCGCCGGGTCGTTCGTCGTCATGGCGTCACCGCAGCCTGGGGTCGAGTGCGTCGCGGACGGCGTCGCCGAGCATCAGGAAGCTCAGCACCGTCGCCGACAGGAACACGGCCGGGAAGGCCAGCAGGTGGGGATGGTCGAGGAAGGAGTCCTTCGCCTGTCCGAGCTGGAGCCCCCAGGACACCTCCGGGTACTGGAGGCCGACGCCGAGGAAGTCCAGCGTCGCCTCCCCCACGATCACGTTGCCGACGTTGAGGGTGGCGACGACGACCACCGGGGCGATCGCGTTCGGCAGGACGTGCCGGGTCATGATCCGGCCGTCGGACGCGCCGAGCAGCCGCGCCGCCCGCACATAGCCCGTGTCGCGGACGGCGATGACCTGCCCCCGCATGACGCGGACCATCGTCGTCCAGCCGAGCAGCACCAGCACCAGCGTCATCGCCCCGATCCCGTGCCCCGGGAACGCGACGAGGACGACCGTGGCGCCGAGCACGAACGGCAGTCCGAAGAACACGTCGGTGAGCCGCGCGATCAACGCGTCCACAACGCCGCCGTGGTAGCCCGCGAGCGTTCCGAACACGACCGCGATGAGCAGCGCGCACACCGTGACGGCGACGCCGATCAGCAGCGTCGGCCGGGCGCCGTGCACCACGTGCGCGTAGTAGTCGCAGCCCGCGAGGTCGGTGCCGAACCAGTGACGGCCGGACGGGCCGAGCCCCGCGTCGTTCGGGTCACAGCCCGCGTTGGCGGCCCGGTCGGTGAACAGCGCCGGTACCGCCGCCATCGCCGTCACCAGGGCGAGGACCGCCACCGACCCCCAGAAGACCCAGCGGCACCGCAGGTCGTGCCACGCGTCGTCCCACAACGAGGCCCGTCTCATCACTCGTACCTGATCCGCGGGTCGAGCACCCCGTACAGGACGTCCACGAGCAGGTTCACCGCGAGGAAGATCAGCACGAGGACGGTGACGGCGCCGACCACCACCGGCCCCTCCTTGAGCTGGATCGACTGGAACACCTGCTGTCCGACGCCGGGCAGGTTGAAGATCCCCTCGGTGACGATCGCGCCGCCCATGAGGTTGCCGAGGTCGACGCCGAGGTAGGTGACGACGGGGATCAGCGAGTTGCGCAGCGCGTGCCGCCCGACGACCCGCGCCCGGGACAGTCCTTTGGCGGTGGCCGTGCGGACATAGTCGGCGCGCAGGTTCTCCGCCAGGCTCGTCCGGGTCAGGCGTGCCACGTACGACAGGCCGAGCGACCCCAGCACGATGCCCGGGAGCAGGTAGCTCACCGGCCAGCCGTCGTCGGTCCCGGCCGTCGGGAGGAGGTGCCAACGAACACCGAGGAGGAGCTGGGCGGTGTAGCCGAGCACGAACACCGGAACCGCGATGACCAGCGTCGTCCCGCCGAGGACGAGGGTGTCGGCGAATCTCCCGCGCCGCAGGCCCGCCCACACTCCGAGCGCGATCCCGACCGCGAGCTCGAAGATCCAGGCGGTGATCGCGAGCCGCGCGGTCACCGCCCAACGTCCGCCGAGCATCTCCGCCACGCTCTGGCCGGTGTAGTTCTCCCCGAGATCGCCTCGCGCGAGGCCCGCCATGTACTTCGCGTACTGCACCAGCAGCGGATCGTCCAGGTTGTACCTGTCGCGCAGCGTCCGCAGGACGTTCTCCGGGACGGGCTTGTCCCCGGCGAGCGCCTGGATCGGGTCACCGGGCAGCGCGAACACCATCGCGTAGACGAGCAGCGTCGTGCCGAAGAAGACCGGGACCGCCTGAAGAAGCCGCCGGAGGACGAATCGCCACATCGTCGGCTATTTCACCGTCACTTCGGTGGCGATCAGGCCCGTCGCGTACGGGGTGATCGTCACATTGTCGACGTTCCGCGACCGGCCGCTCTGCCCCGCCCACGTCCACAGCGGGACCAGGGGCATCTCGCGGAGGGCGATGTCCTCGGCGCGGTGGTAGTACCCGATGGCCTCCCGCTGGTCGGCCGCCCGTTTGGCCTTGGCGATGAGGTCGTCGAACTCCCTGTTCGTCCAGCCCATCCGGTTGTTGTCCGAGCCCAGCATGTTCTCCAGATAGTTCTGCGGGCTCGGATAGTCGGCCTCCCAGTTCTGCCGGTACGGGCCCTTCTCCTTACGTTGGCGCAGTATGGAGAAGTAGTCGGACGCGGGCACCTGGCGGAACCGGATGTCCTTGATGCCGAGGGTGTCGCGCAGGGAGTTCGCCACGATCCGCATCCACTGGGCGTACGTCGGCTGCGCGTTGGAGAAATACAGCTCCAGGGTGCCGCTGAACCCGCCCGCCTTGGTGAACAGCGACCGCGCCTTACCCGGGTTGTACGTGCACAGTTCGCCGCACGCGTTCGGCCGGTGCCCGTCGACGATGGCGGGAAGCAGCGAATCGGCGGGGAAGAAGTCGCCGTTGTAGACGGCCTTGTCGATGCCTTCCCTGTCGATGGCCATCGAGATGGCCTTGCGCAGGTTCGCGTCGGCGAACCGCTCGTCCCACAACGGGAAGCCGAGATAGTCGATCGTGCCGGTCCTGCGGGTCAGGAACCGGTCGCCGAGAAGCCGCTTCGCCTCGGGGACCTTGGCGGACGGAATCGTCTGGAGCACGTCGATCCGCCCGGCCCGCAGATCGGTGTAGGCGGTGTCGGCGCTGGAGTAGCTCTTCCACGTCACCCCCTTGTTCCGGGGTTCGCGCGGCCCGGCGTACCCGGGAAACGCGACGAGTTTGATCTCCCTGTTGCGTTCCCAGTCGCCGTCCATCATGTACGGGCCGTTGCCGATCGGATGGTCGTCGAACGCCTTCGGATCCCGCAACCCGGCCTTCGGCATCGGCGCATACGCCGGATAGGTGAGCAGCAGCGGGAACTGGCCGAACGGCTCGTCCAATGTCACCTTCAACAGGTACGGACCGATGACCTCCACCCCGGAAAGCGCCTTCGCGGCGTTCCCGCGGTTCATCGCCTCGTACCCGTCGATGTACGAGAAGTAGGCGTTGGCGGCCATTCCCCTGGGCCCGTAGGCCGCGTTGTTCCACGCGTCGGCGAAGCTCCGCGCGGTCACCTCCTCCCCGTTGTGGAACCGTCGCCCCGACCTCACCTTGATCGTCCAGACCTTCTGGTCGGTGGAGGTGACGGACTCGGCGGCCAACGGAACGGCCCTACCGCCCGCGTCCAGCGTCATCAGGTTGTCGAACAGCTCACTGATCACGTCGAAGGAGTAGCTGCTCGTGGTGTCGGCGGGCACGAGATGGTCGGGCTCGGGATGCCCCACCGTGAACATGCCCGCACTCGCCCCGGCCTCGTTCCCCCCACACCCCGGCAATCCCAGCAACGCCACCACCAGGGCGAGTCCACCGCCCCCGACACGAAGGCCCCGCCCAACGCCCTTCTGGCCCGCCATACCCCTCCCCCGCCGCACACCGTCGACTGCCTCACCTAGATTGCTGCCACCGGATACTCACGGTGACCACACGACTACGGCGCTGACGGAGTCGAAACCAGATCGAGACGTTCGCCCTCGTCCTTGACGGCGTCCGGCGGCGAAAGAAGATAAAACCTTTGGCACGAAGGGAAACCGACGGGGGGAAGATGCGCGACGATCCGCTCAAGTCCACGGCGTCCGGACAACTCACGGCGGCGACGCCCACCTCCGCGGACGAGGTGGGGCGGATCTGCGCCGAGCTCATCCGGTTCGACACCACGAACCGTGGTGAGGGGGTGGCCCACCCGGAGCGGCCCGCCGCCGAGTACGTCGCGGGGCTCCTGGACGAGGTGGGCGTCCGGTCGACGATCGTGGAATCGGCGCCGGGCCGGGCGAGCGTGCTGGCCCGGGTCCCGGGCACGGATCCGTCCGCTCCGGCGTTCCTGATCCACGGGCATCTCGACGTGGTGCCCGCCGATCCGGCGGAGTGGGCCGTCCCGCCGTTCTCCGGCGAGGTGCGCGACGGGTGCGTGTGGGGGCGCGGCGCGGTCGACATGAAGGGCAGCCTCGCGATGACCCTGGCGACCGTCCGGCGGCGGCTGCGCGAGGGACGGCGCACCCGCGGTGACCTGGTGCTGGCGTTCCTGGCGGATGAGGAGTGCACCGGCGACTTCGGCTCCCGCTACGTCGCCCGCGAGCACCGCGCGTTCTTCGAGGGCTGCACGGAGGCGATCAGCGAGTCGGGCGGGTTCAGCGTGGACGCGGGCGGAACGCGGATCTACCCGATCGCGACCGGTGAGCGGGGCACCATGTGGATGAGGTTGACGGCGCGTGGCACCGCCGGGCACGGGTCGAAACCGGCGCCCGACAACGCCGTCGCGGAGCTGGCGCACGCGGTGTCGCGCCTCGCCGCGCACACCTGGCCCGTCCGGCTGACCTCGGGTGTCCGGGCCCTGCTGGACGGCCTGGCGGACGCGCTCGGCACCACCATCGACCACGACCGTCTGGACGCGGAGGCCGCGCGCCTCGGCGGTGTCGGCCGCCTGTTCACCGGCACGATCCGCAACTCGGCGAACCCGACGCGGCTCGCCGCCGGATACAAGGTCAACGTCGTGCCCGGGACGGCGACCGCCGAGGTCGACGGCCGGTACCTGCCCGGCACCGGCGCGGAGTTCCTCGCCACGGTCGACCGGCTCCTCGGCCCGAAGGTGACCCGCGAGTTCATCAACTACGAGGAGGCCCCGATCGCGGACCCGGCGGGCCCCACCTTCGCCGCGCTCGCCGACTCCCTGCGCGCCGAGGACCCGCTCGCCCGTCCCGTCCCCTACGTGATGGCGGGCGGCACCGACGCCAAGGCGTTCCACGACATCGGGATCACGAGCTTCGGTTTCGCCCCGCTGCTGCTCGGCCCGGACCTCGACTACCTCGGGATGTTCCACGGGGTGGACGAACGCGTCCCGCTGGACGCCCTCGCGTTCGGCACCCGGGTCCTGGACCGGTTCCTCGACACCCGCTGACAGGGACGACGGAACCGGACGCGTTCCGTCGAGACCCGCCCGACCTGCTGGTTCCGCGTCCGGCCGGGGTAGGGATCCGGTCGTGGACTTCTCCAGTGCGGCCGACGAGCTCTACGGCGTCCGGCCCGCCGAGTTCGTGGCGACGCGCAAGCGGCTGGTCGAGGACGCGAAGGCGGCGGGCGACGCGCCGCTCGCCAAACGCGTCGGCGCGCTGCGGCGGCCGACGCTGTCGGCGTGGGCGGTGAACCTGCTCGCCCGCTCGGCCGCCGACGACCTCGGGCGGCTGCTGGACGTCGGCGACGAGATCCGCGCGGCGTGGGGGTCGGGCGGCGGGCTCGGCGATCTGGAACAGCGCCGGGCCCGGCTGGTGGGGGCGCTGGTGCGGACGGCGGGCGACCTCGCGGCGGACGCGGGCACCCCGCTGCGCGAACAGGCCGTCCGGGAGGTGGAGGACACCCTGCAGGGCGCCACCGTGGACGCCGGGATCGCCGACGAGGTACGGGCGGGACGGCTGGCCCGGCCGCGCAGCCACACCGGTTTCGTCCCGGCCGGCTTCCCCATGACACGGCAGGAAGAGAGGCCACGGACGGCGCCCGAACCCGAAGAGAAGCCGCCCGCGGACAAGAAGCGAAAGAAGAAGGCGGCCCCCGAGCGGGCCGTGTCGAATGTCACCCGGACGAGCGCGGCCCGGGCTCGGCGGGCCGAGACCCTGCGGCGGCGGGCCGAGGAGGCCGACCGGAAGCTCTCCGAACGCGAGGGGCGCGCGGACACGGCGAGGTGGGAGGCCGCGGAGGCGTCCGCCAGGGTGGGCCGCCTCCGCCACGAACTGGAGCGGGCCCTCGCCGAACGGGACGCGGCCACCCGCCGCGCGGAACGCGCCGAGGAGAACCGGGCCCGCGCCGAGGTGGCCGCCCGGGAGGCACGGGAGGCCGCCCGGGAGGCACGCCGGGCCGCCGACCGCGACGCCCGCCACGGCTGAACCACCGGCGTCGCCCCGGAACACGGTCGCCCGGAGAACGGCCGGCAGCGGTACGGCCCCGCAACCTGCCACCGCGCCCATCGTCAACGTCGACCACGCCGCGTCCTCCACCAGCGCCCGCTCGCCGCGCAGGTCGAGCCGCGCCGACGGCTCGTCCCACAGCGTCATCGAGATCCCCCGCCCGGAGCGATGAGTTTCCTCCGGGTCGCGGGTCTGTATTGAGTGACGGGGGCGGGGCCGTCCGGACGGACGACCCCATCGAAGATGCCGCCGCGCTCTTCCTCCGGGTGCCCGAGGCGCGCCGGGCGTCCCCGGCGCGGCGGTCCGGCGGCCGTGTCGTGGTCGGCGCGGAAGACCACGGCACGGCCACCGGCGTGCCCCGGCGCCGAACGGCCGAAGATCGCCGAGTTACGCTGAGCTTCCCATCTCCGGCGAAAGGAGTGGCGATGACGGTCGCCCCCGACGTCACCGCGATCGCCTCCGCGGAAGAGCTGCGCGAGATCCTCGGCGCGCCGATGCCACGGGCCGTCAAGAAGGAGCGCCTCCGGCTGCACGCCCGCGACCGGGACTGGCTCGCCCACACGCCGTTCTGCCTCATCGCCACGAGCGACGCCGAGGGGAATTGCGACGTCTCGCCGAAGGGCGACCCGCCCGGGTTCGTCCACGTCATCGATGACACGACGATCGCGATCCCCGACCGGCCCGGCAACCGTCGCGCCGACGGGTTCCTGAACATCCTGAGCAACCCGCACGTGGGGCTGCTGTTCCTGATCCCGGGGCGCGGCGAGACCCTGCGGATCAACGGCAGGGCCACGCTCGTGCGGGACGCGCCGTTCTTCGACGAGATGATCGTCCAGGGGCATCGTCCGGCGCTCGCCCTGATCGTCGAGATCGACCAGATCTTCTTCCACTGCGCCAAGGCGCTGATGCGCTCGAAGCTGTGGAAGCCGGACACCTGGGAGCCGGACGCGCTGCCCTCCCACGCCCGCCTCATCAAGGACATCCAGCGCGTCGAGCAGAGCCTCGAGGAGTTGGAGCGTTACTACGCCGAGGAGACCTACGCGAAGGGGCTGTACAACACCTGAGCCGGGACGGGTCGACCCCCGCGCCCGTCGCGCGGGGGTCTCGGGTCGTGGCGGCGGACCGTGCCGGGGTCAGCCGCTCTTCCGGCGAAACTGCCGCTGGTGGTCGGCACGACCGTGCGTGCCGCGCACCTTGGAGCCGCCCTTGCCGGACTTGCCGTCGTTCTTGCCCGCCTCTTCGCGCTTGCGTTCCAGGGCCTCCCGGAACTTGCGCTTCACGTCGTCCTCGCCGTGCTCGGGTTCTCCTGACGAGTCGGTCATGCGGACCTCCAGCTCTTGTAGGGCACCCCTAGCCTCACATACCCCGCGGAGCGTGGCCATCCGCGCACGCAGTGAAGATCATCACGGGGAATTCCGAATAAACCGGCCGACAATGGTCGATCTCTCCTAGGGTTTGTGCCCGTGGATCCGCAGAAACCCCAGGCAGAGCCCGGTCATCCGCCGCTGGAGGCGCTCGCCGTCCAGCCGCTGTTGAACCGCGACTACGAGTCCCGTCCCGCCGCCTTCTTCGAGCGTCTGCGCGAGGAGTACGGCCCGGTGGCGCCGGTGGACGTGCTCGGGGTGCCGTCGTGGCTCGTCATCGGCTACTCGCAGACCCTCGACGTGCTGCGCGACACCCGGGGGATCTGGAGCAGAAGGGTCGACAACTGGCGCGCCTACCGGGAGGGCGCCGTCCCCGCGGACTGGCCGATGCTGCCGGTGGTCGAGTCCGACAGCTCGGCGTTCCGCGACGGCGCCGACTCCACCCGGCTGCGCGGCGCCTGGAGCGCGGCCCTGCGCCCGTTCCAGAACCGCGCCCGGGACGAGGCCAAGGAGCTGGAGCGGGCCGTCCGCCGGTACGCCGACGAGCTGATCACGGTCATGGCGGAGGGCGGACGCACCGGCGGGGCCGACCTGTCGGCGCAGTACGCCCGACCGCTCCCGCTGATGGTCATCGGGCGGCTGCTCGGCGAGGGCGCGGACGGCGACGACGAGCTGATCATCGACCTGTGGCGGATCCTGGACGCCGGACCCGACGCGCACGAGGCGTCGGAGCGCCTCGTCGCCCGGGTCGCGGGCGTGTGCGCGGACCGGACGACCGTCCCGGGACAGGATCTGCCGTCGTTCATGCTGGCCGCCGTGCCCGACCTGACCGCCGCGGAGCTGACCCGCGAGATGGCGATGATGACGGGCCTCGTCGGCGATGTGACCGGAACGCTGATCTGCAACACCATCACCGAGATCCTGATCGGCGGGACCGGCGCCCGCGACAGCATGTCGGCGGGCATGATCCAGGAGGCGATCAACCGGGCGGCGGCCGCGAACCCGCCGATGGCGAACCTGGCGTTCCGGTGGGCGCGGTCGGACGTGCGCCTCGGCCGGTTCCAGATCGCGGCCGGCGACCCCGTCCTGGTGTCGCCCGCCGCCGCGCACCTGGACCCGGCGTTCACCCGGACCTCCGCGCCCGACTCGATCTACAGCTCCCGCGCGCACCTGGCGTGGGGCGCGGGCCCGCACGCCTGCCTCGGCCGCGAACTCGCCACCACGATCACGACGATCGCGGTGGAGCGGCTGTTCGACCGGTTCTCCGGGCTGCGGCTCGCGCTGCCCGCCGACCAGCTTCCGTGGCGCTCGTCCCCCCTCATGCGAGGCCTGCGGTCGCTGCCGGTCACCTACGAGCTGGCGGACGACCCGGCTCCCGTCCCGGCCGGCGCCGCGGACGAGAAGCCGGAGCGGAACGGTTCCGCCGAGGACGAGTCGACCTCGCTGGTCCGCCGCGTCCTGCGGATGATGCGCCTGTCGCAGTCCTGAACGGACGCGTCCGGGCAGGGCCGGCCGGGCGGCTCCCATGTTTGGGCGCACCCGCCCGGGAACGTTTCGCTCACCGGCACGGAAGGACGCGCGGGAGGACGAAACGATGCCAGACAAGAGCGACAAGCACGGCGCCAAGGTGGACGAGGAGCTGAGCCGCGAGACGCACGGCATGGTCAGCGGCGGCCATCCCACCCACGCCGAGGAGTTCAAGGAGACCGAGCCGTTCTCCGACGACCACCCCGCGAACCCGACCGGGTCGTCCGCCGGGAACCGGGAGGGTTCACCACCCGGGATGAGCGCGCAGGACGTCGAGGGCCGCAGCGCCCTGGCCCGGCTGCTGACCGGCGTCCGGTATCCGGCACGCCCGAACGAACTGGTCAGACACGCCGCCGAGGGAGGCGCGCCCGACGAGGCCGTCGAGCAGCTCCGGACGCTCCCGAAACGCGAGTACGAGAACGTCGCCGACGTGGCCGAGGAACTCGGCTACGGCCGCGAGGAACGCCGCTACTGACCGGCCGAACGGCCCGCATGACGACGGGACCTGGTCGCCCACGGCGACCAGGCCCCGTCGTCATGGGTCAGGGCCTGCGCTCATTCGGGGGGCGGCCGTCGCCGATCACGTTCTCGACGTGCCGCGGTTCGTGGACGGCGCGGTCCGCGGGCGGCCCGCACCACCGGCCGAGCGCGTCGCGGATCGCGGCGGCCCGCCGGTCGGGTGCGGTCTCGTCCGTCGCCCACGCGATGTGACCGTCCGGGCGGACCAGCGCCGTCGTGCGGGTCGCGCCGCCGGCGAGGGCGCAGTGCACGCGTCCGGCCCACAGTTTCGTCGCCAGATAGGTCACCGCCGGATCGTTCGCCCCGACGACCAGCACGAACAGCCCGTCGCGAAGCAGCGCGTACAGCCGCCCCGGGCTCCCGCCGAGCGGGACGTCCGGGGCGCGCCGTCCGGTGAGGCGATGCGCGCCGCGCGGCGCCGGGTAGGCCAGGTCGATGCCGGAGACGGCGCCCGCGAACCGCCGCGCCACCGGCCGGGCGTGCGTCGCCGTCCACAGGCCCACGCTGCGGGCCCTGCGCAGCCACGGCTGCTCCAGGAGGGCGAACCGCAGAAGCGCGCCGCTGCCGCGCACGACGAGCCGCCCGACCGGGTGCCGCTCCTCGTGGTAGCTGTCGAGCAGCCAGGACGGCGCCCAGCCCCACAGCTCCGCGGCCAGCTTCCACCCGAGGTTCGCGGCGTCCTGCAACCCGGTGTTCATGCCCTGCCCGCCCGCCGGGGAGTGGACGTGCGCGGCGTCGCCCGCGAGGAACACCCGGCCCACCCGGTACCTCGGCACCTGCCGTTCGTCGCTGTGGAACCGGGACGTCCAGCGCGGTTCGTGCATGCCGTGGTCGGTGCCGAGGGCACGCCGCGTCACCTCCCGCAACTCGTCGAAGTCGACGGGCTCGGAGTCGGACGCCTGGTGACGGCGGTTCCACGCGATCACCCGGTACCAGCCGTCCCCGAACGGCGCCAGGAACGCGAACGCGTCACCGGACGAGTCGACGGTGAGGACGTCCTCGGGCGCGTCCCGCAACCGGACGTCGGCGAGCATCATCGACCGTACCGCCGCCTGACCGGGAAACGGCACCCCGAGCAGGCGCCGGACGGTGCTGCGGACCCCGTCGGCGCCGACGACGTAGGAGGCGCGGCGGGTGCGCGTCCCACCGTCCGGATCGCGGACGTCGACGTCGACACCCGCCGCGTCCTGGCGGAGCCCGACGACCTCCGCACCGTGAACGATCTCCGCGCCCGCGTCCAGGGCCCGTCGCCTGAGGACGCGTTCCGTCTCGTACTGCGGCACGACCAGCAGGTACGGGAACCGGCTCGGCAGCCTGGACAGGTCGACGGCGTTCCGCCCGAGCAGCCTCAGCTCGCTGACGGGCTCGCCCGCCTCGGTGAGGTCGTCCGCGAGGCCCCGCGCGTCGAGCAGCTCCAGCGTCCGCGCGTGGACGGCGAACGCCCGTGTCAGGTTGCTCGTCACCTTCTCGCGGCGTTCCAGCACGGTACAGCCGATCCCGGCCGCGGCCAGATCACCTGCCAGCAGGAGCCCGGTGGGACCCGCTCCTACGATCAGTACGTTCCCGGTCGGTTCACCGGTGGGCGACATCCCGCTCCCCTTTCGGCTCAACAGCGGCACGGCCCCCGTTCTCGGAACACTTCCCCGTAACCACCGGACCTCACAGGATCCGGCGTTCGCGTCCCGCCCATTCCTTCTCGCGCAGCTGGAACTTCTGGACCTTCCCGGTCGACGTCTTCGGCAACGCCGCCACGAACTCCACCGCGTCGGGCGCCTTGAAGCGGGCGAGGCTCCGGCGAACATGCTCGACCAGGTCGGCCTCCGTCACGGCCTGCCCGTCGCGGAGCACCACGAACGCCTTGGGACGCTCGCCCCACGTGTCGTTCGGTATCGCGACGACGGCGACCTCCAGCACCGCCGG
Organism: Actinomadura pelletieri DSM 43383; assembly: GCF_003634705.1. GTDB lineage: Bacteria > Actinomycetota > Actinomycetes > Streptosporangiales > Streptosporangiaceae > Spirillospora > Spirillospora pelletieri. The sequence goes on along the minus strand of NZ_RBWU01000009.1, from coordinate 5,642 downwards.
ATGCGAGTCGATCGCCCGTTCCACCTCCACCGTGGAGATGTTCTCGCCGCCGGAGATGATGATGTCCTTGGACCGGTCGCGCAACTCGATGTAGCCGTCCGGGTGGCGGACGCCGAGGTCACCGGAGTGGAACCAGCCGCCCCGGAACGCGTGCGCGGTCGCCTCCCCGTCCCGGTGGTAGCCCTTCATCACGTTGTTGCCCCGCATGACGATCTCGCCGAGCGTCTCACCGTCCGCGGGAACGTCGTTCATGTCGTCGTCGACGACGCGCAGACCGTCCGTCTGGATCATGCCGACGCCCTGCCGGGCCAGCAGCCGGGCCCGGTCGGACGCCGGCAGCTCGGGCCAGCCGGGCTGCGGTTCGCACACCGAGTACGGCCCGTAGGTCTCGGTCAGCCCGTACACGTGCACGATGTCCGCGCCGAGTCCCTCCATCTGCGCGATGATCGTCGGGGAGGGCGGCGCGCCCGCCGTCGTCACGGTCAACGGCCGCTCCAGCGGATGCGCCTGCGCCGCGTTCGCGATCGTCACCAGGACCGTCGGGGCGCCGTTGAGATGCGTGACGCCCTCGACGTCGATGAGCCGCCACACCTCACCGGCGACGACGGCGCGCAGGCACACCTGCGTCCCGCCGACCGCGGTGAGCGCCCACGGCGTGCACCAGCCGTTGCAGTGGAACATCGGCAGCGTCCACAGGTACACGCTGGCGGAGGAATGCCGCGAATGGACGACCTCGCCGAGCGCGTTCAGATATGCCCCCCGGTGCGTGTACACGACGCCTTTCGGGCGTCCCGTCGTCCCGGACGTGTAGTTGATCGAGATGGCGGTGTTCTCGTCGTCCACGCCCCAGGGGAGCGGCTCGTCCGAGCCGCGCGCCAGCAGTTCCGCGTAGGCCACGCCACCCACCGCGGGATCGGGCTCCGCGCCGACCGCGGGGACGGTCACGACCTGCGGCAACGAGCCCGCGAGCGGCGCCACCGACCCGTGCAGGCCCGCGTCCACGACCAGGGCCTTCGCCCCGGAGTGACCGAGGATGTAGCGGATCTCCTCGGCCGCGAGCCGCGTGTTGATCGCGACGAGGACCGCCCCGGCGAGCGGGACGCCGAAATGCGCCACCAGCAACTCCGGGACGTTCGGCGCGAGGTAGGCGACCCGGTCGCCCGGCCCGATCCCCGAGGCCCGCAGCGCGTTCGCCAGCCGGGTCGCCTCGGCCGCGAACCCGGCGTAGGTGACACGGCGGTCCCCGTAGACGTAGGCCGTCTTGCCGGGGAACACCTCCGCCGACCGTTCGAGGAACGCCAGCGGCGTGAGCGCCGTGTAACCCGGGCCGTTGTCCATCGGGAGCCTCCGGTGCCGTCGGCCGGGGCCCGCCGCTCGCCCGAGCACCGCACCCCCGGCGATGATGTGACCTGCGTCTCAAGCATCCCACGCGGGCGAGCGCGCCGTGGCGGACTCGTCACGGCGCGTCCGTCAGTGTTCGGTGTGCCGCTGGATCTCCAGACCGAGATGGATGCGGTACCGGTCGGCCCGATAGGTGGCGAACGCGACCTCCGCGCACGTCCCGCGGCTGAACGTCCGCTGCCGCAGGAAGAACACGGTGCCCCCCGGTTCGATGCCCAGCAGCTCCGCCCGCTCGGCGTCCGCCGGACCCGCCTCGATCGTCTGCTCCCCGGCGTCCATGACGATGCCGTACTCGCGTTCCAGCGCGGCGAACAGCGACGACTCCGGCGCACGACGCTCGAACAGGTCCGGCGCGAGCGTCGCCGGAATGTGCGAGCGCTCCACCGCCATCGGCTCCCCGTCCGCCAGCCGCAGCCGCTCCAGGACGTGCACGGCCGTGCCCGGGACGACACCGAGATGACCGGCCAGGCGAACGTCGGCCGTGACCGTACGCGTGTCGAGGTCGACGCACGCGGGACGCATCCCCCGGGCGAGCATGTCCTCGGTGAAGGACACGAGCTCCTTCGGCATCTGCACCTTCGGACGGGACACGTACATGCCCTTACCGGGGATGCGGCGGACCCGGTCCTCGGCGACGAGCTGGTCGACGGCCTTCCGCACGGTCATCCGCGACACCCCGAACCGCAGGCACATCTCGCGTTCGGACGGGACGGGCGCGTCCACCGGCAGCCGCCTCTGCTCGATCATGTCGAGCAGGATCGCGCGGAGTTGAAGGTACTTCGGGAGGGGCGACGAGGGATCGATCACCCTTCATGAATATCCGATCCCGCTCAGGATCGAGACGGCGCGTACGGTCGTGTAGCCCCGCCACTCCAACTCAGCGGCGGGCGAGTAAGACGCGAAGTCGACGCGCCACCCGCCGTCCTCCTGCTGTTGGTCGTCCAGTCGGCGCAGCTCCGCGTCCACGACGTCCGGGTCGAACAGCGCCCTCACGGGACGGTCGGGGTAGGGCGCGAAGTCCAACGGTCGCATCATCTCGTCCGGCAGGCCGCCCTGGACGTGCACGAGCCCGTCCTTCGGAACCTGCCGACCGAGCAACTCGATGACCTCGACATCATGAACGGCATCGGCGAGCCACAGCGTGAACACCAATTCCAACGCGTGCAGGTCACCCTTCGTCCGAGCGGTGTCAAGGCAGAACCGCGTGGCACGCCGAAGCCACGGATGCGCGGCGACCGCCTCGTGGTGATCGGCGACGCGCTGCGCCATGGCCGCGACGACCGCCGTGATCTGCAAGGACGACGCCTCGGGATCGGCGCCCGTCCAGAACGGCGCGCAGCCGGTCGGATCGGGGACGGGCAGCGCGAACGGCAGACCACCGTCCGGCAACGTCACCGACTCCAACCAGTCGCAGAGCGCGACCGCCTCCGGAACCGTGACCGGAGCCAGCTCGGCGAACACCTCGAACGCGTGCAGCGCCGCACCCGGCTGGCTCGTCCGCGACCGCAGATCGGGTTCGAGACCATGCCCGTAGCCGCCGTCGGGGTTCCGGTAGGAGTTCACGGCGGCCAGCAGCGCATCGCGATCGCCGGTTCCCGTCAGCGACTCGAACCGCCGACGGTCGAGCATGCGCGCGTGCGTGGCCATGAATTCCGACGCCTTGTTCAGATCCATGACTCCAGCGTGGCCGTCACACCCACCACCGTCTTGCAACTTTCGGCCATCACCAGGTGAAACGCTCGTCTAACCCGCCCGCAAGGAGAGGCCCAGCGCCTGGAACTGCTCCACCGGCCGGTGGTAGCCGCGTTCGATGTGGTGGACGCCCCGCAGCGTGGACGGCCCCTCCGCCACCGCCGCGGCCAGCACCGCGGAGAACCCGGCCCGGATGTCGGGCATCGTCACGTCCCCGCCGCGGAGCTTGCTCACTCCCCGCACGACCGCCGAGTGCAGCGCGGCCGTGTCGTGGTACCGGCAGGCGGGCCCGCCCAGACACGTGTCGTAGACCTCGATCTCCGCCCCCATGCTCTGCAACGCCGGAACGTACGCGAGCCGGTTCTCGTACACGGTCTCGTGCAGCACCGACATACCGTCGGCCTGGGTGAACAGCACCATCAGCGGCGTCTGCCAGTCCGTCGCGAACCCGGGGTGCGTGTCGGTCTGCACCGCCGCGGGCGTCAACCCGTCCGGCGCCGAGGCCATGATCCACTCATCGGTGATCTCGAACCGGGCGCCCATCCTGGTCAGCGTCGTGATCGCCGTGACGAGCCGGTCCTGCGGGCACCCGTGGACCCGGACCTCTCCCCTGGTGACGAGCCCCGCCACCAGGTACGAGAACGCCTCGATCCGGTCACCGCCGAGCCGTGTCTGCGCACCGCTCAGCCGCTCGACGCCCTCGACGACGATCCTGCGGTCCGGCGCGAACGAGATCCGCGCCCCCATCCGCTGCAGGAACAGGGCCAGCTCGATGATCTCCGGTTCGGTGGCGGCATTGCGGATCACCGTCTTGCCCACGGCGCGCACCGCCGCCAACAACACCGTCTCCGTAGCGCCGACACTCGGATACGGAAGATCGATCCGCGTCCCCACGAGCCTGGACGCACGCGCGTGAATCCCGTCGGCCGCATGCGTCACCTCGGCCCCGAACGCCTTCAACGCCTCCACGTGGAAGTCGACCGGACGCCTCCCGATCGGGTCACCCCCGACCAGCGGCACGAACGCCTCACCGGCCCGATGCAGCAACGGCCCCAACATCAGGATAGGGATGCGGTTCAGCCCGGTGAACGCCTTACCGACACTCGGGTCCGACACGCCCCCCGGCACGACCGTGACCTCACCGCCGGACCGCTCGACCGTCATCCCGACGTGCTCCAGCATGCCCGCAGTGATTCCGACCTCACCGACGTCCGGCGCGTTGCCGATGGTGCTCGGCTCGTCCCCCAACATCGCCGCGACCATGTGCTTGCTGACCGCGTTCTTGGCCCCGCGCACGGTGACGTCCCCACGCAACGGCCCCGACGGCTCGATCCGCCACAATTTCTCAACCACCCGAGCAGCCTAAGCCCTGCACACGATCAACCCACACCCCCGACATGGGCACCACCGCCCCACACCAAGCCTTGGCACGCAGACTCATGCGCCCAAACCTGTCGGCCTCGACCGGGCCGACCCCGCCGGGGCACCGCGGTCGCGCCGGGGCAGATGTGTGGGTTGGCCCCGGCGCGACCATGGGTTCGATGTTCGTCGAACGGACCAATCCTCTCCTACCTCACGTTGCACAAGCGTTGCGCCCCCTCCCCAACAACGATCATGCGGTCGAGTGGGCGCCGAGCGCGGCCCCCACGGGCACCAGCGCGGCCGGCAGACAGCCCGTACACGTGCACGATGTCCGCACCGAGCCCCTCCATCTGCGCGATGATCGTCGGGGAGGGCGTGAGGATCGCGAACGCGGCGCAGGCGCCTCCGCTGGAGCGACCATTGACCGTGGGACGGCGAGCGCGCCGCGAGCAGACCGGTTCCACCCTTTACATTGTAGATCTTTTCTCGCTTCCAGCGGCGCCCGTATCACCAGCCGCGGCCCGGCTCTGCGGCACGACCCTCGTTTCCAACCTGGCCTCTCGCTCGGCGCGCCGGCGAGACCGGCCGACACGCTACCGACCTCGTCAGCCGAGGCGCGGACGAGGTCGTGGTCAGCGCAGTGATCTTCGCCATGATGGCCCTCATTGCCACGGGCCGGCTGCACCGGCTGCGGTGGCGGGGGCCGACCGTCCTCGGCTCGCTCACGTATCGGCGAACGCCTCGCGAGGAGCTGGAGGCTCTGTTCAAGCGGATGCGCACTCTTGCGGGACGCCTTCATGTGGGGGGCATCCCCCAAACCCGGCTGCCAGCGTCGGCCCCCACGTCGCTCTTGCGCGCTTTCCCGCTGTCGGACGAGGATCACGGGGAGGACAGGATTGCCGTTGCGCTGTACGCGACGGGCCCGACCGGCGCTGTACTCGACGAGAATGCAAGAGCCTCGGTGCGTTCAGCTAGGCCAGGGCGACGCTGCTAACGCACATCGATCTGATGTCCACCATCACGACAGGGCAACACGACGCCTGCCCCTGGGGGACTTTCAAGCCCGAAAATGAGAAAGGGCCCCGCCGAACAGCGGGGCCCTTTCCTACAAAAAATGTCCGGCGGTGTCCTACTCTCCCACACAGTCTCCCATGCAGTACCATCGGCGCTGAAGAGCTTAACTTCCG
>NZ_RBWU01000008.1 GCF_003634705.1 Actinomadura pelletieri DSM 43383 | reverse complement strand
CCCCCCGAGCAGACCGGAAAGGCCCCACAGACCACCACTCCAGCCCCCCGCCAAACCCCACACCAATCCGCCCCCGCCACCCCGCGACGACCGAGGAGCACGTTCACTCCGACCCCTCAGGGAGAAACCTCCCACCACAACAGGACCAGCCCGAAGCGCTCCAAGAGCATCTCGACCTCGGCCAGACCCACCTCATAGACATGATCGAAGGCGCGGCCCGACCGGAGTGGTAGGCGAAGCCCCTCACGTGCCTGTTCGCCGTAGACGTCCACGTCGTCCTCATCAGCGATGACTCCGAATGGCACACCACCGCAACCATCACCCAACCACTGACCGCCGAGGAACTGGAGTTCCTTATGGCACTCCTGCCGCGTGGTCGTGCGCTGTTCCGCACATTTCCGGATCTTGGCTCGGTGGGTTCGGCCTGAGTAGCTTGTCGCGATGGCAATGGACACGAACGGGGAATGGTGGCGCGGAGAGTCTGCCGCTGATCTCGCCGATTACCTGGAAGAACTCGGCGTGGATGGGTATCGGGTCGGGCAGGTCGTCAACGCGACCTGCGCCGACTGTGGCGGCCGGTCCTTCCGGCTCCGAGCTGATGGTGAGGAGGGAACCGTGGAACGCAGTTGCGTCGGCTGCGGCAAGGATGTGCTCATGCTCGACAGCGAAGACCATTGGTCGGATACCGAGCCTGAGCCCGTCATCTGCCCCTGCGGCGTAGACGTTTTCGACGTGGCCGTCGGCTTTTCCCTGCGACCTGACGACTCGATCCGCTGGGTCAGTGTCGGGATCCGGTGCGTTGCTGACGGAGTGCTGGGATGCTGCGCCGACTGGAAGATCGACTATGAGCCGAGTCGGCATCTCCTCACCCGCGTCTAGAAAGCGCGGCTCCGGTCGGCTCTCACGTGGCGGCGGCCAGCCGTGCGGCGTAGCCGCTGTTCTTCCCCCACCTTCCTCCCCCGGCCCGACGAGACCCCTACCTAGCGGCGGACGGGTTCTGTCAAGGGTGGCGTAGCCATCACGTAGTGACGCCCGAAGGGCGCCCTCGCGGGTCCCGGCCGTCGCCATCCTCGACAGCTCGTGGTCCGGGCCCGCACTCTCCAGCCCAGCCAGGTAACGACCTTGCACGTCGGATGGTTTTGAAGACTGGTTCATGCCACGATGTGCGACATGGTGTCGACACGAAAGGGCTATGCCACGTAGACGGCCAGGCCAACTCCGCCGCGCGCAACTATCGACCCTCCCTCCTGCGGGCCGGGTGCTCGCGGCGGGCATTCCAGGGGTGTCGCCCCACGGCATGAAACTGCTGCTCCGGTTCGAGTTCCGCCGCAGAGGTCCGGGAACAACACGACAAGCGCTCCGACTCTGGGAGGCCGTCCTGGCCGATCCCTACCAACGGCTCTACGATCCGAGATACGAGGGCTGTGGTTTCTGGGAGTGCTGCACCGATCCATGGGAGGTGCGGTCCTACCTAGAGGCGGCCGCCCACGTCCTCCCTCGGCGTGATGCTCGCCGTTTCCGCGCCATGCTGGCTCATCTGGACGAGCGCTGGTGACTCGGGCGGCGGCGCGCCCCCCGGCGAGCAGTCGGGCGGGACGGCGGACGCGTCACGATGCGCGGCCCGGCGCGGCCATCCGGTGACCGGCGCCCACGCCGCACGCTCCGGACGGCCAGGCGCGGGGCCGCACCAGCGGCCTTAGCGCCGCCACCCCTTGACGACTGATCCGACCTACCCTTCAGGGGCTTCGATTTACGCGAGAGCCCTTCGCCGTTCCTGACGCGACCTGCGAAGACACGCCCGAACTCATTCCGCGCATATTCCGGGACCAGTGACATCCGGCGGCGTTCGGTGGCATCTGGCTGCGTGCGGGGGCATTTGGGACGCGAACGGCCTCTGACCGTTGGTGCAGGTCAGAGGCCGTTCTGCGTGGTGTGGCGGGTGCAGGGTTCGAACCTGCGTAGGCTAAGCCGACGGATTTACAGTCCGCTCCCATTGGCCACTCGGGCAACCCGCCGTGGTGTCGCTGGTGCGACGGCATGGAAAGGATAGCGGACGAGGGGAGTGGGTGTGACATCGAGGCGGGGTGGTCGGGCGCTAGGCTCTCTGGACCGCGAACGTTGCTGCTGAGGGGATGTGTGTTCGGTGGCGGATGCCAGCTTTGACATTGTGAGCAAGCTCGACCGGCAGGAGGTCGACAACGCGTTGAACCAGGCCGCCAAGGAGGTGGCGAACCGGTTCGACTTCCGGAACGTGGACGCGGGGATCAAGTGGTCGGGGGAGTCGATCGAGATCCAGGCGAACACGGAGGAGCGGGCGAACGCGGTGCTCGACGTGTTGAAGGACAAGCTCGTGAAGCGGGGGATCTCGCTGAAGGCGATCGACGCGGGCGAGCCGAAGCTGTCGGGGAAGGTGCACAAGCTGGGGGTGGGGCTGAAGGAGGGCATCGCCCAGGAGGACGCGAAGAAGATCGGCAAGATCGTCCGGGACGAGGGGCCGAAGGGCGTCAAGGTGCAGATCCAGGGGGACGAGCTGCGGGTCAGCTCGAAGAAGAAGGATGATCTGCAGGCGGTGATCGCGCTGCTCAAGGGGAAGGATCTTGATGTGGCGCTGCAGTTCGTGAACTACAGGTAGGTGCACTACGCCTAGGAGCGCGCCGGCCCCTCCCCCCGCAGAAGGTGGCCGGCGCGCTCTCTTGTCCTATGACGCGGCCTCGTCAGGGATGGTTCGGTCGAATTCGCCCAAGTTGTGGGCGAGGGTGGTGAGGTCGAGGTCCAGGACGCGGGCCAGGGCGGCGACGGTGAAGAACGCGGGGACGGCGATGGCGCCGCGTTCGATCTTGCGGAGGGTGTCGAGGGAGATTCCGGCCTCGGCGGCGACGGCGGAGGCCGGGCGGGAGCCGCGGGCGGCGCGGAGGATCTGGCCTAGGGCCTTGCCGCGGTCGCGTTGTTCGGTGGTTAGTGGGGTACGGACCATGTCTTGTATTGTAATACTGGTATTATAATCTTCGCCATGGTGACCTATCGGACCCCACGGGAGTGGGAGCGGATGCGGGACGCGGGGCGGGTCGTCGCCCGGGTTCTGGCGAGTGTGCGGGACGCGGCGGAGCCCGGTGTGCCGTTCGGGGAGTTGGACGTGGTGGCCGCGCGGGTGTTGAAGGAGCACGGGGCCACGTCGCCGTTTCTGCACTACAAGCCTGCTTGGGCGCCGGTTCCGTATCCGGCGAATATTTGTGTGTCGGTGAACGAGGTTGTTGTTCATGGGATTCCGCGCGGGGGTGTGCTGCGGGACGGGGATGTAGTGAGTGTTGATGCCGGGGCCCGGGTCGGGGGGTACTGCGGGGACTCGGCGATCACGTTCATGGTGGGGAGGAGTGATGAGGCGGGGCTGCGGCTGATTGAGACGGCTCGGCTTGCCCTGGAGCGGGGGATCGCGGCGGCCTTGCCGGGGAATCGGATGGGGGATGTCGCGGCCGCGATCGAGGGGACGGTGCGGGCGGGGGGTTATGGGATCGCGGAGGGGTCGGGTGGCCATGGGATCGGGACGGAGATGCACGAGGATCCGCCGGTGCCCAACAAGGGGCGGCGGGGGCGCGGGCTGAAGCTCAGGGAAGGGCTGACGATCGCGATCGAGCCTATGGTCACCGAAGGGGGAAAGGATGAGACCGGGCTGCTGGCGGACGGCTGGTCCGTCGTGACCGTGGACGGCAGCAGGGCCGCGCATGTGGAGCATTCCGTGGCGGTGACCGGCGATGGGCCGGTGATCCTGACGGCGCCCTAGCGGTGGCCCGCCATGCGTTCCAGGCGGGCGATCCGGTCGGCGGTCGGGGGGTGGGTGGAGAACAGCCTCCCGATCCCGGCGCCGGTGAACGGGTTGGCGATCATCAGGGAGCTGGTGGTGGCGAGTTCGGGGTCCTGTGGCAGCGGCATCGCCCGGGTGCCCGCGTCGATCTTGCGGAGGGCGGAGGCCAGGGCGAGGGGGTCGCCGGTGAGGCGGGCTCCGGCGGCGTCGGCGGAGTATTCGCGGGTGCGGCTGATCGCCATCTGGACGACCATCGCGGCGACCGGGCCGAGGATCATCATCAGCAGCGCGCCGAGCAGGCCGGGGCCCTCGTCGTCGTCGGAGCGGCCGAGCGGGATGAAGATCGCCAGATGGGACAGGTAGGTGATCACGGTGGCGATGGCGGCGGCGACGGACGAGATGAGGATGTCGCGGTTGTAGACGTGCGACAGTTCGTGGCCGAGGACGGCGCGCAGTTCCCGTTCGTCCAGCATCAGCAGGATGCCGCGGGTGCAGCAGACGGCGGCGTTGCGCGGGTTGCGTCCGGTGGCGAACGCGTTGGGCTGCCGGGTCTCGGAGACGTAGAGGCGCGGCATCGGCTGGTGCGCCGAGGTCGCCAGTTCCCGGACGATCCGGTACAGCATCGGCGCCTCGACCTCGCCGACCGGATGGGCGCGCATCGAACGCAACGCGATCCGGTCGCTGAACACGTAGGCGACCCCGTTGGTGACGAGCGCGATGAGCAATGCGATCGTCAGTCCGGCACCGCCGCCGATCAACCAACCGGCGGCGAGCATCAACGCCGACAGGCTGGCGATCAGCACTGCCGTTTTGACGCCGTTAAACTGCACTTCCGATGCCTCCCCGTCGACTCCGGCATGAACATCAACGGTTTGACCTGGGTGAACGTTCCCACTAGGTGGCGTGTGACACCGTCTGTAGGACGATTTGCGGGGCCGCCGAGAGTACAAGCGCGGCGGTGGAAGTGGCGATGACCGCGGCGCGGACGGGCAGTCCGGGCACCGGATCGTAGGACGGGCCGGGCGCCGGGGTGAACAACCGGACGGCCCACAGCAGGTAGTAGTACAGGCCGATGACCGTGTTGATCGCCATCACGACGGCCAGCCAGGTGACGTCGCCCGCGACGGTGGCGCGGAACACGACGACCTTGGCGAACAGTCCCATCACGCCGGGCGGGAGTCCGGCGAGGCAGATGAGGAAGAAGGCGAGCGCGGCGGCGACGGCGGGGCTGCGGCGGGCGAGGCCCCGGTAGTCGTCGAGGGTGTCCCAGGACGGGCTGAGCGGCGCTTCGCGGCGGCGGAAGCCGATCACGACGGCGAACGCGCCGAGGTTCATGACGGCGTACAGGGCGACGTAGGCGGTAGTGGCGGCGACGGCCTCGGGGAGCCGGTCGTCGCCGACCGACAGCGGCGCCAGCATGTACCCGGACTGGGCGACCGACGACCAGGCCAGCAGGCGGATGGCGGTGCGTTGGCGCAGGGCGACGAGGTTGCCGACGGTCATGGTGAGGGCGGCGATGACGGCGATCGCCGGGCCCCACACGTGCGCGTACGCGGGCAGGCCGAGCGCCAGGACGATCGCGAGGCCCGCGAAACCGGCGGCCTTCGACACGACGGACAGGAACGCGGCGACGGGCAGCGGCGACCCCTGGTAGACGTCCGGGGCCCAGAAGTGGAACGGGACGGCCGCGACCTTGAACGCGAACCCGGCGAGGACGAGCACGGACCCGGCGGTGGCGACGGGGTCGAGGTCGGACGGCAGCCGGGACAGCGCGGGGGCGATCCGGTCCAGGTGCATGGCGCCGGTCGCGCCGTACACGAGGCTGATCCCGAACAGCATGACGGCGGTGGAGACGACGGAGACGAGGAACAGTTTCAGCGCGGCCTCGGACGCCGTCCCGTCGTAGCGGCGCAGCGCGGACAGCGCGAACACCGGGAGGGACAGGGTCTCCAGCGCGACGAGGAGCAGGACGAGGTCGCGGGCGGCGACGAGGGCGAGCGCGCCGATGACGGCGGCGAGCAGCAGGAAGTGGTACTCCCCCACCGGCATCTTCGAGTCGGTGATCTCCTGGAGGGACAGCAGCACGACGACGACGGCGGCGCCGAGCACGATGCCCTGGAACAGGAGCGTGAAGTCGTCGGCGACATAGGAGCAGGAGCGGGGGCCGTCGCCGCGCAGGCCGGCCGGGACGCAGAACGTGGCGCGCCGGTCGCCGGTCGCGAGCGCGATGACGGCGAGCAGCGCGACGGCGAGGGAACCGCCGCTGAGCAGGGACAGGACGCGGCGGGGCGCGTCGAACGCGTCGGCGAGCAGCAAGCCGATCGCGGCGACGGCGAGGATCAGCGGCGGCGCGATCGCCGCGTAGTCGATGCTTTGGATCATCAGCCGCCTCCGAACAGGGCGCGGACGGGTCCGGTGGTCACGTCCAGCAGCGTCTTCGGCCACAGCCCGACCAGCAGCGTCAGCGCGATCAGCGGGACCCAGGCCGCGTACTCCTGCACGGACACGGCCGCCGCGGGGGCGCGTTCGGGGGCGGTGCCGTCGGACGGGCCGTGGGTGAGTTTGGACAGCATCCGCAGGAAGTACGCGGCGGTCAGCACCGCGCCGAGCGCCGCGACGGCCATGAACGTCACGAACGTCTCACGCGGCAGGTCGGCGTGCGGACGGTACGCGCCGAGCAGCGCCAGCATCTCCCCCCAGAACCCGGCGAGGCCGGGGAGACCGAGGGACGCGACGGACGCGAACGTCAGGATCGACGCCAGGCGCGGGGACGTGCCGAGCATCCCGCCGCCGAGGGCGTTCATGTCGGCGGTGCCCCAGCGTTCCTTCACGGCCCCGGCGAGGAAGAACAACAGGCTCGTGATCAGTCCGTGCGCGATGTTGCCGAACAGGGCGGCGTTGACGCCGACGGGGGTGAGGGTCGCGATGCCGAGCAGGACGAAGCCCATATGCCCCACGGACGAGTAGGCGATCATCCGTTTCAGGTCGCGTTGGGCGAGGCAGGCGAGGGCGCCGTAGACGATTCCGATGACGGCGAGGAGGCCGAGCCACGGCGCCCAGAACTCCGCGCCGTCCGGGGCGAGCGGCAGCGCCACCCGGACGAGCCCGTACGTGCCCATCTTCAACAGCACCCCGGCGAGCAGCACGGACCCGACGGTCGGGGCCTCGGTGTGCGCGTCGGGCAGCCAGGTGTGCAGCGGCCACATCGGCGCCTTCACCGCGAACCCGAGGCCCATCAGCGCGAACGCCGTGACCTGAAGGCCGTGCGACAGCCCGGACCCGTGCCGCGCGGCGAGCCGCGTCATGTCGAGCGTGCCCGCGTGCGCGCCGACGAGCAGCATCCCGGCGAGGAGCAGGCCGGAGCCGAGCAGCGTGTAAAGGATGAACTTGTGGGCGGCGGCACGGCGTCCGGCCCCGCCCCACAGCATGATCACCACGTACATGGGGATCAGGACGGTCTCGAAGAAGACGAAGAACAGCACGAGGTCGAGCGCGACGAACGTGCCGATCATCCCGATCTCCAGGACGAGCAGCAGCGCGGTCAGCAGCCGGATCCGGCCGCCCTCCGGCGGGTGGCGCAGCGTGTAGAGGAAGCACAGGAACGTCAGCAGCGCCGTCAGGACGACGAGCGGAAGGGAGATCCCGTCGACGCCGAGGTGGAAGCGCAGCCCGATCGCGGGCGCCCACGCACGGTCGACCTCCATCTGCATACGGGACGTGGCGCCGAAGTCGAACGCCGTCATCGCGGAGATCGCGACGAGCAGCGTCGCGCCGGACACGGCCGTCCCGAACGTCCGGACGGCGATGTCGGTGCGCAGGAACCGGTTCGCGGGCACGAGCATCGCCAGCGCCCCGGCCAGCGGGATCGCCATCATCAGCACGAAGATCACAGGAAGATCACCACCCCGGCGACGATGACGACGACTCCGGCGAGCAGTCCGGTCAGGTAGTTCTGCACGTTGCCGTTCTGCGGGAAGCGGATCCGCCCGGCGAGCCAGGTCGCGCCCTGCCCGGACCCGACCACGGCGCCGTCGACCTGGCGGCGGTCGAATGTCACGACGTACCGTGCCAGGGCCCGGATCGGCCGGACGATCACCAGCGCGTACAGCTCGTCCACGTAGAAGGCCCGCGCGAACACCGGACGGGCCCGTCCGAGCACGCGTGCGGGGTCGGCGGCCGGGTCACCGTTCCAGACGAGGAACGCGGCGCCCGCCCCGACCACGACCAGCAGGAAACTCACCGACGCGGCACCCACATGCGGGCGCAGTTCCGCCGCCCCGAGCCCGAAGAACCCGAGGATCGCGGCGGGGACGGCCAGGACCGCGACCGTCCAGGACATCAGCCTGGACGGGTCACGGATCTCGTACGAGCCGCGCGGCTCACCGAAGAACGTCATCAGCCACGCGCGCATCGCGTACGCCGCCGTCAACGCGACCGTCAGCAACAACCCCAGGTAGACCAGCCACGCGACCCCGCCCGGCAGGTTCACGACCTGCCCGTCCGGATCGACGTCCAGTGCGTACGAACCGGCCGGTGTCACGGCCGCCGACGCGACGGCCGATTCGCCGCCGTGGAGGGCGGCGTGTTGGGCGGCTTCGATGACGGAGTCCTTGCTGAACCAGCCGCTGAACGGTGGGACGCCCGCGAGCGCGGCGAGACCGACCGTCATCGACCAGAACGTGATGGGCATGCCGCGCCGGAGCCCGCCGTAGTGCGCGAGCATGTTCGAGCCCGCCACGACGATCACGCATCCGGCGGAGAGGAACAGCAGCGCCTTGAACGCGCCATGGGTGAGCAGGTGGAAGATCGCGGCGGTGTCGGCCCCGACCGCGAGCCCGGCGGCCATCACGGCGAGCTGGCTGATCGTCGAGTACGCCAGGACGCGTTTGAGGTCGTCCTGCGCCAGCGCCGCGAGCGCCGACCCCACCATGGAGACCACGGCGACGACGCCGAGGACGACCAGCGAGGTCGGGGCCTCGACGAACACCTCGTGCAGCCGCGCGACGACGTACACGCCGGCCGCGACCATCGTGGCCGCGTGGATGAGGGCGCTGATCGGGGTGGGGCCCGCCATCGCGTCCGGAAGCCAGGTGTGCAGCGGGAACTGGGCGCTCTTGCCCGCGACTCCGGTGAGGAGCAGCAGCGCCGTCGCCGTCGCCGTCGCGCCGGACAGCTCGTCGACGTTCCGCAGGATCTCGTCGATCTCGAACGTGCCCGCGCCGACGCCGAGCACCAGGACGCCGAGGAGGAACCCGACGTCACCGAGCCGCGTGACCAGGAACGCCTTGACCGCCGCCCGCGAGTTCGCCCGGTCCTCCCAGTGGTGGCCGATCAGGAAGTACGAGCAGATGCCCATGACCTCCCAGCCCGCGTACAGGACGAGGAGGTCGCCGGAGTAGACGACCAGCAGCATCGCGGCCGTGAACAGCGACACGAACGCCGCGTAGGACGAGTACCGCCGGTCGCCTTTCAGGTAAGCGACCGAGTACACGTGGACGGCGAGCGCGACGCAGCAGACCATGAGGCCGACGAAGGCGGACAGCCAGTCCACCTGCAAACCGACCTCGATCGGCACCGAACCGGTCTCGATCAGCGTGAGCGAACCGGTCCGTTCGTCCACGTCCTGCCACGCGACGAACGCGACGATCGCGGCGAGGACGAGCGACACCGCGATCGGCAGGCACGCGATCAGCGCGGGGCCGTTGCGGAGCGGCGGCGTGCCGGCGCCGGGACGGCCGCCGAGGACGCGGGTCAGGGACGGCCCGAGCAACATCCCCGCGAAAGCGCTGAGGAACGGCAGCAGGATGACCAGCGAGGCGAGCCAGATCACGGTGCCGCCTCCTCGACCGCCCCGGCCTTCTCACCGTCGGGCTCGGGTTGCGGACCGGCCTCCAGGGCCGCCGGACGGGTCGAGTCCTCCGCCAGGGCGCGGAGCCGGTCGACGTCCACCATCCGCCGGTTCCGGTACACCAGCAGGACGATCGCCAGACCGAGCCCGATCTCCGCCGCCGCGATCACGATGGTGAACAGCGTGAGGACCTGCCCGCCGTGCAACCGGTCCCGGTACCAGATGTCGAACGTGACGAGGTTGAGGTTCACCGCGTTCAACATCAGCTCGACCGACATCAGGACGAGGATGGCGTTGCGGCGCGCCAGCACCCCGTACACGCCGACGGAGAACAGCAGCGCGGCGACGATCGTCGGGTAGGCGAGATGCATCAGCCGCCGCCTTCCTCGTCCGGCCTGGCCTCGGCCTCCGACCGGGTCCCGGTTTCACCCCGCGCCTCGGTTTCACCCCGCGCCTCGGCTCTCGGCCGCGCCCCGGCTCCTGGCCGTCCTGGCCGGGCCCCGGGTACGGGACGCGCCCGGATGTCGGAGCGGGACAGCACGATGGCACCGATCAGCGACGCGAGCAGCAGCACCGACAGCACCTCGAACGGCAGCACCCAGGTCCGGAACACGGCGGCGCCGAGTTCCGCCGCGGACCCGCCGCCGTCCCGCAGCGGCATCCGCTCGTCCCTGAAGCCCATGACCATCACGGTGACCAGGACGGCGGCGGTGGCGACGGCGACGGCCGCCGCGGCCCACCGGTTCCCGGAGTCCAGGTCGGCGGACCGGCCGATCGGCGCCCGCGTCAGCATGATCCCGAACAGCAGCAGCACGACCACCGCGCCGACGTAGATCAGCACCTGTACCCAGGCGACGAACTCCGCGGTGAGGACGAGGTAGCCGCCCGCGAGCGCACCGAACGACACCACCAGCCACAGCGCCGCGTGGACGAGGTTGCGCGTGGTCACCACCAGGATCGCGGACCCGACGGCGACGACGCCGAGCAGCGTGAACACGACCTCCGGGCCGCTCATGTCCGCCCTCCGCGCGGGGGCCGGGCGCCGCGGGCGGCCGCCTTCTCCGCCGCGGCCACCTCCTTCGGCGGCTCGGCGGACGGGTCGTGCGCCTGCGGCGGCGGGACCGTCCACATCCACTCCCGCAGCCGTTCCTTCTCGTGCGTCAGCTCAGCGATGTCGTACTCGGCGTACTCGAACTCCGGCGACCAGAACAGCGCGTCGAACGGGCACGCCTCGATGCAGATCCCGCAGTACATGCAGAGCGCGAAGTCGATGGCGAAACGGTCGAGGACGTTGCGGGTGCGGGCCCGTCCACCGCCCTCGGCGGGCAGGGTCTCCTTGTGCGAGTCGATGTAGATGCACCAGTCGGGACACTCACGGGCGCACAGCATGCAGACGGTGCAGTTCTCCTCGAACAGCGCGATGACGCCCCTGCTGCGCGGGGGCAGGTCAGGCTGCACTTCTGGGTATTGACGCGTTATGGAACGCCGCGTCATCGTTCGCAACGTGACCGCCAGCCCCTTGGCCAGCCCGCCTCCTGGTAGCCGTCCCACGCGCCCCATGATTGCGCAGGATCGTCTCCGGGGGAACGCGGCGGGTGCCGCGTTCGTCGAACCATATGTGGAGCCCGTGGTCCGCGCCGGGTTCAGGGGGAGGGATAGCGGGTGAATCCGCACGGAGACCATCTCGGGCGCCGCGCCGCGCCTCATTCCATGGGGAACGTGTGGCGGCCGCCTTTCCCGCGGTCGCCGTTCCCTCCGATGTCCCCCGTTCCACCGCCTCCCGTGCCCGTGCCGGCGGCGGATACGGCACGCGGCATCCTGTGGGCGTCGGTGCCGCTCATCACCCTCGGGTACGGGACGCCGTTCTCGTTCCTCTACGCGGCCATCCGGCAGAAATCACCGGGTCTCGGTGTGGCCGCGGCCGGATACGGCACCGGGACCGCCACGGTCCTGATGCTGATGCAGTTCGACAATCCGGTGTTCTTCGTCCTCGCCGGATTCATCGCGATCATGCTGTGGATCGCGGGCAGCGCCCACGCGTTCGCCGTCCGGACGTCGGTGTTCCCGCGGGGCGTGCCGCGCAGCCGCCTCAACGAGCACGCCATCAAGGTCGCCAAGTACCGGCGGGAGCTGCGTGAGCAGGCCCGCGCGCTGGCCGCCGAGGACCCGGCGCTCGCCCGCGAGCTGCGGATCGGCCGTCCCGACATGCCCCGCACCTACGACGACGGCGGTCTCGTGGACGTCAATTCCGCGCCGCCGCAGGTCCTCGCCGCGCTGCCCGGCATGAAACCCGAGTTCGTGGAGCGCATCGTCGGCCGCCGCGAGGAGCACGGCGGTTTCGTGTCCGCCGAGGAGATGGCGGTGGACGCCGACCTGCCGCCGGACGTCCTCCCCGCGATGGCCGAGTTCACCATCTTCCTGAGGTGACGCCCGCCCAGGGCCCGGGGTCAGAGCCCGGGGTCAGAGGACGACCTTCAGCACGCCGGTGAGGGCGAGCTGCGCCAGCGACAGCGGCACCAGCCACGCCCAGGCGAGTTTCTGCAACTGGTCCTCGCGCATCCGCGGATAGCTGACCCGCAGCCAGATCACGCAGAACGCCAGCGCGCCGACCTTGATCATCGTCCAGAGCCAGCCGAGTTCGGTGTTGAGGAACGGGCCCTTCCAGCCGCCGAGGAACAGCACGGCCGTCAGCCCGCACAGCACGACGATCCCGGCGTACTCGGCCAGCAGGAACAGCGCGAACCGCAGCCCGCCGTACTCCGTGTACGGGCCGAAGATGATCTCGGAGTCGGCGACCGGCATGTCGAACGGCGGACGGCGCAGCTCGGCGAGGCCCGCGACGAAGAACACCACGGCGCCGACCGCCTGCCATGGCAGCCACCACCAGCGCCACTCCACCACGACGCCCTGGAGCGACAGGGTGCCCGCCGCCATCGCCACCGACGACGCCGCGAACACCATCGGCAGCTCGTACGACATCAGCTGCGCCGCGACCCGCATCCCGCCGAGCAGCGAGTACTTGTTCGCGCTCGCCCAGCCCGCCATGATCGCGCCGATGACGCCGACGCCCATCACGGCCAGCGCGAAGAAGATCCCGGGCCCGAGGTCGAGGGCGACCTGCCCGCCGGGCCCGATCGGGATCACTAGCAGGACCAGCAGGTACGGGACGAGCGCAACGCCGGGAGCCAGCTTGAACACCCACCGGTCGGCGTCGCGCGGGACCACGTCCTCCTTCTGCGCGAACTTCACACCGTCGGCGACGAGCTGCGCCCAGCCGTGGAAGCCGCCCGCGTACATGGGGCCGAGACGGCCCTGCATGTGGGCCATGACCTTGTGCTCGGCCTGCCCGACCAGCAGCGGCAGCAGCGCGAACGCGGCGGCGACCAGCGCCAGCTTGACGACGACCTCAAGCATTGGGACCCCAGTCATCCGGCACGCCCGGCGGGCGGACACGGCGGCGGCTCGGCGCGCCGTGCCCCGACTCGCCCGGTTCCTTGGCGCCCGGCCACGGCTTGGCGACGCGGGCGGCGAGCACGAAGTCCTTGCGGAGCGGGTGGCCTTCGAACCCGTCCGGGAGCAGCAGCGGGACGAGGTTCGGATGGCCCTCGAACAGCACGCCGAACATCTCGGACGTCTCCCGTTCGTGCCATTCGGCCCCCCGGTACACGCCGGTGGCCGTGGGCAGCACGGGCGCCCGCTTCGGAACGCGCGTCCGGATCAGCAGATGGTGGCGTCGTTCAAGCGAGTACACGTGGACGACGACGGCGAAGCCCTCGTCGAGTTCGTCCACCCCGGTCAGCCAGTCGAAGTAGCCGCAGGACAGGTCGTCGCGGGCGAAGGTCAGCGCGTCCACCCAGTGCTCGGGCGGCACCCCGACGGCGAGGCCGCCGAACGTCTCCTCCGTGGAGATCTCGTCGCCGAAACGGGCCGTCCACGCCTCGGTCAGGGCCTGCGCGGCCGGTTCGGCGCTCACCGGTCGCGTCCGATCTCGTCGTCGTGCCCGTCTTCGGCCCACCCCGGGATAATCGACGGATCGTGCTCGTCCCTGCCGCCGCGCTTCGGCGTCCGCTCGTCCTCGACAGGCCGCACGGGCAGGGTGACGTCCTCGGCCTCATGGACCACGGGCGTCTCCTGCATGGGCGCCTCGGCCGCCGCGTTCTCCCCGGCCGCCACGTTCTCCTCCGCGGGCGACTCGTCGGCGGGCGACTCGTCGGCGGGCGGTGGCGGCAACGGCCGGGTCTCGCCCGCGTCCGGGGGCGGCGGCTGGACGGGACGGCGCAGCACCGTGGCCGAGAGCGGACGCGGCGCGGGCGGCGGGGCCACCGGTTCGCCTCCCGCCCCGGTGTACCGGTCGCCGAGCGACTCACCGGCGATCTTGTCCTGGAGGCGGACGATGCCCTGCAGGAGCGCCTCGGGACGCGGCGGGCAGCCCGGCACGTACACGTCCACCGGGATGATCTGGTCGACGCCCTTCGTGACGCAGTACGAGTCCCAGTAGGGCCCGCCACAGTTGGAGCACGCGCCGAACGAGATGACGTACTTAGGCTCGGGCATCTGCTCGTACAGGCGACGGACGGCGGGCGCCATCTTGTCGCTGACGGTGCCGGAGACGACCATGAGGTCGGCCTGCCGGGGGCCGGGCGCGAACGGGATGACGCCGAGCCGGATGAAGTCGTGCCGGCTCATCGATGTCGCGATGAACTCGATGGCGCAGCAGGCCAGGCCAAAGTTGAAGACCCACAGCGAGTAGCGGCGGCCCCAGTTGAGCACGAACTTGACGGGCTTCGGCGCCAGCCGCGACAGCGGTCCCACGCTCGGCGGCGGTAGATCGATGGTGCCCACGAGAGCATTGTTACAGCCCCACGCGGTCTGGCCAGAGGCCCAGCCGGATCAATCTCAGCCGGATCAATCCCAACCGGGTCAGACCCAGGACAGCACGCCCTTCTTGCCCGCGTAGGCCAGCCCCGCGGCGAGGAACGCCAGGAAGACGAACATCTCGCCGAGCGTCGTGGCCCCGTAGCCGGGCGCAGAGAACACCGTCGCCCAGGGGAAGAGGAAGACCGCGTCCACGGCGAACACGACATACAGGTACGCGAAGACGTAGTACCGGACGTACGAGTGCGCCCAGTTCTCCCCGACCGGGTCGACGCCGCACTCGTAGGTCGTCAGTTTCTCGGCGGTGGGACGGTCCGGACGGAGCATCCGGTTGGCGGTGAGGCCACCGCCGACGATTCCGGCACCGACTAGGAGTAGTACGACAACAACGACATACGTATCGAAATAGTTATGCACCGAAACCTCCCCGCCTGCGTCAGACCAAGTATCCCCGTTCAACGGCGTCGGGGGGAGTGTGACCACGTTCCTCCACATCGGAGGCGCGCGATGTCACGGTTTTACTGCACACTAGGTTAGGCATTGGGGTCAGTTGACCTGGAAGGACGTGACCAGATGAGCAACCCTCCACCGCCACCGGGGTGGGAGAACCCGGGCGGTGCCTCCTGGCCGCCTCCACCGCCGCCCGCGGGACCGGGCGGGCCGGGCGTCCCCGGTGATCCGGGGGGCGTGGGAGGCCCGGGCGGACCACCTCCGCCCGGAGGTTTCGGTGGGCCCGGAACACCGCCGCCGTTCTTTCCGCCGCCGCCCGGCGCCCCGATGGGCCCGGGAGGACCGCCGCCGCGGCGCGGCGGCGGCGCGCTGATCGCGGCGCTGCTCGGCGGCGGCCTGGTGATCCTGGTCATCATCGGCGTCGTGGTGTTCGTGATCGCCGCGAACGGCGGCAAGACCCCGGAGGAGAAGCTGACCGCCGCGGCGACCAGCATGTCCGCGGCCCGCGCGGTCGAACTGAAGGGCACGCTCGGCGGCACCGGAACGCTGACCGGTGAGCTGAACGTCACCCGTGGCGGCCGCGCGACCGGGCCCGTCACCTGGAACGGCGACCGCGTCACCCTCCTGTCCA
This sequence comes from Actinomadura pelletieri DSM 43383, assembly GCF_003634705.1. Taxonomy (GTDB): domain Bacteria; phylum Actinomycetota; class Actinomycetes; order Streptosporangiales; family Streptosporangiaceae; genus Spirillospora; species Spirillospora pelletieri. Next base: position 508,987 of record NZ_RBWU01000008.1, on the reverse strand, counting down.
CGGACGGCAAGCTGTTCGTGAAGGCCGGCCAGGCCTACTGGAAGCGGGAGATCTCCGGCAGCGACGAGGCGTTCTACCTCACCTCGGGTGAGCAGTGGGGCCGCCTGGACGCCGACGAACTCAACATCGACTTCAAGCAGCAGCTGTCCCCCACGGCGCTGGCGAGCGCGATCCGCTCCGCGCGGACGTCGCGGATCAAGCCGCTCGAGACGACCTGGCAGGGCAAGAAGGCGCTGAAGTTCAGCACGTTCTCGTCCACCGTCTACATCAGCGACGAGGACGACGCGGAGCTGCTGCGCTACGAGGCCACCACCCCGCGCGTGCGGGTGGACGTGACCCAGAAGAGCCCCGGCGACGCCTCGTCCCTCATCTCCCAGATGCGCACGAGCATCGGCGAGTTGAAGGACTCCTTCAACGGCTCCGCGCAGCCGAGGGTCGCCGAGTGGAAGCGCGGCGGCTGTAACGGCGACGCCGGCTGCACGGTCGAGGCGAAGATCCGTCCGCCGTACGACGTGGAGACGCCCGTCACGATCGACGTCCGGTTCCGGATCACCGCCGGCACGCTGACCGGCCGCGACCTCGGCGACTGCACGACCCGGATCACGATCAGCAGCTCCCTCCCCCAGTGGGCGAGCTGCCGGGTCACCAGCGCCGCCTGGCGGAGCTGGGCCAAGGGCACGGGCGGAACGTTCTACAAGCACGCCTCCTACAAGGTGATCGGCGCCACGCCCGAAGAGGTGTCGGCGATGCAGAACGGTCTCGACAGCGAGTAACCCGAGACACCGAAAGCCCGGCGATGCCGCCCCACAATGGGGGCGGCACCGCCGGGCCCCCTTATGCTCAAGGAGCGCCCTCCAGGGCCGACGGCGCCCCTTATGCCGCAGAGCATCCGTCGGCCTCCCCCCCGGGGAGGACGCCGTCGACATCCCCTGCCTGGTGCCTGACGGTCGGGTCCGATGCGCGGACCCCGGAAGTGAGCAGAGTGATCCCCAGTGAGCGCTGAACAGGACGGGCCGCCCCCGGCCCCCTCCCCAACACCGCCCGGCCTCCCGTTCCCGCCCTACCTCCAGCCCCCAGGCGCGGAACAAGGACGGAACACCGGCCCGGAACCAGGCGCGACCACAGGCCCATTCCCAACCACAGGCCCGGAGTCAGGTACAGGCCAAAGCTGGTCCACAGGCCCCGAGCCGAACACAGAACCGGGCCCATGGCCCGGCACCGGCCCAAGCCTGAGCACAGGCCCGAATCCGATCGTGGGCCCGGAACCGGAACCGGAACCGGAACCGGAACCGGAACCATGGTGGAGCGCTGGACCAAGCCCGACGCCAGAACCGACACCAGGCCCGATCCCAAGCGGAGGACCAGGCTCAAACGCCGAACCAGGCCTAACTCCGATCATGGGACCCGAACCGAACACAGGACCGGAACCGTGGTGGGGCGCTGGACCAGGCCCGACGCCAGAACCGACACCAGGCCTGAACACAGGCCCAATCCCAAGCGCAGGACCAGGCTCAAACGCCGAACCGAGCCTAAGCCCGAACACGGGACCCGAACCGAACACAGGACCAGGACCATCGTGGGGCGCCGGACCAGGCCCTGGCACAGGCCCGATCCCGAGCGCAGCACCGGAACCGGAAACAGGACTCGTCCCAAGCACAGGCCCACGTCCGAACGCGGAACCTGAACCGGGACCGTGGTGGGACGCTGGACCAAGCCCGACGCCAGAACCGACACCGGGCCTGAGCACAGGCCCGATCCCGAGCGCAGCCCCCGAACCGGGAACAGGACTCGTCCCAAGCACAGGGCCACGTCCGAACGCGGAACCTGAACCGGGAGCATGGTGGGGCGCTGGACCGGGCGCGGACACAGGTCCGGGTCCGAGCGTGGGGTCGGAACCGGGAGCGGGACCGTTTTTCGGCGGTGGACCACGGGCTAACGCAGCGCCCGGACCATACGCGGGGCCCGGACCGAACACGGGCCCGATGCCAGGTTCGAACAGGGGGACCGGGTCGAGTCTGGTTCCGAATGCGGGGTCGGGACTCGGGTCGGGGACGTGGTCCGCTTCGCGGAAGGGGCGGTTGGCGATCGCGGTGGGGGCGGCCGTCGTCACGGTGATCGCGGGGGCGGTGGTGGCCGTCATGGTGTCCGGGGGCGAGGAGCCGTCCGGGAAGCCGGTGTCGCCGACGCGGGTCGCCGCGCCGCCCGCGTGGTCCCTCAAGGCGGGCGAGTGGCTCACGTCCGGGAAGGGCATGCGCTACGACGGGACGATGACCGTGGGCGGCAGGCCCGTCCAGGCGCATCTGCGGGTCACCCCGGCGGGCTCGGCGACGGGCACGCTCACGGCGGGCGCGCTGAGAGCGGACGTCGTCGCCGTCGACGGCGTCACCTACGTCAAGGCGAGTCCGGTGTTCTGGCGCGACTACATCGGAGAGACCCGCCAGCCGGACTACTACGCCGGACGGTGGGCCAAGGCGCCCGCGTCCCTACCCGGGTTCGACATTCCGGGCGTTCTCGGCCCCAAGGCCATCGCCCAGGCCCTCACCAGGGCGTCGAAGAAGACGCCCACGGAGAACGTGAACGGCGTCCCGGCGTACCGGGTCGACACGGCGGGCGCCGATTACCTGCTGTCGAAGGCCGCGCCGCACCGGCTGCTGTCCGTGCGGCCCGCCGGGCGGACCTCGCCGAGGTTCGCGGCGGCGCCGGTGGTCGCGCCGGCGACGCTGTTCGCCGAGCTGCGTCCGCGCGTGGCCGGGCTCGGCGGCGCCGCCGACCCAGGGTTGCGGTTCCAACCCGGAACGTTGACGTTCCACAACTGTGACCGCAACACCAACGGCTGTACCGTGAGCGTCCCGGCCACACTGTCATCGCCTTCCGGCAAGGTGCCGGCCGGTGCGCGGGCGGCGTTGCGGGCCGCCATCACGTCCCGTGGCAGGCCGCTCGGGTCGTGCAGGACGTCGGAACAGGTTCCGTCCGGACGGGCGCTGACGCTGCGCTGCACGGTCACGAGCGGGCTGTGGCGCGGCTGGGTGCGCAGGGCCCTCGACAACCCCGGTTCCTACCCGTACGAGGCGACCGCGCACGTCATCGGGGAGGCGGTGGGCGCGCAGGACGTCCCGAAGCTGCTCTCCCTCGTCGACCGTGAGCGCCGCGCCGTCCTCCGGCCGAAGCCGAACACGCCGGGGCCGTCCGGGTCGTCGCGACCGGACGCCGCGCGGTCCGCGACCCCGTCCGGCCCGTAGAACGGACCGGCCCGGACGTGTGGGGCGGTGCCGTCCACGGAAAAACGGGCTGACTACACTCAAGATGTGAACCTCACGCCCCCGGGGAGCCACGGCTCCTCGACCATCCCTGCGCGTCGGCTGGTCAGACGGCTGCACGTCGACCTGTGCCGACAGCGCAGCTCCCTGTGTTCCGAGTGAACTGAGGACCCGTTCAGGTCGTACCACCGGATAGGACCTGCCCGAATCCACGAGACCCGCGTGAACCCCGCACCGAAGTGATACGTCTTGCTTTTGACGGGGTCACGACCTCCCTGGAAGCGGGACGTCACATGACGGGCGGAACGGCGGCCGCGGTCCATGCCTCCCATGACCGGCGGCCACCGAGCGACGGACGACGCGAGTACCACCCTGCCGTCGTCTCGGTGAGCAGTCCGTTCCCGATAACACCATCCGATCCCGGACATACCATGAAGGTAAGCCTAAGTAGCATCACGATCCTGGGTGCCTCCCCCAGGACGGGTGCTGCGCGTCGAGGAGGTCTTCCTCTGTGACCAAACAGGTCCAGCAGCTCGACCGCGTCATCATCCGTTTCGCCGGAGACTCCGGCGACGGCATGCAGCTGACCGGCGACCGCTTCACCCAGGAGACCGCGGCGTTCGGAAACGACCTGTCGACGTTGCCGAACTTCCCGGCCGAAATCCGCGCCCCCGCCGGGACCCTCCCCGGCGTGTCCAGCTTCCAACTGCACTTCGCCGACCACGACATCCTCACCCCGGGCGACGCGCCCAACGTCCTGGTCGCGATGAATCCCGCCGCCCTCAAGGCCAACCTCGGGGACCTCCCCCGCGGGGCGGACCTCATCGTCAACACCGACGAGTTCACCAAGCGCAACCTGGCGAAGGTCGGCTACGCGACCAACCCCGTCGAGGACGACTCGCTCGCCGAGTACCGCGTGTTCGCGCTGCCGCTCACCTCGATGACGGTCACGGCGCTCGCCGACTTCGACATCTCGAAGAAGGACGCCGAACGCGCGAAGAACATGTTCGCGCTCGGGCTTCTGTCCTGGCTGTACCACCGTCCCACCGAGGGGACGGTCTCCTTCCTGGAGAAGAAGTTCGCCTCGAAGCCCGAGATCATGAAGGCGAACCTCGCGGCGTTCCAGGCGGGCTGGTCCTACGGCGAGACGACCGAGGCGTTCTCGGTGCAGTACGAGATCAAGCCCGCCGAGCACGAGCCGGGCCTGTACCGCAACATCACCGGGAACCTCGCGCTGGCGTACGGGCTGGTCGCGGCCGGTGTACAGAGCGGGCTGCCGATCTTCCTCGGCTCGTACCCGATCACCCCGGCGTCCGACATCCTGCACGAGATCTCCAAGCACAAGAAGTTCGGGGTGCGAACGTTCCAGGCCGAGGACGAGATCGCCGCCGTGGGCGCCGCGCTCGGCGCCTCGTTCGGCGGGTCCCTCGGCGTCACCACGACGTCCGGTCCGGGGATCGCGCTGAAGAGCGAGACGATCGGCCTCGGCGTCGCGACCGAGCTTCCGCTGCTGGTCATCGACGTGCAGCGGGCCGGTCCCTCCACCGGTATGCCGACCAAGACCGAGCAGGCCGACCTGTTGCAGGCCATGTACGGCCGCAACGGCGAGGCGCCCGTCCCGGTCGTCGCGCCGCAGTCCCCGTCGGACTGCTTCGACGCGGCGCTGGAGGCGGCCCGTATCGCGGTGAAGTACCGCACGCCCGTCATCGTGCTGTCGGACGGCTACCTCGCCAACGGCTCCGAGCCGTGGCGGCTGCCGGACGTCGCCTCCCTCCCGAAGATCGAGCCGGGTTTCGCGGCGCCGTCCGACGAGGAGTTCCAGCCGTTCCGGCGCGACCCCGAGACGCTCGCCCGGCCGTGGGCCATCCCCGGCACCGAGGGTCTGGAGCACCGGATCGGCGGTCTGGAGAAGGCCGACGGCACCGGCAACATCTCCTACGATCCCGCCAACCACGACCACATGGTCCGGATCCGGCAGGCCAAGGTGGACGGGATCGCGAACGACATCGCCCCGCTCGCCGTGGACGACCCGTCCGGCACGGCACGTGTGCTCGTGCTCGGCTGGGGCGGCACGTACGGCGCGATCTCCGCGGCCGTCCGTCGCGTCCGCGCGGCCGGTCAGCAGGTCGCCCAGGCCCATCTGCGCCATCTCAACCCGTTCCCCGCGAACCTGCCCGAGGTGCTGCGCGCCTACGACAAGGTCGTCGTCCCGGAGATCAACCTCGGCCAGCTCGCGCTGCTGCTGCGGGGCCGGTTCCTCGTCGACGTGATCGGCTACAACCAGGTCCGCGGTCTGCCCTTCAAGGCCGAAGAGCTGCAGGGCGTCATCCAGGAAGTGATCGACAGTGAGTGACAACGGCTCGACGAACGGGAACGGCGCCGTGAACGGCGGTGCCGACGGGAACGGCAGGTCGCTGCTCTCGCTGGTCCCGAAGACCGACGTGAAGCAGACCCTGAAGGACTTCAAGACCGACCAGGAGGTGCGCTGGTGCCCCGGGTGCGGTGACTACGCGATCCTCGCGGCCGTCCAGTCGTTCCTGCCCGAACTGGGGCTGCGCCGCGAGAACATCACGTTCGTCTCCGGCATCGGCTGCTCGTCCCGGTTCCCGTACTACATGAACACCTACGGGTTCCACTCGATCCACGGCCGCGCGCCCGCGATCGCGACGGGGCTCGCGACGTCCCGTCCGGACCTGTCGGTGTGGGTGGTGACGGGGGACGGCGACGCGCTGTCCATCGGCGGCAACCACCTGATCCACGCGCTGCGCCGCAACGTCAACCTGAAGATCCTGCTGTTCAACAACCGCATCTACGGGCTGACGAAGGGCCAGTACTCCCCGACGTCGGAGTTCGGCAAGATCACCAAGTCGACGCCGATGGGTTCGCTGGACGCCCCGTTCAACCCGCTGTCGCTGGCGATCGGCGCGGAGGGCACGTTCGTCGCCCGGACCATCGACTCCGACCGCAAGCACCTCCAGTCGGTGCTGCGGGCCGCCGCGCAGCACCGCGGCACCGCGCTCGTCGAGATCTACCAGAACTGCAACATCTTCAACGACAACGCGTTCGAGCCGTTGAAGGACGCCGCGGTCCGCGACGACGTGACCGTCCGGCTGGAACACGGCGAGCCGATCGTGTTCGGCGCCGCCCGGGAGAAGGCGCTGCGCAGGTCGGCGTCCGGCTCGTTCGAGGTCGTGAAGGTCGCGGACGTCGACCCGTCCGAGATCGCCGTGCACGACGCCCACAACCCCGACCCGTCGATGGCGTTCGCGCTGTCGCGGCTCGACCAGCCGGCGTTCACGCACACCCCGATCGGCATCTTCCGCGACGTGGACCGTCCGTCCTATGACGAGCTGATGCAGGGCCAGCTCGACGAGGCCGCCGCGACCCAGGGCGCGGGCGACCTCGCCGCCCTCCTCGGCAGCGGCGACACCTGGCGGATCGACTGACTCCACCTCCGTCGCGGCCCGGTCCCGGTTCGTCCGGGGCCGGGCCGGTCCCGTCTCGACCGCATTGAAGCGCCCCGAACAGGGCACGGTTCCTCTCGGACGGGGCCCGATGCGGGACGGCGCCGCGCCCTGCAAGACTGTCGGGACAACGCGACCGGGAGGTGACGATGAGGGCCAATCCGCGGCGCAGCAAGGGCCGTCGGCGCAAAAAGGACCCCGCGCCGCCCCCCGCATCCCAACCGGCCGTGGAGCCGGCACAACCCTCCTACCAGCCACCTGCGGCAACTCAACCGCCGGGCCCCAAACAACCCCCCGCCCCCAAGCAACCGCCGGACTCCAAACAACCCCCCGGCTCCATGCCGCCACCCGGTCCCGTGCAGCCACCCAAGCGCGTGCCACCACCCGGGGCCGTGCCCCCTCCCGGCCCGGCCCGCCGACCGGTGACACCGACGGCCGTCCTCCCCACGGCCCCACCCCCGGGAACCAAGACCACCGACCCGACCTCGACCACACATCCCATGGCGCCTTCCTCCACGGCCGCCGAGGAGGCTGCGCGGCGGCGTGAGCGGTTGGCGGAGCGGCGGCGCGCGGCGGCGGAGGCGAAACGGAACCGGGCGGCGCTCCGGGAGCGGCGGCCCCGCCCCTACGGCGCGGCCGTGCCGCCCGCCAGGGCCGCCGACCAGCACCGTTCGGCCCTGCTGGTCATGGTGTTGACGCTGGGACTGCTGATCGCGACCGTCGCGGTGACCGGCGCGTTGATCGCCTCGTCGATGCGAACACGACCGGTGACGCTGGCGGCGCCGCTCCAGATCTATCCCGTCACCCAGGCGACACCGGGCCAGTGCCCGACCGGGACGCGGGGCATCACCGGCCAGTTCGGCGCGGCACCGATGTGCTACCGGCTGGCGCAGGGCATCGCGATCCACAAGGTCGCGGACATGCGCGTCCAGAAGTCACGGGTGCGTCCGGGCGGCTACGACGTCGCGGTCACCCTCAGAACGGTCGACCGCGCCGCCTTCGCCGACCTGACCCGCGCCACGGTCGGCCGCGACCTCGCCTTCGTCGTCCGGAACCGTCTCATCACCCTCCCCCGCGTCGACATGGCGATCACCGACGGCAAGATCGTCGTAACCGGCCCCCCCGACCGAACATCCGCCAACCGCCTCATCCGCGCCCTCAAAGGCCGCTGACCGCCCCCTGCGAGCCAGACCACCACGCACAGGCCAGCACCCCGAACTCGACCACAGCCACAAAAGAGGGAATCGGTCGATTTCCTGGCTGCTGTCATGATCTCATGGCCCTAATTCACGCGGCGGATCTGCGGCGACGGCTCGGCGGAGACCACCTCGTCTCCCCGATCGACGCCATTCCCGACGTGATCCCCGTCGCCGGGATCGTGGACGACACGGGTCTGGCGCTGTGGATGCTCGCGGTCCTCGTCAAGTCCGCGGGCGACTTCGTCGCCTGGGAGCGTGGTGGACGCCCGACGGTCCTCGTCGGCGAACCGAGTCTGGGTCAGCGGTCGCCCGGTGAGCCGTCCCACGACGTGGTCATCACGGAGTTGCGCGCGACGACAATTGCCGGACTGCTTGAAAAACTGGCCGCTCGGCTCTCTCCGGGGCCGCCGTTCGGTCCCGGTCAGAACGGCGAGGAAATGGCGCGGATCGCCGCGGATCTCGCGAAGGAACTGCGCGACCAGACCTTCCTCGGCCAGTGAGGGAGCCTGACCCGGGACGTCCGCTCGGAGGCAGCCGGTGCTCAAGCCGCCCCCGAGCGCATGGACCTCGACCTCGGCTCAGTCGGCGCCAAGAAAGTCCTCGGCTTGACGGCGCAGGGACGCGGGCGCGGACGACCAGGCTGGGGTTCGCATCACCTCGCGCAGCTTGACCTCTTTGACTTCGCGGGGAGCGTCCCTGCGCAGGCCGACGTGCTGCCACAGCTGGTCCAGGTGGTCGTACGGAAGGTCCCAGGCGACCCCGATGCCGATGCGCTCAGAAGCACCGGAGACCGGCGTCACGACGTGGACTTCGTCGGCGGTCGCGGCGGGGGTGATCTCGATGAGACTGAGGCCGAGCCTTTCGACAGCCTCGCGCAGCAGCACTCGATGGCCGTCGACGGTTTCGGCCGGAGGCGGTTCCCCGTCGAAGAACAGTGCGAGCACCCAGCCGTCTTCCCCCGTACGGGCCAGGTCCAGAACTAGACGGCTGCCGGCGTCGTCGGTGTAGGAGCGATGCGCGATGCTTCTCCGTGCTCCCGGCCCCTCGGTACGGGGAACCTCTTCAAGCCGGAGCATGTCAAGTAACCGCCGGAGCTGTTCCGTCGTCAGTTCTCCTTGAGAGAGGACACGGAGTGCGGGCAAGAGCATGGGAGAACACTTCCTTCGTTGGTTGGGCTTCCGTTCCCTTGTGCCACCACGCTCGCCGCTGGAGCGGGTGCGGGCGGCCTACGATAATTCTCGCGGGTCGACACATCACGTGCGGGCGTTTGTTCAACTTCAGAGACCTGGGCGGTTACCGAGCGGCGGATGCCCGCATCCTGCCACGAGCTGACCATCGCCTCCGGGCGGTTCCGTGTGGGACGGGTCAGAGTGGGCGTTGGTCGCCGTGGTCGACGGGCGTGGGGCGGGTGATGGGGCCGCCGCGTAGGGGGAGTTCCTTCATGGCGAGGACGGCGAGGAAGCCAATGATCGCGATGGGGATTCCGGTCAGGAAGACGGTTTCCAGGGAGCTGGTGAAGGCGTCCCGGACGATGGCCTTGACGGTTTCGGGGAGTTGTTGGATTTCGGCCGGGGAGCCGCGTAGGGCGTCGTCGGAGGAGGCGGAGATTCCGGCGGCGCGGAAGCCGGAGGCGATTTCCGCGGTGACTCGGTTGGTGAGGATCGCTCCAAAGGCGGCGACGCCCATCGTGCCGCCGAGGTTGCGGAAGAACGAGACGCCCGATGTCGTGGACGCCAGGTCGGCGGTGGCGGCGGCGTTCTGGGCGGCGAGGATGAGGATCTGCAGGGTCAGGCCCATGCCGATGCCGAGGACGGCGAGGTCCACGCCGATGAGCGTGTTCGAGGAGTCGGTGTGCAGCCGTGACAGGAGGAACATCGCGATGGCGACGCAGAACGTCCCGACCACCGGGAAGATCTTGTAGCGGCCGGTCCGGGTGACGATCTGGCCGGAGCCGGTGGCGGTGATGAGCATGCCGATGACCAGCGGCAGCGTCATCAGTCCTGAGGCCGTGGGGCTCATGCCCTTGACGATCTGGAGGTACTGCGGGACGTAGATCAGCACGCCGAACATCGCCGTGCCGATGCAGATGGAGCCGAGGGAGGCGAGCACGAACGTTCGGTTGCGGAACAGCCAGGGCGGCAGGATCGGGTCGCGGGCGCCGCGTTCGGCGACGATCGCGAGCAGGAGGAGCGCGACGGTGACGCCGACCAGCGTGTACGTCCAGGCGGAGTGCCACGGGAACTGCTTGCCGCCCATGGACAGCAGCAGCATCAGGACGGCGGCGCCGCCGGTGATCGTGACGGCGCCGAAGACGTCGATGCGGGTGTCGCGGCGCACTCTCGGCAGCGTCAGGACGCGTTGGATGACGAAGAACGCGATGACGGCGAGCGGCACGCAGACGTAGAAGCACCAGCGCCAGCCGAGCGCGTCGGCGTCCACGATGAAGCCGCCGACCAGGGGGCCGGCGACGGTCGCGACGCCGAAGACGGCGCCGATGAAGCCCGCGTAGCGGCCACGCTGGCGGGGCTCGACCACGTCCCCGAGGATCACCTGGGAGAGCGCGGACAGACCGCCCGCGCCGAGGCCCTGGCCCGCGCGGGCCGCGATGAGCTGGCCGATGTTCTGGGACAGTCCCGCGCCGATCGAGGTGACCACGAAGAGCAGCAGGGCGGTCTGGAACATCAGTTTGCGGCCCGCGATGTCCGACAGCTTCCCCCACAGCGGGGTGGACGCGGTCATGGTCAGCAGGGACGCGCTCGCCACCCAGGACAGCCGGTCCTGGCCGCCGAGGTCACCGACGATCGTGGGCAGCGCCGTCGCGATGACCGAGTTGGACAGCATCGCGGTCAGCATCGCCATCATCAGGCCGGCGAGGATCTTCAGGATCTGGCGGTTCGTGTACTGCGGTGTACTCGAGACCGGGTCGTGCGACACCACGCTCGCCTGAGCCACCCTGCCCCCATGGTTACCTGTGCTTTGCATGTATATTATGTAGTCGCTTGTTTACTTTGCAAGCCGGTCGGGCTGGACACCGAGGCTGACCGGTCGTCAGGATGTGACGATGCAGGTCAAGGACGAGACCGAGCGGATCAGGCCGAAGCGCGACCGGGAGGCGACCCGGCGGCGCATTTTGGCCGCGGCGCGTGACCTGTTCGGCGAGCACGGCTATGACGGCGTCACCGTCCGCATGATCGCGGCGCGGGCCGAGGCGAACATGGCGCTGGTCAACCGGTACTTCGGTTCCAAGGCGGCGCTGTTCGGCGAGGTCCTCGCCGGGGAGTCGACGTTGCGCGAGGTCGTCGCCGGCGATCCGGACGGTCTGCCCCGCCGGCTCGCCGAGCACTTCGTCCGGCAGACCGACCAGCGGTGCGGCACCCCCATCTCGCGGATGCTGGACCGGTCGGCCGGGCAACCCGAGGTCACGGAGATCCTGCTCCACCATCTGGAGGACGTCTTCATCGGGCCGCTGGTCGCGCAACTGGACGGCCCGGACGCCCGCGCCCGCGCGCTCCTGGCGGGCACGATCCTCATGGGCGTCGGCTCGGTCCGCCGCGTCCTCGGCCTTGACGATCTGCGCGCCGCCGACCCGGCGGAGCTCACCGACCGGCTCACCGCCATGTTCACCGCCGCGCTCGCCGCGCCCGTCGACCGCTAGACCTTCGGCTCCCCTCCATGACCCGGCACCCGGGTGACCCAGCAAAGGAACGCATCGTGACGGAGGATCTGCACTGGCTGTCGGCGGTCGAGGCCGTCCGGCGGCTGCGCGACGGTGATCTGAAGCTCGCCGAGTACGTCGAGGCGCTCATCGAGCGAACCGAACGGCTGGCCCATCTGAACACCTACATCACCCACGAACCCGACCTCGTCCGGCGACAGCTGACGGACCGGCCCGGCCCCCTGTACGGGTTGCCGTTCGCGCTCAAGGACATCGTCAACACCGCCGACCTGCCCACCACCGCCGCCACCCCCGCCCTCCGCACCTGGCGGCCCCGGCGCGACGCGCCCATCACCCGGGCGTTGCGGGACGCGGGCGGCACGCTCATGGGCAAGCAGGCACTCGGTGAGCTGTCCTTCGGGATGACCGGCAACAATCCCGCCTACGGGATCGTTCGCAACCCCTACGGTGACGACCACATTCCCGGTGGTAGCAGCGGCGGCACCGCGGCCGCCGTCGCCGCCGGGCTCGTTCCCGCCGCCATCGGCGCCGACACCGGCGGGTCCTGCCGCATCCCCGCCGCTCTGTGCGGTTGTGTCGGCTTCCGTCCCACCCATGGACGCTATGACGGGCGCGGCGTCATCCCGATCTCCTCTACTCGCGACACCCTCGGCCCGCTCGCTCGATCGGTGGCGGACGTCCGGCTCATCGACGCCGTCTGCGCACCCGATACCGCTGATCCCGAGGTGACCGTTGGGCTGGACGGTCTGCGGCTCGGGGTGCCGCGCGGGTTCTTCTACGAGGATCTGGACGCCGATGTCGCTGCGGCCACCGAGAACGCCCTGTCGGTGCTCGCCGCACGGGGTGCGGTGCTGGTGGAGCAGGACCTTCCTGACCTGGAGCAACTGAACGAACTGGTCGACCTTCCGGTGGTGCTGTACGAGGTGGGACGTGAGTTGTCGGCCTACCTGTATCAGCACGGCGTGCCGTTGACGTTGCGGGAGTTGGTCGACCAGGTCGCCATCCCCCGGGTCAAGGAGACACTCGAATCGATCCTGGACAAGGACTGGGTGTCGGCCGCCGAGTACCGGGAGGCCCTCACCGTGCACCGTCCGGCACTTCGCGCGGCCTATGCCCGCTACTTCGCCGAGCACGAAGTGAGCGCCCTGGTGGTGCCGACGACTCCGCTGCCCGCGCGCCCGCACCGTCCCGTCGGGGAGGACAGGACGGTCGAACTCAACGGCAGGCCGGTGGACACCTTCCTCACCTACATCCGGAACACGAACGCGGCGAGCAGCGCGGGACTGCCGTGCCTGTCGATCCCGTCGGGGCTGTCGCGCGACGGGCTGCCGATCGGGCTGGAGATCGTGGGTCCGGACTCGTCCGATGCGCGGCTGCTGGCCATCGGTGAGGCGATCGAGGCAGTTCTGCCTCCGCTGCCGCGACCGCGGCTCTGACCGACCGCCGGTGTTCGACGGCGGCGGCATGGCGGACCGGGACCGGGAGGGAGGATCCCGGCCCGCCATCGCTGCCGCCCGCCGGCGACGGGGCCTGCGGCCAACTGCGCCCCCGCGTCAGTCGGGCCCCACGGGAAGTGGCCCACCGTTCGCCATACCGAGAATTCGGGTCATGCCCCCGGTACAGGAACGAAGCTAGCCGGGGGTGCCTTACCGATCGCTAACCGGAAAGAAGGCTTCCTGTTAGCCGATCATGTCTCCGGACGTCAGCCGTTCTTCGACGGAGGAGTGACCCGCGTCGTCGTCGATCCGGGCGAACAGTTCACGTGCCTCCGTCCAGCTGGTCCGGGCCGCCTCGTGGTCGCCCGCGGCGGCCTGCGCGTCGCCGAGGGTGCGCAGGGTCCGGGCGAGGAACGGGATCCACCCGCGGGTGCGCCAGACCTTGACCGCGCGTTCGAGGTACTCGACGGCCGCCGGTACGTCGCCCTCCGCCAGGTTCAGCTCGCCGAGCACGCTCAACGCGTCGGCGAGATGGTGGCGGAAGTTGCCCGCCTGGCTGTAGGTGAGCGCCAGGTCCAGGGTCGACCGGGCCCTGCCGTCCCCGGTCGCGATGAACAGCCTGGCGAGGTAGAGCAGGGAGAACGTCTCCAGGTAGCGGTCGCCGAGGTTGCGCGCCATCATGATCGACTCGTCCAGCAGCTCCTTGCCGCCGACGAGGTCACCGCACAGGGCGCGGGCCGCGCCGAGGAACTGCACGACCGTCGCGGTCTGCCGCGGGTTGCCGAGATCAGCCACGATCCCCCGCGCCTGCTCCAGGCATTTCAGGGCGTCGTGCGGGTTGCCCTCGCCGTAGGCGACGGCCATGACGTGCAGGGCCCGTACCTGTCCCCCGGGGTAGTCCGCCTCGCGCGCGACGCGCAGGGAGCGCTCCGCCATGGCCAGCGCGTCGGCCTGCTCGCCCGCGGCGACCTGCGCCCACACCATCGCCACCATCGCGTCGGCGATCCCGACCGGATCGTTCTGCTCGGTGAACAGGTCGAGGAGCAGGACGGCGAGCCTGCGCATACGGCCCATCGCCGGGGCGGACCCGGTGTTGGACGACCAGGTGGTGACCTCGAGCAGCCCGCGCAGAACCACGGCCGCGCCGCGCTTGTTGTTCGTCTCCCGGCACAGTTTCAGCGCCGCCTTGTGGATATGGCGCCAGTCGTCGTACAGGCCGCGGACATCGCAGTACTTCTCCATGGACGTCGCCAGGTCCCACGCGTACTCCGTCAGCCGCAGCTCGCATGCCTGACCGATTTCGGCGACCAGCGCGGCCCGTTCGGCGTCGAACCACTTCATCGGGTCCGCGAGCAGCCGTGACGTGACGGCGCCCGGCGGGGACCAACGCGGCGCGGGGCCGTGGATCGCGGCGTAGCAGGGCCCGGGGACGTGCTCGGCGGCCTCCTCGGCGAGGGCCAGCCAGCCGCCGAGGGCCCGCCGCAGCGCCGCCGCGCGCTGCGGCGCGGGGTCGTCGCGTTCGGCGAGTTCACGCGCGTACAGGCGGAGCAGATCGTGCAACCGGTACCTGAGCTGCCCGGTCGCGTCCGTACCGGTGACGCCCACCAGGTGCGCGTCGATCAGCGTCTCCAGATGCGCCTGCGCCTCGTGCATGGGACCGTCGAGCAGCGCGGCGACCGTCCAGCACGCGAAGTCGGGGGCGTCGAGCAGCCCCATCAGCCGGAACGCGCGCCGGGTCTCCACGGGCAGCAGCCGGTAGCTCATCTCGAACCCGGCCCGCACCTCCAGGTCACCGGCGACCAGCTCGTCGAGGCGGCCGCGCTCCTCCCGCAGGATCTCCGCGAAGCGCGACAGCGTCCAGTGGCCGCGGCCGAGCAGCCGGGCCGCCGCGATGCGCACCGCCAGCGGCACCTGACCGCACAGCCGGGCGATCTCCACCGCGGCCTCCGGTTCGGCCGCGACGCGCTGCTCGCCGATGATGTTGGTGATCAGCTGGACGGCCTGCGCGGACGGCAGCACATCGAGGGTGAGCGGTTTGGCCCCCTCCAGCCCGATGAGGGCGTTGCGGCTGGTGATGAGCACGGCCGCGTCCGCGGTGCCGGGCAGCAGCGGGCGCACCTGACGTTCGTCGGCGGCGTTGTCGAGGACGACGAGGACCTTGTTCCCGGCGAGTCGGCTGCGGTATAGCGCGACCCGTTCGTCCAGGGACGCCGGAATGCCCACACCGGACATGCCGAGCGTGCGCAGGAACCGGCCGAGCAGCTCCTCCGGGTCGGCGGGGGTCGCCGAGTCGCCGTGCAGGTTCGCGTACAGCTGACCGTCGGGGAAGAAGTTCGCGACCTGGTGGGCGACGTGCACGGCCATCGTGGTCTTGCCGACCCCGCCCATGCCCGCGACGGTGGCGACGGCGACGGTCCGGTGCGGGGGTGTGCCGCCGCCTCCGATGAGGATCTCGGCCAGCTCCACCACCTCGGTGCTCCGGCCGGTGAAGTCGGGAATGTCGGGTGGAAGTTGGGCGGGTGGCGGCACCGGAACCGGGGGCCCGGGATCGGCTTCCGCCTCCTCGACCGTGCGGTTGGCGGACAGGACCCGCAGGTGCGCGCGCTGGACGTCCTCGCTCGGTTCGACGCCGAGTTCGGCGGACAGATGTTCGCTGAGCCTGCGGTAGGTCTGCAGGGCCTCCGCCGGACGTCCACTCGCCGTCAGCAGGTCGATGAGCACGGCGTGCAGCGGCTCGTCGAACGGGAGTTCCGCGCTCAGCGCCCCCACCGCGGGGACCGCGCCCTCCGGGGTGCCCGCCTCCATGGCCGCGGTGGCGAAGTCCATGGCGGTCTGCCGGATCTCCTCCTCGATGCCGCGGACGAGCGCGTCCTCCCGGTCGATCCGCGACAGACCCGCCAGGATCGGCCCCCGACGCTCCTTGAACGCCGACGACAGCGCCCGGTACCGGCGGTCCGGCTCGGTCAGGCCGCGGGCCTCCTCGGCGAGCGAAAGGAACCGGCCGATGTCGGACCTGTCCGCCGCGCAGTGCAGGAGGTAGCCGTCCTGGTAGCGGATCTCGATCCGGCAGGTCCGGCCCGAGTCGAGCCTGGTCAGCCACTTGCGCAGCCGTGACACACCGACATGGACGGACTCGCGGCTCGTCTCGCCCGCGCGGTCCGTCCAGACCAGCTCGGCGAGCCGGCCGGTCGTCAACGGCTCGCCCCGGGCCAGAAGCAGCACCCCGAGCAACCCCTGCAGAACGGGCGAACGCGGCGGCGCGACGGCGACCCCACCGACGCTGACCCCCAGCGGCCCGAGGACCCGGAAGAACACACCTTCCGTTGTCATGTCTTCCACACCCCCGTCGAACACGCTCAGACGTCCCTCATTACAAGCCCTTCATGGAACCGATCTGATCGGCTGTACCAACAGGCCGCCCAGGACGGCCACGACGGCCGCCAAGAGGAACAGCGCGGCGTAACCGCCGATGTCGACGCTGCCCGCGGCGACGACCGGCGCGATCGCGACCGCACTGCTCCCCGCCATGTTCATCAGTCCGAGGTTCCTGCCCCGGTCGTCGTCGCTGCGCAGGAGTTGCGTGGCGAGCGCCTGGTCGACGGCGAGGTAGGCCCCGTATCCGCCGCCGAGCGCGGCGGCCGCGACGACGGCCACCGTCCAGGTCGACACCAGCGCCATCGCCGTCAGGCCCGCGGCCATGAGTAACCCGGCGAAGATCACGAACACCTTGCGCCGGCCGACCCGGTCGGACGCCCGTCCGACCAGAAGGCCGACCACGACGATTCCGGCGGTGAACATCAGACTGAGCACCGCCACCCCCTGTGCCGGATCGCCCACCTTGATCTCGTCACGGAGGAAATACAGCAGATACACCGTGGCCAGCGACGTGGCGAACTGCGCCGCGAACCGGCCCGCGCAGGCCCAGCCGAAGTCGGGGCCGAGGGACGCCAGCCGTGGTGCCCTCGTCCGCGACGTCCTGACCGGCCCCGGGACGTCCCGTCCGATCAGGGCGTACGGCACCGCGAGTACCGCGACCAAGGCGCAGACCAGCAGATAGCCGACCCGGACCGACACACCGGACACCAGCAAGGTCCCGACGACGAGCCCGACCGGCTGCGCGAACCCGACGACGGCGAACACCGTCCCGCGCCGGTCGACCGGGACCCGGTCCGAGACCACGGCGAACAGTGCCGCCGAGATACCGCCCACCCCACCGTGGACGAGCACCCAGCACAGGCCGACGCCGATGATCGACGTCTGCCGGGAAAGGAGAAGAAGAGCGACGGCACATGCCGCGGAACCGCCGATCACCCATGACCGACGTCTTCCGAACCGCCAGGTGGTCCGGTCGGAGAGACCGCCGACGAGGGGCCCGCTCAGCGCCGCCGCCACGGCGCCGACCGTGGTCACCACACCCATCGCCCAGACCTTCCGCCCCGGGGCGATCGCCTCGATCTGGCTGGGCAACAGGACCTGCGCGGACGCGAGAAGCCCGATCCACATTCCCAGGGTGACCGCGAACAGCGCCAGCACCCACCGATAGGGAGGCGGCTCCAAAGTCGGGGGTCTTTTGGGGGGAAACGGCCTTACAGCAAGGGGTTCATCCATTGCGCGTCCACGGATCCCGTACCCTCGGCATGGTGGGCAGGCCTACGTGGCCCACAAGGTAGCACAAATGGGCCCAACCACCCCTTTCCTGACCACCCAAAGTCAAGAGTTGTGGTCATGAGGTCCGAGCGCCCCCATGCCCGGGCTCGTCACCGTTCCCCCAGGCCACCACCCCACCGCCCGGAAACCCGTGCATAAGCACCATTGAGCGCCCTACAGGACATCGGCCACCACCCACATGTCCCATTGACCACGCGCACAGGACCGAAACCGCCGCCTGATGACCGGTTCACTCGACTTCACTCGACTTCACTCGACGCGCGCCGGCCCGCACATCCCGTCCCGGAAGGAAAAAGTCGAGAAGGTATCAATCGGCCCCGCCGCCCCGTTCGTCCAGGGGCGAAGATGCCGGACGCGAACACGCACGCCCCCACCCCACGAGAGCGTGTGATGAAGACCACTCTCACGTACTGCCGGCTGACAGTGTGCCTGGTGCGAGTCCTCGGTGACTTCGTGGCTGCTGGAGGTGGCGCCCTCACTCGTCCACCGGCTCCGCCGCGACATCGTCCGGTTGGAGGGGTGGGTGGAAGCGGGCCAGGTCGCTGGCGAAGGCGACGATCAGGTCTCCCTCGTCGGTCACGTTCAGGGTCTTGGGGCGGCTCGGCAGGAGCAACCGGGGGCAGAGGTCGCGGCCGGTCTCCAGGTCGGTCAGGGTGACGGTGCCGTCAGCGCGTCCTATGAAAGCCGTGGGCCAGGTTCGTACCGCCACCGCCGTGATGTCGGCGGTGCCGCGTAGTTCCGTCCCGAAGCGATCGCCGGACACGGTGAAGACGCGGACGGTTCGCGGGTTGCCGTATTCGTGGTCACGGTGTCCGGTGACGATGTGCGGGCCGACGATGTCGAAGACGACGTCGTCACCGGCCTCCGGGACGATGACCGGGGTCGCCGCCAGATCGTCGAGGGCTTGGACTCTCACGGACCGGCCGCCGCTGGACACCGCCATGACCGGCCTGCCCTCGTCGTCCCCGATGGCGAAGCCAGTGACAAGGGACGACATGCCGGTCATGGTCTCGGCGAGCAGCACGCCATCGGCCGGACGCCATAGCTTGATCATTCTGTCGGGTCCGAGCGTGACCAGGACATCTTCACCTTTCAGGCGCACGCGAGCCATGTGGTGCAGATAGGTGGGATGCGCCTCGGTCTGCGTTCCGTACCGCTTTCCGATGGTCAGGTTCCAGCGGCGTAGGTGACCGTCAGGAACGTAACGGGAGCCCGCTCCCATTCCGGCAAGGACGTCGCGACCATCCGTCCAGGCCGTAACCACGCGCGCGCACTCGACGCCGGTCTCGAGCGGCGGGGAGATCAGTCGTCCGGTCGCCGACCGGCGGGCCAATATCGTGCCGCCCTCGTCGACGCTGACGACGGTATCGGCGGCCAACGAGACGCTGACCACGTGTTGGCCGTGGCCGGGTGGGCGAGTCACCGGCCGCTCCAGGTCCCACAGGACCACCACACCGTCATAGGACGACCCGGTCAGCAGCAGTTCCCGGCCCTGCCAACCGACCGCCTGTGTTATGGAGTGGGCCACCGGCCCGGTCAGCGGCACTTGCCGCTCTTGGGACGTCTCCAGGTCCCACAGGTGCACCCGTTGCGGTGTGGGTACGGCGAGCGTCCCGGAGACAGCGAACAGATCCACCCCGGGCCTCGGCCGGTCCCAAATCTGCATCAACCCGTCCGGCCTGTGGACGGCATGCACAGTGATGGGGCTGCTCAGCTGCGCACCTGTCGCGAAGTCGCAGGCGACAATTCTGTAGGACTCGTCAACGAGCGCGACACGATCGCGGCCGCCCGACGTGAACAGGACGATGTCCTTGACTCGCCTCGACTGCGGCAACTGCGGAGGCAGCGGCAGCCGGATGCCGCGGTCAAGATCCCACAGGGTCATGCCATGGCCCGCCGTCAGCAGGACATGCCGCCCATCGGCAAGGCGGCCACCGCGGATCGTGAACGCGATGGGCACATCCAGTTCGCCGACTCGATCCCCGTCCGGAAGCGACCACAGGTGAACGCGGCCACGCTCGTCTCGTGTCAGCACCTGCACCCGGTCGCCCAACTCCGCGACGTACAGGTCCATCAGACCGTCCTCGCCCGTGTTCACGACCTTTCGCAGCGACGCCTCCGAGACGTCCCAGATTCTCAGGCACCCGTCGGTATGCCCGGAGACGAGCACCGGGCCCTCGGCGGTCATCGCGAAGGCGAGGCACCGGGTGGCCTCGGTGCACGGCAGGTCGCGCGACCGGCCGGAGAGTACGTCCCACAACCGCAGCCGGTACCCCGGGCCGAATCCGCCATCGTCCAGATCACAGGTACCGACCGCCATCAGCGGACGGTTCCCGACCTCGCGCCAGGCGACCGTCTCGACGGGCCCGACGTGCAGCTTGAGGAGAAGCCTCGGATCGAGGTCCGTCCCGCTCGCCCATGCCGCCCGCCAGAGCACGCCACCGGAATTGACGCCTGCCAGGTCATCGGCGGCACCGCGACGAACGGCGTCGAGATAGAGTAGCTGACTCCGATCGACATCGCTCAGCCCGGGTCGCCCTAACGTGCTGTCGCACGCTTCGCTGGAACGCGAAACTGCTGCTCTCACTGACCGTCCAAATTTCTAAGGAGATTCTGGGTAATCATCCCTGGGGTGCCAAGTGCCCGGTCCGGGTTCCGGAAGTCCGTGCCTGGCGAAGGCGGTTCGAGAGATTTCCTCCAGCGATCTGTAGTTTTCCACCTGCTGGGGCCAGTAGTGACCGGACCAATTCTGGAAGAATTCGATCTTCCCCACCTTATTGACATCGAAGACCCCCGCCATGATAACCGACTGATGGTCAGCGAGACTGGCGTGTCCCGCATTCATTCTGCGCAGGTCATCCTCGTGCATCGCGCGAAGCGAGCCGTCTTCTCTGACTATGTAATCGTGCCTGCCGGGGCGCAGCTTTTCTCCTGGCTTGATGCCGGCTCCCGGGGGCAGGTCGGCCTGACGTGTGGGGTCCGGACCCGGGCGGTCGGGGCCGCCGGGCTTGTACACCCAGGAAGGTGGGGTGGGCTGGGCCTTCTCCGCGGTTTCTCGAGGGGTCTTCTTCGCGAGGTTGGCGGCGATGGACTTGATCAGGCGGGGAAGTTTCGCGACGGTTCTGATGCCGCGTAGGCCCACGGCTCCGGGGATGGGGATGCCGATGATGTCGCCGATGATCCTGCCGATTCGGTAGGACTTGGTCTTGGGGTCTCCGCCGATCGGTACGTGGACCTCCGGGGGCGCCGGGGGTTTGCCGGTGGCCGCGCAGGCCGAGCCGTATCCCTTCGAGGCGCAGTGGTTCGTCATCGTGGCGCCGGCCATGGACATGCTGACCTGGCCCGGGAAGGACACGAGGCCGGTGAACTGGTTCACGGCGCCGTCTACGTAGCCGTTGAAGCCGTTGAGCACGGGTCCTACGGGACCCTTCTGGTACCACTTCTTCTTTTTGGTCGGTGGGGGCGCGGGGGATCCGCTGCTGGGTGGAGCGGGGCTGGCGTCGCAGTTCTTGTTGGCGTAGTAGCACTCGGTGTTGCCGGTGAGGGGGCCGTCGGTTCCGGTGGGGTCGGCGCTGGTGGGGACGTTGTTGTCCGCGTACGCATAGCCGTTCCAGCTCTGCGGCCAACTGAAGTCGAATTCGGGGTCGACGGTGGTGAATCGTCCCGTGTTCGGGTCGTATTCTCGGGCGCCTAAATGGGTGAGGGACGTGGTGTCCTTGGTCCCGCCGACGAAGCCCTTGTCCATGCTCGTGGGCCAGGTGCCGGTGGTTCCGCGTTCCTGGCCGAACGGCGTGGTGCGGCGTTGGGCCAGGGTCTGGCCCATGGCGCCGATGGAGAGCAGGCTCGTGCCCTGGTGGTCGGGGGCCAGGAAGGTGACACCGGCGGCGGTTCGGGTGGCGATCGTCTGCCCGGCGTGGGCGTAGTAGCGGGTGGCGGTGGGTCGGGTGGCGCCGGTGGGGAGTTTCACCTCCATGCCGGGCAGGTACAGGGTGACGCCCGTGGCGTCCCGTTTGATCAGGCGCTGCCCGTCCGTGTCGTAGACGAAGCTGTGGTTCTCGTCGGGTTTACCGGTCTGCTGTTGGGTGATGGCGTTGATTTCGCCTTCGGTGTCGTACTCGAAGGTCTGGGTGCGGGTTGTGGTGGTGCCGTTCTCGGTGAAGGTGCGTGTTCGCGCGGTGGTGTTGCCCGTCTTGTCGTAGGCGTAGGTCTCCTTGCCCGCGGCGCCGCTGAAGGGGCTCGCGCCGGTTTGGGCGACCTCGGCGAGTTGGTGGCCGGTGTAGCCGGGGACGTCCCGGGCGTACTTGTAGGAGCGGGTGGTCGTCTGGACGGCTCCGCCGGCGTCCTTGTGGTACTGCTTCTCGTCGGTGCGGCTGCCGTCGGTGGCGTACTTGTACTGGAAGCGGTAGGGGGCCGGGCCGCCGATGGTGGGCTCGGTGTCGCCGGACGGGCACCCGGTTCCGGCCTGCGACCAGGCGTCGGTGAGGCGGCGCATGTGGTCGTAGCGGAAGCACTGGGTGTCCTGGCCTGCGGGCGAGGTGTCGGCGATCTGGCGGATGTTGCCCGCGTCGTCGTAGGAGTAGGTGGAGTCGAGGTCCGGTCGGGCGGTGGCGCCCTCGCGGGTGACCTGCAGCCTGGACGGCCGTTGGGTGACGTCCTGGTACTGGTAGGACAGCCAGGCCTTCTTCTGTCCGGCGGACAGTTCGTACTGGAGCGGCTTGCCGGTCGGTGAGTAGGTGCTGCCCGTGACGTAGCTGGAGAGGTTGCTTCTCAGGGTCGTCGGGCGGGCGAGGTCGTCGTACTCGTGGGTGATGGTCTCGGCGGGCAGGTCGCCGGCGGCGGGGACCGTGCTGGTCTTGAGGGTGCCGTCGGCGTTGAAGGTGCTGGCGTAGGTGAACCGCGTGCCGAGGCCCTCGGCGCCGGGGATGGACACGGTCGTGCTGGTCGGACGGTACAGGTCGTCGTAGCCGCCCACGGTCGTGGTGTAGTCGGAGACGGCTCCGCCGCGGTCCTTGGCCCGACGGGTGTTGGACGTCAACTGGCCCTTGGCGAGGGTGTCGTAGACGTTGCTGGTGAGGACGTTCCCGGCGCCGTCGGTGGTACGGATGACGCGGCCGAGCGGGTCGTAGTGGGTGGAGATCTTCTGACCGCGGGCGTCGATGGTGGCGGTGATCCGGTCCAGTTCGTCGTAGGCGTAGGTGGTGACGCCCTTGTCGGGGTCGTCGGTCTTGATCTTGCGTCCGACCTGGTCGTAGTAGGACGTCCAGGTGGCGGCGGGGTCGCCGGTCGCCTTGCTGTTCACCGGGCCGGTGACCGTCTTGATCTGGCCGCCGGGCGCGTAGGTGTAGCGGGTGACGTCGTAGTCGTCGCCGGTCGGAGAGTCGGCGTGGTAGTGGCGCACCTCGGTCAGCCGGCCGCGCGCGTCGGCGTAGGAGATGCTGGGCGTGCCGCCGGACGGCGGGTCGACGGTGACGCGGCCGCCACCGTAGCCGGTGGTCGTCGCCCACAGTTGCGGGCCGTCGCCGCCGCCGTCGACCAGGGCCTTCTTGGTGACGCGGCCGAGGCCGTCGTAGGTGAACTCGGTCTGGGTCTCGATGTCGGAGGGGGTCGTCGCCGCCCACAGTGAGGGACCGGGGGCGCCGTCGGCGTAGTACGGCTCGTAGACGCGGTGCGGTTTGCCGAGGCTGTTGTACAGCGTCTCGGCGACGAGTTTGTCGCCGCCGGGGCCGTGGACCTGGGTCTGGCGGGGACGCAGCAGCCCGTCGTACAGCGTGTAGGTCGGCGGTCGTTGCTCACCGGCCGCGTTCAGCGTCCTGGTGCCGATCGCGACGATCTTGTTTTCCTGGACCTGGTAGCTGTACTCCACGGTCGGGGTGAAGCGGCTCTTCGGACGGTCGGGAAACCAGACCTTGGTGACGCGTCCCAGGGCGTCGTAGGCGATTTCGGTGCGTTTGCCCGCCGCGTCCGTCTTCGTGAGCGGGCTGCCGTACGCCGGTTCGTAGTCGGTGACCGTGGTGTGCGCGGTGGAGGGGTCGCCCGGGTCGGTGCGCGGGCTGGTCACCCTGGTGCGGCGGGTGAGCCCGTCCTGGTCGGTGTAGGAGGTGGTGATGACCTGGCCCTTGGCGTCGGTCACCGCGGTCGGCCGCCCGAAGTGGTCGTACTCGGTGGAGACGGTCCGCTGGTAGGTGGGCTCGGTGCCGTCGTGCGCGATGAGGCGCTCCACCACGGAGCCGTTGCCGCGCGTCGGCGGGGTGTTCCAGCCGTTGCCGTCGTAGGACGTGCGGACGTCGGAGATCACCTGACCGGGCTGACCGTCCTCCTTGGTCGCGCGGTCCGGGGTGACGGAGCATTTGACGGCGACGGAGTCGACCCGGTTGGGGTAGGTGAGGAGCCAGTCGGACGTGTTGTCCTTGTAGGTCGTGCGGGTGCAGCGGTCGTCGGCGGGGTCGGTGACGTCGCCGAGGTCGTCGCTCATCGTGATCCGGCCCACGGGGACGCTCGTGCCGCCGTCGCCGCCGGTGTCGAAGGTGTTGTCGATGCGGGTCTCGCGCCAGGTGCCGTTGTCCATCGCGGTGAACGAACGGTTGCGCGCGGTTCCGGTGAGGTTGGCGGTGACCGTCCCCCAGTCACGCGTCCGGGACGCGGTCTGGTGCCGCCACGGCGTGTCGACCGCCTTGCTGACCACGGCGCCGCTCGGCCCGTTGTAGTTGACCGTGCGGTACTTGTACCCGGCCCACGCGTTGTGGTCGACGATCGTGCCGCCCTCACCGTCGGGGACGGTGACGTTCTTGGTGCCGCCGTCGGGTCCGGCGCGGTCGCCGTCCATACCGCGCAGGTAGAAGGAGTCGGTGCGCGTGGACGGATTGTCCGGGCTGCCGCTGGTGACCCGCACCTGCCCGTAGCCGCGCCACTGTGACCAGGTCTTGTTCTTCTCCCTGGTGAGGCCGTCGTCATCGTCGAAGTGCCAGGCGGCGCCGCCGAGGTACTCGTAGCGCGTCGCCGTGTCGGGGGCGCGGCCGGTGCGGTCTCTCTGCACCACGCCGGTGACGACGTAGGTGTTGAACCAGTCGGTGAGCGGTTCGGTTCTGTCCGGGAGATGCCACTTCAGCGGATAGCAGCGTCTGGTGTTGCTCTCCGGCTTCGGCAGCGACGTCCGGGCGCAGTCCTGCCCCGAGTAGGTGATGTTCAGTTCCCCGCCGGACTCGTCGAAGATCTTGTCGACGCGGTAGCGGGTGTAGGAGGGCAGCCCGTCCCCGGCCTGGTCCACCCGGTTCGCCCTGGCCACATGGGTGAAGGTGACCTTGGGCAGTGTGATGTCGTCGTCCGCGGTCGGGCCCGCCTTGCCGGTGTGCTGGATCTCCTTGAGGAGAAGGTCGCGTTCGTCGGTGACGGCGCCCCAGCGGTGGTCCAGCGTCCAGGAGTCGATGGGCCGATAGCCCCAGCCCGACCCGCGGTTGTACTCGGTGGTGATCTTCTTGAGGCGGTAGCGGGACCAGAAGGTGGGTGAGGTGGAGCCGTGGCCGTCCTCGCACCGGGTTCCGGCGTCGCAGTTCATGTCCCACGGGACGTCCCGCCACTGCTCCGGATTGGTCTTGATCTTGGCGGGGGCGCAGTCGAAGGAGTCGGTGGGGATGCAGCGCTCGGCCTTGTCGAACATGATGCGGGCGGGGGGTGCGCCGGCGAAGACGTTGTCGCCGCGCAGCCCGTACTCGATGGTCTTGAGGTAGCCGCCGCGGGTGTAGGGGGTGGCGTCGGCCGGTTTGAGGTTGCGGCCGTAGTGGTTGATCTCCTTGTCGTACAGGTAGATCGCCGCGTTGTCGTCGGGGTCGACGACCATGTCGAGGTTCCAGCGCCAGGCCTGCTGGCACCAGGAGTCGGCGAACCCCGACGCCTTGTGACACGGCTCCCCCGCGTCGTCGCCGAAGACGGGGACGGTCCAGGCCGAGTTGCTCTCGGGTCCGCCCGAGCCGAATCCGGGGAGGCGGTTGAGGCCGAAGTAGTAGCGGGTGCCGTCGGTCGTGGTGACCTTCCAGTACTCACCCTCGTGGTCACCATTGCCGGTCTCGGTCGAGGTGAGTTTCTCGAACCGGGTGCCGTCGTCGTTCTTCAACCGCCAGGTGTTGTTGGCGGCCTTGACCAGCTCGCCGCCCTTGCCGTTCCAGGTGATGGTCGCGTTCTCGTAGCCCCAGCACAGGTCACCGGGTGACTTTCCCTGACCGTCCTTGGGCGCGCCATCATCGGCGCACGCTTTGTAGCGCTGCTCGATGAAACCGGGCCAGTAGTCGAATCCCTCACCCGCCCAGGACGGCTGGCTGTTGGTGTTCACGGTGCGGCCGTCAACACTTTGCGATGAGTAGTTGAGACCGATCTCCGGTTCGAGTCCCCCCGGAACCGGAACCACTCTCATGGGATAGGACCAGGTGAAATCACCGGTGTTCCCAGAAGTTCCCCAGGTGGCGGACGGCGTCAGCTTGGTGGCCGAATAGTCGCCCTGTGGGCCTTCCGGTGCCGCGACCGCGGCGAGCATCGCCGGGCCGTTCTGCGCGTTCGTGTTCACGTCCGCGGTGAGAGTCTGCGTCTCGCCGTTGTTGACGGTGGGGATCGGCGTCGCGGCCCGGCATTCGGCCTTCGCGGGGGCCGACAGGACGCAGGCGGGCAACTGGACGAGACGCAGCCGCGTGCCGTAGGAGCCGCCGAACGCCTGCGCGAACGCCGCGTAGTCGACGCGGACGCCGACCCGTCCCGAGGCGCCCTGACCGGCCGGGGCCAGGGTGAACATCAAGCCTTCGACCCCGGAACGCCGGGCCGTCGCGCGGTCCAGTACGGCCACTTTGACCTGGCCCTTCAACGCCGGACCCGCCTGCGCGCCACCGGGACCCGGCGCCGCCAACGCGACCGGCAGACCCTTCGCCCGGACCAGGCCCTGCGACGTCCCGGAACGCTCGGCCTGGCGACCCGACGCCTCAAGCTCGGCCGTTCCCGGCTTCGGCCACGCCGCCCGGGTCGCGGGTTCCGATCGCGTGGCGGGGTCCTGGGCGCGGGGACGGACCTTCAGGTTCTTACCGTCGACCCTGCGCTCGCCGTCGGCGACCTTCGGTCGTCCGGCAAGCGGTAGACCGGCCTGCGCGGCGGGGGCGGTGGCCAGTCCCGCCGTCAGCGTGACCGCCAGCCCCGCGGCCACGATTCGCAGTGGACGTCCCGATCGCAGTAATCGCCGCCTGCCCATCACGTCACCAGACCTTCCGCAACGAAGGGGGACGACGCCCACGGGACGCCGACCATCAACCGCAATCGACGATGCGGTCACGGGCAGAGGGCATCAATATTCGCGTTCCATCACCGTGCGTGTTCGGAGGCAGAACCGCAGGTCGGCGACAAGGTCAAGTCCGAGTTCGGACAGCATGACAACCCGATGTCAGCCAAAAGCGTCCGCGCGCGCCGAAGACAAGCGTATCCCTTGTCAACAAATGAGATGACCGCAAACCACTGAATAGGTCATTCAGATCTTGATCGCGATGCGGCGAAATGTGATGATCACGGCGGATGAAAGGGAGCTGGATCTTGGCTTACGGCAACCGTTCACGACCGACGACGCAATTACGGCGGAGACTGTCCGCGCTGTTCGCCCTGGCGGCGTTGCCGCTGACGATGCTCGCCCCGCACGCGGGCGCCGACACGAAACCGCCGCCCGGCGTACCCGTGACGATCACCGCCGATCCGCTGCCGACCTGGCAGACGGACGGTGTGGTGTGGTCGCTCGCGGTCATCGGCGACGTCATTTACGCCGGTGGCAACTTCGACCACATCCGCCCGCCGGGCACCGACCCCGGCGACCCGCGTGAGCAGGTCCGCCGCAACCTGGCCGCCTTCAACGCGGCCACCGGGGAGCCCCTGCCCTGGGCGCCCGTGGTCGAGGGCACGCCCTTCAGCAGCACCACACCGCAGCCCGACTGCGACGACCTGGGCGGCAACCAGTGGTCGTGCGACGCGGTCTGGGAGATCAGGCCGTCACCGGACGGCACCCGGCTGTACGTCGGCGGCGACTTCACCAAGGTCAACAACCAGCGGCGCGGCAAGATCGCGTCCTTCGAGCTGCCGTCCGGCACGCTCACCTCGTTCCAGCACGAGTTCAACAGCCGCGTCAAGGCGCTCGCGGTCGCCCGCGGCACCGTCTACGCCGGTGGTTTCTTCACCTCCGTCGACGGCACCGCGCGCCAGCGCCTGGCCGCGTTCACCGCCGCGACCGGCGCGCTCACCGGCTGGGCGCCCACCGCCGACCGCAGCGTGCACGCCATGCTTCCCACCCCGGACGGTGGTCGCATCATCCTCGGCGGCGACTTCAACCGCGTCAACGGCAGGGGGCCGCACGGGCTCGCCTCCGTCCGCACCGACGCCACCGGCACCAGCACGCACTGGGAGACCGGCGTCGAGTACTTCGACGACAGACGCCGCTCCTGGGTGACCGATCTGGTCACCGACGGCGAGGCCGTCTACGCCTCCGCCAACGGCGAGAGCACCTTCGACGGCCGCCTGTCCCTCAACATCGACGACGGCACCCGCCGCTGGATCGACAACTGCCAGGGAGCCACGCAGGCCCTCACCATCCTGGACGGGCTGCTCTACAGCGGCTCTCACGCCCACGACTGTTCCACCCAGCCAGGCGGCTTCCCCGACAACGTCCCCAACCGCACCTACCAGCGGCTTCTCGCTGAACCCACCAACCCCGACCCCCAGCACGACACCCCGCCGATCCTGCACTGGTTCCCCACCACCAACGGCGGCGCCACCACCTACAACCAGGGCCCTCGCGCCATGGACAACGACGGCAGGTACGTGTGGGTCGGCGGTGACTTCACCACCGTGAACCAGCAACCCCAGCAGGGACTCACCCGCTTCGGCTCGCTGGCCGTCACCAAGGACGTCAACCCGCCCGAACCCGTCCACAAGCCCACGGTCACCAAGCCGGCCGGAACCACGGGCACCCTCACCGTCAACTGGACCCAGACCTGGGACAGGGACAACGCCCAACTCATCTACCAGGTCATCCGCGACGACAACACCGTCATCCACACCGTGACCGAGTCGTCCACCTACTGGGACCTCAAGACCCGCACCTTCACCGACACCGGCCTCGCGCCGGGCAGCACCCACACCTACTCCGTCCGCGCCATCGACCCCTTCGACAACCGCTTCCGCTCCGCGCGGAGCGACCCCGCCCAGGCCGGGTGACCTGACCTCTCGGGTGGCCTGGACGGCACCGTCCGGTCGACGGACGCCGTCCAGGCTCAGTCACGTTCGGCGAGCCGCCGGAGCAGGTCGACGAGTTGTCGCCGCTCGTCCGGGCGGTAGCCGCCGAACAGCCGGTCGCCCACCTCGACGCCGACGCGCCGGGCCCGCGCCAGGGCCCGTTCGCCGTCGGCGGTCATCGTGATCGAGTAGGCGCGCCGGTCCGTCGGCGCCCGCTCCCGTCTGACCAGCCCGCCCTCCTCCAGCTCGTCGACGACCCGGACCATGGTGGACTTGTCGATGCCCGTCACGTCGATGAGGCGCCGCTGGCTGGACGGCCCGTACAGCTCCAGCGCGAACAGCATGGAGAGCCCGCGCACGTCGATGCCCACGGGTCGCAGCGCGTCGTTCATGGCCTCCCGGCTCCGGTGGTGCGCGACCGCCAGCAGCATGCCGAGCCCCACATGCCGGACGGCGGGGTCGTCGCCCTCGGACAGCATCCGTCCGAGCAGTTCGTCGAGCATGAGTTCATGATAGATCTTTCCTGATATACTCTCATCTGAGACTTTCTCAAGAGAGAAGTGTGGGCGGCGCTTCGATCAGCAAGGGGAGAACCATGCCCGAAACGTCCCGCCGCCGCGCACTCCAGGTGTCCGCCCTGACCATGGCCGCGGCCGCCCTACCCGCCACCGCTCTACCCGCCGGCGCCGACGGCCCGCGGCCCGGCCGCCGCCGCAACCGTCGACCCGACCGGATCGACACCCACCACCACGCCGTTCCGGACGAGATGCGCAGGTGGGCGATCGAGCACAGGCTGATCGAGGAGGACAAGCTTCCCCCCTGGGCCGAGTGGACCCTGAAGGACGCCCTGGACCTCATGAAGGACAACGAGATCGCGGCCGGAGTCGCGTCCGCCCCCATCCCCGCCGAAGCGTTCAAGGAGAAGCGCGAACTCGCCGTCTCTGGAATCAAGCTGTGCAACGAGTCGATGGCGGGGCTCGTCCGTAGCAATCCCACCCGGTTCGGCTTCTTCGCCAACGTGGCGATGCTCTTTCCCGACCTCGCCGTGCAGCAGATCGGCTACGCGCTCGACGTCCTCGGCGCGGACGGCATCCTCCTCAACACCTCGGCCGACGGGAAATACCTCGGCGACCCGATGTTCGAGCCGATCTTCGCCGAACTCGACCGGCGCCGCGCGGTCGTGTTCACCCATCCGCTCAGGCCCAAGGGCATCGTCACTGTGCCGCACATCGACGAGTGGGTCGTCGACTTCCTGGCCGACACCACCCGCACCGCGCTCAGCCTCATCGCCGCCGGAACCCTCGAACGGTACCGTCACGTGTCCGTCATCCTGTCGCACGCGGGCGGGTACCTGCCGTACATGCTGGGCCGCGCCGAGCGCTGGGGCCGGCTGGAGGGCAGCCCCACCACCGATGAGAAGATCCGGCGTACGCTGCGACGTTTCTACTACGACACCGCGCTGCCGATGTCGCCGTACGCCACGCCGACCCTGCTCGGCATCGTCGGAGCCGACCGCGTCCTCTTCGGCACCGACTGGCCCGCCATCTCGGCGGGCGACGTTCTGCGTGGCACCGAGGACTACGAGCTGGACCCGGTACTCGACGAACGCGCTCGCCGCGCCATCGACAACGGCAACGCGCGGCGCCTTTTCCCGCGCCTCGCCGCACGCATCGCCCGGTGAACGCGGTTCATGGCCATTCAGGATGGACTGAAATTTCAGTTAAGGCTTGAAATCTGTCGTCAACAGTTTCCTCGAAGTACCTTGCTCCCACGCGACGCCTTTATTCACGTGGCTCGCACCAGCGTGCTCTCGTGTTTCAGGGCGAGCCCCCCGCCAACCCCCGAGATGCCGCCGGCGCCTACAGGTGAACGGTGGCGAAAGGTGGACACAAGTGAACCGTGCAACGCACCTCAAACGCGTGGTACCCCCACTGTTGAGTGCTGCGGCGCTGATCACGCTCCCCGTGTTCGGGACCGTTCCGGCAACGGCCCGGACGCAGCCCGTCGGGACCGTCCAGCGCGCACACCTCCCGCTCGTCGAGCTGGCCGACCGGGTCACCGGCCAGCTTGGCTCCTACCAGCACGCGGGCTCCTATGTCGACGGTGACGGCGACCTCGTCATCAACGTCACGAACGCGGCCGCCGCCCAGAAGGTCAGGGCCGCCGGGGTCCAGGCCCGCATCGTCAAGCACGGCATGCAGCCGTTGACCGACACCAAGAACAAGCTCGACCGGTTCGCGGGCACCGCCGCGGCCACCGGACTGACCTGGGGCGTCGACATCATGACCAACTCGGTCATCGTCACCGTTCCCAAGAGCGACAACGACGCCGCCACCAAGGCGCTGCTCAAGCGCATCCGCGCCACGAGCGAGACCGTCCGCATCCAGCAGGTGGACGGGACGCCGCAGATCGCGCTCGGCCCCGGCGACGCGATCCACACCAGCGGTTCGCGCTGTTCGGTGTCGGCGATCGGTGTCGGCGGCGGCACCGAGTACGTCATCACCGCCGGGCACTGCACCGCCATCGGCTCCCGGTGGACGAACGCGAGCGGCCAGGTGGTCGGCAACCGGCAGGCCAGCAGCTTCCCGGGCGACGACTACGGAACGCTCCGCAGCTCCGGCCAGGTGCAGCTGGACAACGCCCAGCTCACCGAGGTCGGACGGCCGGCGGTCGGAACCCAGATCCAGAAGAAGGGCTCCACCACCGGCACCACGTCCGGGACCATCCGCGGCTATGGCCGCACCGTCAACTACCAGCAGGGCGCGGTCCGGGAACTGATCGCGACCAGCGCGTGCGCACAGCCCGGTGACAGCGGTGGCTCGCTCCAGGGCGGCAACATCGCCATCGGAGTGACGTCCGGCATCAGCAGCCAGAACTGCAACGCCAGTGGCTTCGAGTCGTTCTACCAGCCTCTGGACGAGGTCATGCAGACCCAGAACCTCACCCTGAAGTAATCTCCGCGCATGTGGGGCTCCCGGTTCACCGGGGGCCCCACATCCGTGTCCGGGCGGTATCGCTTACCGAGCGGAGCCAAAGATGGGACGGTCCGATGACTCCACCTCGTCGTCTGGGACGGCCATGTTCTGGCAGGCGGTCAGGCGCCACCGCCCGTCCTCCTTCGCCAGGATCCACAGCGGGGTGCCGATGTCGGGTCCGTCCGGGGTCTGGTAGAGCTGGCGAAGCTTGACCGCGGCGACGTCGGGACGGATGAACAGCACGTGTTCCATCTCGAACGTGACCGTCATGTCCCGCATCCCGCCGGGCAGCGCCTGGCGGGTGAACGCCGAGATCTCGTCGAGGCCGTAGAGGCGTTTGCCCGCACCGGTCGTCCAGATCGCATCGGCGCGGAACAGGGCGAGGAACTCGTCGGTCAGCTCGTTGTTCTGGGCATGCTCGACCGTGGCGACCAACTGCTCGATCGCCTCGATCTCCGCCTGGTCGGTAACCGTTGGGCTCATGGGACCACCCTCGAACATCAACCTCGCTCGAGGTCAAGGCGTCACATGAGTCACCACACCCTGTCGAAAACCTCCGCGACCGCGTCAGAGGTCAACGGACGAGAATTCGAATACGGCGCGACCGCCACACGCTCGGCGACACCACGCAGATCCCCACGCGGAACACCCAGCTCGGACGGGCGAGTCGGGCTTTCGTGCGCGCCGGCCAGTTCAGCGACCGCGTCGGGCCGGTGGGTCACCAGGCGTTGTTGAGGACCTCCGCGACCGCGTCGGGGGTCAGGGGGCGGGGGTTCGGGTACGGGGCGGCCGCCACACGTTCGGCGACACCACGCAGATCCTCGCGCGGAACGCCCAGGTCGGACAGGCGAGTCGGGCCCTCGTACGCGCCGGCCAATTCAGCGACCGCGTCGGGCCGGTGGGTCACCAGGCGTTGTTGAGGACGTCCGCGACCGCGTTGGGGGTCAGGGGGCGGGGGTTCGGGTACGGGGCGGCCGCCACACGTTCGGCGACGCGGGGCAGATCCTCGCGCGGAACGTCCAGGTCGGACAGGCGGGTCGGGCCCTTGTGTGCGCGGGACAGTTCGGCGACCGCGTCGACCGGGTCGCGGCCGGTGATTCGCGCCAGTCGGGAGGCGGCGGCGGGGGCCGATGGCAGGTTGAAGGCCATCACGTGCGGGAGCAGCATCGTGTGGAGTTCGGCGTGCGGCAGGTCGTATGTGCCGCCGAGGACGTGTGCGAGTTGGTGATGCAGGCCCGTTCGGATCTGTGACAGGCAGAGTCCGGCCAGCCATGCGGCGGACTGGAGGCGTCCGCGGGCGTCCGGGCCGGTCGGGTCGGCGAGCACCTCGGGTAGCGCGGTCAGGATGCCCTCGGCGGCCTCGGTGGCCAGCGCGTCGGTGATCATCGTGGCGTCCGGCGACCACAGGGCCTCCACCGCGTGCGCGAGCGCGTTCACGGCGCTGGTCCTGGTCAGGCCGGACGGCATGGTCAGCGTGAGGTCGGGGTCGTAGACGATCGTGCCGGGTGTCAGCGCCGGATCGCGGTGGGTGGTCTTCACGCCGTTCTCCGTCTCGCCCACGGTCGGGGTCGCCTCCGAACCCGAGTATGTGGTCGGGACGGCGATCTGCGGGATTCCCGTCCGGCGGGAGACGGCCTTGCCGAGACCGATCGCGGACCCACCGCCGATCGCGATCACGCAGTCGGCGTCGGCGTCGCCGACCAGTGCCATGGCCTGCGCGGTCACCTCGACCGGCACGTGTTTCACGGGCCGTCCGAAACGCGCCGCCAGCCGGTCGCCCAGCGCCGCGGCGACACGGTCGGCGGTCGCGGCGGCGGACGGCGTCGACACCAGCAGCACCCGCCGCGCGTCGAGCCGCGCGGCCTCGTCGGCGATCCGGTCGGACGCGCCCCGGCCGAGCAGGACGCGGACGGCGAGGGTCTCATGGACGGCGACGGGCGCGCCCGGCTCGTTGGTGACCACTGTGCTACCTCCCGGTGTCAGCAACGATCAGGGTAGACGCACCCGTACAGCCGGGTCAGAGCGGCAGGGGCTGGTGGCGGGTGAACGCGGCCACGTCGGCCTCCAGGTCACGGGCCGTCGCGCGCAGTTCGGGCAGCAGCCGATCGCGCATGGCCTCGACCGGTTCGGGGGCGGCGGGCGCGGCGATGTTGAGCGCGGCGACGGTACGTCCGGCGGCATGGATCGGCACCGCGATGGATCTGAGCCCCATCTCGAGTTCCTGGTCGACGACCGCGTATCCGTCGTCGCGTGCGATCGATACGGCCCGTTCCAGCTCGGCGGGGGCGGTCAGGGTGCGGGCGGTGAAGGCGCGCCGGTCAGAGCGGGCGATCAGGTCGGACGCCTCGTCCTGCGGCAGTTCGGCGAGCAGGACGCGTCCCATCGCGGTCGCGTACGCGGGGAACCGGGTGCCGACGGTGATCTCCACCCGCATGAGCCGGACCGCCTGCGCGCGGGCGACATAACGGATGTCGGTGCCGTCCAGCACCACGACGGAGGCCGAGTCATGAACCCGCAGGACGAGATCACGCAGATGCGGGCGGGCCAGTTCGTCGAACGACAGCCCGCTCACCTGCCGGTATCCGAGGTCGAGGACGCGTGGCAGCAGCACGAACCGGCCCTCGCTCTCCCGCGCGTAGCCGAGCGAGGTCAGCGACAGCAGGGCGCGGCGGGCGGTGGCACGGGGCTGACCGGTCACGGCGGCGGTCTCGGAGATCGTCAACCCGTCGGCCCGGGTGCCGATGGCGTGCAGGACGGCCAGCCCCCGGTCGAGCGACTGGAGGAACTGCGCCCCCAGCCTGGCTTTCGTGTCGCCGTCCGTGCCCCTGGCGCGGTACTTGTTCGGGGGTGAGGGTCGGGTGGGAATCCGTTCCAGGTCGGCGACGCACGCCGCGACCGCAGGGCGGGCCCGCTCGTGCAGGGACGCCGCCGCGTGGCCGACCACGACCAGGACGAGGGGCCCGGCGGCGGCCCGGACGGACGTCGTGACCGCGACGAGCCCCGGCTCGATGAACTCGTCGTCCGGTGAGGGCCCGAGGGGCAGCAGGTCGCCGACCCGGACCGCGATCGCCAGGGAGCCGCCGGGACGCGACTGGCTCACGACGCGGACACCGTCCCGGTCGGGCACACCGAGCAGGACGGTCTCGCCCAGCTCTTCGGCCAGCCGCGCGACACGGGCCGCGAGCAGCCCTTCGGGGTCGAGGCCGGACAGATAGAGGTTGCCGACGTCCATAGCCTGAGGCGTGGCCACCACATCGCGACCCTGCCAGCGCAGCCGGCCGGTCTCCGTCAACGTGCTGAGCACGCGGTCCACGGTCGAGCGGGCCAGCCCGGACTCCGCGACGAGGTCGGCCGGACGCAGCGGGCCCCCGGCACGGCCGACGACCTCCAAGATCTCCAGGCCGCGTTTGAGCGGGCCGACCTCCTGCATGCGCTCTCCAGCGGTTGACATGGCCGGGGGCGACCACGGACACTGCAAAGACTATTATGAAGCAAAGTTCACTAGGCGAACAGGATTCCGGCATGGACAAGGTGGTGGCGAACCCCGCGGCGGCCGTCGCGGACATACCGGACGGCGCATCGCTGGCGGTGGGCGGGTTCGGGCTGAGCGGCGTCCCGAACGTCCTCATCGAGGCGCTCCACGCGGCCGGGTCCGGCGAGCTGAGCGTGGTGTCGAACAACTGCGGCGTCGACGGCGGCGGGCTCGGAATCCTGTTGGAGGCGGGCCGGATCGTCCGGGTGACCGGCTCCTACATCGGTGACAACAAGACGTTCGCCCGCAAGTACCTGGCCGGTGAGGTCGAGGTCGAGCTGATCCCGCAGGGGACGCTCGCCGAGCGGCTGCGCGCGGGCGGCTGCGGCATCCCCGCCTTCTACACGCCCGCCGGTGTCGGCACCCCCGTCGCCGAGGGCGGCCTCCCCTGGCGGTACGGGCCGGACGGGAGCGTCGCGGTGGCGTCGCAGCCCAAGGAGGTCCGCGAGTTCGACGGCACCCCCTATGTTCTGGAGCGCGGAATTCGCACCGACTTCGCCCTGGTGCGCGCCCGCCGCGGCGACCGGCACGGCAACCTGGTGTTCGGCAAGGCGTCCCGGAACTTCAATCCGCTCGCCGCGATGGCGGGCCGGGTCACGATCGCCGAGGTCGAGGAGCTCGTGGACGCCCTCGAACCCGACGAGGTGCATCTCCCCGGCGTGTTCGTGCAGCGGGTCGTGGAACTGACGCCCGAGCAGGCCGCGGCCAAGGGAATCGAGAAGAGGACGGTGCGCGCCTGATGGCCTGGACCCGCGACGACATGGCGGCCCGCGCCGCCGCCGAGCTGACCGACGGTTCGTACGTGAACCTCGGCATCGGGCTGCCGACCCTCGTCCCCGGCCATGTGCCGCCGGGCGTGCGGGTCGTCCTGCACTCGGAGAACGGCATCCTCGGCGTCGGCCCCTACCCGACCGAGGACGAGGTCGACCCCGACCTGATCAACGCCGGTAAGGAGACCGTCACCGTCCTGCAGGGCGCGTCCTACTTCGACTCCTCGCTCTCCTTCGGGATGATCCGTGGTGGACATATCGACACCGCGATCCTCGGCGCCATGCAGGTGTCGGCCAACGGCGACCTGGCGAACTGGATGGTTCCCGGCGCCCTGGTCAGGGGTATGGGCGGCGCGATGGACCTCGTTCACGGCGCCCGCCGCGTGATCGTCCTGACCACGCACACCACCAAGAAGGGCGACCCGAAGATCGTGGAGAAGTGCGATCTGCCGCTCACCGGTCGGGCCTGTGTCGACCGGATCATCACCGACCTCGCCGTCCTGGACGTCACCCCGTCCGGCCTCGCCCTGGTCGAGACCGCCCCCGGCGTGACCGTCGACGAGGTCGTGTCCCGCACCGCCGCCCCTCTCATATCCTGACCTGAAGTGACGAGCACGCTGCGTTCGGTCCGCCATCGGCCGACCCGTCCATGCCCGCGGCGCCACCGGGCGCACGGCGGCGGGCGGTGCCGGTATGTCCGCGGCGTCACTCGACACCACCCGGTCGAGCGCTGCGAAAGCCGCGTCGTGGCCCCCGTTCTCGCGGGCCCGGACCAACCCGAGGACGAACGACGCCCGAGCCCCGAGGTGGGACGACGTCCGAGGCGCCGACTTCACGGGGTCGCGGACGGTCAGTACGCCGTCCCCGCGCACGCGGAGCGGGATCGCGACGCCCTTCTCACGTCCGAGAACGTCGCGATCTTCCCGGACTCCCCGCTGCTGCCGCGCTCCTGCTTATTACCCCGGCCGCCGCCGGGCGGCCGTGCTCAGGCGGCGCAGAACTCGTTGCCCTCGGGGTCCCGCATGACCCACCAGTGTCCGGCGGGGCCCTTGTCCTGTTCCTGGACGCGGGTCGCGCCGAGCTTCTCCAGGCGGGTGACGAGCGCGTCCAGGCCGCCGGGCTCGCTGTGGACGTCGATGTGCAGGCGGTTCTTGCCGGACTTTCGTTCGGGGACGTCCTGGAACAGCAGCCGGCGGCCATGGCCGACGCCGCTGGTCTCGTCGAACGGGTCGTCGGGATGGCGGATCGCGGCGTAGCCGCGGAAGGTCTTGCGGCCACGGTGTTCGACGACCGCCTCCTCGGGGAGCCGCCCGGCGGCCAGGAGTCCCTCGATCAGCGTGGACGGGTCCTCCACCTCGTATTCGAGGGCCGCGGCCCAGAAGTCCGCGAGCGTGGCCGCGTCCGTGCTGTCGATGACCAGCTTCCAACCCAGTGCCATGTGATCAGTTATACGTCGTCGCGGCTGCGGCGGGCACGGCGACCTGGGCGGATGCGGCCCCAGGGCTTGGCGACCGCAAGGACCGTCGCGAGGGTCAGCGCCGTCAGGGAGACGGCGGGCGGGTAGAACAGGTTCGAGATCGCCGCGGGTTCGGACGCGCCGCCCGGCAGGTCCCGGCCGTAGTCGCCGACCTCCCCCATGCCCGGTCGCAGCGCCACCAGGATGAGCGTGCACAGGACGAGGTTGAGGACGAGCTTGACGGCCACCCACCAGTAACGCAGCAGCCCCCAGCGCGTGCCCGACCCCAGGATGAGGCCGGTGAGCAGGCAGAGCAGCCCGCTGCCCAGCATCGGCCACACGACGAACGTGGCCAGGGCCTCGTAGGCCAGCCCGCGCACCTCGACGTCGGTGCCGTACCTTCCGGTCAGTACCAGCACCGCGACCATCACGTCGATTCCGATCCACGCCCCGGCGGACACGATGTGCGTGACCAGCACCGTCTTGCGCCAGCGCCGTCCGAGATCGAACCAGGCGTCGGTGCGCCGCACGGTCTTCGTTGCCGCCATGTCGTCGTCACGTCCTTTCCGAGGAACCGTCACTCCCGACGATCGCGGCTCGGTGTCCGGATGCCGTCCCCTGGACGACGACATTCGCGGTACCACGACCGGCGCAGGGCACGGGCCGCGGCTACGCCGGGCGGGGTAGCGGAGTGCCAGGATGGGGATCATGGAATTCGCCGATCCTCCGGCGAGCGCGGCCTGGGAGCATCGGGGCGCTCGTGCCGGATTCGAGGTGCTCCGGACGACCCACAGGCCCGATGGCTGGACGCTGCGCGGCACGACCACGGCCGTCGAGGACGGGATGGCCTGGGTCGTGGAGTACGTGAT
Organism: Actinomadura pelletieri DSM 43383; assembly: GCF_003634705.1. GTDB lineage: Bacteria > Actinomycetota > Actinomycetes > Streptosporangiales > Streptosporangiaceae > Spirillospora > Spirillospora pelletieri. The sequence continues at coordinate 470,441 of NZ_RBWU01000008.1, read as the reverse complement.
CGAGGTCGATGAAGGGTGGCGTGCGCGGCGGGCCCGTGTCCGTCACCCGCACGGCGACGGCGAGGTCGTCCTGGAGAGGACGGCGGGCGGTCGGTGGCTGGTGGACGGCCGCCATGATCCGGCCCTCGACGGTTGTGTCGACGTCGATCTGGAATCGTCCGCGGTGACGAACGCGCTGCCCGTCCACCGGCTGCGGTTGGGCGTCGGGGAGGCCGCGGAGGCACCGGCGGTGTACGTCCGGGCCGCCGATCTGACCGTCGATCGCCTGGGCCAGTCGTATGCGCGGGTGGCCGACACCGACGGACGCCGGTCCTTCGACTACGCCGCCCCGGCCTTCGATTTCGCCGCACGTCTGGTCTACGACGAGTCAGGGTTCGTCGTGGACTATCCCGGGCTCGCGGTCCGGTATCCGTCAACGCCCTGACCGAGGAGATGATGGTGACTTCCGCCTGGCCGATCCGTGTGCCGGACGCCGTGCTCGTCGATCTCAGGGGGCGGCTGGACACGACCCGCTGGCCCGACGACATCGGCAACGACGACTGGTACTACGGCGTGAACCGCGCCTACCTGCAAGAACTCGTCGGGTACTGGCGGGACGGGTACGACTGGCGCAAGGCCGAGGCCGCGCTCAACGCCTACGAACACCACCGTGTCGGCGTTGACGGGGTGCCGGTGCATTTTCTGCGCAGGGCGGGCGTGGGGCCGGCCCCGGTCCCGCTGATACTCACGCACGGGTGGCCCTGGACGTTCTGGCACTGGTCCAAGGTCATCGATCCGCTGGCCGATCCGGGGGCGTACGGCGGCGACCCGGCCGACGCGTTCGACGTGATCGTCCCGTCGTTCCCCGGGTTCGGGTTCTCCGGGCCGCTGCCGAACCACCCGGACATGAACTACTGGAAGGTCGCCGACCTCTGGCACACGCTCATGACCCGCGTCCTCGGCCACGAGCGGTACGCCGCGGCGGGCTGCGATGTCGGGGCCCTCGTGACCGGGCAGCTCGGCCACAAGTACGCCGACGAGCTGTACGGCATCCATATCGGCTCCGGGTTGCGGCTCGACTTCTTCAACGGTGACCGGGCCTGGGATTTCAGCGGCGGACGGCCCATCCCGGACGGCCTGCCCGCCGAAGTCCGGGCCCAGGTCATCGCGTTCGACAAGCGGTTCGCCGCCCATCTCGCCGCGCATGTGCTGGGCCCGAGCACCCTGGCGTACGGGCTGTCCGACTCCCCCGCCGGGATGCTCGCCTGGATCCTCCAGCGGTGGGTGAGCTGGAGCGACAACGGCGGCGACATCGAGTCCGTCTTCTCCAAGGACGACCTGCTCACCCACGCGATGATTTTCTGGGTGACGAATTCGATCGGCACGTCGATCCGCACCTACGCCAACAACAACCGGTATCCGTGGACGCCGTCGCACAATCGGTGGCCGGTCGTCGAGGCACCCACCGGCATCACTTTCGTCGGCTACGAGAACCCGCCGGGAGTGAGCACCGCAGACCGGATTCAGCATTTCCTCGACAGCGACCGGGCCGCCTGGTACAACCACGTCAATCTCACCGTCCACGATAAGGGCGGCCATTTCATTCCCTGGGAGATTCCCGGTGAATGGGTCGACGATCTGCGGCGAACGTTCCGGGGCCGCCGGTAGCGGTTTCGCCGCGAAGTGCGGGGAACGGTTCGGGGATGCGCGCCGCGTTGGTGACACCGCTTTCGGGGCCGCTCGCCGAATTCGGACGGGCGGGGGCGGCGGCTCTGCGCCTGTGGGCCCGATCGGCGGGACGGGTGGAGTTGAGCGTCCATGACTCGGCACCGGGCGTGTCCCAGGCGTTGGCCGACGCCTTGGACGAGCGCCCCGACCTGCTGTTCGGCCCCTACGGCACCGGGCAGGCCACCGCGCTGGCCCGCAAGACCGACCGGCTGGTCTGGAATCACGGCGGGGCGGGCGACCGGCTCAGCAACCACGCCCATGTGGTGAACGTGCTGTCGCCGTGCTCGTCGTACTTCACGGGCGCGGTCGAACTGCTGCACCGGGAGATCGCTTCGCTGACCGTCCTGCACGGAGAGACGACGTTCGGACGTGAGGTCGCGGCCGGGGCCGAGCGGGCGGCGACCGGCCGGGGCCTGACCGTGCGGCGGGCCGGGTTCGCGCCGGGGTCGGCGGAGGAGGCGGTCCGGAACGCGCCGGAGGCCGGCGCGGTCATGATCGCCGCCGGGTTCGCGGACGAGCGTGCCGCCGCGCGGCTGCTGCCGGAACGGCCGTGGCGAGCGTGCGTCCTGGTCGGCGCGGGCGAGGAGAACGTGCTGGACGAAGCGCGTGAGGGGCTGATCGGCCCGACGCAGTGGCTGGCGGACGAGGCCTGGGAACCGGACGAAGGCCCGGACGCGGGCTGGTTCGTCCGGAACTACGTCGCCGCGACGGGCGCCGACCCGCCTTATCCCGCGGCGCAGGCGTTCGCGGCCGGGGTGATCGCGTCCCGGTGCGCACGGGACGTGGGTGACCTGGACGACGACGCGCTCCGGGCGGCGGCCTCCGCGCTGACGTGCACGACCATGTTCGGCCGGTTCGAACTGGACGCGTCGGGCGCCCAGGTCGGGCATCAGATGCTCACGGTCCAGTGGCAGGACGGCCGCAGGCGCACCGTCTGGCCTCCCGAACGGGCGCGAGGACGCCGGGTGCGGGCACTCCGCGGGCACCTCCACGTCCCGCACACCGCCGACCTGCGCATCGAGGCGTGGGCGCCGACACGCGAAGGATGCGTCACCGAAGCCGTGTCCGGTCTCGTGGGAAGCTTCGCGGACACCACCGATGTCCGACCACAGCGCACCGACGTCCTGAACGTGCCACCGCAGCCGGACCCGGACCTGCTCGTCGCCGTCCTCGACGATGTGATCTACCGGCTCGAAGTTCACGGCGAACTGGTCCTCGACGCGGAGATCACCACAGCGCCGGACGGCGGGCTCACGGCCGGCCTGAAACTCGGCGACGCGACGAAAGTCACCGCCATCGGCGCGATCCCCAAGGCCGTGTCCCTGCACGAACTACGCCTGACCCGCGACCCGATGACGGACGCCTGGTCCTGCGCGGTCACCATCGACGTGTGACGGTCACTCCGTGATGACGCCCACCCATCTAGCGAGGGATCCTCCGGCAGAGTCCCGCACCCTCCCGACCACGACCACGACGGCCGTGTCACCGCACGAATCGCGCTCAAGCCGCGACTCGGCGGCGGGAGGGCTGGTCCCACCGAGTCACGATCGACGTGTGATGGTCAGCCTTTGACGACGCCGAGCGGCTCCAGGCGGGCGATCTTGCGGCAGAGTCCGGCGCCTTCGCCGGCCTCGACCACGGCGGACACGTCCTTGTAAGCCTCCGGCGCCTCCTCCGCCAGGCCACGCCAGGACGAGGCGCGGACGGCGATGCCGTTCGCCTCCAACCGGGCCCGCAGCTCCTTGCCCTTGACGCCGCGGGCGGCCTGGTGGCGGCTCTGCGTCCGTCCGGCCCCGTGGCAGGTCGAATAGAAGGCCCGCCCGTTCGGCACGCCGGCGAGGACGTACGACGCCGTGCCCATCGTCCCCGGGATCAGCACCGGCTGGCCCGCCTCGCGCAGGTCGGGCGGCAGGTCGGGATGGCCCGGCGGCAGCGCACGGGTGGCGCCCTTGCGGTGCACGCACAGGCGGCGCCGCTCGCCGTTCACGGCGTGGTCCTCCATCTTGGCGAGGTTGTGGGACACGTCGTAGACCAGGTCGAGGCGCGCTCCGGCGGCCCGCCGGAACACCCGCCGCGCCGCCTGCGCGAGCAGTTGCCGGTTGGCGCGGGCGTAGTTGGCGGCGGCCGCCATGGCGCCCAGGTAGGCGCGTCCTTCGGGGGAGTCGACCGGCGCGCAGGCGAGCTGCCGGTCCGGGACCTCGATGCCGTACCGGGACATCCGCGCCTCCATCGCGCGGACATGGTCGGTGCAGATCTGGTGCCCGAGCCCCCGCGACCCGCAGTGGATCATGACGCAGATCTGGTCCCGGCGCAGCCCGAACGCCTCCGCGACGGCCGTGTCGTACACCTCGGCGACCCGCTGCACCTCCAGGAAGTGGTTGCCGGAGCCGAGGCTGCCGACCTGCCCGGCGCCGCGCTCCATGGCCCGTTCGCCGACCTGCCCCGGGTCGGCGTCGGCGACGGCGCCGCCGTCCTCGCAGCGCAGCAGGTCGCGCTCGTCGCCGTGGCCGCGCTCGACCGCGTACCGCGAGCCGCCGGTGAGGATGCCGGTCAGCTCCTCCGGACCGGACGGACGCCAGACGGCGCCGCGTCCCATGCCACGCGGGACGGCCGGGTCGAGACCGTCCATCACGTCTTCCAGGACGGGTTCGAGTTCCGCCGCGTCGAGATCGGCCGCCATGAGCCGGACCCCGCAGGAGATGTCGAACCCGACGCCGCCGGGAGAGACCACGCCGCCGTCGCCCGGGTCGGTGGCCGCCACGCCGCCGATCGCGAAGCCGTATCCGAGGTGCACGTCCGGCATGGCGTACGACGCGTCCACGATCCCGGGCAGCGTGGCGACGTTCGCGACCTGCCCGATCGCGTTGTCGGCCGTGCCGAGCAGTTCCGGTGAGGCGAACACGACACCGGGGACGCGCATCGCCCCCGACGGCTCGATCCGGAACCGGTACGGGCCGTCCTGCACCAGGGGCACGGGCACGGTGGTCATGGCACGGTGGCGTGCCGTGCCAGGTACCGGTCGAACCATCGCACGGCCATCGCGGTGACCTGCTCCAACGTGCCGGGCTCCTCGAACAGGTGCGAGGCCCCCGGCACGATCTCCAACTGGTGGACGGCGTCCCGCATCCGTCCGGACGCCTCCTCGTTGAGGCGGAGCACCTGCGGGTCGCGGGCCCCGACGATCAGCAGGACCGGCGCGGCGACCCGTTCCAGCGCACCGCCCGCGAGGTCGGGACGACCGCCGCGCGACACCACGGCCCTGACCTGTTCGGAACGTTCCGCCGCCGTCCGCAACGCGGCGGCGGCGCCCGTGCTCGCGCCGAACAGCCCGATCGGGAGACCGGCCGCCCGCGGCGCGCCGGCGGCCCAGTCGACCGCGCCGGTGAGCCGCCGGGTCAGCAGGTCGATGTCGAAGCGGAACTCGCCGGTGAAGGCGTCCGTCTCGTCCTCGTGCGGGGTGAGCAGGTCGAACAGCAGCGTGCCGATGCCCGCCTCGGTGAGCCCGGCGGCGACGGCCCGGTTGCGCGGGCTGCGCCGGGAACTGCCGCTGCCGTGCGCGAAGAGCACCACGCCGAGCGGCTCGTCCGGCAGGGCGAGATCACCCGGAAGCGCCGCGCCCTGGAGGTCGATCGTCACTTCTGCGGTGTTCATACCGCCGGGCTACCCGTCGGACGGCCCGGCATTCCGTTTCCGGTGGACGGTGAAGAACCCGACCAACGCGGCGATCGCGGCCACGGCCTCCCCCACCAGACTGATCGTCTTATCGGCGTACCAGGACGGGTCGTACATGCGCGGAATTGGACCGAGCCGTCCGAAATCGACGTAGTAGTAGAGCAGCACGGCCCCGGCGGCGCTCGCCGCGACGACGAACGCGAGCGCGTACGTCCAGCGGCGCGCCCAGAACAGGACGAGCAGGCCCGCCACGGCGGCCGCGATCGCCTGAGCGCGGAAGAGGTCGTCTCCGGGGATGGTGCCGCTCGGAGTGTTGGGTCCGGGCGCCATGTCAGGAGCGAACCGCCAGTGAATGATGGCGTCCGCAGCCAGCCCCCCGGCCACGAGTACACGAAGAAGAATGCCCATACCCATGGCACGGGGATACCCATTCCACGGATCAAATCCGCGCGCCGGAACCTTCGGGAAAGTCGGAGACCGCGGAACGATCAGTTCGGTCGGGCGGCGCCGCGGGCGGCGCGGACCCGGCGATGGCTCCAGTAGAGCAGGGCGAAGAGAATGAAACCGGACAGGATCAGGCCGGAACCGGTGCTCCAGCCGGACAGCGGCAGTTCCGGGACCAGGCCCCAGGCCACACCCGCGGCGAACAGCGCCAGCCCGGTCAGGATCGAGCCCGTGAGGCGCCACCACGAGGTCACGCTCTCCTCCGCGGCCTGGACGGCGCGTATCCGGACGGGCTCGACATAGCGGTCGAGGGTGGGGAACTCGCGGGAGAGGATGAGGAGCCCGGCCAGGACGAGCAGCAGCCCCGGCCCCGGCAGCACCAGCAGCGCCACGCCGGTGAGCAGGATCAACCCGCCGACGACCATCATCACGCCGCGCTTGGCATGCCTCCGGTACCCCATCGTTCGCCTCCGTCCCGTGGTGCCCCCAGCCTAGATCCACAACGGTGCACCCGAGCGGTAACCCCCGGTGACCGGCGGTTTCGCGGAGTGTGGAGGGATTGGTCAGGTATGCTCCGGGAGCCCCTCCTCAGGAGCAGAGCCAACCGATGACACAGACACCCGAGGCTTCCGTCGCGGGCGACAACACCGTGGGACACGCACCGGAGCACCCGCCGGAGCGCCCGCCCGAGACGCGCCGGACGGCGGGCGGCGCGGCCCCCCGGGGACGCGATCCGCATCTGGACAACGCCAAGTTCCTGGCCATCCTGCTCGTCGCGACCGGGCACGGCGTGGCGGGCCTGGACGATGTCGCACTGGCCTCGGCGATCTACTACTTCTTCTACCTGTTCCACATGCCGGTGTTCGTCATGATCAGCGGCTATCTGTCGAAGCGGTTCACGCTCACCGACGACCGGGTCGTCCGGCTCCTCGGCGCCACACTGGCCCCCTACGTGATCTTCCAGACGGCCTACAGCCTGTTCGCCTGGGCGTTCGGGGACCGCAAGTTCGAGATCGAACTGCTGAACCCGTACTACATCACCTGGTTCCTGCTGGCCCTGTTCGTCTGGCGGTTGCTCACGCCGATCTGGCGGCGGGCGCGGTTCCCGCTGGCGGGGGCCGTGCTGGTCGCCCTGCTGGCGTTCATGAGCGATCTCGGCGGCACGCTGGACATCTACCGGATCCTCGGGCTGATGCCGTTCTATGTGCTGGGGCTCACGCTGCGGCCGGAGATGCTGGAGATCGTCCGGCGGCCCGCCGTCCGGGTGGCGGGCGCGGTGACGCTCGCGGCGGGGTTCGTCGTCGCGTTCCTCGCGTATCCGCGGATGGACGCGCGATGGATCCGGTGGACGCACTCCAACGCCGACATGGGCGTCGGCGAGCTGACCGGCACGGCGATGCGGATGGGGCTGCTCCTCGCGGGTGTGGTGCTCATCGCCGCGTTCCTGGCGGTCGTCCCGTCCCGGCGGACCTGGTACACCGACCTCGGCACCGGAACCCTGTACACCTACCTGCTGCACGGCTTCCTGACGCGGCTGTTCACGTTCGCCGGGTGGAACGACCCGGGCTGGCTGCACGGCGTTCCGGGCGTGCTGCTGGTCGCGGTGGTGTGCTGCGTCGTCGCGACGCTGCTGAGCACCGGCCCGGTCCGCCGGATGACACGCTGGGCGGTAGAACCGGACATCAGACCACTTTTCGCCAAACAGTGACCATCGGGTCACCAATCGTTCGCGCCGGTCATCCGCCCATCACAGCGAGCCGCAAGATCGCCGAAACCCTCACATAACCCGGCAGACCGGGTACAGTTAGGCGGCAGTTCATCCCCGCGTGCATCCATCGCCCTGCTCTGCGCCGAGGCCCCGACGCTCCCATGGATCACCGGGCACAGTAACAAATTTCACCAGGTGGCCGATTTCGGTCACTGGACGGAAAAGGACGGTCGGATTGGTCATGGCGCCGCAGGGCGGACAACACACCGTTGCCGTCATCCTGGCGGGTGGCAGCGGGCAGCGAATGGGCCTCAGCACCCCCAAGCAGCTCCTCAAGATCGCCGGCAAGACGATTCTGGAGCACACCCTGGGCGTCTTCGAGGAGTCGCCCGACATCGACGAGATCCTCGTCCTGATGAACCCCGGCTTCCTGAACGACGCCGCCGACTGCGTGAAGAAGGCGGGCTGCACCAAGGTCACCGCCGTCCTCCCAGGTGGGACGTCTCGGAACGCTACAACGCAGCTCGCGCTCGACGCGCTCGCCGACCACCCCGCCGAGACCACCAACGTGCTGTTCCACGACGCGGTGCGCCCGCTGCTGTCCCAGCGGATCATCCGCGACTGCGTGACCGCGCTGCGCGAGCACCGCGCCGTCGACGTCGCCATCCCGTCCGCCGACACGATCATCCAGGTCGACGAGGACGTCATCGTGGACGTGCCGCGCCGGGCGAACCTGCGGCGCGGGCAGACCCCGCAGGGCTTCCGGCTCGCCACCATCCGCGCCGCCTACGAGAAGGCCTGGCGCGACGAGAACTTCGAGGCCACCGACGACTGCTCGGTCGTGCTGCGGTACCTGCCCGGCACCCCGATCTACGTCGTCCCCGGTGACGAGCACAACATGAAGGTCACCGAGCCGGTCGACATGTTCGTCGCGGACAAGCTGTTCCAGCTCGCCTCGTCCGACGCCCCCGACCTGGCCGAGGACGAGTACGCCGACGCGCTCGCCGGAAAGACCATGGTCGTGTTCGGCGCGAGCCAGGGCATCGGCGCCGCCCTCGCGGACCTCGCCCAGCGGTTCGGCGCCCGTGTCTTCGGCTACAGCCGCGGCGCCACCCGCACCCACGCCGAACGTCCCGACGACGTCGCCGCCGCGCTGGCGCAGGCGTACTCGGCGACCGGACGCGTCGACTTCGTCGTCAACACGGCGGGCGTGCTGCGGATCGGGCGGCTCGACGCCATCGACCCCGAGGCGATCGAGGAGGCGCTGCGGGTCAACTACCTCGCGCCCATCCACATCGCCCGCGCCGCGTTCCCCTACCTCGCCAAGACCGGCGGGCATCTGCTGCTCTACACGTCCAGCTCCTACACCCGCGGGCGCGCCGAGTACAGCCTGTACTCGTCGGCGAAGGCCGCGACCGTGAACCTCACGCAGGCCCTCGCCGACGAGTGGTCGGCCGACGGCGTGCGCATCAACTGCATCAACCCCGAGCGGACCAGCACCCCCATGCGCACGCAGGCGTTCGGGCAGGAGCCCCCGCACACGCTGCTCAGCGCCGACCAGGTCGCGCGGACGTCGCTGAACGTCCTGCTGTCCGGCCTGACCGGCCAGGTCATCGACGTCCGTCGCGAAGACCCCCTCACCGGTGGCCGCACCACCTGACGGCCTCCGCCGTCCCCCGTCCCCCGCGCATCCGCCACCCCCGCGGGGCGGATGCCCCCGACCCCTCATCGCCGCCCCCAGGCCGCGCTGACCAGATGGAGGTGTACCGTGCGGCGACTCGTCCCCCGGTACTCGAAGCTTCTGCGGTTGTCCACGGTGTTGTCCCTGCCCGTCACGCTCACGCTGCTGATCGGGGCGGCCGTGGCGGGATCCCCCGGCTGGTTCCTGGCCGCCGCGGTCGCGACGTACCTGGCCGAGCCGACCGTCTTCCGGCTGTTCGCGGAGGCCGACCGGCCACTGCGCTGGGGTGACCTGGGCGCCGGCGCGCGCCTCCTGATCCGGCAGGGCGCGTTCGTGCTGCTGTTCGCCCAGGCCGGCGGCGTCGGCGACGCCACGGTCGCGACCGCCGCCATCGGCCTGTTCGCCCTCGACTGGCTGCGCGCCGGAACGCTGATCGGCGCCACCGCCCTGCGGCGCGGCAACTCGCTCCCGTACGCCACCCGCAACCTCGGCGCGGGCGAACCCGCCTACCCGAAGGCCGAGCCCCGCTGGCATGTGCGGCTGATCGCCCTGGTCGAGAGGTACGCCGACGCCCTTCCCGTCCTGGCCGGCGCGGTCGGGCTGCTGGTGGACGTCCCCGCGCTGCTGGTCGCCGGACTGGTGCTCGCCGCCGCCACGATGCTGGGCTCCGTCGGCTGGCAGACGCCGAGGCTGAAGCAGATGCGCCGCCTGGCCAACGGCAAGCGTGTCGGACGGGACGTCCAGCGCCGCGTGAGCGAGTACGGGCCCGAGGTCGTCCTGTACTTCACCGGCACCGCCGTGAACGCCTACCAGGGCAACATGTGGTTGGAGACCCTGGAGCGCCTCAACCGCAAGGCGATGGTCCTCGTCCGGTCGCCGGAGGTCGTGGCCGCGCTCGCCCCCACCCGGCTGCCGATCGTGTGCATCTCCCGGGCCGAGGACATGATGAACTTCGACTGGACCACCGTCCGGGTGGCCCTGTACACCGGCAACACCGGCAAGAACCTCCACCTGCTCCGCGAGCCGGACATCAAGCACGTGTTCGTCGGGCACGGAGACAGCGACAAGGACTCCAGCTCCAACCCGGTCAGCAAGGTGTTCGACGAGGTGTGGGTCGCGGGCCCGGCGGGCCGCGACCGTTACCGCAACTCCGAGGCGGGCGTCCGCGACGAGGCCATCGTCGAGGTCGGACGCCCGCAGCTCGCGGGCATCACCCAGGGGCCGACCGGCAACGAGGTGCCGACCGTCCTGTACGCGCCGACCTGGGAGGGCTGGGACAGCGACCACAGCTATTGCTCGCTGCTCCCGATGGGCGAAAAGATCATCGGCGCGCTGCTGGCGCAGGGCCCGGGACTCCGCGTCATCTACCGCCCGCACCCGTACACCGGCACGCGCATGGCGTCCGCCGCGGCGGCGCACCGGCGGATCGTGGCAATGATCGAGCAGGCGAACCAGGCGGGCGGCGCGCACCGGGTCGTCACGGGGGCCGAGGCGTCCCTGCACGACTGCTTCAACCGGTCCGACATGCTGATCACCGACATCTCCAGCGTGATCTCCGACTACATGCCGAGCCTGAAGCCGTACGTGGTCACCAACCCGCACGGGGTGGACGACGCGCGGTTCCGCGCCGACTTCCCGTCGGCCTCCGCCGCGTACCTGCTCGGTCCCGGCTGCGCCGAACTGACCGACATCCTCGCGGTCGCGACGACGCCCGGCCGTGACCCGCTCGCCGACGACCGCGCCGAACTCCGCGACTACCTGCTGGGCCCCGCGGAGCCGGACGCGATGACCCGGTTCGCCACGGCCGTCGACACGCTCGCCGAGGCGGGTCCGCGATCAACGAAGTACGCGCTACCAACTCCGCGGGTGCCCGACCCGGCATAAGGTGTCGGTTGACGGGTCGAAGACCCGTCAACACCCCGCTGTGACCCTGCCGAGGCACCCATGACACAACCGCTGGTCAGCGTGATCACCCCGGTCTACAACTGCCGGGACACGGTCGCCGCGGCGCTGGAGTCGGCGTTCGCCCAGTCGTTGCCCCCCGAGCAGATCGAAGTGATCGCCGTCGACGACGGGTCGACCGACGGCAGCGCCGAGCTGCTGGACGAGCTGGCCCGCGTCCACGACCGGTTGACGGTCATCCACCAGACGAACACGGGTGGGCCCGGCGCGCCCCGCAACCGGGGCCTGGAGGTGGCGACCGGGGAGTTCGTGTTCTTCCTGGACGCCGACGACGCGCTCGGGCCCGAGGCGCTGGAGCGGATGACGGCGATGGCGCAACGCAACGGCACCGACATCGTCCTCGGCAAACAGGTCGGAACGGGCGGACGCCGCGTGCCGCCGATCTTCGAGGAGACGATCGAGCGGACGCATGTGCTCGACGAGGACTGCGACCTGCTCCCCAGAATGTCGATGGCGGCGCTGCAACTGTTCCGCCGCTCGCTGATCGACAAGGCGGAGCTGCGTTTCACCGAGGGCATGCTGTCCCACGAAGACCATCTGTTCACCACCGGCGCGTACCTGAACGCGAGCGGGGTGTCCCTCCTCGCCGACTACGACTGCTACTACTGGGCCGCCAGGGCGGACGGGACGAGCACCACCCAGCTGGGCGGCGCCTCGACCGCCGACGTCCACGCCGTCACGGCGGAGGCGATGGCGATGATCGCCAAGCGCACCGACCCCGGGGAGAAGCGGGAGCGTCTGCACTACCGCTATCTCCACCAGGAGGTGTTCACCCGGCTCGAACGGCGCTACCTGGACGCCTCCGACGAGGAGCGCGAGACCGCCCGGAAGGGGTGCCGGGAGCTGCTCAACGCCTGGCTCACGCCTGGGCTGTTGGCTCGTTACAACACCCTGCGCCGCGTGGTCGCCCACTGCGTCCTGCAGAATCTCGACGCCGAACTCGAAGAGATCCTGCGGTTCCACCGCGATGGGCGGCGTCCGGAAGTCCTTCTTGAGGACGGGCGCGCGTACGCCCTGTACCCCTATTTCCGGCAGCGGGGCATCCCCGACGAGAGCTACGAGACGCCGGTGAAACTCCGGGCCACCGTGACCGGGGTCGCGGGAGGGCAGGCGGGGCTGGTGGTCGACGGTACCGTCCTGATCCCGGGCGTCACCGAGGGGACACCCGAGGTCCATCTGATCGCGGAGCACAGCACGGGTGCCCGCCACCGGTTCCCCTGTACGACCGGTGCCGGCGACCTGTCCGAGGCGGGACGCGCGACGGCCTTCACTGGAACGATCGATCCTCCGGCGGCCTCCTGGCCGGACGGCCGATGGGCGCTGAGCGTGGAGGCGGTCATCGAGGGCCACACGCTCACCGCGCCGCTGAGCAAGCCTGCGGACGTGCCCGTCCCGCACGCCTTCCTGGTCCCCGCGGACGGCGACACCGCGCGTCTCGTCCGTCCCCAGCCCGCCACCTCGGGGCATGGCAGGCTGCGGATGAACGTCGGCGCCACGCTCACCTCCTCCGATCTACGCGACGTCGAGGTCGGCTGGATGCCGCGCCGCCGGCTGCGGGTGGCGGTCGAGGCGCCGTCCGGTCCGGGGGCCGACATGAGTGTGGTGCTCCACCGTCCCGGCGCCGCCGACGCCGCGCTTCGCGTTCCGCTGACACCCGACCCGGACCGTCCGGCACGCCGTGTCGCCGAGATCCCGCTCGCCGGTGTCCGGCCCGGGTCGTGGCGGGTGGCGGTCCAGATCGACGGATCGGGGGACCCGGTCAAGCTCCGCGTTCCGGGCGGCGAGATCCTTGGACCGGTGACCGCGTCCGTGTTGCCGCCGCGCCGTGTCCATGTCAAGCCCGATCCGATGACCGTGCTGGTCAGGGTGCCGCTGGCGGCCCGGCTGAAGCGGGTGCTGCGGCGCCTGTCCCCCGGGCGGGCGCGGTCGGTCCGATGAACGATGGGAAAGGCGGGGCATGAGCCGGATCATTCCGAGCGCGCAGGTCGACCCGAGCGCCGAACTCGGTGCGGGCACCACGGTGTGGGACCTCGCCCAGATTCGCGAGGACGCGCGGCTGGGCACGGGCTGCATCGTGGGCCGTGGCGCCTACATCGGCGCCGGTGTGCGGATCGGCGACAACGTCAAGATCCAGAATCACGCGCTGGTCTACGAGCCCGCCGTCCTGGAGGACGGTGTCTTCGTCGGCCCGGCCGTCGTGCTCACCAACGACCGGGAGCCCCGCTCGGTGGACCCGGACGGGAAGCTCAAGCGCGGAAGCGACTGGGAGGCCGTCGGCGTGCACGTCGCCGAGGGCGCGTCGCTCGGCGCCCGGAGCGTGTGCGTCGCGCCGATCCGGATCGGCGCGTGGGCGATGGTCGCGGCGGGGGCGGTCGTCACCCGCGACGTGCCCGACTTCGCGTTGGTGGCCGGGGTCCCGGCGCGCCGGATCGGCTGGGTCGGCAGGGCCGGGGCCCGGCTCGTCCAGCTTCCGGACGGGACGTGGGAGTGCCCCCGCACCGGCGCCCTCCACGTCGAGAGCCCGGACGGTTCCTCCGGCACGGTCCTGGCGGAGAAGGCGCCCGGCACGCGCCCATAGCCGGAGTCGCGGTCAGGCCCGGCCGTCGAGGGTCTTGTCCATCCGCATCGTCACCGGGACGTCGGGGTGCCGGCGGGCCAGCCGCCAACCGAGCGGCACCCCCCACCGGTCGGCCACGATGACCCGGACGACCCCGGTCATGTCGATGCCGGGCATGACCCGCCGCCGGGCGATCCTGGCCAGGAGCAGCGGCCGGATGTGCTTGTAGACCGGCAGGTACAGCTTGCGGTGGACCCACTTGCTGCTCTTGCTCCGTACGCGGTCGAGCTTCCTGCCGGGGCGGCCGAGCAGCCTCGTCGGCAGGAAGACGACCCGGGGCGCCCGGATGACGACGGCGTTCTCCAGCCACGTCAGCGGGTGCTTGGCCTCGAGTTCGTGAAGCTGGTGCAGCCTTGCCCGCTCGTCCAGTTCGTCCCAGCCTCGTTTGGCGGTGACCAGCTCGACCTCGGCGCCCTCGTCCAGGAAATGGGCGGCCATGTCGATGACCGAGTCGCGCCTGCCGCGTCCGGGGGCCAGGGCCAGCAGCAGCACCCGCGGAGCCTGCACACCGCTCATTACGTCGCCTCCCACCGTGGTCATCCTCGTACGGCGCGCTTGCGGGCGGCCAGTTCCGTCAGCCGTTCGACGAGCGGTTCCAGCGTGACACCGCGCTCGTAGCGGTCCGCGCAGGCACGGGCCGCGTCCACCTGCCGCTGGTCGAGCCCGGTCGCCGCCTTCGCCGCCTCGACCATCGAGGAGGCGATGCCCGCCGGGTCGAGCCCGCCGGGGTTGAACCACAGCGGATAGTCCTTCAGCAGCGCCTCGGCCGCCCCGCCCGGCGCGTGGACCGACACGATGGGCCGGCCGGCCGCCATGTACTCGAAGATCTTTCCGGTGGTGACGTACTTTCCGCCGCCGTTGAGGAACACCAGCACGTCGGAGTCGCGGTAGACGTCGACGAGTTCGGTCTTGGACACCGGCCCGCAGTACCGCACGCCCGGCGCGAGGACCTGCTCGTCCTCGGACATCTCGATGCCGGTCGCCTCGGCGAACCGCCGCCGGATGACCTCCACCGAGCCCCGGAAGAACCCGAAGTATCCGTACAGGTTGAGTTCGGCGCCCGCCACGTCGGGATACTCGCGGGCGCGGGCGAAGCCCTCCAGCATCTCCTCGATGGGCTGCACGTCGGTGACCGTGCCGACGAAGGAGAACCGGAGTGGACGATCACCAGGTGCCCGCGCGATCGGAGGCGGCTCGACATGCCCGGCGAGCGTGTCGGCGTCCCATCCGTTCAGGACGGTCATCATCCGGTCGGCCGCCTCGGGGTACCGCTCGGCGTGCCACTCCCGCTGCGCGTCGTTCACGTACACCGAGTTGGCCGCCGCCTTGAGCATCCGGCGCTCCCACCGCCAGGCCGGATGGTCGTCCTCGTACCTCGCCTCGCCCTTGAACTGGTCGAGCGTCCACGAGTCGCGGTAGTCGATGATGTAGGGGGTGCGGGTCAGTTTGTTGAACAGCCACGCCGCGCCGAACGACGCGAACGGGTTCCCCGTCGCCAGCACCAGATCGAACCTGCGCCGCGCGTGCATTCGCAGTGCCTTGGCGACGCTGGCGCGCGCCCAGGACAGGTACCGGTCCGGGAAGACGCTGTTCTGGCCCCACATGTGCAGGGAGTGCGCCAGGTGCGGGAACCTGCCACGGAAGCCGCTGAAGTCGCGCAGGTCCGTCTGCCACGTGTACCGGTTCAGGTTGGGCCGCACCAGCCTGATCCGGGGGTCGATGGTGTCCATCAACTTCTCGTCGACCGACCCGATGGTGTCGTACAGGAACGGCAGCGGCGCCGCGAAGACCGTGACGTCCCAACCCTCTTCGACGAGCCGGTTGGCGGTGGCGCGTGGCCGGTAGACACCACTGGCACGGGACGGCGGAAAATAGAAGGCAAGGTAAAGCAGGCGCGGGCGGCGACGTGGCATGAAACCAGATTTTACAGGTGTCCGGAATCACATATGACATCACCCGGTCTAGTAGGTGCCTATTTGAGGGCAAATTCAGGGCGTTGTCGTCCACTGTGCCCGAATCGTGGGGTTCTGCCGTCGGTGGACCGTGCCGCGCGGCCCCCGCAACGATGAATCCGAGAACCCCCATAGGGTGGGCAGCGCCCGGACGGACACGGTGAATTCCCTACGGAGAAGGCACGATGACCCTCACTATCCTCAGCATCGTCGGCGCTCGGCCACAGTTGGTGAAGCTGGCGCCGATCGCCTCCGCGCTGGCCGCGGAAGGCCATCGGCATGTGATCGTGCACACCGGCCAGCACTATGACGCCGACCTGTCCGACGTCTTCTTCGCCGGGCTCGGCATCCCCGACCCTGACGTCCACCTCGGTGTGGGCTCGGGCAGCCACGGTGTCCAGACCGGTGCCGTGATGGCCGCGCTGGACCCCGTACTGGACGCCGAGCGCCCCGACTGGGTCCTGGTGTACGGGGACACCAACTCGACGCTGGCCGGGGCCGTGTCCGCCGTCAAGCAGCACCTCCCGGTCGCGCACCTGGAGGCGGGCCTGCGCTCCTTCAACCGCCGTATGCCGGAGGAGCACAACCGGGTCCTCACCGACCATGCCGCCGACCTGCTGCTGGCCCCCACGGAGGAGGCGGTTCGCCACCTGGCCGCCGAGGGCCTGGCGGAGCGGACCGTCCGTACCGGGGACGTGATGGTGGACGTGTGCCTGCGCGTGCGCGACGCGGTCCTGGCCGGCCAGGCCCCCGCCCCCGAGCTGCCCGAAGGGATCGACCCGGCCGAGCCGTACCTGGTGGCCACGCTGCACCGCGCGGAGAACACCGACGAGCCCGAACGGCTCGGGTCGCTCGTCGACGCCCTCGCCGCCCTGCCCACGCAGGTCGCGCTGCTCGCCCACCCCCGCCTGGTGGCCCGTGCCGAGCAGCACGGGATCAAACTCGCGCGCGGCGCCGTCCGGGTCGGACGGCCGCTGCCCTACGCCGGGCTGGTCGCGGCCGTGCTCGGCGCGCGGGGCGTCGTCACCGACTCCGGCGGCCTCCAGAAGGAGGCGTTCCTGCTCGGCCGCCCCTGCACGACCCTCCGGACCGAGACCGAATGGGTCGAGACCCTTGAGGACGGCTGGAACGAACTGGTCGCCGACCCGGGATCGCTGAGTCAGGCCGCCTGGACGGCCATCGCGACGCGCCCCGCGCCGGACGCGCCGCGCGGCACTCCCTACGGCGACGGCCGCGCCGCCGAAGCCGTCGTGCGGACACTGGTCGAGCACGCGCGCCGCTGACCCGGCGGCCGGGGCGGGGGCCCCGGCCCCTGTGTCAGGCGGTGCTGGAGGCGGTCTGGGCGGCCTTGGTCGGGACTTCGGGGAGAAGCCTGCTGTAGACGGTGTTGAGGATTTCGGCCTGCGCGTCCCACGTCCAGCTCTTCAGCAGGTCGGGACGGTCGTCGTACACGCGCCGGTACTTGTCGGGGTCGGCCAGGATCGCCTCGACGGCCCTGACGTAGTCGGCCACGTCCCCGGCCTGGAACACCTCGCCCTGCCCGGTCTTCCGGACGGTGTCGGCCATCGCCTTCACATCGCTGACGATGATGGGCAACCTCGCGTGCGAGTACTCGAAGAACTTGGTGCTCAGCGCGATCTCGTGGTTGAGCAGTCCCTGGTGGAGCGGCTGGACGCCGAAGTCCGCGGCCGACAGGAACTCCACGACCTGGTGGAACGGCACATAGCCCAGCACGGAGATGCGGTCGGCCACGCCGAGTTCCTTCGCGCGGGCGCGCAGCTCCTGCATGTACTCGCCCTTCGGCCTGTTCACCACGAACGCGAGGTGCAGGTCGGGCAGCTTCGGCAGCGCCTCGATCATCACGCCGAGCCCGCGCTTCGGGCTGGCGACACCGCTGTAGATCCCGAGCGGGGTTGAGGCGTCGATGCCGCACAGTTCCCGCAGGTCGGGCGCGGGCCGTTGGTCGTCCGCGGGCTCGCCGACGCCGGCGATCTGGGGCGCGTTGAGGACGACCGTGGGACGCTTCTTCAGCCCGTGATGGTCGATCAGGAGATCGACCAGCGGTTCCGACACCGTGAGCACCTCGTCGGCCATGCCGGAGTACTCCCGCTCGGTCGCGACCATCGCCGGCAGCCAGCGCGGGTCGGCGACCCACGGGTTCATACCGGGCAGGAACTCGTGCGCGTCCCACACCAGCTTCACGTCCCGGCCCTTGGCACGGGCCCGCAGGACGGCGCGGGCGCCGACGCCGACCATGCGGAAGTCGTTGGCGTGGATGATGTCCGGCTGAAGCTTGTCGATCACCGGCCCGAACGACAGTTCCCAGTCCCACAGGCTCCGGTCCAGCACCCGCCAGCAGCGGTCGCCGAGCACCTTCTGCCAGAAACGGGCGCCGAGCCGGTCGAACGAGGAGTCGAGATCGCTGCGCGCCGCGGCGAGGGACTTGGTCTGGCGCTCGCGCAGCGCGACCCACTTGCCCTGGACCTTCGTGGCGACCCGGCGGGCCATCAGCACCGGCTGAGGCGGCGTGGGGAAGCCGTTCGCGCGCGCGAGACGGCTCGCGGCGAGGTCGGACCTGCGGGACCGGACGAGCCTGCGACGGTAGGCCGCGGTCTCCGGGGTCGCGTACGCCAGCGGGCGGCGGAACTGGGTGCGGACCCAGCTCCGGGGACGTCCCTGGAGGGTCATGGGGACGGGCACGAGCCGCACCTTCGCCTTGCCCAGCGTCCAGGTGCGCGCCCTCGTCCCCGACGTGCTGCCGATGAGATGGACCTCCCAGCCGGCCTCCGCGGTCGAGTGCGCCGCCTTCTGCACCCGGGAGTCGTTCGTGACACCGTTGTCGACGAGCATCACGATCCGGCCCCGCGACGCCGTGGCCTCGGCGCCCTCTTCACCCTGCACCATTTCGTACTCCTCCACCGCAGTTGCGGACCCGCGCTCCCCGCCGGGTCCGTGTGCGACCGGCCCGTGCGCCCGGATCCGGTCGGAATGCTTGTGTCACCGGCTGTAGAAGGCCACGTTGAGGCCGCGTCCGGAGTCCTTGGACAGCAGCTCGGCGGCCGGTGCCAGGGACTGCGCGTCCGCGACCACGAGCAGGTCCGGGGACGCGCCGGCCCGCACGGCCAGGTTGAGGACCTCGTCGGAGGGAAGCCGGTAGAAGCGGCCCAGCCGCCGGTCGATCGGATCGGCGATCCGGCGCCGGTAGGCCTTGTCCCACCGTTCCCGCCGCCCGCGCAGGGGGCCGGACAGGAACACGCGCAGCAGCAGCCGCGGCACGCGGAACAGCAGCAGCCCGATCAGGCGTGGACGGGCCCGCTGGAACCTGTCCAGTTCGACGACCTCGACATCGGCGGGAAGCGGATTCTCCGCCCAGGCCCCGGGCTTGCGGATCACCACCGTGGCCGAGCCGCCGCCCGCGATGACCTTCCGGGTCTCGGCGATGACCGCTTCCCTGCGGGTGGCCCCGAGGGCCAGGAACACGACGTTCATGCCTCGTGACCTCCGTCGGGGAACCAGTGCCGGTAGTGGGCCTCGGCGACCGCTCGATAGCCGTAGCGTTCGTCCAGTGTTCGCTGCGCCCGGTCGAGGTCCAGGCCGTGCGGGAAGCGGTCGCGCAGCCGGCGGTACCCGGCGACGATGGACTCCGCGTTCTCCTCGACGTCGATCATCTGTCCGGCGGCGTCCTCGATCCCGGCGAGGGTGTGCTCGGGACCGCCGCAGCGGGTGACCAGCACCGGCATCCCCGCGGCGACCGCCTCGACGACCGTCACGCCGAAGGTCTCCCAGCGGGACGGGTGGACGAGCAGGTCGTGCTCGCGCATGAGCCGGGTCGCCACGTCGGGGGTGACCGCGCCGAGCATGGTCAGGGCGTGGTCGACCTGGAGTTCGGCGGCACGCGTGGTGAGCGTGTCCTCCAGGGGTCCGTCCCCGACGATCGTCAGGGTCAGTTCCGGGTCGTCCGCGTGGCACTTGGCGAACGCCTCCAGCAGCCACTCGACGCCCTTGCGCTCGATCAGGCCGCCCACGTACAGCCACCGGCGCAGTTCGGTGACGGGCTCCGGGCGCGGCACCTCGAAGGAGATCGGGTTGGAGATGATCTCGATCTTGTCCGCGAGCGACGGGAAGGTGGCGACGAGCTTGTCCCGCAGCGCGTCGGTCACCGCGAAGAAGGTGGTGCAGCGCTCGAGTATCTGCCCGTACATGTCGCGGCACCCGTCATGGGCCAGGACCTTGTCGATGTAGGACGCGTGTTCGGTGATGAAGACCCGCGCGTCCGGGCGGGCGTTCTCCAGCGCCGGCCATCCACCGCGCAACCCCACATGCGCGTGGACGACCGGCGCGGGGATCGGCTCGCCGCCCAACGCCTCACGCAGCCAGAGCGAGTGGCGCTGGGCGACCTGGTCGAAGCTGCCCCGGGGGGTGAGGACGGGAACGCGCAGCAGGTCGGCTCCCCCGACGGTCTTCCCGCGGTGCAGCGCGGCCGGGAAGAGGCTGCGGTGCGCCGCGTCGGCCTTGTCCGCGGCGGCCTTCTTCATCCGCGCCGGCCACGCGTCGGTGTGGTAGACGGTGACGTCGCCGCAGCCTGGAGCCGTCGCCTCGACCATCGCCTGGACGAAGGCCCCCAGAAACGGCTGGGGAGGGCTCGGATACCAGGGGGTGACGACTGCCACGTCCCGGTCGTGGGCCATGCTCACCTTCTCACCTCTCGTTCACCTCTCGGGGAACGTCACATGTGGTCGGGGGCGCCGATGACGACGCGGCGTACGCCGGACCAGCGGGCCGGGTCGGTGACGCGGCGGCCGTCGACGAGGGTCTTGACGCCCGGCAGGTCGTCCGGGGCGAGGTCGCGGTACTCGGCGTGGTCGGCCTGGACGATCGCCGCCGTGACCGACTCGTCCCGGTGCGGGGGCAGGCCCAGCGCGTCCAACTCCTCCGCCGTGTACATCGGGTCGGAGACGTACGGGACGGCTCCGCGCTTGCGCAGCGCCTCGACCGTGGGGAAGACGCCGGAGAACGCCGTCTCCTTGACGCCGCCCCGGTAGGCCGCGCCCAGCACGAGGACCCCGGCGCCGGTGAGGTCGCCGTGGGCGGCGGCGAGCAGGTCGACCGCGTGCTCGGGCATCGCGACGTTGGCTTCGCGGGCGGCGCTGACGATGGTCGCCCGCGGGTCGTTCCACAGGTACATCCGCGGGTAGACGGGGATGCAGTGCCCGCCGACCGCGATGCCGGGCCGGTGGATGTGGCTGTACGGCTGGGTGTTGCAGGCCTCGATCACCTTCATGACGTCCACACCGACCGTGTCGGCGTAGCGGGCGAACTGGTTGGCGAGGCCGATGTTGACGTCGCGGTAGGTCGTCTCGGCGAGCTTGGCGAGTTCGGCGGCCTCGGCGGAGCCGAGGTCCCACACGCCGTTGGGCCGGTCGAGGTCGGGACGGTCGTCGAAGTCGAGGACCTGCTCGTAGAACTCGACGCCGTGCCGGGCGGACGCGTCGTCGATGCCGCCGACGAGTTTCGGGTAGCGGCGCAGGTCGGCGAACACCCGGCCGGTCAGCACCCGCTCCGGGCTGAACACCAGGTGGAAGTCGGTTCCCGCGGTGAGACCCGAGCCCTCCGCCAGCATCGGCGCCCAACGGCTCCGGGTGGTGCCGACCGGCAGCGTCGTCTCGTAGCTGACCAGGGTTCCCGGGCGCAGACCGGCCGCGATCGAGCGGGTCGCGGCGTCCATCCAGCCGAAGTCGGGGACGCCCGCCTCGTCCACGAACAGCGGGACGACCACGACGACCGCGTCGGACTCGGCGACGGCCGCCGCCGTGTCCGTCGTCGCCGTGAGCAGCCCGGCCCGCACCGCCTCCGCGAGATGGACGTCCAGGTCGGCCTCGCCGGGGAACGGTTCGCGGCCGGCGTTCACCTCGGTGACGACGCGTTCGTCGACATCGGCGCCGGTCACCCGGTGGCCCTTGCGGGCGAACTGCACCGCGAGCGGAAGACCGATCTTGCCGAGCGCGACCACGCAGATCCGCATGTGTTATCTACCTCCAGGGAACGTCGCGCGCCGGAGCCGCCGGGCGGCGGCACGGGCGGGAAGGGCTGGGCGGGTCTCGATCGCCGTGTGGCCGCGCGCGTCGCCCCGCACCGACAGCCGGAACGGCCGGGCCCGATGCCAGATGACCGACTTGCACGGGCCGGGCAGGCCCGCGGGGACGACCGCGTCATGGGTGTCGCCTGACACCCGGACCATCAGTCTTAAAGTGCGTTTGTCCTTGCCTTCCGCGAAAAGCAGCGGCATGGGGATCCGCGCGGTCATCGTCAGCCCGTCCGCGGTGAGGGTGCGGTCGAGGGTCACACCGGACGCCTCGTCCAGGCCGACCCGCCGGTCCCGGCCGCGCGGGGCGTAGGCGAGGCGGACCGTCTCGGGGTCCTCGACATCGGCGCCGATGATCGCCGCCCGCACGGTGACCTCCAGCACGTCCCCGTCGCGTCGTGCCGCGACCGTCCGCGCCACCTCCATGAGGCGCCGGCGCAGCCCCTTCGCGATCTCGTAGAGGTCGTCGGGCAGGCCCGCGTCCGGGTCGTCGAACCCGTGGTAGGCGTAGTAGGCGCGGCCGTCCCGCAGCACGACCGGGTAGGTCGCGTCCGCGGCATCGGCCTCGATGAGCGCGCACAGCCCCGCGACGTCGCCGCGCTGCGCCATGCGGAGCCGGACCTTCCGCCGGATGGGCAGCAGGGCCAGCACATGATCGGGCACGTACCGGTCGACGATGGCGCCGACGCGCGTGCACACGTCCCGGCGCGCCTCGTCGTCGAGTTCGAGGAGGCTCTCGCGAATGGGCTTCGTCAGCTCCCATTTGGCGTGCCGGTGGACGATCGCGTCCCGCTCCGGGCCCGGCTCCAACAGTCCGGCGACGAACTCGAAGAGCCTCTCGGCGCACTCCAGGCGGGTGTAGACCTCCACGGTGCCCTGGGTGATGTTGCCGCCGTCCTCGCGGAGCATCGCGTAGTAGCAGGTGTAGTCGGCCAGCACCGAGATCCGTTCGGCGCGCACGCACGCCTCGATGGTGAACGGCTGGTCGCTGCCGATCCGCATGTCCTCGGGGAAGCGGAGTTTGTACCGCTCGACCAGATCGCGGCGGAAGAGTTTGCAGTTCGACAGCAGCCACGGGAGCGGCGAGTCGAAGAGGTCGATCTCGGCGCGGCTCTCGGTGAACAGTTCCTGCTTGACCTGCCGGCCGTTGACGCCCCGCATCTTGCCGACGAGGACGTCCGAGCCCCATTCGTCGGCCGCGGCGACCATCTTCTCCAGGGCCCGGCGCCCGAGGCGGTCGTCGGCTCCGACGAAGTACACGTACCGGCCGGTCGCGATGTCGAGGGCGCGGTTGCTGGGCGCGGCGGGACCGCCCGAGTTGGCCTGGTGCAGGACCTTCACGACGCCGGGATGCGCCGCGGCGAACCGGTCGAGTTCGGCGCCGCTGCCGTCGGTGGAGCCGTCGTCGACCGCGATGACCTCCATGCGGTCCGCGCCGATGCTCTGCTTCACCAGCGAGTTCAGGCAGTCGGTCAGGTACGGCATCGTGTTGTAGACGGCGACGATGACGGTCACGTCGACGGGGGCGTCGGCGTGGGGAGCGCCGCCACCGGTGTCAGACGGCACCCAGCACCCCCGACGGCCGGAGCGAGACGGTCTCGCCGCGTCTCGCCGATTCCAGCACGGCCGCCGAGACCTCGACCGTCCGCAGGCCCTGCCGCAGCGTCACGATGTCGTTCCCCTCGCCGCGGACGGCGTCGCGGAACCGTTCGTGTTCGACCAGCAGCGGTTCCCGCTTCGGGATCGCGTACCGGATCATGTCTCCCTCGGAGACACCGCGGAACGCCCGCAGCGCCTCCCATTCGGTGGACAGCTCCCCGTTCGCGTAGAACGTCAGGTCGGCCGTGAGCGTGTCGGCGACGAAGCAGCCGCGCTCACCGGTGACGACCGTGGTGCGCTCCTTGAGGGGGCTCAGCCAGTTCACCAGGTGGTTGACCATGGACCCGTCGGCGAGGCGTCCGACCGCGGCCACCATGTCCTCGTGCGGACGGCCGCTGCGCGCCACGGTGTGCGCGGTGATCGACACGTAGTCCTGGCCGGTGACCCACGCGGTCAGGTCGATGTCGTGGGTGGCGAGGTCCTTGACGACGCCGACGTCGGCGATGCGGTGCGGGAACGGGCCCTGCCGCCGCGTGACGACCTGGAACACCTCGCCCAGTTCGCCCGCCTCCAGCCGCGCCCGCATGCTCTGCAACGACGGGTTGTAGCGCTCGATGTGACCGACCCCGGCGACCAGACCGCGCGACTCGAACGCCTTCACCATCCGCTCCGCGGCCTCCACCGAGTCGGCGAGCGGCTTCTCGACCAGCGCGCCGACACCGGCCTCGGCCAGCGCCAGCCCGATCTCTTCATGCCGCGCCGTCGGGCACGCCACCACCGCGTAGTCGACGCCGAGTTCCAGCAGTTCGGGCAGGGACTTCAGTAGCGGGACGCCGTGCGGCACGTTCTCGGGCCGTGCCACCGGGTCGACGACGCCGACCAGGTCGACGCCGTCCAGACCGTTCAGGACGCGCGCGTGGTTGCGTCCCATCACCCCGAGTCCGACCAGCCCCGCCCGCAGCGGCGCGCTCACGACGCCGCCCCGTTCACGGCGTCGGCCACGCGCGCCAGGTCGTCCTCGGTGAGGGACGGGTGCACCGGCAGCGACAGCACCTGCTCCGCCGCCCGCTCCGTCTCCGGCAGGTCCCAGCGCGGATCCGGACGGCCGTCCTTCAGGAACGGCCGCAGCCGGTGGACGGGCGTCGGGTAGTAGACGGCACTGCCGATCTTCTTCTCCTCAAGGTGCCGCTGGACGGCGTCCCTGTCCCCGCGCACCCGGACGGTGTACTGGTGGTAGACGTGCCGGACGCCGTCCGCGACCGGCGGCGTCACCGCGCCGGTGATCTTCGCGTCCAGGAACCGGGCGTTGGCGATGCGCCGTTCCGTCCACTCCGGCAGCCGCTTGAGCTGCTCGCGCCCGACGGCCGCCGCGACATCGGTGAGCCGCATGTTCGCGCCGACGATCTCGTTGGCGTACCGCTGCTCCATGCCCTGGTTGCGCAGCAGCCGCAGCGTCCGCGCGGTCTCCGCGTCGGCGGTGGTGATCATGCCGCCCTCGAGCGCGTGCATGTTCTTGGTCGGGTAGAAGCTGAAGCAGCCGACCGTGCCGAGCGCGCCCGCCGGGGTCCCGTCGACGGCGGCGGCGTGCGCCTGGCAGGCGTCCTCCACGACGGCGAGGCCGTGCCGCTCCGCGAGGGGGCCGATGCGGTCCATGGCCGCCGGGTGCCCGTACAGGTGTACCGGCATGATCGCGGCGGTGCGCGGGCCGATCGCGGCGGCGACGGCGTCGGGATCGACGCAGAACGAGTCCGGGTCGATGTCGACGAACACCGGGTCGGCGCCGACGAGCCGGACGACGTTGGCGGTGGCCGCGAACGTGAACGACGGGACGATCACCTCGTCGCCGGGGCCGAGGCCCAGCGCGAGCAGGCTCAGATGCAGGGCGGAGGTCCCCGAGTTGACCGCCACGCAGTGCCGTCCCGCCACGATCTCGGAGAACCCCTCCTCGAACGCGGCGACCTCCGGCCCCTGGACGACCCGTCCGCTGCGGAGCACGCGCACCGCGGCCTCGATCTCCGCCTCCCCGATCACGGGACTCGCCGCCGGGACGAGCCCTTGGGATTCCACGGGCATGCACAGACTCCTTAGGGCATCGCGATGGAGCGGCTTCCCAGCGGGGAACGGAACACGAATCTCATGCTCACAAATTGGCGGAAGCCTCGCCTGATGGGCAGATTCTAGCCAAGCCGCACTACCGTACGGCCCTTACCCGATCATAAGCCGTCGAGCGCCCAGACTGGGGCAAGGTCGTGTCTGACCTGTTTCATCACAGGTATCAGATTGGCGACGGTACCCCCAGGACGTACCGCATCTCGCTTTAGTGGGATTGCACACCTTGTCTACATGGGAGTGGGGGCGGCCGCTGTGCCAAGCCTGAGGTCCGTGGGCCATGTGCTGGTCGGCGCGTCGCTGACGGTGGCGGCGGGGGTCGCCGTCAACCAAGTCCTCAACAACGGAAAGCCGAGTTGGAGCTGGGGCTACCTGGCGCTGACGTTCACCGTCCTCGGCCTGCTGATGCAGATGCCGCAGACGACACCGCCTCCTCCCGAGCCGCCCACGACACCGCCTCCGGAGACGGTGAGACATGCCAGGTGGGCACGACGCGCGTACCGCCGGCGAATGCGTTCGTCGGTGGACCAGATGGAGACCGTCGGGCTCATCACCCAGGCGGAGTTCGTCCTGCGCACCCGGCAGGTCTACGTCGACGTGATGCTCCAGCCCAAGCCGGTGACCGACACGGTGACCGACACGGGCATCGGCCCCACTCCTCCCGGTGCGGCCGGTCGGCGGGCCCCACTGGCGTCCTTCCTCGAACCGGGCCGCGTCCTCGCAGTCCTGGGCGCCGCCGGATCCGGTAAGACCACCCTGGCGCGCTACACCGCATTGGAACTGGCCGAGCAAGGGTGGTGGCGTCGAGGGCTGCTTCCGGTGCTGCTGTACCTGCGCGACCACGCCGAGGCGATCCAGGGCGAGCAGCCGGACAACCTCGCGCGGATCGGGGCGGCCGCACCTTGGCTCGACGGCGCGGTTGCGGCCGAGTGGCTGGAACGCAGGCTCGCGCGGGGCCGGTGCGTGGTGCTTCTGGACGGCCTGGACGAGGTCGCCGACGCCGGCGCCCGCAGGCGGGTGGTGCGCTGGGTCGAGGACCAGATCAGCCGCTACCCGGGAAACGCCTTCGTCGTCACGTCCCGGCCGCTGGGCTACGAGGGCAATCGGCTGTCCCGGGCGGACGTCTTACACGTGCAACGGTTCACCAGCGGGCAGATCCGCGCGTTCCTGCACACCTGGTACCGCGCCATTGAGCACCGTTCCCGGGAGGGCGACCCGCAGCAGATCGACCGGATCGCGGCCCGCGACGCCGACGACCTGTTCCAGCGGATCAGCGGCCGTTCCGCCCTGTACGACCTGGCCGCGAACCCGATGCTGCTCACCATGATCGCCAACGTGCACCGGTACCGGGCGGGCAGCCTGCCACGCAGCAGGGCCGCCCTGTACGAGGAGGTCTGCCAGGTCCTTCTCCACCGCCGCCAGGAGGCCAAGGGACTCCCCGACACCGAGTTGGAGGGGCTGAGCGGTGAACGGAAGGAACGCATAGTCCAGGAACTGGCGTGGTACATGATGCGCCACCACTTACGTGACATCCCCGTCGCGGATGCCGAGCGCGCGATCCGGACGATCCTGCGACGCACCGCGCCCGACCTCGCACCCCAGGCGTTCCTCAGCCACGTCCGACGCAGCGGCCTGCTCTTGGAGCATCAGCACGGACGGTACGGGTTCGCTCACCTCACCTTGCAGGAGTATCTGGCGGCAGCCCTGGTCCCGAATCACTCCACAAGGCGCCAGGTTCTGATCGACAACGTCGATGACGTCTGGTGGCGGGAGGTGACGCTGCTGTGGGCGGCCCGCGCGGACGCCGGCCCGATCGTCGAGGCGTGCCTGGCCACCCGTACCGTCACCGCGCTCAACCTCGCCTTCTCCTGCGCGTACGAGGCTCGCGAACTCGACCCCACGCTCCGCGCCGACCTCGACCGGCTGCTCAACACCGACCCGAGCGACCCCGAGGAGATCCGCCTACTGGACGGCGTCGCCGCGGCACGCGCCCTCCACGACACCCGCGCCCTCGACGACAACGGCACGCGCATCTGCGCCGACCCCGCCATCCCGAGCGACCTCTGGAACCGCTACACGCAGCACGCCGAGGGGAGCGGCCTCCCGGGGACTCGGGAGATCAAGGGCTTCGTCGGTTGGCTCAACAGCCTGTTCAGCGATGGCAGGAGCTACCGGCTGCCCACCTTGGACGAGGCCCGGCTGGCCCTCGACAACGGCCTGGCACCGGCCGACACGACGATCTTGTACGCCGCGGGCGAGGACTGGGGCAACGTACATGCCCAGGCCCGCCTGGTCCTCGGCGCGGCCGTCCAACATCCTCACTCGCCGACCCAGCGCCAGCTCGACGCGTATCCGGCCCTGATCGTCGAACACACACGGCTCGTCCGCCGAGTCGTCTACGCACGCACACAGGTTCCCTTCACGCATCTGCTCGCCTATGCGAGTTCTCGCGATCTCAGCAACCCGCTCCACCAACTGCTGCACATCATCGACCTGGCATTCGAGATCGCCTGCGGTGTGGCTCATCACCGCGCCATGACCGTCGCCTCCCTCGAACACGCCCCCCGCTCCCGCCTGTACAACGCGGATCGGTACGACGAGGGCTTCGTCCGGAAACTGGTCACCGACCTCGATAACGCTTTCGATCGTCCACGCTCGGAGGACGACGTTCTCTCCTATGTCTTCCGCAACGCGTCCAGGCTGGACACGGTCGACAACAACGCGTCCTTTCCCTCCGCCTTCGATCTGGCCGTCGTCGCCGTCCTCAACCTCGCCGAGCGGGTCGAGGACGTCGATTCCCTCCACGCCGATATCGGGGCTCTCGCCCAGGCGTACGCCAACGACCCCGGAAACGGTCGAACGGGACGCGATCCTTACCACCTGGACGCCTTTTACAATATCTTCCTGCGCCTTCTCAGCGTCGATCTGCGCCACGGGCTCGGCTCCACCGAATCCTCCCGCGACACCGACCTCGGTCCCGACGAACTCGACCGCCTTCTCGAACACCCCCGATACCGCGACGCGGCGGTGGCCCAAGCGCAGAGCTACGCCCGGCTGCTTGCGGATGTCGATGCCGGGACCGGCGCCTCCAACGTCTTCGCGGTCGGCATTGACGCTCTGATCCACGGGCTCGACTTCGCCAGCGATCTGGCGTATGCCCGCGCCCTGGCCGCCAGCGGCGTGTGCTCTCGGGGGATGAGTGCGGTCCTGGACCTTGGAGCGGCATGTGGCCAGTTGGTGCGCACACTCTCCCTGCAGTGGGACCCCCCGGGATCATCCCTCCCTCCTGACACGGACCGCTTCGCTCAGTATCTAAGATCGGAACTGGGCATGTCCGCCGCCGAACCTCCTGCCGATGACCCGGTCATGGCGCTGGAGCGCGCCCGGGATTTGACGAGGGAGCTCGGTGCGAGTAGCGCCGCAGAAAGGCTGATCTCGACCGCGTTGGCGTATGCGGCACCGTTGTGGGACGGGAGCGGTCCGGTCCGGCAGAGCGACATGGTGTTGGCGGTCACCGCGACCTTGGCGGCGGCCACCACCCATCAGGAACTGGCCCCGCTGCTGCACAGCGCCCTGCGCACGCTCATCACGTTGACTCCGGGCACGGACCGCGAACCCTCACATGCGACGCTCGTCCTGGTGCGGAACTGACAGACCCGCGTTAAGCGTCACGAGGAACTGTCGTATGCAACCTATTTCATCGTGGGGTTGCATGGAGAGCGACCGGCTTCGACGCAGGAAGGCTGCTTATGCACGAATCCGACGAGGACACGATCCAGTTACTTCCGTATTTCGTCTGCCGGTTGGCGGACCGGGACGTCGGCCCCGAAGAGTCCGTCGGCAGGCTGATCGTCCATCTCGCCCTGGAGGACGGCGGCCTCTCGCGGCACGTCATGGCGGCGCGGCTCTGGCCCGACCTGGACGCGGTGAGCTCCGCCAAGCGCCTGCGCCAACTGCTCTGGCGGATGCGGCCGGAAACCCGTTCCCTGCTCGTCATCGGCGCGGACTCGCTCCGTCTGGCCGAGGACGTGACCGTCGACTACCACGCGGCCAGGAGCCTGGCCCAGCACATCCTCCACACCGACCCGGGCGACCTGCACGACATCGACCCGTTGATCGTGCGGATGCTGAGCACCGAGTTGCTCCGCGACGGTCATGACGAGGAGATCCTGAACGAGCAAGGTCGCTGGGACCGGCTCCGCCTGCTCGCCCTCGAAAGGCTGGCCACGGCGGCCCTGGAGAGCGGCGACACCGAGAACGCCATCCTGCTGGCCACCCTCGGAGCCCAGGTGGACGAGTTGGCCGAGGGCCCGCCGCGCGCCCTCGTTCAGGCGCATCTGCGGCGCGGCGACACGGTGACCGCCTACCGCACCTATCTCGACTACGACGCCACGGTGCGCCGTGAACTGGGCGTGGAGCCGAGCCCGGCGCTGCGCGAGCTCGTCGCCGGGCTGCGCTGATCCGGCCCTCCGGGTGCTCAGCCGCCGCCGCGCGGGCTGGTGAGGCCCATGTCGTAGGCGAAGATCGTGGCCTGGACGCGGTCACGAAAGCCGAGCTTGCCGAAGATGGCGTTGACATGGGTCTTCACCGTCGCGGTGCCGATGTCGAGCGCGGCGGCGATCTCGGTGTTGTTGAGACCCCTGGCGACGTGCCGCAGAACGACGACCTCGCGGTCGGTGAGCAGCCCGAGGCGTTCGTCCGGACGGGGTCGCGCGCCGACCGAGCCCGTGACGAACGCGTCGATCAACTGGCGGGTCACCGTCGGGGCGAGCATCCCCTCCCCACCGGCCACGACACGGATGGCGTCCAGCAGTTCCCGCGGTTCGCAGTCCTTGAGGAGGAAGCCGGACGCTCCGGCGCGCAGGGCCCCGAACACGTACTCGTCGCGCCGGAACGTCGTGAGCACCAGCACCCGGGTGTCGGGCGCCACGGAGGCGAGTTCGCGGGTCGCCTCCAGGCCGTCCATGCCGGGCATCCGGATGTCCATGAGCACGACGTCGGGACGGAGGTCGGCGACCGTCCGGAGGACCTCGGCCCCGTCGCCCGCCTGTCCGACGACCGTCAGATCGGGCTCCTCATCGATGATCGCGGCGAATCCCACCCGGACCACGGCCTGGTCGTCCGCCACGAGTACGCGGATCGTCATGTCCGGGCCCCGGTCGCGTCCGCCGTCTCGTTCATGGGCTCCTCCATCGTTTCCAACAGGTCCCGCATCCCGGACAGGGCGGCCCGCGCCTCGGCGACCACCACGGTGAGGGCGTCCCGTCGGTCGTGCGCGGAACCGTCCCGCAGAGCCGACTCGCCGATGCGCGTCAGCCGGACCGTATGGTCGAGGACCGCGTCCCGCAACCCGACCGCGACCTGGTACCGCTCGGCCCGCACGATGTGGTCGGTGCGCTCGGCCACGGCCTCCACCATCGACCGCTCCCATTCGCGGCCCCGGCGCCGCCTCGCCCGGACGGCCGCGCCCCAGGCCCACAGCGGCAGCATCGCGAGCGTGGCGGGGATGCCGAAGAACATGACACCGGCGACGACGTCCACGCGGGTGAACGGTTGTTCCGTTGGATCGGTGCCGAGGGCCGCCACCGCGATCAGGCCACCGGCCGTCCCGACCGCGGTCGCTCCGAGGAACCCCATGCCGGCGGACGGTCCGTAGACGGTCAGCGAGTACACCGCGATCATCTCGGTCGTCCATGCCAGCCCGAGCGCCACCAGCCAGTTCCGGTCGATCACACCGGCCAGGGTCAGCCCGCACCAGAGGACGTCGACAACGACCACCCCCGCGAGGGTCGCCTCCGGCGCCTTCCGCCGCCACCACAGCATGCCCGCGTGCGCCGACAGCAGCCCGAACAGGGCGACCAGACTGAGCGGGGTGACGCTCAAGGCCTGGTCGGGCGGAATGATCGCGATCAGCGGCAGCCCGACGCACAGGCCGAACGCCATGACGTCGAGCAACTCGGACCAGCCGAACTCACGACGGCGCCGGGTCGGCGCCGGGAAGGCGGCATGGACCGACCAGCCGTCCTCGACCGGCCCGGCGTCCAGCGTGCCGCCGACGTCCGCCACCCGGTTCCGCATGCCCTCGACGCCGCGTCCACCGCTCAACTCCGCGCCGTCGTTCCAGGCCGCGCCCTTGTCGTTGCGCACGCGCACGTCGAGGGTGCCGGCGCCGTACTCGACCCGGACGCCGATGGGCGCTCCCCTCGCGTGCCGCATCGCGTTCGTCAGGGACTCCTGGACGACGCCGTAAGCGGCGGCGACCGTCTCGGCGGGCAGCGGACGCGCGCCGCCGGA
Source organism: Actinomadura pelletieri DSM 43383 (assembly GCF_003634705.1). Classification (GTDB taxonomy): domain Bacteria; phylum Actinomycetota; class Actinomycetes; order Streptosporangiales; family Streptosporangiaceae; genus Spirillospora; species Spirillospora pelletieri. The sequence continues at coordinate 438,614 of NZ_RBWU01000008.1, read as the reverse complement.
CACGGTCACCGACACGGGGATGCCGAGGCGTGCCAGTCCCGCGCACAGCGAGGAGAGGAGCTCGGGGAGATCCGCGTCCGGGGGCTCCTCGGAGGGCCTGCCCACGACGCCGACCATCCGGTTCAGCGCCGACAGAACCTCCCGGCCCGCCCCGACGGCGACCGCCAGAGCCTCCCTGACCATCTCGGGTCGCCGGTCCGCCAGGCTCAGGGCCGCGGTCGAATGCACGGTGACGGCGCTGAGATGGTGCCCGGCGACATCGTGCAGATCGCGGGCCAGCCGTTCCCGCTCGGCGGCGGCCAGCAGCACCCGTTCCCGCTCGGCCTCGTCCAGCCGCGCCGCGAGCGCGCGCCGCACCTCGACCCGCTGGCGGCGCAACTGGCCGAAGGCGATGACGACCACGTAGCAGGCCGTGAACAGCACGATGGTGGACACCACCTCCTCTGGCGGCGGGCCCGTCAGTGCGGTGGTGAAGCATCCGGCGGCGACGGCGAACGAGCCGCCGGTGACGGCGGTCCTGGCCGACCGGTGCACGGCCAACGAGTACAGCGCCACCAGATCGGCCACAATCAGCACGGGGGCGGCCGAGAACGAGGACAACGACATTTCGGCTGCCGCGCCGATCACCACCGCGACGGCCAGAACCGTCGCCGGGCGCTCCCTGCGCAGGCACAGCGCCGCCGCCACGACCGCACCGGCGACCAGCCCGAGCGTCCGTTCCCGCGCGCTGAGGGGCTCCTCGAGCATCGCCGCCAGGCTCGGACCCGTGACGAGTTGGGCCGCCAGTAGGAGCAGGGGAAGCACGACGTCTTTTACACGGGGGCGACGTCGTGTCAACTCGCCGAACGAGGGCACTTTGTGACTCTATTCCTGATCAACTCGGTGCTGTCAAAGCCAGGGACTCGCACTCCCACCGCGCTTTTCGCCGTTCCACCGGCCGGGCGGCCGATGTCATATCGGCCGAAGACGCGTCACTCCCAGTGGGTCACCGCAAGGCGGGCGAGACGCCTTTGCTCATCGGCCGCGGTCACAGTGCCCTGCGGCGCACGAGGGTCATGGCGAGGGTCAGGAGCACGGCCGCGACGGCGACGCAGTACACCGCACCGCCGACGACGCCCATCGGCGTGTCGATGCCCGCGGCGTCGATGAGGGTCAGCAACACGTTGAACGGCATCCATGGCCCCACGGAATCCCCGACCCGGGGGATCAAGCCGACCACGCTCTCTCCCAGCAACACCCAGATCAGCGCCCCGCCGACGGCGACCGCGCCGCTGCGGACGACCGCGCCGACGGCGACGCCGATCACCGCCGTGATCGCGTAGACCAGACCGACGGCCGCCACCTGCCGCCACTCCGCGGCGGCGTCCAGGCTCAGATCGAGCCCGGACGGCGCCAGCGCCACGGCCAGCCCGTAGGCGGCGAACCCGAACACGGACCCGACCACCCCGCCCGCGACACCCAGAACCGCGGCCTTGGCGGCGACCACCTGCCAGCGGCTCGGAATCGCCTGGAAGGCCGGCCGGACGGTGCCGAATCCGTGCTCGGACGTCATCGACAGCACTCCCAGCACCAGCAGGACCAGCTGACCGAACGTCACCCCTGAGACGACGTCGACGACGGTCGTGGCCTCCCCCTCCTCGGCCGGGAACCGGACCGCCAGCGCCGCCACCCCGAGGGCGAACGCCCCGGACATGGCGAGACACCACCAGGTCGACCTGCCGGCCACCAGGCGGATCCGTTCCGCGGCGATCGCGCCCCTCAACGCCGTGCCTCGCGCTCCGCTCATCGTTCCTCCACGCCCGCCGGGACGGCGTCCGCCGCCCGGTACTCCACGGCGTCATGGGTCGTCCGCATGAACGCCTCGTCCAGTGATCCGTGGTCGGTGCGCAGTTCTCGCAGCACCTCACCGCACCCGGCGGCGATCTCACCGACGCGCTCGGCGGTGGCCCCGAGGAAAGCCGGTCCACCGCCGTCTTATGAAACTTCTTGTCAAACCGTCAACGACAATCAAGGTCGCCTTCTCTCCGTACGAGCCCGGTCACTCGGTTGTTCGTTCGCCGTGGTCAAGTGCACCATTCATCGGTGGCCCCGACTTCCTCCGGCGGAACGGAAGGCGGGTCGATCCCAGGTCGGCGGGCGAGTCCACCCCAGGGTGGAGACGCGCCGATGGGGCGCCCCTTGTGCGGTCGTCGCGACGTCTCATGCCCGTCGCGTGGCAGCGCACAAGGCATCGTCGAAAACATGTTCGACACGAGAAGGGGGCGGCGTAATATGGGCGGCGCACGACCCCGCGCGTTATCGGACCAAGGTGAGCCGACCTCTCAGGAAGCGGGGCGCAAGCATGGGTGATTCGGGTCGGGAAACGGCGTATCCACGACGTCCCCTGGTGGGATGCGGGCATGCCCTCCGCACCATGGGCAAAGTACTGGACGACTCCGCGAATGGCGCGTTCCATTTTCTGAGCCTGGTCGGAGAACCGGGGGCGGGCAAAACGAGGTTGCTGGGGGAACTCGCCGCTTCGGCCCACGACCGCGGGCTGCCGGTGTTCTCCGGGAGCGCCTCCGAGTTCGAGCAGGAGCTGCCGTTCGGGGCGTTCGTCGACGCGCTGGACGACGCCGTGGCAGAGGGCCTTCCGGGGCTGGTCCCGGATCTGGGTCCCACCGCCCTCCGGCAGTTGGCGATGGTCTTCCCGGCGTTGTCGGCCTCCCACACCGGCGATCACGACGACCGGGACGCGGGGCACGACAGACCGGCCGGGCTGGTGCGCTACCGGCTCTACGGCGCCGTCCGCGATCTCATCGAGCGGCTGGCCGTCCCGAACGGCCTCGTCCTCGTCCTCGACGACCTGCACTGGGCCGACGACTCGTCCGTGGAGCTGGTGAACCATCTCGTCCGGCACCCGCCGCGCGCGGGGGTGCTCATCGCCGTGTCCTGCCGTCCGGCACAGGTCGGGCCCGCCCTGACGGCCCTGCTCCGCACCGCGGCCGAGCACGGGCCGAGCCTCACCGTCGCGCCGCTCACCCTCGACGAGGCGGCCGAGTTCCTGGGCCCGGACGTCTCCCGCGCGCGGCGGGAGGCCCTGTACGAGGCCAGCGGCGGCAACCCGTTCTATCTCGACGCGCTGGCCCGGATGGCGTCGACGGGCGACCATGACGCGCCGCCCCACGACGTCAAGACCACGATCCGGGCGGAGCTGAACGGGCTGTCGGAATCGTTGACGCTGGTCGCGCAGGCGGCCGCGATCGCCGCCGACGAGTTCGACCCGGCCCTCGTCGCCGCCGCGGCCGGGACCACCGTGCCCGACACGCTCACCGCGCTCGACCGGCTCGCCGCCCGCGACGTCGTCCGCCCGGCGGCCGGGGGCGTCCGGTTCCGGTTCCGGCATCCGCTGATCCGCCACGTCATCTACGACTCCACCCCGCCGGCCCGGCGACCGGCCGCGCATGCCCGTGTCGCCGCCCATCTCGCCGGTCTCGGCGTCCCCGCCGCCCAGCTCGCCCATCATGTGGAGCGTTCGGCGTCCCACGGCGACCGCGCCGCCGTCGAGACCCTCATCACCGCCGCCCGATCCGTGTCCCTGCAGGCCCCGCACACCGCGGCCGTGTGGTTCGCGTCCGCGCTGCGTCTCATGCCGCACGAGGCGCCGGAGCGGTTGACGCTGATGATCGAACTCGCCGAGCTCCAGTGTGTCAGCGGCCGTCTGGAGGAGGGCAGGGAGACCGCCACCGAGGTCCTCCGCCTGTTACCGGCCGGCGACCACGCCCGCCGTTCCGTCGCCGTCCGGCTCTCCGCCATCACCCAGCGGCTGCTGGGCAGGTTCGACCAGAGCCATGCCCTCCTGCTGAACGAGCTGGCGGCCATTCCCGACCAGCGGTCCGAGGCGGCGACCCGGCTGCGGGTGCGGCTGATCAGCGACATGTTCCTGAAGCTGGACCGCCGGGCGGCCCTGGACGAGCTGGCCCTGGTCCCCGAACCCGAGAACGGCTGGCACCCGAGCCTGGGCCTGTCGTTGCACGCGCTCCGGTCCATGGCCGACTACGTGCGGGGCGCCGTCGACGAGGCCCTCGCCGGCGTCCGGGCCGCGGACGAGATCCTCGCCGCCGCCCCGGACGACGACATCGTCGACTGCCTGGACGCCCTCACCTGGCTCGGTTGGACCGAATGCCTGATGGGCCTGCACGCCGGCGCGGTGCGGCATTTCGACCGGCTGATGGACGTGGCCCAGGCCACCGGGCGGCAGTACGTCATCCCCGTCGCCCTCGCCGGCAAGGCACGGTCCTACCTGAGGCTCGGCCGGCTCGTCGACGCGGCGCGAACCGTGGCGGCCGCCGCCGAGTCCGCCCGGCTGCTCGCCTCCCCCCAGCAACGGGTCTTCGTCTACACCGAACAGTGCCTCGTCGACCTGTGGAGCGGTGATGTCACGGCCGCCCTCGCCGGCGGCAGGGCGGCGGTCCAGACGTCGGGCGAGATCCGTGAGTGGTGGGGCAGGCAGGCCCAGTACGCCTACGGACTGGCGCTGGTCCATGCCGACCGGCCGGACGAGGGACGCGAACTGCTCGCCGCCGTGTGCCGTTCCCCGGGGCCCGTCGTCCTCGACCCGGACACGATCCTGCGCTCCGCCGTGCCGCTCGCCGCCCTGGACGCCGCGAACGGTCGTCCGGAGGAGGCGGCGCGGTGGGCGGACCGGGCCGCCGCCTGCGCCCACCCCCGCCTGCCCGGCACGGTCGGCCTCTCCGCTCTGGCGCGGGCGTACGCGCTGGGGCACACCGACCCGGGCGCGGCGGCGGCGAAGGCGCGGGAGGCGGCCGAGGCGTTGGCGGCGGCGGAGCTGCGGCTCGACACCGGTCAGGCGCTGCTCACCGCCGGGGTCGCCGCCGCGCGGGCCGGGGACCGTGAGCCCGCGCGGGAGTCGCTGGAGGCGGCCGTGGAGACGTTCGGCGAGTGCGGCGCCCATCTCCTCTCCCGGCGGGCCGTCCGGGAACTGCGCCGTCTCGGCGTTCCCGCGTCTCCCGGCCCGTCCGCCACCCCGTACGGGCTGTCGCGGCGCGAACTGGAGGTGGCGAACCTCGTCGCGAAAGGACGGACGAGCTCGCAGATCGCCGAGTCGCTCATCATCAGCGTCCGGGCGGTGGAAAGCCACCTCTGCCAGGTCTTCGCCAAACTCGGTGTCACGTCCCGCGCGGGTGTCGCCGCCGCCGTCCACCGCGCCGAGAACTCGGTTTAATGGCGCCATGCGGGACGACGATGTGCGGACATGTCTGCGCGTTCTCGCCGAACTGGCCGACGCGCCGGACGGCGACCCCGATCTGGAGCGGGTGCGGGCGGCCGTGGGCGCGTTCGCCCGCCGGACGCGGGAACGGGAGCGGGCGGCGGCACGGCGGCGGCGGGCGATCGCCGACGCGGAGATCCTGGCGGCGACGGCGACCGGCGCGCCGGAACGTCGTGAGGGCGTACCCGTCGAGGTGCCGGACGAGGTCGTCGCGCCGGGAACGCCGCTCAACGGGCTGCGCTCCTGCTATGCCTGCAGGGCGCGCTTCCGGGAGGCGGACGGGTTCTACCACCGGCTCTGCCCGCCCTGCGCGCAGGAACATCACCGGCGCCGGAACGCACGGGCCGACCTGACCGGACGGCGGGCGATCGTCACGGGCGGACGGGTCAAGGCCGGGTTCGAGCTGGTGCTGAAGCTGCTGCGGGACGGCGCGGCCGTGACCGCCCTCACCAGGTTCCCGGCCGACGCGCTCCGCCGGTTCTCCGAGGTCGCCGACCGGGACGACTGGTGGGACCGGCTCACGGTCACCGGCATGGACCTGCGGGACGTCCCCGCGCTCGTCCGCTGGTGCGACGCCCTGGTGGCGGCCGGGGAGCCGCTCGACATCCTGGTGAACCTGGCGGCGCAGACGCTGCGGCACCCGCCCGAGTCGTACGCGGCGCTGCTCGCGGGCGAGGACCTGCCCGCGCTCCCCGCGCCCGCGCTGCCGGTGGCGACCGGGTCGGGTGCGGTGGACGTCGCGGGTCTGCTGCCCGACCCGTCCCCGGTCAACTCGTGGACGCGGCTGGTGCACGAGGTCGATCCCGTGGAGCTGATCGAAGTGCAGCTCATCAACGTGTCGGCGCCGTTCCTGCTGCTGGGACGCCTGCGCCCGCTGCTCGAAGCGTCACCGCATCCCCGCCGGTACGTGGTGAACGTGTCGGCGGTCGAGGGGCAGTTCGACCGCGTCTACAAGAGCGCGGAGCATCCGCACACCAACATGGCGAAAGCTGCGCTGAACATGCTGACCAGGACGACGGCGTCCGAACTCGCCAAGAACGGTGTGTACGTGACGAGCGTCGATCCGGGTTGGTTCACCGACCAGCAGCCGGAGCCGGACCGTGAGCGTCGCGCCGCAGCCGGGTTCCGTCCGCCGCTGGACGTCGTCGACGCGGCCGCCCGCGTCTACGACCCGATCGTGCGCGGTGAACGCGACGGGAATCCTCCGCACGGCTGCCTGCTGAAGGACTACCGGGTCGTCAGCTGGTGACCTCCCCCGCCGTCACGAGCAACTCGGGGAAGCTGCCGACGTAACCCTCCTCCAGCAGGGTCAGCGCCGCGAGCCAGGCCTCGGGCCGGCCGCCGAGATGCCGGTCGACGTGCTCGGCGAGGCGGCGCAGCACGCGCGGGTCGGGCAGTCCCTCGGTCGGCGCGAGAACGGGGTCGGGGTCGGCCGCCCAGAGCACCTCGTCGGCCGTGACGACCGTCCCTTCGCGGAACAGGTCACCGGCCTTCCTTCCGTAGGCGAGCCCGGGGTCCCAGTGGGCCCGGACGCCCGGTTCGCGGAGGCGGCGGGTGCGGCCGAGCCCGGTCTCGTCCACGAACGCCGGGGTCAGCCGGACGTCGCCGTCCAGCCCGAGCAGGATCCTGATCCGCGCGGTGCCGCGCAGGCCGGGCAGCCACAGCGCGTCGGCGACGACCCGCAGGACCTCCTTCGGGACGGTCCCGACCACGAACTCGGCGTCGAACGTCCCCGCGACGAGGCCGTTCCCGACGACCTTGAGAATCACGTCGGCGCCCACCCGCGCGTCCCACCCGCACAGCGCGGCGAGGACCTCCGGCGCGGGATCGGCGATCAGAACGGCCAGTTCGGGATGCTCGACCACCGTTCGCATCACCAGGGCGGGCGGAGCGTCGGTACGCCGCAGGATGAACCGGGCGACCCGGTGGGAAATCGGTCCCGTGTCCGCGCCGACCGCGGCCCAGTCGACGCGCGGGATGCCCGGATGGCGGCGGTTCACCACCGTGCGGACGAGCGAACGCCCGTCCCGCCACGGTTCGCAGGCGTCGGTGTCGGCGATCTCGGCGATCGACCGGAGCATCTCGGGGCGGCGCACCCGCCCGGCCAGTTCCCGCAGTCGCCGCTCCCCGTCCACGCTCTTCAGCGCGGCCAGCGCGTACGCCAGGACGCTCGGCTCCGACCCGTCCGGCCCCCACCGGAACGCGGGCAGCCGCCCCTGCTCGACGAGTTCCCCGACCTCGTGCACCCGGTGGGCGTCGAGCAGGGTCCGGCAGGCCCAGACGGCGCCGTGCGGGTCGGCTCCGCCACCGAGCCGCCGCAGCGCGTCCCCCGCCAGAACCGGGTCGGCCGCGTACAGCATCACGTGATCGAGGCTGCTCTGGCGCCGGGTGTACAGGGGCGCCAGCGTCTCGTCCGGCAGCCGCACCGGCGTGACGCCGTCGCGGCGCGAGGTCTGGTGGGCGAGTTGGCGGCGCAGGTTCCGCGGCAGCCGCGTCAGCACGCCGTCGGCGCCGAGCAGGGTCGCGTTGACCTGGGGATCGTCCAGGTCGAGCAGCCGCCCCAGCAGGCTCGGCGGATCTCCGACGAGCAGGGCCTGCTGGACGAGGAAGTCAAGGTCGGCGACGCGCCCACGCCTCAGCAGGGCCTCAAGGACGACCCGGTTGGGCATTCCGTGGCCGGTCGCGAGGCGCTGGACTCGGTCGTCCGAAAGGTGGTCGAGCAGAGCGTCCATTTCCCGGGGCGTCGCGAACCGCAGGAGCCCGGCCGTACAGCGGACGATGTCGCGGGCGCGCGTCCTCTTCCAGGACTTCCGGTGAGAGGCCATGAACGATCATCGTAGGGGAACCGCCATACATAGGGATAAATGGTCCGTTTTGTCAGGAATTGCAGGTGTCGCAGAAAGGGGTCGGGGGACGACCAAGGTCATCACCGAGGAGGTTCCATGCCGTCTCCCAAGCGTTCCTTCCTGCTCTCCACCGGTCTCGCCCTGCTGGTCGTCGGGCTCTCCGGCTCCCAACTGACCGCCGGCGCCGCGACCGCACCCACACCCGTGTCCGCTCCCGGGCCGGAGTCGGGTGTCCGCGGCGTCGTCCTCGCGGTTCACGGCGGCGCGGGCTCGCTGCCACGCGGCAGCCTGACGCCCGAGCAGGAGAAGTCCTACCGGGACGGGCTCACCAGGGCCCTGCGCGCCGGATACACCCTGATCAAGGACGGTCGGCCCGCCCTCGACGCGGTCGAGGAGGCGGTGAAGGTCCTGGAGGACGACCCGAACTTCAACGCCGGAAAGGGCGCGGTGTTCAACACCGACGCCGAACACGAACTCGACGCCTCGATCATGAACGGCGCGGACCGCAGGTCCGGTGCCGTGGCCGGTGTCCGCCACACCAAGAACCCCATCTCCCTCGCCCGGCTGGTAATGGAGAAGTCGCCGCACGTATTCATGGCCGGAAAGGGCGCCGACGAATTCGCGCTCCGCAATGGCGTCCCCTACACCACCCAGGACCATTTCTGGACGCAACGCCGCTGGGACCAACTCCTGGCCGCCAAGGGCGGGCGCGGCGCCGCGACCGCGGGCGGCCGAACCGAGGTCGGCGGGACGGTCGGCGCGACCGCCGTCGACGGGTCGCGCAACCTGGCCGCGGCCACGTCGACGGGCGGTCTGACCAACAAGCAGGTCGGCCGGGTGGGCGACTCCCCGGTCATCGGCGCGGGCACGTACGCCGACAACCGCACCGTCGCCATCTCCTGCACCGGCACCGGCGAGGTCTTCATCCGCGGGGTCGCCGCCTACGACGTCTCCGCCCTCATGGAGTACGCGCGTATGCCCGTCACCAAGGCCGCCGCGACCGTCGTCAACCAGAAGATCCCGGCGCTCGGCGCGACCGGCGGAGCGATCGCGCTGGACGCCCGGGGCCGGCTCGCCGCACCGCACAGCACCAAGGGGATCATCAACGGCTATGTGACACGGGGCGGCGAGATCACGACAAGGCTCTACGACGACGAGACCCCCACCGGCTAGGCCGGATGGCGTACGGGGTCGCTCGGATCGACGCCGAGGATCTCCTCGGTGTGCGCCCCGATCGAGGGCGGCCCCGACGCGAACGCCGAGTCGACCACCGGCAGCGGCGACCCCGGCACGATCACCTCGCCGGACCCGCTCTCCATCGGGATCGACCGGACCATCCCGCGATGCCGGACATGCGGGTCGGCGGCCAGCGCGTCCACGCTGAAGATCGGGCTGGACGGCACCCCGACCTCGCCCATCCGCGCGACGACCTCCGCCACCGGATGCGCCCGGGTCCACGCCTCGATGACGCGGTCGAGTTCGTCGCGGTGCTCAAGCCGGGTGTCGGTGTCGGCGTCGGTGAAGTAGGGCAGCAGTTGCGGCGCGTCCACCACACCGGCCAGGGCCGTCCACATCCGCAGGGTCATCGGCGCGAGGTACACGTAGCCGTCCGCGGCGGTGTAGGTCCCGGCGTAGGAGCGCCTGACCTTGCTGCCGACCCGCATGGGGCTGACGCCGAGCTGGAGCGACTCGGCCAGGCACGGGCCGAGCAGCGACATCATGCTGTCGAGCATGCTCAGGTCCGTGAACGAGCCTTCGCCGGTGGACTGCCGCCGGGTGAGCCCGAACATCACGGCGAGCGCGGCGTAGAGGCCGGTGACGTGGTCGGGCACGAACAGGCCCGCCTGCATCGGCATCCCGTCCGGTTCCCCGGTCAGATGCACCAGGCCCGACATGGCCTGGATGATGCCGTCGAACGCGGGCCGCCTGGCGTACGGGCTGTCGTTGCCGAAACCGCTGGCGTGGACGTACACCAGCCCGGCATTGATCTCCCGGACCTGCTCGTAGCCGAAGCCGAGCCGCTCGGGGATGCCGACCGCGTAGTTGGTGACCAGCACATCGGCCGTGCGCAGCAACGGAACCAGGGACTCCTGCCCGCTCTCGGACTTCAGGTCGAGCATGACGCTGCGCTTGTTACGGTTCAGCGCGTGGAAGTACACGTCGTTGTACGACAGGGGCACGGTGCTCCGGCTTGCGTCGCCCTCGGGCGGCTCCACCTTGATCACGTCGGCGCCCTGGTCGGCGAGGATCTGGCTGCAGAACGGCCCGGCGATGTAGTGGCCGAACTCCAGCACGCGGATGTCGCTCAAGGGCGCGGTGTCACTCAAGGGCGCGGCGTCCATGCGGTCCCCTCCTCTCTACCGAGGCCGTCCAGGCTCGGCATCCAGATGCCCTGCTCGGCGGCGAACTCGACGGCGCGCTGGTAGCCGGCGTCGGCGTGGCGGACCACGCCGCTGCCGGGGTCGTTGGTCATCACCCGGTCCACGCGCAGTTCGGCCAGCGGCGTCCCGTCGGCGACCACCACCATCCCGGTGTGGACGGACCGGCCGATCCCGGTGCCGCCGCCGTGCTGCACGCCCACCCATGTCGCGCCGCTGGACGCGTTGAGCAGCGCGTTCAGCACCGGCCAGTCGGCGATGGCGTCACTGCCGTCGATCATGGCCTCGGTCTCCCGGTAGGGGGAGGCGACCGAGCCGGAATCGAGGTGCTCGCGCCCGAGCGCGACCGGCGCGCTCACCTTCCCGTCGCGGACGAGGTCGTTGATGAGCCGTCCAGCGCGGGCACGCTCGCCGTAGCCGAGCATGCAGGTGCGCGCGGGCAGACCCTGGACGCGGACATGCCGCGCGGCGAGCTTCAACCACCGGGTGACGGACGGGTTGTCGGCGAACTCCTCGAGCATCGCCGCGTCGATCGTCGCGATGTCGGCCGGGTCGCCGGACAGCGCGATCCAGCGGCAGTGCCCCTTCGCCTCACAGAACAGCGGACGGATGTAGGCCACGATGAAACCCGGGTAGTCCAGGGCCCGTTTGAAGCCGCCGAGGTCGGCCTCGACGCGAAGCCCGTTGCCGTACTCGAACACCTCGGCGCCACGGTCGAGCAGGTCGCACAGCGCCTTGACGTGGTCGGCCATGCTCGCGCGGGCGCGCAGCACATAGGTCTTCGGGTCGTGGACGCGCAGGTCGTCGGCGTCCTCCTGCGGCATGCCGGGCAGCGCGTACAGCAGCGGATCGTGCGCCGAGGTCTGGTCGGTGGCGATGTCGACGGACACGTCCCGGGCGACGATCTCGGGCAGGACCTCGGCCGCGTTGCCGCGCAGTCCGACCGACAGGGCCTTTCCCTCGGTACGGGCCGCGAGCACCAGCGCGAGCGCGCGGTCGAGGTCCTCGGCCTGGACGTCGAGATAGCCGAGCCGCATCCGCCGGTCGATCTTCGCCTGGTCGACCTCCAGGCACAGGGCCACCCCGCCGTTCATGGTGATCGCGAGGGGTTGCGCCCCGCCCATCCCGCCGAGACCGGCGGTGACGGTCAGCGTCCCGGCCAGGGTTCCGCCGAACCGCCGGTCGGCGACCGCCGCGAACGTCTCGAAGGTGCTCTGCAGGATGCCCTGCGACCCGATGTACGCCCACGAACCGGCGGTCATCTGGCCGAACATCGTCAGCCCGGCGTCCTCCAGGCGGCGGAACTCGTCCAGCGTCGCCCACTCCGGCACGATCATCGCGTTGGAGATGAGCACCCGGGGCGCCCACTCGTGCGTGCGGAACACCGCGACCGGACGGCCCGACTGCACCAGCATCGTCTCGTCGTCGCCGAGCCGCCGCAGCGTCGCGATGATCGTGTCGAAGTCCCGCCAGGATCGTGCCGCCCGGCCGTTGCCGCCGTAGACGACCAGGTCGTCCGGGCGTTCGGCGACATCGGGATCCAGGTTGTTCATCAGCAGCCGCAGCGCCGCCTCCTGCGCCCAACCCCGACATGTCAGATCGGTGCCGTGCGGCGCCCTCACCTCACGCGCCCCTCGCGACCGTGCCTCTCGCGACCGTGCCCCTGCCGTTCCCGCCATCGACTCTCCTCCGATCACGTGTGCCGCCTACTCGCCCGGCTTGGCGGACTTCGGTCCGAACGGTTCGGGCCGGAACGGTTCGTCGCGGGCGTTGAGGAACGCCCGGAGCCCGCCTTCGGCCTTCGCCTCGTTGAGCCGTTCGCGTTCCGGCCCGTAGGAGGAGTGCGCCATCGCGTTGAGCGCGCCGTTGAGCAGCAGGCCGCTGTCGATTCCGGCCGCCCGCAACCCCTGCATGGTGATCGCCTTGTTGAGCCGCACCGACGCCGCCGGGACCATCGCGATGCGCCGTCCGAGCTGCCGCGCGGTGGGCAGCAACTCGTCGGGCGCGACGACCTCGTTGACCACGCCCATCCGCAGCGCCTCGGCGGCGTCGAAGTGGTCGCCGGTCAGCGCGTAGCGGTTGGCGTTCTTCCAGCCGCACAGCGCGGCGAACAGGAAGATGGAGCTGGACGTCATCCGCACCTCGGGCTGGGCGAAGACGGCGTCGCTGGACGCGATGGTGATGTCGCAGGCCAGCCCGTACCAGAAGCCGCCGCCCATGCACCAGCCGTTGACCGCCGCGATCACCGGCTTGGGCAGGCTCCAAATCTCCCGGAGATGGTCGAGTTCCTCCTGGTTGCGGTCGTACCAGGTGCCGATGACGTCCGCCGGATACCGGGACGCCGCATTCGACGTGCTCGACGCGTTCGCCCCGTCAACGGCCGACATGTCGTACCCGGAGCAGAATGCTCGTCCGGCCCCGGTGAGGACGATCGCGCGGACGTCGTCGTCTTTACCGGCGCGGCGCAGCGCGTCGTGCAGTTCCCGTTCCATGTCCGCCGACAGGGCGTTCATGATCTCGGGCCGGTTGAGGGTGAGGGTGGCGACGGCGTCGTCCACCTCGTACAGGATCGATGTGTAATCCACGTTGGAGCGTTCCTAACGAGTCGGGGTCGGACGGACGATCCGGAGGTCGAGGACGCGCACGCCCCGTCCGCGCGGCAGCACGGCGACCGGGTTCAGGTCGATCTCCACGGCGGCCTCGCGCAGGTCGGCGGCCAGCCGTCCGACGCGCACGACGAGGTCGACGAACGCGTCGGCGTCGGCCGGGTCGGCGCCGCGATATCCGGCGAACAGGCGTTCCAGCGGCGTCTCGGCGACCAGCGCGCGGACGTCCTCCGGTGACACCGGCAGCAGCGACAGGGCCGGGTCGGGTTGGAGTTCGACGAGCGTCCCGCCGGTCCCGAGCGCCAGCAGCGGCCCGAACACGGGGTCGAGGACGCAGCCGACGAACGCCTCCACGCCGCCGGTGACCATCTCCTCCACCATGACCTGCGGCGCCGGTTCGCCGAGGTGCCGCGCCACCGACGACGTGACGGCCTCGTAGGCGTCGCGCACCTCCGTCGGCGTGGACGGCCCGACCGCGACGCCGCCGACGTCGCTCTTGTGCACGACCTTCGGCGACGCGGTCTTGAGCACCACCGGGAAGCCGACCGAGGCGGCGGCCGCGACGGCGTCACCCACCGAGGCGACCGCGGCCCGGCGCGGCAACGGCAGCCCGTACCGCGTGGCCAGGTCAGCGAGCACGTCGTGGGGAACCTGGCCCGCCGGTGACGCGTCCAGGGCCCGCCGCACCGCTCGCAGGGACTCCCCCGGGGTGCCGCCGAGGACGACAGGGCCGTCGTCCTCGGCGGCGAGTTCGGGGCGGTGCGCGGCGACGGTGGCCACGGCGGCGATCGCGGCCATTCCGGCGCGGGTGCCGTGCACGACGGGAATGTCCGAACCGGCCAGTGCCGAAGCGGCGAACGGGTGCAGCCCCCCGCCGTAGTTCGACAGCACGACGACCGGGGTGCCGCTGCGCTCCCGCACACCGGGCAGGGTCGCCAGAAGGCGGGTGTAGGACGCGGCGAGCCGTCCGCCCAGTGACGGCGGCGCGTCCAGGACGACGGCGAGGAGATCGACCCCGTCGTCGGTGGCGACGGCCGCCGCGAGCCGCCCGAACCGTTCGGGTTCGCCGACCAGCTGGCCGGTGCCGTCGAGCGGGTTCGCGATCGTGGCGAAGTCCGGCAGGATCCCCGCGACCTCGTCCCGGGTGCCCGCCGACAGCCGCGCCAGGTTCACCCGCCCGTCGGCGACATCGGCGACCACGCCCAGCTCACCGCCGGACAGGCCGAGGAACGCGACCCGATCCCCCTCCGGGACGGTGCGCAGGGTCGACAGCGCCACCAGCGCCTCGGTCAGCTCGTCGAAGTCGGTGACCGTCACGATCCCGGCCCGGCGGCAGAACGCCTCGAAGGCCCGCGCGTCCCCGGCGATCGCACCGGTGTGGGACGCGACGTTGCGGGCGCCCAGCTCCGTCCGGCCGACCTTCAGGGCGACCACCGCGACGCCGCGTTCGTGTCCCTTCCGGACCGCCGCCATGACACCGTCCGCGTCGCCGAGGCCCTCCACCACGATGCCCACGGCCCGGACGTCCGGGTCCTCGACGAAGTGGTCGAGATAGTCGGCCATCCCGGTCACGGTCTCGTTCCCGCTGGACACGACGTACGAAAGCCCGAGCCGCCCGGACCCGGCCAGCAGGATGCACCCCGACCCCGACTGCGACACCACGGCGACCGGCCCTGGACGCGGGTCCGTGCCGAAGTCGCCGCCGGTCAGCCACAGGCCGCGCCCGGGGTTGAACAGGCCCAGGCAGTTCGGGCCGACCAGGCTCATGTCGTACCGTCCGGCCAGCTCGCGCAGTTGCTCGGCCCGCGCCGCGCCGTCCGCGGTCTCCTCGAACCCGGAGGCGTAGACGACCACGCCCCGGCAGCCCTTCTCCCCGGCCTCCTCGACCAGCCCGGCCACGGTGTCGCTCGGCGTGCAGATCAGCGCCACGGTCGGGGTGTCAGGCACGTCGGCCAGTGACCGGTACACCGTGACGGCGTCGACGTCCCGGCCACCGGGATGCACCCCGTAGACCGCGCCGCCGAAGTCGAACCGCCGGAGGTTGTCGAGGATCCGGCGGCCGGTCGACCCGGCACGCGGCGACAACCCGACGATCGCGATGCTCTTCGGGTTCAGCAGGTCATGGAGCGCGGACCGTCGCCCACCCCCGTCGTCACCGCTCATGGGGCACCGCCGCCACCTGCGTCGTGTCGAGGTAGGCGGTCACCGTGCCGCCGTGCCGGATCGAGTCGCGGGCGTCCCGGGGCAGGACGGCCCGCAGCGTCACACCGTCGTCGGTGCGGACGGTGACGCGCACCGAGTTGCCCAGATACAGATCGTCCAGCACATGCAACTCAAGACGGGCCGGTGCAGCTCCGGTCGGCGTCAGACTCAACGCCTCCTCGGGGATGCTGAGGTCGACCCGCTCGGCTGTGGCGTCCAGGGGCTGCCCGCACACGACGTCCATGTCGCACCCCGCGAACCCGACGCGCGCCCGGTCCCCGGTGAGGCCCGCCATCGTCGCCTCGGCGACGTTGTGCCCGCCGAAGAAACTCGCGACGAAGCCGTTGCGCGGCCGGGTGTACAGCTCCTCGGCGGTGCCGACCGCGTCGATGCGGCCGTCGTGCATGATGACGATCCAGTCGGAGAGGGTCAGCGCCTCCTCCCGGTCGTGCGTGACGTACACGGTCGTCGCCGCCGCCTCCTGGTGGAGCCGGCGCAGTTCCACCGCCATCCGCATGCGCAGTTCGCGGTCGAGGGCGCCGAGCGGCTCGTCCATCAGCAGCAGATGCGGACGGAACGCCAGCGCGCGGGCGACCGCCACTCGCTGCTGCTGCCCGCCCGACAGTTCGCGCGGCAGCCGTCCGCCCAGCTCGCCCAGGCCGACCAGTTCCAGCATCTCCGCGACCCGCCGGGCCCGGTCCGCCTTCGGCCAGCGGCGCATCTTCAGGCCGTAGGCGATGTTGTCGGCGGCGGTCATGTGCGGGAACAGCGCGTAGTTCTGGAACACCATGCCGATCTCGCGGGACGCCGGAGGCACCCGAGTGACGTCCCGGCCGTCGATGAGCACCTCGCCCTCGTCCGGCGAGAGGAACCCGGCGACGACGCGCAGGATCGTGGTCTTCCCCGAACCGCTGGGGCCGAGGACGGTGACGAAGTTGCCGCGCTCGGCGACCAGGTCGATGCCGCGCAGCGCCTCCGTCCCGCCGAACCGCTTGATCAGCCCGCGCAGCTCCAGCCCGGCCGGTTCGGACGGCACGGGCTCGGGCGCGGCCGTGGTCTCCCCGCGCGGCTCCTTGCGTGCCCTGACGTTCATACCTTCCTCCGCAGCATGAAGGCGAGCGAGCCGACGACACCGGTGCCCGCCATGAGCAGGGTCGCGATCGCGGTGATGTTGGGATCGAGTCCGGTCTTGACGTTGTCGAAGATGGCCTTCGGGAGCGTCACGGTTCCCGGCCCGCCCAGGAAGTTGATCAGTACGGCCTCGTCGAAGCTGGTGATGAACGCGAAGATGTAGGACGCGCCGATCGCGGGCAGCAGCAGCCGCAGCGTGATCCCGACCATGGCGCGCGGCCGGGACGCGCCGAGGGTCATCGCGACCAGCTCCGTCTCGGCGGGCAGCCGCGCCATCGCCGACCCGAGGATCAGCAGCACGAACGGCAGCCCGTGCACCGCGTACGTGAACACCAGCGCCACCATGTTGCTGGTGAGCCGGAACTGCACGAACAGGGTGTAGAGCGCCACGGCGTAGGCGACGCCCGGGATCACGAGCGGGCTCAGCCCGATGGCCTGGAACAGCCCCTTCAACGGCAGCCGCGAACGGTACAGCGCGAACACGGCCGGGATGCCGATCAGCAGTGAGATCGCCGCCGACACGGTGGCCAGCTTGAACGACAGCACCATGGCGTCGATCCAGGTGTCCGAGCCGAAGAACGACCGGTACTGCCGCAGCCCCCACTCCTCCGGCGGGAACTGGAGCACCTCGGCGTTGGAGAACGACAGCACCACGACGCACACGATCGGCACGCCGAGGAACAGCACCGCGACGGCGCGCACCACCAGGTCGACCGCCCGGACGCCGTGGGTGAGGACGCGGCGTCCGGCGGTGTCGGGCACGGACCGTCGCTCGGTCTCCGCCGGGACGGACGAGGTCAGAGTGTCGGTCGTCATCCGAGGGCCCTCCGCATCCGTTCCTTGCCGACCAGACGCAGCCCGCCGAGGATGACGATTCCGGCGACGATCAGCAGCAGCACCGAGGACACGGCGGCCTGCTGCGGCTGGAACAGGTTGAAGATGTCGTCGGCGATGAGGCTCGCGGTGAACGGCGCCGTGGCACCGCCGAGCAGGACCGGCGTCAGGTAGTACCCGATGCAGATCACATAGACGATGACCGTCGAGGCCAGCAGCCCGGGGAGGGCCAGCGGCGTCACCACGTCCCGCAGCGCCCGCACGCGGGACGCGCCCATGCTCTCGGCGGCCTGGATCAGGTTCAGGTCGATCGTCACGTACACCGCGTACATGGGCAGCACCGCGTACGGCAGCATCTGGTACGTCATCCCGGCCACCACCGCGAACTGGGTGCGCAGCAGTTGCACGGGCTCGTCGATCAGACCGATGGACGTCAGGGTCCGGTTGACGACCCCGAACCGCTCCAGCAGCACGGTGAAGGCGTAGATCTTCATCACCGCGCCCATCCACAGCGGCACGAACACGGCCATGGCGATCACCATGCGGGTCAACCGGCTCCTGGTGGTGCGCAGCGACCAGGCCAGGACCGCGCCGAGCCCCACGACGATCACCGTGACGATCAGCGAGGTGAAACAGGTCGTCCACAGCGTGCGCCGTGCGGCCGGGCTCTTGAGGAAGTCACTGACGTTGCCGAACCCGTTGGGTTCACCGAACGCCGTCCGCAGCAGTTCGACGAACGGGTAGACGATGAACACGGCGGCCGCGACGAGGAAAGGCGCGATCATTGCCAGCCCGGTCGGGCCGGAGAACGTCGACTGCCATCCCCTGGTGCGTGTTCGGCGCCTCAACTGACGCATGCGCTCATCTCCTGGTCATCTCCCATCCGTGCTCGCCGTCTTCGAGGTCGAGGCTTCGGGCTCACCCGATCGAGGGCGTGCCGGCGGCGCCCCGCGGCCACCGGCACGCGCGCCATCAGCCGACGAGGATCTCCCGCAGCCTTTTGCCGAGTTCCTGCTGCTGCTTCGCGCCCGCCATACCGTCGACGAGGGTGACGCCGGCCTTGTTGATGGGCAGGTTCTTCAGCACCTCGGGCGACAGGTACTTCTCCATGTCACGTCCGGCGGTGCCGGCGCCGAGCTTCGTGGTGAACTTGGCCTGGAGTTCGCGCTTCTCGGCGTACCACTGGATGAACTTGAAGGCGGCCTCCTTGTTCTTCGCGCCCTTGGGCACGCACCAGCCCTCGTCGAAGAGCAGGCCGCCCTCCCAGTAGAGCTTCAGTTCGGGCACCGACTTCATCGCCGAGATCAGCACGGTGTTCGGCGCCTGCATGATCGCGACCTCGCCGTCCACGATGGCCTGCTGCATCTGCGCTGGGCTCGTCGCCCACACCGACACGTTCGGCTTGATCCGCTTGAGGGAGTTCATGGCACGGTCCACGTCGGCGGGGAAGTACTGCTGTGGCTGGACGCCGTCACCCGCCAGCCCGAACAGGCTGGTGAAGATGGGGTTGTTCGCCGTGATGCCCCGCGTCCCGGGGAAGGACTTCACGTCGAAGAACTCCCGCGGGTTCGTCGGACACTTCTTCACGAGCTTGGTGTTGCAGCCGATGAGGTTCACCGTGCCGCCGTGGTCGAGGTAGTACGGCTCGGCCGGGCTGGGACGGATCGCGCCGTCCGCCACCAGCGGCGTGACCGCCTGCACCAGCGACGCGGGGAACTTCTCCAGGTTGCCGTCCAGGACCAGCTTCGAGGTGTCGCCGCCGGGCGCCTCCAGCAGGTCCCACTCGATGTTGTTGCCCGCGCGCTGCGCGGCGACCTTGGCCGCGAACCCGCCGCCGGGCGTCGCGATCGTCACCTTGATGCCGGTCTCCTTCTCGAACTGGTCGTAGAAGGCCTCCTTGTTCGCGGCCGTGAACGAGCCGCCCCACCCGGCGATGACCAGGGACTTCGACTCGCCGCCCGAACCGGACTTCGAGCCGGAGTCGGAACCGCCGCAGGCGGACGCGAAGGTCGCGACGAGCGCCCCGACCATCAGCGCCGTCAGCGTGCCGGGCCGTCCACGCAAGCCTCGACGGGCGTGCGTTCTCTGGGAAGACATGTCATCCTGCCCCTTCTCGTGGTGTGTGCGATGACCGTGCGACCCTCTGGTGAGTGAGTTCTCGACACGCGAGCCCGTCGCGGACGGCGGGCGGCACCCGCAGGTGCCAGTCGGTGAGCCGTTGGTAGGTGTCGGCGACGCGCAGCACCGTGCTCTCGCCGAACTGCGGGCCGACCACCTGGAACGACAGCGGCAGCCCGGCGGAGTGGAACCCGCAGGGCGCGGCGAGCGCCGGGAGCCCGGCGGCGTTCCACAGGCCGTGGAAGCCCGGCCGGAACAGCGCCGCGGCCAGGTCCGCCGACGCGACGGGCGCGGGAGGCATGAGCGCCACGGGTGTGAGCAGAACGTCGACGCTCGCGAAGACGTCCGCGAGAGCCCGCCGAAACAACTCCCGGACCCGCTGCGCCTGGACGTAGTCGGCACCGGTGAAGAACGCGGCCCGCGCGAGCAACTCCCGCGTCGACCGCCCGTACTCGCCCCACCTTTCGACGAGGTTCGTCCGGTGGTAGGCGAACGCCTCGGACAGGTACGTGATGTTGTTGGCGTCGTTCGCCTCCTGCGCGTACGGCACGACGACGTCGACGAGCGTCGCGCCCGCCCGCTCCAGCTCGTGGGCGGCGCGCAGCACCCCGGCGTGGACCTCACCGTCCAGCAGCGGCGAGTCCAGGAAGTACCGGGTCGGCACCCCGATCCGCAGCGCCTCGACCCCACCACCGCGAGCGGCGTCCGCATAGCGGTCGACCGGCACGGGCGCGGAGTACGGGTCGCCGGGATCGTGCCCGGCGATGACGTCAAGGATCAGCGCGCAGTCATAGGCACTGCGGGCCATCGGCCCGACGGTGTCGAGAGTGAACGCCAGCGGGACGACACCGCTCTTCGGCACCCGCCCGAAGGTGACCTTCAGCCCGGTGACCCCGTTCGCACCGGCCGGCCCACGCACCGACCCGCCCGTGTCGCTGCCGAGCCCACCGAGAGCGAGCCCCGCGCTGGTCGCGATCGCCGTCCCCGAACTGGACCCCATCGGGGTGTGCTCGGGATTCCACGGATTCCGCGGAAACGGGAAGGGCGCCGTCCGGTCGGGCAGCCCGCACGCGAACTCGTTCGTCGTGGACTTGCCGACCAGAACACCGCCCGCAGCCCGCAGCCGCGCCACCGCCGGTGCATCGACGCCACCGCCCCACCCAGGTTCAAGCACCTGACTGTTGGCACGCGTGGGCGCGTCGCGAGTGGCGATGAGATCCTTGACGACCAGCGGAATCCCCTGAAGCGGCGACCGGTCCCGCCCCCGCGCGAAGTCGGCGTCGGCCTCGGCCGCCGCCGTCAGCGCCGCATCCTCAGACACGGCGACATACGCGCCAAGCCCACCATCAAGCCGCGAGATCCGCTCAAGCACGATCCGCGTCAGAACGGTCGAGGTCACCCCACCGTCCCGCAACGCAACGGCAGCGTCCTCAATGGTCAACGGAAGAAGCGCGTTCATCACGGCCCCCCGCCTTCACCACAAGACCCGCCCGGGTTAACCGGCGAGCCCTCACGCAGGTCCACCACCACCAGCGCACCGGTTCCCGCGCGCAACGCGTGTTCCGCCACGCGCCCGGCGTCCTCGATGACCAGCAGCCGGGACGTCGCTGTCGACACAGACGCGGTCATCGTGGGTGCCCGCCTTCACCAGAAGGCCCGACCGGGTTGACCAGCGGAACTCCGCGCAGATCCACCCCGGCCAACGCATCGGTTCCCGCGCGCAGCGCGTGGTCCGCCACGCGCCCGGCGCCCTCAATGACCAGCAGCCGGGACGTCGCTGTCGACACAGACGCGGTCATCACCGGCACCCGCCTTCACCGGAAGACGCGACCAGGTTGACCAGCGGAACTTCGCACAGGTCCACCCCGGCCAACGCATCGGTTCCCGCGCGCAGCGCGTGGTCCATCGCGCGCGCGGCGTCCTCAGTGGCCAGCAGCCGGGACGTGGTTGTCGAGACGGGCGGAGTCATCGTGGGTACTCGCCTTTGTCGGGAGGTGCGACAGGGTTGATCGGTGGGGCTTCGCGCAGGGCCAGTGCGGCGAGGGCGTCGGCCTTTGCGCGTAGGGCGCTGTAGCCGGTGGCGAGGCGGCTGGTTTCCTCGTCGGTGAGTCGCAGGCCGGACGCGCGCAGCGCTTGGTCCGCCGCGCGTGCGTCTGCTTCCGTTGGGGTGTTCATGAGACGTCGATCCAGAGGCGGCGTAGCTTGCGCTGGTGGGCGGGGTCGGACGGGTCGTCGACGAATCCGGTTCGTGAGTGGATCACCGTGTGGTTGTTGACGAACTCCATGTCGCCTGCTTCAAGTGCCACGTGGACCGCTGTGCCGGGGCGCCGGAGGAGGGACTCCAGGTACATGAGGCAGGTCATCTCCTCGGCGTCGAGGCGCGGGACGTCCTCGAACCGCATCGCGCTCATGATCCGCTTGGGGGAGAGTGAGCAGGTCAGCGTGCCGCCGCCGTTGGTGGAGAAGATCGGACGGGAAACCCAGCCGGGTTCGCCGGGGGGTTCCTGGCCCTCCCGGTCGGTGGCGTAGTCGCGGGAGACCAGGTCCAGCCATTCGGGGTGCTCGCGTGCCAGGGAGTTGTAGAGCGTTGCCGCGCTGGCCAGTACACGCGCGCCGCCGCTTCTGGCGGGGGCCAGGCACAGGTAGCTGACGATGTCGGTGGGATCGGTGTGGAACGGCGCACCGGCTTTGCTGGCGTAGGTTCCGCTGGGTTGGGCGGGGTGGCGGGCGTCCTCTAGGAGGATCGACAGGTCGCCGGTGCGGTTCTGCGGGACGATCTCGCCCAGCCGTTCGGCGAGCGTGCGGTGGAGTCGGGCCGCCTCCTCGGGCGTGTAGCGCGTCCCTACTGGGAGACCCCGCAGGAGCGCGTAGCCCATGCCGTTCTGGAGGCGGTCCGTTATGTCGGCGATCAGGTCCGTGAGGTCGGACGCGTTGTCGAGCGCGTCCAGGTCGGGTTCGGTTAGGTGTCGTACGTAGGGCTCGCCGGACTCCAGATCGGCGGCGGTCCACACGTTCGGGCCGGTCAGTAGACGTGTCATCGCGCCCACTCCAATCGTGCGATGCCGCCGCGCCAGTAGTGGTATTCGGGGCACACGACCCGGCCGGTGTCGGGACGGCTGATCCACAGCCGCAGCAGGTGCCGTTGGAACGTCGGGTCGTCGGGGTCGTCCTCGAATCCGGTGCGGCTGTGGACGGTCACGAAGTTGTTGACGAACTGGATGTCGCCGACCTCCAGCGTCATGTCCAGCGCGATGCCGGGCCGGGTCGGGATCTCGTCGAGGAACAGCAGGCACTCGACTTCTCGGGCGGTGAGGCGGGGGACGTCCGGAAATCGGGTGGCGCTGAGGATCCGGCCGGTGCGGTAGGCGGCCGACAGCAGGCCGTCGACGTAGGAATAGAGCCGGGAGTAGTACCAGCCGGGGCTGCCGGGGGGTTCCTCGCTGACCCAGTCGGTCGGGAAGCGCTTGTAGAGGATGTCGAGCCATTCCGGGTGTTCGTCCAGCACGATGTTGTAGGCGGTCATCGCGCTGGCGACGAGGCTGATGCCGCCGCTGCGGGCCTGGTTGAGGCACATCAGCCCGACGACGTCGGTCTGGTCGGTGTGGAACGCGGCGGCCGAGGCCGTCGCGTAGCCGCGGGCGTTGTGGCCCTTGGCGCCGAGGTTCTGGATGTGCCCGATCAGGTCGCCCCTGCGGTTCTGCGGGACCAGTTCGCCCATGTGCAGGCCGATCGCCCAGTAGATCTTGGCCGCCTCGTCGACGGTGTAGCGGTCGTGGATCGGCAGGCCGCGCAGCAGCACGAATCCGGTGCCGTGCTCCAGTTCGTCGAGGACGTCGCGGACCTTCTCCGCGAACGTCGGCAGCGGGAAGTCGCGCTTGGACAGCTCCTGTGCCGTCTTGTCGCGGACACCGGCGAGGGCCCGGTCGAACTCCAGGAGGTCGTCCTCGGTGAACCTCCGCGCGTAGGAGTCTTCGGCGCCGATGTCGGCGGCCGTCCATACGCTCCGTCCGGTCACCGGTTCCGTCAGTTTCTCTACCATCACGCGAACTCCAAGTAGAACGGCGGGCGCATGAAACGCGCCCCCGCACAGGCCGTCGTGAAATCTGTTCGTCGTTGAGCTGGCCGGACGTCTCGAAACGGCGGGAACCGGTGGTGGCTTGTGGCTACACCACGGTTCCGTGCCTGTCGTAGAGCCGGGCCAGAAGTTTCGCGATGGTGAGCAGCTGGATCTGCGAGGTGCCTTCGTAGATCCGGAAGATCCGGCAGTCTCGGTAGAGACGCTCGATCTCGCTCTCCTTCACATAGCCGTAGCCGCCATGGATCTGGAGTGCCTTGTCGACGGACTGGAAACAGTTCTCGCTCGCCACGTACTTGGCGATCGAGCCGGCCCGCCGGACGTCTTGGGACTGGTCGCGGAGCGCCGCCGCGTGGTAGGCGTGCAGGCGCCCGGAGTAGACGAGCGCGTCGATCTCGGCGAGCAGCAGCTGAATGGCCTGCAGCTCGCGGATCGGTCGTCCGAACTGGACCCGCGTGGACGCGTAGCCGGTCGCGAGGTCGAGGGCCCGCATCGCGACGCCGTTGGCCAGGGCCGCCACGTCGATACGGGCGCTGTTGAGGACTTCGAGCGCGATGCGTCCGCCGCCGCCGGGTTCGCCGAGGACGGCGTCCGGCTCGACCACGACGCCGTCGAGGGTGATCTCGTAGGCGTGCTCGCCGCGGATGCCAAGCTTCTCGATGGGTGCGGAGAACCCGAGACCGTCCGCGTCGGTGGGGACGAGGAACGCGGTGATGCCCCGGATGCCCGCACCGGGGTCGGTCATGGCGAACACGACGATCGCGTCGGATTCGCGGGCGTTGCTGATGAAGGTCTTGTTTCCTGAGATGGTCCAGCCGTCCGGCCCGGCGATGGCGCGGGTCCGGATCCGGCTGATGTCGGAACCGGCGTCCGGTTCCGTGAGGGCGAACGCGACCCGGAACGCTCCAGTGGCGAGGCCGGGGAGGTACCGCTCGCGCTGCTCATCCGACCCGAACCCGCGCAGGGTCTCCATGCCGAGGTA
Organism: Actinomadura pelletieri DSM 43383; assembly: GCF_003634705.1. Classification (GTDB taxonomy): domain Bacteria; phylum Actinomycetota; class Actinomycetes; order Streptosporangiales; family Streptosporangiaceae; genus Spirillospora; species Spirillospora pelletieri. Next base: position 414,173 of record NZ_RBWU01000008.1, on the reverse strand, counting down.
GTGCCCGGCGAAGACCGATCCGAGGGACGCGTCGGCGTAGGCGACCTCCTCCATGGCGAGCACCTGGGTCGCCATGTCGAGGCCGAGGCCGCCGTACTCCTCGGGGATCGTGATGCCGAGTAGTCCCATGTCGGCGAGCTGTGCGACCAGCGCGGCCGGGTACTCGGCGTCGACGTCGCGGCGGGCCGCGCCCGGCGTCACCTCCTTGCGGCAGAACTCCCGCAGGGTCTCGCGGAACTCCCGCCGCTGGTCGTCGAGAAGGTCGAACACCCGGGCCCCTCCCGTTCCTGTTCGGCGCTGGACAGTACGTCGATCATCTGCAACGCTGTCATCTAGTAAAAATCGAAGGTCACTGAATGAAAGCATATGGTCGAGGGTTGGGCAAGACCTCGGCACACGATGACCACGCACGACGACCACGGAGGACGAAGAGGGTGTCGACAGACAACGGCCCGGCGCCGACCCGCACCGTCGAGCGGGCGCTATCGCTGCTGGTGGAGGTCGCCACCAACGACGGCCTCGGCCTGGTGGACCTCGCACGGCGCGTCAACCTGTCCCCGGCGACCGCGTCGCGGCTGCTGCGCACGCTGGAGGCGACCGAGTTCGTCCGGCGCGACGAGGACGGCGCCTACCACGGCGCGAGCCGCCTGATCCAGGTGGCCGTGACGTTCACGAGCAACGTCCCGCTGTACCGGCTCGCCGAACCCCATCTCGCCGCGCTGCGGGACGAGGCCGGGGAGAGCGCCTACCTGGGCGTCGCCGGTCCGCAGGACACGGTGCTGTACGCGCGGATGGCCGAGAGCGACAAGTCGATCCGGCACAGCGGCTGGCTCGGCAAGACCGTGCCGACGAAGGGCACCGCGATCGGCGGCGCGCTGCGCGACAACTGCGGCGAGCACGGCTATGTCAGCGCGAGCCACGCCCTGGAGGACGGTGTGACGGCCGTCGCCGCGCCCGTGCGCTGGCCGGACGGCACCGTCGCCGCCGCGATCAGCGTCGTCGGCCCGACGTTCCGGATCTCCGACACGCAGGTGCACACGATCGGGAAGCTCGTCGCGGCGCGCGCCCAGGCCATGTCCCGTGAGCTCGGCACACCGGATTCCACCACCGGCACGAAGGAGGGAACGTGACGACCCCCGTGATGGCCCCATGATCTCCGAGGACGCCGCACCGCCCGTGGGCACGCGTTCGCGGAGCGCCCGTCACATCACCGATCACCGCGACATCGAACTGCCCGTTCTGCTGCGGTTGCTGGAGCAGGTCCGTCCGTCCGGCGACGCGGAGCTGGTGTCGTTGCGCTGGGACCGTGCGTTCTCATCGCTGAACGCCGGTACGGCCGTGCGGTTGGAGGCGACCGTCACCCGGCGGGTGCCCGACGCGGGCCCGGCACATGCGGCCATCCACCAGTCGGTCCATGTCGTGGACGACGATGACCGCGTCCGGTCACGGTCGTCGGTGGTCTGGAGCGCTCCAATCGACCTGTCCCCCGGCGTGGCCGCGGAGTGGGAGGCCGCCGACTTCGCGTCGGTGCGCTGGGGCGCGCGGCTGCGCGACCGGCTCTCCGCCGACCCCGCCTTCGCCCTCGCCGCGCGCAGCTTCGACGGCACGATCGCGTTCACGGCCCCCGACCGGCAGGTGCACTTCCGGATCTACCGGGGCGCGGTGATCGAGGTCGCCCGCAAGTCCCTGGACGGCGCGACGTTCGCGATCGACGGCCCGGACCTCGCCTGGGTCGAGCTGCTCGGCGCCGCGTCCAACGACTTCGTTCGCCGCACCAGCGAGGGTCGGTTCCGTGTTCATGGCAGTGGCTACCAGTACCTGCGCATGATCAAGACCGTGATGATCATGCTCGATCACGCCCGTGCGCTGGAACGGGAGACGGTCAGGGAGGCGACCCATGCATAACGCCGACTACCTGGAACTCGACGGCCGTCTGGCGTTCGTCGAGACCTGGCCGGGGAGCCGTCCGGCCGTCTTCTGCGTCCACACCGCCGGTCAGAGCGGCGTGCAATACCGGCACGCGGCGGCGGAACTCGCCGAACTAGGCTTCACGGTGGTCGTGCCCGACCTGCCCGGACACGGTCGTTCCGAACCGGCGGCGGACGGCCCGATCAGCGACCTGTCCTGGTACGCCGCCTGGTGCACGCGGCTGATCGCCGCGCTCGGGCTGGAACGTCCCTACCTGCTGGGCTGTTCGATCGGCGGCAGCATCGCGCTGGACATGGCCACGACGATGCCCGGCCTGTCCGGCGTGGTCGCGCTCGACCCGTCCGGCGTGCTGGGCAGCGACGGCAAACCGCCACCGCGCCCCGTCCTGGAGGACTCCGGCTCCCCGAGCATGCGCGACCGGACCTACTTCGGGACGGTCGAGGCATGCGGCCGGTCGGTGCCCACCGAACGGGTCGAGCTGATCGCGCAGATGCACTGCCGGGAGGACTGGCACATCACCGTCAGCGACATCCACGGCGCCCTCACCCACGACATCCGTGACGCGCTCGCCGACATCACCTGCCCGGTGCGGATCCTCACCGGGGAGGACGACTATTTCGTCCCGCCGAGCCGGGTCAGGCGGATCGCCGACCTCGTCCCGCACGCCGTCTTCGAGTTGATGCCCGGCATCGGGCACTACCCGATGGAGGAGCTGCCCGACTTCGCGGAGCGCTTCGACCGCTGGGTGAAGGACTTCGACGAGGTCGCGCCATGAGCCCGCGAAACGAGGCGTTCATCGTCGGCGCGTACGAGCATCCGCGCCGCGACATCCCCGACCTGTCGGTGGCGGAGATCCACGCCGAGGTGGCCCTGCGCGCGCTCGCCGACGCCGGGCTGGCCCCGTCCGACGTCGACGCGTACTTCTGCGACTCCGACGCGCCGGGCGTGGGGCCGCTGTCGATGGCGGAGTACCTGGGCCTGCGCTGCCGGTACCTCGACACGACCGAGACCGGCGGGGCCTCGTACCTGTCGCATGTCGGGCACGCCGCCGCCGCGATCGCCCTCGGCAAGTGCCGGGTCGCGCTGGTCGTCATGGGCGGACGGCCCCGCAGTCTGCGCCGCGCGTCCGGACCCGACCTGTCCGGGGCACCGGAGACGCGCCACGAGACGCACTGGGGGATCACCGACACCGTGCACAACTACGCGCTGGCGGCGATGCGGCACATGCACGAGTTCGGCACGACGTCCCGGCAGCTCGCCGAGGTGAAGGTGGCCGCGTCGCTGCACGCCCGGCACAACCCGAACGCGTTCCTGCGCACCCCGGTCACCATCGACGACGTGCTGTCCTCGCCCATGATCAGCGACCCGCTGCACCGGCTGGACTGCTGCGTCATGACCGACGGCGGCGGCGCGGTCGTCGTGGCCGGACGCGAGGTCGCCCGGCGGCTCCAGCGCCGATCGGTCACGATCCTCGGGCACGGCGAGGCCGCGAAGGGCACCGGCACCGGACGTCCCGACCTGACCCACACCGCGGCGGTCTGGTCCGGGCCCGCGGCTTTCACGGAGGCGGGCGTCACCCCGGCGGACATCGACTACGCGTCCATCTACGACTCGTTCACCATCACGGCGCTGATGGCCCTGGAAGACCTGGGGTTCTGCGAGAAGGGGAAGGGCGGACGGTTCGTCGAGGACGGCACGCTCGTCGCCCCCCACGGCCGTCTCCCCATGAACACCGACGGCGGCGGGCTGTGCAACAACCAGCCCGACAACCGGGGAGGGATGGCCCGGATGATCGAAGCGGTGCGCCAGTTGCGCGGGGAGGCCGCACCTGAGGTGCAGGTCCCCGACTGCCGCCTGGCGGTGGTGCACGGGTCGGGCGGTCGGCTCGCCACCCGGAGTTCGGCCGCCACGCTGATCCTGGGGCGGGAGGACGCATGAGCACACGACTGCCCCGGGCCGATTTCACACCGTCCGACGCGGACGAACCGTTCTGGGCCGCCACCACCGAGGGACGGCTCCTCCTCTCACGCTGCGAGTCGTGCGCCACGGTCATCTGGTATCCCCGACCGTTCTGCCCACGCTGCGGAGGCCGTGAAGTCACACGTTTCCCGGCGTCGGGTGTAGGGACCGTCTACACCTACACGGTCGTCCGCAAGGCGCGCGGCGAGTACCGCGACCTGACCCCGTACGTGGTCGCCTACGTCGAACTCGCCGAGGGTCCGCGCATCCTCACCAACATCGTCGACTGTGACGCGGCCGACGTGCACATCGGCCAACGCGTGGTTCTGTCCTTCGACGCCCCCGACGGTGCCCGCGCCCGGCTCTACCGCTTCCACCCGGAAACGGGGTGAGGGAAACCCGACGTGGATCTTGGTGGTGCCGGTACTGCTCACCGCACCCGTCCCCGCCGATCATGGTTCGGCCGAACGGTCGACCATCCGGACGAGGGGAACCATGCCGATCTCAGTACGGCGCCGTGCGACACCGGTGTTCGTCGGACTCGCGGCGCTGCTCACGACACTGGCCGTCCCGCAGACCGCGCGGGCCGAGCCCGCCGACCCGGTCGTGCGCGCCATCGCGTCCAGCGCCCATCCGCTGCGCTCCACCGAGCCCGCGGGCGACCCAAGGGACCTGAAGCCGCTGGGCGCGATGGTGGACGGCGCCACCGTGGTCGGGCTGGGCGAGGCCACGCACAACTCGCGGGAGTTCTTCACCATGAAACACCGGGTCTTCCGCTACCTGGTGCGGGAGAAGGGCTTCCGCGCGTTCAGCCAGGAGGTGCACGTCGCCGCCGGGCTGCGGATCAACGACTACGTCCTGCACGGCAAGGGCGACATCCGGAAGATCATGAACGAGGAGTTCCAGGGCGGTACCGGGCTCTGGAACACCCGCGAGTACCTCGACCTCTTCCGCTGGATGCGCGCCTACAACGCACGGCACACGGACCGGCTGCACTACGTCGGCAACGACCTCGACTTCCCCGGCGAAGAGCTGTTCGCGCGGGTGGACGGTTACGCCAAGCAACACGACCCCACCCTGCTCCCCCAGCTGACCGAGCTGTACCGGGGGCTGCGACCGACCACGGACATGGACACGTGGATCGAGCAGTATCCGCAACGGCCTTACGCCGAGCGCCGCGACCAGGCCGACCGCGCCACGCGCGCCGTGAACCTGCTGCGCGAACGGGGCGCCGACCCGATGACGGTCCAGTACGCGACGTTCATCTTCCAAGTCGCGAAGTTGTACTCCTACGACTTCGACGACGAGGCCGAGATGCTGAAGGCGACGCAGTACCGCGAGGAGGCGATGGCGGACAACACCGTTTGGTGGAGCCGCCAGACCGGCCGGACGCTGCTGTCCGCGCACAACGGCCACGTCGCGTACGGCAACTCTTATCCGCAGTTCCCGCGCCGCATCCAGGGCGACCTCATTCGTGAGCAGATCGGCCGCCGCTATGTCAGCGTCGGGTTCACCTTCTACCGTGGCGGGTTCAACGCGTCCCCGCCCGGCGGCGGCCCGTTCCGTAAGGTCGTCGTGGGCCCCGCCCCGGCGAACTACAACGAGGCCACACTCGACAAGGTTCGCTATCGCGATTTCATCTTCGACACCCGGACCGTCGCGCCCGTGGCCCGTAACTGGCTCGGCAAGTCGCGTCCCGCGTACGACTTCGGCACCGAGTACCCCGACTCGTTCAACTCGACCGTCGCCCTGGGCACCTTCTACGACGTCGTCATCCACCTGCACCGGGTACGAGCCGCGCGACTCCTGTAGCACGTCCCGCTAGGGGGCCTGGTCGCCATGGGCGGCCAGGCCCAACGCGCGTAGTGCCTCGGTGATGTCGCCGCTGGTCAACGCCCGCTCCGGATCGATCAGCCAGTGCATCATCAGCCCGGTCAGCAAGGTCTGACACAGCGACCCGACCATCCTGGCGGTCTCCGGATCACCGGACGCCGCGGCGCCACCGAAGATCTCCGCCAGCCCCGCGCGTCCCTCGGCCATGCTCGCCGTCAGGGCGTCGCGCAGCTCGGGGACGTGCTGCGCCTGCACCATCATCTCCGCCAGCACGGCCCACAGCGGACGGTCGGCCTCGAACGACGCGGTGATCTGCGCCCAGGCGACCTCGAAGCGCCGCGCCGGTGACGGGGCACGCTCGACGGCGTCCTCGATCATCCGCTCCAGCCGGTCGCCCCACTCCTCCATCGCCTGATGCAGGGCGGTGTTGAGCAGCGCCTCGGTCGAACCGAAGTGGTAGCCGATGGCGGCGAGGCTGGTCCCCGCGGTCTCGGTGAGGTCGCGGGCGGTCGTACGCGTGTATCCCTTGCGCTCCAGGCATTCCCGGGCGGCGAGCAGCAGTTTCTCTCGGTTTCCCACCCCTGAATGATATCAGCGTCTTAGACGAACGTCTTGAAATTTGTCTTAGACGCTGTATACGTTCGGTGGGCCGCCACCCACGCAGCGGCTCGAACAGGGGGAACCGATGTCACGACCGGTCTCACGCCGAGGCGTCCTCATCGGCGGCGCCGCCGCGGGCGCCGCACTGACCCTGGGGGCGGGACGCCCTCCAAAGACCGACCGCACCCGACGACGCCTGGCACTGCGCGGCGTCACCGTCATTGACGCCACCCGCCGCCGCCCCCAGCCGAACTCAACGATCCTGATCGAGGGCGACCGCATCATCGCCGTGGGACGACGCGACGAGATTCCCGTCCGCCACAACGTCACGGTCATCGACCTACCGGGCAGATACGTCATCCCCGGGCTGTGCGAGATGCACGCGCACAGCATCGGCACGCACCGGATCTCCCCGCCGCTCTACCTCGCCAACGGGGTGACGACCGTCCGGGAGATGAGCGGTTCGGACGTGGTGAGCCAGTGGCGAAAGGACATCCAGCGCGGCACCTTGGCGGGTCCCCGCTGGACGATCGCCAGCACGATCATCGACGGCTCCCCGTCCCTGCTGGCCGGACCGGACGATCCGGACAGCGCCCTCCTGGTCACCCGTCCGTCCGAGGCCCGCGCGGCGGTCCGCCGGGTCAAGGCCGAGGGCGCCGACTTCGCCAAGATCTACTCCAGACTGAGCCCCGAGGCCTTCGCGGCGGTCGCGGACGAGGCCAGGCGGCAGGGCCTACCGCTGGCCGGACACTGCCCCGACCGAGTGGCCCCCACCCAGGCCGCCCGCCTCGGCCAACGCAGCATCGAACACGTCCACTCACTGTGGTGCGCCACGTCCACCCGTGACCGGCAGGTACGAAAGGCCCTCGACGCCATCACGATCGGGCCGGGCGACTACGCCGCCTGGTTCCGCCAGTTCCACCCGGCGGAGTGGCTGGCGACCAGCCACTACAGCCCCCGCCGCGCCGCCACGCTCTTCGACCGCCTGAACACGAGCGGCACGTGGGTCACGCCCACGCTGAGCATGCACCTGATCGTTGACCGCCCCGAGGACCTCGTCCGGAACGACCCGCGCCTCAAGTACATCCCCGCCGCCGACCAGGAGTGGTGGCAGTGGGCGGTCGACAACATCTACCTCCCCGGCCGCCGCCCCGCGGAGATCAAGCAGCAGCGTGAACTGTTCGACCGCCGACTCCGCTTCATCGGCGCGATGCGACGCGCCGGGGTGCGCCTTCTCCCCGGCAGCGAGGCGGGCTTCATCTACGCCTACCCCGGTTTCAGCCTGCACGAGGAACTGGCCCTCCTGGTACGCGCGGGCCTGACACCCCTGGAGGCGATCGGCACGGCCACCCTGGAACCGGCCCGCTACCTCGGCGTCGAACGTGACCTGGGATCAATCCACCCGGGCAGGCTCGCCGACCTGGTCGTCCTGGACGCCGACCCCCTCGCCGACATCCGCAACACCACCAAGATCAACACCGTCGTGACGGGCGGCCGACTGATCACCTCCACCCAACGCAAACGGATGCTCGCCGACGTCGAGCGCGCCGCCGCCACACCGGACGACACCCTGCCCGCGGCCGCCGTCGGCTGCGGTTGCCACGCACCTCGTCACACGACCTTCCGGACGCTGTAACGCAGAAGCTGCGTACCGGTCGGGCTGGTACACGCCGACCGGAGTTCCAGCCCCCCGGTCGGCACGCCGTCGAACAGACGTCGGCCCTTGCCTGCCAGGTACGGGGTCATGACCAGCGCCAACTCGTCCACCAGATTCTGGGCGAGAAGAGACTGGGCCAGGGACACGCTGCCGTGGACGCCGATGTCACCCCCCGAGGCGGCACGAAGCGGCGCGAGCCGCTCCGCGAGGGACGCCCCCGGCTCCCCGCCGAGAACCTCGGCCCGGTTCCACGGCGTCTTCAGCGGCGTGGAGGTGACCACGACCTTCCGCACGTTGTTGATGAAGCTTGCGAACGGCTCCTCACTGGCCGTCGGCCAGTAGGACGCCCAGTCGTCGTAACCGGCCCGCCCGAGCAGCACGGTGTCCTGGGTGCCGATGACCTCCCCGAGGTTCTCCCGCATCATCTCGTCGAAGTCGTGGACGAACACCGGCGGGTCCTCGACCACACCGTCCACCGAGATGAACCCGTAGTAAACGATCTTGCGCACGGATGACGTCCTTCCTGTTCCAGGCCGGGCGTCGCCCGGCCCGATCGCCGACCTGGAACGTTAGGAGGACGCGAACACTCCGGTCTTGTACAGCAGCGACAGCGGCTCCACCGAATCTCCGTCCTTCAACCGGGTCGCCGTCCACCCGACGTAGCGGGTCAGCGACCGCGCCAGGTGCGCCTGGTCGAAGTACCCGAGCCCGTGGATCACATCGTGGACATGCGCGCCCCCCTGGATCAGGAGCGCCGCATGCCGGGCGCGGTCGATCCGCTGGATGGCGCCGTGCGCAAAGCCGGTCGTCGCCGCGAAACGCCGCTGGACGGTGCGTTCCGACACGTTCGGCGTCCGTCCGTCGAGCACCGTGGCAACGATGGGATCACGGACCAGGACACCTTCGCGCACCATCCGCCGGACGAACCACTCGGCGTTGTCATAGTCAGGGAGACACCAGGCGGAACCCTGCAACCAGAACGACCTGCGCGTCACATCGGGAATCTCCACGAACCCATCGACGAGCCGGTCGATCGGAAGGTGCGGCATCGTCGTGCCGAGCGAGAAGCTGATGCCGAAGAACACGGCGTCCTCGGGCACGGGGGCCGTACTCGCCCTGGACTCCGGCCCCTGGACGGCCGCACAGACCCGACCGGCCTGCTCCCAGAACACCAGATTCCACTCCGGAGACGCGATCGACATCATCCGTTCGACATCATGGCTACGACTCCGCCACACCCGCTGAATGTACGGCGATTCCGACGCCCGATGCTCGAAGTCCAACCCCATGACAGGCATCCCCAATGCCATCGACTTCCGCCCGAACCCCGAGTCTGGCACACACCAGGTCAAGCAGCCACCAACCCGACCGAGCACCGCGAACCCCGCTGACCTGGCCAGACGCACCAAGGACGCGGGTGCGCGCCCGAAGCCTGTGCGGGCAGGCACCGGGCGCACGCTGAGCGGAAAGGGTGAAGACCCTAGCTGTCGGGGTCGTAGAACCTGCCACAGCCGTAGCTGACGGCGTCCACCTCGTTGTTCCCGTAACCCACAAGAGTGCCCTTATCGCCGGGGAGCGCGGGATACACCACTCGCCACTCGTTCCATTTGGCATGCCAGTTCAACAGCAGGACATGCCTGTTGCCGTTGTTGTAGAACGCGGAGGCACGGTCGCCTCTACCACTGCGGCCGATATCGATGAGGGTATTACAGTCGGCGCTTCCCGCATAGAAGCGGCCGGTGCCGTCGGTGTAGTCATAGAGGCACAATAAGTAGCGATCGCACTGGTAGGCGGCCGCGTTGGCGGCAGGAGCGGGAAACAGGACCGATGCGGCAGCGACGGCCCCGGCGAGGGCGAAGGCCTTACGTCGAATCTTCATGGCACCCTTCTCCACAATTCAGGCAGAGCCAATGTTGCCGCAGGCGCGCTCGCCCCAACAGAAATCAACGATGACATTTCCCGCGAAATTCATGCACATCTGGGCATGGATGCGGCGACGACCGCACCGCGAACGAGGTGTACGGGATATTGACCTCGACGCGCTGCCCTGCCGCACACGCAAGGCCGCTCACGCGATCGAACAGGCGCACGTACTGGGATGCTCAGCCAGAACGAGAGCGCCGTCCGCCGAACCGCCGCGCCAAGAAAATGTCCCCAGCCAGAGTCCACAAGAACCCCTGGTCCGAGATCTGGTCGCCGACCTTCACAGCCGCGCCGCGAGCCGAGCACTGCGCGGTCTCGCCTGACGCACGAACCTGCCCGACGACAGTTTCCGTAAGGAAACGACCGCAGAACGTAGTGCGTAGTGTGCCGCCCTCAGGTGTCGCAACGACACAAAGGGCGGCCCCGAGCGGCGTTGCAGCGCCGCTCCCGGGGCCTTGGCCGGAAGGTGGGTTCACCCATGGCAAAACGTACGAGTTCCCTGGACCGGCACGTGGCGTTGAGGGTGTATCTGTCGGCCCGGCGGCTTGGGGTCGAGTTGACCTGGCGCGGGCTGCGTGTGTCGATGCCCGACGCCGACCCCGCAGGGATCGCGTGCCGCGCCCGCCCGGACGACGGCCGACGGCACGGGTTCTTCACGTCCACGGACGAACCCGTGGCCGAACTGGAGCGCAGGTTTCCCGGCGTATCGGCGTGGTGGGGTGAGTTCACCGGTCGTTGGTGGGCGGTAACCCGCGACGGGACGGGACAGTACCGCCTCGTCGAGGCGTCCACACCGGAGGAACTGGCCGTCCTGATCGCCGAACTGCGGCGGCCCATCCCCCACCCCGTGCCGAGGTACTCCAGGGACGAACTGCGCGCCGCGCCACCGCCGCGCCCCACTTGAATGGCTCGTCCTGCACCTGGCAGAACGGCCTCGACTGGGGGCCTCGTTGGGGGCCGATTCCGACAGGGCCGCCGACTTCGTCGTGAGCGCTCTCGGCGTGAGTTTTCACTAGGTGCCTTGGATGGTTCGTCCTGCCGGGGTTCCGAAGAGCCAGTGGCGGCCCGGAGGGGCAGGGGGAAGCGTGCCGTGAGTCAGGTCGACTATCGCTGTCGCCAGTTCGACGAGGGGCGCGGGGGTGATGTGTTCCGCGCCCCGCAACCAGCGGGTCGCGTCCTCCTCGATTTCGTCCCAGGCCGCGACCTCGTCTCGACTCACGCCGCCGCGGGCCTCGATGCGGCGGGCCGCTTCGGTGACGCAGTCCAACAGTAGGCGCCGCTGCTCGTCGTCGTAATGGTCGAGCAGGACGCTTGTGTTCACGACCAGCTGGGTTCGCAGGTCCTCCTCCAGGTCCGGCCACCACGCGGGGCGCGTGTCCGCCGGTGTCTCCGCGCCTACCCGCGCCGCCTCGAAGAACAGGATTCCGAGGGCGACGTCGTAGGCCCAGAACATGGCGTCGCCGGAGCACACCGGCACGGTCTTACTCATCGCTCCACCTCGACGGACTGATCGGTTCGGTACACACCCTGCCCGCGGCGACTCGAAGGGGTCATCTGAATTCCCCTTGAAGGGCTTGGGGCAGCGGCGCGACCTTTGGGGGATGTTCGGGGGGTGGGTGGAAGGCGAGGATGGGGGCGTGTTCACACAGGTACGCCGTCCGTCCATCGCCGATCTGGGGGTGGCGGCGGCGGTTGTTCTGCTCACGGTTCCGGTCTCGGTGGGTCTGCTGAGTCAGGCGGAGCCGTGGGTGAGGGTGGTCTTCTCGGTCCTTCTGGTCGTGTTCTCGGGATGCATGGTGTTCCGGCGGGTGTACCCGACGGGCGGTTTCTGCGTCGCGTGTCTGGTGATGCTCGCCTCGCTTGCGCTGCCGAACCTTCCGGACGGGCCGTCGATGATCTTCGCACCGGTCAGTCTTCTGTACCTGGTCTCGCTGTACACCGTGGTCGTGGAGACCGGCGCGCGGGCGCTGCCTCTCGCGGCGTCGGTCGTCGGGCTCGGTCTGGCCGTCGGGCGGACGGTCGTGGACCCGCCCGAGCCGCTGGACTGGAGCGCGCTCCTGGCGTTCGTTCCGGTGGTCATGGTCGCGGTGGGCGGGACGTGGGCGTTCGGGGCCTACCATCGGGCCCGCGCCGAACTGCGAAGGCGGAGAGCGCGGGAGGGGCTGCGGCGGGAGCGGGAGCTGATGGCCCGGGAGCTGCACGATGTGGTGGCGCATTCGCTGGCGGTGGTCGTGGCGCAGGCGGACGCCGCGTTGATGGTGTTGGACCGCGATCCGGCGAAGGCGCGGGCGATGATCGGTACCGCGCTGACAACCGGGCGGGGGGCGATGGTCGAGATGCGGCGGGTGGTGAGCACGCTGCGGGAGGAGCCCTTGGCGGAGCCGCCGGTGCGGTCGCTGCACGACCTTGAGGCGTTGGTCGACACGTTCCGGACCGAGGATGTGCGCGTGGAGCTGGTTCTTTCTGGTGAGGTCGAGATGGTGGACGGCGAGACCGCGCGGGCCGCGTACCGCATCGTGCAGGAATCCCTGACGAACGCGCTCAAGCATTCGCCGAGGCCGCTGCGGTGCCGGGTGGAGGTCGCCATCGAGTCCGGTGGCGTCGTCGTGTCCGTGCGGGACGACGGGCCGGGGTTCCGGGCCACCCGGCGGTCGAGTACCGGGCACGGCATCGTCGGGATGCGGGAGCGGGCGCGCGGGCTGGGTGGTCGCCTGGACGTCACCAGCGGCCCGTCCGGTACGCACGTCTCGGCCCACCTTCCCCGACCGTGATCCGCGTTCTGATCGCCGACGACCAGGAGCTGATGCGGTCGGCCCTGGAGACCGTCATCGACGTGCAGGACGACATGGAACTCGTCGGGTCTGTGCCGAACGGTGAGGCCGCCGTGGCCATGTGCGTCGAGCGCCGGGTCGACGTCGCGTTGATGGACATCCGGATGGGCGCGTTGGACGGCATCGAGGCCAGCGCGCAGATCCGGAGACTACGACCGGAGACCCGTGTCCTGATCCTGACGACCTTCGACCTCGACGAGAACCTGTTCCGGGCGGTGGCCGCCGGGGCGGGCGGGTTCCTGACGAAGGACACCCCTGGCTCGGAGGTCGCCGCCGCGATCCGGGAGGTGCACGCGGGCCGGTCGGTGGTCTCGCCCCGGGCGACCCGGGCGCTGATCGACAAGATCGCGGGCCGGGGGTCCGGAGAAGGCGCGGCCGTGGCGTTCTCCGAGCGGGAGCGGGAGGTCCTCGCCCTGCTGGCGCGCGGCTTCTCCAACGCCGAGATCGCCGACGAGCTGTTCATCGCCGAGTCCACGGTGAAGACGCATGTCGGCAGCCTGATCCGCAAGATCGGTGTGCGGGACCGGTTGCACATCGTCGTCTGGGCCTACCAGAACGGTGTCATCTGACGCGGTCTCACGACGTCTGGTGGAGCCGACCGGTACCTGTGGTGGAGCCGCCGCGGGGGCCCGGATCGCGAGCATCGAACACATGATGAGACTTCGCGACGGCTTGTTCGTCCTGCTCGCTCCACTCGCGCTCGTCGGGAGCACCGTGGGCGCCCTCGTGTCCGGTGGGCCACATCCGTTGGCGGACGCGGACGACAACTTCGGTCAGTCCTTCGAGCCGTTCGGTGGGGCGGTCGCCGGTGGCTGGTGCCTGCTCGCCGCGTTCGCCTTCCTGGTGGCGGGCCGGGCGCTGACGGGTCCGCCGTCCACATGGCTCCATCGGCACAGGCGCGTGGTATACGTCGCCGCCTCGGTCGTGGCCCTCCTCGGCCTCGACCACACCCTGCTGATGCTGCTCGGGTACCTGCCGATGGTGATCGTTCTCCTCCTCACCGGCGACACCGATCCGCTGGGCGACCTCACCTCCCCGGGGCTAGCGACGCAGGTCGCCGTGGCGGCGGGCATCATCGCCCTGCTGCGCGCCCTGCGGGCCTCGTCCGCCACCGCCGCGCCCGAGAGCACGGCGTACGATCCCGCCGCCGTGGCCGACGCGACCGAACGGACCAGGCGGTGGACCCGCATCGCGATGGAGGCGCCGCTGGCGTACGCCGTGACGCGGCTGCTGATGGTCGTGGAGGCGCCCGGCTTCCGCAGCCCCGACTTCGGCTCGGAGTTCCGGATCGCGGCCTTCGGCCTCGCCGTCATGTCCATCGGGGGCGCGGTCCTCACCTGGGGACTGACCCGGCCGTGGGGTGAGCGGTTCCCCCGCTGGATGATGGGACTGTCCGGCCGCCGCGTCCCGGTGGACCTCGCGGTCGTTCCCGCGCTCATCGTCTCCGCGCTGATCCTTGCGGCGTCGCGCGCCATCATCGTCGGCGCGATCGGCGCGGACGCCGAGGAGTGGCGCGAGCTGAGAGAGACCCCGCTGGTCGGCCTGCCGCATCTCCTGTGGCCGCTGTGGGCCGTGGCGCTGGCCAAGGCGGCCCTCGCCTACCAGCGGCGGCGCCGACTGTCGGACCGTGCCTTCGCGGACCCCGCGCCCGTCACCGTCCACTGAGCGGGGAGCGTCCCCCGGCGTCCGCTGCACGCCGGGGGACGCTGGTGCGGCCCGTCCCGGGTGGGCGGGACGGGCCGCGTGCCGTGCGGGACCGGGCGACGGCGCCCCGCGCGGCGGGTCATTGAGCCTTAGCGTCCCCCGAGCCTTGGGGAGGAGGGCTCGGGGCACACGCTGGACGGAAAAGGCTCAATGGTGGGTGGCGGACTCCGCGCCCGCTCCGGTGAGGGAGCGGACCTCGATCTCGGCGTACTTCTCGGCGTTGTGCTCCTTGCTGAGGATCGCGCCGAGCCAGCCGCACAGGAACCCGAACGGGATGGAGATGATCCCCGGGTTGCTCAGCGGGAACCAGCTGAAGTCCACGTCGGTGAACAGGGCCTTGTCGGAACCGGACACGACCGGGGAGAAGGTCACGAGGAACATCGCCGAGCCGAGGCCGCCGTAGATGGCGGCGACGGCGCCCGCGGTGTTGAACCTCTTCCAGAACAGGCTGTAGAGGATCGCGGGCAGGTTCCCGGACGCCGCCATCGCGAACGCCAGGGCGACGAGGAACGCGACGTTGAGCCGCTGGGCGTAGATGCCGAGGACGATCGCGACGGCGCCGATGACGAACGCGGAGATCCGGGCGACGCGCACCTCGTCCCGTTCGGTGGCCTTGCCCTTGCGGATGACGTGCGCGTACAGGTCGTGGGCGAAGGACGACGACGAGGCCAGGGTGAGGCCGGACACGACGGCGAGGATCGTCGCGAACGCGACCGCGGCGATGACGGCGAGAAGGATCGTGCCGCCCGCGTCGCCGAAGACGATGTCTCCGATCTTCTCGGCGAGCTGCGGCGCGGCGGTGTTGCCCGCCGGGTTCTCCTTCGCGATCTCCTTGCTGCCGACGAGCGCGGCGGCGCCGAAGCCGAGGACGAGGCTGATCAGGTAGAAGCCGCCGATGATGCCGATGCCCCACAGCACCGACTTGCGGGCGTCGCGGGAGGTCGGGACGGTGTAGAAGCGGATCAGGATGTGCGGCAGCCCGGCGGTGCCGAGGACGAGCGCGAGCCCGAGGCTGATCAGGTCGAGCTTGCCTTCCAGGCCCTGTTCGTCGGTGCCGTAGCGCAGTCCGGGCTCCAGGAACTTGTCGCCCTTGCCGCTCTGCTCGGCGGCGTCGTTGAGCAGGGACGACAGGTTGAAGCCGAACTCGCCCATCACCAGGACCGCGACGAGGACCGCGCCCGTCATCAGCAGGACGGCCTTGACGATCTGGACCCAGGTGGTGCCCTTCATCCCGCCGAACACCACGTACACGATCATGAGGACGCCGACCAGCGCGATCGTGGCGCCCTTGGCGAACTCGCTGGTGAAGCCGAACAGCAGCGCGACCAGGGCGCCCGCGCCGACCATCTGCGCCAGCAGGTAGAAGATCGACACGACGATGGTGGAGACACCGGCGGCGGTGCGGACGGGACGGGGACTCATCCGGAACGCCAGCACGTCCGCCATCGTGAACCGACCCGAGTTCCGCAGCAGCTCCGCGACCAGCAGCAGCGCCACCAGCCACGCGACGAGGAACCCGATCGAGTAGAGGAACCCGTCATAGCCGTAGAGGGCGATCAGTCCGGCGATGCCGAGGAAGGACGCGGCGGACATGTAGTCGCCGCCGATCGCGAGACCGTTCTGGACGCCGGTGAAGGACCGTCCGCCCGCGTAGAAGTCGGTGGCGTCCTTGGTGTGCCGACTCGCCCATACGGTGATCGCGAGTGTGGCGGCGATGAATCCCAGGAAAAGGATGATCGAGAGGGTCTCGTTGCTCATCGGGCCTCCTCCGCGGTCTCGGGCGCACCGGAGTCGTCGGCCTCGATCGCGGTGCGGAGCCTGGCGGCGACCGGGTCGAGTTTGCGGTCGGCGTGCCGCGCGTACAGCCACGCGATGATGAACGTCGACAGGAACTGGAGGAGGCCGAACACCAGCGCCACATTGATGGAGCCGACCAGTTCGGTTCCCATGAAGCCCCGCGCCCACCCGGACAGGACGACGTAGAGCAGGTACCAGCTGAGGAATGCCGCGGTCATGGGGAAGACGAAGCGGCGGAATCTCCGCCGGAGTTCCTGGAATTCCGTGTTGCCCTGGAACCGTTCATAGACGGTGCCGGAAGCACTCTTATCGACGGACACGACCGCCCCTCCTCTGTTGTGACGGTAGTCACGCGCCACGGTAAGGAGGGTGTGCCGGACGGGCGAAGAGGACTGGCCGTGAGGTGCGGTCAGCTGCCGTTCATCGTCGGCGGTCTGCGGGCCGTGTCGGTGAACGGTCCATTTCGCGCGACGAACGGTCAGACCCTCTTCGGACGCCAGGTGCCACGGTCGACGTCCAACGTCTCAGGGGTGTGCAGGCGCACCATCATCCGGGCCACCCCGGGCGGAACGCGTCCCGGCGTGCACCACGACACGACGATCATGACGGTGAACGCGACGGGGACCGTCCAGGCGGCGGGTTCCGCGAGCATCGCGCCGAGGGCGCCGCCCGGTGGCCCGGTCGCGATCGTGACGATGACGGCGGTGCCCGCGAGCAGGCCACCCGCGGTGAGCCCGGCGAACGCGCCCGGCACGGTCAGCCGCCGCCACCACACGCCGAGGACGAGCAGCGGGCAGAACGTGGACGCGGCGACCGCGAACGCGAGCCCGACGACGTCGGCGACCGCGAGGTGCCGGGCCGCGATGGCCAGGGCGAGCGGCACGGCGAGCGCGATCAGCGTCCCGGCGCGGAACGAGCGGACGCCGCCGCGCAGGATGTCCTGCGCCAGCACCCCGGCGACGGACACGGTGATCCCCGACGACGTCGACAGGAACGCCGCGACCGCGCCGCCCGTCACGAGCGCGCCGAGCAGGTCGCCGCCGACACCGCCGATGAGCCGCCCGGGGAGGGTGAGGACGACGGCGTCGGCCCGTCCCGTCATCAGCAGCTCGGGCGTGTACAAGCGTCCGAGCACCCCGTACAGGGCGGGGAACAGGTAGAACGCGCCGAGCAGCGACAGGACCAGCACGGTCGTGCGGCGCGCGGCACGCCCGTCGGGGTTGGTGTAGAAGCGGACGAGGACGTGCGGGAGCCCCATCGTTCCGAGGAACGTGGCGAGGATCAGCGAGTACGTGGCGTAGAGGGAGTGTTCTCGACCGTCGAGCGGCAGCGCCCATTCCCGGTCGGTGGTGGCTGGCCTGCCGGTGACGTGCGGGACGGCGGCGCCGCCGGGAAAGGTGACGGACGTGTCCTGGTCGAAGTGATGCTGCCCGGTGTTCAGTGTGAGCGGGGTGTGTTCGTAGGTACGGCCGTCGACCCGTCCGTCGACGACGACCTGTACAGGCGCGGTGACGTCCACGGTGACGCCCATCCCGACCGACACGGTCGTGCGTTCGTCGAACATCGGCGGGGTGTCCGACGCCAGACCGGGTGCGCCGTCGTACCGCCACGCCAGCAGCAGGAAGATGAGCGGAACGGTCAGCGCCGTGAGCTTCATCCAGTACTGGAACGCCTGGACGAGCGTGACACTGCGCATCCCACCGACGAGGACGTTGACGGCGACGACCACCGCGACGAGGACGCCGCCCGTCCACACCGGGGCGCCCGTGACCGTCCGCAGCACCAGCCCGGCGCTCTGAAACTGCGGCAGCAGGTACAGCCAACTGATCAGCACGACGAGGACGGACGCGACGCGCCGCACCGCCATCGACTCCAGCCGCGCCTCCGCGAAGTCCGGCAACGTGTACGCGCCGGAGCGCCGCAACGGCGCCGACACCAGCACGAGCAGGACGAGGTACCCGCCGGTCCAGCCGACGGGAAGCCACAGCATGTCGGCGCCGTAGACGAGGATCAGGCCCGCGATGCCGAGGAACGACGCGGCCGACAGGTACTCGCCGCCGATCGCCGACGCGTTCCGCAGCGGCGTCACCGTCCTGGACGCGACGTAGAAGTCCGACGTCGTCCGGGAGAACCGGACGCCGAGCACCCCGATGAGCACGGTCGCGACGACGACCAGCACGACGCCCGCGACCCCGTACGCGGCGCTCACGGGTCGTCCGCGCGGTCACCGGCGGAGGGCGACCGGTCGACGAGTTCGGCGAAGTCGGCCTCGTTGCGTTCGGCCTGCCGGACGTACCACCAGCCGCAGCCGACGAACCACGGGTAGATCAGCCCGCCGAGCACCACCCACGGCAGCGGCACCCCGAAGACCTCCTGCTCGCGGACCGCCGGGACCATCGCGAACAGCAGCGGCAGCCCCGCCACCACCACCGCGAGGACCGCGCACAGCCGCACCGCGAGCCGCAACTGGGTGCGGACCAGCGAACGCATGTACGCCTCGCCGAGCCCGGTCTGCTCGTCGATCTCCCGCGTGACGGGGTAGCGGGGACGGCGGACGGCACGCGTCCGCGGCCCGGTCACCAGCACCCGCTGCGGCATGTCACGCGCGGGGCGTTCGGCGCCGGGCCGCTCGCCGGGGCTCAGGAGGATCGCCTCGCCCTGCGGACCAGCAGGTCACGCAACTCCCGGACGTGTCTGCGGCTCACCGGCAACTCCGTGCCACCGACCAGCACCGTGCAGCGTCCCGAGTCCAACCGCAGCTCCTTGATCGCCGACAGGGCGACGAGGTGACTGCGATGCACCCGCACGAACCCGGCGCCGCTCCACCGCTCGTTCAACGCGGCCAGCGGAATCCGCACCAGATGGCTGCCGCCGGACGTGTGCAGCCGCGCGTAGTCGCCCTGCGCCTCGACGTACAGCACCTCGGCGGGCGTGACGAACCGGGTGACGCCACCGAGTTCGACGGGCATCGGCTCCGGCTCCCCCGACGGTGTCGAGGACGGCGACGCGGGCGTGGACGGCGCGGACGACCCGTCGTCCATCCAGTCCTCCGCCGCCTCCGTCACGCGCCTGATCGCCTCGTTCAAACGTTCCGGCCGTACCGGCTTGAGGATGTAGTCCGTCGCCTTGATCTCGAACGCGTCGACGGCATGGCCCTCGTACGCGGTGACGTAGACGATCTGTGGCGCGCGGGCGAACTGCGCGAGGACCCGGCCGAGGACGGTGCCGTCGATGCCGGGCATCCGGATGTCGAGGAACACGGCGGCGACGGGACGTCCGTCGGCGAGGGCCCGGTCGAGTTTGCGCAGCGCGGCGGCACCGTCCCTGGCCGTGTGGATCTCGCCGATTCTCGGGTCGGCGCGCAGCAGGTGGACGAGATCGTCCAGTGCGGGCGCCTCGTCATCGACCGCAAGGACACGCAGGCCCACCACAAACCCCGCCCTTCGTGTGCCGCCCGCCACATTTCAGTAAATGGACGGCCATGAGTCAAGGGCCGGCACGCGGTCGGACCTGGTCGACGACTCAGGACGCGGTCACTCCCGGCCGGTACTTCGGGACGCGGACGGTCACCTTCGTCCCCGCGCCGGGCCCGGTCTCCACGGCGAGACCGTACTCGTCGCCGTACACCTGCCGGAGCCGTCCATCGACGTTGGCGAGGCCGATTCCGGCCGCGTCACCGTCCGGTTCACCGAGCGCGGGCGTCTCCCCGGACAACAGCCGCCGCACGTCGTCGGGCTCCATCCCGATGCCGTCGTCGTCCACGCTGATCACACAGTCGGACCCGGCGTCCTCCGCGATGATCGTGATGAGGCCGGGCACCGACCTGTCCTGGAGCCCGTGCCGGACGGCGTTCTCCACCAGCGGCTGGAGGCACAGGAACGGCACCGCGACCGGCAGCACCTCCGGCGCGATCCGCAGCGTCACCCGCAACTGGTCCCCGAACCGGGCGCGCTGGAGCAGCAGGTACCGGTCGATGGACCGCAGTTCCTCCGCCAGCGTGGTGAAGTCACCGTGCCGCCGGAACGAGTACCGGGTGAACCCGGCGAACTCCAACAGCAGCTCCCGCGCCCGCTCCGGGTCGGACCGGACGAACGACGCGATCGTCGTCAGCGAGTTGTAGATGAAGTGCGGCGAGATCTGCGCCCGCAGCGCCCGCATCTCCGCCTCCATCAGCAGCGTCCGCGAATGGTCGAGTTCGGCGAGTTCCAGTTGCGCGTCCACCCACTGCGCCACCTCCTCGGCGGCGCGGATCAGCCCGGCGGGCACGTCCTCCCCGTACGCGGCGAGCGTCCCGACGACCCGGTCGTCGGTGGCGAGCGGCACCACGACGACCCGCCGGATCGGGCAGTCGAGCCGGTCGCAGTCCACGTCGTGCACCTGGGTACGGCCGCTCGCGAACGTCTCCTCGGCGTGCCGGGGACCCTCGGTCGCGTGATGGTCGTGCTCACCGTCCCAGGCGAGCAGCCGTTCCCCGTCCGTGATCGCGAGCGCGGCGCAGCCGAGCAGCGCCCGCAGATGCCGTGCCGCCTTCTGCGCGCCCTGCTCGGTCAGCCCGGCCCGGAACGCGGGCGCCGCCCGCGACGCGGTGTGCAGCGTCTCGAACGTCGCCCGCCGCGCGGGCCCGCCGAGATCACCGCCCCGGCCGCGCCACCGCCACCACACCAGCGCCGGAACCCACGTCACCACCAACGCGACAACGACCCCCACGCCCACATCCATACGGCGAAGCTACGCGCCGAACCACCTCCCTCCGCAACCCATGCGTCAGGAGACGGCGCCTAGTGCCAGCGAACCCGCCGCCGTCAGAAGGAAGGGAAGGGGGTACGGGATATGGGAGTAGAAGCGGGCACGGATGACGGTGACGATGGCCCCCAGGTAGAAGACGACCAGCCCGGTCGCGGCGACGATCGCCACGGGCCGGTAGGCAAGGCCGATCAGAAGACCGGCCACCCCCGCGGCCTTGAGGACCCCCAGCGGGGGAAGCCAGGCCAGGGGGACGCCGTATCCGGTGAAGTTCCGGACGATCCACTCCGGGCGGACGAAATGGTTGACGGTCGAGTACGCGCTCGCCGCCGCGGCGACGACGGTAACGACGATAAAGGCGATTTCCACTGTACCGACTCTGGCGAGGGTGCCCCTGCGCCGTCCAATAGCCGTAGTCATAGCCTGGCGGCATGGACATCGACACCCGCCTGCTCCGCTACTTCGCCGCGGTGGCAGAAGAGGGGCATCTGACGCGGGCGGCGGAACGGCTGTACGTGGCACAACCGACTCTGACCAAACAAATCAAGCAGTTGGAAAACCAGTTGGACGTCGAACTGTTCGAACGGTCGAGGACCGGAATGACCCTCACCGAAGGCGGACGGATACTGGCGACCCGGGTCGGCGCGCTCCTATCCGACTGGGACGACGTACTACGGGAGACCCAACGGGCCGCGAGCCAGGACAAGCGGACACTGCGCGTCGGCTTCATCGCGAACGCGGCCGGCGAGGCGACACAGCACATCATCACAGCCTTCACACGAATCCGCCCGGGCTGGCGGATCGAGATGCGCAACTCCGACTGGACCGACCCGACAGCCGGGCTCGCCGACGGCACGGTGGACGTCGCCCTGGTCCGACCGCATTCGTCCATGCGACAAGAGTTCCGAACCGAGGTGCTGTTCACCGAGCCTCGCTGGGTCGCACTCACAGACGACCACCCGCTGGCCGCACTCGAACAGATACCCCTCAGTTCCCTGCGAGACGAGCCGTTCGTCGCCGCACCCCCCGCGACGGGCTCATGGCGGGACTACTGGATGGGCGCCGACGAATGCGAGGACCACCACGCACGAGTCGGGGCCATCGCCCGCAACTCCGACGAATGGCTGACCGCGATCGCCAGCGGCTATGGAATCAGTCTCACCCCGGCGTCCTCGGCCAGCTTCTACCAGCGCCCCGGAATCACCTACCGGCCCTGCACCGGCATCAGCCCCACCCGCATGGCCGTCGCCTGGGCCGTCCGCTCAGAAGACAACCCCGCCCTGCGAGATTTCGTCCGCTGCTGCCTCTCGGCCGGGTCAAGGCCCCCAGGCGGCCAGGTTGGGTCGTCACCCACCGCCTAGCGTTTCAACGCGCGATAGCGAGCGTCGCCATATATTTCTTTGTATAATCGGAGCGTGAGCATGCTGTGGCGCATCGAGATCGAGTCGGAGGTTCGGCAATGGTTGTCCCTCCTCACCGACCGGCACTATGACAAGGCCGAACGAGCGGCCGACATGCTCGCGTCCCAGCCGACCACGCTCGGCGAACCGTACTCGCGTCACCTCGGCGGCAAGGTCCGCGAGTTACGCTTCATTTTGGATGGCAACTCCGTCCGCATCACCTACTGGCTCGCCCCGCAGCAACGGATCGTCCTGCTCACCGTGTTCCGCAAGACCCGACAACGTGAGGAGGCGGAGTTCGAACGAGCACGGCAGGCGCAGAAGGTATGCGAAGCCGAGCACGGCCTCGCCGAGCACACCTACGATCGGAGCAAGGAGGAGACGCCGTGAATCACGCCCAGTGGAAGACTCGCCGGACCAGGAGACTTCTCGGCGAAACGGTTCAGGAGTCCCCCGCCTACGTCGAGGCCGGACACGCGCTCGCGCTCGGCCAGGCCGTCCATGACCGTCGCGTCGCCCTCGGCATTTCCCAGGCCGAGCTGGCTCGTCGTGCGGGCATGACTCAGCCGCAGATCTCCAATATCGAGGGCGGCGACTCGGTGCCGACGCTGCCTTTGCTCACCCGCCTCGCCGACGCGCTGGACGCGTCCCTGACCATTCACCTAGAGGGCGGCGAATCCGATTTCCGTTTCACGCCCCACCACCCTTCCGGCCCCGCCGCGTCGTCCGATGGTGGGGCCACCTCGGTGGCGTGAGCGGGGCGGTCAGGGGAGGTTGAGGGTGGTGGCGAGGGTTTCGTAGTGGAGGTCGCCGTCGCCGAAGGCCAGGGACGTGGCCATGGCGTGGCGGGAGAAAAGGTGCAGGTCGTGTTCGGCGGTGAAGCCGATCGCGCCGTGCACCTGGTGGCCCAGGGCGCAGACGCGTTCGTACGCCTCGCTCACCCACGCCTTGGCCATGGACACCTCCTGTGTCGCGTCCCGGTTCGCCGACAGGAGCCAGATGGCCTCGAAGGCGATGAAGCGGGAGCCGAGCACGTCGATGGCCATGTCGGCGCAGTGGTGTTGGACGGCCTGGAACGACCCGATGGGACGGCCGAACTGTTCTCGTTCCGTCGCGTACTGGACCGTCATGTCCAGGACGCGTTGGGCGGCGCCGACCATTTCGGCGCAGGTGGCCGCCGCACCGAACAAAGGGATGGCGTCGGCGGCTTCCGTGTTGAGCACGTTGGCGGCAGGGACGCGGACGTTCGACAGGTCGATGTGGCAGGGACGGTCTATGCCGACCGTTTCGAGAGGGCGGATCGTCACCGACGAGGCGTCCACCCAGAAGGCGTGTGGTTCGCCGTCCAGGCGGGCCGCCACAAGGATGTTCTCGGCGGACGCCGCGTAGGGAACGAACGTCGCGGTGCCGTTCAGGACGGAATCGGTGCCGTCGCGGGTCGCTGTCGGGCCTTCGTCGGGACGGTCCCAAGGGAGCGGTGCGGCGGCGGCGATGTGGCCTTCAGAGATGGCGTTGAGCCAGTTCTCCTTTTGTTCGGACGTCCCGTACCGGGCGATCGGCATGCCGCAGGACGCGACGGAGGTCAGCAGCGGGCTCGGGACCTGGGCGTAGCCGAGTTGCTCGAACAGCAGGCAGACGTCGAGGAAGTCACCGCCCACGCCGCCGTGCTCCTCGGGGAACGCGAGGCCCGTCCAGCCGAGGTCCACCATCTCCTTCCACAGCGCGGCGGAGTATCCGGCGCGGTCGCCGTCCATCGCGCGGGCCCCGGCGGTCGCGGCCCGGGTCTCCAGGAGTTCGCGGGCGGTGGAGACGATCAGTTCCTGGTCTTCGGTGAGGCTCAGGTCCATCGCGGCGGCACCTTGTCAGAGCGGACCCACACACCCGGCCGTTCCTCCCAGAACAACTGGACCAGGACACCGCCGGTGTGCTTCGGGTGGATGAACGTGTCCTTCCACGCCGCGCCGTCCGTGCTGCCCTCGTTCTCGCCGAACGTCGGCGTGTCGTGGTGGTCGCAGGCCGCCAGCGCCGCGTCCCAGTCGGCCACCTCGAACGTGACATGGTGGGCGGCGGCGCCGTTGCGCTCCCAGAACCGTTCGATGAACGAGTCCTCGCCGCGCGGCATGATGACTTCCCAGCAGATCGACGAGCCGGGGATGTTCAGGACGAGGTCGGCCATGTCGGGATGTTCGTCGTCCGCGGTCCGCCACACCTGCACGAAACCGGCGAGGTCGTGGTACCAGCGGGCGAGGACGTCGCGGTCGGGGAACGCCTGGCAGATGTGGTCGAGCGCGACGATGCCGAGGGACGGCCCGTCCACGGTCGTCGTCTCGGCGACGGAGTCGGTGGAGTCGCCGCACATGTCGAGGCTGCCGGGGCCGCGGAAGCGGAACAGGACGCCGGGGCCGTGTTCGGGCGGGCTCAGTGACGCCTCCAGCCAGCGTCCCCCGTCGGTCGGTTTGATGCCGCGTCCTTCGAGTTCGGCGCGGACGGCCTCCAGGTCGGGCACCTCCGCGCCCACGTGGTGCAGGCCGGGGCGTCCGCCGTGGTCGTCCAGGAACGTCTGGAGCGCGGAGTCGTCACCGGCGGGCGCGACCACCTCCCACGCCTGACCGTGACTGCCGGGGATCTCCAGCCGGGTGCCGCGCACCCCTTCGGCCGGGTTGTTCCAGCTCCGGACGCGCCGGAACCCGAACAGGCCCTCCAGCAGCGCCACCTGCGCGTCGAGGTCGGGGGTCACCTGCGCGACATGGTCGATGCGGTAGATCTGCACGGGTCCTCCTAGCTCGGGTGCGGCTCGATCCAGTCGTAGCCGTAGGTGACCAGTTCCTTGACGAGACGCAGGTTGTAGCGGTTCATCGCGGCGATGCGTTCGGCCAGCTCACCGACCCGCTTGTCGAACTCGTCCGCCGGATACACGTCGTTGACCAGGCCCAGCTTGAAGGCGCGTTCGGCGTCGATCCGGGCGCCGGTGAACAGCAGTTCCTTCGCGCGGGCCTTGCCGATGCGTTCCGGCAGCCGTTTCACGCCGCCCCAGCCGGGCGCGGACCCGCCGAACTCGGGCTGGTCGGGATCACCGTCCTCGGTCATCTTCGGCCGGTACGGCGGACGCGCCGACAGCGTGATCTCGACGAGGCCGACCTTCGCGTTGTCGGACGCGACGATGAAGTCCGCCGCCAGCGCCAGTTCGAGGCCACCGCCGACCGCGTACCCGTGCACGGCCGCGATCACGGGGACCGACAGCCGCTCCATCATCGCGAACGTCTTCTCGCCGAGCCGTCCCTGCTCGATCCGTTCGCGCGGCGTCAGTTTCTCCGACCAGCCGAGGTCCATTCCGGCGCAGAACGCGCGTTCTCCGGCGCCGCGCAGCACCACCACGCAGACGTCCTCGTCGTCGTCGACGCGGGTGAAGATGTCGCGCAGTTCCGTCATCGTCGTCGGGGTCAGCGCGTTGAGCTTCTCCGGCCGGTTCAACGTCAGCCAGGCCACTCGTTCCTCGATCCGCAGATCGACGGTCTCGTAGGCGTTCCCGTCTGGCATGGGGTTCCGCTCCTCCTCGTGGTCGATGAACCGGTCGGTGTGTTCAGCTTCGGGGCAGGTTCAGGCCTCGGGTCGCGATGACGTTCCGCTGGATCTCGGTGGTGCCGCCGAGGAAGGTGGACGCGACCGAGTCTCTGCGCATGTGCGTGAACAGGGCGTTCATGGGGGCGCCGTCGCGTTCCCACAGCGCGGCCGACGAGCCAAACGCGCGGGCGCCCGTCGCGGCGAGGCGCTGGTGCAGTTCGGCGCCGAAGAGCTGGTTGATGGACGCCTCGAAGTCGGGCTCGGCACCCGCGGCCTGCCGCGACACGGTGTAGCGGGCCAGGTTGTACAGGACCCGGATCTCGGTCTGGCGGCGGGCGATCTCCTGGCGCAGCGCGGGGCTCGTGCGGGCGAAACGGCGTCCGTCCGGGGAGCGCAGGTAGGTGACGAGTTCGGCGAGGGCCTGCTCGTACTTGATCGTCGCGCCGATTCCGGCCCGTTCGAAGCCGAGCGCGGACATCGCCACGTACCAGCCGCGGTTCTCGTCCCCGACGCGGTTCGCCACGGGCACCCGGACGCCCTCGAAGAAGATCTCGCAGAACGGTGCCGCGCCTCGGATGTCGGTGATGGGACGGATCGTCACGCCCGGCGCGTTCGCCTCGACGAGCAGGAACGTGATGCCGCGGTGCGGACGTTCGGCGTCGGGATCGGTGCGTACCAGGACGAACAACCAGTCGGCGTACTGGCCGAGGGACGTCCACACCTTCTGCCCGTCGACGATGTACTCGTCACCGTCCCGGACTGCCCTGGTGCGCAGCGACGCCAGGTCGGAGCCGGAGCCCGGTTCGGAGAAGCCCTGCGCCCAGGTCGCCTCGCCCTTCGCGATCGCCGGGAGATGGGCGGCCTTCTGCTCGTCCGTGCCGTGCACCAGCAGGGTCGGCCCGAGGAGGAACGCGCCGATGCCGT
The DNA here is from genome assembly GCF_003634705.1 of Actinomadura pelletieri DSM 43383. GTDB lineage: Bacteria > Actinomycetota > Actinomycetes > Streptosporangiales > Streptosporangiaceae > Spirillospora > Spirillospora pelletieri. Next base: position 387,312 of record NZ_RBWU01000008.1, on the reverse strand, counting down.
TCACGACCGGCACCCGCGCCCGCATCATCTCCTCGTGCAGGATGAACTCCTCCATGGCCGACAACCCGGCGCCGCCGTACTCCTTCGGCCAGTGCGGCGCGATCCAGCCGCGCTCGGCCAGCGCCGCCGCCCACGCGCGGGCGCCCTCACGCCGCTCCGGGTCGTCCGCGACCCGGTCGACGGGCCAGTTGTAGCCCGCGACGTCCTCCGGTTCGAGGCTCTGCTCCTCGTCTTCCGCCGGACGGTACGACGCGGGGAACCTCTCCTGGACGAAGGCGCGCACCTCTTCACGGAAGGCGGCCTGTTCCGGTGTGTCGTCCCAGTTCACTGCGCCTCCCGGTCCCAGGTGGTCGCGGTGACGCCGTGCTCGCCCTGGGCCCGGAGCTTGTACTTGGCGACCTTGTCGGTGGGCGTGCGCGGGAGCGCCTCCACGAACTCGACGTAACGCGGCACCATGGAACGTGGCAACCGCTCCTCGCAGTAGGCCACCAGCTCCTCCGGGTCCAGCCCGGTGTCCGGCTGCACCACGATCGACACCTTGATGTCCTCGTCCTCCAGTTCCGAGGGCACGCCGATCGCGGCGCACTCCAACACCGCCGGATGCTGATTGATCTCCGTCTCCAGGTCGAAGGCGGAGATGTTCTCACCACGCCGGCGGATCGCGTCCTTCATCCGGTCAAGGAAGTAGAAGTAACCGTCGTCATCGCGCCATACCCGATCTCCGGTGTGGAACCACATGTTCCGGAAGCACTGCGTGGTCGCCTCCCAGTTCCCGTAGTAGCCGGTCGTGAGGACGAACGGCTGCTTCGGCCGCAGCACCAACTCCCCCGGCTCACCCGGGCCGAGTTCCCGGTCGTGCTCGTCGACCACCGCGACCTGGAACCGTTCCTCGTGCGCCTGCCCGCACGACCCGACCCGCCACTCCCCGTACGGGCTGCCCGTCGCGATCCCGGCCTCCGTGCTGGTGTACGTCTCCACCGACCGCACCCCGAACCGCTCCCGCATCGGCTCGTCCAGGCTGGACTTGCCCATATAGAAGGTCTCCAGCCGGTGGTCCTTGTCCCTGGACGTCGGCGGACGGTTCAGCAGGATCGGGATCATCGAGAACACGCTCATACAGACCTGGGCGTCGAAGCGGCGGACGTCGTCCCAGAACCGCGACGCGCTGAACCGCTCGACGATCGCGATGGACCCGCCGCCGAGCAGCGCGGACAGCATCCCGTCCCACAGCGCCGCCGCGTGGAACAGCGGCAGCGGACAGTAGATCGTCTTACCCCACCGGTCCAGGAAGTCCAGCGAGTCATAGGCGCAGGTCAGCGCCAGGGCGTGCGGCACCATCGCGCCCTTGGACGGGCCCGTCGTCCCGGACGTGTACATGATCGCCTGCATGTCACCGAAGCCGACCGGCACGTCCACACGGCCGTCGCCGTCCGGGGGCAGGGACGCCAGCTCCCGCGCGGGCTTGCCGAGCCGTTCCAGCAGCACGCCGTTCTCGGCGGCGTCCCGGACGATGACCCCGCCCAGTTTCGGCAGCCGTTCCGCGATCTCGGGGAGCCGCTCGGCGTAGGGCCCGTCCACGATGAGCCATCCGGCGTCGGAGCTGTCCAGCACATGCCGCAGCAGTTCGCCCCGATACGCGATGTTGATGGGGACGGCCACGGCGCCCAGCCGCGCCAACGCGAAGATCAGATGGACGAAGTCGGCGCAGTTGGGCAGCATCAGCCCGACATGGTCGCCGCGCCCGATGCCCGCGCCGCCGAGCGCTCGGGCCATCCGGTCGGCGGCGGCGTCGACCTCGCCGTAGGTGATCTCGCCGTCCCGGAACTTGAGAAACGTCTGGGTTCGATGGGCCTGCGCCTGCGACCGGAGAACGTCCCCGAGGACGAAGCTCTCCAGCGTCTCCTTGCGCATCCGGACCTCCGCTGTCGCTGCGTGCTGCGTGCGTGCGTCGTCGGTGGTGGGCGGGCGAAATCGACGGATGGCGTGTCTCAACCGGACATCACCGTAAATAGATGAACATGAAACACTGAACCCGGCAACAGTCGCGGACATCAACAAAGCTGCACTTCTATGGCCTTACTGGGACGATCGTCAACCCATGTGACGAGGGCCACACCCCATTGCGGCCAGACTTCTCCTACCCACCACTCAGCCCGAAAACGGTTCGCGTCCTTCGCGCACCGCCCGTCATCGTGGTCTTCATGCTCGACGCCGAACAGCGCAACGCCTTCATCGAGAACGGCTTCGTCGCCCTCAAGGAGGCGTTCCCCCGCGACCTCGCGGACCAGTGCCGCGCCATCATCTGGAACGACCTCGACGCCGAACCCGACGACCCGTCCACCTGGCCGCGCCCGATCGCCACCCGTCCCGGCTACGACCTGCCGCCGTTCGTCGCCGCCGCCACCACCCCGCGCCTCCATGGCGCGTTCGACGCCCTCGTCGGCGAGGGCCGCTGGCAGCCCCGCGCGTCCCTCGGCGGCTTCGTCGTCCGCTTTCCCCCCGATGAACCCTCCGTCGTGGACAACTGGCACGTCGACGTCAGCTTCCCCGGACCCGACTCCAGCCCGACCGACTACCTGACCTGGCGCGCGAACGTCCGCTCCCGGGACCGCGCGCTCCTGATGCTGTTCCTGCTCTCCGACGTCACCGAACGCGACGCCCCCACCCGTCTGCGCGTCGGCTCCCACCGGGACGTCGCCCGCGTCCTGGCTCCGCACCACGAGGACGGCCTGGACGCCGTCGCCCTCGCGACCCAGGCGGAAGCCGCCTCCGCCCACCGCCCGACGGCCTTCGCCACAGGCAGCGCGGGCGACGTCTATCTCTGCCACCCGTTCCTGGTCCACGCGGGCCGGCCCCACCTCGGCACGACGCCCCGATTTCTGGCCCAACCCCCGCTCCACCCGACCGTCCCGCTCAACCCGGAGGAGCCGACCGCGCCCGTGGAGATCGCGATCCAGAGGGCCCTCACGCCCTGACGACCGATTGGTCTACGACGGCTCAGATTTCCTTATGGACAGCCCCAAATACGGGTTGAGCAGGGTTTGCAACCACCTGGACAAGGGGGACTTTTCGGTCATCAAACCGCGGCCGGACCAGGCTGCGGGGTGGGGAGGCCCGAAATGACGAGCAAGACGACCCCTGGCAGGACCTCGGCGACGGCCCACCGGCAGTACCGGACGTCCGGGTGGCTCGCCTTCGCGGGCACGGTGGCGCTGGTGGTCGGCGCGTTCAACGTCATCGACGGACTGGTGGCCCTGTTCAAGGACGACTACTACCTCGTCGCCGACAACGAGATCATGGTGTTCGACTACACCGCGTGGGGCTGGATCTGGCTCATTCTCGGCATCATCCAGATCGGCGTCGGCGCCGCGATCATGAGCGGAAAGATGTGGGCACGCGCCATCGGCGTCGTGTTCGCCTTCCTCGCGGCCATCGGACACCTCGCGTTCCTGGTGGCGTTCCCCCTCTGGTCGGTACTCACCATTTCCCTGTGCATCCTGCTCATCTACGCCCTCACCGCGCCGCCACCCGGCGCACGAGCCGACTAAGCTGCATTCATCTGCTTCCGCTCAGGGCTCATTGTGCGAGCACGCGCCGCTTCGCGGTCTGGTCGAGAAGGCTCGCCTTCGGCGTCGCCTCCTCGACCAGGTAACGCGCTCGGCGCCTAGGACAGGTGGTCGGCCACGCGGAAGATCCCGTACCTGCGGATGAGTTCGCCCTCGATGCGCTCTATGACCTCCCTGGTGGTGAGTGGCGGCTCGCCTTGGTCCCGGAGCTGGTTGACGAAGTTCGTCACCTCGTCCGTGGTCGTGCCGCTCGCGCGGAGTGGCAGCACGACGGAGATGGGGCCTCTGGTCCTACTCTCCCCTCTGGCGCTTCTCGCCGCGGGGGCCTCACCGGCATACCGCCCTGCTCCGCCGTCTGGATAGTTGACGTCCTTGTCGTAGGACACGCTGTCCGAACTCAGCACGAGAACCGCCCGAACTCCGGCCTGGCTCGCGATGAGGTTCTCGTTCTTCTGGTTCGAGCCGGTCAGCACGTAGAAGTGATGCGGGTCCGGGTCTGCGGGCATGCCCGGTTCCGGATTGACGCCGATACCACCGGACCCCTGACTCGGCTTCAGGCCCCGCTGGTGAACGCCTCCGACGTTGCTGTCCGTGGTGAGGTGCAGGCGGACACGGACGCGCGCAGGCAACGGCGCGGCGTTCTTCCGCGCCTCGGCCTTGGCGACCACCCCGCCTTCATTCAGGTCGGGCGTTGGGGACCATGAGCGATCCGAGTCATCCAACGATCCGCCGTGTCCGGGCATGGTGTCTCCGGCTCGCGAGCCGCCCATCGGGATGCTCATCGCCGCGGACGGCGGTGCCGGTTCGGCCGGCCCGCTCGGCGTCTGCCGTTGACCGCGAATCTCGTCGCGTTCGCGACGGATCAGGTCCTCCAGGGCGCTGACGGCAGCTTGCCGGGCATTGGCGCTGCTCCAAGGTGCGCGGTGCCGCACCGTCTCCTGGTTCTGCCGCCAGTTGCCGATGGCTTGGGAGAGGGCGTCCAGGGCGGCGGCGCGGCCGGACAGGTCGTTGGGTGCGAGCCGACCGTAGGCGCGCACCGCCTGCGTCACCGCGGGCCAGCGGGACGACGGGGTCATCCCCCCGGTCTGTTGCAACGCCATTGTGACCGCCTCGGACTGCATCCAGGTCGCCGGTGAGCGTTGCACGACGTGCCCGTCGACGGGCTCGGAGCGATCGGCGTTTCCGAGCATCTGGACGACGGCGGCGTTGCCGGCCGCGCTCTGCAGGCCGAGAAGCCCTTGGGCGGGCGGCGGATGTCCGGCCGCCCGGGGTCCACTGCGAGGTGCCCTGATCTCGGCGCCTTTGGCCTGGTGCCGATCATGCATCCGACGGTCTCCTCCCGGAGCGAAGCCTTTCTCAGGGGTATACGCGCGCCGTCGTCCCGGGACCAGGCCCGGACGGGCAACCCGCAGGGTACGATCGCGCGAATTCCGGGCAAGTGAGCAAGGTCGGCCTCCCGATACCGATCATGAACGAATTACTCGTTCGTTGAACTCAGCTGTGATCTTTCGGGGAATGACGAAGGATCATGAAGACGCGCGCGAGCGGCTCCGGAGGATGGGACGACCAATCCGGAGACCTCCCTATATCGCTGGATAAACCGGGGCGGGCGCGTACCGACTGGTTCGTCTACGGCCTCACCGCCGGGCTGTCCACGGCGTTCGTGCTCTGGGGCGCCATCTGGACGGACAACCTCAGCTCGACGACCCAGTCGGCGCTCGACTGGCTTCTCGCGAACGTGGGCTGGCTGTTCGTCCTCGCCGCGACCGGGTTCGTGATCTTCTCGTTGTGGCTGGCGCTCAGCCGGTACGGCCGGATACCGCTCGGCCGGGAAGGCGACGAGCCCGAGTTCCGCACCGTCTCGTGGATCGCGATGATGTTCAGCGCGGGCATGGGCATCGGGCTGATGTTCTTCGGCGTCGCGGAGCCGCTCACGCACTACGTGAGCCCGCCGCCGGGCACCGACCCGGCGCAGAGCGAGCCGGCGATCGAGACGGCGATGGCCACGACGATGTTCCACTGGACGCTGCACCCATGGTCGATCTACGCGGTGCTCGGCCTCGCGATCGGGTACGGGCACTACCGCCGGGGACGCAGCCAGCTGATCAGCTCGGCGTTCGTGCCGCTGATCGGCAGGCGTGGCGTCGGACCCGTCGGCAAGCTGATCGACATCCTCGCCCTCTTCGCCACCCTGTTCGGCTCCGCCGCGTCCCTCGGCATCGGTGCCCTCCAGATCCGGACGGGCTTGCAGGAGGCCGGCTGGATCGAGACCCTCGGCACCGGCGTCCTCGTCGTGATCATCATGGTGTTGACGATCTGTTTCGTCCTGTCGGCGGTGTCGGGCATCGCGCGCGGCATCCAGTGGCTGTCGAACATCAACATGGTGCTGGCGGCCGTCCTCGCGGTCTTCGTGTTCGTCGTCGGCCCGACCGTGTTCGTCCTTCAGCTGCTGCCCACCTCGCTCGGCGTGTACCTGCGGGACTTCGGTGAGATGGCGTCCCGCTCGGGCGCGACGGGCGGCACCGCGATGCAGGAGTACCTCGCCGACTGGACGATCTTCTACTGGGCCTGGTGGATCTCCTGGTCCCCCTTCGTCGGCATGTTCCTCGCCCGGATCAGCCGCGGCCGCACCATCCGCCAGTTCGTCGCCGGTGTGATCATCGTGCCGAGCGCGGTCAGCCTGGTGTGGTTCGCGATCTTCGGCGGCACGGCCATCGACCAGCAGCGGGACGGGCTGAACCCGTACGGCGACGGCTCGGAGGAGCAGATCACCTTCAATGTGCTCGGAAACCTGCCGTGGGAGCTGCTCACCGCGATCGTCGTGATGGTCCTGGTGGCGATCTTCTTCGTGTCCGGCGCGGACGCGGCGTCGATCGTCATGGGCACGCTCTCGCAGCGCGGATCGACCTCCCCCACGCGCTGGATCGTCATCTTCTGGGGCGCGATGACCGGCGGCGTCGCCGCGATCATGCTGGTGATCGGTGGGGACAAGGCGCTCAGCGGCATCCAGAACGTCACGTTCATCGGCGCGCTGCCGTTCGCGGTCGTGCTGATCCTGCTGTGCTTCTCCGTGGCGAAGGACGTCCGCGAAGACCCGATGATGCGGCGCCAACTCAAGGGCGCCGAGGTCCTGGAGGACGCGGTCGTCTCCGGCACCGTCCGCCACGAGGGCGACTTCGAACTGGTCACCCGCCCGTCCCCCGACGGCGACACCTCCGAGCTGCCGGAGGGTCAGGCGTAGGGGCTCTCCCCGGATTTCACGCGGGTCGCGAACTCCTTCAGCGCGTCCAGGGCCCGCAGGTACGGCATCGGGCCGTAGGAGACGCGGGCGACTCCGGCGGAGGCCAGGTCGGCCAGGGACGAGCCCGGCATGTTGTTGGCGTTGATCGGGCCCGGCAGGCCCTTGACCAGGGTCGGGACGGCGTCCAGCGGCGCGGTGATCGGGTAGACGCAGTCGGCCCCGGCCTCGAAGTAGAGGCGGCCCCGGGCGATCGCGGCGTCCACCGGATCCGGCACCTTGGCGACGAACGTGTCGACCCGCGCGTTGATGACGAGCCGGTCACCGGTGGCGTCGCGGACGGCGGCGAGGTACTCGGCCTGGGTCTCGGGCTCGGCGAGTTCCCCGGCGTAGGTGTCCTCCAGGTTGCAGCCCGCGGCGCCGATGGCGAGGAGCCGTTCGACGAGTTCGGCGGGCTGGAGCCCGTAGCCGGCCTCGGCGTCCACGGTGACGGGGACGGTCGCGGCCCCGATGACGCGCCCCGCGGCGGCGAACATCTCCTCGGCGGGCGCCCCCTCGTGGTCGGGGTAGCCGAGCATCGCCGAAACGGCGGCGCTGGCGGTGGCGAGAGCGGGGAAACCCGCCTCCTGGACGACCTTGGCGCTGCCCGCGTCCCACACGTTGGGCAGCAGCAGCGGATCACCCGGGCGATGCAGGTCACGAAGCACGGTGGCGCGATCGGTCATCTCATTCCCCTTCCCTCCCCGAGGGAGACTGCACCGGCCGTCGAAGTGTGACATCCGCCTGCGACACTCTCGCCGCGCCGGGCCGGGCCGGGTTAGCGTCGAATGATCACTCGCGACGAAGGAGTACGCATGCTGCCGTGGTCGGTCGAGTTCGCCGGACGCCTGGAGGAGCACGTCGTCAGCAGTGAGCTGCTGCGCGGCAACCCGCTGAACGACCCGCACGAACGGCCCGTCCTGGTGTACGTCCCGCCGGGCTACGACGACGAGCCGGAGCGCCGCTATCCCAGCGTCTACGTGATCATGGGATACACCGGGCACGTGCAGATGTGGCGCAACCGGATGCCGTACCGGCAGCCGTTCCCGGAGACGGCGGACGCGGTGTTCGCGTCCGGTGAGGCCCCGCCCGCGATCGTGGTGTACGTGGACACCTGGACGGCGTACGGCGGCAGCCAGTACCTCGACTCGCCGGGCATGGGCCGCTACCACTCCTACCTGTGCGACGAGATCGTCCCGTGGGTGGACGCCCGCTACCGGACGCTGGACGTCCCGGAACATCGGGCGATCAGCGGCAAGTCCAGCGGCGGCTACGGCGCGATGATCACGCCGATGCTGCGGCCCGACCTGTTCGGCGCCCTGGCGACGCATGCGGGCGACGCCCTGTTCGAGTACAGCTACCTCCCCCATTTCCCCAAGTGCGTCCGGCATCTACGCAAATACGACGGTGACATCTGGCGCTGGTGGGACGACTTCAGGTCCCGCGCCTCCTTCACCAAGGACGAGGACATGGAGTTGCTGGAGATCCTCGGCATGGCGCTGTGCTACTCCGCACGCGACGACGGCACGCCCGAGCTGCCGTTCGACCCGGTCACCGGTGTGATCCGGGCGGACGTCTGGGAGCGCTGGCTGACCTTCGACCCGGTGCGGATGGCGCCGCGCCACGCCGACGCGCTGCGCTCGCTGCGGGCCGTCTGGATCGACGGCGGCACCCGCGACGAGTGGTTTCTGGACGTCGGCGCCCAGGCGTTCCGCGACGCGCTGCTGGACGTCGGCGTCCCCGAGGACGTGATTCATTTCGAACTGTTCGACGCGGGCCATGGTGGCATTGATTACCGTTATCCCCTCGCTCTCGCCTGGATCTGCCGCGCCATCGCCCCCTGACGGAGCGCCACCACCCGGATACCCGAACGGCCGGGCCGAACATTCGGCCCGGCCGTTCGCGCTGCTCAGAGCCCCTGTTTCAACCTTCTACTCGATGGCCTTCTAAATATTGAAAATCCAATACCAAATGGATTCATTGACACTATTCATATCTAGGAGTGCACTTCGGGACAGCTCATCCGCATGAGCCACCCAATTCCAAAGCCCGCCGGACGGGCGGCGGTCGCGTGGAGCGCTCCCCTTCGGCTCCACGTGCCGCGCCATGCCCGGCACGTGGAAGGAGCACCCCCGTGAGACACCAGACCGCGATCGGGGCGGCGGCGCTGTCCGTCGGCCTCGCCGTGGCGATGTCCGCCCCCGCCACAGGTGCGACGTCCCGCACCGCTCCCGCGGCCCCCGCCAAGCCGGACCCCCGCACCGTCGCCGCCAGTTCGGCGGACCGCGCGATCGCGGCACAGCCGTCGACGTTCAAGCTGGCCGCCGAGGACAAGATCGTTGACCTGGGCGTCACGTCCGGCCTGAGCGGGCTCCAGTACGTCGCCTACACGAGGACGCACGCCGGACTGCCCGTCGAGGGCGGCGACTTCGTCGTCGTCACCAACGCCGCCGGCAGCGTGCTGAGCACCCACGTCAACCAGACGAGGGAACTCGACGTCGACACCAAGGCGAAGATCTCGGCCGCGTCGGCCGCGAAGACCTCCCGCGGCCACGTGGCCAAGGTCGAGAAGGTCTCCACACCGAAGCTGACGGTGCTGGCCAACGGCGCCGGACGCCTCGTGTACGAGACGGTCGTCACCGGCACCAAGAAGAACAACGCCCCGACGATCATGCACGTGTACGTCGACGCCAAGAGCGGCAAGGTCGTCGAGTCGTGGGACCAGGTCCGTGACGCCGCCGACGACCGGAGCTTCTACCACGGCACCGTCGACATCAGCACCGCGGCCACCACGATGAGCGACCCGCAGCGTGGCAACGTCCAGTGCGGTGGCCAGAACGGCCGTGCCTACACCGGCGACAGCCAGTGGGGCAACGGCAGCGGCACCGACATGGAGACCGCCTGCGTCGACGCCATGTACGCGCACCAAAAAGAATGGGACATGCTGAAGGACTGGCTCGGCCGTAACGGGATCAACGGTCGCGGCGGCGGCTACCCGATGCGCGTCGCGCTCAACGCGGTGAACGCGTACTGGAACGGCAGCTACACCACCTACGGCCACAACCAGGCCAACAACAAGCAGGCCACGTCGGTGGACGTCGTCGGGCACGAGAACGGCCACGCCATCTTCACCACCACGCCCGGTGGCGACAGCGGCGGCGGCAACGAGAAGGGCGGCTTGAACGAGTCGACCGGTGACATCTTCGGAACGCTCACCGAGTTCTACATCAACGAGCCCGCGAACCTCGACCCGCCGGACTACCTGGTCGGCGAGGAGGTCGACCTGGTCGGCCGGGGCCCGATCCGCAACATGTACAACCCGCAGGCGCTGCAGCACCCGAACTGCTACTCGTCCCAGATCCCGCGCACCGAGGTGCACGCGGCGGCGGGCCCGCAGAACCACTGGTTCTACCTGCTCGCCGAGGGGTCGAACCCGGGCGGCGGCAAGCCGACCAGCCCGACGTGCAACAACTCGACCGTCACCGGAATCGGTATCCAGAAGGCCGGCAAGATCTTCATGGAGACCCTGAACCGGAAGACCTCGTCCTGGACGCACGCGCGGGTGCGCGCCGCCTCCGTCGCGGCGGCGAAGCAGCTGTTCCCCGGGAACAGCACCGAGTGCCAGACGGTCAAGGCCGCCTGGAGCGCCGTCAGCGTCCCGCAGGCGTCGGGCGAACCGGCCTGCTAGCCGACCGGCACCCTTCATGATCGTCATTCCCTGACCGCCCCTCGCCCGCGGCCCGTGACGGGGCCCGCTCCCCCGTCACGGGCCGCTTCCATTCCCGGAGGACAACACTCATGAGATCGCGCACGATGGCGACGGTGGGGGCGGCTGCCCTGACCCTGGCCGCCCTGCTCCCCAACGCCGCCGCGTCGGCCTCCCCGCCCGCGTCGATGCCCGCGCCGCCCGCGGTGCGCGCCGCCGCACCCGACATTCCGGTCGCGAACGTCAAGGCGCACCTGTCGCAGTTCCAGAGCATCGCCACGTCCAACGGCGGCAACCGCGCGCACGGCCGTCCCGGCTACCGCGCCTCCCTCGACTACGTGAAGTCCAAGCTGGACGCCGCCGGATACCAGACGTCCATCCAGTCGTTCAGCTACAACGGCGCCACCGGCTACAACCTGATCGCCGACTGGCCCGGCGGCGACACCGCCAACACGCTCATGGTCGGCGCGCACCTGGACAGCGTCACGGCGGGGCCCGGCATCAACGACAACGGCTCCGGCTCGGCCGCGAACCTCGAGGTGGCGCTCGCCGTCGCCAGCACCGGCTACAAGCCGGCCCGGCACCTGCGGTTCGGCTGGTGGGGCGCCGAGGAGCTGGGTCTCATCGGGTCCAAGTACTACGTGCAGAACCTGCCGTCGGCCGAACGGTCGAGGATCAAGGGCTACCTGAACTTCGACATGGTCGGCTCGCCCAACCCCGGCTACTTCGCCTACGACGGCGACGGTTCCAGCGGACGCGGCGGCCCCGCCGGATCCGCCGAGATCGAGCGGGTGCTCCGCGCCCACTTCGCCTCCATCAACGTGCCGGTGGAGGACACCGCGTTCGACGGACGCTCCGACTACGGCCCGTTCATCCAGTACAACATCGCCGCCGGGGGCCTGTTCACCGGCGCGGAGGGACGCAAGACGGCCGCGCAGGCGCAGAAGTGGGGCGGTCAGGCGAACGTCGCGTACGACCGGTGCTACCACGCGCGCTGCGACACGACGACCAACATCAACGACACAGCGCTGGACCGCAACTCCGACGCCATCGCCCACGCGGTGTGGACGCTTGGCGGCGGCACCCGCAGGTAGCTTCACCCCGCTGAGATCCGCGCAGGTCAGAGGGTGTTTTCAGAGATTTCCAGAGACACGTTCAACACATTGAAAATCCAGTGGCTCTTGGATCCGTTGACACCCGACCGGCCTGCGCGGTCCAATTTTGGACAGCCCAACCCCCTCCCCGAGGGCTGACCGAAGGCGGTTCCACGGGACGACTCTCGGCCCGGCCCGTGTGCGGCGCGCCGCCTTCCTTCCGGGGTCCCCGCCCCCCGCCGGGCCCCTGGCGCCCTCGTCCGACCCTGCTCCTACGGACGAGGGCCCGGGGCCCTCAGCCCCGGCGTCAGCCCGGTGCGGAACGTCGGCCCCACAGGTCACAATGGGGACATGTGCCGCAGCATCAAGACTCTCCGCCCGCCCTTCACCGAAGACGTGACCGACACCGACGTCCGGGCGGCCGCGCTCCAGTACGTCCGGAAGATCTCCGGGTTCCGCGCGCCCGCCGCCCACAACGCCGAGGCGTTCGACCGGGCCGTCGAGGAGATCGCCCAGAGCACCGCCGCCCTCCTGGACTCCCTGGAGGTCCGGGGCCGCCGCGCGAGTTGAGCGTTACCCGGCGGCGTTACCCGGCGGCGTTACTCGGCGGCGTTACTCGGCGGCGTTACTCGGCGGCGACGAGTTCGGCGATCTGGACCGTGTTGAGCGCCGCGCCCTTGCGGAGGTTGTCACCCGAACAGAACAGGGCGAGACCGTTCTCGACGGTCTCGTCGCGGCGGATACGGCCCACATAGGTCGGGTCCTGCCCGGCGGCCTGGAGCGGCGTCGGGACGTCCGACAGCACGACACCGGGCGCGTCCGCCAGCAGCTCACCCGCCCGCTCCGGGCTCAGCGGACGCTCGAACCGGGCGTTCACCTGCAACGAATGTCCGGTGAAGACGGGAACGCGCACGCACGTGCCCGACACCTTCAGCCCCGGAATCTCCAGGATCTTGCGGCTCTCGTTGCGGAGCTTCTGCTCCTCGTCGGTCTCGGCGAGGCCGTCGTCCACGATCGACCCGGCCATCGGCAGGACGTTGAACGCGATCGGCCGCACGTACACCGACGGCTCGGGGAACTCCACGGCCGCGCCGTCATGGGTCAGCTTCTCGGCGTTCTGGACGACCTTGGACGCCTGGTCGTGCAGTTCGGCGACGCCCGCGAGCCCGCTCCCGGACACGGCCTGGTAGGTGGACACGACGAGCGCGGTCAGCCCCGCCTCCTCGTGCAGCGGACGCAACACCGGCATCGCGGCCATCGTCGTACAGTTCGGGTTCGCGATGATCCCCTTGGGGCGGCGGGCCGCGGCGTGCGGATTGACCTCGGCGACGACGAGGGGAACGTCCGGGTCCATCCGCCAGCCCGACGAGTTGTCGATCACGACGGCGCCCGCGGCGGCGACCTTCGGGGCCAGTTCCTTGGACGTGGTCTTCCCCGCCGAGAACAGCACGATGTCGAGCCCGGAGTAGTCGGCGGTCGCCGCGTCCTCCACGGTGACCTCCGAGCCCTTCCACGGCAGCTTCCGTCCCGCCGACCGCGCGGAGGCGAACAGCCGCAGCTCGTCCACAGGAAATCCGCGTTCGGCCAGGATCTCGCGCATCACGCCTCCGACCTGGCCGGTCGCCCCGACGATCCCGATTCTCATGCCGCTCCCTCAGGTAGATCACTCGACCCGGGGAGTGTCACCCAGGCCGTACAGGTCGTCCAGTGAATAACCCTACGCAACAGGTTCAAGCGCTCCTTAACGGAACGCGTCCAGGCCGGTCACGGCCTTACCGAGCGTGAGCAGGTGAACCTCCTGCGTCCCCTCATAGGTCAGGACGCTCTCCAGGTTGTTCATATGCCGGATCACCGGATAGTCGAGCGTGATCCCGTTGGCGCCGAGGATCGTACGGGCCTCCCGCGCGACGTCCAGGGCCGCACGGACGTTCGCCAGCTTCCCGAACGACACCTGCTGCGGCGTGACGTTCCCCTCGTCCTTGCGGCGGCCGATGTGCAGCGCGACCAGGCCCGCCTGGCCCAGCGCGACCTCCATCCAGGCCAGTTTCTCCTGGGTGAGCTGGAACGACCCGATGGGCCTGCCGAACTGCTCACGGGTCTTGGCGTACCCGACGGCCGCCTCGTAGCAGGCCCGTCCCGCGCCGATCGCGCCCCACACGATGCCGTACCGGGCCTCCGACAGGCAGCCGAGCGGCCCCTTCAGGCCCCGCACACCGGGCAGCATCGCGTCCGCGGGAACCCTGACGTCGTCCAGGACGAGTTCGGACGTGACGGACGCCCGCAGCGACATCTTCCGGTGGATGTCACGGGCCATGAACCCGGGCGTGCCCCGCTCGACGAGGAACCCGCGTATCCCGTCGTCGGTCTGCGCCCACACCACGGCGACGTCCGCGAGCGACCCGTTGGTGATCCACATCTTGGAGCCGGTCAGGACCCAGTCGGAGCCGTCCCGCCGGGCCCGGGTCAGCATGTCGCCCGGGTCCGAGCCCCGGTCGGGCTCGGTCAGGCCGAAGCAGCCGAGCGCCTCCCCGGCCGCCATTCTCGGCAGCCACGCGGACTTCTGCTCCTCCGTCCCGTACTTGTGGACGGCCACCATCGCCAGCGACCCCTGCACCGACACGAAGCTACGCAGCCCCGAGTCGGCGGCCTCCAGTTCGCGGCACGCCACCCCGTAGGCGACGGCGCTCGTCCCGGCGCAGCCGTACCCGTCCAGATGCATGCCGAGCAGCCCGAGCCGTCCCAGTTCGGGGGCCAGTTCCTTGACGGGGAACGTGCCGTCCTCGAACCAGCCGGCCACGTGCGGCACGACGTGCTCCGTCACGAACTCCCGGACGGTATCGCGCACCATCCGTTCCTCGCCGGTGAGCTGATCGTCGACGCGCAGCACGTCCATCCGGATCTCCTCCCGCGGTTTCGCCCCCGAGCGTACGTCGGGGCCCCTCCCCGCGGCGGGCCAGGGTGCGCTCAGGGACATCTCAGGGCGAATCCGGATGTCATACCACCGCGCCACTGGGCAGTATCTAGGGCATGGACATGAACAAGGACACCACGACCACCCAGAAGAAGCTCCGCCGCACCCGCGACGACCGCGTCGTCGCCGGTGTCTGCTCGGGCGCCGCGCGCTTCTTCGACGTCGACGCCAATATCATTAGGATCGCCCTCGCGGTGTTCACCGTGTTCGGCGGCGCCGGGATCGCGCTCTACGTGATCGGCTGGGTGTTGATCCCCGAGGAGGGCGCCGAGAAGGCCATCGCCGAAGACATGATCAAGAAGGCGAGCGACTCCCCGGCCTTCCAGGACGCCGTCCAGAAGACCCGGGACGCCTTCAACAAGCCGCGCACGCACGCCTGATCAGGGCGCGGGGCGGCCGACCCCCGACAGCTCGTCGTCCCCCGCCGGGGAGACGACGACCGGCTCGACGCGCTCCCGCGTCCGGGCGATGACGCCGCCGCGGACCTGGTTCCAGCCGAACGTGAGCATCGCGGACACCGACAGCCCGAGCGCGCCCGCGAGCGCCACCACCGTCTCGGGCCCGAGCACCTGCGCCGCGGCGCCCCCGACGAGGATGCCGACGCCCTGCCCGGCGAGGATGCCGGACTGGGCCAGGCCGAACGCGCGTCCCCGTCCGGACGGCGGCACCGCGGCCACGAACGCGGCGTTCGCCGCGAGTTGGTAGGCGCTGCCGACGCCCGACAGCGCCCACAGCCCCACCACCGCCCACAGCGGCGGATGCAGGCTCGCGCCGACCAGCGGCAGGCAGGCCAGCATCGACATCCACCCCATCGCGTGCAGCCGGTTCGCGGGACGGACGAACCGGCTGAACAGGAACGCGCCGACGACCATCCCCGTCGGCATCGCCGACAGCAGCAGGCCCACCGTGGCCGCGCCGCCACCGAACGTCGCAGCGTACGGCGCGGCCAGGCCCTCGGGGATCACGTAGAACGCGCACAGCCACGCGAACAGCACCAGCGACCGCAGCACCGGGTCGCCGAACACGAGCCGCGCACCGTCCCGCGTCCCGCGCCACAGCCCGAACGACGCGCGTTCCCGCCGTCCCGGGGCTTCCCTCCCCCGCAGCCCGACCAGCAGGATCACGGCCGAGGCACCGAACGTCAGCGCGTCCAGGGCGAGCGCCTCCCGCGTCCCGACGACGGCGACGATCGCGCCGCCCGCGAGGAAACCGAGCATCTGCGTGGCCTGATGCGTGATGTTGGTGATCGCCGACCCGGCGACATACCGATCGCCCTCCAGCACGTCCGGCAAAACAGCCGCACGCGCCGCGGAGAACGGCGCGCCCAACAGCACCGTCAGGAACACCAGCGCAGACAGCCCACCGATGGGCAGCGCGACGACCGCCATCAGCGCGACCAGCCCCGCCCGCAGCACATCGCACACGATCATGACGGTGCGCCGGGGGAACAGGTCCGCCAGCCCGGACAGCACCGGCCCGCCCACGATCGGCGGAAGATACGTCAACGCGTACACCAGCGCCGTCAGCAGCGCCGACTTCGTCCGGTCGTACACGAGCACGGCCAGCGCGACCTGCGCCAACTGGTCGCCGACGAACGACAGCGCCTGCGCCGACCACAGGGCGCGGAACTCGCCCACCGCGAACACCTCACGGTAGGTCGCCTGCCGCTCCGGCGGACGCCGATGCCTGCCGGTCTGCCTTCCCGCCACACACGCTCCAGTTCGGCCCTTTCAACAGCCTCCCCATTAACTCACGCTGCGTGGCGTGCAGGTGACCTACAGTGCACAATTCGAGGACTCAGTAACCGAGCTCGTGCAACCGCTGGTCATCGATCCCGAAATGGTGGGCGATCTCGTGGACCACGGTGATCCTCACCTCTTCCACCACGTCGTCCGGGGTGTCGCAAATTTCGAGAATCTCATGACGGTAGATGGAAATGTGATCGGGCAGGACGCCGCCGTACCAGTCCCCACGTTCGGTAAGGGGTACGCCCTGGTACAAACCGAGTAGTCCGCGCTCGGGCGCATCGTCCTCGACGACGATGACGACGTTGCGCATGTGCGCGGTCAACTCAACGGGGATGGTGTCGAGGGCCTCGGCCACGAGGTCCTCGAACTCATCGCGCGACAACTCCATCACGCCGACAATTCTGCTCGACGGAAGGGGAACACGTGCGCCAGGTCCGCGCCGCGTTGACCGAAGCCATCACGACGCGCATCCCGCCGAGACTCACGGCCCACGCCCGAACCATCGTCACCAGCCGCTGGACACGGCTCGCCCTCACCGCCGCCATCGGCCTCGCCGCCGGCTACGCGGGCCTCCTCCTCGGCGGCCACGTCGTCACCGCCGTCGGCCCCACCGACGTCCAACTCGCCCTCCGCCCGTCCCTGCACGGCGGAACGACCCTCGAACTCCCACCCCTCGGCTCCCTCCGCCTCGACACCCACTGGGGCCCCGTCGCCCTGGAGGCGAGCCTCACCGACGTCCGCCCCGAACAGGCCCAGAACCTCATCGAGAACGACGCCGAGGTCGACCGCCTCACCGACCAGATCGCCGACCAGATCGCCGGCGGCGTGACCACCCTCCTCCTCCGCGCCACCCTCCTCGCCCTTCTCACCGGCTTCGTCGCCGCCCTCGTCCTCTTCCGCTCCCTCCGCCACGCCCTCCTCGGCCTCGCCTCCACCGCCCTCGGCCTCGTCGCCCTGACCCTCCTCACCTGGACGACCTTCAACCCCCAGTCCATCGCCGAACCCCGCTACACCGGCCTCCTCGCCAACGCCCCCCAGATCGTCGGCGACACCCGCAGCCTCGTCGAACGCTTCTCCGCCTACCGCGCCCAACTCGCCCACCTCGTCGGCAACGTCTCCGAGCTGTACGCCACCACCTCCACCCTCCCCACCTACGAACCGGACCCGTCCACCCTCCGCGTCCTGCACGTCTCCGACATCCACCTCAACCCCGCCGCCTGGAACGTAATAAAGTCCGTCACCACCCAGTTCAAGGTCGACCTCATCATCGACAGCGGCGACCTCATGGACCACGGCAGCAAGGCCGAGAACCGCTTCGCCGACGCCATCGCCGACCTGAAGGTCCCCTACGTCTACGTCCGCGGCAACCACGACTCCAGAAACACCCAGAAGGCCGTCGACCGCCAGAAGAACGCCATCGTCCTCGACGACGACACCCGCCAGGTCGAGGGCCTCAACATCTACGGCGTCGGCGACCCCCGCTTCACCCCCGACAAGAGCACCCGCGACGACTTCGTCGGCGCCGACCAGATGCGCGCCGAGGGCATCGTCCTCGCCGAGAGACTCCGCGCCTCCCGCACCACCCCCGACCTCGTCGTCGTCCACGACCCCGCCGAAGGCGAAGCCTTCTCCGGCCTGACCCCCCTCATCCTCTCCGGCCACGCCCACGCCCGCTCCACCAAACTCCTCCCCACCGGCACCCGCCTCTTCGTCCAGGGCTCCACCGGCGGCGCCGGCCTCCGCGGCCTCGAACACGAAAAACCCACCCCCATCGAACTCTCCGTCCTCTACTTCAGCCGCGCCACCCACCGCCTCCAGGGCTGGGACGACCTCCGCCTCGGCGGCCTGGGCCTCACCTCCGCCCAGATAGAACGCCACCTCGAACCCGACCCCGACCGCCCCCTCAAACCCCGCCCCCCGTCCACCCCACCGTCCCCCACCTCCCCCTTCCCCTCCGAATTCCCCTCCGACTGGCCGTCCCGCACCCCCACCCCCACCACCCGAACCCCCACTCCCCGCTAACGGTTTGCGCGCCTCCCCACAACGTCCTCTACACTGACCAGGTCGAGTGGCGACCATCTCCGCCACCACCGGGCCCCCTTCGTCTAGCGGCCTAGGACGCCGCCCTTTCAAGGCGGTAGCGCCGGTTCGAATCCGGTAGGGGGTACCACGCGCACGGCTGCATGATCGCCATCCGCCCCGTCACCATCCCCCGCAATCGCCGCGTGCGCCGCCCGTAGTTGGGTGTCCGCCGTTTCGGGCGTGATCGTGACCTGAACGGCGACCAGGTCACCCTCCGGGTCGTGACGCATCTGGACGGCGAAGGCGTCCAACAGTCGCCGCAGAGTCACCTCCGGCAACAACCCGAGATCGACCGTCCCGGTCGGGCAGCGATCCAACAACTCAGGACACGGCGCCACCGGAACCGCCTCCCGCAACTCCCGCAGAACCGCCTGCTTACCCTCCAACTCCGCACCGATCCGCGTCGTGCGTTCGTTGATGGAATTGACGAACGCAGGCGAGGGCTCATCAGCGGCCTCCAACGAGTCCAGGACACGTTCCTTACGGCGCTTGAGTTCCACGATCTGCCCCTCGACCGCCGCCAGCCGTTCCCGGTGCTCATGAAGGTGGCTGTCATCCAGCCGGGCGAGCAGGACATGCAACCGTTCACGACGGTGCGGGCCAAAGATTTCACGGTTGAAGAACTCGGTCAGACCCGCCATGAGGGGCTCCTCACGAACCCAGATACTCGCCGGGTGCCCTTCGGGACGGTAGGCGCGAGCGGGACGGCAGATGTAGTAGATCCGCCCCCGGCTCTCCTTGCCGAACATCCGCCGCCCGCACAACCCACAGACCATGTACGAGCGCAGCGCGTAGGAACGACGGGCGCCGGTCTGCGCGGTGTTGGGCCCCGGACGGCTACGTGACCCCTCCCGGTCACGCGCCACCTTCTGCGCGTCGGTAAAGGTCTCGACGCTCACCAGAGCGGGATGAGTGGGTGCACTGGACCAGACCCACGCCTCGGGCGGGTTGTTGCGGCCCCTGGCCGAGGTGGTGGCCTTACGGTTCCACACCATGTAACCGGTGTACTTCGGGTTAGTCAGCACCTCCCGCACCGAGGAATAGGTCCACCGGCCCACACTTCTGTGCTTCGCGGTCGCGACGGGCGGCGGGTACCGATCCAGATCACGGTTGAGCCGGTCGGCGATGGCCTGATAACCGAGACGCTCACCGGCGCGGATCTCGAAGACGGTCGCCACGACCGGGCCGCGTACCGGGTCAGGCGCCAGCACATGCTTGGTGGCTCCCTGCTCACGGCGAGCGGCGACCGGGTGCGGAACCTTCTGCGCCAGATACCCGTACGGAGGCCGCCCAACGTTGAAGCCCTGCTCGGTGTGGACCTCGAACCCGCCCCACGCCTTCTCCAGCATCTCCAGCACATACCACTCGGCAACCCCCTGCTTCACCCGCCGCGTCAACACCTGAGACGAGCGTTTCCCGTTCAGAGCGATCGGCTCATCGGACGCCCACAACGGGATGCCGAGCTTCTCCAGGGTGTTCTCGATCTGGGTACCGACGTAGGTCCGGCGCGCGATCCGGTCGACCGACTCGCAGATCACTGCGTCGAACCGCCGATCGGCCTGGGCCGCCTCCAGCAGCAGGTCCTGAATGCCGCCGTCACGCGGAATCGGAATGGTGAACCGCTCGTGCCCGCGCCCGAACCCGCGAGCGGCCAGGTCCTTGCGCCCAGACTCGATGTCATAGAAGTGCGCGACGATCACCGCCCGGCCCGGAAGGGCCGTGTGCAGGGCAGTCTGGCTGTTGGCGAGCTGACGCGGCAGCGACAGGGTCGGGTCCTGCTTGTCCTCGGTCGAGGTACGGCCCGCGAACGCCACTCGTAGCGGACCATCCGACCGGACTCCTCCGCCGGGTCCGGTCAGTCCTGCGGATCGGCTGCTGTGGGTTCCTTGGGTGAAGACGTCGAGCGGGATTGGGCTACGTGTCTGGTCCACCATTGCAGTACCTCCTTGATCGCGAGCGCCTGCGCGCGCTCCAGGTGTGCGGCCACGTCACCCTCGGCGGTGACGATCGTCCACGCCAAACCGGGACGGCTACCGGCCGCTGACCGGCCCGCCGTCCCGGTTGCGGAACGACGACATGGACGCTCGTCTCGTCCGTCCCAGTCAAGGCCGGGACCGCTCAACGCCCCCCTCCATCACCGAGGCTGGACGCTGGTCGGAACACCAACAGGTCCTCGTGGGCGACGGCCATCGCGGGGATGCCGTGTTCACGCAGACGGCGAGCCTCGACCATCTGGAAGAACGAGGCGCGAGTGACCAGATGCCCGTCGCGAAGGCCGCACAGCAGCGCGGCGAGCCGGTCGACCAGGACCAGCCCGTGGTCTTCGGCGGTGGTGACGATCTGGCCGGGCAGGTCGACCAGTTCCCCAGCCACACGGAAGGGCCGGGCGGTGACGGCGATGACGCCGCCAGGGCACAGCAGCGTGGCGCATCCGTTGAGGATCTGCGCGAACCCGGCGAGGAGTTCGGCGGTCGGGCGGTGGGCGAGGTTGGCGCGGTCGGTGGAGTAGCGGCCATGGAACTTGTCGATCTTTCCGCCGCTGTTGTCTCGGCCGGTGCGCACCTGCCCGTGCGTGGCCGCCCCGTAGGGCGGAGAGGTCAAGATGAGCGCGGCGGTACCGGCAAGGTCGGGTAGGGCGGTGGTGATCGTGCGGGCGTCGCCGTGGATGACCTCGCTCGCGGCGCTGGCGCCTTGGGTGCGGGCGTGGCGGAGGTTACCGGCGGCCATCCGCGCGAAGCGGGCCTCATACTCCACCCCGATCGCGGGGCGCCCTTGGTGGACGGCTTCGACCAGGGTGGTTCCGATCCCGCACATGGGGTCGATGACCAGGTCGTCGGGTTCGGTGTAGGCGGCGATGACCTGGGCGGCGATCGCGGGCAGCATTTTGGCCGGATGCGCCATCGACTCAGGCGTATACCGGCCCTTGCGCTGCAGCCGTGAGGGACGCTGACCGGTGCACAGCACGGACGTGAACACGCCAGGCCAGGTGCGGCTGTTCATGTTCATGTTCGTGTTCATCGGCCCTCCTCCTGGCCGCTGGTGCCGGGTCGAGTGAGCAAGCAGACGTCGGCGTGCACCCGCGCCGCGGGCGGCAGGGCACGGGAGCGGACGTCGCGGAGCTGACCCAGGCCACCGGGTGTGGCCTGGACCAGGAGGGTGTCGCCTTCGACGGGCACGCGGACGGCGATGGCGTGCTGGCTGTAACGGAACCCGGCCACGCGGGCCTGCCGAATGATCTCCGGTGCCGGGTCAACGAGACGGCCGTGGTGGTGTCTGGCTGTGGTGACGACCGCCAAGTGCCCGCCCGGCCGCAGGAGGCGGAACGCTGCGGGCAGGAATGAGCGGGCCTGGAAGGCGCTGCCCGCCAGGACGTCGGACAAGCACGCCGGGCACCCGCCGGGGGCTCTCCTGGTTCTGGTGCGGTCTTGGGCGCTCGTTCCGGATACCGGTGGGGTGGCGATCACGAGCGCGACCTGGCCGAGGTGGTCGGCGACGCCACGGTGCATCTGGTCGGCGCGGCACGGCCGCATCGCTACCCGGCCCAGCCGTTCACGGGGAAGTGTCGCGCGGAGTTGCGTGCCGATGTGCCGGGCCATCGGGGGGTGCGGGACGCAGGCGACGGCCCTGCGGCCCAGTTGCGCGGCAGCGGTCAGGGTGGCGTGGTTGGGGGTGAACGCCTCGGCGATCACCTCGCCTTCGCGGGTGGCGGCGTTGATGATGTGGCGGGCCAGCGCGGTGCTGATGCTCGCGCGGTGCCGGTCGCAGATTCTGGTGGGTGCGGCGTGGTGGGCCGGTCTCTGGCATGGCTGGCCGCTGGGTTTGGTGGGCTGGTCGGTGGTGTCGTCGGGGCACAGCCAGACGGTCAGCGGCAGGAGCTGCCGCGCGGGGGTGGCGGGTGTCGGAGTCGGTCCGTTGGTGCTGTTCATGATGGGTGACCCGTGATGGTCGCCCGGTCCCCTGTCTCACTAAGGAACAGACCCACCACGCCTGGGACTTGGACAACGAACGTCTCCGACCGCCCCCGCCGGGCCACACCGCACCAGGTGAAGGGGGGTACGGAGCAAGGGGCGACAGCGAGCAACCAAAGGGCCCTAGTCACAGCGTTCTGGGGGCGGTCGCCTCGGCCGGGTGGGTGCCGCAAGGAGGCGATTCAGGGTTTTGAATCTCCTTTGCAGCTCACACTCTGGCCCTATGTTCATGCAGGTCAGCGCGATTTTAAGCAGTTGCCGCGACTTGACCTGCGGAGGGTACCTCCGGCGTGCTCATGGTGAACACCTCGTGTTCTGGCTGGTCACCGCGATTTTGTGCAGATCGTGAGCAGGTCCGAGGCCGGTTCGGGTGTGGGGCTGTGCAAGGCGTCGACCCGGTTGGTGCTCATGATCTGCACATGGCCTCTGAGGAGATGTCGGCGTCCGATCCGCAAGCCGACCACTCAGGGGGTCCACATGCACACCACCACTCGCTCCGGCGGCGCTGTCCGTCTGACCGGCCGCCCAGGCACCAGCCAGGGACCGCGTTCTCGTGGCCACTCCTTCCGCACCGTCGAGGAGCGTCCCGGCCGCGCCGGTGCCGAGATCCCGCACGTCCTGGACGTGGCGGAGAGGGGATTCGCGGCGTTGACGCGGGGCCCGGCGCCGTTGACGGTGGACGGCGCAGCGCTCGGGCACGGGTTGCCCGCGCGTCTGATCGGGCTCGATGAGCTGCGGGCGATCCTGCTGCACCCGGCGACCACGCCCGAGACCCGCGACCTGGTGTGGAGGGACCTGGTCACGCGCGCCCGCCGCCACGGCCCGGCCTGGGTCGTCGGGTGCGTCGGCGTCGCCTTGCCGGGGTTGAAGGCGGCCGTGCGTGACCACCTGGCCCATCTGGACACCGGCGCGGAGGCCGGGACCGGGAGGGTCGCGGGTGATCTGCTGGCGGCGTTCTTCCACGCGTTGCCGCGCATCGATCTGGACCGGCCGAGGATCGCCCAGCGGCTGGTGTCACGGTCGGTCAAGGCCGTGGTGCGCGCCGACCAGGCCCATGTGCGGACGGTGCGCGTCGACCCGTCCGTCATGGCCGCGCTGGAACCCGCGGCGAACTCGACCAGTGGGCACCCCGAAATGTTGCTGGACGCGGCGGCCCGCCAAGGCGTGATCACTGCGGAGGAGGCCGAGCTCATCGCGGTGACCCGGTTGGAGCGCGTGCCCCCGGCCGTCCTGGCCGAGCGCTCGGGGACGTCCTACGAGGCGTTGATGAAGCGCCGTCGCCGGGCCGAGATGCGGCTGGTCGCAGCGATGCGCCGCGACGACGGTCTACGGGACGACTACGAGTACCTGATGTCCACAACCGGGGTCTGAACGGTCTCTTCCTTTACGAGAGGAGCCCCAGGGGCGAGGCAGGCGCCGGGGCCGGATGTTCACCCGGTCCCCACCGTCCGACCATCCGCCGAGTGCCCTTGAAGGAGGACACCCGCAAGGCCCTGGTCCCGCCTTCCCCTGAGGCTCCTCTCACCGGACGACATCGCCGTCCACACCTTGATTCGTGCTCCGCGTTCGCCGTCACCGTCCGCCGCGTCATGCTCGTGCTTGGAGGGCTCTCAGTTGAGCATCCGTCCACCGTCCTGGCTTCTCCCGTCCCGCTCTCGGTCCTGTCTCGTCCGCGTGAGCAAGACCCGTGTTGCCGCCGCCGTCCTGGTCGGCTGTATCGGTCTGCTGCTGTCCACCGCGGTGGTGGCGGTCACGCTGAACTCGGCGGCCCAGGCCGGAGGCGGTCCCGTCGTTCTGGCGGACAACGCCCGGCTTGAGCAGGTCATCGGGAATCTCCGCAACGTCATCGTCGGTCTGCTGGTCGCGCTGGCGACGCTGTTCGCCACGATCGGCGGTGTCCGTTACCTGCTGGCCGGGGGTGACCCTGGCGAGGCCGAGGCGGGTAAGCGCACCCTCCGCAACGCGGCGATCGGGTACGGCATCGCGGCCTTGGCTCCCGTGCTGGTGCAGATCCTGCAATACGTCGTCGGTATCTGACCGTGCGTGCCTTCCCGCCGAAGGGTTCGCGCGTGGCGGTCGCCTTCGGGGTCGTGTTGGTGGCGGGTGGCTGCGTGCTGGGCCTGGTCCGGCACGCGGACGCCGCCGCGCCACCACCGTCGCCGTCCCCAGCGCCGAGCGTGACCTCGCCTCCCACACCGCCGGTAACGCCCTCGGTTCCTGCGACCGAAGCACCGTCCACCACACCGTCCGAGGCGCCCTCCACGGCGCCGAGCGGTGGTGACACCGGTGAGGGAACCCCGGCTGGGGAAGGCGACGACGATTGCGGCTGGGCCGATTTCGGTTGCAAGGCCAAGCAGGCGATCACGGGTTGGTTCCAGACGCTGGCCAGCGCCGCTTTGGAGCCGGTGATGGGGACGCTAGCCGCGACTCAGTTCGCCACGCCGGAGATCGGCTCGGGGCCGATGCAGCGGACCGAACAGATCTGGACCACATCGCTGGCGATCGCCGACACCTGCTTCGTACTCCTGGTGACCTTCGCCGGTGTGCTGTTGATGACCGGTCAGACCTTCGCGGGCGAGACGTCACCGAGCCAGGTCGTCCCGCGTCTGGTGCTGGCGTTCATCGCGATGAACACCAGCCTCATCTGGATCGGCTACGGCATCCGGCTCGCCAACGGTCTCGCCTCAGCGATCTTGATGAACGGCACCGACAGGATCGACCCCGACCAGGCCGGAGCGGCGCTCGCCGGAGGCATCGAAGCCTCCATCAACACCGGCGGCGCGTTTTACACCATCGTTTCGCTGATCGTGGTGGTCCTCGCGGCGATTCTGCTGTTCCAGTACGTGACGCGCCTGGCGATCACCATGGTCTTGATCGCGCTGGCTCCGATCGCGCTGATGTTCCACGTCCTACCTCTCACCGATGGATTGGCTCGGCTGTGGTGGCGAGGTATCTCCGGGACGCTGGCGATCCAGGTCTGTCAATCGTTCGTGTTCATCACCGCGCTGCAACTGCTGCTATCCCAGGAAAGCGACAGCGAACAGTTCTTCGTCGGGCTTCCGACCAATCAGGCCGAGCTGGTCGACCTCCTGTTGATCATCGCGCTGCTGTTCATCTTGATTCGCATCCCGCGTTGGGTCGCGCGCACCGTGTGGCAGTCCACGCAATCGCGCACGCTCCGCCAACTCGTCAAAACGCTCGTCCTCTATAAGGCGGTCGGCGCCGTCACCCGCGCGACCCGCCGAGCCACTCACGGCGGGAAGGGGCCGCGGCCCTCGACCAGGAACGCGGGAGCCGGGCGCCCTCGCCCCGGCCCGGGGCCAGGTGGGCGAGGTCACGGGCGCGGCGGGCCGCAGGGCAGCCCGAACGGCGGACCAAACGGCGGGCCCGGTCCCCAACCCGATCGGGCCGGTGCCCAAGGTGGCCGTTCCGGTGAACGGCACAGCCCCGACCATCAGAACCGGGCACGTCACGCGGCCATTCCGCCGCCCCGCAACGGTCAGCACACGGCAGAACGCACGGGCACCGGCGCGCCCCATAGGCCCGGCCACGACGCCGCGTCACAGGCCATCCCACGGCCCCGCCCGTCCGGCCTATCCGGGCCCGGCCGCCCCACCGGCGACGGACGCCCACGGCCGCCTGTCCCACCGCACCAACCCGCCCGCCCCAACCGGCGAACCGGCAACCCGCACCGTCCGGCACCGCGCACGTTCGTGCGTCTGGATCCACCGCAACAGCGCCGTCACGCCAGGAGACACCGATGAACGACGCCCACGAGCCCTTGTCGGCGCGCATCCCCGCCGACATCGAACAACCCGACAAGATCATGTACGGGCTCACCGGCCGCCAGGTCGCCATCCTCGGCACGACCGCCGTGGTCACGGTGTCGGTCTTCATGGCGGCGGCGCCGGTCCTGCCGGTCCCGATCGTCGTCGGACTGTGCTTTCCGCTGGTGGCAGCCGGATGCTCGTTGGCGCTCGGCCGTCGCGACGGCATGAGCCTGGACAGGTTCGCGCTCGCCGCCCTGGAGCATTTGCGCCGTCGCCGGACGCTGGTCTGCGCGCCCGAAGGAGTGTTGGAACCTCCGGCGTGGTGCCAGGTACGCGGCAGACTCCCCGGACCGCTGCGGTTCCCGGTTCGCGCCATCCGACAGGACGGCGTCATGGAACTGGACGGGGGTGGAACCGCCGCGCTCGTCCGGGCGGGAACCATCTCGCTCGGGCTTCGTACCGCCGCTGAGCAGACCGCGCTCGTCGGGTTCTTCGGACGGTGGCTCAACTCCCTGGAATCTCCGGTGCAGATTGTTGTGCAGGCGCGTCCGGTGGATCTGTCCGAGCTCACCGACCGGGTCATGGAGGCCGCGTCCAGGTTGCCGCATCCCGCCTTACGGCAGGCCGCCGAGGGACACGCCGCCTACCTCGCCGAGCTGGGCACGTCCCGGAATCTGCTGGTGCGTGAGGTGCTGATCGTCCTGCGCGACCAGCCCGCAACGCCTGGCACGGGACGTCGAGGACGGGGCAAAGCACGGCAGGCCAGCGCCGTGATCGTCGCGCGCCGCGCCCTCGACACCGTCCGCGCACTGACCGGTTTCGGGGTCACCGCCCAAGCCCTGGACGCGGACGGGTGCGTTCGTGTCCTGTCCGAGGCGTTCTCGCCCAGCCAGACGCGCCCTTTCCCAGCCGCTGATCTCGACCAGCCCGTGACCGGCGACCACACGACCGAAGGATCCCAGACATGACCCGGCCCCGCCGCCAATTCCCGCAGGCCGACCTGATCAGCCTCGACCGCGGCGCCCTCCCAAAGGTCCTCATCGCGGACGACGCCCGCGGGGAGATCCGATGACCGCCGCTCATCCTTCGCTGGTCCGCACGGTGTGGTCCCGGATCACCGGCACCGCTGCGCGACCCCGCCGAGTCACCGGCGAAGAGGGTTCCACTGAATTGGGTGACCTGCTCGGGCCGTCCGCGCTGCGAATCAACGCCTCGTCGTTGGATCTGCCGGACGGGTGCTGTGCGTCGTTCGCGATCGCCGGATACCCGCGCGAGGTCGGCGCGGGCTGGCTGGAGCCGCTGCTCACCTACCCCGGCCGCCTGGACGTCTCGTTGCACGTCGAGCCGATTCCACCCATGGTCGCTGCGCAGCGGCTCCGGCGGCAGTTGGCGCGGCTGGAGTCGGGCGCCCGCGCGAATGCCGAGGCGGGACGCTTGGCCGATTTCAACGCCGAGGCCGCCGCCGATGACGCCGCCGAGTTGGCCTCCTCGCTGGCGCGCGGTCACGGTCGCCTGTTCCGTGTCGGGCTGTATCTAACCGTCCATGCGCTGGACGCCGCGGAACTGGAGGCCGAGGTCCAACAGGTGCGGGCCTTGGCCGCGTCGCTGCTGTTGGACGCCCAACCCACCACCTTCCGCACCCTCCAAGGCTGGACGACCAGTCTCCCTCTCGGCGCCGACGCGATCCGGCAACGCCGCACCTTCGACACCCAGGCGTTGGCCGCCTCGTTCCCGTTCGCCTCACCCGACCTCAACGCCCCCGCAGGACCGACCGGCGTCCTCTACGGCGTCAACGTCGCCAGCTCCGGGGTCGTGCTCTGGGACCGGTTCGCCCAGGACAACCACAACTCCGTCGTCCTGGCACGGTCCGGCGCGGGCAAGAGCTACTTCACCAAGCTCGAAGTGCTGCGGCTGCTCTACCACGGGGTCGAGATATCGGTGATCGACCCCGAAGACGAATACCGCGCCCTGGCCGAAACCACCGGCGGCGCCCACCTCGGTCTCGGCGCCCAAGGGGTCGCGTTCAACCCGTTCGACCTGCCCACCGACCAAGGTGACGACACCCTGATTCGACGGGCACTGTTCACCCAGACACTCGTCGCCGCCATGCTCGGCGAACCGCTGAAACCGTCCGCACGGGCCGTCCTCGACCGTGCCGTACTCGCCGCCTACGCCGCCCGAGGCATCAACTCCGCCCCGGCGACATGGTCACGCCCGGCGCCTCTCCTGGCCGACCTCGTGGAACACCTCTCGGCCGCTTCACACCCCGAGGGCGCGGCGATCGCCGACCGCCTCATCCCGTACGTCTCCGGCTCCTACAAGGAACTCTTCTCACAGGCCACGACGACACGGCCGGACGGGCACCTAGTGGTGTTCTCACTCCGGGACCTACCCGAGGAGATCAAGTCGGTCGGCGTCCTGTTGGCACTGGACGCGATCTGGCGCAAGGTCGCCAACCCCGCCGACCGCCGTCCCCGCCTGGTCATCGTTGACGAGGCGTGGATGCTGATGAAGGAGGCCGAAGGCGCCCGCTTCCTCTACCGGCTCGCCAAGTCCGCCCGCAAACACTGGGCCGGGCTGACCGTCGTCACCCAGGACGCCGCCGACCTGCTCGCCTCCGACCTCGGCCGTGCCGTGGTCGCCAACTCCGCGACTCAGATCCTGCTCCGCCAGGCACCCCAGGCCATCACCGCCGTAGGCGACGCGTTCGGCCTCTCCGAAGGCGAGCGGTCGTTCCTGTTGTCCGCGGAAAGGGGCGAGGGCCTCCTCTGCGGCGGAAACGCCAGTGATCGGGCCGCCTTCGCCGCCATCTCCTCACCCGCCGAACACCAGGTCATCACCACAGATCCCGCCGAGCTACTCGACCACTACGACGGAGAGGGCGACCCGCTGTGATCACGCTCAACGACGTCCCGAACTGGACGCACATCTTCGACAAGACCGAGCGCATCCCGGCACTCGTCGCGCACTACGGGCCGGCCCTCGCGTTCGGGACAGGAGTCGTCGTCCTGGCGTTCCGGGTCGCGCGTGCAATGCTGTGGCGCTGGCAAGCCCGGCGACTCGAACCCGACGCCCGCCTGATCACCGTGTCGGTGCCACCGCAGGTCGACCCGGCGAGCGCGCCCGCATGGTGGGCCCACCAGACCGGCCTACTCGTCCCGGCCTGGAAACGCTGGCTGTTCGGCCAACCGCACCTGGTCTTCGAGTACATCGCCGACGCCGCCGGGGTCCGCGTCCAGATCTGGGTTCCCGGCACGGTGCCGCCCGGGATGGTCGAGGAGACCATCCGGGCCGCCTGGCCAGGAGCCACCACCACGACCGGCCCCGCAACGTCGCCCATCCCGTTGGAGCGTCCGGCGGTCGGAGGCCGTCTCGTGCTGGCACGGGACGACTCGCACCCACTGAAGACCGATCACCACACCGACCCGATCCGCTCGCTCCTCGGCGCGGTGTCCGGGCTGGACGAAGGCCAGTACGCCGCCGTCCAGATCCTCGCCCGCCCCGTCACCGGCCGCCGCCTCGCACGGGCCCACCGCGTCGCGGCCTCTCTCAAGGGCGGAAGCCCCGCGTCCTCACGGGCCTTCTTCTTCGACCTCATCACACCCGGGGCCCGCACCAGCTCACCCGGCTACCCGGCCCACCACCTCCAGGCCAGCGCGCACCCGGAACGCGCAGAGCAGGTCCGAGCGATCCTCGCCAAGGCGGCGCAACCACGCTTCGCGGTCGACATCCGATACGCCGTCGCCGCGCCCGACACCGAACGCTCGCGCAAGTGGCTGCGCGGACGAGCCCACGCCGTCGCCGCGGTCGCCGCACTGTACGCCTCCGGCCACCAGCACCTACGCCGCCGGAGACTACGAGACCCCGCCTTCACCCTGCACGAGCGGCGGCTAGGACGCGGCTACCTGCTCGGCGCCGACGAGCTGGCGGCACTCGCTCATCTGCCCTTGGACGCGGACGCGCCCGCGATCGTCCGCGCGGGCGCTCAACCGGTCGCGCCGTCGCCGAACGTGCCCACCGGCCCGAACGCCATCACCGGGCCCGCACGACCACTCGGCGACGCCGACGCGGGCCACCCGCGCCCCGTCGCGCTACCGGTCACCGGGGCCCGGCAACACGTCCACGTCCTCGGGCAGACCGGCGTCGGCAAATCCACCCTTCTCGCCTCTCTCGTCCTAGCCGACGCACACGACGGACGAGGCGCCCTGGTCATCGATCCCAAAGGCGACCTGATCGCCGACGTCCTAGACCGGCTCCCGAACCGCATGGCAGGCCGAACGGTCGTGTTCGACCCGTCCGACCCGGCGCCGCCGCCCTCGGTCGGAATCCTGTCCGGCCCAGACCCTGCATTCGCCGTCGACTCGGTCGTGTCGATCTTCCACCGCTGTTTCCGGTCCTCCTGGGGGCCGCGGCTGGACGACCTGTTGCGCTCAGCCTGCCTGAGCCTCATGCGCGCCCACGGCTCCCGAGCCACCCTCGCCCAGATCCCGCAACTCCTCACCGACTCGGCTTTCCGTGCCCGTGTGGTCGGGCGCCTCTCCGACGATCTTCTACGCGGCTTCTGGGCTGGATACGACGAACTGTCACCGGCCGGACGAGCCGCAGCAATCGGCCCCGTGATGAACAAGCTCCGCGCCGTCCTGCTACGCCCGTTCGTCCATCAAGCCCTTTCGGCAACCGGCTCGACCGTCGACCTGGCCCGCCACATCGACAACGGCGGCCTCGTCCTGGCCCGCCTCCCCAAAGGCGTTCTCGGCGAGGACGCCGCCCGCCTCATGGGCTCGCTCCTCCTCGCGCACACCTGGCAGGGCATCACCCGCCGCGCCGCGCTGCCCGAACACCAGCGCCCGGACTCGTCCGCCTACATCGACGAATGCCACAACTTCCTCAACCTGCCCGGCTCGGTGAGCGACATCCTCGCCGAGGCCCGCGGTTACCGGCTCTCACTCGTTCTAGCCCACCAGCACCTGTCCCAACTGCCCAAGGACCTACGCGACGCCGTCTCCGCGGACGCCCGCAACAAGATCTACTTCGCGGCCTCGCCCGAGGACGCCACAGACCTTGCCCGCCACGTCGGCCCCGTCCTGTCCGCACACGACCTCGCCCACCTCGGCGCCTACCAGGCCACCGGACGCCTCGTCACCGCGGCGGGCCACCCCACCCAGGCATTCACCTTCCGAACTCGTCCACTCAGCGCCCCGATCCAGGACCGCGCCGACCAGATCCGCGCCGCCTCACGCGACCGCTTCACCCCACGCATGACGACTTCCAGGCCCACCACCGGCAAGACCAAACCACTCTCAGGCGACCCGCGCACCGAGCACCCGACCGCCACGGAGGGCCGGCCACAGTGAAGAAGACGATCCGTCACCGCCGAACACCCAGCACGCCCCTCCGGGCAACACCTGAACTCTTCCTCGAACTCCGCGCACGCCTCACCGACCGAGACCGGGCACTATTGGAACTGGTCTGGGAACACCGCGTCCTCACCACGCACCAACTCGCCGCCATCTTCTTCACCACACCCGGCAAGGCCCGCGACCGCCTCTTGAAACTCTTCCACCTCAAGGCCCTCGAACGATTCCAACCCTGGGTGCCCGTGGGAGCGGCGCCCTACCACTGGCTCATCGGCCCCCTAGGCGCCCAGCACCTGGCGGCCCATCACGACACCACCCTTGCCGGACTCGGCTACCGCCGCGCCACCGTCCTACAGATCAGCCATTCCCGGCACCTGGCCCACCAGGTCGGCGTCAACGAGTTCTTCACCCAACTCCACGCCCACGCCCGCCGAACACCTGACGCGCACCTCGACAAATGGTGGCCCGAACGCCGCTGCACCCAACTATGGGGAGACCTCGCCCGCCCAGACGCCTACGGCCGATGGACCGACACCACCCAAGACGACAAGAGCCCAACAACCATCGACTTCTTCCTCGAACACGACACCGGCAGCGTCACCCTCGCCAAAGTCGCCGCCAAACTCAACGGCTACGAGGCCCTCACCGAGGCCACCGGCATAACGACACCAGTCCTGTTCTGGCTTCCCAACGCCCGCCGCGAAGCCCATCTGCGCGTCCTACTGGGAACACCGCCGATCCCGGTCGCCACGGCCGTCCACACTTCCGCCAACACCACAACCGAGGGCCCCGCTGGACCGGTATGGCTCCCAGCGGGAAAGGACGGCCCCCGCAGCCGACTGACCGACCTCAAGCTCGCACCGCCATCACCGGAAACCCATCCCGCCCAGACGGAGGAGCCGGGTTGCCAGTAATCGCACTCATCATCGCCGTCGTGCTTCTAGCGGTCGTCTTCATCGGCGCCATCACCAGCCTCGCGCCCACATCCGACGCTTGCGCGCCGCAAGCCATGGGGCCACCAGTCGCCGGGATACCCGCCAACTACCTTGCCCTCTACCGCAAAGCCGCAGCCGACTACGGCATCCCTTGGGAGATCCTCGCCGCCATCGGGTCCGTCGAGTCCGATCACGGACGTTCGACCGCACCGGGCGTCCGTTCCGGCGCGAACCACGCAGGAGCCGGTGGCCCCATGCAGTTCCTACCCGCCACCTGGACCGCCTTCGGCGTCGACGGAAACCACGACGGCAGAAAAGACCGCTACGACCCCGCCGACGCCATCCCCGCAGCCGCCAACTACCTCCGCCACAACGGCGCACCAACCAAGATGCGCACAGCCCTCTTCGCCTACAACCACAGCAACACCTACGTCGACAACGTCCTCAGCCGCGCCCACAAGTACAAGACCACACCCACCACCAACACACCGACCGAGACCAGCCCACCCGCCGAGTGCGCCGAAGCCGCCGCCATCACCGCACCCAACGAGACCATCGCGAAAATCATCGCCTTCGCCATGGCCCAACGCGGCAAGCCCTACGTCTTCGGCGCCACCGGCCCCAACGCCTGGGACTGCTCCAGCCTCGTCCAAGCCGCCTACAAAGCCGCAGGCATCACCATCCCACGCACCACCTTCACCCAATGGCCCTTCGGCGTCCGCGTACCCAACAACCAAGCCCAACCCGGCGACCTCGTCTTCTTCAACTCCGGCCCCGGCACCTCCACCAACCGCCCCGGCCACGTCGGCCTCGTCATCGGACACGGCCGAATGATCGCCGCCCGCTGCTCCACCTGCCGCCCAGCCATCGGCGTAGAGCCCTACAACCGCCCCGACTGGACCGGCACCACCCGCCCCCTCCTACGAATCAGCCAAGGCCACAACAACCACACCTAATACTCATGGATGTAGCTCGAGGCGCTCGGCACCGTGGGCGCCGCCAAGATCAAGAGAGGGTCGGCGGACTAGTGGACGGCTTAGCGGGGTCGGCGAGCACGGGTACGACGTGGCGGATTCTAAGTACAGGATGCCCTCCGAAGCCTGTCCCACGGTGGTGTTACGGGTTTCGGGACATGAACCCAGTGGACTTCATGATCCGGCTTGCTACCAACCACCGCAAGTCGAACAGCCCGTGCCGTTCAAAAATTTCGACCGGCCGGGCATCTGATCTTCTTAGCCGGGTCGGGCCCGAACACGTGACCATGAGGCTCCCGGCGTCGCTTCGGGCCTCCATACAAACTAGATATTCTTGAGGGCCTCAGCAAAACGCCGAAAGTTCTCACGGCTTACAAGAATCTTGGGGCCATGAGGGTCCTTGCTGTCGCGAATTGCCACTGCATTCGCACCACTCGCAACCTCGACACAGTGGCCACCGTTGTCAGCGCTACGAGAAGCCTTGCGCCAGTTGGCGTCGATTAGGTCCATTTCGCTTTCGCCACTTTCTCAATCAGAGCCGCGGATTGACTTAGGGGGTACGCATGTGCCTGGATGAGAGCAAAGGTCTCCGTGAGGCTTGTGATGTCTCCGCGGTCGGTGGTCGTTTCGCCCCGAAGGATACCCTCTCGATATGCTATCTCGCTACCATTGGCCAGCGTACCGATAACAAAGCCACCCGCGAGACCGCCGTGCTGAATGCTGGGGACGACCTGGATTCTCACCTTGGATGATGACACCTCGATGAGGTGCATGAGCTGCTCGTGCATGGTCTCTGATCCACCGACATCGCGGTACAGGACGGATGCGTCGATCACACACAGCAGGGTAGGAGCGTTGTCTCGCGCCAGGATCTCCTGCCGCGACATGCGGGTTTCCACAGCCGCCTCGTTTCCGTCGAGCAACGCACGGGCGTAGGCGGGGGTCTGAAGTAGACCGTCCACGACGAGCGGCTGGTAGCTGCGGATGTGTGTCGAATCAGGCTCGTGCTTATACCAGTCTGAGAACCAGATGGGCACTGCTCCAGATCCTTTGAAGAGTCCGTCCCAGAGACGGGTGAGGGCGTTCCCTGTGTCGAGAACCGGATCGGCCGCGACCGCGAGGCTGCGGTCGCACCGGAGTTCGGCCCGCTCTACCGCGCTTATCGTGCTCTTCGAGAACGGGATCTTGTTGGCGAGTTGTGCGCAGGACATCTTCGCCGCCTCCCGGTAGTACCGCAGTTCACTTCCGAACAGGGCTTCCGGCGACTCCCACGGGTGGAGATCTCTCGGTCGCTGCGGCATCTTTCCACGCTCGCTTTCCACGCGTCTCGGCTTCTGATGGCCAGTGATGGCTAGCGATGACCAGTGACGGCTAGCCCATTCTGGAGAACGGCCCGCGTTTGGCTGGTCATCGTGAACACTTCACCACTCAGCGTGCCACAGCGGCAATGATTCGACTAGCCGTTACGGCGCAATCCAACCAAGCGCGCGCAATCGAGCCCGGAGGCGACTGGCCATGATCGATGCAGGGAGGAGGGTCGTGGTAAACGAGCTAGTCGTAGATTCCAACTTCCACGCACCACGGCACTCCAGAGACTTCCTCGCGAAGTGCTTCAGCGACCGCGGAATCGAGGACGACTACGTGGGGCGGACAGTCGTCAACGAATTGGTAACTAACGCCTACGAACACACCAGAACCGGACAAATTGTAGTCTGGATCTTCGA
Organism: Actinomadura pelletieri DSM 43383; assembly: GCF_003634705.1. GTDB lineage: Bacteria > Actinomycetota > Actinomycetes > Streptosporangiales > Streptosporangiaceae > Spirillospora > Spirillospora pelletieri. The sequence goes on along the minus strand of NZ_RBWU01000008.1, from coordinate 352,140 downwards.
GGAAGAGTATGACGGCTCAGTGGTCGTGGCCGTCTGGGATCAGGGGCCCAATATGCCGGTCATTCAGGAGGCTGAGGAAACCGCGGAGTCGGGACGCGGCCTTCTCATGATGGCACTTCTAGTCCGTGAGTGGGGCGTGCAACCGATTAGCAAAGGGGGAAAGATCGTATGGGCCAAACTCGACCGCTGAGCGTCCGAGTTGAGCGGCGCGTGCTACGGCTGCGCACGCACCTCGGACGATCGACGGCCGTGCAGTACCTGGACTTGCTCAGCACGGCACTCAAACCCTTGGGTTACCGCGCTATCCGGCTCTACCGTCCTGAAGAGTTCCCGGTCCCGGTCGCCCTGCCCGCACTCTGGGAGCCGTTCCTCTGGGTGTACGTCCCTGGCCAGCACAAGCACGTGGGAACCATCGTGAGCGCCCGAGCCGTTTCGGGCGGAATGTGGGCCTACCACGAGGCCCAGCGCGGAAGGTTCGGCTACCTCTCACCGTGCGGAGACGTGAAGGCGGCGGCCGACCAGACCGACAAGCTGCTCAAACACAGGATGTTTCCAGGCAACGCCTGGTGAGACCAAACGAGGGACGGCGCCTGTCGGGGTGACAGGCCCTCCCTCTCCCGAGTTGAGGCAGTCGACCCATGGAGGGGAGTCATGGGTCCTGCTTCAACTCAGCCCCGTCCCTCCTCCCCCACTCGAGCGAGGGACGGGGCCACATTCGAACCCCCTGATCTTCGCTAGAAGGCGCGCGGCGAAGATCAGGGGGTTCTCTGATGCGTGCGGGGCCGCGCCCACGGCGGCGCGTGCGGGGCCGCGCCCACGGCGGCGCGTGCGGGGCCGCGCCCACGGCGGCGCGTGCGGGGCCGCGCCCACGGCGGCGCGTGCGGGGCCGCGCCCACGGCGGCGCGTGCGGGGCCGCGCCCACGGCGGCGCGTGCGGGGCCGCGCCCACGGCGGCGCGTGCGGGGCCGCGCCCACGGCGGCGCGTGCGGGGCCCGGGTGGCGTTCCGCCTACCCGGGCCCCTTGTCGCGCGTGGCGCGGTGTGTGCCGTCCCTGCCGGTCTACCAGCGGCGCCTGACACTGCCGCCCATGAGACGGCATGCGCGTTCGTCGTCGGCGTTCAGGAGGATGACCGGCAGTTCGGTGACGCCGGTTCGCTGCGCCTTGTGTATGCGGTGCCATCCGTCGATCACTAGGGGCGTTCCCGATCCGGGAAGCGGTACGGCCAACAGCGGTCGGGACAGGTCCACCGTTGCCGCGTAATCGGCGTCGATGCGTATAAGTGCGCCGAGCGCGCCGATTGTTGACACGGGCGCGTGCGTGACCGTGTAGCGGGTGGACGCCCGCGCGGCGGTTGCGACGTCCCACGCCCAACCGAGCAGGACGAACACCTGGTCGTAAGCGTCGTGTTCCGTGTCGTGCGAGGTCGTGCCGGTCCCGTCACCGGACATGTAGCGTCTCCTTCGTCATGACAGCCTCTTTCGCATTGGGGTGGGGTCGTGAGACCCGGGTCATGACGGGGCGGACGGGCCGCTACCCGTCCGCCCCGCCTACGGTTCACGGGGTGTTCGCGCTGTCCGCGTCGGCGCTAGCAGCGGCACGGAAGCGGCGCGGACTTTCACAGGTCAGGACCGCCTCGCCACGCGAGACGAGGGTGTCGAGAGCATTGGCGACCGCACCGGATGACCGGTCCAGGACCTTGGCGATCTCACCGGGCGTGAATTCCTTGTCCGGGTAGGCGATCAGGTGCTCGGCGACGAGGGGGCGCAACGGTGACGGCGCGCTACGGTCGCCGGTCGCGCGTGGCGTCCGCGTCCCGGTGGTGGCGCGATTGGTGCGGCGGACGCTACCGGCGTAGCGCGCTATGTCTTCCATGCCGCGCGTGATGCGCTCCTCGTCGTCGGCCGCTATCGCGGCGAGGGTGGTGGTGACCGTGCTCAGAAGGTCGGTCAGGATGACCCGGGCGGTTTCGCGCTGTTCGGCCTTACGAAGTTCGGCGTCGACCCGCGCGCGCCGTTCGGCCTCCTCTTTCTGCGCCTTGCGCAGTGACTCAGCCGCCGCCGCGCGCCGGTCGGCCTCATCTGACAGCACCTGCATGGCGTTCGCGAGGGTGTCCGGTGAGATGACGCCCGTCCCGGTGGCGTCCGGCGTGGTAGGGGCGTCGGTGCCTGCCGTGTCGTTCGTCGGGACGGCCGTGGCGGGGTCAGCGGCCCTGGTGGCGGCCGTGGTGGGGACCGGGGCCCACACGTCCGGGGTGCGGCCCCGTCCGGTGCCCTGACCAGGCGTCCGGGTGGCGAGTCCGGCGTCCGCGAACGCCGTCAGTGCCTTGGTTACGGTTGCGCGGCTGGTTCCGGACGCGACGGCCAACGCCGCCACGGTCGCACCGTCCGGCGCGGCGTTCAGCGCGTCCCAGACGGCCCCGGACGCGCCGCCCGGCCGTCCGTCCGCCGTGCCGTTCGCCGGGGCGGTGGTGGCCGTGTCCGGGGTCGCGGTGGTGTTGATGTTCGCCATTGTTTTGCCTCCTGAAATGACGGCCGATTCGGCGGGACTTTCCCGCCCGGCGTCGTCCGCCATGACGACCATTTCTCGATGACGCGGCGAATGCAACACGGAGCGCCGACGAATTTGGTAGCCGGAACGGCTGGAGAGGCTTACCTAAGTAAACAATGTTTTAATGGTTCGGGCCGCCCCGGCGTGCGCACCCAACCCCGGCACCTATCACGGAATTTGGCGACGCCGGGCTCGCGCGTTTCGGCCTCGGCCTTTTGGGATGTCACCTCGACCCGGTGCGGGGCCGCCTTGTCGCCGCGCCTTGATGCGACGCGGGGACGGCCTGTGTGCGGTGTGGTTTGGTGGTTGGCTTGGGAGCGGAAAGGGAATTGCTTTTTGGGGGATCGACGAAGTCTCAGCCCGGCGAGCGACCACACCTATCCATGCCCCCTTTGGGGGATATCCGGGCGCACCGTCGCCCCACCCGATCAGCGCCATGACCTGCGTAGATACCGGTGTGAGACAGGGGCGTCCATAGACAACCCCCCGGTCCCTCCCCCGATCACACCCCCGGTCGCCTCGTCCGTCCACGGAACCGTGAGTGAGCAAGACCCCGCCCGCGTTTGACTCGGTGTGCGGGCGGGGTCTGGGCTTGGCCCTTAAGCTGAGTGTGGGACCAGCCTGGTAAGGACAGGCTGGTCCCGCCTACGCAGCCGGGGTCTTCGGCGTGACCAGCGCCGGTTCCTCCGGCCGGTTGTCGGTACAGATCAGGTCCGCCCAGACGATGTGCCCTGTGCTCGGGCTTCCGTGGACACCCATCGTTGCGGCCACCTGCGAGACCGCCCGTAGGCCCCGACCGCCCTCATTGTCGAGGGGGCCGTCGATCGGGTCGTACCGCACCGTGGGGTATCCGCCGCCGCCGAGGTCGCTGACACCGACATAGGCCAGGCCGCCGACCACCAGCTCGACCGTGAACCAGCCCCCGCGCTCGCCCGACCGGGTGTGGCGGACGGCGTTCGAAGACAGCTCGGTCACCACGAAGCCCACGTCCGAGACGATCGAGGTCTCAGCGAACAGGAACATCGCGAACTGTCGCGCCATCGGAATCTGGTCCACCCGCCCCGGAAATGCGCGCCGCCAGGACATCGACGCGCAACGCAGCGGGCCCGCGGATTTGAGATCGAGTGTCGCCATTCCTTGGATCCTCCTGACCGGCCGCCCCGCCGCCGCGTTTCCATTAGCGGCGAATTAGCGCGGCGGACCGACCGCCATTAAGGAACACCTCGCATAAGTTCGTCAAGCCCGCTAACACTCGGACGCCGAATCAGTTCGTTCGATGAGTCCGCCGCCTGAACCGAGAAGTACATATGCATGTTTGCGGCGAGCGCGATCACGAAAGCAGCTACGGCAGATCTCCGATGGATGATTTACCGACGAAGGTTGACCCACAACCGGAGACCCGGTGGCTAACAACCTGACCGACGGGCAATGGGCGTTTCTATGGCCACTTTTACCTGTTTCCGGCGCCTGAGCCGACTTGTCAGAGCGGACCCATACGGCAACCCACCTACTACAGCCACTGGCGGGCTGTGGTGGACGCGACCGAGTGTTACGGTTCCTGGCGTGCGTCTATGGACTGGCGCGCAGCTGGCAGCGCACGGCGCCTGAGCATAGAACCTGCCTGCCCTACACGCCCGCGCCGGGTTGATCGCCTGGGATGCGGAGGTCGACTCCACGATCAGGTGGGCCCGCCAACACGCCGTCGAATCGGGACGATGCGGCGACCTGCACCGCGAGCCCCGGCGGAACGGTCGCCGAACCGGCCGATCACGCATTCGCCCGTCGTGCTCCTCGATGGGCTCCTAGCGCAAGTCCTGGAAGCCATGGAGTCCATCTGTATGGCCCGCCCCAACGGTCCGAGTACAGGCACTAAGGTACCTGGTGCTACTTCATCCCCTTGGTGCGCGTTCTCCCTCCGATGAGTCAGACTTGCGCTTGAACCACAGATAAGGCGCTCCAGACACGACAGCCAAGGCGAAGACGAAGAAGAACCAGCCGGGGTAGCTGGTCAGGAGCCCCAACAAGAAGATCGCGAGCGCCAGGCCGACCAGCGCGATGAGGAGCTTACGGACGATGGCAGCGGCCCGCGGCATCAGGTCTCCGGCCAGAACTGGATCAGATACCTCTCCTTGCCGGTGAGTCGCTGGTAAGCGGCAACGAAGTCGGGATCGGTGCGGTCGAAGTCGCTACGCTCACCGGCCTGCCGGTACTCGTCAGCGGTGGCTTGACGATCCCATGCCGATACGCGCACCAAGTAGCGGCCTTGGGGGATTTGAAAGATGTCGTGCTCGATCCCGCCGGCAAGCATGGAGTGGCTGATCGAACCGGTTGGTAGAGCCACCGTGGAAGTTTCGGTCACCTCATGGCCATCCGGGTTGGGAGGTGGCCCATCCCAGTATTCGAGGCGAACCTCTTTCTCTGGCAATTCGGTGATGACCGAGATCATCAAGCCATGGTCTCCCCAGCCGATCCATGAGCCCTCATCGGGCAGCAGCTCCGACGAGCCGATGGTTTGCTCGTCCTCGAACCCGAACATGTAGTGGTCGGCGCCGGTGAGCAAACTGGCGATCTTTAATAGCTGGTTCATTTCTTCCCTTTGTTAATTGGAAACGCCCAGGGCGAGCCCTGGAAGGGCTCACCCTGGGGGCTTGCTTGACGGGCTAGTCGACTGACCCAATCCGTACCCAGAAGCCGTCCCGCATCAGGCCGCTGGCGCTGGTGGAACTTGACCCACCGGTCGCCCAGTCGAGAATGCGGTCATTGCTGTACCAGGTCGATAGGTCACTTCCTCCCCAGTTGTTCTGCTGAGCGTTGATCTTACGGACGGAGAACTGGTTACCGATTCCCGTACCCTTCAGCCCTGCGAACTCGCTGGTGGGGAACTCCGAACGCGCTGCACCCTCATAGGTGGATGCGAACGGGAATTCGTCGCACTGCTTGGCTCCAGGTGTAGAGGTTTGCGGGGTGCTTGCGTTGCAGGCGCGGTCCTTGGCGTTACTGTTGGCTCTGTACCGCTCTTTGTGTCGGCTATTTGCGCCCGGCTGCGGCTTAGGCCAACCCACCTTCGACTGGGCGACCCGGTGAATGAGATGATCGATGTCACATCCGGGGATGTCTTTTGCTTGCGTCGTCGGCGGATAGGTGTTCTTGTTTCCATCTTTGTCGCAGGCGTCGCGGATATGCTCAGCGAGTTCCTTCCAGCGGGGCTTGCTGGGATCGTAACTGATGTGCGGCACGACGCCACGGAAGATGGCGCCTTGTCTGGTGGACAGGTACTTCGCCGAGTCGAAGCGGGCGTAGCCATTTACCGACACCGTATTAATGATGTCCGGTGGGGGGTCGACTTTTGCTTGCGGACCCGGTTTGAGGGAGGGAACGATACTGGTGACCTTCGGCTGGAATGCCGCCATCATCACCTTTTCCTCTCCGACCTGCGGCTCCCACTTCGGGTCGGCCAGCTCCTTTTCGTCCGACCAAAGTTTGGTATTCGCGTAGGGGTTGGACTGCCACTCCGAAAGCGTGCGGGTGGCGAACCAGGTGCCCTGGCATGCCTTGTTGGGGTCGATGCCCTTGGGAACCTGCACGTCGCAGCCGATCGATGCAGTGATCACCTTGTGCCTCGGCCACGGGAAGTCCGGGTCGGAGCGCATGTTCATCAGCTCTTGGTGGAGGGCGATGATGCGCTGACTTCCGCCGCCGACACTGCCTTCGCCGTAGACCAGCCAGTCGAACCAGACCACGCCGGGCTTGCCGTCGGGAGTGTCCAGCGTGGACAGGAAGTAGCGGCCGTGGTTGCAATAGTGCGAACGGTCTTTGACCTCCCCCACCTTGGTATCTTCGATCTTGGTTTTAAGGCACTCGTCGCGCCAGCTCTGCGCGCGCGGCAGCCGAGGGTCGCGCTGGGCCACGGTGGACATGTCCACCCCATAGGTATGGGTGCGTTCCCGTGCGAGCATCTCAGCGATCGACGGAGTCGGAGCTTCGCCACCTTGCACGTTCGCGAGCTTCGCGAAGTGCGTTCGGTAAGCAGCGTAGTCGCCATCGGAGGCCGAGGCGGAGGCGGGCGCGGCGAAGGCGGCAACCGCCGTGACACAGGCGACTGCTGTCGCCAACGACATGGTGAACTTCATTCCAGGGACCCCCGCTCAGCAGGTGGTGTTGAAGAAGTCCGCCTTGTTGTCAGCGGCGCTGCCCACGTTTACCGACGCCGCACCCGCATACTGGGTCCACAACAACTTCCACGGCTGCACGTTTTGGTCGTAGACCTCGATGGTGTGCTTGGTGGCGTTCGTCCAGGAGGAGGTCTTGTCCCCGAACCCGTAGTCGGTTAAGAACTGAGTGCTGTCGCAGTCGCGGAACGTGAGCTTGCGGCCGGTGAAGTTGGCGCCGTCGTAGAAGCAGTACGCACCCTTGGCACATGGGTTGGCAGATGTGTGACCGGGCTGGGGAAAGGTGAGCGTGACTTTCCCACCCTGATAGCTAATTTCGTTCGGTGCGGTCTGCACCCCACCCGGATGCGCCGTGAGCTGGGCGTCGATCTGATTCTGGAGAGAACTAGGGGCGGCGCTGACTGTTGACACCGTGCTGCCGACCACCGCCGTGGCGGCTGCCGCGACGAACACGACGGATGTGGCAGCGAGAGGGAACTTTCGGTCTGACATGTGTTTCCTCCTGGAGCGGCCGACCGGAGCACTACCGGACGGCAAAAGTCGCTCCTGAACAGAGCGGCGAAGCGAATCTCCGCGCCACCGACGCTAGGAAACATTCGAAAGTTGATCAACACCTCAGTCGATTGAAGAATTTTTACTAAACTTGTCACCCAAGACGACATGGGAAGTCATGGTCTGGCCGGATCAGGCCATGAGTAGACGTAAACCCGGGCAATCGACTTAACGTCCGAACTTCTGCTCGAATCGTTGACCAGCACTGACGCTACGAATCCGATTGAGTCCGAGCCAGAGTTATCTGATCCCCCGCCGATGGCCCTTGACTAGGCGCCGGGAGTGTTGACCTCGTCGTTGCCCTTTGGGCTTCTTCGTGGGTGGGGCGAGGTGGCCCGTAGATTGGCGGGGTGAGTGGGTATGACTTGATCGCGTACGCGGGGAATGCGGAGGATGTTGTGCTGATGCGCGCCTTCGCTGGCCAGCGGGGCGGGTTCTTTGTGGATGTTGGGGCCGGCGAGCCGGTCAGGGGGTCGCTGACCAAGAACCTGGTGGACGGTCTTGGGTGGCGGGGTGTCAACATCGATCCGTTGCCCGAGCGCCACGCACGTCTTGAGCGGGCTCGGCCGGGTGATGTGAACCTGCGTGTGGCTGTGGGAGACGAGCCGGGTTACGCGTCGTTCTTCCGCGTCGTTCCGGGTGCGGGGATGGCTGGTGGTGGTGGGCTTAGCACGTTGCGCAGGGATGTTCTGGAGGGGCATCTGGCGGACGGTTGGCGGTATGAGGAGTTGCGCGTCGAGGTCGTCACCTTGGAGGCGGTTCTGAACGCGTATGCCGAACCGGGGTTCGACCTGTTGAAGGTTGACGTGGAGGGGGCGGAGGCCGCCGTGTTGCGGTCGGCCGATCTGAGGGTTTGGCGGCCGCGGGTGATCGTGGTTGAGGCGACCGTTCCATTGACCACGCAGCCGAGTCACCAGGAGTGGGAGCCGCTCGTTCTGGCGGCCGGATACAAGGTGGCGCTGTTTGACGGCCTCAACCGCTTCTACGCCCGCGACGACGAGGACGAGCTTCGCGGGCGGCTTTCTGTGCCCGCGAATGTGCTGGACAACTACATTCCGTACGCGTGTGCCCGTCGGGCCGGGCTTATTGGGCCAGGGTGAGCAGGTCGGGATGGTGGTCGCGGAGCCATCGTGTGAGCCATGCGCCGTCGGTGTCGGCGAGGCCCAGGGACGGGGCGTCGATGAGGCGTCGCAGCATCATCAGTGGCAGCAGCGCGGCCAGGGCGTCGTGGTCGACGGCGTCGCTGCCGTAGCCGTCGATCAGCGGGCCGGGCTGGGCGCCACGTGGCATGTCGACGGCCAGGGCCCAGGCGAGGTCGAGCATCGGCGGCCCGGCCTCGGTTGCGCCCGGGTCGAGTAGTCCGGTGAGGGTCTCGCCGTCGAACAGGGTGTTGTGGCAGACCGCGACGTCGCCGTGGATCGCGGTCATGGGGAGTCCTCGGCAGGCCGCGGCGATGTGCTCGGCGAGGGCGGGGTAGGTGTCTGGGGTGGTCGATCGGGCCCAGCCCAGAAGGACGCCCAAGGCACCGGGGTCGTCCAGGCGCAGACCGTCGCCGGGAGGTTGCGAGTGCCATTGGCGCAGTTGGCGGCCGAGCTGGCGTTGGCGCGCGGGGGTGGGGTGATCTGCGGGCGTGCCGGGGAGGCGTTCCAGGACCGCCCACCACGCTTCTCCCGCGGCTCCCGCGTCCAGAAGTCGTGGGGCCTTAATGCCTGTCGTGGCGCGCAGCTTGTCGAAGTTGCGGACGGTCTCCAGCCGTTCGTGCATCCGTCGACGCACCTTCACCACCGTCCGCTCGCCCGACACGACACCGTCGGTGCCGAGCGTCCCCACCGCGTCGACCGGCTCGCGTGGGCCGTCGAATGCGGGGCTTCGCAGGGCATCGCGGATCGCCGTCTCGACGAGCGCGTCGGGCACCCGGCCGGTTGGGATCAAGGCGCGGTGGTCGCCGACGTCCAGCGGCCCGCAGCTCCGTTTCCGTAGCCGTGTCAGGGCCTGTGACCAGCGGCGCCGGGCCGCGTCCGGGTCGTCCAGCCAGGCGATGGCGGTGAAGTCGGCGTCCAGCCCGGCCCACGCGCGGGTCACCGGTGCCCACACGGGGAGGCAGTCGTCGGTCAGGCTTCGTGCCGTGCGGGTGGCTTCCGCCATTCGGCCGCCGGAGGCGTCCAGGAGGACTTGAAGCGCCTCGACGGGCAGTAGCTCACGGGAGGCGCCGAGTTCGCCGAACCGGCGTGCCGCTGCTTCTAGGAGGGCGGCGGCCGCGCGGTGCTCGCCGCGAAGGGCGCTGGCCATCGCCTCGGCCATGTCGCACTGGGCGAGGCCGATCGGTTCCCCGGCCGAACCGTTCAGCTCCCGGGCCCGGCCGAGCAGTGACATGGTGCGGTCCGGGTCGTACCACATCAGCGCCAGTAGGAGGTGTCGTAGTGCGCGCGCTTCCCATAGTGGGGCGTTGGCTTCGCGGGCCGCGTCCAGGGTCGTCTCGAAGAATTGGGCCGCTTCGGCGAAACGGGCGTTGTGCAGGTGGGTGTGGCCGAGCAGGTCAGCGGCGCGTACCTGATCGAGGCCCGCTTGTGAGGCGCCGTCCATCAGCCGCGCGACTGAGCGGTAGTCGCTGCGGCGTAGCGCGTTGTCGGCCAGCCCGAAGCGGCCGCTTGCACCGATCAGGGACGCGGGCTCGATTCCGGACAGGTGGGCGGCTGCCTCCTCGACCTTGCCGATGATGTGCGCGCGGCTGGCCAGCTCGTGCCGGTAGTAGTCGGCGTACGGGCCTTCCGGTTCACCGATCAGCTCGCGTAGCGCCTGGTAGCGGTCCTCGGCGTTGACGTCCGCGCGTGCCGTGAGTCGCGCGACCGCGGTCAGCCGATTCAGTTCCGGGGAGTCTGGTAGTTCAGGCAGGGACACCAGCACCTGCCAATGGCCGAGCACGGTGAGGCTGTAGGCGAGATCGCCCAACGTTCGCGGTGTCAGCCGGTGCTCGTGGGCGGCGTGCAGGACGAGTAGGAACGCCGCCACGCATCGCCTGCTCCGCACCCCCAACGGAACCGGATGGTCGGCGTCGTCGTCCCAGACCGTCAACGCGGCGCGTGCCAGGTGCTCGATGGCTCGTTCGGCGTTGTGCGCGCGTTCGGCCGGTGTCCAGCCGTCGTCGGTGTCGGCGTCGCATTCGGCCACGCTGCGGCGCAGGTTCTCGTGCAGCCGGTACGGCGGCCACACCGTCTCGTCTTGGCGGACGAACGGACGCTGTACGAATCGTTCGATCTGCCGGAGCCGCATCTGGGGTAGTACCGCGTGCAGGACGTCTTCGTCGAACGCCTCCAGCAGCGCCGCCGCCCGCAGCAGGTCACGGTCGGGGGCCGAGAGGTCCCGCATTGTTCGCAACACCAGCTCGGGGAACCCGAGCCCGAACGCCTCGGCGGGCGGTGCTTCCCCGCGTGCGAGGTACTGCCCGAACAGCCCGGCCGACAGATCGAGGTAGAGCGGAGATCCACCGGATCCCGCGACGATGCGTTCTCGGATGCCGGGCCCGATCGCGGGAGTCCCGTCCACGGTTAGTCGCGCGGTCAGGTACGCCTCGGCCGATGCGCGGTCGAAACCGTCCAGGCCGAGCTGGTCGTGTCCAGCCAGGCCCGGCCAGCGGCGTTCGCCGCCATAGGTGAGCGCGACGGCCTTGGCCTCTTCGTGCCAGCGCACCGCCAACCGTCCGGCCGCTACGAAGACGACGTTCGGCATCAGGTACACCAGCCGCGACACCAGGTCCTCCAGACCGCCGCGTTCGGCGGGAAGGCGCTGAACGTTCTCGAAGGTGTCCAGCACGCACAACGCCAGCGCTGGACGCTTACGACGCGCCCGCTCCAGGTCGGCGGCCAGGAGGACCGGCATGTAGCCGAGCATCCGATCGGGGTCCTGTTCGGACAAGATCGGATCGAGTGCGGGCAGGTCGGCCCGCAGACGTTTCAACCGTGCCTTCTGCGTGGCTGTCCGGCCCAGGAGGTTCAGCGCCCGATACGCCACCGACAGCGCGCCGAACCCGCCAAGGAGTTGATCCACGGCGGTGCCGACCTGGTCGGCGACCCCGAGGGAATCCGCCGTGTTGTCCTTGCGCAGGAAGGCTGTTAGCGACTCGCCGGGGTGCTTGCGCTGCCAGTACACCGCCAACGCGACATCGAACGCGGGCCATGACCTGGCCAGCGGCGCCAATGCCGCGCGAAGCCGCAGCAAGACAGCCTCGAAGCTCGAACTGGCAGGGTCGGCGAAGTCCAGTACCGCGTGCGCGCCATGGCGCGGCAGGCCCTCCAACTCGCCGCCTACTGCCAGGCCCGCGACGTGCCTGGCCAGCGTGGACTTACCGATCCCGCCCTCACCGCACAAGGTGATGATGTTGGACGCCGGACGTTGGAAGTCGAGCAGCTCATCGACAGTCCACGACCGTTCGGTCAGGCGGGCGAACCGGTCACGAAAGTCCCTGATCTGGGCTTCCCGGTCAGTGAAGACATTCCGTACTTCGAATGGAGCGCGCGGCCCGTAGCTGAAGAACTGGTCGACGTCCACGCCGATACCCGATCACATCCCTTCTGTCGTGACAACGCGCCTTCGTGGTCCGAGAGTCGGCCGGGTGATGGCGCGGAGCCGCCGTTCACGCGTTCGATGTGCGCCGGCCCTTGTCGTCAGTTTCGTTTGGACGTGGGTGTTGGGAGATTCACGAGCTTACGAGTTTCGTCATCGGGTTCGGCGTCGATGTCGTCCAGGCGTGCCGCGAGGAGTTGGTAAGTACGGCGGACGGCTTCAGGACGGTCGAGGCGGGCTTGTATCCGCATGAGGGACTGGTAGAGGGGCTCGGAGTAGGGGTCGTAGATGATGGCCTGTTCGAGCACCGTGAGCGCTTGCTCCGGGTGGTCCTCCTGGATGTGGCGTGCGAGGTCACTGGCGGCGGCGCTGGCCGTATGGCGGAGGTATTCGCGATGGGCTTCGGCCCACTGTTGGGTGAGGCCGCTGGCGAACTCGTCGGTGTAGCGGTCGGTGACGAGCGTGAGCGCTTTGATTCGAGCGGTGTCGTCCGCGGCATGCCGGACCTCGGTGAGGGCGGCGGTCAGTTGCCAGAGGTCGATGTCAATGAGATCTGGATCGAGGTGGTAGCGGCCTGCGTTGTGGATGACGTACATGGGCTCAGTCAGGCCGGTAGCGGCGCGGAGGACGCTGCGGATGTTCCCGACGGCGGTGTTGAACTTCGCGACGACGGTCTCAGGGCTGTCATCCGGCCACAGATCGGCGCTCGCCCGGTCGCGGGTCACGCCGTCCGGGTGCAAGGCAAGGTAAGTGAGCAGCTCGCGGGCGCGCTGGCGTAGCCCGGTGCTGATCGGACCGTCCTTGGTGTGCAGGCCGACGTGTCCGAGCACGTTGAGGCGGACCGGTGGACGCACGGACTCGTCCGAGGGGCGTGGGGGCGGGACGATGGGTGAGGTGGCGCGCATTTCCGGTTCGGGGGCGGCGTCCGTTGTTGATGGCGAGGGAACGACGTCCGGTTCGCTGCCGGTGGCGGTTCGGATGGTTCGCAACATTCCTGCGGCGTCGGCCGTGGTCAGTTCGAAGAGCTGGGTTCCGGTGAAACGCTCGGCGTCGGGGCCGTGAGCGTCCGTAACGGTCGCGTCGGCGGAGAGTTCCACGCTCGTGCCGGACGGCCAGAAACCGAGGGAGAGGACGCCGATGCAGTGTCGGCGGCCGAGTCCCGCGAGGGCCTGCACGGTGGGTTTGTTCGGGGGGACTGACGCAACCAGCAGCATGGTCGGCAGGGGTTCGGCTGGATCGTTGGTGCGCAACGTGGGCACGTCGGGCTGGTCGGTCATCTCCAGCACCCGGCCGCGGCGCAGTAGCTCCGTCTCCAGATGGCCGATGGCCTCGTCCAAGGTTGGTGTGATGATCAAGCCCTCGAGTGCCGTGGACAGGTGAGTGATGTCGTCGCCCGGGAAGAGGGCCTGTGCATCGGCCTGCGGGATGAGGACCGCCGCCCGGTCGCGGTGAGCCTTGGCCAGGAGTTCGACGGTGATGGCGCGGGCGGCGGCGTGCGCGCCGTCTCCGGACAGGCCCAGGCTGAGGCCCGGCAGGGTGACGGAGATGGCCTGGCCATCGCCGGTGCCGACGACGAGGTCGTCCGGTTGTGTGGCCACCAAATCCTTGCGGACGAGTTCCTCGTCGGACGGGATGGGCGCCTCGCGGGCGTCCGTGTCGTCCAGGTGCGCCTTCCGGGCTTTGAGTACCGGGACCGCGATTGGGGATTCGGGGGTGCGCTGGGAGGGGTCTGGATCGGTGTCGGGTAGGCGTCGGCGGCGCCGGTGCAGGCGGGTGGCTGCCACGGCCACGCTGAGCGCAGCGGCGAGCCCGAGACCGATACGGGAGCCCGGCGAAAGGGGAATCGCCAATGGCGAGTCTGGTTCGCCTTGGCTGCCTGGTGTCGGGTCGACGGGCGGTGCCACGATCGGGCTCGGCACCTCCGATGCCGTGGCCCTCTTGGACGTCGATCCGGGCGTGGTTGGTGCTCGGGTATCGCTCGCCTCGTCCCGCCCGGTCGAGTCTTCGGCATCTCCCGGACGGGACGAGGCCGTTCGCGACGGTGTGCGCCCGTCGGCGGGTGAGTTTGTTCGCGGAAGCCGTATGCGCTGGCCGGGGTAGAGAACGTCGGGATCGGTGAGGGCGGGCACTCCGGCGGGTTGATCGATGCCCCGACTGCTCTTGAAGATCTTGAGGTAGAGGGCGCCCGAACCGTAGGTACGACGGGCAAGACTCCAGAGGGTTTCGCCACGTTTGACGATGTGGTCTCGCCTATGGCGCGGGTCATGCTTCGGGGTGGGCGGGGGCTCGTCGGCCAACAGCGGAGTCCAATTGGGTGCGGCCGGTCCCTGCGAAGGCGTGCCTTCACCCGGCACCGGACGTTGCCGAGCACCCGGTTCCGGTTCTGCGACATGGACGCCGGTGGCGGCCTGCGCGTGCGGCACCGCGGAGGCAGAGGTGGCGAGGGACGCGGCGGCGGTGAAGGTGAGCGCTGCCGTGGCGATCAGGTCTCGGACCAGTTGCTGCACCGGCCGGACCGGTCGCGGCATTGGGGACCTGGATCGTCCGGCCAGATAGTTCATCACCTCGGCGCAGACGGTGACGATGAACAGGCACCACGCTCCCCAGCCGACGTACATGATCGTGGTGAGGAAGACGCTCTGGTCGGTGTCCTGCCGCATTAGAGTCGCGCTGATCTCCTCCCATGACGGAACACGGTCTGGGATGGGGGAACCACCCATGGCGTACATGGCGACCGGGAACCCGATCAGGAGGAACACGAAGGCCACGAGTGCGCTGAGTCCGCGCAGGAAGTCGATGAAGCAACGGCGCCCGGTGTCGGTCACGGCGGGGGTCCTTCAATTCCGGTGGTCAGGATCGCGGTCGCGGTGCCCTCGGCGTGAAGGGTGGATATCCCGATCACCGGCAAGAACCGCGCAGGTCGAGTAATGGAGACGTGGACGCGAATAGTGCGTCGTCCAACCGTGGTCACGGTGCCGCTGTGGCCACTGGCCCGCAGATAGGACCGCGCCGCTCGAACCGCAGACTCCTGGTCCACGACGAATTGCCCGCGGCTGTAGGCACGGTCCCGGTCGACGTGTCCGGCACCGGCACGGGCGGCTTCCTGGGCAATGGTGTTGGCGTCCTGCCGGGCTTCAAGAGCCTGCTCGAAGTCGACGACGGCACCAAAGAACACCACGACGACCAACGTGATGATGACGGCGAAGACGCTCACACTTCCGCACTCGGACGGCCGCCGGAGTACGCGCAGGCGTCGCCGTATCGACGTACCGACGCTCATCGAGCCGCCCGGTAAGGATCAATCGGCGACCGATGAATCTTGGTGACCGTCCGAGTACCGGGCATCCCAGGCAACCCGACGTCGCTGAGCTGGATAACGCAGGTCACCTGCGCGGACACCGTGGCCGGTTGCCCGACCGGACGATTGAAGCCGGACAGATCGAGATGGACGGACGGCATACAGCGCAGACCCCGGTCACGCAAGGTGTACATGGCGCTCGCGTGCGCCTCGGCCCGCGCCTGACGTGCGGTGCGGGCGATGGACGCTTGCCGGGCCGCGTCAGCGGCGGCCTGGGCGACCACGGCACTGCCATGCGTCACCCGCATCACCACGAGCAACCCCGCCAGGAACGTGAGGAACACCGGCGCGAGGATCGCGGTCTCCACCACCGCGTTACCCGCGTCCCGGCCCTCGCCGTCGGGCGTTCTCCTTCGCACGGTCACGCCGACCCTGGGGTGGTGAACCGTTCACGCGCACCGCGAACGGTCCTGGACACGGTGATGTTGACGCCAGGCAACAACGTCGGCGCGCGGCCGGTGACCCGCACAACGACGGTGTTGGCGCCGGACACCGTGACAGTGGGCCCTTGCAGGACGGGCTCGTCGCGGGCAAAGGACGCCGCGGCGGCCCGTCCATCGGCGAACGTGCCTTGGCGGGCGCGGGCAACGCGCAGCCCTTCCTCGGCGGCCGACTGCGCGACGTCCCGGGCCACTGACACCATCACCGCCTGCACGAGCGCCAGGAAAAGCAGCCCCACGACGGGAAAGGTGATGGCCGTGGCGACGGTCGCCGACCCCTTGTCGCTTCGCCTTCGACCTCGTTCGGGCGCCGTCATGGCCCGCTGGCACCAGGAATCTTGTTGATCCAGGCGTGCACCTTGCTCGACACCGCCAGGTACACGACGAACGCCAGCCCGGCGAAGCCAGCGACGATGATGATTGTCTCGACGACCCCGGAGCCCCGGTCGCCCCGGCCCCGCAAACGGGCGGCGAGCCGTCGGCCTCGGTCGTGGACGGCAAACGCGACGCGAAGCGCCGCAGTATCGAGCGTGTTCATGGTCCCCCGATGCGTTTGTGTTGAAGTTCAGGCGCTCAGCCGGACGCCAGGAGCTTGGAGAAGAACGGGAAGCCGACCAGGATCACGAATCCGAGCATGAGCAGGCTGGTCGGCACCCACATGGCGGTGGTGCGGGAGTTGGCCTCAGACCGCGCGGCGGCGGACGCCTCATGCCGCATGGAGGTGATCTTCGCGACCAGGACGTCATGCATTTTCGCGCCCTCGCTCCCGGCGATCTCCGCCGTGTGCGCGAGGTCGATCAGGTCACGGACGCCGATCTCTTCGCCGAGCCGGGCCAGGGCCCGCCATGGCTGCTGCTGTCCGTGCCGGGCACGCGTCAACGCCTCGTGAACACGGCGGAACGGCCACCCCTCGGTGATCTTCGCCGGGTTCTCCAGTGCGGCGTTCAACGCGGCGCCCGCTTCGCGTTCCAGGACGACGAGCTGGAGGTAGGACGTGAAGGCATACCGGAAGTCGCGGCGACGCTGACGAGCCTGGGACCGTACGTTCCAGTCCGGGACGAGCCACAGAATCGCCCCCAAGGCGAGCCCGGCGACGACCGGGAACATCCACGCCGGTGAGCCCCCGGCCAACGCCACCAGGCCACTGAACACCGGCGGCACCAGGAGCCCGGTGATGAACAGGGTCAGCTTGTCGAGCATGAACCGCTCGACGGAACGTCCGAGCAACGCCAGATCGGTCCGGGGCAACGCCAGCAGCCCCGCCGGACGGGCGACATGCTGGGCCAACCACCGTCCAACACCGTCGCGTGTGCTCACCCGCTCGACCGGCAGTGGAGAGTTCGGCACGGGCTGGATGCGAGCCAACGCGGCATCCAGACGAGGAGGCGCGGGCCGCAGCTCGCCGACGAGCATGATGACGCCCACGGCGCCCAGGCACCCGGCAACAGCGGCGAGCACGGTCACGCCCCGACCCCCTCCTCGGCGGGCGCGCGGCGGTTGGTGTGCAGGAACCTCGCGCCGGTCGACAGGACGGCCAACCGCCGCATCCACCAAAGCCCGGCCCCGTAGATCGTCGCGACCACCGCGAGTACCATCTGCCCCAGCGCGGTGCCGTACGGGGCGGCGAACGTTTGCGACGAGGCGAACAGCACGCTCAGGACGACCACGGACGCCACGATGACGACCAGCATCGTACGCAACCCGGCGCGTTCGGCCTCGACGTCCCGGCGGACGAGGACCTCGTGTTCCACCGCGTCGGCCAGCAGCCGCAACGCCTCCCGCGTACCAGGACCACGCCGACGCGCGGCCAACACCAGCGCGCAGGCGATCAGATCACCTATCGGGTCGTCCAGATCGTCGGCGAACACCCGGAGCGCCTGCTCGGTGTTGGCGTGATTGTTCAGCCGTTCCGCCAGCACCGACACCGGCTCGCGAATCGCCTCGGGCGCGATACGAGCACTGTCAGCCAGCGCCTGTTCCAGACCACGGCTGGCGCCCATCATCTCCGCCAACCGCCGCGACCACTGCGCCAGGGCCTCCAGCCGCGTTATCCGCTGCTGAGCCGCCCGTCCCGACAGCATCGGCGGAACCGCGTACACCCCGGCCCCCATAGCCAACGCCGCGACCGGCCACCCGGACAGCAACAGCACCACCAACGCCGCCACAGCAGCGGCGAGCAATCGATTACGGCGCCTCGGCCAGGCCGACGACCGCACAAGCAACCGCAACCGCGACGGCGGACGCACCCGCCGTTCCCCCGGCTCGGTTCCGCGCAGCCCGGCGACGACCATCAAGACGGCTCCGGCGGCGCACAGGCCGGCCAGCGCCGCAAGCACACTCACCGCTACCAGCCCCCCACATCAGAGCCGGGCCTCAACAACTCCGGGTCCAACCCCTGCGCGGCGAGTTCCCCCAGAAGGGCGGCGCTGATGTGCCCACCCGCGGGGGTGGCTCGCCCGTCCGACCCCGGGCTGAAGATCAGATTGCGGGTCGGTTCCACCGAGTCGGCCGGTGGCCCGATCTCCATCACCTGCGACACGAACCGCTCGTTGCTCGCCTGATCCCGCTCCAGGTAGACGATCAAGGGTTCGGCCAGCCCGAACATCAGGTGCACGTCATCGGCCCCGAGACCGAGGTCGGCGCG
Organism: Actinomadura pelletieri DSM 43383; assembly: GCF_003634705.1. Lineage (GTDB taxonomy): Bacteria > Actinomycetota > Actinomycetes > Streptosporangiales > Streptosporangiaceae > Spirillospora > Spirillospora pelletieri. The sequence goes on along the minus strand of NZ_RBWU01000008.1, from coordinate 333,870 downwards.
GCGCCCAAGCTGGACCACCCGACTGAACACGTGCTCGGGCCGGTGGACGTGCAGGGTGCACATCGAGCCGCGCGCCCCGGAGTACATCACCTCCAGCATCGGCGCCAGCTCCCCGTGCCGCGCCTCACCCACGATCACCCGGTCGGGATTCAAGCGCAGACACGCAGGCACCAGCTCCTGCAATCGGACCTCACCCGCGCCCTCGGCGTTGGCCTGCCGGGCCTCCAGGGCGACGACGTCGTAATGCCGGTGCGCCAGACGCGGATCGTCCAAGAACAACTCGAAGTCGCTCTCCAACGTGATGACCCGCTCCTCGGGCGGAATCTCGTTGGCCAACGCACGCACCAACGTCGTCTTACCGGTGTTGACCTCCCCGCACACGATCACGTTCCGCCGAGCCCGGATCGCCGCCTTTAGGAACGCCTCCAGCGGCTCGGTCAGGGTGCCGAGCTCGGTGAGCTGCCGCAGGGTGACATCGACCAGCCGATGCACCCGAATCGCCAGATGCGGGCGCCTGGACACCCAACCCACCACGGCCAACCGGACACCATCGGAGAGCGCGACGTCCAACAACGGCGAGGCATGGGAGAACTCCCGTCCCGTGTTCCCGCGGCGCGCCAGAAGTTGGACCCACTCAACGAGATCCTCATCGGTCTCGGCGACCGGTGGCCCCGGCCGCTTGGTGCCGTCGGTGTAACTAATCCAGGTCTGCCGACAGCCGTTGACGACGATGTTTTCCACATCGGACCGGTCCAGGTACGGCTGCAACGGCCCGAGCCCGAACCGCCGGTCGAAAACCAGCCGGGCAACATCGCGCAACGCCTCCCCGGACATCACCCGCCCGGACGCCAACAGCCCATGCGACCACGCCTGAACCTGCGCGTCGATCAACTGCCGTGCCCGAGCCCGGTCGACACCGTCGCCCAAGACATCCACGAGCTGCCCGGACACCTCACGGACCGCCGCCCACACCTGCGCTTCGTCCACCACGGACACCGCATCAGCGTGGGCGGCTCCCACCGGCCTGACGGACGCCCATCCCGGCGCACTCACCGTCTGCCCCTTCCGATGGAACCAACACCCGACAGGACCGCCAAGTCTTCGCCGCCAACACCTGGGGACGGCGCGTCGGCGGTCGAACGGATACGGCGTCCAAGACATGTGAGCGACCGCAGAAGCAGCGAGGTCTTGAACGACCGTCGGGGCCGAGCACCATCGGACAGAACCGCAGCATCGGCAAGCGAGCACGGCAATTCGGCCAACACCGGCGCCCCGAGTACACGCTCGACCTCCGCCGCGCTGTACGGCCCGTCCGCGATCAGACACAACCCGACAGACGCACGATCACCCACCAGACCCGCCAAGGCGTCAAGACGCGGCCCGGCGAGATCAACCTGTGTCAGCGTCGGCCGCAACACCACCACCACAGCCCGCGCCGCCCTCAACAAATCATCCGGCGTGTCCCGCCCACCGATCCGCCCAAGATCGGCGATCACATCACCCGACCGCTCCGCCAACACCTCAGCAAGTCGCCCCCACAACGACCCCAGACGCATCCCGTGCCGAGGATCACGAACCCCGTGCAACAGCTCCACCGAGCCCTCACCGGGGAGACGAAGCACATAATCCTCAACCGGAAGCCGACCCTGCGCCCCGCCCTCGGCGGCCATCGCCAAACCAAGCAGACCCGGACCGACCGCCTCACCGAGCCGATCCGCCAAGAAGCCCGGCAGCACACGCCGCCCCATCGGATCGCACTCGGCCAGCAGCACCTTGCCCGGCCACGTCATCGCCAAGCCCAACGCCGTAGTGGTCACACCCGGCGACCCGCCCGCCGAAACCACACAGTACAAAGCCATGATCAGCCCCGCCTCGCCGTCACCACGAGAACGACCATCCCGGCGGCCGCCTGCCGCGCCACCGCGCCGCTATCGGCATCGGGCACCATCAACGACACCGACATGACGCCCTCGGCGTCCGGCCCCTCCACCCCATCGACCACCGCGGCCACATCCCGCAGGCGAGTGATCTGCGCGCGCCCGTGCGCCGCCCCGGTCACGGGCCCCTGCCCCTGGGTGCCGTAGGTGAACACCACACGAACACCCCACCCCGCAGCCAACCCCGGCGGCACCACACCAGACTTCAACGGCACGACCACCAACGCCCGCCCCACCGGAGGACCCTGCTCCACCGTCAACTGCGAAGCCGCCAACAGCGTCCCCCGCCGCAACCCCACCGCAGCGCGCCGCCCCACCACCTGCCCAAGCTGCCGCCCCGGAACCACCGCCACACCCGGCGCCACCGCAACCCGCGCCACGTCCAGATCAGCCGAGACGACCTCGTGCCCCACCGCGACATCACGCGCAACCCGCACGACCGACACTCGTTCACCCGAAGAGCGAAACAGATACACGTTGGTCGCAACGGCCAGCACCAGCAACATCACCGCTGCCGCGATCACCCCGGGGCGACGCTGCCGCGCCAACCGCACGGACGATACAGAACCGGCCCCGCCCCCGACCTTCGAAACGGCAGCTCCCGCCAACGATCGACCACTGGTCCTCATACCGGCCCTCATCCGTACAGCGCCTGCGCCTCGGCGACCCGCAACCGGAAAGTCGTCGACCGACTCAACGGCGGAAGCACACCACCAGACCCATCAGACCCCCGCCATGTACCGCCCCACACCACAGTCACCCGCACCCGATAAGCCCCGCCAGGCTCATGTATCGAAGCCCGGGCAAAGGTGTACGAGCAATCGGTCCGCTGCGACGCAGCCGACCGTGACCTGTCATAGGCAGTACCAGGCCCAGAGCATCGAACAACCGGCTCAGGTCCTGGCGTGATCGTCATGCTCTGCGGACGAGCAGTGACCTCAACCCATACGTTCCGAGCCGAGACACGACCGTTCAACGGATGCCAGTTGGTTACCCAGAACCACTCCGGCAACCCCACTAGGCCACTGCTCTGGCGCGGCGGCGCCGTTCGCACCACCGGTTTCGGAACCGGCATATTCGCCCACTTGGTCAACGCGAGCGCGGCTGGCGAGACCGCGTCGTCACCCTTGTCAGGCTCATCTGAGCAGACCACCTGCACGTATTCACTCAACTCCTGGCAACTACGGGGCCTCGGTTCCGGAAGCGTGTCCACGCCGTTCCCCCTCGGCGGAGCGGCTGGAGCTTGCCCACCACGGGCTGGTACGCCGCCGACAGTGGCGCCATATTTGTAGCCGTAGGAGTTCATGCCTGGTGGTAGAGGGTCCAGCGGAGCCGACGCGAGAACGGAAATAAGGATCCCGGCTCCAAGTACGGGAGCAACAACTTCCACTCGTCAGCACCCTTCACCGAGCGTGGTCGACTTGCTGACCCGCCACTGCCCATCAGAACCCTTCACTAGCAATGCCTTGGTACGCTCCTGCTCGATTCCACGATTTATCTTCTTCTGCGAAACGGAGTTCAGAAGCCCCGCGTTACGGGTGTCTTGGCAGTCGTAAACTGTGGCGGCGCCACTCGCAGTGAGTTGTACGCTCTTAACGTGCACGACAATGTGACCGTAAGTCGCGATATTCTGACTCTTCATTTCATCCACCCGCCGCAGCACCCGCGACAACTGAGGATTCACCATGACCGTAGCGAGTTCCCGCTTGCGAGACTCAGCAGGCAGAGAATCCGCTCGATCCAGCATCGCAACGAACTTCACATAGGAGGCAACTACGATTTCCTCTTCGGTCGCAGCCGACGACGGCGGCAGCGTTCCTAAATCTGTCATGGAAGGCAATGCAACAGCATCCGGGCCACCGCCACAGCATGAGCAGAACAACGACGCAACCGCGACCCCCACCCAGCAGAAACGATGCGCCACTCGCGTACTAGCACCAGACAAGTTTCACCTTCGCAAACTTGATCATTCGCATGTTGCGCTTCGAGCACAACGATGAGCGATCGTAGACCTAGTCTGGCTCTCTGCCTACACCTCGCGGCGCGGCAAAGGTAAATCTTCCTACAACACTATTCAGACCATAGAGGACAATCTCTACAATTTCGGACTGCTATCGCCTACACAAGAGACAACAAGGTCCGCTAAAGCTAAATGCCATTTCAACTTGCCAGCCGGCCCATGAACGCCAATAGCGTGTGTGAGTACGCAACGCTACGATCGGCAGGCTAACTTCACCTGCCACGATAGGCACGGTGACGCCCCCGCAATAAGCACCGGCTGCTACAGGATACGAACGGTTTCACAAAGAACGGCTCACCCTACACCCGGACCTCAGCAAAGGTCGCTCGTCGCTTTGCATGAAGATGGCTGCCAGCCACAATTCGGACAACGAGGGCCGGTTTTGGCACGGAGTCCTCCCCGCAACGGAGATGGAGAAATCAGGACTCGCAATAAGGACCGGCCGACAAAGGTCGGTGTTGGATGTCACAGCACTCTCCATGGGAGGAGGAAGAGAGCCCGCAATGAGGACCGGCTGACGAGGGCCGGTGTTGGGCGAGCGCGGAGGTGATCCCGGTCAGCCCGGTGAACCCGCAATGAGGACCGGCTGACGAGAGCCGGTGTTGGGGTGATGGCCGCGTGAGCATCCGCATCCCCCGGCCGCCCCGCAATGAGGACCGGCTGACGAGAGCCGGTGTTGGGGGGGACCTGTCGATGCAGGCGGGCCGGGCGCTGGGCCCGCAATGAGGACCGGCTGACGAGAGCCGGTGTTGGCACCACCGGTGATCAGCCCGCCGCTGCGCGTACCCCGTGTACCCGCAATGAGGACCGGCTGACGAGAGCCGGTGTTGGTCGCCGGGGTCGACCTTTCCGCCTGGTAGTTCCCAGCCCGCAATGAGGACCGGCTGACGAGGGCCGGTGTTGGGACAGCGAGGCCACACCTCTTTCCTACGCGCAAGACCCGCAATGAGGACCGGCTGACGAGGGCCGGTGTGGGCAGGGCACGGGGCGCGTGCTCGGTCATCCTGGTCAGCCCGCAATGAGACCTGCTGACGAGGACCGGTGTTGGACGGACTGGTCGCACACTGGCTCAGCCGCGCAGAACCGCAATGAGGACCGGCTGACGAGGGCCGGTGTTGGAGCCGCACGATGCCGCTGTTGAAGACGGTGTTGACCACCCCGCAATGAGGACCGGCTGACGAGAGCCGGTGTTGGGGCCGACGAGCAGGCCGGTGCCGTCGTGGGTGAAAGCCCCCCAATGAGGACCGGCTGACGAGAGCCGGTGTTGGGTCGCCATCGCGTACCAGCGGACCGGGCGGAGGACGAACCCGCAATGAGGACCGGCTGACGAGAGCCGGTGTTGGCGTTGGCGGCGGCGACTCCCCACGCCATGAGCACCTGCCCGCAATGAGGACCGGCTGACGAGAGCCGGTGTTGGCTTCATGCGCCTGCGCCACGATCCGGGCCACCCACTCCCCGCAATGAGGACCGGCTGACGAGGGCCGGTGTTGATGCCATCGAGGTTCTGCTGTCAGGCCGGATGTTCGCCCGCAATGAGGACCGGCTGACGAGGGCCGGTGTTGTCTCCTCCACCTGCGTCGGCGCAGGCAGCGGGCCGACCCGCAATGAGGACCGGCTGACGAGGGCCGGTGTTGCGTGGTCGTACCCGGCCGCGATACCGGCGCACTCTATCCCGCAATGAGGACCGGCTGACGAGGGCCGGTGTTGGGCAACTGACCTGCGATGATGACCGTAAGTGACCGTCTTCATCGAAGTGACTGTCCGAATTGTGCCCCTGACAAACGCTATGCACTTCGGAACCTCCCGGGGTTTGTGTGGGCACTGGTGGTTCCGAAGTGGGATTTGAACCTCGCCGCTGCCACTCGAAGGCTTGCTGGGCTCACCAGTTCGTTTTGGCCGGTACGAGCACGCGGGCGCTTTTGGGGCCTCTGAGCTGTGTTCGTTCTGCAGCGGCGACTGTGAAGACGTTCATGTTGTGGAGGGTCGTTCGATCGAGTTCGGGGTTGATGGCAGGGTGGTCGAGCAGGGTCGCTACTGCTTGTAGGTCGAGTGGTTCGGTCCACAGGGGCCAAAGCATCAGATTGCGGCGTTGGTGCCGGTGCCAGAGGGTGGCGGTGACGTGCTCGCCGTCGCCAGAGATGCGGAGAAGGCGGAGCGCCTGGGTAGCGAGCCAGGTGGCGCCGGGGACGCCGGCCTCTGTCGATACTCCGTTGGGGTGGTCGGCGGCGCTTCGGATGACGCGGTGATCGAGGTACTCGCCGGTGAACTTGTCGACGCGCCTCCACGCGGTGAGGGCTTCGCGCAGGTAAGAGGGGTCTTTGCGGACCTCTTGGAGGGGGGTTGCAAAGAAGGAGCGCAGGCTTTGTTGCCCGACAGGGGCACAGTAGGGAGTGAGCGCGACGCGTTGTTGGGCGTCGGTTGCCAAGTCGGTGATGAGGCAATGGAACCAGCCTTTGGCCTCGTCACCCAGCTCGGTGATGCGGTCGGCCAGCGCGTGGTATTCGTCCCGTCGCACCCGCATGGGATCTTTCTGTCCGGCTCCTTGGCTGGCGGCCGCGGACTTTTTCGGTTTGGCCAAGGGGAACCGGTCGTCAACATCGACGATGGCGGTGGCGTCGCCTGCGCGGGCGACGATGTTGTTCAGTGTCGCGGTAATGGCGTCGATGGATTCGATGTCGCTGTGGATTATGGCTTTTGCGGTCCGGTCGGAGAAGCTCAGTGATACTTGGGTGCCTGTTTCGTTCGTCAGGAGCCGGTGGAGTCCGAGGGCGGCGAGAAAGCCCAGGGGGTCGCGGCCGTCGAGAGCGGGTAGTTCGATCGCGGTCATGGGGTGTTCTCGTCGGGGTGTTCGGAGCACCAGATATCGGCCAGTCGAACGATGGTTTCCAGGAGCGCCAGGTGCCAGCGGCCGTAGGTGCGGTTGAGTTCGTGGAAGCGGCGAGGGCCGTCCCAGTCGATGGTGTGGTCTGCGTCCAGTTCGGCCTTGGTGCCGTTGTGATCAATGCGAACGGTGCCGGGCGCTGGATCGTGCGTGGGTGGCAGCAGGGGTCGGCCACGGCCGTGGTGGGCGGCGACCAGGTGGATCAGCAGGTCGTCGGCGGGTCCAATGGCTTGGACGATTCTGGCCGATAGGGCTTCGTGGCGGAGTCCTGCGGGGTATTCGGCCAGGATACGGGCCCGTCGGAATGCGGCACGGTCGGCCGGGTCCATCCCGGACTTGGCCAGCAGCGGACCGCCCGGCAAGAAGGCGCGTAGCGGACGCTGGTGCAGCATGGCCTGAAACCGCTCATCGCGCTTGCCTTCGTCGTGGTGACGTGCGGCGGCGGTGACCACGACGCGGAGGGGCTCCGGAAGGCCGAGGTTGCGGGCGAATTCCTCGGCGCGTGCCGCTACGGCCTCCTGATGTTCGACCAGGCCGATCTGTTGTGCGGCGGTAGAGGATTCCAGTGATCCTTCGTCGCCGCGAAGTCCGCCGCCTCGTCCCGCAAGCAGAACAGGGAGGCGTTCCCCCAGCTCGGCGAGGGGTACCAGTGTGCAGCCTGCACTCAGCGTCTGCAGGTTCCGAAGGAACGGCAGGGCATCGTTGTCAGGGCAAGGGAGTGCACGACGAATCGATGCCGGTGGCGGGGGGTCTTGGGCGTCGCTGATCAAGGTGATCAGGTCTGCGAAGGCGGCGAAAAGATCGGGGTGGTAATCGCGCAAGGTGTCCAAGAGTTCGGGACGAATGCGCAGGAGGGGGTGTCCGCGTCGTTCGGCGAGATCGGCGAGATCGGTTACGGGCTCTTTCGATGCGGGGTGCCAACCATAGCGGTCGCAGCCGCCCCGATCACCGGACACGACGATGGTGTCGCCGGGGTTGATGTCAAGGACCGTGACCGGAACGACCGTGCGGTCGTGACCGTGGTAACGAACGCCGATCAGGCCCTCTTCCGTGGGGAGTGGGAGATCGTCGAATTGGCCCTCCAACGCCGAGACAGCCGTGTCCCCCTGTCCGCCCAGCCACCGACGGATGGCGGCGAGCGGCACGTCGACGGCCTCCTCGGTTGTAGGCGGGACGGCCTGCAACACCTCGCCCCATCGGGAGGGATCGTCGGGCAAACCGGAGCGCCACACGATCGACACGTCGGGCTGCCCTCGCCGTAGGCCGTGCAGATATGGAGCGACCGGCGGGTCCGGGTGTGGGGCCGGCGAGGTCCTCGTCCAGGCGTCCAACACGTCTTCGGTCAGTGCCGGGATGTAACTCGACTCTGCGCGCATGGTGACCTTGCGTTGCTCGGAAAGGGCACCGGTGAGGGCCCGCAGCGCCAGCGGATGGACGGGAAGGCCATCGCCGAGTTCTCCGGGCTTATTCCGCGAGATGGGTTCGGTCTGTTCACAGAGCCAGGACCAGGTTGCCTGCCGAGCCGCCCCATAGACCGGGTCCTCGGTCCCGGTGCTGGAGTCGTGGACGACCACAGCGTGGCTACGGTCGCGGTCACCGAGCCGGTTGAGGCGCCCCAAACGCTGGACGATCGCGGCCAGGTCAGCCGATTCGGTCACCAGCACGTCAAGGTCGATATTCGCGCCGACCTCGATCGTCTGGGTGGCCACCACGATGAGGGGCCGCCCATCTCCCCGGGCGCGACCGGCCCGTATGCGGTCGTAGTACCGGTCAAGCAGATAGGCGGCGTCCAGCGGGCGGGTTCGGCCGGTGAGCAACACCCGATCGAAGCGGGAGTCGGGGATCTGCTCGAAAGCCGCCCGTGCCCGGGCAACGGTGTTGCAAATGACGCCGACCACCGCGCCCGAGCCTTCGGAACCGGCGAGGGCGGTGGCCCATGCCACCAACAGACCGGGAATGGCCGAAGAGGCGTTGTTCTTGGTCACGCGCGGCTGTAGCAGATGGAGACGACGGTCGGCTCGAAGCCGCCGACCCGCTACCTCGTGGGCCTCGTCATCCCCGCTGATCCGGTGAACACGGCCGTCGTCGGCACCGGACGTGGTGGCCGACATCGTGATCAGCGTAGGGACCGGCCCGCCGGATTCGTGGGCCCGCAATGCCCGGACAGTCGCCTCGAACGGCGCGGCCAAATGCGCCTCATCAACAACGATCAGGCTGTTGGTCCCGACCAGGGCGGCGTCGATGGAGCGGAGATGCTCACCGACCCCGTAACCGCGGAACAGCAGGCGGCTTCCGACCTGGTCGATGGTCCCAACGACGACGGCGAAACGATCAGGACGCTCGAGCCACAGCCAGGACCACGTCACCCCGCCTCGCATCCGTGTCACCTGAAGCGGCATCGAGTCGCCGGGCTGACGCAGCGCCTCGGCTACCCGCCTCGTCCACGGACCCGCCGGTTCACGTAGCGCGCGGGCGAGGTGGGCAGCATGGTCGTATGCCTCGTCCACGATGAGTCGCCGGTCCACCACGAAGAACAACCGGCGCCGCGCAACCTGGGGACGGGCCGCCGCCACGAACGCGAACACGTCGATGATGGACGTCTTGCCCAACCCGGTAGGCACGTCCAACGCATCGGGCCAGCGTCCTTCACGCAGCACCCGCTCGACCAAGGCCCGCTGCCAGGGGAACGGCCGATGCCCGTGCACCTCGTACACGAACTCCGCGAACCCATCAGCGGTGAAGACCATACGGTTTCTCCTCCGCAGGTACGAACAACCCCAACCCCCCATATCTCATCGCCCCAGCCAGCACGGGACCGATGACCGGTCGGTCGAAGGTGACCCGCACATGAACGATCGGCTTGCAGGGGCGGTGCGAAGGAATCGTGTCGCGGCGCGGTCGATGCAACGCCCCTGGAATCATCGCCGCCGGTGAGAACTCCCACTCCACCGGCTCAGGTAGCCCCGCCCGTACCAAGGACCGGCCGACCTCCTTGATCACCCCATCGTCGCCTCTGGCCCTCTTGGGAAAACGGTCCAGCATCATCGGCGTGGCCGTGACCCAGGACGGACTCCCACCACGACCCGCAGCCGTCCACCGCTCAGCTTGCAGCCCCCACGTCAACGCCGTTGACGGTAGGTAATCCAGTTTCAGGACCTGATTGCGTCGCAAGGTCAGACGCTGCAACGGCCGTTCGACCAGCGCTCCCCACAAACGCGCGTACGCCTGGCGCCGCAATTCCCGCGGAACGGCCACCGCCACCCCCAGCAACCTGCCGTCCGCATGCCGGTTACCCACATTCGGCAACGCCAGATAGCCAACATGGGTGCTCGCATCAGCACCGTGACCCGAGACCTCCGGCGGCACGTCGGTACCAATCCGATCCAGCACAGCGGCACGCAACCGCTCCGTGACCGCCAACAACATCTCGCCGGCAGGTTTGACCGTGCCCGATTCGAAACCGAATATCAGCAACTCGTCGAAAGGGGAGACCGCCGGCGGCTCGGTCGGAGCCTGTTTGGGGTAGCTGTAAGGCTTAATGCAGTCCAGGTTCGCCTCCCAGGACCGTCCGCCTTCCGCGTATATCTGACGGAGGCGATCGACATAGCCACCATAAGGCGCCCGAAGCAAAATGGTGTTCGGGTCGCTGGGCTGCGCCGGCTCCAACGTCGTCCACTCGGCGCGCATCGGTGGCACCTCGTCCAGTACCTGCAAGGTCACCGGAGATGTCGAACGCCCCAAGTAAGGCACCCGGCGCGCCAAACTCCTCAAGACCCTGAGTGTGGTCGACGCGGGGGAGGAAGTCGGCCAGACGAAAGCGAACTCGTCACTTTCGGGCTCAGCACTCATCCTGATCTTGGCCTGGGCAGTCCGACCCAACTGATGCTGGCTCGTCCCCTTGCCAGCGGTGACGTTGGTAACCACAAACCCCTCACGGCGCTTTGAGGCATAGCCCGGCGCCGCCCACACCTGCGGTGCACCAGCGTTCTCCAACCACCGCAACGCGTCCCAATCTTCCTCCGCCATTACGGAGGCGACCATTGCGCAAAAGACCCGGGCCGGATGAGGAGGCCATTCAGGAAGGTGCTGCTCAGACCCACCCGCGTCATAGCGACCATCACGGAGCCGCACCACAATCGACAGCGGCACCGGTCAGCCCTCGGCGACGGCTTTGGTCACCGCATGCTCGAGCGCATCCGCCAACCCCTTGAACGGCGTCAGCCCGATCGTCCCGGTCTCCATCACCAGTCCGCTGGCCGCCGTCCGGTCACGCAGCTCGTGAAAGATCTCGATCGCCTCTCCCGCCGAGAGCGTGAACTCCTCGGCCTCGCCGCCGTCTTTCTCGAACGCCAGCGTCTCGCTCACACGCACCAAATCGCAGCCCGACCGAAGCCAGACGGAAGGACGATCGAACGCCAGCCGATCCCCGACCAGCGCCAGTGCCAGCAGCGTCGCCCGCGCCAGCCGCACGCACTCATCCGAAGCGTCGCCGAACCGGACCCGCTCCAAGCCCCCCAGCGAGATCCATGCATCCCGACGACCTTCACTGATGACCACACCACCAGGCGGCGGCGTTCTCGCCAACGCGCTGCCGTGCCCGATTTCACTCAGCCGAGTACCCCGAGACTTCTCCCCAGCTGCTCGGAACTCCCAATCCCCCTCGGCCTTACCTGCATCATCGACCCCACCGGTCATGTTCATCGGATCACGCCGCATACTGCGCCGCTCACCCTTCCTCGGGTCCAGACCGAACATCGAAGAAATGTAGAACCGGGCGAACTTAGGCCAGCGCCCTTTCCGGTGCGAATCCCACGCCCCGTAAATCAAAGAGCCAGGATCGAGCTCGAACAGGGGGCGGGCATCCTTCTGACTCACCTGCCGCAGCCGCTTCCCGACCTGGCTCTTGTCGAACCGAACCCCATCGACAAGGCTGTCCCTCAGGTAGGCATCGGCGTACCGGTGCGGGAACTCCAGCGAGGTAAGACGGACCGTCCCCCGACTCGTCGGCGCCTGCAACTCGAACAGCGGCAGCTCGATCTGACCCTTGTCCCGCGCCGCCAGCAGCGCCTCCTCAACCCGGTTCGCCTGAGACGGGACCTGATCCAGCACCACGGTCTCCCGCATCTCCCCGCCAACCCGGCGCCCCTCCATCAGGTACGGCCCCTCCGGGAACGTCGGCGGCATCACCTTGTCCTCACCCGCTGGCCGGTAGACACCGTGGATCGAGACCCCCGCATCGACCCGCTCACCATCGACCGCCACCAACAGCCGCTCAACGAATGCCGACTCCATGAGACCTCCCCGTGACAGTGAGTGCATCGCGTAACGCAGACGCTACGAGGAACCACCGACAGTCGCGGCGAAACGAACAAGAAACTTGGCCACTAACCGAAACCGGCCACGACTACCTCCGAAGGAACCCTGTAATGAGGACCGACCCGTCAGGGCCGGTGACACACCCGGCGGGCTGCGCGCGTTCGTCCGCGAGCTCCTCGGCCCCGCAATGAGGACCGACCCGTCAGGGTCGGTGACACTTGTACTTCTCGACCTCGCCGAGCGGAATCACGTCCCCGCAATGAGGACCGACCCGTCAGGGTCGGTGACACCGGACCGCGACTCGTTGTCCTTGCCCGCCAGCGCGGGCCCGCAATGAGGACCGACCCCTCAGGGTCGGTGACACGCGTGCGCGTGCGGGCTGAGGCTGTGTTGGTTGCAGCCCCGCAATGAGGACCGACCCCTCAGGGTCGGTGACACCTGGAGGGCCTCGCGGTCGACCACGGCGTGAAGCTCCCGCAATGAGGACCGACCCCTCAGGGTCGGTGACACCCCGTAACGACGGTCGCCCGGTCCCCCGGCGTCCACCCCCCGCAATGAGGACCGACCCCTCAGGGTCGGTGACACGTTCCGAAGCCGAAGCATGCCAGGCGCCACGATCTGCGGGTCAGGGGATTGGGAAGTGGGACGGGATTGTTAGTTGGCAGCGGTGGGTGGTGGGGTTGTGGGTGCAGCCGTGCGCGTGGTTTTCCGTAGGGGGTACACACAGCATGGGCGCGGGCCAATCACCAACGCGCCGAACGGCCAGGTGACGATCACCCGTATGCGCACCGTCGGCGATGCACCGCCACGCACCGTCACCTTGGGGTCCAGTACGGCGGGATGATCACAACCGCTTGCACAGGCCGACCACGACCTCGACCGGCGACGTCTACCGCGTACCGGTGTAGGCCAGCCGGCCAAGCGCACTTTCGTGACCACGATCCGGGCTCGTATGCAGAACACCATGCGTACGGGGCCCAACTGTTGGAAGCTGGATCGGATCGAGTTTCTGACAGCCTGAAGCCTTCTTAGTTCTTGGAATCCCGGGTCAATCCAGGCTCCAGAGTGATCAGAGGAAACTCAACCCTGCAGGATCCGCAGTTCGCTGCCTCGCCTCCCTCTGGTAGGGACGAGGACCATACCGTCCCCGCGATCATTCGGCACGGCGTCACGTCGCGACCCCTCGTAGGGCCAGGATCGGGTGCTGACCACACGGCGGCTTTAGACCACCCAAGTTGGGACCCTCGGAAGGGCGATGAGGATCCCCAGGGTAAGCCGCTGGTCATAGGTAGTGGAGCCAGTGGGTTGTGGGGGTGGTTTTCAGCGGAGGTCCGGTGGTGCGGGTGAGCCTGGTGTGTCGCTGAGGTAGAGGTGTTCGTCGTAGGTTACTGGGCGTGCCAGGGTACGGTGGGTGACGGTGACGGCGAGCTTGTTCCGGACGGTTTGGACGACGAGTTTGCGGCCTGTTTCGCTGAGCATTGCCTGGTTGGTGTGGTGGTGCTCCGGATGGACGCAAAGGCATCCGAATCTGCCTTCGCGCACTGATAAGAGTGCCCTTCATTTCGTCCGGCAGAGCATCGGTTAATTCCGGCCAGTAATTTAGCCTGCCGGTATGGACAAGATCATTTTAGCTGGTTGCCACGGCATCCGAAGAGCCCGGATGCCGTCGCGCCGTCTGGCCCAGGGGTTGGCCGCGGTGCTGATCGCGGTATCGGCCGTTGTGGCCGCCCCAGCGGCACCCCCCGCACGGGCCATCATCGACGGTCAAGAATCGGAACTACAGCATGGGCAAGTCGTGGTGTACGCGGATGGAGCGTATGCGTGCACCGGATCGCTCATCGCGCGGGATTGGGTCCTCACCGCGCGGCACTGCTTGAGGGACCAGCCGATGACGGTACGGATCGGCAGTCGGCTGCGCGGCCTCGGGGAGACCAGAGACGTGATCGCCCGGCGGGAACATGGAAGCGCTGATCTCGCGTTGCTCCAACTCGACCGTGATGTGACCAACGCCGGTGCGGTCATCGCCTACGACGACGCCCAGAGGCCGATCAACGGGCGCATCGTCGGGGTCAACGGGTGGGGAGTCACCACGGAGGGCGGGACCGCGCCGTCGATAGAACTCAGAAGCGCAAGGATCATCGTGCTGAATAACCACGCCGACCCTCCGCGTCCGGAGGAGGCTCCTCCCGGAGGAGCGATTGAGTCGGACACGGTTCGTGGGCGGACCGGCATGGGCGACTCCGGGGCCGGGGTGATCGAGGACGGCAGGGTCGTGGCGGTCCATACGTCCGTCCATGACGATCTCATGTACGCGGTGGCCTTGCAGGCCGTCCAGGGATGGATCTGGAGGCAGACCCGGCAATTGCCACGGTGGGAACCGCTCCAGCGGGAGAATCTGACGACGATGGCACTGGGTGATTCCATCACCTACGGCATCGGCCACTCTGGATTGTCCGGTTATCGGGACGAACTACGCCGCAGACTGGTCTCCGAGGCCCAGAGCATGGACTTCGTCGGTTCACAGCAGTCCGGAAACCTGCCCGACCGCGACAACGAGGGCCATCCCGGCGCGATGATCAACGATATCGCGCGCAGAGCCGACTCGGCGGTCCCGCTGCACAAACCCAACCTCGTCCTGCTGCACGCCGGGACCAATGACATGGACCGCGGCGACGCCGCCGGCGCGCCCGCCGCGCTGGGGTCGCTGATCGACCAGGTGATCGAGGACGCCCCCAACACCACCGTCCTGGTGTCCACGCTGGTGCCCTCGAAGAACGCGGCCGTCCAAGCCAGGATCGACGCCTTCAACAAGCAGATCCCCGGCGTGGTCGCCCAGCGGGCGAGGACCGGCAAGCACGTCGCCGTGGTCGACATGAACGAGGTCACGACCGGCGACCTGGCCGACTACCTCCACCCCAACGACCGCGGGTACGCCAAGATGGCCGACGAGTTCGGAGACGCCATCCGCGCGGTGGCGCAGGAGGGGTGGATCGCCGACCCCGACGACCGGATCTGCAAGGACACTCCGGGACGCTGGCTCCCCCGCGGGAAGATCGCCTCCGGCACCGGTCACACCGATGACGAGAGCGTCCAGTTCGCCGACATCAACGGCGACCGGCGCGACGACTACCTCGTGGTCAACAGCCGGTCCGGAGTCGTGAAGGCCTGGATCAACGCGGGCGGAGACCAGGACGGCAAACCCGGCTGGATCCCCCGAGGACAGATCGCCTCCGGCGTGGAGCTCGGCGAACAGGAAGATGTCGACTTCGCCGACATCAACGGCGACCGGCGCGACGACTATCTGGTGTACGACACCGAGTCCGGGGCGGTGAGGGCATGGATCAACATCGGCGGAGACCAGGACGGCAAGCCGGGCTGGATCCCCCGAGGACAGATCGCCTCCGGCGTGCCGGACGCCATCGCGCGACCGGTGTTCGCCGAGATAGACGGTGACGGACGTGACGACTACCTGGCGGTCGACCCCAGGACCGGGGTGGTGAGAGCCTGGATCAACGCCGGCGGCGACCAGGACGGCAAACCCGGCTGGATCCCCCGAGGACAGATCGCCTCCGGCGTGGGGTCGATCAAACACGGGCCGTACTTCCCCAACATCGACTGCGACCTACGCGACGACTATGTGGTGACCGACATCAACGGCGGGTCCGTGAGGGCGTGGCTGAACCGCGGCGGCGACCAGGACGGCAAGTCCGGCTGGATCGAACGCGGCCAGATCGCCTCGGGCGCCCTGCCGGACCGCCACATGCTCGCGTTCGCCGACATCGACGGTGACGGCCGCGACGATTACCTGGCCGTCAGCCTCGAGGACGGAAGCGTGCAGGCATGGATCAACAACGGCGGAGACCCGGCCTGACACCGGACTGACCGCCGTCCCCGCCATTTGCGACAGACGGGGTCCGCGGCCCGGACCGGGGGCCGCGGACCCCGCGAGCGTCGGTCTTTCCGGCGACGGCCACCGGACCCTCGGCCTCGTCGCGCCAGGCCAACCCGCATCCAGCACGCACCACCGGACGCCCCGCCCGACCGGCACCGGCTCTTCCTTGGACGACGACCCGATCTGCGCGCCCAGCGGTCTCACCCGCGTCCGCGCCCGGTTGGCCGAGGGCACAGCGTCCCGCTCGTGGCGACGTGGAGTTCGTCCAGAGCGACCAGGCCCTTGGCCTGTTGGAGCAGGCGGGGCCAGCGATCGCGGCACGTAGCGGGTGTCACGGCGGGCCTCGGTGCCGAAGTCGTAGCCCAGCGCGCCGAGCGCGTACACCAGCCTGCGCGCCGCGGACCTGCCCGGCTCGGGGGAGGTCACCACACCCACGCCACCACACCCACGCCGTCACACCCGTGGCCGCCGCCGACGCGGACACGGGCGCGGGGGCCTGAAGGGCGGTACCCGGCGGAGGCCGGGGTGGCCGCGGGCACGAACGCCTCCGCCGCGACCTGGTGTGGAACCTTCTGGGTCAGTTGACGGCCCGGACGTGGACAGCACCGTCCCGGAGTGCTGGCCCTCGTCCAGCAGCACCGTTGAGTTTCGGGATCGTGGAAACGAGCGATCGTAGGCCGCCCGGGTTCTGGGCGCTGCCACGCACACCTCATCCAAACGAAACCTCGGCCTGTCCCGGCTGACCCGTCGTTTGTGCGCGTACCTCACTTCTCTGGGCTGCCGGTGCGGGGACCACGGGGCAAGGACCGTTCTGCCGTGCACGGATCCCGACACCGTGTCGAAATCGGCGCCTGCCGGTTCCGTCACGACGCTCATGCGTGAAGCCGCGGTGCGCTCGTAGCGTCCTTTCGTACCAGCCGATCAGCCCCATTCAGGTGCGTCCTCGGCGGGATCTGTGGACTGCATATGAGACACACGCGAGGGACATGATGGATGTGAGCGACGCCAAGGGCGCCATGACCGGTGACACCTTTCGGGCGAGCCTGGATGATGGTCGCGAGGTGTGGCTGGGCGGCGAACGGGTTCGCAATGCCGCGACGCACCCGGAACTGCGGGGCGCGGTCGACGAGATCGCCCGGCTGCTGGATCTGCGCCTGTCGGACCCGGTCGCCCGGGAGCGCACGCTGACGACGTCGGCCGAGTCCGGCAACCTCGTCAGCCGCTCGTACAGTCTGCCCACGACCCCGGAGGAGCTGCGCGCCAAGTTCGCGGCCTCCCAATGGTGGATGGCCGAGAGCCTGGGCCAGCACGGCCGCGCTCCCGACTTCATGGCGAACGTCGTCGTCGGTCTGCGCGACTACCACGCGGAGCTGGAGACGAACCGTCCCGGCTTCGGGGCCAACGTGATCGACTACCACCGCTACGCCTCCGAACACGATCTGGTGCTCACGCACGCCCTCGGCGATCCGCAGATCGACCGTAGCGCCAGCCCCATGGACGACCCCGACCTCGCGCTGCGGGTGATCGAGGAGAACGACCGGGGCGTCGTCATCCGCGGCGCGAAGCAACTGGCGACCCTGGCGCCGTTCGCCCACGAGGTGCTCGTCTACCTCAACGGCGTCTCCGCGCAGCGAGGCGCCGAGGAGTTCGTCATCTGGTTCGCGCTGCCGATGAACACCCCCGGGCTGAAGACCCTGTGCCGTGAGCCGCTCGGCGGCTCCGGCGCCGGCCACGCGCACCCCCTCGCGCGGCGCTACGACGAGCAGGACGCCATGCTGTTCTTCGACGACGTCGAGATCCCGTGGGAGCGTGTGTTCCTCCTCGGCGACGGCCTGCTCGCGCTCAAGGGGCTCTCCAGGATCAACGCCTGGTCGATGCAGAGCACCCACATCCGCTTCCACGAGCGGTTGCGGACCTTCATCTCCGTGGCGGCCATGCTGGCCGACGGCATCGGGGTCGACGGATTCCGCGGCATCCAGGAGGACCTGGGCGAACTCATCTCCTACGCCGAGACGCTGCGGCTGGGCATCGCGGGTGCGGAGGCGACGGCGGCGCGCACGCCGAGCGGGCTGCTCGCGCCCGCGCCGTCGTACGGCCTCGGCTTCTGGTCCGCGGAGATATCGGCGCGGGTCGTCGGCATCGTGCGCCGCATCGGGGCGTCGGGGCTCGTCATGCAGCCGTCCGAGGCCGACCTGGCCAGTCCGGAACTGCGCCCCTTCATCGACCGGTACATGCGCGGCCGTGGCATGGCCGCCGACCACAAGGCGCGCCTGTTCCGGCTCGCCTGGGAACTGGTCGGCGACGGGTTCGGAGCCCGCCAGGAGCTGTACGAGTACCTGCACCGCGGTGACCCGGGCGCGGGCCGTACCCGGCTGCTGCGCAGCTACGACCGCGCCGAGACCGACGCCCGTGTCCGCCGGCTGATCTCCTCGCCGCTCGGCTGAGCCCGCCCCGACAACCCCGAAGAGGACGACTCGTGATCATCGATGTGCACGCGCACCTGAGCGCGCCCGCCGAACTGTACGCCTGGAAGTCGGGACTGCTGGCGCACCGCGGGGCCCACGGCCGCGGCGCCCCGCGCATCAGCGACGACCGGCTCCGGGCCGCTCACACCGAACCCCACCCCAGCTTCGGCAACGTCTCGCACATGGACCACATCGACGGCGCCGGCGTCGACGTCCAGCTCATCTCGCCGCGGCCCTACCAGATGATGCACAGCGAGCAGGGCAAGCTGGTGCAGTGGTTCACCGAGGAGAACAACGACCTCATCCACCGCACCACCCAGCTGTTCCCGGGCCGGTTCCTGGGCGTGGCCGGGCTGCCGCAGAGCCCGGAACTCGAACCGGCGCAGTGGGCCCGTGAGTTGCGGCGTGCCGTCACCGAACTCGGCTTCGTCGGGGCCATGCTCAATCCGGACCCGTTCGAGGGCACCGCGACGCCGCCGGCGCTCGGTGATCGGTACTGGTACCCGCTCTACGAGGCACTGTGCGAGCTCGGCGTCCCGGCGCTGATCCACGCCGCCGGATGCCGGCCGCCGGCACGCGAGCCCTACAGCCTTCACTTCATCCAGGAGGAGACGGTCGCGATCTGGAGCCTGCTCGACTCCTCGGTGCTGCGGGACTTCCCCGAGCTGAAGATCGTGGTCTCGCACGGCGGCGGCGCGATCCCCTACCAGGTGGGCCGGTTCCTGCCCTCCGGCGTCCGCTCCGGAGCGACGCCCTACCTGGACAGGCTCCGCAGGCTGTACTTCGACACATGCCTGTACACCCAGGACGCGATCGAACTGCTCATCCGCACCGTCGGCGTCGACCGCTGCCTGTTCGGCACCGAAAAGCCCGGAACCGGCTCGCAGATCAATCCGGAGAACGGCCGCTGGTTCGACGACATCCACCTGCTGGTGAACGACATCGGCTGGCTCACCGACGCCGACCGCACCGCCCTGTTCGAGGGCAACGCCCGCGCGGTCTTCCCCCTCGGCGCCGGCGGTCCGGCGCGGACGGCATGAGCGGCGCGCCATGGCGACCGTAGTCACCGGGATCGGCTGCTCGCACGGACCCCAGCTCAAGACGCCGCCGACCGGCTGGTCCGAGCGCGCGGTGGCCGACCGGCGTAACCAGGCCCTCGAATTCCGGGGACGCACCTACTCCTTCGCGTCACTCCGGACCCTGCGCAAGGATTTCTCCGAGCACTGCACACCCGAGGCGATGCAGGCCAACTGGGACGCCTCGCAGGAGGCGATGGACCGGCTGGGACGGCACGTGGCCGCCGCCGACGTCGACGTGCTCGTGATCGTCAGCAGCGACCACAAGGAGGTCTACGGCGACGAGCTACTGCCCACGTTCGCGATCTACTGGGGCGAGGACGTCGCGCACGTGCCGTTCACCGAGGCCCAGCTCGCGGCCATGGCGCCGGGACTGGCCGAGGCCGCGCTCGGCGATGTGCCCGCGCGGACGGTCGTGCGGGAGTGTCACCCGGACCTGGCCCGGCATCTGATCGAACAGGCCGGCGGGTCCGGCTTCGACGTGGCCGCGTCGCGCGCGCTGCCGCCGGGCCGGTACGCCAACCACGGCGTCCCGCACGGGTGGGGCTTCATCTACCAGCGGATACTCGGCGAGAAGTGCCGCCTCCCGTTCGTCCCGGTATTCATCAACACCTTCTACGAGCCCAACCCGCCATCGGCCGCGCGTAGCTACCAGTTCGGCCGCGCGCTCGGCCGGGCCCTGACGGACTTTCCCCAGGACCTGCGGGTCGGCGTGATCGCCTCCGGCGGGTTGTCGCACTTCGTCATCGACGAGGAACTCGACCGGCGCTTCCTCGCGGCCCTGGAGTCCGGCGACGAGCGGTACCTGACCTCCATCGACCCGGCCCTGCTGCGTTCGGGCACCTCCGAACTGCGCAGCTGGATCGCGGTGGCCGCCATCGCGGCCGAGACCGGGCTGACCGTCGCCTCCACTGCTTACCGTCCCTGCTACCGCACCGAGGCCGGCACTGGAAACGCCATGGGCTTCGTGACCTGGAGCCGTACCGATGACTGATTCCCTCGACGAACCCGGCACCGCGTCCGATGCGATCACGCGCCTGCGGTCGCTGGACGTGTGCGCCGTCTCCGACGCCCTGGACACCCTGGGGCTGCCCGGCGCCACCGTGGGACTCGCCCCGATGTGGCCGTCCCCGGGCACCGTCGCCGGACGGGTCCGCACCGTCAAGGCGGGCCCGAGGGCGGCGGCCGGTCCGACCACGCACATCGCGAGCCCCGCCGTCGCCTCCGCGCGTCCCGACGACGTCATCGTGATCGACAACCGTGGGCGCACCGACGTCTCATGCTGGGGCGGGCTGCTCGCCGAAGCCGCCGCGGCCGCGGGGGTCGCGGGGGTCGTCGTGGACGGCGCCTGCCGTGACGTACCCGAATGCGCCGGTCTCGACCTGCCGTTGTTCGCCAGGGCCGCCGTTCCGGTCAGTGCCCGGGGCCGGATCGTCCAGGACGCGATGGACGTGCCCGTCCAGATCCGCGGCGTCCGGGTCCGCTCCGGCGACCTGGTGGTCGCCGACCGCAACGGCGTGGCGTTCATCGCGGCCGAGCACGGCGAACGGGTGATCGCCCTCGCCGAACGCATCACCGCCCGGGAGGCCGCGATGGCGGCGGCGGTGCGGGCGGGCCGCTCGATCGTCGAGGTCATGCACGACAGCCAGTTTCCCGCCGCCACCGCCGAGGAGATCCCGTGACCGTGCCCGCCATCCCCGTCGACCCGCGGCTCGGGGACCTGTCGACCGCGACCCTCTCCGACGCGCTGGACAGGCTCGGACTGCCCGGCAGCCTGCACGGGCTCGCACCGCTCGGGCCGGGGCAGCGCCTGGTCGGACGCGCGTTCACCGTCCGCTACCGGCCGGCGGGCAACCCGCCCGGAACCGTCGGCGACTACCTCGACGACGTCGCACCGGGATCGGTTGTGGTCCTCGACAACCAGGGGCGCACCGACTGCACGGTGTGGGGCGACATCCTCACGGCCGTGGCGCACGCGAAGGGAGTCGCGGGCACCGTCATCGACGGCGTCTGCCGTGACGTACACCGCGCGCTCGGCCTCGGCTACCCGATCTACAGCCGCGGGCGGTTCATGCGCACCGGCAAGGACCGGGTCGAGGTCGCCGAGGTGGGCGGCCCGGTGCCCGTCGGCGGAGTGCAGATATGCCCGGGCGACCTGCTGGTCGGCGACCAGGACGGCGCCGTCGCGATCCCCTCGACGGCTCTCGCCGACGTCGTCGGCCTCGCCGTCGAGATCGCCGAGCGTGAGGAGCGGATCCTCGCCGGCGCGCTCGCCGGTGCCACCATCGCCGAAGCCCGGGCCGCCCACGGCTACCACGAACTGCAGCGCCGAGGAACACGATGAGCACCATCCCGTCCACCTACGACGAGACCGCGCTGCTGGCGATGGGCACCGCGACGCTGTTCGAGGCCGCCCGCCTGGACTGCGACCTCGACCCCGAGCTGCGGCCGGTCTGGCCCGGCGCCCGCCTGTGCGGGGCCGCGTTGCCCGTGCTCGCCGCCGACGGCGACAACCTGCCGCTGCATTGGGCGCTGGAGCAGGCGGCACCCGGTGACGTACTGGTCGTCGACGCCGGGGGATCGCGCTGCGGGTTCTGGGGCGAGGTGCTGTCCGTCGCCGCCCAGGCCCGGGGGGTGCGCGGACTCGTCATCGACGGGGGTGTGCGCGACACCGCGCAGCTGGAGCAGCTCGGTTTCGCGGCGTTCTCCTCGTCGATCGCGATCCGCGGCACCAGAAAGGCGTGGCGAGGGACCGTCGGCGAGCCGATCACGGTGCGGGGACGCCCCGTGCGACGTGGCGATCTCGTCGTCGCCGACCAGGACGGCATCGTCGTCCTGCCGGCGGAGCGCGTGGACGACATCGTCGAGGCGGCCCGGGCCCGGGTCGAGAAGGAGGAGGCCTACATGGACAGGCTGCGGTCGGGCGAGCTGACCCTGGACATCTACGCGCTGCGGAACACGCGATGACCGCCACCGACCCGCAGACCGGGTTCAAGAAGGCCGCCGGGCACTTCGCATCCGGCGTCACGATCGTCACGACCCGCAACGGCGGCCACGTCTACGGCATCACCTGCTCGTCGTTCGTGTCGCTGTCGCTCAACCCGCTGCTGGTGACGGTGTCGGTCAATTCCCAGAGCCCGTTCCTCGCGGAGGTGCGCGAATCGGGGTGCCTCGCCGTGAGCGTCCTGGCCGATCAGCAGCAGGACGTGTCGCGGTACTTTGCGACCCGCGGACGGGGCCGGGCCGAGGGCGAGTTCCCGAATCTGGCGACGGAGTCGATGACCACCGGTGCGCCGATCGTGAGCGACTGCCTGAGCTGGTTCGACGCGAAGCTGCACGCGATCCTGCCCGGCGGCGACCACAAGATCCTCATCGGTGAGGTGGTGGCGGCGGGCGGACGGGACGGAGCGCCGCTGCTGTACTGGGCCGGGAACTACCGCACACTGGACGTGGCACCGCCCGTCGATCGCATCGAGCAGTACGCGGACGCGATGTCGGTCCAGCTGCATCTGATCGGCCTCGACAGCACCGGGCTCCTGGACGCGCAGCTCGCCCTCGAACCCGCCGCGGGCGCACTCGCCGCGCGTGTTCGCTCCGCGGCGGGGCTGTCCGCGCTTCGCGCCTCGCTGGCGGAGTCGCGCACCCTCACCGCCGACCCGGAGGCGTTCACCGAGTCCGCGCTGCGGTTCCACACCGCGCTGGGGGCGGCGTCGGAGAACCCCGCGGTCGCCGCGTCGGTCCAGGCGCTCGGGCGCTCCCGGCGGGCGCACTACGCGAACGGCACCACCCGAGAGTCCATGATCCGTACGATCGAGGCGCACGAGAGGATCTATCGCGCCATCGAGTCCGGCGACGCGGAGCGCACGCGGGCCCTGGTCACCGACCACCTCACCACGGTGGGCGCGCGGCTGTGCCACCAGTGAGGCGACGAACGGCCGTCAGTGCGTGCCGCGCAGGCGCGCCAGCGTCGCGACGCGCAGCGCCGTGTGCATCTCCCGGCGGGCGCTGCCCCGTCCCAGGTCGATCTCGCCGATCTTCTGGATGCGGTCCAGCCGGTAGTACACCGTGCTGCGGTGGACCATGAGTTCCCGCGCGGTCGCCTGCGCGTCGCAGGCGTTGTCGAGGTAGCACTCCAGCGTGGTGATGAGATCGGGCCCGTTCGCGACGGCCAGCAGTCTCTGCAGCGGTGGGGGCAGATCCCTGCGGGTGAGTGAGGCGAGCGGGAGCTGGACGAGTAGCCGGTCGAGTCCGAGGTCCGACCACTTCGCGATCGGGCCGTAGGTCGCCTCGTCCAGCGCGGCCGCCCGGGCCGCGACCAGGGCCTCCCGGTAGGACTCGACCGCGTCGGCGAGTTCTGCCCGCGGGTCACCGATGCCCGCGCGCAGCCGGGAGAGCCCGTCCGCGCCCAGGTGTTCGGCGATCCGTTCCTGGTTGACGCGGCGCGGCGTGATCGCGACGGCATGCGTGTCCAGGACCGTCCCCGTCACTTTCGAGGGCGACTTGCGCAGCAGATCCGCCATGCAGTCGTTGAGGACCAGCCGGTCCTCGATGGACAGTTCCCCCTCCGGCGTGCCGACGCTGAGCACCAGAGCCGTATAGCTCTCCGACGCACCGATCATGCGTGTGTCGCGCAGCACCTTCGCGGCCTCGGCCCGTGTCTCGGGATCGCCGGACAGGACACCTTTCAACTGCTCATTGACGTGTGCGAGCTCGCGTTTGCGGCTGAGTTCACGTTCGTGCAGCAACTCCTTGAGATCAGCAGCGGCCGCGTCGAGCGCGTCACGGTGCCAATCCGCTCCCTCATCATCAGGCGTGCCGGGATGAATGTAGGCGATGTACCCGACGAGGCGTTCGCCGCGCCGGATGGGGACGATCACCCGGGCCGGCGCGCCGGTCTTCTCGTCAGGTGGAATCACCACCGCGCCGTGGGCGCGGTGAGCGCCCGCCTGATGGATCATCTCCCGACCTCGCGCGGTACCACGACGGCTCAAGATCACCGTTCGGCGCACCTCGTCGATGTCGTCGTCGTGCGCGCTGAACGCCACGAGGTTCAGCTCGGTGTCATAGAGGACGAGTGAGCGATCGAGCTGCTCGGCGAGGTTCTGGATCACATCGTCAACGTTCAACTGCCGACCACCCATCCCGACACGGTGTCGGAAATTTTGAGCCGAGCTTAATACACCAGGTGAAGGCCCTGACCGTGGCCACGCACATACCGTTCGGCCAAGGCGTCCGGCGAGGACGGCTCGACGCCCGTCGAAATGGAGATCCACGTGAGCATCCTCGATCCTGTGACATGGACCGGCAGGCTGTACTCGTCCGGCTGGCGGGAGGGTTCCGGTGGGCCGGGCGCCGTCTCGGAGGCGGCGACCGGGATCCAGCTGGGCACCATCGGCACGGCTTCCGGCCCGGATGTCGAAGCGGCGGGCGCCACGGCCGCCGCGGCGCAGCCCGCTTGGGCGGCGACTTCGTTCAGGGAGCGGGGCGCGGTGCTGTATCGCGCCGCCGCGGCGCTGGAGGCCGACCGCGACGACATCGTCGCCTTCATGATCCGCGAGACCGGATGCACCCGCCCCAAGGCCGCGCAGGAGATCACCAAGGCCGTCGGCGAGCTCACCGCGGCCGCCGCCCTGGTCGACCAGCCCTGTGGCGACCTGCTCCCGCACGAGGTCTCCGGCGTGCTGTCGATGGCACGCCGCGTCCCGGTCGGCGTCGTGGGCGTCATCGCACCGTGGAACGCTCCACTCATGCTCGCGATCCGCGCCGTCGCACCGGCGCTGGCCCTGGGCAACGCGGTGCTGCTCAAGCCCGCACCGGAGTCCTCGGTCAGCGGCGGTGTGGTCCTCGCCCGGATGCTGGAGGAGGCCGGACTCCCCGACGGCCTGCTCCACGTCCTGCCGGGGGGCGCCGACGTCGGCGAGGCCGTCGTCCGGTCGCCGTACACCGCGGTGATCTCCTTCACCGGGTCCTCCGCGGCCGGGCGCCGGGTCGGTGAGATCGCGGGCGGCATGCTCAAACGCGTCGTCCTCGAACTCGGCGGCAACAACGCCTACATCGTCCTCGACGACGCCGACCTCGCGATGGCCGTCAACAACGCCGCCTGGGGCTCGCTCCTGCACCATGGGCAGATCTGCATGGCGACCGGCCGGCACCTCGTCCACGAGTCGCTCGCCGACGAGTACGTCGAGCGGCTCACCTCCTACGTGCGGTCGCTCGCCGTCGGCGATCCCACCCGCCCCGAGGTGCGGGTGGGGCCGCTGATCAGCAAGCGCCAGGCGGACCGGGTCCACGAGATCGTCGCCGAATCGGTGGAGGCCGGCTCGGTGTTGTGCGCCGGTGGCCGGCAGGACGGCCCCTTCTACAGCCCGACCGTCCTCGACCGGGTCACGCCCTCGGTCCGCGCCTTCAGCGAAGAGATCTTTGGTCCGGTGCTCCCCGTCACCCGTTTCTCCAGCGACGACGAGGCGGTCGAGCTCGCCAACGCCACCCGGTACGGGCTGTCGGCGGCGATCCACACCGCCTCGATGGGGCGCGGCCTCGACATGGCCACCCGCCTGCGCACCGGCATGGTGCACATCAACGGCCAGACCATCAACGACGCGCCGCACGTCCCGATGGGCGGCACCCGGGACTCCGGCAACGGTGGCCGCTACGGCGGGCACTGGAATCTCGACGAGTTCACCCAGTGGCAGTGGGTCACGGCCCGCAGCACTCCGGGCACCTACCCCGTCTGAACCAGCCCGGCACAGCCGCGATCCCGGAAAGCACGAAAGAAGAAGTCGCATGAAGATCTCAGTGGAACGCGCCCGCTGCGAGGGCTACGGGTTCTGCGAACAGTCCGCGCCAAACCTGCTGCGCCTCGACGAGGAAGGCGAACTCGAGATCCTCCTGGAGGAGGTCCCGGCCGCCGACATCGAGGGCGCCCAGGCCGCCGTACGCGTCTGCCCCGTCGCCGCGTTGAAGCTCACCGATGCGTAGCGGTACCGGCACGATCGTCATCGTCGGCGGTTCGGTCGCCGCGACGACCGCCTCGGACGCGCTGCGCCGGCAGGGACACGATGGCCCGATCACCGTCCTGAGCGAGGAGTCCTACGCACCGTATGTGCGGCCGCCGCTGTCGAAGGCCGTCCTGAAGGGCACCGAGCCGGTGGAGTCGGTGTTCATGACCGCCCTGCCCTCCGACGTCACGCTGCGCACCGGCGCGCGGGCGACCGGCCTGGACGCCGAACGCCGGCGCGTGCTGCTCGCCGGCGGCGAGGAGGTGCCCTACGACGGGCTCATCCTCGCGACCGGCGCCCGCGCCCGGCGCCTGGGCTCGTCTTCCGGCGAGCTGGTCGTTCGCGACCTCGACGACGCGCTGGCGCTGCGTGACCGGCTCACCACCGCGCGCTCCGCGCTGATCATCGGTGGTGGCTTCCTCGGCATGGAGATCGCTTCCTCCGCGCGCTCCCTCGGCATCGAGGTCACCGTCATCGATCAGGATCCGCATCTGGTCCGCCAGTTCGGCCGGCAGCTCGCGGCCCGACTGACCGCCGCCGCCACCGCCGCGGGCGTCGTCCTCGCCCGCGCCGCGGGCGGTGTCGAGTTGCTCGGCGGCGAGGAGGTCACGGGCGTGCGCACCGGCTCCGGGACCGTGCACGAGGCCGATGTCGTGATCACGGCGGCCGGCTGCCGGCCGAACGTCGAATGGCTCGCCGGCACCGGGCTCGCCTCGCCGGCCGGGGTCCGCGTGGACAGCCGCTGCCGGGTACGGCCGGACATCGTCGCCGCCGGTGACCTCGTCGCCCGGCCCCACGGTTCGGGCGGCCTGCGCCGGACCCCGCACTGGGCCAGCGCGCTCGACCAGGCCCGCGTCGCCGCGGCGGCGCTGGTACGCGGCGCCGAAGCCCCGGTCTACCGGCCCAGGCCGTTCTTCTGGACCGAGCAGTGGGGTCTGGACATCAAGATCGCGGGCGAGATCCGTCCCGGCACCGAACTCTCGGTCCTCGACGGCTCGCTCGAGGATGGCGACGCCCTCGTCCAGTGGGTCCTCGACGGCCGCCCGGTCGCCGCGGGCACCGTGAACCGCCGGGTCCCGATCGGCAGACTCCACAAGCTCGCCGCACCCGCGCCCGCGGCGTGACCTCCATTCCCACCTCGTCTCTGGAGCCACCTTGACCACCAGCCCCGTACCAGCCCTGGACCTCGATCTGTTCACCGACGAGGCGCTACTCGACCCGTGGCCGCTCTACCAGCGGATCCGCGACGCCGGGCCGGTCTGCTACCTCTCGCGCCTCAACGTCTGGGCCATGGGACGCTACGCCCAGGTCCGGGCCGCCCTCGGTGACTGGGAGACCTACTCCTCGGCCAGCGGCATCGGCCTCAACGAGATCGCGAACGAGGCCACCCGCGGCCTGATCATCGCCACCGATCCGCCCGAGCACGACCGGCTCCGCGGCGTCCTGGCGGAGCGCCTGTCGCCGCGCGAGATCCGCAAGCTCGGCGACGACATCCGGCGCCGGGCCGTCGAGCTGGTCGACGACCTGGTCGGGAAGGGCGGCTTCGACACGGTCACCGACCTCGCGCAGGACTTCCCGCTCTCCATCGTGCTCGACCTGATCGGGCTGCCCCAGGACGGCCGGGACAAGGTTCTCACCTGGGCCGACGCCGCCTTCTCCGCGAGCGGTCCCGAGGGCCCGCGCACCGAGGCGGCCCTCCCTCTGCTCCAGGACCAGCTGGTGTACCTCGCGACCCGGGCCACCCCCGACCAGCTGGCCCCGGGCAGCATGGGCCGGGCGATCTACGAGGCCGCCGAGGCCGGGAAGATCGAGCCCGAATCCTGCGTACCGCTGATGTCCGCCTACGTCACCGCCGGCCTGGACACCACGATCAACGCGATCAGCAACGCCGTCTGGTACTTCGCGACCTACCCCGACCAGTGGGACGCGGTCCGCGAAGACCGCGGCCTGATCCCGAGCGCGTTCAACGAGATCCTGCGCATCGAGTCGCCCGTCCAGTTCTTCTGCCGCGTCACCACCCGCGACGTGGACGTCGAGGGCATGGTGCTGCCCGAAGGCTCGCGGGTGATGATGCTGTACGCGTCGGCGAACCGGGACGAACGCCGCTGGCCGGACCCGGAGCGCTTCGACGTCCGCCGCAACCCCGCCGAGCACGTCGCCTTCGGTTACGGCATGCACGGCTGCGCCGGCCAGGGCCTGGCCCGGCTGGAGGGCCACTCCATCCTGGAGGCGCTGGCCGACCGCGTGGCGCGTTTCGAGGTCGGCACGCCGCAGCGGCGCATCAACCAGCTGATCCGCGGGCTGAGCGCGCTGCCCACCACCGTGCACGCGGCCTGAGAGGAGCGGCTGACCATGTTGGCCACGAGGTTCAACAAACCCTTCGACATCACGGTCGAGCAGTTTCCGGACCCGCGCCCGGTCGACCCCGCCGACGCGACCGTGGAGATCCTGTACTCCGCGATCTGCGGTTCCGACCTGTGGACCTACCGCGGCATCGTCCCCCACGCCCCCGGCGGCATCGGCCACGAGTTCATGGGACGCGTCCTGGACGTCGGCGCCGACGTGACATCGGTCCGGCCGGGTGACACCGTGATCGCGCCGTTCGCCTTCTCCGAGGGCCACTGCGACCAGTGCCGGAGTGGGCTGCAGCCCCTGTGCGAGGACTCGGGTATCTGGGGCAAGGACTGGGCGGGCGCACAGGCGCAGGCCATCCGGGTGCCTTTCGCGGACGCGACCCTGGTCCCTCTGCCGTGGTCGGCCGGCGAGCTCGACACGGAACTGGCCCGGCTTCTGATGCCGCTGTGCGATGTGTACGCCACCGGCACCCACGGCGCGGTCCTCGCAGGCGTCGGCCCCGGCGACACCGTGGTCGTCATCGGCGACGGGGCCGTCGGCATCTCGGCGGCCCACGCGGCACGCCGCATGGGTGCCGGGCGGGTGGTGCTGCTGGGCGAACAGCCGGCACGGCTGACGGTCGCCGAGGGGTTCGACGTCGAGACCCTGCGGGTGTCCCGCGACGAATCGCCGGTCGCGCGGGTGCGCGAGCTGCTCGGCGGCCGGCTGCCCGACCGGGTGGTGGAGTGCGTCGGCGCGCAGGCCGCCTTCGACACGGCGCTTGAGGTGGTCGCGCCCGGCGGAGCGGTGGGATACGTGGGCGTCCCGCACGGTGTGGAGCCGGTCGCGCCGATGCGGCTCTTCGCACGCCAGATCAACCTGTGCGGTGGGGTGGCGCCCGCCCGCCGCTATCTTCCCGGGCTGATCGACGAGGTACGCGCCGGCGGCCTCGACCTCTCAGCACTGATCGACCGCACGCTCGCGCTCGCCGACGCCCCCAAGGGCTACGCGGCGATGGACACCGGAACGGCACTGAAGGTGCTGCTGGAGACCACAGGAGGAAGCCATGGCGACTGAGCCGACGGTGGCCATCGCCGGTGCCGGTATCGGCGGCCTCACCCTGGCACTGGAACTGCACGACCGAGGCATCGAATGCGTCGTCCTCGAAGCCGCCCCGCAACTGGAGTCGCTCGGCGTCGGCATCAATCTCCTTCCGCACGCCACCCGCAACCTGTCCCGGCTGGGGCTGGAGAACGCGTTGGCGGCGGTCGCGGTGACAACGGCCGAATCCGCGTTCTTCAACCGGTTCGGGCAGCACATCTACAGCGAGCCCGTCGGCCGCCACGCCGGTTACACATGGCCGCAGTTCTCGATCCACCGCGGCGACCTGCAACTGGTGCTGCTGGATGCCGTGCGGGAACGCCTGGGCGCCGATGCGGTCCGCCTCGATCACCGGGTGGTGTCCGCCTCACAGGACGAAGACCGCGCGACCGTAGAGATACGGCATTCGGACGGATCGACCGACTTCACTTCCGCCGCCGTGGTCGTAGCCGCAGACGGTGTGCATTCGGCGATCCGCCGGCAGTTCCACCCCCAAGCGGCGCAGCCCAAGTACACCGGCTACATGATGTGGCGGGGCGTCACCGTGTGGCCGCCGTTCCTGTCAGGCGCATCGATGGTGCGCGCCGGGTGGCTCGCGACCGGAAAAATGGTGATCTACCCCATCCGCAACGCCGTCGACGAACGGGGACGCCAACTGGTGAACTGGGTCGCCGAATGCGAAGCGCCCATGCGCGACAAGCGCGACTGGAACACCCCAGGGCTCATCGAGGACTTCATCGGTCCGTTCGAGGACTGGCACTTCGACTGGCTCGACGTTCCGGCGCTGATCCGCGCAGCCGACGAAGTCCTGGAGTATCCGATGGTGGACCAGGACCCGCTGGACCACTGGACCGAGGGGAGGATCACCCTCCTGGGCGATGCGGCGCACCCGATGGTTCCACGCGGTTCCAACGGCGCCGCACAGGCCATCCTCGATGGTGGAGTGCTGGCCGAACACCTGGCCCGGACCGATCCGGTCACCGCACTGCGCCGCTACGAGGAAGCCCGCCTGCCGGCGACGGCGCAGGTGGTCCTCACCAACCGCAGGAATCCGCCGGACGCGATCCTTCGGGAGGTCTACAAACGTACCGGCGACCAGCCCTTCGATCACATCGACGATGTCCTCACCCGGGATGAGATCGTCGCCCTCAGCGAGGGGTACAAGACCATCGCCGGCTTCGACAAGGAGCAGTTGGCACAATGAAACGGACCACGCGCCGTCCGAGTGCCGATCGGCCCCCGGTCGCGCTTCGTAGGACATGGTCGTTGTGGAAGAGGCTGTGAGCGAGTTCCCTGGCGTCGGCGCCGCTGAACGCGGCTGACTCTGGTTCGTAGACGGCTTCACCAGAAGTCTGTCGAGACTGCCTGGTAGGAGGTCGAGAAGCTCCGGGCAGTGTTGCGGCGGCACGGTGTTCTCGAGCTGTTCGATCCGGGTGTTGCGTTCGGTGGAGCGCCTGCGGATGTCGTTCATGAGGTCGGCGACTCCGCCCGGGAGTTCGGGATTCTGGACGAGACGGCGTCGCCGGTCCTCGATCTCGGCCTCGCGTCCGCGTACCGCTCCGTCCACGCGATCGACCAGCGTTCACGCCGTGCTGGTGACGAGGTCCGGCACGTCCTGGCCAAGGCCCGCCAAGCGTTCGGTGGACCCCGTGTCGACGTCCATGGACATATGGAGCCCGGCTCCCACAGATGACAGAACCTCACCGAGGAAACGCTAGGTGCCGCGCGGCTCGGTCATCTGGCAACGCCTGCTTCTGGGACGGCGTCCTCCGGGGGCGGTAGCGGGGTCTCCTTGACCGGAGGCTGTAGGAAGGCGTGTGCGGCGGCGGCGACAATGGCGCCGGCGAGAGGGGCGATGATGAACAGCCACACCTGTTCCAGGGCGGTCCCGCCGACGACGAGGGCGGGGCCGAGGCTGCGGGCGGGGTTGACCGAGGTGCCCGTGATCGGGATGCCGATGAGGTGCACGGTGGTCAGCGCCAGGCCGATCGCGACGCCGCTGACGGACGGGATGGCGGCCTCGCTCGTCATCGCGAGGACGGCGAACACGAACAGCGCGGTCAGCACGACCTCAGCGAGGAACGCGCCGCCCACATTGATCCGGACGAGGCTGGCCGCGCCCCACCCGTCCGCGCCGAGCCCGGTCACGGACCGGCGGTAGACCGGCGAGCCGGTGAACGTCGCCCACAGCAGCAACGCGCCGAGGATCCCGCCCGCGAACTGGGCGGCCCAGTAGCCGACCGCCTCGACCGGCTTCATCCGGCGGGCGAGCAGCACACCGAGCGTGACCGCCGGATTGACGTGGCAACCTGAGATCGGGCCGATCGCGTAGACCAGGACGAGAAGCACGAGCCCGAACGCCAACGCCGTCGCGACCATACCCGCCGCGACGCTCCTGCCGGCGAGGCCGAAACCGAACGACAGGGTCGCCACACCCACCGCGAAATAGACGAGGAGCAGCGTCCCCACGAATTCGGCCGCATACTTCCTCACCACGGTCTCCACCCCCCGAGAACTGGTGCCGACGACCTACCCGGGTCGACGCAAGATCAACTCACAATGATCAACCGTGACCGAGACTTGGCCTGCCGGTAGACGAGCCTTCCGAACTCGTGCGTCCGCAGAACACGCCCGGCTCGTCCCGTCCCGCAACCACCACCTCGCCAAGCTCTGCGTGAGGCGAAGACCATCGACCCCGCGCTCCTCGGCATCGCCGACGATTTTCGGGCTCTGGCGCCCCCCCCCGCAACCATGACTCGCACATCGTGGCGGCCAGCGGGGCAGTCTCGGCGGGCACGCGGAACACCACACGGATGAAGAACTCATTCAGTTCCGCCACCAGTGGCTTCTCACGCACACGGACGACCGCGGGATGCCCCTCCCAGCAGGCGCCCTTCGGACCGCACACGTAGTAGACCTTGCCGCCGTCCTATTAGCCGAACACCACCGCCCGCGGGTCATGTAAGACCTCAACACACACGTGTGGGCAGACTCTTGGAGGTCGTCACGGTGACCCGGCCCCTCGAGTCCGTACGTTATCCCGGGCGACCCGAGATCATTCCAAGGTGAGTGAGTTCGCTGGGCCCCACCCATTCCCGGCCGGGTCTACCGGTAGGTGCGGCCGTACTCGTCGGGACCAACAAGCATGCTGGGAGTTTGTGGTGCGTCGGTCGGCCAGATCTGGAGGAGATGGGCTTCGATGGGCTCCTCCAGTGCCTTGTTGGCTCGCGCTTCGGCTCGGCCCCGAGCATGTACCCGAAGGCGAGCACGTCCCGGACGCACTCTGAGCCCGCCCGTGGCGCTGCTCTGGTACAGGTTCTCCACCGTCAGGACACCTTGACGGGCGAGGATGTCGCGTTCGACAACGATCTCCCAGCCTGGCTCTACCTCGTCAGGCGGTTGAGACAGATTCTGGGTATGGACCGTGACCGGACCCCAGGATGTCCCGGTGATCACGTAGACCCAGTGTTCCTCTCCTGTCGTGAGAGAGTCCTCCGGCTCGGGCCAGTCGTCGCCGTACTCGTCCGCCACCGCATCCACCATGTACTGCCCGTCCTGGACCTGGAGGATCACGGAGAGTCGCTCAGCGGATAAAGAAGCCATGCCTGCCAGGATTTCTTATCGTCACTCAAATCGCACGCACCCAGTAGGCGTCGTCGTGAATGACCTGGTTGTTCCTGCAGGAGTTGCTCCAGGTGCTCTGGCCTTCCCTGGCCAGCCCCCGCAGAAGTTGACCTCGAAACGTGGTAGAGGACTTCCAGGTGGCGGCGGCGGTGAAGGGGCGGGCGGCACAGATCCGGGAGCGTGAGCCGACCGAGCGGCGCGACGGTATCGCACTGGAGGTTGCTTGACGTCTCCCCTCCTGCCCCTGGCGGCATTGGTTGGGAACTGATCGACCTGGCACGCGGCGGCCGTCCGCGACGCCCGGCGGTGCCGGTGGTGTCGGTCCGGCGGGTGAGTGGTTCGGGTCGGACGGTGTGGTTCTTGCCGCTGCCATGGTGTTCGCGTTCGAACCACGTTTCTTCGGGCACTCCGTCCCCTAGGACCTGGCTCTGACCTGGAAGAACCTTCCGACAAGGGGGCCAGCCGATGAAGGTGAGCAGGCCAAGCGCGGACACGCGGATCTCCGAGTCCGAGCGCCGCGCCCCGAATGCGCTGCGTCAACAGGAGGCTCTCCCAGCGCCCGGCTCCCGGTCGGGTCGAAGCGCACCCGTCCAGAAGCCCGGCGTGAAGATCGCAATCGCAACGATCATGGGTGCGGCGGCGGTGCTGGCTTCCGGGTGCGCGCAAGAGAATCCGCCCGCTCCCCCGACGACCCGGACATCCCCGACCACTCAAGCGCCCACCCCGACGACGCCGGACCCGAGTCGGACTCGACAGGCTCCGAAATCGAGCCCTCAGCGGACGACCCAGGAGCCCGAGCGGAGCCTTCCAGCCGAGTGCAAACACCCTCAAGGATTGAGTGTTCGACAGAGCTGTATCGAGGAGTACGGGCCGGAGGGCGTTGGGTCGGTCGAGCCAGTGCAGCCGTCGGGCGACGAGACCGGAGAGGCGCCGGGGGTTCCCCCGACGGAAGAGCAGACCCGGCAGTGCATCGAGCAGGCAAGGGATCCGGAGGGCTGCCGGGAGAAGATCGACCCGCAGGATTCGGAGGACCCGTCGGAATCGCCGACCGGGCCGGACGACCGAGAGTCCGGGTAGACACTTTCCACCCAAAGTTGCACGTACATGCGGGCGCCGGTGAGCGTGATGGCCTCCAGAAAGTCACACCCTGGCAGCGCCTTGGCCTGCGAGCGCAGGAACCCGGACCAAGTGGTGGCGAAACGCTCGGGCGCCGGATCAATGCCGCCCCTGCAGGTCGGCCGTCAGGTCCCGCACGAGGGCTCGGCCCGCCTCCGGGCCGTCCGCCATGGCGACGGCGACGGCCCGGTTCGGGTGGACGGCCGGACTCGGGTTCAGATCGACCGGCCGTCTGTACAGGGCGGCTGCCACTACTTCGGTCGCTGTCTTGGCCGCTTCGGTCAGGACCGAGGTGACTAGGTGCCGGCCGTGGGCGCTGACCATCTTCGTCTCGGCTCTGCCGAGGGGCGCTGATCCGTGACGGAGGTGGGGGCGGCGAAGGTCGCTGTTTTCGACTGGTCTGCGCTGGGCCGGTCGGAATCTGCCTGACTTCGTCGCTGTGGGGGCGCCACCGGATTGCCGGTATCGGTCATCCTGTTACGTTCGGTGTGGGGGCGAGTGTGGTGTGCCATTAGCTTGGTGCTTCCTACTTCGGGCCTCCGGGCCTGGCGCGGAGGGGCGCTGTGGCGAACATTGGGTCGGCCGCGTGAATGCGGGCGATTTGGTCGTTTTCTCGGTGGCTGGTGTGCAGCCGTTCATCCTGGAATCTCGCTCGACCGCTGACCTGCATTCGGGGAGTGCGCTGGTGGCGCATCTGGCGCGGGCGGCCGTGACGGTCGCGCGGGGGCGTCCGGACACGGTGCCGATCATGCCTGGGGGTGATGCGGTGGCGGGGACGCCGAACCGGGTCGTCGTGCTGACCGCGTCGGGGCAGGGGCCTGAGCTGGGGAGGGCGATGGCGCGTGCGGTCACGGCGCTGTGGGAGTCGTACCTGGGTGAGACGTTCGCCGGTACAGAGCATCCGGTGCGGGAGACCTCGGGTTTTCCGGTGGTGCGTTGGGTTTCGGTGGCGGTGGGGAGCGGCGGATACCGGGAGCAGTGGGCGAGGGCGCTGGAGGCGTTGACGGCGCGCAAGCGGGTGCGGGAGTTCCCGGGCGTCGCGGTGACTCAGGCCCGGATCTGCGCTTTGACGGCGCGGTGGCCGGCCGTCGAGGACCGGCGGCGGCCTGCGGGGTTCGGTCCGCGTGCGGGTGAGCGGTTGTCGCCGGTCGGGCATGTGAAGCGGTGGTACGCGCGGACGCACGGGGAGCGGTTCGCCTCGACATGGTCGGTGGCCTCGGCGCCGTTCCGGGCCGCGGTGATCGAGGCGGCAGCGCGGAACCGGGAACTGCGGGATGAGGCAGAGTTTCTGCGGGAAACGGTGGAGGCGTTATGTGCCGATCATCATGGTCGGGAACGGGCGGCGCTGAGGCGGCGTGGCGGCGATCTGCCCGGTGTCCCACGATCTGATGATGAGGTGCTGGCGTGGCTGCGCCGGGTGGAGGGGGCATGGTGCGCGCCGGAGACGTGGGAACCGGGCGGGCTCCAGCGCGATCATGATCTGGCCGCTGCGCCGGACACCGATCTGTGTGCGCTGGGAGCGGAGGCGGCGGCCGACCTGAGCCGAGCGGCGAAGAAGGCGGGGGCTGGCTCCGCTGACCCCCTACCTGGCGATCGTCGCCCAGGACGCCGACCACATGGGCAGGCGCCTCGGTTCCTTCCCAACCGGCGAGGACGAGCCGTTGGACTGGCATCGGCGGGTTTCCGCCGGCATCGCCAGAGTTGGGGCGGCTCAGGCGGCGGCGATCCACGCCGAGTATCTGGGTCAGGTCGTGTACGCGGGTGGCGATGACCTTTTGGCGTTGGTGCCGGCGAGGACGGCGCTGGCCGCGGTCCGGCACGTCAACGGGCTGTTCGGGGACGACGAGGAGTTGCGCGGGCTGCTGCGGCGCCGCCAGTCGGCCAGTTCGGCGGTCGTGTTCTTCCACGCGTCCTGGCCGTTGCGGTCGGCGGTCGACACCGTGCACGGGCTGCTGGCGGAGGCCAAGGAGCGGGAGCGGCCTGGGCTGGGCGTGGCGGTGCTGAACCGGGGCGGTGAACGGACTCGGGTGGTGCTGCCGTGGTGGGATGTCACGGCGTTTCCCGAGGTTCCGACCGTCTCGCACCTTGAGGCGTTGGCGGCGGATCTGGCGGGCTCCCTGTCGGGGCGGCTGGCGGCGGGGCTGGAGGCCGATCGGGTGGGGCTGGCCGAACTCGACCGGGAGTGGCGGTCGCGGGAGCTGGCGCGGCGGGCGGTCCGGCAGGGCGTCCCGCGCGCACGGGCGGCACGCGCCGGGGAGACGCTGTCGGCGCTCTGCGGTGCCGATCCGGCCGAGCGGCATGTGCTCGACGCGGCGAACGCCGTGCTGGTGGCACGGTTCCTGGCCAAGACGCGAGGTGCCGGTGAGGCGGAGGGAGCGGCGTGATCGCCGAGCGGTGGTTGCTGTTCGAGCCGCTGGACACCGTCACCGTCCGGGACGGCAGACCGTTCGACGCGGGCCAGGACTCGGTGGCGCGGACGGTGCTGCCGAGCCCCACGACGCTGGGCGGTGCGGTCGGCGCGGCTTACGGGGCGGCCCCCGGGGCGGGGCTGCGCGCCGACGCCCGGGGCGTTGAGGTTCCGTCGCGGCTGGCGGGCCCGTTCACGGTGACCGGTGACGGCCGCGTGGTGTGGCCCGTCCCGCGGGACGTGGTCGTGACCGATGCAGGGACGGCGGTCCCGCCCGAGCGTCTACGAGTCAAAACGGTTGTGCCCGACGGCGTCGTGGACGATCTGCGCCCATGCTCTGGACGGCTGGTGGGCGACGGCGACCCTGTCGAGGGTTGGTGGGACCTGCGGGCGTTACAGGGCTACCTGTCGATGGGGAAGGTGTCCCCCGACTACCGGCGCGAACCGCCATGGAAGGTGGAGCGGCGTGTGGGGCTGGCGGGCGAGGACGGCGGCGGGGCGGCGGACGGCTTGCTGTACGCGACCGAGCATCTGCGGCTGGACCCGGGCGCGGGCTTCGCGGTCCGCTGCCTGGACGGGCCGGACGTTCCCCCCGCGCGGACGGTGGCGTTCGGAGGCCGGGGTCGCGGCGCGCAGGTCCGCGAGCTGGCCGCGCCGGCCCTGCCCGAACCGGCCGCCACCGCGACCGGCGGCCGTCTCCTTTTGTATCTGGCGACACCGGCGGTGTTCACCGGCGGATGGCTGCCGGACCTGTCGGTGTGGCCGGGCTGCGAGCTGGTCGCCGCCGCGACCGGTGGGCCGCAGGTGATCACCACGATCACCGCCGACCGGTTCACGGGCGGGTTCCGCGGCAGGGGGCGGCTGTTGTGGGCGGTGCCCGCCGGGGGCGTCTACTACCTGCGGTTCCCCAGCGAGACGGCGGCGCTGGCGGCAGCCCGCGCACTGGCCCGCGAACCGCTACGGCAGGCCGAGGAGACGCTCGCCACGGCGGGCTTCGGATGGACCTTCACGGGGAGTTGGTGATCGGATCGATGGTGGCGACACCGCATCGTGCCCTGCTTTTCCTGTACGCCGAGACTCCGGTGCACGCCGGTGGTGAGGGTGCCTCGGGAGCGCTGGACCTGCCGATCCAGCGGGAGGTGGGAACCGGGTATCCCATCATCAAGGGCGAGAGCCTCAAGGGGGCGTTGCGCGAGCACACCAGATCCCGGCTGGATCCCGCGACCTGGACGACGATCTTCGGGGCGGAGCCGCCGAAGCGCGGGCAGGCGGCCGGGCCCCTGACACCGGGTTCGATCCGGGTCCATGAGGCGCAGTTGGTCGCGCTGCCGGTGCCGACGCTCGTCGACACCTTCGCCTGGGCGCTGTCGCCGCTGGTACGGGCCCGGCTCGCGCGCCGCGCATCGCTGGTGGGGGTGGAGATCGGCCCGGCCGACACACCGGACGATCCCGGCGACGACTCTGCCTGGGTCGTGGGCGGGACGAACGTCCGACAGAACGCGGTACTCGGTTCCTACCAGGTCACGGCCCAGGGGTCGCCGAACGTACGGGAGTGGGCCGCCGCGGTCGCCGATCTGGCGTTGCCGCCCACGCCCGAACACGCGTTCTTCCGCAATCTGCTCGCCAAGCGCCTGTACGTGGTGTCGGCCGACCTGTTCAAGGCGCTGTCGCGCGAGTGCACACCGGTGGTGGCCCGCGTCCAGCTCGGCGCCGAGGTCGACGGGGTGCCGACCAAGACGGTCGCGCACGGCCCGTTCTACAGCGAGTACCTGCCCGCCGAGACCGTCATGGTCGCGCTGCTGGAGACCCGCCGGGTCGCGGAGCTGGACACGCTGGCCGGTGAGCTGGACGGCCAGGTCGTGCAGGTCGGCGGGGACGAGACGGTCGGCAAGGGCCTGATGTGGTGCCGGGTCGTCCGCCCCGGCACCCAGGCAGGGGAGGCGGACTCGTGAGCCCCGTGCGCCTCGACCAGAGGCTGGCCGCGCAGGCGTCGCAGATCGTGGACGCCATCCGGCAGCAGGGCGGCTGGTCACCGGAGGTCGTGAGCCGCCTCAAGGGCCTGCCCGCGCAGCTGCGAACCGGTGGGCTGCCCGCCACGCTGGCGTTCCTGTACGCCAAGTCCACCGGGCCGGGCCCGCTGCCCGCCGCCTACGAGACGGTGCGGGCCGCGCTGGTGGAGGTGGTGTCGCGGGACCTCGGCTGGGCGGCGCCGCCCGCCGACGCGCTCGCCTTGTTCACCGCGCTGGGCGACCCCGCGGTCACCAGCGCGGGCGCGATGGCCCGCGCGTCGGAGCGGACCGAGCTGCTGGCGATATGGCTGCGCAGGCTCACCGAAGCGCTGGAGGGGCCGATGGCGGGAGGCGACGATGACTGAGCTGATCGCCGGTCCTCTGAACCGGCGCTACCAGATTCCCAGCGAGAAGGACGAACCCGCCGAGTTCCGCCCCCGCAGCGCCCACGGAACCCCGCTGCACGGCGCCAACGCCCGCCTGGTGCTGCTGCGCACCGCCGTCCTGGGCGGCGTCGAGAGCGGGGCCGACGCGCTGGACGACGAGCCCGTCCGCCGGTGGGCGACGGCGACGTCCCTGGGCCAGCACCGCCCCGGGGAAGGCCGCGCCGCGGGGGACCGGTCCCGCCCGCACAGGTTGCTGGAGGCCGTCCAGCTGCGCCGCCGCGCCGCCGTCGCCGCGCTGGCCGCCGCGGCCGAAGGGGCCGTGCGCATCATGCGGCTGGAGGCCCAGGGTGCGGTCGTGACGGGCACGGGCGACGCGGGCGTCCGCAATGTCGGCATCACCCTGCACGGCACCTACGGATGGCCGATGATCCCCGGCACCGCGCTCAAAGGCGTCGCTCACGCCTTCGCCCGCGATGTCGCCGGTACGGCCGAGGACGAGATCGTCCGGCTGTTCGGCGCGCCCCGGCCCGGCTCACGAGGCGACGCCGTCCAGGGAGCGGTCACGATACTGGACGCCCTACCGGGACCGGGCGGAGTCACCGTCACCGAACACGTCCTAACACCACACGCCCGCACCTACCGCGCACCGGGCGGCAACGCACCCGCCCCGCCCGCCGAATACCTCAACCCGATCCCGATCCCGTTCCTGGCCGTCGAGGACGGCGCGTTCGTCACCCACCTCATCGGCCCCGAACCGGACGTGGACCGGATGACCGAACTGCTGGGCGCCGCCGTCGACGAGATCGGCGTCGGCGCCAAGACCGCGTCCGGCTACGGCTACCTGACCGCCGGGACGGACGCGCCGTGACCGTCTATGTCGTGCCGTGCGGTATCTCCATCCTGCACTCTTTGCGCACCCGGACCGGGCCACTCGGGGCCACCGCCGCCGACTTCGCCGACCGGATCCATGGGCGGTTGCGCGCCCTGCCGCGCCTGCCCGACGAGCAGGTCACGGACTGGTGGGTCGAGCAGACGGGCGCCGACGCCGAGGACGTGCGGCTGGGCGCCTGGGACCCGGGGCCGCTGTCCGCCGAAACCCACACCCTGGCCGCCTCGACCACCGGCTCGCTCGCCGAAATGGCCTCGCGCGGCGACACCGTCACGCTGGTCGCCTCCGACACCGGCGCCGGGATCGCGTCCGCGCTGTGCGTGGCGCAGCACCTCACCGGCCCGGACCTGACCGGCGTCACCTACACCACCACACCCGCCGAACTGAAGGACGCCGCCGTCGACCCCCGGTACGCGGCCGGCCCGGTGTCGATCGTCCGGCTCCGCGGCCTGGACCCCAGACAGCCCCGCAACGGCTTCATCCTCGCCGTAGCGGGGATGGGCCTGGTGCTGCGCGCCGCGTTCGACACCGGCCGTCCCGTCCAGGTACACCTCACCGGCGGCTACAAGGCGACCCTGCTGCACACCCTGGCCATGTCCGAACTCCTGCACTCCCTGGCCCCGGACCGCGTGTCGGCCCGCTACGTCTACGAGGAGGCGGGCGCCGACGCCCAGACGCACCGCATCGAGCTGCGCCGCTTCTCCGCCGAGGTGATCGAGGACATGCGCGTCGAACTTAACCACGTCAAGGCGGGGCAGAGCCCGGGCCAGCCGCGGCTGCGCGGGGCGGCCTGGGACATCGAGCAAGGCACCCTGAGACTCAACGCCTTCGGCTACGGCTACCTCGCCGTCCTCGGCGAAGCGGTGGTCGGCTCGATCGGGGACACCGGTTGAGCGCCGACCACCGGGCGTGGGCCGAGCGGCTCGCCCGCTCGCTGCGGCTACCGGGCGTCCCACCCGCCGCGGCCGACACGGACGCCGCCCGCCAAGACCTGCTCGGCGGCTCCGCGGATGTGCAAGGCCGCGCCTCCTCCACCGAGCGGATCGCCGCATGGCGCGAGGCCATCCAGGCCATCGCGGCGCATCGTCCCGGCATCGTCCGCGTCCTGGCCTACCGCCCGGCCGACGTGGTCGAGCGGCTCACCCCGGCGGTGCTCAACACCTCCAAATGGTGCACTCTGGTCGAGTTGTACGAGGCGGTGTTCGAGCTCACCACGTCGGGGACGGTGCCGGGCCTGTCCGCCCACGGGCACCGGGTCGCCGCCGCCCACCTGACCCGAACCCGGTGGATCCTGCTGTCGCTGCCGTTCGCGCCGCCCCCCGTCCTGGACGCCGCCACACCGGTGCCCGGTATCAGCGTCCCCGCAGACGATCTTCGGCGCCTGGAGGACGGCTCCGGGACGGCCCCGGCCGCGCACCGGCGGCTGCTCTCCCTCGCCCAGCAGGCCCGCGACGACTGGGCCGCCGTCCTGGCCACCATCGAGGACCAGCCGCAGCTCGCGGCGCGCATCAGCGACCTCGAAACCGATCTGGTGCATCTGGCCTCGGCGCCGCTGCTGCCCTCCCGCCTCGGACCGCCCAACGACGGCCACACCGAACGCGACGCGCAGGCCGTCCACCGCGCCGTCGCCGGACACATCGTCCAGCGCCAGCTCCTCCCCCGCTTCGCCTGGTGGCCCGCCACACACGCGACGGTTCGGCTCCTCGGACGCTCCGCCCGGCTCACCACGGCCGCCGCGGCGACCGTTCTGGCCGCCTCGACCGCCCTGTTCGTCCTCGCGTCCATCAGCCCATCGACCTGGGCCCACACCGCCGCCGCAGGCACCGCCGCGGCCGGATACGCCCTCATCGTCGCCGCCACCGCGCTCGACCGCGCGGCGGCCTGGCCCTGGATGCTGCGCCAGCCCGCGGGTGCCGCCATCGGACTGGTCTCCCTGGCCGCGCTCGCACCCGACTGGTGGCGCGGCGGCCCCGGCGAGACGGGCCCCGCCGCCCTCGCCGCCCTCGGCATCGCCGCCACAGGCATCGGCTACCTCGTCATCGAGGCCGCCAACCACGGCGTCACCGGCCTCCGGCTCGCCCGCCGCCCCCTGGGCATCGGGCTCCTCGGCCTCGCCCACGCCTTCTGGGTCGCCCTCGTCGGGCTGCGCTTCCTGCTCCCGGTGTTCGCCGAGAACCCCGACACCCAGCCTGGCGAACCCGCTCCGCTCAGCGTCGCCTGTTGGTACGCCGACACCGGCTGCCAAGGGCAGGGCCTACCGATCCTGACCATGGTGGCCGTGGCCACCGCGTGGAGCTTCGCCGCGGGCGTCTTCCTCCAGATCGTCTGGGACGACCAGCCCGCCACAGCACCTCTGGCCCACGTTTCCTGGCGACGAACAGGCTGACAAGGGAGGCCCCATGACCGCACCCCGCTGGCACGATCTGACCCTGCGGATCGTCACTCCCGCCTTCCTCGGCACCTTCCCCGACGAGGCCGTCAAAGGCGACCGCACCACACGGCAGACCATTCCGTTCCCCATACCGAGCCTGCGGGGCGCTCTCGGCTACTGGCTTCGCGCCCTGGCAGGCGCCCACCTCGGCAACGACCTCACCGCCCTCCTCACCGCCGAATCGGCCGTCTTCGGCGCCGCCCGCACCGCCACCACCGGCGGCCCCTCCCCCCTCCTGCTCCGCGGCCCCCGCATCGGCCTCACCGCCTACCCGGTCAAGCAAGCCGCGTTCGGCACCAAATACCTGCTCGGCCCCGGCCTGCTCGGCTCACCGCCGCCCCGCTGCCTGCCCGACGGGACCACCCTGAACCTGCGAGTGAAGAACACCGGCACCGCCCTGCACGCCGACCTGTTCCTCGCCGCACTTTGGGGACTGCGGACGTTCGGCGGCCTCGGCGCCCGCACCCGACGCGGCCTCGGCACCCTCGCGGTCACCACCGTCCCGGCACTGGACACCCGCCACTTCGACCCGGCCTGGCTGGCAACGGACTCACCCAGCGACCTGGGCGCCGTCCTGAACTGCGTGCGCAACGTCCTGAACGACCTGGCCATCCCGACCACACCGAACCAGAACCAGCCCCGCTACCCCTGCTTCGCCGAAAACCACTACACCACCGCCCCCGACGACGACCTCGGCTCCGGCTCCACCGCGAACGCACTCGCCACCACCGGCGAATGGTGGCGCAACTTCCGCCTCGGCGGCGACCGCCACGGCCCCGGCGCCGCCCGCACCGCCACCTACGACACCGTCGCCAAGCCCTTCCTCGACGGCGGACACCCACAAGCCCCCCTCCTGGCAGGGGCCCTCGGCCTCCCCATCCCTTACCAGGACAAACGAGCCGGACGAACCGCCATAGCCGAAACCGTCCTCGACGGAGCCCCGGCCCGCCGCGCCTCCCCGATCTGGCTGCGCGTCACCAAACGCGGCCCGGCCTGGAAACTGCGCTCCCTCGCCTTCCACGCCGAATGGCTACCCCCCGAAGCGAACCTGCGAATCCGCAACCCCAAAACCCACCACACCATCAACATCACCGCCCCAACCCCCGAACAGATACGCACCGAAATCAACCGCTGGTTCCACCACCCCGACCACACCTGAACGAACGAACTCTCCAACAAAGAACTACTCTTTTCGTTTTCTTCGCCACACCACGACAGCCCGAAGGCTGACGCTCAAACACGGCCAAGAACCCGCCTGTCGTACCATCTTTGCACTCCGGACAGATCGT
The DNA here is from genome assembly GCF_003634705.1 of Actinomadura pelletieri DSM 43383. GTDB lineage: Bacteria > Actinomycetota > Actinomycetes > Streptosporangiales > Streptosporangiaceae > Spirillospora > Spirillospora pelletieri. Next base: position 289,699 of record NZ_RBWU01000008.1, on the reverse strand, counting down.
AAAAACGGTTGGCCCAGACGGTGCGCGACTTCGGGCGTTTCCAAGTCCTGGGACCGGCTATTCTCTGGAACTGCCGGCCACGCCCTAAACACGTGCATAACCTTAGTCTCCATGCCTCTGGGCGGTCTGTGTATTGGAAACTGCGAGGTCCAGATCATGACGAACCACGCCGGTCGCGTTATGCTTCTACGCCCTCTCGGCAGGCGGTTCTTTGGGGCTTCAAGTCACACTCACGGGCCGCGAGGGCATGATCAAGCTTTCTACGCCCTTTGGGCGGGCTGTTCGTTGGAACTCTGACCGGAAGCGCGGCTGCTGCTGTCGCTGCGTTTCTATGCCCTCTGGACGGGCTGTTCGTGGAACGAGGGGATCGACGGTCACATGATCCGCTTTGAGTTTCTATGCCCTCTGGGCGGGCTGTTCGTTGGAACCCTTCCGGGTTTTTGGGTGTTCTGAGCTGCGGCGATAAAGATCGTTGCACGGATTCGTCCTGTCAAGGTGTGGCTTCACTGAAGTGGGCACCTCTGGATGGTGTGATCACTCATCTAACGCGCAGTGATGCGCTTGCACGTACCTTGGTTTACTGTGGCCTGTTAACAAGTATTCGGTTTAAGTTTACGGTGGGCGGCTTCAGACTATCCAGAAGTCGACGCGTTCTTCCAGGGTTCGGTTGCCGATGATCAGGCGCTGGGTGAGGCGGTCACGGCTGAGGCGGTAGAGCCGAATCTGGTCGTCGTCCGGGTTGATGAGCCGGCGAAGGCGGTCACGGAAGGTGGCGGCCTCGGTCTTGGAGAGTTCGACCTCGAATACCGAGAGTTGCACGCGCGGGCCATTCCCGGACAGGAACAAGGAGACATCGTTCTGACGTTCATCGTCTGCGATGTCGTAGGCGACGAGGTAGTGGATGCGGTTGTTCACGGGTGTGTCACCGCCAGTTGACGGTTGTGTAGCTGGTGGCCCGGTCCTCGAAAGCTGCCGCGAGTTGGCGGGCTTGGGCGTGCAGGACTTGTCGCCAGGAAATCCTGCGGCCTTCTGCCGGGTGGTGCACGAGGGTGAGCATCCGCTTCTCGAAAGCGGCCAGGAACCGCCGCCGCGCGGCGTCGTCGAGTCGGCAGCCGTTCTCTGTGGTGGTGAAGTCGGCCGGGGTCAGCTGGCGGGTGCGGATCAACCGGACGACGACGGCGTCGGCGATCACGGGGCGCACCTCCTCGATCAGGTCCAAGGCGAGTGAGGGACGGTCGTTCTTGGGGGTGTGCAGGACACCCAGATGCGGGTCGAGGCCCGCGAGTGCGCAAGCGCTGACGGCTTCGGAAAGCAGGAGGGTGTAGGCGAAGGAAAGCATCGCGTTGACGGGGTCGGGCGGCGGACGGCGTTGACGCGAGGTGAAGTCCCATTCTTCGCCGAGCGTGGAGGCCAGACCGGTGAAGTAGTCGCGGGTCGCCGCCCCCTCGTGGCCCAGCAGCCGGGTCGCCGAGTCGGCGTCGAGTGCTTGCAGACGGGCGGCGGCGAGGCGACCAGTGTGGGCGGCGATGTCGGGATGCTGCTGGGACCGTGCGGCACGCATCAGGCCCGAGCGCATGTTGGCGATCTTGCCCCCGACCATCTGCCGTGCGATGGCCAGCGCCGCCGGGGGGTCGGTGACGGTGCCGTACTGACAGAGTCTGCGGGTGCTGTCACCACCGGTCAGCGGGGCCAGCCGAGCGGCGTAGCGGCCGTCGTCGTGGAGCCAGACCAAGTCGAGGCGCTGTTCGGCGAAGCGTTGTAGCAGGGTGGAGGTCACCCCGACCCTGCCTTGGCAGATGACCTATCGGACGCGGTTGAGGTGGACATTGGCCAGCAGTTCCTCACCCTTCTCCACCCGAAGCCTTTGCCCCTTGACCCGCAGCAGAGCGTCCTCGGTCGCCACATACACGGTGGTGCGCTGCGGGTGGGAGAGCGCCTCCGCAGCGCAACCGGTGGTCGTGATTATCCGCTGCCCCAGGAAAGCGACACCGTCGTCGAAGGAGACGACCCTGCTGTCCTCAACGTTGAGTCCGAGGCGCAGCTTGCGGGCCTCGGCGTGAGCGAGTTCCAGCGCCCGTTCGGCGGTGGGTCGGTCGACCGCCGGAATCGCGATGTCGTCGCCGTAACGGACAACCTGGTGGCCCAGGGCCAGCACGGCCCGGTCGAAGGCGTCCAGGTACAGGTTGGCCAGCAGCGGAGACAGTGAGCTTCCCTGATGCAGGCCCACGCCACGGTTGCCCTTCTCACCTATAATCGGCCGTGTGATCAGGCGTTGTACCAGCCCGACGAACTCAACGTCGGGAATCAACGGGCGTAGCCGCTCCAGCACCGGCCACCGGGGGATAGAGGGGAAGCAGTCGTCCACATCGGTTCGCGCCACGTATGTCGCACCCGCGTCCCGCGCCGTGGTCAGCGCCCGGATGGCGTCCTTGACGCCCAGCCCCCGCCGATAGGCGAAACTCCAAGGTGACAGCACCGGATCGACCAGCGGGTCGACAACGCTCAGGACGGCGCGTTCCACTATCCGGTCCGGAACCGATCCGATCGCCAATTCGCGCGTACCACCCGAGGGCTTGGCGATCGTTATCCGCGCCATCGGCTCGGGTTCGTGCCGTCCGGCGGCCAACCGTTCGGTCAGGTCGGCCAGGTGACGCAGGGTGCGTTTCTCGAACGCCGCGACGGCCGCACCCGGCTCCCCATCGGCATAGGCGGACTCACGAACCGACTCCCACGCCGATAGCAGGACCTGCTCACGGCACACCCGAGCCAGCAATTCCCCCATCGCACCCCCGCCGTAGGCAACCGCAACCATGTTACGAAGGTCCTTGGGCAGGACCACCGGCCTGTTCCGGCCACCGAAGAGCGCCCTGCGAGCGGTTTCACCAGTCTGGGATTGCCCGTGGGCACCGCTGTATCGACACTTTGGAGGCCGCATGCCGCGCCAGTGGATTCTGAACCTGGCCGCTGAGCCACAACGCCCCCTGGCCTGGCGATTCGACGTGCTGCACGCGATCGCCTGCGCGGTCTTCGAACAATCCGGCAGCGCACACGACGCGGCCGACAAACCCTTCGCGGTGCGCACCCACGCTGACCACCCACGTCAGATCACCCTCACCTGGCTGGACGACCGGAAGCCACCCGCCCCGCACATCCCGGAACGCGTCGAGGTCGGGGATGAGACCATTCCCGTCGCCGATGTCCTGGAGACAACGCACGGCTATGACCAGATCGAGAGCACACCACCGACGATCGAATTGCGATTCGTGATGTGGACTCCCACGTTGTTCCGGCACAACGGGCACAACTACCCGCTCCCCGACCCCTATGTCACCTTCGCGAGCCTGGCCCGCCGCTATCGGACCTACCGGCCCCACAGGGCACTCGACGACGACATCACCAAAGAACTCGCCAAGTCCACGATGGTGGCCTGGCACCGGATCAAAACCCAACGGTTCTCCTGGCACGGCCGAACCGACTCGGGCTTTACCGGCCACGTCGCCTTCAGAATCGCCGCACGCGCCGAGCGCCCGATTCACAAGATGTTCGGGACCCTCGGTGCCTTCGCCGAACTCGCCGGTATGGGACGCGGGACCACCCACGGCCTCGGCGCCACCACGCCGCTGTCCTGAGCTTGCCCCCAGGGGCCCGGAACGGACGCCAACACGCGAAGTCCGCGCCCTGTAAAGTAGAGAGCCGAATCCGCTGGCCTGACAACCACTGACCAAGGAAGCCACCAAAACCAGACCACCCCTGACAGAGCCCAGTTAAGCGAGGTGCACGCAACCATGTATCTGCACTCAAACGCCCTAAGGCAAACAGATGCAAGATCAAATCCAGGCAGCCTTGACCTTGACAGTAGTGGTGCGCGCATCGATCTTCATCACCGCAGCTCACAAGCTCAGAAATCCCAGAAGAGTTCCACCGGAACCCCGCCTTTGAGGGCATAGAAACGAGGCGTCCGTCCGCCGTCAGGCAGATGACGTCGTTCCATGGAAAGCCCGCCTCTAAGAGCATAGAACCCTTCCATGGCAACGCGCGCCCTGGTGGAGGTTCCACAGGAAGCCCGCCTCCGAGGATAGAACGAGCCGGGTTATCCACCAGCAGGTTGAACAGCTCGACGTTCTACAGGAGCCAACATCTGAGGGCATGGAAACAAGAGAATTACGTTTGACGCCATGTACCACCCGAGTTTCGCAGGTAGCCCCGCATTGGAGGGCATAGAAACTCCTTGATGACTGGCGAGATCATGTTGACCCGGCGCTTCCGCATGTAATACGTCTTCGGCGGCAAGGACAGCGATAAGTTTCGGTGGGGCCTCCGCCGCCTGATGTGGGATGGTTTCGATTACCTGCCCGGCATTGCCGCTGAGCACATAGCACGGGTTTCGGTTGCTGGTCAACTCGGCGGCTGGTGGACGCGGCACTGGCTGTCAGTTAGTTCAGGGTGGATGACCGTCCTGAAGCTCCCTACTTCGCCTCGGCGTCCTCCACCGGGCCGTCGCCATCCACCGCGCTTGCGAGGTTCGTCAACCGAGCAGGCAGCGACGGTTCGGACTCCCGGCGGGGAAGAGCGTCTGAGCGTAGAGACGGGCTCGCTTGGCAACTTCTCCACGTCCACGCTGACCCCGCCACCGAGCCAGGGACCTCTGCACGAGTCGGAGACGGGCGTGAAGACGTGGAGGGACGGCCCCTCCGACCGCCCCTTCACGTGATCTTCACGGATGGAGGATGGCGAAGACGACCTTGCCCGCGTTGTCTCCGAGGTGGCGGACACCCCAGCTGCGGGAGAGGTAGGCCACGAGCATCAGGCCGCGGCCGACCTCGCTGATAAGTTCCGGGTTCCGCAGGTACGGGAGCTCGGACGTGCCGTCCTGAATCTCCAACCAGAGCGCCTTGTCCTCGGTACGGTCGAGCCGCAGGGTCACGTCGCCGTTCTGCTGGGACGCGTGTCACAGTGCGTTAGTGACCAGTTCGCTTGCCACCAGGCACGGCACGAAATCGTCATGCCCCACTGGCCGATCACCAGCCGCACGAACTCCCGCACCTCCGGCAACATGCTGGAATGCCCGAGCATGTCCTGCACCAACTTCGATTCCACGTTGGCGGCCAGCGCCAGTGTCGCCACGCGCGCCGCAGGTCATGCAGTCGCACCTGCGGCAGCGGTACTCCGCTAGCAGGCCCTGGAACACGTGCGTGAGCCGCCTTGGAGATCGGGTCGCCGTCGAGGTTGGTGAACACATACCGGCTGTCGCGGTACCGGTCCACGTACGCGGCGGCCTCAGCCTGCTGCTAGTCTCGGTGCACTCGCAGGTTCGAATACGCAGTCGTGATCTGCTCAGGGCTCGTGTAGGCGTTCGCGGTCGTCACGTAGGTTATTCCGCACCGCAGTAGCGGGCGCAGGGTGGCTTCGGGATGGCCAAGATTTCCGCGTCCTTGTCCCGGTCGCTCATCGGGAGGTAATGAAGCACCTCGGACGTGTTCGACACCGTCAAGTAGCTAGTCGCAACAACACGGCAGATCATCATTCCGGGCTACAGCGTCGCCACGCCCGCTTCCGGCGGGGTTGACTGAGCCGTCATGCCGCGTGTGCCGGCGTCGGCGACCGTAGCTTTCACCCGCACATATGCAGGTTTCGGCAGGGGCACTGTTGGCCCAGAGAACCTCTTCTGAGCGGCAGCTCGCCTCAAGAGGGCTCACAGAAACTCGCGCGTACTCCATATGCAAGACCGTGCCGTCCGGCGGAGCGCACCGTGTGGCCGGTCGCCCTTCCGATGTGCACGGTGCGCGAAACGGCGTTCATGAGGGGCGATCGTGCTCGTCTGCTGGCCACATGAAGCACAAGCCCACTGGACTTCAGTCCCAACATAAGAGCCCCGCCCGAACTCCTGGATGTCTGCGGGAGCGGGATCCAAGTAGGGACCGGGCTGGAAACCGAGTCGAGATGCTGCAGGCTATACGTCGCTTGGGTCTCGTTTGTTGCCCTGGACTCGGACCATGATGAGGGTGCGGGGGCGGGGGTCGCCGGCAGGGCCGGGCAGGGTGCGGACCTCGATACACGCAGGGATGGCCGCGAGGCCCTGTGGCTTCGGGGCGAGATCCAGGACGACGAGGAAGTTCACAGGCGGGCCGGCGACCTGATATGAGATCGCCTGGGGCCCGTAGGCGGTTGCGTACGCATCCCACGAGGAATCGGCCCAGTCTCGTTTGAGTTCAAGAGTGATGAGCTCGGTGTGCGGCTGCCAGGCGATGTCCACGCGTCCACCGCCGACATTAGTTTCCTCCATCCGTACCCGCAGGCCCTGGCCGCGGAGGAAGTCCCGCAGGTCGCGGCCGAGTTCGGCTTCCCGCGGTTTGTCCTCGTTCTTCTTGAGCTGGCGGAGGTAGGCCCGTGCCTGTCCGCCGTATTTCTGCGTCTCGGACAGCCGCAGCTCTACGAATCGGAGCAGGTGCAGGAGCATGCGATCCACGTCGGCGGCGAATTGGCCGATGTACCCGTCCGGACACTGTTCCTTCAGTTGGTCGTGGGTGTCGCGGAACACAGTGGCAATGATGGGCACCTCGTCGACCGGCTGGGCGGCATTTCGGGCGGCGAGCATCGCGGCGATCCGGTCGCTCAATTCGGGGGTGCCAGCCAGCAGGTTCTGCAGGTGCTCGGTGTCTGTCGCGGAGAGCCCGAGCCCGGCGAGGGATGACGCCGGGCGGTTAGTTTTTGGGGATGGGGAACCGCCTCCGGTGTCCAGCAACCGGCGGAGTCGGGCTGCCTGTTCCCGGACGATGGACGTGGTCGGGTCTTGGTCGCCGCCGGAATCTTCGGCTAGCTCTTCGAGCCATTCGTCCAGAAGGGCGAGACCGCCCTCGTGTGCGAGGAGGGTGGCCTCTACTCGAGGGGCGAGGAGTGCGTGCAGGCCGTACGCGGTCGCTGGTGCCGCGGATCCCGGCTGAGCGGTGGCCAGGCGGGCCTGGGAGGGGGCAAATAGGTCGAGCGTGCGGTGGGCTGTGTAGACGTCCACAAGATCACTGATCACGGCGGCGGCGTAGAGCCAGGCGCCGGGGCGATCCGCGTCCGTTGCCCGGGTAAGGGTATCGAGGAGGCGTTGCCAGGCGGTGAGGGTGTCCAGCCGAGGGGTGCGCCAGCCGGGCGGCAGGCCCAGGAGGTTGAGGCGCAGTTCCGGGACGGCTTCGTCGAGCTGGGTTCTGACGGAGTCGGGCACAGGAGCGCCAGCGGAGTAAGCGAGGATCGCATCGATGGCGGCGCCGAAGGCTGTGGCGTCGGGGCGTTCTTCGTCTTGGTGGGCGTCGCTGAGGCGTTGGCGGGCTTCCAGGAGGAGGGGACGGGCGTGGTCGGGGTCGTCGGTGTGCAGTGCTTTGCGCATGGTTAGCATGCCGAGTTCGAAGGCGGCGTCCTCGGCGACGTCGTCGCGTTCGAGCAGCTGGTTCAGAAGCCGAGCGGGGTCGGGCGAATCGAAGTGCTCGGCGACGGCGCCGGCGACTCTGACGGTGCGCAGGGCGTAGCCGTCGTCGATCTGGGCGAGTTCCTGTTGCCGGTTCAGGCGGCGTAGCCGGTCTAGGAGTCCGTATTCGACGGCGGCGCCGGACAGGACGATGCGGGCGGCGCCTTCCAGGGCGATGCCGCCGATAAGGTCGGTGTGGCTGCGGCTAGCGTCCAGCCAGACGTCGGCCAGGTCGTTACCAAGTTCGTGGACGACTTCGGGGCATGCGAGGAGCGAGGTGATGACGTCCTCTAGGCGGAGCGGGTCCTGCCGGGCCTCGGCGGCGGTGAGGAGGAAGGCGCGGGCCTGGTCGTCCTGGATGGCTGTGTGGTCGGCGCACATTAGGGCTACGAGCAGGGGCAGTTCGTCGTGGTCGAGCAAGCTTACGGTGTCCTGCAGGAGGTGGCCGAGTCCGCCAAGGTCGGTAAGGGACGGTGTGGGGGCACCGGCACGGTGGGCGTTTACAAGCGGTTGCAGTGGATCGGGAGCACCAGGAGACACCGGTCACCATCTCCTCACTGCGCTCGGCGACCTGTGGAGCGTAGAAGGCCTCGTCGATGACCAGAGAACCTTCCGGAATGGGTGGATCACCACAGGCGTTCCCCTGCCGGGGCAAGGCGCAGCTGGTCCGCCGGGATGACCGAGGCCACTTCCTGGCCGCGGGCGGTGGCGATGATGACCTGGAGCTGTGGCGCCATTTCGGTGAGCTGGACGAGCCCTTGCAGCATGAGTTCCAGGTCTCCACGGTCGACCTCTTCGGCTCCGGGCGAGTCGATGATGAGCAGCCCTGGGTGTCTGCCAACGCCGGTGCGGATGCCGTGCCGCAGGAGGGCGGTTATGGTGACGATCTTCAGGCGAAGCTGCTCACCCTCGGTGAGGCTGCCGTGGGGCTGGTGCTGACCGCCCTTCCAGACCTTCAGGGTGGCGCTGGTGCCGAGTTCGACAGCCTCGAGCATCTCCAGACCCAGCTGGCGTCCCATCGTGACGATGTCGGCCTGGACGGCTTGAAGGACCCCCTTGAGTGCCTGCGTGCGCCGGGTGTGGGCGGCTTTCTCGGCGGCCTTGAGGATGTCCTGGTCTCGTTGGAGCGGGGCGAGACCGGCTGGATCGCCGAGGTCGTCGAATCGGCCTCGACGTTCGTCGAGGGCGCCCCTCAGCCGGGCGATCTCAAGCTCGGCTGCTCGGCGGTCGCCCGCTGCCGGGCGGGCCAGCGCATCTTGGAGCGCGCTCTGGGCCTGGCCGAGCGCGGCCGCCGCGTCGGCGGCTACGACCTGTTTGCCAGCCAGTACCGTTGCCGCCGTCTCGACGGCCTGCTGGACCTGAGTGAGTGTCTGACGCAGTTCCTGGTCGTCGTTGACGTCGTCGAAGCTTTCTTCGTCGGCCGGGATGCCGTCGTACTGCGTGGTGGCTGGGTGGAGTTCCGAGGTGCAGAGGGAGCAGTGACCTTCGTCTTCCCGGGCCCATTGGGCCTGGGTGACTTGCGCGTCGCAGCGGGGGCACACCGTCGGTTTCAGGATGTGGAAGAAGGCCTTGGCGAGGGCCGCTTCGCGTCCAGCGTGGACCATTGCGGCAAGGGCCTGGCGCTGTTGCTCGAGTTCGTCGTGCTGCTTGCGTGCTTCGGCGAGCTCGCATTGTACGGTGCCGGCCGCTTCGGTCGCCTCGGCGAAGGCCTGGTACGAGACGTTCAGGTCAGTGGCGTTCTGGCCGAGGTCCGGTAGGGCGTCCAACTGATGTTGGGCCCGTTTCAGGCTGCGGTCGAGTTCGTCGATCTTGCTGCGGCGTTCGGCCGCCTCGGCTTGGGCACGAGCCTTGGCCGCGGACAGTTGCGCCGCGACGAGTTTCTGCGCGACTGCGGCGGAGACCATCGTGGCGGCCCATGGTGCTCCGAGGAAAAGTTCGAGAAGCCGGGTCGGCAGGGCGTTGCGGGCTTCGTTGCCCAGCAGGTGGCCCAGGCCGGAGCGGTTGATGTGGAGGGCACTGGCGTACGCCGGCCAGGACAACTCGCCGGTCAGTGGCGGTCCTTCAACTCCATCGGGTCGCTTCTGCTGGGTGCGCAGCGGTTCCAGGCCGAGGCGCTCCAACATGAAGGCATCCATCAGCTCTTCGAACGTGGCGGCGTTGTCGAAGGAGAACAGCGGTGCTCCGGTGCCCTTCGAAACTACGGTTCCCGTCGGCTTGCTGTTGCTGATGGTCATCTCGACGATAAGGGCCGCGTCGTCGAGGACGAACTCGGTGCGCACCCGGCGCAGCCAGCTTTGCACGTCGCGGTGAAGCCCGCTGCGGCCGCGCAGGCACCACAGGACGATCTCCAGCACGCTGGACTTGCCAGCCTCGTTCTTGCCCGAGGAGGCCAGACACCAGACGCCCGGTCCGGGTTTCCACTGGAAGTGGAAGGAATCGCCTTTTTCGCCAGCGTCGCCGCCGTGTTCACCGGCCGGTGCGGGGCGCACACCTTCGAACTCCATTTCGGTCACCCGCAGCGAGTGTGGCCTCGGGAGCGCGGTCTGCGGACGCACGCCGTGCTCGGCGAGGACCGCCTTGACCACGTCCATCTCTTGGCCGGTCGCCTTGACGATCTCTTCCAACCACGCCTCGACCGGCCCCAGGGCATCGCTCTGTGTGCTCATGCCAATCCCTCCTGGGCCAGTGCCGCGTCCAGGCGTTCGCGGACCCGCTCGGTGATGCCGCCGATCATCTGGTGTACGGGGGTAGCGGCGTATTCGGGCTGCCCGTACTGTTGTTGCTTCAGCTGGGCTCCGGTCATACCCGTGACTGCGGCCGCCACGTAGGCGGTCTGCTGGTCGTACCAGGCAAGGACTTCTTCGTCCTCGCGGAGCCGCTGGGCTTGGTCCGCTCCAGTCTGGAGGAGGAAGTAGTCCCTGCGCCGGACGCGTTCGTCAGAGACGCTTCCTGCGCGCCTTACCGCGATGAGCCCCAGATGGCGCAGCATGCTGAGGGCGTTGTCCAGCGCTTCATAGGCTCCGTGGTCATTTCGGAGCATCCGGTAAGTGTGCAGCTCCGGCTCGCGTTCCTTGAACACCGCCCGGGCATCGAGTAGCCGCTCCGGTGGCAGGCAACCATCCTGCCACCTTGAGATGATCAGGTCCGCGAGATAGTCGGGGTTCCGTATCAGGAAGTCCAGCTTCTGCAGCTTGCGCTGGGACTGAATCGCTCGAACAGCCGTGCTGGGCGCCTGCGGCCAGTGGATACATGCCTCGCCCAGTCGGTCCAGGATGAACAGGACTCGCACGGCCGTCTGGCCCGAGGTTGGTGGAGGACTGACAGCAACCACCCCCTTGGACCTGCCGGAAAGTCCGGCCCTCTCACCGATTGCTAATCACCGACTACGCACCATACAAGCGAACATCGTCGAATTGCCCCAGCGTTCCAGTACCGGCCAGGAAATCTTGCGCGGCCAACGGGATGGTTCGCTGCCGGCGAAGGCCATGTCGGAGAGCGGCCCTCGGCCCCGCGCCTGCGGGATGGTTCCAGGACGGAGCTGATCTAGTACAGATTGACTTCGTCGGTCCCGTATCCGCGGGACTAGTTCCGAGCTGTAGATCACGATCGGCTGGTGTCCGGCGTCGGCCCCGCAGGCCCCGGGGATGGTTCGCACAGTCGATGGTCGATGGGAACCGCTCTAATTAGAACTCCCGCGTCTCGGCCGCGCAACACCACCAGTGAGCTTTGTCCACAGATGCAGACGGAGCCTTTGGAAGGCAACGCTGCCTGTTTTCTAGAGCGCCTTCTCGCGCGAGCGGCTCGAATCAGTCCACGGCATGGCAACGGCGATCGCCGCGGCTCTGTGATGGACGATCGTCTGACGAGACTCGCACAACGACCCAACGATTTTTCTAAAGGACTCACCTGTACGAGGTGCAGGGAATTTTAATGTGAGGTATGGACGCAGGACAAGTCTGGGCCTACCGGGAACGGCCGCATAGTTCGGATTGTCCCTTTGAGCGGGTCGAGTACCTGGAGCCAGCTTCAAAGGGGAACAAATGTTTGATTCGCTTCCTTGATCGCGATGGACGCGAGGCGTGGGTTTCGCGAGGGCGTTTAATCGTTTGGTGGGACGATCGCGGAGCTTGGCTGGACCGGGAGCGCCGGTGGGACGCAGTCGTGAGCGTATCCGCGCATGCCTATGAGACTCCCCAGTACGATGCCGTGTCATCACTTGTGAGGGATGAGTTCATCGATGGGGTTGAGCTCGGGCTCTCACAGAATGAGTTGTGCACGGTTCTGATCTCGGACCTGTCGGCCGTATGTGCGCGCCTGGACATGAATCCCGATGAGCTACGACAGGAGCCCCTCGCCTTTACTGAGGAGGACGGTCTGTTCGTTGGACCCTGGTCGCTCGCCGTGAAGATCGCTAGACGTGTCGCAGAGCTCAACGGCGAAGCCGTGATGCAGCAGGTCATCGAGAAGGAGGAGCGGATTGAGCTGGAGTCGGTTCACGGCAGGACGTACACGGTCGGACGCGAACGCGAGAAGCGCTGGGTACCGCCGGAGCATCTGAAGGAACGGCACGCGAAGCAGCTCATGGCCGTGAACATCGTGCGGGAATGGTGCGGTAAGGAGGTCATCGAGCGGCTGGACGAACTGGAAGCCCTACGGGAGGAAGTACGCCGCCTCGGGCTGCTCGTCGAGCGCGCCATCGCCGAACTGCGTCAATGCGGGCAGACCACTATCGCCGCCACCATGGAAAGCGACCTTGGCGTGCCAGTATCCAGGTTGGTACTTCGGAGGCGTAAGAAGAAGTAGGACGACCGGCGGGCTCGCTGCGAGGAGGCCGGTACTCTTTCCTGGGGCCGAAGGGGCTCCAATCCCCCAGGTAGGCACGCAGGTCGTCCGGGCCTGGGTCAGGATAAAAGCGCGTAGCGAAGGCCAGCAGATCGAGAGTCGGATCGAGCCGGTCCGCTTGTGCCCTTGCCCAGCTCACCCATTCCCTGGCCGCGTCCGGCATGTCGCCAGCTGCGGCAGCGTGGTCGACCTCGTCGCAGAATTCACGGATCTGTCGGGCGCACAGCCACCCCCACAGCGCGTCACCGAAGTTCTTCCGGCGCAGTTCCTCGGTCGCGAGCTCGCGGGCATGGTCCATTGCCGCTTCCCAATCGGCTTTGGCTTTCGTCTGCCTGCGCTCCTCGTCCGCCTGCCGCTTCCGTTGCTCGACGAGCCATTCCTGGTGCTGACGCGCCCGCTCACGTGCCTGCACATCAGCCTGTTCGGCCTGCCGCTCGGCTTCGTCTATGACCTCGGTGAGCTTCTTTTCGACCTTGGCTCTGCCGTGATCCACCCACTCCCGGGCTTCGGGGGTACGCGGTGACAGCTCGATGCGCAGACGTCCGGACGGAACCGAGTCGTACTCAGGGGGCTTGATCCGTTGCCAGTCGTAGGCGTGGCGCAGTCGAGGGTCGCTGGCCGGCAGGCGCCGCGGGACCTCGTCCACGTCCTCGGAGATCTTGATGACGAATGAGTGCTCACGAACCTGTAGAGACAACTGCCGGCTCTTCCGGGAGACCGCCATCGCGTGTCCACGACGTTCTGCCCGCCGGGCGAGAACCTTCACGAGATCGACGGCACGGTCTCGGGCCGCGTCGCCGACTTTGAGGAGTTGGTGATCCCGCCTGAGCAGTTCGAGCAGGGCGCTCCCGGTGGCCTCGTCGCGGGCACGCAACCGGATGCGGTTCCAGTCGGTCGCGGCCGTCGGCCCCTCTTCGCTCAGCTTGATGATCAGGGGCCCTACGTCCCTTCCCGTGTGAAAGAGCTGTTTACCCTCCGGCACCAGTCCTCGTCGCTTAGCCGCGTTGATCGCCTTCCGATAGCGAGCACGTGTCTCATCGTCCGGTTGCTCGATGCGGATCGTCCCGCCTTCGACCCGGTCAAGCTCAGCGATCAGGTCAGCGGCAGCGTCCATCGCAGGACCACGCTTCGGCACGACGGCGACCCGGTCGTTCGGATCTGGGCGATCCGGGTGATGGCCATGCTGGAGATAGAACGTCCCGGCCTCGGTGATCTCGACACACCAGGCGCCGTCGCGCCGAGATGTCTTCACCAATCCGCGATTCTGCAGTGCGTAAACGGTCGTCCCCAGCTCAGAGCGCTTGGCACTCACCTCATCCGCGTCATCCCCCACGCGCTGCAACACCGACAACTGCCTGGCGTTCAACGCCGCCCAACGCTGCATGCTTGCAGGTCATCGCACTCCACCTGCCCTCGCAAGCCGAATGACTGATTCAGTAGGTGACCTCGCGGTAACGCCTCGCAGCATCGCACGACGGTCCGGGCCACAGCGTGTCCACCTGCACCTGAGCACGCTGAGCCCCTCCCAAGGAGGAACCGCTTAACTCAGAGTAGGACGCAACACCGAGGCCCTCCCTAGTCGGGCAGGGGCACTCCAACAAACATCCATCCGATTACGGCATCGGAAAGCGGGACACAACGGTTAGGCGGGCGCCGGGTGGGGCGGGAACGAGCGCCGGTCTGCGGCGGATCCCGTAGGGGGTACCGCAAGCATGGCTGCGTGACTGCCATCAAACCGTCACCATTCCACACAATCGCCGCACGCGCGGCCTACACCCCATCTCCGGTGTGATCGTCACCTGCACGGCGTCCTGATCACCCACCAGGTCATGACGCATCCGGACGGCACCACCACCTCGCCCACAGGGGTGGGTGTCCTGCGGTCACTCCGGAGGGAGGAGGCGGTGCCCGTAGATGCCCCCGGCTACTTCCTCGATCGCGCCCCCGGTTGCCACACCTGGCTGGGACGTGTGGAGCAGCGGGGCCCCGTCTGTACCTGCGCGAGGCGCAGACGGGGCCTCCAAATGTGCCGGAGTAGACCGTTGGCTCATCGTCCACTGGGTAGAGATGAGCCAACCGTCCGGTCTCGACGCGGGAATGATCAGTCGTGTTCAGCGCCAGGTGAGGATGGATCGTGAGAGCGCTACGCACTCGTCGATCCGTTTGACCACTTCCGCGCTGTCCGCGCCCTCCACGACGAATCCGAGGACCGAGTCCACGCTGTTGGCCGCGCCCCCGAATGTCCGTGGCACTGCGGTTTTGACATAGAAGTGACGGACGAACGAGGGCAGGTCTGGCTCAGCGACGGCCACAAGTTCGCCGGGGCGCGGTGGGATCAGCACCCATCCGTACAGGTTCTTGTCCAGGCTGAATGCGCCGTCGGCCGGCCCGGGCAGGCCCGCCTGTGCGCGGACCCAGGCGCGGGCCGGATTCGTGCCGGTGCGCAAGGTGAGCGTTTCCATCATGTGCCCGCCGCCGAGTCGGCAGGCGACCTCACAGAACACCAGGTCACCGGTGCGGTCGTCGACGATCACCTCCAGGTGGAACGGTGTCGGCGCGGTGGGCGGAAGCGCCGCCGCCACGCGGGCGGCGAACGAGTCCAAGGCGTGTGCCAGGCGGTCGTCCCCGTCGAGTTGCGCGCTGCCCAGCGGGGTACTGTCGTGGAACGCCAGGCAGTCGTTGACATATCGGGACGGACACGAGAACACGATCGAGGCGCCGGACATCAAGCCGTCGACGTGGAAAACTTGGCCCGGAACGAACTCCTCGACCATTACGTCTTGCGGATCGCGCGCACCGTACTCCTCGACAAGGCGGCTCGGGTCGTGCACGACGCGCACGTCCTTTGACGCGTAGCCCAGACGGGGCTTGATCACGACCGGCCAACCGTGCTGCTCGGCGAACTCCACCGCACGCTCCGCTGACTCCGGCGCGGCGAACGCGGGAACCCGCAGGCCCGCACGGGCGACCGCCTGCTTCATCAGAAGCTTGTCGCGGTAGGGAAGCGCCTCCGTGTGGGTCTGGCCCGTGATCCCGTGCCGGTCTCGGGCGGATGCGGCGCGCAGCACGTCCTCCTCGGTTATGTGCACGATTCGCCGGACACCACCGTCTGCGCAGAGTTCATCAAGCAGCGCGTCCATGCCAGGCCAGTGCGAGTAGTCCTGCACCACGGTGATCTCGGAGAGGGCCCCGACATAGCTATCCGCGACCGAGGCGTCGGTGACAAGGTGAACCCGGTC
This sequence comes from Actinomadura pelletieri DSM 43383, assembly GCF_003634705.1. GTDB lineage: Bacteria > Actinomycetota > Actinomycetes > Streptosporangiales > Streptosporangiaceae > Spirillospora > Spirillospora pelletieri. The sequence goes on along the minus strand of NZ_RBWU01000008.1, from coordinate 274,168 downwards.
GGCGACCTCCGCCAACCATTCGCCAAGTGGTGTCACCGCTGCCGGGATCCTGTTGAGAACAATGATCCGGTCCACTGCCGTCGTCCGATCTTCGTTAGGCGTTCGCAAGAGGCAGGGTCATGCGGCGGTCACCGTCGGTGATGCCTTTTACTCGCCCCTTGAGAGCGACGAAGTCGTCTAGAATGCGCTGGTCGGTCTCGGGGGACAGGTAGTACATCATATTGACATACCAGTACCAGCCGAGCTCGGTGATCCGGTATTCGGTGGCATCCTCAACGATGAGTTCCTCGTCGATGAGTCGGTTGAGCCGCCCTAGGATTTCCGTCGGCACCTTGTCCCATTCGATCCTCGACTTGTCCAGCCAGCCGAAGTACGGCAAGTGGAACACTATGCCCTTTTCGTACGGGACGCCGTCCGCTACGGTCACATTAATCTTGAAGTCGTCGTCGTCGAGGAGCCGGCGCGTGTAGGTGGCGCGATTTTCGTCGTTCATGATGGTGTACTCGCCGCTCTGCGACACGGCAGAGTTACCGAACCCCATCAGGTCCACGTCGTGGTACGCCCAGAAGAACTTGTTGTAGACGTTGGTGTATCGGCGGGTGATGAAGTTGTCGGCGTCCGGGGTCGCGCCCTCCGGCAGCCGCAGGAAGCCGTGTCCGTTGTGCTGCTGGAACCCGGACGCGCGCATATACCGATCGAGGAACATACTCATCGACATCTTCTGCATGAAGCTGAGCGGCTGAAGGCCGGCCCTGACGTACCCGTGGTGTAGGGACGCCTGCGTGACGAGGTTTGTGATCGGATAGAACTCGATCGTCTCGGTGCCCATGTCGACAGCCTGTTGGACGTCGCTCGCGAAGCGCTCGATCGTCTGTCCGTGCAGTCCGTAGATGATGTCGAAGCTGGTGTAGTCGAAGGAGCGGCGCAGTAGTTCGGCCGCGGCGTACGTCTGTTCCAGTGTCGCCGTGATGTTGAATAACTCCCGATACTGGGGGTCGAACGTCTGTAAGCCGAACCGCGCCTTGTTCAGTCCGATATCGCGCATCGCGGCGACCTTCTCCTCGGAGAGGCTCTTCACCTCCATCTCGAAGGTGAACTCCTCCATCACCGACAGATCGAAGTGGTCGTGAATGGCGCGGCCGATCCGGCGGATCTGGTCAGCGGTGAGGATACTCGGTGTCCCGCCGCCGAAGAAGATCGCCGTGATCGGCAGCGAGGTGACCGAGGCGTACTGGCTCTTGATCTGAATCTCCCTGATCAGCGCCTGGACGTACAGTTCGATTGCCTCGTCACCCTCGTTCCCCAGGCCACGGTTGAGTGTGCAGAACGAGCAGATGGTCTGGCAGAACGGGATGTGGAAGTACAGTGCGCGCCCCCGGATGCCGGAGACGTCCAGGTCGTCGAACAGCTTCTTGTAAGAGGTGACGTCAAGGTCTTGGCCCTTCATCGGGTAGAGCCAGTTGTAGACCGGGAACTGCTCATCGAACTTCATCAGGGTCTTGCCGGGGAGAAGGTTCACCATCTACTCGATCTCCATTTCCACTTTTTGCCGGACGGTCGTCATCAGATCGGTGACAGAGGCGTGATCGGGTCCCGAGACGAGGACCTTGGCGACCACGGTGTCGAGGTCGCAGGTGCGCGGCACCCGCTCTCCCGGGACGTAGCGGAGCTGGATCTCGTCCACTCCGCGTAACTCGCGCAGCCCGTCCAGGCCATGGACGGCGTGGAGCCTTCCGGCCGGGCCGTCGTTGCGCAGGCAGCAGATGCCGAGGACCGCGTCGAAACGCGGATCGAGCCGGTCTCGCGGCATTCCGAGATAGGCGTCGAGGGTCGCCTCGAAGGGCTGGAAGGAGGCGTGCCGCTCCCAGTGGTCTGCCATCTTCGCACCAGGCAGCCGACCCCCGATTTCCATCATGAACAGGCCGCTCGCATTTCCCTTGACCTCGGTGTGACTTGGCCCGTTCCGCATTCCGAACACCTCCAGCACACGGACGGCGAGGTCGGCTGCGGGGCCCCACGCCGGGTCCGCGTGGGGTAACTGGATGAGATCCCAGTAGGGCTGGTCGTAATCGGCGTCCCAGGGCTGCCGGTACTCCCAGATGTCGATCACCTCGTGCCGGCCGTTCAGGGAGAACGCGTTCACTGCGAACTCGCGGCCGCGGACATAACGTTCCACCAGCCACTCCTGGATCGGCGCCCCGAACAAATCTCGAGATGCGGACGCCGCGATGGCGTCGGGCAGATCGCCGACGGTCGGAACGAGCCGCACGTCGCGTGCGGACGCGCCGGTGGCAGGTTTGAGAATCAGCGGGTAGCCGATCTCCGTTGCAGCGTCCGGCACCTCCGAGAGGTCGGTGACCACCAGAAAGTCGGGTACCGGTACACCGCCGGAGACCGCGAGCCGCCGCATCGCGGTCTTGTTTCGACGAGCCGACGCGGTCGCCGGATCGTTACCGGGCAGACCGAGCTTGGCGGCGAGCACGTCCGCAACGTGGACGGCGGGCTCTGTGGCCGGGACGACTGCTCTGATCTCCATCGGGACGGCCGTCACCAGTGCGTACGCCTCGTCCGGATCGGCGGCGTACAAGGTGACGTCGTTGCCCTCGGCGTGATCGGGGGCGATTTCCGCCAGCACGGACGGGCTGATGGTGTAGAGCGACACGACCGCGTGTCCGCGTGCCCGGCACACCCGCTTGAACGGCAGCCCTGTGATCACAGGGTCGACGAGCAACACCGCCGTGGGTCCCGCCGCCTTCATCTCCCGACCACCAGGCCGGTCACCAGCAGGTCTGGTGCGCCGAACGAGGACTCTCCATCGTCACACCAGGACGGCACCCCGCCGATGCCGCGGACATTGCGCAGAAGATCCAACACATTGCCGGTGACGCTCAGCCCGGAGACCTGATGGACCTGCCCATCCGTATGGACCGTCGCGGTCGCGCCCGTGGAGAACTCGCCGGTGATCCCGTTGGACAGATGCATGCCGTGGGTTTGAGTGATCCGTACGGTGGGCTCGTCGAGGGAAAGTTCCCTGGTTCCCGGTCGGATGTACAGGTTGCTCCCTCCCGGGCGAGGCGGCGACATCACGTCCGGGCGACGCGCATTGCCGAGCGCGCTTCCGGTGACTCCAGATGAGTAGTCGCGCGAGCCGAGGAAGCCGCGCAGTCGGCCCGCATCGATCAACACCCGTTCGGCCGCCCGGACACCTTCGTCGTCGAATGGAAGCAGGCGCGGGCCGTCCCCGAGCAAGGGGTCGTCGACGACCGTGACGAGCTCGTCGCCGATGGACGCGCCGAGCCGGCTCGCGAGTCTGCTGCTACCCTGCTCGACGGCTTCGGCTGAGAGCGCCTCGCTGAGCAGGCACACGAGCTGCGCCGCGACACTGCCGGCCAGGACCACTCGGCTGGGCAGGGCCGCCTCGGCCGCCAGCTCCGGCGCCGACAGTTGACGGTGGGCGTCCCGCAGCATCCGATCCTCGAACCGCCGCAGCAACCAGCTTACGTCGGGGCCCGATTCCGACCGGTCAACATGTGAGACGCGCCCGTCAGAGCCGACCATGGTCGCGCGCAGGACGAGGGAACCGTGGGTGGTCGGGAAAGACTGTGCAACGTGCGGGGTGAAATGGTGGACGGTGCGGCGCACTTGCACGGCGCGCACCTCACACTCCCTCGCATCCGGCAGAGCCGCCGAGGCGTCAACGAGATCTTCCAGGACCGCATCCAGGCTGAGGGTCTCGCGGCCGGAGAGAGTCACCACCGTACGGGCCGCGGCGACGGGCGGTTCGCCACCGCCAGGTGCGTCCACCCCTCGTCCGGGCCTGGTCACCAGGGCGTGGCCTTCTGCCACGACCGTCGCGACGTCAGCCTCGACACCGGCCGCAAGCACCGCCTTGTGCCCACCCGCGGCGACGGTCAAGCCGATCACGGTCTCGTCCGCTCGCCCCTTGGAATCGATGAGCCCGTTTCGGGTGACCAGTTCCTCGCGGCTCTCCTCGATCACCCGGATCTCGCCGTCGATTCCGCGGCGGCTGCATTCGGCCAGGTAGCTCGACGCCAGCTTGTCGATCAGCATCAGTCCGTCCCCCCCACCAGTAACGATTCGATGCGCAGCGTCGGGCCCTGGACACCGACCGGCACGAGTTGATTGAACTTGCCGCACTTGGCCGCCCCGAGCTTCACATCGCGCCCGACCGCGTCGATCGCGCGCAGTACCTCGACACCGTTTCCCTGGACTGTCGTCTCCTGGATCGGATCCGTAAGCCGGCCGTTCTCGATGAGGAAGCCGCTGTGCACCCGGAACACGAAGTCGCCGGTCGACTCGATGACCTCACCACCCCCGACGTGCTGCGCGTACAGCCCGTACTCGGTGTCGGCGATGATCTCCTCAGGGGACAATGGCCCCGGCCGGACGCAGGTGTTGCTCATCCGTGGAATCGGTACGTCCCGGAAGCTTTCCCGTCGCCCGTTACCGGAGCTCGCGACGGCGAGTCTCGCGGCGGTGTCGCAGTCGGTCAGGTACGACGCGAGCATCCCGTCGTCCACCATCACGGTCGGGCTCGCCGCAGTGCCTTCGTCGTCGTGGGCGTAGGAACCGGCCCCTCCCCGCACCAGCGGGTCGTCGACGATGGTGACACCGGATGTGGCGACACGTTCCCCGATCCGACCCGCATAGACGGAGCCGCGTGTGATCTCATCGCCTTCCAGCGGGTGACAGCACGCCTCGTGGATCAGGACCGTTCCGCGGCCGGGGCCGACGACGACAGGCATGCGGCTCATCGGAACCGGGCGTCCCGACAGCGAGGTCACTGCCCGGCGTGCGGTCTCGACGCCGATCTCGTCGGCGTCGAGGAGTTCGTCAGGGTCCGAGGTCGCCGGGGTGTAGAAGCCGGTGACGATCCGGTCGCCCTCTTCGGCCACCACGCGGATCGTCAAGTAGCGCAGGTGGCGCTGTTCGGCGGCGATGCTCTCGCGCCGGACGGTGACCACCGACTGTCGGTGCCATTCGGCGTCGATCAGGACCTGCCGCACTCGGGAGTCATGGCCGCGGGCCGCCTTGTCGATCGCGCCCAGGAGGCCGTCCAACTCACCGGTGATAGGGACCAGGCTCTCCTCGGTCGAGTCCGCCCCCGAGGTGCCCGATCCGGTGACGGACCGCGGCCTCGCGTCGGCGGGACGGCCGTCCAGGAGTACGGCGATGACCTCGGGATCCGCGCTGTCCAAGGCGCGATACCCGGACTCGGACGGCGATATCCAGCGAGCGCACGATCCGATCTGTCGGCCCACCGTCATGTCGTTCACCTTGCCATCGGCGAAACGCGCGGTGACGAGGCTACGTCGTTCTATGAACACGTTGGCGGTGTGCGCCTTGGCGGGAGTGAATCTCGCAAGGGCCCGTCGCACGTCTTCGTAATCGGCAACGTCGTCCGAACTTGATGGGTATTTGCCTGATCTAGGATCGCTGTGCGGCATAGGCGGCATTCTGATGCTAGAGGTTGCGCTCTGTCAAGATCTTGAAAATATGCCTCGGTCCGGGCAAGATTCAGCGCTGTCGCCACGTTCTAAGGAGGTGCACTTGAGTCGCTTGTTGATGGTTGGATGCGGCTGGATGGGGCGGCCATATCTGCGTCGTGCCCATGACCGTGGCATGGAGGTCGCGATCCTGGATACACCACAAGGACTAAAGTGGGCAGAAGACGCATTAATTGCCCAAGATCGGACATATGCCCTAATCGGGAACGGCGAGGAAGCATGGCAGAAGGCCGCAGCCCAGGCCCTCGCCGACGGATCCGTTGACGCGGTTCTCCCTTTCTCCGAGCAGCACGTGACCACTGCGGCCCGGATCACCGACGAACTCGACCTCCCGGGCACAGGCCTTAGGGCGGCACTGACATCGCGTAACAAGTATCTGCAACGCGACCTATTCTCCCGTCACGGTTTGCCACAGCCTGACTACGCTCTGACACAAACTGCAAAAGAAGCGGTATCCTGGGCGTGCGGCCATTACCCGGTGGTCGTCAAGCCACTATCAGAGATGGGAAGTGCCGGGGTACGCATCGTTTTCAACGAAGTTGAGATGGTCGCCTGGTGGGAGGAACATGCAGGTCTCACACCCTTCCTTGTCGAACGCTACGTCGCCGGGCCCGAACACAGCGTCGAAGCGGTGATTCATGCCGGCGAGGTGGTATTCGCTGGACTCACTGCGAAGACCACCACGTCACCGCCCTACTGCGTGGAACTCGGCCACAGCTACCCCGCCGTGGTCAGCGCGGGTCAGAGGGCCGAGATCGATCGGGTACTCGCGGGAGTCGTCCACGCACTCGGCATGGGCAGCGGGATCATGCATCTGGAGTTACGGTCGGGAACGGGCGGTCCCCGCATCATGGAGGTCGCCGTCCGCACCCCAGGCGATCGCATCCTCGACGTCGTCGAGGCGGCGAGCGGCATCGACCTCTACGATGCCGTCCTCGACGTCGTCCTTGGCCGTCGGCCGGCCCTGGCCGGGGCTGACACCGCCGTGGCCTGCGCCTGGTTTCCCGAACTGCCCGCCGGTACGGTGACCGCGATTCACGGCGCCGACACGGTGACCAGGCTCGAAGGCGTTGTGGACGTCGAGGTGGACGTCGAACCCGGGGGCACCATCGCCCCGCTGCGATCCTCAATGGACCGAATGGCCATGGTCCTCGTGCGGGCTCCCGACGAAGGCACGCTGGACGCGCGGCTCAAGTCCGTCCGCGACATGCTCCGCTTCGACATCACCCCACTGGACGACCACGACGGTCACGCGTCGAGTGACGCCCTCGCCGGCGCAGAGGACGGCCGATGAGCGCGGAAGCGGGCGAACGGATCCCGCTGTGGCGGCTCAGTGGCCCGCAGCGATTACTCGAAGCGGGAGCGCTGCTCAACTCGATCGCATACTTCGCGGCGATGCCATTCGCGGCTCTGTACGTGGACGAGCACACCGGGCTCAGCAAACCGCTCGTCGGCGCCGTCGTCGGCGGTGTCGCGCTCACCTCGGCCTTCGGTGGGCTGATCGGCGGACTGATCGTCGACCGCTTCGGCGCGCTGCGGCTGATGCGCGCGGGCCTCGCCTTCTACGTCCTCGTCTACGGCCTGCTCGCCACGCTGCGGAGCCCGGCCGCCATCGTCATTCTCATCCTGCTACTCGGCGTCGCCCGCCTCACAGTGGAGCCAGGCTCCAAGAAGCTGCTGTCGCACATCGCCGACGAGGACGGGCGCGTCTTCCGTGTCCGTTACATGACCCTGTGCCTCGCCGCGATCGTCGGACCGGCGATCGGTGGCGCGATCTACCATGTCAGCCAGGTCGCCTTCTTCGCCGTCCCGGCGCTGTTCTACGCGCTGTACCTGATCCTGTTCCTCGTGCGCAACCACACTCTCGTCGCGCTCGATCCGCCCGCCGGAAAGGAGGCGGAAAGCGCGACGGCCGGCGTCCTCACCGCAACTCTGCGGGACCGGCGCCTGCTCGCTGTGATCATTGCCGGCGTGGTCATCTTCTTCGTGTTCTCCCAGCTGGAGTCCATGATCCCGCTCTACATGCGGAGCCGGTATGGGGACAGGACCGAGGGCCTGTTCGCAGTCTTGTTCATCGCCAACGCCATCCTCGCACTGGCACTGCAAATCCCCATCGACAGGCTCTCCGGCAAACTGAGCCGCAACGCGATGGTGTTGCTCGGCGCCGTGATGTTCGCGGTCTCGTTCCTGTGCTTTTGGTCCAGTTCTGCCGGGCTCGCGATGCTGTACCTCGGAATCGTGTTCTGGACGATCGGCGAGGGCATCCTGCTTCCGATGCCCGACATGGCAGTCCATGAGATGGTCGACAGCCGCAACCGGGGTGCCTACTTCGGGCTGTCGGAGATCCGCCAGCTCGGCTTCTTCATCGGTCCGTTCGCGGGCGGGTTCCTGCTCGGCGGCGGAACCACGCTCTACTTCACGGCAATGAGCTTGACCATCTTCCTGTGCGTCCCGCTCTTGCTCCGCCGAACCTCCCCGCGCTCCAAGACCGACGCTTTCGAGGGCTCCCGGGAGGTCCCTGCCAATGGCTGACCAGATCGTCGACCAATCGATCTTCGGGTTCACAGGAACTCATGTCCTTAGCGATATCACCAATGTCGACCCCCTGCTCATCGCGGAGAACGGGGTCATTCTGGACGCGCTGCGGCGCGGCGTCGACGCGTCGGGTGCGACGCTGTGCGGCCTTCAGTTGGAGGAGTTCCAGCCGGTCGGGATGACGGCCGTGCTCGTTCTGTCCGAATCGCATGTGTCCGTGCACACCTACCCGGAGCAGCAGGCGATCTTCGTGGACGCATTCACCTGCGGAACCCGCTGCCGCCCAGAGTTGATTCTGGAGACTCTCCTGGAGACGCTCGGGCCCTGTGAACACCGCACGAGCGTCATCCATCGGGGGGCCGCCACACCCTTGGGAACGCTCCGAGAGACCGGACGGTGGCGGCGCTCAGCCCGGTCCGACCCGCAGCCCGCCTGATTCGGACTCGGCCTCGCACTGCGACGGATCGGGAGGGCCGCCGTGGGAAGCGTCCGCGGAGAACCACCGTGAGAACGGCCGACGAGAAGATCGACACGGAGCATACCTTGGACGACCTGGAGCAAGCCCGCCGCGAACGGTGGTGGTGCGACCAGCCGCCGCTGCGCGATATCGCCGAGGCACGCGAGTTCGTCGATGACCTCGGCTTCTGCCTGCTGTTCGGCGGGAACCAGGCGCGGTACCCGTCGCTGCGAGAGGCTTCCCGGAACGACACACTTCCGCGGCTGCCCGCCGGCTGGGGAGCGGACCTGGAGGCGATGTGGGAATGGAAGGACGAGTTGCCGGTCCGCGGCGAGGCGTGGCTGGGGAGATACCTGGTCGGCAAACAGACACTGATCTCCCCCGGCCTGCTGGCCGACCTGTACGAGTACGCAGGCCATCCCGAGGACTGCCTTACCGCGCGTGATTTCGACCCGATGGGTGTGAAGGTGGCCGCCCACCTGCTGCACGAGGGGCCCACCTCGACCCGGGTGCTCCGCAGATCGCTCGGCGAGTCGGCGAAGACGATCGACAGGGCCGTCGCCGCGTTGGGCCGCCGGCTGCTGATCACCAACCGCGGAGTCGAGGCGGGCGGCGGGGGCTGGGCGAGTTGCGTCATCGACCTCACCGCTCGGGCGTTCGATGTGCCGTCCGCGGGCGATCGCGCCGCGCGCGACATCCGCGCTGCCGCCCAGTTCGTCGACACGATGGTCACCGCCCGGCCGATCGACCTGCGCCGCGCCTTCGGCTGGTCGCGCGAGCGCGCCGTGGCGGCGCTCACGGCGGCCGGCCGGGCGCAGCGGTCCCATCCAGCCCCGTAAGCACGCTCAAGAGCACTGGGGGCGCTTCCAATAGCACGGCATGCACCAACAAGCGAACAGGAGCGAACAACGGTATGACGGCGAATCTCACGCGGGACGAGGCGATCGCACGGTCTCGGATGCTGGAAGTGGAGTCCTACACTGTCGAGATCGACCTCACACGCGGCGAGGACCGGTTCGGAAGCGAAACCGTGATGCGGTTCCGGTGCTCCGAGCCGAGCAAGGAGACCTTCGCCGATCTTGTGGCGGAGCATGTCCACGAGGTCACCCTGAACGGGACGCCGCTCGGGTCGTCCGCCTACGACATTGAGCGTGGGCGCCTCACGCTGGCGGGGCTCACCGAGTTCAACGAACTGCGCGTCGTGGCGGACTGCGCATATTCTGCATCCGGTGAAGGACTTCACCGAATGGTCGATCCCATGGACGGCGAGGCCTACCTGCATACTCAATTACAGACGGCCGACGCTCAGCGAGTGTTCGCTTGCTTCGACCAGCCCGACCTCAAAGCGACGTTCGACCTGACCGTCCTGGCCCCGGAGCACTGGCAGGTGGTCTCCAATACGTCGGCGGACGGGTTCGGCACGGGCGGGCGCTGGCACTTTCCTCCGCACGAGCCGCTCCCTACGTACCTGATGACGATCGTCGCGGGACCCTTCTATATGCTCCGCAGGGAGCATGACGGGATCCCCCTTGGCCTGTACTGCCGCAAGTCGCTGAGCCCGCACTTAGACGCCGAGGCGGACGAGTTGTTCGAGGTGACCGTCCAGGGCCTCGACTTCCTGCAGCGCGAGTTCTGTTTTCCCTACCCGTTCAAGAAGTACGACCAACTCTTCGTGCCCGGCCTCAAGGTCGGCGCTATGGAGAACCCGGCCTGCGTGACCTATTATGAAAACTTTCTTTTCCGCTCCCAGGTGACCGACGCCGAGCGGGAGGCACGCGCCTCGGTGATGTTGCACGAGATGTCACACATGTGGTTCGGCGACCTGGTCACCATGAAGTGGTGGGACGGGCTGTGGCTCAACGAGTCGTTCGCGACCTACCTCGGCACGACCGCCCAGGCGGCCGCGACCCGCTGGGGCGAGGATGTCTGGGCGACGTTCGTCGACGCCGACAAGGGCTGGGCCTACGACCAGGACCAGCGCCCGACGACTCATCCGATCGCCGCCGCGATACCCGACGTCCACTCCGCGGACGTCAACTTCGATGGCATCACCTACTCCAAAGGCGCGGCGGTGCTCAAGCTGCTCGGCGCCTGGGTTGGGCACGACTGCTTCTTAGCCGGGGTCCGTAACTACTTCACTCGGTTCGCTTGGAAGAACACCGAACTCCGGGACTTCCTAGGGGTGCTGGAGGAGGCGTCCGGCCGCGACTTGTCTCAGTGGTCGAAGGAGTGGCTGGAGACCGCCGGGGTCAACACGCTCCGGATCGAATTCAAGACCGACGAGGACGGCTGCTTCACGGACATCATGGTGCTCCAGGAGGGCGACGTCCTCCGTTCCCATCCCCTGGCGATCGGGCTGTACGAGCGCCAGGGGGACCGCCTGGTACGGCGCAGGAGGATCGAGACGGATGTCACCGGCGAGCGCACCTCGGTCGAGGCACTGGTCGGTGCTGCCCGTCCCGACCTTCTCCTACTTAACGACGATGACCTGACCTACGCGAAGGTGCGCCTGGACGCACACTCGGTGCGGACGCTGCTGGACGGTGGTATCGGGCGCTTGCCGTCCGCGCTACCGCGCGCCCTCTGCCGGGCCGCGCTCTGGGACCTCACCCGCGACGGTGAGCTGCCCGCGCACGAGTACGTCCGGCACATCATCACCGAACTTCCCACGCTCACCGACATCGGCGTCACCGAGAGTTTGCTGCGGCAGGCCGCCTTCGTCGTCCACAGGTACGTCAGCGACGAGCGGCGCGCAGGCATCCGCGCCGAGCTCGGCACCGCACTCCGGGACCTCGCGACCCAGGCCGAGCCGGGCGGCGACCACCAGCTCGCTTATGTCAAGGCGTTGGCCGAGGTGGTCGCGGCGGGCGACGAACTGGCATTCCTGCGCTCGTTGCTCGACCAAGAGGAGAAGCTGCCAGGCCTCACCGTCGGCGCCGACCTGCGCTGGACCCTGCTGGCGGCGCTGGCCGGCTGCGGAGCCGCTGATGAGCCTGAGATCGCGGCGGAACTCGCCGCCGACCCGACCGAGTCGGGCGAGCAGGCGGCTGCGGCCTGCCGCGCGGCCCTGCCGACGGCCGAGGCGAAAGCCGCGGCCTGGGCCGCCATCGCCGGCGGCGCCCTGGCCGGGACGGCGCTGCGCACATTGATCGCGGGCTTCACCGGCGCCGCGACGCGCGGCGGCCCGCAGCGCGACCTGCTCGAGCCGTACGCCACGCGGTACTTCGACGAGATCGAGGGGATCTGGGCCGGGCGGAGCCCGGGCGTCGCGCGCCAGTTCGTCAAGGGCTGCTACCCGGCGTTGTTCGCGTCCGAGTGGGTGCTGAAGCTGACCCAGGAGCGGGCGGACGCGGCCGACACGCCGGACAGCCTGAGGCGGCTGCTGCTGGAGGGCGCCGACGACGTCCGCAGGACGTTACGGGTCCGAGCTGCCACCGTGGCCGTCTGAGGCGGTCGGCGGCGCGGGCCGCTCGGCGCCCGCGCCGCCGACCGCCTTCCGTGCTCAGTCGTCGAGGACGATGGGCAGGTCGATCCCTTCGTGCGCCTTGGTGCACGCGCAGACCCGCGTCATCGGCAGCGCCGGGACCGCAGCCAGGACGAGCCGCCGCAGCCGCTCGATGTTCTCCGCGAAGGTGCGGAAGACCTCGGCCTGACGGACGGCGCTCCCCTCGTCGATCCCGGCGTCCAGGTCGGTTACCAGTGCGAGCGGCGTGTAGCACAGAGCGAGTTCCCGGGCGAGGACCGCCTCCGGATGGCCGGTCATGTTGATCAGCGACCACCCCTGCGCGGCGTACCATCGCGACTCGGCGCGGGTCGAGAAGCGCGGTCCCTCGACGACGACCATGGTCCCGGTGTCCACCACGTGTTCACCGGCCGCGTTCGCCGCGTCCATCACACACCCGCGGCCGGCCTCGCAGTAGGGATCGGCGAAGGGAACGTGCACCGCACCGCTCGCGAAATAGGTCTGGATCCGGCCGCTGGTCCGGTCCACGAGCTGGTCGGGCAGCACTATCGTGCCGGGCTTCAGGTCGGCATCGAGCCCGCCGACCGCGCAAGGCGCGAAGATCTGCCGGACGCCGACCGCGCGCAACGCCCATAAGTTGGCCTGATAGTTGATGCGGTGCGGTGGATAGCGGTGGTCGGCCCCGTGCCGGGGGAGGAAGGCGACCCGCCGGCCCGACACCTCCCCGATCGCGAGCGGAGCCGACGGATCGCCGTAGGGGGTGGTGACCTCGCGTTGGACGGCGTCGTCCAGCAGGGAGTAGAAGCCGCTGCCCCCGATCACCCCGATTTCGGCAGCCCGTGCTCCGGGAAGAGGTGTGCCCATGAGGACTCCTTGAGTCGGTCGAAGGTGTCGATCACTGGATGGTCGCCGAGGCCGGGCCGGTCACCCGGCACACGATGCACCCCGACCGTCCGCAGCCCCGCGGCCGCGGCCGCGTCAAGCTCTGCGCGGACATCGGACATGAACAGCACCGCCTCGCCGGGCAGGCCGATCGCCGCGGTGATCTTCTGGTAGGAGTCGCGCTCGTGTTTGGGCCCGACCGCCGGGATGTCGAAGAAGCGGTCGAAGTAAGGGAGCAGGTCGCCCACGGGTGTGTGCCGGAACCAGAGCTGCTGGGCGAGAATGGACCCGGACGAGTAGGAGCCCACCGTCAAGCCGGAGGCGCGCCAGCGGCGCAACGCGCGCGGCACGTCCGCGTACACGTGCGAGGAGATTTCGCCGGACTGGTACCCGTCAGCCCAGATCAGGCCTTGGATCTCTTTTAAAGGCGACGCCTTGCGGTCCGCGTCGATCCAGTTGCGCAGGATCTCGGCCACCTTGTCCAGACTGGCCCGAGGCAGGCCCGCCAACTTCCGGACGTCATCGATCAGCGGCATGTGCTCTGGACCGGCCGTCCACAACCAGTCGGCGACCCGGTCCCGGGAGTATGGGAACAGCACCCTGTGCACGTGCAGGATGGAACTCGTTGTGCCTTCGATGTCGGTCACCACCGCCCCGATCGGGGACGAGCTGCCCGCGGCTTTCCCAGGCACGTCGCTCTGATGTGCTGTCTTCATGGATGTGCGGAAGTCAGCTCGTCCAGCGAAGGAAAACCGGCGGCCACGCCGTCCTCGACGAAGTCGCCGATCCAGCCGTCCTCCTTCTGGAAGAAGCGGATCGCGCAGAATAAGGGACGGGTGCCCATGTCGAACCAGTGCCGCGTCCCGGCGGGCACAGAAAGCAGATCACCCGCCTCGCACACCACCGCGTGCACCCTTTCACCGAGGTGCAGGTAGAAGCAGCCCCGCCCCTCAACGAAGAACCTGACTTCGTCCTCCGTATGAGTGTGCTCTTCGAGGAACTTTCCGCGTGCCGCCCGAACTTTCTCTTCGCAGCCAGGCTCGTCGCTCGGAACCATCCGGACGATATCGACCAACCGGTAGCCGCCATCGGCGCAAAGCCGGTCGATGTCCTTGGCGTGGGCATCCAGGATGGCCTGCTCCCCGATCTCTGCGGGCAGTGGGTCATTCGCGGACCACCGTTCCCAGCCGATGCCGAGGGCGGCCAACTCCCTTCCGATCAGGTCCGGGTCACTCGTGCGGAGCAGGACCCGACCTGGGTCGTCGTCCGGCATGGTCTGCAGCAAGGTCATCTCGTGCCTCCTTCCGAAGCGATCAACTGGAGGTGGCAGAGCGCCTCCAGAGACTCCATGCGGTTGCGAGCGGTCGCCAGGTCCGGCCCCCACGTCGTGGCGCCGTGGTGGGCGATGAGAAATGCGGGGGTCACAGACATCGGACTTCCGCTGGCCAGGCGGTCCACTAGGTCCTCGGCTATACGCGCGACCTGCGGCCAGTTGGGGAACACCGGCACGGCGACGTGCGTGGGATCGGCGACGCCAAGGCCCTTGATGAACTCGAAATCGGTGAACTCCACGGCGGCCGCGTCCGCCGCCAGCGTGGCGACCGCCGTGGCGTATGGCGGATGAGCGTGCACCACGGCGCCACAATCGGCGAACAGGCGATATAGCGCGGCATGGATCGCGGTCTCAGCCGACGGCCGTGCCCCTCCTTCGAGCACGGCACATCCCGTGGCCACCTCGACGGCGGCCATGTCACCGGCCTGCAGTTCTCCCTTGCTCAGCCCGCTTCCAGTGATCACCAGGTACGCGGCACCCGGCGGCCGGATGGAGAGGTTCCCCGCCGTACCGACCATCCAGCCCCGCGCGTAGAACCGTGCGGACATCTCGGCCAGTTCGGCCCCGGCCCCGGTGACGTCGACGACGCCGGTCATTCGTCTTCCCCCAGAGTGAGGACGGCGTGGACCGCATGCGGGGCAAGCCGGTTCCGCCCGCCGAGGCCGTCGAGCTCCAGTGCCACGGCGCAGCCCGTAGAACGCCCGCCACAACGGGCCACGAGGTCCGCCGCGCAGGCCATCGTGCCGCCCGTCGCGAGAACATCGTCCACTATCAGGACCCGGTCACCCGGCGGCACGGCGGACCGCTGGATTTCGAGGACGTCCTCTCCGTACTCCAGGCCGTACGTCATGGCATGAAGCTCGCCCGGCAGCTTCCCCGGCTTCCGGATGGCGACGAACGGCGTACCCGCCACCTGTGCGACTGCGATGCCAAGCAGGAACCCGCGAGCCTCGATCCCTGCGACGAGGTCGAACCCACCGCGGAACCGCGCCGCCAATTCCGCCGCGACCGCGTTCACCAGACGAGGGTCGGCGTAGAACGCGGACAGATCCCGGAACAGGACGCCCGGCTCGGGGAAGCCAGGCACCGTCCGGACGCACCGAGCCAGCCGCTCGCCGAGGCTACCGCCCTGCGGGTGGATGATCCGCTCGTCGGTCACGATCGCGGTCACGAGGTCGGCGGGGGTGACATCGAAGGCCGGGTTGAAGACCTTCGCGCCGACCGGCGCGACCCGGGTCCGTGCGAGGCGGGCCACCTCGTCCGCGTCGCGCTCCTCGATCTCGATGCCGCCGCCGTCGGGTGTGGCGCCGTCCAAGGTCGACTCAGGGGCGACGACGATGAACGGCACCCCCGACCGTGCGCAGGCGACCGCCAACCCGTAGGTACCGATCTTGTTGGCGACATCCCCGTTGGCCGCGATCCAGTCGGCGCCGACGAGCACGCAGTCCACCATGCCGCGCGAGATCGCGGCGGCCGCAGCGGAGTCGACACACAGCCGGTAGGGGACACCCGCATTACCCAGTTCCCAGGCGGTCAGCCGTGCTCCCTGCAGCAGCGGGCGCGTCTCGTCCACCAGCACCTCTGCTACCCGGCCCATTTTCGCAAGCTCCAGAATCGCGCCGAGAGCCGTGCCGGTGGACGTGGTCGCGAGCCGACCGGTGTTGCAGTGGGTGAGAAGGCGCAGCGACCGTCCGGGGATGAGTCCGCCGACCAGATCGGCGGCGCGACCGGCGGCCGAACGATTGGCCGCTCCGTCCTCCGCCAGGATCGTCAACGCCTCGTTGAGGACGGCATCCGGCCCTTCCGGTAACCGCGCCACGGCCCGTTCCACGGCCCACCGCAGATTCCTTGCAGTGGGCCGAGCGGCGGTGATCCGGGCCGCCTCATCTCGCACTTGTTCCTCGGCGCCACCCGCGCGAGTGGCCAGCGCCACGCCGAACGCCCCGGCGACACCAATGGTCGGGGCACCGCGGACGGCAAGCGTTCTGATCGCCTCGATGACCTCGTCGACGTTCCGAAGGCGGAGTGTCAAACACTCATCCGGGAGCGCCCGTTGGTCAATGGTGACCGCGGCCTCGCCGTCCCAGCTGATCGAGCTCTCGATGGAAACTTCCTGCATCCCCAAGCGGACTCCACTCTGGTCCTTGACAGGCATGAAAGAAACGGTTACATGCGCGGGGTGGGGCGATAAGCATCGATCCCAAAGGCTAGGCTCCGCTCAATGAAGCCGCAAGAGGCACTTCGCGAAAATCGTCGGCAACGACGGCGCTAACCTCGTCTGAGCTGGCTAAACATCTTTGACCGTCCCGCGTCATCCATAAATGAGATCCCCGGCACACCACTACGCCCGGCGTGAGCCACCAAGGACGAATTCCAGTTGAGGATCGACGCTGGATACGTCACGAGTCCATACTGGTCGCCTACGGGTCGTGTTCACCGCCTCAGTTTTGCCGCGGTTCTCACGCACGGCGCTCGCCGCCAACGCGGCGTGTAACCACTAGGACGTCGAACTCCAACGGCACGGGTTGCCACCCCAGTGTGGGAAAAGTCTTGCAGGTAGCGCGGACGAAGGCGCCGCCCCGCTTGCTGCGACTGGGGCAGGCCAGGATCGAATGGCTCCGCACTGCGGCGAACAAGGAAAAGCGGGTCGACACCACCCTGGCCACGATGTGACCTAATCACAACAGTGCAGGTCTTCACAGATGAAGGTCGGCCCGAACGCCAACCGCCCGTGAGAGCGCGACAGCGGCCAATTGAGTAACTCCCGGAGACGGCTCACCTCTATGAGAACATTTTCGACATTTCACTCAACATGACAGTCCACGTCACGTTCGTACCGAATCCGTCCGGCATCGCGCCGGCGTGGGACGACCAGGTCCTGCCCACATCTTCGGCTCGGCCTGGCCGCGGTCCCGGAACGCCACCATGCTCGGTCGCCCCACTCTCTGCGCAGGCGCAGCCCTTAGCGGTCGGCCGTCCACGGGAACCGGGCTCGCCAGCGTCGTCCGCCGGTGGAAGCGGGTGAGCAGCCTCTTGTCAGCAGCGCAGGGTTGTGGTCGGCAAAGTCGTGGGGGATTAAAAGAGATGCGCAGTGGGACGAAGGCCCCTACTTACCGTGAGTCGTTGGCACGACCATCGTCGTACAGCGCTCCGCAACCAGGCAGAGGAGGCGTACAAGGCATCGGCTTCTTCTCCTCGACCACGGCCCTGACCGGGCCCACGTCCCTCGCTCGGTGTCCAAGAGGATTCATGAGTACAGCCCCCGACGGCATCCGCTCCGCCTACGTGCAGCTCACCGTCACCGACCTGGCGGCCCATTTGTCCAGGCGGAGCCTCGAACCAGGTCCAGGATGATCGACGAAAACGCCTTGTGTCATTGACTGTCGGCGCACCACAACTTGACCAAAAGCGCACTCGGAGCACGGCCCGTCGGCGTAGCCTGCCGAGCGTTCTGCCGGCGTAACGCAGCGCCATCACGGCTTCGTAGTGGGTGGTCCACCGCCCGCCGGGCGCGTCCGCTCACCAACGAGGCGCCTCGCCAAGGTGACCCCCGCGTCCCTGACGCTCTGCACAGAGTCGAGGTGGCTGGACCGCTGGGCTGGTTCTGGAGAGAATCGCGCGTTCTATGAACGCATCGGCTGGTGCTCCGTTGCTTCGCCGAGGCCGAGGTGAATGGTCTCGCGCCGAACCGGTTGCCCACGGGCGCCGGGTAGCAACGGGCGGCCCGCGACTGATCGGGGTGGAGCGGGGAGCTTGGGTGGCCTCTGGGGGAGGTGGGGGTGGCTTTTGGTTGAGGGGTTTCTTACCGTCCTGGGTCTGCGGTGAATCCTGTCGGTCCGGCGTGTTTCCATCCTGGAAGGGTTCCGGCGGCATGGGCGAGAGGACGGGAGTAGCGCATGGGCGGCGACCGGTCCGTGGACGAGTTCGGGGGCTTACGGCCTTGGTGGGTGCCGGGCTGGTTGGAGTGGCCCAGGAGACCGCAAAGTTTCGGTGGGTGGGCCGCATGGGGTCTTTTGCTGGTCGTCCTGATGTGGGTCCTGGCGTTCTTGTGGCGGTTGTCGATCGCCTACTGGTATCTGTCGTTGCCCGTTCTTGCGGGGGTCGCGTTCGGGGCCGATCGTTACTGGCGGTCGCTGTGGGCCGCAGAGTTGGAGCGTCGGGAGAGGGTCACGTCCTACAGCCTGACGTTCGACGAGATGCGAGACATGCACTGGCGTGACTTCGAAATCGCGGTCGTGCATCTGATGCGCCGCGACGGGATAGCCGCGGAGCACACCGGCAAGGCCGGGGACTTCTCCGGCGATGTCGTCGGTGACGACGCCGTGCTCGGTGAGCGCTGGATCGTCCAGGTCAAGCACTATGGCCCGAACAACAAGGTGAAGTCCGAGGACGTCCAGAAGGTCGCGGGCGCCGCCTGGCACATCTACCAGGCCCGGCTGATGCTCGTCGTCACCACCAGCGGGTTCACCCGTGACGCTGTGGCCTTCTCCGCCAAGGCCGGAATCCACCTGATCGGCAAGGCCGCTCTCGTCCGCTGGGCCAGCGACGGCGTTCACCTGCACGAACTCCTCGGGATCAAGGCGGACGCACGCCACGGGACCGGCACTTGACCCTCATCGTTTGATCGATGCCGGGTGGTGGCGGGAAAGGGGGAGCCGGTTTGTGCGGCGTTTGCTGCGGGACGTCACCTTGGCGACGCTTGGGTCCAGTTCCAGTGGGAGGTCCTTTCGGCGGGTCACTCTGAGCTTGCGGTAGACCTGCGTCAGGTGCTGTTCCACGGTGCTGACCGTGATGTAGAGCCTGCTCGCTATCTCGCGGTTGGTGTGTCCCTGGGCGGCGAGGCTGGCAACGCGAAGTTCGGCGTCGCTCAGCAGGGTGAGGGGGCCGGGCTCGGTCTCCTCCTCTTCGGGGGTCGCGTCCGGTGGTGTTCCGCCCTGCTTCGGTGACAGGACGTCGCTGGACAGTTCGACGCCGGCCTCCTCGGCGAGTCGGTGCGCGGTGGCGATGAGGGTGCGGGCCTGTTCGACCTCGCCGAGCGCATGGTGGCTGCGGCCGAGTTCGGCGGTCGCGAGGGCGAGTTCGAAACGGTCGCCCGCGGCCTGGAGGACGTCCACGGCCTCGCGGAGGGTCTCCGCTCGGCGCCTGGGTTCGGCGTTGGTCGCGAGGACGCGGAGGGCGACGCCGCGGGCCACGGTGGGTTCGGGGCCGAGTAGTTCCAGTTGGGCGCGTAGGAGGTCCTCGGCGCGGCGGTTCGCGCCCAGTGCAAGGTAGGCGCGGGCCGCGTCGATGCGCCATGGCAGCAGCGCGGGCGGGTCGCGGTCCCACTTGCGCACGAGTTCCCCGCAGTTGCGGAAGTCGTCGAGGGCCGCGTCCGGGGAGCCGATCGCGAGGTAGTACCGGCCGCGGGCCTGGAGGTAGTGCAGCCATCCGACGGTGTCGAACGCCGGCTCGGGGACGGGTGTGCTCAGGTACCCCGCCGCGTCCTCGAGTTTGCCCCGCGCGGTGGCGACCAGGACCATGGTGGCGATCGGCATCAGGATCATCACGCCCCAGTTCTCCGGCGGCATCAGGCTGAGCGCGGCGTGCGCGGACCGCTCCGCGGCGGCGAGTCGGCCGCGGCGGACGTCGATCCTCGCCCGGATGGACTCGAACATGGCGCGCCACATCGGGGCCCGTCGGGCGGTGGCCTCGGCGAGTTGGACGTCGCACCAGTGCGCGGCGGCGTCCACCCGGTCGGCCAGCAGCAGTGCCGTCACGGCCCCGACGATCGGGATCAGGGTGCCGTCGTCCAGGCGGTTGCGTTGCAGGATGCGCTCCACGGCAAGGTGGAGGTCGCCCTCGCGGGTCTCCGTCAGGAGTTCGCTCAGCCTGATCGGGTGGTTCGGGGGTGCGACGGCCGGCTCGGGCGGACGAGGAGCGTAGTCAGGGCAGAAACAGCTGAGACGGAAGCGAATGAGTGCTATATCACGTTCCATTTTGGCGGCACCCTCGACGGTGCTCGCCGCGTTCTTCTCGATGACCTCCAGAATCTCGACTGCCTCCTGGAAGGACCCGAACCAGAGGAGGTATTCGATCAGCGCGACCGCGTCCAGGTGCTTGAGCTGTCCCTTCCGGGCGGCCTCGGTGAGGCGGGGAAGGTACCGGACTCCGGCGGAGGGGCTGACGCGCCAGACCACCTTGACCAGCAGGGTCTCGGTCTCCAGGAGTTCCCGCTCGTCGGTGCAGGCCTTGCGGGCGGCCTGGAGGCAGGACGTGGCCAGGGTAAGGTCGTCGTCGGCGAGGGCGAGTTCGGCCGCCGTCCGCAGCACCGGGACCATCCACGGGATGCCGTCGGTCCCGCCGGCGAGCAGTTGCTCCGCCACGACGGTCGCGACCGCACCGTCGTCGTAGAGGACCTGGGCGGCGCGACGGTGCAGGGTGGCGCGCGCTCCCGACGGGATGTTCGTCAGCACCGCCGCCCGGACGGTGTCGTGCCGGAACCTGACCGAGTTCACCAGCCCGGCCGAGTCCAGGATGTCGAGCGCATGAGTGATCGCTTCGGAGGGCGCGTCCAGGAGCTTGCCGAGCAGGTCGACCCGTGCGTGCTCGCCGAGGACCGCGGCGGCGCCGGCCACCTCGTAGATCATCGGTTCGCACCGGAACATCAGGGCCGCCGCGGCGTGGCTCAGGCTGTGCGCGGAGATCGGGCCCGGCGCCCGGCCCGGTTCCGACTCCCGGAGGGCCTCGGCGAACGCCCGTACCAGGGCCGGATTCCCACCGGTCATCGCATAGCAGCCGGGTGCCAGCTCCTCGGCGTATCGTGCTCCGACGGCATCGGTGAGCATGGTCGTCACGCCGCCGAGCGACAGCACCCCGAGCCGCAGGTGGCAGCACCACGGCTGGCGAAGGAGTTCGCCGCGGAAGCGCAGGCTCTCCTGCCGCCGGGAGGCATAGCCGGTCAGGACGATCACGATGCGGGTGGACCGGACGCGGCGGACGAGATAGAGCAGGCACTCCATCGACTGCGCGTCGGCGTACTGGACGTCGTCCACCCCGATCACGACCGGGCCCCGTTCGGCGAGGTCGAGCAGCACGTTGCCGAGACCGCGCAGCACGTGCGCGGTGACACCGCCCGCCAATCCGGCGCGGCGCTCGTGGTGCGGCACGATGAGCGCCGCTGACTCCAGCAGCCGGGCGGTGCGCTCGCCGTCCCCCGCGGGAAGGCTGACGTTCTCCAGCAGTTGCGCCATCACGCCGAGCGGCAGTTCCTGCTCCGCCTGGGAACAGGTGGCCTGAAGGAACACGGCGTCCCGTGCCGCCGCGGTGTCGGCGAACGCGTGCAGTAGCGCGGACTTCCCGATCATCGGCGGGCCGTCGATCATCGCGATACCGCCCCGGCCTTGCGCGCAGGCGTCTAATAGGTTCCGGAGAACATCCATCTCCCCGGCGCGCTCTACCAGCTTCACAAATCTCCCCTGAGAATCGCATGACGCTAGGCTGCACACGTACTCGATCGCGAAAGTGGACCCCATGACCGGCGCCCGCCGGTTCATGAATCCAACGTCCAGACCCTGGACATGTTCGGCGACAAAGAAGTGTTGACCGCTAAGTCGGTGAAAGCCCGGCTGAGAGCATGCTCGCGCCCAGCCGACCATGGAAGGCTGCGATCGATTCCCACGCCGGGCTGAGCGCGGGCCGCCGCATTATCACATCGACCCGACGACCGAGGGCCGTCGGCCGTCACTATCTAATCGATATTATGAGATGAATTCACGACTCATGCGGCACTCAGTCCTATCCCCCGTAATAGCATTCGATCCCTCTCCTAGGAGACGGGCCGTACGTTAAACGTCACCCAACTTTCGTACCAGCCAGGAAGTACGACCGCAATGCCCACTTAAGATGGGTTGATCCCGCTAGGATCGTCATGCAATAATAAGCTCCACCCGGTGTGACTCTGCGCAATAGCTCGGACACGCTAGGTTCGGACGGCGACACGACCGCAACCAGGTCTCCGAACAAGGGTGGGACGTTCCAAAGACGCGAGGGGCGGCACCGGGCCGCCCCACGGGCGGGCGGCGGCTCAGCGAGGGACGAGGCCCATCTCGTACGCGAGCAGACCGGCCTGGGTGCGGTTCTCGAACTCGAGCTTGTCCAGCATTCGCGAGACATAGCCCTTGACCGTCGTCTCGGTGAGGTACAGCCGCCGCGCGATCTGGGCGTTGGACATCCCCTCGCCGAGACAGGCCAGTACCTCGGTCTCCCGATCGGTCAGCTTCTCCACCAGGTCCGACCGGTTCCTGCGCGCCTCCTGCCGGTTCGCCTCCTCCTCGGCGACCAGCAGATGTTGGGTGGCGGCCGGGGAGAGCACGGTGTGGCCGTCCGCGGCGACCCGCACCAGGTTGATGAGATCTTCCGGAGGCGTCGACTTCAGCAGGAAGCCCGCCGCGCCGGCGCGCAGGGCGCGAATGACATGTCCGTCCGCGTCGAACGTCGTCAGTGCCACGACCACGGGTGATCGGCGCAGGGTTCTGATGCGCTCGATGGCGGTCAACCCGTCGACTCCGGGCATCCGCAAGTCCATCAGGACCACGTCGGGAGCGTGCCGCACCACCGATTCCACCGCCGCCGCGCCGTCATGGCTCTGATCAACCACCTCGATGTCACTGGCGGAGTTGAAAATCGCCCGGAGGTGAGCGCAGACCATGGGGTCGTCGTCCACCAGGAGCAACCGGATCATCTCATCGTTCATTTCGCATGGCCTCCAGGCTGCGGCACCCGAACACACCAGGTCAGTATCACATAGGCGGGTAAGTGCACTTCCTTCCCGGCACGTCTTCACCAGCCGAAAGTCGGTGGGCGATCGAAAACGCGAGTCGACTCCCACTGATCATCCAAGAGGTGGGTTAGCGGCCCTTAAGACCGCGGCGGCACAGTCGGGATCAGCCCGTCCGGAAAGGACCACTGATGATCGACGAGCCGCCGTCCATGCCGCCTCCGGTTTCGCGCGCCGTGCCGTTCTGGTCCCGCCCGCGCCCGTCGAACGTCCGCGCCTTCGACGCCCGTTTCTCCGGAGTGCGCCGCGCCGGCCCGCGCGCGAGCGCGACCGCGAGTACGGCCGCGAGTACGGCCGCGAGTACGGCGCCGTCCCGCCCGGGCGACGAGGCCGCCGGATGAGGTTGCTGGTCACCGGGGCCGCCGGCTTCATCGGCTCCGCGTTCACCCGGGCCCTGCTGGACGGCACGCTCCCCGACGGCCGGGACGTCCGGGTCACCGCTCTCGACCTGCTGACCTACGCCGGAGATCGGAACAACCTGCCGGCGGACCATCCGCGCATGGAGTTCGTCCAGGCCGACATCCGCGACTACCGGACGCTGCGCGAGCTGCTCCCCGGCCACGACGCGGTCATCAACTTCGCCGCCGAGACGCATGTCGACCGCTCGATCGACGGGTCCGCGGTGTTCCTCTCGACGAACGTCGTCGGCACCCAGGTCCTGCTGGACGCGGTGCTGGAGAGCGGCGTCGAGCGTTTCGTCCAGGTCTCGACCGACGAGGTGTACGGCTCCATCGACAAGGGTTCGTGGACCGAGGACGCCCCGCTGCTGCCGAACAGCCCCTATTCGGCGTCCAAGGCGGCGGGAGACCTTCTGGCCCGCGCCTACTGGCGGACCCACGGCCTCGACCTGTCCATCACGCGGTGCTGTAACAACTACGGTCCACGCCAGCATCCGGAGAAGCTCATCCCCCGCTTCGTGACCAATCTGCTGGAGGGCGAGCAGGTCCCGCTGTATGGGGACGGTCTCAACGTCCGCGAATGGCTGCACGTCGACGACCACTGCCGGGCGCTGAACCTGGTCCTGCGGCACGGCCGCGCCGGTGAGGTCTACAACATCGGCGGCGGGGACGAGCGCACCAACCTCGCCCTCACCAACCGGCTGCTCGAACTGTGCGGCGCGGACCGGTCGGCGGTCCGTCCGGTCGCCGACCGTCCCGGGCACGACCGCCGCTACTCCCTCGACGACTCCAAGATCCGCGATGAGTTGGGGCATGCCCCGCTCGTCGAGTTCGAACGCGGGCTCGCCGACGTCGTCGGCTGGTACCGCGACAACCCCGACTGGTGGAAGCCCATCCGGGACGGCGCCCGCGTGGCGGGCTGACCGGGTGCCACATCGCCCGGGACGAGAACGAGCACAGAAACGTGGAGGTGGCCGGTGACGATCCGCGTGTGGGATTACCTGCCGGAGTACGAGAAGGAACGGGTCGACCTGCTCGACGCCGTCGACATGGTCTTCGGCTCGGGGCAGCTCGTGCTCGGCGAGAGTGTCCGGGGTTTCGAGGACGGCTTCGCCGCCTATCACGGCGTGCCCTACTGCACGGGGGTCGACAACGGCACCAACGCGGTCGCGCTGGGCCTGGAGGCGCTGGGCGTCGAACGGGGCGACGAGGTGATCACGGTGTCGAACACCGCGGCACCGACGGTCGTGGCCATCGACGCGGTGGGCGCGACACCGGTGTTCGTGGACGTCCGCGAGGACTACCTGATGGACGTGGACCAGGTCCGGGACGCGATCACCCCGCGCACCAAGGCCCTGCTCCCGGTGCACCTGTACGGGCAGTGCGTCGACATGGCGCCGCTCGAACGGCTCGCCGCCGAACACGGGCTGGTGATCCTCGAAGACTGCGCGCAGGCGCACGGCGCACGCCACCACGACCGGATCGCCGGGACCATGGGCGACGCCGCGGCCTTCTCCTTCTATCCGACGAAGGTGCTCGGGGCGTACGGCGACGGCGGGGCGGTCATCACCTCCACCGAGAGCGTGCACAAGGCCCTGCTTCGGCTGCGCTACTACGGCATGGAGGAGGTCTACTACGTCGTCCAGACGCCGGGGCACAACAGCCGTCTCGACGAGGTGCAGGCCGAGATCCTCCGCCGCAAGCTGACCCGCCTGGACGACTACATCGCCGGCCGGCGGGCGGTCGCACGGCGCTACGACGAGGCGCTGGCCGACCTCACCGGGCCCGGCGGGCTGACGCTGCCGACCACGAACCCCGGCAACGAGCACGTCTACTACCTGTACGTCGTGCGTCATCCGCGGCGCGACGAGATCCTCGAAGCGCTGAAGGGGCACGGGGTCTCGCTCAACATCAGCTACCCGTGGCCCGTCCACACCATGACCGGCTTCGCCCACCTCGGCTATGAACAGGGTTCGCTCCCGGTCACCGAGCGGCTGGCCGGTGAGATCTTCTCGCTGCCGATGTACCCGTCACTCCCCGAGGACCGGCAGAACACGGTGATCGAGGCCCTGCACAAGGTCATCGCCGCGCTCTGAGGTCGCCGCGTTCCGCACACACCGTTCACATGGAAGAGGAGAAGCACATGGGGAACGACGAGGACACCCGTCTCTTCGACCTCGCGGACGTCTACGAGGCGATCTACCGGGGCCGGGGCAAGGACTACGCGGGTGAGGCCGCGCTCACGACGAAGCTGATCAAGGAGCGTAATCCGGGCGCGTCCTCGCTGTTGGACGTCGCCTGCGGTCCCGGCGCGCATCTCGTCCACTTCGTCGGGTCGTTCGAACGGCTGGCGGGCGTGGACCTGTCGGCCGACATGGTCCGGGTGGCCCGGGAGAGGCTCGGCGAGAGCGTCCCGGTGTCCCAGGGGGACATGCGCGACTTCCGGCTCGGCCGCACGTTCGGGGCGGTCACCTGCATGTTCAGCTCGATCGCGTACTCGACCGACACGACCGAACTGGAGGCGGCGGTAAGCTGCCTCGCCGCGCACCTCGACCCCGGTGGCGTCGTCGTGGTCGAACCGTGGTGGTTCCCGGAGAACTTCGTGTCCGGATACGTCGGGGGCAGCCTCGTCGAGGTGGAGGGACGGACGATCGCGCGGGTCTCCCACTCGGTCGTGGAAGGACGGGCCACCCGTATGGACGTCCACTACACGGTGGCGTCCAGCGACGAGGGCATCCGGCATTTCGTGGACCGCCACCACATGTCGCTGTTCAGCAGGGCGGACTACGAGGCCGCGTTCACCCGGGCGGGCTGTTCGGTGGAGTACATCGAGTCCGAGATGGTCGGGCCGGGCCTGTTCGTCGGCGTCCGGCAACCCTGAGAGCGAGGACCGGGAGCACACCGCCGCCGCTAGACTTCGGGCGCTGACCCGCACCGCCCCCGTGACCGCCCCCGCGGTCACGCGACGGAGACCGGAGAATGACGACCCTGATCGTGGAGGATCTCCACAAGTCGTTCGGCGCGAAGCGAGCCGTGCGTGGGGTCTCCTTCGAGGGTCGGACGGGCGAGATCCTCGCCTTACTCGGTCCCAACGGCGCGGGAAAGACCACCACGCTGCGCTGTGTCGCGGGGCTCCTGCGGCCCGACTCGGGCACGGTGTCGCTGGCCGACGAGGACGGGACGCGCCGGGCCCCGCGCGGCGCGGTGGCCTTCACCCCGGACGAGCCGGACCTCTACCCGGGGCTCACGGTCGCCGAGCACCTCCGCTTCATCGCGCTGGCGCACCGCCTGCGCGACTGGAACGACCGCGCCGCCGGGCTCCTCGAACGGTTCCGGCTCACCGAGCAGGTGGACGCGCTGCCGGACGAGTTGTCGCACGGCATGCGCCGCAAGGTCGCCATCATCATGGCCCTCCTGCACGGCGCGCGGGTGCTGATCCTGGACGAGCCGTTCAACGGGCTCGACCCGCAGGCCGTCCGGGAACTGCGTGACCTGATGACCGACCTCGCCCGGGACGGTGCCGCCGTCGTCCTGTCCACGCACCGGCTCGAAGAGACCGAGCGGCTCGCCGACCGGATCGCCGTGGCGCACCAGGGACGTGTCGTCGCGCAGGGGACGCTCGCCGAGCTGTGGCAGGCCGCGGAACTCGAACCCGGCACCGAACTGGAGACGGTCTTCCTCACGCTGACCGACGGCCTCCGTGACTAGCACGCTGCGTGCCCTGTTCTACGGGACCGCCCGCGCGCTCGCGCGGCGCGTCCTCACGGTGGCGCGTTCCCCACGGCGGCTCACGGCGTTCGTCGCGGCGGTCGCGGCGTTCGTCGTCCTGCAGGGCCGTGGCGGCGGTGACCTGGGCGGTCCCCTTCTCACCACGGGCCGCCTGCCCTACGCGGCGGCCGGGCTCGCCGCCCTCCAGGGTGCGCTCGGCGCGCTGGCCGCGTTCCGCTGTCCGATCAGGCTGACCCCGGCGGACGTGGCCTGGGTCCTCCCGGCCCCGGACGGCCCGCGCGCGCTGGTGGCCCACCGGCTGGTCTGCATGTTCGGCGGGGTCCTCGCCGCCGGATGCGCCGGTGGCCTGGCCGGGTGGGCCGCCACGGGGAGGAACCCGGGCGTCCTCGGCGCGGCCCTCGCCCTCGCGCTGGTCGCCGCGCTGCTCCGGAGCACCGCCTACGTCTCGTTCGTCCTGGTCACGCGCGGGGTGCCGCGCGCCGTCCCGGCCGTGGTGTGGGGCGTCCTCGGGACGGTCCCGGTGGCGCTCGCGGTCGCACGCGGCACCGGCCACGACGACGACCCGTGGTGGCCGCCGTCCACGCTCCTGGAGGGAGTGCTCGCGCCGCTCGCGGGCGGCCCGGACGCCGTCGACTGGTCGGCGGCCGCCATCACGGGCGCGCTGGTCACCGTGCTCGGGACGGTCGCCGTCCTGCTCGCCGACCGCTACCACGACGACGCGGCCCGGCTCGCCTGGGAGTTCGCCGCGCTCCGGGCGGCGGTGCGCGGCGGCGACACCGGCGGGCCGGCGGCGCAGCTGGCGGCGCGGCGGCTGCGGCGGGGCGTCGTGTCGCTGGCGGCCGACGCCCGCTTCGCCGGGGAGGCGGCGTTCGCCTGGCGGGCCATCGCCCAGCTGCGCCGCACCTGGCGGCGTGATGCGGCGGGCGCCGTCCCGCTGGTGGCGGCGGCCGCGGCCGCCGCGCTCTGGGCCGAGTCCGGGGCGGCGACGGTCCCGTGGGGTGTGGCGGCGGTTCTGGCGCTGCTCGGTGCCGGCTCCACGGGCCTCGCGGACGAGGTGGACCGCACGTTCTTCCGCGCCGTCCCGGGACGCCTCGGCCGGCAGGTCCTGGCGATGGAGGCGGTGCCGTTCGCGATGACCGCGGCGACGCTCACCCTCGTGTGGCTGCCCGGCGCGGTTCTGGCCCCGGACATGAGCGCCACCGCCCGCGCCGGGGGCGTCGCGGCCTCGGTGGGGCTGGCGGCCGTCGTGGCCTGCGCCTCCTCGGCCGGCGCCGCCCGCGCCCGTTCGGTGTCACCGCGCCTCGGCATCGCCCTGGCCGGCACGGCGGTGACCGTCCTGTCCGCCTCGGCGGCGCAGTCGCTGACCGTCCCGGACGGGCCGCTGCCCGGCTTCGTCTTCGCGGGCGTGTGCTGCGGCGGGGCCGCCGTCCTGCACGGCGCCGCGGTCCGCTTCCTCCGTCAGGAGCTGGATCCGGGGACGGGCAGGTAGGTCGGGAGCCTCACGTCGACACGGAATCCGTCCTGGTCGGGTCCGGCGTCCAGACTGCCGTTGAGCAGCTCGACCCGCTGACGCAGCCCGAGCAGGCCGGTGCCCGAACCCGCCGACGTCAGCTCGACGTCGACGTCCTCGGTCGGCACGGTGTTGTGGACGGTGACCTGAATCGCGTCGGACAGGTACCGCAGGTTCACCCGCACCCGGGCGCCGGGGGCGTGTTTGCGCACGTTGGTGAGCGATTCCTGGACGACCCGGTACAGCGTCCGGCCGATCACCACCGAGGTCGGTGCCGGAGCGCCCTCCTCGACCAACTCCACCGGAACGCCCACCGACTCGGACTCGCTGATCAGCCCGCCCAGGTCGGGGACCGGCGCCACGGCGTCCTCGGCATGGTCGGGCTCGGCGCTCGCTCCGCCGCCGGCGCGCAGCAGCCCCACCACGTCGCGCAGCTCCTCCAGTGCCTTGCATCCGGTCGCGCGCATCTCCTCGGCCGCGCCCCGGACCTTCTCGTCCTGCGTGGTGACCCGTAACGCGCCGGCCTGCACCACCATCAGGCTCACCCGATGGGTGACCACGTCATGCATCTCCGCCGCCACCCGCGCCCGCTCCTCCGCGCGGACCTGCTCGGCGAGCAGGTGCCGCTCGCGCTCGGCCCGTTCGGCCCGTTCCAGCAGCCCGCGCAGCAGCCGCCGCCGGGCCGCGGTGTAGAGGCCGAGGAGCGCACCGCCGCCCACGAACACCACGCTGCGGAAGGCGACGCCGTCGGGGTTGCCGGCCGCGTCGGCGTAGTTCTGCGGCGGCACCTGGGGCAGCACCTGCACGATGAGGACCGCGCCGACGGCGCAGACCACCACCGGCGCCCACCGGGACCAGGCCGCATGCCGGTCGTCGGCGAACGCCATCACGCTGTAGGCGGCGAACGCCCCGGTCACCGGCCAGACCAGCAGGTTGCCGAACGCCTGCTGGTCGTCGATGTTCAGCAGGGCGCCCGGCTGCACCCATTCCACGATCGGCAGCGTCGCCGCCGTCACCGCGGCGATCCAGGCGACGGTCAGCGGCGCCCGGTGCCGCCAGAACAGGGAGCATGCGGACGCCACCAGCACCGCCGCGGAGAACCCGTGGTGGGGCTTCACCACCGGGTGGTCGCCCGCGACGGCGACGAGGCTGAGGAACAGGGCGATCGCCACCGCGACCACGTCGAACAGGACGTCCCGTACTGGTCGCTCGCCGGTGATCCTCACGGGCTCAGGTTAAAGGTTGCCGTCCCGGACGGCCTAGGCGGTCGCCGGCCATCGGCCGAAAGATCACCAACTGACCGGAAGGCGGTGCACACCGTAGGTGTTCATGTCCTCCCGCATCGGAATCCCGTCCGGCTCGGCGTCCAGGCGCAGGCCCGGGAACCGGTTGAGCAGCGCCAGGTAGCCGACCCGCATCTCGATGCGCGCCAGGGGCTGCCCGAGGCACTGGTGGACGCCGTGCCCGAACGCCAGGTGCCCGGTCGCCGGGGAGGCGAGGTCGAGGGCGTCGGGATCGGTGAACCGCGCCGGGTCACGGTTGGCGGCCGGCAGCGACACCGCGACCACCTCGCCCTCCTTGATCAGGTGGCCGTCCAGCTCGACGTCCTCCAGCGCGGCCCGGGTCGTGCCGTACTGGACGACGGTCAGGTAGCGCAGCAGTTCCTCCACCGCGCTCTCGGCCAGTGCGGGATCCGCGCGCAGCCGCTCCATCTGGGCGGGATGGCGGAGCAGGGCGTAGGTGCCGAGGGCCAGCATGTTCGTCGTCGTCTCGTGGCCCGCGCCGAGCAGCAGCATGCCGACGCCGGTGATCTCGTCGTCGGTCAGCTCGCCGCTGTTGACCAGGGCGCTGAGCAGGTCGTCGGTCGGCTCGGCGCGCTTGCGTCCGGCGAGTTCACGCAGGTACATCGCCGCCGTGATCATGGCCTCCCGCACCTGCTCGGGCGTGGAGCCGAGGCTGACCACGGTGGCGGCGGTCCGCTGGATGATCTCCTGGTCCGCGAGGGGCACACCGAGCAGCTCGCAGATCACCAGCAGCGGGATCGGCTGCGCGAACGCGGGAACCAGGTCGGTCGGCGGGCCGGCCTTCTCCATCGCGTCCAGGTGGTCGGCGACGATGGTCTCGATCCGCGGTTCGAGCGCCTTCATCCGGCGCGCGGTGAACTCGCGGGTGAGCAGCCGGCGGAACCGGGTGTGGTCCGGCGGGTCCATCGCGATGAACGTTCCGGGCGGCGCGGGCCTGCCCATGATCGCCTGTGCTCCCGCGCGCTGTACGGGTGAACGCTTGAGCTCCATCCGCGCGCTGAAACGGGAATCGGACAGGATCGTCCTGGCCAGGGCATGGCCCGTCACCAGCCAGCCGATATGGCCGTCGGGGTAGGCCAGCCGGCGCAGCGGGGACTCCTCCCGGTAGCGCCCCAGCTCGGGCGGCGGGTCGAACGGGTCGCTCCGCTCGATCGGCAGTTCGACCGGCGCCGCCGTCTCGGTGGAGGGCGAGCTGTCTGCCATGTGCCGTTCCTTTCTGGCTGAATTCCCGGCGTCCGGAGATCGTTTCGTTCGGTCGGCATTCCTGGTAATCGTCCGATGATGCGGCGCCGCTCTAAAGCGTCGGCAAATCGCCGGATTTAGCCCGGGACTGTCCATGCTTTAGCGGCACGGGATGCACTGCGGTTCCAGACTTGGGTCATCCTCCGGCCTCGACCGCTTTCGACGAGAGCGCCGACCGGGTCGGGCGCCGGCCGATCGAGGGGACGTGCACATCGTGAAGGTTCTTTTTCTGCCGTGGGCCATTCCCCCGCACTATTACCCGATGGTCCCGTTGATCTGGGCCAGCCGGCTGGCCGGGCACGAGGTGCGGGTGGCGGGGCAGAAATCGGTCGCCGGGGCGATCGCGGCGTCGGGGATGGCGGCCATCACCGTCGGCGAGGCCTACGACCCGATCAAGGTGTGGGACGAGCGCGCCCCGATCGCCGCCGCCCACTTCCAGCGTAAGGAGGGCGGCGCGGAGCCGACCCCGGAGGAGCGCGCGCGGCTCGCGGACCGGATCGACGAGCTGATGGGCGAGCCCTACATCCGCAGCGCCGAGGCCATGGCGGAGGATCTCGTCCCGTTCGCGCGGGCGTGGCGGCCCGACCTGGTCGTGTCGGATCCGCTGGTCCTGGCCGCGCCGGTCGTCGCGCAGGCGGTGGGCGTGCCGCTCGTCCATCACATGGACGGCACGCTCGTCACCCCGGAGTTCGGGTTCCCCGGACGCCGTCTGTACCAGGGGCCGTGGGCGGGCGACCTGGCCAAGGTCTACGCGCGGTACGGCCTGGAGATGGGCGGCGGCGAGGCGGTCCGCAACATCGATCCCTGCCCCGACGTCCTCCAGATCGACGGGATCCCGAACCGGGTCCCGATCCGGTACGTGCCGTACAACGGCTCGGCCGTCGCCCCGGACTGGCTGCGCGAGCCCACGACCCGCCCGCGGGTGTGCGTGACGCGCGGCATCACCACGTCCCAGGCCCTCGGCACCGTCGGTGATCTGGTGCCGCAGATCATTGCGAACCTGGCCGACCTGGACGTCGAGGTCGTCGTCACGGTCAAGAAGGCCGACGCGGGCCTGGTGACGGAGGAGCCGGGCAAGGTGCGGGTGGCCGAAGAGCTGCCGCTCAACGTGCTGCTGCCCGGTTGCGACGCGATCATCCACCAGGGCGGCACCGGCACGATGCTCACCGCCGCCCGGTACGGCGTTCCGCAGATCACCATCACGAAGATCCCCGGCCAGGTGGCCAACGGCGCCGCCCTCGCCGGCACCGGCGCGGGCCTGAACCTGCACCTCGACTCGGTGGAGCAGGCCGACATCAGGTCGGCCGCGGCGCAGGCGCTGTCGGACGGGCCGCTGCGGGAGTCCGCACGGCGGCTGGCCGACCAGGTGCTGGCCCAGCCGAGCCCGCCCGCCGAGGTGGTCGCCGTCCTGGAGGGGCTGGCCTGACCGCCGCAAGCACCGAACCGTCCATCGAAAGAGAGGCTCAGCGTTGGGAACGCCGAAGATTTTCCTCAAGGGGCTGGGAGTCCACATTCCCGCGAGGGTGAGCGTGGAGTCGGCCGTCGAGCAGGGACTCTGCTCCCCGGAGGAGGCCGCGGCGCACGGCATGACCTCCGCCGCGGTCGCCGGTGACGTCCCGGCGCCGGAGATGGCCCTGAGCGCGGCCCAGGAGGCCTTCAAACGGTCGGGGCACAGCCCGACGGACCTCGATCTGCTGCTCTACACCTACACCTGGCCGCAGGGACCGCAGGACTGGCTGCCGTGCTCGCTGCTCCAGGAGGACCTCGTCGGCGGCGAGGTCGAGGCAATGGAGGTCCGGCAGGGGTGCAGCGGCCTGTTCGCCTCGCTCAGCCTGGCCGCCGCGTACCTCACCGCCGACCCGGAGCGGAAGGCGGCCCTGCTGGTCGGCGCCGACAACTACGGCACGCCGCTCATCGACCGCTGGCGCGGGGGCCCGTTCGTCCTGGGCGACGCGGCCGCCGCGTTGCTGGTGACCAAGGAGCCGGGCTTCGCCGAGGTGCTGTCCGTCCGCTCCACGACCGTTCCCGAGGGCAAGGACCACCTCGCGCAGGGGATCTTCCCGCCGCCGATGACGGTCGGCAGGCCCCTGGAGACCAACGCCCGGCGGCAGAAGCTCGTCTCGCCGGAGCAGCAGGCCCAGATGGCGGCGCGGATCCTGGAGATGCAGGCCGCGGTGAAGCGGCTGGTGGACGGCACCCTGGAGGAGGCGGGCATCGCCGCGTCCGATGTCGCGCACCTGGCCGTGGTGAACTCGGCCGGCCATATCGTCAAGGCCCACGGCATGGCGATCATGGGGGTGGACAACTTCACCCCGTCCCTCGAGTACGGCCGCACCATCGGCCACTGCGGGACGACGGACCAGGTCCTCTCGCTGGAGCACCTGCTGAACTCCGGGGAACTCGGGCCCGGCGACCACTTCTGCATGCTCGGCGTCGGTCCCGGCATGGTCCTCTCCTGCGCCGTCATCAAGATCGTCGAAACGCCGCAGTGGGTGGCGTCCGGAGCGACGTCATGATCAATGTCTTCCAGCCGTGTCTCGGCGACGAGGAGCTTGAGGCCGTCCGCGAGACGTTCGCCGACAGTTGGGTCGGGCACGGGCCCCGGACCGTGGCGTTCGAGGAGCAGTTCGCCGCCCATCTGGGCGTGCCCGCGGAGCATGTCGTCTTCCTCAACTCGGCCACCTCCGGGCTGTTCCTCACGATGGAACTGCTGGAGGTCGGCCCCGGCGACGACGTGGTGCTCCCGTCCGTGAACTTCATCGCCGGGGCCAACGCGGTCATGGCGGCGGGCGGCCGTCCGGTCTTCTGCGACGTCGAGCCGCGGACGCTGAACCCCACCGTCGCGGACGTGGAGCGGGCGCTGACGCCGCGGACGAAGGCGGTGATGGTGCTGCACTACGGGGGCCGGCCCGGCGACATCGTCGGTATCGCCGCCCTCTGCCGGGAGCGGGGCATTCCGCTGATCGAGGACGCGGCGCTCTCGCTGGCGTCGGAGGTGGACGGCGCCAAGTGCGGCACCTTCGGCGACATCGCGGTGTGGAGCTTCGACTCCCGGAAGATCATCACCACCGGTGACGGCGGCATGATCTACGTCCGGGACCCGGATCTCGCGCGCCGCTCGTACCGGCTGGCCTATCACGGCCTTGAGGACCGCAGCGCGTTCATCACCGCGGGCCGGGGCAAGCCCCGCTGGTGGACGCCGGACGTCCAGGACTTCGGGCGACGGCTCATCGGCAACGACATGACCGCCGCGATCGGGATCGCGCAGCTACGGCGGCTGCCCGGGTTCATCGAACGGCGCAGGGAGATCGCCGCGGACTACGACCGGCTGCTGGCCGGGGCCGACGGTGTCAGCCTTCCGCCGCCGCTGCCCGACGGGCACACCACGTCGCACTACTTCTACTGGGTCCAGCTCGACGCGGCGATCCGCGACCAGGTCGCGGCGGAACTGCTCGCCCGCGGCATCTACACCGCCTACCGCTATTTCCCGCTGCACCGGGTGCCGCTGTACCGGGCCGGCGGGCACCTGCCCGGCACCGACGAGGCCGCCGGGAGGACGCTCCTGTTGCCCCTGCACCCGGCCCTGGACGACGCCGACGTGCGGACCGTCGCCGACGAACTTCTGAAGGTCGTCGGCGACCTCTCCCCGACGCCCGCGACCGCCTGAGACCGGCACCGTGTCGGCGCTCGCGTCGGCGCCCGTGTCGGCGCTCGCGTCGGCGCCCGTGTCGGTGCTCGCAGCGAAGAACCGGCCCCGGTTCGGAATCCGCTTCCGAACCGGGGCCGGTCCCTGTGCGCTCTCCGCGCGAGCGCGGGTCCGCGGCGTTCAGCCGCAGAGCACCATCTTGAGGTGGATCTTCACGTCTCCGCCTCCGGAGCCCGGCGGGGTGCCGGGAGGCGGCGGCGGGATGAACCACTTGCGGTATCCGACCTTGCCGCGGAACCTGCCGGTCAGTCCGTAGGCCCGGTACCGGACGGTCTTGTTCTGCCAGACCTTCGTCCGGTCGACCCAGCCCTCGGCCCGCACGATTCCGCCCGGCAACTTGACGGCCTCGGCGTACTTGGTCATCAGATGGCCGTCGGAGTTCTTGTAGACGGCCGTGACGACGCCGATGGCGTTGCCGATGGTCTTGCCGCTCGCGTCGTAGATGTTGTCGTAGTACGACCCCGAGTCGCCGACCTGCATCTCCAGGGAACCGCTGCCCAGCGACTCGAACCGGATGGTCTGCTCCCGGAGGTTGTCGAGGACCTCGCACCGGCGTTCGCCGGGCGAGCCCGTGCGATCGGCCGACGCGGGGACCGACTGCACCGCCCCCACCACGACGACCGCGGCGGTCACCGCGGTCAGCCGGGCGTATCTTCGCGGTCGCGGCGAGGAAAGCCCCATTACGTCTCCTTTACTGCTCGCCCTGTACGCGCGCCGAACATTTGCGCACGAGTCCGATCGCCAATCGCATCAACGACGGCTGAAGCACGAACAAATCGCAACTAAAGCCGTCCTCGAACGAGCCGGAGATCCACGGAAACGCTTCCGCCCTTTTCAGCGTTATGACCGGGGCCATCTTGAGCGAGCTTAGCCAGCCTTCAGAAGTGCCGGACATAGTTTGTCCGGCAGCCAATTCAGGAGGGTGGTGGGCTGTGCGCCCGGCCGACGTTTTCATCAAGGCGATCGGGGTCTTCCTGCCCCCGACGGTCGACATCGAACAGGCCGTCGCGCAGGGGCTGTATCCCGCCGAGGACGTCGAGCTGCACGAACTCGGCGGCGTGGCGGTGGCCGGAGACGTCCCCGCGCCGGAGATGGCGCTGCGGGCCGCCCAGTCGGCGTTCAAACGCTGCGGACGGCGTCCCGAGGACACCGGCCTGCTGCTCTACGCCGACTCCTGGCACCAGGGACCGGACGGCTGGCAGCCGCAGTACTACCTGCAACGGCATCTGCTCGGCGGGGACGTCCTCGCGGTGGAGACCCGGCACGGCTGCAACGGCATGTTCAGCGCGCTGGACCTCGCCGCCGGCTACCTGCGCGGCGATCCCCGGAGGCGACCGGCCCTGGTCGTCGCCGCCGACAACTTCGGCACCCCGATGATCGACCGGTGGCGCATGGGCCCCGGCTACATCGCCGGGGACGCGGCCAGCGCCGTCCTGCTCGACGCGGACGACGGCTTCGCCAGGTTGCGGTCGGTGGTGAACCGGGCGGTGCCGGAGGCCGAGGAGGTCCACCGCAGCGGCGAGCCGCTGTTTCCGCCCGGCCCCACCTCTGGGCGGCCGCTGGACTTCGCCGGCCGCGCCGCCGACTTCAACCGGCGCGCCATGGCGGACGGTTCCGGCACGGCGGTGTGGGTGACCGTGCACCGCACGCTGCTGAGCACGGTGGACCGGGCGCTCGAAGAGGCCGGGATCGAGCTCGGCGACATCACCCGCGTCGCGTTCATGAACTACTCCCGCGAGATCGTCGAGCAGCGATGCATGGGCGCGCTCGGCCTGCCCATGTCGATGTCCACCTGGGACTTCGGGCGGACCGTCGGTCATCTGGCCGCCAGCGACCAGATCGTCTCCCTCGACCATCTGCTCGACACCGGGCGGCTCGGCCCCGGCGACCACGCCCTGCTGGTCGGCGTCGGACCCGGCATCACCATCTCCGCCGCGGTCGTGGAGATCCTCACCCCTCCCCCGTGGCGTGACTGACCCGACGAACGCCGAAGCGACATCCATCATCCGGCACAAAGGACAGAGCACCGATGGTCGATGAAAACCAGGACGGGCGGCAGCCCGCGGCGGCCCCCGAACCCGTGGCGGTGATCGGGCTGGGCTGCCGACTGCCCGGCGGGGCGGACTCGCCCGACGGGCTGTGGACACTTCTGACCGCCGGCGGCACCGCCACCGGGACCGTGCCGGAGGAGCGGTGGCGCGGCTACGGCGATCTCGGCGCCGACCACGCGGCGGCCGTCCGCGGCGCCACCCGGTGGGGTTCGTTCCTGCCGGACGTGGAGGGGTTCGACGCCGAGTTCTTCGGCCTGTCCCCGCGCGAGGCCGAGCTCATGGACCCGCAGCAGCGGATCCTGCTGGAGGTCGCGTGGGAGGCGCTGGAGCACGCCGGGATCCTGCCGCGCGACCTGGCCGGCGACGATGTCGGCGTGTTCGTCGGCATCGGGTCCGACGACTACGGCCGGCGGATGCTGGAGGACCTGCCCCGCATCGACGCCTGGACGGGGATCGGCGCCGCCATGTGCGCGGCGTCCAACCGGATCTCGCACGCGCTCGACCTGCGGGGCCCGAGCATGTCGGTGGACACCGCGTGCTCGTCGTCCCTGGTGGCGACCCATCTCGCCTGCCAGAGCCTGCGGCTCGGCGAGAGCACGCTCGCGCTCGCCGCCGGGGTCAACCTGATCGTCTCACCGGGACTGACGCTCACCCTCGACGCCGCGGGCGCGATGGCGCCGGACGGTCGTTCCAAGTCGTTCGACGCGTCCGCCGACGGATACGGGCGCGGGGAGGGCTGCGGCGTCCTGGTGCTCAAGCGTCTCGCGGACGCCCGCCGCGACGGCGACCGCGTCCTCGCCCTCATCCGCGGCAGCGCGATCAACCAGGACGGTCGCACCAACGGGATCATGGCGCCGAGCGGCCCGGCCCAGCGGCATCTGCTGGAGCGCGCGTGCCGCCAGGCGGGCGTCGACCCGGCGTCGGTCGACTATGTCGAGGCGCACGGGACCGGGACCCGGCTGGGCGACCCGCTGGAGGTGTCGGCGCTGGGCGCGGTGTTCGGCGCGAACCGACCCGCCGACGAGCCGTGCCTGATCGGGTCGGTGAAATCCAACATCGGCCATCTGGAGGCCGGTGCCGGTGCGGCCGGGCTGGTCAAGACGGTGCTCGCCCTGCGGCACCGGGAGATCCCGCCGAGCGTCAACTTCACCAGCGGAAATCCCGCGATCGACTGGGCCGGGTCGGGGCTGCGCGTCGTCACCGAACGCACCGCCTGGCCGGACCGCGAGGGGCCGCGCCGGGCCGGTGTGTCCGGCTTCGGGTACGGCGGCACGATCGCCCACGTCCTGCTGGAAGAGGCGCCCGAACAGGTCGGGGACGAGCCCGCACAGGTCGGGGACGGGGACGCGGCGGCCGAGGCGAACGGCCCTCTGCTGTTCCCGCTGTCGGCCGGGTCGGAGACCGCGCTGCGTGAGCAGGCCGGCAGGCTCGCCGACTGGCTGGAAGGACCCGGCGGCGAGGTGCCGCTCACCTCCGTGGGGCACACCCTCGCGCGGCGCAGAAGCCATCTGGCGCACCGCGCGGCCGTGACGGCGACGGACCGGGCCGAGCTGGCGAAGGCGCTGCGCGGCGTCGCCGCCGACGACCCGCCCGCCACGGCGGTCACCGGTTCGGCGCCGGGGGAACGCGACGGCGGTCTGGTGTGGGTCTTCTCCGGGCACGGCTCCCACTGGGCGGGGATGGGACGCGAGCTGCTCGCGACCGAGCCGACGTTCGCGGCGGTGATCGACGACCTGGAGCCGGTGTTCCTGGAGGAGATCGGCTTCTCGCCGCGCCAGGTGCTGGACGAGGGCGATCTCGGTCCGGTCGACCGCGCCCAGACCATGATCTTCGCGATGCAGCTCGGGCTGGCCGAGCTGTGGCGCTCGTACGGGGTCGTCCCGGACGCGGTCATCGGCCACTCCGTCGGGGAGATCGCCGCGGCGGTGGTCACCGGTGCGCTGACCCGCCGGGACGGCGCGCGGCTCATCTGTCGGCGCTCGAAACTGCTGCGGCGCGTGGCCGGGCAGGGCGCGATGGTGATGGCGGCGCTCCCGTTCGACGAGGTGCGGGACCGGCTGGCGGGCCGGGACGGGCTCGTCGCCGCGATCTCGTCCTCCCCCGCCTCGACGGTCGTCGCGGGTGACCGCGCCGGGGTCGAGGCGCTGCTGGAGGAGTGGCGGGACGAGGGCGTGGTGATGCGCCGCGTCACCTCCGACGTCGCCTTCCACAGCCCGCAGATGGATCCGCTGCTCGCCGAGCTGACGGCCGCCGCCGCGGATCTGGAGCCCGTCCGGCCGCGAATCCGCATGTACTCGACCGCGCTGGAGGACCCGGACGGCATCACGGTGCCGGACGGCTCCTACTGGGCGACGAACCTGCGCAACCCGGTCCGGCTGACGGCCGCCGTCGAGGCCGCGGCGCGGGACGGGCACCGCGCCTTCCTGGAGATCTCCGCGCATCCCGTGGTCGCGCACTCCGTCAACGAGACCCTCGCCGAGCTGGGCCACGCGGACGCGTTCGTCGGCTCGTCCCTGCGCCGGAACCTGCCGGAGCGGGCCACGCTGCTGCTCAACGCGGGCGCGGCGCACTGCCACGGCATCGCGCTGGACTGGTCGGTCCAGCATCCCGGCGGCGACCTGGCCGACCTCCCCACCGTCGCGTGGCGGCATCGCCCGTACTGGTACGAGACGTCGATGACCGGGCGGGGCGCCGGGCTGGGCCACGACGCCGACGCCCACGCGCTGCTCGGCCCGCCGGTGCCGGTGGCCGGACGGTCGCTGCGGCTGTGGCGCACCCTGCTGGACGAGGAGTCGCGCCCCTACCCGGGCAGCCACTCGATCAACGGCGTGGAGATCGTGCCCGCCGCGGTGCTGATCAACAGTCTGATGTCGGCCGCCGCGGAGGACGAGGACGGCGCGGCCCTGCCGGTGCTCGCCGACGTGGACCTCCAGTTGCCGCTGACCGTCACCGGGCGCCGCGAGGTGCAGGTCGTCCGCGAGGACTCGGCGGTGCGGATCGCGTCCCGGACGCTCGACGACACCGAGCACGGCGGCGACGGCACATGGCTGACCCACACGACATGTTCGGCGCACGAAGACAAGCGACCCGAGACGGACCTGGGCGTCCTGCCCACGACGCCCCCGGGCGAACCGGTGGACACGGACGCGGTCACCGCGCATCTCGCCGCGGTCGGCGTGCCGTCGATGGCCTTCTCCTGGACGGTCGAGGAACTGTGGCGCGGCAACGGCGCGCTGCGGGCACGGATCAGCGCCGACCAGCCGGAGAACGCGCCGCCGACCTGGGCACCGGTCCTGGACGCCGCGCTGTCGGCGGCCCCGTTCGCCTTTCCGGGCGACGCGGTCCTGCGGATGGTCGCGCACGTCGCCGAGGTGACGCTGACCGGCCCTCCACCGGACGCCGCGCTGGTCGAGATCATCACCGACGACATGGGCGACGGCGCCATCGACACCGCCGAGGTGCTCATCGCCGACCTGGACGGCAGGGTCGTGGCACGCCTCACCGGCCTCGGCTATGCGGTGATGGACCGCGATCGGGTGTCGGCGGCGGGTCCGCGTTCGCTCGTGCACGAGATGGTCTGGCGACCGATCGACCTGCCCGCCGTCCCGGAGGGCGACGAGCGCCCCCTCGCCGTCATCGTCGCCGCGGACGCCGGGGCGGCCGAGTCGCTGCGCGCCGGGCTCACGGCCGTGGGCGTGGACGTGGAGATCGTCGACCGGCCGGAGGCACTGGCCGACCGGGCGACTCCGGACGCCGTGCTGGTCCCGGCGCCGCCGCCGTCGGGTGGGCCGGTCGCCGAGGACGCGCTGCGGGCCGCCTGGCTTCTCACCGAGGTCGCCCAGACCCTCGCGGGTCTCGACGCGAGCCGTCCGCCCAGGCTTTGGAGCCTCACCACCGGCGCGGCCGAGAGTCGGGACGAGTCCGGCCTGGCGCACTCCCCGCTCTGGGGCCTCGGCCGGATCATCGCCGGTGAACGTCCCGAACTCTGGGGCGGCACGATCGACCTCGCCCCCACCGACGACCCCATTGACCCGCACGACACGGCGGCTCTGGCGGCGTTGCTGCCGACCGGCCCCCGTGAAGAAGTGATCAAGGTGCGGGAGGGGGCGGTGTCGGTCGCCCGGCTGGCCCGCCCGGAAGGGGCCCCGGACGGAAACCGGCTGGAATGCCGGGCCGACGGGACGTATCTCATCACCGGCGGGCTGGGCGTGCTCGGTCTGGAGGTGGCGCGCAAGCTCGCCGAACGCGGCGCCCGGCGGCTGGTGCTCGCCGGCCGCCGACCGTTCCCGCACCGGGCGTCCTGGGACGCTCTCACCGACGCCGGCACCCGGCGGCAGGTCGAGGCGATCCGGGCGCTGGAGTCCGCCGGGGTCACGGTGCGCGTCGTGTCGCTCGACATCGCCGACGCCGAACAGGCCGCCGAGGCGCTGAACCCGGACGCGCTGGGCCTTCCCCCGATCCGGGGCGTGGTGCACGCGGCCGGCGTCCTCGACGACCGGCTGCTCCCGAACGTGGACGAGGAGTCGCTGCGCCGGGTGATGCGCCCGAAGGTCGAGGGGGCGTGGGTCCTGCACACCCTGTTCCCGCCGGGCTCGCTGGACTTCCTCGTCCTGTTCTCGTCCTGCGGGCAGCTGCTCGGCCTCCCCGGGCAGGCCGCCTACGGATCGGCGAACGCCTTCCTGGACGCGCTGGCCGCGCACCGCAACGCCACCGGGCACCGCAACGCCACCGGGCACGGCGACACCCTCAGCCTCGGCTGGACGTCCTGGCGCGGCAAGGGCATGGCCGTGAACGAGGTCGTCGACCTGGAGTTGGCCGCCCGTGGCGTCGGCGACATCTCGGCCGAGGAGGCCTTCGGCGCCTGGGACCTCGCGCTCGGGCACGGCCCCGGGTACTACGTCGTGCTGCGAACCCTGCCGCTCGGCCCCGGCGCGGAACCGCCCGCGGTGCTGGCGGAGGTGCCCGCAGAGGAGCCGGCCGCCGCGCCGTCCCCGGCCGCCGACCCCGGCCGGTTCGCCGAACTCTCGCCCGAGCGGCTCCAGGAGCTGCTGATGGAGGAGGTCGGCGGCCAGATCGCCACCGAGATGCGGCTGTCGGCCGCCGATCTCGACCCGCGCCGGTCGCTGACCGAGCAGGGGCTGGACTCGGTGATGACCCTCGTCATCCGGCGCCGGCTGGAGAAGCGGTTCGGGCAGAGCCTGCCGTCCACGCTGCTCTGGCACCAGCCGACCGTCTCCGCCATCGCCGAGCACCTGGCGGGGCTGCTGGCCGACGCCGCCCCACCGTCCACGACCACCGCCGATGGCACCCGCGAACCCGAGAGGACGAAGGCATGAACGAAGACACGACAAGGGACTTCGACGTCGCGATCATCGGAGGCGGTCCGGCCGGCTCCACCGTCGCGTCCTACCTCGCCGAGGCGGGGCTGCGCGTCGCGGTGTTCGAGAGCGAGCTGTTCCCCCGGCCGCATGTCGGCGAGTCGCTGGTCCCCGCGACCACCCCCGTGCTCGCGGAGATCGGCGTCCTCGACGAGATCGAGGCGGCCGGGTTCCCCCGCAAGTACGGCGCGGCCTGGACGTCGGCGGAGTCCCGCGACGTCCCGCACAACGGTTTTACCGGGCTGGACCACGACTTCCGCGCCGCGGAGATCATGTTCGTCGAGCGCGACCAGTCGGGCGTCGACCGCGACTACACCTTCCACGTCGACCGTGGGAAGTTCGACCTGATCCTGCTCAAGCACGCCGAGAAGAAGGGCGCCAACGTGTTCCCCGGCGTGCGGGTGCTCAAGGTGGATTTCGACAATCCGGACGCGGTCGTCCTGACCGGCCGGATGGGTTCCCGCGAGGTCGACTTCACAGCGGGGATGGTGGTGGACGCCTCCGGGCGGCACACGGTCCTCGGCCGGCAGCTCAAGCTGAAGGTCTCCGACCCGGTGTTCAACCAGTACGCGGTGCACACCTGGTTCGAGGGGCTGGACCGCTCGGCGCTGGCGGTGAGCCCGGAGAAGACGGACTACATCTACGTCCACTTCCTGCCCATCGAGAACAGCTGGATGTGGCAGATCCCCATCACCGACACCATCACCAGCGTGGGCGTGGTGACCCAGAAGGAACGCTTCTCCGCCGCGGCGGCGGGACGCGAGGAGTTCTTCTGGGACATCGTCTCCAAGCGCCCGGACCTCGCCGAGGCCCTCGGGGACGCCGAGCGCGTCCGTCCGTTCAAGGCCGAGGGCGACTACAGCTACGCGCTGCGGCAGGTCACCGGCGACCGGTTCGTCATGATCGGTGATGCCGCGCGGTTCGTCGACCCGATCTTCTCCAGCGGGGTGAGCGTCGCCGTGAACAGCGCGCGGCTCGCGGCGAAGGACATCATCGCCGCGCACCAGAACGGCGGCGACTTCTCGCGGGAGAGCTTCGCGGCGTTCGAGCACAAGCTCCGCAACGCGGTGAAGAACTGGTACGAGTTC
The DNA here is from genome assembly GCF_003634705.1 of Actinomadura pelletieri DSM 43383. Lineage (GTDB taxonomy): Bacteria > Actinomycetota > Actinomycetes > Streptosporangiales > Streptosporangiaceae > Spirillospora > Spirillospora pelletieri. The sequence continues at coordinate 230,749 of NZ_RBWU01000008.1, read as the reverse complement.
ATCTCGCTCTACTACCGGCTGAACATCCTGTTCACCGCGTTCGTCCAGGACCCCCGGTACCGCGTCGACGTGATCAAGATGCTGCAGGGCGACTTCTACGACGGCGAGGAGCCGGCCGCGCTGGTCGCGATGAAGAAGCTCGTCACGACGGTCGAGAACGACCCGGACCATCTGTGGCACCCCTACCTCGGCACCCTGCGCGCCCCCACCGCGGCGCCCACCTTCTGACCCCGTCCCGCGAAGGAAGCGCCATGACACAGGAAGAGATCACCGGCAGGCTCGTCGCCTTCATCCAGGAGAACCTGCTGGCCGACGAGCAGGACATCACGATCGCCGCGGACACCCCGCTGCTGGAGCTGGGCATCCTCAACTCGCTCAGGACGGCGATCCTGCTCAACTACATCCGCGACGAGCTGCGCGCCCACTTCCCGCCCGAAATGATCACCGCGCGCAACTTCGGGACGCCGGACGGCATCGCCGCCATCGTGCACGGCACCATCGCCCTCACCCCCGGCAGCTGACCCGGCAGACCGCAGACACGCCGAGCCACTGGAGGTCACGGTGCAGAAGATTCTCGACGCGATCCTCGCCGACGAACTCAATGTCGTCGGCGCCCTGGAGGTCCCCGAGTCCTACCGGGCGGCCACGGTCCGCGCCGAAGACGTGGAGATGTTCGCCGGGCTGCCGGTCCGGAAGAAGGACCCGCGACGGTCGATGCGCGTGGCGGAGGTGCCGACGCCGGAGCTCGGCCCCGGGGAGGCGCTGGTCGCCGTGATGGCGAGCGCCGTCAACTACAACACCGTCTGGAGTTCGATCTTCGAGCCGCTGCCGACCTTCCCGTTCCTGCGCCGGTACGGGAAGACGTCGGCGCTGGCGGCCCGGCACGACCTGCCGTACCACGTCCTCGGGTCGGACCTCGCGGGCGTCGTGCTGCGCACCGGCCCCGGCGTGCAGTCCTGGCGGCCCGGGGACGAGGTCGTCGCGCACTGCCTGTCGGTCGAGCTGGAGCATCCGGACGGGCACGACGACACGATGCTCGACCCCCAGCAGCGCATCTGGGGGTACGAGACCAACTTCGGCGGGCTGGCCGAACTCGCGCTGGTGAAGGCGAACCAGCTGATGCCGAAGCCGGACCATCTGACCTGGGAGGAGGCCGCCGCCTCCGGTCTGGTGAACTCCACCGCGTACCGGCAGCTCGTGTCCCGCAACGGCGCGGGGATGCGGCAGGGCGACACGGTCCTCATCTGGGGCGCGTCCGGCGGTCTCGGCTCCTACGCGACCCAGCTGGCGCTGAACGGCGGCGCGACGCCGGTGTGCGTGGTGTCCAGCGAGGAGAAGGCCGACATCTGCCGCAGGATGGGCGCCGAGCTGATCATCGATCGGAACGCCGAGGACTACCGGTTCTGGTCGGACGAGCACACCCAGGACCCGCGCGAGTGGCGCCGTTTCGGGGCCCGGATCCGCGAACTCACCGGCGGGGACGATCCGGACATCGTCGTCGAGCACCCGGGCCGGGAGACCTTCGGCGCCAGCCTCTACGTGACCCGGCGCGGTGGCACCGTGGTGACCTGCGCGTCCACGTCGGGGTTCGAGCACACCTTCGACAACCGCTACCTGTGGATGCACCTGAAGCGGATCGTCGGCACGCACTTCGCCAACTACCGGGAGGCGTGGGCGGCGAACCGGCTGATCGCCAAGGGTCGGATCCATCCGACGCTGTCGCGGACCTACCCGCTGGCGGAGATCGGGCAGGCCACCTACGACGTGCACGCCAACGCCCACCGCGGGAAGGTGGGCGTGCTCTGCCTCGCGCCGACGGAGGGCCTCGGCGTCCGGGACCCGGAAATGCGCGCGCGGCACCTCCCGGCCATCGACCGGTTCCGCACCGCGCCGTGACCCGGGGAAGGAGCGGGATCCTGCCGTGAGCGAACCGTGGGCCGGGTCGTCCGGTGGTGGAGTGCCCGGTGGTGGAGTGCCCGGTGTCGGCGTGGTGGGCGTCGGCGGGTATCTGCCGGCCGAGGTGGTGCCGAACGGCGTGGTGGCCGAGCGGGCGGGCGTCACCGAGGAGTGGATCGTCCGCAAGACCGGCATCCACGCCCGCCGGTACGCCGCCCCCGACGAGGCCACCTCGGACATGGCGGCGGAGGCGGCGACGGCCGCGCTCGCCGACGCCGGGATCACCCCGGACCGGCTGGGGTGGATCGTGCTGGCGACCTCGACCCCGGACCACCCGCAGCCGCCGACCGCCGGTCTGGTGCAGGCCCGGATCGGGGCGGAGCGGGCCGCCGCCTTCGACGTCAACGCGGTGTGCGCCGGGTTCGTGTTCGCGCTGGTGACCGCGGCCCGGCTGCTGTCGGGCGGGTCCGCGGGCCGGCCTGCCGAGGGGGCCGACCACGCGCTGGTCATCGGCGCCGACCTCTATTCGCGCATCATCGACCGGAGCGAGCGCCGCACGGCGGTGCTGTTCGGGGACGGCGCGGGCGCGGTCGTCCTCGGCCCGGTGCGGCCCGGTTACGGGCTGACCGGCGCCGAGCTGTCGACTCGCGGTGAGCGGCACGACCTCATCCGGGTCCCGGCCGGGGGAAGCAGGCTGCCCGCATCGGAGAAGACCCTGGCCGACGGGTTGCACCATTTCGCGATGGAGGGCCGCGGCGTCCGCGAGTTCGTCACGGCGGAGCTGCCCCGTACCGTCCGGCGTCTCCTCACCGGGCACGGCGTCGACCCGGCGCTCGTCGACCACTTCGTTCCGCACCAGGCCAACGGGGTGATGCTGGACGAGGTGTTCCCGCTGCTCGGACTGCCCCGGGCGCGGACGCATCTCACGGTCGCCGAGCACGGCAACACCAGCGCGGCCTCCATCCCCCTCGCCCTCGACGACGCCGTCCGCAGGGGCGTCTTCGACGACGGCGACCTTCTGCTGCTGGCCGGATTCGGGGGCGGCATGTCGATGGGCGGAGCGCTGGTCCGCTGGGGCGGACTCGTGGAGACCAACGGCGAAAGGAACCAGGGGACATGACCGATGTGGAGATGACGGGGCCGGACGCGACGGTCGCGGTCCTCGGGCTCGGCACCACCGGTTCGGCGATCGCCGCGGCACTGGCCCGCGCCGGTCGTCGTGTCGTTGCCGTGGAAGCGGACGACACGGCGCTGGCGCGCGGACGCGCCCGGGTGGAAGAACTCACCGGGCCGGACGGCGGCGACATCGCGTTCACCACCGCGACGGGCCGGATCGCCGACGCGGAGCTGGTGATCGAGGCGGTGCCGGAGAGCGCCGCCCTCAAGATCGAGGTCCTGCGCGCGGCGAACACCGTGTGCCCGCCCGCGACGGTGTTCGTCACCACCACGACGGCGCTGCCGGTCGCCGAGATCGCCGCCGGGTCGGGACGGATGGCCCGCACCACCGGCCTGCACCTGGCCGATCCGGCGTCGGGGACCGTGGCGGAGGTCGTCACGACCCCGGTGACCGACGCGGACGCCCAGGACGGCACGCTGGCCTTGGCGCGGGCGCTCGGCAGGACCCCGGTGCGGGTCGGCGACCGGGCGGGGTTCATCGGCGGCGCGCTGACGATGGGCTATCTCAACGGGGCCGCCACGATGTTCGAGCGGCGCCACGGCACCCGCGACGACATCGACGCGGCGATGATGCTCGGCTGCGGTCTGCCGCTCGGTCCGCTGGCGCAGCTCGACCGGATGGGCCTTGACGTGGCGCACGACACGCTGCGGATCCTGTACGAACGCACCGGGGACCGGCGGTACGCGCCGTCGCCGGTGCTCGCGCACATGGCGGCGGCGGGCCTGCTGGGACGCAAGTCCGGCCGCGGCTTCTACGACTATGGCGAAGCGGGTGAAGGGGCGGGCGGCGATACGGGGACCGCGGCGACGGAACCCGCCGGCGAGGAGGGGGCGGCGCGGCCCGTCCGGCGCGTCGGGGTGGTCGGCTCCGGGACCATGGCGGCCGGGATCGCCGAGGTCTGCGCCCGCGCGGGGCTGCCGACCGTGCTGGTCGCGCGCACCGACGTCCGGGCGAAGGAGGCCCTGGCGGCGGTGGAGCGCTCGCTCGAACGGCGGGTGCGCCGAGGCAAGGTGTCGGCGGAGGACGTGGCGGCGACGATGGCACGACTGTCCGGCGCCTCCCGGTTCGACGCGCTCACCGACCGCGATCTGGTGATCGAGGCGGTCGTGGAGGACCTGAAGGTCAAGCGTGAGACGTTCCGGTCGCTGGACGAGGTGTGCCGACCGGGGACGGTCCTCGCGACGACGACGTCCAGCCTGCCGGTCATCGAATGCGCCACGGCCACGAGCCGCCCGCACGACGTGGTCGGAATGCACTTCTTCAACCCGGCGCCGGCGATGAAGCTGGTGGAACTCGTCCGCACCGCGCTGACCGGGGAACAAGCGCTCGCGACGGCCCGCGCGCTGTGCGCCGCGCTGGGCAAGCGCCCGGTCGACTGCGCGGACCGCACCGGGTTCATCGCCAACGCGCTGCTGTTCCCCTACCTCAACCACGCGGTCACGATGCTCCAGGACGGTCATGCCACCGCCGACGACATCGACGCGGTCATGACGCAGGGCCTCGGTCTTCCGATGGGCCCGCTGCAACTCCTGGACGTGGTCGGGCTGGACGTCTCCCTCGCCATCCAGCGCGAGCTGCACGCGGCGCACCGGGAGCCCGCGCTCACCCCGGCCCGGCTCCTGGAGGAACTGGTGCTGGCCGGATACACGGGCCGCAAGGCCGGACGGGGATTCCGCGCCCACGAACCGCGGTGACCCACGCTCAGGTGGGGACCTCGATCTGGCCGTGGTCGCCGATCATCAGCCGGTGGGCGGTCGCGACGCGCCGCCCCCGGCTGGCCTTCCCGCCCTTGCCGATGATGGAGCCGTGCACGGTGTGCAGCCCGTCGACGGACGCGTCCTCCAGGAGGATCGAGTACAGGACGCTGGCGTCGCGGAGCCGGCACCCGGCGCCGATCGAGGCGAACGGTCCCACCCTGCTGCCCTCGACGGTGGCGCCCGCACCGATGATCAGGGGACCGGCGAGGACCGAACCCGTCACCCGTGCCCCCTCCTCGATCAGTACCGGGCCGTAGATCCGGGTGGTGTCGTCGACCGTCCCGTGCACGCCGGGCGTGATGTTCTCCAGCAGTACCTCGTTGCACTCCAGCAGGTCCGCGGGGGTTCCGGTGTCCTTCCAGTAGCCGGCGACCGCGCGGGCGCGTACATTCCGTCCTGCCGCGACCAACCACTGGATCGCGTCGGTGATCTCCAGCTCGCCGCGGCGGCTCGGCGTGATGGCCCGCACCGCCTCGTGGATCCGCGAGGTGAAGAAGTAGGCGCCGGTCACCGCCAGGTCGCTGGACGGGACGGCGGGCTTCTCCTCCAGCGCGAGCACCCGCCCGTCGGCGTCCATGTCGACCACGCCGTAGGCGGTGGGGTCGGCGACCTTCGACACCACGAGTTGGGCGTCGGGGCGGTGCGTCCGGAAGTCGTCCAGCGGCGCGGCCAGCCCGGCGGAGAAGACGTTGTCGCCGAGGAACATGACGAAGTCGTCGTCGCCCAGGAACTCACGGGCGATCATGACGCAGTGCGCCAGCCCGCGCGGCTCGTTCTGCGGCAGAAAGGTGACCTTCATGTCGAAGAGCCCGCCGTCGCCGACGGCGGCGCGGATGGCGTCACCCGAGTCGCCGATGATGATCCCCGTCTCGGTGACCCCGATGGCGCGGAGCGCGTCGAGGGCATGGAACAGCACCGGCCTGTTCGCGACCGGGACGAGCTGTTTCGGCATGCTGTAGCTGAACGGACGCAACCGCGAACCGGTGCCTCCCGCCAGGACGAGCGCCTTCATCATGGTCCTCTCAGGTCGGGGATTCCGAGTTCGTTGTCGATGAACTCGAAGATCTCGTCGTCTCCGGCCGACTCGATCCTCGCGGTCACCGTCGCGCCGTTCGCGGCGTCGTCCGTTTTCAGGTCGTCCAGCTTCAGCAGGACCTTTCTGAGCCGGTCCGCGAGCCTCGCGCGTGCGTCCGGTGTGATCGTGTCGAGGGCCGACTCGATGCCCTCGATCTCGGCGAGTCCCGGCGTGTGCTCGCCCGCGCCGGCGGCGAGTTCGCCGTGCAGGAAGTCCGCGAGGCGGCCGAGGTCGGGGTGGTCGAAGGCCAGGGTGGAGGGCAGCCGCAGCCCGGTCGCCGCGGCGAGCCGGTTGCGCAGCTCGACGGCGGTGAGCGAGTCGAAGCCCATCTCCAGGAAGCCGCGTTCCGCGTCCACCCGGGCCGGTGAGTCGTGGCCCAGGACCGCGGCGATCTGATCGCGGACGAGGCGGAACACGGCGTCCCGCCGCTCCGGTTCCGGCAGGCCCGCGAGCTGCTCGGCGAGCGCTGCGGCACCCGCCGCATCGGCGGTGTCCCGGCCGCGGCTCGGCGCGGGCAACAGCCCGCGGAGCACCGGCGTCAGCATTCCCGTTTCGGCCTGGGGCCGGAGCCGCTGGAGGTTCAGCTTGGCGAGGACGGCCAGCGGCCGGTCGAGGGCGAGGGCCGCGTCGAAGAGCGCGAGCCCCGCTTCGGAGGTGAGCGGAAGGATGCCGGTGCGGGCGAGGCGGGTCCGGTCCGATCGGTCGAGCCGGTCGGTCATGCCGCTGCTCTCGGCCCACAGCCCCCAGGCCAGCGAGATGCCGGGCCGTCCGGCCGCCCGCCGGTGTGCGGCGAGTGCGTCGAGGTAGGTGTTGGCTGCGGCGTAGTTGGCCTGGCCTGGGCTGCCGAGGATGCCTGCGGCGGAGGAGAACAGCACGAACGCCGACAGGTTCGCGTCCTTGGTGAGGTGGTGCAGGTTCCAGGCGGCGTCTGCCTTCGGCCTGAGCACGATGTCGAGTTGCTCGGGAGTGAGGCTGGTGATGGTGGCGTCGTCCAGGACTCCGGCGGTGTGGACGACGGCGGTGAGCGGATGCTCGGCCGGGATGGTGTCGAGCAGCTTGGCGAGTGCGTCCTGGTCGGCGGCGTCGCAGGCGGTGATGGTGACATGCGCGCCGAGGTCTTCGAGTTGGCGTTGCAGGTCGGTGGCGCCTGGGGCGTCGAGCCCCCGGCGGCTGACGAGCAGCAGGTGCCGGGCGCCGTGGGTGGTGACGAGGTGGCGGACGACGAGGGCGCCGAGGGTGCCGGTGCCACCGGTGATCAGGACGGTGCCGTCCGGGTCGAACGGCGGCGGTGCGGCGTCGTCCGGAAGGGGCGCGCGGACGAGCCGGGGCGCGAGCACGACACCGTCCCGCACGGCCACCTGGCTCTCTTCACCGGACAGCGCGGAGGCCGGTGGCTCCGCGTCGTCCCGGTCGATGTCCACCAGGACGAACCGGCCGGGATGCTCCGACTGCGCGGCCCGTAGCAGACCCCAGATCGAGGCGGCGCCAAGGTCTGTGACATCGCCGTCCGCGCCCGTGGCGACGGCGCCGCGTGTCAGCACCACGAGCCGGGACGCCGTCCAGCGGTCATCGGTGAGCCACTGCTGCACCAGCTTCAGCGCTCGATGGGCGGCCGAGTGCCCGGACGGGTCGTCGTCCGCGTACGTTCCGATGAGCGAGGTGACCACGACGTCGGGTGCCGGGTCGCCGCTCTCGACGGCCTCGACGGCTTCGCCCGGCGAGGCGACGGTTCCGGTGAACGGGTCCGCGGGAGCGGTAACCGGGAGCCAGTCGAGCGAGAAGACCGGGCTGTGACCACCCGCCGCCCGCGCGAGCCGACCGGCGTTGACCGGTCGGACGACCAGTGACTCGACCGAGGCGACCGGGCGACCCGAGTCGTCGGCGAGTTCCATCGACAGGCCGTCCGCTGCCGTGGTGGTCAGGCGCACGCGGAGTGCCGAGGAATCCGGGGAGTGGATCGACACCCCACGCCAGGTGAAGGGCAGCGGGACGGTCGGTTCACCGTCACCGCCGTCGGGCCGCTGGTCGGGGTGGAGGAACGCGGCGTGCAGGGCGGCGTCCATGAGCGCGGGGTGGAGGCCGTACCCTTCGGCGGCGGCCGTCTCGGGGAGGGCGACCTCGGCGAGGATCTCCTCGCCGTGCCGCCAGGCGGCGCGCAACCCCTGGAAGGCGGGGCCGTAGCCGAGGCCGATGTCCGCCAGGCGTGCGTAGAGGTCGCCGACGTCGATCGGCTCCGCCCCTGCGGGCGGCCAGGCCTCCGCCGCGCCCGTGGCGGGAGCGGGCCGGGCTTGCGCGCCGCTGGTCAGGGCGCCGGTGGCGTGCTGGGCCCAAGGCGCCTCGGCGTCGGCGGGACGGGAGCGGATGACCACGGACCGGCTTCCGGTCTCGCCGGTCGCTCCGGTGACGACCTGGAACTCCACCGCGCCCCGCTCCGGGAGCACGAGCGGCGCCTCCACGGTCAGCTCGTCGATGTCGCCGCCACCGGTGGCCTCGGCGGCCCGCGACGCCAGCTCGACCAGGGCGGTGCCGGGCAGCAGGACGGTGTCGAAGACACCGTGGTCGGCCAGCCAGGGATGGTCGTCGAGCGACAGCCGCCCGGTGAACAGGTGCCCACCGCCCGGAAGGTCGGTGGCGGCGCCGAGCATCGGATGCCCGACCGGTCGGAGACCGGCCGCCGGGGCGCCGTCGGCGGCGGCGCCCGCGTCGAGCCAGTACCGGCGGCGCTGGAACGCGTAGGTGGGAAGGTCGACGTGCGCGCCCGTGTCGGCGAAGATCTCGTCCCACTGCACGGGCAGGCCGTGGACGTGCGCCCGGGCGAGCGAGGTGAGCAGCCGGTCCCTGCCTCCCTCGCCGCGCCGGAGCGTCTCGATGACCGTCGCGCCGCCGCGCTCGTCGGCCGTCTCCTGGATCGGCACGGTCAGGACGGGATGCGGGCTGGCCTCGACGAAGAAACGGTGACCGTCGTCGAGCAGGGCCCGGGTGGCGTCTTCGAGGAGGACGGTCTGGCGAAGGTTGCGGTACCAGTAGCCGGCGTCCAACTCCGAGGTGTCGATCACTCCCCCGGTCACGGTGGAGTAGAAGGGGATGTCGCCGGGTTTGGGGGTGATGTCGGCGAGCGCGTCGAGCAGGCGGTCGCGGATCCGCTCGATGTGGGGGGAATGGGAGGCGTAGTCGACGGGGATCGTCCGGGCCCGGACGTCGTCCGCCCGGAGTTCCGCCACCAGTTCGTCGACCGCGCCGGGATCGCCGGAGACGACGCAGGAGGCGAGCCCGTTGACGGCGGCGACGGCGAGCCGGTCGCCCCAGCGTTCGAGGGTCGCCCGGACGTCGGCGCCGGGGAGGGCGACGGAGGCCATGGCCCCCGTGCCGGAGAGCGTGGTGATGGCCTGGCTGCGCAGCACCACGGCGCGGGCGGCGTCCCGTAGGGACAGCGCCCCGGCGACGTGCGCGGCGGCGATCTCTCCCTGGGAGTGGCCGACGACGGCGTCGGGTTCGATCCCGTACGAACGCCAGGTCGCGGCGAGCGAGACCATGACGGCGAACAGGGCGGGTTGGACGACATCGACCCGGTCGAGGCTCGGGGCGTCCGCCGCCCCGCGAAGGACGTCGGCGAGCGACCAGCCGGTGAGGGCGTCGAGTTCGGCGGCGCACGACTCCAACCGCCGGGCGAAGACCGGGGAGGCGTCCAGCAGTTCGGCGGCCATGCCCGTCCATTGGGAACCCTGGCCGGGGAAGACGAACACCGTTCTGCCCCGTGTCCCGGCGACCGTGCCGTGGACGAGGTTCGCGGCGGGTCGGCCGGCGGCCAGTGCGTCCAGCCCGGCGAGGAGGTCGTCCCGGTCCCGGCCGAGCAGCACGGCGCGGTGATCGTGGCCGGTCCGGGTGGCGACCAGGGAGCGGCCCACGACGGCCGGGTGCCACGTGGGACGCTCATCGGCCCGCGCGCGCAGTCGCCCGGCCTGGTCCCGGAGCGCTTCCTCGCTCTTGGCCGAGATGATCCAGGGGACGGTTGCGGGGTCGGGCGGCGTGTCGTGGTGGGTTGGTGTGTCGGTGGGGGGTGCCGCTTCGAGGATGACGTGGGCGTTGGTGCCGCTGATCCCGAAGGACGACACGGCCGCGCGGCGCGGATGCGGGTTCTCCGGCCAGGGAGTCGAGGTGGTCAGCAGTTCGACGGTGCCGTCCGACCAGTCGACGTGAGGTGTGGGCTCGTCGACGTGCAGGGTCGCCGGGAGACGGCCGTGGCGCATGGCCTCGATCATTTTGATCACTCCGGCGACACCTGCGGCGGCCTGGGTGTGCCCGATGTTGGACTTGACCGAACCCAGCCACAGCGGCCGGCCATCGGGACGGTCTCGCCCATACGTGGCCAGCAACGCCTGAGCTTCGATGGGGTCGCCGAGGCTGGTTCCGGTGCCGTGCGCCTCCACCACGTCGACGTCCCGCAGACGGACACCGGCGTTGGCGCAGGCCGCCTTGATGACGCGCTGCTGGGCGCTTCCGCTGGGTGCGGTGAGCCCGTTGCTGGCGCCGTCCTGGTTGATCGCGGAGCCTCGGATCACTCCCAGCACCTGATGGCCGTTGGCGACGGCGTCCGACAGCCGCTCCAGCAGTAGGAGACCGACGCCTTCGCCCCAGCCGGTGCCGTCCGCCGACGCGGCGAACGACTTGCACCGGCCGTCCGGAGCCAGCCCACGCTGCCGGCTGAACTCGATGAAGCTGATGGGAGTCGCCATGACGGTGACGCCTCCGGCCAGGGCGAGGGAGCACTCCTCGTTGCGCAGGGACTGCGCGGCCAGGTGCAGCGCCACCAGCGACGACGAGCACGCGGTGTCGACGGTGACCGCCGGGCCCTCGAAACCGAACGTGTAGGCGACCCGGCCGGACGCGATGCTGCCGGCGCTTCCGGGGCCGACGAGCCCTTCGACGCTGCGCGGGATCCGGTCGGCGAGACGGTTCCCGTAGTCGCCGTACATGATCCCGGTGAATACCCCGACGGGGGTGCCGCTCACGTCGTCCGGCGGGATGCCCGCGTGCTCGAACGTCTCCACGGCGGTTTCGAGCAGCAGGCGCTGCTGCGGGTCCAGGGAGACCGCCTCCCGGGGGCTGATGCCGAAGTAGTCGGCGTCGAAGCGGTCCGCGTCGTGGAGAAAGGCGCCTTCGCGCGCGTAGCTCGTCCCGCTGTGGTCGGGGTCCGGGTCGTAGAGCCGGTCGAGCCTCCAACCGCGGTTATCGGGGAAGCCGCCGACGGCGTCGACGCCGCCGTCCACCAGGCGCCACAGGTCGTCCGGTCCGGTGACGCCGCCGGGGTAGCGGCAGCCGATCCCGATGACGGCGATCGGCTCGCGGGAGGCGTTGAGCAGCCGTTCGTTCTGCTGCCGGAGCCTCCGGTTCTCCTGGACGGACGCGCGCAGCGCCTTGACGATCCTCTCGGGAGACTCGGTCATCTTCCCCAACCTCCTCGATCAGGACTCTGAATCGGCATCGGAGAGCTCATCGTTCAGGGCCTGGCGGATGAGGTCCTCCACTCCCATGGCGTCGACCTCCTCGGGGTCGTGGTCGCCGTTCACGGGCGGCGACCAGTAGGGGGTGTCGGCCAGTTCCAGCAGGGTGTCGATCAGGCCGGCCTCGCGGAGCCGGCTCAGCGGGATCGAGTTCAGCGAGCGCCGGATGTCCGCCTCCCGCACATCGAGCCCGGCATCGGCGGAGCCGTCCGTGCTCGTGGGGTCGTCCCCGTCGGGGAACAGGAGGTCCTCCACATGGTGGGACAGGGCCGTGGCCGTCGGGTGGTCGAACACGAGGGTCGCCGACAGCGAAAGGCCGGTCGCGGCGCCGAGCCGGTTGCGCAGTTCCAGCGCCATGAGCGAGTCGAGGCCCATCTCGTTGAACGGCCGCTCGGTGTCGATGCCGTGCGCCGGTCGGCCGGTGACACCGGCGATGTGCGCGACCACGAGATCGGTGATCTCCCTGCGCCGGGCGGCGGCCGGGAGGGCGCCGAGGCGCCGGACCAGGTCCGCGCGGTCGGCGGCGACCCGCGCGGGTGACGCCTGGTCGGCCGACGCGCCGGCCGGTTCGCGGACGAGACCTCGGAGGACGGCGGGCACGGGATCGCCGTCGCGCGGGGGCGCGGGGTCGAGCCGGGCGGGCAGTTGTGTCTCCGGGCCGGGGGCCTGCGCGCCGTCGAAGAGCGCCAGGGCGTCCCGTGCGGTGAGCGGTTTCATTCCGCCGCGCGCGATGCGCCGCAGGTCCGCGGTGCCGAGGTGGCGGGTGATGCCGCTGGGCGTCTCCCACAGGCCCCAGGCGAGCGAGAGGGCGGGCAGTCCGGCGTCCCGGCGATGCCGGGCCAGCGCGTCGAGGAAGGTGTTCGCGGCGGCGTAGTTGGCCTGGCCGGGCCCGCCGAGGATCCCCGCGGCGGCGGAGAACAGCACGAAGGCCGACAGGTCGAGATCGCGGGTCAGCTCGTGCAGGTGCCAGGCCGCGTCCGCCTTGGGGCGCAGCACGCCGTCGAGCGCGTCGGCGGTCAGTTCGGTGACGACCGCGTCGTCCAGGACGCCGGCGGTGTGGACGATCGCGGTGAGGGGACGGTCCGCCGGTATCTCGGCGAGCAGCGCGGCCACCGCGTCGCGGTCTCCGGCGTCGCAGGCGCGGACGGTGACCTCGGCGCCGAGCCCGGCGAGTTCCCGTTCCAGCTCGGCCGCGCCGCCGGCCGCGGGGCCGCGGCGGCTGGTGAGCAGGAGATGACGGGCGCCGTGCTCGGTCACCAGGTGCCGAGCGAGCAGGCCGCCGAGCGTTCCGGTGCCGCCGGTGACGAGGACCGTCCCGGCGGGGTCGAGCAGCGGCGCCGGGTCCCGGTCCTGGTCGGCGGGTTCGGGCAGGCGCGTGAGTCTCGGCACGTATGCGTCGCCGTGCCGGAGCGCGAGTTGCGGCTCGTCCTCGGCCCGTGCCCCGGCCAGCGCTGCGAGCAGCGTCTTCACGGAGGCGGGCCGGTCATCGACGTCGATCAGTGTGAACCGTCCGGGTTGCTCGCGCTGGGCGGAGCGGAGCAGCCCCCAGATCGCGGCGGTGGACGGCTCGTCGATCCGGTCGGTGTCCAGGACGGCGACCGCCCCTCGGGTGACCACGGCCAGGTGCGATGCGCTGAGGCGCGGGTCGGCGAGCCATGCCCGCACCAGTTCCAGGACTCGTCCGGTCACGGTGTGCACGGCCGCCGCTTGGTCGTCCGTGTCGCCGCCGGAGCAGGGGACGAGCACGATTCCGGGCACCGGGGTCCCGTCGTCGATCGCCGAGCGCAGGGCGTCGAGGCCCGCGTAGACCGGGGTGGACGCGACGTCCAGCACGGTCTCCGGGTCGTCGTCGCCGAGACCGATCACCGCCACGTCCTCCGGGGGCGCTGTCTCGGACGTGGCCAGCGGGTTCCAGCCGAGGCCGAACCGGGCGGCCGTTCGGGCGGCGCCGAGCGCGTCCTTGAGTTGCCGCAGGGAGACCGGGCGCAGGACGACGGAGTCGACGGTCGCGACCAGCCCGCCGGTCTCGTCGGCGATGGTGAGCGCCACGCCGTTGTTCTCCGCGCCGGTGGGCGTCAGCCGCACCCGCAGGGAGCGTCCACCACCGCCGTGCAGGCTGACGCCGCGCCATGCGAAGGGGATGCGGGGACGTTCGGTGTCGTCCTCACCGTTCGCGAGCAGGGACGTGAGACCCTCGTTGATCTTGTCGAGGCCGAGCGCGTGCATCGTGGCGTCCAGGAGCGCGGGATGCAGATCGAACCGGCCGGGCTCCGTGCCGTCGGCGAGCCGGATCTCGGCGAACAGGTCGCCGTCGCGGGTCCACGCCGACCGCAGTCCCCGGAAGTACGGTCCCCAGAGGTAGAGGCGGAGCGAGTCGAAGTGTTCGTAGAAGCGGTCGGCGTCCAGCGCGACCGCGTTCTTCGGCGGCCACACCCGCAGGTCGTCCGGCGCCGGGCGGCCGGCGACGTCCTCACCGGGTCCGAGGACTCCGCGTCCGAGCACCTTCCAGGGCTGGGGCTCGGTGGCCTCCACCGGGCGGTAGCGCAGGGTGACCGTTCTGCGGTCGTTCTCGTCGGCGGTTCCGAGGCGCAGTTGGAACTCCGCGACGCGGCCCTCGGTGAGCAGCAGCGGCGACTCGTGGGCGAACTCCTCCAGCCGGTGGCAACCGGCCTGCCGGCCCGCCCAGGTGCTGAGCTCGATCCAGGTCGTGCCCGGTACGACGTAGTCCTCGAACACGATGTGGTCGAGGATCCACGGCTGGGAGCGCAGCGAGAGCCGTCCCAGGAAGAGCAGCCCGCCGTCGTCCAGCTCGACGCGCGAGTCGAGCAGCGGATGGTCGGGGGTCTCATGGCCCCTGTCCGTGGCGTGGGACGCCGGGGCCGGTTCGAGCCAGAAGCGCCGCCGCTGGAACGGATAGGTGGGCAGTTCGATCGGGCGGGCCGGAGTCCGCGGGAAGAACACCGCCTCCCAGTCGACCGGGAGGCCCCGGGTGTGGGCGCGGGCGAGCCCGGCGGCGAAGGTCCTCGTCTCGGACCGCCCGTCGCGGAGAAGGGGGACGAAGCCGGAGGCGTCACCGTCCTCCGCGATGGACCGGACGGTGCCTTCGGCGAGAGCGGAGAGGGCGGTGCCGGGGCCCACCTCGACGTAGGCCGTGACGCCGGCCGCGTGGAGGGTCTGGACGCCGTCGTGAAACCGGACCGCCTCGCGCAACTGCCGGACCCAGTACTCCGGGGTGCGCAGCTCGTCGCCGCAGGGCGCGCCGGTCACATTGGAGACGATCGGGATGGCGGGCGGATGGTAGGTGACCTTCCGCGCGGCCCGCTCGAACTCGTCGAGGACGGCGTGGACGTGCGGGGAGTGGAAGGCGCCGGAGACGCGCAGCTCCTTCGTCCTGCGGCCCTGCTCTTCGAACCGTGCGGCGAGGGCGTGGACGGCGTCGCGGTCGCCGGAGACGACGACCGACCGGGGCCCGTTGACGGCGGCGACCGCGGCGCCGTGCCCCTCGTCCATGACGGTGAGCGCGTCGCGGACCTCGGGCTCGTCCGCGTCGATCGCGATCATCGCGCCGTTCTCGGGAAGCGACCGCATCAACCGGCCACGGGTGGCGATCAGCGCGGCGGCGTCGGCGAGGGTGAGGACGCCGGACACGTGCGCGGCCGTGATCTCGCCGATGGAATGGCCGATGAGGTGGTCGGGGCGCAGGCCGCAATGCTCCAGCAGCCGGTACAGCGCGACCTGGACGGCGAACAGGGCGGGCTGGGTGTAGGCGGTCTGGTCTAGCAGCGCCGCCTCGGCCGAACCCCGGTCCGCCCACATGATCGGCTTCAGGGGCCGGTCGAGGTGGGGGTCGAGTGCGGCGACGACCTCGTCGAGCGCGCGGGCGTACACGGGGAACGCCTCGTACAGCTCCCGTCCCATGCCGGGACGCTGGCTGCCCTGCCCGGTGAACATGAACGCCGTCTTGCCGGGGGTGGTTCTCCGGCCGGTCACAATGCCGACCGTGGCGGCGTCCCCTCGGGCCAGGGCGTCCAGGGTGTCCAGTAGCTCGGTCCGGTCGCCGCCAACGAGCACGGCGCGGTGGTCGAAGTCGTGGCGTGTCGTCGCGAGCGCGTGGCCGACATCGGCGGTGCCCAGGTCGGGATGCGCGCGGACGTGCGTGGCCAACTGTTCCGCCTGCGCTTTCAGCGCGTCCTCGGACTTCGCGGAGATGATCCAGGGGACGGTTGCGGGGTCGGGCGGTGTGTCGTGGTGGGTTGGTGTGTCGGTGGGGGGTGCCGCTTCGAGGATGACGTGGGCGTTGGTGCCGCTGATCCCGAAGGACGACACGGCCGCGCGGCGCGGATGAGGGTTGTCGGGCCAGGGGGTCGGGTCGGTGAGCAGTTCGACGGTGCCGTCGGACCAGTCGACGTGGGGTGTCGGCTCGTCGACGTGCAGGGTCGCCGGGAGACGACCGTGGCGCATGGCCTCGATCATCTTGATCACTCCGGCGACACCGGCGGCGGCCTGGGTGTGCCCGATGTTGGACTTGACCGAACCCAGCAGCAGCGGCCGTCCCGGAGCCCGGTCACGACCGTAGGCCGCGATCAACGCCCGCGCCTCGATCGGGTCGCCGAGACTGGTTCCGGTGCCGTGCGCCTCCACCACGTCCACCTCGCGCGGAGACACCCCGGCGTCGGCGCACGCGGCCTTGATGACGCGTTCCTGGGCGCTTCCGCTGGGTGCGGTGAGCCCGTTGCTGGCGCCGTCCTGGTTGATCGCGGAGCCTCGGATCACTCCCAGAACCTGATGGCCGTTGGCGACGGCGTCCGACAGCCGCTCAAGCAGCAGGAGACCGACGCCTTCACCCCAGCCGGTGCCGTCCGCCGACGCGGCGAACGACTTGCACCGGCCGTCCGGAGCCAGCCCACGCTGCCGGCTGAACTCGATGAAGGCTCCGGGGTTGGCCATCACGGTCGCGCCGCCCGCCAGCGCGATCGTGCATTCGCCGGACCGCAGCGACCGCGCGGCCAGGTGCAGCGCCACCAGCGACGACGAGCACGCGGTGTCGACGGTGACCGCCGGGCCCTCGAAACCGAAGGTGTAGGCGACCCGGCCCGAGGTGACGCTGGTCGCGCCGCCGGTGACCATGTAGCCGCGCGCCTCCTCGGACGCTCCGCCCATCCCACCGCCGTACTCCTGCGACCAGGCGCCCACGAAGACGCCCGCGCGGCTCCCGCGCAGGGACGCCGGGTCGATCCCGGCGCGTTCGAACGACTCCCACGCGGTCTCCAGCAGCAGCCGCTGCTGCGGGTCCATGGCGAGCGCCTCGCGCGGGGTGATGTCGAAGAACTCGGGGTCGAAGTCGCCGGCGTCGTAGAGGAAGCCGCCGGTGTCGGTGTGGGAGATGTCGTGATCGCCGGGGCCGGGGTCCGGGTCGAGCAGCCGGTCCAGGTCCCAGCCCCGGTCGGCGGGGAAGCCGCCCATGGCGTCGGCGCCCGAGTCGACCAGCCGCCACAGGTCGCCCGGCGACCGGACGTTCCCCGGGTAGCGGCACGCCATCGCGACCACGGCGATCGGCTCGTCCGCCGGTCCGGCGACGGTCTCGTGGTCGGCGACCGTACGCCGCTCGCCGGACAGGAGGTCGTGCAGGTGCGCGGCGACGGCGGCGGGCGTCGGGTGGTCGAAGGTGAGCGTCGTCGCCAGGTCGAGGCCGGTGCCGGCGACCAGCTGGTTGCGCAGTTCGACGGCCATGAGCGAGTCGAAGCCCAGGTCGCGGAACGGCCGCTCCGGATCGATGGCGCGTTCGTCGGGACGGCCGCTGACGGTGGCGGAGTACGACCCCACCAGCCGCACCAGCCAGGGCAGCCGGTCGGCGGCGTCCAGCTCGTCCAGCTTTCGGCGTAGCTCCTCGGCCGCGCCGGAGCGGGAGGCGGTCGGCGTGGCCGTCTCGGTGGCCCGCCCGGCTTCCGGCAGTTCGTCGAACAGCGGGTGCGGCCGGACGGCGGTGAAGGCCGGGAGGAAGCGGCGCCAGTCCACGTCGGCGATGGTGAGGGCGGTCTCGTCGTCGTCCAGGGCCCGCCACATCGCGTCGATCGCGCGCTCCGGCGGCATCGCGCCGATGCCGTGCCGGCCCATCCGCCCGCCGAGGTCGTCCTGGGCGCCCATGCCCGCGCCCGCCCACATTCCCCAGGACAGCGCCGTCGCCGGACGGCCGTGCGCGCGGCGCCGCTCGGCGAGCGCGTCCAGGGACGCGTTCGCGGCGGCGTAGGCGGCCAGGCCTCCGCTCCCCCACACCCCGGCGATCGACGAGAACAGGACGAACGCGTCGAGCCGATCGGGCTGTTCGGCGTCGAGGAGGTCGCTGAGGTTGTCTGCCATGACGGCCTTGGCGGTGGCGGACTCCAGCTCCGCCACGGTCAGGTCGGTCAGCGGGACGGGCCGTACCGTTCCGGCGGCGTGCACCACCGCCCGGATCGGCCCGTGGTCGGCGCGCTCCTGGTCGATGAGGGCCTTCAGTGCGGCGCGGTCGGCGACGTCGCAGGCGACGACGGAGACGTCCGGCCCGAGGCCGCGCAGTTCCGTGGCCAGGTCGTCCGCCCCCGGGGCGGCGGGGCCGCGCCGGCTGACCAGCAGGAGACGCTCGGCTCCGCGGTCGGCGAGCGATCGGGCGACATGGGCGCCGAGCCCGCCGGTACCGCCGGTGATCAGGACGGTGCCGCGTGGCCGCCATCCGGTCCCGGTCGGCATGTCGCGTGCGGGCGCCGGGACGAGCCGCCGGACGAACAGGCCCGAGGGTCGGACGGCGAACTGGTTCTCGCCCGCCGGGGCGGACAGGGCGAGGCGCAGGTGCGCGAGCGTCCGGGCGTCGGGCGTCTCCGGCAGGTCGACGAGACCGCCCCAGCGTCTCGGATGCTCCAGCGCTGCGGTCTGGCCGAGCCCCCACACCTGCCGTTCGGCCGGGTGCGGCGGCTCGTCGCGGTCGCCGGTGCCGACCGCGCCGCGGGTGGTCGCCCACAGCGGCGCGGGGATCTCCGCGTCGCCGAGGGCCTGGATCAGGGTGAGCGCGCCGACCGGGCCGGTGAGCAGCGACAGCACTCCACGGATCGAGGTGGAGCCACCCGTCACCGCCTCGCGGAGCCGGGCCGCCAAAGTCTCGCGGTCGTGTTCGGTGGGGTCGTGGACGATCGTGGTGACGTCGGCGCCCGCTTCGGTCAGCATCGCCGCCGACGCGGTCGCCCATTCGTCGTCGGTGTGACCGGCCGCCACGACCATCAGCCATCCGCCGTCGACGGGCCCCGCCTGGACGGAGGCGAGCGGCCGCCAGGCGATGCGGTGGCGCCCGGTGTCGCCGGCTTCGTCCGGCGTGGCCCGGTACCAGTACGACTGTCGCTGGAAGGGGTAGGTGGGCAGGTCGACCGGACGGGCGGGTGACCGGGTGAAGAACGTCTCCCAGCGGACGGCGTGACCGGCGGTGTGGAGCCGGGCGAGGGCGATGAGGACGGCCTGGGCCTCGGATTCCCCGCCCCGCAGCGCGGGGATGAGCGTCCGGTCGACGCCGTCCGCGGCCCCGGCCACCGTCTCGGCGGCCATCGCGGTGAGGGTGCCGCCCGGCCCGATTTCGAGAAGCGTCGTGACGCCGGACGCCAGCAGCGACCCGACGCCATGGTGGAACCGCACGGCTTCGCGGACGTGCCGCACCCAGTACTCGGGGTCGGTGATGTCCGCGACGGCGGCGGGCTCCCCGGTCAGGTTGGAGATGATCGGGATCCGCGGCGGGTGGTGGTCGAGGCGGGCCACGGCGTCCCGGAAGTCGTCGAGCATGCCGTCCATGTGCGGCGAGTGGAAGGCGTGGCTGACGTTGAGCCGTTTCGTCCTGCGGCCGCGGGCCCGCCACTCCTCGGCGACCGCCATGACGGCGTCGTGGTCACCGGAGATGACGGTGGAGGCCGGTCCGTTGACGGCGGCGACCGCGACCGCGCCCCGATGGCCGTGCAGCGACTCGGCCGTCTCGTCCTCGGTCGCCTCGATGGCGACCATCGCGCCGCCGGTGGGCAGCGCCTGCATGAGGCGGGCGCGGGCGGTGACGAGGGCGCAGGCGTCCGGGAGCGTCAGGACGCCCGCGACGTGGGCGGCCGCGATCTCGCCGACGGAATGGCCGATCAGGCGGTCAGGGCGGACGCCCCACGACTCGAACAGGCGGAACAGCGCCACCTCGAAGGCGAACAGGCCGGTCTGCGTGTATCGGGTCTGGTCGAGCAGGGCGGCTTCGGCGGTGCCTTCTGCCGCGAACATCACCGTGCGGAGCGGCACGTCGAGGTGCGTGTCGAGGTGACCGGTCACCTCGTCCAGGGCACGGGCGAAGACGGGGAAGGCGTCGTGGAGCTCGCGGCCCATGCCGGGGTACTGGCTGCCCTGGCCGGTGAAGAGGAAGGCCGTCGCGCCGGTGCCGCCGACGGTCGTCCCGAGGACGAGGCCCGGCGCCGTCTCGCCCCGGGCCAGGGCCCGCAGGCCGTGGAGGTGGCCGTCCCGGTCGGTGGCGACCACCGCAGCCCGGTGTTCGAGCGTCGCGCGGTTCCTGGCGAGCCAGTGGCCGATGTCGGCGGCGCCGAGGGTCGGGTCGGCGGTCACATGTTCGGCGAGCCGTGCCGCCTGGGCCCGGAGCGCCTCCTCGGTTCTGGCCGACAGGAGCCAGGGCGTGGGCTCGGAGTCGCCGGGGCCCGTGGCGGAGCCGTCCTCGGACGGTTCGTCCGCGGGGGCCGCCTCCTCGAGGATGACATGGGCGTTGGTGCCGCTGATGCCGAAGGACGACACCCCGGCCCGGCGCGGACGGCCGGTCTCCGGCCAGGGCACGGCCGTGGAGAGCAGCGCCGCCGCGCCGCGCGACCAGTCGACCCGCGGCGTGGGCTCGTCGAGGTGCAGGCTCGCGGGGAGCACGCCCTCCCGCATCGCCAAGATCATCTTGATGACGCCGGCGACTCCGGCGGCGGCCTGGGTGTGCCCGATGTTCGACTTGAGGCTGCCCAGCAGCACGGGCCGGTCCGCGGGACGGTCGTGCGCGTACGTCTCCAGAAGCGCCTCGGCCTCGATCGGGTCGCCGAGGGACGTCCCGGTGCCGTGGGCCTCGACGGCGTCGACATCGGCGGGGGTCAGACCGGCCGCGTCCAGCGCCCGCAGGATCACCCGCCGCTGGGACGGGCCGCTGGGCGCGGTCAGCCCGTTGCTGGCCCCGTCCTGGTTGACCGCGGACCCGCGGACGACGGCGAGGACGGGATGGCCGTTGCGGCGCGCGTCGGAGAGCCGTTCGAGCACCAGCATGCCCGCGCCCTCGGACCAGGCGGTGCCGTCGGCGGCGGCGGCGAACGGCTTGCAGCGGCCGTCGGCGGCCAGGCCTTTCTGGCGGCTGAAGTCGACGAACACGCCCGGAGTGGCCATGACGGTCACACCGCCCGCCAGCGCGAGCGTGCACTCGCCCTGCCGCAGCGCCTGCCCGGCGAGGTGCAGCGCGGTCAGCGATGAGGAGCAGGCGGTGTCCACGGTGACCGCGGGGCCGGTCAGGCCGAGCGTGTAGGCGATGCGGCCGGACGCGACGCTGGCGGTGCCGCCCGTGAGCAGGTATCCGGCGAGTTCCTCGGGGGCCTCGTGCGCGCGGGGCCCGTAGTCCTGCGCGGTCGTCCCGACGAACACCGCCGCGGGCGTGCCGTCCAGCGTGGTCGGGTCGATGCCCGCCCGTTCGAGCGCCTCCCAGGACGTTTCCAGGAGAAGCCGCTGCTGCGGGTCCATCGCCACGGCCTCGCGGGGGCTGATCCCGAAGAAGTTCGCGTCGAACCGGTCCGCGTCGTGCAGGAACCCGCCCTGGCGGACGTAGGTCTTGCCGTGCGTCCCCGGGACGGGGTCGAACAGGCCGTCGACGTCCCATCCGCGGTTCGCGGGGAAGTCGCCGATGGCGTCGTGCCCGCCGGCGACCAACTGCCAGAGCTGCTCGGGGGAGGACACGCCGCCCGGGAACCGGCAGGCCATGCCCACGACCACGATCGGATCGCCGTCCGCGGGCGGGGCCTTCACCTCGTTCCGCGCGGCGTCGTCGGCGGCGTCCTCGGCGGCGTCCGGTGCCGCGCCGGTGAGTTCGTCGTGCAGGTACCGGATCAGCGCGGCGGGCGTCGGGTGGGCGAACAGGAGGCCGGTCGGCAGCCGCAGCCCGGTCGCGGTCGCCAGCCGGTTGCGCAGCTCGACCCCCGAGGCGGAGTCGAATCCGAGGTCCTTGAAGGAGCGGTCGATGTCCACCGCCTCGTCCGTGACGTGCCCGAGGACGATGGCGACCTGGGTGCGCAGCATCTCCAGCAGCGCACGCTCGGCATCGGCGCGCGACAGCCCGGACAGCCGCACGGACCATGGAGCGGCCTCCGCCGGGACGTCGTCCTCCTCGGGAAGGTCGCGGGGTTCGGTGGCGGTGGCCGGCGCCGGGGTCGCGGATGACGCGGCGGCGGAAAGGTCCGGCCAGTAGCGCCGACGTTGGAACGCATACGTCGGAAGCGCGACGCGGCGGGGTTCGCCGCCCGCGAGGACGGCCTGCCAGGAGACCGCGGTCCCCCGGACGTGCACCTCGGCCAGCGCGGTGAGGACGCGCTGCCAGACGTCCTCGTCGCGGCGCAGGGTGCCCACGGTGACGGACCGGCCGCCCGGCCCGTCCGGACCACGCGTCTCCTCGGCGTCCTCCAGCGTCTCCTGCACGCTGACGGTCAGCATGGGATGCGGGCTGGTCTCGACGAACACCCGGTGCCCGGCGGCGATCAGCGCCCGCGTCGCCCGTTCGAACTCGACCGGCTCGCGCATGTTCCGGTACCAGTACGCGGCGTCGAGCCGAGTGGTGTCGAGCAGCCCGCCGGTGACGGTGGAGTAGAACGGGACGCTCGACGGGCCCGGCGAGACGGGGGCGAGTTCGTCGAGGAGAAGGTCACGGAGGGCTTCGACCTGCGGCGAGTGGCCCGCGGTGTCGACGCCGGGGATGGGCCGGGCGCGGATCCCCTCGCCGGTCAGTTCCCGCACGAGTTCGTCGAGCGCGTCCGGGGAACCGGCGACGGCGGCGGTGCCCGGTCCGTTGACGGCGGCGATGGACAGCCGGTCGTCCCAGCGTTCCAGTCGGGGACGCAGCTCGTCGGCGTTGAGCGACACGGCCACCATGCCGCCGTGCCCGGCCAGCGTCCGCCAGGCCCGGCTCCGGACGGTCACGATGCGGGCCGCGTCGTCGAGGGTCAACGCCCCGGCGACATGGGCGGCGGCGATCTCGCCCTGGGAGTGGCCCACGACGGCGTCCGGTTCGACACCGAACGAACGCCACAGCGCGGCGAGGGAGACCATCATCGTGAACAGCACCGGCTGGACGACGTCCACGCGGTCGAGGCCCGGCGCGTCCGGCCGGCGGCGCAGCACGTCGAGGACCGACCAGTCGAGGTAGGAGCGCAGGGCCTCGTCGCAGGCGGTCGCGGCGTCGCGGAACACGGCCGAGGTGTCCAGCAGGTCGAGCGCCATCCGGTCCCACTGGGAGCCCTGGCCAGGGAACACGAACACCGTCGCGCCCGGGTCGCCGGCCCGTCCGGTGACCAGCCCGGCACCGTCCACGCCCTGCTCAAGGGCGGCGAGCCGGTCGAGCAGGCCGTCCCGGTCGGAACCCAGGACGACGGCCCGATGCTCGAAGGAGGCGCGGGTGGTGGCGAGCGACCAGCCCACGTCCTCGGGCGTCGGATCCGGGTCGGCGGCGACGTGCTCCCGGAGCCGCGCCGCCTGCGCCCGTAGCGCCGCCGGGTCACGACCCGAGACCACCCAGGGCACCAGCGACGGGGAGGCCGTCCCCGCCGGGCGCTGCGCGGGCCGGGGCGCCGGCGGCTCCGACACCGTGACGTGGCAGTTCGTCCCGCCGACACCGACCGAGTTCACGCCCGCGACGAGCGGACGGTCCGGGCGCGGCCACCCGGTGAGGGCCGTCTGCACCCGCAGCCGCAACCCGTCCATGTCGATGCGCGGGTTGGGGGTCTCGAAGTTGAGGCTCGGCGGTATCCGGCGATGCTCGATGCTCAGCGCGGTCTTGAGCAGGCCGACGATGCCCGCCGCGCCCTCCGGATGCCCCACGTTGGTCTTGGCCGAACCGACGATCAGCGGCGAGTCCGGGGAGCGCGGCGCGCCGAAGGCGGCGCCCAGCGCGGCGGCCTCCACGGGGTCGCCGACCGGGGTGCCGGTGCCGTGCAACTCCACGTACTGGACGTCCGCCGGGTCCACCCCGGCCCGGCGGCACGCCAGCCGCATGACCTCCCGCTGGGCGTCGGCGTTCGGGACGGTCAGCCCGTCGGAGGCACCGTCGTGGTTGACGGCGCTGCCGTCGATCACGCAGTACACGTGGTCGCCGTCCGCCACCGCCCGGTTGAGGGGTTTCAGGACGAGGAAGACACCGCCCTCGCCCCGCACATAGCCGTTCGCCCGCGCGTCGAAGGTGTGGCAGCGGCCGTCCGGGGAGAGCCCGCCGAACCCGACGGCCCGCGCCGTGCTGTCCGCGTCGATGATCAGGTTCACGCCGCCGACGAGCGCCAGTGTCGACTCGCCCTTGCGCAGGCTCTCGCAGGCCAGGTGGACGGCGACCAACGAGGACGACTGCGCCGCGTCCACGCTCAGGCTCGGCCCGTGCAGTCCCAGGACGTAGGAGAGCCGGTTGGCGATGACGCCGCGGTTGGTGCCGGGCAGCGTGTGCGGGGTGGCCGTCCCGCCGCCGCGGCGCGACAGCAGGATGGCGTAGTCGTCGGCGATCGCGCCGACGAACACACCGGTCCGGCTGCTCGCGAGCGTCCCCGGGACGATCGCGGCGTCCTCCAACGCCTCCCAGCCGAGTTCCAGCGCGAGGCGCTGCTGCGGGTCCATCTCCACGGCCTCGCGGGGCGAGATGCCGAAGAACCCCGGGTCGAACCGGTCGACGTGATCGAGAAGCCCGGCGTACCGGGCGCCGGGCGGCGGCACCGAGCCCGGCTCCCGGCCCGGTACGTCCCACCGGTCACCGGGCGTCTCCGAGATCGCGTCCCGCCCCTCGCAGAGCAGACGCCAGAAGGCCGCGGGGTCCGGCGACCTGGGCAGACGGCAGGACATGCCGATGATCGCGACGGATTCATCGGCGGAGTTCGCCGTACCGGCGACGCGGTTCTGCTCGACAGGCATCGTCAAGTTCACGGCCTTCCGTAGCCTGAAATATCAGGGACGTACCCAGGCGTCAGCCTCCGCGCCGCGGCTAACGACGAACTTGCTTCGCACTAAAGCCAGAAGCCGCGAAATTCCGAGCATTAATGACAAAGAATTCCGGTGCCGGGACTCGGCGATATGACACAGATCTCAAATGCGCGAGAACTTTAGAGTGAAGCAAGTCCGTCGTTAGCCGCGGCGGCCAATCTCTCCTGCAGGTGTCCGAGTGCAGGGAGAACCGGCGTCGCCCGCGGTCCGCGACCGGGCCGACGGCGGCGACGGGACCACCTGCCAGCCAGCGCGCCGAAGGCAGAGGGTCAGCACCGATATGAACAACGAGGACAGGCTCCGGCACTATCTCAAGCGGGTGACCGCCGAGCTGCATCAGGCCCGGCGGCGTCTCGCCGAGGTCGAGGACGGCGGCCCCGAGCCGATCGCCGTCGTCGGGATGGCGTGCCGCTACCCCGGCGGCGCCACCACCCCCGACCGGTTGTGGGACCTGGTCCGGGACGGCCGCGACGCGATCTCCGAATTTCCCGGCGATCGCGGCTGGGACCTCGACGCGCTCTACGACCCGGACCCGGACGCGACGGGAAAGAGCTACGCCCGCTCCGGTGGATTCCTCCACGACGCCGACCATTTCGACCCCGCGTTCTTCGGGATCGGCCCGCGTGAGGCCCTGGCCATCGACCCCCAGCAGCGGCTCCTTCTGGAGACCAGCTGGGAGAGCATCGAGCGGGCCGGGATCGCGCCCACCGCGCTGCGCGGCAGCCGCACCGGCGTCTTCACGGGCATCATGTACGGCGACTACGGGGCCCGCTTCGTCCATGAGGCACCGGAGGAGCTGGAAGTCCATCTGGGCATGGGCAGCGCGGGCAGCGTCGCGTCCGGGCGTATCTCGTACACCTTCGGGCTCGAAGGCCCGGCCGTGACCGTGGACACGGCCTGCTCGTCCTCACTGGTCGCCCTGCATCTGGCCGTCCAGTCGCTCCGCAACGACGAATGCGACATGGCGCTGGCCGGTGGCGTCAGCGTGATGGCGACCCCCTCCACCTTCATCGATTTCAGCCGCCAGCGCGGCCTGGCGGCCGACGGGCGCTGCAAGGCGTTCGGGGCCGGTGCGGACGGCACCGTCCTCGGCGAAGGCGTCGGCGTCCTGGTACTGGAGCGGTTGTCGGACGCGCAACGCAACGGCCACCCGATCCGGGCGGTCATCCGCGGATCCGCGGTCAACCAGGACGGCGCCAGCAGCCAACTGTCCGCCCCCAACGGCCCGTCGCAGCAGCGCGTCATCCGCGCCGCGCTGGCCAACGCCGGGCTGAGCGCCGCGGATGTCGACGCGGTGGAGGCGCACGGCACGGGGACCAGCCTCGGCGACCCCATCGAGGCGCAGGCGCTGCTCGCCACCTACGGGCAGGACCGGCCCGCCGACCGGCCGCTGTGGCTGGGATCGATCAAGTCGAACATCGGTCACGCGCAGGCGGCCGCCGGGGTCGCGGGCGTCATCAAGATGGTCGAGGCGATGACCCACGGGCTGCTGCCCCCGACCCTGCACGCCGACGAGCCGTCCCCGCACGTCGACTGGGCGACCGGCGACCTTTCCCTGCTGACGGAGCCCACTCCGTGGCCGGAAACCGGTCGGCCGCGCCGCGCCGCCGTGTCCTCCTTCGGGATCAGCGGCACCAACGCCCACGTCATCCTGGAACAGGCGCCCGAATCCGGCCCGCGACAACTCCCCGCCGAGACCGCCGCGCTGCCCTGGTTGCTGTCCGCGAAGACTCCCGCCGCGCTCGACGAACAGATCCAGCGCCTCCGGGACCACGTCACCGCCCGTCCCGACCTGCACCCGGCCGAAATCGCCTACACCTTGGCGACCGGCCGCAGCCACTTCGAGCACCGGGCCGCCCTCATCGGCGACGAACTCGTCCGTAACACCGCCACCGCGAGCGGCAAAACCGCGTTCCTGTTCTCCGGGCAGGGCTCCCAACGCGCCGGCATGGGCCGCGACCTTTATGACACCTATCCCGTCTTCGCTCAGGCTCTCGACGAGGTCTGCGCCCACTTCGACGAGCCGTTGCGCGACATCATGTTCGCCGACGACGACCCTCGCCTCCACCAGACGCAATACGCCCAACCGGCGCTGTTCGCGCTCGAAATCGCGCTCTACCGGCTCCTGGAGCACTGGGACGTCCGCCCCGACTATCTGGCCGGACATTCCGTCGGTGAAATCAGCGCCGCTCACGCCGCGGGTGTCCTGTCTCTTCCCGACGCCTGCACTCTGATCACGGCGCGGGGACGGCTCATGCAACAGGCCGACCCCACCGGCACCATGATCGCCATCCAGGCCACCGAGCAGGAGATCCAGCAGTCCCTGACCGATCAGATCTCCATCGCCGCCATCAACACGCCCAGCTCGATTGTGCTCTCCGGCGACCACGACCAACTCCAGCGCATCGCCGCCCACTGGCGCGACCAGGGCCGCAAGACCAAGCAACTACAGGTCAGTCACGCGTTCCACTCCCCACACATGGACCCTGTTCTCAAAGAGTTCCGGGAGACCGCGTCCGAACTGACCTACCACCCGCCGACCATCCCCGTGGTGTCCAACCTCACCGGACGCCTCGCCACGGACGAGCAACTGCGCTCACCCGCCTACTGGGCCGACCACCTCCGCCACACCGTCCGCTACGCCGACACCATCACCACCCTCCACGAACAAGGCGTCACCACCCACCTCGAACTCGGACCCGACACCACACTCACAGCCCTGACCCCTGACACCACACCCCTCCTCCAACAAGACCAACCCGAAACCCACACCCTCACCACCGCACTCGCCACCGCCCACACCCGCGGCACGAGCGTCAACTGGACCAAAATCCTCCCCACCACACCACCCGCCGACCTCCCCACCTACCCCTTCCAACACCGCCCCTACTGGCTCGACGGGCCCGCGAAGGTCACTCCCGGCTCGTCGATCGACCAGTGGCGCTACCGGGTGGCGTGGCGGGCGGCGGGTGACGCGGCGCCTCCCTCGTTGCGGGGAACCTGGCTGGTGGCGGTGCCTCGTGCCCACGCTCTCGACGCCTGGTCGAGCGGTTGTATGCGTGCGCTCGTCGAGCATGGCGCCCAGGCCGAGATGCTGATCGTGGAGACCGGCGAGGTCGACCGCGACTGGTTCGCCGACCGCATCCGTGCGGCGTCGGCGGACGGTACGGAGATCGCGGGAGTCCTCTCCCTGCTCGCCTGCGACGACGCTCCGCACGTCCGGTATCCGGCCGTGCCCACCGGCGTCGCCGCGACGCTCGCCCTCGCCCAGGCCGTGATCGACACGGGCATCGACGGCCCGTTGTGGTGCGCCACCCGTGGAGCGGTGGTGACCGGCCGGGACGATCCGCGGCCCCGGGCCGCCCAGGCCCAGATGTGGGGGCTCGGACGGGTGATCGCCCTCGAACATCCCAAGCGCTGGGGTGGGCTGATCGACCTTCCCGACACGGTCGACGACGGGGCGGTGCGGCACGTGGCGACCGCGCTCACCGGTGTCGGGGCCGAGGATCAGATCGCCGTGCGTCGCGGGGGCCGGTTCGTCCGGCGGCTGGTGCGTGCTCCGCTCCGGACCGGGTCCGCCGCCAAGGAGTGGCGTCCGACGGGAACGGTGCTCATCACCGGCGGCACCGGTGGTGTCGGCGCGCAGGTCGCCAGACGGCTCGCCGCCGAGGGCGCGGAGCATCTGGTGCTGGCGAGCCGCCGCGGCCCGGCGGCGCCCGGGGCCGCCGACCTGGAAGCGGAACTGGTCGCGCTGGGCGCCGGGGTGACCGTCGCGGCCTGCGACATGACCGACCGCGCGGCGGTGGCGGACCTGCTCGACCGCGTTCCCGCGGACCGCCCGCTGACGGCGGTGGTGCACGCGGCCGGGGTGGGGCGCCGGTTCCGCGCCGTCGCCGACACCGAACTCGACGAGTTCGCCGAGGTGATCGCCGGGAAGGTCGTCGGCGCGACCGTCCTGGACGAACTGCTGGGCGATCGGGAGCTGGACGCGTTCGTGCTGTTCTCGTCCAACGCGGGCGTGTGGGGAAGCGGCGGCAACGACGCCTACGCGGCCGGGAACGCGTTCCTGGACCATCTCGCCGAGCAGCGACGCAGCCGCGGCGCGACCGCCACGTCGATCGCGTGGGGCGCCTGGAAGGGCGACGGCATGATGTCCTCGGTCGAGGACATCGGCGAGTACATGCATCGCCGCGGCGTCCTCGAGATGCCGCCGGAGGACGCGACGACCGCGATGATCCAGGCGGTCGAGCACGACGAGACGTTCGTCGCCGTCGCCGACATCGACTGGGAACGGTTCGTGGTCGGCTTCACCTCGGGCCGGGTCAGCCCGCTCCTCCTGGAGATCCCCGAGGCACGGCGCGCGCTTCAGGACGAGAACACCGGGACCGGCGACGCGGCCTCGGTGGGATCGGCGCTGCGGGACCGGCTGTCGGGCCTCACGCCCGACGCACAGGCCGAACTCCTGCTGGAGACGGTGCGAGGCGACGCGGCGACGGTGCTGGGCTACTCGGCGGCCGACCAGATTCCACCCGACCGGCCGTTCAAGGATTCGGGTTTCGACTCGCTCATGGCGATCAAACTGCGGAACCGGCTCGCCGCATCGACGGGTCTTCGCCTGTCGTCCAGCCTCGTTTTCGACTATCCGACCCCATCGGCTCTGGCCGACCATCTGCTGCCCCTCATGGCGCCGGACGTGGTGACGGGTCCGCCGCCCGTGGTGGACGCACTTGACGCGCTGGAGAAGGCCATCTCGGAGTTGCCCGAGGAAAGCGGGTTCATCACCGAGGTCACCGACCGGCTCACGTCCGTTCTTCGCGGGCTCAGACGCGAACCGACCGACGTGGACATCGATTCGGCCACGGCGGATGAGATCTTCACGATCATCGATCAGCAATTGGGCAGTTCCTGACCGCCCGAAATTGTTTTCTGCATAGCACTGGAGAGAGCGGCCAAATGGCGGAGAACGACGAGAAGCTTCTCGCGTACCTCAAGCGTGTCACGGCGGACCTGCGTCAGACCCAGCGCCGCCTGGACGAGGCCGAGGCCGCGAGCCATGAGCCGATCGCCATCGTGGGGATGTCCTGCCGGTTCCCCGGCGGGGTCACCTCGCCCGAGGGCCTGTGGGAGCTGGTCGCCGAGGGCCGCGACGCGATCTCCGACTTTCCCGACGACCGCGGCTGGGACCTCGACGCGCTCTACGACCCGGACCCGGACGTGAAGGGCACGACGTACGCGCGCCGGGGTGGTTTCCTCCATGACGCGGGCGATTTCGACGCGGACTTCTTCGGTATCAGCCCACGCGAGGCCCTGGCCATGGATCCGCAACAGCGACTGCTGTTGGAGACCACGTGGGAGGCGCTGGAAAGGGCCGGGATCGAACCCGCCGCGCTGGCCGGTGACAACGTCGGCGTCTTCACCGGCATGGCCGGACAGGAATACGCCTCTCTCCGATACCCGGAGCCCGACGCCGACGGATATCTCTCTACCGGCGTCTCCTCGAGCATCGCGTCCGGCCGTATCGCCTACACGTTCGGGCTTGAAGGTCCGGCCGTGACCGTGGACACGGCCTGCTCGTCCTCGCTGGTCGCCCTGCACCTGGCCATCCAGTCGCTCCGCAACGGCGAGTGCGACATGGCGCTGGTCGGTGGCGTCACGGTGATGGCGACGCCGATCGTCTTCACCGAGTTCAGCAGGCAGCGTGGCCTGTCCCCCGACGGGCGCTGCAAGGCGTTCGGGGCCGGGGCCGACGGCGCGGGCTTCTCCGAAGGTGTCGGACTGCTGCTCGTCGAACGCCTGTCGGACGCGCAGCGCAACGGTCACCCGATCCGGGCGGTCATCCGCGGATCGGCCGTCAACCAGGACGGGGCCAGCAACGGCCTCACCGCCCCCAACGGCCCGTCCCAACAACGCGTCATCCGCGCCGCACTCGCCAACGCCCGCCTCACACCGGACGACATCGACGCCGTCGAAGCACACGGCACCGGCACCACCCTCGGCGACCCCATCGAAGCCCAAGCCCTCCTCGCCACCTACGGACAGAACCGCCCCACCGACCGGCCCCTACACCTCGGCTCCATCAAATCCAACATCGGCCACACCCAGGCCGCCGCCGGAGTCGCGGGCATCATCAAGATGGTCGAGAGCATCTCCCACGGGCTGCTGCCCGCGACGCTGCACGCGGACGAGCCCTCCCCGCACATCGACTGGGACGGCGGCAACCTCACCCTGCTGACCGAGCCCACCCCCTGGCCGGACGACACCGACCGGCCCCGCCGCGCCGCCGTGTCCTCCTTCGGGATCAGCGGCACCAACGCCCACCTCATCCTGGAACAGGCACCAGAACCCGCACCGCAACAGCCTCCCGCTGAATTCACGCCGCTGCCCTGGCTGCTGTCCGCCAAGACTCCCGCCGCGCTCGACGAACAGATCCAACGCCTCCGCGACCACGTCACCGCCCGTCCCGACCTGGACCCGGCCGGAATCGCCTACACCCTGGCCACCACCCGCACCCACTTCGAACACCGCGCCGCCCTCATCGGCGACCAACTCATCCGCAACACCACCGGCGGCGGCAAGACCGCATTTCTGTTCTCCGGGCAGGGCTCCCAACGCCCCGGCATGGGCCACGACCTCTACAAGGCCTTCCCCGTTTTCGCCCAGGCCTTCGACGAGGTGTGCGCCCACTTTGACCAGCCGTTGCGCGACATCATGTTCGCCGACGACGACCCCCGCCTCCACCAAACCCAACACGCCCAGCCCGCGCTGTTCGCCCTCGAAATCGCCCTCTACCGGCTCTTGGAGCATTGGGGCGTCCGTCCCGAGTACTTGGCCGGGCACTCCCTGGGCGAAATCACCGCCGCTCATGCCGCCGGTGTCCTGTCCCTGGCTGACGCCTGCACCTTGATCGCGGCCAGGGGACGGCTCATGCAGCAGGCCGACCCCACCGGCACCATGATCGCCATCCAGGCCACCGAACAAGAAATCGAGCAATTCCTTACCGACCAGGTCTCCATCGCGGCCATCAACACCCCGACCTCGATCGTCATCTCCGGCGACCACGACCAACTCCAGACCATCGCCGCCCACTGGCGCGACCAAGGCCGCAAGACCAAACAGCTAGAGGTCAGTCACGCGTTCCACTCCCCACATATGGACCCCGTCCTCGAAGAGTTTCGAGAGATCGCCTCTGCCCTGACCTATCACCAGCCGACCATCCCGGTCGTGTCGAACCTCACCGGGCATATGGCCACGTCCGACCAACTCACCGCACCCGACTACTGGGTGGACCACATTCGCGGCACCGTCCGGTTCGACGACGGCATCGGCACCCTCCACGAAGAAAACGTCACCCGATACCTCGAACTCGGACCCGACGCCACCCTCACCACCCTCGCCACCGACCGACTCCCCGCCGATTCCACTCTGATCCCGCTCCTGCACCACGACCGACCCGAACCGCAAGCACTCATCACCGCCATCTCCACCGCCCACACTCACGGCATCCGGGTCGACTGGACCGAAGTCCTTCCCGCCACACAGTCCGTCGACCTCCCCACGTACCCCTTCCAGCACCGCCCCTACTGGCTCAAGGCCTCACCGGCCGCCAGTCCGGGCGGGCTCGGTCAGGGCACGTCGGAGCACCCGATGGTCAAGGCGGTCGTGGACGTTCCAGACGGCGGGGGATGGATCTTCACCGGCCGGATCTCCCTCGACACCCACCCGTGGCTTGCCGATCACACCGTCCACGACACCACCCTCTTTCCCGGCACCGCCTTCGCCGACCTGGCCGTCCACGCCGCACATCACACAGGCTGCGACCAGGTTCAGGACCTCACTCTGGAGGCTCCTCTCGTCCTGGCCGATCGCGGAGCGGTACACGTACAGGTCACCGTCGGCGGTGAAGGCGAACCAGGGCAGCGAACCGTATCGATCCATTCGCGGCCTGCGGACGCCGAACTCGACGCGGAGTGGACGCGGCATGCGATCGGCGTGCTCGGTTCGGAGCCGGCGGCGGGCTCTCTCGGCGTGGACACCCGACCACCTGACGGAGCATCTCCTGTCGATCTAAATGACTTCTACTCCCGTCTGGAGGACATCGGGCTCAGCTATGGCCCGGCCTTCCAAGGGCTGAAGTCTGCCTGGCGGAACGGCGACGACATCTACGCCGAGATCGCCCTGCCCGACAACCTGGACGTCACCGGTTTCGGCATCCATCCCGCGCTTCTGGATGCCGTCTTCCATCCGCTGGTGGTTGACGCACAGCCGGAAGACATCCGCGTGCCTTTCGCATGGAGCGGCGTCAGTCTGCACGCGTCGGGCGCTTCAACGTTGCGTGTGCGGCTGACCCCCACCGACACCGACACCATCGCCCTCACCGCCACCGACACCACCGGCGCACCCGTCATCACCATCGACGCCCTCACCGTCCGCCCCATCAACACCCACCACCTCCCCCAAACCACCAACCACCTCTACCAACTGAACTGGACCCCACACCCCACCCCGACCCAACCCGCACCGCAGACACTCCAGACCGCGTCACCCGGCACCGTCCACGAAGCACTCACCACCATCCAGGACGCCCTCACCCAAGACACCTCCCTCGTCATCACCACCCACAACGCCATCAGCATCAACAACCAACAAGCCCCCGACCTCACCGCCGCCGCCATCTGGGGCCTGGCCCGCACCGCACAGAACGAACACCCCAACCGAATCACCCTCATCGACACCGACGACACCGATGCGTCCCGTGAGGTCCTCCCGCACGCCCTGGCCACCGGCGAACCCCAACTCGCCATCCGCGATGGACACCTCTACACCCCGCGCCTCACCACCACCGAACCGCCGACCGAACCAGCACCGTCGTTCGACCCGGACGGCACCGTCCTGATCACCGGCGGCACCGGCACCCTCGGCGCCCTCATCACCCGCCACCTCATCACCACCCACGGCGCCCGGCACCTCCTCCTCACCAGCCGCCGGGGGCCCGACGCCCCAGGCGCCACCGACCTCCAACACCAACTCGAAGAACTCGGCGCGCACGTCACCATCACCGCCTGCGACGCCGCCGACCAAGACGCACTTGCCGAACTCCTCGACACCATCCCGGCCGAACACCCACTCACCGCCGTCATCCACACCGCCGGGGTCCTCGACGACGCCACCATCACCAGCCTCACACCCGAACAGCTCGACACCGTCCTGCGTCCCAAAGCCGACGCCGCGTGGAACCTGCACCACCTCACCAGGCACACCGAACTATCGGCGTTCGTGCTGTTCTCCTCCGTCGCGGGCGTTCTGGGCAACCCGGGCCAGGCCAACTACGCCGCAGCCAACACCTACCTCGACGCCCTCGCCGCACACCGACACGCCAACGGGCAACCCGCGCACTCCCTCGCCTGGGGACTCTGGGATCAGACCAGCGGTATGACCGGTCACCTCACCCAGGCCGACCAGTCGCGATTCGGTCGCGGTGGCGTCACCGCGCTGGGCACCGAGGAGGCCCTGGCGCTCTTCGACGCCGCGCTTCGAATGCCGGACGCCCCCTTCCTGGTGCCTGCCCGTTTCACCACGTCGGTGCTGCGGCGCCAGGCCGAGTCGGGAACGCTTCCCGCGCCTCTGCGGGGTCTGGTGCGTGTGCCGATCCGGCGGGCCGCGGTGTCGGGGCAGCCGGGGGGTTCGCTGGTCGAGGCGTTGTCCGGGGCGAGTGCGGACGAGCAGCGGCAGCGGCTCCTCGAACTGGTGCGCGGGCAGATCGCCGCCGTCCAGGGGCATGACTCTCCAGGCGGTATCGACCCCGACCGTCCTTTCCAGGACCTCGGCTTCGACTCCCTCACGGCGGTCGAGCTGCGTAATCAGCTCGCGGGTGCCACCGGTCAGCGGCTGTCCGCCACGCTCGTCTTCGATCACCCGACGCCGCGCACGCTGGCGGACCATCTGCATTCTCTGCTGTTCGGCGGGGACGCCTCGGCCACGGTTCGCCGTGCCGGTGCCGCCGTCGACGAGCCGATCGCGATCGTCGGCATGGCGTGCCGTTTTCCCGGCGGGGTGGCGTCCCCGTCGGACCTGTGGCGGCTGGTGGCCGACGGGACGGACGCCATCTCCGGCTTCCCGCGCAACCGCGGCTGGGACGTCGACGACCTGTACGACCCGGATCCCGAGGCGATCGGCAAGACCTACACCAGGACCGGCGGGTTCCTGTACGACGCCGACCATTTCGACCCCGGGTTCTTCGGCATCAGCCCGCGTGAGGCGTTCGCGATCGACCCGCAGCAGCGGCTGCTGCTGGAGACGACGTGGGAGGCGGTGGAGCGGGCCGGGATCACGCCCGACGAACTCCATGGCAGCAGCACCGGCGTCTTCACCGGGATCATGTACGGCGACTACGGGGGTCGGCTGCTGGACCGGGTGCCCGACGGGTTCGAGGGATACATCGGGACGGGCAGCTCCTACAGCATCGCCTCGGGCCGCATCGCCTACTCGTTCGGGCTGGTGGGCCCGGCGGTGACGATCGACACGGCGTGCTCGTCGTCTCTCGTCGCGCTGCATCTGGCCGCTCAGGCGCTCCGCAACGGGGAATGCGATCTGGCGCTCGCCGGTGGCGCGACGGTGATGGCCACGCCGAGCCCGTTCGTCGAGCTGAGCCGGCAGGGCGCGCTCTCCCCGGACGGGCGTTGCAAGTCGTTCTCGGCCGCCGCGGACGGCGCGGGCTGGGGCGAGGGCGCGGGGATGATCCTGCTGGAGCGTGTGTCGGACGCGCGGCGCAATGGCCACCCGATTCTGGCGATCGTCCGCGGTTCGGCGGTCAACCAGGACGGGGCCAGCAACGGCCTGACCGCCCCCAACGGCCCGTCCCAGCAGCGCGTCATCCGGCAGGCGCTGGCGAACGCGCGCCTCACGCCGGACGAGGTCGACGCCGTCGAGGCGCACGGCACGGGCACGGCGCTCGGCGACCCCATCGAAGCCCAAGCACTGCTCGCCACCTACGGGCAGGACCGCCCCGACGACCGGCCCCTGCACCTCGGCTCGATCAAATCCAACATCGGCCACACCCAGGCCGCCGCCGGAGTCGCGGGCATCATCAAAATGGTCGAGAGCATCTCTCACGGGCTGCTGCCCGCGACGCTGCACGCCGACGAGCCGTCCCCGCACATCGACTGGAACTCCGGCAACGTCAAGCTTCTCACCGAGGCCGTGCCCTGGCCGCGGGCCGACCGGCCCCGCCGCGCGGCGGTGTCGTCGTTCGGGATCAGCGGCACCAACGCCCACCTCATCCTCGAACAGGCGTCCGGCTCCTCGAACACCCCCGCCGGCACCGAACCCGCCCCCGACACGGCCGTGCGTCCCTGGGTGCTTTCGGCCAAGACGGACGAGGCCCTCCGCGACCAGGCCGAGCGGCTCCGGACCCACCTGACGGACGCGGCGGCCCCGGCGCTGCTGGACGTGGCGTACTCGCTGGCCACGACCCGTTCCCATCATGACCACCGAGCCGTGGTCGGCGGCGACCGGGAGGAGCTGCTCGCGGGGCTGACCGCGTTGAGCGAGGGAGAACCCGCACCGAACGTGACGCTGGGACGCGCCCGCCCGGGAAGGACGGTGTTCGTCTTCCCCGGCCAGGGGTCGCAGTGGCCGGACATGGCGGTCCGGCTCATGGAAGCCTTCCCGGTCTTCCTGGAGCAGGCGGAGGCCTGCGACCGGGCTTTCCGCGCCCACCAGGACTGGTCGGTCCTGGACGTGCTCAACCGGCGCCCCGACGCTCCGCCCCTCGACCGGGTGGACGTCGTCCAGCCGGTCCTGTTCACGATGATGGTCTCCCTGGCCCGTCTGTGGCGCTCCCACGGAGTCCACCCCGACGCCGTCGTCGGCCACTCCCAGGGCGAGGTCGCCGCCGCCTACATCGCGGGGGCGCTCACCCTCGACGACGCCGTCCGCGTCATCGCCCTGAGGTCGCAGGCCTGGTTGCGGCTCGCCGGACAGGGCGGCATGCTCAGCGTCGCCCTCGACGCCGAGCAGGTCGCCGCCCATCTGGAGCCGTGGCGGGACCGCCTTTCGATCGCGGCCGTCAACAGCCCGACGAGCGCGACCGTCGCCGGCGACCCCGGCGCCCTCCAGGAGTTGGCCGCCCGCCTCACCGACCACGGCATCCGGAACCGGATCATTCCCGGGATCGACACCGCCGGGCATTCCCCGCAGGTGGACGTCTTCCACGACCATCTGCTCGACATTCTCAGCCCCATCGTCCCCGGCCCGGCCGAGATCCCCTTCTACTCCACCGTCACCGGGAACGTCCTCGACACCACCGGCCTCGACGCCGCGTACTGGTACCGCAACATGCGGGAGCCGGTGCGTTTCCACGAGGCGACCGCCGCGCTCCTCGCCACCGGCCACACCACGTTCGTCGAGGTCGGCCCGCATCCGCTCCTGTCGGGGTCCATGCAGGAGACGATCAACGAGACGGACGCGGAGGCCGTCGTGCTGGGCACGCTGCGCCGCGACGAGGGCGCCGCGGAGCGTTTCCTCCTCTCGCTCGCGCAGGCGCACGTCCACGGGATCGACGTCGACTGGGAACGGGCCTTCGCCGGGACTGGCGCACGCGCCGTCGAACTGCCCACGTACGCGTTCCAGCACGAGCCGTTCTGGCTGGACGCCATGGCCGGCAGGTCGGACGTCGCCGCGGCCGGGCTCGACCCGTCGGACCACCCGCTGCTCGGTGCCGCGACCGGGCTGCCGGACGAGGGCCATCTGTTCAGTGGGCGGATCTCCCTCGCCGAGCAGCCATGGCTCGCCGACCACGCCGTCGCGGGCACGGTCCTGTTCCCCGGCACGGCCTTCGTCGAACTCGCGCTGCACGCCGCGACCCAGACGGGCGGAGGCGACCTGGAGGACCTCACCCTGGAGGCTCCGCTCGTCCTGCCCGAGCAGGGCGCCGTCCAGCTTCAGGTGCTCACCGGTCCTCGGGACGACACCGGGCACCGTTCCCTCATCATCCGCGCCCGCACGATGGACGCGGACGGCGGCGACGGCGACCCGCCGTGGACACGGCACGCGACCGGCACGCTCGGGCCCGCGTCCCCCGAACCGACCGGCACCGGCGGGACGTGGCCGGTCAAGGGAGCCGCCCCCGTCGACCTGGCCGACGCCTACCCTCGCCTGCACGACGCAGGTCTCGAATACGGGCCGGCCTTCCAGGGCCTCCGGGCCGCATGGCGGCACGGAGACGACCTCTACGCGGAGGTCGCCCTCCCGGAGGAGCAGCACACCGAGGCCGACCGTTTCCACCTCCACCCGGCCCTGCTCGACGCCGTCCTCCACATCCTGGCGATCGACGGGCTGACCAAGCAGGACGGCGGCGACGACACGCTGTTGCTGCCGTTCTCCTGGAAGGGGGTCGGCCTCCACGCCGTCGGCGCCACCGAACTACGGGCGCACCTGTCCCCCACGGACGGCGGCGTCACCCTGACCATCGCCGACGGCACCGGCGCCCACCTGGCCACCATCGAGACGCTGGCGGTCCGGGCGATCGACCCGGGCAGGCTTCCGGCCCTGCGCACCCGCCGTCACAACTCCCTGTTCCAGGTCGACTGGCCCGCCCTCCCCGTCCCCGGCGGCCCACCCACGGTCGACCGTGTGGCGGTCATCGGCGGGGACGCAGACCTGGCCGGCAGTGGATACGGGACGGGCACCACCATCACCGTCCACGACGACCTGACCCACCTGCGCGACGGCCTCACCGGCGACACGGTCCCGGACGTGATCCTGGCCGAGTGCGCCACCACCGACACCGACGCGGATCCGGTGGATCCGGTGGCGGGCACACGCGTCACCGCCCATCGCGTGCTCGGCCTCGTCCAGGAGTTCCTGGCCGACGACCGGCTCACCGACACCCGCCTGGCCGTGGTGACCCGCGGCGCCGTGGCCGCCGGTGACGGCGAAGACGTCCGCGACCTCGCCGCGTCCTCGGTGTGGGGGCTGGTGCGGTCGGCGCAGACCGAGAACCCCGGCCGGTTCGTCCTGATCGACTCGGACGACCGGCAGGACGCCGGGACGGCGGCCGTGGCCACGGCCCTCGCGACCGGCGAACCCCAGATCGCGGTGCGCGACGGCGTGCTCCGCGCGGCCCGCCTGGCCCGCGCGACCGCCACCGACCCGGCCGAGTCCGGTGGTCTCGACCCCGCGGGCACCGTACTGATCACCGGCGGCACCGGCACCCTCGGCGGTCTCCTGGCGCGGCACCTCGTCACCCGGCACGGCGTCCGGCATCTGCTGCTCACCAGCCGCCGCGGCCGCCTGTCCCCCGGCGCCGACGACCTGCACGCCGAGCTGTCGGAGCTGGGCGCCGACATCACCATCGCCGCCTGCGACGCCGCCGACCGGGAGGCGCTGGCGGAGCTGCTCGACGGCGTTCCCGACGACCGTCCGCTCACCGCCGTCGTCCATGCGGCCGGAACGCTCGACGACGGCGTCGTCGGCTCGCTCACCCCCGACCGGTTCGACACCGTGCTGCGCCCCAAGGTCGACGCCGCGTGGAACCTGCACCATCTCACCAGGGACCACGACCTCGCCGCGTTCGTGCTGTTCTCGTCCGCCGCCGGTGTCCTCGGCGGGCCGGGCCAGGCCAACTACGCCGCCGCCAACACCCACCTCGACGCCCTCGCCGCCCACCGCGCCGCCCGGGGACTGCCCGGCCTCTCCCTCGCCTGGGGATTCTGGGCCGAGGTCAGCGGCATGACGGGCACGCTCGACCACACCGACCAGGCCAGGATCAGCCGCAACGGCCTCACCGCCCTGCCGTCCGAACAGGGCCTGGCCCTGTTCGACGCCGCGCTGGCCGCCGGGGGCCGCGGACTGTTCGTGCCCGCCCGGCTGGACCTCGCCGCCCTGCGCGGCATGGCCACCGCCGGGACACTGCCCGCGATCCTGCGCGGACTCGTCGCACCGGCCGCGCGCCGCGCCGACCAGGCGACGCGGCCCCTGCACGACCGGTTGACCGGGCTGGACGCCGCCGAACAGCACCAGATCCTGCTCGACCTCGTGAACACCCACGTCGCCGGGGTCCTCGGCCACACCGCAACGGCCGCCACCGACCCGGAACGCGCGTTCCAGGACCTCGGCTTCGACTCCCTCACGGCCGTCGAGCTGCGCAACCGGCTCAGCGCCGCCGCCGGCATCCGGCTCCCGGCCACCCTCGTCTTCGACCATCCCAACCCTCGCGCGCTCGCCGCCGAACTGTGCGCGCGACTGCTCGACGAGATCCCGGCCGTGCCGGTCGTCCAGGCCGGACCCGACACCGGCGACCCGATCGCGATCGTGGCGATGGCCTGCCGGTATCCCGGCGGGGTGCGGTCCCCAGAGCAACTGTGGGAGCTGGTCGCCGAGGGCCGCGACGCCATCTCCGACTTCCCCGACAACCGTGGCTGGGACGTCGACTCTCTCTACGACCCCGACCCTGACGCATCCGGGAAGAGCTACACGCGCAGCGGCGGATTCCTCTACGACGCCGACCGGTTCGACGCCGACTTCTTCGGCATCAGCCCCCGCGAAGCCCTGGCCATCGACCCCCAACAACGCCTCCTCCTGGAGACCGCCTGGGAGACGTTCGAACGCGCCGGGCTCGACCCCGGCACGCTGCGCGGCAGCCGCACCGGGGTGTTCACGGGCATCATGTACAACGACTACGCCGGTCGTCTGCTGAACCAGATCCCCAAGGGCTTCGAGGGGCAGATCGGCACCGGGGGCTCCAACAGCGTCGCCTCCGGCCGTATCTCCTACACCTTCGGGCTCGAGGGTCCCGCGGTCGCGATCGACACGGCCTGCTCCTCGTCGCTGGTCGCCCTCCATCAGGCGGCCCAGGCCCTGCGCAACGGCGAATGCGACCTGGCGCTCGCCGGTGGCGTCACCGTCCTGGCCACCCCGATTCTCTTCACCGAGTTCAGCAGGCAGCGCGGCCTGTCCCCCGACGGGCGCTGCAAGGCGTTCGGGGCCGGGGCCGACGGCGCGGGCTTCTCCGAAGGCGTCGGACTGCTCCTGGTCGAACGCCTGTCGGACGCGCAGCGCAACGGGCACCCCGTCCTGGCGGTGCTACGCGGGTCGGCGATCAACCAGGACGGTGCCAGCAACGGGCTGACCGCCCCCAACGGTCCGTCCCAGCAACGCGTCATCCGGGCCGCCCTGGCCAACGCCGG
Organism: Actinomadura pelletieri DSM 43383; assembly: GCF_003634705.1. Taxonomy (GTDB): domain Bacteria; phylum Actinomycetota; class Actinomycetes; order Streptosporangiales; family Streptosporangiaceae; genus Spirillospora; species Spirillospora pelletieri. Next base: position 189,917 of record NZ_RBWU01000008.1, on the reverse strand, counting down.
ATTGAGCGCCGCCGAGGTCGATGCGGTGGAAGCCCACGGCACCGGCACCAGCCTCGGCGACCCCATCGAGGCACAGGCTCTCTCGGCCACCTACGGGCAGGAACGGCCCGACGACCAGCCGCTCTGGCTCGGGTCGATCAAGTCGAACATCGGGCACACCCAGGCCGCCGCCGGGGTCGCGGGCGTCATCAAGATGGTCGAGGCGATGAACCATGGGCTGCTACCCGCGACCTTGCACGCGGACGAGCCCTCTCCGCACATCGACTGGGACAGCGGCAACCTCTCCCTGCTGACCGAGCCCACTCCTTGGCCGGACGGCACCGACCGGCCCCGCCGAGCGGCGGTGTCCTCCTTCGGGATCAGCGGCACCAACGCCCACCTCATCCTGGAACAGGCACCGCCCGTCCAGGACGACGACAGCGAACGTCCCGCCGACCCCGAGGTACTGCCCTGGCTGTTCTCCGCCAAGACCGAGGACGCCCTGGACGCTCACATCCAGCGGGTACGCGACCACATCACGGCCCGTCCAGAGCTGAGCCTCGCCGACATCGCCTACTCGCTGGCGACCGCCCGGGCTCACCACGACCATCGCGCCGCCATCGTTGGCGACCTGTTCGCAACCGACGAACCGAGCCGCGCCACCGTCGCACGAGGGAAGACCGCGTTCCTGTTCTCCGGGCAGGGCTCCCAACGTCCCGGCATGGGCCGCGACCTTTATGACACCTATCCCGTCTTCGCTCAGGCTCTCGACGAGGTGTGCGCCCACTTCGATGAGCCATTGCGCGACATCATGTTGGCCGACGACGACCCCCGTCTTCACCAAACCCAGTACGCCCAGCCCGCACTGTTCGCCCTCGAAATCGCGCTCTACCGGCTCTTGGAGCATTGGGGTGTTCGTCCCGATTACCTGGCCGGGCACTCCCTAGGCGAAATCAGCGCCGCCCATGCCGCCGGTGTCCTGTCCCTGCCGGACGCCTGCACCCTCATCGCGGCGCGGGGACGGCTCATGCAACAGGCCGACCCCACCGGCACCATGATCGCCATCCAGGCCACCGAACAAGAAATTCAGGACACTCTCACCGACCAGGTCTCCATCGCGGCCATCAACACCCCGACTTCACTCGTCATCTCCGGCGATCAGGAACAACTCCAGCGCATCGCCGCCCACTGGCGCGACCAGGGCCGCAAGACCAAACAGCTTCAGGTCAGCCACGCGTTCCACTCCCCTCACATGGACCCCGTCCTGGACGAGTTCCGGGAGATCGCGTCCAAACTGGCCTACCACCCACCGGCCATCCCCGTCGTCTCCAACCTCACCGGCAAGATCGCCACGGACGAGCAACTCTGCTCGCCCGACTACTGGACCGACCACATCCGCGGCACCGTCCGGTTCGACGACGGCATCGGGACCCTCCACAAAGAAGGCGTCACCCGATGCCTCGAACTCGGACCCGACGCCACCCTCACCACCCTCGCCACCGACCGACTCCCCGCCGAGTCCGCTCTGATCCCGCTCCTGCACCACGACCGACCGGAACCGCAAACGCTCGTCACCGCCCTCTCGACCGCTCACGTTCACGGCATCCGGGTCGATTGGGAGGCGTACTTCGCCCCCACCGGAGCACGGCTTACCGCGCTGCCCACCTATCCGTTCCAGCGCCAGTCCTACTGGCTCGACCCGCCTGTCGGCACCGGCGATGTCGCCAGCGCTGGACTCGACGCCACCGACGGTCATCCGCTGCTGGCCGCGGCGGTCGAGCTGCCGGACGGGCAGGGCACGCTGTTCACGGGTCGCCTGTCCTCACAGACCCATCCCTGGCTCGCCGACCACGTCGTTCACGGCTCGGTCATGCTGCCCGGGACCGCCTTCGTCGAACTAGCCCTGCACGCCGCACACCACACCGGGTGCGGCCAGGTTCAGGACCTCACCCTGGAGGCGCCTCTCGTCGTCCCCGCGCAGGGAGCGGTACAGCTACGCGTGACGGTCGGGGCCGCTGGGGAGACCGGCGCCAGGCCGTTGACCGTCCACTCCCGGCCGGTCGCCACCGAAGACGGCGACGGGGACTGGACACGCCATGCCCAAGGGCTGCTCGATCCCGAACCGCCGGCCGATCCAGCCGTTCCGCCGCCCGCGCGTCCCTCGGACGCGACACCCCTCAGCGTCGAGGACCTGCACGCCCGCTTCGAGGACTTGAGCGTCGCCTATGGTCCGGCTTTCCAAGGGCTGGAGGCAGCCTGGCGGCACGGCGACGACCTCTATGCCGAGATCGCCCTGCCCGACAACCTGGACGTCACCGGTTTCGGCATCCACCCGGCGCTTCTCGACGCCGTCCTCCATCCCCTCGCCTCGCTTGCCGAGGACGACACCACCCGGCTCCCCTTCTCGTGGAGCGGCGTCAGTCTGCACGCGTCGGGTGCTTCAACGTTGCGTGTGCGGCTGACCCCCACCGACACCGACAGCATCGCCCTCACCGCCACCGACACCACCGGCACACCCGTCATCACCATCGACGCCCTCACCGTCCGCCCCATCAACACCCACCACCTCCCCCAAACCACCAACCACCTCTACCGACTGGACTGGACCCCACACCCCACGCCGACCCAACCCGCACCGCAGACATTCCAGACCGCGTCACCCGGCACCGTCCACGAAGCACTCACCACCATTCAGGACGCCCTCAGCCAAGACACCTCCCTCGTCATCACCACCCACAACGCCATCAGCATCGACGATCAGGAAGCCCCCGATCTCACCGCCGCCGCGATCTGGGGCCTGGTCCGCACCGCACAGAACGAACATCCCAGCCGGTTCGTCCTCATCGACACCGACGACACCGCCACGCTCGACGCCGCCATCGCCACCGGCGAACCCCAACTCGCCATCCGCGATGGACACCTCTACACCCCACGCCTCACCCAGATCCCACCGTCCACCACCACACAGCCGGCCTTCGACCCGGACGGCACCGTCCTGATCACCGGCGGCACCGGCACCCTCGGCGCCCTCGTCGCCCGCCACCTCGTCACCACCCACGGCGCCCGGCACCTGCTGCTCGTCAGCCGCCGGGGGCTCGACGCGCCCGGCGCCACCGACCTGCAACGCCAACTTGAAGACCTCGGCGCGCACGTCACCATCACCGCCTGCGACGCCGCCGACCAAGACGCACTCGCCAAACTGCTCGACACCATCCCGGCCGAGCACCCGCTCACCGCCGTCGTCCACACCGCCGGAGTCCTGGACGACGCCACCATCACCACCCTCACCCCCGAGCAACTCGACACCGTGCTCAGGCCAAAGGCAGACGCCGCCTGGAACCTGCACCACCTCACCCAGCACACCGAACTATCGGCGTTCGTGCTGTTCTCCTCCGCCGCAGGCATCCTCGGCAGCCCAGGCCAGGCCAACTACGCCGCAGCCAACACCTACCTCGACGCACTCGCCGCACACCGACACGCCAACGGCCAACCCGCCCACTCCCTCGCCTGGGGACTCTGGGACCAAACCGGCGGCATGACCGGCCAACTCACGCACACCGACCAGACTCGCCTGGCTCGCAACGGGCTGCTCCCGCTCAGCGCGCGACAAGGACTCGACCTCTTCGACGCCGCCCTTCGGAGTCAGGACGCACCGCTGACGTTGCTCGCCCGATTCAGTCTCGCGGCGTTGCGCGGCCAAGCGTCCGAGGGCACGCTTCCGGCTCCCCTGCGCGGACTGGTCCGCGCGCCCAACGGCCGTCACCGGCAGTCGGCGCGATCTCTTGTGCAGCGCCTGAGCGGGCTGGACGAGGCGGAGCGGCACCGGACGATGCTCGATCTGGTTCGCACGCACATCGCCACGGTTCTCGGCCATGGCGCTCCCGGTGGCATCGACGCCGAGCGTCCCTTCCAGGACCTCGGTTTCGACTCCCTCACCGCCGTGGAACTCCGCAACCGGCTCAACGCCGCCACCGGTCAGCGGCTCCCGGCGACCCTCGTCTTCGACTACCCCACGCCCCAAGCCCTGGCGGAGGTGCTCCTCGAACGGCTCGTCCCCGAGGGAACGGCGGCCGCGGGCGACGGTGATGCCGAACTTCGGGAGGCCATCGCGTCCGTTCCACTGTCCCGGCTCCGCGAAGCGGGCCTCCTGGAAAGTCTGCTGCGGCTGGCGGGTCTTGAGACGAGCCCTCCGCCACCGCCCGAGGAAGACCAGACGGACGCGATCAGAACAGCGGACGCCGACGCCCTGGTCGCCAGGGCACTCGCGAACCGGGACTCCTGATGCGACCGACACGACGCAAAGCGGGGAACAGATGACGGCTACCTCTCGCGACGACGTGGTCGAGGCGCTGCGCGCCTCCTTGCTGGAGAACGAACGGCTACGGCAGCAGACACAGCGGCTCACCGCGGAGTCGAGAGAGCCCATCGCCATCGTCGGAATGTCATGCCGGTATCCGGGCGGAGTCACCTCGCCCGAGGAACTGTGGGAGCTGGTCGCCGAGGGCCGCGACGCCATCTCCGACTTCCCCGACAACCGTGGCTGGAACGTCGATTCCCTTTACGACCCCGACCCTGACGCGCCGGGAAAGAGCTACACGCGCAGCGGCGGATTCCTCTACGACGCCGACCGATTCGACGCCGACTTCTTCGGCATCAGCCCTCGTGAAGCCTTGGCCATCGACCCCCAACAACGTCTCCTCCTGGAGACCAGTTGGGAGAGCATCGAGCGGGCCGGGATCGCGCCCGCCGCGCTGCGCGGCAGCCGCACCGGTGTCTTCACGGGGCTGATGTACGGCGACTACGCGGGCCGGTTCCATCATCAGGCTCCGGACGGCTTCGAGGGATACATCGGCACCGGCAGCGCCTACAGCATCGCGTCGGGGCGCATCTCCTACACCTTCGGGCTCGAAGGCCCGGCCGTGACCGTGGACACCGCCTGCTCGTCCTCGCTGGTCGCCCTGCACCTGGCCGTTCAGTCGCTTCGCAACCGTGAGTGCGAGTACGCCCTTGCCGGTGGTGTCACCGTCATGGCGACCCCTGTTTCCTTCATCGAGTTCAGTCGGCAGCGAGGACTCGCTCCGGACGGCCGCTGCAAGGCGTTCGCCGCCACCGCTGACGGTGTGGGGTGGAGCGAGGGCGCCGGTGTCGTGTTCCTGGAGCGGTTGTCGGACGCGCAGCGCAACGGTCACCCGATCCGGGCGGTCATCCGCGGATCGGCCGTCAACCAGGACGGGGCCAGCAACGGCCTCACCGCCCCCAACGGCCCCTCTCAGCAACGCGTCATCCGCGCCGCGCTGGCCAACGCCGGTCTGAGCGCCGCCGAGGTCGATGTGGTGGAAGCCCACGGCACCGGCACCAGCCTCGGGGACCCCATCGAAGCCCAAGCACTGCTCGCCACCTACGGGCAGGACCGCCCCGACGACCAGCCTCTGCACCTCGGCTCGATCAAGTCGAACATCGGGCACACCCAAGCCGCCGCCGGGATCGCGGGCGTCATCAAGATGGTCGAGGCGATGACCCACGGGTTGCTGCCCGCCACCCTCCACATCGACGAGCCCTCTCCGCACATCGACTGGGACAGCGGCAACCTCTCCCTGCTGACGAAACTCACGCCTTGGCCGGACGACACCGACCGGCCACGCCGCGCGGCTGTGTCCTCCTTCGGGATCAGCGGCACCAACGCCCACCTCATCCTCGAAGACGTCCCACCCGTCCAGGACGACGACCGGCCCCCTGCCGACTCCGGCGCGCTGCCTTGGCTTCTGTCCGCCAAAACCGAGAGTGCCCTGGACACCCAGATCCAACGGATACGCGACCACGTCAGGGCCCACCCCGAACTGCACCCCGCTCAGATCGCCTACACCCTGGCGACAAGCCGCACCCACTTCGAACACCGGGCCGCCCTCATCGGCGACCAAGTCATCCGCAACACCACCACCGGTGGCAAAACCGCATTTCTATTCTCCGGGCAAGGCTCCCAACGTTCCGGCATGGGCCGCGACCTCTACAAGACCTTCCCCGTCTTCGCCGAGGCCCTCGACGAAGTGTGCGCCCACTTCGACGCACCACTACGCGACATCGTCTTCGCCGACGACGACCCTCGCCTCCACCAGACCCAACACGCCCAGCCCGCGCTCTTCGCCCTCGAAATCGCGCTCTACCGGCTCCTGGAGCACTGGGACGTCCGCCCCGACTACCTGGCCGGGCACTCCGTCGGCGAAATCAGCGCCGCCCACGCCGCAGGCGTCCTCTCCCTGCCCGACGCCTGCACCCTCATCGCGGCCAGGGGACGGCTCATGCAACAGGCCGACCCCACCGGCACCATGATCGCCATCCAGGCCACCGAACAGGAAATCCAGGAAACGCTCACCGACCAAGTCGCCATCGCCGCCATCAACACCCCCACCTCGATTGTCGTCTCCGGCGACCACGACCAACTTCAGGCCATCGCCGCCCACTGGCGCGACCAGGGCCGCAAGACCAAGCAACTACAGGTCAGTCACGCGTTCCACTCCCCACACATGGACCCCGTCCTGGACGAGTTCCGGGAGATCGCTTCCACCCTGACCTACCACCCGCCGACCATCCCGATCGTTTCCAACCTCACCGGGAAGATCGCCCCACCCGACCAACTCACCACACCCGGCTACTGGACGAACCACATCCGCCATACCGTCCGCTACGCCGACACCATCACCACCCTCCACGAACAAGGCGTCACCACCCACCTCGAACTCGGACCCGACACCACCCTCACCACCCTCACCCCCGACACCACACCCCTCCTCCAACAAGACCAACCCGAAACCCACACCCTCACCACCGCACTCGCCACCGCCCACACCCGCGGCACCAGCGTCAACTGGACCAAAATCCTCCCCACCACACCACCCGCCGACCTCCCCACCTACCCCTTCCAACACCACCCCTACTGGCTTGATACGCCGACCGTCGCCGGTGACTCCACGGCCTTCGGGCTCGACGCGACTCACCACCCCTTCCTGGCCGCCGCCGTGGAACTCCCCGACGGCACCCGGGTCCTCACCGGCCGGGTCTCCCTGGACGACCATTCCTGGCTCGCGGATCACGCCGTCCACGGCTCCGTGGTGCTTCCCGGTGCCGCCTTCGCCGACATGGCCCTGCACGCCGCACACCACGCCGACTGTGACCAGGTGGCGGAACTCGTGCTGCAGGAGCCGATGACGCTCCCCGCGGACGGCGCCGTACGGCTCAGGGTCACGGTCGGAGGGCCGGACGAGGCAGGCAGGCTTCCGGTCACCGTCCATGGGCAGCCCGAGAGCGCCGAGCCCGGCGGTCCTTGGACGTGCCACGCCACCGGTCTGCTCAGCCCCGCCGACGTCCACGAGCCGGAGGCGTCGGCCGGTCCGTGGCCGCCGCGTGGAGCGTCTCCGATCGACGCCGGCGAGTTGTACGACGGGCTGTTCCAGGCGGGAGCGGAGTACGGCCCGGCGTTCCAGGGTGTGAGCGCGGCCTGGCGTGACGGCGACACGCTCTACGCGGAGGTGGACCTGCCGGACGACATCGACGTCACCGGCTTCGACGTTCATCCGGCTCTGCTGGAGGCCGCCTTCCAGCCGTTCCTCCACGACGGTTCCGCAACACCGCAGATGCCCGCCTCGTTCACCGGCCTGTCGTTCCACGCCTCCGGTGGCACCGCGCTCAGGGTCCGCCTGGTGCGGTCGGGCGACTCCGCCGAGGTGACCGTCTGGGACGGCGACGGCGTTCCGGTGGCGGCCATCGCGGCTCTGACGTCCCGTTCGGTCTCCCCGGATCAGGTCGGCCGCACGGTCGGCCACGGCGACGCGCTGTTCCATGTGGAGTGGCCGCCTCTTCCCGTCCCCGAGAGCGCGAGCGTGCAGTGGACGGTCATCGACATCGACCAGGACATGTCCGCGCTGGGTGAGGCGACCGACACGGGAGCCCCGGTTCCGGAGTTCCTGCTGCTCCCCTTCACCGCGGAGCAGGGCGACGACGCGTCCGCGGTTCACACCGGGACGCGCCGCCTCCTGGCACTGGTCCAAGGCCTGCTCACCGAGAGCCGCCTGGACGCCACCCGCCTTGCCGTCGTGACCGAGCGCGCGGTCGCGACCGGCGGCGGAGAGGACATCGAGAATCTGGCCGGGGCGGCGCTGTGGGGGCTCATCCGGTCCGCGCAGAACGAGCATCCGGACCGGTTCGTCCTCATCGACACCGACGGCACCGATGCGTCCCGTGAGGCCGTTGCGCACGCGCTGGCCACCGGCGAACCTCAGCTCGCCGTCCGCGACGGCCGCCTGTACACGCCGAGGCTCACCCGAACCCGGGCCGTTCCGGACGACCGTCCCACGTTCGACCCGGACGGCACCGTCCTGATCACCGGCGGCACCGGCACCCTCGGCGCCCTCATCGCCCGCCACCTCGTCACCACCCACGGCGCCCGCCACCTGCTGCTCGTCAGCCGCCGCGGACCCAACGCACCGAACGCCCCCACACTCCAACACCAACTCCAAGAACTCGGCGCGCACGTCACCATCACCGCCTGCGACACCACCGACCAGGACGCACTCGCCGAACTCCTCGAAACCATCCCGGCCGAACACCCCCTCACCGCCGTCGTACACACCGCCGGAGTCCTCGACGACGCCACCATCACCACCCTCACACCCGACCAACTCGACACCGTCCTCCGCCCCAAAGCAGACGCCGCCTGGAACCTGCACCACCTCACCAAGGAGCATGACCTCACAGCCTTCGTGCTGTTCTCCTCCGCCGCAGGCATCTTCGGCAACCCGGGCCAGGCCAACTACGCCGCCGCCAACACCTACCTCGACGCACTCGCCGCACACCGACACGCCAACGGGCAACCGGCGCACTCCCTCGCCTGGGGACTGTGGCAGCAGGAAACCGGTATGACCGCGCGGCTCGACGCGTCCGGCACGGTGCACGGTGGAGTCGTCCCGCTCACGGCGGACCAGGCGCTCGGGCTGTTCGACACCGCCCTGGCAAGCGATCACGGGCTGCTGGTGCCGGTCGGGCTGGACCTCACGAGGCTGCGGGCGGAGGCGGCGGGCGGCCAGGTCCCGGCGTTGGCGCGGGGCCTCGTGCGGGTGCCGGCCCGGCGGCGAGGGACGGGCGGGTCCTCGCTCGCCGCCCGGCTCGCCGCGCTGGACCAGGCCGAGCGGGAGCGCGTCCTGCTGGACGTGGTTCGCGGGCATGTGGCCGAGGTGCTCGGGCACGCGTCGCCGCGAGGGGTGGGCCCGGAACGGGCGTTCCGCGATCTCGGGTTCGACTCGCTCGCCGCGGTCCGGCTCCGCAACCGGCTGGGCGCCGCCACCGGGCTGCGGCTGAGCGCGACCGTCGTCTTCGACCATCCGACGCCGCTCGCGCTCGCGCGCCATCTGCTGCCGGAGATCGTGCCGGAGGAGCCGGACCGGTCACCGGCGTTCGCCGGCCTGGACGCGCTGGAGTCCGCGCTGCTGGACGCCCCGCTCGGGGACGACGTCCGCGCGAGGGCCGCGCGACGCCTGCGGGCGCTGCTGTGGAAGTTGACCGACGACCCGGGGACGGCCGCGGGCGGCCGTCCCGATGACGATGACCTCGACTCGGTGAGCGACGACGAACTGTTCGCCGTTCTCGACGATGAGCTGGGAACCTCTGGGAGCGGTGAGGGCCGATGACCGAGCAGAAACTGCGTGACTACCTCAAGCGGGCCACCGCCGACCTGCGCCAGGCCCATCGGCGGCTGCGCGAGGCCGAGGACAAGGAGCACGAGCCGATCGCGATCGTCTCGATGAGCTGCCGCTTTCCCGGCGGTGTCTCCTCGCCGGAGGACCTGTGGAGACTGGTCGCGGACGGCACGGACGCGGTGTCGGAGTTTCCGGACGACCGGGGCTGGGACCTCGAGGGCGTCTACGACTCCGATCCCGACCGTCCGGGGAAGACCTACACGCGCGAAGGCGCGTTCTTGGACGACGTCGGCGGGTTCGACGCGGACTTCTTCGGTGTCAGCCCACGTGAGGCCCTGGCCGTCGACCCCCAGCAACGACTCCTCCTGGAGACGAGTTGGGAGGCCATCGAACGGGCCGGGATCCTTCCCGCGTCGCTGCGGGAGAGCCGGACCGGCGTGTTCGTCGGCTCGAACGGGCAGGACTACACGCTGAGCCTGCTCGGCATCCTCGACAAGGTCGAGGGATACCTGGCGACGGGCACCTCGGCCAGTGCGATGTCCGGCCGTGTCGCCTACACGTTCGGTTTCGAGGGTCCGGCGGTGACGATGGACACCGCGTGCTCATCCTCCCTGGTCGCGCTGCACCTGGCCGCCCAGTCGCTGCGCAACGGCGAATGCGAGTTGGCGCTGGCCGGTGGCGTCACGGTGATGGCGACGCCCGGCGGTTTCGTCGAGTTCAGCCGGCAGCGGGGGCTCGCTCCCGACGGGCGCTGCAAGGCGTTCGCGGCCGCGGCGGACGGCACCGGATGGGGTGAGGGCGTCGGCGTCGTGCTCCTGGAGCGGTTGTCGGACGCCCAACGCAACGGCCACCCGATCCGGGCGGTCATCCGCGGATCGGCCGTCAACCAGGACGGCGCCAGCAACGGCCTCACCGCCCCCAACGGCCCGTCCCAACAACGCGTCATCCAAGCCGCACTCGCCAACGCCCGCCTCGGCCCCCACGACATCGACGCCGTCGAAGCACACGGCACCGGCACCACCCTCGGCGACCCCATCGAAGCCCAAGCCCTCCTCGCCACCTACGGACAAAACCGCCCCACCGACCGGCCCCTACACCTCGGCTCCATCAAATCCAACATCGGCCACACCCAGGCAGCCGCCGGAGTCGCGGGCGTCATCAAGATGGTCGAAGCCCTCGACCACGGCGTCCTGCCCGCCACCCTCCACATCGACGAGCCCTCCCCGCACATCGACTGGAACAGCGGCAGCCTCACCCTGCTGACCGAGCCCACCCCCTGGCCGGACGACACCGACCGGCCCCGCCGCGCCGCCGTGTCCTCCTTCGGCGTCAGCGGCACCAACGCCCACCTGATCCTCGAACAGGCCCCGCCCCAGCCCGAGCCCGAAACCGAGGCCGAGCCCGTCGAGCGTGCTTCCACCGCGCTGCCCTGGCTCGTCTCGGCGAAGACCGAGGCGGCGCTCCGGGCCCAGGCGCAGCGCCTCCGCGACCGTGTCACGGCCGACCCGGATCTGGATCCGGTCGACGTCGCGCACTCCCTCGCGACCACCCGCACCCATCACGAGCATCGCGCGGCCGTCGTCGGAGAGGACGTCGGCGACCTTCTGAGCGGGCTGGACGCGCTGGCCGGTGGGGAGCCCGCGCGGAACCTCGTCGTGGGACGCGCCCGGCCGGGCAAGACCGTGTTCGTCTTCCCCGGCCAGGGGTCCCAGTGGGCGGGGATGGCGCGGGAACTGCTCGACGCCTCGCCCGTCTTCCGCGACCACCTGCGGGCCTGCGACGAGGCGCTGGCCCCCTACACCGGCTGGTCCCTCCTGGACGTGCTCCGCGGCGAGCCGGACGCCCCCTCCCTGGAACGCGTCGACGTGGTGCAGCCCGCGCTGTTCGCCGTGATGGTGTCGCTCGCCCGCGTGTGGGAGGCGGAGGGTGTGCGGCCCGACGCCGTCATCGGGCACTCCCAGGGCGAGAACGCCGCCGCGCACATCGCCGGGGCGCTCAGTCTCGACGACGCCGCCAGGATCGTGGCATTGCGGAGCCAGGCCATCACCCGGCTCGCCGGTTCCGGCGGGATGGCTTCGGTGCCGCTTCCCGTCGATCGTGTTCGCGCGTCGCTCACCGAGAACCTGCACGTCGCCGCCGTCAACGGCCCCTCCTCCACCGTTGTGGCCGGTGAGGCGAAGGCGCTTCGCGAACTCGTCGACGCCTTCCAGCGGGACGGCGTCCAGGCGCGGCTCGTCCCGGTCGACTACGCCTCCCACACGCCGTTCGTGGAGGAGCTGCGCGAAACGCTGCACGAACTTCTCGACGGTGTCGCACCACGCTCGTCCGACATCGAGTTCTACTCCACCGTCACCGCCGCGCCCATCGACACCCGCGAACTCGACGCCGCCTACTGGTACCGGAACCTGCGGCAGCCCGTCCGGTTCGACGAGGCCACCCGCGCGCTTCTGGACGACGACCACACGCTTTTTATCGAGGTCAGCCCGCATCCCGTGCTGACCGTTCCGATCCAGGAGAGCATCGAGGAGACCGGCGGCACGGCCGCCGTGATCGGCACCCTGCGCCGCGACGACGGTGGCCCGGTCCGCCTCCTGACGTCCCTCGCGCAGGCGCACGCGAACGGCGCCGAGCCCGGCTGGGACCGGTGGATCGCGGGTGGACGGCCGATCGACCTGCCGACGTACGCGTTCGACAGGCACCGGTACTGGCCGGACTCCACCGGCGCCCCCGGCGACCTGTCCGCGGCGGGCCTCGGGTCCGCCGACCATCCGCTGCTGGCCGCGGGGACGGAACTCGCGGGCGGCGCCGGGCACCTGTTCACCGGACGGATGTCGCTGCGGACCCATCCCTGGCTGGCCGACCACGAGGTCATGGGGGAGGTCGTCCTGCCCGGGACCGCGATGGTGGAACTCGCCCTCCACGCCGCGCACCGCACCGGCTGCGACCACATCGAGGAGCTGACCCACGAGGTTCCGCTCATCGTGCCCCGGCAGGGCGGGATCCAGCTTCAGGTCCTCGTCGGCGAGGCCGACGGGAGCGACGCGCGCCCGGTGAGCGTGCACTCCCGTCCGGAGAGCACCGACCCCGACGCCGACGACGCCCCCTGGACGTGCCACGCCACCGGGCTGCTCACCACGTCCACCGCCCCGGCCCCACCGGCCGACGCGGACGGGGCATGGCCGCCCACGGGGGCGACTCCGGTGTCCGCGGACGAGGTCTACGAGCGGTTCGCGGAACTCGGACTGCGTTACGGTGCCGTGTTCCGCGGCCTGCGGGCGGCGTGGCGGGACGGTGACGACGTCCACGCCGACGTCGAACTGCCGGAGGGCACCGACACGGGCGGGTTCGCCGTCCATCCCGCGCTGCTCGACGCCGCCCTGCACGCGGCCGTGCTCACCGCCGGCGAAGGGTCCGACCAGGCCCGGCTGCCGTTCTCCTGGAGCGGGGTGTCCGTGCACGCGGTGGACGCGTCCGCCGTCCGGGTGCGGCTGTCCCCGCGCGGAGACGACACCGTCGCGGTGTTGATCAGCGACCACGCCGGGACACCGGTGGTGACGGTCGACGGGCTGACCGCGCGGCCGGTCACCGCCGACCAGCTCGCGTCCCGCCCGGCGCGGCACGACTCGCTCTACCAGGTCGGCTGGACGACGATCCCCACGGACGGCGCGGCAGGCGAACCCCCCGCGGTCATCGGTGACGTCCCGTCCTGGGCCGCGAGCCTGGAACTCGGTGACCGGATCGACCTCGGACGGCACGACGAGGACACGGCGGCGCCCGCCACCGTCGTGACGTTCCTCGACCTCGGCGACACCGACCCGGTGGCAAGCGCCCACGAAGCCGCGCACCGGACCCTCGACCTCGTCCAGGAATGGCTCGCGGACGAGCGGTTCCAGTCGTCCCGGCTCGCCGTCGTGACCCGAGGCGCGGTCGCCGCGCGCACCGGCGACCGGGTGGACGTCCCGTCCGCCGCCGCAGTCTGGGGATTCCTGCGCGCCGCGCAACTCGAACACCCCGACCGCTTCGTCCTGATCGACACGGACGGCGGCGCGAAGTCCGCGGAGCTGCTGCCCGCCGCGCTCACCTGCGGGGAACCGCAGACGGCGCTGCGGGACGACGGCGTTCGCGCCCCCCGGCTGGAACGGGCCGACACCGCCGATCTCCTGGCCCCGCCCGCCGGCGCCGAGGCATGGCGGGTGGACACCACCGAGCCGGGCACCGTGGAGAACATCGCCCTCGTCGCGGCGCCGGACCACACCCGGGACCTCGCGGACGGCGAGGTCCGCGTCGAGGTGCGGGCGGCGGGCCTGAACTTCCGGGACGTCCTCATCGCGCTGGACCTGTATCCGGGGAACGGCACCATCGGCGGCGAGGCCGCCGGGATCGTCGCCGAGGTCGGTCCCGGAGTCACCGGCCTCCGCCCCGGCGACAGGGTCATGGGCCTGTTCGGCGAGGGGGCGATGGGTCCGGTCGCGGTCACCGACCGGCGACTGCTGGCCCCCATGCCCCGCGGCTGGACGTTCGCGGAGGCGGCCGCGGCCCCGGTCACCTTCCTCACCGCCTACTACGCGCTGGTCGATCTGGCCGGGTTGCGGCCCGGGGAGCGGCTGCTCCTGCACGCCGCCACCGGCGGTGTCGGCGTCGCCGCCACCCAGCTCGCCCGGCACCTGGGCGCGGAGGTGTTCGCGACCGCCAGCCGCCCCAAGTGGGACGCCCTGCGCGCCGCGGGCTACGACGAGACCCACATCGCCGACTCCCGGACACTGGACTTCGAGGAACGGTTCCTCGCCGCCACCGGCGGGGAAGGGTTCGACGTCGTCCTCGACTCGCTCGCCCAGGAGTTCGTCGACGCGTCCCTGCGGCTGCTGCCGCGCGGCGGCAGGTTCCTGGAGATGGGCAAGACGGACGTGCGGGACCCGGACGAGGTCGCCGCCCTCCACCCCGGCGTCACCTACCGCGCGTTCGAGATGTTCGAGGCCGGACCGGACCGCATCGCCGAGATGCTCTCCGAACTCGGTGCGCTGTTCGACTCCGGGGTGCTGCGGCCCCACACCGTCACCGCGTTCGACGTCCGCCGGGCACGGGAGGCGTTCCGGTACCTCAGCCACGCCCGCCACGTCGGCAAGCTCGTCCTCACCGTCCCCCGCCCGCTCGACCCGGACGGCACCGTGCTGATCACCGGCGGCACCGGCACGCTCGGCGGGCTGGTGGCCCGGCACCTGGTCGCCGAACACGGCGTGCGGCACCTGCTCCTCACCGGCCGCCGCGGGCTTGACGCGCCCGGCGCCGGCGAGCTGCGGGCCGAACTGGAGGCGATGGGCGCCGAGGTCGTCATCGCCGCGTGCGACATCGCCGACGCCGACGCCGTCGCCGCGCTGCCGGCCGCCGTCCCCGCCGGGCACCCGCTGACCGCCGTCGTGCACGCCGCGGGCGTCACCGCGGACGCCGCGGTGACCTCCCTCACCCCCGGCGACCTCGACACGGTGCTCCGGCCGAAGGCCGACGCGACCTGGAACCTGCACCGCCTCACCCGCGACCTGGACCTGGCGGCGTTCGTGGTGTTCTCCTCGGCCGCCGGAACGCTCGGCAACCCCGGCCAGGCCAACTACGCCGCCGCCAACGCGTTCGCCGACGCGCTGACCGCCCGCCGCCACACCGCGGGACTGCCCGGCGTCTCACTCGCCTGGGGCCTGTGGGCGCAGGCCAGCGGCATCACCGGGAAGCTCTTCGACAGCGACCGGGCCCGGGTCGGACGCGAGGTGCTCGTGCCGCTGCCGACCGGCGAGGCGCTCGGTCTCCTCGACGCCGCGCTCTCGGCGGGACGGGCCGGGCTCGTCCCCGTCAAGTTCGACCTCGCGGCGCTACGGGCCGCGGCCGAGATGGACACGCCGCCGCCGATGGTGCGCGGCCTGCTGCGCCGGTCCGCGCCGCGCGCCCGCGCCGGGACCGGCGGCGCGTCCGCCCTGCAACGGCAGCTCGCCGGCAAGGACGCCGCCGAGCGGAGGGACCTCCTGCGCACGCTGGTGCGCGGGCACGTCGGGACGGTCCTCGGCCACCCGGCGCCCGACACCATCGACCCGGGCCGCCCGTTCCAGGAACTCGGGTTCGACTCGCTCACCGCGGTCGAGCTGCGCAACCGCCTCAACGCCGCCACCGGCCTGCGGCTGCCCGCCACCCTGATCTTCGACTACCCGACGGTCACGGCGCTGACCGACCGCCTGCTCGCGCTGGTCACCGGCTCCGGCGACGAGACCGCCACGACCCCCTCCGCCGCGTCGGGGACGTCCGCCGACGCGGACGACCCGATCGCGATCGTCGCGATGGCCTGCCGGTTCCCCGGCGGGGTCCGGTCGCCGGAGGAGCTGTGGGAGCTGGTCGCCGGCGGCCGGGACGCGATCACGGGCTTCCCCGAGGATCGCGGCTGGGACCTCGACGCGCTCTACGACCCCGACCCCGACCACGCCGGGACGGCGTACGTACGGGAAGGCGGGTTCCTCCACGACGCCGGTGACTTCGACGCCGCGTTCTTCGGCATGAGCCCCCGCGAGGCCCTGGCCACCGACCCGCAGCAGCGGCTCCTCCTGGAGACGTCCTGGGAGGCCCTCGAACGGGCCGGGATCAGGCCGGACACGCTGCGCGGCAGCCGCACCGGCGTGTTCGTCGGCATGGCGTCGCACCCGTATCCGGGCGGCGCGATGCGGCCGTCCGGGGCGATGGAGGGCTACCTGCTCACCGGCGCCGCGAGCAGTGTGGCGTCCGGACGCGTCGCCTACACGCTCGGCCTGGAAGGGCCCGCCGTCACGCTGGACACGGCGTGCTCGTCCTCCCTGGTGTCCCTGCACATGGCCTGCCGGTCGCTCCGCGACGGCGAGTGCGACCTGGCGCTCGCCGGCGGTGTCACCGTGCTGACCTCCCCGGGCGTGTTCGTCGGCTTCAGCCGCCAGCGCGGGCTGTCCCCCGATGGCCGCTGCAAGCCGTTCGCTGCCGCCGCGGACGGCACCGGCTTCGCCGAGGGCGTCGGCATCGTCCTGGTCGAACGGCTCTCCGACGCCAGGCGGCGCGGACATCCGGTGCTGGCGCTGGTGCGCGGGTCCGCGATCAACCAGGACGGGGCCAGCAACGGCCTGACCGCGCCCAACGGCCCGGCGCAGCAGCGCGTCATCCGCGCCGCCCTGGCCGGCGCCGGACTCGAACCCGGCGACGTCGACGCGGTCGAGGCGCACGGGACCGGCACCACGCTCGGCGACCCCATCGAGGCGCAGGCGCTGCTGGCCACCTACGGGCGGGACCGGCCCGACGACCGGCCGCTGCTGCTCGGATCGATCAAGTCCAACATCGGGCACACCCAGCAGGCGGCCGGGGTCGCCGGTGTCATCAAGATGGTGCAGGCGATGCGGCACGGCATCGTGCCCGAGTCGCTGCACGTCGACGAGCCGTCCCCGCACATCGACTGGGACGCGGGGGCCGTCCGCGTCGTCTCCGAACCCGTCCCGTGGCCCGAGACCGACCGGCCGCACCGCGCGGCGGTGTCCTCGTTCGGGATCAGCGGCACCAACGCCCACCTCATCCTCGAACAGGCACCGGAAACCGAACAGGCGACCGCCGAACCGGAAGAGCCCACGCCCGACGAACCCGCGTCGGACGCCCCGGCCGTCCCATGGCTGCTGTCCGCGCGGAACGCCGGCGCGCTCCGGGAGCAGGCCTCGCGGCTCGCCGAGCACGTCCGGTCCCGCGCCGACCTGGAACCCGTGGAGTTGGCCCACGCGCTGGCCACCGGCCGTGCCGCGTTCGAGCACCGCGCCGCCGTCGTCGGACGGGACAGGGCGGCGCTCCTCGACGGGCTGGCCGCGCTGGCCGACGAGGTCCCCCATCCGGGCGTGGTGCAGGCGGTGGCGCCCAAGGACCCCGGCAAGATCGCGTTCGTGTTCCCCGGCCAGGGGTCGCAGTGGGCGTCCATGGGAGTGGACCTCCTCGACACGTCCCCGGTGTTCGGCGAGCATCTGCGCGCCTGCGCCGAGGCGATCGCCCGCCATGTGGGCTGGAACCTCGTCGACGTGCTGCGCGGCGAGCCCGGAGCCCCCGACCCGGAACGGGTCGATGTCGTCCAGCCGGCGCTCTTCGCCGTCATGACCTCGCTGGCCGAGCTGTGGAAGGACGCCGGGGTCGTCCCCGACGCGGTCATCGGCCACTCCCAGGGGGAGATCGCCGCCGCGTACGTCGCGGGCGCCCTCACCCTGGAGGACGCCGCCCGCGTGGTGACCCTCCGCAGCCGGGCACTGACCGCGCTGGCGGGCTCGGGTGGCATGGCGTCGATCCCGCTTCCGGCCGACCGGGTCGAAGAGCGGTTGGCGCCGCTGGCGGGCGTGCTCGGCGTCGCCTCGGTCAACGGCCCGGACAGCACCGTGGTCGCCGGCGACGCGCGGGCGCTGGAGGAGTTCGTCGCCGGATACCAGGCGGACGGTGTCCGCGCTCGGCTCATCCCGGTCGACTACGCCTCGCACACCCCGCACGTCGAGGCCCTCCGCGACGAGCTGTTGGAGGTTCTGGAGTCGATCAGGCCACGGTCCTCCGCCGTCCCGTTCTTCTCCACGGTGACCGGGGACGTCCTGGACACCTCCGCCCTGGACGCCGAGTACTGGTACCTGAACCTGCGCCGCAAGGTCCGGTTCGCGGAGACCGTCGGCACGCTGCTCGAACGCGGCCACCGTCTCTTCGTCGAGAGCAGCCCGCACCCGGTGCTCACCGTCGGGATCCAGCAGGTCCACGAGGAGCTGGGCGTCGCCGCCGCCACCGTCGGCACCCTGCGCCGCGACCAGGACGGGCCCCGCGAGTTCCGCACCGCGCTGGCGAGCGTCCACGCACACGGCCACGCCGTGGACTGGACGAAGACGTTGCCCGCGCCGCGGACACGGCGGCACGTGGACCTGCCCACCTACGCGTTCCAGCGGGAGCGCTTCTGGCTGGAGCCGTCGGCGGCGGCCGGGGACGCGACCGCGCTCGGCCTGGACAGCACCGGGCATCCCCTGGTCGGAGCCGCCGTCACGGTCGCCGAGGACGACCGGCTCGTGCTCACCGGCACGGTCTCCGCGCGCACCCATCCCTGGATCACCGAGCACACCGTGCTCGGCACCGTCCTGCTCCCCGGCACCGGCTACGTGGAGTTGGCCGTGCACGCCGCCCGACAGGTCGGTTGCGACCGGGTGGACGACCTCACCCTGCTCGCCCCGCTGACACTGCCCGAACGGGGGACGCTCCAGCTCCAGGTCGTCGTCGGGCCCCCGGACGAGTCGGGGCGGCGGCCGCTCACCGTCCACGCCCGTCCCGGCTCCGGCGACCCCGGCGACGAATGGACCCGCCACGCCACCGGCGTGGTGTCCGCAGGTGAACCCGCCATGGAACGCGACCTGACCGCGTGGCCGCCACCGGGAGCGACCCCGGTGGACGCGACCACCGTCTACGACCGTTTCGCGATGCTCGGCCTGGAGTACGGCCCGATCTTCCAGGGGCTGCGGTCGGCGTGGCGGCACGGCACGGAGGTCTACGCCGAGGTGGACCTGCCCGACGACGTCGACATCGACGGGTACGCCGTCCATCCCGCGCTTCTCGACGCCGCCCTGCACGGGCTGATGCTCGGGGACGGCGACCGGTCCGGCGGGGAGGTGCTGCTGCCGTTCTCCTGGACCGGCCTGACGATGCGCGCGAGCGCCGCCAGGGCGCTACGGGTACGGCTCGCGCCCGAGGGGCCCGACGGTGTTCGGGTCGACGTGAGCGACCGGACCGGGGAGCCGGTGCTGTCGGTCGACGCGCTGCGGCTCCGTCCGGTGAACCCCGACCAGCTCGCCGTGCGCGACACGCGGCGCGGCGACCTGTACCGGATCGACTGGACCCCGGCACCGGAGGTGCCCGCGTCCGCGTCCGGCGGGACGGTCGTGACGCTCGGCGAGGAGCACGCCGACCCGGCCGCTCTCGCGGCGGCCGTCGCCGCCGGAGCCGCCGCCCCGGACGCCGTCATCGCCCGCTGCGCGACGAACGGATCCGCCGATCCGGTCACCGCCGCGCACGAGACCGCCGAGGAAGCCCTCAACCTGGTGCGGCGATGGCTGGACGAAGAACGTCTCGCCGCGTCCCGGCTGGTGATGCTGACGCAGGGCGCCGTGTCAACGGACGAGAAGTCCGATGTCCCGGACCTGGCCGCCGCCACCGTCTGGGGCCTGGTCAGGAGCGCGCAGAACGAGCACCCCGACCGGCTCGTCCTCGTCGACACCGACGACACCGCCACGTCCGCCACGCTGAACGCCGCCATCGCCACGGGCGAACCTCAACTCGCCGTCCGCGACGACCGCGTCTACCGGCCACGCCTCACCGCGGCCGAACCGGCGACCGAACCGGCGCCGTCGTTCGACCCGGACGGCACCGTCCTGATCACCGGCGGCACCGGCACCCTCGGTGGCCTCCTCGCCCGCCACCTCGTCACCACCCACGGCGCCCGGCACCTGCTGCTCACCAGCCGCCGCGGACCGGACGCCCCAGGCGCCACCGACCTGCAACACCAGCTCGAAGACCTCGGCGTGCACGTCACCATCACCGCCTGCGACGCCGCCGACCACGACGCACTCGCCAAGCTGCTCGACACCATCCCGTCCGAGCACCCGCTCACCGCCGTCGTCCACACCGCCGGAGTCCTGGACGACGCCACCATCACCACGCTCACCCCACAACAGCTCGACACCGTCCTGCGTCCCAAGGTCGACGCCGCCTGGAACCTGCACCACCTCACCAAGGACCACGACCTCACAGCCTTCGTGCTGTTCTCCTCCGCCGCAGGCATTCTCGGCAGCCCGGGACAGGCCAACTACGCCGCAGCCAACACCTACCTCGACGCACTCGCCGCACACCGACACGCCAACGGCCGACCAGCCCACTCCCTCGCCTGGGGATTCTGGGCGGAGACCAGCGGCTTGACGGCGGGGCTCGACACGTCCGACGTGCGGCGGATGGCGCGGGGCGGGCTCAGCCCGATGACGACCGACGAGGGCCTCGCGCTCTTCGACGCGGCCCTCACCGTGACGGGCGCCCCGGCGCTCCTCGCCGGACGGCTCGACCAGGCCTCGCTGCGCGCGCAGGCCGGGGCCGGGTTCCTGCCCGCGATCCTGGAGGGTCTGGTCCGGACGCCGCCCCGCCGGGCGGACAGCGGTGGCGTCCCGCTCGCGCAGCGGCTCGCCGGGCTCGGCGAGGACGAACGGCGGAGCCTCGTCGTCGGTGTCGTACGGTCGCACATCGCCGCCGTCCTCGGGCACAGCGGCCCCGACCAGGTGGACCCCGAACAGGCCTTCCAGGACCTCGGCTTCGACTCGCTCACCGCGGTCGAGCTGCGCAACCGCCTCAACGCCGCCACCGGCCTGCGGCTGCCCGCCACCCTGATCTTCGACTACCCCACGGCGCAGGCCCTGGCCGGCCATGTGCTGACCAGGCTCGAACCGGCGACGGAGCGGGCGCCGGGCGGTGTCCTCGACGAACTGGACCGGCTGGAGGCGGCGCTCGCCACCGTGTCCGCCGACGACACCGACACCGACGCCGTCGAGATCGCCCGCCGGCTGCGGGTGCTGGCGGCCCGCTGGGAGGACGTCCCCCGGTCCGCGGGCGCCTCGACCGCCGAGCAGATCCGGGACGCCTCCGCCGAAGAGGTCATGAACTTCATCGACCAGGAGCTGCGGCGGGCCTGACACGCCGTTTCGATCGAGGGTGAGGCTGGAATGACCGATCAGGACAAGCTCGTCGAGTACCTGAAATGGGTGACCGCGGACCTGCACGAGACGCGGCAACGGCTCGCCGAGGCCGAGTCCGGCCGCCGCGAACCGATCGCGATCATCGGGATGAGCTGCCGTTACCCCGGGAACGTCGCGTCGCCGGAGGACCTGTGGCGGCTCACCGCCGGCGGTGTCGACGCGATCTCGGAGTTCCCGCTCGACCGCGGCTGGGACGTCGGAGAGCTGTACGACCCCGCCCCGGAACGGCCGGGCACCTGCTACACGCGCGAGGGCGGATTCCTCTACGACGCCGACCGGTTCGACCCGGCGTTCTTCGGCATCAGCCCGCGTGAGGCCCTCGCGATCGACCCGCAGCAGCGGCTGCTGCTGGAGACCGCCTGGGAGGCGATCGAACGGGCCGGGATCGTCCCCGCCGACCTGCGGGGCAGTCGCACCGGCGTGTTCGCCGGGGTGATGTACGACGACTACGCGGCGCGCCTGTATCCGCACCCGCCGGACGGTTTCGAAGGCTATCTCGGCAACGGCAGCGCGAGCAGCGTCGCGTCGGGCCGGGTGGCGTACACGTTCGGGTTCGAGGGGCCGGCGGTGACGGTGGACACCGCGTGCTCCTCGTCCCTGGTGGCGATCCACCTGGCCGCCCAGTCACTCCGGCGGGGTGAGAGCGATCTGGCGCTGGCGGGCGGCGTGACGGTCATGGCGACCCCCGGCGTGTTCGTCGAGTTCAGCCGGCAGCGCGGTCTGGCGGCCGACGGGCGCTGCAAGTCGTTCGCCGCGGCGGCGGACGGCACCGGCTGGGCCGAGGGCGCCGGGCTCGTCCTGCTGAAGCGGCTGTCGGACGCGCAACGGGACGGCGATCCGATCCTCGCGGTCGTGCGCGGGTCGGCGGTCAACCAGGACGGTGCCAGCAACGGGCTGACCGCCCCCAACGGCCCGTCCCAGGAACGGCTGATCCGCGCGGCACTGGCGGACGCGCGGCTCGCGCCACGGGACGTCGACGCGGTGGAGGCGCACGGCACCGGCACCACGCTCGGCGACCCCATCGAGGCCCAGGCCGTGCTGGCCGCCTACGGGCAGGACCGCCCCGTAGACCGGCCGCTCCGGCTCGGCTCCATCAAATCC
The DNA here is from genome assembly GCF_003634705.1 of Actinomadura pelletieri DSM 43383. Lineage (GTDB taxonomy): Bacteria > Actinomycetota > Actinomycetes > Streptosporangiales > Streptosporangiaceae > Spirillospora > Spirillospora pelletieri. The sequence goes on along the minus strand of NZ_RBWU01000008.1, from coordinate 167,368 downwards.
AACATCGGCCACACCCAGGCCGCCGCCGGGATCGCGGGCGTCATCAAGATGGTCGAGGCCATCAACCACGGTCTGCTGCCCCGCACCCTGCACATCGACCAGCCGTCCCCGCACGTCGACTGGGACTCCGGCGCCGTCGAACTCCTCACCGAGGCCGTGCCCTGGCCGGAGGTCGAACGGCCCCGCCGGGCCGGGGTGTCCTCGTTCGGGATCAGCGGGACCAACGCGCACATCGTCCTCGAACAGGCACCCGAACCACCCGCCGAGGGCGGCGAGACGGCCGACGGCGGCGCGCCGGCCGTCCCCACGGCGTTGCCGTGGCTGCTCTCCGCCAAGAGCCCGGCCGCGTTGCGCGACCAGGCCGCCCGGCTCCTCACGCACGTCCAGGACGACCCGGACGCCGACCCCGCGGACATCGCCCATGCGTTGATCTCCACCCGCACGCAGTTCGAGCACCGCGCCGCGATCGTCGCCGACGACCGGGCCGGCCTCCTCGAAGGGCTGGACGCGCTCGGCCGCGGGCGGACCGGCTCCGCCGTGATCCAGAACCAGGTCACCGCGCGCGGCGGCGGGCCCGCCTTCCTGTTCACCGGGCAGGGCAGCCAGCGTCCCGGCATGGGTCGCGAGCTGTACGACGCGTTCCCCGTCTTCGCCCGCGCCCTGGACGACGTCTGCGCGCACTTCGAACAGCCGCTCCGCGACATCATGTTCGCGCCCGACGACGACCGTCTCCACGAGACCCGGCACGCGCAACCGGCCCTGTTCGCGCTCGAGACGGCGCTGTTCCGGCTGCTGGAGAGCTGGGAGGTCCGTCCCGGCCACCTCGCCGGACACTCCGTCGGCGAGATCACCGCCGCGCATGTCGGCGGGGTGCTCTCCCTCGCCGACGCCTGCGCGCTCGTCGCGGCCCGCGGCCGGCTCATGCAGGAGATCACCGAGCACGGCGCGATGGTGTCCGTCCGCGCCCCGGAGGACGAGGTGCGCGAGAGCCTGGCCGGCCACGAGGACCGGGTCTCGGTCGCCGCGGTCAACTCGCCGTCGTCCACCGTCATCTCCGGCGACCACGACCTCGTCCTGCGCCTCGCCGACGAGTGGAAGAAGCGCGGCCACCGGACCCGCCGCCTCCAGGTCAGCCACGCGTTCCACTCGCCCCACACCGATGTGATCCTCGACCGGTTCCGGGCCGTCGCGGAGCGGCTCGACTACTCCCCGGCCGCCATTCCGATCGTCTCCAACCTCACCGGGAAGATCGCCACGGACGAGCAGCTGCGCTCGCCCGACTACTGGACCGACCACATCCGCGGCACCGTCCGGTTCGCGGACGCGATCGCGACCCTCCGCTCCGAAGGGGTCACCACCTACCTGGAACTGGGTCCCGACGCGGTGCTCACCGCGATGGCGCAGGACCGCCCGGACGACGACGGCGAGTCGCCCGGCGCGGTGTCCGTCTCGGTGCTGCGGGCCCGGCGGCCCGAGGTCCGCACGGCGTTGACGGCGCTGGCCACCGTCCACACCGCCGGGTGCCCGGTCGGCTGGCGGACGTGGTTCGGCGCGGCCCGCACCCGTCGCGTCCCGCTGCCCACCTACGCCTTCCAGCGCCGCCGCTACTGGATCGACGTGCCGGGCACCGAGGGCGCGGACGGACGGCCCGCCGCGGAGTCGCCCTTCTGGGACGCGGTCGAGGCCGCCGATCTCGACGCCGTCGCCCGCGACCTCCGGATCACCGGCGAGCAGCGGACGGCGCTGGCCGCGCTGCTGCCCGCGCTGTCGGCACGGCGGCGGCGTGCGCGCTGGGGTCACCGGATCGCCTGGCTCCCGGCGGCACACCCGCGGGTCGGCACGCCCGCGGGCAGATGGCTGCTGGTGACACCGCGGCGGAACGCCGGCGACCCCCTCGTGAAGACGGTCGCCGAGGCGTTCGGCGAGCACGGCGCCGAGATCGCCGTGGGTCCGGAGGACACCGGGCCGGACGAACTCGCCGACCGCCTCCGGAACGCGGTCACCGGCACCGGCGTGGAAGGCGTGCTGTCCCTCCTCGCGCTCGACGAGGACCGGATCGAACCGACACGGCGGCTGGCGGAGGCGCTGGACCGTGCCGCGATCCGGGCTCCGATCTGGGCGGCGACCCGCGGCGCGGTCTCCACGGGCCCGTCCGATCCGCCGGTCGACCCCGGTCAGGCCGAGATCTGGGGCCTGGTGCAGTCCCTCGCGGCCGAGCGGCCGCCGCGCTGGGGCGGGCTGGTCGACCTTCCGTCCGACCCGGACCAGCGGGCCGGTGATCTGCTGCGCGCCGTGCTCGCCGGAGAGCCGGACGAGGATCAGATCGCCGTGCGGTCGTCCGGGGTGTTCGCCCGTCGGCTGGTGGGCGCGCCCCTGGACGCGGCGGACGGCGCGGCCTGGCGACCGTCCGGCACCGTCCTGGTGACCGGCGCCGACACCGTGGCCGGGGCGGAGGCGGCCCGCTGGCTGGCCGAGCACGGCGCCCCGCACCTCCTCCTGACCGGGAAGAACGAGCCCGACGAACCGACCGACGAACTGGCCGGGCTCGGTGCCCAGGTGACCTGGACGGCGTGCGACCTCACCGACCGCGACGCGCTCGCCCGCCTGCCGGAGTCGATTCCGGCGACGCGACCGCTCACCGCCGTCGTGCACGTGGCGGTCGACGACGCCGACCCCGCAGCCGCCACGAACCTCGACGAACTGACCTCCGAACTCGACCTGTCGGCCTTCGTGATCCTGTGCTCGGCCGCCGGGGTCCTCGGCGCCCCCGGCCGCGCGGCGGACGCCGCCGGGCACGCGTTCCTGGACGCGCTCGCCCACCGGCGCAGGGCCCGCGGCCTCCCCGCCCTCACCGTGGCGTGGGGCCCCTCGGACGAGAACGCGCAGGCGGACACCACGTGGGGGCTGCGCCCCATCCCGCCCCGGTACGCCATGACCGTCCTCGAACGCGCGACCGACCCCGCGACCGCGTCCGTCGTCGTGGCCGACATCGCGTGGGAATTCCTCGTGCCGGAGCTGGCCGCCGAGGGCCGGGGCGCGCTGTTCCGCGAGGTTCCCGAGGCGCGGCGGCTCCTGAGCCGCACCGAGGAGCCGGCGGACGACTCCTGGCTGGAGCGGCTGCGCGAGGCGCCGGACGAGGAACGCGCGTCCCTGCTGCTCGACCTCGTCCGCGCCCACGCCGCGGACGTGCTCGGCCTCGACTCGCCCGAGGAGCTGGACACCGGCGCCAGCCTCCTCGACCACGGGCTGTCGTCGTTCGCCGCGCTGGAACTGAGCGCCCGGCTGCGCCCGGTCGGGGTGCGCCTGTCCCCCGCGGCGGTGTTCGACGACCCGACCCCCGCCGGGATCGCCCGCCACATCCACACCCTCGTCACAAGGAGCACGTCATGAACCGGAACGTCATCATCGTCGGCGCGGGCCCGGCCGGGCTGATGCTCGCGTGCGAACTCGGAACCGCGGGCGTCGAGACGATCGTGTTGGAACGGCTGCCCGAACCGCGGATCGACTCGCCGGGCATGGCCGTCAACCCGACCGTCGTCGAACTGCTCGTCCAGCGGGGCGTCATGGACGCGCTGCGCGGCGACGGCATGGAGTTCCCCCGCGCGTTCTTCGCGCACCTCGGCCTCGACCCCACCGCGCTGAAGGAGCCGCGCGAATACAACTACGCCCTCCCCCAGACGGCGCTGGAGCGGCGCCTGGAGGAGCACGCCGTGAAGCTGGGCGCGGACGTCCGGCGCGGTCACGAACTCGTCGGCCTGGACCAGGACGACGAGGGCGTCGTGGCGCGGGTCCGTACCGCGACCGGGGAGGAGTCTCTGCGCTGCCGGTTCCTGGTCGGCTGCGACGGGCCCGACAGCACGGTACGGCGGCTCGCCGGCATCGAGTTCCCGGGAACCGAGTCCCCCTTCTACGGGCTGATCGGGGAGCTGGCGGTGAGCGACGAGCTGTTCCAGCGGCTCGGCCCGCACATCCATCCCGGCGGCCTGTTCACCGTGTCGCCGTCCAGCCCCGAGACGCTCCGGGTGACCACCGCCGAGTTCGGGGTGGAGCCGCCCGACCGGAACGCGCCCGTCACGCTCGACGAACTCGGCCGCCGCATCGCCGAGGTCACCGGGGAACAGGTCACGCTCGGCGAACCGCGCTGGCTGTCGCGCTGGTTCCATGTCACCCGGCACGCCGCCGCCTACCGCGACCGGGGCGTGTTCCTCGCCGGCGACGCCGCCCACGTGCACTTCCCGCTCGGCGGGCAGGCCCTCAGCACCGGACTCGAGGACGCGGTCGACCTGGGCTGGAAGCTCGCCGCCGCCGTGCACGGCTGGGCCCCGCCCGCGCTGCTGGACACCTACCACGCCGAACGCCACCCGGTCGGCGCCCGCGCGTGCCGTACCACGCAGGCGCAGATCCCGCTCATGCATCCGATGGCCGCCGCCGAGCCGCTGCGCGAACTGTTCGCCGAGCTGATCAGGCTCGACCAGGTCAACGAGCATCTCGTCAAGCTGGTCGGCGGGATGGACGTCCGGTACGAGCCCGGCCCGAACGCGGTGGACCATCCGCTGGTCGGCCACCGCCTCCCCGACATCCCGATCGAGACGCCGGACGGGCCGACGGGCGTCGCCGCGTGCCTGCGTTCCGGACGCGGCGTCCTGCTCGACCTGTCCCGCGGCTCCATGGCCGCGAACGGCGTCACCGGCTGGGACGACCGGGTGGACGCCGTCACCGCCGAACCGACCGAACGGATCGACGCCGCCGCGCTGCTGCTCCGACCGGACGGACGGGTCGCCTGGGCGACCGCCACGCCCGACGGCACCGGACTCCGGGACGCCCTCACCGCCTGGTTCGGCGCGGCGAACACCGGGACCGAGCCCGGCGAGCGGGCGTCAGCGCGGGCCTAGTTCCGCTTAAGCGGCGCCGTCGACCATGAGAATCCGCGACCTTATTCACGCAGTGCTGGAAGGACCAGGATGAGCGGCCCTGACATCCATCTCCGCTCCGTCGGCACGGCTCTTCCGGGCCCTCCGGTGGACAACGCCACGCTGATCCGCCGCCTCGGCGTCCCGTCGGTGTGGGAGGAGTGGGTGGACTCCTTCATCGGCACCCGCGGCCGTCACTTCGCCATCGACCTGGACACAGGCGAGACCCGCCACTCTCTCGCCGACCTGGGTGAACAGGCCGGCGCTCGGGCGTTGGAGTCCGCCGGGCTCACCGCCGCCGACATCGACCTGGTGGTGATGGGCACCGCGTCGCCCGACCAGCTCATGCCCGCGACGGTCAACATGGTCGCCGAACGGCTCGGTATCAACGACGTTCCCACCTACCAACTCCAGTCGGGATGCTGCGGCGCCGTCCAGGCACTGGACGTGGCACGCACGCTGCTGCGCGCCCGCGGCGACGGGCACGCCCTTGTCCTCGGCGGCGACAACAGCGCCAAGCACTTCGACACGGCCGCGGACTTCGCCGCCCTGCCGTCCGCCGAACAGGTCAACGTGCTGCTGTTCGGCGACGGCGCGGGCGCGGCGGTCCTCGGCACCGAACCCGCGCCGGGATCGGCGGTGATCCGGCACGTGCTGCTCCGGCTGGTCGGGCTGAACCGGCCGCCGGGGCAGGTCGTCGAGTGGTTCGGCCGTGGCGACCGCGGCTCCGACCGCTCCCCGGTCGTGGAGGACTACAAGGCGATCGAGGAGTCCGTCCCCGCGCTCGCCGTCGACGTCCTGGACGCGCTGCTCGACGAGCTGGACTGGAAGGAGACCGACGTCGACTACCTGCTGCCGCCGCAGCTTTCGGGACGGATGACCGCGCGGATCACCGAGGGCCTCGGGCTGCCCGCCGCCGAGGAGGTCAGCTGCGTCGTCGACATCGGCAACACCGGCAACGCGCTGCCGTTCTTCCAGCTGGAACAGGCCCTTCCGCGCATGATCGGCGGCGACCGGACGATCGGCATCGCGATCGAGTCCAGCAAATGGATCAAGGCGGGCTTCGCCCTGGAGAAGGTCTGATCACCATGCCCGAAGCCTCCGGCTCCGAAGCCCCCGGCCCGGCCGACACGCTGCGCGAGCTGCACCGGACGGGACGGCTCGCCGCCGAGTACCCGCGCGTCGCGGGCCTGCTGGCCGGCCTGTCCGACACCGAACTGCTCCAGGCCGGCCACCTGCTGGCCCGGCTCGACCCGGCCGACGTCACCGCCGAGCACCCGGACACCCCGTCCCTCACCGTCGCCGTCACCGGCCACGGAACGCTGCCCGCCCTGGTCCCCGCGCTGACCGCGCAACTGGCCAGGCACGGGCTGCTGCTGCGCCCGCACGTCGGGGACTTCGACGGCTACGTGTTCGACCTCGGCGATCCGGACAGCGGCCTGTACGCGGCCCGGCCCGACCTGGTGACCTGCGTGCTCGACCCGGCCGTCATCTTCGACGACGTGCCGGTCCCGTGGCGGCCGGACGACGTCGAACGCGCGTGGGAGCGGAAGCTCAAGCTCATCGACGGGCTCGCGGAGCGGTTCGAGGCCGCCGGGCGGGGCGTGCTGGTGCTCAACACCGTCCCGCTGCCCCGCCGTTTCCCGGCCCAGCTCGTGGACCATCTCGCCCGCGCCCGGCTCGGGGCGGTGTGGCGGGAGGCCAACGCCCGGTTGCTGCGGATGGCGGAGCGTCGCCCGAGCGTCTACGTGCTCGACCTCGACCCGCTGGTCGCCGACGGCGTCCCCGCCGACGATCTCCGGCAGAGCGTCTACGCGAAGGCGCACCTGTCCGCCGGGCTGCTCGCCGAGTACGCCCGCGAGGTCGGCCACATCGCCCGCCACCTCACCGGCCGCACCGCGAAGGCCCTGGCGCTCGACCTCGACGGCACGCTCTGGGGCGGCGTCCTCGGCGAGGACGGCCCGGAGGGCATCGAGATCGGCGAGGGCATGCGCGGGGAGGCGTTCGGCGCCTTCCAACGGGTCGTCAAGCAGATCGGCGCCCAGGGGGTGCTGCTCGCGGCGGTCAGCAAGAACGATTTGGAGCCCGTCCGCGCGGTCCTCGACTCCCATCCGGGGATGACGCTGCGGGAGAAGGACTTCGTCCGGATCGCGGCGAGCTGGGGTCCGAAGAACGAGAGCATCGCCGACCTCGCCGCCACGCTCAACATCGGCACCGACGCTTTCGTCTTCGTCGACGACAGCCCCTACGAGTGCGGGCTGGTGCGGCACTCGCTCCCCGGCGTCACGGTGATCCGGGTCGACGGCGAACCGGCACTGCACCTCGACCGGCTCCTGCGGGACGGCTGGTTCACCACCCGGGAACTGACGGCCGACGACCGGGCCAGGGTCGACCGGTACCGCGTCGAGGTGGTCCGCAAGGACTTCCTGGACGGCTTCGAGTCGATCGAGGACTACCTCCACGAGCTGCGCGTCGAGGTGCGCCTCACCGCCGCCGACGACGCCGACACGGCACGGATCTCGCAGCTCACGCAGCGGACCAACCAGTTCAACCTCACCGGCCTGCGGCTCGGACGAACCGAGGTCCGGGAACGGGTCGCCGACCCGGACGCGCTCGTGCTCGCCGTCCGCACCCGCGACCGCTTCGGCGACAACGGCCTGGTGGGCGCGGTGCTGACCCGCCGGGTCGGCGCGACCGTCCACATCGAGAACTTCCTGCTCAGTTGCCGGGTCTTCTCCCGCGGCATCGAGCCGACCGCGCTCGCCGCGATCCTCAGGTACGCCAGGTCCACCGGCGCCGAGGAGGTGCTGGCCGACTACCGCAAGACCGCCAAGAACCACGGGGCCAGGGACTTCTACCCGCGCTACGGCTTCGAGCAGGTCGCCGAGGACGGTCCCACGACCACGTACCGGCACGATCTGGCCGACATCGTGGACACCCCGGACCACATCACGCTGACCGAGGAACTTCGTCCCGCCGACCTCGCAGGAGACGCCTAGTGGACACGATCGACGACTTCATCGCCCTCCTCGACCAGGAGCTCGGGATCACGGTGTCGGCCGAGGACGCCGGCGAACGGCTCGACCGGCTCCCCTCCTGGGACTCCCTCCACCTGCTGACCCTGCTCAGCGCCCTGGAGCGGCGGACGGGCCGGCCGGTGTCGCTGCCCGACGCGGTGCGCGCGGCCACGCTGCGGGACCTCTACGAGCTGACGGTGGCCTGAGGTGAAGACCGCACCGGTGCCCCGGGAACGCCGCCACACGCTGCGCTTCCTCGACGAGATCCGCGTGATCGCCCCGGTCTTCCTCGACACCGAGGTCGACATGACCGCCGTCCGGCGGCACCGGGAACGGGTCCGCGCGGAGGGCGGCCGACTCTCCACCGTGACCTGCGTGCTGCACGCCGCCGCGCGGGTGCTGGCGGTGCACCCGGAGGCGAACGCCGCCGTGCGCGGGCGCGTCCGGCCACGGCTGGCGCGCTACGACACGGTCAACGGCAAGGTCACGCTGGACAAGACGCTGGGCGGGCAGCGGGTCGTGCTGGCGACCGTCATCGACGATCTCGCCGGCCGGGACCTGGCGGACGTGCAGCGGCATCTCGACCGGTTCCGCGCCGGTGACCCCGCGACCATGCCGGAGTTCGCGGCCGTGCGGCTGTTCCACCGGCTTCCCTGGCCGCTCGGGACGCTGCTCTACCGGCTCGCGGTGCGGCCGCTCGGCAAGCGCGCCGAGACGGTGGGGACGTTCGCCGTGACGTCGCTCGGGCACCGTCCCGTCGACGGCTTCTACTCCGTGGGCGGCACGACCATCACCCTCGGGCTCGGCCGTGTCACCGACCGTCCGGTCTGCCGGGACGGACAGATCGGCGTCGCACCGGTGATGCGGCTCAGCCTCACCTTCGACCACCGCGTGATCGACGGGGCGGAGGCCGCCGACGTACTGGCGGAGATCAAGGATTCGCTGGAGTCGTTCGGCGCGGGCTCGCCGGGCGCCGCACCGGCACCGGCCCTCGAAGGAGAGCGATGAACGACGTCGGCGAGCTGAAGCGGTACGTGGAGGTCCACGCCCGCGGCCAGCGCATCCCGCGCTACCGCGCGCTGCTGGGCCGCATCACCACCGACGAGGGCGACGGGCCCGGCACCTGGACGGGCGAATGGTGCCGCGCGGCCGAACTGCTCGCGGGACGTGGCCGCGACCTGGAGGCCAGCCGGTACTTCGCCATGGCGCGATTCCCGTACGTGGACGGCCCGCCACGGCAGAAGGCGCAGGACCGGGCGGTCGAGTCGATCCGGCAGTGGGCGGCCGAACGCGGCGGCCTGGAAAGCGTCGAGGTCGAGATGGACGGCGGCCGGGTCCGCTGCTGGGCGACCGGGCTGTCTGCGTCGTCCCCCAAACCCCTCCTGGTGATCATGGGCGGGATCGTCACCGTCAAGGAGCAGTGGGCGCCCACGCTGGTCAAGCTGCGGCGGCTGGGCATGGCGGGCCTCGTCACCGAACTGCCCGGCGTCGGCGAGAACACGCTGCGCTACGGGCCGGACAGTCGGCGCATGCTGTCCCGGGTGCTGGACGCCGTCAGCGGCCGCGCGGACGTCAGCCAGACCTACGCGATCGCGCTGAGCTTCAGCGGTCACCTCGCGCTGCACTGCGCCGCGGAGGACGACCGGATCAAGGGCATCATCACGGCCGGCGCGCCGGTCCACACGTTCTTCACCGACCCCGACTGGCGGCGTGCCCTGCCGCGGATCACCGTGGACACCCTCGCGCACCTCACCGGCGAACCCGCGGCGCGCATCGAGGACGATCTCGGCGCGTGGGCGCTGAGCGGCGAGCAGCTCGCCGGGCTGCGCATCCCCGTCTTCACCACGGCGAGCCTGCGCGACGAGATCATCCCCGCCGGGGACGTGCGGTTCCTGCGCGAGCATGTCCGCGATCTCGAGGTGGTGGAGTACGACGACGTGCACGGCGCTCCCCTGCACGTCGGCGAGACCCAGTTGTGGAGCATCGCGTCGCTGCTGCGCGCCCGGGGCGTCCGCACCCCGCAGAGCGCGGTGATCGGCCTGCTGCTGCGCGGCCACCGCGCCCGCCGGCGGCTGAGCCGTCCGGCCCGCGCCCGCGCCGCCCACGCCTGACCCGCACCGCGTCACCGCTCCCGGCTCCCGGCTCCCGGCTCCCGGAAAGAGCCGGAAATCCGCGTTGTCACGGCCGGGCGACACAGAACACGCGAAATCGCCGGACTCGCGGCGACGCCACCTGCCCTCTGTCAACCCATAAACGCGTCCGCCGGTATACCTACGAAAGAAGCATCTTTCGGAGGGGCCCCACCACTTTAGGTGTTAATGCAGCGCAGAACGGTGCTCGCGGGCTCGTCCGAGCCTAGGCTGGCACCGTAATCGCGTCACCCGAGCCTCCGGCCGAGCGGTTCTCGAACCTCGACCGAAACCCGCATTCCAGAGGGACCTCATGACCGGCATCGCACGTTGGTGTTTCAGGCACCGGTTCATCGTGTTCGCGCTGTGGCTTTCCGCGCTGGTCGCCCTGGCCGTCGGGTCCTCCGCCGCGGGCGGCAAATACAAGGACGACTTCTCCCTTCCCGGTTCGGAGTCGACCAAGGCGCTGACTTTGCTCGAGGATTCGTTCCCCGCGCTGAGCGGCGAGTCCGACATCGTCGTATGGCGGACGAATTCGGGATCGGTCGGCGACCCTTCCGTCAAGGCGCGCATGACGAACGCGCTCAACGAGATCAAGAAACTCGATCACGTGGCGGAGGTGACGAGCCCCTACGTCCCCGCGGGCGCCGGCCAGACGAGCGAGGACGGCCGCACCGCCTTCGCGACGGTGAACTTCGACGTCCAGGGCGACAAGCTGTCCCGCGACACCGTGAAGGACCTGCTCGGCACCGTCGAGGGGGCGCGCACCACGGGGCTGACGGTGGAGATCAGCAGCCCGGCGGTGTCCCTGGTGCAGGCCGAGGAGCGCGGCGGGAACGTCAGCGAGCTGGTCGGGCTGCTGGCCGCGGTGGTGATCCTCCTGCTGGCGTTCGGGTCGATGCTCGCGATGCTGCTGCCGATCGCGATCGCGCTCCTGGCGCTGGGCTCGGCGCTGATGACGATCGGCCTGGCCAGCCACGCCCTCGACATCGCGACGTTCGTCCCGGCCCTCGGCACCCTCATCGGCCTCGGCGTCGGCATCGACTACGCGCTGTTCATCGTGACCCGCTACCGCGCCGGGCTCCAGGGGGGCCTCGGCACGGAGGAGGCGGCGGTGTCCGCGCTCGGCACCGCGGGCCGGGCCGTGGTCTTCGCCGGCGGGACGGTCTGCATCGCCCTGATGGGGCTGCTGGTGCTGAACATGTCGTTCCTCACCGGCATGGCCGTCGCCTCGTCGATCATCGTGCTGTTCACCGTCATCGCCGCCGTCACCCTGCTGCCGGCGATGCTCGGACTGTTCGGCACGCGGGTCCTCAGCCGCCGCCAGCGGCGCCGGCTCGCGGCCGACGGCCCCCGGCGACCGGAGAGCGGGCACGAGCCCCGCACCGGGGTGTGGGCGCGGTGGGCGGAGTTCGGCGCCCGCCATCCCGCGGTCCTGGCCGGTACCGCGACCGTCGTCATGGTCGTCCTGGTCCTGCCGGTGTTCTCGCTCCGCCTCGGCTTCTCCGACCAGAGCACCCAGCCGGAGTCCAGCACGAGCCGGAAGGCCTACGAACTCCTCGCGGACGCCTTCGGCCCCGGGTTCAGCGGCCCGCTCCAGCTGGTCGCCGAGGTCCGCTCCCCCGCGGACAAGGCCGTGCTGGAACGGCTGAGCACCCAGGTCCGCGGCGTCGAGGGGGTCGCGGCGGCGAGCCCGGTCACGCTGAGCCCGGACGGTTCCGTCGGCGTCGTCCAGGTCGTCCCCACCGGGTCACCGCAGGACGAGGCGACGTCCGACCTGATCGAGCGGCTCCGCGAGGACGTCGTCCCGGCGGCGGAACGCGGCGGACGGACCCAGGTCCTGGTCGGCGGCTCCACGGCGCTGACCGACGACTTCTCCGCCAGCCTGAGCGCGAAGCTGCCGCTGTTCGTCGCGGTCATCGTGGTGCTCGGCGGGCTGCTGCTGCTCGTCGCCTTCCGCAGCGTGCTGGTCCCGGTCGCCGCGGCCGCGATGAACCTGCTCGCCGCCGGCACCACCTTCGGGGTGATCGTCCCGGTCTTCCAGTGGGGCTGGGGCGAGAACCTACTCGACCTCGGCCAGGGCCCGATCGAGGCGTTCCAGCCGGTGTTCATGCTGGCGATCCTGTTCGGGCTCTCCATGGACTACCAGGTGTTCCTCGTCAGCCGCGTGCACGAGGAATGGGAGCGCACCGGCGACAACCGGCGCTCGGTGATCGTCGGCCAGACCGACACCAGCCGGGTGATCACCGCGGCGGCGACCATCATGATCTGCGTCTTCGGCGCGTTCGTGCTGTCGGGACAGCGGGTCCTGGCCGAGGTCGGATTCGGTCTCGCCGCCGGCATCGCGCTCGACGCGTTCGTGCTCAGGACGATGCTCGTGCCGTCCATCATGCACCTGCTCGGCCGGGCCAACTGGTGGATCCCGCGCCGGCTGGAGCGGGTGCTGCCACGAGTGTCCTTCGACGGCCCGCGACCCGTCCCGGATGCCCCCGCCGATGGACGGGCCCCCCAGGCGGCGCAGGAGGAGGAGGGTCGGAGCCGATCCGACCGCCTCGCCGCGCAGGGGGACGGGCAATGAGGCCGCGAGGGACGGGCGCCGCGGCGCCCGTCCCTCGCGGCACCCTCACGACGCGGACGACACCGCCAGCAGATCGAGTTCCCGGTCGTCGACCAGGATCGCCTGCTGCAGTTCGCGCAGCGCCCGGCACGGCTCCAGGCCGAGTTCGTCCCGGAGCGTGTCACGGGCCGAGTGGTAGACCTTCAACGCGTCCGCCTGCCGCTCCGACCGGTAGAGCGCCAGCATGAGCTGGCGGTAGAACGACTCGCGGAGCGGGTTCTCCGCGGTGAGCGAGTAGAGCCGTCCGACCAGCTCACGATGCCTGCCCATCTCCAACTGGGCCTCGGCGAGCAGTTCGAGGCATTCCAGCCGCAGTTCCGCCATCCACGTCGTGAAGCCCTCGACGATCGGCCCGCAGCGGACGTCGCCCGAACCGCCCCGCAGGTCACCGAGGACGGGGCCGTGCCAGAGCCCCAGCGCCTCCTCCAGAAGGACCTCCGCGTCCTCGCGCCGTCCCTCCCGCAGCGCGGCCCGGCCCTGGTCGGCGAGCCGCAGAAGATCGTGGAAGTCGATGTCGTCGCCGCCCTTGTTCAGCAGGTAGCCCGCGGGCCGGGTGACGATCCGGTTCCCGTCCTGGTCCGGCCGCTGCAGGAACTTGCGGAGCTGGGAGATGTAGACGTGCAGGCCCGCGGTGGCCCGGCGCGGCGGCCGGTCGGCCCAGATCTCGGCCATCAACTCCTCCGGCGCCACGACCTGGTCGGCCCGGATGAGCAGCACCGCCAGCACGGTCTCGATCTTCCGCGCGCTGATGAACGAGAACTCCCCGCCGTCGTTCACGCGCAGCGGCCCCAGAACCTCGTACCTCACGAAACGCCCCCATCTGTCGAACGAACCCCGGCCACCGCACGGACACCGGCGCGGATCGCGTCGACGACGTCCGCGTGGCGCTCGTCGAGGTAGAAATGACCCCCCGGCATGGTCTGGAGGTCGAACTCCCCGGTCGTGTGCTCCTTCCAGGCCGCCGCCTCGTCGACGGTGGTCTGCGGGTCGTCGGACCCCACCAGCGCGGTGACCGGGCAGGACAGCGGCGGCCCCGGTGACCAGCGGTAGGTCTCCGCCGCCTTGTAGTCGTTACGGGTCACGCTCACCACGGTGGCGAGCATCTCCTCGTCCTCCAGCAGCCTCGGATCGGTCCCGCCGACCTCGCGAAGCGCCGCGACGATCCCCGCGTCGTCACGCTGGTGGACGGTCCCCGGACGGTGCCGGGACGGGGCCCGCCGGCCCGAGACGAACAGGCGCAGCGGCCCGGGGGCGCCGGCGTCCTCAAGCCGCCGCGTCACCTCGAACGCGAGCACGGCGCCCATGCTGTGGCCGAACATGGCGAACGGCCGGTCGACCGCGCCGCGCAGCACCTCGAAGAGGCGGTCCGCCAGCTCGGGAATGTTGTCGAGATACGGTTCCGTGCGCCTGTCCTGGCGGCCCGGGTACTGCACGGACGACACTTCGATCTCGGGAGCCAGCGACCGCGACAACGGAAAGTAGCGGGTCGCCGATCCGCCCGCGTGCGGGAAGCAGAACAGCCGTACGCTCGTTCCCGGGCAGGCGTGGAAGTTCCGGATCCACTTGGCTTCCTCGCTGATGGTCCGCGCCATCACGCTCCCTCCGACATTCGTCCGAGGATTGTTTTCCGCACACACACTCTTCGTCCCCCTGTAAGCACTGAGTCGGTCCCCGTTCGGTGTGCTATTCGGCGATGCTGGTGCGCATGATCCAGCGGAAGACCACCGGCCCCGGGTCGCCGTCCCGGGATTCGGTGTCGGACTTCTCGAAATGCTCGTAACCGGCCCGATGCCTGATCTTGATCTTGCGGTCGGTGATGACCTCCCGCCGCATGCGCACGGTCTCCGGAATGTCCGCCGGACCGCCGGTCAACAGAATGTCCACGGCGGCATCGTGGGTGACGGAATCGCTGGGGCCGTCCATGACATGACCTCCCGCGTCGAGAGAATTCCCTGACATGTGGACGCCGCCCCGACCGGGCGAACTCGTCGCGTTCTTCGGCGGGGGGTGGCTCCGGAATCGATAATGGAGTCCCGGCGCGGCGATTAGCTACCCGTAACCGTGGGCCAAGCGGACCCCTAGAGACCCGGGGCGCTAGGGGTTCCGGCCGGTGCCGTAGGGGTCGGCGGCACCTGACGGGCCGAGGTCACCGGGGTGCTGCGAACCGGTCACCGGCCAGACCCGCGATGTGGCCGACCACGGCGCGGTCACGTGGCGGTCACATGCCGGGGTCTCGCCCCCCTAGAACGGACACGGGGTCCCCCAGAAGAGGGCGTCCACCGGCGCCGCGGCACCGCGTGAGATGGGTCACCCTCGGGTGCGGGAAGCATGGAACGGCGGCCTGGAGGGGCAGGGCGCGCCAAGAATACCCCTGCGACGGGCATGTCGTCCGGCGGTTCGTTCAGGTCAGGCCGTGCAGGCAGGCGAGCAGGGTCCGGGCCTCGACGTTGAGGTACTGCCCGTGCCGGACCAGCTCCATGAGCTGGTGGACGGTCATCCACGCGTGGCTCTCCGGAACCTCCAGGGGGAAGTCCTCACCGACCTCGATCACCTGGTAGCGGGTCCGCGCGTGGTAGAAGCGCCCGCCCTCCTCCGACAGGCTCGCGTCGAAACGGATGCGCGCGGGGTCCGCCGAGACGACCTGGTGGAGGAACGGCGCGGGACCGGCGAGGGCGTCCGGTGACGGAAGCAGGACCGTGGGCGCGAGCTCCACCTTCGCCAGCAGCCCCGGTTCGAAGCGCGCCTGGACGAGCAGGTGCAGGATGCCCCGGGTGGACCGGGCCAGGAACGCCGCCCGCCGCTGCTCGTGCGGTTCGAGCATCGGCTGCGACCACTGGGTGACCTCGCGGCTACCGGCCCGGACCCGGACCGCGATGATGCGGAACGGGACGTCGCCGACCGTGATCGCGTCCCGGTCGCGGTCACAGCCGGACGCCTCCGACAGCGGGATGAGACGGGTCTCCCAACGGCCGCGCGACTTCGCGTCCAGCAGCCAGGTCTCCAGCTCACGCTGGGACGTCACGGCGGACAGCGGGCGCCCCGCCGCGCCATAGGAACGCCGCAGCGCCGCACCGAACGCGTCCACGGACCCCAGGTCCGCCCGCGCGAGCGACCACGCCGGCAGCAGGTCCCTGGGCAGGCAGCCGAGAACCGTGCGGCTGTCCATGTTGACCAGGTCTTCGACGCTCAGCAGCCGCAGCACCTCGGGCAGCGGCAGCCAGCGGAAGTCCGGATGCTCCGGAACGTCACCGTCCACCTCGACGATCATGTTCCGGTTGTGCTTCTGCCAGAACCAGGCGCCCTGCTCGGACTGGAGCACGTCGACGAGCACCCGCCCGCGCCGCGGCCCCCAGAAATGCTCCAGATACCGGGTCCGGCCGCCGCCGTGCACCCGGGTGTAGTTGCTGCGCGTCGCCTGGACGGTCGGCGAAAGCTGCAACCCGTTGACGTTCCCCGGCTCCATCTTCGCCTGCATCAGGCAGTGCGGGACCCCGCAGACGTCCTTGACCAGGAGACCGAGGATGCCGATCTCGGGCTGGTGCAGGATCGGCTGGTCCCAGCCCGACCCGTCCTCGCCCCGGACCCGCAGCCCTTCGACCGTGAAGAACCGTCCGCTCTCGTGGACGAGATTGCCGCCGGGCTCGAAACGCCAGCCGTCGAGCTCCTCGAACGGAATGCCCGTCACCTCGAACCGGTGCGCCGCCCGCCGTTCCGCCCACCAATCGCCGAATTCGGCCGGAAGCCTCGTCCGGCCTCCACCGACGGTCGCCGGTTCACCGACGTTCACGGTTCCGCCCTTTTCACGTTGCCTCGCGACATCGCCTGCTCCCACCGGATCCGAATTCTCTGCATCCGATCTTGGACAACGCCCCTAAAGGCGGGCTTGCCCACCTTTAGCGCCGCGCGAAAACGCGGGCACAACCGCTGACGCGCCGGCTCAGGAACTCGTCAGCCGCTCGGGCAGCGCCGGCCGCTCCACCTTCAGCGGCTTTATCACCGCGAGCAGCGGCCCGGTCATGAGCGTCGTCAGCAACGCCATCAGGACGAGGATGGTGAACAGCTGCTCGCCGATGATTCCGGCCTCCAGCCCGACATTGAGCGCGACCAGCTCGGTGAGCCCTCTGGTGTTCACCAGGGTGGCGACGGTGGCCGACCGGCGGGGATCAAGACCGCTCAGCCTCGAAATCGAGTAGGCGGGCCCGAACTTGCCCGCACAGGCGATCACTGTGATCACCACGAGCAGAACGACCCCGTGCCCGTGCACCGCGTCGATGGTCAACGAGAAACCGGTGGTGACGAAGAACAGCGGAAGCAGCAGGTTCCCGGCCTGCTCCATGGTGCGCAGCACGTCCGGATCAGGCCTGCCGCCCCTCCCGCGCATGACGACGCCCGCCAGCAGGCCGCCGAACACCGGATGCAGGCCGAGTTTCGCGGTGGCCCACGCGGTGCCCATGGCGAGCGCGAACGCGACCGGCAGCTGGTTGCGCACGATCGCCTCACTGCGCCCGCTCCACCAGGCCAGCAGGGGACGCACCACGCCCAACATGACGGCCAGGAAGGCCGCGATCAGCAGCAGCTTGACCGGCAGGGACAGCCCGCCCGAATGGCCCGTGCCGATCAGCGCCGCGGCCAGCGTCAGCCATGCCAACACGTCCATGATCGCCGCCGCGCCCATCGCCACGGTCCCGGTGACGGTCCCGGCCAGGTTGCGCTCGCGCACGATCGCGGCGAGGACGGGCAACGCCGTGATGGACGTCGCCACCCCCATGAACAGCACGAACGACCGCCCCTGAGACTCCTCGCCGATGGCCGCGAAGGACGGCTCCAAGATCAGCACAGCGAGCATGCCGAGGCTCATCGGCACCAGCAGCGCCCCGACCGCCAACACCGGCACGGTCCTGCCGTGCCCCCGCAGCGCCCCGAACTCGATCTCGTAGCCGACGGAGAACATGAAAATGACGATGGCCACCTGCGCCAGCACGGCGAGATACGAGAGCACATGCTCGGGAAACAGATAGTTGGACAGGTCCCCTGACAGCCGCCCGAGCACGGTCGGCCCCAACAGCACACCGGCGAGTATCTGCCCGACGACAGCCGGTTGCTGCAACCGCTGCGCCCCCGCCGCAAGCAGGGACGAAAACACGAACACCAGCGTGATATCCGCAAGGACGGTCGCTACCAGGGACTCCAAAATCAGCCCTCTCACCTGCGGATACACGTCGACCAAACGCCACTCGGACGCCTACACCAACGTCATTGTGCCCTTATCAACCACCCCTCACGCAATGAATTCCCACAATCCTCGTTCACCCAAGCAGTCCTTTAGTAACACTTCAGAAAGAAGCAGGAGCAGATGACCTTCGAATTGAGCACTTCAACAACTCCGATGCTCACGAATTCGACCCGCGGCCTTGGCCCGGACGCAGGGTTTTGCGGAGGATGTAGTTGGTTATCCGGCGCGGGGGCACGTGCGTGGACCGGTGTCTCTCTCGATATCGGCAACGCCTGCATCCGATGGCCCGACCGGCACGGTCCGATCGAGCCGACCGGCGGTCCCTTTCCCGATGTGCCGGTGCTGGTGGTGTCCGGCGACCTGGACACGAACACGCCCACGGAGGACGGTCGGCTGGCCGCACGCCAGTTCCGTCGCGCCACCGTCGTGGAGGTGCCCAACGTGGGTCACGTGCCGGAAAAGGAGCCGAGCGGTCGCGTGGCGGGCATCGAGAGCGCATTCGTCCGGAACCTCCGAGTCGGCGACACCTCCTGCCTGGCCGATATCCCACCGGTGCCCGTACAGAGCGAGAAACGTTCTTAAATCGCCGCAAAGAACAGTCGTCCAGAACCATGCTTTTCGCTACACCGTTTTGGCGGGCGTGGGTTCTCGGGTGGGCGGGCCTATGATCGTCGGCATGTCACTGCGATTCGTTCAGGTGAACTACAAGGCTCGGGACGACGAGGCGCTCGGCCGGTTTTGGGCGGAAGCGCTCGGCTGGGGTGTTTCCAGCGAGGCGCCCGGCGTGACCAATGTCGAACCCACCGGCTTCACCTGGCCCGATCCCGCCGCCTTCTACATCGACTTCGTCGCCGTCCCGGACCCGGAGACGGTGAAGTACCGCGTCCATCTCGAGCTCGCCACCACCTCCGAGGCCCATCAGGCGGAGCTGGTCGCGCGGCTGAAGAATCTCGGCGCGACGTCCCTGGACGTGGGTCAGGGCGACGTGCCCTGGACGGTCCTGGCCGACCCGGAAGGCAACGAGTTCCGCGTGCTGGAGCCCCGGGACATCTACCGGGACACCGGGCAGATCGCCGCGGTGGTGGTCGAATGCGACGCCCCACGGGCCCTCGCCGAGTTCTGGAACCAGGCGCTGGACTGCACTCTGCACGAGGTGACCGACGATCGGGCGATGCTGCGTTCGTCCGACGGTGTCGGCCCGTACCTGGAACTGCGCCGCACGCCCAACGCGCGAACGGCGCGGAAACGCGTCCATATCGATCTGTTGCCGCAGCCGATCGACGGCAAGGAGGCGGAGGTGACCCGGCTGCGGGGCCTGGGCGCCACCGACGTCGACCTCGGCCAGGGCGACGTTCCATGGACGGTCCTGGCCGACCCGGAGGGCAACGAGTTCTGCGTCCTCGGCCGCGGCTGACGCGAATTCTCAGGGCGCCAGGCGGGCCGGGGACGGGGTTCGGACGGTGGGCGAGTCGGCGTCGGGAATCAGGATGCGGGGAGCGCCGCCGCGCAACGCAACGACCCACACGTCGGCGTTGCGGCCACCCGCGCCGCCCTTGGGCACCCCGTACATCACGTGGTCGTCGTCGAGCCACGCCGCCTGGTCGTCCACACTGCGGGTCTCCGCGAGCGGGGCCTCGACGCCGGTCGCCAGGTCGAGGGTGTGGAAACGCCAGACGTCGGAGTTGGACCCGGTCCGCTTCTTGTAGACCAGGCGCTGACCGTTCGGGGACAGGGACGGGCACTCGACGTTCTCGCGCAGAGCGGTGAGGGTGCGCCGTCCGATGTCGCCCTCGACGAGGTATCTGCGGTTCTGCGTGGCGACGGTCGCGAAGAACCGTTGCCCTCCGGGGACGAACGTCACACCCCACACGTTGCGGTCCACGTTCCCGTTCGGCTGCCCGTTCAGCATGAAGGTGAACTGCTCGATGTTGCCGACCGGGTCGCCACCGATCCGACCGATGACGGTCTCGGTGGAGAAGCCGTCCGACAGGTAGGAGTGTCCCGTCACGAAGGCCGTCGTGGCGTAGTAGCGGCCGTCCTCGGAGATCCGGGCACGGCTCGGGATCCCGTTGAGCGGCGTCTCCTTCCCGGGGCGGAGCCGGTCGTCCATCAGGGACGCGGTGAACAGCCGGACCGGGTTGCGCGTCTGCCGCAGGCACAGGCCCCCGGCCGCCGAGGCGGCGGTCCGTTCGCAGCGGGTCGGGAGGACGACGCGCTCGCCGCGCGGTTCGGCGGCCGGAACCGCGGCGATGTGGCCGAAGGCGGGCCCGGGGCGGAGCGACCGGAACACGATCTGGCGACCGTCGGGCAGCTCCGCCGAGCCGTCCCCGCCGGTCGCGCGGGCGCGCAGCACCGAGGACGCGACACAGCCCGCGGCCACGGCCGTCACCAGGATCGCGATCGCCATCATGATCCTGCCGTCTCTGGCGCCGTGCCGGATCATCGAGCCTCCTTCCGTGTGATCATCGGTACGGCCGCGAGCAGGGCGACCGTGAGCGCGGCGGCGAAGGCCAGCACGGCGGTGTCGCTCTCGGCGGCCGTCCAGATCGCGCCGAACGTCACCGCGCCGAGGGCTCGTCCACCCGCCACCGCCGCCTGGACGACGGAGATCCCGGTCGCTCTCAGTTCGGCGGGCGGCAGCGGCGCGGCGGCAGCGGAAAGCACGCCCTCGGTCGCCGCGTAGTAGGCGCCGAGGAACACCAGGGTGAGCGCGGCCCCCGTCGTCCCGTCGATGAGCATCGCCGTGAGATACGCGCACAGCAGCAACCCGTATCCGATGGTGAAGACGCGGTTCCTGCCACAGCGGTCGGAGATGCGGCCGAGCGGCACGGCCAGGGAAAGATAGACCAGGCTCGTGCCGACGAACAACAGGGGGAACCAGCGGGTCGTGACCGCCTCGTTGCGCAGCAGGACGAGGTAGAGAAAGGTGTCGCCGATCGTCGTCGCCGACAACAGGGCCGCGGCGCACAGCAACCGCCGGAACCCGCCGATTCGCATGAGGGACGCGATGTCGCGAACCGAGATCGGTCGCGAGCCGCCGGGCCCGGCCGGACGTTCCGCACGGTGCTCCGGGACGCGGTGGACGAACAGCAGCACACCGAGAACGGCGACGCAGAACGACACGACGAAGACCATGTCGAAGTCGCCCGGTGCGAGCGCGAGCAGTCCGAACGCGACGACGGGGCCGAGCAGCGCACCGGTCGCGTCCAGGGCCCGGTGCACGCCGAAGCATCCGCCGAGCCGATCCCGCGGAGCCGCCGTGGCGATGAGCAGGTCGCGTGGCGCGGTCCGCAGGCCCTTGCCCGCACGGTCCACCGCCACCGCCGCCGACAGGGCGGCCGGGCCCCCGGCGGGGAACAGCATCAGCTTGGCGGCGGCCCCGAGGGCGTACCCCGTGCCCGCCACGAGCTTGGGACGTCGCAGCCGGTCCGCGAAGAAGCCGCCGAGCAGCCGTACCAGGACGGTCGCGCCCTGGTGGAGACCGTCCAGCAGACCGTACGCCAGCGGAGTGAGGCCCAGGGCGAGGGTCGCGAACAGCGGCAGGACGGCCGTCACCATCTCGGTGGACACGTCGGTGATCAGGCTCACCAGGCCGAGGACGACGACGACCCGGGGCACCCGGGTCGTCGATCTCCCACCTTGCGGTACGCCGCGTACCGATACGTACACATGGCCTCCGAGGTCGGCGACGGACGGACGGGGATCCGGTCAGCCGGTGCCGGGGAGCGGCCCGTCGGCGGTGAAGGCGTCCAGGACGTTCTCGGTGATGGTGGCGATGTCGTTGTCGTACTTGTTGAAGAACAGGCTTCCGGCCCAGGAGATGGAACTGGCCGAGAAGACCGCGCCTCCTCGGGGGTAGTGGGTCAGCGCGACGTCGCCGCGGACGAGCCAGTTGACGGTGCCGCCTTCCATGAGGTTGGCGGTGTTGTTCTCCTCTTTCACGAACAGATACTCGTCACCGAAGCCGCTGCCCGTCCCCAGGACGATCGTGTTGTCGGCGGACCCGAGGGCGTAGTCGGCACGATCGAGTTCCTCTCCCATGGGACCGCCCGGACTCTGCAGGGACTCGAAGTCGCCGATGGGACCGGTGGACTTGACGCCGTCGAAGACCCACGCGGCCTTAGGGTCGTGGCTCTCGGGCGAGCGGACGACAGGACGGCTGTACATGCCGGTGCCCAGCCGGGACCCGAACCCCTGAGCGGTGAACCCGACGCCGACCAGTTGCTGCGGGGGCCGTCCACGGAACCGCCACAGGCCGCCGTACTCGCCGGTGGTGCTGTGGTAGTGCTCGCCGGGGGCGCCCTGCCATGCCTCGGTACCGTCGTGGCGGCGCACCTCTGTGTAGGTACCGGTGCGATCGAGCGGCGTGACCCAGTAGAAGCCGTTCCCGCCCAGGTACATGAGGCGACCGCCGCCGTTCAGCCAGCCCTGGAGAGCGTCGAGCATGGGCTCCGAGGTGTACTCCGGATGGCTGCCCGTGATGACGACCTTGTAGTCGTCCAGCAGCTTCCCGCCCTCCCGGTGCAGGTCGTGGTCGGTGATGTAGTCGACGTTGCGGCCGGTGGACTCCAGCCAGTCGAAGATGTGGGTGTCGGCCTCGAACTGCCACGGCCTGCCCTCGCCCTTGGGCCCGGTGGTGTACGGACGCATGTTGATGATCGGACGTAGGCTCGACGAGTAGACCACTCCGCTGCCGTCGCTGTGCTGCGAGTACTGGCTCAGCCCGTTCACGAAGGGCCCCGTCACGCCGTAGGCCAGGTAGCTGAACGTCGGCACCAGCAGTGCGACCTTCGAGACGGGTTTCTTCGGACGCACCACGAAGGTGGCGTGATAGACGCGTCCGTCCGCCTCGAGTTTGGCCGCGTACACGCCACTGCGGGCGTCGTCGGGCACCCGCCAGGAGAAACTGGGCTTCCAGGCGGCGTCGCCCAGGTCGTCATCGTGGAAGTACATGGCGCCGTACTGCTCGCGCGCCCGTTTGAAGTCCTGCTCGTCGGCCTGCCAGTTGTGGCCGGTGACGGCCCGGACCGGCAGGTTGACCGCCCGCCCGTGCAGTCCGTTGCCCGAGGTGTCCACGATGCGGTCGGTGTCCATATTTCTGGAGAAGTCGAAGGACGCCACCGCCCCACCGGCCGGTCCGCCGCGTCGCAGGGCGCGGATCTCCCGGTCGTCCAGGGCCCGGTCGTACACCCTCGGAGCATCGATCTTGCCGTTGTAGAACCCGGCCGGACGGTCGCCGGCGCCCTGGTAGGCGGCCATCAGCAACGGGACGGTCGCGTTCTTCAACCCGCGGGCCCCGATCGTCCGGGTGACGACGGCCTCGGACGTGTTGGGATGCCCGGACAGCGGCTGCTGGTACAAGCGCACCTTGCCGGACTCCGCGTCGTAGGAGACCGCGGCGAAGTACCAGCCGGAGGAGTTCACGTGCTGCGGCCGAACCACCCCACGGGGTTCGACCCCACGCAGCGCCGGGGCCCACGGCTGCATCTTCACCCCGGTGCTCACCGCGTGGACGCGCCCGGACCGGTCGGCCAGCCGAAGGCCCAGCCCGCCGTCCCGATCCACGACCATGCCGTACCCGGTCTGCTCCGCCTCCGACCACTTCGTCACGATCCCCTGGACCGCACCGGTGCCGACCGGCGTCCGCTGAAAGGCGATGGGGTTGAGCTTGGAACCGGGAACGGTCGTCGGCGCGATCCACGCCGCGATGGTGAAATCACCGTCCGGCCGCAGGTCACCATCGTCGGGGACGGTCACGTACGACCCCAGCGGCAACGTCTGATACCGGCCCGGGTACTGCTTGTTGACGTCGGACTCGACGACCTGTTCTTTGATCCCGGGCCCGCGTGGATCGGCGTCACCGTGCACCACCCGCACCATCGTCGCCCGGAACGCCGGGCTCTTGGTGCTCACCCTGAACGTCACGGACTCCCCGGGCCGGACGCTCATCCGATCCGCGTAACCGCTGATCCCGAGCCTGTCCAGCTCTTCCTGCGGCGTCCTGGGATCGGCGGGCAGCGGGGGCGGATCGACCTGCGGGGTCTGGGGCCATGTCGCCGCCACCCCATCCGCCGTGGTCAACGGCCCGGACGCGCCGATCACGGCGACCAACACCGCGACCATCAGGGCCGTTCCCACCCGCGTGCGCGCAATCACAGGATCACCTCTCTGCCGCCCCCGAACCTCGGCCGCACCGGACCGATATGCCTTCTCATCGGGGCCGACGACGAGACACGTGCGCTCATCGTCGCGGAAGACCGCCTTTAACGGAGATCCGTCCTTTGCAGGAGACCTGACCTCAAATTAGATCAAACGTCAGAGAGGTACCAGAGAGCGTGAACCGGCGATCTGTCCGATAGCGGACCTTGATTTCGAGCCCCGCACTCTTACGGCTGATCACACGGCCTGACGGCGGCCCGGCACGAGAACCGGGCCGCCGCCAGGATCGGGTCGTCCGCCGCGCGAAAGCGCGCGACCCACCGGACAGGACTACCAGGCGTGGGCCACGTCAACGACGAGCCGCGTGCCACCGCCGTCACGTGGGAGGGTGAGGACCCGGAACGGCAGACGCGCCCGCACACCCAGGCCGATCGTCGTCTGCCCCTCGAACGAGGCCGCCCCCGCCACCTGCCGGAACGTGCTGTACCCGGAGACATTGGCCAGCTCGGGCGAGACGGCCGGGAACCCGGGCGCCGCGGCCGCCTGGACGATGATCCGGATCTTGGCACCGCCGCGCAGCGGCACCGGCTTGCCCGAACCCTCCTGGTGAACCTCGTCGACATAACCGACGAGGTAGCCGAAGCGCGACCCGGCCACCTCAATGACCAGCCGGTCGTAACACGTTTGACGGCCGGTACGGACCCGCTCCAGCGGCCCCTGCGAGTAGTTGCTCAGGGTCCCCTTCGACTGGGACCCCCATGGGGTGTCACACGCCGCCGACGCGGACGTGCCGAGCACCCCCACGAGAGCGATTGACAGGACGAGGGTCAACAAACCCCCGAATAGTGCGCGCATAGTGGACCTCCATCGCGCGAACCAAACCAAGTGCTTATAGAGACGTCCCATGTCCGCCGAAGGTTGGCCCGTTCCCGCACCCAAAAAGTCGATCACGACCGGTCCGAACTTCCCGTTTGGTCTCCTGCGACCGAGATCCGCCGCCGCAGGTGCTGAGATCAGGCCTAACCCGGCAACTGGGCATCGACACATTGCGTGCCCTTTGGCAGAGCACCACCGGGCAGCCTCTTCCTTCGCGCATCTACACGGCTCTCACCAGCGCTGAGACCGAAGGCATCTGAAATCACGCCCAGCGGCGGTCGGGGCGTGGGTGAGCTACCAGGTGTGGGCTACGTCGACGACGAAGCGTGTGCCGCCGCCGTCGCGGGGGAGAGTGAAGACGCGGAATGGGAGGCGGGCCCGGACGCCTACGCCGAGCGTGGCCTTGCCCTCGAATGCGCCCGTGCCCGCTACCTGCCGGAAGGTGGTGTAGCCGGAGATGTCGGCCAGATCGGGTGAGGTGGACGGGTACCCCGACTCGACCGGCGACTGGACGATGATTTCCAGTTTGGCGCCGCCGCGCAGCGGGACCCGCTCGCCGGAGGCGACCATGTAGACCTGGTCGACGTACTGGACGCGATGGCCGAAGCCCGATTGGGCGACGTCGAGGACCAGACGGTCATAGCAGGCGTGGCGGCCGGTGCGGACTCGCTCCAACGGCCCCTTCGCGACGCCGGTCAGTGTGCCCTTGCGTAACGACCCCCAGGCGGTGTCACACGCGGCCGAAGCGGGTGTGCCGAGCACTCCGACGAAAGCGGCCGACATGACGAGCGTCAGCGAACCCCCAATTAATGCGCGCATTCTGGACCTCCGTCGCGCAAGGAGACTTCGATTGCTCGATAGGACGCCCGTTCTCCAAGGAAGGTTGGCTTGCGCCGCGTTCTGTGATCAACGGGTTATGGCCTGGCGGTAGGTGGGGTTGGTGTTGAGGAGGATGCGGTGGGTGCCTTCGGTGGTGATGGCGCCGTCGTCCAGGACGAGCACGCGGTCGGCGGCGTCCAGGAGAGTCGGGCTGCTGGTGAGGACGACTGTGGTGCGGCCACGGCGCAGGGTGGCCAGGTTGCGGGCGATGAGTTGTTCGGTGACGGCGTCGACCGCGGTCGTCGGGTCGTGCAGGACGAGGACGGCCGGGTCGGCGGCCAGGGCGCGGGCCAGGGAGAGGCGTTGGCGTTGGCCGCCGGAGAGGTTCGCGCCGCGGTCGCGGACGGCGTGGTCGAGGCCCTCGCGGTGAAGGGCGACGACGTCGGTCAGCAGGGACGCCTCGACGGCCTCGTCGACCAGACGGCCAGTGCCGGAAGGGTCGATGTTGGTGCGGAGGGTGCCCGCGAAGATCTCCGCATGGGACGGGTTCACCAGCAGGTGTTCGCGGAGGGCCTCGATCGACAGGTCCGCTGTTTCCCGTCCGCCGACTCGTATCGCTCCTTCGTAGGCGTGTGGCGGGACGTTCATGGAGAGGAGCGCCAGGAGGTCTGCCGCGGCGCCGGGTTGGTAGGCGGCGATGGCCGTGAACTTGCCTGCGGGCACGTGGAAGCTCAGTTTGTGCAGGGAGCCGTACTGGACGCCGTCCAACTCCAGGCCGCCGTCGGCGTCAGGGCGGTCCGAGCCCGGCGTCATCACCGGTGGCGCGGCCAGGACCAGGGCCATTCGTTCGGCGGACGCGCGGGCCACCATGATGTACTTCGGCATTTCCGAGAACAGTTTCAACGGTTCCATGATGAACTGCGCCAGCCCCACGGCCATGACGAGTTCTCCGGTGGTGATCTGGCCCTGGAACGCGAGGTGGCCCGCCAGCAGGGTCACGGCGGCGGCGAGGAGTGCGTTCAGTGCCAGGGCGGCGCCCGCATAGGCGCCGTTCGCCCTCGCGACGGTGACCGCCTGGTTTCTCGCCTCCGTGCTGACCGTCCGGTAGGAGCGGAACGCGGCGTGGTTGCCGCCGAAGCCGTGCAGGGGGCGCAGGCCCGTGATCAGGTCGGTGACCTTGGCGCCCGCACGCGCCACCCGGGCCTGTTGTTCACGGGTGGACGAGCCGATCCGTTTCGACAGGACGCTCAGGATCGTCAGCAGCCCGACCGTCCCGACGATCACGAGCAGGCCGAGGCCGAGGTCGGCCAGACCCAGTGCGACCGTGGCGATCAGGACGGCGACGAGTGAGCTGACCAGCAGCGGCACCACTTCGATGATGTCGGCGGTCTGGTCGGCGTCCTCGGTCGCGATGGTCAGCACTTCACCGGACTTGAGGTCGACGTCGCGGGCCACCGGCTGGAGTCCGCGGGCCGCGACCCGGACCCGCCAGCGGTGCGCCTCCGTCGTCCCGGCCTTCTGCAGGATGCGCATGCCGAACCGCCACGAGAACGAGACCGTTGTGATGATCACGCCGAGGGCGGCGATGGAGAGGGCGAGGGCGCCGAGGCTCCGGTCCCGCATCGTGTGTTCGACGATCAGGCCGAGCGCGATGGGGAAGGCGGTCTCGCCCGCCTGGTAGAGGCCGAGGAGGAGGGTGCCCCAGGTCATGGGGGCGGCGTTGCGGCGCAGCGCGGTTCGGAGAATCGAGGTTCCGGTGGGTGTCATCGTGTGTTCAGCCGCCCGCCCGCCAGGCCCGCCACAGGCGCGCGTACCGGCCGTCGAGCGCGACCAGTTCGTCGTGGGTACCCTGCTCCACCACGCGTCCGGCGTCCAGGACGGCGATGCGGTCGGCCGCCGTCGCCTGGGTCAGACGGTGGGCCACGAACAGCGTGGTGCGGCCCCGGCAGGCGGCGTGGACGGCCCGTTCGAGTTCGGCGGCGCCCTGGCTGCCCGCTTCCGCGGTCGACTCGTCCAGCACCACGACCGGCGACCGGTTCAGGACGAGCCGGGCCAGGGCGATCTGGGTGGCCTTGGTGGCGTCGAGACGTTCGCCGCCCTCGCCGACCAGCGTGTTCAGGCCGTCCGGGAGCGTGTCGACCCATCCGACCGTGCGCAACGCGTCCATCAGTTCGTCGTCGGACGCGTTCGGGGCGGCCAAGCGTAGATCGTCGGCGAGGGAGCCGGAGAACACATGTGTCTCCTGCGTCAGGATGCTGACCAGGGAACGCGCCCCGGCCTCGTCCAACTCGGCGAGGTCGGTCGAGCCGATGCACACCGATCCGGACTGCGGGGTGCCGATGCCCGCGATGAGCGCGGCCAGCGTCGACTTCCCGGCGCCTGTCGCGCCGACCAGTGCGAGCGAGCCGCCCGCCGGGATCGTCAGGGTGACGTCCCGGAGGACGGGCTCTTCATTGCCGGGATAGGTGAACGTCAGGCCCTCGACCATGACCGGGAGGGCGGCGATGTCCGTGGACGGGACATCGCCGACCAGGTTTCCGGACGGCGCCTCCTTCAGCACCCCGACGAGACGGGTGAGGCTCGCGCCCGACTTCTGGGCCTCGTCGAAGGTGAACATGATGGAGCCGAGCGGGTTGAACAGGCGGTGGAACAGCAGCGGCGCCGCCGACACGTCGCCGAGGGTGGCGGCGTCGGCCTCCAGCAGCGCGTATCCGACCACGATGATCAGGACGAGTCCGATGTACTCGGCGCGGTTCTCCCTCCCGACGAAACGGCCGAAGAGGCGGAACACCTCGATGCCGAGATCGCGCACCCGCCATGACTCGCGGGTCACGTTCGCGCGGAAGGCGTCCTCAAGGCGGTACGCCCGGACGGTGTCGATGCCCTCCAGGCCGCTGATCAACTCTTGGGCGCGGTCGGCCTGCGCGGCGCGTTGCCGCTGGTAGAGCGGCGCCGACCTGGGGAGATACCAGCGCAGGGCCAGCGCGTAGGCGGGGAGCGCACCGGCGCCCGCCAGGCCGAGGCGCCAGTCGAGGCCGAACATTCCGGCGATGGCGATGGCGACCAGCACCCCCGCCGAGAAGACCGTGGGGACGGCCGTGCGGATGCCCTTCGACAGGACGGCGACGTCGTCGCCGACGCGGGAGAGCACGTCACCCCTGCCGACCTGTTCGATCCGCGCGCTCGGCATGCCCAGCACCGCGCGGACGGCGCCCTCCCGCAGCCGCGCGAGCAGGTCCGCGCCGAGTCGTCCGATCAGGTATGTCGACACGGCGGTGGCCGCCGTGCCGAGCGGCACGGCGGCCAGGAGAAGGGCGCCGATCGTGATGAGGGTCGACTGTGGTGCGCCTTCGACGACGTTGTCGACCACCCGGCCCAGCAGGAGGACGGGAAGTACCTGGAACGCCGCCCCGGCCACCGTGGTGAGCACGGCGGCGGCGGTGAGCCAGGGCGTCTCACGGCAGTGCGCGGCGACCCATCGCGTGGCCTCGCGCCCGGTCGCCGTGTGCAGGACGGACGGGGCGAGGCGCGTGCCGGTGGCGCCCATGCACCTACGCGGCCGACTCGACGATCTCGTCGATCGCGTAGGGGAGGGACAGCAGCGTGCCCTGGGACATGGCCGCGCCGATCGCCGGGCCCTCGCTGTCCAGCAGGTACGACACCTTCCCGTTCTTGACGGCGGTGAGGTTGTTGAACAGCTCGAACTTCTTCAGGCCCTCCTGGTCGGCCTTGTCGTTGACGACGAAGATGCGGTCGACGTCGATGAGGTCGATGCGCTCGGGTGACAGCTCGGTGAAGAACTTCCCGCCCGCGATCTTGTCGATCTCGGTGGCGCCCTTGAAGCCGATGCCGGTGACGAGCCGTCCCCGGACGTCGGTGGTGGTGAACGGGGCGATCTTGTTCTTGTACCAGGAGATGACGACGGCGGTCTGGTTCGCGAACTCCGGGTGCGCCTTACGGGCGGCGTCGAGCTTGCCCTGGATGTCGCCGACCATCTTGGTGCCCTCGGCCTCCTTGCCGAGGGCCTTGGCGATGTGCACCGCGTTGTCCTGCCACGGCGCGCTGAACGGCTCCTTCTCGGCCTTGGTCCGTCCCACCGTCGGGGCGATCTTGGAGAGCTTGTCATAGGCGGCCCGGTCGATCTCGGAGTAGACCGCGATGATCAGGTCGGGACGCAGCGCGGCGATCTTCTCGAAGTTGGGGCCGGAGTCGCCGTTGTTCATGATGACCTCGGGACGGGTGTCGCCCCATTTGTCCTTCACCCAGGGCCACTGGGTGTTGATGTCGGGGGTCTTGCCCGGCGGGTTCGGGTACTGGTCGACCATGCCGACCGGCTTGATGCCGAACGCGAGGATGGCCTGGTCGTCGGTGTAGCCGACGGACACGACCCGCTTGGGCGCCTTGGTGATCTTCGTGGTGCCGAAGTAGTGCTCCACGGTGACGGGGAACACGCCGCCCGCGGTGCCCTGGGCGCCGTCGCCGGAGTCGTCGCCCGAGTCGGAGCCGCATCCGGCGAGGAGGCTCGTGCCGAGGATCACGGCGGAAAGGATCGCCGCCCACCGCCGCCAGGAACTCGTGAGGGTCGTTGCTTGCAGGGGCATGCGCAATCCTTGATTGTGTACTGTCCTAATTGCCTGATCAAGGCGGGAACACCCTAGCAGGGCGAATTAGGGTAGGCTCACCTAACTATCTGTTGCGTCCCTCACGGTCGTTCCGGCCGGGTCGGCGAGGTCGGGACGGACGTGGGCGCGGCCGATCGGCACGATGAGCGGCCGGTCCCCCACCGGATCGTCGATCACCTCGGCACGCAGCCCGAACGCCTCGTGCAGCAGCTCGGCGGTGATGACGTCCCGTGGATGCCCCTGCGCCAGGATCGAGCCCGCCTTCATCACGATCAGGTTGTCGCTGTAGCGCACGGCCAGATTGAGATCGTGCAGGACCATCACCACGGTGCGGCCCGACTCGTGCAGGTCGTCCACCAGGTCCAGGACGTCGATCGAGTACGCCAGGTCGAGGTACGTCGTCGGCTCGTCCAGCAGCAACAGGTCGGTGCCCTGCGCCAGGATCATCGAGATCCAGACGCGTTGGCGCTGCCCGCCGGACAGCGCGTCCACCGGACGGTCCGCCAGGTCCGACACCTCCGTCATGGCGAGGGCGCGCTCCACGACGTCGGCGTCGTCCGACGACCACTGCCGTAGCCAGCCCTGGTGCGGGTGGCGGCCCCGCGCGACGAGGTCGGCCACCGTCAACCCCTCCGGCGCGACCGGCGCCTGAGGAAGCAGGCCGAGTTTCTTCGCCACGTCCTTCGTCTTGAGGCCGACGATGTCGGCGCCGTCCAGCACGACCGTTCCCCTGGACGGCCTGAGCAGCCGCGACAGCGTCCGTAGCAGGGTCGACTTGCCACAGCCGTTGGGTCCGATGATCGTCGTGATCACGCCGGACGGGATCTGCACGTCCAGACCGTCGATGACCGTCCGGCCGCCGTAGCCGACCGCGACGTCCCGGGCGGCGAGACGCGCGGCGCCGGCCTCGTCGGTTCCGAGGGCCGGGTCGTTCGCATGGTCCACCTTGGTCTGCCTTCGTCTCACCGTCACACCACCTGTCTCCGGTTCGCCCGCACCAGCAGATAGACCAGGAAGGGCCCGCCGATCGCCGCGGTGACCACGCCGACCGGCAGCGTGACCGGCAACAACGTCCGCGCCACCAGGTCGGAACCGATCAGCAGCACCGCGCCCACCAGCCCGGACGCCAGCAGCGGCGGGGTCGGGCAGCGCACCAACCGCATCGCCACCTGTGGTGTCACCAGCGCGACGAACGGGACCGGGCCCGCCGCGCTCACCGCCACACCGGCCAGCAGTACCGCGCACAGCAACATGACCGCGCGCACCGTCGCGTACCGGACGCCCAGTCCCGCGGCGACCTCGTCACCGAAGTGCATCGGCCTGAACTGGAACGCGGCACCGGCCACGACGGCCAGCAGGACGAGGGTGCACCCGAGCGCCACCGTGACCGTGTCCCATGACCGGCCGTCCAGCGAGCCGATGAGCCACACCTGGGCGCGGGCCACGTCGGTGATGTCGGCCGTGGCCAGCAGCCATGTCGTGACCGCCTGCATCAGGGCGCTGACCGAGACGCCGATGAGGATGAGCCGGAAGCCGTCGATTCCGCGCCGCCACGCCAGCAGGTAGACCAGCAGTCCGGTGCCGAGACCGCCCGCGAGCGACGCCGCGGACACGCCCACCGAACCGGCGATCGCCGCGGTCGTGCCGCCCGACACCGTCAGCAGCAGGACCGCGACCGCACCGGCGCCCTGGGTGATGCCCAGAACGTCCGGGCTGGCCAGCGGGTTACGCGCGAGGGACTGCGTGATCGCACCCGACACACCGAGCGCGAGGCCCACGACGAGCCCGGCCAGCGCGCGCGGCAACCGCAGGTCCATGATGACGAACCGGTCGAACCGCTCGCCGCCGCCGAACAGCGTGGCGATCACCCGGGGCAGGGCGATGGGGAAGTCACCGGCGCCGATGGACAGGCAGAACACCAGAAAGGTCGCCGCGGCCAGCAGCAGCGTGACGAGCACGTTCCAAGGGCGCCACACGAACGACACGCGTCCGAGTCGCACGCCGGGCGTGATGGGCCGTCGGAGGTCGGTGTCGTTCATGCGTTCCTGAACTTCCCGCGCCACACCAGGGCCGCGAAGAACGGGGCGCCGACGAGCGCGACGACGATGCCCGCGTCCAGCTCGCCGGGACGCACGACCAGGCGGCCCACGATGTCGCACACCATGAGGACGACCGCGCCGAGCAGCCCCGCGTACGGGACCAGCCAGCGGTAGTCGGGCCCGGTCACGTAGCGGGCGACATGGGCCACCATGAGTCCGAGGAACGCGATGGGGCCGCACGCGGCCGTCGCCGCGCCCGCCAGCAGCGTGATGGCGACGATGGCGACCGTCCGGCTGACCGCGATGTTCACGCCCATCGCCCGCGCGATGTCGTCCCCCAGGTTGAGCAGGTTGACGGCGGGCAGCGTGGCCAGGGCCAGGACGAGCCCGACCACGACGAACGCGGTCACCGGCCAGATGACGCGGAACCCGACACCGGCCACGGTGCCCGCGTTCCAGAACCGCAGCGCGTTCAGCGACTGCCGGTCCGACAGCGCGATCGCCGTGGTCATCGCCGCGAGGAAGACCGCGACCCCCTGCCCGGCGAGGACGAGCGTCAGCGGGTTGCCCGCGCCCCGGCCGATGCTCGCCAGCCCGAACACGACCACGCCGGACGCCGCCGCACCCATGAACGCGAACCAGACGTACTGGAACGGGCTGGTGAACCCGAACAGGGCGATCACCGACACGACTCCGAACGAGGCACCGGCGTTCACGCCCAGCAGTCCCGTGTCCGCGATCGGGTTGCGGGTGCATCCCTGGATCAGCGCGCCGCCGACTCCCAGCGCGATACCCGCGACGACCGCGAGGACCGTCCGGGGCACCCGCACTGTTCGCACGATGAGCCTGATCTCGGTGAGCCGCTGGTCGGGGTCCGGGGCGGCGAACAGTCCGTGCCAGACCTCGCCGGGGCTCAACGACCGCGCCCCGATGGCCAGCGACGCGGCGACCGAGACCGCGAGAAGCGCCACGAGGACACCCAGTCCCGTGACCCGCCGTCGGCGCGTCGCCGCGCTTCCGGAGGCGACCCCGGACGCCGGACCGGACGCGAGCCGCTTCTCCTTGACCGCGCTCATCAACGTCCGCCGAGTCCGGTCAGCACCACTTTCCTCCGAAATCGGCTACCGAATAAGGGGAGCCTAACCTGATCAGTCGTCACAGGTCATCGCGGCCCCGGACTTCGGAACCTCCTCGTTCGGCCGGACGGGGCTCGCTGCTGTGAGCGGATCTGCCGTGGGCGGATATGTCTGTGTCCGGTGCGCGCGTCGCCGCAGAGTGAAGGCATGAGCGAGGAACAGGTAATCCCGTTGTTCAACGAACGAGCGCGGCGCGAGCTGTACCAGCAACGTGTTCTCGTCCTCGACGGCGCGCTCGACGACGACAACGGCACGCTGCTGATGACCCAACTGATCACCTTGGCGAGGGAGGACGCGTCGCGGGACATCGCGCTGTGGATCCACTCCCCCGGCGGGTCGGTGCCGTCGATGCTCGCGATCCGCGACGTCATGCGGCTCCTCCCGTGCGACGTGTCCACGGTGGTGCTCGGCATCGCCTACAGCGCCGGGCAGTTCCTGCTGTCGTCCGGGACGCGCGGCAAGCGCCTCGCCCTGCCGCACTCCCGAGTGCTGATGCACCAGGGCTCCGCCGGGATCGCCGGGGCCGCCGTCGACATCGAACTTCAGGCGGGCGACCTGCGCCACACCCGCGACACGGTGCTCGGGCTCATCGCCGAGGACACCGGCCAATCCCTGGAGCGGGTCTTCGAGGACTCGTTGCACGACCGCTGGTACACGGCGCGCGAAGCGCTCGACTACGGGTTCGTCGACGCGATCGTCAGCGACTTCGACGAACTCGTGCCGTCCGACCGCCGCCCCGCCGGGCTCGGCCTCCCCTCGGAAGGAGCCCTCCGATGAGCACCTACACGATCCCGAACGTCATCGCGCAGCACCCGCGCGGTGAGCGGATCATGGACGTCTACTCGCATCTGCTGACGGAACGGATCATCTACCTCGGCACGGCCATCGACGCCGGAGTCGCGAACGCCCTGGTCGCGCAGCTGCTGTACCTGGAGTCCGACAGCCCCGAACGCGACATCCAGCTGTACATCAACTGCGAGGGCGGGGACCCGAGCGCGATGCTGGCCGTGTACGACACGTTGCGCTACATCCGTCCGCAGGTCGCGACGACATGCGTCGGGCAGGCGGTCGCCGTCGGCGCCGTGCTTCTCGCCGCGGGCACCCCCGGCAAACGCGCCGCGCTGCCCCACACCCGCGTCGTCCTGCACCAGCCGATGGGACAGAGCCGCGGCGCGATCCCCGACCTGATCCTCCAGGCGGACGAGGTCGTCCGGGTGCGCGCCGACATCGAGAGCATCCTCTCCCGGCACACCGGGCAGGACACCGCGACGCTGCGCGCCGACACCGACCGCGACCGCGTGTTCACCGCGAGGACCGCGCTGGACTACGGCCTCATCGACCACGTGATCGAGGAGCGGCAGCCCGTCGGCGTGTAGGGACGCGCCTACGCGGCCAGGGCGTAGGCGGTGGCCTGGCAGGTCGCGCCCATCGGCGGGGTTCCGGTCGGCGCGGCCAGCAGGCCCGTCGCGACCGCGAGCGTCAGGTCGCCGAGCGTCGTGCCGAGGGCACCGGCCACCGCCGCGATCATCTCGCTGGACGGCTCCTTGACGCCGCGTTCCATCTCGGACAGGTACTGCGGCGAGACCCCGGCGCGGCGGGCGGTCTCGACCAGCGTCTCACCGCGGTCGAGACGCAGCCCCCTCAGGCACTGGCCGAGGGCGTCGCGCCACAGCGGCTCGGTCGGTCGGCGCGATGGGTCCGGCTCGTGCGTCGTCTCGTCATCGGGCGTACGCGGACGGGTGGTCTCGGGACGGGTGGTCTCGGCCATGCGCACATCGTAAGTCGGCGTCGCCGTCGCGTCTCCCCCGTTCCGCCGACCGCGGAACACCAAGTCTTTTAGCCACAAACGGTCATGTGATCGGCACCTCATCGGGCATTCCGGACGGCCGCGAAGTGGTGAAATGCTCCGAGATCGGTTGCGGGGAGGATGGGGCATGTACCGACGTTCGGGCTTCGTGGTCGCGATGGTCGCCGGTGTGGTGGTGGTGAGTGCGTGCGGAAGCGGCGGGTCGGACGCCGGTCCGACGGCCGCCGCAAGCCCGTCGTCCGCGGGCGGCACTCCGTCCGCCTCCGCCTCGCCGGGCACCGCACCCGACGGGCCGGTCTTTCTCGGACCCACCGGGTACGGCACGGTCCAACTCGGGATGAGCAGGGACAAGGCCGAGTCCACCGGCTTGATCACGGTCAAGACCGAGCCGCCGGGCGCGATGGGGTGCGGCACGTTCGACCTCAGGAAGTTCCCCCAGAAGAAGTCGAGCGCCGGAGGGTACTTCTCCGCCGAACTCGGCATCGCGTCGATCTTCGCCGTGGAGGACATGCGCACGCCCGAGGGCATCGCGCTCGGATCGTCCACCGCCGAGGTCGAGAAGGCGTATCCGAAGCTGCGGAAGGGCCCGAACGCCTCGTTCACCGTCGTGCCGGGCAATCCGAAGGCGGTGTACACGTTCCTGATCGATGGCGGACGCGTCCAGGAACTGGTCCTCGACCTGGCCGAACAGACCTGCCACAACTGAGGACCGCGCCACCGTCGTTCGGGCTACAGGAGAGCAAGTGGGGAACTGGCAGATCTCCGGGTTCCGTGAGGTGCGGGAACTCGGTGCCGGGGCGCAGGGACGGGTCGTCCTGGCGCAGCATGAGGAATCGGGTCATCCGGTCGCGGTGAAATACGTTTCGGCGCGGGCGGACGAGTCCACCCTGGCCGGGCTGCGGCATGAGGCGAAGATGCTGGCCCAGGTGTCCAGCCCGCATGTCGCCCGGCTGTACCAGCTGGTCGAGAGCGCGCAGGGCAGCGCGATCGTGATGGAGGCCGTGAACGGCGTCTCGCTGAAGGAGATCCTCAAGGAGTACGGGCGGCTGGAGCCGACGGCGGCGCTGACCGTCCTGAAGGGGTCCCTGCTCGGGCTGGCGGCGGCGCACGCGGTCGGGGTCGTCCACCGCGACTACAAGCCCGCGAACGTGGTGGTGCCCGAGGACGGGCGCAGCAAGCTCATCGACTTCGGCATCGCGTCCGTCGCCGGTTCCGCGTCGCGGTCGGGCACGCCGCTCTACATGGCGCCCGAGCAGTGGCTGGGCGCGGAGGCCGGACCGTCCACCGACGTCTACGCGGCGGCCTGCGTCTTCTACGAGTGCGTTGCGGGGATGCGCCCGTTCGGCGCCGAGACGGCGGACGGGTTGCGCGACGAACATCTCGCGGCGCCCATCCCGTTGGACGACCTTCCCGAGCCGCTGCGGCCGCTGGTCGCCAGGGGCATGGCCAAGGACCCGGATGAGCGCCACGCGGGAGCGTTGGAGTTCGTCGCGGACCTGGAGGAGACGGCGCGCACCGCGTACGGGCACGACTGGGAGCAGCGCGGTGTCCGTACCCTCGCCACCACCGCGGCGGCGCTCTCCCTGCTGTTCCCGCTGATCGCGGCCGGGTTGCCCGCGCCGGTGGCGGCAGGTGCCGGGGCGGGCGCCGCGATGAGCGCCGCCGGTACCGGGACGGCCGGAGCCGGGAGCGCGGGAGCCGGAGGAGCGGGGGCCGGGGGCGCGGGGGCCGGGGGTGCGAGTGGTGTCGCCCAGACGTCCTCGGGTTTTCTGGCCAAGGCGACCGTGGCCAAGGCCGCGGTGGTCGTCGCGGGAGCGACGGCGGCGAGCACCGTGGGCGTCGTCGCCTACCAGGCGACCCGTCCGGAGGCCGCGACGGCACCCGTGGTCACCCTGGCCACACTGAACCAGGACCATCCCGACCGGGTGTTGCGCGTCCAGAACGGCCAGTACGCGCAGATCAAGGGCATGGAGGACGCGTCGGTGCAGGCCGCCGCCAACAAGGCACTGCGCGTCCCGCTCGACCAGGCCATCGACTTCTATAAGTACTGGACGCGGACCCCCGCCCTGCGGGCCGCCTGCGGTGACGGCAGGAATCTCCTGGGCACCCGGGTGGTCAAGGGGCTGACTGGGCCGACGCTGGTGTCGGTTCGTTACGTGCCCGACTTCCAGCGCAGGTGCGGCGAGGTACCGCGCTACTTTCCCGGGTTCTCCGTCACCGTCGATCTGCGCACCGGCCGTGCGTTGACGGCCGACGACGTGTTCCAACCGGCCTCGTACAACGACGCGGGAATGATGCGCCTGTGGAACGCCATCCCGGAAGGCGAGGAGAAGCTGCAAGTACGGCGCGGCTACACCGGCACGGGCGGCTTCTTCAATCCCTTCAACCGGGAGGCGTTTCACCTGGCCGCGCGACGTCCGGAGTCTCCTCCCTGGGCGCAGCCGTTCTTCGGCGACAAGCAGTTCAACCTCGTGTTCACCGGACAGAACCTCGGTGTGGCCGGTGACCCCTTCGACTTGAGGCGCACCGCCGCCTACAGCTTCCCCATCCCCTACGCACGGGTGAAGGGGCTCTTCAAACCGGAGCTGGTCAAGCTGCTGCCCGCGTCCTGAGAGCCCATGCCGGGCAGGCCCGGCCAGGCGGTGAGGAGGTCGACGCTCGCCCGCCGTGCCGCGACCGGGTCGGCCATCCTTCGGCAGCAGTCGAGCAGCTCGGCCGCCAGCGACTCGAACCCGTCGCCGTCCTCACGGGGAAGCTCGTGGGCGATCCGGGTCAGCACCCGGGCGCGGGGCTCGGGCCGGCCCGCGCGGGCGGCGGCCCGCCGTGCCCGGTCGACCTGTCCGGTGGACGCCAGCGCGGCGGCGTAGGCGGCCAGTGCGGCGGGGTTCCACCATGCGTGGCCGATCCCGTCGGCCGAGGTCAGCGCCTCGTCGGCGAGCCGCTCCGCGGGGGTGTCCGGGCCCGTGCGCAGGAGCCGGGCGGCGCCGCGCAGGAGTGCGTCGGCCCGCCACAGCGGGTCCTCGTTTCCGCGTGCCAGCGGGACGGCGACATCGAGGTTCCCGGTCCGGAAGTAGAGGTCGGCGACGGCGGCGAGGGCCTCCGAGCGCCAGGCGAGGTACGGGACGTCGCGGGCGGCGGCGACGGCCCGCGCGGCGATCTCCTGGGCGCGTCCGGTCGCCCCGGCACGGGCCAGCGGGACGGCGATGCCGGTGAGGGCCTCGGCGCGGGCCCATGGATCGCCCAGGTCACCGGCCACGTCCGTGCCCGTGTCGACGTCTCCGGCGGCGGCGAGGGCGATGGCCACCTCCGTGAGCGCCGTGACTTCCCGGCCGGGGTACTCCACCCGTTCGCACTGTCGCCGCGCCGCGACCGCGATCTCGTGCGCGCGGCCGGGACGGGCCGCCGCGCTCAGCCGTCGCGAGATCCGCGCGAGCGCCGTGATCCGGTGCTCGCTGAAACCGATGGTGTCGGCCGTAATGAGGGCCTCGTCGACGTCGCCGCAGATCGCCGCGGTCACCGCGATCGTGCGCCGCGCCTCGGCGCGCGACCAGGGGTCGGGGACGTCGCCGGAGCGGTGCAGCGCCGTCCGCACCAGTTCGCCGGACGGGTCCCGTCCCGCCAGGACGCGGGCGATCGCGCACAGCGCCGCGATCCGCGGCCCCGGCTCGATGACGGCGTCCGCGCCGCTGATCGCCGTGTCCACCTGGCCCGCCCTGGTCAGTGCCGCCAGCAGCGCGGGCACGTTCGGGCCGGTCGGCTCCACCGGTTCCGCGCAGGCGCGCAGCAGCTCGTCGACCACGCCGGACGTCATGACACCGCCCGGTGGTCGCCGGCGAGCTGCCGGACCCGCCGCCGGTAGAGGCCGAGGGCGAGCAGGCCGAAGGTGAGATGCGGTCGTCGCCCCTCGGCGGCCTGCTCGGCGGCCAGCGCGTCGATCAACTCAGGTTGCACGAGGTCCTCCAAGCTGTCGCGGTGTTCGCGGACGAGGTCGACGAGGGGCCCGGAACGGAACATCCGCTGATCCAGGTAGTGCGGGCCGGGCGGGTGTCGGGTTCCGGTGAGCCAGTAGGCGGGCGGGGGTCTGCGGGCGAGCGTCCCGGCGGAGGCCCCGGCCTCGGGGAAGTCCAGCAGCGACGGCCACAGGCGCGCCACGCAGTACCGGTGCAGCCGACTTCCGAGTTTCCAGCGCCGGGGCAGCGCACGGACGGCCCGGACCCAGCCGGGGTCGAGGAACGGCGCCCGCCATCGGACGTGCCCGTCCAGCGAAGCCAGCTCGGCACTGATCTTGTGCCGGGCGTACTGGGTCAGGAAGAACTCGTCGGACCGGTCCAACGCCGACCCCGACGCGCGTGACGTCGAGGCGACCCGGTCCCGGACCGCCTCCGGGTGCAGGGCGTCGCGCAGCGCGGGATGGACCATCTCCAGTTCGCGCGGGGTCAGCGGCACGGGGTATCGGCGCGTGACGATCTCGGTGGCGTGCCGTCCCGGCAACGCCGCCTGACGGAGGGCGGACAGCCCACGGCCCGCGGCGTAGTAGCCGCGCGCGTACTCGCCGCCCACGCCGAGCAGAATCGGCGGGCCGTGGTCTCCGGCGGCGACGCGGAGGTGTTCCAGGCCCGCGCGGCCGGTCAACGGGAGGAGCCCGATGCCCGCGGCGTCGCCGTCAAGGGAGCCGTCCAGCAACGTCCGCGCCTCCACCCGCGTCACCACGAGCGGCAGGTCGTAGCGCCGGGCGATGGCCGAGGCGACCTCCCGGTCGAACGAGCCCGGCACTCCGGAGACGAACAGCGTGGGACGGTGCCCGAGACGCAGCAGCGCGGCGAGCAGCACCCGCGAGTCCAGCCCACCGGACATCGAC
This sequence comes from Actinomadura pelletieri DSM 43383, assembly GCF_003634705.1. Lineage (GTDB taxonomy): Bacteria > Actinomycetota > Actinomycetes > Streptosporangiales > Streptosporangiaceae > Spirillospora > Spirillospora pelletieri. The sequence continues at coordinate 127,146 of NZ_RBWU01000008.1, read as the reverse complement.
AGGCCGCATTCGGCACCGGCGTCCCCGCGAACGGCGTCGACCAGGGCGCGCGCCGCCGCGTCCGCGCCTTGTTCGGCGGGGCCGGGTTCGGGTGGTGCGGGCCGGCATTCGAGCCCGCCGTCCCCGCGCGTGATGCTCACCGAACCGGGAGGCACCAGCCGGACGCCGGGATGGAACGTGTCGTCCCCGAGCGGATGCGCGAACACGAGGAAGTCCGCCACGGCCCGGTGATTCCACGCGAAGGGCAGCGTGGCGGCGACGTCCGCGAGGCGACGGCCGTGCGCCGCGCGACCGTGATGGTAGGCGACCGCGACGGATCGGGACGAGACGATGACGTCCTCGGCCGCGCCCCGGGCGACGATGACGAAGGCGCCGCCCGCGTCCACCAGCCGTTCGGCTCGTCCCTCGCGCAGAGCGGCCCGGATCGCGTCCTCGTCCAGGCGGCAGTGCCCGTGAATTCGCACCGGACCGTCAGGTCCCTTCACACGCCCGCCTCGACTTCGAGGGCCCCCAGCACCACGTCGACCACAGCCATCGTGTTCGCCTGGCAGGAGCCGGTGACCGTGCTGGCGAACGTCCCGTTCTCGGTCCACTTGTTGACCGCGGCGCCGCCGCCGCACAGCCGGAAGTAGGAGCAGGTGTCACGGCACATCGACCGGCCCCGCTCGATGTCGGCGGCCAGCCGCCGGAACCCCGGCGACCAGTCGGCCACCGCCAGCGTGACGTCGGGATCGAGCACGTTTCCCAGGACGAAGTCGTCGTAGTCGGGCGCCTTCCAGCCGAGCAGCTCCGGCGAGAAGCTGCTCATCCGCCCGTCGGTGTCCACGGAGATCAGACACAGCGGCTCGACCTGGTCGTTGCGCGTCCCCAGGCCCGCCGACAGGATCGCCTCCCGCGCGGCGGTGAACCGGCGCACCGGAATTCCGGTGCGTTCCTGCCAGCGGTACATCTCGGCCAGGAAGTCGGTGTAGGCGGCGCGGAACCCGTGCCGCCCGAACAGTTCCGAGCGGTGCTCGCCCTCGGTCTCCTCCGGGTTGAGCCCGACCGACGCGGGCCGCACGTCCTCCAGGAAGGACAGGTACTCCTCCCGGTGGGCCAGCGTCAGTTCGCTGATCACCGAGATGGTCCAGAAGGGGATGCCGCGTGAGCGGAGCACCTCGATGCCCGCCATGGTCCGCGCGTGGGTACCCTTCCCCGCGCGGGTGCGCCGGTTGGCGTCGTGCAGTTCGGCCGGGCCGTCGACGCTGACGCCCACGTCGAAGCCGAACTCCTCGAACAGGTCGCACCATCGGTCGGTGACCAGGGTGCCGTTGGTCTGCAAGGAGAAACGCACGTCCGTGAGCCCGCCGAGGGCGGCCCTTAGCGCCGTGCACGCCTCCCGGTAGAAGGAGATCGGCGCGGTCAGCGGTTCACCCGCGTGCCATCTGACCTCCAGCCGGTCGTCCAGCAGCCCGGACGCCGCCAGCACGCGGCCCGTCGCCTCGACCACGTCGAGGGACATCACCTTGCGGACGTCCCGGTCGGGCAGGTAGCAGTAGGCGCAGTCGATGTTGCAGAAGCCGGTCGGCTGGAGGATGACCCGCCGGATCGGCCCGTACTCGAACGATTCGGTCATGCGAGCGCCACCGCGCGGCGAGGCACCGAGTCCGGCAGCCCGTTGATCGTCAACAGGGAGACGTCCGGAAGGCCCTGGTCGTTGGTGGCGCCGTCATGGATCGTGTTCTGGGTGTTGCACAGGTACGCCTGCCCCGGGGCCAGGCGCACGCGCAGCACCGGGTACTCGGGGAAGAGGCGGAAGAAGGTGTCCTTCAGCGCGATCGAGGACTCCGGTACCGGCTCTCCTCGCTCGGCGAGCATCGCCAGAAGGTTCCGGACGGGCAGGTTGACGAAGTTCAGGTACCGGTCGGTGAACCCGACGTTGACCGAGCAGAGGGTCATCGCGCCCGCGCACTGGGCGAACGGAAGCCGTTGGTGGCTGTCGATGTGCAGCCCCATGTAGCCGTTGAGTCCCTCGTTGAAGCCGGTGGAGAGTTGGTCCGGACGGTGGACGACCACGTCGACGGCGCCCAACGACTCCGGCACGAGGCCCTGCCGCTCGTACAGCAGGCCGAGGATCTTCTCCTGGAAGTCGCGCAGCGCCGCCTGCTGGTCGTGGCCGGTGTCCGTGCCCGCGCCGACGCCCGGGAGCAGTCGCTCGTGGGCCTCCTTCACCATGTCCTCGCCGAAGTCGGTCACCGACACCGACGAGGCCAGGCTGACCGGTTCGCCGGGGAACAGCACGGCGGCCTCGTCCGGGCGCAACGGCCGCCAGTCGTCGCGCGCCACCACGGCTCCGGGCGCCGCGGGCTGGGACGCGGCACCGTCCAGGGGCCGTACACCGGAACTGATCTCAACTCTGTCCTGCGTGCAGGAATCGGCCAACAGATTGACGCCGAACCCCCGGCGCAGCCCCGTCATCGATCACACTCTTTCCGTCGAAGCCGTTTCGGTGCGAAGGGCGGTGCCCCGGGCGCGACGCGACCCGGGGCACCTCTCTCGGTCAGCTGTCCCACGCGCTCCATGGCGGGTTGCAGGACCCACGCTCACTGAAGTCCAGCTTGTCGTGGAGCCTTTGCACGCGGCCCTCGATCGTCATGTCAATGGAGCCGGGCTTGGCGGAGCTGCTCAACGGTGCAGAAGCCGCACCGAGGCCCTCCAGCAGACTTCCCGCCAAATTGGTGTCCTTCTCCACCAACTCACCTCATTTCGCGTGATACGCCATGAACGACGCAATACTTACATGTGTCCGTTCATGACCACCACAGCCCGCTCACCTCGCGTTTCTCACTGACCGTTAGCGGTCACACGTGTTTGGAAACGCTCACCACGTGCCCGGCGGACCGCCCCCCACCAGGCGCGATGTTTCGATCTTGGTTCCGTCGATGAGATGGACGGTCTCGTCGACCATCACGGCGACCTTCCCTCCGGCCACCCCCACACCGGTCGAGGCACCGGACTCGCCCGGCGGCAACCGCACCCGGCGAGTGACCGTTCCGGTGTCCATCGAGTACCAGAGCAGTTGGTGCGACCGGCCATCGTGGACCAGCACCAGGACATGGGCACCATCCGGTGCGTAGGCGGCGCTGCGCAACCTCGTTCCCGAGCCGAAGGAAACGGGACGGATGTCGCCATTCGCGGAGTCGAGAATCCGCAGTTCGGGACCGTCGCTCACGCCCTCGGTCACGGACTCGAAGACAAGGTGCCGGGCGTCCGGCGCCCACCCGAGGGAATCGGCCCAGACCTTCGGAGGCAGGTCGACGACACGGCGGTCGCCCGTCGACGAATCGATGACGGTGATGACGTTGTGCGGCTGCCCACCGCACGTCTGGCTGACGTAGGCGAACCTGCGTCCACCAGGGGCGACGGCCAGGAGACCCGGTCCCTCGCCCAGCCGTCCCCGCAGGGCGGTCCGTGGCAGTTCGGCCAACGCGGCCGGGGTGCCGTCGGCTTTCAAGGTGAGGCCGTGGAAGCGGATCCGGCACGCGCCGGGGTCGGCGGTGGTGAGGACGAACGTCCGGTTGTCACCGGCGCCGGCGGAGTCACGAAAACCGGACGAACCCGGGGGAGCGGCCACCTCCGCGACGAGCTCCCCGGTGTCGGCCTTCCGCACGTTCACGGCCATCCCGCCGGGAGGCCACGCGCCGTCGAGAACGTACTCGGCGCCCATATAGGACGCGAGCGAGAAACGCTGCGGCGCGTCCCCCTCCTGGGACCACGGCGCGAGCACGACGAGCACGACGGCCGCCGCGACGGCGACGACCAGCCCGCCCAAGGAAACGACGCGCACACGCCGACGCCGCGAAGACGGCTCCGCCAGCGGCCGAAGAGACCGCGGCTCGACCGTGTCGGCGCCCTCGGACAACGCCGAACGCAGGACATCCTCAAAGGGCGGGGTCACCGTTCCTCCTCGTACCGTCGCCGGAGCGCGTCCAGGCCCCGGGAGATGGTGGACTTGACCGTGCCGGCCCGCACGCCCATCGCGGCGGCGATCTCCGCTTCGGACAGGTCGAGGTAGTAGCGCAGCACGATCGCCTCCCGCTGCCGGACGGGCAGCCTGACCAGGGCCTGGAGCACGCGGCGACGATCGTCGGCGAGCATCGCGTCGCTCTCCGCCGACCACACCGGCTGCGGGGCCTGGACGAGCCCGCGTGCGAGGGCGCGGCGGCGCAGCAGTGTCCGGCACGCGTTGAGCACGGAGGCGCGGGCGTAGGCGAGCAGTTCCGGCGGCGCGGCGGGCAGTCTTCCGGGCCCCCGGGCCGCGCGCCGGTGCAGCCGGGCGTACACGTCCTGGACGACGTCCTCGGCACCGGCCCGGTCGCCCGTGAGCAACAGCGCCAGCCGGACGAGCGACAGATGGTGGTCACGGAAGAGGTCCGCCACCACGTCCTCGGCCGCGTCCCCTGCCCCGGGCGCCTCCCGACGGCCGGGGCGGCGGGCCGCCGCCGTCAGCGCACGATCAGATCCCATGCAGAGAGAACCATCGAACCCGCGAAAGGTTGCTTCCGCCGAGCCACGAACTCAACGACCGTCCGTTCGGAGGAAGGCTCAGCCCGGCGGCTCGGTGATGAGTTTCTCGCGGGCGAACCGTTCGACGAGCACCGGCACGTAGTCCCGGAGGGGCGTGTCGTCGTAGCGGTGGTAGACCGCGTTGACGGCCTGGCTCACCTGCTCGGGTGGACGGCGTCCGGCGAGGCTGCGGATGAGGCGGTCGATCACCTCGCGCATGATGTGCTCCTCGCGTTCCACCGGGTTCCCGGACGGCGTCATCGCCAGCCCTCCCCGGCCGGGCGGAGGATGCGCCATGAACGCCGCCGGAACGGACGAGTAGCCGAGCGAGCACGGCCCGAGCCGCGGCTGCGCCGAGTCCCGCGCCGCCAGGTTGGCCTTGATGGCGACACTGACCAGGGAGATCAGCAACCCGACGTCATCGTTGCCGCCGAGCCACAACTCGATCCAGCCGCTGCCGGGCCGGATCCGCACAGCGGCGCAGTCGTCCAGCGACGCGCGCATCCGCTGGACCAGCGGCCAGGTCAAATGCAGCTCGGCCTGATCGGGCCCGTGCAGGTGGACGATCTGGTCACCGCCGCACGCGAACGCCTGACCGAACCCACAGGCGGCCCGACATAACTTCAGCGACGGCCAACCGCTCAGCTGCTCCGCCACACGGTCGGCCAGACAGATCCGCAGACCACCGGTCCCGCCCATACCCGTAGGATCCAACGCCGACGGCTTGATCAGTAGCCCCAGCGCACTAATCGTTACCAATACGGTCACCCACCCGCCACACCGCCGTTCCGTCTCACCGGCACGGGTTCCGCCCACCGCGGCAGGAGCGAGGCGTAGCCCCCGCTCTGGTCAGCGCCACGCTGTCCGGGTTGATATGGAGAGATTTCGTGTAGATGCAGATCAACGCTGACCGCTCGGCGGTGATCCCTGCTTACCTCGAAGCATGATCGATTTGTCTGGAATACTTCGCTCCCGGTCGTGCTCCGTGGCGCTCGCCGGGCTCAGCCTCCTCGGCATCGCGACGTGCGGGGCCACCGCCGTCGAAGCCTCCCCGCACACCGCGGTCGCCGACATGGGCCGTCCCGGCACGATCGTGCGCGACGACCTGCGCACCGTGTTCGACGCGGCCGGTGTGCGCGGCACGTTCGCGCTGCTGGACGTGACCGCCCGCACCACGACCGTTGTAGACCGGCGACGTGCCGGAACACCGATGGTGCCCGCGTCCACTTTCAAGGTCCCGCACGCTTTGGTCGCGCTGGAGACGAAGGCGGTCCGGAGCCCCGACGAAGTGATCCCCTGGGATGGGACGCCCCAGCCCTTCCCCGAGTGGGAGAGGGACATGAGCATGCGGGACGCCGTCAGCGAGTCCAACGCGGCGGCGTTCCAGGTGATCGCTCGCCGCATCGGCCTCAAGCGCGAGCGGCAGTGGCTGCACCGGCTCGGTTACGGCAACCGGCGGACCGGGACGGCGGTGGACAGGTTCTGGTTGGACGGTCCGCTGACGATCTCCGCGGTGGAGCAGACCCGCTTCATGGCGCGGCTGGCGGCCCGCGACCTGCCCGCCTCGGACCGGCACCAGCGGACCGTCCACGACCTGATCAAGCAAGAAGAGCAGGACGGGTACGCGCTGTTCGCCAAGTCCGGCTGGCAGAACGCGCCCGACCCCGGCACCGGCTGGTGGGCCGGGTGGGTCGAGCGCGGCGGACGGGTGTACGCCTTCACGCTGAACATCGACATCACCAAGGACGGCGATGCCGGGAAGCGCGCCACAATCGCACGTGAACTGCTGTACCGGCTGAACGTCCTGCCCGCGGCATGAAGGTTCTCGTCCCCGCTCATGGGCCGCCATGGACGGCCCGGCCGTCACCCGCCAGACCGCGACGGACGCCGCCCGGCGGCTCTCGCTCACCATCGAAGCGCCCATATTGACAGGAACTACGACAGGCGCGGATACTTCGCCTTGAATTCACGGTAGCCCGAGGGAAATCCGGTGAGATGCCGGTGCGGACGCGCCACTGTATCCGGGACGACGATCCCGGGAGCCAGGTCGCTCGGGATGCCGCGACCTCATTGTCCGGGACGCGCTAGATCCCCTACGGAGGTACTGTGAGCACGCTGTCGACTCCAGGTCACATTCCCCTTCCCCGCCTCGTGCCATGGCTGCTCGCGGTGCCCGTACTGCTGCTGGTCGGCTACCTCGTCCTGATGGACAACGGCGCCGTGTCCCAGACAGGCGGCTACCTGCACGAGCTGATGCACGACGGGCGGCATCTGCTCGGCGTGCCCTGCCACTGAGGCCGGGCTCATGATCCGGACCCTCCTGGTGAGGGGCCTTCTGTTCGGCCTGCTCGCGGGTCTCGTCGCGGGCGCGTTCGCGTTCGTCGCGGGCGAGCCCCGCATCGAGGACGCGATCGCGCTGGAGGAGGCCGCGGCCGAGCCCGCGCACGACCACGGCCCGGCGGCCGCCCCCCACGAGCACGAGGCGGCGGGCGGCGGGCACGAGCACGGGGCGGAGGTGAGCCGCGGCACGCAGAAGGTCGGGCTCTTCCTCGCCACCGGGCTCTACGGCCTCACCGTCGGCGGGGTGTTCGCGCTCGTCTACGCGGCGCTGCGCGGGCGGGTCGGCCCACGGTCGGACGGGGGCCTCGCGTTCGCCGCCGCCGGGACGGCCTTCGCCGCGATCATCCTCGTGCCGTTCGTGAAGTATCCCGCGAACCCTCCGGCGGTCGGCGATCCCGAGACGATCACCAGCCGGACCCTGCTGTATCTGGCGATGGTCGGCGTCGGGCTGCTCGCGGCGGCGATCGCGGTGACGACGGCGCGACGCGTCCCTGGCGGGCCGTGGGCGCGCTGGCCCGCCGCCGTGCTCGCCTTCCTCGCACCGGTCGTGGTGGCGACGCTGCTGCTGCCCGGGGTCGACGAGGTGCCGGACGGGTTCCCCGCGACTCTGCTGTGGGAGTTCCGCGTCGTCTCCCTCGGCACACAACTGGTGTTCTGGGCGGCGTTCGGCGTCCTGTTCGGGTGGGCGTGCGACCGGGCACAGCGTCCCGCCCGTGTCGCCGCACCGGCTTGACCGGGGTGCTGTTCGTCCGGCACGCCATGTCGGAGGGGATGCGGAAGGCCCGGTTCCCCTCCGACGACCCGGCCGACACTGCGGGCCTGGCCTCGGCGAGGCTCCTGGCCGGGAGCGTGCAGGGCGCCGAGGCGTGGTCGTCGCCCGCACGAGCGGCCCGGGAGACCTGCGCCGCGCTCGGGCTGGCCGCCCGGCCGGTCGCGGCGCTGGCCGAGGCCGACCACGGCCGCTGGGCGGGCGCCCCCTACGCGCGGATCGCGGCGGACGAACCGGACGCGCTGGCCCGCTGGCGCTCGGACCCGCACGCCGCCCCGCACGGCGGCGAGAGCCGCGCCGCCCTCGCGGCCCGTGTCGCCGCCTGGCTCGGCACCGGCCCGGACGGTGTCGCGGTCTGTGACGCGGGCGTCATCCGGGCCGCACTCGCCCATGCCCTCGGCCTCGACGTCACGGCCGCGGACCGCTTCGACCTCGCGCCGCTGTCCACCACGGGGCTCACCATCGAGGGCGACGGCTGGCGGGTCGCCCACGTCAACCGGAAGGTCCTCGCTTGAACGTCACCTATCCGTTCACCGCCGTCGTCGGCCTGGACGATCTGAAGTTGGCGCTGCTGCTCAACGCCGTCTCCCCCCGGGTCGGCGGGGTGCTGGTGCGCGGTGAGAAGGGAACCGCCAAGTCGACGATCGTCCGCGCGCTCGCCGCGCAGCTTCCCGCCGTGGACACGGTCGCGGGCTGCCGGTTCGCCTGCGATCCCGCCGCGCCCGACCCGTCCTGCCCGGACGGCCCGCACGCGCCGGACGGAGCATCGCTGCGGCGACCGGCCGCGCTGGTGGAACTGCCGGTAGGCGCGTCGGAGGACCGGGTCGCCGGGTCGCTGGACGTGGAACGCGCGCTGACGGAGGGCGTCAAGGCGTTCGAACCGGGCCTGCTCGCCGCCGCGCACCGCGGCGTCCTGTACGTGGACGAGGTGAACCTGCTCCACGACCACCTCGTCGACCTGCTGCTCGACGCGGCGGCGCTCGGCACCTGCTATGTCGAGCGGGAGTCGGTGTCGGTCCGGCACGCGGCACGGTTCCTGCTCGTCGGGACGATGAACCCCGAGGAGGGAGAGCTGCGCCCGCAACTCCTCGACCGGTTCGGGCTGACCGTCGAGGTGCGGGCGTCGCGGGAGCCGAAGGAGCGCGCCGAGATCGTGCGGCGGCGGCTCGCGTTCGAGACCGATCCGGCCCGGTTCGCGGAGCGCTGGGCCGCCGAGGAGGCCGCGCTCGCCGAGCGGATCGCGGCGGCGCGGGACCGGCTCGCGGGCGTCCGGCTGCCGGACGAACGGCTGGAGCAGATCGCGACGGTGTGCGCCGGTTTCGAGGTGGACGGGATGCGCGCCGACCTCGTCACCGCGAACGCCGCCCTCGCGCACGCCGCCTGGCACGGCCGTGACACGGTGACGTCCGACGACGTCCGCGCCGCCGCGCGGCTGGCGCTGCCGCATCGCCGCCGCCGCGACCCGTTCGACGCCCCGGGACTGGACGAGTCGCTGCTGGACGACCTGTTGAACGACTCGTCCCCCGACGACGACCCACCACCGGGCGGCGGCGGAGGCCACGACGACGGCGAGCCGCCCCCGCCCAGCAACGGCACGGAAGGCTCGGCGGAGCCGCCCAGCCCCGAGCCCGAGCAGACCGGCGGGGGCGGCGGCGAACGGGTCGCGTCCGTCGCCGCGCCGCACGCGGTGCCGCTGCTGGAGGTTCCCGGGGTCGGTGACGGCGTCGCCGGACGGCGATCCCGGTCGCGGACGGTCCGTGGCCGGGTCACCGGGGCGCGGCGGCCGTCCGGGAAGGTCCGCGACCCGCATGTGGTGGCGACGCTGCTGGCCGCCGCCCCGCACCAGCGGGCCCGCGGCCGGCACGGCGCCGGGCTGGTGCTGCGCCCCGACGACCTGCGCGAGGCCGACCGCGAAGGACGCGAGGGCAACCTGGTGCTGTTCGTCGTCGACGCGAGCGGCTCGATGGCCGCGCGCCGCCGCATGACCACGGTGAAGACGGCCGTGCTGAGCCTGCTCCTGGACGCCTACCAGCGCCGCGACAAGATCGGCCTGATCACGTTCCGGGGCCGGACGGCCGATCTCGTGCTGCCGCCGACCTCGTCGGTGGAGGCGGGCGCGGCGCGACTGCGGGTGCTGCCGACCGGGGGCCGCACCCCGCTCGCCGCCGGACTCGTCCGCGCCGCGGAGGTGCTGCGCGTGGAACGGCTGCGCGACCCGGCGCGGCGCCCGTTGCTCGTCGTCGTCACCGACGGCCGCGCGACGGCCGAGGGCGACGTGGCACGGGCCGCGGGACTGCTCACCGGCACGGCCGGGATCGTCGTCGACTGCGAGGACGGCCCGGTCCGGCTCGGCCTCGCGGGACGCCTCGCGACCCGGCTCGGGGCACGACTCGTCCCGCTCGGCGACCTCGACGGGATCGTCCGTGACCAGCGGCGCAGGAAGGCGGCCTGAGATGCCCCAGGGAAAGCCCGTGTCCGTCCCCGACGACGGCCTCACCACCAGGCAGCGCCGGAACCGGCCGCTGCTGATCGTCCACACCGGCCCGGGAAAGGGCAAGTCGACGGCCGCGTTCGGGATGGCGCTGCGGGCGTGGAACCAGGGCTGGTCCATCGCGGTGTACCAGTTCGTGAAGTCGGCGAAGTGGCGCATCGGCGAGGAGAGCGCGCTGCGGGTGCTCGGCGACAGCGCGGAGGGCGGCCCGGTCGCCTGGCACAAGATGGGTGAAGGTTGGTCGTGGATCCGGCGGCCCGGCACCGAGGACGACCACGCGGCGAACGCGCGGGAGGGCTGGGCGCAGATCAAACGCGACCTGGCGGCGGAGACACACCGCTTCTATGTCCTGGACGAGTTCACCTACCCCCTCAAGTGGGGCTGGCTCGACCTGGACGACGTCGTGGAGACACTCACCTCCCGTCCCGGTGACCAACATGTCATCATCACCGGACGCGACGCCCCGGACCGCCTCGTCGACGCCGCCGACCTCGTCACGGAGATGGGCAAGGTGAAGCATCCGATGGACGCCGGACAGAAGGGGCAGCGGGGCATCGAGTGGTGACCGGCCGCACCATCCCACGGCTGGTGGTCGCGGCGCCCGCGTCCGGAAGCGGGAAGACGACGGTCGCGACCGGGCTGATCGCGGCGCTGCGGGCCCGTGGCCTGGCGGTGTCCCCGCACAAGGTCGGCCCCGACTACATCGACCCCGGCTACCACGCGCTCGCGGCGGGACGTCCCGGCCGCAACCTCGACCCGTGGCTGACCGGTGAGGACCGGGTGGCGCCGCTGTTCCTGCACGGCGCGTCCGGCTGTGACGTGGCCGTGGTCGAGGGCGTGATGGGCCTGTTCGACGGGCGCGGCGACACCGGGTTCGCGTCCACGGCCCATGTCGCGCGGCTGCTCGCCGCGCCCGTCGTACTCGTCGTGGACGCGGCGCGGCAGAGCCGTTCGGTCGCGGCGCTCGTGCATGGGTTCGCGTCGTTCGAGCCGGATGTCCGGGTCGGCGGTGTCGTCCTCAACCAGGTCGGCTCGGACCGGCACGAGGAACTCTGCCGATCCGCGCTGGACGCGGCGGGTGTCCCGGTGCTCGGGGTGGTCCGCCGGGACGACGAGGTGGTCACACCGTCCCGGCATCTCGGGCTGATCCCGGCGGCCGAACGCGAGCCGGAGGCCGTGCGGGCGGTGGAACGCCTCGGCGAACTGATCTCCCGCTCCTGCGACCTGGACGCCCTGTTGCGCCTCGCCGCGACCGCTCCGCCGCTGCCGGGCCGCTCCTGGGATCCCGCCGAGCAGGTCCGGTCGGTGCCCGGCGTCCGCCCGGTCGTCGCCGTGGCGGGCGGAAAGGCGTTCAGTTTCTCGTATACCGAGCACGCCGAGTTGCTCCGCGCGGCGGGCGCCGACGTCGCCGTCTTCGACCCGCTCCGCGACGAGACCCTCCCGGACGGTACCGCCGCGCTCGTCCTCGGCGGCGGGTTCCCCGAGGTGCACGTCGCCGAACTCGCCGCGAACAAGCCGATGCTCGCTGCGGTGGCTGCCTTCGACGGCCCGATCGCCGCCGAATGCGCGGGCCTTCTCTATCTGTGCGAGGAACTCGACGGCCAGAGGATGTGCGGACGTGTGCCGGGACGGGCGCGGATGACGCCGTCCCTGACACTCGGCTACCGGGACGCGGTCGCCGTCGCCGAGTCGCCGCTGACCCGTCCGGGCGAACGTTTTCACGGCCACGAGTTCCACCGCACGACCCTCACCACCGACGCCGACCCGCTGTTCCGCTGGGCCCCCACCGGACGCGACGGATTCGGCGACGACCGCATCACCGCCTCATACCTGCACCTGCACTGGGCCGGGCATCCGGAGGCGGCTCAACGGCTGGTGTCGTCCTCCAGGTCGCCTTCCGTCTTGAGGTAGACCTCCTGGAGCGCCTGGAGGGTGTCGGGGTCCGGGTGCTCCCACATGCCGCGCTCGGCCGCCTCAAGCAGCCGCTCGGCGATACCGTGCAACGCCCAAGGATTCGACTCCTCCATGAACGCACGGTTCTCTTCGTCGAGCACGTACGCGGCCGTGAGACGGTCGTACATCCAGTCGGCCATGACACCGGTCGTGGCGTCGTAGCCGAACAGGTAGTCGACGGTCGCGGCCAACTCGAACGCACCCTTGTAACCGTGCCGCCGCATGGCGGCCAGCCAGTTCGGATTGACGACCCGAGCACGGAAGATCCGCGCGGTCTCCTCCGACAGGGTTCGGGTGCGGACCGCGTCCGGGCGGGTGCTGTCGCCGACATAGGCCTCCGGGTCCCGCCCGGTCAGCGCCCGCACGGTCGCGATCATGCCGCCGTGGTACTGGAAGTAGTCGTCGGAGTCGGCGATGTCGTGCTCGCGGGTGTCGACGTTCTTGGCCGCCACGGCGATCCGCCGGTAGGCGTTCTCCATGTCGGCGCGCGCCGGAATACCGTCGAGGTCACGGCCGTAGGCGTGGCCGCCCCACACCGCGTACACCTCGGCGAGGTCGGCGTCGTCCCGCCAGTTGCCACTGTCGATCAACGGCAGCAGACCCGCGCCGTACGCGCCGGGCGCCGACCCGAACACCCGCAGGGTGGCACGCCGCTCGTCACCGTGCCGCTCGGCGTCGGCTCGCACATGGGCCCGGACGTAGTTGTCGTCATCAGACTCGTCGAGACCCGCGACGAGCCGGACGGCATCGTCCAGCATCGCGACGACGTGGGGAAAGGCGTCCCGGAAGAAGCCGCTGATACGAACCGTCACATCGATGCGCGGCCGTCCCAACTCGGCCACGGGAACCGGCTCCAACCTCGTGACACGACGCGACGCCTCATCCCATTCCGGGCGAACACCGAGCAGCGCGAGCACCTCGGCGACGTCGTCGCCCGCCGTCCGCATGGCGCTCGTCCCCCACACCGACAGGCCCACAGAACGAGGCCATTCACCATGGTCGGCGCGATAACGCTCCAGCAGCGAGTCGGCCATCGCCTGCCCGGTCTCCCACGCGAGGCGACTCGGCACGGCACGTGGATCGACCGAATAGAAGTTGCGCCCGGTCGGCAGCACATTGACCAACCCGCGCAACGGCGACCCGCTGGGACCGGCCGGGATGTAACCACCATCAAGAGCGTGCAGGACGTGGTCGAGCTCGTCGGTCGTCCGGTCCAGCCGTGGCACGACCTCCGTCGCCGCGAACTCCAACACCCGCGCCACGATTTCCCGCCGCTCCTCGGAAACCTGCGCGGCGACCCGGGGCACCGCGTCCACCGCCCACCCGGCTTCCTCCATCGCCTGGACGAGCGACCGGGCCGTGGCCTCCACGGCGTCCACGGCGGCGAGCGCCTCGGTGCCGTCCTCGGCCAGGCCGAGCGCCTCGCGCAGACCGGGCAGCGTCTCCCGTCCCGACCACATCTGCCGTGCGCGGAGCATGGCCAGCACCAGGTCCACGCGGGCCTCCCCCGCCGGGGCCTGGCCGAGCACATGCAGGCCGTCGCGGATCTGCGCGTCCTTCACCTCGCACAGCCAGCCGTCGACGTGCAGGAGGAAATCGTCGAACTCGGTGTCGTGGGGACGGTCGTCCAACCCAAGGTCATGGTCGAGTTTCGCGGCCTGGATCAGCGTCCAGATCTGCGCGCGGATCGCGGGCAGCTTCGCCGGGTCCATCGCGGCGATCGTGGCGTGCTCGTCCAGGAGCTGTTCGAGTCGGGCGATGTCGCCGTACGTCTCCGCACGCGCCATCGGCGGAACCATGTGGTCGACGAGCACGGCATGGGCCCGGCGCTTCGCCTGCGTCCCCTCCCCCGGGTCGTTGACCAGGAACGGGTAGACCAGCGGCACGTCCCCGAGCGCCGCGTCCGTGCCGCACGACGCCGACATGCCCGCCGCCTTGCCCGGCAGCCACTCCAGGTTGCCGTGCTTGCCGACATGGACGATCGCGTGCGCGCCGAACTCGTCCGACAGCCACCGGTACGCGGCCAGGTAGTGGTGGCTCGGCGGCAGATCGGGATCGTGGTAGATCGCGATCGGGTTCTGCCCGAACCCGCGCGGCGGCTGCACCATCACCACCACGTTGCCCGCGCGCAGGGCCGCGAGCACGATGTCCCCGTCCTGGACGAACAGTTCCCCGGGCGGCGGGCCCCAGTGCCGCTCCATCTCGTCCCGCAGCTCCGCCGGCAGGCCGCGGTACCAATGCTCATACGCCGCCCCGGAGATCCGGACCGGATTACCGGCGAGCTGCTCCTCGGTCAGCCAGTTCTCGTCCTGCCCACCCGCCGCGATCAGCGCATGGACGAGAGCGTCCCCGTCCTGCTCGGCCACACCGGGGAAGCCGTCCCCCAGGTCATGTCCAGCCTCCGCGAGCCGGGCCAGCAACCGCACGGTGCTCGCCGGAGTGTCCAGCCCAACGGCGTTGCCCACCCGCGAATGCTTCGTCGGATACGCCGACAGCATCACGACCAGCCGCCGGTCCCCGGCCGGCGTGTGCCGCAGCCGCCCGTGCCGGACGGCGATCCCCGCGACCCGCGCCGCCCGCTCCGGATCGGCGGCGTACACCGTCAACCCGTCCTCGTCGATCTCCTTGAACGAGAACGGAACCGTGATGATCCGCCCGTCGAACTCGGGAATGGCGACCTGCGACGCCGCGTCCAACGGCGACAACCCGTCGTCGCTCGCCTCCCAGGCCGCCCGGGACGTCGTCAGACACAGTCCCTGCAAGATGGGCACGTCCAGCTCGGCGAGCGCACCCACATCCCAAGCCTCGTCGTCACCGCCCGCCCCGGCCGTCGCGGGCCGCGTCCCACCCGCCGCGAGGACCGTCACGACCAGCGCGTCCGCCTCCCGCAACACGTCGAACAGCTCCGGCTCCGCCGTGCGCAACGACGAACAGAACACCGGCAGGGCCCGCCCGCCCGCGTCCTCCACGGCGGCGCACAACGCCTCGACGAACGCGGTGTTCCCCGCCACATGATGAGCGCGGTAGTACAGCACCCCGACCACGGGCCCCGCCCCACCCCGGGACTCCCGCTCCAACAACCCCCACGTAGGCGTCGGCTGCGGCGGCTCGAACCCTCGCCCGGTGAGCAGCACGGTGTCACACAGAAAGGCATGCAACTCGCCCAGGTTCGCGGGCCCGCCATGCGCAAGATAGGCATGCGCGTCAGCGCACACCCCACCGCTCACCCCGCCCCTGAGCCGGGACAATTCCATCAACTCGGCGTCGGGCGCCTGCTCCCCACCGAGCACGACCACCGGCCGCGGCCCGGTGAGCAGGACCTCCAGCCCGTCCTCCCAGGCACGCCGCCCCCCGAGCAACCGCACCACGACCAGATCAACGCCCTCGACCAGCTCCGGCAGGTCGTCCACGGACAGCCGCGCGGGATTCCCGAGCCGATACGCGGCCCCGGACGCGCGTGCGCTCAACAGATCGGTGTCGGACGTCGAAAGCAGCAGGACAACGGACACGGCAGATCCTCCCCCTGGGGTCCTCGCCCCGGTCGTGGGTGTCACGACGGCGGAAGTCTCCTGGCTCCCGGATCAACGCTCGCCCCGGCCTTCCCATCCGCGAGGACAGTGGCCGAATTGCGGGGTTCACTCCCCGGTGACAGTGGCGGGACCGCGCCGGATTCCCACCGGCTTCCTCCACTGCCGTCGTCCACGTAGAGCGTACGACACCCCACCCCACCCGCCTAGTGCGCGAGACCGACCGAGGGTCAGTGCGGCGGGCCTGCCGCGCCCTTGCGGTGTTCCCAGTCGAACGTCTGCGGCTGCGCGACCGGCTACGGACCTTCGACCTGGACGGGAACGGGTACGCCTCCCACGGGCGCCGTGACCGCATCGAGAAGCCACGCATCGCCGGCGTAGCGGAACGTCAGCGTCTGCGGCAGGCGATACGACTCCCCGTCGTGGCCCTTGGCTCGGGCGGCTTCGCTGACCTCGAGAGAGTAGAGCTTGGTGAATTCACTGACCTTGAGCTGATTCCAGAACTTTTGGCCGGAGCCCGGGCACGCGAGGCAATCGGGGCCATGGCGACAGCGCAGCGTCGCCATGGCCATCAAGCGATGACCGTCGCAGCAGGGGAGTGCAGCGATGCGACTGATTGACAAAGGCGTGCGCCCCTGCTGGGCTCTGAGGCGCACCACAGGACTCTGCATGAAAGGGTGACGAGTGCCCCAACCTCCACAGTCAGTTTGTCCGCATTTCCCCTTCGATCCGCCTGATGATCCTCTTTCATTGCCTGAGACTCACAAGCATCTCCAGGCGCAGGGGCCGGTCTCCAAAGTGGCGTTACCTGCGGGACAGCCGGACGCCGAGGCGTGGCTTGTCACCGGGCACGCCGAAGCTTCCCGCGTCTACCGGGACAGTGACCTGTTCGTGCGCGGCACGGCCGACGGGATCGCGCCGTTCCTCAAAGCCGCCCCCATTATCATCGCGCTGGACGGTGAAGAACACAGACGCATTCGTAGTCTGGTCAAGGGCACCTTCAGTCCAGCGAAAGTACGACGACTCCGCCCGGCGATCGAGGACCTCGCCAACGCTCTGCTGGACGAAATGATCGCGAAGGGCGAGCCGGCCGACCTGGTCGCGGAATTCGCCATGTCGCTCACATTGAGGGTCATCGGCCGCCAGTTCGCCATCCCGGAAGCCGACTTCGATGAATTGCGCGCCTGGAACGAGGCAATCGTCTCGGTCAGTCCGGACGCGCACCAGCGGGCACCCGCCGCAATGCAGGCGATGGTCGAATACATGGTCGCGCTCATGCGCGAGCGCGTCCATGACCCAGGGGAGGACCTGGTGTCGGCCGTCGCTCTCAACGCAAAGGCCGCCGGCGTCGATGAGGCCTCTGCGGGCTTGCTGGCAGCGAGTGTGGTCACCGGCGGGTGGGAAAGCACGGGCGGGGCCCTGGTGTGCTTCACCCATCGTCTTCTCACCACCAAAGGCGCAGACGGAGAGTCCCTGTACTCGCAACTGACCCGCGACCCGGCGATCATCCCGACAGCGGTGGAGGAGTTGCTGCGCATCGTTCCCAACGGGGTTCTCGGCGCCACCCAGCCTCGCCGGGCGACCCGCGACACCGAACTCGGCGGCGTCCACATCCGCGCCGGCGACCTCGTCATCCCGTCCTCGGACGCGGCCGGCCGCGACCCGCAGGTCTTCTCCGACCCCGAGGGGATCGACCTGACGCGCAGCCCGAACCCGCATCTGGCGTTCGGCAGCGGCGCACACGTCTGTCTCGGTGCACCGCTGGGCCGCCTGGAGTTGCAGGTGGCCTTCGAGTCGCTCACCCGGCGGCTGCCCGCGCTACGTCTCGCGGTGCCGGCCGACGAACTGGAGTGGCGGTGGGACGCCGGCTTCATTCGCCGACCGGCGACCTACCCGGTCGCCTGGAACCCGGCATCCGGAGAATAAGCGACTTGGCATCAGACATGCCCAGTGACACAACCTACGGCCTCAAGGTCACCGGCCACGGCCGGCGAGGGCGAAGTCGAAGCAGCCGAACACCAGCGGTTCGTAGTAAGGCTTGTCTAGATCATCGCCTCGCCGGTCAAGTGGCGCACCGGGCACCCTGACCGCCTCATCATCGCCAGGTGGCACGCCTCGGAATGTTTTGTAGGCGGCAATGTGCAGGGCTGTCGCAGAACCATCCTCGAACTGCGGCTCTCAGTGCGTCCTCATGGACTCAACCGAATTCCTGAGAATTGATGGCCTTGGCCCGTCGCACGGACATGGTCTGATCGGCGACCCGTTGGTCTCCTGCGCGTTCGGCGCGTCAGGGGCTCAGGGGCGGAGGCGACTGGTCGCCTTGGGGTCGGTTGGGGTCTGGAAGGTGTGGTTACATCCTCATCGTGCCGGATGTTCATGTGGTGGGACGTATGCGTGCCGACGCGTGTCCCGGGGCGTTGCAGACGCACGACGCCGCGGACGGAGCGTTGGCGCGTGTGCGGACGCCCGGGGGCACGGTGTCGGCGGCGCAGCTCAGGGTGCTCGGCGCGGCTGCTCGTGAGGTGGGTGTGGACGTCATCGAGTTGACGTCCCGGGCCAACCTTCAGGTGCGGGGCGTCCGTGATCCGGCGGTGCTCGCTGAGCGGTTGGCGGAGGTTGGGCTGTTGCCGTCGGCGTCCCATGAGCGGGTCCGCAACATCGTCGCGTCGCCGCTCGGCGGGCGTGGGGTTCGCGGTGTGCTCGACACCGATCCTCTCGTTACGGCGTTGGATCGGGCGGTGTGCGCGAACCCCGTGTTGGCCGGTCTGCCTGGTCGCTTTCTCTTTGCGGTGGATGACGGCACCGGTGATGTGGTCGCGCTGGGCGCCGATGTCGCGCTGACGCCCGGAGGTCTGCTCCTGGCCGGGACGGCGGTGGACTTGGAGTTCGGTGAGCCGGTCGCGGTCATGGTCGCGGCGGCGGAGGCGTTTTTGGAGGTTCGCGGGGACGCGTGGCGGCTGGGTGAGGTGCCGGACGGGCCGCGCCTCGCCGCGGAGCGGCTGGGTGGGGTGTTGGCAGGTGACGGGCACGTCCCGGATCCTCCCGCCCCGCACGCGGGGATCGTCGAGCAGCGGGACGGACGTGTCGCGCTCGAGGTCGTACCGCCGCTCGGACGGATGTCGGGGACGCAGGCCGAAGCGCTCGCCGAGGTCGTGGACGAGGTGCGGTTGACGCCGTGGCGGAGTGTCGTCCTGCGGGATCTGGAGCGCGACGAGGTCGAGCGGTGCGTGAGGCGGCTGGAGCGGCATGGGTTCGCGACCGACGCGGATTCGCCGTGGGTGGGTGTCACCGCCTGCACGGGGAGTCCCGGGTGCGCGAAGTCGCGGGGTGATGTGCAGGGTCAGGCGCGGCGTTGGGTGGACGGGCTAGCGCGCGCTCCTCGAACCCCCGTCCACTGGGCGGGATGCGACCGGCGCTGCGGGATGCCGCGCGGGCCGGTCGTGCTGAAGACGGCGGCACCGGAAGGGCACACGTGATCGACTACATCCGCGACGGCGCGGAGATCTACCGGCGGTCGTTCGCGACCATCCGCGCGGAGGCCGACCTGTCGCGGCTGCCCGAGGATGTGGCGCGGGTCGCCGTGCGCATGATCCACGCCTGCGGGATGACCGACCTCGTCGATGACCTGGTCTGGTCGTCGGGGGTCGTGGAGCGGGCGCGGGCGGCGCTGGTCGGCGGCGCGCCGATCCTGTGCGACGCGAAGATGGTGGCGTCCGGTGTCACCCGGGCGCGACTCCCGGCGGGCAACGAGGTCGTGTGCACGCTCGGCGATCCGCGCGTCCCGGACCTGGCGGCGCGGTTGGGGACGACCCGCAGCGCGGCGGCCCTCGATCTGTGGCTCGACCGGCTGGACGGCGCGGTCGTCGCGATCGGGAACGCGCCGACCGCGTTGTTCCGGTTGTTGGAACTGGTCGGGGACGGCGCGGGCCGTCCGGCGGCGGTTCTCGGAATACCGGTGGGATTCGTCGGCGCGGTCGAGTCCAAGGAGGCGCTCGCCGCGAGCGGACTGCCGCATCTGGTGGTGCGCGGTCGGCGTGGGGGCAGTGCGATGGCGGCGGCGGCGGTCAACGCCATCGCCAGTGAGGCGGAGTGATGACGGGACGGCTCTACGGCGTGGGCGTCGGTCCCGGCGACCCCGAACTGGTCACGGTGAAGGCGGCACGGCTGATCGGCACTGCGGACGTCGTCGCCTACCACTGCGCCCGGCACGGCCGCAGCATCGCCCGTGCCGCCGCGGAACCCCATCTGCGCGGCGGTCAGATCGAGGAGCAGCTCGTCTATCCGGTGACGACGGAGACGACGGATCATCCGGGCGGATATCAGGGGGCGCTGGACGCGTTCTACGCCGAGTGCGCCGCCCGGCTCGCCGCGCACCTGGACGCGGGCCGGACGGTCGTCGTCCTGAGCGAGGGCGACCCGCTGTTCTACGGCTCCTACATGCACCTGCACAAACGGCTCGCGCCGCACTATCCGGCGGAGGTCGTGCCGGGCGTGACGTCGGTCAGCGCGGCGTCGGCGGCGGCGGGACGGCCCCTGGTGGAGCGGGACGAGACCCTGACCGTGCTCCCCGGGACGCTGCCCGGCGACGAGTTGGCCGCACGGCTGCGGGCGGCGGACGCGGCGGCCGTCCTGAAGCTCGGCCGGACGTTCCCCAAGGTCAGGCAGGCGTTCGAGGACGCAGGACGCCTCGATGACGCCTGGTATGTCGAACGCGCCGCGACCGACCGGGAGCGGGTCGTGCCGCTCGCGGACGTCGATCCGGCGGACGTCCCCTACATGTCACTGGCTTTGCTGACGAGCCCGGCGGAGCAGTCGTTCACCGCGCCTCCCCCGGAGCGGCCCGACGAACCGGGAAGCGTCACGGTCGTCGGGCTCGGACCGGCGGGTCGGCCGTGGCTCACCCCCGAGGCGCAGGACGTCCTGTCGTCGGCGACCGACCTCGTCGGCTACGGCCCCTACCTGGACCGCGTCCCGCCGAACCCCCGGCAGCGGCGGCACTCCACCGGCAACCGCGTCGAGTCCGACCGGGCCCGGCACGCGTTGGCGCTGGCCCGCGACGGCGCTCGCGTCGCGGTCGTCTCGTCCGGTGACCCGGGTGTGTTCGCGATGGCGACGGCCGTACTGGAGGTCGCGGAGGAGTTCGTGGACGTGCCCGTGCGCGTCGTTCCCGGGCTGACCGCCGCGCAGGCCGTCGCGGCACGGGCCGGGGCGCCGCTCGGCCACGACTTTTGCGTCCTGTCGCTGTCGGACCTGCTCAAACCGTGGGACGTGATCGCCCGGCGGCTCACTGCGGCGGCGGAGGCCGATCTGGTGCTCGCCCTGTACAACCCGTCGTCGAGCCGCCGCAGGCACCAGCTTCCGGCGGCCCGTGACCTGCTACTGAAACACCGGGACCCGGAAACGCCGGTCGTGGTCGGACGCGACGTCGGCGGCCCCGAGGAGACCGTCACCGTCACGACGCTCGGCAAGCTCGACCCCGAACGAGTCGACATGCGCTGCCTGGTCATCGTCGGCTCGTCCACGACCCGGGTCACCGACCGCGGCGTCGTCTTCACGCCCCGCCGCTACCCCTGAGCCCAGCGGGCGGCGGCGGTCGCGTCCCCGGCCGTCTTGACACCGCCGGGGACGGGCGGACGGTCGACCATGACGACGGGAATCCGGGCCTGACGTGCGGCGATGAGCTTCGGACGGGTCAGCGCGCCGCCGCTGTCCTTGGTGACCAGCACGTCCAGGCGGTGTTCGCGGATCAGCGCGCGTTCACCGTCCAGGGTGTACGGCCCCCGCGACAGCAGCACCCCAACGTTCGACGGGACGTGCCCCTCCGGCGGGTCGACCGAGCGGGCGAGGAACCACACGCCGGTACGGGCGGCGAACACGGGGATGCTGCGACGCCCGGTTGTGAGGAACGCGCGGGCGCCATCCGGCAGCGCGGCGGCGGCAGCATCGAGAGACGGGACGCGGCGCCAGTCATCGCCGTCCTCCTCGACCCAGCCGGGGCGGCGCAGCGCGAGCAGCGGCACACCGGTCAGCCGGGACGCCTCCGCGGCGGACGCGCTCATCTGCTCCGCGAACGGGTGCGTTGCGTCGACGACACGGTCGATCCGTTGGTCGCGGAGCCACGCCGCCAATCCGGCCGGGCCGCCGAAGCCGCCGATCCGGACCTCACCGGCGGGCAGCCGCGGGTCGGCGACCCGTCCGGCGAGCGACGACACGACGCGTAGGCCCGGGACGTCCGCCAGCCGTGCGGCGAGGTCCCGCGCCTCCGCCGTCCCGCCGAGGATCAGGACACGTCTCACACCCGTTGCCGCTCGGCGCTGTACAGGTGGCTTCCTGGAAACGCCGAAGCCGCCAGCACCCGCCCGACGATGATCACCGCCGTGCGCTTCACCCCGGCCTCGTGCACCAGGGCCGCGATGTCGGCGAGGGTGCCGCGCAGGATCAGTTCGTCCGGGCGGCTGGCGCGGGCGACGACCGCGACCGGGCAGTCCGCGCCGTAGTGCGGCAGCAGTTCGGCGGTCACCTCGTCGATCCGCTGGACGGCCAGGTGCAGCACCATCGTGGCGCCGCTCGCGCCGAGGGTGGCGAGGTCCTCACCGTCCGGCATGGGCGTGGCGCGCGCCGCCGTCCGGGTCAGGATCACCGTCTGCCCGACCCCGGGAACGGTCAGCTCCCGGCCCAGCGAGGCCGCCGCCGCCGCGAACGCGGGCACACCCGGGACGATCTCGTGCGGAACGCCCGCCTCGTCCAGCCGCCGGATCTGCTCGGCGACCGCGCTGAACACCGACGGGTCGCCGGAGTGCAGGCGCGCGACGTCCAGGCCGTCCCGGTGCGCGGCGGTCAGCTCGGCGACGATCTCGTCCAGCGTCATGTTCGCGGTGTCGACGAGCCGGGCGCCGGGCGGGCAGGCGTCCAGCAGCTCGACCGGCACCAGCGACCCCGCGTACAGGCACACCGGCGCGGACTCCAGCACCCGCAGCCCCCGCACGGTGATGAGGTCGGCCGCGCCGGGACCGGCCCCGACGAAGTAGACGGTCATTCGCTGTCCTTCCAGGTCGTCCAGATGGTGACGGGCATCGCCGGGCGCCACGCGGTGAACCCGCCGAGCGGCGCCGCCCGTTCGACGCCGATTCGGACCAGTTCTCCGCCGTGCGTCCGGCGGGCCTGGGCCACCAGCGCCTCCGATTCGAGGGTGACGGCGTTGGCGACGAGCCGTCCGCCGGGTCGCAGCGCGTCCCAGCAGCGTTCCAGCAGGCCGGGGACGGTGAGGCCGCCGCCGACGAACACGGCGTCGGGGCGCGGCAGCCCGTCCAGCGCGTCCGGCGCCCAGCCCGTCACCACGCGCACCCCGGGCACGCCGAGCGCCCCGGCGTTCCGACCGATCCGTTCGGCGCGCTCGGGACGTTCCTCGACCGCGACGGCCGCGCAGGACGGATGCGCCCGCGCCCACTCGATCGCGACGCTTCCGGCTCCGGCGCCGACGTCCCACAACAGTTCACCGGGCAGCGGCGCGAGCCGCGCCAGCGTCACGGAGCGGACCTCGCTCTTCGTGATCTGCCCGTCATGCTCGAACAAGTCATCAGAGAGCCCGGCCGTTCGCGGTAGCCGCACCGCGCCGGGACCGGGCGCGCATTCCACGGCGACGATGTTCAGCGCGGACGCGGCGGGCTCCGTCCAATCACCCGCGATCCCGTGCCGGAGCGTTTCGTCTTCCCCGCCCAGATCGCCGAGAACGGTCATCCGGCTGGGCCCGTAGCCGCGTCCGGTGAGCAGCGCCGCGACGACCCGCGGCGCCTCCCGGTCCGCGCCGAGCACCAGCACCCGTCTCCCCGGCGCGACCAGCGCGTTCAGGGTCTCCGCCGGACGGCCGACGAGACTGACGACGTCGACCCGCTCCAGCGGCCAGCCGAGCCGGGCGCACGCCAGCGACACCGACGACGGATGCGGCAGCACCCGCAGCCGCGCCGGGCCGAGCAGTTCCGCGAGCGTGGAGCCGATCCCGTAGAACATCGGGTCACCGCTGGCCAGGACGGCGATCGCGCGGCCCTCATACTTCTCGATCAACCCGGGCAGCGCCGGAAGCAGCGGCGACGGCCAGGCCACGCGCTCGGCCCCTTCGCCGGGAACGAGGGCGAGCTGGCGGCGCCCGCCGAGCAGCACCTCCGCTTGCCGCAGCGCCTCCCTGGAGGTCTCCGCGAGCCCGTCCCACCCGTCGGCGCCGATGCCCACGACGGAGATGACACGCGCGTCCACCGGCCCCCAATCCCCGCCTTCTAGGGACGAGTCTGTAGAAATGCGACGACAAGCCTATAGCAGTAGGACCTGGCACACTGAGCCAGGTGAAGCGGCTTCTGATCATCGGAATCGGCGCGGGCGACCCCGACCATCTCACCTTCCAGGGCGCCAAGGCGATCGCCGCCGCCGACGTCTTCCTCCTCGTCGACAAGGGCGAGGCGAAGGACGACCTGACCCGGCTGCGGCGCGACCTCATCGCCGCACACGGCCGCGAGCCCTACCGGATCGTCGAGGCCCGCGACCCGGAACGCGACCGCACCGCCCCCGCGTACACGGCCGCCGTCGAGAACTGGCGGTCACGCCGCGCCGACATCTACGAGTCCTTCGTCACCGACGAACTCGCCGACGGGCAGACGGGCGCGCTGCTGGTCTGGGGCGACCCCGGCGTCTACGACAGCACGCTCGCCGCCCTGGACGAGATCGACGCCGAGTTCGAGTACGACGTCATCCCCGGCATCAGCAGCATCTCCGCGCTCACCGCCCGCCACCGCGTCACCCTCACCCGCGTCGGCCGTCCCGTCCACCTCACGACGGGCCGCCGCCTCGCCGCCGAGGGCCCCACCGGCGACGACGTCCTCGTCATGCTGGACGCCGCCTGCTCCTTCGCCGGCACCGCCGACGACTTCCACATCTACTGGGGCGCCTACCTCGGCACCCCCGACGAGATCCTCATCTCGGGCCCGGTCACGGAGGTCGCCGACCGGATCCGCGCCGTCCGCGCCGAGGCCCGCGCCCGCAAGGGCTGGATCATGGACACCTATCTCCTCCGCCGTACTAATTGCAGGCTGTACTAATCGCAGGCCAGGCCCACTCCGCTCGCCTGGCGGCTCGCTACGTGACCTGTCCTGGAGCGAACGCGACATCGCTTCGCGATCCACCCGGCTCCGCTCGCCTCCGGCGTCGCTCCACCGGGCGGGTAACGCGTTCGCGCGCGGGCTGAGGCACGCCGATAACGGGCCTGGCACTTGCCGAAGTTCACCAGGATGAGGGCGGCCTTGTGGGTGCCCCGGAGCTTCTTCTTGCGCTTCACGCTGACAGCGGCGCTGGGTGTTTCGAGGGACTCGACACCCCCGGGCCATGGGGTACGTCCACAGAGGCGTGTCCAGCCATGGCCCGGCGGGGGCGCCGAGCTACCTGAAAAGCACGTCCTTCGTCAGGTCTCCTCCGTCAGGGCGACGAGAAGCTCGTTGAGATGGGTGGCGAAGGACGCCGGGTCTTCGACGCGCGCCCCCATGGTGAGGACGGCCTGGTTGAACAGCACATGGGCCCAGTCGCCGAGCCGCGGATCGTCGGGGCGCGCGTTCAGCCGCCGGATCAGCGGATGCCCCGGGTTGATCTCCAGGACCGGCTGGTTCGGCAGCCCGGTCCCCCGCAGACGCTGCACCAGGTTGAAGTCGGTGTCGGGCTCGGCGGCGATGATGCAGGCGGGCGAGGTCGTCAACCGGTTGGTGACGCGGACGTCCCATGCCTTCCCGTCGAGAAGCTCCTTCAGCTTGGCGGTCAGGTCGGCGTGCGCCTCGGTGGCCTCCTCGATGGCCTGCTTCCCGTCCTCGTCCTCCAGGTCACCGAAGTCCGGCGGGGCGCCCTGCGCCACCGACTGCAGGCGGTGACCGTCGATCTCCTGCACCAGGCCGCCTACGACCCAGTTGTCCACGGCCTCGCTGAGCAGCAGCACCTCAATGCCCTTCTCGCGGAACGCCTCCAGGTGCGGGCTCGCGGTGGCGGCGGCGAAGGACGGGGCGAGCAGATAGTAGATCTTGTCCTGGCCGTCCTTCATCCGGCCGATGTAGTCGCGGAACGACACGTCCGCGTTCTCGGTAGTGGAATGCGTGGACGTGAAGCGCAGCAGCTCCGTGAGCTCCTCACGGTTGGAGTAGTCCTCGGCGACGCCCTCTTTCAGGACGGTGCCGAACTCCTTCCAGAAGACCGCGTACTTCTCCGGCTCCTTCTCGGCCAGATCCTTCAGAAGCTTCAGCACCTTCTTGGTGGCGCTGGCGCGGATGTGCTCCACGGCCAGACTGCTCTGCAGGATCTCGCGGGAGACGTTCAGCGGAAGGTCGCTCGAATCGATGATTCCGGTGACGAACCGCAGGTAGTCGGGGAGGAGTTGACCGTCGTCCTCCATGATGAAGACCCGCTGGACGTGCAGGCGCACCTTCCGGCGGAACTCCCTGGCCCAGAGGTCGTACGGCGCGTGGGACGGGACGAAGAGCAGCAGCGTGTACTCGTAGCGTCCTTCCACCTTGGCGTGCAGATGGGTCAACGGCTCGGAGAAGTCACCGGTGATGTGCCGGTAGTAGTCGTGGTAGTCCTTCTCCGTCAGTTCGCTCTTGGGACGGCGCCACAGTGCCGAGGCCTCATTGACCGCGCTTTCGCCGTCCCCCTCGTCGGACGGCATCAGAATCGGCACGCCGATGTGGTCGGAGTACCTCTGCACGATCGAACGCAGCCGGAATCCGTTGAGCAGGTCGTCCTCGCCCTCGCGAAGATGCAGGACGATCGTGGTACCGGGCTCCGCGCGCTCAGCGGGCTCCAAGGTGAACTCACCGGCCCCGTCGGACTCCCACCGCACGGCCTCGTCGGCGGCCAGCCCTGCCCTGCGCGTGGTGAGCACGACCCGCTCGGCGACCACGAACGCGGAGTAGAAGCCCACACCGAACTCACCGATGAGGTTCGCGTCGGCCCGCTCGTCCCCGCTCAGTCCCCGCAGGAACTCCTTCGTCCCCGACTTGGCGATGGTGCCGATGTTCTTGACGACCTCGTCGCGACTCATCCCGATCCCGTTGTCGGCGACGGTGATGGTCCTCGCGTCCTTGTCGTACCCGACCCGGATCCAGGGCTTCTCGGCGTTCTCCTCCGCCCTCTGCTGCGAGAACCGCTCGAACCTCAACCGGTCGATGGCGTCCGAGGCATTGGAGACCAGTTCACGAAGGAAGATCTCCTTGTTGCTGTAGAGCGAATTGGCCATGAGGTTCAGCAGCTGCGTCACCTCGGCCTGGAAGCCGAACCGCTCCTGGTCCGCCTTGAGGTCCACAGAAGATCCCTCCTGTCCATGGGGATCCCGCACCACGGCCGCCGGGATCCCGACCTGAGCACGATGCCCGGCCTCCGCGCACGCCGACCGGGCCCGTCCACTCTAAACAAATCCGCCCGGCTCCGGCGCGACATACCCGCATGTGGACGCACGACGTCTGCGACCAATCGCCGCCAATGACCGGAATCGCTCAGTCCACCCGCCCGCGTGTGGAGTGCGTGACGCGGATCTTGGATTGACCGTGCGGAAGTTCCTCCCAGTCGTCCATGAACCGGGCCGTGAATCCGTGCTTCTCGGCGAGCGCGATCAGGGTCTCGGTGCGGTAGTAGAAGTCCTCCCGCAGGACATGGTGTTCGGGGCCCTCGGTCCGGTCGAAGGTGAAGTCGAAGAAGCCGTCGGGCGCAAGGACACGACCCACGTTCGCAAGGCATTCGTCGATGACGTCGAGGGGCGAGTGGCTGAAAACGCTGTGCGCGTGCACGACGGAGAAGTATTCGGACGGGAGGAACCGCAACTTCAGGTCGTTGACGAGGGTCAGGTGCGGCAGTTTCTCCCGCAGATCCTGCTGGACGAGGGTGTTCTGCGCGGCGAGCAGAATGTCGGGCGAGATGTCGATGCCGTAGTAGTTCCCGGCGTCGAGGTGGTCGATGAACCGCCATCCGGCCCGCAGGTTGCCGCATCCGATCTCCAGAAGCCGGTCATCGGGCTTCAGACCGTGTTTGAGCAGGTAGTCGAACTGCATCTGGCCGAGCGCGAGCCAGCGTTCATGACTACGGCTCCCGACCGCGGCCTCCGGACTCTTGGCCGCGTCGGACCGCATCACGGCCCGGTAGTAGGCGACGTGGTCACGGCTGGACAGCCGGATCCGCAGATCCCTGGCCACCCTGCCCACATACGGTTTGATCTTGTCCGGGTTCTTGGCCGCGTACCGCAGTTTGTAGGCCAGACTCGCGCGATTTCTCCGTGTCGATGGGAGCCGTTCGGTCATTGGGATCGTCCCCTAAGGTGCACTTCGGAAAGCAATGTCCAGTGCCAGAAGGGCCATGATGGCACACCCGGGCAAGCCCTACCCCGATCATCATCAAATAAGCTCAGGACCGGACTCGTCCGGAAGTACGGCGGTTTGCTCCAGAATGTCGACTGTGACGGAGAGTGCCCCCACACAGCCCGAATGACCCACCTCCCCGACAAACACGAACGGACAATCCCACAACGCAGTCACTCCCACATACGGCCCACACAAATTGGAACGGTCACATCCAACGATGCACAGGCGACCAACCAGACTCTGCCTTGATTTGTTCGGCATCAGCCACCACGACAGTCGCATCTAACCAGCGCCGATCCCAGCCATAGGCGTCCTCAACGAGCCCCCCCGACTCCTGACCAAGAGCCGCAGCCCACGCGAAGACACCCGCGACAAGCCCTGCCAACGCTGACGAGCCCACCCCACAACCACGAACCCGACAGTGCGCACGCCAGCATCCACCACAGCCCACTTCCCCGCGCCCAAGCCCGATCCACGTCTCCGGCACACCTTCCAAACCGAGCATGACGCGGGCACCGCAACCAGCATCGTCCTCCCACTCGCCGAAGCCGCCGCCGCTTCACATCCCCGCCGCTCACCTGATTCCGGCAGCACGAACGGCCACCACCGCTAGGCCCGGTTGGCCGCACCCGGGCCCCGCCGCCATCGTCCAGCGAGTCCCGGGCGGCACCGCCAAGACACCTCCCGCCCGGAACGCCGTCGCCAAGGCTTCGACCGACACGGTCCGCTACCCGGCGCGGACGCATCCCGGCCACCCCCACCGCCTACCAATCGATGAGCGCCACGACAAACGTCTCAACCCGCCCGAGCGCGACGACACAAAAGGCACATCACACACATTTCCAAGAGCCCACATTAGCCCCATACCACGACATTTCACGATACCGCCAACTATCCCACCTCAGGACGCGAGATCACCACAGACAAGAAAGACCTCCAACCACCACCCAACGCCCATTGTTCACCGACCTCGACAACGATCACACTAGCTGTCACCTGCGCAAAGACAACTACGTCCGCGCACCTTACGATCAGCGATCTACTCGCGCAAACGACGAACAACCACCGAAACAAATGTGGCCGATATCGGCCACATTGAAGCAACCGATCTCCACCGAGTCTCACCATTGATGTGTGAGTAGTTCACCGGACGACTGATCATTATCAGCCGTCCCACAAGCGAATTGGAGTTGATGTTCGTGGTGGAAACCGCGAGCGAGGAGATCTCCGCCCAGAGCACCGAGGTCGAAGGGCCGGAGGGCGAGGGCTCGTGGCTGGGGCGTGGGGTCGCCCTGTTCACGCCCGTGTTCGCCGTCGCGGCCGGGTGGCTGGCCGGGGTGGTGGCCGAGTACGTCCCGGGAGCGAAGCTCGACGAGACTCAGGTGACCACCTTCATGGTGGCGGCCAGCACCGCGGCCCTGGGCGCCGGATGGAAATGGCTCCAGGGCTGGCAGGAGCACGAGAAGGCAGTCGCCGAAGGCAAGACCGCACCCGTGAAGAGCAGCCGCCAGCGCAACACCCGCGCGAAACGCTGACGGCCCCGCCCCACACACCCACGACACCGCGCGATCCCGCCGGACACGCACAGCAAGAGCCTCCCACCCTCCATAACGCCGCGCCCCGGCCGTCGCCGACGGCAAGTTCCCGCCTGGGAAGAGCAGCCGTAGGCGCCGCCCTCGCGCGGAACGCTGATCGCCCTGGCGTCTCGCACCACGCGCCCACGGCGCGACGCGATCCTCGTCGCACACGCCCAACAAGGGCTTCACGCCCCCGAAACGCCGCGCCCCGGGCCGCCGCCGACGGCAAGGCCGCTTCTGTGAGGAGCGGCCGTCCGCGCAACACCCGCGCGAAACGCTGAGCGCTCCGACGCCCCGCACCGTGCGCCCACAGCGCGGCACCCTCCTCACCGCACACGCCTAACAAGGGCGCCTTACGCCTCTTCGCAACGCCGCGCCCCGCAGATCGCCGACGACAAAGGCCGAACCCGTGACAGGCAGCCGTCCGCGCAACACCCGCGCGAAACGCTGAGCGCTCCGACGCCCCGCACCGTGCGCCCACAGCGCGGCACCCTCCTCACCGCACACGCCTAACAAGGGCGCCTTACGCCTCTTCGCAACGCCGCGCCCCGCAGATCGCCGACGACAAAGGCCGAACCCGTGACAGGCAGCCGTCGGCGCAACGACCGCGTGGATCGCTGAGCGACCG
The DNA here is from genome assembly GCF_003634705.1 of Actinomadura pelletieri DSM 43383. GTDB lineage: Bacteria > Actinomycetota > Actinomycetes > Streptosporangiales > Streptosporangiaceae > Spirillospora > Spirillospora pelletieri. Next base: position 96,942 of record NZ_RBWU01000008.1, on the reverse strand, counting down.
GACGTCTCGCACCACAAGTCCACGGCGCGGTGCGGTCCTCGGCGCAAGGCGCGCAGCCAGGGGCTCGGGGATTTCGGGACGCCGTGGCATGGTGACGTGTCGCGGAGAGTCGGGGGGGTGCGGAGGCGGAGGTCCTCGTGGGCGGTGCGTGGTCGCTTGGTCTCGTTGGTCCGTGGTTGGGCCGTGCGTGGGCTTCATGTGGTGGCAAGAAGGTGATCAATTGGTGTTCATCTGCTGATTTGGGCGGCGGGATACGTATGGCGATGTGCGTGCTGTTCTTGCCGTGGTGTTAGCGGGAGTGCTGGCGGGGTGCGGGGTTGCTCGGGCTTCCGTTTCCGATAATGACGTCATCGTGGTCGGGGTGAAGGCCGACCAGCCGGGGCTCGGGCTGCGGGAAGGGGGCGTCTTTCGCGGGTTCGAGGTGGACGTGGGGACGTACATCGCCCGGCATCTCGGTGCGTCCCGGGTGACGTTTCGGGAGGTCAGGTCCGACGATCGGGAGCAGAAGCTGGACGCGCACGAGGTCGATCTCGTGCTCGCCTCGTACTCGATCACTCCGGACAGGGCGCGGCACGTGACGTTCGGTGGTCCCTACTACGTGGCGCACCAGGACATCATGGTGCGGCGCGGGCAGGCGGGAATCCGAGGTGTGCGCGACCTGGCGGGGCGGTGGATGTGTCAGGCGAGCGGGTCGGTTTCCACCGAACGGGTGATCACGGAGTTGAGTGTCCCGGCGAAGCTCGTTCCCGGCTCTTCGTACAGCGATTGTGTGGAGAAACTGCGGCGGGGTGTCGTCGACGCGGTTTCCACCGGGGATCTCGTGCTGGCCGGTTTCGCGGCGCGAGATCTGGAGATCGTGAACGCGCCGTTCACCGACGAGCGGTACGGGGTCGGGATGCGCAAGGGCGACATCGACGGGTGCGAGGTGGTGAACCGGGCCATCACGACGATGTTCCAGGACGGGACGGCCGGTCGCCTGCTGCGCAAATGGTTCGGGGCCAGCGGGCTCAGGCTCGTCGAAGAGGTACCGCAGTTCGAGGGCTGCTCGTAATGTCGGTCCGGCTGTTTAGAGTGGGCGCGTGGCTGAGGACAGGGTCGCTTGGGACGAGCTTCTGGCAGCGGGCTTCCTGCATGCCCTGCGGGAGGCCCACCGAGACGCGACGCTGGCCGTTCTGGGTTCTTTGAGCCGGGCGGCGGGCTTCACGGAACGCTCGTACGGGGTCAGCTCGTTCGACGTGCTGGCCACGCGGATCGACCGCGCCTTCGAGGACGAGCCTCAGGTCGTCCGGGACGATCTCAACGGTTCCCCGGGGTGGCGCTACGGTCCGTACCGAATTCTGCTGAAGCGGCACGAGTTCGGCAACGTGCACGGCATTCGCTGGGATCGTGACAGCCCCACCAAGCAGGCCGTCGCGCGGCAGGGTTACGTCGAGGATCCGCAGCTGGAGCTGCCGCTCGGCATCCAGCGCGACACGCCCGGGGTCGTGACGTTGGTGCTCGCGCACAGCGCCACCGACGAGCCGCTGGAATTGGAGCTGTTCCTGGGTCGCCCCAGGTGGAACGCCGACGGCGGTACCGCCTGGCATTGGGTGAAGGAGCTGGACGACACCCTCGGACCCGATCCACGTCGTAAGCTCGTCGAGCGGACGATGCCGCTGTGGGACGACCATGAGGACGTCCCGGTGCGGCTCCGTGGGGAGACGAAATCGGCCTAGCAAGAGGTGGCGCGGGTGCTGTTCGACTGCGAGCGGCTGACACTCGCCCGGCGGCTCAGGGGATTGCGTAAGAACCAGGTCGCGCAGGCCGTCGGAACGACACCGAAGGCGATCGGACGGTACGAGGCCGGGGTGCAGGCGCCCGAGGAGCCGATGGTACGGCGCCTGGCGATCGCCCTGGGGGTGCCCGTCGAGTTCTTCCAGGGCGGGCGGAGTCCCGTGTCGCTGGACGGTGCCCATTTCCGGTCGTTGCGGTCGACCAGCCAGATCGAGCGTGACCAAGCCCTGGCCTACGGGCGGATCGCCACCGACGTGGTCGCCGCGCTGGAGGACCTTGTCGACTTCCCCGAGGTCGACCTCCCGGAGTATGTGGTGTCGCCGGACGAGATCGCCGGAAACGGTCCGGTCGAGGCGGCCCGTGTCGCGCGGAAGGCCCTGCTGGGTGAGCCGGGCCCGGTACCGCACGTGGTCAGGCTCCTGGAAGGGCACGGTGTGATCGTGCTCGTGCTGCCGGACGCGGCGGAGCGGGTCGACGCGTTCAGTGTCGGCGTCCATCCACGGCCCATGGTCTTCTTCAATCCGGCCAAGGGCGACTACTGGCGGAACCGTTTCGACGGCGCCCACGAGCTGGGGCATCTGGTGATGCACGCCGACGCCGAACCCGGGGAGAAGATCGTCGAGGATCAGGCGAACAGGTTCGCGGCCGAGTTTCTGATGCCGGAGGAGGACATCGGCGGCGAACTACCGCAGACCGCCGACTGGGACCGGCTGGCCGAGCTGAAGGCGACCTGGGGCGTCAGCATGGCGGCCCTGCTCTACCGGGCCCGCACCCTGCGGATCATGAATGAGACCGTTTACCGGAACGCGATGAGCGCGCTGAGTTCACGAGGCTGGCGGCGGCGTGAACCGGGATTCCCGAAGCCGCTGGAACAGCCGACGATGCTGCTGCGGGCCATCGAGATCGTCGCCACGGCGGGCACGGACCGTGACCGGGTCGCCGAGCGGGCCCGGGTGACGAGAGCCGATCTGGATCTTCTGGTGCGCGGTCGGTGACACCGTGGTGGAACGATCCCTCCTGCGAGTTCAACCAGGATCATGCGATTTGCACGGTCGGCTGGTAGTTACATATCTCTGACCGAAGGTTGCCTGCGCGTCCGTCATGGCGTGTGAGACCCTCCCAGAGTTGTCGCGACGTTCGAGGTGCTGGAGATCTAGTGCTTGATCATCGGCAGACCGGTCCGACCGCGTTGCGCATGCAGATCGGCGCGCGCCTGCGGCGGCTGCGAGAGGAGAAGGGAATCGGACGCGCGGAGGCCGGGGCGGCGATCCGCGGATCGGCGTCCAAAATGTGCCGTCTCGAACTCGGTCGGCACGGTTTCAAGGTCCGCGACGTCCTGGACCTGCTCGACCTGTACGGCCTCGACGACGAGGCCGAGCGTGAGAGCTTCATCGAACTCGTCCAGGAGGCGAAGCGGCCGGGCTGGTGGCAGAGCTACGGCGACGTGGTACCGGGCTGGTTCGAGCAGTACGTCGGATTAGAGCAGTCGGCGACGACGATCCGCGCATACGAGGTGCAGTACGTCCCGGGGCTCCTGCAAACGTTCGACTACGCGCGGGCCGTCATCGGGCTGGAGCATTACGACGCGGCCTATGACGGGCTCGACCGGCGGCTCAAGGTACGGATGGCCCGGCAGGACGTCCTTCGCCGTCCCGTCTCCCCCCTCAGGTTCTGGGCGGTGATCGATGAGGCGGCGCTACGCAGACCCATCGGCGGAACGGCGACGATGCGCGCCCAGATCGAGCATCTGATCACCGTGTCGGAGCACATGCCGAACGTGAAGGTGCAGCTCCTGCCGTTCGCCGCGGGCGGCCATCTCGCACTGGGCGGGCCGATCACGATCGTCCGGTTCGCCGAGCACGACCTGGACGACGTCGTCTACCTCGAACAACTGACCGGCGCCCGCTATCCGGAGGGGAAGGAGGCCGACCGCTACAAAGAGATCATGGACTCCCTGGCCATCCGCGCCGCCTCCCCGGCCCGCACCCTCGTCCTCCTCAAGGAGATGCTGAAGGACTTCTGACGCGCGGGCTCGTGCGAGCAGCCCCCTGAACCACGACACCGTCCGCCGCATGTTCGCGACCCGACCACGCTCGTCGGGCAGCCGATGATCGAACACATGTTTGACATCGCCGAATACAGTGGAGGCATGTTTCAGGCTTCGCTGCTGGACGACACGGACGAGAGCGGCCCGCGTCCACTGAGTTCGGCGCGACGGACGCGACTGGCGCACGGTGCCTGGATAGACGTCCTGCCCGGCTGGCTTCCCGCCGCGGACGCGTTGTTCGAGCGGCTGCTCACGTCCGTCCCGTGGCGTGCCGAGCGCCGCCACATGTACGACCGGGTCGTGGACGTGCCGCGCCTGCTCGCCTTCTACACCGAGGGGGACGAACTACCCGATCCCGTCCTGGACACCGCCAAGGCCGCCCTCGACACCCACTACGCCGACGAACTCGGGGAGCCGTTCCGCACCGCCGGTCTGTGTTTGTACCGGGACGGCCGCGACAGCGTCGCCTGGCACGGAGACCGGATCGGCCGCGGCGCCACGCACGACACGATGGTCGCGATCCTCTCGGTCGGAACACCGCGGAGCCTGCTGCTGCGTCCCCGCGGAGGCGGCCGGACGATCCGTCACGAACTCGGACACGGCGACCTTATTGTGATGGGCGGAAGCTGCCAACGAACATGGGAGCATGCCATCCCGAAGACCACCCGCGTCGCCGGACCCCGGATCAGCGTCCAGTTCCGGCCCCGCGGCGTCCGCTGACCCGTTACTCCCCCGCACGACCCCGGTCGAGCCGCTCGCCTCCATCACCGCCGCGACGCGATCTCTCCTCGCCACCGCGGCGCGACTCAACGACGGCGACGTCCGCGGCCCGTCGCTCCTCCCCGGCTGGACGCGCGGCCATGTCCTCACCCACATAGCGCGGAACGCCGACGGCGGCACCCGCCTGCTCACCTGGGCCCGCACGGGCGTCGAGGCCGCCGAGTACCCGAGCCTGGACGCCCGCGCCGCCGAGATCGAAGCCGGTGCCGGACGTTCCGCCGCGGCACTCCTGGCGGACGTGCGCAACAGCGCTCAACGGTTCGCCGACGCCTACACGCTGATGCCCGACGAGGCATGGGAGCACGTCGTCCAATGGACGTCGGGCGCACGCCATCCCGCCGCCCGCGCTTCCGACTCCCGCCTCACCGAGGTCCTCGTCCACCATGTCGACCTCGACGCGGGTTTCCTGCCCCGCCACTGGCCCGCCGCGTTCACCACGCGCACGCTCGGCGGCGTCGTCGCGTCCTTCGCGCGCCGGGACGACGCGCCCCACCTGCGGTTGCGCGCCACCGACACGGCCCGCGAGTTCGGCGACGGCGACACCCTCGTCTCGGGAACGGAGGCGTCCCTACTCGCCTGGCTGATGGGCCGCTCCGACGGAAACGACCTCACCGGAGCCAACGGCACCCCCCTCCCATTCCTCTACTGACGCCCCTTCGCCGCCCAACCACTTCCCAACAGCGCTCTATACGACACCAGAGCGCGCGGTAACACAGCGCAGACGCCGACACCGCAACGCCGCCCACAGCGGCGAGGCGGGGGCAGGTTCCGCACGCATCACCCTCCCTGACGACGACGCCCCTTCGCCGCCTCGCCGCCCAACCCTCTGGCGGCAGCGCCCGTGCAACGCCAGGGAGCGCGGCGGCGCGGCGCGGGCGTCGCGGCCCCGCTTCGCGGACGCCATCACCGCAGCGCCACCTGCGGTAGCGGGGCGCGCTGCACGCGGCCCGGTTCGTGTGGGGGCAGGTTCCGCGCGCATCACCAGGCGGTCCCGCTACTGACGACCAGCCCGTCGACGCCTCGCCGTCCAACCGTCTGCCGACAGCGCCCGTACGGGGACAGGAAGCGCGGGCGCGGGTGTCGTAGAGCCGGTTCGCGGACGCCATCACCGCAGCGCCACCTGCGGTAGCGGGACGCGCTGCACGCGGTCCGGTGCGGGCGGTCCGGTGCGGGCGGTCCGGTGCGCGTGGTCCGGTGCGCGTGGTCCGGTGCGCGTGGTCCGGTGCGCGTGGTCCGGTGCGGGCGGGGCCGGTTTCGTGTCGCAGGGGATGGCGGCGTTTCTTTGCTGATCATGAACGGTGCCGGATGCGGGTTCGTGGGTGGCGGTCGTGCCGGGGCGACTTGGTGGAGTGCGGGCCCGGCCCGACCGCCGACCGTCGACACATCTGGGGTTCCGTCGAGAGGACGGGGGCGAACAGAGGCGGTTCAGGATTCCCTTACGGGGCACCTCTCAGCGTTATGTCAGGAGTAGCCAGTCAAGCCTTCCGACAATCACCATGCTCGACAATTTTCGAGTGCGGGCGCAAAAAAGAGTCACGCGACTCAACACCCGTCGAGATCCCCGCTTCGGACGGCGTTCAGCAGTGCATTCCACTGAACGGAATCAAGGGTGAGGACGCCGGCGGCATGGTCCCGCGAGTCGCGGACCAGCACCGAGGAGCCCAGCGTCGCCACCTCCACACAATCGCTGTCTTCACTATGGCTGGCCTTGCGCCAGTTCAACGTCGTTCCGTGAAGCGATCGGTACACCATCCCAGCAACCCTCCATCCATTGCCGGGCGGGTGCCGTCTCCTTCGACCGAGCCGACGAGAACACCCGCCCGGGCGAGCACCAAGCAGGGCACGGCAAACCACGACCTTGTGGATTAATTCCCGATCACGAGTGTAAACGGTTCGAGTTACCTCGACTACAAGGGAACACAAGATCACGCTGCGTGCTATGAAGGCCACTCGCCTTGTGGGTGCTTCGCTGCGGCCGTCACCTCCGGTCCGGTCGAGTCGCGGGGCTGGGGTCAGGCCATGAGGTCCTCGGCCGCCTGCCGGAGCAGGGCGATCGACTCGTCGGGCGACAGTGACTGTTCCAGGAGGAGTTCGAACGTGTCGCGGTATTCGTGGATCCTGACGTCGTCACCGGTGACCATCAGGCTGGCGCCCACCCGACGCTCCAGATAAAGGATGTCGTCCAAATCGCCCTCGAACTCCAGAAGGCTGAACGGGCCTTCGAGGCCCCGGTGCGCGCCCTCCTTAAACGGGATGATCCTGACCGTCAGCAGATCGCTGGCCTCGGCGGTGTCGGCGATGTGGTGCAGCTGGTTGGGCATGATCGCCGGATCGACCTTGATGCCCACATGGCGTCGGATGACGGCCTCGTCGATGATGCAGTGCTGGCGCGGGGGATTGCGCCGCTTGGCGAGTTCCTGCTGCCGCTCGACGCGCAGCTTCGCCGCCATCACCCTGCCGTGCTCGGACGCCCGCCCCGTGGCGAGCACTTGGGCGTATTCGGGCGTCTGGATCAGCCCCGGGACGACCGTCCCGTGAAACTGCCGGATGTAGGACGCGCCCGCCGAGTAGCCCACGTAGTTCAGGAAGCTGGGGTCGAACTCGCCCTTGTACTTGTTCCACCAGGCGGGCTCGCGCGCGCCGCGGGCCAGCGACTGCAGCCGCTCCTGGTGTGCCTCGTCGGTGACGCCGTACACGGTGAGCAGGGCCTGCAAGTCCGTCCGGGTGATGGCGTTCTTACCGCCCTCCACCCGGATCAGCTTCGACGGCGACCATTCGAGCTGCCCGGCGACCTGCTCCTGGGTCAGCCCCTTCTCCTTGCGCAGACGGACGAGCTCGGCGCGCAGCAGTGCTCCCTGGACGACGGGCCCCTGATCACTGGTCATCTCAATCGCTCACTCTATGTAGTGGGTGCTACCAGCCTGCATGCAACCTGTCGGCCCGTTACATGGCACGGTACGTCCCGCCATCGCGCTACCTGACGCGGCCCGGCAAACCTGCCCCCGAGGGCCGGACCCCGTCATACCACCCGAAACTCCGTGTTGAAGCTTCCAGACTGCTGCATACCCGTAGACTATGTTGTAATGTGCTAGGTAGCAAAGTAGCAGACGCTAACTTGCGAGCGGACATGTTGCCACCTACGCACCGAGGTCGAAGTTGACACAGGGTGAGGGCCGGGCCGGAACGCGCACACTCCGTCCCAGCACTCCCCACCGGTGGCGGAAACGCAACGAACACCGCCGAACCATAAGGAAACGGACACACGCCCACGGGGAGGACGCCACGAAGTACAGAAATCTCGGCATCGACAGAAAAGGAAATAGAGCCGCCCGCCGCCTTCCACCGACCACCGGTTGCGAGCCAAGACGATCGAGGGAAAGCGGAGAGCGACTCCTCGAGACCGCGTAAGACCGTACCGGCCGGTTACGCCGGGGATGCTGCGAGGAACACAGGAAGATCCCCGTTGACCTGCCAAAACGTTCTGTGCGGACTCACCCAGTCTAACCGCGATCATGCGGTTCGGGCTATAGGTGAACGCGACTTCGGCCGAACGGACGACACGACGCCAAGCAATCCCAGGTAGGTGGACGGACGGCAGCCGAAGAAGTGCTTCGGGACTTGGGGTTCTCGATATGTCAAGCCATGAATTTCTCCCCCCGACCATTGACATCCATCACCCCACACGACCACCACTCGCCGTCCCGTCGAGCGACAGCGGGGTGCGTTGATGGACAGATACACCCGCCGGCACGACCCGGACCAGATCGTCCCGTCCGAGACCGGCCACGGAAACTTCGTCCGGCAGGTGCACACCGACCCCGGCAAGTTCGAGGCCGCCGACGCCGAGGACCCGCGCCTCCTCGTCGCCGCCCCGACCGCGGCGGCCCTGCCGCCCCTCCGGCAGGGTTTCTGGGGCGCACTCACCGAGGACGAGCGGAACGACCTGCTCGCCCACGTCGAGGAGGTCGTCTACCCGGTCGGCACCGTGCTGTGGTTCGAGGGCCAGGCCGCCGACCATGCCGTCGTCGTCCGGTCCGGCTCGATCAGGGTCTCGGTGAACCGCGACGGCCACGAGCGGATCATCGCGTTCCGCGGCCCCGGCGACATCGTCGGTGAACGCGCCGCCCTGCTGCTGCGCCGCCGGTCGGCGACCATCGTCGCGATGGAGACCGTCCACGGCCTGCGGATGAGCACCCAGCAGTTCGTCGCCTACCTCAGCGACCATCCGCGCGTGGTCGCCATCATGGAACACGAGGTGTACCACCGGCTGACCGAGCAGATGGCCGTCGCGCCCCCACGAGCCGAGCCGTACCGGCCCGCGGCATCGCCCTTTCAACACGCCGGTCAGGCGTACGCGACCGGTTCGATGCCGATCCCGCGAACCGATCACGCGACCAACGGCGGCCTGGCCTCCGTGGTTCCGTCAGGCGATTCGACCGTGCCGGCGGCCCGCCTCCCCCCGGAGGAGGAGCCGACACGGCCCATGGTGACCGGCCCGCCCACACCCGCGAGCCCGTCATGGGCGGGTCAGAACTGCACGATCGTCTACACCGACATCGCGGGCTTCAGCGCCCCCCACCGCAACGACCGTGACCGCCTCGCCATGCGCCGCGCCATGTACGCCCTGCTCCAGGAGGCGTTCGAGGTGTCGGCCGTGCCCTGGCACGCCTGCCATATCGAGGACCGCGGCGACGGCGCGCTGATCGTCGTCCCGCCCGAGGTGCCGACCGCCGCCGTCATCGACCCCATGATCGCCTCGCTGGCCGTGCGGCTGCGTCACCACAACGAGCGGTCGAACTGCGCGGCCCGCATCCAGCTCAGGGTCGCGGTGCATGTCGGGCCCGTGATGCCCGACCCGCCCGGCGTGTCCGGTTGGGCGCTGATCCGCACCGCCCGGCTCCTGGACGCCCGTCCGCTCAAGGACCGCCTCGCCGCGACCGGCGCCGACCTCGGCTTCATCGCGTCGACCTTCGTCTACGAATCCGTCATCGCCCACGGCCCCGGGCACGTGAACCCCGCCGAGTACGAGCCCATCAGCTGCACGGTGAAGAAACTCAGGATCGAGGGTTGGGTCCACCTTCGTGGCGTCCCGGCCCAGTCCGCCGTCTGACCCGAAGTACCGCGTGTCCACCCCCACGCGGGCACTTCACCCCCTCGGCTCCGCGGTCCGCTCCCTGGGAATCCGGAGGACGAAACGGGCACCCTTGGCGCTGTCCTCGATGGTCAGCGTCCCGTCGTGAAGCCGGGCGATCTCGCGGGCGATGGGAAGGCCGAGCCCGGTACCCGCGGCGTCGCGGGTCTTGCCGGCCCGCAACCGGGCGAAACGCTGGAACACCAGGTCACGGTCCTGCTCGGCGATACCCTCACCGTCGTCGAGAACCTCCAAGACGGCAGTCGCGCCGTCCAGGCGGACGATGATGTCGATCCTGCTGTCGGCGTGCCTTTCTGCGTTGTCGAGAAGGTTCGTGAGCAGCCGGGCGAGCCGGAGCCGATCACCGAGCACCGTCACCCCGTCCTGGATGTGCGGAACGACCCGCTTCGTACGCTGTGACCTCGCGAGCTCGATGGTGACCAGCGCGCCCAGGTCGATCAGCTCGGTGTCCTGCCACGCGGCGGCGTCCAGGCGCGCGAGCTGCAGCAGGTCCGTCACGATCGCCTGGAGACGTTCGAGGCTCTGCAGGACGTTCCGTGCCGTCGTCGGCCAGTCGACCTCGTCCGTGCGCAACAGGGCCTCCTCGATCTGGGCGCGCGCCGCGGCGATGGGGCTGCGCAGGTCATGGGACGCGTCGGATGTGAAACCACGCTGCCGCGCCAGGGCCGTGTCGAGACGGTCGAGGGTCGCGTTGGCCGCCTCCGCGAGCCGTCTGATCTCGTCCTGGTTCTCCGGAACCGTCACCCGGCGCCCCGACTCGCCGGCGGTGATCTCCGTCAGCTCGGCGCGGATCGCCTCCACCGGGGCGAGCGTCTGGTCGACCGTCCCCCACGTCCGCAGGCACACCAGGAAGACCAGGAGCAACGCCACGGAGACCAACAACATGAGCAGGCCGGGAGTGACATACCAGGGGATGGTCGGCGTCGCCGCATAGACGATCCGGTCTCCGTACGGCTGGGAGACGCGAAACGCGACCACCCACATGCAACGGTCCAGCCCCCGCGGCGGACAGAGCACCTTGGCGCGGTAGATGTTCGCCTCAACCGGGCGGAACCGGGCGATCGGCGGCCCGCTCAACGCTCGGTTGCTCGCGATCACTCCGCCCCGACCGTCCACGAGTTGCAGGACGACACCGTCCGGCGCGGAGAGTTCCCCCCGAACCGGATTACGACCGACCTCGTAGGCGACGCGCAGCGCCGCGGACGTGGCCTGGTTGCGTTTGTAGTCCTCGGTGCGCCCCCGCACCCCGAAAATGATCAAGATGATCAGGACGACACAGATCAGGGCGGCGACCGTCCCGGCCATCACGGTCATCCGCACCCGTATGGACCATGTGCGCCGTCCGTTCACCCGACCTCCCGCAGGTGAGGTAATCACCGCCCAGATCGAAATCAGTCCTCCGAACGGCAGCGCGGCACCCAAGAGACACCAAAGAAATGGTGAGCCTGGCAGAAGCCCCGACGCTGGACAAACGCACTGTTAGCATCGCTGCTTATGGAGCTGCGCCAGCTTGAATACTTTGTGGCGGTAACGGAGGAGGCGGGTTTCACCAAGGCGGCGGCACGGCTGCATGTGGCGCAGCCGGGCGTCAGCGCCCAGATCAGACAGTTGGAGCGCGAGCTGGGGCAGCCGCTGTTCGACCGGTCGGGACGGACCGTCCGGCTGACGGAGGCCGGCAAGGCCGTCCTCCCCTACGCGCGGGCGGCGCTCGCGGCCGTCGAAGGCGCGCGCCTGGCGGTGGACGAGCTGACGGGCCTGCTCCGCGGACGTGTCACGATCGGCACCATCGACTGGATCCGCTCCCTCGACCTGCCCGGCATACTCGCCGCCTTCCACCATGACCATCCGAACGTGGAGATCACGGTCGTCCAGGAGAAGACCGCCACCCTGACGGACGGCCTACGGGACGGACGCGTCGACCTCGCGTTCCTCAGCCTCGGCGCCGAACCACCCGACGGCCTCACGACCCGCGTCGTCATCGAACAGAGCCTCTACGCCGCCGTCGGCCACGACCATCCACTCGCCCGCCGTTCCTCGGTCACGCTGCGCGCCCTCGCCGACCAGGACCTCATCTGCCTGCCGAAGGGCACCGGCCTCCGCGCCGTCCTCGACGACGCCTGCGCCGACTCGGGCCTCCGCCCGCGCATCGCGTTCGAGGCCGGCGACCCGCCCGTCCTGGCACAGCTCGCCGCACACGGCCTCGGCGTCGCCGTCCTGCCCGAATCCGCCGCCCGAGCCCGACCGGACGACCTACACCCGATGCCGATCGTCCGCCCCCGCCTCAGCGGACGAATCGCCCTCGCCTGGCGGACCGAGGGCCCACGCAGTCCCGCCGCACGCGCCCTGATCGCCCACACCCGCGACCGCCTGCCCAGATCAGGCGGCTGAACCTGGCGCGGCGGTCTCCTTCAGCACGCGGTTCAGCACGTCCGGCTTGTTGGTGATGATTCCGTCCACCCCGAGCCGGATGGCCCTTCTCATGTCGCCACTGTTGTTTATCGTCCAGGTAAGGACGTCCATGCGAGCCGCATGAACCTGCTTCACATAAGCCGCAGACAGCCCACGCCACGGCGGATTGATCTCGTCCGCATAAGAGGCGAACCACGGCAACTCCTCGGCCTTCGGAGTCCCCAGCAGCCCGATCGGCACCTGCGGCAGCACGGAGTGGAACCGCCGCATGGACCGCCAGTCGAACGACTGCACAGCGAGACGTCGCTCATTCCGCAGCCAGGACGGTGAACGCCGCAGTGCCCCGGCGACGCGTTTCTCGATGCCCGGATACAGCCTCGGACTCTTGATCTCCACCAGAAGCCCGACGCCCCGTCCCTCCAGGGCGCTCAGCGTCTGTCCCAGCGTCGGCACCCGCTCGCCCCGGTACTTCTTCCCGAACCACGCCCCGGCGTCCAGCCTCCTGATCTCGGCGAGCGTGAAGTCCGAAACCTCCCAGGGCGCCCGCTTCGGATACATCTCCTCCACGTTCGTCGTCCGGGCGAGCGTGGTGTCATGCATGAGCACGAGCTCGTGGTCCTTCGACTCCTGGACGTCGACCTCAACGACATCGGCACGCTGCGACACCGCGAGCTTGAACGCCGCGATCGTGTTCTCCGGCGCGTACGCGGAGGCCCCCCGATGCGCGACGTTCGCGACCCGAGCCTTACCACTGGCCAGCCGCACCGAGACTGGAACGACCTCCGCCGCCGCGGACGGCACCGGAAGGATCAAAGAAGCAGTCAGGACGAGGAGAACGAAACGATTCCGTCGGTGCATCTTCACCTCTTGGAAGCCGGGACCTGTCCACCCCCACCCTCGAACCGTCCGATGACACCAAAGTAACGAGTCAGTAGCTGACCGTGTACACTCAGTGACAACACATAACGGCGACTCAAACGCTGGAACTCCCCGCCTCCACGGCCACCTCCGCACCGGAAACGTCCTGCGAACCACGCCGCACGATCCCCCACCCGGCCACAACCACCCCGGCCCAAGCCGCCATGACGTACAACGCGATCCGGGTATCGGCCTCCCACGCGATCGTCACCGTGACAAACCCAAAGAACGCCAGCACGCCCCAGTTCGTGTACGGCGCCCACGGCATCCGATATGACGCCTTCGCGCCGACCTTCCGCCGGTAAACCATGTGCGCCACCAAAATGACCGTCCACACCGCGAGCGCCCCACCGGTCGACACCGACGTGATGTACATGAACGCCTTCTCCGGGACGACCGCGTTGACCACGACCCCGACCCCCATGACCACGGCCGAGATGACCACGGTCAGCACGGGCACCCCCCGACCGCTCAACCGCGCCAGCACCTTCGGCCCATCTCCGTTCACACCGGCCGTCCGCAACATCCGGGACGTCGAGTACAAACCACCCGCGTTGCAGGACGACAACGCCGCCGTGAGCACCACGAAGTTCACGATGTCCGCGCCGCCCGGGATGCCGATCCTGTCGAACGCCAACACGAACGGGCTGGCACCACCCTTGAACGCCGTCCACGGCACCACCGAGAGGATCACCACCAACGACCCCAGATAGAACAGCGCGAACCGCACCGGCAGAGCATTGATCGCCCGCGGAATATTGCGCTCCGGATCCTTGGCCTCGCCAGCCGTCACACCGACCAGCTCAACCCCCAGATAGGCGAACATCACCATCTGCAGCGTCATGATCGTGGCGCCGTACCCCTCGGGAAAGATCCCCCCGTGCCCCCACAAATTCCCGACCCGCGCGGTCTCCCCCGCATCCCCGAACCCGAAGGCCAACACCCCGAGCCCCACCAGGATCATCATCACGATCGCCGCGACCTTGATCATGGCGAACCAGAACTCCAGCTCACCGAAGATCTTCACCGAGATCAGGTTCACCACGAACAGGACCACCAGCGCCACCAGCGCCGTCTGCCACTGCTCGACCCCCGGCCACCACGTCTGGATGTACGTCCCGGCCGCGGTCAACTCCGCCATGCCGGTCGTGACCCAGATGATCCAGTACGTCCAGGTCGTGGCGTAACCCCAGAACGGCCCCAGAAACTCCCGGGCATACCCGGCGAACCCACCCTCCGCCGTCCGATACGTCAACAACTCCCCGAGCGCCCGCATGACCAGGAACAACGCCACCCCCGCGACCGCGTACATCAAGATCAGACTCGGCCCCGCCTTGGCGATGTTCTCCCCCGCCCCGAGGAACAACCCGGTACCGATCGTCCCGCCGATCGCCAACATCTGAATCTGACGAGTCCCCAGCCCTCGCTGATACCCCTCCGGGAGCTTCGCGACCACACGCCCTCCATCACCTCAGAACCGCCCCACCGGACGGCACCAGGAAGCCCCACGCCCCCCGAAACCACCCCGCCCCGCATCCCCCACCGACTTGATCTTGCCCCCTCCACCCCACCCATAACGAGTTGGCGCCCACCTCGGCCATCGCGTATGCTCTCGGACGTCGCCAAGCGCCACGCAACCCTCCGAAGCCGCTAGGCTCGGAGCAGCAAGGTCCTGTGGAGCAGCTAGGAGTGCTCGCCACCCTGTCAAGGTGGAGGCCGCGGGTTCAAATCCCGTCAGGACCGCCCCGACGTGCTACCAAACACGTCCCGGGCAGGTAGCTCAGTCGGTACGAGCGTCCGCCTGAAAAGCGGAAGGTCGGCGGTTCGACCCCGCCCCTGCCCACACTTCTGACCAGCCAAAAGGCCCGGAACCAATCGCGGTTCCGGGCCTTTTGACGGCAACCCTGACGGCAACGTCCTCAGCCGAGCGCATCCCCCAGCTTCCGCAGCGCCGCCCGCTTGTCGTCGAGCGAAGTGTGAGCGTAAATCGTCATGGTGACCTCGATGTCACTGTGCCCGACGATCTCCCGGACGACGTTCGGCGCGATGCCCAGATGAAGCAGCAGCGAGACGCAGGTGTGCCGCATGTCGTGGAACCGCATCGACCCCAGTCCCGCAGCCGCCCGGACGCGTCCCCAGCTACGGCGTAGGTTGTCCGGCTCCATAGGCGTACCCCGCCGGGACGGAAAGACCAGGCCGTTGTCCTCCCAGTCTTTCCATGCGTCCGCCCGTTCGGCCGCTACCGCCCTGACATAAGGCGCGGAACGGAGACAGGCCAGGTGTGGTGCGAGAGGACGCTCCTCCCGCACCACACCGTCCTCCGTAGCGCTCACCGCCGTGTCCGGAGAACGGTCCGCGGTCCCAAGCCCGGTGAGAATCGTTTGCACAAGGTTCGAAGCCCTTGGGAGACGAGGACGGACCGAATGCGATCTACGTGGGGGCGGCGGATTCTGCGGCCCTGGCTTCGACCGCCGGGCGGAAAGGGCTCGTGGCCGTGTCGATCCGGGCGCGACGTCGCCCGGCCGCCAGCCGGTCGGCGTGAAAGATCTTTAGGTTGCGTTCTCCAGGCTGAGACTGATCACCCTCCCTGACGACGCCACCAGGGATGCGCTTCCGAACTACGGCAAGGGGGCCGTGGGTTGAGTCGCGGCCAGCAGGGCGAGATGCGTTGTTTCTCTGGGAAAGATCTCCCCTACCGGCTGCTGCAGTTGGCGCGCCACTCATCCTCAAGGATGGAATGAACCACTGAGTCACGCCACGCTCCACGTACACGAAGATGTCCGCGGATCCGGCCCTCCTCGGTCATGCCGAGCTTGGTCATCAGCCTTGCGGACGTGGAGTTGTCAGGGCTGCGGGCACCCCAGATCCGGTGCAAGCCAAGGTCCTCAAAACCAAGCCGGAGTAGCAGCCGGACCGTCTCGGCACCGAGGCCCTTGCCCCACCGGTCGGCGCGCAAAGCAAACCCCACCTGCGCGCTTGACTGGCCTGGATGCTGGGCGTCCACTGCCAGTCGCGCAAATCCGATCACCTCGTCGACCGCCGACTCCACCACCGCGAGCGAGTACTCGACCCGCGGCTCCTTTCTAGCCGCATCGATCACGTGGGAAAGTGTCGCGGCGACCTGGTCGCGGCTGCGCGGCTCAAACGAGAGATGTTCGACGACGACCGGGTCGCCGTACACCGCCAAGACCGCGTCGACATCTTCGACCCGGAACTCACGCAGAGCCCCTCCGTTGCCCGTGACCGATACGGGATACATGGCCAGGAGGCTAGCGCCCGGGCGGAAGCGCCGCAGCCGCTGGGGTTCGTGTGTACGCTTCGATCTCCTGCTGAAGGCTCATCGCAGCAGGTCCCTGGAGCCGAGGCTCCCGGAGAATGCGATGCACCCGCCTGACGCTGGCGACGATCCCTTCGATTCTTTGGTCGACCGGAAGATCCAGCACATCCTCCAGAGCGTCCGCAGCGCCCTCAACATCGCTTTGGGCGGCGCGAGCCAGCGCCAGGTCCGTGCGAGCCCCTGCCTCGTCGCTGAACGACTGGTCGACGTCTGCAGCTCGTTGGTAGGCGTCGATTGCGGCCTCCGCCTGCTGAGCGGCATGCTCCTCCGCGCCCGGAAGCCAGATCGAGGCGTCAGCGGCGTAGTACAGCTGCCGGGGAGTTGGGAACGTCATGATGCCGCCGAGCTCGTCCAACTCGTCGCGTCCGGCGGCTTCGCGCGCTTCCTTGGCCCGTTGGATCGCCGCGCGGCACCGTTCGGCATTTCCGAGCAGTCCCCAAGCGCGCGCCTCCTGCGCAGGCAGCCACACTGAGGCGGTGCCGGAGGCGGCTGCTGCGGACTCCGCGCCCTGCTCGGCGTACCGAACGGCGTCGTTCGGCCGACTCGCCCAGTAGGAGATCATCGACCGGAGTCCCGCAGTCCACGCTTTCAATCCATCGTGACCGATGTTGTCAGCACAAATGAACGCCGTCCGCGCCTGCGTCAGGGCCGAATGCGGATCTCCCAGGTCGTGACTCGCCTTGGCCAGCATGCCCGAAAGGACTCCAGCCAGCAGGTACAGCTCCGCAGTGTGGCGTGGGCGTTGCCGGCCTTCCAGCAACCCGAAAGTGACCTCCTGCAGCTCGGCAAGTTCACCGAGCAGTTCCGGCAATGGCCGTTGCGGGTAGGCGCTCGCCACTCGTGCGACGTCGTCGCGAAGCTGATCGATGCCCTCCGGGCCGACGTTGCAGCTTTCGGCGTCGGTACCGAACCGCATGGCTCTACGTGCCGCCATCAGAACCTGCCTTTCCAATCGGGCTTCCACCTGCGGACATTGCCGAGGGGGTACCGACAACCCGAACTGGCCGGTGTCGGCATGAGTCTTGGGAGGAGAAGTGATGCTGCACCTGATCAGGACATCCCGTTCTTGTGGCTCCATGTGGTCTAAGGCCTCTGGAGCCAGGAGCCGTAACGGCAATACCTCGAAAATAGTGGCGAACGTGATGATCTGGGTTGCCAGCGGTGCTCGGCCGCCAGGCCCGGGAAACGCTTCCAGCCGCGACAAGAGTGGCTGATCCATGAAGACTCCAGGCGATGCCTCACTGAACCGTTCCACCAGTTCCGGCTGGGAAAGTCCTGCTGCCAACCGATACGCGGCGAGCATTGACACCCTCGCCCGCATCCGGATCTCGGATGCGATCTCACTGGAGTCACGTCCCTGTTGGACCATTTGCTTGCGCAGTCGGCCAATGTCGCGCCTGTTCCACGCACTCACCAGCGCCTCCCTGATGTGGCCTCATGGCCAGGGTCGCCCGCCGCGACCAGTCGCGGCAACTACACATTTCGGGCGGCCGCGCTCGCCGCGACATATAAAGTGGGCCGACTCTCGCGAATCCGCAGGTCAGCGAGCTAGAGCCCTACATGAAAAGTATGTCCCCAGCCCTAGTGACTCCCGGTGCGATGACGCGTTCACTAACTCCACGTCATCAGTTACCGCGTCCCGGTACGGAGGCCGTCATGAGCGACACCGGAGCCCGAAGGGCTGAGCCAGCCGCACAGCCAACTCTCACGCCCGCCATCCCGGTGGGTGCCCCAGCTCTGCCGTCACGGGCGCTTGCTCGTCGCCTCGAAGGCCGCGACTCGACATGCGACCTCGTCGACGATGGCGCCGACACCGAGTTGCGACTTCAACCGAAGCACGCCGACGGTGCCTCAGAGCGACCGTCCCCGCATCTGAACTGGTGCACGGCAGCGAGCCTCCGCCAGCCCTGCTCGCCCAAGAGGGCTTGGTTGAGACTGTCGCCGACTTGGCAGCCATGTCGGGCGACGCCACCCATGACCGCGGCGGCGGAGACACTGCGACCTGCCGAATGTCCGCCGCCGCACGCCGCCTCACCCCGACAGGTCAGAAACCTCCACATCACGGCCAGCCAGGCCCCGCCCCCCACACCTTCTACCGGCATCAAGGCCCACATCGGGGACGTCGCGCACGCGATCAAGCGCGTCATCACCGCCAAGGGGAACGGCCAGGGCATCACCGCCCGCTAGTCATGAGCGACAACTCTCAGCGCCCCACTTCCAGGCCCACCATGGGTCCGACCTGCGGCCAGTACGGGAGAGAACAGGTGCCGGAACGGTCCGATCTCGACCCCGAGCTCGACTCCAGAGAGCTGGAGCGTCTTGCGTTGGCCGAGCTCGTCCGGCTGCGCGAGGTGTTCAACCGGCCGTCTGGCGGTCAGTGGGCCATCCTGTATGACCCGTTCAGGCAGCGCTGGATCGCGGTCCGCGGGAAGTCCGGATGGGAGTCTGCTGGGACACCGGCCGCGCTGGAGAAGCTCATCGACCGCGCCTAGCGGCCACTGGTAGCCGCGATTGAGCGGTTCGATCCCGGCGGGCCGCCCTTTCTGACTGGCCCAGCCAGCTACACGTTCAGCTCATCGTCCCTACTGAGCCCCTCCCTGCGGAGGAGCCGCATGCCTCGATTCGGCGATCTACCCGACAAGTCCATAAACGATAGAAAGAGCCCTCTTGTCCCCCATCAAACGTAAGTGTCTCTCCGCGATCGCGGCCGGTACCGCACTGGCCGCGATCGGCGCCCTCGCCGCGTGGCCGGCGGCCCCCGGACGCGTCGTGGCCGTGGCTGAGACCTCGCCATCGGTGCTGGCTCGCCAGCTCGCGCAGGGCGTTCTGTCGCTGCATGGCGGCGGTCCGCTCCAGACCCGGCTCTCCGCCCAGGACGTCCGCGCGGCCAAGACCCTCGCTCGCGGCATCACCGCTTCCGCTGGGGGTGCCGCGCCGCCCCACACGGCCGAGTGTCGGGTGGCTTACAAGGTGCCGTGCTTCTCGGTCCGGCAGCTGGCCCGCGCGTACGGTGTCGACAATGCCCACCGTGCGGGTTGGACCGGTAAGGGCGTCACGGTGGTGTTCCCGATCTGGTACGGGTCCCCCACCCTGAAACAGGACCTGGCCCGCTTCAGCGCCGCCTACGGCCTGCCCGCCCCCAACATCGAGGTTCGCAAGTTCGGGACCATCCCGCCGATGCCCGCGCCCGACGCGCCGGACGCGCCGTTCCGGTACGCGGTGGCCGAAGAGGCCGTGCTGGACATGTCGCTGGTGCACGGCATGGCGCCCGACGCCAAACTCGTCGCGCTGGTCACCCCGGGCAACTTCGACGGACCCGACGCCGGGTACGCCGAGATCCTGCACGCGATGCGCTCCTACGCCCGCACTCACCCCGGCGCGGTGTTCTCCCAGTCCTACGGCATCTACGAGGCCGACCTCCCCGCGCGGGTGCTGCGCGGCTTGGACCGGCAAATCGCCCAGCTCGCGACGCAGTATGCCGCGACGATGATCGTGGCCAACGGCGACACCGGCAACACTTCCGGCACCAGCCCCGACCCGGCCGTGCCATGGCCCGCCAGCTCCCCGCACGTGACCGCAGTCGCTGGCACCCGGATGCACCTGACCGACGCCGGTACCCGCATTCGCCCCGACACCGTGTGGGACGACTCGAACGGCATCGGAATGGCCACCGGCGGCGGCCTGTCTGCCGTATTCGCCCGCCCGCCCTACCAGAAGCCCTACCGGAATCTGGTCGGACGGCACCGCGGCGTCGCCGACATCGCCGCCAACGGTTCAGGTGAGTCCCGGGTGGTGTTCTACTCCACCTACAACGTCCTCGGCGGTCAGATCGACCGGGACGGCGGATGGCGGCGCGCGGCCGGGACCTCGGTGGCCGCGCCGCTGATCGCCGGGATCACCGCCCTCGCCCGGCAGGCAGCCCACCGGCCCCTCGGCACCCTCAACCCCACCCTCTACCGGATCGTGGCCACCCCACGCCGCGCCCACAAGTTCGGAATCGCCGACGTCACCACCGGCTGCAACAGCGTCCCCGGCAACCAGGGCTGGTGCGCCCGCCCCTCCTGGGACCCGGTCTCCGGCGTCGGAACCATCGGCGACGCCGCCCGGCTGGTCCCGGCGCTCGCTGGCCGACGTACCAGCGGCTCCTCCGGCTGAGCGAAGGGGACTCCTTTGGCGACCGCGTATTCCGCGCCGAGCACGGAAACCCAAGAGGAGATCGCTGCTGCGCTCCAGCAGATCATCGCCCAACTCGGGTCCAGTGAGATGAAGTATCCGGCGGAGCTGGTCAACGCGTCGCTGGCCCGGGACGGTGCGGTGCGCGTGATCGCCTATCTCGCCGACCTCGCCGCAACCGCGGCGCGCGAGGCGTCGGCGGCCTCCGGGCAGGACCCCGAGGATCTCGTCCGGCGGTTCGTCGAGCGGATCGATCCCGGCGAGCTACCCGGCACCGTCCTGGCGTGGAAACGCGCGGTTGACGCTGTGCTACACCTGCTCGGTGCTCCGTTTCCGAAGGTGGGGGTCGGTTCAGTCGAGCCGGAGGATCTGGCCACCGCGCTAATTTTCCTGCAACTGCTCAGCCGCACCGACCTCGGCGTGGGCAAACACGATCCCGGCCTGATCTGCACGATCCCTGCGACAACCAGACGGGCCACTGGTGGTCCCACGCCCGGCCCGACCCCCTCTTGAACCTCGCCCGGCCGCGGGCCCAGACCGCGATGAGACCGCCAGCCACCGGCACCCGGTCCTGTGTGGTCTGCGGTCGGGCGAGCATGACCAATCACCTGCCCGGCCGCCCGCGAGCCCGCGCGGCCGAAGTCTCCACGCAGATTGGAGGGCACCGCGCATGACCAAGCTCCGGCTCAGCTACGCCAACGTCGAGCACGGCGGCCGGGACACCACCATCGGGTACTCGGCCCACTCCGGTGACGGCGGCGGCTACGACCTTCAGAAGGTCACCGCGATGTTCCACGACGAGGACCGGCCCGACGTCCTCGCCATGGGCGAGGGTGACCGGTACGAGCTGAACGGGATGGAAGCCACTCTTGAGGCCGCCGCCGCGCTGCGTGAGGCGGGCGGCCCCGCCTTTATCCCGCACCCGTGCTCGCTGCCACGCGATGGCGACATGTTCGCGCCCGTGATCCACGTCGACCCGCAGAAGGGCGTGGTGCGACGGTTCTGCCGCCACCAACTGTGGCCCCTGCTCCGGCGCTGCCCGATCCGCAGTCGCCGCCGATCGAGGGACGGCGGGTGCGGCGGATGACCGCAAGTCAGGCCCTGTGGCGATCCCACGTGCACGGTGGACCTCTAACCCACGTCTTCATCGATTACGGTGGCACGCTGACCAGCAGCGGTGACGCCGTCGACCCCCGGCTGGGCATGCGCCCGATCACCGATGCCGCGTTGGCCGCCATCTGGGAGTTGCACGCCGTCGGAGTCGTCCTAGGGCTGGTGTCCAACACCAGGCCGGGCCAGGACCGGCGCCGCGCCCTCCAGGCCGCCGGGGTCGACCATCTCTTCGGCGACCGGGTCCATCTCTCCCACGAGGTGGGCGTCAACAAACGCAGCTCGCTTTTCTACCAGCGTGTTCTAGACACCCTGGGAATCGAGCCCGGCCAGCTGCTGGTCTGCGGCAACCGCCTCGACGCCGATGTCCGCGCACCGGCGGCGCTCGGTATTCGCGCGGTCCTGCTCGGATCCAGTTCGGCCCGCGCTGAGCTGCCCCCACGAGCGACCTTGATCAGCGACATTCGTGATCTTCCCCGCGTCCTGACGGGGGCGAGCCGTGCGCCTCGATTCTGACCCGGTGCTGTGCCGCAACGGTGAGCCGCAGGCACCCCATTCGGCCCGCCGCGGGTGGTAGCGCAACGACCTACTGGAGGACTTCATGCCACCCACGACCACGCACTGCGAACTTCGGCTCGCCTACTGGAACCTTCACGAGGGCGGCCTGGACGGGGAAAACGACGAGCGGCTCCAGCAAGCCGTGCAGATCCTGGGCGCCGAAGACCTCGACGTGGTCTGCCTGGGCGAGGCCCGATGGTCCGAACGCGGCAACCCAACGGGAAACAGGCGGCTCCACCAGGTCGCCCGCGAGCTCGGCATGACCGGCCGGTATCTGGTGCCCTCAAAATATTACCGATGCGACATGGCGATCTTCCTCAAGGAGGACAAACTCCAGCTTGTTGAGGAGCGCCATGAACACGGCATGCCCTGGTTCCATGCGCTCGCCCGACTGGAAACCGTCGTCGACGGGTTCGGGCGCCTTGATCTGGTCTTCAACCATTTCGCGCCGTCGATGCCCACCATACGCGCCCTGGAGGCGGAAGCATTCAAATTGCTGGGCAAGGTTCCGGTCATCGCGGCAGGCGACTACAACGCCGTCGCCGAGCACGACGACGTGGACCCCGAGGCGTTCAAGGCCGATAAAGAACACAAGCTCGACCGCCGACCAGCCCACATCATCGCTGAGGCCGGATTCATCGACGCAGGCGCCGAATACGGCAATTTGTCTTCGACCGTCGGCTGGCGGAACGGCAGACGGTTCCGATGTGACCGCGTGTACCACAACATCAAGAACGCGCAGATCACCGGCTTCACAGTGATTTCGCCCGAAGTTTCGGAAGACCCAAGCCTGGATCTGTCCGACCACGGCGGCGTCATCGCACGCCTCGCCCTACCCACCCGGCCAGACACGCCGACGGCCTGACCGCAACACCCCAACCACGTCCTCCACCCTCCGACCCTCGAAGACCCGGAGTTGATCAACGCGCCGAGCCTGGCACAACGAGCGCGGAAGGACCCGACACGGTGACCAACCAAAACTCGAAACCAGAGGAACCTGACTACGAGACGAACAAACTACTCAAGCTGGCCTCAGAGCTCAACAACTATGGCTTGAAGACCCAGATGAAGACCGAGGACTCTTCACCATCCCTCGTACTGAATAACGGTGAGATAGTGTCCATTTCTGGCGGATACTTCATCGGAACGTTCGGGCGGACGTTCTCGGTACTATCGGCCGTAGAATTGCTCTTGGGGCTGGAGACAGAGCCCCGGCCGCCCTCGTCAGCATCCGGAATGAAATGGGGATGGCTCTCACTGGCCCTGACCTGCTACCCCGGCGTCACAGGAAACGAACCCGGCATCGGGTCCGCAAGCTTCGGATGGCATCGACCTAGCCGATCGGCAACAATCGCGAGAGTTCCAGCAGAAAAGCTACGGCGATGGGCCCAGGCGGGCCTGCTGAGCCACATCCACGAACCCAGAAGGCATCACCGCTATCTGCGCGCCGAACTGGACTTCATCAAGGAAATCGGAGCCGAACAGGAGGTCACCACACCAGCGCTAAGGGCGTACGCAGAGGCGGCGCTGTACGGGTTTCTCACGGCCGACACCTCCGGGCGCATCATTCGGTGTGCGTAAATGGATCTGTCGCTGCAGGCCCTGCAGCGACAGAAAACCGGGCGCACGCCGTGAAGCGACCACGCTCGTCAGGCACAGGTTGATGATCCAGCGTTTGGCAATGTGACCTGACTAACAGGCTGCGGCGCGGCGGTTGGTCAAGAGCGGGGCCGTTGTGTCCATGGCGGCGGTGAGAGCGTCATTGAGGCGGGGTGGCAGGTACTTCGCGCCGAGATGGCATTGCCGAACGATGCCGTGGGCGTGGCTGCTGTCGTCAGCGGTGAGCAGCGCGGCACAGCGGGGGTGGGCGAGCAGGTCACGGACGGCGTATCCGTCTCGAGTGGCGAGTGTCTGGCGGACCAGCCCGGCGGCGTGAGCATCAGCGTCGTGGTGTGCGACGGCTGTGGCGTCCAGGACGGACAGGCCAAGGCGGGTGTGGAAGACCGCCAGTTCTGGCCTCGCGGTGAGGCGCTGGTAGTGGTGGAGCATCGCGGTGACGGTCTGGTCGGTGGTGCGGCCGGCCAGGACGGTCAGGCAGGCGCCGACGGCGCGTTCCCAGGGCTCGTCTGGGGTGGCGGTGTTAAGGAGGGCGAGCGCACCTGCAGGGTCGTCATCGGTGGCGGCGGCGATGATCGCGATTTGGAGGCCGTCCAGGAGCCGGTGTCCAATGCCGCGGTGGTGTTGCATATGGACATGTGCGTCGTGCCAGCGGCCTGCGGTGATGAGGGCGCGGGGCGCGTCAGCGAGAATGATCGACCACAGCCAGCGGTGCAACTGCTGATGGTCGTCGGCGGTAGCGGTGAGTGTTGAGGCAGGCACCTCGATGCCGTCGACGGTGGTGTCGGTGCGAACGGTGACCGCCGTGTAGAGGGCGGCCAGCAGCTGGTAGGCGCTTTCGCCTTCCCCCGCCCGGATCCGTAGGCGTGCCAGGTTGACAAGGGGTTCGAGTGCGCGCCGGGCCGCTTGGCCATTCAGGGGGGCCTTGTCCAGGTGGAGCTGGGCGTGGCGGTGACACCAGGCGCGGGCAAGGTCGGGCAGACCGCAGTCGGATGCCAGGAGCGCGGAGCGGTTGTGGACGGCCGCGGCCTTGACCGGGTCGTGTTTCTGAGCGGCGGTGCGGGCGAGGGCGCAGATCCCTTCCACGCGTGTGGTCAGGGGCGAGCAGATGGGTCGGGTGCGGGGTAACAGCGGGAAGCGTTGCGCGGTCGGCCCGGTGGGGTCCATGGCATCACTGCCAGGTCACCACGATGGGCCTGCCGGGCCGGGGCAGCACGAAACGGCCGTTGGCCGGGTCGCTGGCGCCGGGGTCGCCGTCGGGGAGGGTGAAGGTGGCGGTCATTTCCCGGCGGTCGGCATTCCAGAGGTGGATCTGACGGGCGACGTCGTGGACGAGGTCCGGGGCGCCTGAGCCGTGACCGGCGACGCCGACCTCGAAGTTTCCATCCGGCGTACGTCTCATCGTCAGATAGGCCAACGCTTGGCCTCGGGTGGTGGCCATCGCCCCCCACCCGAACATCGGCGTGAGCCCATGCCGCTGTCTGGCTTCAGCGGCGACGGTCATCCGCATCAGCGCGTTGTCCAGGGTGAGGCCCAACCACAGGTCCATCCATTCGAACGATGCGCCTGGTGGGAGTTCCACACCGGTCCACTGCTGGGTCCCGGGGCTGTCCAGGACGTTGTCCATATGGTCGGCGTTGACAGTCTGGTCTTTGTGGACTTGGAGGGTGACGTCCTGTTGCGGGTTGAGGGCGATGGTGGTTCGTGCGTCGTCGCCCAGACCACGCAATGGCATGAACACCGACAAGTGACTGTCGACCGATGCCCAGCCGTCGCTTTGGCGCTCGAACGCGATGGTGCGGGAGGCGGTGCCTCGCAGCCTGGTGGGGACGACCAGGCGTCCGTCGGTTGCGAGTTGGTCGAGCCAGGCCGCGGGGATGTCGTAGGCGGAGCAGGTCGCGATGACCCGCTGATAGGGGGCGGCGGTCGGGTTGCCGAGCGCCCCGTCGCCGAGGATCACCTCGACGTTGGCGACGTCGGCGTCGGCGAGGTGGGCGCGGGCCCCGGCGACCAGGTCGTCGTCGACATCGATGGTGACGACCCGGCCAGATCGGCCGACCAGGTGTGCCAGCAGAGCGGCGTTGTAGCCGGTTCCGGCGCCGATCTCCAAGACCCGGTCCCCGGGCTTCGCCGCAAGCTGGTGCAGCATCATCGCCACCACGGTCGGTTTTGACGCGGCGGAGATGCGGGTGCCGCCACCGTCAGCCTTGGTGTAGACGGGGCCGTCGAAATAAGCCCTATCGATGGGGACGCCGGGTAGGAACGCCTCGCGCGGCACGGTGCGGAAGGCGTCGCCGATCTCGGGGGCCGTGACGGCACCCTGCTCGGCGAGCCGGTCAACCAGCGCGTTGCGGAGCGCCTCGGCGTCCAAGGGCGCCTGGTGGCTGAGGGTCGTCATCTCATCGACCTTACGGGTTGTGGGTGCGGTGGCGGGGCCGGACACGAGGGTCCGGTCTGGCGCGAACACGGTGCGGGTGGCCAGGTCGGCGAGGACGGCTTGGTCGGTGCCGGGAATGCCCGCCCGGTTGAAGTGGAACAGGATGTGCTTGGCCAGGATGCCGCGCAGGCCGCGGCCCTGTCGGAGGCGACCGTGGCGGTTCAGGTCGGCCAGTGTCTGGCCCGCCCGCTCGAAGGCGTCGACCCAGGCGCCGAAGCCGTGTAGCGGCTGACCCGGTCGGGTGAGAGCGCGGGTGTCGACGGTCAGCAGCGTGCCCATCGCCGCGGCGAGGCGATCGGCGTCGGCCGTGACCGCGCCGACGGGTTTGGCGAACCCCCGCAGGACGGTGATCTTGTCCCACACGTCGCCCTGCTCATGCCAGTCCAGCTCCGCCGCCCGTAGCAGGACGCTGCAAAGCAGCACGGCGGTCTCCTTGGCGCCCAAGGCGGGACGGGCCGGGGACAATAGCGCATGGCTGTCGAGGTGGAACAGTAGGTGAGCTGCGTCCATCGCGGCAGCTCCGCCGAACGCAGCCGTCTCCGGTTCGTAGGTCACCGATGTCCATCCGGCGATCAGGTCCTGTTTCGCGAGCTGGTCGAGGAGACGGCCGATCGTGGTGTCGGGGCCGTTCGACCGAAACCGGAGCCGCCACGTGGGCACGTCGGCCACGGCCCCGGCCGCGAACGGTTTCCGCAGGAACCACCACAGCGACAACAGATCGTCGCCCTGAGCACCCACCAGCGCCGGATACAGGTGGCGGCCGAGCCGCGGGGCCAAGGCCCGCTCGTGCATGACGATGTTGTATTGGAGCCAGCCGGTCATCAGTCGACGCGCCCTTCACCCAGGCGGGCGGCGGGGCGCGGGGTGAGCAGGCAGCAGTCCCATCCGCTGCGCGGAGGAACTCCGGTGGCGGGCATAAGGACCGCCAACGCGGTCCCAACGGCGCCCTCCAGGAAGTGCGCCCCTGCCGTGGTCTGCTGCAACGCTGCGTCAGCGGCAGCCCGAGCGTCGCTGTCGGCCGGGTAGACGGCATCCAGGAGGCCGGACACAACGGTGGAGAGCCTGCCGGTGCTGGGTGCCGCGTCGGCGGCTGCCGTCGCGGCGATGTGGGCGAGACCGGCGAAACCGTGGCAGAGCGAGGTATCGGTGGTGGCGGCGCGCTGGAGCGGATCCGACAATGCTTCAGCCAGGATGGTCTCGGCGGCCTCACGCCGGTGCGGGTCACCGATTGCCAAGGCGGCGAGCTGTTGGCTGCGGGCAACGCCCGCGGCGCCGTAGCACCAGCTCGGCCGCGCATGCCCGAGCCGCTCCCGCCGCGAGGCGGCTAATTCGGCATGGTTGATGGTGTAGGGCCAGGCAGGTCCGGAGCCGGTGCCGGTCAGCCACTGATCGAACCAGGCCAGGATGGTGGTGATCGCGGTGTGGTGGTGCTCGACCGTGACACCGTCCAGCGCGGCTACCGATAGGAGCGCTAGTGGACCGGCAATGCCGTGGGCGAGGCCGTTGTTGCTGTGCCCGCGCGGGAACGCGGCGTCGGATTTACCGGAGGAGCCGCTGGCGGTCCACCAGCCCGGCAGGGGCAGCCCGTCCGGGCCGTCGACCGGCGTGGTGAGCCGGACCAAGTAGGTGAGCACGTCTCGGGTGAGTTCATCGTCGCGGTGGCGCCTCAGCAAGTAGGAGCCGAATCCGGTGAGTCCGCGGATTACGTCGAACTCGGCCAGGGCAGCGAGGCCGCCAGCGTCAATGCGGGCGTGGGCGGCGTCCAGGCGAGCCCGGACGTCGGCGCGGATGGCGGTGTCGAGGATCTCCAGCGCTCTGCCGTAGCGGCCCGGCTTGGTTTGGGCCGCGCAGGCGAGCGCGTGAGCGACCGCCGGTGCGCCGTAGAAAAGGTGGCTGTCGGGCCCGGACGCCACGGCGCGGCCGGTGGCATAGGTCAGCCAGTCGTGGGCGCGGTCCCAAGACCGCTCGCCGAGGGCGGCGAGCTCGATGTGCAGCAGAGCGATGCCCGGTGCTCCGTAGGCTAGCGATTGGCGACGCACCTGCTCCCCAATCGAGCCTGGGAAGGGGGCGGCCGCCAGGTCAGCGAGCAAATCCGCGACGGCTAGGGCGAACCACCGGCTCGGATGCATTTCAGCAGGCGAGCGCGGAGCGGGCGGCGGCGAGGACAGCGGTCGGGACACTTGCGCCGTCACCGGATTCCCTCCTTTGCCTCCCACGCCAGCGCGGCCGAGCGGGTTAGATGCAAGGCGAGGTCCTCGGCTTGGCGGTCGATGCCGTAGCCGCGAATGAAATGAACGTGCAGCAGCGATCTCAGCACCTGATCGGGGATGATCCCGGCGCAGTCCCCCTCTGGCTGTTCGGCGTCAGGCAGCACCGCCCGATAGGCGGCGACCGCCTCCTGTCGGGCCCGCCATCCCACCATGATCTCCTGACCGCCGGTGCAGCCGCGCAGCGCACCCCAGTCGTCGCGCGGGTCAGCCAGCCTCACCGCCTCGCGGAACACCGGGCGGGCAACAGGCGAGGGCGGCCTGGCGGGAAGATGGTCGATCAACCACCGCATACCCGCCGCTGCGCCGCCGGTGAACGCGGCAGCGATCGCGGTCGTGTGGACGGCGGCCAAGACCAGCGGGTCAGGGCGGGACGGCGTACGCAACTGGGTACAGACCGCGTGGGAGTCGGCGGCGAATACCCGCTCGGCCAGCCGATAGGCCCGGCCACTGCCCCACCGGCCGACTTCCGGATAGCAGGTGGCGTAAGTGATGTGACGAGCCAGCCCGGTCTGATGCAGGTCGGCGGCCCACTCGCCGACGGCCCCGGCGTACTTCCCGAACATGGCGGGACCTGCGGATTCGTCAGCGGCTTCGGGGAGGGTGATGCGCAACCGCAGATGTGGGCCGTCGCTATCGGCGAACCGCAGGAACCACCACTGCGGGTCCCCGAGCCGGTGCAGCAGCTTCGGGAGGCGTTCGGCCAGCAGCAAGTCTTGGAGCTGCGCGGGACCGTACAGCTTGGTGAACATCTGCCCACTACTGCCCGGAAGGTGGCCGTGGCCACGGTGCAGGACCCGCGCTATGGCGGGTCGAGGAAGCGGCGGCCAGGAGTGTGCCGTGGTCGCAGCAACCGTGACGACGAGCTCGTGAGAGCGGCCCGCGCACCAATCCGCCGCGTCCGAGGCAGGCGCCTCCAACAGCCTGGCGTGGCGGTTGCGGGTCAGGTGGGCGCGCAGCAGCGCCCGGTGCGCGGCCTCGTCCAGATCCAGCGGGAGCCGCTGGTCGCCCTCGGCGATCAGCACGCGGCGTGGCAGTCGTCGTCGGTGCCGCCAGCCGGACAGGGCCGTCTCCCATTGCGGCCACGACGCTGCGCGCCCGGACAGTTCCGCCTCGGTCAGGCGCCACTGCGCGGGGGCCAGGATGATCCGGCCGCAGCGTACCCGTGGCCGAAACGGGAGCCGGTCGGCGGGCCCCCAGTCGAACGGCGTCACTTGCGTGGCGTGGGCACGGCCGATCTCGATCAGCAGCCGCGCCAGGGGCGCGGTGTGCACCTGCACGTTCAGGGCGTGCGCGGCAACCACCTCGACCCGCCTGCCCAGGGCGGGGGCGGCGAGATACAGACGGTGGCCGTCGCAGCCGACCGCCATGTCGTCCACTGTCAGCACGCGTTCACCGAACGGTCGGTGCTCGGCCAGGCTAAGCAGCGTCGGCCAGATCTGCCCAGTCCGAGCCAGGTGGGCGTCCCTCGGCCGCAGCGGTGAGAACGAGATCTGCACCACCATGGTGTCAGGATCCGCACCCGGCATCCCCGCGATATCCACAGCTGTGGCTGCGGCGGCACTACTGTTCAGGATGGGCAGGAAACGGCCGGTCAGAGTGCCCGCGCCCCGTGAAACGGTCAGCACCTCCACGGTGAAATCACCGCCGTCCACCGCAGCGGCGGAGTCGGCGCTGAGACGCACCCCGAGTTCCAGGTGCGGCGGTAACCGGAGCTCATCTGGCGGCGAGGCCAGCTCATCCAGCAACGTCTCGTCCACAACGACCTCGTCACGGCCGTCCAGGGCAGCTGCCTGCGCCAGTTCGAGAAGGACCTCGTCGCGGTGCCCGACCGTTGGACGGCGGGGCGGTTCACCGGTTCCGGGATATCCGGCGGGGTAGCCGAGATCGGCGACGACATCGGCCACGGGGACCAGCGAACCGATCCCGTATCGTTCCCAGAACCGCTTCAGGTAGGCACCCCATTCGCCGGTTCCGGACGGATACGCCGACAGCCGGGCCAACAGGTATGCGGCGCGCTCCACCTCACCGGCGACCCGCCACGGCAGCACCACCTTGGCATCCAGCCGCAGGTCCACCGCCAGCGGACCGCGCCCGGTCGACGTGGGGATCGACCGGGGGATCAGTGAACTCATCTCGTCCGCCAGATCACGGCGGACGGCGCGGCCCTTGCTCGCGGCCACCCGGTTCTGCTCCTGCAACCTGTCGTGGATCAGCGTCAGCCCCCTGACGAGGTCTGCGACTCCCGCGATCTGGTCGCCGCCGACGCGATGCAGTTGCCCGACCAGGTGGCCAAGCGCGTCCGGGACGGTGGCAGGAGCGTGCAGACTGCTGATCAAGGCGCGGCGGTGCACCAGTTCCGTCAGCATCCCGGTCACTGCCTCTGCGGCGACACCAGGAAACTCCTGTTGCAGCGAAGCGGCCAGATCAGCGAAACGGATCGGAGTCCGGGCCTGCGCCATGACGGTCCGTACGGCCGCGGTATGGCGCATGGCGACATCCACGGTGCCGATGCTCTGCTCAGACGCCTGGTAGGGGACGATCAGGCGATCCCCGCGCAGGATAGCGGTGGAGTTCGCCGCGACCGGGAGCTGGGCCAACAGGTCGGGGACGCCCTCCAAGTGCGCGAGGAGGCCGGCCAGCCAAGGCGCGCTGGCGCGCGTCACCGCCACGTGATCGTCGCCCCACTCGACAGCGGTCGCCGCGCCGAAACAGGCCGGTGCCACGCCGGCGAAGAAACCGAACGGGGTGGGCCGTTCCCGAGCCCGCAGCAAGTACCGGGCCACTGTCATCACCACCGACCGGACCCGTCGGGCTGCCGGAGCGGGAGCCGACAGCAACGCGGTGACCCCGTCCGCCAGCTCTGCGGTGGCGTAGCCGATCGCCTCGACGGTCTGTTCGTCACGCCAGACATCAGCGAGCCACTCCAGCCATTCATCGACCGCAGCGGCCGACCCATCGGTGAGGTCAGGCCACCGGCGCCCAGGCCGCGCTGGAATCGGAACGGCACGCAACACAACGGTACGGCTGGCTTTGTAGGGCGACGATCGCACGTGAATCCTCCGCCTCGCGGGCTGACGTCAAGTCGGGCGTGTCCCTACGGGTGGCTGCCGCCCCGGGAGGGATAGCGGCCACCCGCTGGTCATTCGGCGCTACTCACGCAGGAGGTGGCGCAGGTCGATGCGCAGCCGTGGTCGGAGCCGGACAGCTGAGCGGCCCCGTCCGACACGATGATCGTCTCGACAGGTCGAACGCGGCGTCCGA
Source organism: Actinomadura pelletieri DSM 43383 (assembly GCF_003634705.1). GTDB lineage: Bacteria > Actinomycetota > Actinomycetes > Streptosporangiales > Streptosporangiaceae > Spirillospora > Spirillospora pelletieri. The sequence continues at coordinate 65,100 of NZ_RBWU01000008.1, read as the reverse complement.
GCCGTCACCGACGGTCGTCGTCGTGGTCATCGCCATGAGCCCTCCATGACATGGTGGAGCGGATCGTGCTCGGGATACAGAGATCAGTTGGCGGCGCTGGTGCAGGACTCCGGGCAGGTCGGATTGCAACCGTCGTCGGTCAGATTGACCTGCTCGGCGATCCCGTCCTGCTCGATCAGCTCAATGTCCAGGTCGAACGGTTGGGCCGCCGCGTCGGCGTTGAGACTGAGCGACATCGCGTCCTCCAAAAGGGGTCGGTTCACGCCAGTGAACCCGCTTCCACAGCAGGATTGGAGGGCTCAGACTGGACGGAAGGTTGAAAGTCCTGAAAGCCCGTACAAGGCTCCGGAGACGGCCTGATGACAGCCCGCACGCGCACGCCGAACACCGCCCTCGCCGGGCTCATCGCCGAGGCTCACTGGAGTAACGGGAACCTCGCCCGTGCCGTCAACCGGCTCGGTGAAGAAGCCGGACTCCAACTCAACTACGACGACAGCGCCGTCTGCCATTGGCTGTCGGGCACCATGCCGCGCCCAGCCGTCCGGCCGCTGGTCTGTGAGGCGTTCGCACGGCGCCTGCACCGACCCATCACCCTCGCCGACGCCGGGCTGGGGCCCGCCGACCTGCCGTCCGGGCCCTCCAGGTTCGGCGGCGGCACGGATATCGTGGCCAGACTGATCGATCTTGGGAGCGCCGACATGGACCCGACGCGGCGAGCACTGCTGGGACTGGGCCTGTACTCAGCCGCGCTGACCATCCCGGGCTGGCCAGAGGTGTCCCAGCGGTTCGAGCGACTACGCCGCGACCCGCACACCCGCATCGGTCAACAAGACGTCGACGGCGTCCGCGCGATGACCGATCACCTGTCGAGCCTGGACGACCAGTTCGGCGGCAGGGCCGTCCGCCCGATGGCCGCTGCGTTCATGGTCAACACCATCGCCCCCTACCTGCGTGCCGAGGCACGTGAGAGCATCCGGAATCAGATGCTGTCGGCGGCGTCCGACCACTGCTACCTCACCGGCTACATGGCCGCCGACGAAGGCGTTGCAGGTCTCGCCCAGCACTACTACCTGCAAGCCATCGAACTCGCCGGGCACGCCGACGACCACCTGACCTACTGCACCACGCTGCGCGGCATGTCCGTCCAAGCCGTCGACGTCCGCGACAGCGCCACCGCGGTCCAACTCGCCGACGCCGCCGCAGCCGCCTCACCGAAGGCCGGCCCACGAATGCTGGCATTCCTAGCCGGACAACAGGCTCACGCCTCTGCCCAAAACGGCGACCGCGCCCAGGCCCTCCGCAAACTCCGCGAGGCCGAAGCCGCCCTAGACCGCGCAGAATCCCGCGCCAAGGCACTGGGCTCCTACGACCCCGCCGCGATGAGCTACCACATATCCCAGGTCCACTACGAGCTCGGTGACCTGGAAAACTCGATCACCGCGATGGAGCAGTCCGACCGGATCCGTCCGCCCGTCTACCGGCGCATCCGAATCCGCAACCTCGGCACACTGGCCGAACGCAAACTCGCCGCGGGCCGGCTCGAAGAAGCCTGCCGCGACTGGGAACGCATGCTCAACGACTACCCTGCCGTCCAATCCGGCTGGTGCGACCGCCGCTACCAGACCATGATGGCCGAACTGCGCCGCCACCAACACAACCCACGAGCACGTGACCTCTACGAACAAGGCCAGACCCACCGCAACCACGCCTCCCGGCGCACCGGTGCGGACAGATAACAGCGCGAAATACCTAGACACACACGTAATCAAATAGGACGAGTCCGCCGCAGACAGACTGGCGACTTGGCGTCGGCCCTGCGATCGTGGGTGAGCGCGGTCCTAGACCCGGCCCGGCGCCGCCCCCACCTGACTGCCGGCACTCCGCCATACTGGCCCACCTCTACGGCGCGGAAATACTTCCGCGCCACGTTGGACGGGCGGGGACCGGGTCGTGTTGCCAGGTCGTTTTCGCCTTCCTTGGCGCAGGCCTACGCGGTAAAGTTGAGATCTCGGAATTTGAGCCGTGGTCGTGTGTTTAGCGGCCGGATTCCCGCCATGACGAAGTCATTCCGTCGCAACTGAAGGCTCTTTCGCATCACGCGACGGTGACTCAGCAACGCTTGCATGGGATGGAACCGCGGCCACGATTCACCCTCACGGGTGCCGGGAGCCGACGGCGCAGGTGGATCAGGCGCTGCGAGACACTGGTTCACCCGGGCGTGGAAAGCAGGCGACCCGAACCAAACCGAGCCGCGTCGTCTACCGGTTCACCCCCACAGGCGTGGGGAGCAGGGCCGCGGCTTCGGCTTGCTCGGCGAGCTGGGCGGTTCACCCCCACGGACGTGGGGAGCAGACGTCCTCGACCACCGTCCGGGCTCCCGTCCGCGGTTCACCCCCACGGGCGTGGGGAGCAGTTCACCGCCGCAATCCCGCTCATGATCGAAACCGGTTCACCCCCACGGGCGTGGGGAGCAGGCCCACGCTTCGGGAGGCGCTTCGGCCCGGACCGGTTCACCCCCCGGGCGTGGGGAGCAGTCGGGCTGCTCACTTGCCGGGTCGAGCCAGAGCGGTTCACCCCCACGGGCGTGTGGAGCAGTTCGCCTTCGTCGGGTACGGCTCCCGCTTCTCCGGTTCACCCCCACGGGCGTGGGGAGCAGGGTCCCGGCCAGCGGCATCAGCCCGCCGTAGGCGGTTCACCCCCACGGGCGTGGGGAGCAGAACTGCTGCTCGTCCTCGGCGGTCAGAGTGTCCGGTTCACCCCCACGGGCGTGGGGAGCAGGCTCACACCCCCGCGTAGGTCTCGGACCGCGGCGGTTCACCCCCACGGCGTGGGGAGCATGGGCGCCGCGCACGTCGGCGAGCGGGCCCCGGCGGTTCACCCCCACGGGCGTGGGGAGCAGTGGGTGCGTAGGGCGGCCTGCCACTGCCTCACCGGTTCACCCCCACGGGCGTGGGGAGCAGGACGGCCGAGGATGGGACGACATCGGGTACAACGGTTCACCCCCACGGGCGTGGGGAGCAGACTCAGGGATTGGCGGACTGGCTACGCGCGATCGGTTCACCCCCACGGGCGTGGGGAGCAGGACGAGCGCCAGGACGAGCGTGAGGACGGGGACTGGTTCACCCCCACGGGCGTGGGGAGCAACTCGGACGCGTGGTCAAGGAAGGGCGAGACACCGGTTCACCCCCACGGGCGTGGGGAGCAGCAAAGCCCACCTTGGGACGCGGCCTCTGGCCGCGGTTCACCCCCACGGGCGTGGGGAGCAGCTCCCGCCGACGTCGACCGGTACCTGCGCAGGCGGTTCACCCCCACGGGCGTGGGGAGCAGTTGGTGACGGTGAGGCCGAGCTCCATCGCCAACGGTTCACCCCCACGGGCGTGGGGAGCAGGGCTTGTTGCAGATCACGCACGGTTCCGGCGTCGGTTCACCCCCACGGGCGTGGGGAGCAGTTGCCCGGTCGGCGGTGGGTTCTCTTCAGCGGGGGTTCACCCCCACGGGCGTGGGGAGCAGGGCCCGCAAGTTGGGGGCGATGCTGTCATGAGCGGTTCACCCCCACGGGCGTGGGGAGCAGCAGGGGCTCCCCCGACACGAACAACTCGTGTGCGGTTCACCCCCACGGGCGTGGGGAGCAGGCTTCGCGACCTGCGGTTTCACAAAGGCACTTGGAGTTCGTGACTGCCTCCTCGGGGTGCCTGGTTCCTGGGGAGTCTGGTCATTGGTGTGTTGGTTCGCGGGGCCGGGTGGCTATGTCGGTTCTGTTGGGGCTGTCGGGTCTTCGGTGTCTTGGGGGAGGAACCGGACGAGTTGGAGACCGTCGAAGTCGGCGATGCGGCGGCGGCGTTCTCCGGCGGTTCGGATGGTGAAGCCTTGTTCGGTCGTCGCTGGGTGGACGAGGACGGCAGCGCCTTCACCAACCGCTTCGCTAACGGCCTCCCAGAGTTTGTCGCGAACGCGGGCGGAGACTGTGCCGACGTAGAGGCCGGGGGCCGGTTCGGTGAGCCAGCGGGTGAGGGAGCCGCGGACGTAGTCGGGCACGGCCGTCGTGGAGAGGACGATCATTGTTCCCATGGGTCGTCTCCGGGTGTGACGGTGTCCGCGTAGTTCATGCCCGCTGGTAACTGGCCAGCGTGCGGGTCCCATAGATGGGTGATGTCGCCCGTGCGGTCGGTGGTCTCGCTGGCAACCGAGGGGTCCAGGACTTGCTGTATAGCGGTGATAATGCCCGGCATGAGCTTGAGGAGGCGGAACTCCTCGCGCAGTGCTCGGCGGGCCTCGCGCTCCGGATTTGATGCTGCGTGCAGCGAGAAAGCGAGCGGGACGGTGACCTGCATCTTGAAGAGGTCGGCGATGTCGTAGACAAAGGCCATTTGTGTGCCGCTGTGGATGAAGCCGAGGGCGGGCGAGCAACCGAGCGCGAGAACCGCCGCGTGGACGACGCCGTACATGCAAGAGTTGGCTGCTGAGAGGGCGAGGTTCACTGGATCCTGGCTGTCCCACGCTGACGGATCGTAGTTCCGTCGGAAACGCTTGATTCCGTACTTCTGCGCCAGGATGCGGTAGAGCGCCTTGACCCGCTGGCCTTCCATGCCGCGCAGCCGAGCGAGCGAGGCGCTTTCTCCGGGTGCACCGAAACGGTAGGTGTACATTCGCGTCGCGACGGCAAGGCGCTGGTCGTCGTTGGCCCATGCCCGTGCCTGACGCTCCAGCCATGTGGTGGTGAGCGACGCCGGCAGAATGCCCGCGTAGCTGCGGACGCCTCCCGCGCCGACGGCCACAAGGCTCGTGCCGTTCCGCGCGAGACTCGCAAGCGCCGGTTGAGTGATCGAAGTTCCTGGGCCGAGCAGGACGCAACTCAGCGCGGCGGCGGGCAGGTAGACCCGTTCTGTGCCGCGCGGCGATTCGACCTGAGCGCAGATTCCGAGGTCATCCTGGACGATACGGACCGTTTCCAGGTAGAGGAACGACAGCGAGTCGGCGATGCGGGGCAGCATCGCGAGTGTCGGCGTGCCGAGGTCGCGGCGGGCGCGGATGCTCATTGTGAGCCCGCCGGGACAATGCTGAGCATCCCACAGCCGTGGGACTTTCCTCGTCCGATGCCTTCCAGGATGGCTGTGCGCAGTGCGTCGGGGGCTGTGACGATCGCGATGCCGTCGAAGCGGCGGGCCGCGTGCAGGATGGGACGGTCGTCTTTGCGGCCGACGAGGTCGGGGAGGGATGTGGTCGTGGCGGTCCGCAGCGCGAGTCCGACTCGTGCGGCGCGGTCGCTCCACCACTGGTCCGCCGCGGCGCCGGTCAGCGCCGCGAGTTTGCCCTGGTGCGGCGACGTCCGGCCGTGCCGCTTGGTCGGATTGGCGACCAAGCGGTACCGGACGACCAGTCCGGTGTCCAGGAGTTTTAGCAGCGGGTCGAGACTTGTCACAGCGACCGTGCCGTAACCGGCGGGCAGTTTGTCGTCGGTGGGGCGGCGGGTGGTCTGGACGAGGAACCGCGTTTCGGTGCGGGACTGCTCGAGCCGATAGAGCACGCCGGCCTCGCGGCGGGCTTCGGCGCCGAGCCCATCGGGGACGAGCGACATCACCCGACGGTGCGCGCGGGCGGCGTCACCGATGTCGCGGCGCGCGGCCTGGTGACGAAGGTCAAGCGAGATCTGGGTCAGCCAGACGGTCACCGGGCCTCCTGAATGTATTCGATCAGTGCGTCGTGGTAGGCGTTGGTGGCTTTTGACCACAGTTCCGCCGGGACGGGTCGCGGAGCGATCGAGACCGTTCTGGTTCGGAACTTGCGTTCAAGGCGGGAGAAGGTCTGCGGCACGTCGGTGAGTTCCGCGACCGATTCAGCGTCACCGCGGCTTCCTTCGGTGACGAAGTCGAGTTCGTATGGGGTGTCCGGCCGGGGTGGGCGGCGGGCTACGGGCACGCGGGTCAGCAGATGCACGACGGGGTCGTCGACATCGCCGTTCAGCAGGAGCGGCTGGTCCGGCGGGCATGATCGGCGACCGAGGTACACAGGCCAGTACGGTGATTCCAGGGCGCGTGCGATGGCATCGGTACGTTCGCTGGGGCCCTCGACAGCGACGACGAAGACCGCGTCCGAACAGTAGTAGCGGTGGGTCAGAATCGTCTCGGACCCGGGTTGCCGCCGCTTGCCTTCTGCGGTGGGCACGGTGAGTTCTCGTGGGTATCCGCCGCCGATGGTGTGGTAGTCCCGCATGATGATGCCGGGCCGGTCGATCCGGATGGTCAGCCGCAGGCTGTCGTAGTCGTCCAGCGGCGTGCCGCGTGGGCGTCCCTCTGCGGCGGCGAATATTCCGATCAACCCGGATCGAGTGGGGAATCGGAGGGTGTCCCGGTGGCCGAACACGCTGTGTTCGCCCCATGATTGCAGTGGACCGGCCAGGCGTAGGAGTAGTCCCATCACGCCTGCGCTTCGGGGAAGGCGGCTCCAACCGCTGACGTGATCAGTTCGGGGTAGGAGTCGACCGCGGTGCCGAGCCCGGTGAGCGGCTTGTCCTCCACGCCGGCGTAGCCGTCGAAGACGATTCCGCTGGTTCCCCACAGTCGGCGAATCTTGGTGCTGTGGTCGGCGAGTCGGCGGAAGGACGGAGCCGCCCAGCCGTCCGACTCGGCGCGGACCGGGCTTTCGAACGCGGGAGCCAGTGAGATCGGCCGGTCGGACCGCACCGCCAGGTACGCCAGGTCGGGCAGAGTGTTCGCGGCGGTGGAGTTCTGCTTGCCACTGGGGAGTGCGGACAGAAATGCGGTCAAGAACGCGCTGGTGAGTCGGGCGGCATAGGTGTGGTCAGCCGCCGATGTGCCGGACGCTTGGGGGCCTGCCAGACCGCGCATCAGCCCGGTGATGTCGAGGCAGGCGTAGCGGTAGAAGACGCCCGCGCTGAACTCGGCGCTGTTCATGTGGCCGCTGCCGTGCTGGTCGGCCTGGTTGAGGTCGTCGACGGCGGTGAAGAAGTCGATCTCCGGGTCGGTGCCGTGGGTGGTGAACGCGTGGGCGAACTGAACGTTGCCGTCGACGCCGGCGCCGGGAATTTCGGCGAGCATGCGGCCGAACAGATTGATGCTGGCGTTCCGCTCGGTGATGAGTTCGTGAAGTCGGGCCTTGGGCAGGGCGGCTGCGGGTTTCTTGGTGCCCGCCTCGGCGGCGATCGCGTCCCGGTACTCCTCGGCGAGGTCGGCGAGCTCGTCCAAAGCGCTGGTCGGCAGGTAGAACAAGGCGGCGCTGCTGCCGTCCTTCTCGTACTTGAGACCTGTCTCTTTCTCACCTGCCGAGCGCAGGATCTGCTTGCCTGCGGCGTCTGCGAGTTCCTTCGGCCAGCCGCGTTTCTGGAGGCGCTCGCTGACGTGGCCGGGCACTCGCCGGGTCCGGGCGGCGGGCTCACCAAGGTCGTCTTCGACCATCAACCGCACCGGACGCTTCCACGCCTGGCTGGACACGCGCGTACGCGGTGTCCCCCCGTAGACCAGGGTCTTCGGCGAACCGAGATCATCGCGGTTCACGTTGCTGTAGGGAAGTGTCTGGAGGATGTGGACGTCCAGGTACTTGGGGGTCTTCATCGGCCCTCGCTCTCATCGATCGGTGGGGGGGTCTCATCGGTCGGCTTCAGCCGGAAGTAGGTGCGGTAGTAGTCCTGCAGCCATTCCTTGGCGACGTAGTCCGCATCGGTGCCCCAACGGGACAGGTCGACAGTGAGCCGCGACCAGTCGACCGGCACGCGGATCGCCTTCAACTGGGAGACCAGGCGGGGCAACTGGCGGTGGAGCCCGTCGATCCGCTGGCGGCAGAGCAGGTGCAGGCGAGCCTCGACCGTGTCGAACTTCAGCGGCGAACCCGGCAGCGCCACGGCCCGCCCGAGTGTCGCGCCGAGGTTCCATGACTCCGGCGCTTTGACGCCGGTTGCGGCGTCCAGCTCATCAGCCGTTTCACCGTTCGGGACGTCGTCGTCCGAATCGTCCTGCGGAGACTGGCGGGGCTGCGCCGCGATCAGTGCCGCCACCGCGTAGAAGGCTCGTTCCACGGCCTCGTCGCTCTCCGGTGGAATGTGGCGGGCGACGAGCGCGATTGCGTGCCGAGACTGCGGGTGTTCGGGAGCCCGCCCGACCGAACGACGCAGGGCCGCTCTGTTTCCGGGACTCCTGGCGATTTGTTCACTGACGCTCTCGACGAGTCTGTCCGCAGCAGCGGAGACTCGCCTTCTCTCTTCCAACTTCATGATTCGTCCCTCGGAGTGGACTCGTTGAGCGCTCGGTAGATGAAGCCGCGAGCGCGTTCGATGGAGCGCTTGGCGCGCGGACGATGCGCGGCGGGCTCGGTGACCTCGTCGAACACCGCGGTTGCGGTGTTGACGAAACTGCGTGCCGCGTCCTCGAAGTCGCGGTGTCGGAGGCGGCGCCAGAAGACCGCCTCGGCCCGCGGCCAGTAGCGTCCGGCGGCGGCCCCGGGCCAAGGGCCCTGCCCGATGTCGCTCTCGCGGCGGACCGGGCGGCCGTCGCCGTTGGACGGATCGTTGATCGCTATCCAGGCATTGCGCAAGGCTCGTTGGAGGTGCCATTCAGCGCGTTCCGCGGCGTCCCGCGCCCGACTGAGCGCACCTGCGGTCTCGTGATCGCCGATCAGGGTACCGAGCACCGCCGGGGTCGTCGCGGCGAACCATTGCTGGTCACGCGTCTGACCGTCCTGGTGAAAGCCGTAGGCGCGGACCCGGAGCGCGTCACGGATGTCGAACGGCAGGCACTCTGCGGCGTCTCCGAAGACGGCGGGCCGTTTGCTCCTGCCTCCGCGGACACCGACATCGTTGAGGAGAAGAGCGTCCAGATCGCGCCACAGGGCACGCGCCAAGTCGGCGCGGCGCGGGTAAAACTCGCCCTCGTTGTTCGCCTGGTAGATGAGATACGGATCGTTGACCATCGGGTGCGGTTGGCGCCACCCCCACGTGAAGTAGGCATTGACGACCTTCGTCCGGTCGGGGTCTGGTTCCAGAAGCAGGGCGTGCCGGAACAACCCGGTGAGGACGCCGCCGACTCCGACGGGACTTGGAGGGACGCCGAGAGGGTCGGGCAACTCGTCGTACTCCCAGGGCGCGCGGTCGTCACCGCTCGCGCGTCCAAGAAACGGGATTCCGATAACGAGCGACTCGAACAGGTTCCGGCCCAACGGATGGAAGGAGACCACCCGCCGCAACGGTCCAGCGGTCGTGTTCGCGTACTTCTTGCCGTTGACGGTTCGGGCCGTGCAGCGTCCCGACGGCCCGTTAAAGAGTTGCGCGACGAGGTGGAACAGGGCCGTCGTCAGGTCGAGTGGTCCGGCTTCACCGTCGTGGTGGTGGTCGAGCCAGACCTGGTTGTTTCCGGCCGGGCGCTCCAGTGTCAGCTTGTTGATGCCTGACCGGCTATCGCACTCGGTCGCCAGCCGGGGGTCCTGAAGCCATGGCCGCTCGGGATGGAACAGGTTGAAGCGGTCGCGGTAGCGGTCGAAGTACGCGGTCACGGCGTCAGGGTCGAAGGCGCCCTGGTCGAGTACGGCGTCCCGCCGGTCGAACCACTCGTTGGCGCCGTCGTCCTGTCTGTCTAGCCCGGTGATGCGCGCTGCGAGGACCGTTAGGATGCGCCGGAAGCCCGCCGCCGCGGGCGGCATCGGTATATCAATGTCGAGCAGTTCGTGCGCGCGGGTCATCAGTTCCCGCAGACCAACACCACCGGACGGGTAGACCGGGATCAGTCCATCGGTGGCCAGGTCAGACCCGGTAGGGGGCATGACGTCCTTTCGAGAGTCTCGGTACAACGAGGCGACGAAATTCCCCACGACAGTGGGGGTGATCCGGTTGCGGTGGGCCGACGGGCAGCAGCTAGGTCAAGTTCCCCACGACAGTGGGGGTTGCAGGCAGAGCACCGAACACGGCAAGCTTCCTAAGAAGGTTGCTGTGGGCCGTCGTTCTGCGTCATCGGCACGCTAGACGCACGAGCCCCAGTTGTGGCGACAGAACGAAGGAATTGTTTCCGAACTCGGCTGGCCGTATTCGGCCATCGCCGTCAACGGGATGTCTCAGCAAGAGGACATCGCGCAGATGGGCGTTCTCACGCCAGGCGACCAAGTGCGGGTCCTTTGGGTCTGGTCCTCGCACCCACGCGGCAGGAACAGGGATCATCCGGGCGAGGAGCATCCGTACTTCGGCCTTGGTGAACCGTCCTTTGTCCAGGCTCCCCCGCACAGGGAGTTCGTCCCTCAGAGAAGGATCAAGGAACAACCTTCCGGATGGGGCCTGGTAACAGCAGATGATCCGCGCCGAATCGGCGCCGAGCCTGGTCCGGATGACCTCCTCGTCAATGTCCGAACTCGTCAGCGCATGAAGACTGGTGACGTCCGCGGGCTCCGGAATGGTGACCTGTTGCGATATGAACGTCTTGACCTGCTCGTCGGCGATGCGCTCAACATCGTCATCGGCCATCTGACTGTTCGGGTCGAGGAAGTCTTCATCGTAGACGGCATCGACCAGTGGCTGAACATCGTCGGGGATCCGGATCGGCGCCGTTGCGAGCTTTGCTAGCTCTTCCCTCGTACGGCGCAAGAGGGCGGCAGGATAGACGAACGGCCACGAATCCGGCACGGCGGGACGCCCACCCGCCGAAACCGGCGACAGGACCGCCAGCCGGGCCCGTGATACCCAACTGGGACGGGGATTGTGCGGATGCCGCCAGCACCGGCCAGCACGTTGCAAGAGCAACGCTATCGGCGCCAGGTCGCTGATGAGAAAGTCGAAATCCAGGTCGATGGATTGCTCCACAACCTGAGTCGCGACGAGAATCGCGGCGGTCGTCGGGCGTTTTCCGCTCGCCTTCCCCATCTTACCGAAAGATTCTACGACCGTCCGGGTGATTTCGGCACGCTCTTCCGCAGGGAACCGAGAGTGCAATAGTTGAAGCTGTGGCCGCCGTGTGCCATCAGCAAAGCTCTTGCCCAGCCAATCCTGAAGATCCTCGAAAGTCTGCTGCGCCTCGGCGACGGTGTTGCAGATGATCCCCACGCAACCTGAGTTCGTCTCGACCAGCGGCTTCAGGAGCTCTCGGAGAAAGGAACTGCGCTCGGCTCGGCCGTCCTTCCCGATGGGAACTTCGTGAAGCTCGACGTCCAGCGACCGCGATTCGGTGTCCAACGCCCTGGACGTGACCCGCCCGCTCCCAGCGTCCGCATACAACCACCCTGGATAACCAGCGGTCACCTCGATCGGCGAGCGGTGACCTGCGCCGAGAAGGTAAGCCTCGACCAATCGGTGGCCGATCTGCCGTGGAAGCGTGGCCGACAAAAGGACGACCGGTACGCCCAGCCTCCCGAGCCAGGTCAGCAGACGACGCAAGAGCCCCTGCATATAGGCGTCGTAGGCGTGGACCTCGTCGATGATGATGACCTTGCCTGATAAGCCCATCATTCTCAGCATGTTGTGCTTACCGCACAGCGCGGCGAGCAGAGCCTGGTCGATCGTGCCCACAGAGAAGGGGGCCAGTACTCCCCGGTTCCGCGCCTGGAGCCAGTCCGTGGCAGCAGTCCACGCCCCACGTGCGCCCTCCCCCGTCAAGATCTCGGCATCGGGCTCGCCGCTCGGCGGGACGTCTCGCGAATACACCGGATTCAGCCACGCCATGCTGTGCAACAGCGTCAACGGCGCCGGGTCGATCGCACGGCGCAGCCCGTACTCCATCACGCGCTCGTAGATCTGATCGGCCGTCGCCATCGTCGGAAGCCCCACGAAGATCCCGGGCACACCACAGGCCTCACCCATGACCCGAGCCGAGTGCAACGCGATCTCCGTCTTGCCATCCCCCATGGGCGCAGTGATCAAAAGCAGGCCAGGACGCTCACCAACCAGCGCGGGAAGCGCGTCGGCCAGCGACCGCTGGAGGTAGTTCGGGTTGAACGGGAACTCGTCCTCGAACGTGCCGGGTTGAAGCCTGAGCCGGCCCAGGCCCGCCTCCTTCAGCAACCCCGGTACCTGGCGCGTACTCTCCACCAGATGCGCCTTCAGAGAAGCCGCATCGTTCGCGTTCGGTCGCGCCTTGAGCCGCCCTTTGACGAAGAAGTCCTGGCTGACCAGCCAGTCCGCCAGAACCACGAGCCCGCACACCAACCCGGCAACGTCAGCGTCCATACGCTTTTCCGGTGGCTCTGGCTCCCCGAGAACAGAATGGACCGCACCGAGCAGGGCTTGACGCTGCTGCTCCCACTTACCGCCTCCCAGCGACGGGAAGTACACCAGCGGGTCACTCATATCCCGCTTCAACTCGAAGAACCGCCCATGATGCCCACCAAGGAGTTGCGCAACCATGAACGCCTCATCACGCAAGCTCCGCGCGCGGTAACCGACCTGCCGCAAAGCGGGCCCGAGCCACTGATGCACGGCCTGGTCGTGACGAATCCGCTCCCTGGGAACATCCGGATACCCCACCAACTCGGGGAACGCATCATCCGCCAGAGCCTGGAAGGTAAAGGTGACCTTCCCGATGTCATGAAGCGCCGCCCAGAACATCAACACCCGCCGAGCACGCTCATCATCGACGCCGAGCCCCGCAGCGATGTGCCGTCGTCCGGCAGGACTGACATAGAGATCCCACAGCACACCCATCGCGGCAGCCGCGTCCAAAAGATGACACACCACCGGATAGGGACCCGGCAGACCACGACGCTTTCCCCACAGCGCCAGATCGACACCGGGGACCTCAAGCGGATTCCCCGTCATGACCTCATTCCCTCATAGCCCGTGACTCACGATAGACCGACCGTAGCGACGAGGACTGACAGTCCGGGACCACCAGCCGAGAGTAAGCTCCACCCATGCGGCGGCAGACGGCACAAGAGCCGAACAACCCGAAATATAAACTCCAAGCGCACTTGTGAACCCGCAGGTCACGAAGTGTGCTCCCCACGCCCGTGGGGGTGGTCCGGGTCCTCGTCTGCCTTCTGCGGATTTGAGATCGTGCTCCCCACGCCCGTGGGGGTGGTCCGGCCGGGAGTCAGCAGCTCCCGGCCTCTCACGCGTGCTCCCCACGCCCGTGGGGGTGGTCCGCCTAATCCCGGTGAGCTGATCATTACTCTCCGGTGCTCCCCACGCCCGTGGGGGTGGTCCGGTCCCGCTCTCACGGCTCGCCCTGTGCCGGTGGTGCTCCCCACGCCCGTGGGGTGGTCCGGAGTTCACCGACAAGGCCGCCGCGCGGGCCGAGTGCTCCCCACGCCCGTGGGGGTGGTCCGTTCGACTACCGCACCCTCGAAGTGAACAAGAAGTGCTCCCCAAGCCCGTGGGGGTGGTCCGGAGCAGAGACCAGCGACGGCTCGATCAGGTGTGCTCCCCACGCCCGTGGGGGTGGTCCGTACAGGTTCGGCGGCGACCAGACGGTCACCTAGTGCTCCCCACGCCCGTGGGGGTGGTCCGACGGCTCTTGGCAGGTCGTGGAGAGTGCGCACGTGCTCCCCACGCCCGTGGGGGTGGTCCGAGCAGCGGCAACGGACGATCGAGCGGCACATCGTGCTCCCCACGCCCGTGGGGGTGGTCCGATGACTAGTTGCTCGAACCCGGCGCCGATCCCCAGCCGTCCGCCGGTTCCTGCCAGCTTTCCGTTTGGTCGTCCCAGACCAGCCGCGGAAGGGTGATGTTCTCTCGACGCAGGTTGACAGCCTCCTCCGGGCGTAGGCCGGCGTAGTAGAGCACGGCGAAGAATGCGGCAAGGCGCGGGCCGCTCGGCTGCTGTCCCCGTACGGCCTTCAGCAGGCGCCGGGCCTGACCGTGGTTAACGACCGAGCGCCGGTCGACCTCGGGCGAGGCTTTCGGGGCCTTCCACTTGATGGCCTTGACGGGATTGCCCGAGAGCGCGTTCAACTCGACCGCGTATTCACAGGCGTTGTGGAGAATCGCGCGGTTGCGTTGGACGGTCGAGGGAGCGGCGAGCGACCCGTCAAGCAGCGTCGCCGCCCGGTCGAGGACGGCGCGCATCACCTTGGGGTCGGCCAGCGCCGATACAGGCTTGGTGTTGCGGGCAAGCCACTTGAGGGTCTGGGTGGACTCCACCTGGTTTGTTTCCCTGTTTGGTTGCCGGCTTGTGCCGGCTCTAGCCGTGTTGCCCTTGATTCGGTGACGGCCGCCGTGCCGACGAGCTGGCAGGCGTGGATAGGCACGCGGACATGATCGCTTAAGGCTTGAATTCGGTGGGCTTCACCCCAGTTGATTCGGTTTGGGTTGGTTGGGGCGTGACGAGGCGCGGCTTGTCGATGGTGGGTGTGGGTTAGGAGCGTGCTCGGCGGAGGTCGGTTCGTCGCCGGATCGGGCTGAGTGTGGCGGGGGGTGAAGGCTTGGGGATGCGGAGTCGGCGGCTCGGGCGCCTTGCCGCTCGGGTTCGTCGCCCGGATTCCAGTTCGCTTCTCAGGCGGTCCAGGTGGACGAGGAGTTCGCCATGGAGCGGCCAGTCGGGGCTGTCGGCCCGCAGCATCCCGGTCAGCTTGACGCAATCTTCCCTCGCGGTGTCCAGGTGGGAGGCGATCGGGTCCTCGAGGTCGGTGTCGCCTGTGGTGAACTGCTGCCGGCGCATCCGCCCGTAGGTGCCCAGCGCCGAGGCCAGATGCCTCGTGGTCGTGGCCAGCAGGACGCGGGTGTCGCTGTTGGACAGGGGGTCCTCGCGCCCCTGCTCGGGTTCGTTGGCGTGGTCGGCGAGGCAGCGGGCGAGACCGCGGATGGTGACTCCGCAGTGTTCCAGTGCGACCAGAGTCTCCCGCAACGCCACCATGGACCGCAGCATTCCGACGCCTTGCGGATTGAGGCGGACGCTTTCCTCGGCGTGTACGAGTTCGGCGTCCACGCGTTGGACTTCCCAGGTGAGGGAGCGGGCCCGGGAGAGCAATTCGTCGAAGATGCGTGGTTCGGGGCGTTCTTCGACCGCGTCGGCGATGGCGTGGAGGTGACGGGCCATGGTGTCGCTGAGGTCCTCCAGCGCCTCCTCGGCTGCTTGGATCTTGATGGGCGAGGTCAGCAGCCCGGCGATCAGGCCGGTGAGCGCGCCGACGAGGGTCTCCACTATCCGCCCCGTGGCCGCGGCGCCGGTTTCGAGGGCGAGGATGAGCATCGCGCTGATCGGCACCTCGAGGACGTAGTTGCCTAGCCGCATGACGAATCCGCAGATCAGTGCGGCCGTGATAGCCAGGCCCAGGCTCCACCAGCTGAATCCCAACACGCTCGACAGCAGTGCCGCGACCAACACGCCGACGACGACGCTGACGACGCGTTGCCAGACATGGTGAATGGTCTGGTACAGCGTGACCTGGACGACGAGGAGTGCGGTCAGAGGGGCGAGGACGGGTCTTGGGCTGGTAGCGGGTAGCCAGGACGCGAACTGGAACGCAAGAACCGCTGTCACGGCGAGGCGGGCGATCACGATGGTCGTCGGCTGTGTGCGCAGCCGCTTCAATCGCACCCGCACCGGCGTGACGGCAGTGCGTGCCGCCCCACGTAGCCGCTGGTCACCGTTCATTCCACGCCCACATCACCCCAGGCGCTCGAACGCCAGGTGGACGGCCATCGCTCCCTCTCCCACCGCGGAGGCGACCCGCTTGATCGAGCCGCTCCGCACATCACCCGCGGCCAGCACGCCGGGGAGATTGGTCTCCAGCGGCAGGGCCTGTGGGCCGCCGGTGCGCACATACCCTCTGTCATCGAGGTCGACCATGCCGGACAACCAGGCGACGCAGGGGTCGGATCCGATGAAGACGAACAATGCGCGCACCCCGAAGCGGCGGACCTCACCGGTCCGGTGGTTCTTGGTGACGACCTCCTCCAGGAGATCATGACCGCGCAGTTCACGGATCTCGGTGTGCGGGAACACTTCGATCTCGGGGCAGTGTTCGATCCTGTCGATCAGGTAGCGCGACATGTTCTCGCCGAGTTCTCCGCCCCGGACGAAGAGCAACACGCGCGTGGCGTACCGGGCCAGGAAGACGGCCGCCTGACCCGCCGAGTTGCCGCCACCGACGATGGCCACCGGTACGTGACGGCACTGGAGCGCCTCCACCTGGGTCGCCGCGAAGTACACGCCGGCGCCGTCGTAGTCGTCAAGGCGCGGGACGTCCAGCCGGCGGTAGCGGGCGCCGGTCGCGATGACGACCGTGCGGCCGGACACCTCACCGCCTCCGTCGAGATCGACGGTGTACCGGCCGTTGCCCGCGTGCAACCCCGTGGCGCCGCCGGGCACGTGCAGTCTCGCGCCGAACCTTCTGGCCTGGATGACCGCCCGTTCGGTCAGCTCCGCGCCCGAGATGCCGGCGGGGAAGCCGAGGTAGTTCTCGATCTTGGACGACTTCCCGGCCTGTCCCCCGGTCGCGATGGCATCGACGACCATCGTGTCCAGGCCGTCCGAGGAGCCGTACACGGCCGCGGCCAGCCCGGCGGGGCCCGCGCCGATGACGAGCATGTCGTGCGCCGAGGAGGACGGCGCCGACGGCGGCAGCCCGAGCAGCCGGTAAAGCTCGTCGTCTCCCGGATTGCGCAGCACCCGCTCACCGTTCAGGATCACGACGGGAGTTTCGGACGCCGGGACGCCGAGCTTCGTGAGAAGCGATTCGGCGTCCTCGTCGTCCTCGACGTCGATCCACCGGTGCGGCAGCCGGTTGCGGGCGGCGAAGTCGCGCAGGCGCAGGCAGCGGGGAGAGAAGCGCGAGCCGATGATCCGTAGCCCGGCGCCGTGCTCGATGAGCAGGGAGCGACGGATGAGAAACGCGCGCAGGACGAGGTCGCCGAACCAGGGCTCCCGTTCGGCCAGCTCGCGCAGGCATCGCGGCCGTACCGCGATCACCTCACCGGGGTCCTCGACGCGGGCGGTGAGGAACGTCGGTTGACCGGTCAGCAGGCCGAGCTCGCCGAGGAAGCGTCCCGGTCCGTGCACGCGGATGACCTCGCCCTTGTCGAGCATCGCCACCGTCCCGGCCACGAGCACGATGAAGTCGTGGTCACGGTCCCCTTCCGAGAAGAGGACTTCGCCGCGGCGGGTCGGGCGTCGTTCCCCGTATGCCGCGACCAGCCCGATCTGCTCCCGGTCGAGTCGAGGGTAGGCGCCGTACAGATCAGGTGTCTCTTCCAAGGGCTTCCTCCACCCACGTGCGGAGCGGACCGGCAGGTGCGGCGCCCGCTCTCCGGTCGATCACCTTCCCGTCGCGCATCAGCAGCAGCGTGGGAACGGCACGCACGGCGAAGCGCTCCCGGATCTTCGGTGCCCGGTCTATGTCGATCTTCACCAGTTTCAGCCGCCCCGCCATCTTGTGGGCGATGCGCTCCAGTGCCGGGCTGACCGTGCGGCACGGCGCGCACCAGGTCGCCCACAGGTCGACGAGGACCGGTACGGAGGAGCGCTCGGCGACCTCGGTGAAGTCCTCGTCTCCGGCGTCTGCGATCCACGGGAGCGGCCGGTGACATTTGCCGCAGACCGGTCCGCCGGCGGCGGCGCCCGGCACACGGTTCTTCGTGCCGCAGTGCTCGCAACGGACGATCATCGGTCCCTCCCGCGGATGCGGGGGAAATGCCCCGTACGGGTCAGCCCTTGACCTCGATGTGGCGGTCCTTCTCGGTCGTGGCCTTGGGGAGCGACACGGTGAGCACGCCGTCTGACAGTTTCGCGTCGATCCGCTCGGCATCGATGTCACCGGGCAGGTACACGCGGTACTCGAACCGGCCGGTGCGCCGCTGCTTGTGATGCCGCAGCCCGCGCCTCTCCCGCTCCTTGACCTCCCCCGTGATGGTCAACTCCCGGTCGTGGAGGGATACGTCGATCTCGTCCTTCTTCAGACCGGGAAGTTCGGTCTCGATCACGTAGGCGTCGTCGGTCTCGCTCACGTCCCCCGCAGGCGCCCAGGGCAGATCCGTGGCGGTACCGGCGAAGGCTGCGTTGACCAGTTGTTCCATCTGCTCGTAGAGGGGGTCGAAAGCCCTCGGCCTCGGGTTGAGCATCGTGTCGGCGGGGCGGCGGATGCTGGGCAGTGCCATCGTCTGAGCCTCTCGTTGGACGTTGTCTCAATGGGACGTTGCCCGCCCGGCCGGTCCGGCACATCCTCAGGGTTGACAGGTCCTCCCGGTCAGCCGACTTCCCGGATGTCGGGGTCCTCGAGATCGAGCCACCGGTCCACGGCCCGCATCACCTCTGCGCTGATCCTGCCTTCGGAGTAGAGTCGGCGCAGCTTCTCGCGCTGCGTTCGCACCAGTTCGCGGCGCAGGGCGAGGACGTCGGTGACCTCCTCGTCGAGGTCCTCGCCGGATTCGGTGCGGACCTGGTCCAGGAGGCTCTCGTACAGCCGGCGGAAGGTCCCGCCGGTGCGATCGTCGACCTCGCCGTTCTCGATGAGCTCGTCCAGCCGGGCGAGGGCGGCGTCCACCACGGCCTTCCGCGCCTCCTGGTACTCGATCCGGACGCGGTCGGACTCGGTCATGCCCAGCCGTCTCAGCAGGCCGGGCAGCGTGGTCGCATACCCGATCAGGGCGATGAACACGACGGCGCCGATCACGAAGAGCCGCTCGCCGCGCCGTTCCGGCGGCAGACCCGGCGCGGACACCGGCAGGGACAGCACGATCGCCAGTGAGATCGCGCCGCGCATACCGCTCCAGCCGATGACGAGCCGGTCGCGCCAGGGCAGATGGTCGAAGGCGAGGTGCCGGCCGGGCAGGTACCGGGAGAGCGGGAAGACGAACTGCGTCCAGGCGAGCCGCAGGGCCACGATGACGGCCGTGACCGCGACCGCGCCGAGGATCGCCGACGACCACGCCGCGCCGGTCAGCTGGCGCACGATGAGGCGGACCTCAAGGCCGAGCAGCACGAACAGCGCCGATTCGAGGAGGAAGACCAGCACCTGCCAGAACAGCTGTCCGGGCAGCCGGGACGCCGGCTGGAGCATGCCCTCTCCGCGGGTACCGAGGTAGAAGCCCGCGCAGACGGTGGCGAGCACCCCGGAGAAGCCGAGCTCGTCGGCCGGGACGAACGCGAGGTACGGCGTCAGCAGGCTCACGACGATCTGGCTGCCGGGATCGCGGATCCTGCGGCGGAGGCGGGACGCGACGAAACCCACCAGGAGGCCGTACGCCACACCGCCGGCGACGACCTCGGCCAGCCGCGCGATGCCGTGCCCGAGGGTGAAGGACGTCGTCAGCGCCTCGACGGCAAGCACGAAGGCGGTGAGCGCAACGGCGTCGTTGATGAGGTTCTCACCTTCGACGATGGTCACGAGCCGGCCCGGCGCGTTCAGCCGCTTCATGATCGAGATCGCGGCGACGGGGTCGGTGGGGGCGACGGCGGCACCGAGGGCGATGGCGGCCGCCCAGCTCAGGTCGGGCAGGATCCCCCGCAGGACCGCGGCGACGGCGAGGGTGGTCACCGTCGTCAGGCCGATTGCGAGCGCCGTGATCGGCACGGCGTCCGCCTTCGCCTCGCGAGGGGCGCTGAAGAACGCGGCGTAATAGACGAGCGGGGGCAGGAAGCCCAGCAGCACCACTTCCGGTGGTAGCGCGATCTCGGGCATGCCCGGCAGGAATGCCGCCGCCGCGCCGAGCACGACGAGAAGGATCGCGTCGGGCACTCCCATACGCGCGGCCAGGGCCCGGGAGAGCAGTACCACGACCGTGACGGCCAGGCCGACGATGAACAGGGACTCCGGACCCATGATCGTGGCCTTCCCGGGAAGGCCACGTCCAGCCGAAGACGCAGGTAGGGAAATGTACAAGCGGAACTGATCCTCCGGTGACCACCGCCGGGTCACTCGAGGGCGCTCATCGTCGGTTGCTACCCGTACTGAGGATATGGGGCGCGTTGCGGCACGCGCAGGGTGGTGGGCGTGACCGAGGTACCACTGCTGGGTTCGAAGCTGGAGGTGCCCGCCCCTCCACCGGGGCTGGTGGAGCGTCCACGCCTCGGCCGCGTTCTCGACACGGGACTGCGACGGCCGTTGACGCTGGTGAACGCTCCGCCCGGCTGGGGGAAGTCCGTGCTGCTGAGCTGGTGGACGAGGGCGACGGACCTCCGGGTCGGCTGGCTCGGCGTCGAAGACGGGGACGACCCCCAATTCTGGTCCTACCTGCGGGCGGCGCTGAACTCCACGGGAGGATTCCCGGGCGACGCCCTGCCGTCGCCGGACGAGGCGCCCTATGACGTGTTCCTGGCCCGGCTGGCGGCCGTGCTGGCCGGATCCGCCGCACCCGTAGGCGTCGTCCTCGACGATTTCCATCGGATACGCGACCCGCAGATCCTGAAGGGGCTGGAGTATCTGGTCCGGCACGCCGGGCGGACACTACGAGTGATCATCGTGACGCGCGGTGGCCCGGGACCCCCGCTGGCACGTTCACGGCTCGCCGGCGCGGTCACCGTGCTGGAGGCCGCGGAGCTTTCGTTCACCATGGCGGAGACCGTCGAACTGCTGGCCACGCTGGGCCTGGAACTGCCCGACCGATACACGCGCATGCTGCTCCAGCGGACAGAGGGCTGGCCGGCGGGCCTGCGGCTCGCGGGGCTGTCCATGCGAGGACACTGTGATCCGCCGCGCTTCGTGGCCGGGCTGACCGGCGACCACGAGACCATCGCGGGCTACTTCGCCGCGGAAGTGCTGGACGGTCTCGACGGCGGGCATCTGGAGGTCCTGCTGTGCGGCTCTGTGCTGGAACGGCTCACCGGCGGCCTGGCGGACGCCCTCACCGGCCGGTCGGACGGTGAACGGATTCTGGCCGAACTGGGCGACGCCGGCGCCTTCCTCGACCCGGCCGGCGACCGGCGCTCCGCGTATCGCTGCCACCGTCTTCTCGGCGAGTTCCTTCGCCGTGAGCTGGCCAGGCGCGCGCCTCGGCGAGTCCCCGACCTGCATCGGCGCGCGGCCGCATGGTACGCCGCGCGAGGCTCATCCCCGGAGGCGCTCCGGCACGCCCTCCTGTCCCCGGACTGGCGGATGGCCACGGATCTCCTTGCCGATTACTGGCCCGATCTCGTGCTGTCGGATTCGGCCCCACCGTTCTGGGCGTCCGACCCCGCGCCACCGGAAGCGGCGCTGCGCGACAACCCGGATCTTGCGCTGGCCTGCGCGGTGAACCAGCGGATCCTCGGTGATCGGCGAGGAACCGACCGCTACCTGCGGCTCGCCGAGGACCACCACGCGGCCGAGGCCGGCGATGAGAAGGCCACGGCGATCCGCCTTACGCGTTCGGTGGCGGCGGGGGACGTCGCCGCGACGTTCTCCCAGGCATCGCGGCTTCTCGCGCACCGGGAGGACGGCGAAGGCGCCCGTTCGGTCGCCCTTTCCGCACTCGGCACGGCCCGGCTGGCGACCGGGGACCTGCGCACGGCGGAAAGGGCACTGGACGACGGGCTGGCCGCGGCCGAGCGTGCGGGCCTGGACCGGGCCCGGGCGGTGTGCGTCAGCAGGCTCGCCGTGGCCCGTGCCCTGCTCGGCGAGCTCCATCTCGCGGGACGGACCGCCCAGGACTCGCTCGGCTTCACGGCGGCGCCCGGAGTCCGCGGGTACGCCTATCTCGCGTTGGCGATCACGCACCACGAGTGGGGTGAAGGGAACGAGGCCGCGCGGTACCTGGATCTCGCGGAGAATTCCGGTGACCGGCTGCTCGCCGCGCTGATCGGCATCGTCCGGCTGTGGTCGCTTCAGGCGGGCGAACACCGCTCCCACGCGGACGAGGTACTGCGTGAAACCCACCACGAACTCACCGGCTGGGCGGTGCCGACATACATCGCGCACCGGTTCACCGCTGCCGAGGCGGTGCTGCGGACGAGCCTCGGGGACACCGGTACGGCCGCCAGGCTCCTGGCCGACCAGGCGGGGGCATCGGGCGGCTCGGCGCCGCTGGCGGTCGCGCTCGCGCGCATGCAACTGCAGGACGGCGATCCGGACACGGCGATGCGGACGGCCGCCGGCGCGCCGAACGGTGAACTGGGGCTCAGCCTGGAAGCGGGCCTGCTGGAAGCGTTGGCCGCCGACCGTCTCGGCCATGACCGGCACGCGTCCACGACCCTGGAGAAGACCCTGCGGCTCGCCGATCACGAGCGTTTCACGGGGGTGTTCCTCCGCGAGGGCCGGGCCGCGCGGCGGCTGCTGAGCGCCCATCTGGACTCGGGGACGGCATGCCGGCCGTTCATCATGGAGATCGTCGGATGCGCCGCCGAGGGGACGGACGGCCCCCTCGAACCGCTGACCGAGCGGGAGTTGACGGTGCTGCGGTACCTGCAGAGCGTCTTGACGACCGAGGAGATCGCGGCCGAACTGCACCTCTCGGTCAACACCGTGAAGACACACACGCGCCACATCTACCGGAAGCTCACCGCCTCCCGGCGCCGGGAGGCGGTGCGCAAGGCCCGGGAGGCTCGGCTTCTCTGAACCTCCCGGGCCTTGCAGTCGCTCACCGCAGCCGATCACCCGACCTGCTACGGCGGCGGTTCGCCAGGAGGGCGGGCGAGCGTCATTGCTCGTCCCTTCTGGGGTCTCCGGGGCCGTACCTGTGGTGCGGTAGCCGCCGCAGGCGCCCCTCCTTGGTCGCCTCGACCAGGGCGCTTCTGAACCGGCCGGGGCCCCAGCCTCGGGCACCGACCCGCTCCGCCAGGTCGCGCCGCTCCACCGGACCCTCCGCGGTCGCGCGGGCGAGATCCTCGATCTCATGGTCGAGTTCCCGCTCGGCGACCGCCGTCGATCGGCTTGGCGTGCCCGTGGTCCCCATCATTCCCGGCGAGTAGGCCTGCGAGCCCCCGGGGCCGGGACGGAAGCGCTGCGGCCCCGTCGTCTCCCGCTCATGGCGCCGGGCCGCACGTTCCCGGACGCGGCGATCGCGTTCGGCGGCCAGGCGCATGTCCTCCGGCGACAGCTCCCGCTCCATTTCGGCCCGCCGGAGGCTCTCCTGCTCCTGCGGCGTGGCGGCGTCGGCCTCCTCCGCGGTCAGCGGACGGGCGATGTTCTCCAGAGACTGCTGTTCGGCGCGGACACCGAAGATCAGCTCGGCGATCCCGCCCAGCATCATCGCTCCGCACCCGATGAAGAACCCGAGAGCGACCAGATCCAGGCGGCCGCTGCCGATGAACTGGCCGAAGAGCGCCGGGCCGGTGATCCCGCCGACCGCGGTGCCGACGGCGAAGAACAGGGCGATCGCGAGGGCCCGGGTCTCCATCGGGAAGATCTCGCTGACCGTGAGGTAGGCGGAGCTGGCCCCGGCCGACGCGACGAAGAAGCTCAGCGCGACAAGGACGATGAACGTCGTCGAGGTCAGCATGTCCGCCATGAGCAGGGCGGCCGTCGTTGCGATCAGCGCCGCGGAGCCGAAGTAGGTGCCGGCGATCATCGGCTTGCGGCCGACGGTGTCGAAGAGGCGTCCGAGCACCAGCGGCCCCATCAGGTTGCCGAGCGCGAACGCGGCCATGAAGTAGGGCACCGTGCCGGATGCGACGTCGAAGAAATCGCTGAGGATAGTGCCCAGGTCGAACGTGACGGCGTTGTACATGAACGCCTGGCCGACGAAGAGTGAGAGCCCGAGCACGGTGCGGTTGGGATAGCGCCTGACCGTCACGCGGGCGATCTCACCGAAGCCGATCGACCTGCGCTGGCGCACGGTGATGCTCTGCGCCGGAGGAGGCAGCGGCTTCCGCTTCTCGGCCTGGACCTCCCGTTCGATCCGGGCGACGATCCGTTCCGCCTCGTCCTCATGTCCATGAATGAACAGCCATCGGGGGCTTTCCGGGACGTTCCGGCGCACCAGCATGATCCCCAGCCCGAGGACCCCGCCGATGGCGAAGGCCAGCCGCCAGCCGAGATTCGCCGACAGCAGGGCATCGTTGAGGAGCAGCACGCTGCCGAGGCTTCCGACGGCCGCGCCCAGCCAGTAGCTGCCGTTGATGGCGAGGTCCACCCGGCCGCGGTTGCGTGCGGGGATCAGCTCGTCGATGGCCGAGTTGATGGCCGCGTACTCACCGCCGATACCGGCGCCGGTGAGGAAGCGGAACAGGAACAGGTACCACGCCTCGGTAGCGAAGGCGGTCGCCACGGTCGCCACCAGGTACAGCCCCAGTGTGAGCATGAACAGTTTCTTGCGTCCGAAGCGATCGGTGAGCTGGCCGAAGAAGAGCGCACCCAGGCATGCGCCGGCGACGTAGAAGGCCGCGGCGGTGCCTATGCCGCCGCTGGAGATGTCGATCCCGCTGCCCGGCTCGGTCATCCGGGCGGCGATCGAACCCACAATCGTGACCTCCAACCCGTCCAGGACCCAGACGGTCCCGAGGCCGATCACGATTCTCCAGTGGAACCTCGACCAGGGCAGACGATCCAGCCGAGAGGGAACCTGCGTCTGGATAGTGCCCAGTTCACTGGCAGTCGTCATTTCTCCCCCCTTGCAAGGCAGGTCGCTGCCATCGACCAGCGTCCGGGCCAAGGGGGTGAACGAGCATCGCCCAGGCCGGGTGAAACGGGCCCGTCTCCGGCATCACCCTGATCGGGTGACGTGTTCTCACCCGATCCGGCGCGATGCTCGGGGACGGAACGTCCACCTCATCCGGAAGGCAGGCTGACATGGGCGCTACGGGGTTCTCGACCTTCGACAAGACCATCGACAAGACGAACCACGTGCTGCGGGAGATCGAATATGCCTACGGGTGGTCGAAGGAACAGCGGAACGTGTCCTATGACGCGTTGCGCGCGGTCCTGCATGCCTTGCGCGACCGGCTGACCGTGGACGAATGCGCGCATCTGGCCGCCCAGTTGCCCTTGCTCGTCCGCGGCGTCCACTACGAGGGCTGGGACCCCAGCCGGGTGCCCGTGAAAATGAGCAGGGAAGCGTTCCTTCAGCGCGTCCGGCGCGACTTCCCGCACGAGGTCGGTGATACGGAGCAACTGGTCTCCACCGTCCTGCAGGCGCTGCGGCAGTACGTCACAGAAGGCGAGTGGGAGGACATCAAGTCCAGCATCTCCCGGGATCTGCGCCCGCTCATTCCGGTCTAGGCCGTCGGCGGGCCAGAGGCGACCCGGCCTCCGTGCCGTCGTCAGAGTCCTTGGAATGCGCGCGGGGAAGGTCGTCGGAGTGTTCGAGGACCTGGCGCGCCAGCTCGACGCGCGAGCGGACGTCGAGTTTGCGGAAGACCTGTCGCAGGTGGAACGCGACGGTGTGTGCGCTGATGAACAGCTGATCGGCGATCTTCTGGTTGGTGAGCCCCTGGGCGACGAGCCCGGAGATCCGCTGCTCGGCCCCGGTGAGGCTGGCCCAGCCGCTCGCGGGCCGGTCCCGGTGGTGCCAGTGCCGGCGGCGTTCCCCCATACGCCGCAGGCGCCCCCGGATCCGGGCCGCGTCCCGCTCGGCACCGGCCGCCTCGTAGCAGGACAGGGCCTCGTCGAACCATTGGATCGTCCGGCCGCGTGTGCCGTCCCGCCCGCCGAGCAGCGTGCCGAGGTCCTCGTAGGCGGAGGCGCGCGCCCACCGGTCGGCATGGTCCGCGGCGGCGTCTCGCAGGAGGTCGGGTTCACCGTGCAGCAACCCGCGGGCGTGCCCGGCGGCGGCGGACAGGCTGAGCAGCCCCGGGTTCAGCCGGGCGAGACGGTCGGCCGCCGCGACGACCTTCTCGGCCGGTCCGGCCTCACCCGCCGCGACCGCCGTCCGTACCAGCCAGGCCGCCGCCGTCGGGTCGCAGAGGAGCGCCCGGCTGTGCTCGGTCAGGTCGTCGAGAAGCCGACCCAGCCCGGTCATGGCAACCCGTGGCCCGTCGCAGGCCTCGGTGACCTGCGCCCGGACCAGCTCGCTACGGGTCAGGTCGAACGGAGGAGGTGCCGGTCCGCCCGCGTCTTCCTCACCGTGGGTGTGCTCGACGGCCGTTTCGAGGTCGCCGGAGCGCAGTGCCGCGACGCTCAGCGCGGACCGGGCGGAGGCGCTCAGCAGGCGCGCGCCGGCCGCGTCGGCCGCCTCCAGAGCCGCCCACGCGTCGCGGATCGCCTCCTCTGGACGCCCCTCCGCGAGGGCGATGCGTGATCGCACGATCGCCGGTCCGGCCGCCCAGCCGCCCCTACCGATCCCGTCGACCCCACCGGTTCCCAGCACCATCGTTCGCTGTGCCTCGTCCATGAGCCTGGCGTCCACCAGCAACGCGGCCAGGACCAGGCCAGGGTGGAGTCGACCATCCTGCGCGCCGTCGCTGGAGGCCTGCCGCACACTCGTCCGTGCGAGGCCGAGCGCGTCGTCCAACTCGCCCTTGTCCCAGCCGTTCAACGCGAGGACGATGAGCGCCCCGGTCGCCAGACCCTGGCCGGGCGCGTCATCTGCCTTGACGAACGTTCTGGCCCGGTCCAGTGCGCCCGCGCCCTCGGGCAGGCCCGTGCCGGCCTGCAGGAGGGCCAGTTCGGCGCGGTCGCGCACCTCGTCCGGCAGATCCGGCATGTCCAGCACGGCCCTGGCCGTGTCCGACGCCCTGACGGCCTCGCCTTTCGGCACCAGGACGAAGGACAGCGCAGTCAGCAGTTCGGCGGTGGACGGGCCGGGCGCGCAGTGGTCGAGCGCGGCCTCCGCGAGTTCCGCGGCTCCCTCTAGGTCACCGGCGGCGGCGAGCGTGCGGATCGCCGTCATCGTGCGCGCGAACCACCGCGGGTCGGCGAGCTCGGTGAGGTCGAGCGCCCGGCGCGTCAGCTCGGCGGCGACCGCCGGGTGGGTGTCGAGCATCTCCGCGCTCGCCCGGTCCAGGCTCGGCAGGACCTCCGGAACGCCCGGCACCGCCCCCGCCATGAGGTGGGACGCCGCGGCCCGCACCCGGCCGCCGTGCTCCAGCAGGGTCCTGCCGATCTGCACGTGCAGCGCCTGCCGGACGGGACCGGGGATATCGGCGATCACCGATTCGCGCACCACCTCGTGCCGGAACACCAGCGCCTCTTCCCTCGCCGCCAGCAACCCGGTCGCCAGCATCGCCTCAAGGGACGGCAGCAGTTCGGAGGGGGTGATGCCGAGCAGGTCGGCGGCGACCAGGGGGTGGAACGCGGGCCCCAGCATCGCCACGAGTTCGAGGAGTCGCCGGGCCGCCGGATCCAGGTCGTCCAGCCGGCCTTTGACGGCGAGACGGGCCCGCTCCGGCAGCCGGGAGGTGACGAGGCGGGCGCGGCCCTGGGAGATCACCACCCCGCCCTCGTCGAGCAGGCCGTTCATCAGCTCGAGAAGCAGCAGCGGATTGCCGCCCGCCCCGTCCGCGAGCACGCGCAGGTCGAGGTCGGGGGACGCGCCCAGCGTGGCGGTGACCAGGTCGGAGACGGCCTCGTCCGGCAGCGAGCGGAGCCGGAGCAGCGCGGCGCCACCCTCCTGCAGGCGGAGGAACAGCCGATCGAGTTCGGCGTCGCCGCGGCCGGTGCGGCGCGCGAGAATCCAGTGAACGGGGGACGACGCGAGCCGGATCGGCAGCGTCTGCAGCGCGCGAAGAGCCGCCGGGTCGGCTCCTTCGAGATCGTCCAGCACTACCAGCAAAGGGGTGGAGCGAGCCCGCTGCTCCAGGGCGGCCCGCAGCCGCTCGGCCGGCCGGTCCTGTCCGCCGGACGGCCGCGGAGGCGGGCGGGGCTCGTCGAGTACCGGCAGCAGTTGCTCCAGGTCGGCGGGCCGACCCAGGCCGGAATCCGGGTCCGCGACCACCACCGCGAAGCCCCCGTCGGCGGCCCTCCGCGCGGCGTCTTCGAGTAGGTGGGTACGCCCGATTCCCGACTCCCCCTCGACGAGCATGACCCTCGGGCCGTCGACACGCGTCAGCAACTCATCGATGCTCGCTCGTTCCCGTCGGCGACCGAAGGTCGCGCCCCGCGTAGGCGGCCTGCCATCCATGGAGGCACCGTGCCCCTGATTCGGCAGGGGATACACGCTGTCACCGCGTCACAGGCCCATTCTCGGGCAAATCAGAACATTTTTGAACAAAGGCGGATTGTTCGCCGCGAAGCAGCCAGAGCGGCGGTCCGGCTCACAGGAGCAGGTCGAAGATGCGCTGGACCTCCTCCCACTGCTCGGTCTGCGGGTTGCGCCGGTCCGGGAACATGATGCGGAAGGCCTGCGCCAGCGCGTAGGAGAGACCGCCCGCGATCTCGGGAAGCCTCTCGTCCGTGACATCGCGGACCGTGAGGTCCAGCGGCGGTCGCCTCGCCAGCAGCTCCAGGATCGGCTCGACCTCGATCTCCTCGTCCAGCCGGCGGAACCGGTGGATGCTCTCCTGCAGGCCCTTCGTGATCGGCAGGTCGAACGGCTCGATGATGTCGCGCCCGCTCGCCTTCGCCCTGGCCTGTCCGATGAGGAGGAGATCGTACAGTTTGGCGTCGAGGAACTCGTGGTAGCGCCGCAAATCACTCTTGTCGATGTCCAGCCCTGCGGCGGCCCTGAAGAAGCGCTCGAACCTGCTGATTCCGATCACGGCCATGGAACCACCTCCCCTGTCATCTCCCGCCGAAGCGGAAGAACTCCTTGCAGCCTCGCCATCGGTCGCGACCTTCACATCGTCAGATCTTGTAGGCACGGCTCGCGCGAGGAGGCCGCCCGCCCGCGCCGGTCGGCGTGAGGACCGCGTCCCGCCCGATCGTCTTCCTAAAAAACGGCGGCCTCACCCACCCTCCACAGTGGGCGCCGAGCACATACCTACACGGTCGGTGGATGCGCCGGGCCCACTCATCACGCAGCGTCGGTGGCGAAGGCGTTGCCACCTCCGGCAACGGTGTACGCCATCTCGCCGGTATCCGCGGTGAGGACCATCGGAAGGAACCTGATGGCTAGAGCAGTTGGCATAGACCTCGGCACCACCAACTCGGTCATCGCGGCGATGGAAGGCGGCGAACCCCGGGTCCTCCCCAACGCGGAAGGGGCACGGACGACCCCGTCCGTGGTGGCCTTCACCGAACAGGGCGAGAGGCTGGTCGGCCAGCTCGCCCGGCGGCAGGCGATCCTAAACCCGAAAGGCACCATCACCTCCGCGAAGCGCTTCATCGGACGGCGCTACGACGAGATCGAGAGCGAGAAGGACGCCGTCTCCTTCGACGTGGTCGAAGGGCCGGACGGAACCGCGCGCTTCGAGGTGCGCGGCAGGCAGTACGCACCGGAGGAGATCTCGGCCCAGGTACTGCGCAAGCTGGCGGACGACGCCGGAAAGTCGCTCGGCGAGAAGGTCACCGAGGCGGTCATCACCGTGCCCGCCTACTTCAACGACGCCCAGCGGCAGGCGACGAGCGACGCGGGGAAGATCGCCGGGCTGGAGGTCCTGCGCATCATCAACGAGCCCACGGCGGCGGCACTGGCCTACGGCCTCGACAAGAAGGCCAACGAGACCGTGCTGGTGTTCGACCTGGGCGGCGGCACCTTCGACGTCAGCCTGCTGAACATCGGCGACGACGTGGTCGAGGTCCGCGCCACCTCCGGTGACGGCCATCTCGGCGGGGACGACTTCGACCGCCGGATCGTCGATCATCTCGCCGACGGCTTCCAGCGGGACAACGGGATCGACCTCCGCGCGGACCCCCAGGCCCTGCAGCGGCTGTTCGAGGCCGCCGAGAAGGCCAAGGTCGAACTGTCCACGGTGTCCCAGACGCAGATCAGCCTGCCGTTCATCACGGCCGACGCCACCGGCCCGAAGCACCTCGACGCCTCGCTGATGCGTTCCACGTTCGAGCAGATCACCGCGGACCTGATCGAGCGCTGCGTCGGGCCGGTGGAACGGGCGATGAGCGACGCCAAGGTCACCGCCGACGACATCGACGAGGTCATCATGGTCGGCGGGTCCACCCGGATTCCCGCCGTGCAGAGCCTCGTCCGCAGGCTGACCGGCGGCAAGGACCCCAACATGTCGGTCAATCCCGACGAGGTCGTGGCGCTGGGCGCCGCGATCCAGGCCGGCGTCCTCAAGGGCGAGGTCAAGGACGTCCTGCTGCTCGACGTCACGCCCCTGTCGCTCGGTGTGGAGACCATGGGCGGGGTGATGACCAAGATCATCGAGCGCAACACGACCATTCCCGCCCGCCGCACCGAGACGTTCAGCACCGCCGAGGACAACCAGAACGCGGTCGACATCGTGGTCCTGCAAGGGGAACGGGAGCGGGCCGCCGACAACCGGGTGCTGGGCCGCTTCCGGCTGGAGAACATCCGCCCCGCGCCACGCGGCACGCCGCAGATCGACGTGACCTTCGACATCGACGCCAACGGCATCCTCAACGTCTCCGCACGGGACAAGGACACCGGCGCCGAGCAGCGCATCACGATCAGCCAGAGCTCGAACCTCGATGAGAGCGAAGTCGAGCGCATGATCGCCGATGCGGAGCGGCACCGGCAGGAGGACGCGCGGCTGCGTGCGCAGGTCGACGCGCGCAACGAACTGGACTCGGCCGTTTACCAGGTCGAACGCCGGCTCGGCGAACTCGGCGACTCGGTGCCCGTGCACGAGAAGGCGCGGGCCGAGGGGCTGATCGAGGACGCCCGGCAGGCCGTCAAGGAGGAGGCGCCGCTCGACCGGCTGCGCACGCTCACCTCCGAACTCCAGCAGATCCTGCACGGCCTGGGAACCACCACCGGAGCGGCGGGCGCGGGCGAGCGCTCCGCCGGGGCCACGACGGAAGGCTCGGATGACGATGTCATCGACGCGGAATTCACGACGGACTGACCAGACCGGGCAGCCGGCCGACCAGGACCGGCCGCCCGAGCGCCCCGAGCAGGACGGCGCCGCCGAGGCGGCCGGCCCGGATCCCGGCGAGGTCGAACGGCTCAGGGCGCGGGTCGAGGAACTCGAGGACCTGTGGCGGCGCGCTCTCGCCGATCTCG
Source organism: Actinomadura pelletieri DSM 43383 (assembly GCF_003634705.1). GTDB lineage: Bacteria > Actinomycetota > Actinomycetes > Streptosporangiales > Streptosporangiaceae > Spirillospora > Spirillospora pelletieri. The sequence continues at coordinate 34,307 of NZ_RBWU01000008.1, read as the reverse complement.
ACAACATGCGCAAGCGCATGACGCGTGAGCTGGAGACGCAGCGCCGTGCCCAGCGGGCGGAGGTCACCGCGATGTGGCTGCCCGTTCTCGACGACCTCGAACGCGCCCTCCAGCATGCCGAGTCCGATCCGAAAAGCGTCATCGAGGGCGTTCGCCGCGTGCGGGACCGGGCCGTGGCAACGCTGCGCGACCTCGGTTACCCGCGCCGCGATGAGTTGGGGGTCCCGTTCGACCCGGCCCGGCACTCGGCGGTCGCCGTGCGCACCGACTCCGACGCTCCACCCGGAACGGTGGTCGAGGTGCATCAGCCAGGTTACGGCGACGACGAGAACCAGTTGCGTCCGGCGCTGGTGTCGGTGTCGGCCAAGGCCGATGACTGATGGCCGTCCGCGATCCGTACGAGGTGCTGGGGGTCTCCCGGGACGCCGACCAGGACGAGATCCAGCGGGCCTACCGCAAGCTCGCCCGTGCCCATCACCCCGACATCAACAAGGACCCCGAAGCCGAGGAGAGGTTCAAGGACGTCTCCGAGGCATACGCCATCCTGTCCGACCCGGAGCAGCGCCGCCGCTATGACGCCTTCGGGCCCGACTTCCGGCGGGTTCCGGAGGACGTCGACCCGGACATGTGGGCGCGGTCCCGGGCGGGTGCCACCGCGGGACGGGCCGGCTCCTACGCCACCACGGGCGGCGCCCACACCGGCGGGTTCGGCGAGGACATCGACCTGGAGGACCTGTTCGGCGGGATCTTCGGCGGCCGGTGGCGGGGCGGCGACCGCAGGTCCGCCTGGTCGCCGTCACGCGGCGCCGACCAGGAGGCCGAGATCGAGGTGAGCGTCGAGGAGGCGTACCGGGGGACCAGACGCACCCTCACCCTCAACCGTCCGGAGGGCCCGCGGAACATCGACGTCACCGTTCCCGCCGGTGTGACCGACGGCCAGCGCATCCGGCTCGCCGGCCAGGGCGGGAGCGGCGACACCGCCGGAGACCTCTACCTGGTGGTGCGGATCACCCCACATCCCCGCTACCGCGTCGAGGGACGCGACGTGTACACCGACCTCCCCCTCGCGCCTTGGGAGGCCGCCCTCGGCACGACGGCGGGACTGCAGACGCCCGGCGGCGAGGCCAAGGTGAAGGTGCCCCCCGGCACGTCCAGCGGGCGGCGGCTCCGGCTGCGCGGCCGCGGGCTGCCCAACCCGCGCGGCACCCCGGGCGACCTGTTCGCCGAGGCCCGCATCGTGGTGCCGCCCGAGCCGTCCGAAACCGAACGCCGGCTGTTCGAGGAGCTCGCATCGGCGTCACCGTTCGACCCGAGGAGATCGTGATGGAACATCTGCTGCCCGGCACGGTCTACGCCATCATCCCGACCCGTCCCCGGCGGATGGACCTCGACGCCTTCGCCGACGCCGCCGGAATCCATCCGGAGCTGGCCCGCCGGCTGGTGCGTCTCGGCCTGCTCGACCCTGAACGCGACGCGTCCGGCCGACTCTGGTTCGCGCCCGTGCACGTCGCCGCGTACGCGCGCCTCGAACGCCTGCGGACGGGACTCTGCCTCAACTACGCCGCGCTGGGACTCGTGGTCGAACTCCTCGACCGCATCGCCGAACTCGAGCGGGACCTGCGCACCCGACACCACACCGGAGGCCGAACGTGGACCCCAACCGCCTGACCCAGAAATCCCAGGAGGCCCTGCACGACGCCCAGACCAAGGCCCTGCGCTTCGGGCACGTCGAAGTGGACGGCGAGCACCTGCTGCTCGCCCTGCTCGACCAGGCCGACGGGCTCGTCCCGCGGCTGCTCACCGAGGCGAAGGCCGACCCGGCACGGTTGCGGGAGGCGCTCGAGGCCGAGCTGGGTCGCCGTCCGAGCGTGAGCGGTCCGGGCACCGAGCCCGGCAAGGTGCTGGTGACCCAGCGGCTCTCCCGCCTGCTCGACACCGCCCAGCAGGAGGCCGAACGGCTGAAGGACGACTATGTCTCCGTGGAGCACCTGGTCATGGCCCTGTTGGAGGAGGGCTCGTCGACGGCGGCGGGACGGCTTCTGGAGCGTCAAGGCATCACCAGAGACTCCTTCCTGGAGGCCCTCACCCGGATCCGCGGCAACCAGCGAGTGACGTCCGCCATGCCCGAGGTCGCCTACGAGGCACTGGAGAAGTACGGCCGGGACCTGGTCGCCGACGCCGCGGCGGGCAGGCTCGACCCCGTCATCGGCCGGGACGCCGAGATCCGCCGCGTCGTCCAGATCCTGTCCCGCAAGACCAAGAACAACCCGGTGCTGATCGGCGACCCCGGCGTCGGCAAGACCGCCATCGTCGAGGGCCTCGCCCGGCGCATCACCGACGGCGACGTCCCCGAGGGCCTCCGCGACAAGACGATCTTCAATCTGGACATGGGCTCGCTCGTCGCGGGCGCCAAGTACCGGGGCGAGTTCGAGGAACGCCTCACCGCCGTCCTCAACGAGGTCAAGGCGGCCGAGGGCCGGATCCTGCTGTTCGTCGACGAACTCCACAACGTCGTCGGCGCGGGCGCCACCGAAGGTGCCATGGACGCCGGCAACATGCTCAAACCGATGCTCGCCCGCGGCGAACTCCACATGATCGGCGCCACCACGGTGGAGGAATACCGCAAGCACGTCGAGAAGGACGCGGCCCTGGAGCGGCGCTTCCAGCCCGTCCTGGTCGACGAACCCACCGTGGAGGACACCGTCTCGATCCTGCGCGGCCTGCGCGAACGCCTTGAGGTCTTCCACGGCGTGAAGATCCAGGACGCCGCCCTCGTCGCCGCCGTGACGCTCAGCCACCGCTACATCTCCGACCGGTTCCTGCCGGACAAGGCCATCGACCTGGTCGACGAGGCGTGCGCCATGCTGCGCACCGAGATCGACTCCATGCCCGGGCCGTTGGACGAGCTCACCCGCCGCGTCATGCGCCTGGAGATCGAGGAGGCCGCGCTGTCCAAGGAGGAGGACGCGGCGAGCAGGGGCCGCCTGGAGAAACTCCGGGGCGAACTGGCCGACCTGCGCGCCGAGGCCGACTCCATGCGCGCCCAGTGGGAGGCCGAGCGCCAGGCATTGCGCAAGGTGCAGGCGCTGCGTCAGGAGATCGAACAGGTCCGGCAGGAGGCCGATCGGGCCGAGCGCGACTACGACCTCAACCGCGCCGCGGAGCTGCGCCACGGCCGGCTGCCCGAACTGGAGCGGCGGCTGCGCGCCGAGGAGGATCGGCTGGCCGACAAGCAGAACGGCGGCCGGCTGCTGCGGGAGGTCGTCACCGAAGAGGAGATCGCGTCGATCGTGTCCCGCTGGACGGGCATCCCGGTGAGCCGTCTACAGGAGGGCGAGCGGGACAAGCTGCTCAGACTCGACAAGGTTCTGCACGAGCGCGTGGTCGGGCAGGACGAGGCCGTCCAGCTCGTGTCCGACGCCATCATCCGCGCCCGCTCGGGCATCAAGGACCCGCGCCGCCCCATCGGTTCGTTCGTCTTCCTCGGCCCCACCGGCGTCGGCAAGACCGAACTGGCCCGCACCCTCGCCGCGGCCCTGTTCGACACCGAGGAGAACATGGTCCGCATTGACATGAGCGAATACCAGGAGCGGCACACCGTCAGCCGGCTGGTCGGCGCGCCCCCCGGCTACGTGGGATACGAGGAGGGCGGCCAGCTCACCGAGGCCGTCCGGCGCAAGCCCTACTCGGTCGTGCTGTTCGACGAGATCGAGAAGGCGCACGGCGACGTCTTCAACACGCTGCTCCAGGTTCTCGACGACGGCCGCCTGACCGACGCGCAGGGTCGCACCGTCGACTTCCGCAACACCGTGATCATCATGACGTCCAACATCGGGTCGGAGCACCTGCTGCAGGGCGCCACCGCGGAGGGTGAGATCGCACCGGACGCCCGCGACCGGGTGATGGGCGAGCTGCGGCGCCATTTCCGTCCCGAGTTCCTCAACCGGGTCGACGACATCATCCTGTTCAAGCCGCTCACGCTGCCGCAGATCGAGCAGGTCGTCGACCTAATGTTCAACGACCTGCGCGCCCGGTTGGCCGACCGGCGGATGCGCCTGTCGATCGACGAGGACGCCCGGCGGCTGATCGCCGAGCAGGGCTTCGACCCGGTGTACGGTGCCCGCCCGCTCCGCCGCTTCATCGCCCGCGAGGTCGAGACCCGCCTCGGCCGCGCACTCATCGCGGGAGACGTCCGGGACGGCGCCACCATCCATATCACCGCCGCGAACGGGGAGCTGAACGTCCGCTACGAGAACCCGGAGTGACCGGTCGGGCCTGCCGGCCCTATTCGCGGCGGACCTCGCCCGGTTCCTTGTCCGTGCGGACTCCGCGCCAGCTCGGATGCCGCAGTCGGCCATCGCCGGTCCACTCCGTGAAGACGACCTCACCGACCAACTCCGGCCGCACCCAGCGGGCGTCCCGCGCCTGCTGGGACGGTACGTCGGGAACCGGCGGTTCGTCCTGCCGCAGCGGCGCGAGACGCCCGGCGAGGCCGTTCAAGATCGCCTCGGTGAAGCCGGTACCGACCTGACCGGCGTATCTCAGGCGTCCCCGCTCATCGTTGACGGCCAGCAGAAGCGCGCCGATCCGGTCGGCGCGGCGGCCCTCCCCGGGCTTCCAGCCGACCACGACCACTTCCTGCGTCCGAAAGTTCTTCGTCTTGGTCCAGTCCCGGTGCCGTTTTCCCGGCCGGTACGGGGAGTCGACGCGCTTCGAGACCACGCCCTCCATGCCGAGACGGGACGACTCGGCGAAGACGTTCGCGACGTCATCATGGGAAGTGGTCGTCTTCCAGCGCGGCCCGTCCAGCCCGAGCCCCTGAAGAACCCGGCGCCTCTCGGCGTAGGGCAGGGCGATCCGCGACTCATCGCCGCAGTGCAGCACATCGAAGATCATGTAAGAGACGGGGTCGGACCGGGCCAGGGCTTTGATACGGTCCGGCTGACGCAGGTGCATCCGCGGGCCGAGCGCCTTGAATGACGGCCTGCCGTCCGGTCCGAACGCCACGATCTCCCCGTCCAACACCACCGGCACATCGACCGCGGCGGCGAGCGGGGCGAGCTCGGGCCAGGCGACGGTGATGTCCTTTTCGTTGCGCGACATCAGCTGTAACCGTTCGTCGCGGATATAGGCGACGGCCCGGACTCCGTCCCACTTCAACTCGGCCGCCCAGCCTTCCGTGGTCGGCAGTTCCCCCAGCACGGCCAGCATCGGCGGATACATCGGCAGGCTCCCCATCACCACGATCTACCGCCCAGGGGACGGCGACATGCCGGCCTACTGCAATGAACAGGGAAATTCCGCTTCCGCCCGTCCGAGATCCGCGCCTGGGCAACCAAAAACCCACCAGCGGTGACCATCACGACAGACCCCGATCACGAGGTGTTGCGCTTCCTCTGCTGTTCCAGGCGGCTGCGTTGACGGACTCCGTACGCGGAGTCACGCACGGCCGACTCGTCTTCCAGCCCCGATCCGAGCGCACCACCGGCCGTCGCCATGGACGTGGCGAGCCAGGCCATCGACAGATAGAAGCCCCACTCGGCCCCATGGCCGAGGCTGGGCCGTAGCGCGCTGCCGGTCAGCACCACGGGCACCAGCACGATCGTCAGCACGAAAACGGCCCCATAAAGGCACAGCACACCGATCAGCAACGTGACCAGGGTGACAGCGTTGTACAGCTTGGCGCGCTGGCGATTGATGACGTCGTCCGGACGTTCCCACAACCGATGGTCGATGATCAGCCACGCCAGCAGGGCCGCGACCGCCAGCACCGCCAGGATCGCCTGCCGGACCGGGCCGAGCGCATCGGTGATCTGCCAGACGGAGGCGTTGACCACCGCGAACGCCACGGTCGCCAGCACCCCCGCCAGCGCCTTGGACAAGCCGGTGAACAGCCGCCAGGGCCGGTTCGCCCGGATCATCCCGGCCAGCAGTCGGAACCGGCCCGGCAACCCCGGCGTCACGAACCGCTGCTCAGCCTGCCGTCCGGAATCGGCTCGGCGGACGGTGTACTCCCGCGCGAACCTCGGCGGCGTCCCGTCGCAGACCAGCGCGACCAGGTCCACCACACCGCGGCGAGCCCGACTCTTCCGAGAGAACCAGCCAAGTGCGGGAAGCGACAACAAGGCGAGCTTTTCAGCCCTGCTCACTTCCGCCAGAATCGGCTGAGTTTCCCGACGGCGCGGCAGATCGGTCACGAACACGGCGATGTCGTACCCGTCATCGGGGAACTGACCGGCCAGGACATCCGACAGGCGCTCCGCCTCCACCTGCTCGTCGGCCGTCAACGCCCCAGGCCCGGCGTCGACCTCCCAGTCCACCGGCGCCGCCGAACGTTCCCGCATGTCGGCGGGCAGCGACTCGGCGATCTGACGGACGATCTCCAACGACAGTCCAGGATCAGCACGCAACACCACGCGCACCACGTTGTCGTCGGCCACCGCCGCACCCCCCGACACGAACAATCGAGTGCCTTACCCGAAAGAGGCAACTGAAACACCGCACACGACCTTCGGCGGGAGGTCGCGAACGACCTATCGCCAACTGGTCGCATCGGCTCCTTGCCAGCTCGGCGGTTCCGAACGGACTAGCACGGAGCGGAATGAACCGCCCCGACCTAAGACCTGGACACCCGCGGGCGCGCGGCCACGCTTCGAGGGTGTCGGCCTCGCGGTCGGTCAGCACCTCGACGTGCTGCCTGGTCGGGCGTCGATCAGCACGGCGGTGTCTCTGCGGCGCTTGCGCGAGTCAAAGCCGTCCATGGAAAGTCTGGGTGCAGCCGTGGATCGGACCGTGTACCAGCGCCGACCCGGCCCCGCAACCCGGGCACGCCGCCGGGCCGTTGGGCGCCCTCCTCAATGACCAGCGGAGACAGTTCGGAGAACACCAGCCCACAAGATCGTCGATCTCCTGCAGACGGACTTTGATATCACGAGACCAGGCTCTGCGCCTCCCCCGCCTTGCTGCGATCCTCGCCCGCCAGCGAAGGCGGGCGCCACGGCACCTGAACTGCAGAAACTACCATCTGTTACCAGAGCAGTACAGCATCAGTGCAGACAATTCCCCCAAAGCTTCCCATAGTTACTTCGGAACCTCTCGGGATTTCCACGCGCACTCCTGGTTCCGAACCTGTCGCAGGGGTCGGGACACTTCGCCAGCAATGGGCTAGACCACGAGTGTCTTCCTCCGTAGCTAGTGGAGGCAACGCTTCTGAGGGTGAGGGAGAGGTGTTTCGTCGGATTTGTGGGAAGTTGTCCGGTGAATCGTTCAATGCTTGTTTGGCCATAGTTGCTCCGGGAGACCTGCCACTGTCGCCCGTCGGCGTCGGTCCACCGGATCTGCGCGGCTCGAAGCGGTAGTGCCAGCTCCGGTTCGGGCACCATGGGCGGCAAGCGTCGAGGCACAACTCTCCGTGATTGCCACTGGGAATCACGATCCCGCTCTCCGAACCCCAGCCAGCGGGGCCGAAGCAACAGGTCGGCATGGCTCCCAGATCTCTCCCACCACGCCCATGATAAATCGCTCGCCGTGATTGACAACCGCGCCCGTCACAACGTGGTGGCTCTGGCCCGTCTGGGTGCGTTAAGTGTCCGGATCGGTATCGAAATCAGGGCCCTTCACTCCAGGCGGGGCTTGGGTGAGTAGGACGAGGAGCTCTTCGGACGGAAAGGTACCTGGCCGCCCGAAGGGACGGGCTCTCGTGCGGAGTGGTCCGCGGCAGGCGTCGACGAAGAAGACGACCGGCCACGCTTGGTAGTCGGTGAGCTCGGCTGGATGGACCAGCTCCAAGTTGGCCCGGATGAGCACCGGTCTCACTAATGGCAGACACGAATGAGTTTCGAACGATCCACTTCACACAAAAGCGACCCGATCGGAGCAAGCGCCTGGATTACGAAGTACGTCCCCAAGGGACACCGAACCTACGAGGGCTCGCTGAAGGTTGCAGGGCAAGGTGATGATTCTGCTGCCTAGGCTTGACCACACAGACGCTGGGTATGCAGATCGTAGCGCAGCGTGTTAGCCTGGTGGGGAACACAATCCGCTTATCGGCTTCTCGCTCGTGGGCGACCTGGGTTTTTGCAGGTCAGTACAGCGCTCAGGCGTTGTGACCTGAAAAGCGGAAGGTCGGCGGTTCGACCCCGCCCCTGCCCACACAGGTCCTCTGACCAGCGAAAACACCGATAACGGGTTGATCACCGACGGTGTACACCGCTTGAACAGAGGAAAACTATCCCCCGATGGGTACCGCCCGTACGCGGCGTTCGAAGGACCTCCGCGCAGGCACCTTCCAAGCCGCCATCAACTCCTTCACCCTCCACCTCCACGCAGAGGAAAGTCCCCCAAAACCGTCCGCACCTACACCGAAGCAGCACAGTGGTTCGCGGCCGAGCACCTTCGACGCAACACCGACCACACCGACTGGGACCAGGTCACCGCCAACGACGTCCGCGCCTGGACCGTCCGGCTCCTGGACACCTACTCCGACAGCTACGCCAACAACCAGTACCGGGCCCTGCAGCAGTTCTTCAAGTGGTGGTCCACCGACGAAGAACAGCCCAACCCCATGGCCAAGCTCCGCCCACCCGCCGTCGGCGAGAAGATCGTCCCCGTCTTCACCCACGAGGAACTCGCCAAGCTCCTCAAGCACTGCGAAGGCAAGACCTTCACCCAACGCCGCGACTTCGCCATCCTGTCCCTCTTCCAAGCCACCGGCCTGCGCCTGTCCGAACTCGCCGGCATCACCTACGACCCCGAGGACACCCACCGCAGCGACCTCGACCTGATGCGCCGAGAACTCCTCGTCACCGGCAAGGGCAACAAACAACGCATCGTCCGATTCGGACACCCCTCCGCACGCGCCATCGACCGCTACATCCGCATCCGCACCAAACACACCCACGCATCCAGCCGCCGCCTATGGCTGGGCACCAACAACCGCCCACCCATGACCGCCAACGGCATCTACCAAATGGTCGTCCGCCGCGGCGGAGAATGCGGCGTCACCGTCCACCCCCACAAGTTCCGCCACCACTTCTCCCACACCTGGCTCGACAAAGGCGGAGCCGAAGGCGACCTGATGGAACTCAACGGCTGGTCATCACCCCAAATGCTGCGCCGCTACGGCAAGAGCGCCGCCAGCACCAGAGCCCGCCGCACCTACGACCGCATCATGGAAGACTAGAAGCTCTCGACGACAAAGCCCCGGCGCACCCAGCGCCGGGGCCTCGCCATTGATTCAGCCCTTCCTCCGCACCTGGGCCGACCGCTTGGCCAGCCGCAACATGTACGCCCGCTTTGCCAGCTCAGCCCGCTCCCGCCGCTCCTCAACGGGAAGCACACCCTCCGGATCGACCTCCCGCTCGAACCTGGCCAAAAACGCCTCCCTGGCCGGCCTCGTACGCCGCTTTCTATCCCTCGTCCTGCTCCAGGACACAAGAACAGCGATCCGCTTGTCGATCTCCGCCACAACAACCCCCACATCCAGCAGCGGAAAACCTCAGGCCATCTCCCTCCACCACCAGGCCGATCCCAAGGAACGCCCACCACACCTAAGGCGTCACGTTCCCACTCACCCTCCGGGAGATGCCCCCACCCCCACCAGCACAAACACCGATCAAACCACCTCCCCCAGACAACCATCCTCTAAGCCACCCCAAACCGCCACAAAGGCAACCCAACCCTTCGACCCCACGCACCACCCAGAACCAACACCACGGCGCGATTCTTCGGACCCGATGTCGAAAATGCCGCAACCCTCGCCCGCAGCCACGCTAGACGCCGGGCGGCACGAGCTGCGATCCTCGCCCGCCAGTGAAGGCGGGCGCCACGCGTACCCACTGGCCGACCGCGACGGCGTTCGTGGTGGTGTTGGATCCTCGCCCGCCGGCGAAGGCGGGCGCCACACCACCGGCCCCGCTGTCTGATCTGCACGTAGTACGCTCACCAACCCGCAGCTGATCAGTTGCGTGAACGCCTCACCGACCTATGGGTCGAGTCTCGTTCGACGCTATTTGTCGGGACGGTGCACGGGTTTGCTTTCAGGCGCATCATCGCCCCGTTCGCTCGCGCGGCCGGGAAATCCAATGTTGCAGACCTCCAAGTCGCGGACCCCAGGCTCGCACGTGGCTTGCTCGGTCAGGTCGTTGATCGCCATTTCGGGAGATACGAGAAGCGCGAGCGGAGGCTGGCGAAGTTTACGATTGAGCACAACCGTAAGCAGCCCGCAACTGATCAACAATGGTTGCGATCTGAGCAGAGGATAGTCCAGGCAGGACGCCAGTACGAGCAAGAGCTGCACCAGCGCGGTCTCATGGACTTCGACGACATTGTGCGCTTCGCAGTGGAGCTGGTCGAGGGCGATGAGACCGTCCGAAAAACACTTGTCGCCTGCTACCCGCACCTCTACGTCGACGAGTACCAAGACCTTGCGCCAGGACTCGACCGACTCGTACGTGCGCTGTGCTTCGACTACCGAACGCCCGTCGACTTGTTCGCCGTGGGGGACCCGGACCAAGCCATCTTCGGTTTCACCGGCACCCGGCCCGAGCTCCTACTCGAACTCACAGCGCGGCCGGGCGTCACACGAGTGCCGCTCACCGTGAACTATCGGTGCGGCATCGAGATCATTCGCTGTGCCAAGCGCCTACTCGCCGACCCTGATCGGGAGATCACGGGCCAACGATCCGGAGGCCGCGTCGAGGCACACCACGAGCCCGAAGGCTTCTCCGCCCAGGTCAACGCTGCTGCACAAATCGTCCGCACTGCTACTGCTTCCGGAACTCCACTCCACGAGGTGGTGGTCCTCTGCGCTACCAACACGAACTGCGAATCGGCGGCTGCGGGCCTGCGCGCGCAGGGCCTCCCCGTGTACGTCCGCGGTTCGGAGTATGACTGCACCCCAGCCACGCAACTCATCGAAGGTCTTGCTGCTTGGACCACCCTGGGGCGCGAACGCAGCGGTCACCGTTTGAACGATCTGCTCTACCGGTGGCGTGACGCCATGGGCGATCAATGGAGCAAGCAAGGCGAAATCAAGCTCGTGGAGAAGATTCTGGAGCTGTCTAAGAAGGTGGACGCGCCAGCGATGCAGTTGATCGACGAGCTTGACCTCCTTGGATTCACCAGTGCGCTCGAGAAGGCGAAGCGGGGGGACGATGCGGCCTCAATTGGGGACATGATGGCGGCGCTCACAAGCGGCAGCCTCAGAGGGCACACGATCACCGAACTTGGCGAGCGTGCCCGCAATGCAGACCGAATCGAAGTCACCACAATGACATCAGGTAAGGGGCTCGAGTCTGACGTTGTCATCATTCTCGGTGCCGAAGATGGTGTCATCCCATTCTTCGCCTCAGCTGATGGCTCCAAAGAGATGAACGAAGATCGCCGAAAGTTCTACGTTTCGATCACGCGAGCTCGCAGAGCTGTCGATATCTCTTACTCCGGATTCACGGTCACGCAATACGGCAAAAAGTACAATCCACCGAGCAGGTTCATCAGGCAACTTGGGATCATTGCTTAGGCGAGCGGGGGGCTTCCCGTAGCCAGCCGAGGCAGCATGTCGGTCTGCAGCTGCGCTTCTGTGGTGTTGGTCGGTCACGGCGATCTCCGTCCGGTCGGGTGAATACCCTCAGGCCCGCCGTTGAACGAGCGGAGGTCATGGTGCTGGACCTGGATGATCCGAGGGTGCTGGTGTGCGGCGGCCGGACCTACCGGTCGACGGCGACTGTCCACGAGGTACTGGACCGGCTGCTGAAGCGGTACGGCACCCGGCTGGTCGTCATCGAGGGTGCCGACAAGGGCGCCGATGAAGCCGCCCACCACTGGTGTGAGCTGCGGGGGCTCGGTGCCGACCGGCACCTGTGCCAGCCGGTTAACTGGGAGCGGGAGAAGCAGGTGCGGCCGCGGTCGTGGCGTGCGGCAGGCCCAGAACGCAATACCCGGATGTTGAGCGAGGAGCCGCAGTTGGTGGTCGCCTTTCACACCTGGTTCCGGCCGGGCACCGGAACCGGCGGCACCGTCGACATGACCCTCAAGGCGGTCTTGGCGGGGGTGCCGGTGTGGTTGGCGCCCGGCCAGGATCTCAACGTCGGACGGTGGATCCGCCTGCAGGAGTTCCCGCACAGCCGTGCCGCCGAAGCCGCCAAGGCGCTGCGCCGGGCGGGGCTCGGCGACCGGCTGGTTGCCGATTTCGACGCAGACTCGGCGGGGAAGCGGACATCGCGTTGACCCTGGGGTGGCCGAGCCCGCATTCCCCGACCACACTCCCATCCGCCGACTCCGCATTGCTGACCCGTTGTAACAGGCCTACCGACAGCAGGACGTTCCTTGGAAGCACTGCACGCCCGCCGAGCTCGCCCAGCTCGCCGAGGCCGAGCGGCAGCACGCCTCACGGTAAGAGCGGCGCCGCACCGGCCGACCGCCGCGAAAAGCAGCCGACGAGCAGTGCGGCGCGAGTCTCGGCAGAGGACCTAGCCGACGATCACCCTCCCGAGCCCTCAAGGCCGGAACCGGCGCCGCCCTTTGGCCACACACCCGACTGGCACAAGAGCACGCGCACGTGCCGGACAGGACGATCCCTCGCGGGTGGACCGCCCCGGCAAAGTTGGAGGCTAGGTCGGTTGGTTCTCGGTCGCGGCGCGGACCGCGCCGGCGCCGCCCTGGCAAGCTGCACGCCGACCCGGGATACGACTCCGCCGACCTGCGGCTGCGTCGCCGGGGCATCGGCCCACGCATCGCCCGCCGCGGCATCGAGGCTTCCAACCACCTGGGGCAGCACCGTTGGGTGGTGGAGCGGACGGCGTCGTGGCTGAACGGCTTGTGCCGCCTGCACCGCCGCTACGAACGCAAGCCCGAGTACTTCCTGGCCTTCGTTGGCGTCGCCGCCGCCCTCATCTGCCACCGCCAACTCACCAAAAGAGACGACGTCGAAGAAGCGCCATCCCCCATGCGCGCGGAGCACCTGCGGCAGTGCGAACAGGTCATCCAGCAGGCGGGACCATCCCCGTGCGCGGGGAGCACAAGTGCGGCGAGGGCCGGACGCTGGTCACGGGGGACGAGGCCGGACGACCATGGGCGCCTCCTTGCGCTGCTCGGCCCCCGTCGGCCCTCCCCGCGATGAGTGCGCCCAGCCCCCGCCAAGCGCCGCGGGTCGGATCGTCCACGCGGGGCAGGTAGACTTGGACCTGTTTGAGCTTCTTCTCCTGGGCAGGGCTACGCCGCCAGGCCGTCATCTTGAGCATCTCGGCGCGGTCGAACGCCGCATCGGCGGCCGGCCGATCGCCCGCCATGGTGATGCCGTGGCCAAGGTGGACCAGCGCTAGCACGCGGACCTTGGGGCACATGCGCGGCTCGTCGTCCAGCGCGGCGTGGGCGTAATCGACAACCGCCCCCGCGTCGCGCTCGTCGATGGCCTGCATCGCTCTGCTGGTGAGTGCGTGCTGACGGGCTGCGGATTGTCGGAGCGGTGGGCCATCTCCGAAGGTCCGCCAGTATCCGGACTGCTGGAGGTCGGCGTCCTGGTACAGCCAGCCAAGCAGCTCAGCATAGGCGACGCCCACCTCCAGCAGGCCGCATCGGACGGGTGCAGCAGTGGCCTGGACGAGATGCCGGATGAGGTCGGCCTGTGCGTTGACGGTCGGGTTCGATTCCCGCCACCTCCACTGCTGAACAGCGCCCCCAACCCCCCGATGTGGGGATCTCCCCCACACCCTCCTGGTGGACGTACCGTCGATGTGGGCGGCGGCATTCCTGCAAGCACGGGGCCACCGGGACCGACGACAATCGCAGTAGGGTTCGACGTTTAATAGCTGCGGAGAGCGTCTTGGGGCTCGATAAGTGCCGCACGAAGTGCGGGGTAGATTCCGGCCAGGAAACCGGTCAGACCGCCGATGAACGGTGCCGGCATCACCGTAAGCGGCTCCAGTACAGCGGACCACTCCCTGGCCACGGCGACGGACAGGACGGCTCCGATGGCGAGGCTCGTCCCGATGAGCCCGCCTAGCAGGCCCAGCGCGGTCGATTCGGCGAGAAACTGCATCGCGATATGCCTTGACTTGGCGCCCAGCGCGCGCCTAAGGCCGATCTCGCCGGTTCGTTCAAGGACCGCAACAAAGGTTGTGTTGGCGATCCCGAGCGCACCGATAGTCAGGCAGATGCCCGCGAGTACGAGGAACAGACCACCGAGCTCGTCCTTAACTCTGTTGCGCAGACCCTGAGGGTCCGGTGGTGGTTTGGCCGCGAGAAGCTTCGGTTTGTCAGCGCGCAGCGCGAAAGCTGCCTGGCGTGCGATGAGTTCCGCGGCTCCGATGCGGGTGCGAATAAGCATCTGTGCCGGAGCCGCTGTGCGAGGAGGTCCGTAAATCTCGGTGGCGGTGCTTCTGGGGATCACGACCGCCTGGAGTGTCTCGGGAAGTTGGGAGACATCAGAAAGGATGCCGACAACGGTGAAGGGCCGGCCGTTGACGAAGACGGCGGGCCTGGTCGCCAGTTGCCGGATCCCCAGGCGCTCCGCGAGTACGGAACCGATCACGCATACGGCCTCGCCGCGATTCTCGTGAAAGCTGCTGAAGAACGCCCCGTGCCCGAGTTTTGCCTCTATTGCGGCGAAGGTCCCCGGCGAGGCGGCGAGGACCGTCGAGGTTTGCCCAGCGTCGGCGTTCGCTCCGGGCCGCACGGCCGGGGAACCTGCGATCAAGGGGTCAGCGCCCAGGTCCACGCTCCACCACACACCAGCGGCTACCACGCCGTTCAGGCGGCTCACCTTTGCCTCGGCATCGGGCGGGAAGGCGACGGGCGGCGCCACCCCCGTCTGATCGCTAAAGGTATTGCCGTGCGACCCGGTTTGCGACGTCACATCGGTTACGGTCACTGTGGTGGCGCGCAGAAGGTTAAATTCGCGGCCGATCTGGGAGGCCGCTGTGGCCGTCAGCCCAAGCACCGCCACGAAGGAGCCGACGCCGAGTATGGTTCCCAGCATGGTCAGCACTGACCTACCGGGTCTTTGTAGCATGCCAGCCAAAGATTCCCGAACGAGGTCCGCGAACCGAAACTCGGACTGACTGCCAGAAAGTTTCGATGCCGAAGAGGACCTGGCCAAGATCAAACACCGCCGTCTATCAGGCCGTCCGATATGGTGATGGTCCGTTCAGCACGATTGGCCACGTTCGGGTCATGTGTGATTACCACGACCGTCTGTCCGCTCATGTGAACCTTCTCCAGCAGAAGCAGGATCTTCTCGGCTGTTTTAGAGTCCAAGTTTCCTGTCGGTTCATCGCATAGGAGGAGACTTGGGTTGTTGACGAGCGCTCTGGCAATCGCGGTACGTTGCTTTTCTCCTCCCGACAGGGTGCTGGGGAGGGCGGTCATGCGATGTGAGAGCCCGACGCGGGCCAGGGCATCGGCCGCGGCGGAGCGGCGCCGCGCATTACCTCGTGAACTGTACAGGCGCCCCAGCATGACATTCTCTAACGCTGTTCGGTACGGGAGGAGATGGAAAGCCTGGAAGACGAATCCTATGCTTTGACC
The DNA here is from genome assembly GCF_003634705.1 of Actinomadura pelletieri DSM 43383. Taxonomy (GTDB): domain Bacteria; phylum Actinomycetota; class Actinomycetes; order Streptosporangiales; family Streptosporangiaceae; genus Spirillospora; species Spirillospora pelletieri. The sequence continues at coordinate 18,785 of NZ_RBWU01000008.1, read as the reverse complement.
GCGGATTGAGGTGCGATCGCCTTCGCCGATCTCCGCGACGTTCGTTCCGTTCAGCTCGTAGGTGCCCGAAGTCGGGCGATCGAGCAATCCGAAAAGATTGAGCAAAGTCGTTTTCCCGGAGCCGGAGGGCCCGACAATGGAGAGGTATTCCCCGCGGTCGACGGTGAGGTCTATGCCGCCCAGTGCGGTGACCGGGGGAGGGCCCGGGTAAATGCGCACGATGTTTCGCATGACGATTGAGGGACTCACTTGCCGATCACGACCTGCTGCCCCTCGGCCAGTTCCCCCTTACGTGGGCGCACTTCGACCAGGCCCTCGGCCGACATGCCTGCTTCCACTGCCACTCGGCGCTGTGACCCGTTCTTTTCCTGAACCGTGACCACGGTAAGGCCGTCAGCCGCTGTGCTCAGCGCCGATTGAGGGACCGCGAGAACCGGTCCTTCGGTACTCGCCGCCGTCACAGTGACCCTGACGTTCTCTCCATCAAGCTTGGCTGGCCAAGCCTGCTTCGAGATGATCTGGACCGGACGGTACGGAGTTATTGCTTCCTCCTCGGCTCGGCTCCCACCAGCGCTCTCCGTGGACCCTGATCTGCGGGGTGTGACGATCTGGCCTACCGGACCGACCAAGGCATCAAGGCTGATGCCCGTCATCTCGGAGTACACATGCACGCGTTGGCCGGGTCTGACCGAATGAGCCTGTTCCTGGTCCAGTTTCGCGGTCAGCCGAAGTCGGCGAGAGTTCAACGTCACCAGCGGGTCCGGTATTTTCCCTCCCACTTGTGTGGGGATGGATGTGATGACGGACGGGAACGTCGGCACGTACATGACCTCGGACATCGGAACCATGACTTTGGCTACCGTCTTGCGACCATTGTCGGCGGTCTCTTTGTCCATCGCCGCGGGAACGTTGCCCTCCGGGGTGCCAGCCGGGGGGCGGCCCGATTCCTGACCGCCGGCGAACCCGGTGGCGAGCGGGACGGGGTAGCCGATCTTGGCGTAGAAGCGTTTGACTGCGCTCGCCGTGGCGCCGGAAAAAACTCCCGGCTCATCACCCGCGGTGCTGAAGCCTACTTCGGCGAGGGCGCTTTGGAGCTGGCTTACGTCTCTACCGGACATTCCCTGCGAGAGGTCCCGCACCGCGGGGACCTGGCCGTGCAACACGAAGACGGGTCGGTAGGAGACTTCGGCAATGACTGAGCCTGCCCGAGCCTTTTGTGCCAGCTTTTTAAGTACCCTGGAAACGACCAGGATTGGGGAACCGCTCGACCTCCCATCGGGCGAAAGCACAGATGATGGAGTGAACGACGTGGTTTGCGCGGTTTCGAATGTTCCGCGTACGACGACCGAGTTCCGAAGGACTTTGTAAACGACTGGAGCGGTGATCACTGTGGCAGTCGGCGGGTCGGTGTTTGCCGCAACCTCGGCGGGGGACCGGACCCATCCCGACGCCGCCACCCCGCCAATCGAGAGCACCGTGGCGCCACCGGTGATCCACAGCACAAGGCGTTGCCGACGCGCTAGAGACGACCGTCCCGCAAAAGCGCGTGCAGGCTCAGGATTCCGGTGCATGCCGAGGAGCTTTCGGGACCTCCGCGATGCAGGACTGCTCGGCTCGGAAGGCGACGGAACGCGGCGGTCAACTTCCATTGGTGCCCATCAGTTTTTCGATGGCCTTGAGCTGCTGCATCAAAGTCTTCCGGATGCTTGCCAGTTCCTCTGCATGCCTGTCGATTTCGGTGTTCTGATATTCAGACTCGATCGCGTATTCCACGCCGATGAGGTTGGTCTTCTTCTTACAGTCGATGTCCGCTAGAGCAGTCTCGACGTGTGCTTTTCCCGGACGGTTTCCCTCACGCGTCCAGCGCTTATCTCCCAGCGCCTTGAAAGGATTCTCGTAGCTGTATCCGCGTTCTTTCATGCACGTCGACCAGCTCTGGAACACCTTTAGAACACGAGGATCGGATTGTGTGCGAACAAAACTTCTCTGCAGGATTTGCGCAGGTAGTGCGGCGGGCCCCGCAGTGCCCTTCTTGGTGCTGAGTCCCACACTTGACAGTTTGCGCTCGGCCTCTCCCGAGCACCCACCAGGTGGAACCTGGTGCCCGGCAACCGAACGCTTGCTGTCGTCGGCGGTACCGTCCAAGACTATGAACTCCGCGTCGGACATTTTTTCCATTGGCCGAGGTTCGGCCCCCTGCACCCAAGGGGGCAGCCCATAACCGTAAAGCAATACTGACTCTCGATTTGTTACTCCATAGCGACGCGAATTAAACTCGGTGAACACCCTTGTCGCCAGTGATGCTTTGCTCGGTGGAGTAACCGGGTAATCGAACCCGAATCTTCTCATGCACTGCTGAGTCAGGTAGTCGCTGGCGCGCTCCACCTTAGCCTCTTGAGCAGGATCGAAAATATATTTCGAGATCGGCAAGCTGAGCCCGGTCATAGAGTGGGCGACGGGGGTTGGAACGGGCTGGGGCTTAGTGGGCTGCTCTGAAGAGCATGCCGCGATCAGCATCCCGGTCAAACCACTACAAACAACTGCAACAGGACGCCACATCATGTTCCGTGCCTTCACCACGACGATCCTATCTTTCTGCTGCTGACTGGAACGAATAATGATAAACGGCGCTCACCACGGGTGCCTTGCGTTTTGGTCAGGCCTCGCCATCTCGTCCAGCCCAGTGCGGATCGGCCTGGGCCTTCCCCATCGTGATGGAACGCCCAGGCCGACCGGGCGTCAGGTGCAGGTATTGGCTCCGATAGATGCTTCATTGTTACGAAGCAGGACCGATCCCTCGGTGAGGTTCCCCCACTTGCGTTTGTGGAGCCAGTTGAAGTTTCCACCCCAGTTCGGGTAAACCCACGTGGTCACATTGCAGTTGGTGGTGCTATTTCCCATGCTCGCCGCGTTGTTGCGTACAGGCTGATTGTGCCCCGCGCCTCCGCGGTTCATATTGTAAAATGTGTACCAGCTAAGGTCCGGTTCCGCCTTCGGGTAGTGGCCGACGTCCGAGATACCGCTCCCCGAGCCCCGCAGGTTCGGGGAGTAGTAGAGGCACATGTACTTACCGCAGAAGTCGGGGTTAATGTTCCCGGCATTTATATTCGCTCCGGCCGCGATGGCGGGCGGCGCGGACACTAGCGCTAACGCGGGGGCGACAAGTGCAACGGAAAGTGCCGTCAGGCCAGCTTTTTTCGTCTTCATCCCTTTTCCCTTTCGCTTGCGGTTCATGCAGAGTCGCTGTATCAGCCATAAATCGAGAGGGGCGGCACCGTGCCGTGGAGAGAGCTCGGACTCAGCGGCAGAGGGGGAGTAACGCCCTTAATGATTTACGAAAGAAGGGCTACTTCCTCTGAGAACGAATCCCTTACTAACGGGGACGGCGGCGCCTGCGGCGGCGGAACGGGCCGACGTCGTACACGGAGCACCCCTTTCGAACACGAGTGTGGGAGGCACAGCACAAGCGTTGGTTCGCGGGGTTGATCAACTATGTATTCAGTTAGCCTCACCGGTCAAGCCTCGGAGCTGACTTTTCATTGACTAGCCTTGTTCTGGCCGAGCCGACCTCGCGTTATCGCGGGAAGAAGCCGCTCTACGCCGGAGTGTGACCTTCGATTCTTGAGGGCCGGCAGACCTAGAGAGGTTCGATAGTCGGGTTACCGATTGGCAGGTGGGTGTGGGTGAGGAGGCCGTTGAGTAGGTCGGGCGGAAGCTGGATGCGTTTCAGGCTGTTTTGATCAGGCGCATAAGCTGGTCGAGGGTGTGCTTGGTGGGCGTTGCCATGGACCGTTTCAGGTGTGACCATGCGCCCTCGACGGGGTTGGGTTCGGGGGCATGGGGCGGCAGGTGGAAGACGGTCAGCCGATCCTAGGCGGCCGGATAGCGGCGCAGCCGGTCCGAGCGGTGGGTGCCCGAGGTTGTCCCACACGACGACGATCGGTCCGCCGAGCTGCTGGTGAGCGGCATCCACCAGGCGGATGCAGTCGGCTTCGTCGAATTTCTTCCTCTCGTCTTCTCAGCCGCGGTAGGCGTGCGCCCAGTAGATCAGTCGGGGCTGCTGGCCGGGTTCGACCGCCACGGGCGTGGCCGGCGGGATCCGGTGGGTGCCGCGGGAGGTGACGCGCACCACCGTCGTGCGTCCGCGTCGTCCCCAGGTGGTGCCTTAGGCGACCTCAGCCCCTGGCCGGCCTCGTCTTCGAAGCAGGTCCAGGCGCCCGAGTCCGCCGCGATGTTTCCACCGTCGACCACACCTCCGCCCGCCACCGGTCGACCCGCTGCTGGTCACGCTCGGCTGCGCTGCGCGAGGGCATCTGCACGCTTCACCCGATCCGGTGCAGCAGCACATTCACCCCGGCCGGGGTGCAGGAGACCCGAACCGGCCCCAGGCCACCTCCGCCGATCCGCGCCGGTGTCCACCGCTGGTCCTGGGGCCGGCCGTGCGCGGCCGGCCCCAGCTCCAACGCCCCGTCCAACAGGATCACCTGGGCATCGCTCAGTTCGCACTTCGCGCCGCCGGGTCCCTTGGACGCCAACGCCGCCGTCCCGCCGGTCCGCCAGGCCCGCCGCCACCGGTTCACCGACATCCGCGACACCCGGGATCGGCGCCCGATCTGCGCATCCGACAGCAAGCACTCCTCGAACAACCGGGCGGCCTCCAGCCGCAGCGCCCGCCGCGCCCGCTCCGCAGCGGTCAACCCGCCGCCCTCGCCATACCGTATCCACCCGAGGTAACCCACCCACACCCGACAGGGCCAGTAACCATCAAGCCACAACCGGTAACTCTAGCCATTGAAGCTCGCTAGCTTTTCGATCGGTCCAACGCGCGCTTTTCATCCTCGGGCGGTGGCCTGAATCTCACGATCCTGCAGTACGTGGATGGCCTAGGCGCGTTGTCCGGCCTTATGCGGGCAGCAGCGTAGCTTATGCAGAACGCGCCATGTCTTGGCCGCTGAGCTTCGCGTGGGCGCGATTGACGCCTTCTGATCACGCTGTGACCTTGGCGCCCACAGTCGAAGACGAAGTGCTTTCACTGTGATCTACATCACGTTGTCCTATCCGGCATTCCAATCTATGTTCACTGCATCATAAAACTTTTCCTTCGTTGAGAGTATTCAAAGAACCGCCGCACCTCAACCCCGAGTTCTGACTTTGAGTGACAAAAAGATTGCGCCCCGCGACCAACAAGGTGGCAGGCGAGCTCTCCTTTTTGGGGTGCATCGGAAGCTTCGGCCTGACGCCATCGACACGGCGATCCGCATTAGCCAGCAAGGTCTAGGTGTGAAGGAGAATTCAAGTTGGCCGACGAGATGGTGCGCAAAGCACAGCAGTTCGTCAATAACATTTATGGTGGCCGGATCGGAATGACTGTCAAGGAGGACGGCCAGACAGGCTGGAAGACCATGTACGCCCTCACCCGGGCGCTACAGGTCGAACTCGGAATTTCACCTGTGTCCGACGCCTTCGGTTTAACGACCCTGGCCACACTCAGCTCGAAATATCCGAGCCTCAACGCGTCGACCGTCCCGAATGAAAATTTCTGCAAGATCATTCAATCCGGCCTGTACTGCAAAGGCTATGACGGAGGTGAGATCGACGGGAAATACAACTCTCGCGTCCAGACCGCGATGACCACGCTGAAGACGAACATGGGTGTGGACCTCGCCTTCCCTGGCGGCGAACTCACCCCGAAGGTGTTCAAAGGGCTCCTAAACATGGACGCCTATGTCACCATCAACTCCGGTTCCGAGGCAATCCGCAGCGTTCAGCGTTGGCTGAACGGCCGCTACGTGAACCGCAGAGATTACTTCATCATTCCGTGTGACGGCCACAACTCCCGAGATGTGGCCAAATTCATGCTTTTCGCCATCCAGTATGAACTGGGTATGGCCGATGGCACGGCCAACGGTGTTTTCGGCCCGGGGACTCGGGCCGGCCTGAAATCTCACACCATCGCTTCGGGTGACATGGGAGTGTGGGTCTCGCTATTCTCTGCCGGGATGGTGCTCAACCAGCGCCCCGTCCCGTTCGCTGCCTCCTTCGACGCCAACCTCGCCCAGCGGGTGAGGGAGTTCCAGGATTTCGTCAAACTTCCAGTCACCGGTAAGGGAGATTTTCAGACCTGGGCCTCGCTGCTGGTCTCCTACGGAGATCAGGATCGCAAAGGCGCGGCATGCGACGGCGTCACAAAAATTACCCCAGCCCGGGCCAAAACACTGAAGGAAAACGGAATCACCTACGTCGGCCGCTATCTAACCAATCCCAGCACGACGTCGCTGCCAGAGAAAGTGGTCCAGCCGGGCGAACTGCAGACCATCGCCGACAACGGATTACGCTGCTTCCCGATCTATCAGACCTACGGACGCGGCGTCGAGGACTTCAGCTATCCACTCGGACGCGCCGCGGCCCAGGCCGCCATCAACGCCGCCCTCGACCACGGTTTCAAGGCGGGAACACGGATCTTCTTCGCCGTTGACTTCGACGCGCTCGACCAGGATGTCACCAACGCCGTTCTTCCCCATTTTAAGGGGATCCAGGACGCGGTCGCCGACGACGGCAACAGGTTCGCGGTCGGCGTTTACGGACCACGTAACGTCTGCACCCGCGTCTCCAACGCCGGCCACGCGTCCGCCTCATTCGTGTCCGACATGTCTTCCGGATTCTCCGGAAATTTCGGTTATCCCCTCCCTGCGAACTGGGCGTACGACCAGATCGTCACGCGCACTATCGGGTCCGGCGCCGGCAAGATCGAGATCGACAACAACATCGCCTCCGGTCGGGACATCGGCCAGGGGACCTTTAACGCGCCCCGAGCGAACAAACCCGATACCCGACTCAATGCGGACATCTCCGCCATGCAGACCGATGTCGGCAAGTACATGGAGTCCCTCGGTTACCCGAACGATGGCGGCACCAAGAGCTACCGGCATTGGAAGTGCTTCCAGACCACCGTAGTCGACCATGACGCACTGATCACCAGTCTGTCGAACAAGTACAACATGCGCAAGGCGCTAATCCAGACGACGACCTACTGGGAAATGCGGCACATCGACCCGGCCGACGAGAGCGCGTGGGCGGCTGTGATCGCCGCTTACGCCGTCACTGGAAAGTACATCCGAGACACCTCCACCGGCATCGGCAAGCAGCGGGCTTTCACCCTCATCGGGGCATGGAACCACTGCCTCCGCCAGGGATATGTCACGGGTCGCCCGATCCTCGACGTGAACAAGGACGCCGACAAGTACGGCATCTGGAGAGACGCGAACCAGGACGAGGGGTTCGCGCTCACCAGTGTCGCCATGATCCACATGTGGGACATCGACGGGAAGCCGGGCGGCGACGACAACTCTCCGGCACTTCGGCGACCCAGTCTGGACTACACCGACAAGGAGATCTACGAAGTTCTGCGTCGCTATCAGGGGCCTGCCGAGCCGGCTTTCAGTGAAGCGAAGAAGCGCATGGGCCTGTACTACGTGATGGAGAAGTACAACTCGATCGCCCGGAACTCTTAAGGGGAGCGGTGTCAGGAGACGAACCCTACGCCGGCCACAACCCTGTAGCAGTGCTGCTGCTGATCCTGGCCGGGACCCCGGCCACTATCTGGCTGGTGCTCTACGGTGTGCGCCTGCTCGTACGTGCCTCCCGCCTGCGAACAGCCACAGCGACGCTCAAAGCCGGAGCCGTCCTGGCCTGGGCGGCCACGATCGGCATCTACACCTGGGCCGTGCTCCCCCTGCTCTTCTTCGACGATCCCGACCAGTCCAAGGCGTGCAACGAGGCGGTGGGCGCGAAACGCCTGGCCGGATACGAACCGTCCTTCGTCCCACTGCGTTTCGGCTGCCGTACTGGCGACGGACACACCGTCGAGGCAATCATCCCGTCTTACGTCAACCTGTCCGTGACTGTGCTCGGCCTTTGCGCCGTCGTGCTGACCGGACTTCTGCTCTTCCAGCACAAGGAGGACACCAAGTGATGGCCCCCCTGTCACGACGCGCCGCTCTGCAGCGTGCCGCCTTCATCGCAGCAGGAGCTGCCGTCGGATCACAGTTCTTGGTCAGCCCGGCCTACGCAACCGCTGGTAAACCGGATTTGAGCAGACTTCGTCGAGATTTAGAACAGGCCGAGAAGCGGGCCCGCCAGCGTGCGAAACACTTTTCGACCGGCATCCCGTCGAAGAACGGATGGGAAATGGAGAAGATCACAGACGACCACGGCCACGTCTACACCCGCCGTGCCCCGGGCACTCCTATCGAGTTTCAGGTTCGTATGGGAGAGGTCGAGACCGTCCTCGTCCATGTCATCCGCCGTTTCCACTACCAGATCGACACCCTCCTCAGTGCGGAGGAGGTGGTTGGATGGCGTGCCCCGTCCGCGGTACAGCGGAAACTGGCAGAGTCCAACCAGGCCTCCGGGACGGCGGTGCAGATCCGCCCGGGCCACTACCCGGCGGGTGCCCGCGGTGGCTTCTACCCCCAGCAAGAACTCGTCGTCCGTGACATTCTCGCCGAACTCGACGGCGTGGTCCGCTGGGGTGGCGACGACCGCAGACCGGACGAATCACTGTTCTACATCGCTCTCAAGCCCGGAAACCCGCGCTTGGCCAAGGTCGTACAGGAGATCCGAGGCTGGAAGGACACTCCCGGCCTGGGCGCAGGATCGGGCATCGACATCACCTCCCCCGAACGGCGGAGCGCGGCCAAGAAGCTGGCACGGCTCCAGCAGGCCCGCGCATAGGCAGCCATCAACGATTCAGCGCGACGTGGCGAAGCCCCGGCCGGCCAGCGGCTCGCGCGCCGACGTGCGCGCCTGGGGGCGACCTCATCGCCGAGGTCGCCCCGCTGCGCGCCTCAGTCGGTGGTGGAGTCGGTGAGAGTCATGTCGGTGAGGCGTCCGTGGATGAGCTTTCCGGCCGCGGTGCGCGGGAGGTCGGCGACTAAGCACGTGGCGGCGGAAGCGGTCGCCGATGATGCCGCCGCAGAGGATGATTAGTGCGGGGAACGCGTTGCAGGCCAGGACAATCGACCTTTCGCGCGCTCCGTACCCCGTGCTCATGACGCTCCAGGCGAGAGCGAGGTGCCCTATCCCCACGCTGAGGCTGGAGATCACGCGGGACATGGACAGCGGCGTGACGGATCTACCTGAACTGAGCTTCCCCCGTCCACCGGACACCTTGATGTTGCCCCCGTTTGACGGGCTTGGATGTTGAGAGGGGTAGGATTCGGCGATCTTGTGAAGGAGATAGTTCTCGTGCCCAGGCCTTACTCGCCGGAGTTTCGTCGGCGTGCCCTGGATGAGCTGGAGTCGGGACGATTGGTGCGGGAGGTGGCCGCATCTCTGGGCATCGCGGAGTCGTGCCTGCACCGCTGGAAGCGGCGGGACCTGATCGACCGTGGCCTGAAGTCACCCAGCCCCGCAGAGGCCGAGGTTGGCTGCGAGCCGGCGGATCGGCGGCATCCTCGTGCCGACGGCGAGCGAGCGGTCCTGGATCTGCCACGCCATCTGGGCCCGGAGTTGCTCGAAGGGCGGCGTCGGCGATGCCGCGTCGATGACGATCATCGGGTGGCCATGGCTCGCCGCGCCGCCGTTCGCGACACCGGCGCTCCGGATCAGCCAGAGCGCGATGACCGCCGCCACCACAAGCGCCAGCGCGACTGCGTTCCACCAGCCGAACGAGTCTCCGTACAAGAAGATGGCCAGCAGAAACCAAACCTGACTGGGCGCTGCGAGGGCGCGGGCGTCCTCGACCCGCATGATGACATCGGCTGTGGGCGGCGCCTCGCCCTGCGCCACGGCCGGGCTCGTCAGCACTTGGCGCAGCTGCATGACGATGCTGGCGCCGGCCCCGGCGAGGCCAATCAGCACGTGGAGCCCACCGGGTTCGTGAAGTCCTTGATGAGAACGCCGTCACTGGGGCGGTTGCGGACTACAGCCTGTCCCATGGCTCTGGAGGCCGGGTGAGCGAAACGTTGAACTGGCTCTGCCCGCTGGGCCATTTCAGGTAAATCACCAGCTGCTGTGCCACGCGCAGCGCGACGTCCTGCCCGTGGTCGTCGGCGACCAGCGCGAGCGCCAGGTCCAGGCACGCGCTCAGTCCGGCGCCCGTCTACACGTCGCCGTCGCGAATGAAGACCGGGTCGGCGAAGTCCACCACTCCGCCGGAACCTTCAGCGGAGTGTCCACGAGGAACGTCCCCAACCTCCGGACCGTGCCCCACTGCACCGCGCACCCGAACTTGGCGCCGGGCGCCGCTTGTCCGACACCACCGCCCGCGCCTTCGCATCCGGACGGAAGCACCGCTCCAGCTCGCCGACCGTCACCTCAGCACGGAACGGTCGAGAGCTTGTAACTTCAGGTGTGGAAAGTCCTTGCAGGTAGATGGTGAAGTCCGCTCTACCTGATGCGTCCGGGATAGGCCTCGGCGAGTTCGTTGAGCGCTTCACGCCATCCGGCGACGCGTTGTCCCTCGACGAGGCGTGCTGCTGAGAAGGCGTGCTTGTCGCCGTTGTGACGTTTGACGGCGCGTTCCTGGGCGCGTTTGTCCTCGATGTTGATGATGGCCAGCCACAGCAGCTGACCACGGCGTCGTCGGTGGGGAAGTGCCCGCGGGCCTTGGTGACCTTGCGGAGCTGGTAGTTCAGCGACTCGATCCCGTTGGTGGTGAGAGCAGGCGGCGGACCGGGCGGGTGAAGGCGAAGAAGGGCGTGAACCGGTCCCAGGCGTCCTTGAACCCGCACGCTCTGGGGATACCTGCGGCCCAGATCAGTGTCGGCGAACTCGGCCAGGGCCTCCAGCGGCGCGTCGGCGTCCACGGCGGTGTAGACCTTCTTCAGCTGTTTGGCCACCGCCCCGGTGTCCTTGCGCGCGACCGGCCGCAGCGCGTTGCGGATCAAGTGGACGACGCATGTTTGCACCACTGTGGCCGGGAACGCGGTGTTGATGGCGTCCTCGAAGCCCTTGAGGCCGTCGCAGCAGGCGATGAGGATGTCGCGGACGCCGCGGTTGCGCAGGTCGGTGGTCACCGAGGTCCAGAACCGCCAGCTCTCGGTGGCGGTGGCGGTGGCGGCCGGGGTGCGCGCCAGCCAGATGCCCAGCACATGTTTGTGCCCATCGGTGTCGATACCCACCGCGATATAGGCGGGCTTGTTCTGCACCACGTGGTTGTCGCGCACCTTGGCTCTGTCGCAAACCGTGTGATCTCGGCGCACCTGATGCGCGAAGATGATCTCTGTGTGATTCAGATGTTGTCGAGCTTTTCTTCCCCCGATGGGCATCGCTGCAAGTGGAGCTCTGCGAACGACGTGACGGCGCTGTGGTGGTCCAGGCGAGGGCGAAGGCGGTGGCCGCGTCATGCTCGCGTTGCGAGGCGGTGTCGGGTCGACGGCATGGCTGGTATGTGCGGCGCCTCCAAGACGTCGCCGCGTCCGGCTGTTCCGTAAGACTTGAGTTGAGAGTTCGCCGTTTCCGGTGCGTGAGCAGCGAGTGCTCGGTGAACACGTTCACCGAGCAGATCCCGGGACTGACTCGGCCCTACGCCCGGTCAACCACGTCCTTGCGTAACCTGCTCACCGAAATCGGGCTCGCACTCGCCGGCCGGGCAGCAGTTCGGATGGCTGCGACCTTGGGAATCGCAGTCGGCAGGGACACGCTCTTGCGGTTGGTCAGAGCGATCCCGGATCCACCTGTCGGCCAGGTTCAGGTCCTAGGAGTGGATGATTTCGCCATTCGGCGAGGACATAACTACGGAACCATCCTGATCGATCTGGGAACGCGGCGTCCGGTCGACCTGATCGATGGCCGGGACGGCGATGCCCTGGCCGCATGGTTGCGTTCCCGGCCGCTGCCGGAGGTGATCTGTCGGGACAGAGCCGGCGGTTACGCGGAGGGAGCCCGGCAGGGAGCGCCGGACGCATTGCAAGTCGCTGATCGTTTCCACTTGTGGCGCAATCTCGGCCAAGCGGTGGAGAAGGACGTCTCGGCAGCCCGGGCGGGCTTGGCAGCGGCATTGGCGGCCGCTGTGGAGTCACGGCGCACCAGCGACGCCCCCACGGTGGTCAATCATCGTGAGCTGCAGGTCGTGGCCGGAAGCATCATGCCGCTGTGCACGAACTGCTCAAGCAGGGACTGAGCAAGGCCGCGACCGGACGGCGGCTCGGTCTGCATCAGGCGACGGTCCGCAAATACGCCAATGCGACGGTCGAGGAGGGCACCGCGGCCAACCAGCAGCGTGCCAGCATTCTAGACGGCTATCACGAGCATCTGCACCGCAGGTAGAACGAGGGCATCCGCAACGCCACCCAACTCACCAGAGAGATCACCGCACTGGGTTATCGCGGAACAGCACAACAAGTCCAACGCTATCTACGTCGTTTCCGACCTGCTGGAACGAGCGAGGTCGAGATTCCGCCTCCCCGGCCACCGGCCGTCCGGGACCTCACACGCTGGATCATGTCCAATCCCGAAAACCTCGACCAGGAGTCGACCATTAGATTCCGGGAGATGCAGCGTCTCAGCCGAGATTTGCGCAGGCCGACCAGGTACGTGAAGGATTTCGTTGTGATGCTCACCCAACTCGAAGGCCACCGGCTCGATGACTGGATCACCCGCGTCGAAAAGGAAGCTCTCACCGCGATAGCCGGGTTCGCGCGAAACCGCGGCGTAACTACGATGCCGTCCGTAACGGATTGACCATGTCCCATAGCTCCAGCCCGGTCGAAGGGCATGTCAACTGCGTGAAAATGCTGAAACGCCAAATGTTCGGAAGAGCAAAGCTTGACCTTCTCCGAAAACGAACTCTTTACGCCCCGTGAGATCACCCCGGATCTTGACGTGAACGGCGTCCAGGAAGATCACCGGGTACACGCTGTCGAGCGGCCGGTTCTGCCACTCGGTCATCGAGTCCAGGACCGTGTCGGTGATGGTCGAGATCGTCTGTTTTGACACCGAGGCGCCGTACACCTCGGCCAAGTGCGCCGAGATCTCTCCGTGTGTGAGGCCCTTCGCGCTCAGAGACAGCACCATGTCGTCCACACCGGTCAGGCGCCGCTGCCGCTTGCGGACGATCTTCGGCTCGAAGGTGGCGTCCCGGTCCCGCGGGACGTCGATCTCGACGGGCCCGACCTCGGTGGTCACGGTCTTGGACCGATGCCCGTTACGGACGTTCCCGCCGCCTTCACCGGCCCGTACGTGGCGGTCACGGCCCAGGTGGTCGGTGAGCTCGCCCTCGAGCGCGGACTCCAGCACCCGCTTGGTCAGCTCGGCCGGCAGACCGCCCTCACCGGTCAGCTCCAGGCCCTGCTCACGGGCTTGGGCGACCAGCCGGCCGACCAGCTCCTGCTCCACCACGGCCAGCGGACCGAGCTTCTCGTCGGGCTCGGCCACCACGGCCTCCGTCTTCACTTCGGTCATCATCAGGTGTCACTCCATGATCAGGAGACACACCGAAACCGTACAGTCCCGCGCGCTCGGCTGTCGGGGCTGGTCTGGACCCGTGTGCAACGAACCGGATGTGGGTCGATGTTGACCCGCCCAAGGCCAGCACAACAACAGGGATCCTGAGTCGTAAGCATCCGCGGCTGAGCGGCCACGGCGCCGAACGCATCGTGCTGGACCATTACCTGGAGGTGCTGCTGACCAAGCCTGGAGCGCTGGCCGGATCCGAAGCACTGGACCAAGCCCGCCGTCAAGGCGTCTTCACCGCGGTCCATGAGGCGTTGTGGGCCCAGGCCACCGGGCGGCTCGGCGAGAGCGAAGGCACCAAGACCCTGGTCCAAGTCCTGCTGCTGCACCGCCACCTGCACGGCGACGACGTGTTGGCCGGCATCAGCCGCTGCCTGCAGACCGGCACCGTCTCGATCGACGCGATCTCGCTAGAGGCCCGCAAATCCGCCGAGACCCACGGCCGTTCACCCACCGTCACCAGTGACCTGGAGCCGCCACCACCGGCAGCGCAGGCCGACCAGCCTGCGGTGACCAGCCTGGACGAGCATCGCCGCGCCCTGCTGCACGACACCCGGCCGCCGCCACGCCTGGAGAACTGGGACCAACTGCTGCACCGCACCCGCAAAGACGCCCGGAAGGAAGGACCGCGATGACACGCCAGCACAACCTGACCGACCCGGCCGTCGACGCCGCGATCGACACCGCCTGCCGGTCACTTCGCCTGCCGACCATCCGCGCCCAGTTCACCGACCTGGCCGACCGCGCCGAACGCGACCAGCTCACCTATCGCGGATTCCTGGCCGAGCTGCTGATGGCCGAATGCGAAGACCGCGACCGCCGCCGCTCCGAACGCCGGATCAGAGCCGCCCGCTTCCTCCGTGAAAAGTCGCTGCGCGACTTCGACTACGACGCCAATCCCAACATCCCGCCCGCCGTCATCAACACCCTGTCCACCGGCGACTGGGTCCGCCGCGGCGAGCCGCTCTGCCTGATCGGCGACAGCGGCACCGGCAAGTCCCACCTGCTCATCGCGCTCGGCACTACGGCGGCCATGGCCGGATACCGGGTCAAGTACACCCTGGCCGCCAAGCTCGTCAACGAACTGGTCGAGGCAGCCGACGAGAAACAGCTCACCAAGACCATCGCCCGCTACGGACGCGCCGATCTGCTCTGCATCGATGAACTGGGTTATCTTGAAGTCGACCGCCGCGGCGCCGAAATGCTTCTCCAGGTTCTGACCGAACGCGAGGAAAAGAACAGCGTCGCGATCGCCTCCAACGCCTCCTTCAGCGAATGGGACAACACCTTCTCCGATCCCCGGCTCTGCGCCGCCATCATCGATCGACTCACCTTCAACGGCACCATCATCGAGACCGGAAGCGAGTCCTACCGCCTCGCCCACTCCAAAGCCCGCCAGAACCTCGCCACCACCAGATAACCGTCCTGTCTCAGAGAAGCTGGCCCGGTGGGACTCTCTGAGCTGGGCGGGCCAGTTTAGTTGAGACGGCAGGCGGCCTTGATTCTCATCTAACCAGACCCGGCGGTTTGTTCTCTTCGGGGCGTCTCATTGAATCTGGCCGGATGCCCCGTGCCGGGGATGTCCCTCGGGCCAGGGCCGTGGCCTGGGAGAGAAATTTTGAGTGGTGAAGCGGAGCCGTGAGAGGTGGGCTTTGTTCGGCGGGGGGGCGGGCTTTGCCAATAGGTCTTGCTCAGCCATGAGTTCGGCAGTTCCCGCGGTAGTCGGGGTATGGATGCTGTCAGTCGTAGAGCGCGCCGAGTAGTGCGCCTTGGCCGGATTGAAGGACGTGAGCCGCTTCCAGCGTGATCCAGAAGCACTCGAAGTTGGTGGGGTCCTGTTCACCGTCGTGGAGTTCTTGGCTGGCCCATCGCTGCGGGGTGGGTTCGGTGAGCTCCAGTTGGAAGACGTGGCGGCGGTGGATCTCAAATCGGTAGGGGCTGATGTCGTAGGTGACCTCACCCAACTTCCGGACGATCCTGAACTGAGTGAACCCCGTCTCCTCCCTTGCCTCGCGCAGGGCGGCATCCTGCGGAGTCTCGCCTGGTCGGATACTTCCGGCGGGGACCTGAATTCCGACCTCCTCGTAGCTGTAATCAGTGTGACGGAAGACCAGCAAGCATCCATCACGAACGACGTAGCACAGCACTTTGTCTTTGATGACCTTGTCCGTCATCAGTTCCCTCCCTGGAACAGCCAGCTGTAGCGAGACGAACCCAGCAAACGGGCCAGATTCCTTGAGAACGGGCCGAGATCACTGAGACAGGACAATACCCCCGGACATTCCGGCTAGATCCACTAGCCCGGGGCCGAACCAAGCCGTCCCACGGGGCCACTTCAAACCCTCATGACGTTCCGAACTGGCCCCACCAGCGGGGCCAGTTTAAGACGTCCTGCCGGGGCCACTTACGAACGTCATGGCCAATCGTTACCTCGATGTCGCTGTGGCCGACGATCTCTCGCACGATGTGCGGTGGGAGGCCGAGGTCCAACAGGAGCGACACGCAGGTGTGCCGCATGTCGTGCAGCCGCATCGAGCCGAGGCCCGCAGCGGCACGGATACGGCCCCAGCTACGGCGATGGTTGTCCGGCTCCATGGGAGTGCCGAGGCGGGACGGAAAGACCAGCCCGAAGTCCTGTCAGTTCGGCCAGGCGTCCGTCCGTTCGGTCTCCTGCCTCACTTTGTGCTCGCACAGAGCCGTGATGCACAGGTCCGGGAGAGGAACCCTGCGCTTGGAGTCATCGGTCTTGGGCGGGACGAACCGCAGTGCTCCCCCGACCCGTTGAAGCGTCTGGACGACTTCGAGCGTGGCGCTCTCGAGGCCGCTGCCGGCGCGCGAGGTGGGTGGTGGTCGCCGACCCGTGACTCGTAGCGCGCCACGGAGCCGGATGGTTTGATGCGCCTCACCAGGCGCGCCGCCGTCAGCCTGCAGCGAGTGGTACACGGTCTGATGGGACACCTTCGGGGACTCCCCGTGCAGCGTACGGATGGTCGAGTCGGTGTCGGCATGCGGATGCGCGTACTCCGCGCTGAGCACTGCCAGCTGCGGGCGGGTCACCCGCAAAGCGGCTTCACGCAGCATCCGCTGGGAGTCCAGAGGTGGATCCGCGTTTTTACACACTGACCAATTTTCTTGAATCAGTCGAGGTTGGTAGGGGTCCACTCTGCCTGAGGCCATCCCGCATCGAGTCGCCCGCCCTGTGAGGGGCGCGGTCAGAGGAAGCGGCGGATCGGCGTGATGGCCAGTTCCTTGGCGCGCTGCCGCATCGGGCGTCGCTCCCACTGGCCGGGCTTGATGGCTTGGCTACGTTCGAGGTCTTGCTCGAAGTGGGCGTCGAGGGTGGCGGTGAGGTCACGGTCCAGGACCGCGAGCATGACCTCCTCGTCGTGGTCCATGGAGCGGCGGTTGAAGTTGGTGGACCCGACCAGGGACACGATCCCGTCCATGGTGACGATCTTGGTGTGCAGCATGGACGGCTGGAACTGGTGAATCCTCACCCCGTCCTCCAGTAGTGAGGCGTAGTGGCGCTGGCTGGCCAGGCGGCTGACGCGCTTGTCGGCGTGCGGGCCCGGCAGCAGGATCTCCACCTGGACCCCGCGGCGCGCGCACTGGGACAGCAGTTCGGTGAAGTAGGGGTCGGGCGCGAAGTAGGCCGAGGCCAGCCGTAGCCGCTTTTCGGCCAGCTCCAGGATGACCCGCATCAGGGTTTGCATGTCCTGCCAGCCGATGCTGGCCGATCCCCGCACCACCTGGACCACGGCCTGCCCGGCCGGGGGTTGCTGCACGAACCGGTCGCGGTCGTCGAACAGTTCGTTGTGGCATTCGGCCCAGTTCTGGGCGAACGCGGCGGCGATTCCGTCGACAGCGGGCCCTCGGACCTCGAAGTGGGTGTCGCGCCACTCGTTCGATTTGCGGGCGTCGCCGCACCATTCCTCGGCGATGCCGACGCCGCCGGTGAAAGCAAGTTGCTCGTCGACCACCAGCACCTTGCGGTGGCAGCGGTGATTCTGTTTGAAGGGCGACAGGTAGGCGGGCTTGCGGAACCAGGCGACGGTGACGCCGGCCTCGCTCATCCGCTCCACCAGGTCCTTCTCGATCTGCCAGCTGCCGATACCGTCCAGCAGCAACCGGACCCGCACACCGGCGCGGGCCCGATCGGCGAGCGCGTCCGCGAACCGGCGCGCGATGTCACCGCGCCAGTACACGTAGGTCATCATGTCCACGGTGCGCCGCGCGCTCGCGATGCCGTCCAGCATCGCCGGGAAGATCGCGTCGCCGTTGCGCAGCGGCAGGACGGCGTTGCCTTCGGTCGCCGCCACACCGATCAGCCGCTCCAGAGCACGCCGGACGTGGAGACTGCGATCCTTGTCCAGCCCTTGCACGGGGCTTGCCGGATGGTCCGGACGTTGGCGCGACACGGTCACCTGGATCTCCTTCCACGGCGTTGAGGACGTCGGCCCGTCGCGGCCGTGTCCGGGACGAGCCGCCCGAAGACGCCGCGCTCGACCCAAATGCTTGGGTTTGCCGCCCACACCTTATGGCCGCCGCAGAACACAACGGACCGGCTTCTCTGGTCTTGGCCGTCTGCCTTCTCCACCCCTCGTGCCGGTGCCGTCAAGCGGGCAGCGGCATCTCTGGCCGCGTGTCCCCAGCCGTGAAGGAGCGACAACGAACCAAGTGATTCGAAACCGTGACCTGGGTTCGGCGTGAACGTCAGCTCGCTGGGGAGATTGCGCGCCGAATACGAAACAAGGAGGTTCACGTGCCCTGGCTGATGATTCTTGTTCTCCTGCTGGCCCTCGTCCTGCTGGGCGCCGGCTTCGCGCTCAAAGTCCTCTGGATCCTCGCGGTGATCGTCCTGGCACTGTGGCTGCTGGGCTTCGTCGCCCGTGGCACGGGCGCATCCGGGAGGCGCGGCCGCTGGTACCGCTGGTAACACCCCCTCGATCCGCAGGACGGGGCGGCGGCCAGAGCCTGACCCCTCGACTTGATCGATGCCCCATCCCGGCCGCTCCGGGTCGGCGCCTCGATATGGGCGCCGACCCGGTGGGAGGCCGCGGTGTGGGGACGGGCGTTGGGGACAACGAGTCTTCGAATGGGGAGATGGACTTGGCGGCCCAACGTGGAGGTTGAGCTCAAGTACGAGGCCGACAGCGGCTTCACCCTTCCGGATCTAGGAGACGTCCCCGGTCCGAGCGCCGTCGGCAACCCCCGGAGCTACCACCCTCGCCCCTTAGACGTCATCTCATTTGGGTTGGCGCCGGTAGTCTGCGGCCGTGGAGATGGTCGAGCGGCTGGTGCCGGAGGAGTTGTGGGAGCTGTTCCAGCGG
>NZ_RBWU01000007.1 GCF_003634705.1 Actinomadura pelletieri DSM 43383 | reverse complement strand
TGATCGAAATCCGCCAACGCCACCCCGTCTTCGGCGTCGGCACCTACGTCGAACTCTCCGCCTCCAACCCCTCCGTCCTCGCCTTCACCCGCGAGATCACCGAGGACGAGAGCCCGTGGGGCGAGATGGACGCGATCCTGTGCGTCAGCAACCTGTCGCGGTTCCCGCAACCGGTCGAACTCGACCTGCGCCGCTTCGAGGGCTACTCCCCCGTCGAGTGCATGGGCGGCGTCCAGTTCCCCGCGATCGGCGAACTGCCCTATCTACTGACGCTTCCCGGGCACGGCTTCTACTGGTTCCAGCTGACCCCGCCGGACGATGACGGCAGAGAATCGGGCGCGCAGGCGGAAAGGACCGCCTGACCGTGCTGCCGCCCCGGCCGTCCCTCATCGGGGACCTCGTGGCGTGGCTGCCGAGACAGCGATGGTTCGGCGGCAAGAACGAACCCATCGACCACCTGACCATCGGCACCGCCACCCAACTGCGCACCGGCGACCCCGGCCTGCACCACCTCGTCCTCGACGTCCACCAGAACGGCACCACCGACCACTACCAGGTCCTCCTCGGCACCCGACGCCACCTCCCCGACCGGCTCCACCACGCCGAGATCGGCGGGACCGCGGACGCCCGCGAAACGCGCCTCTACGACGCCGCCCACGACCCGGACCTCACCAGGACACTGCTGGACGGCCTGGCCTCGGGCGCGTCCGTCGGCCCGCTGCGGTTCCACCGCGTGGACGGCGCCGCGATCCGGACGGACCTGGCGAGCCTGCCGATCACGGGCGAGCAGAGCAACACCTCGCTGCTGTTCGGCGACGCCTACATCTGCAAGCTGTTCCGGCGGCTCGGCCACGGCGTCAACCTCGACCTCGAGGTCAACCTGGCGCTGACCCGCGGCGGGTGCGCGCACGTTCCGTCCGTCCTCGGCTGGATCGAACTGGACCCCGGGCCCGTCCCCGGCGCCCCGGTGACGCTCGCCCTCCTGTCGGACTACCTGCACACCGGCGCGGACGGCTGGAGCCTCGCCATCGCGAGCGTCCGGGACTGGTTCGCGCACACGCCCCCGCGCGACGCCGGTTGGGCGGACGAGTGGGCGGAACTGGACGCCAGCGTCGCCGGTGGCGACTTCGCGGCCGAGGCGGAACGGCTCGGCGCCGCGACCGCCGAGGTGCACCGGTCGCTCGCCGACGCGTTCGGTGTGACGGTGCTGCCGGAGACAGAGGTACGGGCGATGGCGGCGCGGATGAACGCCGAGCTGACCGCCACCTGCCGCGCCGTGCCCGGTCTGGTCCCGCACGCGAAGGCGCTCACCGACGCGTTCCTCGACCTGGCCGCGTGGGCACGGCCGCTCACCGTGCAGCGCGTCCACGGCGACTACCACCTCGGCCAGGTCCTTCGCACCGAGAACGGCTGGACGCTGCTGGACTTCGAGGGCGAGCCCGCGCGGACGCACCACGAGCGCCGGGCCCTGGCGCATCCGCTGCGGGACGTCGCCGGAATGCTGCGCTCGTTCGAGTACGCGGCCCGCTACCTCGTCACCAAGCCCGGGACGGTTCCGCCGGGGCCGACCGGACGGTCACAGACACGCGCGCACGCGTGGGCGGCGCGGAACCGGGCCGCTTTCTGCCGTGGCTACGCGGCGGCGGGCGGCCCCGACCCTGCGGCGCACTCGGTGCTCCTGCGCGCCCTCGAGTTCGAGAAGGCGGTCTACGAGGTGCGGTACGAGGCCCGCAACCGCCCGGCCTGGCTATCCGTTCCGTTGAAGTCGCTGGCCCATCTGACCGCATGATCAAAACCCGCAAAGGCCGGCGCTAATTCCGCGCCATGATCATGCAAAATCGGGGGGCTCACCAAAATCGTGCCGCGTTCGACGGGTACGCGAACTGTCGGCAGGGAGATCACCCGCCGGGACGATGCGACGACAAGACCCCGAACAATCGGGGGAACGGAGAGCACACGAATGTCCATCGCATGCGGATCACGCGGAGCCGACACCCGGAGCGGTCCCGAGAACGGCTCGTTCCCGGGCCATACCGCCCTCGCCCGGGCCGCCATTCGAAATAGGCGGATGCTCCGGACGGCCGTCACCGTGACGGCGACGGGGCTCGCGCTGGCGGTTCCGCTGGGCTCGCAGGCACTGGCCGCGATCAATCCCGCGGTGCTGCAGAGCCTGCATCTCGACTCGGCGACGCGGAAGAAGGTCAAGGCCTACGACAAGTACCGGACGCGTGAGGCGACGCAGCGGGACCGCGCGGACCGGGCCCTGTCGTTCGCCCGCAAGCAGATCGGCAAGCCGTACCGGTGGGGCGCCGTGGGACCGAAGCGCTATGACTGCTCCGGCCTCGCGATGGCCGCGTGGCGGAAGGCGGGCGTGAAGATCCCCCGCGTCACCTACGCGCAGTACCGGAAGGTCAAGCGCAAGGTGCGGCTGAAGGACCTCAAGCCCGGGGACCTCATCTTCTTCCACGGCCGCAGCCATGTCGGACTCTATGTCGGGCACGGACGATTCCTGCACGCGCCGCACACCGGAGCGAAGGTCAGGATCGACAAGCTCAGTGGACGTCGGAAGAGACAGTTCGCGGGCGCGGTGCGTCCGGGCGCTCCCACCTACAAGGAGTGGTCGCCCTCGGTGAAGGAACTCGTCGAGAAGATCGACAGAATGAGCGTGCAGAGGCGCACGGACCATAAACCGCCCGATAATCAGCGGACCCCCGATATTCCGCCACTAGAGTATTCAATTCCCAAGAAAACCGACAATCCCCCCACGAACGCCCCCGACCGTGCCGCCACGAACTCCACCGCCCGGCCACCGGGAGGCGACACGCCTCCGGACGGGTCCAGGCCCGAACCCCGGCCGCGCTACGAGCCGGACCGCGCCTGGCAGGACTCCTCCGGGCCGGAACTCCGTCCCCGGGCGACCGACACCGACCTGCGCGAGGAAGTGACCGCGCCGAACAACGCGCCGGACCACGAGCAGGACCACGAGTCCGAAGACTGACGACCGGCGCCACCGGTCCGAACGCCGCCCGCCATGAACGTCGCGCTTCCCTGCCCGCGTTCATGGCGGGCGGCACCGCGTCAGCGGTTCTCCGGCGCGGCCCCGAGGACCTGGCCGACGATCTGCGCGTACATGCGTTCCGGGTTCGGGGTGGACGCCGGTTCCAGGAACCCCGGGAGCAGCGGCAGCTCGCCGGTGAACGGCCGGACCCGCTCGTACAGCGCGGGCGCGTCCGGCGGGCGGTTCTCCGACTTCTTCTCCAGCAGATCCTGGACGAGGGCGTTCAACTCGGCGGGCACGCCGGGCACGTGCGGCGGCCGCTCCCGAACGTGCTTGTCGAACACGGCGTACGCCGTCGGGCCCGCGAACAGCTGCCGTCCGGTGAGCATCTCGTACAGCACGCAGCCGAGCGCGTACAGGTCGCTCCGCGTGCCCGCGACGCCCCGCTCGATCTGCTCCGGCGCCATGTACGCGGGCGTCCCGAGGACCTGCCCGTGCCGGGTGAAGTGGGCGACGTCGGCGTCACCGAGGACGGCGAGCCCGAAGTCGAGCACCTTGACGCCGCCGTCGGGCCCCAGCATCAGGTTGGTCGGCTTGAGGTCGCGGTGCCGGATCGACAGGGCGTGCGCGGCCGTCAGCACCGCCGCGGCCTGCGCGATGATCCCGGCGGCCCACGGGACCGGGACGGGCCCGTGCTCGGCGATCAGATCGGCGACGGTGACCCCGTCGATGAACTGCATGACCTGGTAGAGCCGCTGGTCGAACGCGCCGAAGTCGTCCAGGGTGGGCGCGCCGGTGTGCTCCAGCCGGGCGAGGATGCGAGCCTCCCGGATGAACCGCCGCTCCAGCTCGTCGTCCGCGCCGCCGCCGGGCAGCTCCAGGAACTTCACCGCGACGCGGCGCCCGAGGCGCGTGTCGTGCGCGGCGTAGACCGAGCCCATCCCGCCGCGACCGAGAGGGAGCTCGTCGAGCTCATACCTGTCGGCGATGAGCATGGTCCTCCCGGGGGTCATCGGCGAGGACGGAGATGGCCGTCCAGCAGCCCGTCGAAGCTTAGCCCGACCAGCGCCTCCCCAAGCGACGACATGTCACGCAATGTCGCGGTCAGCCGGGCGAGTTCCTCGAAGGCCCGGCCGTAGTCGCGCTGACGTTCCAGGGAGAGGCGGGGGATGCGGGCGCGGCGCAGGTCCATGCGGCTCGATCCGGCGCCGGTTCGGGTGTGGGCGAAGGTCAGGAATCCGGCGAGGAACCGCGGGTCGAGCCGCTCCGGGTCCGGCCGGTAGAGCGTGAGGTGGGGGCCGAGCGCGGCGCCGGCGGACGCGACGACCCGCGCCGCCCCGGCGGCGGTGGCGACGACGTCGCCGGGCTCCAGCATGAGCAGGCCGGGGGCCGCGGCGGACATGCCGGACGGGCCGGTCCCGGCGCTCACGTCGTCCACGGTGAGGACCGGCACGTGGTCGCCGGCCGGCAGGCGCGGGGGGCCGTGGCTGATCGCGACGACCCCGGCCCGGGAGAGTTCGGCGAGCGTCGTGACCGGCGGGGGGCGGCGCTCGGCCAGCAGTTCCAGGGTCGGTGGGGTGGGCGCGGCGGCGGTCAGCCGGTCCAGGGTCTCGGTGAAGCGGCGCCCGAACGCCTCCTCGCTCTGCCGTGGACGGTGCCGGGCCGGGGCGACGTCGACCTCGTCGTCCAGCAGGTCGATGACCGGCACGGTGAACTCGCCGTCGGCGCGCCGTTCCCAGGCGCGTCCGGCCAGCTCGAGGTCGCCGTCGGCGTCCAGCAGCAGGACGGTGGCGGGCGCCGGCCGACCGGGTTCGGGGCGCCGCAGCAGCCATAGGTCGGGCCCGCCCGCCGCCAGCGTGATCACGGCCCGCAGCGCGCCGGCCCGGAGCAGGTTGCCGCGAATGCGGCGGCCGGGGCGCCGGGACGCCACCGCCGAGGGCATCAGCACCGCGGCGCGGCCGCCCGGCCGCAGGTGCGCGAGACAGTGCTGTGCCCAGGCCAGTTCGGGTTCGCCGCGCGGCGGCAGCCCGTACTCCCAGCGCGGGTCGCCGGCGAGTTCCTCGTGCCCCCATGCGCGGTCGCCGAACGGCGGGTTGCACAGGACCGCGTCGGCGGTCGCGCCGGGGAACGCGTCGCGGCGCAGCGAGTCGCCCGCGGCGATCTCGGCGGGCGTTCCGGCGAGCAGCAGCCTGACCTCGGCGATCAGGGCGGCGGAGGCGCTGCCGTCCTGGCCGAGGGCCGACCGCGGGCCCGGGGCCGCCATCAGCAGCGTGCCGAGCCCGCACGCGGGGTCGAGGACGGTGTCGCCGTCCCGGCACACGAGCCTGGCCATCAGCCGCGCCACGTCCTCGCGCGTGACGACGAGCCGCCGCGAGTGCGCCTGGACGTAGCGGTGGACGAGCAGGTCGAACGCGCCGGCGTGGCCGCGTTCGGCGGCGAGTTCGGCCAGCAGGGCGGGCAGTGCGGCGTCGGCCGGTTCGACCGGGAGGCGCGCCCCGCGCCGCCCGGACGGCACGGCGGCGCCGCCGCGCAGTTCGAGCAGCCGCACCCCGGCCCAGCCGACGAGGTCGGCGAGCTGGAAGTCGTCACCGGACGCGCGGAGCCGCTGCCACACCCGGTCGGCGAGGGACACCTCGAACGGTTTGCCGTTGCGGCGCAGCCAGTCCTCGACGTCGGCGAGGGAGAACAGCGGGCTGGTCGCCGTCCCGCCGACCGGTCGCGGGAAGTCCCCGTGGCGGCGCCGCCAATTGCTGACCGTGGCGCGGCCGACGCCCGCCAGCCGGGCGATGTCGCCCGCGGTCACCCCGGGATCGCCGCTCATGCCGTCACCATACTTGATCTTCGCAACCTCGGTCGGCACGGGGAACGACCGTGAACAGCGTCAATGCGATCCGCGCAGGCGGCGGCCGAACCTGGCGAGACGCCCCGGGCCGTCCTGTGCCGCCGCGCCGACGATCAACGGTTCCTGCGCCGGTCCGGCCGGGGCCTCGGGGCCGGCGACGTCGGCGATGACGCAGGTGATGTTGTCCTGCCCGCCCGCCGCGTTGGCGAGGCCGACCAGGCGCACGACACCGTCCGCCGGACGGGCGGCCTCCGCAAGCGCGTCCCGGATCGCCTCCGGGGTGAGGAACCCGGAGACGCCGTCGGAGCACAGCAGGTAGCGGTCACCGGGCAGGGCGTCGTGCCAGAACAGGTCGGGCTGGGCGCTGCCGCCGCTCTGCAACGCTCTCACCAGCATCGACCCCTTCGGATGGCGGGCCGCCTCGGCGTAGGTCAATTGCCCGCCGTCGACGAGCGACTGCACCATCGTGTGGTCGCGCGTGAGCTGGAACAGGTCACCGCCGCGCAGCACGTAGGCGCGGGAGTCGCCGATGTGCGCCACCGCGAAGCGGTGCCCCGGCTCGTCCCAGGCCAGCGCGGTCAGCGTGGTCCCCATCCCGGCCATGTCCGGATCCTGCCGGGCGAGGGCGTCCAGGCGCGCGGCGACCTCGGTGACCCCGGCGGAGAGCGCGGCGACCAGGTCGCCGTCGAGCGGCAGCCGGGCGAGGGTCGCGATGGCCGTCCCGCTGGCCACGTCGCCGTGCGGGTGACCGCCCATCCCGTCGGCGACCGCGAGCAGCCGCGGACCGGCGAGCGCCGAGTCCTCGTTCGTCCGCCGCCGACGGCCGATGTCCGATCCCGCGGCGATACGCAGCACATGGTGAGCCATGTACATAAGAGAAGCACAGCGAAACTCAGTTCACAAGCACTTCCCTTGACTTCTTGGCTTCCTGCACTTTGGCCGGGCACGGCCATGGCCACGTTCTGCCTCACGTTCTGCGCGCGGAGCGGCGGACGAAACGTCTGGATCGTGCTAACTTCAGAAGCGAAAACCGTTTTCATTTTCGAGGAGCCCTCATGTCCTCACTTCTGCGGATCCGGGTGCTCGGTGCGGGCGCCGCCCTCGGCATGGCCGCGCTGACGCTCGGCGGCTGCGGGTCGTCCTCGGACGCCGGGTCGGAGCGCGGCGACCGTGTCTCCGTCGTGGCCTCGACGAACGTGTACGGCGACATCGCGCGCCGGATCGGCGGCGACCGGGTGGACGTGACGTCGTTCATCTCCGACCCCGCGCAGGACCCGCACTCCTTCGAGGCGGGGTCGCGCAGCAGGCTCGCGCTCGCCAAGGCCCGGGTCGTGATCCAGAACGGCGGCGGCTACGACGACTTCGTCGGCACGTTGCTGAAGGGCGCCGGGTCCAAGGCCGAGGTGCTGGACGTCGTCCGGATCGCGGGGAAGACCGCGCCCGCGGGCGAGAAGCCGAACGAGCACGTCTGGTACGACCTGCCGACGGTCGCCCGCCTCGCCGACCGGGTCTCCGCCGCGCTCACCGAGGCCGACGCCGGGAACGCGAAGACGTTCACGGCGAACGCCACCGCGTTCAAGACGGAACTGTCCACGCTGCAGGGCAAGGTGGCGGCGCTCAAGGCCGCGCACGGCGGAGCAGGCGTCGCGATCACCGAGCCCCTGCCGGTCTACCTGCTGGAGGCCGCCGGGCTGCGGAACGAGACGCCGGACGAGTTCAGCGAGGCGGTCGAGGAGGGCGGCGACGTGCCGCCCCGCGCGATGCGGGACACGCTCGCGCTGCTCACCGGGAGGAAGGTGGCGGCGCTCGTGTCCAACGCGCAGACCAGTGGGCCGCAGACCGAGCGGTTGGAGAAGGCCGCGAAGGACGGCGGCGTGCCCGTCGTGCCGGTCACCGAGACGCTGCCGCCGGGCCGGAACTACGTCTCCTGGATGGACGCCACCATCACCGCGCTGGGGAAGGCGCTGTCATGATCTCCCTCCGCGACGCCGTCCTGTCCTACGGGGACCGGACGCTGTGGCGCCTCGACCTCGACGTCGCGGCGGGCGAGTTCCTGGTCGTGGTCGGGTCGAACGGGTCGGGCAAGACGAGCCTGCTGAAGGTGCTGCTCGGGCTGCGGCGGCTCTCCTCCGGAACGGTCACCGTGAACGGGCGCCCGCCGCGGCGCGGGAGTGACATCGTCGGTTACGTCCCGCAGCATCGGGCCGTCGTCCCGCACACCCCGCTGCGGGCCCGTGACCTGGTGCGGCTCGGGATCGACGGGCATCGGTGGGGCCTGCCCGCGCCCCTGCCCCGGTCGCGTTCGCGGGCGCGCCGCCGCGTCGAGGACGTGCTGCGGGACGTCGGCGCCGCGCCGTTCGCGGACGTCCCGCTCGACCTGCTGTCCGGCGGGGAGCTGCAACGGGTGCGGGTCGCGCAGGCGCTGGCGACCGACCCGCGACTCCTGCTGTGCGACGAGCCGCTGCTGTCACTGGACGCCGAACACCAGCGGATCGTCGCCGAGCTGGTCGACCGGCGGCGCCGCGAGCACGGCACGACCGTCGTGTTCGTCACCCATGAGCTCGATCCGGTGCTGCCGCTGGCCGACCGGGTCCTGGACGTCGGAGCGGCGGCCGTGTCATGAGCTGGGACGAGATCATCAACTTCGAGGACTACGGGGCGCTGCTCGCGCTCGTGCAGAACTCGATCATCGCGGGGGCGGTGCTCGGGCTGGTCGGCGGGCTCGCCGGAACGTTCGTCATCATGCGCGACCTGGCATTCGCGGTGCACGGCATCAGCGAGCTGGCGTTCGCGGGCGCCGCGGCGGCGCTGCTGTTCGGCGCGAGCGTGGCGGGCGGTTCGATCGCCGGGGCGCTGGTGGCGGCCGCGCTCATCGGGGTGCTCGGCGCCCGCGCCCGCGACCGCGGTTCGGTCATCGGCGTGCTGATGCCGTTCGGGCTCGGGCTGGGCGTGCTGTTCCTGTCGCTCTACGAGGGCCGGGCCGCCAACAAGTTCGGCCTCCTCACCGGGCAGATCGTCGCGATCGACACGCCGCGGCTGTCGTGGCTGCTGGCGACGTCGGCGGCCGTGCTGGTGTGCCTGGCGGTCATGTGGCGCCCGCTGGCGTTCGCGAGCCTCGACCCGCATGTCGCGGCGGCGCGGGGCGTGCCCGTACGGATGCTGTCGCCCGCCTTCATGCTGGTGCTCGGGCTCGCGGTGGCGGTGTCGGTGCAGGTCGTGGGGGCGTTGCTGGTGCTGGCGCTGATCTGCACCCCGGCCGCCGCGGCCGTGCGGGTGTCGGCGTCCCCGGTGGTGGTGCCGCTGCTCAGCGCGGCGCTCGCGACGGTGTCGGTGGTCGGCGGGATCCTGCTGTCGGTCGGGTCCAGCATTCCCGTCAGCCCGTACGTGACGACGCTGTCGTTCACCCTGTACGGGGTGTGCCGCGCGGTGGGCGCCGTCCGGAAGCGGCGCGGCTGGACGTCCCGGCGCCCGTCCACCCGACTCGACGCCGTGCGGTCCCCCGGGGCCATGTGATCGCACGTCAGGACGTTGCCATTCGCTTACCGGGTCATGAGCATCCCCACCGGACAAGAGGGCATCATCACGGCGCTTGCGACTTTCGGGGCGATTGGGAGGGACGCGATGTGGGACTTCGCGGGCCGTGACACCGCCATCGACCTGGGCGGCTCCACCGTGCGAATGCATGTGAAGGACCGCGGGGTCGTGTGCAGGGAGCCGTCGCTCCTGGCCCGATGTCGGCGCACCGGACGCATCCTCGCGCTCGGCGGCCCGGCACGGGAGATGGCGGGACGCAACCCGGACGTCACCCTCGTCCGGCCGATCCGCGACGGCGCGCCGACCGAGACCGACGAGGCCGAGTACCTGATGCGGCATCTCGTCCGCAGGCATCACCGGCGCCGGTACACGGCCCGGCCGCGGCTGGTCATGACGGTGCCGAGCGGGATGAACACCGTCCACTACCGGGCGCTGCAGTTCTCCGCGTACCAGGCGGGCGCGCGGCGCCTCACGCTGGTGCCGACGCCGATCGCCGCCGCCATCGGGATGGGCCTGACCTCGTCGGCGCGGCCCGATGTCACCGTCGTCGCCGACATCGGCGCGGACCTCACCGACATCGGCGTCATCGCGTTCGGCGGGCTCGTCACGTCCCACACCGCGCACATCGGCGGGTCCGCGCTGGACCGCGCGATCGTCGCGCTGGTGCGGCGCGAGCAGCGCACGGTCATCTCGCCGTCGGCGGCCGAGGCCGCGAAGCTGGAGGTCGGGGCGGTGCCGCCGCTCGGCCGGCGTCCGGTGCGGCAGACCGTGGTGCACGGCCGCGACGTCACCACCGGAATGCCGCGCGAGATCGTCCTCACCACGGTGGACGTCGGCCGCGCGATCGCCGGTCCCGTCGCCGAGATCGTCGACGCCGTGCACGTCGGACTGTCGGGTTGTTCCCCGGAGATCTCCGGTGATCTGCTCAGCGTCGGCGTCACCCTCACCGGAGGGACCGCGCGACTGCCCGGGCTGGAACGGCTGATCCGGGATCGGACGGGCCTGGTCGCGCGGGTCGGGGACGAGACCGGTGACGCGGCCGTCCTCGGCGCCGGGGAGGTGCTGCGCTCGGCCCGGTCGCCGGAACCGTCCGCCCGGGAGAGCTCTCCGCGACCGCATCTGGTGACGTCCCTACCCGAGTTCGAGTACTGACCCGCGGGTTAGACTCCCGGGTTCATGAGCGACGCACCCGACCACGAAGGTCCTGGCAGTCCGCGCCTGGAAGAGGTCTCCGAGGGGGTGTTCGCCTACGTCCAGCCGGACGGCACCTGGTGGATCAACAACACCGGTTTCCTCGTCGGCTCGCGTGGCGTGACCAGCGTGGACTCCTGCTCCACCGAACGCCGGACCCGCGCCTACCTGGAGACGATCCGGTCGGTGACGGACCGGCCCGTCCGGACGCTGGTCAACACCCACCACCACGGCGACCACACGTACGGCAACTACCTGTTCTCCGGCGCGACCGTCGTCGGGCACGAGGAGACGCGGGCGGCGGCGCTCGCGTGGGGCAAACCGTTCGACAACCCGTTCTGGACGAAGGTCGACTGGGGCGACGTCGAGATCGAGCCGCCGTTCCTCACCTACACCGACGCGGTGACGCTGTGGGTGGACGACCTGCGGTGCGAGGTCCGGCATGTGGGGACGCCCGCGCACACGACCAACGACTCGATCGTGTGGATCCCGGACCGGCGGGTGCTGTTCTGCGGCGACCTGCTGTTCAACGGCGGCACGCCGTTCCTCCTCCAGGGTTCGGTGTCGGGCGCGCTGCGGGTGCTGGAGGAGGTCGTCGCGCCGCTGGACGCGGAGGTGATCGTCCCGGGGCACGGCCCGGTGGCCGGACCCGAGCTGATCGACCGCGTCGCCGCCTACCTGCGGTTCGTGCGGACGACGGCGGAGGCGGGGAAGGCGGCCGGGCTGGCGCCGCTGGAGGCCGCCCGGGAGGCCGACCTCGGCCCGTTCGCGGAACTGACCGACGCCGAGCGGCTCGTCGGGAACCTGCACCGCGCCTACGCCGAACTGGACGGCGCCGAGCCCGGCGCGCGGATCGACCAGGTGGCGGCGCTCAACGACATGATCGAGTTCAACGGAGGGCGCCCGCTGACCTGCCGTGCCTGACGTCAGCGCAGCTCGGCCGTGGTGATGAGCCGGACGCACGCGGTGGCCCAGGCCCGCGCGGCGCGGCGCGGGTCGTCGCCGGTGAGCGCGGCGGCGAACGCGGCGAGCGTCCCGGCGGTGGTGCGCAGCCCGGCGCGTTCGAGGTCCCGTCCCGCGCGGGCGATCCGGTCCCGCAGGCCGGGGGTGAGGTGGGAGAAGCCGCGGTGCGCGGCGTCGGCGCAGGCGTCGAGCGCCTCGTCGAGGACGTGTCCGAGTGGGTCGGGGTCGTCCCAGGCCGGGCCGTCCAGCGCGGCGGTCCCGTCACCGGGTTCCAGGTCGGGCACGACGACGCCGTCCGGGGTCAGGACGGCGAACGGGTCGATGACCAGGCCGCCGCGATCCCGGCGGACGGCGCCGGCGACGAGACGCGGACCGGCGGACAGGGCCGCGGCGAGCGCGTCCAGCGCGGCCGGGCGGTGCGGGCTGTAGTCCGCCGACACGACGGCCGTGGCGCCCGCCTTGTCGGCGACGCGCGCCTCCAGCCGCTGCGCGCCGGGCCGGTACCCGAGGTCGCGGACCTCGGCGATCTCGACGACCCGGACCGGCTCGGCCTCGACGCGCGGCCGGACGAGCCGGGGCGGCAGCGCGTCCAGCGCGCGCCCCTCCGCCGCGTAGTCGCGGACGAGGAGCCGGGCGGGCAGGGCCTCCCAGGCGTCGCCGAGCGGGGTGACCGTCGTCCTGGCGACCCGGCCGGCGGCGACCCGGACGACCCGTCCCGCGGTGCGGGTCGCGGTCTCCGACACGACGTTGGCGGCGGCGAGCCGGCGCAGCGACGCACCGAGGATCCGGCGCCCGGCGAGGTCGGCGCCGGTCGTCCGCGTCCCGTCCGGGACGTCCCAGCGGCGTTTCAGCACGAGCACGATCCCGGTTCCGGTGTGCGCGAAGTAGACGTCGGCGGTGCGGGTGTCGTCGGTGCCCGCGACGCGGCAGCCGAGGCCGGCGAGGCGGACGCGGCGCAGCGGGGTCTCCGCCGCCTCGTCGGTGCCGAGGACCTGCGACAGACGACCGTCGCCCCCCTCCGGTGTCGCTCGGGAGGCGCGATGCCGGGCGTGGACCTCGGCGAGCAGTTCGGCGACGCGCCGGGGGTCGTGGTCGGCGCGGCGGTCGTGGTGCGCGGTGAGCTGCCCGGCCAGGTCGTCCAGCGCGGCGGCGGGCCAGTGCGCTCCGCGCGCCGCAAGGTCGGCGGCGGCGCGTCCCAGCGCGGCGACCAGGACCGGGCCCGCGTGCGCGGCGCCGTCGAGGAGGACCTGGTCGGCGAGTTCCAGCGCGGTGTCGAGCCCGTCGCCACCCGTGGCCCTTCCGGGGGCGCCGCCGACGTCCAGGCGGACCTCGTCGCCGGTGAGGCCGCGCTCGTCGGCGGCCCGGAACGCCCAGACGGCCAGCATCGTGACCTCGCCGCGCAGCACGGCGACGGCGTCGGTGTGGACGTAGCCCGGTTCGCCCGGCACGAGGAACCGGACGGTACAGGTCGGCAGCTCCACCTCCGCCACCGGGTCGCCGCCGGTGGGACGGCGGACGACGGCGGAGTACCCGGCGCGGAACGTGCGCCGGGCCGCGGTGACGGCGCGCTGCCCGAGGACACGGACGAGCGCGTCGTCGTCGAAGGCTCCCGGCGACCAGTCGGCCGCGGGCTCCGGGGCCGGTTCGCCGGCGGCGTGCCGCTGGTAGGCGAGGACGAGGCAGATCTGGTGGCGGCACGTCCCCGTCGCCGCGCAGGAGCAGGTCGCGGCGTCCAGCCCCGCCCCGGCCGGGAGGGAGGTCGCCGCGCCGTCCGGATACGTCCCCTCGACGGTGCCGTCCGGGGACACGGTGATCTCGGGGCCGTTCCCGGCGTCGAGGTCCTTGGCGGCGCGTTTGACCAGGCCGCGGTTGGCGAGCGCCGCCAGCGCGTCCGGCGTGAGCGAGACCAGGTCGGCGCGCGTCACCGGCCGATCCTCTCCGCGACGAACCCGGCGAGCCGCCCCGGCGTCATCGCGCCGACGTGCGCGCCGACGTCGGCGAGGCGCCGCGCCGTCTCCCGGTCGTAGGACGGGTCGGCGTCCTCGTCCAGCGCGGCGAGCCCCAGCACGTGCGTGCCCTGCTGGACGAGCCGCCGCACCTCCTCGACGAGCCGGTGCACGTCCCCGCCCTCGTAGAAGTCGGAGACGACCGCGACGATGGCCCGGCGCGGGTTCTCCACCAGCCCCGCCCCGTACGCGACGGCCCGCGCGATGTCGGTGCCACCGCCGAGCTGCACCTTCATCAGCAGCTCGACGGGATCGGTGACATCGGACGTCAGGTCCACCACGGACGTGTCGAACGCGACGAGGTGCGTCTTCAGGCCCGGCAGCCCCCACAGGCACGCGGCCGTGACGGCGGAGTGGATCACCGACCCGAGCATCGACCCCGACTGGTCCACCAGCAGGACGAGCTGCCATTGCTCGACGTGGCGCCGCGTCCGTGACACGAACTTCGGGTTCTCGATGTAGAGGCGGCGCTCGTCCGGCCGGTAGTGCGCGAGGTTGGCGCGGATCGTCCGGTGGAAGTCGAAGTTGCGGGAGTTCTTCATCCGGCTGGGCCGCCGTGACCGGGTGCCGTGGAACGTCTGCCGCACCTCGGTCGCGAGCCGTTCCATCAGCTGCCGGACGACGGCCTCGACGATCCGCCGGGCGAGCGCGAGGACCTCCGGGTTCATCAGGTGCTTGGTGCGCAGCACGGCGCGCAGCAGCGTCTCGTCGGGCTCGACGCGCTCCAGGACGGCGGGGTCGGTGACGATGTCATGGATCTCGTAGCGTTCGACGGCGTCGCGTTCGAGCCGCTCGATGGTCTCCTTCGGGAACAGCCGGTGGACGGCGTCGAGCCAGTCGACGGTCGTGAGCAGGGACGGCCCGTGCCCGCCGGCGCGGCCGTCGCCCCCGGGGCCGCCGTCATGGAGGCCGCCGCCGGGGCCGCGCCGGACGCCGCGCCGGGCCAGGTCGGGGTCGCGTCCGTAGAGCCAGTCGAGCGTGGCGTCCCGTTCGGCGGCCGTGCCGTCGAGCGGGCCCGTGCGCGCCTCGGCGGGCGCGCCGAGGATGAGCCGCCATCGTTCCAGGTCGGGGGGGATCACGGCGTCGCCTCCAGTCCCGCGGCGTGGAGCGCACGGTCGACGCGCGCCTCCAGGGCCCTCGCCTCCGCGATCAGCAGCGGCGGGCCGTCCGTCCGCAGCAGCGCCCGGGACGAGCCGCGCGCCCCGTGCCGCTCCAGCAGCCCCCGGGCGATCGCCTCGCGCTCCCGGGGCGGGAAGAACTCGAACGCCTGCCGCAGCGCGGGCAGCGCGACGAGGAAGTCGTCGTCGCCCATGGCGCCGACCAGCTCGTCGAGGACGTCCAGGACCGCCGTCTCCGGATCGAGGACCTCCTGCCGGGCGAGCGCGAACAGCCCGGCGAGCCAGTCCCCGAACGTCTCCGGCCCGGCCGCGCCCCGCAGCGCCCGCGCCGGGTCGGCGGTGTCGCCGAGGGCCCGGCCGAGTCCGAACGCGGCGCCGCGCAGGTCGGGCGGGACGTCGGTCCGGGCGGCGACCCGGCGGGCGACGCCGAGCGCGGCGTCGCGGTCCAGGCCGAGCGGGCCGCGGGCGTGCACCAGCGCGTCGCGGACGGCGGCGACCGCGCGCAGACGGTCGAGATCGGCCGGGCCCGGCCCGCCGCGAACGCCCTCGACCAGCCAGAGGACGCGGACGACTCCTTCGGCCACGACCGTCCCGAGCAGCGGACTGCGGGCCGTGCCGAGGACGCGGTCGTGCCGCCACAACCCGAGGGCGACCTCCAGCACGGCCCCGAGCGCGGCGAGGTGGGACGCGCCCGCGATCCCGGCGGCGATCGTCTCGGCGATCCGCCCGGACTGGTCCGCGCAGCCGCACAGCGCCGCGTCGAACAGGACGTCCGCCAGCCCGCCCATGTCGTTTCCGGCCGCGGTCATGCGCTCGTCCAGGACGGCGGCCGCCGCGGCGGCGAGCGTCGGCCCGTAGGCGCCCGCCTCGATGAGCGCGGACGCGCGGCGCCCGTCGTCGTCGGACACGTCCACGACCCAGTGTTCCTCCAGCACCGGGTCGGCGCCGGTCGCGGGCCCCGACCGGCGCACGACACCGGGGATCGCCAGCACGCGCAGCCGATGCAGGGCCCGGCTGCGTTCCAGCCCTCGCGGAGTCGTCAACGTGAGCGCGACGGGCCCGTCCCGGTCGAGGCCGAGCCGTTCCAACTCGGCGGCGGCGTCATGGACGAGCGGCGGGGCCGGGGTGTCGCGGTGGAGCCGCCCGACCCGCGACCCGCTCAGCGCGGCGACCATCTCCACGACCACCGGATGCGCGCCCGGGGCCGGCCGGCCCCGGGACGTCCATGGCAGCCGCCGGTCGAGGTCGTCGTTCACCAGCGCGGACACCAGCCCGTCCAGCAGGTCCGTCCGGGCGGGCGCCCGGTGCCCGCGCAGCCGCGTCAGCCCGTCGGTGAGCGTGCGCGCGGCGACCAGGTCGGCGGTCGACACGACCCGCCGTCGCTCGCGCAGCCGCGCCACGACCGTCTCGACCAGCGCGGACGCCGCCTTCTCCGGGCCGCCCTCCCAGAGCCGCTGGTAGTACTCGGGCGACGGCATTCCCGCCTGGTAGCCGGTGAACGCGTCGAGCCGCCGGAACGAGTACGGGACGAGGAAGCTCCCGCCGGTCGAGCCCTCGGGCGGCTCGGGCACGTCCGGCCAGGCGGTCCCGCCGGTCTCCGCGAGCCGTTCCAGCGCGGGCTTGTGGAAGCCTCCCGTCACCACCACGACCGGCCGGTCACCGGCGTCGGCCTCGGCCGCCCGGATCCATGCCGCCATGTACGACTCGCGGGCCGCGTCGTCCTCCCCCGCCTCCGCGCCGCCCCGCAGGAGGTCGAAGTAGGCGTCGAGCCGCCGCGCCGTGTCGTCGGGATCGATCTCGAAGAGGTGGTCCCAGAGGATGTCGGTGTTGTCGACGGCGAACTCCCGGCAGAGCCGCCCGGCCACCTCGGCGTACCGGAGCTCGGCGTCGGCGTACCGGTTGCCGCGGTCGGCGAACGCCGGATGCCACGCGGGCAGGTCGACGAACCGCAGCTCCGCACCGGCCGCCCGGCCCTCGTTCAGCGCGACCCATTCCGGTGAGTACGCGCAGAACGGCGTCCAGGAGGCGTGCACCCGCTCCGCGTCCCGGTGGTAGCTGTAGATCGCGACGGGCGGTTCATGGCCGAGGAGCAGCTCGGCCATCCGGCCGTTGACGTCGGCGGGCCCCTCGACCAGCACGTACGCGGGCCGCAGCCGCCGGATCGTGTCCCGGACGAGCCGCGCGCACGCCGGGCTGTGGTGCCGGACGCCGACGAACGCGACGGCCATCAGCCCGGAAGCAGATGCCGGGCGGCGTGCAGGGCGCGCCACTGCTCGCCGTCACGCCGGGACGCCTGCTGCTCCAGATACCGCCGGAGCCGGGTGAGATCATCCGGGTTGTCCTTGGCGGCCGTCCCCGCGAGGCACTCCACGATGTCGGCCGCGCCGCCCGCCTCGCCGCGCAGGAACCATCCCCGCACCCCGATCTGGTGCGCCACGGACACGGCCTCTGCGGTGCTCATGACGGCGGACGGCCGGTCCATGGCCCGCCCGTCCTCGGTCGTGCCGTCGCGCAGCTCCCGGAACGTCGTGACGAGCACTTCGAGGACGTCCCGGCGCGGCGCGACGGCGACACCACTGCGCTCCAGCAGCCGCGTCGCCTCCCGCTCCACCAGGTCCAGCTCGGTCGCGAAGTCGCCGATCGGGAACACCGTCTCGAAGTTGAACCGCCGCTTGAGCGCCGCGCTCATCTCGTTGACGCCCCGATCTCGGGTGTTGGCGGTCGCGATGACGTTGAACCCGTCCCGCGCGAACACCATCGAGTCGTCACCGGTCAGCTCCGGGATCGCCAGGACCCGGTCGGACAGCGGCGACAGCAGCGAGTCCTGCACCTCCAGCGGGCACCGGGTGATCTCCTCGAACCGGACGACCCTCCCCTCGGCCATCCCGGTCAGCAGCGGCGCCGGGACCAGCGACCGCGTGGACGGCCCCTCCGACACCAGCAGCGCGTAGTTCCAGGAATACTTGATCTGGTCTTCGGTGGTGGCGGCGCCGCCCTGGATCGTCAGTAGGGACGTCCCGCTCACCGCCGCCGCGATCAGCTCCGACAGCAGCGACTTCGCCGTCCCCGGCTCCCCGACGAGCATCAGCCCCCGGCTCGTCGCCAATGTGACCAGGGCCCGGTCGATGAGCGCGGTGTCCCCGACGAACTTGCGCCGGACCCCGAGCGCGTCGTCGCCGGTGACGAACCGCCGGGCCGCCGTCAGACTGAGCGCCCAGCCGGGCGGCCGCGGCCCGGAGTCGGCGTCGCGGAGCCGCTCCAGCTCGTCCGCGAACCGCACCTCCGCCGGGGGCCGCTGGAACCCACCGCGATGATCTTCCATGGCGCTCCACGGTAGAGGAGGGCGCCGACAGTTCGGGTGGATGTCCAGCTCTTCACCGTACGTGGCAAATGTCGTGATATCGGAGCGGCGTGGGCGGTACGGTTGCCGATCATGAGTGAGGCGCGAGCACTTCTGGACAGCGGGGACATCGCCGGACTGATCCGGCATCTGCGGTTCAACGCCGACGACATGGACCTGGCCGAGGTCGCGGAGCTGATGGAGGGCGCGGCCGCCCGGTCCGGGTTCGACGACATGCGGGAGGCGGCCGCGGCGATGGTCCGCGCGCGCGGGCCGCAGGAGCTCTACGACTTCGGGTACGCCTGCATCGAACGCGGCGTGCCCTTTCTGGCGATCCCGGCGCTGCGGCGCGCGCTGGAGATCCTGCCCGAGGAGCCCGCGCTGGTGATGGAGCTGGTGTCGGCCCTGGAGCGGGAGAACCGGCACGCCGAGGCCGTCACCGTCCTGGAACCGCATGTGGCGTCGCTCGACCCGTGGCCCGGCCGGTACCTGCTCGCCTACAACGCGCTGATGGCCGGGGACGTCGCCCGGGCGGAACGGGAGGCGGAGGTGCTGCCCGCGCCGGACGACACCGACTGGGCGCCCGTCTTCGACCGGCTGGGACGGATGCTCGACAGGGCGCAGGCGGCGCGGACCGCCGGCCCCCTGGACACCAAGGACCTGCGGGGCTGGCACTTCGTCCTTTCCGGCGGTCTGCTCGCCACCATCTCGCCCTACGGGTACGACGCGGGGATGACGGGGCGGTACGCGTACTCGTCCGACAGCTTCGCGATGTGCAGGCGGGCGCTGGACCGCCTGCGACTGATCCTGGACGCGGCGGAACGGCGACCGACGTCGGTGGGCCTGCTGCCCGACCGGTCGAGCCGGATCCTGGGACTCGCGGCGGCGCGGCTGTTCGAGCTGCCCGCGGAACCGTTCGCCCCCGACCGCCGCGACACCCTGGTGGTGGCGTACGACCTCAACGAGTCCGACCTGGACGAGGCCGCCGCGCGCGGCCTGTGGCAGCGCGCCGCCGGGCAGATCCTCTTCGAACGCGCGACCTCCTGGACGGACCCGCCGGGCATCGCCGCCGACGTCACCGGGCTGCTCCACCAGGTCGTGGTGGCGCCGTGGGGCGAACGGCTGCGAATGACGTCCGACGAGCGGGCCGAGACCATCCCGCCGGACGGGCGCCCCGAGGAGGAACTCGCCGACGAGATCGTCCGGTCCGACCCCGAGCCGGACGAGGAGACCGGCGACGGCGCGCCCCCCGACCTTGACGAGACCGTCGCCCGGTTCGTCCGCACGGTCGCCGGACGCTGGCTCACCGGCCCCCGCGACGCGGCCCGCTCCCCCGGACCGGTGCCGAGCAACCGCTTCGCCTAGGAGAGTGCCACGAGGTCGTTGAGGATCTCGGATGCGGTGACCGGGTCGAGGTCGGCGAAGGTGGCGGTGGGGTCCTCGCCCAGCCAGATCTGTTCGGGTCGCTTTGTCAGTGCGACCATTCGGAGTGTCAGGGTGGGGTCCATGTTCGGGGCGGCGATGAAGACGCCCGGGTCCACGTTGATGACCAGGAAGTAATCGGGCGTGACGCGGCGGTGGAACCAGTTCGCGAAGTTGCTCCTCTCCGAACGGCCGTGTTGCCAGCCCTGCGCGGTGAACGCGAGGAATCTCTCGACCGGGATCGTGAGGTTCTCGAAGCGGGTCAGTCGGTCGCCCGCGCGGTCTTCGTCCGTCAGGTGGCGGACGGGACGGAGGAGCTGCGGGAACGGCTGGAGGATCTCGTAGTCGTCGAACACCTCGGACCAGGAGGCCAGCGAGTCGCCCAGTTCGACGGGGTGGGCGATCCTGACGGACGCGGTGGTGAGGGCGAGATCGTCGTCGTGCACGTCGGCGAACGTGCCGTCCTCGGCGACGCGGAACGCGGTCGTGGTCGTCCCGTCGTCGGCGAGCCAGACGAGGCGGCGGACCAGGTGCCGGACGAGCGGATGCCCGACGAGCAGCTCCCGGAACTCGTGCGCGGACCAGCGGTGCCGCATGACCATACGGTCCTCCAGGCGGTGGATCTGGTCGGCGGCGACGGTCCGGACGTCCTTCTTCAGCGCGGCGAAGGCCGTGTGGGCGGCGGGGGCGAGGTCGGGATCGTCCTTGGCGCCGGGTTTGGGGAGGGTCTTGCGGCGTCTGCCGTCCTGGTCGGTGACGTAGGGCTGCAGCCGTTCGTCGAAGCCGACGGTGAAGCGGCGCGGACCGTAGTCGAGCGTGAGGGTTCCGTCGGCGGCCAGGCCGAAGTCCGGGATGAGGCGGTCGGCGAGCTGGTCGGTGGTCAGGTCCAACGCGCCCGCGACCTCCTCGATCTTCTCCTGCGCCCTGGTCCTGAGGCTCTCGAACCGCACGCCTCGCGCGATGTCGTGGAGGTGCGTGAGCGCGGCGTCGGTGCCGATGGAGGCGAGGACGTCCAGGCCGGCCGCGGCCTTGGCGCTGCCGCGCTCGCCC
Source organism: Actinomadura pelletieri DSM 43383 (assembly GCF_003634705.1). Lineage (GTDB taxonomy): Bacteria > Actinomycetota > Actinomycetes > Streptosporangiales > Streptosporangiaceae > Spirillospora > Spirillospora pelletieri. The sequence continues at coordinate 590,640 of NZ_RBWU01000007.1, read as the reverse complement.
GGCCACGCGCGGATGCGCGACGCGAGGAGGCGGACGGTCTCGTCGTCGCCGGTGAGGCCGAGCTGAGTCAGCGCCCAGCTCTCCTTGGACGGCGCGCCGGCCGCGTCCCACCGGGTGAACACGGCCCGGCCGAACTCGGCGAGGGACTCGGGGTCGCACAGTTCGCGGACGACGTCCACGCCGGCGTAGGGCTCGCCGGGTTTGCACAGCGCGAGCATCGTCAGCACGTGCTCCGCCGAGGCGGGCGGGAGGGCGTGGGTACGGTCGCGGAGCAGGATCTGCGGGAGCGGCCGCACGTCCGCCCAGTGGCCGAGCACCGGCGTCTTCGCGGGCAGGGCCTCCAGCAGCCCGGCGGAGAGGAACGTCTCGACCGCCTCGGCCGCCCCGGCGTCGTGGGCGCGGGCCGCCGCCACGACCGCGGCGGAGCCGTGGTCGGCGGCGATGAGCCGGAGCGCCGCCTCGGCGGCACGCCGTTCCCTCCCGGACGGGCCGAGCGCGGCGGGCAGCAGGGCGGGCACGGCCGCCGGGCCGTGTCGCCGGAACCAGGCCCGGGCGGTCCGGCCCACCTGCTTGAGCCGGACGAGCCAGTCCGCCATCAGCACGGCGACCTCGTCGGCCAGATACGGAAGGAGCAACGCACCGGCTTCGGCGGGACGACGGCGCGCGACCGAGAGGACGGCGTTCAGGGCGTCCAGCTCGAACCGGGAGACGACGGCCGGCATCCACACGTCCACGGCCCAGAAGACGGACGGCTCCCAGTCCGCGAGGAGGGGGCGGACCAGGTCTTCGGGGCCTTTCGCGAAGAGATACGCGATGTCCTCGGCAGCCGGTTCGCCCTTCTTGAACTCGGCCACCCGGGTCGGCCAGTCCATGCGTTCGATCCGGGTCCACAGATGGGGATGTTCGGTGTTCCACGCGTCGCGTTCTCCCGGTTTCCAGGCGATGGTGCGCAGGCCGGGAGGGAGGAGGTCCTTGATGACGACGGGCTTGGTCTTGGTCCGGGGGCGGGTCCACGGCGGCGCGGTGAGCAGGGGCGGCAGCGTGCCGGGCGGCGCCTCCGGCGCCGGGGCGGTGGAGTCGCGGAGCGCCTCGATCGCCGTCCGCGACTCCTCCGGGAGCCCGGGGAGCATCTCCGCCACGAGTGCGGGGTGGGCGCGGACATGGGCCCGCAGCGACTCCGCCACGGCGGGCGTCCCCGCCCGGCGGGCCAGCAGCCGCAGCGCCCGTGCCGGGAAGCGCTGGGCGGCGACGCCCAGCGCGGCCGTGACGTGGGGACGGTCGGCCCGGTCGACGAGGGCCTGGAACGCCTCGTCGCAGTCCAGGTTCCCCAGGAAGCCCAGCGCCGCCCGATCGCGGTCGGCGCCGAGATGGTCGGCGTCCAGCGCCGACGTCAGTGCCGGCACCGCGCCCGCCGCGCCGATGCCGTCCACCAGTGTCGGGACGATGCCGCCGGTGAGTTCCCCCCGGTCGAGGACCGGTGAGAGCCGGGCGAGCTGATCGGGGGCGCCGAGGGAGCAGAACAGCATCCAGCGCCGCTTGTCGCACGAGACGGGCAGGTCGGGCGCGAGCGAGCAGACCTCGTCCGCCCAGTCCCGCCGGGTCGGCACGAGATAGGAGACGACCATCTTCTGCAAGGGCGTCCGGCGGCATTCCTCCAGACCGGCGACCGCCTCGTCGTACACGTCGTCGTCCGCGGCGGCGAGGAGGGCGCGCAGGTGGCGGGCGACGTCCTTCTCCGCCCACCAGACGTCGAGATGGTCGTCAGGCCCGCGGTCCTTGACGCCGACCCATCCGCCCGTGGAGTGGACGTAGTAGTGGCCCACCGTGATCAGGCTTAGCTGCGCGTACGCGCACGCGGCGAACGGCAGCCCGTGCTCGGTCACCCACGCGTCCCGGAACGGGTCCGTCCCGCCGAACGCGGCCAGGCCCCGCGCGTTCACCACGATGCCCGCGACGACCGCCGCGCCGAGAGGGGTCGCCTCTCCCTTCAGGTAGGCGCGCCCGTGCTCGGTGAGCGACGGCGGTGTGTCCGGCTGCGCCAGCACGTTCTCGACCGTCGCGGCGGTGCGGTCGATGATGTCCCGCACCGTTTCGGCGGCGGACGCGTCGCTCCGCGGACGCCGCCAGGGCCCCGGACGGTCGCGGCGCGGATGGAGGGCGCGCAGCCACGTGTCCGGCATCTCCCAGGTGTCCTCGGCGGTCCCGCCCCGTGTGCTCATGGGCCGACACGGTATGGGAGATCAACGACAGAATTCTAAGCCTCGGACATGTCGCGCTCGACGGCCTCGGCGGCCTTGCGGGCGGCGATCAGAACCGGGTCCCAGACGGGCGCGAACGGCGGCGCGTAGCCGAGGTCCAGGCCGGTCATCTCCTCGACCGTCATGCCGTTCCACAACGCGACGGCGAGCGCGTCGACGCGTTTGGCGGCGTTCTCCTCGCCGACGATCTGCCCGCCGAGCAGCCGTCCCGAGCGGCGCTCGGCGATCAGCTTCGTCCGCATCGGGGTGGCGCCCGGGTAGTACCCGGCGCGGGTGGTGGACTCCACCACGACGCTGAGCGCGTCGAACCCGGCGGCGGCCGCCTCGCGCTCGTTCAGGCCGGTCCGCGCGACCTCCACCCGGCAGATCTTGGACACGGCGGTGCCGACGACGCCGGGGAACGTGGCGTAGCCGCCGCCGAGGTTGATCCCGGCGACGCGGCCCTGCTTGTTGGCGTGCGTGCCGAGGGCGATCGCGACGGGTCCACCGGAGACGAGGTGGCGGGTCTCGACGCAGTCGCCCGCCGCCCAGACCCGTTCGGTGCGGGTCCGCATCCGCCGGTCGGTGACGATCCCGCCCGTCGGACCGGTCTCGATCCCGGCGGCGCGGGCCAGGTCGGAGCCCGGTCGCACGCCGAGCCCGAGGACGACGAGGTCGGCGGGCAGGGTGCGGCCCGCCGTGCGGACGGCGGTGACCCGTCCGCCGGCGGAGGTGTCGAAGCCCTCGACCGGCTCCCCGAGATGCAGCTCCACGCCGACGCCGCGCAGCGCGTCGGCGACGAGGGCGCCCATGTCGGGGTCGAGGGTGCGCATCGGCTGGTCGGCGGCGTCCACGAGGGACACCTCCAGCCCCCGCCGCACGAGCGCCTCCGCCATCTCCAGGCCGATGTAGCCGCCGCCCACGACGACCGCGCGGCGCGGCGCCTCCCGGTCGAGGACGCGGCGGATCGCGATCCCGTCGTCGAGGATCTGGACGCCGTGGACGCCCTCCGCGTCCGCTCCGGGCAGCCGCGGTCGCGCGGGGACCGCGCCGGTCGCGACCATGAGGTCGTCGTAGGGCTCCCAACGCTCGGTGCCGTCCTCATGGTCACGGACCCGGACCCGCCCGCCGGACACGTCGATCTCCATGGCCTCGGTGCGCAGCCGCACCTCGATGTCACGGTCGCGGAACTCGGCGGGGGTACGGGCGATGAGGCTGTCGGCGTCGTCCACCACCCCGCCGACGTGGTACGGGATGCCGCACGCGGAGTAGGACACGTGGTGGCCGCGTTCGACGACGAGGATCTCCAGGTCGTCCGGGCCGCGTCGGCGGCGGGCCTGGGACGCCGCGCTCATTCCCGCGGCGTCCCCTCCGATGACGAGCAGCCGTTCCCGTGCGGCCATGCGCATCCCCCTCAGATTCCGTAGACACGCCGGGCGTTGCCGGACGCGATCAGTCCCGCGACGCGTTCGGCGTCTCCGGCCGTCCAGGCGCCGTCGTCCACCCCTCCGGCGAGGAACCCGGCGAGACCGCGCCGGAAGAGCAGGGCGCCCAGAAAGTACAGTTCGGCCAGTCCGAACGCGTCGGACGAGTAAAGCACCTTCCCGAACGGCGCGAGTTCCAGCATCTCGGCGATCAGCGCGGGCGCGCGGTGCCCGAGGTTGTGGGTGGCGAGGCCGACGTCGACGTGCACGTGCGGGAGGACCTGGGCGAGGTAGCCCGCGTTCCGGTGGAACGGGTAGTTGTGCAGCAGCATCGCGGGCACGGGATCCATGGCGCGCAGCAGGTCGATGAGCAGCAGCGGGTCGCCGCGCCGCAGGTCGGTGTCCACGTCGCCGAGCCCGACATGGAACTGGACGGGCAGCCCGGCGTCGACCGCGCACCACACGAGGAAACGGTGCAGGACCTCGTCGCAGACCCGGGGTTTCGGGTCGCTCATCAGCCGGCCGGCCGCCGCCGTGACCTCCGCGTCGGACGGCCGTTCGCCCGACAGCTCCAGCCCCGCCCGGTACGCGGCGATCGACTTCGCGCCGACGGCGCCGTGATTCTGGACGCGGGTACGGACCTCGTCCGCGAACCGCGCGGCGGCGACCCCGTCGGCCGCGACCTGTTCGGCGACGGTCTCCAGCCGGACGATCTCGTGCGCGGCGGCGCCGGCGAGGCGCCCGAGGTCGGGCGGGTCGAGGATCGCCTCCGGGGTGTATCCGGTGTCCACGCACAGCGCCGCCAACCCGGCCGCGTCCAGGAAGCGCCGGTTCACCTCGGCCGCGCCGAGTTCGGCGCGGCGGGCGAGGTAGGCGTCCGGTTCGGCGTGGGCGTCCAGGTCCAGGACGGGCGGGCACCAGCGCCGCACCGCGAACCCGACCTGGGTGTCGAACAGGGTGGTCGGGCCCGGTGCGTCCGCCTCGGTGAGCAGTTCCTCGAACGCGGCGCGGTCCAGGTCCCGGTCGAGGACGCCGTGACAGTGGTGGTCGACCAGCGGCAGCGACTCCATGTACGCGAGCACGGCCCGTCTCCTCCCTGAACAGTGGCTCATCTCTCTACGATGCCGTAGGGGGCGTCCCCCGTAGTCGTCCCGTCACGCCGCCGTCACTCCGATCGGAGCGAGCATCGTGGAACAGATCGCCGAGACCGACTTCGCCGAGCATCGGCTCGACGGGCACCTTCGCGCGCGGCTCGGTGCCCGCGCGGCCGAGACGGCGCGGAGGCTGGCCGGGCAGGACATCGTGGCCGTCGCGCTGACCTGGGTGGACGTCAGCGGCATCACGCGGACCAAGACGGTCCCGGTGGAGCGGCTGGAGCACGCGGCGACCTGGGGCGTCGGGATGTCCCCGGTCTTCGACGTGTTCCTGCTGGACGACTCGATCACGTCGGGGAAGTACATCGGCGGCCCGTCCTCGGACCTGCGGCTGCACCCGGACCTGAGCCGGCTGCGTCCGATGGCGGCGCTGCCCGGGTGGGCGCAGGCGCCCGCGCTGCGGTACGCGCAGGACGGCACCGTCCACCCCCTCGACGCGCGGGCGCTGCTGCGTCGCGAGACGGAACGGCTGGCCGACGGCGGCTGGTCCGTCAGGGCCGCCTTCGAGATCGAGTGGGCCGTGTCGCTGAAGGACGGGCCGAAGGGCGACGGTGACGCGTTCGTGCCGGCGTGCCGCGGGCCCGCGTACGGGATGACGCGGGTCACCGAACTGGCCGGCTATCTCCGCGACCTCCTGTCGGCGCTGAAGGCGACCGGCGTGACGGTCGCGCAGCTCCACCCCGAGTACGCGGCCGGGCAGTACGAGGTGTCGGTGGTGGCCGAGGACCCGGTCGGCGCGGCGGACACCGCCGTCCTGGTCAGGGAGACGATCCGGGCGGTGTCGATGGAGCACGGCCTGGCCGCGACGTTCTCCCCGAAGGTCGAGGCCGACTCGGTCGGCAACGGCGCGCACGTCCATCTGAGCCTGTGGCGGCAGGGCGGGACGTCCGGCCCGGTGAACGTGATGGCGGGCGGTGACGGCCCGTGCGGGATGACGGCCGCCGGGGAGGCGTTCGCGGCGGGGATCCTGCGGCGACTTCCGGCGTTGCTGGCGATCGGGGCGCCGTCGGTGGCGAGCTACCTGCGATTGGTCCCGTCGCACTGGTCGGGCGCGTTCGCGTGCTGGGGACGGGAGAATCGGGAGGCGGCGCTGCGGTTCGTCACCGGCGCGGAGGGCGAGCGGACCGACGCGGCGAACCTGGAGGTCAAGTGTCTCGACGCCGCCGCGAACCCTTATCTGGTGCTGGCTGCGCTGCTGGCCGCCGGACGGGACGGGCTCGGCACCGAGCTGCGGCTGCCGGAACCGGTCGGCGTCGACCCGGCGGGGCTGCCGGACGAGGAGCGCGCCGCCCGGGGCATCGAGCGGCTGCCGGAGTCGCTGCCGGAGGCCGTCGCGGCGTTCGAGGCGGACACCGTCCTGCGGGACGCGCTCGGCGAGGCCGTGATCGACACCGTGGCGGCCGTGCGGCGCGGCGAGATCGCGCTGCTGGACGGCGCGACGCCCGAGCAGGTGGCCGCCGCCACCCGCTGGCGCCACTAGGACGCGTCCGATGGAGGGGCGTCACCACGCCGGGCGGCCACGACGGTGCCGGGCTCGAACGGCTGCACGCGGACCTGTGTCTCCCCGCAGGCGCAGCGCGTGTACGTCACCACGCCCTCCGACGTCAGATGGCGCGAGAGCACCTCGTACACCTCGGAATCGGGCCAGCCGCAGCCTGGACAGTCCTGCACCGCGTCCCCATCGAAGTATGTAATGGTTCTAACTAGTATGACATTTACATGGGTGGCATGCCACCGGAGGGCACGGCGATGCGGATCACCGGATACAAGAGCCACGGGGTGGCCGCGGCGGCGGCGCTGGTCAACGCCGTCATCGGCGGCGACGACTCGGCGGACGCGCTGCGCCGGATCCTGCGCGAGCACGAGTTCTTCTGGGAGGAGTTCCGGGACGCCGACGCCGAGGAGTTCCGGCGCTGGGGGCGGACGCTGCGCCCGTTCTTCCACGCCGCCCGCGTCGAGGACGCGATGGCCCTGCTGAACGGCCTCATGTTGCAGATCCCGATGCATCCGCACCTGTCCGACCACGAGCCGCACGGGCTGCACATGCACTACGCGCCGCCGTCGTCCCGGCTCCCGGACCGGTTCCGCGCGACCACGCTGATGAAACTCGCCGAACTGATCGTCGAGCACGGGCTCAGCCGGACGGGCGTGTGCGCGGCGGACGGCTGCGACCGCGTGTACGCCGACACCTCACGGGCCGGGCGGCGCCGCTTCTGCTCCGAGCCGTGCGCGAACCGGACGAACGTCGCCGCCTTCCGCGCCCGCCGCCGAGGGTGATCTGCACCGCAAATCCGGCCTTTGCCGAAACATTGCCGGGGGACGGGCATGACACCGGGATGCCATTCGTGTCCTTCCGCCGCCGGACCGCCCGGCCGCGCCGGGGCGACGACACCGCGCGCTCGCCGCTGCGCCTCGCCGTCCCGCTCGGCAACCGCGAGTTCTGGGCCGACGCCGACCGCATCGCCCGGCTGACGCTCACCGCCGTCGCGGCGTACCTGCTGGCCCTGGCCGTGCTGCCGGACGGCGTACCGAGGCCGCTGCTGGCGCCGCTGACCGCGCTGCTCGTCGTCCAGTTCTCCGTGTACCAGACGATCAGGGCGAGCATCCTGCGGGTCGTCGCCGTCACCGCCGGGGTGCTGGTCGCGGTGATGGCCGCGAGCACCATCGGGTTCTCCTGGTGGACGCTCGGCCTGACGATCCTCGCCGCGCTCGTCATCGGACATGTCCTACGCCTGCGCGAACACGTCCTGGAGGCGCCGATCAGCGCGATGCTGATCTTCGCGTTGGGCGCGGCGAGCGAGAGCGGCGCCGCCGAGCGGATCCTGGAGACGCTGCTCGGCGCCGCGACCGGGCTGGTCGCGACGCTGCTCGCGCCGTCGGTGCGGGTCCGTCCGGCGGAGGAGGCCGTCCACGACATCGCCGAGAGGCTGCGCGCGCTGATCGAGGACATCGCCGACGGGCTGCGGGGCGAGCGCACCGAGCACGAGGCGGCCCGCTGGCAGGAGGCGGCCGAGCGGCTCGCCCGCGAGATCGGCCGCACCGACCGGGAACTCGGCGCGGCCGAGGAGAGCGTCCGGCTCAACCCGCGCACGCAGGCGCGGCGGCTCATCGACGCGGGCGTCGCGCTGCGCAACGCGATGGAGACGATGGAGCACTTCACGCTGTCGCTGCGCGGCCTCACCCGGTCGCTCGCCGACGACGAGCGGCTCGGGGAGAAGGGACGGCTGCTGACCGATCCGACGCTGCGCCGCGAGCTGGGCGACGCCCTCGCCGGAATCGCCGCCAGCATCGCCGCCTACGGCAGGCTGGCCCGCTCCGACCTGGCCCGCGACGCCCGGCCGTTCCTCGCCGAACACGACCTGGAGGTCCGCGTGGACGTCGCCCGGGAGCGCCGCGCCCGGCTGGCCCGCAGACTGCACGAGCGGGCCGCCGCCGGTGACCTGTGGCCGCTGTACGGGGAGGTGTCGATGGACGTCGACCGCCTCATCGAGAACCTGCGCGTCGAGCACCGGGCGCGGGCCCGCGAGCACTGGCGGCGGCACCGCGGCGCGTCCCGGCACCTGCCCGAGCGGCCGGTCCAGGTCGTCCAGCAGGCCGGGCACCAGCTCCGCCGAGCCGCCGGATCCGGCAGGCCGGACCGGCGGCCCTGAAGTCGGCGGCTCAGCTCGGCGGCGCCGAGGCCGGCGGGTCAGTGGCGGCGGAAGGTCGGTTCCAGGACGTCGACGCCGCGCGTGTTGTCGGCGACGTACACGTACTTGCCGTGCCAGTACGGCTGCCAGGACGAGGCGTCCGCCGGCCGGTAGTACGCGAGCTGCCTGGGGTTCGTGGGGTCGCGGACGTCCAGGAAGCGGGTGCCCTGGGCGTAGAACGACTGGACGAGCACGCCGTCACGGACGTCGAAGTAGTGCGCCGAGCAGTCGTCGCTCGCCGGGTCGCTGCCCTCCTTGCCCGCGACGCCCCAGGTGCCGACGGTGCGCAGTCGGAACGGGTCCTGCGGGGTGGAGCGCCAGCCCTGGCCGTCGTAGGACCCCTCCAGCGACGAGATGACGAGCAGCCCGTCGTTGGCGCATCCCTCGTTGAACGTCTCCTCGGTCACGTACAGCAGCTTGCCGTTGCCCCACCGGCGCGGGTCGGCGGCCTGCTTCCGGGTGCGGCCGACCGCGCGGTAGCTGTTGTGCATGAAGGTGGAGTTGGTGGTGGCCTCGTCCAGCCCGCCGCCCGCGTACGGAACGGGGTCCCACGCGGTGGCCCTGCGCTTCTTCTTCAGCACCGGGTCGTAGTGCTTCCCGGACGTGTGGTAACCGCGGACGCCGCCGCGTCCGGACGCCCACGCGACGCCGTCGGAGTCGACCTGGATGTCGTGGGTGTAGTCGGTCTTGCCGTCGTTGCGACCGGTGTCGATCGGGTCCTTGAACACCTTCGGGTGGGCGGGGTCGCGGACGTCGGTGACCCAGACGGGCCGTCCGCCCCAGTCGGCGGGCATCCAGTTCGCCTTCGCGGGGCCGCCCGTCCATAGGTACCGGCAGTCGTTCACGCAGGTGGTGGTGTGCCCGGCGGGGACCTTCACGTAGGTGAGGTGCCGCAGGTTCTCCGGGTTGGAGGCGTCCACGACGTAGATGCCGGACTCGCCGGTCTGGGTGTTGCCGTTGAACGCGCGCGGGTCCCGGGACAGGTAGATGATCTTCCGCTCGGGGTCGAAGTCGGTGTCCTCGGTCTCCCACATGCCGGGCATGTTCAGCTGCCCGACCAGTTTGGGGACGCGGGGGTCGGCGGTGATGTCGTAGGCCTTCAGACCGAACTGGCCGGTCGCGTACATGATCGTCCGCTTGTTCCGGTGGCCCTTGCCGTAGTCGATGAACATCAACGAGATGGCGCCCTTGGCGTCGGACACCCCGCCGACGCGCCGGACGCCCTTGATCGCCTCGGACTCGGTCCGCACGGCGGGCGCCCGGTGGTAGTGCCCGGCATGGCGGGAGCCGCCGGCGCCCTCCGGCTCGGCCGCGTTCCCGGACGCGGTCCTCGCGTTCTGGTCGGACTCGGGCGGACACGCCCAGGCGGTCCCGGCGGCCAGCAGCGCCACGGACGCCACGACCGCGCCGCCGCCCTGGACGAAGCGCCTGACGTTGACGGATGTGCGGAGAGACATCGCACCTCCACGAGAGAGGGTGATCGCAGCCGCCAGTCTGAAGCAGCGGGGCAAGCGTGATCAACAGCAACATGTGCCACGAATTCCGACGCGCGGCGGTATGGACTGGTCGGGCCCGGCGTCCTGCCGTAGCCTCGCGGGCGTCCCCGACCCGCTCCCCGGAGAGACGGTTGAAGAGCTCCACGCGCACCGCGGCCCTGGTCACCGGGGCCGTGGCGGTTCTGCTCGCCCCGGTCGCGGCGCTTCGGGCGTGGAGCGATCCGCCCGACCCGCGTATCTCCGTCGGCGCGCCCGCGCCGGCGACGCTGCTGCCCGGCGATGTCCGCGACCCGACCGGACGGATGATCGCGAACGCGGTGTGGACGGGTCTGGTCTCCTACGACCCGGAAACCGGCGCGCCCGTGAACGCCGCCGCCGAGTCGATCACGAGCCCGGACCGGAGGGTCTGGACGATCCGCCTGCGGCCCGGCGCGACGTTCTCCGACGGGACGCCGGTGACGTCCCGCTCGTTCACCGGTGCCTGGACGGCCGTGCTGCGCGAGGGCTGGGCCGGGTCCGGGCTGCTCTCGGGCGTCGCGCGGGTCGGCGAGTCAGGGCTGAAGGTCGAGGACGACCACACGTTCCAGGTGACGCTGGGCCGTCCGCTGTCCGGCTTCCCCGCCCTGCTCGGCGATCCCGCCTTCTTCCCGATGCCCGAGCAGGTCCTGCGGTCGCGGGCGTGGGCGGCGTACGCGCGGACCCCGGTCGGCAACGGCCCGTTCCAGGTCGCGTCGCGGAAGGGGCGGGAGATCGTCCTGCGTCCCCGGAAGGGCGGCCGGCCCGTCGTCGTCAGGGCCATGCCGGACGCGCGTGCGCAGTACGCCGCCGCCGAGGGCGGTGACCTCGACGTCGCGACGGGGGTGCCGCCCGACCGGCACGAGTCGATGGAGGCCGACTTCGGCGACCGGCACCGCGCCGTGCCCGGACGGGGCATGACCTACCTGGCGTTCCCGGAGTGGGTGGAGCGTCTGGCGTCCCCGACCGTCCGGCACGCGCTGTCGATGGCGATCGACCGGTCCGCGGTGACGGAGGGGCCGCTCGGCCACCAGTACTCCCCCGCCGACGCGCTGGTCCCGCCCGGGATCAGGCCCGGCCACCGCGAGGGGCAGTGCCGGCTGTGCGTCCACGACGGCAAGGCCGCCGTCGCCGCGCTGGCCGACGCGGGCGGGCTCCGCGGGCCGCTGAACCTCTGGTACGAGGCGAACCGCGGCGACGACGCCTGGGTGCGGGCCGTCGCCGCGCAGTTCCGCGAGGAGCTCCGGCTCGACGCGCGGCCCCGTCCCGTCGCCGACCTCCGCAGGGCGCTGGCCGACCGGGCGGTGGACGGGCCGTTCGTCGTCCACACCACCGCCGCCTACCCGGCGCCCGTCGCGGCGCTCGCGCCGCTGCTGGACGCCGGGACCGGCTTCGACGACGACTACGCCACCGGCCTGGTCGCGCAGGCGCAGGGCACGGCCACCCCCGACGAGGGCGTCATCCCCGCGCGCCTCGCCGAGAGCGCCATGCTGCGGGACATGCCGCTGGTTCCGCTGTGGTCCCGCCATGATCATCTGGTGTGGTCGGAACGCGTCCGCGGTGTCACCGCCGACGCCTTCACCGGCCTGCGCCTCGCGGACCTGTCGTTCAGGGAGTGACCCGGGTCAGGAGACCGGCGGCCCGTCGTCGGGCTGCACGGGCCGTCCGGTGACGGGTGAGATCATCCCGGCGCACAGCCCGCGGCTCCGCAGATTCTTCGCGATCAGCGGGACGGCCTCGATCGTCGCGGGATAGCCGTCGTGCATGAGGACGATCTCGCCGCTCTCGACGGTGACGGCCTCCGCCACGATCTCCTCGGCGGGCTTGCCGGTCCAGTCCCGGGTGTCGACGTCCCAGAGGACCTGGATCAGCCCGAGCCGCTCCGCGACCCCCTTCACCGTGGCGTCGGTGTCCCCGTACGGGGGCCGGAACAGCTTCGGCGCGGTCCCGGTGATCCGCTCGATCGTCTCCTGGGTCCGGGTGATCTCCGTCTCCATCTCCGGTTCCGACAGCTTCGTCATCTGCGGATGCGACCAACTGTGGTTGGCGATCCACATTCCCGCGTCCCGCTGCGCGGCGACCAGCGCCTCGTTCTTCTCCGCCTTCTGCCCGATATTGAACAGGGTGGCCCGGACGTGGTTCTCCTTGAGGGCCGACAGGAGCGCGGCGGTGTGCTCGGGGGTCGGGCCGTCGTCGTAGGTCAGGCCCACATATCCGGCGCGGCATCTGCGGTCGTCGTCGCCGGTCGCGTGGGCCGGCGGGGTGGTCGCGGCGACCAGGGCCCCGGCGGTGAGCGCGGCGGTCAGGGCGGCGACGAGACCGCGGGGAGTCGGGGCGGATCTGCGGCACGCGGAAGCGCGTCGGGTCATGTGAGCTCCTCCAAATGGCGGGAACCCATTCTTGAAACGCACCCGAAACACCTGTCAACACTTTCGAAATGAACGCTTCCCGCATTGAATTTCATTCGGTGCGTTAATCGCCGTTCAGCCGCGCCCGTGGGAGAGGCCCGTGGGAGAGGCGGTGGGCGAGGGCGGTGTGGCGGCGGCCCGCTCCGGCGGTGCGGACGGCCGCCGCGAGGGCACGTCGTGACCCGACGAGCACGACGAGCTTCTTCGCGCGGGTGATCCCCGTGTAGAGCAGGTTGCGGCGCAGCATCATCCACGCGCCGGTGGTCAGCGGGATGACGACGGCCGGGTACTCGCTGCCCTGCGACCGGTGGATCGTGATCGCGTAGGCGTGGGTCAGCTCGTCCAGTTCGTCGAAGGCGTAGTCGACGGTCTCGTCCTCGTCGGTCACGACGGTGAGCGACTGTTCCTCCAGCGACACGGACGTGACGACGCCGACGGTGCCGTTGAAGACGCCCGCCTCGCCCTTGTCGTAGTTGTTGCGCAGTTGCGTGACCTTGTCGCCGACGCGGAAGACGCGACCGCCGTAGCGGCGTTCGGGACGGGCGTCGTCGTGCGGGGTGAGGGCCTCCTGGAGCCGCGCGTTCAGCTCGCCCGCCCCGGCGGCGCCCCGGTGCATGGGCGTGAGGACCTGCACGTCGCGGCGCGGGTCGAGGCCGAACCTGCGGGGGACGCGGTTCGCGACGACGTCCACGGTCAGGTCCGCCGCCTCGTCCTGCTCCTCGCAGGGGAACAGGAAGAAGTCGGGGTAGCCCCGGGTGTGCGGGTGGTCGCCGGAGTTGACGCGGTGGGCGTTGACGACGATGCCCGACTGCTGCGCCTGCCGGAAGATCTTCGTGAGGCGGACGCGCGGGATCACCTCGGCGCCGAGCAGGTCGGCGAGGACCTCGCCCGCGCCGACGGACGGGAGTTGGTCGACGTCCCCGACGAGCAGCAGGTGCGCGCCGCGCGGGATCGCCTTCACCAGCTTGTTCGCGAGGATCAGGTCGACCATCGAGGACTCGTCGACCACGACGAGGTCGGCGTCGAGCGGGTTGTCCTGGTCGAACTTGGGGTCGCCGCCGGGCTGGAGCTGGAGGAGCCGGTGGACGGTCGCGGCCTCGTGCCCGGTCAGCTCGGCGAGCCGTTTGGCGGCCCGGCCGGTCGGCGCCACCAGGACGATCTTCGCCTTCTTCGCGGCGGCCAGCTCCACCACCGAGCGGACGGTGAAGCTCTTGCCGCAGCCGGGGCCGCCGGTCAGCACCGACACCTTCGACGTCAACGCGAGCTTGACGGCCTCCTCCTGTTCGGCGGCGAGGGACTGCCCGGTGCGCTGCTTCAGCCACGGCAGCGCCCTGTCCCAGTCGACGTCGGCGAAGGTTTTGAGCCGGTCGGTCGGGGCGTCGAGGAGTTCCAGGAGACCGCGGGCCAGGGAGCGTTCGGCCCGGTGGAACGGCACCAGGTAGACGGCGGGGATCGTCGCGGCGTCCTCGCCCTGGCCGGGGATCGGCTCCCGGACGACGCCCTCGTCGCGCGCCAGCTCGTCCAGCGCGGGGACGATCAGCTCCCGCCCCACCCCGAGGATCTTCTCGGCGGCGGTGACGAGGTTCGGCTCGGGCAGGAAGCAGTGGCCGTCGTCCGCGGCCTCCGACAGCGTGTACTGCAGGCCCGCCTTGATCCGCTCGGGGCTGTCATGGGGGATGCCGACGGCCTGCGCGATCGTGTCGGCCGTCTTGAACCCGATGCCCCACACGTCCGCCGCGAGCCGGTACGGCTCCCGCCGGACCGTGTCGATGGACGCGTCGCCGTACTGCTTGTAGATGCGGACGGCCAGCGACGTGGACACCCCGACGCCCTGCAGGAAGACCATCACCTCCTTGATGGCCTTCTGCTCCTCCCACGCCTCGCCGATCCGCTTCGTCCGTTTGGGGCCGAGGCCCTGGACCTCGACGAGCCGCTCCGGCTCCTCCTCGATGATCCGCAGGATGTCGGTGCCGAAGTGCCCGACCATCCGGTCGGCCATCACCGGCCCGATGCCCTTGATCATGCCGGAGCCGAGGTAGCGGCGGATGCCCTGGATCGTCGCCGGGAGGACGGTCGTGTACGACTCCACCTCGAACTGCCGCCCGTACTTCGGATGCGACCGCCACCGGCCGACCAGCCGCAGGCTCTCCCCGACCTGGGCGCCGAGCAGCGCGCCGACGACGGTGAGCAGGTCGCTCCCGCTCTTCGCGGTCGCGACGCGCGCCACCGTGTAGCCGGTCTCCTCATTGGCGTATGTGATCCGTTCCAGGACCGCGTCAAGCTCCGCCGGACGCGGCGTGGCGTGAGGCGTCGGGGGGTTCGGCACGGTGACCATGATGGCCCATCACTCCGACAGGCCGATCGCCCCGCCGGGTTGGCCGGATCCGGCAGGCGATCTAGATCTTCCGTTGATCGCGACGTACGGTCCGGGCGCACCCCGTACAGCGCACTGAGAGGCAACGCCGGTGTTCCGCTCCCGAACCCAGGCGCTGGCGGCGTTGGCCGCCCCCGCCCTGGCCCTGACCCTCATCCTGCCCGCCGCCCCGGCGGTCGCCGCCCCCGCCGGCGAACGCCCGATCCCGGGGTTCACCGAAGAGAACTCCCGCTGGCAGCGGCGGTACGAGAAGCTGTTCAGCGCGGTCCCGTCCGCGAAGGTCGCCCGGGACCTGGACGCCGAACTGTCGAGCGAACCGGGCCTGACGACCACGTCCGGTGACCGCAGGCGCGTCGAGCGCCTCGTCGCGCGCCTGCGGTCGTACGGCCTCGAACCCGAGGTCACGACCTACTACGCGTACCTGTCCATGCCGAAGCGCGTGAAGGTCGAGATGACGGCGCCGGACCGCGTGTCCCTGCCCGTCAAGGAGGAGAAGCGGCCCTGGCAGAAGCACTACGACGACGTCATTCCGGGGCATAACGGGTTGTCGCCGTCCGGGAACGTCCGGGGCGAGGTCGTGTACGCCAACTACGGGCGGCCGCAGGACTTCGAGCTGCTGGAGAAGCAGGGCGTCTCCGTCAGGGGGAAGATCGTCCTGGCCCGCTACGGAGCGGTGTTCCGCGGCGTCAAACCGCGGGAGGCCGCCAGGCGCGGCGCGAAGGCCGTCCTCATCTACTCCGACCCCGCCGACGACGGGTTCACCAAGGGCGCGGTGTACCCGGACGGGCCGTGGCGCGCCCCCGACGGCATCCAGCGCGGCAGCGTCGCGCAGATCCAGCTCGCCGCCGGTGACCCGCAGACGCCCGGCTGGCCGTCGGTGAAGGACGCCAAGCGCATCCCGCCGTCGGAGGCGCCGATGCTGAAGGACCTCGTCCCGACCACGCCGATCTCCTACGGCGCGGCGGCGCCGCTGCTGAAGGCGCTGACGGGCCCCGAGGTGCCGAAGGAGTGGCGGGGCGGCCTGCCGCTGACGTACCGGTTCGGGCCCGGCGGGACGAAGGTCCACCTCGACCTGGAGAACACGTTCGAGGTGCGTCCGCTGTGGAACGTCACCGTGCGGATCCGCGGCAGCGAGCACCCGGAGCAGGAGGTCATCCTCGGCGCGCACCACGACTCCTGGACGTACGGGAGCAGCGACAACCTGTCCGGCACGGAGAACGTCCTCCAGGTCGGACGCGCGCTGGGGAAACTCCTGAAGGAGGGGTGGCGTCCCAAGCGCACCGTCGTCCTGGCCACCTGGGACGGTGAGGAGTACGGGCTGTTCGGCTCCACCGAGTACGCCGAGGATCGCGACCGGGAACTCCGCAACGCCGTCGCCTACGTGAACATGGACGGCGCGGGCGGCTCCCACTTCGGCGCCACGACGACGCCCGCGCTGGACGAGTCCGTCATCGACGCGACGAAGGAAGTGCGGTGGCCCGGCACGGACGGGACTCTTTACGAGGCGTGGAAGGCGCAGAACGACGGGAAGACGCCGATCGGCCGCATCGGCGGCGGTTCGGACTTCCAGGCGTTCTTCCAGCGGTACGGGGTGCCCGCGATGGACATCGGCGCCGCGTCACCGGGCACCGCGGGCAACTACCACTGCGCGTGCGACGACCACTACTGGATGTCGCGGTTCGGCGACCCGGACTGGGAGTACCACACGGCCATGTCGCGGCTGGCGGGCATCGCGACGCTGCGGTTGGCGAACGCCGACGTCGTCGCGCTCGGCTACCGTCCCTACGCCGAGGAGACGGCCCGCTACCTCGCCGACTTCACCGAGCAGCAGCGTGAGCGGCTGGGCTCGGTGGTCGTCGACGTGTCCCGCGACATCGAGCAGGCCAAGGCGTGGGCACGGGCCGCGGCGGCGTTGCGGGACCGCGCCGACGAGGCGCTCCGTGACGGCGACACCGCCGAGTTCCGCCGACTCAACCACAAGATCATGCAGGCGGAGCGGGATCTGCTGACGCAGGCGGGCCTGCCGGGACGTCCCTGGTACCGGCATCAGGTGTTCGCGCCCGGCCTCGACACCGGCTACGCCACGCAGCGGCTGCCCGCGCTCTACGACGCGCTGTTCGGCGACCGCGACGTCCGGGCCGCGAAGGAGTACGAGGCCCGGCTGTTCCGGAGCCTACGCGCCGCCACCCGCACCCTCGACCCGGGAGGTGACCGCTGACGCCGCCCTTCTCGTGCCCCTTCCCAGGGAAGGGGTCGTGCCCGCCGACACCTCCAGCACGCCCGTCTCGGTGACCAGCGCGGTCACCAGGCGGGCGGGCGTGACGTCGAACGCGGGGTTGAACCCGCGCACCCCCGCCGGGGCGGTCCGCGCGCCGCTCCAGGTCAGGACCTCCTCGGCGGGACGTTCCTCGATCGGGACGCCGTTCCCGTCCGGGACGGACAGGTCGACGGTGCTCCACGGCGCGGCCACGACCAGCGGGATCCCGGCGGTCGCGCAGGCCAGCGCCACCCCCACCGAGCCGATCTTGTTGGCGGTGTCGCCGTTGGCGGCGACACGGTCCGCGCCGATGACGGCCACGTCGACGAGGCCGCGCAGGATCGTGCTCGGCGCGGCGGCGTCGGTCTGGACGACGCACGGGATCCCGGCCCGGTCGAGTTCCCACGCGGTGAGCCGCGCGCCCTGCAACAGGGGGCGTGTCTCGTCCGCGTAGACGAGTTCGACGCGGCCCCGCCCGTGCAGTTCCCGGACGACGCCGAGCGCCGTGCCCCACCCTGCCGTCGCGAGCGCGCCGGCGTTGCAGTGCGTGAGCACGCGCAGCGGCCGGTCCCCCACCCGGTCGAGGATCCAGTCCGCCCCGAACGCCCCGATGGCGTGGTTGCCGCGCACGTCCTCGTCCAGGATGGCCTGGGCCTCCGCCACGACCGCGTCCTCGCCCGCTGCGACGAACGGCAGCACCCGGTCGACCCCGGCCGCCAGGTTCACCGCCGTCGGGCGGGCCGCCCGGACGCGGGCGATCGCCGCGTCCCGCCGGGCGTCGTCCCAGCCGTCGCGGGCCGCCTGCCGGACGGCGATCGCGACACCGAACCCGCCCGCCACGCCGAGCGCGGGCGCGCCCCGCACGACCAGCCGCCGGATCGCGTCCACGAGCGCGTCGACGTCCTGGACGGTCAGATACTCCACGCGGTGGGGCAGGACGGTCTGGTCCAGCAGGCGGAGCCCGTCGACCGTCCACTCGATGGTCCGTGCATCGTCCGACATAACGCCCATCATGCCGGAAAGCCCGGTGCCATCGGACTTTCCGCTCCCCGCCACTTCCCATGTGACCTGCGACGACTTGACAATGATCGAACCTGTGTTCGAAATTGGGGGGGTGCTGGCCTCTCCCGTCCCGGACGCGCTCCTCCGGGACACGGACCTCCTGGACACGGTGCCCGCCCGGAGCACGGTACCGGTCCTGGCGCCGCTGCGCCCCGTCCTGCCGGGCGGCGGGCTGCGGCCCGGGTCCGTCGTCGGCCTCGACGGGCTCGGCGCCGCGTCGCTCGGTCTGGCCCTGGTCGCGGGGGTCGCCGGGGACGACCGCTGGTGCGGCGTCGTCGGCCTTCCCGGGTTCGGTGTCGTCGCCGCCGTGGGCATGGGCGCGGCCCCGGACCGCCTGCTCCTCGTCGACGACCCGGGTGACCGTTGGCCCGACGTCGTCGCCGCGCTCGCCGAGGCCGTCGACCTGATCCTGCTGTGCCCGCCGGAGCGTCCCGGAGCGGCGGCCGTCCGGCGGTTGACCGCGCTGGCCCGCAAGCACGGTTGCGTCCTGACGTTGACCGGCGCGTTCGCCCGCGACTGGCCCGGCACCCGGCTGCGCCTCCGTGTGGAGGACGTCGTGTGGGAGGGCGTCGCGGACGGGCACGGGCGGCTGACCGGTCGCCGTGTCCGGGTCGTCGCCGAAGGGCGTGACGCGCCCGGCCGCGGCCGTGGCGTCCGGGTCTGGCTGCCCGCCTCCGACGGCGCGGTCCGGCCCGACGAGGCCGTCCGGCCGCCGCTGGAACTCGTTCCGGGCGCCGTCGCCGACGGCGCCCCCGTCCACACCCGTGTGGGGGTCGCGGGTCCCGGGCGCAGGGAGATCGCGTGACCAGGGTCCTGGTGCTGTGGTGTCCGGACTGGCCCGCCACGGCGGTGGGCGTGGACGCCGCCACCGCCGGGGCCGTGGTCGCGCGGGGGCGGGTCGCGGCGTGCACGGCGGCGGCGCGGGCCGAGGGGGTGCGGCGCGGGCAGCGGCTCAGGGACGCGCAGCGCCGATGCCCGGAGCTGGTGGTGCGGGAGCGCGACACCGACGCGGAGGGGCGGCTGTTCGAGACGGTCGTGGCGGCAGTCGCGGCGCTGACCCCCCGGGTGGAGGTGGTGCGGCCGGGGCTGTGCGCGATCCCGGCTCGCGGCCCGGCCCGCTTCTACGGCGGTGAAGAGGCGCTGCGCGTCCTCGTCCAGGACGCGGTCGTCGAGGCGGGGCACGACTGCGGCGCGGGCATCGCCGACGGGCTGTTCACGGCGGAGCTGGCCGCGCGTGCCGGGCAGGGCGGTGTGGTCGTTCCGGAGGGCGGGGCGGCGGCGTTCCTCGCGCCGTACCCGCTCGCCGTCCTGGACCGGCCCGAGCTGGCCGACCTGCTGCGACGGCTCGGCGTGAAGACTCTCGGCGACTTCGCCGCCCTGCCGCCCGGGCATGTCGCCGGACGGTTCGGGAGGGACGGCGCCGTCGCGCACCGCATGGCGCGGGGCGAGGAGCCGCGTCCCCTCGCGCCGGTCGGGGCCGCCGCGGACCTGTCGGTGCGGGTCGAGTTCGACCCGCCCGCCGAGCAGGCCGAACAAGTGGTGTTCACGGCGAAACGGCTCGCGGGCGAGCTGCACGAGGGTCTTGCGGCGGGCGGGCTCGGCTGCGTCCGGCTGGAGGTCGTGGCCGGTTTCGCGGACGGGCACGTCCAGCGGCGCCTGTGGCGGCACGACGGTCTGTCGGCGCTGGCGGTGGCGGAGCGGGTGCGGTGGCAGCTGTCCGCGCACCGGCCGTCGGGCGACGCCGGGACGGTCTGGGGCGGTGTGACGTCCCTGGAGCTGGTGCCCGACCAGCTCGTCCCGGACGTGGGACGGCAGGAGTCGCTGTGGGGCCGTTCGTCCGTGACCGAGCGGATCGCGCGGGCCGCCGACCGGATCCAGGCCCTGCTCGGCCATCAGGGGATCACCCGGCCGGTCCTCGTCGGCGGGCGCGGGCCGGGCGAGCGGGTCGTGCGGGTGCCGGTCGGCGACCTGGCGCCCGCCGACCTGCCGGACGGGCCGTGGCCGGGACGCGTGCCGGCGCCCGCCCCGGCGGTCGTGCCCGCGGTCCCGCCCGACGTGGAGCTGGTCGACGCCGCCGGGGCCGTGGTGGTGGTGTCGGCGCGCTGCGAGGTGTCCGCGCCGCCCGCCACGTTGCGCCTGCGTGGACGTCCCGCCGCGGTCACCGGATGGACGGGGCCGTGGCCCGCCGACGAGCGCTGGTGGGATCCGGACCGGGCGCGGCGCCGCGCCCGGTTCCAGGTCACCACCGACGACGGTGCCGCCTACCTGCTCGCCGTCGAGGGCGGTCGCTGGCACATCGAGGGCGTCTATGACTGACTGGTACAACCCGCCGATCTCGTGGCGGGAGTTCGAGGAGCGGCTGTCGTGGCGTCAGGGCGAACGGCCCACGGAGCCGCCGACCCGTGACACGTCGCCGGGGCCGCGGCCCGCTCCCGGCCGCGCCGGGACGAATGTGCCGTGGGCGGAGCTGCACGTCCACTCGTCGTTCAGCTTCCTGGACGGCGCGAGCGACCCGGCGTCGCTCGTCGCCGAGGCGGCTCGGCTCGGCGTGGAGACGATGGCGATCACCGACCACGACGGCATGTACGGGGCGGTGCAGTTCGCGCAGGCCGCCCGGGACGCGGGGATCGGGACGGTGTTCGGCGCGGAGCTGAGCCTCGGCCTGCCGGGCCCGCGGACCGGGGAGCCCGATCCGGCGGGGCGGCATCTGCTCGTCCTGGCGCGGGGCGCGGGCGGCTACGCGCGGCTGTGCTCGGCGATCACGGCGGCGCAGCTCGCGGGCGGACGCAAGGGCCGTCCCCGCTACGACCTGGCCGACCTCGCCGCCGCGCACGGCGGCGAGTGGGCGGTGCTGACCGGGTGCCGGAAGGGTCACGTCCCGGCGGCGCTGGAGGCGGGCGGCCCGGACGCGGCGGAGCGCGAGCTGCGCGACCTCGTCGGCATGTTCGGACGCGAGAACGTGTTCGTCGAGCTCACCGACCACGACCAGCCCGGCGACGACCACCGGGGTGACATCCTCTTCGCGCTGGCGCGTCGCGTCGGCGTCGACGTGGTCGCGTCCAACAACGTGCACTTCGCGGCGCCCGGCGCGGACGCGCGGCTGGCGCAGGCGATGGCGGCGGTCCGGGCCCGGCGCAGCCTGGACGACATGGTCGGCTGGCTCCCCGCGAACGGCACCGCGCATCCGCGCGGCGGCGCGGAGATGGCGAGGCGGCTCGCGCGCTTCCCGGGCGTCCAGGATCGGACCGTCGCGCTCGCCGCCGAATGCCGGTTCGACTTCGACGTCGTCGCGCCCCGCCTGCCGGACTGGCCCGTCCCGGACGGGCACACCGAGGCGAGCTGGCTGCGGCACCTCGTCGCGGAGGGCGCCCCGCGCCGCTACGGGCCGCCCGAACGGGAACGCGTCCCCGGCGCGTACGCGCAGATCGCCAGGGAGCTGGACGTCATCGAGCAGCTCGGCTTCCCCGGCTACTTCCTGATCGTCCATGACATCGTGGAGTTCTGCCGGAGCAGGGGCATCCTGTGCCAGGGACGCGGCTCGGCGGCGAACTCCGCGGTCTGCTACGCGCTCGGCATCACCGGCGTCGACGCCGTCCGGCACGGGCTGCTGTTCGAACGTTTCCTGTCCCCGGGACGCGACGGCCCGCCCGACATCGACCTGGACATCGAGCACCGCCGCCGCGAGGAGGCCATCCAGTACGTGTACGGCAAGTACGGGCGGGAGCGGACGGCGCAGGTCGCGAACGTCATCAGCTACCGTCCGCGGATGGCCGTCCGGGACGCGGCGCGCGCGCTCGGCTTCTCCCCCGGCCAGCAGGACGCCTGGTCGAAGGGCATCGACCCGCGCGACCCGGTGGGGTCGGAGGCCGACGTCCCCGGCCCGGTGCTGGACCTGGCGAACCGGATGCTGCGCCTGCCCCGGCATCTCGGCATCCACTCCGGCGGCATGATCATCGCCGACCGGCCGGTCGGGGAGATCTGCCCGATCGAGTGGGCGACGATGCCGGGCCGCAGCGTCCTGCAGTGGGACAAGGACGACTGCGCCGCCGCCGGGCTGGTGAAGTTCGACCTGCTCGGCCTCGGGATGCTCGCCGCGCTGCACGACTGCTTCGACCTGGTCGAGGCCCACCACGGGCGGCGCCACGACCTCCAGTCGATCCCGCCCGAGGACGGCCTGGTGTACGACATGCTGTGCGACGCCGACACCGTCGGGGTGTTCCAGGTGGAGTCGCGGGCGCAGATGGCGACGCTGCCGCGGCTGCGGCCCCGCGAGTTCTACGACCTGGTGGTGGAGGTGGCGCTGATCCGGCCCGGTCCGATCCAGGGCGGGTCCGTCCACCCGTACCTGCGGCGCCGCAAGGGCCTGGAACCCGCGCGCTGCCCGCATCCGCTGATGGAGCCCGCGCTGTCGCGGACGCTCGGCGTGCCGCTGTTCCAGGAGCAGATGATGCAGCTCGCCGTCGACTGCGCCGGGTTCACGCCCGCCGAGGCCGACCAACTGCGGCAGGCGATGGGCGCGAAGCGGGCGCCCGAACGCGTCGAACGGCTGCGGACGCGGCTGCTGGACGGGATGGCCGAGCGCGGCATCCCCGCCGACGTCGCCGAGGACGTCTACGAGAAGATCCTCGGTTTCACCGGGTTCGGGTTCCCCGAGTCGCACGCGCAGAGCTTCGCGCACCTGGTGTACGCGAGCGCGTGGCTGAAACGCCATTATCCGGCGGCGTTCACCGCCGCGCTGGTCCGCAACCAGCCGATGGGCTTCTACTCGACGCAGAGCCTCCTGGCGGACGCGCGGCGCCACGGCGTCGTGGTCCGCGGCGTCGACATCAACGCCAGCGACGTCCATCCCGTGCTGGAGGAGCCCGTGCCGGTCGCCCCCGAGTCGGGTGGCGGCGACCGGCATCCGCACGCGCCGTCCGAGCCGCAGCCCGCGATCCGGCTCGGCCTCGCCGGTGTCCGCAACCTCGGCGAGGATGCGGCGAAGGCCGTCGCGGCGGGCCGCCCCTACACGAGCATGGAGGACCTCGCCCGCCGCGTCCCGCTGTCGTCGGGGGCGCTGGAGGCCCTCGCCACGGCGGGCGCGTTCGACGGGTTCGGCCTGTCCCGGCGCGCGGCGCTGTGGGCGGCGGGGGCGCTGGCGGGCTCGGGCCCCGGGCAACTGGCGGGCGTGACGCCGGGCGCGGCCGCGCCGCCGCTGCCCGCGATGACGCCGATCGAGGAGACGCTCGCCGACCTGTGGGCCACCGGCGTGTCCCACACCCATCCCGTCGCGCACGTCCGGGCGGTGCTCGACGAGCTGGGCGCCCTGTCGTCCACGCGGCTGGCCGCGACGCCGGGAGACACCAACGTCGTCGTCGCCGGGCTGGTCACCCACCGGCAGCGTCCGCCGACCGCCGGGGGCATGGTGTTCATGACGCTGGAGGACGAGACCGGCATCGTCAACGTGGTGTGCCCGCCGCAGGTGTTCCGCCGGCACCGGGGCCTCGCCGTCGACTCCCAGGCGCTGCTCGTCAACGGGCGGCTCGAACGCGTCGACGGCGTCACCAACGTCCGCGCGACCCGGCTGCGCCGCCTTCCGGTGCCCGGTCGCGTCCGCGCCCGCGACTTCCACTGACGCGGATCGTTGCGAAGAGACGAGAACCTCGCCACGGTATCTGCCATCTCAAGAAAAGTCTGTCATCGTATGGAATCGGTGGGGCCGCGTGCCGCCGCGTCGGCGGCCGCCAACACGCGGCCCATGGGGCCGGAAGGTGATCTCCATGGACGCGACCTCGCTGGGTGAACTGCGCCCGGACGACCCCACGCGGATCGGCCGGTACCGCATCGAGGCCAAGATCGGCGAAGGCGGGATGGGCGCGGTCTACCTCGGCCGCGACCCGAACGGCCGTCCCGTCGCGGTCAAGGTCGTGCGGCCCGCGCTGGCGGGCGACCGGTCGTTCCTCGCCCGCTTCCACGACGAGGCCGCGAACGCGCAGCGCGTCGCGTCGTTCTGCACCGCGCAGGTCCTGGAGCACGGCGACGACCTCGGGCTCGCCTACATGGTGACCGAGTACATCGACGGCCCGTCCCTGCTGGACCATGTCGCCGAGAAGGGCGCGCTGTCGCCCGGCCTGCTGCACGGCGTCGCGGTCGGCGTCGCCGCCGCGCTCGTCGCGATCCACAGCGCGGGGCTGGTGCACCGCGACCTCAAGCCGAGCAACGTGCTGCTGTCCATCTCCGGTCCCCGTGTCATCGACTTCGGGATCGCCCGCGCGCTGGACATGGCGTCCACCCACACCCGCACCGGGCAGGTCGTCGGCACCCCCGGCTGGATCGCGCCCGAACAGATCACGACGCAGCACATCACCCCCGCCGTGGACGTGTTCGCGTGGGGCTGCCTCGTCGTGTACGCCGCGAACGGGCGCAACCCGTTCGGCCAGGGCTCGTTCCAGATCCTGGCGGCCCGCGCCGTCCACGCCGATCCCGAGATCGGGGAGCTGCCGGAACCGTTGGGGGGGCTCGTCCGGGCGGCGCTGCGCAAGGACCCCGAGCAGCGGCCCACGGCGCGTGAGCTGCTGCTCGCCCTGGTCGGCGGTGCCGGCGAGGCGGACGTGACGTCCGAGCTGGGCCAGACCTGGATGGCGCCGGCCGGCCCGCCGCCCCCTCCGGGTCCCGGGTTCGGCCCGGCGACGGCACCGGTGACGGCACCGGCACCGCCGCCGCTCCCCGACCCGGGGGTCACCTCCCGCGACGTCACGGTGCCGGCCCCGGGGCGGCCGGACGGACCGTCCCGGCGCACCAAGGTCGCCGTCTCGGCCGTGGCGGGGCTGCTCGCCGCCGCGGCCGTGGCCGCGGGCCTCTACTACGTCATGCGCCCGGACGAGGAGCGCAAGGCGCCCCCGGCGGCGGCGTTGCCGACCGGGCCGATGCTCGTCCGGATCGACACCGCCCCCGGCTGGCCCCGGGACTGCCACGCCGACATCGGCGTCTACCAGCCCGGCGAGGCGGAGGTGAAGACCCTGATCGGCGGGCCGCGCTGCGACATCCTGCCCGAACGGTCGCCGGAGGGCGGACGCATCGCGTTCACCAGGCAGAACGACAGGACGGCCGAGGCGTGGGTGGTCAACGCCAACGGCGCCAACCTGCGGCGGATCACCGGCGTCGTCCGCGGCACCCGGGTGTCGTGGTCGCCGGACGGCACCCGCCTGGCGTACATGGCCGAGAAGGACGGCGTGCGGCAGATCTTCATGATCGGTGTCGAGGGCGGCGCCCGGCCCGTCCAGCTCACCACCGACGCGTCGTTCAAGGACGACCCCATGTGGTCGGTCACCGACCAGATCGTGTTCTGGAGCCGCCGGGACGGCACCGACCAGATCTACACCCTCGACCCGAAGCGTCCCGAGGCGGCCTGGACGCGGCTGACCAAGGACCGGGTCCGTTCCGTCGACCCGGAGTGGTCGCCGGACGGCCGCAAGATCGCGTTCACCCGGGGCCCGGACGAGGCCACCACCATCTGGGTCATGAACGCCGACGGCTCCGATCTGCGCCAGGTCACCAAGGGCATCCAGGACGACATGGACCCGGCGTGGTCCAGCGACGGACGCTGGCTCTGCTACGTGCGCGGCGCGGTCGGCACACCGGTGATCCACGCCATCCGCCTCGACGGCACCGGGGACCGCGTGCTCACCCCGCGGGGCCGCACGCTCAGCCACCCGTACTGGATGTGACGCGAACGCCACGGCCCGGTCGAGCCCGCCGTGGAGCGGGTTCGACCGGGCCGTGGACGCGAGGGCCGGTTCGGCGGCCGGGTCAGTCGCCGCGGGCCGCGGGAGCGGGCTCCCCCGACGCGCCGGGCGTGCCGGGCGCGTCCGCCGGGGCCTCCGCCTCGGCGCGGGCCAGGCGACTCGGCCACCACATGTGCCGTCCGACGTCCAGGTTCAGCGCCGTGACCAGCACCGACCGGACGATGAACGTGTCGAGCAGCACCCCGAACGCCACCGTGAACCCGAGCGCGGCGACGAACACCAGCGGCATCGTCCCGAGCGCCGCGAACGTCCCGGCCAGGACCGTGCCCGCCGAGGTGATCACGCCGCCGGTCGCGGCGAGCCCGACCAGCGCGCCGCGCCGCGTGCCGACCCGTCTCGACTCCTCGTGCACGCGGGTCATCAGGAAGATGTTGTAGTCGGTGCCGAGCGCCACGAGGAACACGAACGTCCACAGCGCGAACGACGGGTCCGTGGACGCGAACCCGAACACGTGGTTGAACACCAGGGCGCTGACCCCGAGCGCCGCCCCGTACGACACGACGACCGTCAGGATGAGGAGCAACGGCGCGACGAGGGCGCGCAGCAGCACCGCGAGGATGAGGAAGACCACGACGAGAACGATCGGGATCACGACGTTCTGGTCCCGGTGGGACGCGTCGCTGACGTCGAGCGTCACCGCCGACGCGCCGCCGACGATGGCGTTCGCGCCCGGCACGTCGTGGACGGCCTCGCGGGCGCGTTCGACGGCGGCGAACCCGCGATCGCTGTCCGGCGGCACGGACAGCGTGCCCTCCAGGTAGATGCGGCCGCCGGACGGTTTCGCGGGGACCCTGACGTCCGCGATGCCCGGGACGTTGAGGAGTTGGGCCCGTACCTTGTCGCCCGTCCCGGCGTTGGTGATGACCTGGAGGGGCGCCCCGCTGCCCGCGGGGAAGTGCCGTCCGAGGACCTCCTCGCCGGTGACCGAGTCGGGCTTGCCCGTGCTGAAGGAGTCTTTGGCGGCCAGCGTGTCGGTCCGCAGCCCGAGCACCCCGACCGAGAGCGCGCCGAGCACCACGGCCGTGACGATCCAGGTGAGGCGCGGTCGGACGGCGACCGCGGACCCGACCCGGGCCCACAGGCCGCGCTCGGTCGGCTCGTCCGACCCGTAGACGGGGCGGCGCGGCCAGAACATCCAGCGTCCGCAGATCACCAGCAGCGCGGGCAGCAGCGTCACCATCGCGGCGAACGCGACGACGATGCCGATCGCCATGACCGGGCCCATGCTCTGGGTGGAGCTGAGGACGGCGAAGAGCAGGGCCAGCATGCTCAGCGCCACCGTGGAGCCGCTCGCGATGATCGCGGGCCCGGCGCGGTGCAGCGCGACCGCCATCGCCTCGTGCCGGTCCTGGTGCCGTCGCAGTTCCTCCCGGTACCGGGCGATGAGCAGGAGCGCGTAGTCGGTGCCCGCGCCGAACACGAGCACGGTGAGGATGAACGCGGCCTGCCCGTTCACGGTGAGGCCCGCGTACTCGGCCAGCAGGTAGATGAGCGCCTGCGCCGCCATCAGCGAGAACGCCACGCACACCAGCGGCGCGAGCCACAGGACGGGGCTCCGGTACGTCAGCAGCAGGATCGCGATGACGATCGCGGCGGTGACGGCGAGCAGCGCGCTGTCGAACCCGGAGAACACGTTGCTGAAGTCGCCCCCGTACCCGGCGGGCCCGGTGATGTGCGCCTCCAGGCCCGGGGGTCCCTTCTGGACGATGTCGCGGTAGTCCTCGATGCCGGGACCGAGCACCGCCCATCCGTCGTTGCCGACATGGACGGTGACGATGGTCTCCAGCGCCTTGCCGTCCTGCGCCGGGATCGGCCCCTTGACGTCGACGGCGAGCTGCCGCTTCGGCCCGGAGGTCTCCAGATCGCTCTTGACGGCCTTGAGGCGCGGGACGTCCGCCGCGGCCTTCGCCCGGTCGGCCGCGGTGATCGCGGCGCCGTCCCGGTGGTAGACGATCACCGCGGGTAATGTCTCGGACGGGACGAACCGCTTGGACTCCTCGACGACCCGCGTCGATTCGGCGTCGTTCGGCAGCCAAGCCGACGAGTCGTTCGTCTGTGCGTCGGTCAGCTTTCCTGCCAACGGAAACGACACGATGAGCACGGCGATCCAGACGCCCAGCACGACCCATTTGGCCCGCCGCCCACAGGGCAGAGAGGCGAACCTGTACGCGCGCGTCATATCGGAGAACCCCCAGTAGTGAAGCGGGACTACATGATCTTCTTCCCTACGCTGATTGAATCCCACTCGGCAAGTCATATCGCGACGCGCGCAACCGGCGGCCGGATCCGGTCAACCGGTTGTCATCATGTCCAGACGGCGGAGAATGAGGCCTTCCCGCAGCGCCCAGGGACAGATCTCCAGCTCGGAGAGTTCGAACAGGTCCATCGCCGCGTCCGCGACGATCGCGCCCGCGAGCAGTTGCGGGGCGCGCGACTCCGACACTCCCGGCAGTTGCGCCCGCTCCGCCGACGGCATCGCCGCCAGTTTCCCCGCCCATTCGGTCAGGTCGGCACCGGCCAGCACCCGCCGTTGGTACGGTCCCTCCGCCGACGGGGCGGCGCCCGCGATCCGGGCGAGCTGCTTGAACGTCTTGGACGTCGCGACCGCGTGGTCCGCCGGACCGTACCGGGAGACGTCCCCGACCCGGCGTGCGATCTCCGCCCGGACGTGCCGCCGCAGGTTGCGAACCTCGTCGTGGGGCGGCGGGTCGGCGGTGAACCGGTCGCGGGTCAGCCGTCCCGCGCCGAGCGGCAGCGAGAACGCGACGTCCGGTTCCTCGTCGATCCCGGACGCGACCTCCAGCGAGCCGCCGCCGATGTCCACCACCAGCAGCCGTCCCGACGACCAGCCGAACCAGCGCCGCACCGCGAGGAACGTCAGCCGCGCCTCCTCCTCGCCGGACAGCGCCCTGATGTCGATGCCCTTGTCGGCGCGGATCCGGTCCAGCACCGCCTCACCGTTCGCGGCGTCCCGGACGGCGGACGTGGCGAAGGCGACCAGGTCCTCGACGCCCTTGTCCTCACCGATCTGCAACGCCTCGTCGACGAAGTCCCGCAGCAGCGCCTCCCCCTCCGCGGAGAGGTGGTCCTTCTCGTCCAGGTGGTCGGCGAGCCGCATCTCCGACTTGTGGGAGTACGCGGGCAGCGGCCGGGCACCCTCATGGGCGTCCACCACCAGAAGGTGCACGGTGTTCGAGCCCACGTCCAACACGCCGAGTCGCATGCGTATGACGCTATCGGACGGTTTCGTCGCATTCCTGGCCGACTGCCCGGAGAAACAGCATTGTGGCCGTCCAGCCCCCTCGTCCCGCCGCACCCGCCCACGCGGGCTACGGTGGCTGTCATGGAGACGGGTGCGGAACGGCGCTGGCGGGTGCCGCCCGGGCATGTGGTGGTCAAGTGCGGGGGCGCGGCGGCCGTCACGGCGCTGATCGTCCTGTACAGCCACGACCCGCAGTTCCTGTTCCTCGCGATCGCGGCGGCGCTCGGCCTGAACGCCCTGGTGCTGCGGGACCTGCTCGCCCCGGTCCGGCTCGCCGCCGACGGCGACGGCGTCACCGTCGTGACCGGCTACGCCCGGCGCCGCCGCGTCCCCTGGAACGACGTGACCGCCATCCGGGTGGACGAGCGGCGGCGGCTCCTGCTGCACACCCGCATGCTGGAGATCGAGACCGAGGACGACCTGCACCTGCTCAGCGCGTTCGACCTGGGCGCCGACGTCCACGACGTCGCCGACGAGCTGTACCGATTGCGGGCCCGCACGACCCTGAGTTGATTACAGGCCCGGCTGTGTTGATTGCAGGACCGGCCCACTTCGCTCGCCTGGCGGCTCGCTACGTGACCGTTCCTGGGCGAACGCGCGTCGCTTCGCGATCCGCTCGGCTCCGCTTGCCTTCGGCTTTGCTGCGCCGGGCGGGGCACGCGTTTGCGGGCTGAGGCCACCTTGGACCGGGCCTAGGCGCCCGGGGCGGGGAGTTCGTCCGGTGTGGGGAAAGAACTCTGCGCTCCGGGTGCGCGGACGGCGGCGGCGCCCGCGCGGGCGGCGTAGCGGGCGGCGGGCGGCAGCGCGTCGCCCCGCGCGAGCCGTAGGCACAGTGCGGCGGTGAACGCGTCGCCCGCGCCGGTCGTGTCCACCGCCTTCACCGTCGGGGACGCGATCCTGACCGTGCCGTCGGCGCCCCCCGCGACCATTGCTCCCTCGGCGCCGCAGGTGACCACGACCGAGCGGGGTCCGGACCGTGCGAGTGCCGCCGCCATCTTGGCCGGGTCCGTCGCGGAGGCGTCCGCGCCGAGGAGGAAGGCGGCCTCGTGCTCGTTGACGACGAGCGGGTCGCAGAGCGCGAGCAGCTCGTCGGGGACGGCCGCGGGCGGCGAGAGGTTGAGGACGACCCGGGCGCCCGTGTCCGCGGCGATCCGGGCGGCGGCCTCCACGGCGGGCCGCGGCACCTCCAACTGGACCGAGACGACCGATGCCCCGGCGATCACGTCGCGGGCCCGCGCCACGTCCTCGGGGGCGAGCCGGGCGTTGGCGCCGGGCGACACGACGATGCTGTTGTCGCCGTCCGGCCCGACCGTGATCATCGCGACGCCGGTCGGCACTCCCGGCGTGGTCGTCAGCCGGTCGAGGCCGACACCGCCGGCCGCGAGGGCATCGCGCAGCAGCGCGCCGTGGGCGTCGTCGCCGACCCTCCCGACGAGCGCGGCCCGCGCGCCGAGCCGGGCCGCCGCTACCGCCTGGTTGGCGCCCTTGCCGCCCGGGTGCGTGGCGAGGTCGGAACCGAGGACCGTCTCCCCGGGCGCGGGACGCCGGTCGACGCCCACCACGAGGTCGGCGTTGACGGATCCGACGACCACGACGTCCCAGTCCGTTGAACGCACGGTGTAACCGTTACCGGCGCCGGGGCGTGCGCGCAACCGCCCGTGTGGTCATGGCGTGCGCAGGTCCGCCAGGTCGACCACCTCGGCCAGTTCCTCCACCGTCCGGTAGTAGCCGACGAACGCCCCGTCGCGCGTCACCAGATATGCGCTCTGACCTCGCACTCCGGTGTACCGGGCCCACACTTGGTGCGCCCCGTCGAGCCGGACCGCCGTCACCCGCAGACCGCCCGGCCCCACCCAACTCCGCCGATCACTCTCCACACATGGAACGTTACAATGAGTGATATTCCGTGATCGGAGTCGGGGCGGCTCGGTCAGGCGGCGCCGAACGTGACGGGATCGGGGCCGAACCGGACGCCCTTGTTCAGCTCGCCGATCGCCTTCATGTCGTCCGGGGAGAGCTCGAACCCGAAGACGTCGATGTTCTCGGCGATCCTGGACGGCGTCACCGACTTCGGGATCACCACGTTCCCGATCTGCAGATGCCATCTGAGCGCTACTTGCGCGGGTGTGCGGTCGTGGGCGCGTGCGATGGCGGCGAGGGCGGGATCGTCCAGGAGCCCATGCCCCTGGCCTAGCGGCGCCCACGCCTCGGTGCGGATGCCGTGGTCCCGGTGGAAGGCGCGCAGACCGTCCTGTTGGAAGTAAGGGTGCAGCTCGATCTGGTTCACGACCGGGACGGCGTCCGCCTCGTCGATGATTCGCTGCAGCGTCTCCACGGTGAAGTTCGACACGCCGATCGAGCGGACGCGTCCGTCCTGCTTGAGGCGTTCCAGCGCCCGCCAGGTCTCCAGGTACAGGCCACGGTCCGGCATGGGCCAGTGGATCAGGTACAGGTCCAGGTAGTCGAGGCCGAGCCGGGAAAGGCTCGCCTCGCAGGCCCGCAGCGCGTTGTCGAACCCCTGGGCGTCGTTCCACAGTTTCGTGGTGACGAAGAGTTCCTCACGCGGCACGCCCGACGCGCGCAGCGCCCGCCCGACGCCCGTCTCGTTCCCGTAGGCACTGGCCGTGTCGACGCTGCGGTACCCCTCCCGCAGGGCCGTGGCCACCGCGCGTTCGGCCTCGTCGTCCGACACCTGGAAGACCCCGAAGCCGACCTGCGGCATCGCGGCCCCGTCCATGAGATCAACCTTCGGTACGGTCACGTTCCCCCTCCTCGGCAGCGCTGAGGCGATCCTGCCCGGCGGACGCGACCCGAATCCGTGTTCCCGGAACGGGCCCACCGGCTCACCGTGAGTCCTGCCATGCGCGCTGACCTTGGACGACCTCCTGGAAGGCGGCTCTGAAGACGTCGAAGCGTTCGTCGCCCAGGTTCTCGCGGTGGCGCCTCTCGATGTCGGCGAGGATGGCGCGCGCCTTGGCGATCTCGTCGAGGCCGTGCTCGGTGGGGACGATCCGCTTGGCGCGGCGGTCGGCGGGATCGGGTTCGCGGCGGACGTAGCCGAGCGCGACGAGCTCGTCGACGATCGTCCCGACGATCTGCTTGTGCTGGCCGGAGCGGGCCGACAGCTCGGTCGCGCGCAGACCGGCGGGGTCGAGGAACGCCAGGACGGTGCCGTGCCGGGGCCGGACGTCCGAATGGCCCTGCTCGGCCAGGCGCGAGAACAGCTCCTCCTGCAGTCCCCGCATCAGCTGACCGGACAACATGCCCAGGTCAGGGGTCGGGTCTGCGGCGTGACCCGCGTCTTCCGATGCCGTCTCCATGGACTCCTCCCGGGAATTTAGTCACTGATCTTGACTATCAATAGAAGTGACTATAGCTTACTCGCACGGCACCGAACCATCCCCGACCCGGGATGCGCGGAAAAGGAGATTCTGATGGGCACCGAGATCGACACCTATGTCGCGACCAAGCTCGACCCGAAGTACGCCGGGATCCTGACGGCGCTGCGCGCGCTGATGGCCGAGGGGGCGCCCGACGCCGCCGAGTGCCTCACCTACGGGTCGCCCGCCTGGCGCGGCAGGCGGGTCCTCGCGGTCATCAGCCAGAGCAAGACGCACCTGACCTTCGCCTTCGAACGCGGCGCCGAGTTCGAGGACCCGCACGGCCTGCTGGAGGGCGTCGGCAAGAAGACCCGTCATGTGAAGATCAAGTCACTGGACGGGATCAACGAGGAGGCCCTGCGCGGCTACATCGCCCAGGCCGTCCGGCTGGACGCCGCCTGAGCGAGGACGTCCCGACTCTGGGAATAGAGTCCAGGCATGGGTGAACCGCGTGGAGACGTCCGTCCACCGAGTCTGAACTCCGACGAGCGGACGACGCTGCTGACGTTCCTCGACTACCTGCGGGAGTCGGTGGTGGCCAAGGCGACGGGTGTTTCGGACGAGGCGGCCCGCGCGCCCGGCGTCCCGTCCGGCACGAGCCTGCTCGGATTGGTCAAACATCTGACCCGCGTCGAACTGAACTGGTTCGTGTGGGCGTACGAGGGCGCCGACGTGCCGATGTGGGACCACGAGGAACCGCCCCGCGACGACGAGACCGCCGAGGACCTCGTCGCCGCGTACCGGGAGGCGGTCGCCCGGAGCAACGCGATCACCGCGGCCTGCCCCGACCTGGACCGGGAGGGGGTCCGGTCGCTGCGCGAGACGTCGCCGCCGTCCATGCGGTGGGTACTGGTGCACATGATCGAGGAGACGGCGCGGCATGCCGGGCACGCCGACATCCTGCGCGAGCGGATCGACGGTTCGGTGGGCCGCTGAGTTCGGTCACCCTGTTCCCCGGGAGGCGCGTCATGCGGGTCGCGTTGTTCCTCACCTGCGTGAACGACACCCTGTTCCCGGAGACGGGGAAGGCGACGGTGCGGCTGCTGCGCAGGCTCGGCCACGAGGTCGAGTTCCCGGCCGGGCAGACCTGCTGCGGGCAACTGCACCTCAACACCGGCTACCGGCGCCAGGCCGTCCCGCTCGTGGCGGCTTTCGAGGAGACGTTCGCGGGCTACGACGCGATCGTGACGCCGTCGGCGTCGTGCGCCGCGATGATCCGTGACTGGCATCCGAGGCTCGCGCCGCGTTCCGCCGGGGCGGCCGGGAGCGCGGCGCGGCGCGTCCACGAGTTGTCGGAGTTCCTGGTGGACGTGCTGGGGGTCACCGATGTGGGCGCTTACTTCCCGCACCGCGTCACCTACCATCCGACGTGCCATTCGCTGCGGATGCTGCGTGTCGGCGACCGTCCGCTGCGGCTGCTGGGCGCGGTGCGCGGCATCGACCTTCGGGAACTGCCGGACGCGGACGAGTGCTGCGGTTTCGGCGGGACGTTCGCGCTGAAGAACTCCGAGGTGTCGGCCGCGATGTGCGCGGACAAGGTCACCGCCGTCCGCGGGACCGGGGCCGAGGTGCTGTGCGCGGCCGACAACTCCTGTCTGACGCACCTCGGCGGCGCGCTCACCCGCACGCGCGCCGGGGTGCGGACCCTGCACCTCGCCGAGATCCTCGCCTCCACCGAACAGGCTCCCGCGTGACGGGCGGGGCGGCGCGCGGGGACGCCCACCGGCCGGGCGCGATGCCGACGTACCTGGGGATGCCGTCCTTTCCGGACGCGGCACGCCGCGCGGTGTCGGACGCGCGGCTGCGCGGCAACCTCGCGCACGCGACCACCACGATCCGGGCGCGCCGCGCGGGCGCGGTCGCCGAGCTGGACGACTGGGCCGACCTGCGGGAGGCGGGCAGGCAGATCAAGGACCATGTCCTGGACCATCTCCGCCACTACCTGCGGCTGCTGGAGGACAGGGTCACCGGCGCCGGCGGGACGGTGCACTGGGCGCGCGACGCCGCCGAGGCCGGCCGGATCGTCGCGGACCTGGTGAAGGCGACCGGCGAGACCGAGGTCGTGAAGGTCAAGTCGATGGCCACCCAGGAGATCGGCCTGAACGAGCATCTCGCCGGGGAGGGGATCACCGCCTACGAGACCGACCTCGCGGAACTGATCGTCCAGTTGGGGGACGACCGTCCGTCGCACCTGCTCGTCCCGGCCATCCATCGGAACAGGTCCGACATCCGTGACATCTTCCTGCGGGCGATGGAGGACGTCCCGGCCGGCCTGACCGACTCCCCCGCCGAGCTGGCGGAGGCCGCGCGGCGTCATCTGCGCGCCAAGTTCCTG
Organism: Actinomadura pelletieri DSM 43383; assembly: GCF_003634705.1. Classification (GTDB taxonomy): domain Bacteria; phylum Actinomycetota; class Actinomycetes; order Streptosporangiales; family Streptosporangiaceae; genus Spirillospora; species Spirillospora pelletieri. The sequence continues at coordinate 555,763 of NZ_RBWU01000007.1, read as the reverse complement.
TCGGCGAAGGTCGCGGTGTCGGGGGTGAACTTCGCCGTCGCCGACACCGGCACCCTCGTGGTGGTGGAGTCGGAGGGCAACGGGCGGATGTGCCTGACGCTGCCGGAGACGCTGATCTCGGTGATGGGCGTCGAGAAGGTCGTGCCGAGCTTTCGCGACCTGGAGGTGTTCCTCCAGCTGCTGCCGCGCTCGTCTACGGCGGAGCGGATGAACCCGTACACGTCCCTGTGGACGGGCGTCCATCCCGGTGACGGCCCGCGGGACTTCCACCTCGTCCTGCTGGACAACGGCAGGACCGCGACCCTGGCGGACGAGGTGGGACGCCAGGCGCTGCGGTGCATCCGCTGCTCGGCGTGCCTGAACGTGTGCCCGGTCTACCGGCGCGCGGGCGGGCACGCCTACGGGTCGCCGTACCCGGGGCCGATCGGCGCGATCCTGTCGCCGCAGATCAGGGGCGTCGGGTCGGAGGTGGACGCGTCGTTGCCGTTCGCGTCGTCGCTGTGCGGCGCGTGCTACGACGTGTGCCCGGTCGCGATCGACATTCCGGAAGTGCTGGTGCACCTGCGGGCCCGCGCGGTCGAGGACGGCCCGCGCCGTCCGCTCGAACGGGTCGCGATGGCGGCGGCGGGGTGGACGCTGCGTTCCCCGACGCGGCTCGCGCTCGCCCAGCGCGCCGCGTCCAGGGCCCGCCGTGTCGTGGCGCGCGGCGGTCGGATCCGGCGGCTGCCCGGCCCGCTCGGCGCCTGGACCGAGACACGGGACGCACCCGCTCCCCCGCCCGAGTCGTTCCGTGCCTGGTGGGCCCGCACCGGCGGCCGGGAGGAGGACGGCGGGTGAACGCGCGTGAAGAGATCCTCCGCCGGATCGAAGAGGCCGCGAGCGCGGCAGGCGCCCGGCGAGCGAGCGGGGACGCGGACGTCGCCGCGGCCTATGCCCGGATCGACCGCCGTTACCTGCGCCGCCACCACGGCGGCGCGGGTAGTGGCGGTGCGGGTAGTGGCGGTGCGGGTAGTGGCGCTGTTCTCGACCTGTTCGCCGAGCGGGTCGCCGACTACCGCGCGACCGTCCTGCGCGTCCGCGGGTCGGAGGTGCCGGGGACGGTCGCGGAGCGCTTGGCGGGCCGCGCCGGCTCCTACGGCGTGCCGTCCGGTCTACCCGCCGAGTGGACGTCCGCGACACGGGCCACGCTCGTCCGCGACCCGCCGGTGGCGTCGCTCGACGGTCTCGCGGGCGCGGTCACCGGCTGCGCCGTCGCCATCGCCGAGACCGGCACGATCGTCCTCGACCACGGCGCCGACCAGGGGCCGCGCGCGCTGTCCCTCGTCCCCGACCACCATGTGGTCGTCGTGCTCGCCGGGCAGGTCGTCGCCGACGTGCCCGAGGCGCTGGAGCGGCTCGATCCGCGCCGGCCGCTGACGTTGGTGTCGGGTCCGTCGGCGACGAGCGACATCGAGCTGACCCGGGTCGAGGGGGTGCACGGTCCGCGCACGCTGGAGGTGCTCCTCGTCGAATGACCGATGCCGCCCCGGGGGCGGGGTTATGCTCGGCGGGTGCGGTGCCGCGCGTGACCGGCCCGGCGCCGAGCGGAGTTCGGTCGGAGGTCACGACGGCGGAACGGTTTACCCTCCCGAGCTTGACACGCGGCCCGGGAGGACGGTTGATAGCAGTGAAACAACGGCGTGGACAACACAGTGAGGATCCGGGTGGAGCGCCGGGCGGCGGAGCGGGTGGTGGAGTGCACCCGCCCGGTGCCGGGGGCTCGGGTGGGGCGTGTTGCCCCGCCTTATGGACGTTCCACCCGATAGGGTAAATCCCGCCAATTCTCAGGAACTTCAACAAAGAGCACGGATCACGGCGTATCGACCGCCTGTCACTGGTGGGGTGTGGACATGGAGGGTCGTTCCGGCCACGGCGGCGTCGAGTCGCCGGACAGCGTTCCCCTCGTCGGCCGGCAGGACGTCCTCCATGCCTTCGAGGAGGCCCTGGACGCCACCGCGGCCGACTCGTTCCGCTTCCTCGCGCTGGTCGGCGAACCGGGCGCGGGCAAGACCCGCCTGCTCACCGAACTGTTGAACGCCGCGGACGCCCGCAAGCTCGGCAGCCTGGCGGGCCGGGCCGCCGAGTTCGAGCAGGAGATGCCGTTCGGCGCCGTCGTCGACGCGCTCGACGACCATCTCGAGGAGCACATCGGTGAGCTGAGCCCCACGACCGTGCGGCTGCTGGCCCCGGTGTTCCCCGCGCTGTCGACCGCCCTCCACGACGGCGAGCACACCGGCCTCCACGACGGCCCGCGACCGAACGAGGCCCCTTCGCACGCGGGACCCGGCCAGGGCCCGAGCCCGGCCGGGGCGCCCTCGGACAACACACCGGTCGCGCGCTACCAGCTGTACCGGGCGGTCCGGCATCTGCTGGAGCAGGTCGCGGCGCCGTCGGGACTGGTGCTGATCCTCGACGACGTCCACTGGGCCGACGACGCCACGATCGAACTGCTCGACCATCTCGTCCGGCATCCGCCGCGCGCCAGCGTGCTGATCGCGCTCGCGTACCGGCCCGCCCAGGCGTCGGCCCGCCTCGCCGCGCTGGTGCAGGCCTCCCTCCAGGCGGTCGGCGGGAGCCGGTTGCCGGTCCGGCCGCTCACCCAGGACGAGGTCACGGAGCTGCTCGGCCCGGGCGTCAGCGGGACGCGCTGCCGCGAGCTGTACAAGGCCAGCGGCGGCAACCCCTTCTACCTGGAGGCGCTGGCCCGCACCCGGGAACCGCTCGCCGCGGGCGACACCGAGGGCGAACTGCCGCCCGCGGTCCGCGCGGCGCTGCAACTGGAGCTGAGCGGCCTGTCGCCGGAGGCGCAGCTGATCGCGCAGAGCGCGGCGGTCGCGGCCGACGAGTTCACCCCGCTGCTGGCCGCCGCGGCGGCGCAGGTCAGCGAGCAGGAGGCGCTGGCGGCGCTGGACGAGCTGGTCGCCCGCGACATCGTGCGGCCCCGGGCGGAGCGGTTCCGGTTCCGGCATCCGCTCGTCCGCCATGCCGCGTACCGGTCGGCGGCGGCGGGATGGCGGCTGGCGGCGCACGGCCGCATCGCGACGTACCTCACCGAGATCGGCGCGCCCGCGGCGGTCCGCGCCCGGCATCTGGAGCGGTCGGGCCGGGTCGGTGACCGCAACGCCATCGCGACCCTGGTGGAGGCGGCGCGCGCGTTCGCCACCCAGGCGCCGACGACGGCCGCGCACTGGTTGCAGTCGGCGCTCAGCCTGATGCCGACGACCGGCGCGGCGGCGGAGGCGGACGGAACGGCCGACGATCCGGCGTTGCCGTCCCGCCTGGAACTGATGATGGAGCTGGCGCAGGTGCAGACGGTCGGCGGGCACCTCATCGAGGGGCGCGAGACCGCGCGGAACGTGCTGCGGATGCTGCCGCCGGACGACTACGAGCGGCGGGCCCGCGCGGCCCGGCTCGCGGCGCTGATGGAGCGGCAGCTCGGCCGCCCGCACGAGGCGCGCGCCCTGCTGCTGGACGAGTTGCGCCGGATGCCCGACCCGCGTTCCCCGGCCGCGGTGCCGCTGCGGATGCGGCTCATCGCGGAACGGATGATGCGGATCGACTTCCGCGCCGCGCAGGCCGTCCTGGACCTGATGCCCGACAACTCCGAGGACTGGGAGCCCAGCCTGAAGGTGGCGGTCGCCGCGGTGCGGCCGATGCCCGCGCTGGCGGCGGGCCGCGTCCAGGACGCGATCCGCTACCTGGAGGCCGCCGACCGGCTGACCAACGCCGCGCCCGACGAGCACCTGGCCGAGTGGATGGACGCGATCGCCTGGCTGTGCTGGGCGGAGACGTTCATGGGCCACTTCCACAGCGCGGCCGACCGGTTCCAGCGTGCCGTCACCGTCGCCCGGTCCACGGGCCAGATGTACATCGTCACGAACCTGATGGCGGGTCTCGCCCGCGCCCACGGGATGCTGGGACGGCTGGAGCAGGCCGCGGCGGCCGCGGAGGAGGCGGTCGAGGAGGCGCGGCTGCTCAACTCGGGGCAGCAGCTGGTGTTCGCGTTGACCCAGCAGAGCCTGGTGGCGGGCTGGTCGGGCGACAACGGGACCGCGCTGCGGCACGCCGAGGAGGCCATCGAGGTCGGCGCGGGCGTCGGCGAGTGGTGGGGGTCGATGGCCCGCTACGCGCACGCGACCGCGCTGCTCGGGCTCGGCCGCCCGGACGAGGCCGCCGAGGCGTTCGAGCGCGCGGTCAGCGGGCCGCTGGACCAGCGCACCCAGCTGTCGATCAGCGAGATGATGGCCGGGGTCGAGGCCGGGCGGGGCCGCGCCGACGCGGCGGAGCGGTGGGTGCGACGCACCGAGCATCTGATCATCCCGGGTCTGGAAGCGCACAACGCGCTGGCAGGGCTGGCCCGCGCGCACGCCCTCCAGTCCACCGACGCGGCCCAGGCGGCGCGGGAGGCGCTCGCGGCGGCGGACACGTTCGAGGAGGCGGGGCACCGGATCGACGTCGGCCGCGCGCGGCTGCGCGCCGGTCAGGCGCACGCCGAGGCCGGTGACCGCACCGCGGCCCGCGCGCAGCTGCGGCTGGCCGCCGACATCTTCTCCGGCTGCGGGGCGCGGGCGCTGCACGCCCAGGTCGTCCGGGAGCAGCGCCGGCTCGGGGTGCGGGTGCCGGCCAAGGGGTCCAAGGGCGGCCGGAACTCCCGGCTGCCGGGCGGGCTGTCCAAACGGGAGTACGAGGTCGCGTCCCTGGTCGTCGAGGGCTGCACGAACTCACAGATCGCCGACCGGCTGTACGTCAGCATCCGCACGGTCGAGACGCATCTGTCGCACATCTTCGCCAAGTTCGGGGTGAGTTCCCGGGTGGGTGTGGTGAACGCCCTGACCCGGGGCACGGCCGAACCCGGCGCTCCCGGTACCGACTGAGGGTTTCGGAACCTCTGCGCGCACTGGACCATCACAGTAGTAACGAACACGATGGTCTCGGACGTGAGCGGATTCGTCCCTTTCCCGCCGACCAAGTTCTCGGGGAGAAGTACGGGTTTACCACGATGCCCCGCACCGGTGGGTCCCAGCATCATCGTTGCGAGGCGAATGGAGGTGAGCAGAGATGGAACGCGTGATCCCCCGGTTCACGTTCGCCGGCGTGAAGGACGTGGAGATCTCCACGTATCCGGTGACGACCGAGGACGGACTCGGGCTGCAACTGACGCGGTTCCTACGCGCGGAGAGCGACGACGTGGTCCTGCTCGTCCACGGGCTCACCTCCTCCAGCGACCTGTTCATCATGCCGGAGATCCGGAACCTGGCGTCCCACCTGCTCGACAACGGGTTCACCGACGTCTGGGCCCTGGACTTCCGGATGAGCGGCCGCTACCCCTACGACACCGAGACGCACCACTTCAACCTCGACGACGTCGCGCTGTACGACTTCCCGCCCGCGCTCACGGAACTGCGCCGGCACATCGGGGACCGCCGGGTGCACGTCATCGGGCACTGCCTGGGCGCGATGGCGTTCGCGATGAGCGTGTTCGCCGGGATCATCACCGACATCGCCACCCTGACCTGCAACAGCGTGTCCCTGACACCTCGGGTTCCGGCGTGGTCGAAACTGAAGCTCGGCCCCGGCGCCTGGTTCCTGGAGTACGTCGTCGGCCTGCCGTTCCTCGACCCGCGGTTCGGGCAGGCGCCACGGTTCACCCGACCGTGGATGCTGTCGCGGGCGGTGTCGCTGTTCCACGGCGAGTGCAACGTCCGCGCCTGCCACATGCAGAGCTTCCAGTGGGGCGCGGGCAAGCCCGCGATGTACGAGCACACCAACCTGCTGCCCGAGACCCACGCCCGCGTCGCCGACATCTGTACGGCGTCCGGGCTGAGCTACTACCGGCACGTCCACAAGATGATCAAGGCGGGGCGCGCGGTGCGGTTCGCGGACCGGGACTCGCGGTACGCCGCCCTGCCGCGCGACTACCTGGCGGGCGCGGCGGACGTGGAGACGTCCATGCTGCTGCTCGCGCCGAGCAACAACCGCGTCTTCACCGACTCCAACGTCCATCTGCACAGGATCCTGGAGCGGGTGGCGCCCGGACGCCACGAGGCGGCCGTCCTGCCCGGCTACGGCCATCTGGATCCCCTCATCGGCAAGAACGCCCACCTCGACGTGTTTCCGCACATCGTCGACTTCCTCAAGCGGCACGGCTCATGAGGACCGAGACGCGGAACGGCGCGGCGAAGGGCTCGGTGCGATGAACGGCGGCACGGGGAACGGCGGCACGGGGAAAGGCCGCGCGGGGGGCCGGGAGCACGTCGACGCGGTCGTGGTCGGTTCGGGGTTCGGGGGCTCCGTGGCCGCGTACCGGCTGGCGGAGGCCGGGTCGTCGGTCGTCCTGCTGGAGCGGGGGCAGCCGTACCCGCCGGGCGCCTTCCCCCGCTCCCCCGCCGAGATGGGACGGGCGTTCTGGGACCCGGCCGCCGGGCTCTACGGGATGTACGACGTGTGGAGCTTCAACGGCTGCGACTCGGTGGTGTCCGCCGGGCTCGGCGGCGGGTCGCTGATCTACGCGAACGTGCTGCTGCGCAAGGACGAGAACTGGTTCGTCAACGACCTGCCCGGCGGCGCCCACGAACCGTGGCCGATCTCCCGCGCCGACCTGGACCCGCACTACGACGCGGTCGAGAGGATGATCGGCGCGACGCCGTACCCGCTGGACCGGGTGCCCTACGACAACACGCCGAAGACGCACGCGATGCAGGACGCGGCGGCGGAGCTGGGGTTGCAGTGCACGCTCCCACCGCTCGCGGTCAGCTTCGCCGAGCGGCCGGGCGGTGAACCCGGGATCAGCCTGCCGATCGTGGACGCGGGCTACGGCAACATCCACGGCGTCCCGCGCCGGACGTGCCAGCTGTGCGGCGAGTGCGACATCGGCTGCAACGAGGGCGCGAAGAACAGCCTGGACCACAACTACCTGTCGGCGGCCGCGCACCACGGCGCGGACATCCGCACCTGCCGCGAGGTGACGGCGCTGCGGCCCCGCCGGGGCGGTGGCTACGAGGTCGACTACGTCCACCACGAGGTGCCGACCGACCCCTACGCCGTGTCGCTGAAGAAGCGTAGGCGGCTGCCCGTCCGGACGATCACGTGCGACCGGCTGGTCCTCGGCGCGGGCACGTACGGCACCACGTACCTGCTGTTGCGGTCGCGGGAGGCGTTCCCGGGGCTCAGCGACGCGCTCGGCACCCGGTTCAGCGGCAACGGCGACCTGCTGACGTTCCTGCTGCGCGCCACCGACCGCAACCGGGTCCGGCCGCTCAACGCCAGCCGCGGCCCGGTGATCACCACGGCGATCCGGTTGGCGGACGAGCTGGACGGCGCGCCCGGCACGGGACGCGGCGCCTACATCCAGGACGGCGGCTACCCCGGGTTCACCGACTGGATCGTCGACGGCTACGACGTCGCCAACGACTTCGAGCGCGTGGTGAAGTTCCTGTGGGAGCGGTTCACCGACATGTTCCGGGGCCGTCCGGACACCAACCTGTCCCAGGAGATCTCGGAGCTGATCGGGGACGGCGCCCTGACGGTGAGTTCGCTGCCGCTGCTCGGCATGGGCCGCGACACCGCCGACGGACGGCTGCGGTTGCGGGACGGGATGCTGTCCGCGGAGTGGACGACGGAGACCAGCAGGGACCTGTTCCACCGGGTCCGCAGGACGATGCGGGGCATCGCGGACGTGCTCGGCGCCGACTACGCCGACAATCCGATGTGGTTCCGCAAGCGCATCATCACCGTCCATCCTCTCGGCGGCGCCCCGATGGGCGCGCACCCGGGCGAGGGCGTCTGCGACGCCTTCGGCGAGGTGTTCGGGTACCCCGGTCTCTACATCGCCGACGGGGCGGCGATGCCGGGGCCGGTGGGCCCGAACCCCTCGCTCACCATCGCCGCGCAGGCCGACCGGATGGCCACGCGGTTGCTGGAGCACGCGTCCGCACAAGGAGGTGCGGGCGGTCCGGCCGTCACCGCCCCGTCTGCCACGGGGGCCGAGCCGGGCGGGGACTCCGGCTCGCCGGACGGGGCGGGCGACGGCCCGCCGCGCGAGACCCGGCACGGTCGCGGGGGCACGGTCCGGAACGGCTCGTCCGTGGGGGGCCGCGCGCCACGCGGGGACGGGACGTCGCTGTGGTTCACCGAGGAGATGAAGGGGTTCGTCACCTACGGTGAGTCCGATCCGCGCGCGGGCGGCCGGGCGGAGGGGCGGCGGCCGCTGTCGTTCCGTCTGACGATCACGGCGGACGACATCGACCGCTTCGTCCGCGAGCCGGGGCATGAGGCGCGGGCCGAGGGATGGGTGGACGTGTCCGGTCACGGCGGCCGCCGCCGGGTCGAGCGCGGCACGTTCAACCTGTTCGTCGATCCCTCGGGGGACGCCGACGCGACGGTGGACAGGCGGCTGATGAGGTACCGCCTGTTCTACACCGACGGCGAGGGCCGGGCCCGCACGCTGAGCGGGACGAAGAACGTCCTGCACGGTCCGCCGACGCGGATCTGGCCGGACACGTCCACGCTGTACGTGCGGCTGCTGGACGGCCGTGTCGGCGCGGACGAGGAGGACGAGGGGCGCGCGGAGGTCGTGGCGGCGGGTGTGCTGAACATCCGGTTGACGGACTTCGCGCGGCAGCTCACGACGTTCCGGACCTCGGGTCCGGACGGCGCGGAGACGCTGCTGAACTTCGGCAGGTTCTTCGCGGGCGAGCTGTGGGAGGTGTACGGCCCGGATCTCGTGTGAGCGGGAACCGGTGCCGTGGGGGGCCTGCCCAGGGGGCGCGTCGGGGGGCGCGCCGGGGGGGCTGGTCGTGCGGGCCGAGGGAACTGCGGGGTGCCCTCGGCCCGCACCTTTTCGCCGGGGGTCGCGCGGGGGGTCGCGCGGCCCCCGGCCCGGGGTCCCGGGTGCGGGAGGCGGCCGGGTGCGTCGGGCGCGGGCGGGTCAGGAGCCGGCGCGTCCGTAGAGGCGTTCGACGTGCAGGCGGACGACGAGGCGACCGTCCTCGACCATGACGCGGCGGTACTCGTCCCAGTCGGGGTGGTCGCCGCGGATGTCCCGGTACAGCTCGACGAGTTCGTCGACGGCCGCGTCACCGGGGTCGGCGGCGACGGCCGACAGGTCCACGGTTCCCTCGGCGACGGCGTACGACCAGCCGTCGGGGGTGCTGACGTGCAGGCTCGCCCGCGGGTCGCGGGCCAGGTTGCGGGCCTTGGCCCGGTCGGCGGTGATCGAGATCCGGACGAGCCGGCGGTCCTCGTCGAAGTGGTAGTTGATGTTGGACGACTGGGGCCTGCCATCCCGTTTGAGGGTGATCAGCACCCCGAGGTCGTGCTCCGCCACCAGCTTCGCCAGGGCCGTCTCGTCCGCCATCGTCCACCTCCGTAGACCACCGGGATTTCCGGTCTCGCAGGCGTCAACCGCGCATCCGGCCGTTCGCTTCCCGGGCCTAGCCGACGGCGAAGGCCGGGAAGTCGAGGACGCGGGCCTCGGGGACGAGCCGATCGCCCGGCCCGCTCCCGCCTCCACCGCAATCGCCGCCGTCGCCGCGCACGCCGTCGTGTCGGTCGCCGCCCCCGTGGTGGTCGCCGCGGGCGTCCGCCTCGGCGGGGCGGCGGGCCGCGTGGCCGGTGAGGATGTGGCCGCGGAAGGCCGTGCCCTTCGCGGTGACCTTGATGGCCTGGAACGCGTCCGGCGACAGCGCGCAGAACCCGGTCCGCACGACGTCCTCGAACAGCGAGTCGGAGACGACGCAGGCCAGGTCGCGGTCGGCGTCGTCGTGCAGGAGGCGGCGCAGCGGCGCGGCGTCCAGCAGCCGCTGGACGACGATGGGCGCGTCGCCGGCCGGTCCGAACGGCCCGGCGGTCAGCGTGCCGTGGTGCAGCGAGAGCCGCACCCGCAGCGGATGCCGGCCCGTTTCGCGGCCGGTCGCGCGGCGGGTCGCCGGGCCGGTCGCGCCGGTCGTCTCCCGGTTGAGTTCGCGCAGCGCGTCGGCGAGGCCGATGACGAAGTCGCCCGCCACGGCTGCCGGGTCGGTGCCGTCCGGCAGCGTGGCCAGTTCGCCGTCCCCGCCGACCTGTTTGTCCCACCGGTCCCGGTCCAGGCCGGCGGCGTGCGCGGCGCGGTCGAGCGCGTCGCACAGGTCGCGCTGCGCGAGCAACTGCTCGCGGGTGTCGCGTTTGCTGTAGCCCTGGATGTCCACCGCCACCAGCAGGCGGTAGCTGAGTCGTGTGTCGCCGTTCCCTCTCAATGTCCCGATCCCGCCCCTCGGTCCTGATCTGGGCAAATGGGCCTGATGCCCGCATTCGCTCCACGGGTTGGAGTGAGCGTTGCCCCTGGTTCCGGACCGGTGGCGACGGGCCTACGTGTCCATCACCGGAACTAGGACGCGGGACGCGGACCGTCCGCGCCGACGGTAAGGAGAAGATAGCGAACCAGTAAGGGCCACAGTGGAAAGGACCGGTCCAACCGGGTCCGTTGAACCCCCGGCGCCGGGGTCCCGTACTGCTTCTCGACGCGATGCCGGGCGCTCGAAGCCCCTTCGGGCGCACGGTCACCGCGTCGTCCGCCCCCGCTTCAGCCGGAGACCCCCGCAATGGCGCACAGATCACCGGCCGCCGTGTCGGCCCCGCGAGAACGTCCCGCCGGTCCGTGGAGCTGGTTCCGCGGCCCGCGGCCCTCGGGCGACGTGGACGACCAGGTGATCGTGACCGAGTTGTACCGCGTGTACGGGCGTCCGCTGCTGTCGTTCGTCCTCCGCCTGACCGGCGGGGACCGGCACTGGGCCGAGGACGTCGTCCAGGAGACGATGATCCGCGCATGGCGCAGCGCGCACCAGCTCGACGAGAACGCGGCCTCGCTGCTGCCGTGGCTGGCGACGGTCGCCCGCCGGATCGTCATCGACGACCAGCGTCGCAAGAACGCCCGGCCGCAGGAGGCGGGCGAGGGTCCGCTGGAGAACATGCGCGTCCCCGACGGACTGGAGGACCTGCTGCGCTCCGTCGTCGTGTCCGAGGCCCTCCTCGCGCTGTCCCCCGCCCACCGCGAGATCCTCGACGAGACCTTCTTCCGGGACCGCTCGGTGAACGAGGCCGCCAAGCATCTCGGCATTCCCGTGGGGACCGTGAAGTCCCGCGTCTACTACGCGCTCAGGGCGCTGCGCGTCGCCCTGGAGGAAAGGGGCGTGACGCCATGAGCGCGGCCATGTCACATACCGGGTCACATACCGGGTCGCATACCGACGTCGGCGCCTACGCCCTCGGCCTGCTCGAAGAACCCGACCGGCGGGCGTTCGAGAACCACCTGTCGGGATGCCCGGCGTGCGACACCGAACTCGCGGAACTGCGCGGCGTCGCCGCGACACTGGACGGCATCGGCCGGATCCCCGAACCGGCGGACGCGGTTCCGCCGCCGCCCGAACCGGCGGTGCTCGCCGACCTGCTGCGGCGGCGAAGCCGCCGGGACCGGCGCCACCGCGCGGTCCGGGCGATGGCCACGGCCGCCGCCGGTGTCGTGCTGGTCGGCGCGGCGCTAGGCACCGGTTTCACGCTGGGCGCCGACCGTGACCGGGCGGCGTCCCGGCCGGACGGCGGAACGGCCGCGCTGCTGCGGGACGGTCACCGCGCGTCGGCGGCCGACGCGGGCACCGGCGTCACCGGGACGGTCGCGACGCAGCGCAGGGCGTGGGGCAGCCGGATCGCGCTGGAACTCAGCCGGGTCCGCGGGCCACTGGAGTGCGAACTGGTCGCCGTGGACCGCGCGGGCCGCGCCCACACGGTCGTGGGCTGGTCGGTGCCCGCCGCCGGGTACGGGCTGCCCGGGTCCGCGCGGCCACGCCTCACGTTGCAGGGCGGCACCGCCCTGCAACCGCGGGAGATCGCCCGCTTCGAGGTCCGCACGATCGGCGAACCCGCGGGCGGTCCCCGCACGCTCCTGACCGTCCCCGGCTAGAGCCGGGTCGCCGAGGCCTCGGCCCGCACGCGAACGCGTGACCCGCCCGGTGGAGCGAAGCCGAAGGCGAGCGGAACCGGGCGGATCGCGAAGCGATGCCGCGTTCGCTCCAGGAACGGTCACGTAGCGAGCCGCAAGGCGAGCGAAGTGGGCCGTGCCTGCAATCAACACAGCGAGCCGCCAGGCGAGCGAAGTGGGCCGTGCCTGCAGTGAACACAGCCGCAAGGCGAGTGAAGTGGGCCGGTCCGGTCATGAACGCGTGCGGTAGCGGTGGGCCGCGAGCGGGGCGAACACCGCGGTGATCGCCACCGGCCACACCACCGCCATCAGGACGCTGTGCCGCACCGCCCACGACCCGCCGGTCGCGCCGCCGCCGAACAGGTCCCGGCACGCCGTGACCGTCGCCGACATCGGGTTCCACTCGGCGATCACGCCGAGCCAGTCCGGCATGGTGCTCGGCGCGACCAGGGCGCTGGACAGGAACCCGATCGGCCACACCAGCGTCTGGACGACCGCCACCGACTCCGGGCCCTTCGCGAGCAGGCCGAGGAAGACACCGACCCACACCAGTGAGAACCGCAGGAGCAACAGCAGCCCGAACGCGGCGAGCGCCCGGCCCGCGCCGTCGTGGACGCGCCAGCCGATCAGCACCCCGCAGACCGCCATCACGGCCAGCCCGGCGACCGAGTGCAGCATGTCGGCGACGGCCCGTCCCACGACCACGGCGGACGAGGACATCGGCATGGAGCGGAACCGGTCCGTCACGCCCTTGGCCGCGTCGCCCGCGACCGCGGCGAACGTCGTCTCGACGCCGAACACCATCGTCAGCGCGAACATGCCGGGGATGATGAACTCCCGGTAGTCGCCGCCGCCGGGCACGTCCATCTGGCCACCGAACAGGTAGCCCATCATCAGCACGACCATCACCGGGAACAGCAGCGCGACGGCGACCTCGCCGGGCCTGCGCGCCCAGTGGGCGAGGGCCCGCCCGGTGAGGGTCCGGCCGTCGGCGACGGCCCAGCGCAGCGTCTGAACGTTCACGCGCGTGCCTCCTGTTCGGTGGTCGTTTCGGTTTCGGCGGTCGTGTCCGTGAGGTGCAGGAACACCTCGTCGAGCGTGGGGCGGCGCAGGCCGATGTCGGCGACCCCGACGCCCGCCTCGTCCAGGGCCCGGACGGTCTCGGTGAGCGCGGCGCCCCGCCCGGAGACCGGGGCGCCGACGCGCAGGGCGTCGGCGTCCACGTCGACCTCGCCGGACGCGACCCGGCCGACGATCGCGGCGGCCGTGTCGAGCGTGGCGGGATCGTCCAGGACGACCTCGACGCGGTCGCCGCCGAGGCGTCCCTTGAGGGCGTCCGGGGTGCCCTCGGCGATGACCCGTCCGCGGTCGACCACCGAGACGCCGTGTGCGAGCCGGTCGGCCTCCTCCAGGTACTGGGTGGTGAGCACGACGGTCGTGCCGCCCTCCACCAGGCCCCGGACCGCGTCCCACACCTCGATGCGGCTGCGCGGGTCGAGGCCGGTGGTGGGCTCGTCCAGGAACAGCACCGGCGGCGCGAGGATCATCGACGCGGCCAGGTCGAGGCGGCGCCGCATGCCGCCGGAGAGCGCGCCCGCGGGCCGGTCGGCGGCGTCGGCGAGCCGGAACCGGTCGAGCAGCTCGTCCGCCCGGCGCCGCGCCTCCTTCGCGCCGAGGTGGTAGAGGCGGCCGAACATGACGAGGTTCTGCCGCGCGCCGAGCACCTCGTCGACGGCGGCGTGCTGGCCGACGAGCCCGATGGCGCACCGCACCCGCGCCGCCTCCCGGACGACGTCGTGCCCGGCGACGGCGGCGGTGCCGGAGTCCGGCGCCGTCAGCGTCGTCAGGACGCGCACGGCGGTGGTCTTGCCCGCGCCGTTCGGGCCGAGCAGGCCGTGCACGGTGCCGGCGGGGATTCGCAGGTCGAGCCCGTCGAGGGCGGCCGTGTCGCCGTAGCGCTTGCGCAGCCCCTCGGCGTGGACCGCGAAGGTCGGTCGCGTCACCCGTCCTCCAAACTATGTACGCCACAATTATGGACGGTGTACGGAGTTAATGTCGGCGACACTATAACGTACGACGTACAGAGTTTCATCCCTGAGAGGATTCCCGATGTGACGACCGAGTACAGCGGGGCCGGCGACCCGATGCGCAGCCTGGAGCTCCTGTGGGGCGCGCGGGACGCGGCGAACCGTCCACCGCGGCGCGGGCCGAAGCCGCGACTGACCGCCGAGGAGATCGTCCGCACCGCGATCGCGCTGGCCGACGCGGAGGGCCTGGACGCGCCGTCCATGCGCCGTATCGCCGACGAGCTCGGCGTCTCCCCCATGTCGATCTACACCTATGTGCCCGGCAAGGCCGAGCTGATCGACGTCATGGTGGACCGCGTGTTCGGAGAGTTGACGCCCGCGTCCGGCGACACCTGGCGGGAGCGGCTGGAGCACGTCGCCCGCGACAACTGGGCCCTGTTCCACCGCCACCCGTGGCTGTTGCGGGTGACGCTGGCGCGCCCGCCGCTCGGCCCGAACACGATCGCCAAGTACGAGAACGAGTTGCGCGCGGTGGAGGGCGCCGGCCTCACCGACGTGGAGATGGACTCGGTCGTCGCCCTCGTCACGGGCTTCGCCGAGAGCGCCGCCCGCGTGTCGGTCAACGCCGCCGAGGCCGAGCGCCGCAGCGGCATCAGCGACGTCGAGTGGTGGAACACCGTCGCCCCCGCCCTCGAGGCGTTCGTGAACGAGGACGACTACCCGGTCGCCACCCGCGTCGGGACCGCCGCCGGCATGGAGTACAACTCGGCCATCTCCCCCGGCCGCGCCTTCGAGTTCGGACTGGCCCGAATTTTGGACGGCATCGAGACCCTCATCGCCTCCCGCTAGAAGCGGCGCGCGCCCCCTCGACGGGCCGCCGCACGCGCCGCCGGCCCCGCCCAGAGCCGGCTTCGCGGACCGTCCGGAACGTTCCGCTGCGTGACCACTCATGCGGGATATGCCACGCGAATGAAAAAGGCTCTGTTCGTTGCGGTGAGACTTGCACCGTGCCTTTCAGCCATTCTGTGGACGCTTCAGAAATCTTCCCGCGGACCGGCCCGCCCAACCATGTAGAAATACCAGGTAGACAATGCTTTCCAGCCGGGAAGTTGCTTCCACGTTTGATTTACGTCACCTTGCTAAGTGTGGCCACATTGCCGCGGACCTCCCCATAATGAGGGCGTCATCGCAGGGTGCTGGGAAGGTTCGTCATGATCGGCAGCTCCATCTACCTGAGGGACAGGGCGGCGTTCACCGGAGGCTCGCCGCAGGCGGTATACGAGGACCTGTGGCAGCGCGGCCGAAAAGGTAGATTGCGGACCCGCGCAATTCTGGCGGTCGTGACGCTCCTTGTGTGCGGGCTGCTGGTGAACCCCATATTCGGAATCGTGATGGCCGTGCTGGTGGCGTCGGCGGACGCGTTCGTCCATTGGCGCGTTTACCACGCGTCCAGCGTGTGGCGGCGCGGACTGCGCGGCACGGAGCGGATGAACCGGTGGTCGCGCCTCACGCTGGAGCGGCGCGGACACCAGGTTCTGTACGAGCGGGTGGTCCCGGGCCACGGGTCCGCCGACGAACTCGTGGTCGGGCCGGGCGGCGTGTGGCTGGTGCACAACGAGGCCTGGCGTCCCGACGCGGAGATCTCCCACCACGGCGGGCGGCTGTTCATCGACGGCCGGACCCAGTCCAAGCTGGTGGGCGAGCTGACCGCGCGGGCCGACGCCGCCGCCGAGCTGATCTCACGGGTCGCGGAGGTGCCCGTGAAGGTACGGCCGGTGCTGGCCGTGCACGGCGGCAAACTCGTTCGGACGCCGTTCACCGCCGACGGGATCGTGTTCGCGCCGCCACTGAGACTGATCCGCTGGATGGGCCGCAACCCGTCCGCCGACTACTCCCCCGACGAGGTCCAGGCCATCGCCCGCGCCGCCGTGCACGCCCTGCCGATCGGCGGCCGGCTCACCCCGCCCAACGCCGCGTGACCACGCCATGACCACCCGTGGGACCGACAGACACCTGTGGCCGGAGGGCTCACTCGCCGCCGCCCACAGGGCGCCCACCGCCCGTTTCGGGCCCGCCACCCGGGCGGGCGGTGCGGCGCAACCACAGCAGGCCCACGACCGGGAGCACCAGCGGCACGAACCCGTAGCCCCGCCCGAACCCGGACCAGACGGTCTCGTCCGGAAACGCGTCGGGGTCGGCGACGCTGAGCGAGCCCACCACCAGCACACCGACCAGTTCGGTGGTGCAGGCGGCGACGGCCACCCGGAAGGACGTCCGGCCGCCCCGGGCGAGCGCCACCGTCGCCAGGACGTAGACGGCCGCCGCGAACGCCGACAGGGAGTAGGCGAGCGGCGCGTCGGAGAACCGGGTGGCGATCTGTACACCCGCCCGAGCACCGGCCGCCAGCGCGAACACCGCGTAGACGGCGACCAGCAACCGTCCCGGCCCGCCCGCGGTGCCGCGGCGGGACGCGCCGCCCGTGCGGGTGCCGGCGTCGGCGCGGACGCCGTCGTCCGCACGGGCCCCGCCGGAGGGACGGGCGCGTTCGGGCTCAGCCACCGGTGCCGCTCCACAACTGGCCCAGCCTGACCACCATGACCGCGACCGCGATCCCGACCACGATGATCACACCCGAGCCCCACCGGGTGCGTTCCAGCAGGCCCCAGCCGGCGCCCGCGACGGGGATGAGCAGAATGCCGAGCAGGTAGCCGGCGAACGTCACCGAACTGTCCGGCCCCTCGTCGCCGGAGAGTTTGACGAACCCGACGACGGCCTGCGCGACCAGCAGAAGTTCCAGGACGCCGAGCGCGATGAGATGCGCGGCGTCCATGGCGCGGTTGCGCAGCGTCGTCACCAGGGCGTAGGCGGCGAGCAGCAACGCCACCACGATGATCACAGTGGACAGTGCGTCCGTCACGGACAAAAGAGTACTACGTCCTGTAGAGGACGCGGCTCATCACGACGCGGCTCAGGAGGTCCGGGGGCGTGGCAGCATGGCGGGCGTGAAGGCGCTGCAGTGGCTGATTCTGACCCGGCACGGCGAGAGCACCGCCAACCTCGCCTACGCGGCGGCGCTCGGCGCCGGCGCCGAGGAGATCGACGTTCCCGAACGGGACCCGGACGTGCCGCTGACGGACACCGGCCGCGCGCAGGCCGCGAACCTCGGCCGCCGGCTCGCCGCCCTCCCCGAGGACGAACGCCCGACCACCGTCGTGACCTCCCCGTTCGTCCGCGCCCTCGACACGGCCAGGATCGCGCTCGCGCAGACGCCGTACGCCGCGCCGCAGAATCCCGACGGGCCGCGGATCCGCGTCGACGAACGGCTCCGCGACCGTGAGCAGGGCGTCCTGTCCGGCCTCACCGAACTCGGCGTCCGCCGCCGGTTCCCTGAGGAGGCCGACCGGCTGCGCCGCCTCGGCAAGTTCTACCACCGGCCGCCCGGCGGCGAGTCCTGGGCCGACCTGGCGCTGCGGCTGCGC
The DNA here is from genome assembly GCF_003634705.1 of Actinomadura pelletieri DSM 43383. Lineage (GTDB taxonomy): Bacteria > Actinomycetota > Actinomycetes > Streptosporangiales > Streptosporangiaceae > Spirillospora > Spirillospora pelletieri. The sequence goes on along the minus strand of NZ_RBWU01000007.1, from coordinate 538,268 downwards.
AGCTTCTACCGCGACCTGGAGAACGAGGCGCCCGGCGGGCGAGTCCTGGTCGTCGCGCACGACGTGATCGTCGTCATGACCCGGTACCTGGTGGAAGGCCTGTCGGAGCGGGAGATCATGGAGATCGACAAGGCACGCGTCGCGAACGCGTCCTTGAGCCGGTGGCGGCTGGACGGGTCCGGTCCACGGGCCGTCTGCTACAACGACAGCACCCACCTCAACGACGCGGACGACTCCCCGGCCCAAGCTCCTCACTGAGAAGGCGATCGCTGCGGGATGCGACGGCCGGCAACCGCGGATCACCCACCGGAAGGACGGCCCGAAGCCGCTCCAACGCCTCCAGGTCGGCGCGCCCGGACTCCGTCTGCGCGTAGGCCCACAACGCGTCGGCGCCGCCCCGGTCGAGTGCCAGCCGCCGGAGCAGCACCGCCAACTCGTCGCGTTCCGCGCGAACGGCCGGCGCGTCCGAACCGGGCAGCAACTCCCCCGCGTAGAGCCGCACCGCCGCGGCGACGTCCCCCTCGTCCAGCAGCCGCCGGACGGTGAGGAAGTCGGCCTCGACCGCGCAACCGAGCCGGTACGGGCGGGCGCGCACGAGACCGCCGAGCTGCTGGCGGAGCCGGTGGATCTCCGGCCGGACGGTCGCGGCACTACCGTCGTCGCCGTACAGGTACAGCGCGAGCCGGTCACCGGTCAGACCACGCGGATGCAGGGCCAGCAACGCCAGGATCTCCGCGTGCCGCAACGTCAACGCCAACGGCGCGCCGTCCAACCGGGCCCGCGGCCGGTCGTCGCCGAGGAACGACAGCGTCAGCAGCGGCCTCCCACCGGCGGACGGCGACCCGCCCCCGACCGGCGCGCCACCGAGGGACGGCGAGCCACCGGAAGGCGAGGCGGCGGCGTCCCGCGGCGGAGGGCCCCCGCGCAGGCGCAGCAGGAACGCCTCACCGAGCGGTTCGGCGACGGCGGCGCGCCCGTCCGGCAACGTGACCGTCCGGCCGCACTCGGGGACGCGCACCCGCCGCCCCCGCCACCCGGCCACACCCGGTTCCCCCGGCCCGGTCCCGATGATCCGACCGGTCGCGGTGACCAGCACACCGGTCTCCCGCGAGGCGCGCAGATGCGGCAGGAGCCGTTCACGCAACCGCTCGTCCCGCTGCCGCATCTCGTTTTCCAGCCGCGACTCGGCGAGCCCCGCCGCCGCCGCGACCAGCGCCACCGTCGCCGGATGCAACGCCGCCGCCGTCGCGCTGACATCGATACAGCCGATCACCAGCCCCGAGTCCGGATCGGTGATCGGAGCGCCCGCGCAGGACCAACCGCGCAGGACGTGCGCGACGTGCTCGGCCGCGTACACGTACTCGGGCCGGCCCGAGGCGAGGGCGGTGCCGATCCCGTTGGTTCCGACGGCGTCCTCCGACCAGCGGAAACCCTCCGTCAGCCCGATCGCGTCGGCGGCCCGCCGCACGGCCGGCGGGCCCTGCCGCCACAGCACGTGCCCGGTGGCGTCGCTGATCACCATCAGATGCTCGGTCTCGTCGGCGACGCGCCGGAGCAGCTCCTCGAGCATCGGCAGATGACGTTCCAGCGGATGGGCGACACGGGCGTCGGCGAGGACGTCACGGTCGAACACCAGCGGAGCGGCCGCCACGCCCGCGTCGACACCGGCGACCCGGGAGCGACGCCACGACTCGAGGATCGGCGGCCGGACGGCCACCGGACTGTGCACCACCACCACTCCTTCCCCGAACTACCCCGATCCTCCGACTGCTTCCCCGGCCCGTCCGAGGATCGGGCCATCCGCGTGGCGGCGCAACCGTTTCCGGGGTTCCCACCGCGAAATCTCACACGGACAGTGACCGATCGACCGCAACGTGCATGCAACCTTCGGGCGCCTAACGTGGCCGACGCCGGGAGCAGCAGGACCGGTTCGGGGGTCGCGTCGCCCCATATGGGCTGTTCGGGGGAACGCGCACGGGGCGCCGCCGGTACCGCCGCTCCCCGCGCCACGGGAGGACGAACGACCGATGCTCTGCCTGACCTGCCACCGTGTCCGCCCGGCCCGCAACCGGGCCGACTACACCACCGAACGCGCCCGGCTCATCGTCCGCCGCGGGCTGTGCGCGTGCCGTCCGGCACCCCGCCCGACGGACGCCGGAAACCGGCTCGGACGGCCGAAATAAAACGTCCGGTCCACAAAATCTTCAGACGTGGTTCGCCTAGAGTTTAGGAGGAATCCATCGAAGCCGTCCCCTGGAGGGAGCGCCATGACCGTGATCCCGGGTCTCGTCCGCCGCGCCGCCGCCGAGGCGGAGCGTCAGCTGCGAGAAGGCGTGGGCCTTCTCGTCAGACTCGGGCGGGATCTGGAACGGTCGGCGGAACTCGGCCGGTTCCTCCCCTCCTACACCGAACGTGTCGCGAGTCTGGAACAGACCGTCCGCGACCAGGATACCGAGCTGCGGACGCTCCGCACCGAACTCGACTCCCTCGTCGGCCAGCTCAACGACCGGCTCCTGCCGCGCATCGACGAGCGCATGGACGACACCGAACGCGACCTGGCCGCCGTCGCCACCAGCCTGATCCGCACCGGCCGCGACACCGCGGGCCACCAGACCCGGCTCGAGGCCGCCGAACGACGCATCGCCGACCTGCGCACCAAGCTCGCGCAACTGGAACACCGGACCGGACTGTGGCGCGACCTGCAGGCCAACCTCGCCAGGCTCGGCGACGACGTGGACGCCATGCGCGCGCGCATGGCGCTGCGCACCGCCGAACCCCCGGCCGACACCGCGCCCGCCCCGATCCAGAACATCACCGACCGGCCCGCGTGAGAACGGCGGAACACCGAACGGCGGACGGCTGAGCAGCGGACGACGAAACGCCTCGAACGACCGTGCCGGACAATGCACCCATGACACAGTCCCCGACCGGCACCGGCCCGGCGTTCGCCAGCGACAACCAGGCGAGCGTCCACCCCGACATCCTCGCCGCGCTCACCGCCGTCAACGACGGGCACCAACCCGCCTACGGCGACGACACGACCACCGCCCGGCTCCGCGACATCGTCCGGCGCCACTTCGGCGAACGGGCCGAGGTGTTCCCGGTGTTCAACGGCACCGGCGCGAACGTCGTGTCGTTGCAGGCCATGTCGGAACGGTGGAGCTCCGTCATCTGCCCCGAGTCCGCCCACATCAACACCGACGAGTGCGGCGCCCCCGAGAAGATCGCGGGCCTGAAGCTCGTCACCGTGCCGACCCCCGACGGCAAGCTGACACCCGACCTCGTCGAGGCGCACGCCACCGGCTTCGGCAACGTCCAACGACGACAACCCGCCGTCGTCTCCATCACCCAGAGCACGGAACTCGGCACCGTCTACACGGCGGAGGAGACCGCGGCGATCGCGGCCGCGACGCACGAGCACGGCATGACCCTGCACATGGACGGCGCGCGCGTCGCCAACGCCGCCGCCTCCCTCGACCTGCCGCTCCGCGCCCTCACCACCGACGCCGGCGTGGACGTGCTGTCGTTCGGCGGCACCAAGAACGGGCTGCTGCTCGGCGAGGCGATCGTCGTCCTGAACCCCGACGCGGCACGGGGCGTCCCGTACCTGCGCAAGTCGAGCATGCAACTGGCGTCCAAGATGCGGTACGTGTCGGCACAGCTCGCCGCGCTCCTCGACGGTGACCTGTGGCTCCGCAACGCCGCCCACGCCAACGCCATGGCCCGCCGCCTCGCCGACGCCGCCCGCACCGTGCCCGGCGTCCGGATCACCCAGGCCGTCGAGGCCAACGCCGTGTTCGCCGTCATGCCGAAAGCCGCGGCGGAGCGGCTGCGCAAACGGTTCCCGTTCTACATCTGGGACGAAAAGACCGGCGAGGTCCGCTGGGTGTGCTCCTTCGACACCACCGAGGACGACGTCGACGCGTTCACCGCCGCGCTCACCGAGGAACTGTCCACCTGACCCCCCGGCCTACGAGCGACCGGCACCGTGACGAACGGACCGCCCGGACCGCGACGACGCCACCACCGGCTCACCGGTCCGGGCGAACACCTCCAGCACCCGGCGGACATCGCCGTCACTGAGACCCGCGTGCGCGGACAGCCGCACCAGCGTCCGCCCCGCCGACGCCGCCGGCGGGAACAGCGCCGCGCTGTAGACCCCACCCGACACCAGCGCGTCACGCACCCGCGTCGCGTCCGCCTCCGACTCCGCCTCGATCGCGATGATCGCCGTGTCGGACTCCACCAACCGGTGGCCGAGCTCGGTCAACCCGTCCCGCAGCCGGCGCGTGACGACACGCAGCCGGTCACGGCGACGGTTCTCGTCCCGGACGACCTTCAGCGCCGCCGCCAGACCCGCGATGTCATGCGGCAGCAACGCCGAACCGAACACCGCGGGCAGCGCGGCGTGCGCGAAGTAGTCCACGAACCCCGGACGGTCACAGGCGATCAGACCCGCCCGTCCGGCCAGCGCCTTCGTCAGGCTCGCCGTGCGGAAGTCGACCCGGCCGGTGAGCCCGAGCGCGGCGACGAGGCCCTCACCACGCTCGCCGTGCGTGCCGAGCGAATGCGACTCGTCCACGACGAGGAGGCACCCGTGCTCCTCGGCGAACTCCACCAGGGCCGGCAGCGGCGCCACCGAACCGTCGGTGCCGTAGACCGCGTCCACGACGATCACCCCCGGACCGGCCGCCTCGACCCGGCGACGCAGGTCGACGAGGTCGTTGTGGCGGAACCCCGCCGGCTCGGCGCCCGCCGCCCGTGCCCCCTCCCACAGCGACAGGTGCGCGAGAACGTCCAGGTAGACGGGCACCTCCGGCCCCGCGACCACCTGCATCAGGCCCGCGCCGGCCGCCCAGCCCGACGGGCACAGCACCCCCGCGCGAGCGCCCATGTGCCGAGCGAACTCCGCGCCGAGCACGATCTGCGGATGCTCGTCGGGCAGGCACGGGCCCGGCAGCGGGGCCGTGGCGTCCGCCGACCGCAGGCCGACGATCATGGCGTCGGTGATCGCCGGATGCTCGGCGATCGCGAGGTAGTCGCCACAGGTCAGCACGATCGCCCGGCCGCCGGAGGCCGTGGCCGGGCCGGGCCGGCGCCCGCCCCGGCCGGACCTGCCCCCTCTGAGGTGCCTGATTCGCTCACCCAGCCGCTGATGTACGCCGGTCATGCTCTCACTCCCCCGGTCCTCCAAAGTTCGGTCATGCGACCGTCACGTCCTGTAGCGGAGCCTAATCATAGTGTGAAATTCAACTATGGCGTGGACCAATGAGCCGTGCCGCGCAAGAAACCCTCCGCCCGACCGCCGCGCCGCCCGAACCCCGCGAGCACAGGCGATCCGGACGCCCCGAACGTCCCCCATCGTTCGCACCGCGCAGGTCTGAAGGTCGCGTACCCTTCAGTCAAATAGTCGATCACTGAGGTGTGGAGACGATCGCCGCAGGCGCTGAACGCGCGGCGCCCGCCGGACTCCCCGGTCCCGGCGCGGACGCCGCGACACCATTCCCTTTCCGGCGGTCCCTCCGGACCCGCCGGACCCGCTGGGCCATAGTCGGGGCACTGCTCGCCGCCGCTCTGGTCACGGTGCTGCTGGCCGGCGGCCCGCCGCTCCCGGCGATGAACGGCGTGACGACGGCGTTCACCCGGATGCGCTGGGCGTTCCTACCCGCGCTGGTCCTGCTGTCGGCGCTGCACTTCGTGTTCTCGGCGGTCGCGCTGCGCGCCGCGTCCGGCCGGCCGATCCCCCTGTACGAGACGACGCTGACCCAACTGACCGCCGCGGCGGCCAACCGTGTCGCGCCGGGCGGGCTCGGCGCCGTCGCCGTCAACACCCGCTACCTCGTCTGCCGGGGCCTGCCGCTCCCGCAGGCCGCGATCGCCGTCACCGTCTTCCAGGTGGCGAGCGTGCTCGCGGATCTGCTGCTGCTCGTCGCCGCCTTCGGCCTCGGCGGCGGCGACGGCCGCGTGCTGGACGCGCTGGGCAGCCATGCCGTCGCGGCCGTGGGACTCGTCCCGTCCGTGCCGGTGCTCGTCGCGGGCGGTGTGCTGCTGCCCGCCGCCGCGCTGTGGGCCAGGCGCGCCGCCCGCGCCGCCCCGGAACGCTCCCCGCTGGGACGGGCCGCGCTGCGACGGGCCGCGGCCGGGGTCACCGACCTGTGCCGCCGCCCGCGCGACCTGGCGGTCGCCCTCGCCGGGTCCGCCGCGACCACGCTCGCGCTCGGTCTGGCGTTCGCGCTGTCCGTCCTCGCCGTGCCCGGAACGGGCGCGGGCCCGACCGACGTCCTCGCGCTCGTCACCGCCTACCTGGTGGGGGCGGCGGCGGGATCGGCGATCCCGACCCCCGGCGGCGTCGGCACCACCGAGGCCGCGCTGGTGGCCGCGCTCGCCGCGCTCGGCTTCGCCGCCGGCCCGGCCCTGCACGCGGTGCTGCTGTTCCGGGCCGTCACGTTCTGGGCGCCGGTCCCCCTGGGCGTGCTGAGCTGCCGCACGCTTCGCCGGTGACCGCCTTTACGTTGTAGATCAGGTTTGGGTGTGCCGCTTCATGGCGGCGCGGACGGAGCCGGTCAGAGCGGGCAGGTAGCCGAGCCGATGGCCACGCGCGGTCGGATGGTAGGACGCGTCGAGCGGGATCGTGACGGCGTTGAGCCAGTCGTCGCCGGAGCACAGCTCATGCCCGGAGAACTCGTCCCGGACGTCGGACCAGGTGAAGCCGGCGCGGCTCACGGCCTTGGCGGTCACCCCCGCCAGCGTGTCGGCGGCGTGGTTGAGCGCCTTGCGCTTGGTCGTGCTCAGCCCCACGCACCCGTTGACGATCTGGTAGAGCCGGGGATAGCCGAGCACCACGACACGGGCGGACGGCGCCCTGTCGCGGATCTTGGAGTACACCGAGTCGAGCCGGCCGGGCAGGGTGTTCTTCATATAGGTCTCGGCCTGCGTCACCCGGCTCTGGCAGGTCGAGTCCGAGTTCAGCACGCAGGTCTGCATGACGTCGGCGAACCCGGCGTCGTTGCCGCCCACCGAGATGCTGACCAGCGTCGTGGACGAGCTCAGCGCGCCGAGCTGGCCGCTGATGACGGTCGCGGTCGTCGCCCCGGAACAGGCGACGAACTTGAACGACGCGGTCTCGTGCGCCGCCGCCCACAGTTTCGGATAGGCGTTCGCGCTGCGCGTGCACGACCCGCTGGCCGGGTCGTAGCTTCCGGCCCCCGTGCCGGACGAGTAGGAGTCGCCGAGGGCGACATAGCTGGTGGCGGCCGCGGAGGCGGACGCGGGCCAGAGCAGGGATCCGGCGGCGAGGGTCGCCGCGCCGAAGGCGACCAGACTGGGGCGGATGGGACGCATCTGCACTCCGGGGCGAGGTATCGAATTATGCCGTCGAAATTATACCCTCGCCGCCATTCACCGAAGCTTACGATCTGATCAACATCATTTGTCACTATTCGCCCTTGAGATCTTGACATCTCAGGACATTTCCGGGACTCCTTGCGAAAGTGACCACCAATGAACGATCATTACCGCCGCACTCCCCTGTCGGAATTCCTCGGGTTCACCGCGTCCCGGCCGTCCGGTCACGCCTTGCCGCCGACGGGCGCGGCCGGGAGCGGGTCGGCGGGCGCCGGGTCGTCGGTCGGGGTACCGCCGCGGAGGACCAGCATGGCGCGGTCGCGGTCGAACACGCCCTCCCATTTGCTGACGACGATGCTGGCCAGCATCTGACCGCAGAGGCTCACGATGCCGCGCATCATCGACAGGAACCGGTCGACACCGAAGATGAGCATGATTCCCGCGACCGGAATGACGCCCGTGGTGGAGAGGCTGGCAGCGAGCAGGACGAAACCCGCGCCGGCGATGCCCGCGCCGCCCTTGGACGTGATGAGGAAGACCGCGAGCAGGCCGAGCTGCTGCCAGAACGACATGCCGATGTCGAACGCCTGCGCGATATAGAGCCCGGCGAACCCCATGTAGAGGCAGACGCCGTCGGAGTTGAACGCGTAACCGGACGGGACGACCAGCCCCACGATGGGCCGCGGACAACCCAGCTTTTCCAGCTTCTCGATGAGTTTCGGCATGACCGCCTCGTAGTTGGCGGTGCCGAGGGTGATGAGCAGCTCGTCCTTGAAATAGCGGTAGAGGGGAAGGATGCGAATGCCGCAGAGCCTCGCCACGACACCGAGCACGAGCAGGCAGAACACGATCCCGGTCGCCCAGAACAGGCCGACGAAGGCGCCGAGGCTGGTCAGCGTCTTGGTGCCGAACCTGCCGGTGGTGTAGGCCATCGCGCCGAACGCCCCGATCGGGGCCAGGTACATGATCAGCCGGACGATGCCGAAGACGGCCTCGCCGACCCGCTCCACACCGCGCGCGATGGGGGCGCCGCGCTCGCCCATCATCTTCACGGCGATGGCGAACAGCACGGACACGAGGAGGATCTGCAGGACGTTCCCGTCCACGAAGGCGCTGACCACGCTCTCCGGAATGATGTTGACGAGGAAGTCGTACCAGTGCTGGTTCTCCCCGTCCGCCGCGTACTCGCTCGCCTTGCCGGTGAGCTTGATCGCGTCGGGGTCGGCGTGCACACCGTCGCCCGGACGCAGCACGTCCATCACCACCAGACCCATGATCAGCGCGATGGTGGTGATGATCTCGAAGTAGACCAGGGCCTTGACGCCGACGCGGCCCATGCCCGCCAGGGCGCCGGCGGAGGCGATCCCGGTCACGATCGTGCAGAAGATCACCGGGCCGACCAGCATCCGGATCAACGAGATGAAGCCGTCGCCGAGCGGCTGCATGGACGCCCCGGCGTCCGGCGCGACCAACCCGAGCAGGGCGCCGAGCGCGAGGGCGACCAGTACCGTCAGCCAGAGCTTCGTGGTGAAGGCGGTCCGCAGCGCGGACGTGGCCCTGGACATCGCTCCACCTCTGTTCGTCAGTCGCACAGATGTACGCCGGTTAGAAGGCGAGTGTGACCGACGTACCGATCAGGGTCAAGAGCCCGCCAAGCGAGAGCCGTCAGGCATGACCCTGCCCAAGAAGCACGCGCAGGACCTGTCGCAAAGTGACCTCAACCCACGCGCGAACGCGTAACCGCCAGTTGCAGCAAAGCCGAAGGCGAGCGAAACCGGGCAGATCGCGAAGCGATGCGCGCTCGCCCCAAGCCCGGCCACGCAGCGAGCCGCCAGACGAGCGCAGTCGGCCAGGCCTGCAAGAACACAGCGACCTCAGCCCGCAAACGCGTTACCTACCCGTGCAGCAAAGCCGAAGGCGAGCGAAACCGGGCAGAACGCGAAGCGATACCGCGCTCGCCCCAGACCCGGCCACGCAGCGAGCCGCCAGACGAGCGCAGTCGGCCAGGCCTGCAAGAACACAGCGACCTCAGCCCGCAAACGCGTTAACTACCCGTGCAGCGAAGCCGAAGGCGAGCGGAGCCGGGCGGATCGCGAAGCGATACCGCGTTCGCTTCAGGAACGGTCACGTAGCGAGCCGCAAGGCGAGCGAAGTGGGCCGCAAGGCGAGCGAAGTGGGCCGCAAGGCGAGCGAAGTGGGCCGCAAGGCGAGCGAAGTGGGCCGCGACTAGCTCGACGGGACGAAGTCGATGTCCCGGGAGATGGCGTCGGCCGCCTGCACGACCAGCGGGACGAAGCGTTCGTACAGGTCGGCGACCGAGACGCGGCCCGCGTTGGCCGAGATGTTGATGGCCGCGATCACGGCGCCCGAACCGTCCCGGACCGGTGCCGCCGCCGAGCGGACGCCCTCCTCGCGTTCGCCGTCCACCACCGCGTAGCCCTGTTCGCGCACCCGGTCGAGTTCCGCCGCCAGCGCGGCCGGGTCGGTGATGGTGTGCGGGGTGAGCTGGTCGAGCCGCATCGTGCCGATGCGCTCGCGGAGCCGGTCGGGGGGCAGTGCGGCCAGCAGGACCCGTCCCATGGACGTCGGGTGGGCGGGCAGCCGCGAGCCCACGTTCAGCACGATCGACATGCTGCGTTTGGCGGGCACGCGGGCGACGTAGACGATCTCCTCGCCGTCCAGGGTGGCCGCCGAGCACGACTCCCGCGCCTCCTCCGCCAGCCTGCGCATGTGCGGCTGGGCGCGCTCCCAGATCGGCAGTGAGGCGAGGTACCCGTAACCGAGGCGCAGCACGCGCGGCAGCAGCCGGAACCGGCGGTCGTCCACCTCCGCGAACCCGAGCCGGACGCAGGTCAGCAGGATGCGCCGGGCGGTCGCCCGGGACAGGCCGGTGAGCTCCGCCGCCTCGCTCACGGTCAGCGTCGGATGGTCCGCCGAGAAGGCCTCCAGCACGCGGAACGCCTTCTCGACCGAGTCGATCACATCCGGGTCCTGCCTTGACATTCCTGAACTCCCGACTCCAATGTTATCTACCGACGCACGAAAGTTCGTCAGTAGAACGGATTCCGTGGACAACCCTAGTCTCCGGCATCCGGGACGGTCCCCGGGATCCGGGGACCTCGCCGAGCAAGGAAGGCCCATCGTGCCCGAAGACGTGCGGGAGGGCGGGACCGAAGGTCTGCTCTACGTCCTGTCCCAGCCACGGGACGGCGACGAGGACGCGTTCCACGACTGGTACGACGGCGAGCACGGCCCCGCACGGCTCGCCCTGCCGGGCGTCCACCAGGGTCACCGGTACCGCGCCGTCGACGGCCGGGCGCCGTCCTGGCTCGCATGGTACGACCTTGACCTGGACGTTCTCCAGACGCCCGAGTACCGCCGGTTGCGCGAGCGGCGCAGCGCGCGGGAGACCACGGTCATGGCCGCGCTGGAGGTCCTCGACCGCCGGATCTACGCACTGGTGGACGAGCACGGCGCGCCCGCCGCCGCGCCGCCGCCGATCCTGCTGGCCCGCGCGATGACCGTCGAGCCCGCGCGGGAACCGGATTTCCACGCCTGGTACGTCGAGGAGCACATCCCGGCCCTGCACGCGCTGCCCGGCTGGCGCCGGACCCGGCGGTACGCTCTCGTGGACGGCGACGCGCCCCGCTTCCTCGCCCTCCACGAGATCGACGATCCGGGCGTCTTCGACGGCGACGCCTACCGGGCGGCGACGAACACGCCGTGGCGTACCGAGGTCATGCGCACCCTCACGGCCGAGGAACGCCGGGTCTTCGCCTACCACAACAGCTTTCAGACCGGTGGCGACCCCGCCGGCGCCCGCTGACCGACCACCTTTCTTTCCGGGGGAACACATGCCTGCCCGCGTCGACGCGTTCCGGCCCGCCGACCTGACCGCCGAACAGCGCGCCCTCTACGACCGGCTCCTCGACAGCGCCCGCGCCACCACGAGCCGTCCGTTCCCGATCACCGACGAGGAGGGACGGCTGCGCGGCCCGTTCAACGGCATGCTGCTCAGCCCCGAACTCGGCAACGCGCTGCAGGAACTCGGCACCGCCGTCCGCTTCGGGACGGGTTTCACCCCGAGGCAGAAGGAACTGGCGATCCTCGCGGTCGCGGCGCACGAACGTTCCGAGTACGAGTGGGCCGTGCACAGCCACGCGGCGCTGCACGCCGGAATCACCGAGGACCAGCTCGCCGCGATCCGCGCGGGCGGCGACTGCGGCCTGGACGACCCGGTGGAGATCGCCGTCCTCGCCGCGGCCCGCGAGCTGGCCGCCAGCGGCGACCTCACCGACGACGGCTTCACCGCGGCGACCGACGTCCTCGGCCTTCCCCGCCTGTACGAGCTGGTGACGCTCGTCGGCTACTACCGGCTCGTCGCCGACCAGCTCCGCGTCCTCCGCGTCACCGACTGAACGGCTACCATCTGCGCAATGAGGATCCGGTTCGCCGCCGCGACCGCGCGGGCCTGGAGACGGCTCGGCGGGCGGACGCAGTGGCGCCTCGCCCGGCTCCGGCACCGGACCTTCCTGGTGTACGCGGGCGGGATCGTCCGCGACGACGACGGCCGCGTCCTGCTGCTGCGGCACCGGCTCTGGCCCGCGTACCGGGCGTGGGGCCTGCCCGGCGGCTATGTCGACGCCGGTGAGCGGCTGGAGGACGGCGTCGCCCGCGAGGTGCGGGAGGAGACGTCCCTGGAGGTGAAGGTCGGCGGCCCACCGGCGGCGGTCGCCAGCGGTTTCCGGCACCGGATCGAGACGTACTACGAGGCCCGCGTGACCGGTGGACACCTCGATCTGGACGCGGCGGAGATCCTTGAGGCCCGCTGGTACGCCCTGGACGACCTGCCGAACGAGATGTCCCCGCGCCTGCGAGCACTCATCCTCTCCCTGACGCCCCCGTCCTGATCTCCGCCCACCGCGGGGACGGACGATCGCGTTACGGCTGCTCTCCCGGCGCCGGCTCCGAGGGTTCCCCACCGGGCTCGGTGTCGGACGGCGGCTCCCCGGGCTCCGGCGGCTCCTCGCTCGGAGGTGACGGCGGTTCCGTGCCCGTGTCTCCGTCGGACGGCGCCTCATCCGGCGACGAGGGATCCGGAACCTCATCCGGCGGGGAACTCGGCGGCTCGCTCGGCAGGGGGCTCGGCTCCTCACTCGGCGGCTCGCTCGGCGACGGCCAGTACGTCCAGGGCTCACAGTCGATGCCGTCACGGTCACGGTCGAGGTACCAGTAGTACTCGGGGTCCACGCCCCTGACGTAGGGGCCGTAGCCGTGGGCGTTGGCCTGCGCGCACGTAGCGAAGCGCGGGTCGAGACCGTCCCCTGGGCGGGGGTCCGGAGACTCCTCACCGGGCTGAGGCGGAGGTGGCGTCCGCGGCGGTGGTGGCGGCGTCGGCGGAGCCGAGGTGGGCGGCACGGTCGTCCCCGGCCGCCCGGCCTGTTCAGGTTCGTCCGAACCCGTTCCGCACGAGAGGAGCGCTCCGAGCAGGACGGCCGCGGCCAGAACGGCGAGGACCACCCTGAACCAGCGGTGTGCGACACGGTCGGCAAGAGAACGGGGTGGTTCCGGCATGGTACGTGGCTCCCTCGTGGAACCCGCCGCACCATGACATCCAGTTCACAGCAAATCTTCGGATACCAACAGAAGGAGCACGTCTCCCGGAGGCGAATATCTCGCCAAATGCCGCGCTTGACCTGAAGATGAGTTGAGGTTCCATGCTGGGGCCATGTTCCTCACCGACATCGAGCGCGACTACCTCGCCACCCAGCGTCTGGGCCGGCTGGCCACGGTCGGCCCCAAGGGCGACCCGCAGAACAACCCCGTCGGGTACACCTACAACGCCGACATCGGCGCCTTCGACATCCGGGGCTGGAACCTCACGAAGTCCCGCAAGTACCGCAACATCGCCGGAAACGACCAGGTGGCCCTCGTCATCGACGACCTGGCCTCGGTCCGGCCCTGGCACGTCCGCGGCATCGAGATCCGCGGCCGCGCCGAGACGCTCGTGGAGGACCCCGCGCCGGGCTCCCCGTTCGGCCCGGACCTGATCCGCGTCCACCCGCACACCATCTTCACCTGGGGCCTCGACCCCGCCGTCGAGGGCATGGCCAAGCGCACCGCCGCCTGACCTCCCGGCCCCGGACGGTCAGGACCTGCGGCCGACGCCCGCGTAGGCCGGGATCCGACCGCCGTAACCGGGGGCCTCCTCGACCGGCGCGCCGCGCCGTTCGTCGAGTCTCACCACGGTGGAGCCGTCCGGGGTCGGCTCGTCGGGGCGCCAGTCGGTCAGCCACGACAGCCCCGGACTCACCAGGTCGTACCCCTTGAACAGTTCCCGGATCCGCTCGTGCGACCGCAGGTGGACGGGGCTGGCCGTGCGGCGGTAGACCTCCTTGGCCCGCTCTGTCTCCTCCGGGACGGCCTTCTCCAGCAGATCCCCGGTCAGATGCGAGACGACCAGGTGACTTCCCGGGGCGGTGGCGTCGCGGTACCGCGCCACGAGACTCGGGGGATCGTCGGAGTCGGCGATGAAGTGCAGGATCGACACCATCATCACCGCGATCGGACGGTCGAAGTCCAGGAGCGCCCGGGTCGTCTCGTGGCGCAGGACGGCGTCCGGACACCGCAGATCACCCTCGACGACGCCCACCTGGCGCGGGTTCCGGATCAGCGCGCGGCTGTGCGCGCAGACCGTCGGGTCCCAGTCGACGTAGACGACACGGGCGGCCGGATTCACCGATAACGCCACCTCGTGCACATTGCTCTGGGTGGGGAGCCCCGCGCCGATGTCGAGGAACTGCGTGACCCCCGCCTCCCCCACCAGATACCGGACCGCGCGCATGAGAAACGCCCGGTTGGCGCGCGCCCCGATCCGCGACCCCGGCATCGCCGCGATGACCTTCTCCGCGGCCTCCCGGTCGGCGGCGTAGTTGTCCTTTCCGCCCAGGTAGTAGTCGTACATCCGGGCGACGTTGGGGACCGCGGTGTCGACGCCCGACGGCGGAGTGGGCCCTACTTCCCCCATGGCCGAGACCTTTCGTCCGAACTGGTCGACCGACAGAAATCAACACATCATGACAGAGATGGTAAAGCGGTGACACGGCCGTTTCCGGATCCGGCCGACCCCTACCACCCCGCCCGGCAGTGCGTGTACTCGCGGACGCGGACTTCGAACGGCAGGGAAAGCCAGCGACTGAGCGCCCCGGTGTGCCGGTCGACGGTCAGCAGTGGGGCGGGGTCGTTGCGGGCCGTCGGCGGCGCGGGCAATGAACCCGTCCGCGAACTCCTCGATGATCACCGGGACGGGCAGGGCGCCGCGACCGAAGTGGGCGTCGGCGCGGCGCCACGCCTCGGCGCGGTCGACGGTCCCCGGGTGGACGGTGTAGGCGGCAAGGACGTCGGCGACGCCGTGCAGAGTGCGGCAGTGGCGGGAGTCGCAGCCGCGGCAGACCTGCCCACCGTGCGGGTCGTCGCCGGGCCGGTGCGCGGAGAGCACGCAGGTGAGCGCGGCCGTGCCGGCGAGCACGAGACGCCGGGACCCGGCGACGAACTCGCGGCTGTAAAGGTCGAGGTCCCCGGTGCGGACGAGTGCCGCTTCGATGGCGTGGACGTCGGCGCGCATCGCGGCGGTCATGGCGGCGTGGACCTGGTGGTGGACCTGGTGGTGGACCTGGTGGTGCGTCCAGGCGGCGGGTTCGTTCACGCGGCCCAGCTCCCCACGAAGACGGCGGTGACGGTACGGCCCTGGTCGTTGCCGTACCAGCCCCAGCTCGCCGCCGTGTGGGAGACGGTGCGCAGCCCGCGCCCGGACTCGGCGAGCTCGGCGGCGTCGAGCACGGCGGGCTCGCCGGGCCCGCCCTGGTCGGCCACCGACACGGCGACGCGCCCGCCGTCCCTGGCGATCTCGACGACGAAGAAGCCGCCGTCCTGCCCGGACTTGGTGTGGCGCAGGGCGTTGACGACGAGTTCGTCGGCGGCGAGCAGCACGTCGTCGAGGTAGGGACAGTCGGCCAGCAGGCAGCCGACGAACCGGCGGACGGCACGGGCCTGCTCGGCCCCGCCGGGGAAGGACCGCCGCCAGCACAGCGGCGCGGACTCCGTTGCCGGATGCATCGTCAGGGACATCAGAACACCTCGGGTCGTGACGGACATCTGTTGCGGATCGTTCGGGGGTCACCCCAGGTCCGCGCATCGATCGTCACAGGATGTCGCCGCCCATGCACGAAGAATTCGCACACCTGGCCCCCGGCCGGAGGATTGGTACGGACGGTCGTCAGACTTCCGAATTTCCCCTGTACAAATTTCGTCCTCCCGAATGGCGCAGGTCCTCTTATCTCCCCTATTCACCGACCGTGGCCAGATTCGGGGAGTACGCGGAGAGAATGCTGCCGACCCACGTCGAAACGGATCGGGCGGGAGCATGATGTACAGAAATTCGGAAGAACCACCCCCTTGGCTACGAAAGGAGCAAACCAAATGCCCGGTGAGCCTGGCCCAGCGGGCATGGATCGAGGAGTGGTTGAACTGGTGCGTCCACGAGTTCGGCCTGGTGCCGATCGTGCGCGGCCCCGTCCTGCCGACCTCGGGCTTCCTGCCCCACGGGTACGCGGGAACGCCCGCGCAGATCGCGGACCTGGTGGCCGGAGTGTGCGAGGTGATGGCGATCGTCGCGTCCGAACTCACCCTGGAACTCTTCGACCGGGCGAACGAAGACGGGTCGGCGGAACGAAGGACGGAACGCGTCGTCGGGCACTACCGGGTCGAGGACGGTCAGACGATCATCGGCCTGGACCGTACGGAGGCCGCGGACGCGCGGTACCTCACGGCGATCATCGCGCACGAGATGTCCCATGTCCGGCTTCTCGGTGAGGGCCGCGTCGACCCCGACCGCAAGGACGGCGAGCGGCTGACCGACCTGCTCACCGTGTTCTTCGGCTTCGGGATCTTCACCACGAACGCCGCGTTCCGGTTCGGCGCGGCCGCCCGGGGCTGGTCCGTGCGACCCCTCGGCCACCTGGACGACCGTATGCTCAACGCGGCCCGCAACGACGGCGCCGCACGGCTCGGCTACCTCACCCAGCGGGAGTTCGGCTACGCCCTGGCCTGCTACGCCTGGCTGCGGCACGAGCCCGACCCGCCCTGGGCGGTCCACCTGAACCCGGGCCCCCGCGAGTACCTCCGGCAGAGCCTGGCCTTCATGGCGAGCGAGAGCGTCCCCGGCATGCTTCCCACCCGCAGGACCGGTTACGGCCATTCGTCGATCCGCGTCGAACCCAAGACCGACCGTCCACGCCACCGACCCGCCCGCGGCGCGCACCCCCCGGACGCACAGGACAACCGCACGGACTGACCACGGACGGCGCGCGGAGTCCGTGGTCCGGTCATGGCAGGAAGGCCACGGACCGGCGCGCCGGACCGTACGATCTTTACGAACTTTACGAACACAGCCTCGCCTTCGACGAAGACCGTGGTAAGAATGGCGAAGCCCCCGACCACCGCACCCGCCGGAGTATGCGGCGCTCCCGATCGTGATTCGGTTCGTGTGCGCACGCTGCTCAGCGCGGTACCGAAGCGAAAGAGATCCCGGTCAATGGACTATTCGCTGGTTGAGATTCGCTATAACAACATCATGGCGTTGCGCCACTTCCTGCTGGACGGGCCCTCGGCGTGGCAGCCCCTCCACGGTGAGTTCCGCAAGGACGACGAGACGGCGGCCGGGTACGTGTCCCTGCTCCTCGGGGCGTTCAGCGTCGCGGTGCGCCGAAGGTTCCCGCCGAACTGCGACGCGGCCGAGATCATGCGGTTCGTCACGGAGCTGCGAATCAGTCACCAGGACGAGCCGGGCCTGATCAACCCACTGGTGGCCGAGGACGTGATCCGCCATACCGTCGACGCCTCGCCACTGGACGACGACGGCTCGCAGGACCTGACGACCGTCCTGGGCATCAAGGCCCACATCCTGCTCTACCTCGTCGCCGAGGCCGGTTTCTCCGACGCCGAACTGGACCGGTTCATCGACGATGTCGTTGCCTACACCGGCAACTGGCTCGCCGCACGGCGGGCCGAGATGATCACGCAGCCGTGAGCGGGGCCGCGAACGGGGAACGGCCGACCGATCCGCTCTTCGAGCCCCGCGCCGCCCTGGGCCGGCGTCTGGGATGAGCGCGGTCAGCGTACGACGGCGGCATCCACCGCGGCGATCCGGTGTGCGAGCCGCTCGACCTGGGCGCGGAGCCCGTCCGGGGACGACGAAAGGTCCAGCGCGGTCTCCGCGACCCGAAGACCGTCGGTGCCGGTGATGACATGGGTGTGCGTCTCGGTTTTCGAGGCGTACACCAGATAGCCACGGTCGAGCCTCATCGCCGTGCAGTAGGCCAGAACCTGGTACAGGTCGCCTTGGGGCGTGTCCCCGGTCTTGTACTTCGCGTCGACGACGGTCGAGGGGCGCCCGTCGGCGGTGTTGACGACGAGGTCGGGTCGGAGAGGTACCCGGCGTGCGCGGTCCAGATGGTGACGCTTGTCCTGGAGTTTCACCGTGCCCCCGTACGGACGGAGCGCTTCGGCGAGGGCGACGCAGACGAAGTCCTCGAAGACCCGCCACATCTCCAGCATCAGCCCGTCCACCCGGACGGTGGTGCCGTCGTCGACTTCATAGGACGCTCCGCGCAGGACGAGGGCCGCCAACCCGAGCGCGGTGTGATATCGGGTGTTGAGCCGGGACGGGCTCCAGGCGGGCGGCGGGCGGCCGGGGACGAGCCGTTCCACCCCGTCCAACCGCATCAACAGGTGACGGAGAAGCCCACGGGTAGCGGCGGGGACGCCCGGCAGGACGAGGAGCCTGTGGGCGGCGGCGAGCAGCAGCCGGTTCTCGGGGATGTCGGTGGTGTAGTCGTCGTAGCGCACCTCGACCGGAACGGGGAACCCGTGGCGCCGCCGGAGCTGGTCGGCCACGCGGATGCGTCCACGCACGACGGGCAGGGCCTCCTCCGTCTCGCGGTAGCCGAGCAGTACGCCTTGCCGCAGGGCCCGTTCGGCGGCCCGCGCGAACGCGTGCGCGAGGGCGGGCAGCAGGTCGGGCCGCCCTCCGGCGTCCACCTCCTCCTGCCGCCACCCGCGAACGCCGCGGGCGTGGCCGAGCAGGAAGAGGAGCCGGTCAATGGGCGTCTTGGGCTCGACGCGGATCTCGACCGGATCGCCCGTGGGTCCAACCCTCGCGGCGCCGACGAGGCCGTTGTCGCGGACCCGCCACAGCCCGGGGCGCGGCCCCGGCGCGACGCGCGCCAGCCCGGCCGCGGACAGGGCGGTGACCTGCTCCGGTGTGAGCTCGTGCTCGGTCCAGGGACCGTTCTCCCGGAGCCGGACGACGGTCACGTCAGCCCACTGCGCAGTGCGTCCAGTCCGTACCGCGCGGGGACGTCGGTGCCGTCACCGTAGTGGTGTTCCGCCAGCAGCGGGAGGATCTGGGTTCGCCAGATACGTTCCAGCCCGGCCTCGGTGGCCGCGCGGTTCCGCATCAGATAGGACGGGCCGATTCTGAAGTCGCGGTCTTCGATGCGGCTGTTGAGCTCGGCGAGCAGCCGCGCGGGCTCGTCCGGCATCTCCTCCCGGTGGAGCCACCGGGCGAGCATCTCTTGGACGGGCGGCGCGTCGGGGTGGAGCTCGGTGAACCAGAACCGTCGCCGCATGGCGGTGTCGACGAGGGCGATGGACCGGTCGGCGGTGTTCATCGTGCCGATGATGATGACGTTGCGCGGCAGGGAGAAGCCGTGGTCGTCCGCGGCGCCGTACAGGACGTTGACCCGGTCGTCCCGGTACTCCAGCAGGAAGTACAGCTCACCGAAGATCTTCGCGAGGTCGCCGCGGTTGATCTCGTCGATGATCAGCACGTAGGGCCGTCCCGGGTGGGCGAGGGCGGCGGCCACAAGCCTGCGGAACGGCCCGCGCACCAGGTCGAACGAGACGGTGCCGTCGTCGGCCTTCGCGGGCCGGTAGCCCTCGAAGAAGTCCTCGTAGGAGTAGGCGGGGTGGAACTGGACGAGTTGGACGCACTCCGGTCGGCCGAAGGTCAGGTGGCGGGCAAGGTGCCGCGCCAGGTAGGTCTTCCCCGTGCCGGGCGGGCCGTAGAGGATGAGCTGGGGCCGTTCGCGGAGCAGTTCGACGCATTGGCACGGACCAGAAGAGCGAGTACACGTACTTACTCGCCACCCGGACGGTCGACGGGCTTCCGCCCAACGAACCGATGGAGATCGACGTACGCGCGCGCCTGCTGGCGAAGGAGAACTGACCGCTCGCCGGGCGGGGCGAGGCGCCCCGAACGGCGGAGCCACCGCAAGGCTCGGGCTCCGATGAGCCGAGCCTTGCGGTGGCCGGTGCCGTCGTCACCAGGCAATGACCGGCCCCGCTGCGCGGCAACCGGCCAATCCGGTCACTGGACGAGCAAACCGCCCACGAGGTACGGAATGCTGCCCACGACGAGCCCTCCAAAGATGGCCGTGGCAACGGTCGCTCTCCGGCTCTTCGGCATGAGCAACGTGCTGAGGAAACCCACCAGACCGATCAGCGTCGCGAAGATCGCCGTTAAAGGAGAGAGCAGGAGAGCGAACACCGCACTCACCCCGAAGGCGAGCCGACGACCGTGGGCGACAGAGGGCGACATGACAGATACTTTCCTGACGTGACCAGGGCGTCCGCGATGTATTCGTGGCGGAGCAACTCCGTATGGCAACCCCGTTTGCCGACAGGGTACTCCCCGGCCCCGAACCCGTCCGCGCGCCGTTCGACGTGGGGGTGGTGCAGTGGCCCGTCCAGGTGTCGACCGTGGCACAGAACCTTTCGGTCTTGAAAAGTCCGAGTAGGCGAGGTACCCGTTTGTTCCCGGCTCCATCCGGTCGGGGAGGCCCCCCACTCTCAAGATGATCCCCGTACAGAATGTCTTCGGCCCTTCTCCTGCGAATGTGGGCGTGGAGCAGGGCGGCGGCGCCGAGACCCGCACTGAAAGACCTACGACGACCCCGCGTCCTCCGAACGGCTGTACGCGCCCCCGCCCGACAACTGCGGCTCCCCGTCCCGCAGACCCCGGCGCGTGGGCCGGTGGGGGCGGGGCTGGGCCCGGCCGAGGTCGGTGGCTTGACGGTCGGTCCCCAGGCCCGGATACGCCGCAGCGCAATCAACGCCGGTGTTGGTGACGAGAGCGAAGCTTGCACGGGGAGGGCAACGTCACGCACCACATCGACGGCAGCGCCGCGCTTCGCTCCAGGACGCGCAAGCGCAGGCGACCCGGACCCGCCGACCACGCACCGTGCCGGATGGCGTCGGAAAAGGTGGGAACGCGGGATCCTTTTCGGGGCGGGTCCGTCGTAGCCGGGCGTGGGCCAGGCAACGCGATCCTGACCGACGGCGCCGGGCGAAACTTGTCGGAGAAGATTGGCGAAGCACGGTTTTGACGGGAGAAGCTGAGCGGACGACGGTGCCCTGATCGATGACGAGACCAGGTTCGGTCCGTTGGCGGAGTGAGCTGCGGGTCGTTGCCGCTGGTTCATGTTCGTCCTCCCCCGACGTGCGCGGGGCCGGTGCGCCTGGACACCCTGCCCGAGCGCTCGGCGAGAGCGTCGTTGCGACAGCCGCTTGACTCCAACCGTGCGTGACCCTACTTGAGGCGAGTCGTTCCGGGAGCGTCCGGAGCGGCGAATGGGCGGGGTCTCCTTAGTTCAATTCGGACAAATAGTGCGTTGTCGTATCGCTTGAATGGTCAGCGTTCGCGCTTCGGTTCGCCATGTCAACACCGACTCTCAGGACGAAGCCGTTGCGTTTCGGGCACCTCGGCGGCTGAGGCGGAGGGCGGGTGCGGTGTGGGTGATTCTGAAGGGTGCAAAGTTTGGACGTGCGCGATTTCATAGGGGGCGGTGTGCCCTTGGATGTCGGCCCCGCGCGTTGAGGGGCACGCCCGGCGAGCGGTTCGCTGGACGATCTCGTCCGGGCCGGTTCGCGTCCCCCAACCGGAAGGGCTGCGAGCGTGGGCGTGGAGCAGGGCAGCGGGACCGACACCCGTACTGAGAACAGCGACAAGTCATCCTCGTCCGAACGGCCGTACACGCCCCCGGCCGACAATCCCGGCTCGCCCGAGCAGCCGTCCCGGTTAGAGAGCCGGGCGCGCGCCCGCGAAGCGCAGCAGGACAACGGGGGCCCGCCGGGCGGGGAACGCCACGACAAGCCCCAGACCACCAACGGGCAGCCACGCGAGAGCGGCAAAGACCGCGACTCCGGCGGCGAAGGTGGGGGCGAACGGCCCGGCCCGCGCGACCAGCAGTACCGCGACATGCCGGGATCACCCGGGCAGCCGTCCCGGCTGGAAAGCCAAGCGCGAGCTCGTGAGGCCCAGCAGGACAACGGAACCCAGCGGGGCGAAACCAAGGATTCCAGCGCCACCGCCGGACGGGACCGCGACGACGAACCCGCCGCCGCCCAGACACCCGAAGGCAAGGACCGCGACTCCGGTAACAGCGAAGCCGGGTCCGAGAGCGGACGGGCCGAACAGCCCGCCACCAGCGAATGGCCCAAACGCGACATGCCGGGATCACCCGAGCAGCCGTCCCGCCTGGAGAGTCTCGCCCGTGCCCGCGAAGCCCAACAACACGCGGCACAGGACCGCCAGACCGACGGCACCGAACCCGCCACCGACCGTGAGGACGGGCCCGCCACATCCCGGAACGGCGAAGCGGCCGGTAAACCCGAGATCCTCAGGCAGGACAACGACCAGAGCGAACCGCAGAAGGACGACGGCACCTCCGACGACAGCCGCACCGCCTCCGGCGAACGCGATCAGGAGGGACCAGCCGCCCGGACCACCGAGGCCGACCGCCCCCAAGACCGGGAACACCAGCCCCTCCCCCGGCAGGACGCTCCCGAACCCGCCACCACCGAGCAGGACACCCGGGACGCACGCGCCTCTCTGGGCGACAGCGGCGAAACCCCGCCCGAGCAGACCGGACAGGCCACCGATCAGGCATCCCCAGGGCAGCCGGAGGCCCGCCCGGACACCACACCAGGTGACCCCCGGCCGGGTGACCACACCACAGAGCCGACACGCGACGCCGAACACACCCCGCAGGCCCCGGACGGGGACACCGACCACACACCGTCCCCACCCGACAACCGGCCCGGCGAACAGGAATCCGCTCCCGAGGGCCAGACCACCGACCAGCCCACCGGAGCGCAAGAACCCGGCGCCGAAAACGACGACCGTGGTAAAAAAGCCGAAGACGACAACACCGAGCCGACGATCCAAGAGACTAAACGCTCCGGCCAATCCGGTGAAACGACGAAATCTGGCAAAGAGTTAGCTCCCCATGGAGAAAAGTCGACAGAAATCGAGCCTAGCCGCTACAAGGAACGCATCACCATCCCTGTTGACAGCGACGGCAAGCCGATTCCATCGAGTCGCCATGAGGTTCACACCGATACGCCGGGACGCGGCGAGCTCCGCCGCCCCGAGGACGACCCCGCAGACCGCGACCCGCGGGAGCGAGACCCCGAGCGGCCACGTAGTCCTAGGGACCTACGCCGGGAGATGATGGAGGCCGGCCCAACCTTCAAGAAGGACGTCAACGAGACCGCCAAGCCTGCGCTCGAACAATTCGATGCACGTCCCCCAAAGTCACAGCCATGCATTGGTCGTAACATTTCGGACCATATCAACAGCGTGGAACAGCCACTCAAGGCTGGCGACGCGCTGGTCGGTATCATCGGCAGCGTCATCTTGGGGACGGAACTAGTTCGTCTAGGTTTCGGCTTGAGGAAACGATCTAGGAACAAGGAAGAATGACCATAAACGATAGGCAAGTCGAAGCCCTGCATGTTCAACTCGCGGGACGACCCGCAGAAGAGCACCTTCGGCTGTTCAACGCACTCGACGAGACCGATCACATCGGATACGCGGCGCTGCTCGCCGCCGGACTCTTCGAAGCGATCCAGCGGCGCTTTGTCAAAGACGGCAAAGTTGCGGATCGTTCTGAGGTCATCGACTTCATCGCTACGGTACGCGCAAGAAGCGAGTCTTCTCCAGACGAAGTAAACCCCGACGTGGCAGAGCAAATCATCCTGCATGCACTGGGCAAGGGCTCGCTTTCCGGGATAGATAGCAGCGCCATTACACGCCACCAAATCATCTTGTTGGCCGGTTTGGTGGCACAGGCCCGCTACAACGAAGCTGAACTCAATGCCTTCATGAGAAAGATTTGTGCGGACGCGGAAGAGATGCTTGAATAGTGGACTATTCAGCCGTCGAAATTCGCGAGAAAAATATCCTGGCGTTACGGGCGTTCCTCTTGGAGGGGCCGGTGACGTGGGCGTCCCTACAAAGCGAGATGCAAAAGGACGATGAGACGGCGGCAGGCTACATGTCGCTGCTCTATGGGGCATTTAACGTCGCTGTGCGCCGAAAATTCGCACCAATCTACACCGTAGGCGACATCGTGCGTTTCGTAGCGGAGCTACGGATCAATTCTGGCGAGGAGGCGGGTCTGATCAACCCGCTCGTGGCCGAGGACATGATCCGCCGCGCCATCGGCGCACCCCCGTTGAAAGACGGTGGCCCGGACGACGTGAGTGTCGCCCTTCATGTCGAGGTCTACGTCCTCCTCCACCTCATCACCGAAGCCGATCTCGGTCGGGCGGGGCTGGAGCAGTTCATTGATGAGGCGGTCGCGTACACCGAGGAGTGGTTGGCGGCGCGGCGGGCCGAGGCGTCTGCTGCACCTTCCTCGGGGACGGTCTGAGAGCGGCGGTCTGGAGAGAGCGACCGGTCCCGGTGTCCGCCAAGGTTCACTGGATGCGTTCACTTGCGGCGAGTCGGGGTTCTGGGAGGCCGGATAACCGACACGCCGCAGATGAACGAACCTTGCCGTTCACGCACTAGCGAGGCGGGGGCGCAGTTGGGAGAGATCGGCCTGCTTGCCTGCATGTGGTTGTTTTGGGCAGTTCGGCCGGTATGCGGTGGAGGATAGGCGCGAACGCTCGAATCTGAATCCGACATTTGCTGCCATTCGACAGATATTGGTGTCGACTGAGTGGGCTTAAATCTATGGTGCTCGAATCGTGGACGTGCCGATTTTCGATCCCGCGCTTACATGTCGCGGCTTTGACCGAGCGTGACCATATGATTGCTCGATAGTCAAAGGATCGCACAGGGATAGCGATCACCACGGATCATGTCCGACGCGATATCGGGAGGACGATCATGCCAAGCCCCTACGTCCGCCGCCGTCAGTTGGCGGTCGAGATCCGCAAACTCCGCGAGAGCCGTGGCCTCACGGCCGACGCCCTAGCCAATCTCATGTACTACACCCGCTCAAAGGTCTCCCGGCTGGAGAACGCCCAGGGCCGCCCGGACCTCGCCGAAATCATGAACATGCTCAACCTCCTCGAAATCACCGGCAGCGAGTACGACAGACTCATCAAGCTCGCTCACGAGGCCGCTCAGAAGGGCTGGTGGGACCGGTACGGCATGTCCATGGGCCCCAGGCAGAAGCTCGCGGCGGACCTGGAGTACAACGCCAAGACCGTCCGCAGCTACGATCAGACCGCGATGCCCGGCGCGCTCCAGTGCCGTCCGTTCATCAAGGCTCTCGTCGAACTGGACCAGAGTCACAGGACTCTCGACTACCAGCCAGAACGGATGGCCGAAGCCCGCGAGCACAGGCAGCGCGAACTCCTCAGACCGGACGGCCCGTCCTACGAGACCATCTTGGACGAGTGCGTGATTCACCGCTTGGCCGTACCGCCACGGGTAATGATCGCCCAACTCCGGCACATGATCACGACGGTCTCAGACGACGCGCGGATCACGGTTCGGGTGCTGCTGCACAGCGCCCGCATCCCTGGAGGCTTCCTCCCGAAGTCATCCTTCTACCTGTACAAGTTCGCCGAACCGGCCGACCCACCCATCGCAATCGTCGACACCGTTACCACGGATCTCGTGGTTACCCAACGCGGCGAGGTGGCCCGGTATACCGGAATATACGACCGCCTCCGGGAGGTCGCGCTATCCACCGAGGACAGCATCGCCTTCTTCGATCGGGTAGCCAACCGGCTCACCGACTAGACAGAATCGGACACATGACCAAGCACTTCCACGGCTGGCGCAAGTCACGCCACAGCGAACCCAACGGCCACTGCATCGAGGTGGGCCGAGCAATCCACGGAACCATCGGAGTCCGCGACACCAAGCTTCACCACAGCCCCATCCTCGAGTTCTCACCGGCCGAATGGGCTCGTCTCCTCGAGCACATTCGTCGTGGCACCTGACAGGATTGGGTACGTGACGAAGACCTTCCACGGCTGGCGCAAGTCACGGCACAGCAACCCTGACGGCGGGTGCGTCGAGGTGACCCGTGGCCACAGGGGCACCATCGGCATCCGCGACACCAAGCTTCAGGGCAAGGGCCCAACTCTGGAGTTCACCAGGGACGAATGGCGGACCTTCCTCCAGGCGATCCGCACTGACGGTTTCTGACCCCTCCGAACATCAGTGGCCTTGGACGAGTTCGACTCGTACCAAGGCCGCTGGCATCTCTTGGCCGTCCGCGCCCACCTGTCTGGATGGCGCGGCCCTTCTCCGGGGCGGGTCAAGGATGGTCTCGTACGGCTCTCCCGTCTCCATCGCCTGCGCCATTGCATCGTAGACATCCGAGATCGGCGTTTTGGTACGCGCGAACCGCTCGGGATCGTTGCGCCGAAACGCCCCAAAGCTGTCCATGATGTAGTCCGCATCATCACGGCTGACGCCATAGAGGTGAGAGTAGGCGGCATCGAACTCAGCCTGCATCGCGAACCGCCGTCCCTCATCCCACACGAACGGCGCAGTGCTGTCTCCCGGTTCATGGGCGAAGGCGGCCATATCCCCTGCGGCACTCGGGAGCGTGCGGGGGCGGCGGCGGACGAACCTGTCGTCCTCGGTGCGCAGGCCGAACGTCGTCTCGATCCACCCGAACAGCGGGTCAGCGGTCCGGGCTTCGTAGGCGCGGGCCGGGCCTTGTTCCAGGACGGCGGTCATTGCGGCGCGAAGGTCGTCCGGGGACGGGTCGGTCTCCGTCGTGGCGCGGCGCAGGGTCTCACCGATCACCCGGTCCGGTCGCACGTCCGCGCCGAACAGCCTGGACGCGACGGCCGCGATCCGCATTCGGGCCTCTGCGAACGTCGCGCCCTTCGCCATGGTGGCCGAGGTGCCGACACACTGGAGGCCGGGCACGTCGCAGGGCGTCCCGCAGTCTTGCCGGACCCGGTGCCGGTCGTCAGGACGTAGCTGTCACCTGACTTCGCGGTCTCGATCGCGTCCCGCTGGTGCTGGTGAAGGGTGAGCGTGCGGGCGCCATCGTCGGACTCGTGCTTCTTCGCGCGGAAGAAGCGTGCGCAGTGGGAGGCCAGTGGACCTTGTCCTCATGCTCGTGCCGCAGATGCTCGGCGATCTTCACGTCACGGACCTGGACGAGGGAGGAGGTGTATCTCGAATAGTCCTCGATCAGCCGGTCGTGCACGCCGATGACGTCCAACCCGCCCCGCCCGTTCACGGCTTCTCAGATGAGGCCCCGGAAAGCCGCCGGGTGACGAGCTTTCGGGAAACCGTAGGCCGCAGGGGTGGTCGTCAAACCAGTATGTCTCTTGATCTGTCTGTTGATTGAGTTAACACGAATCGGTCCCGGATGCGTCTCGGGAATGGTTTTCGTGGTAGGAACTACGCGTGCCTTCGCCATTTGACTCCTCTGCTCTGCCACCGGGGTCTGAACGGGGTCGCCGGAAGCTTCAGGACCCTCGGTACCTGGTCTTTCTCATCTTTCCGGTGATGTTCGCCGTCATGGCGTTCTTCGTCGTGCGGGACGTCTTCTTCGGTGGCGGAACATCGTCAGGGCCGACGGCGAGGTTGGCGTGGTGGCTCGACAATGCCAGGGCGCCGTCGAGTCCGCACGATCCCCTGGCGTGGCCGTCCGGGGACGCGCTGGTGCTCGCCGCCGGGCGGCAGGTGACCGGGTACGGCGTCGTGGACGGGACGAGGCGCTGGGCCGTGGCGCTGCCCGGAGACCTGTGCGCCGCGTCCAAGGTGATGTCGGGCGGCCGGATCGCGGTGCTGCACGGTGGTGGAACGTTCGAATGCGACCGCGTGCAGGTGATCGACGTCGGGCGTGGCGCGACGGTGTGGCAGCGGCCGTTGCCGCCGTGGGACTCCAGTGACGACAAGGAGACCCAGGTGGTCATCGCGGACGAGACCGTCGCGGTGCAGCGGGAGGACGAGGGCATCAACGCGTTCCGGCTGCGTGACGGCCGGCCCGTCTGGCGGCACATCGGGCTGCTCAAGGGCTGCCTGTACTCAGGGGTCGGCGGTGGCGCCGCGCTGGTCGCCGAACTCAAGTGCCGGGGCGGCCTGACCACCGCGATGCAGTTGCTCGGCGCGAATGACGGCAGGCCGCGATGGACCCGGCAGCTCGGTGAGGACACCGGTCTGTCGGGGATCTTCTCGACGGACCCCGTCATCGTCGGCCTCGGCGACGGGTACGGCGGTCAGGTCCAGGAAGTGATGATGCTCGACGAGGCCGGCGCCCCGGTCGGGCGGGTGAGGTTGAGCCGTGACACCAGCCGCTTCGTCCACTGCCCGGACGGGGAGGTCACCTGGTGCAACGGGATCGTGCTCAACGGGACGACGGTGTACCTGCGCGTGGCGTCCGGGACCTTCAGCGGACAGAAGGTCGTCGCCCACGATCTGAGCACGGGACGCCTGCTGTGGGAGAGCGACCTCGGGGCGCAGGCCCAGCCGGTCCCGGTGGCCTGGGAGGGCGGCCGGTTGATCGCGGCGCATCCACCGCTCACGTTGAAACGCCGTTCCCCCAACCCCGGCGCCGTGGTCGCCCTCGACCCGCGCACCGGACGGTCGACCAGACTGCTGTCGATCCCCACGTCGATGGCCGGCGTCCACGAGATGATCAAGCAGGAGGCCCGGCCGTACTGGGTGAACGGGCACTTCGTCCTGGTCCGGCAGGAGTTCCGGACGCGTCCCGAGCCGGTCCTCGCCGCCTTCGGACCGCCGACGGAGAAGCCCGCCGGCAAGAAGTGAGGTAGGGACGCTCCGGCTCCGCCCCGGAGCCCCTCGTTCGACTCCTGACTGGAATAGATGATTCCGTTCTGTTAGTATGAGAACAGAACGATCCGTTCCAAACAGGGAGCAACATGAGCGCCGCCAGCGAGATTCGTCCGTTCCGCATCGACGTCCCCGAAGCAGATCTGCGGGACCTTCACGACCGGCTCGCCCGCACCCGGTGGGGCGCGGCCCTGCCCGGCGCGGCCTGGGAGCGCGGCGTCCCCACCGACTACCTGCGCGAACTCGCCGAGTACTGGCGCACCACCTACGACTGGCGCGCCCAGGAGGCCAAGCTGAACGAGTTTCCGCAGTTCATCACCGAGATCGACGGGCAGAGCGTCCACTTCCTGCACGTGCGCTCCGCCGAGCCCGACGCGCTGCCGCTGCTGCTGAACCACGGTTGGCCCGGCTCGGTCGTCGAGTTCCTCGACATGATCGGCCCCCTCACCGACCCGCGCGCCCACGGCGGTGACCCCGCCGACGCGTTCCACGTCGTCATCCCGTCCATGCCGGGCTTCGGCTTCTCCGGCCCGACCCGCGAGTCGGGCTGGAACACCGACCGCGTGGCCCGCGCGTTCGCCGAGCTGATGAGCCGCCTCGGCTACGACCGCTACGGCACGCAGGGCGGAGACATGGGCGCGTTCGTCGCGCCGGAACTCGGCCGCATCGACTCCGACCGCGTCGTCGGCGTCCATGTGAACGCCGCCACCTACGGTTTCATCCCGTTCGGTGACGTGCCCGACGAGGACAGGGCCGCCCTCGACGACCGCGAACGCGCCCGCCTCGACCGGCTCGCGAACTGGAACCGGGACGGCAGCGCCTACTTCCAGATCCAGGCGACCCGGCCGCAGACCCTCGCCTACGGGCTCACCGACTCCCCCGTCGGTCAGCTCGCCTGGATCGTCGAGAAGTTCAAGGAGTGGACGTACCCGTCCACCGACCTTCCGGAGACCGCCATCGACCGCGACCGGATGCTCACCGACGTGATGCTGTACTGGCTCACCGACACCATCGGCTCGGCCGCCAACATGTATTACGAGAACATGCACGGTGACGGCTCCTGGAACACCGAGCCCCCGACCACCCCGACCGGTGTCGCCTGCTTCGCCGAGGACGTCGCGATCCGCAGGTACGCCGAGCAGGCCAACAACATCGTCCACTGGTCCGACTTCGACGAGGGCGGTCACTTCGCCGCGCTGGAGCGCCCCGAGCTGCTCACCGCCGACGTCCGCGCCTTCTTCCGGCCCCTGCGCTGACCCCCGGCCGAGACCGCCCGTCCCCCGGACCGGGCGGTCTCGTCGGTGCCACCGGCCGCGATAGGGTTCCGCGATGATCGAATTAGTGGGATTCGACGGAGCCGTCGAGGCGGGGGTCGCCGCGTTCTGCGCGGGGACGGAGCCAGCCCGGCGACCAGGAGGTGTGGCACCGGCTGACCGGGGCGGGCGTCGAGCCGTGGCTCGCCGACCGGCTGCTGGTCTTCCTGCCGATGGCGTTCACGCGGCGGCTGCTGCCGAACGTGTCGTTCCACGACGTGCTGGTGACGCCGGGCGGACGGGTGAGTCTGCCTCGCGGCGGCGCGGCTCGCTGACGGCGACGCGGGCGCGGTCGTCCCGTCGCTGCGGGAACTGGTGGACGCGCAGCCGCTGCGGGAACGGGCGCGGGCCCTGCTGATGCGGGCGTTGCACGGCGACGGACGGCAGGCGGAGGCGCTCGGGGTGTTCGAGGCCGGGCGGCGGCTGCTGGCCGAGGAACTCGGCGCCGACCCGTCACCCGAACTCGCCGACGCGCATGTCGCGATCCTGCGCGGCGAGCCGACGCGGGCGGCCCGGACGAACCTTCCGGCGCGGCTCACCAGCTTCGTCGGACGGGAGGAGGAACTGCGGCGGGTCGGGAAGATGCTCATGGACGGGCGGCTCGTCACCCTCCTCGGACCGGGCGGAGCGGGAAAGACTCGGCTGGCGGTCGAGGCGGCGGAGCGGGAGGACGGGGAAATCTGCTTCGTGGACCTGGCCCCCGTCGGCGGTGGGGAGGTGCCGAAGGCGCTGCTCGGGGCGCTCGGGCTGCGGGAGGGCGGGATGCGGCCGGTGCCCGGTGGGCCACCGGACCCGGTGGAGCGCCTGGTCACCGCGCTGGACGGGCGGCGGGCACTGCTCGTCCTGGACAACTGCGAGCATGTCGTGGCGCCGGTCGCGGAACTCGCGCACCGGCTGCTGAGGGCGTGCCCGCGGCTGCGGGTGCTGGCGACCAGCCGGGAGGCGCTGGGCATCACCGGTGAGGCGCTGCTGCCCGTGCCGCCGCTGGAGCCGCCGCCCGAGGGCGTCCCGGCGGACGAGATGGCGGCGTACCCGGCGGTACGGCTGTTCCTCGACCGCGCGGAGGCGGTGCGTCCTGGATTCGCCGTCGACGACGGGAACGCCGCGGCCGTCGCGGGCATCTGCCGGGCACTGGACGGGCTGCCGCTGGCGGTCGAACTGGCGGCCGCGCGGCTGCGCTCGCTGCCGGTGACCGAGGTCGCGACGCGGCTCGACGACCGCTTCCGGCTGCTGTCGCGCGGCGACCGGACGGCAGCGCCCCGCCACCGGACGCTGCGGGCCGTCGTCGAGTGGAGCTGGGACCTGCTGGACGAGGCGGAGCGGACGCTCGCCCGGCGGCTGACGGTGTTCTCCGGCGGGTTCACGCTGGCGGCGGCGTCCGACGTCTGCGGGGTCGGCGACGCGGGCGAACTCGTCGCCGGGCTGGCCGACAAGTCGCTGGTGCTGAGCGACGGCACCCGGTACCGGATGCTCGACACCATCCGCGCGTTCTGCGCGGAGCGGCTCGCCGAGGCGGGTGAGACGGAACGGTTCGAGCGGGCGCACGCCGCGTTCTTCCTCACGCTGGCGGAGCGCGCCGACCCGCGACTGCGCGGGTCCGAGCAGTTGGAATGGCTGGAGCTGCTGGCGGCCGACCACGGGAACCTGCACGCGGCGCTGCGACGGTCCGTGCGGGCCGACCCGGCGCCGGCGCTACGGCTGACCGCCGCGCTGACCTGGTACTGGTGGCTGCGCGGACGGGTCGAGGGCGCGCCGCTGGCGGTCGAACTGCTCGACGCGGTCGACGACCCGCCGGAAGGCCTGGAAGAGGAGTACGTCCTGTGCGTCACCTCGGCCGTGGCCGGCGGTGTCACCGGGGAGCGCACGGTGGCGTGGCTCGACCGGGCCGAGGCGTTCCTGCGGCGGATCGAACGGCCACTGGCCCATCCGGTCGCCATCGTCCTGTGGGCCCTGACCGCCGGACCCGGCCGCACCGACCTGGAGATCTTCGCCAAGCAGGTCGGGGACGATCCGTGGTCGCGGGCGCTGGTGCGGATGAGCGACGTGTTCATCGCGCAGGCGAACGGCGACGTCGCGGAGATGGAGCGGGCGGGCGCCCTGGCCCTGCGCGGCTTCCGGGAGTGCGGCGACCGCTGGGGCACGGCCAACTCGCTGGACCCGCTCGCTCAGGTAGCCGCGCGGCGCGGTGACCGCGACCGGGCCCTGGAGTTGCTGGACGAGGCGGTCTCGCTCATGGAACGGCTCGGCGCGCTGGAGGACACCGCCGACCTGCTGTACCAGCGCGGCTTCGTGCACATCCTCGACGGCGACCTGGACGCGGCGCGGGCCGAGTTCGAACGCGGCATCGACACGGCCCGCCGCGCCGGGACCCCCGACAAGGTCGCGGGCGGCTACCACGGGCTCGGCGAGGTGGCGCGGCTGCGCGGGGACGTCGCCGCGGCACGGCGGCTCTACGAGACGGCGCTGAGCGGGTACGCCTCCGAACGGTTCATCGCCGCCGCCGTCCGCGGCTCGGCGCTCGTCGGACTCGGTCGGCTGGCGGCCGCGGACGGCGACCACGACCGGGCCCGCGCGCTGTTCTTCGAGGCCCTCGACATGTCCCTGGACCATCCGATCTTCATGTACCGGGCGAACGCGGGCGTCGGGCTGGCGGGCGTCGCGGTCGCCGAGGGCGACGGCGAGCGGGCGGCGACGCTGCTCGGCGCGTCGGCGGTGCTCCGGGGCGTCCAGGTCGCCGGTGACGTCGACGCGGCGCGCGTGGCGGCCGGGGCGCGCGGCCTGCTCGGCGATCCGGCGTACGAGGCGGCGTTCGGCCGGGGCGCCGCGCTGTCCCGCGAGGAGGCGCACGCGCTGCTGGCCGTCCGCTGACCGTCCGCCGACCGTCCGCCGACCTGCGGGCCTCGGGACCGTCAGCGGACGGTGCGCGGACGGTCAGCGCCGCCCGCGAAGGTCACGGGCATGGACACCCCCGCACACAAGTGGGGCACGTTCGCGATCTGCCTGCTGGTCGCGCTCGTGCCGAACATCGATCTCACCGCGCTCAACCAGGCCGTCCCGCATCTCAGCGCCGACCTGCGCCCCTCGTCCACCCAGCTGCTGTGGATCGCGGACGCCTACGGCTTCGCGCTCGCCGCGCTGCTGATCACGATGGGCGGCGTCGGCGACCGGATCGGGCACAAGAGGCTGCTGCTGGTCGGGACCGCGCTGTTCGCCGCCGCGTCCGCCGTGACCGCCTACGCGCCGAGCGCCGAACTGCTCATCGCGGCCCGCGCCGTGTTGGGCGTCGCGGGCGCGACGCTGATGCCGTCGTGCCTGTCGTTGATCCGCCGCGCGTTCACCGAGCCGAGGGAACGGACGATGGCGGTCGGCGCGTTCATGGGCGTCGTCGGCCTCGGGGTCGGGCTCGGACCCGTCCTCGGCGGCGCGCTGCTCGACCGTTTCTGGTGGGGCTCCGTCTTCC
Organism: Actinomadura pelletieri DSM 43383; assembly: GCF_003634705.1. Lineage (GTDB taxonomy): Bacteria > Actinomycetota > Actinomycetes > Streptosporangiales > Streptosporangiaceae > Spirillospora > Spirillospora pelletieri. The sequence continues at coordinate 505,027 of NZ_RBWU01000007.1, read as the reverse complement.
TGATCAACGTGCCGATCATGGCGCTGGCGTCGGTCGCGGGCGCGGTCGTGCTGCGCGAGTCGCGCGCCCCGGTGCCCGGACGGCTCGACCTGCTCAGCGTGCCGTTGTCGGTCGTCGGCGTCCTCGGCCTGGTGTACGCGATCAAGGAGGCCGCCGCGCACGGTCTCGACGAGGCCCGGATCCCCGTCTCGGCGGCGGTGGGCGTGGTGGCGCTGGCGGCGTTGCTGGTCCGGCAGACGCGGCTGGACGAGCCGCTGATCGACGTCCGGCTGTTCCGCCGTGCCGCGTTCGCCGGTTCGGTCGTCACCACCATGTTCGCGATGTTCGCCCTGGTCGCGCAGTCGCTGATCTTCTCGTTGTACTTCCAGTTGGCGCTCGGCTGGTCGCCGCTGCGGGCGGGCCTGGCCGGGCTGCCGGGCGCGGCGGGCGCCATGGTCGGCGGGGCGCTGCTCGCCGCGCCGCTGATCGCCCTGCTCGGCCGGGCCCGCGTCGTCGCCGCCGGGCTGCTGCTCGCCGCCTGCGGGTTCGGGCTCTTCCTGACCGTCGGGACGGACACCTCGTACTGGGCGATGGTCCCCATGATGCTGCTGTCGGGCGTCGGCATGGGCATGGGCCTCACGGTCACCGGCGACACCGTGCTCGCGTCCGTGCCGAAGGGCAGGTCCGGGGCGGCGTCGGCGATCTCGGAGACCGCCACCGAACTGGGCGGCGCGCTCGGTATGGCGGTCCTCGGCAGCGTCCTGAACGCGGTGTACCGCGACGTGCTCGACCTGCCGGCGGGTGTGCCCGCGCCCGCCGCGTCCGCCGCCCGCGACTCCCTCGGCGCGGCCCTGCGCGCGGCCGTGGAGCTTCCGCCCGCGCTCGCCGCCGAGGTCGGTGCGGCGGCCCGGGACGCGTTCGTGGACGGCATGCACGCCGCGCTCCTGTGCAGCGCCGGGTTCGCCGCCCTGGTCGCGGTGTTCGCGCTGGTCACGCTGCGCCGCGTGCCGAAGGTGATCCCGGACGCCGAGGAGCGCGAACCGGTCGGCACACCCCTACCCTAGGAAAAGTGATATCACTTTGCTAGATTGGTGATAGATCACAACGAGGAAGGGGACGGGATGGCGGACGCGACGACGCAGGTCGAGATGCCACGACCGAAGATCGAGGAGCGGGCGGCGACCGACCGCGGCGGCTGGGCGATGCTCGGGCTGGCGCTGCTGCTGATCCTGCTGGCCGCCGTGGCCGTGGTCGCGGGGATCGCGACGGGCGGCGCCGCCGCGATCGCGGCGGGAATCGTCGCGGGCACGCTGCTCACGCTCGTCGGGCTGGTCATCGCGGCCGGACTGACCCCCGTGGCGCCCGGCGAGGCCCGGGTCCTGCAACTGCTCGGACGCTACTCCGGCACGGTCCGCACCGACGGGCTCCGCTGGGTGAACCCGCTGACCGAGCGGCGGCGGGTGTCGACCCGGATCCGCAACCACGAGACGGGCCTCGCCAAGGTCAACGATCTGGACGGGAACCCGATCGAGATCTCGGCCGTGGTGGTGTGGCAGGTCGCCGACACCGCGCGGGCGGTGTTCGAGGTCGACGACTTCGTCGAGTTCGTGGCGTTCCAGACGGAGGCGGCCGTCCGGCACATCGCGGGCAGCTTCCCCTACGACGCGCACGACCGGACCTCGCTGCGCGACAACGCCGACGAGATCACCGCGCAGCTGTCGGAGGAGCTGGCTCAGCGGGTGGCGTCCGCGGGCGTCGACATCATCGAGTCACGGATCACCCGGCTGGCGTACGCGCCGGAGATCGCGCAGGCGATGCTGCGGCGCCAGCAGGCGGGCGCGGTGGTGGCGGCGCGGCAGCGGATCGTCGAGGGCGCGGTCGGCATGGTGCAGCTCGCGCTGGAACGGCTGGACGAGGAGAACGTGGTCGAACTGGACGAGGAACGCAAGGCGGCGATGGTCAGCAACCTGCTGGTCGTGCTGTGCGCCGACCGCGACGCCCAGCCGGTGGTCAACACCGGCAGCCTCTACCAGTGAGCCCCTTACCCGTGGCTGAGCGCAAGAAGATCCTGCTGCGGCTCGACCCGGCGGTGCACGACGCGCTGGCACGGTGGGCCGGGGACGAGCTGCGCAGCACCAACGCGCAGATCGAGTTCCTGCTGCGGCGGGCGCTCGCCGACGCGGGCCGCATGCCCGCGTCGGCGGGCCGGATGCGGGGACGGGGCCGTCCCCGCAAGTCCGACGACGGCGACCGGGACGACCCCGAGAACCGGGACGACACCGAGAACCAGAACGACGCGGGGGACGAGAACGACCCGCCGGTCCGCGGAGGCGAGGACGAGTCATGATCCGGGTTCCGGAAACGCTGCCGGCGCGGATGTTCCTGCTGGCCTACGACACGAACAAGCAGAAGATGACCAAGGGCGGCGCGCAGCTCGGCTACGTGCTGCGCGCGGCCGCCCTGACCGAGCTGTACCTCGACGGCCGCCTCGGCGAGGGGCGGCGCGGGCCCGTCCCGGGGACGCCCGGCGACGACCCGTACGGGGTGCTGGCGCAGATCGCCGCGTCCCCGCGCCCCCGGACGTGGAAGCACTGGGTGCGCAAGGACAGCAGGGCGATCGTGCGGACGGTCCGCGACGAACTCGTCCACGACGGCTGGATCCGGGTGCGCAGGCGCACGGTCCTCGGGGTGTTCCCGCGGCACGAGATCACGGTGAAGGATCCCCGGGTGGTGAAGACGCTGTGGGGCGGGGCGTCCTCCGCGCTGCGGGGACGTCCGGTGGCCCATGTGAACAGCTTCGACGCCGCCGCGGTCGCGCTGGCCGCGGCGGGCGAGCTGAAGACCGTCCTGCCGGGCGCGGACCGGCGGCGCTACCGGCGGCGGATCGCGGAGTTGACGGCGCGGACGGGCCCCGCGGCCCCGGCGGTCCGCCGGGCGCTCGACCAGGACCGCTCCGACGGCGGCGGCTGAACTCCCCCGCGACGGCCGGACCGTCCATGTTTGAGGGTGACCGGTGGGGCACGAAGAACAGGACGGTGAAGGACGGAGTGGACGTGGAGATCAGCCTCGACCTCCTGCTACCCCGGGACGCGGCCAGTGTCCCGGCGACACGGAGGCTGCTGGACGCGGCGCTGACCGCCCTCGGGGTGGACGACCAGATTCGCGGTGACATCGAGGTGATGCTGACCGAGGCGTGCACCAACGTGATCCGGCACGCCGAGCGGGGCGTCGGCTACACGGTGCGCGCCACGATCCAGGATCGCCGCTGCCTGATCAAGGTGATCGACTCGGGCCGCGGGTTCGACCCCACGGGCGTGCCCGACCCCGGGCCACGGGAGGAGCGGGGCCGCGGGCTGTTGATCATGAAGGCGTTGGCGGACGACGTGCGCTTCCGCTCCCTTCCCGAGGCCGGCGCGCTCGTCGCCCTGGAGAAGCGGCTGCGGTACGGGGCGGACAGCCTCGGCGTGCGGCTCACCGCGGACCACGCGGCCCCCTTCGTGGCCGCGGCCGACCCGGCGATGGACGAGTTCGCGGACCGGCTGTTCGAGATGGCGCGCGCCGGGCGGACGGCGGAACTCGTCGAGTACGTCGAGGCGGGGGTGCCGCCGAATCTGTCCGACGACGGCGGCGACACGCTGCTCATGCTCGCCGCGTCTCACGGCCACGCCGACACCGTGCGGGCGCTCGCGGCGCGCGGCGCCGACCCCGAACGTCCGAACGACGAGGGGCTGCGGCCCCTCCCGGGCGCGGTGCTCCAACGGGAACCGGACGTGGTGCGGGCGCTCCTGGACGCGGGCGCCGACCCCAGGGCCGGGTCGCCGTCCGCCGTCGACACGGCGCGGATGTTCGGCGGCACCGAGTTCCTCGCCTGGTTCGACGCGGAGTCAGAGGGCTAGCTCGTCCTCGCGGGCGGGCGCGTCGACGACGACGCGGTGGTGCCAGTAGGGCGGCGCGATGCCCTCCTCGCGCAGCGTCCGGTGCAGCCGCTTCAGGAACTCGTGCTTGATGAGGAACTGGTCGCCGAACTCCGTCGACCGCAGGATGACGTGGAAGCCGACGGTCGCGTCGTTGAAGTCGTCGAACCGGACCAGGACGCTCGCGTCCTCGACGCCGCCCTGCACGTCCTTCATCACGTCCTGACCGACCTCGACGAGGAGTTCCTCCACCCGGTCCAGGTCGACCTCGTAGGCCACCTTCGCGTAGACCAGGATCGACATGTCCTGCGCGGGACGGTGGTAGTTGGTGAGGATCGTGTCGGAGAACCGCTGGTTCGGGATGACCTCGATGTTGTCCGACAGCGTCCGGATGGAGGTGTTGCGCCAGTTGATGTCGACGACGTACCCCTCCTGGCCCGTGGCCAGCTTGATGTAGTCGCCGGGCTCGATGGTCTTGGACGCCAGGACGTGCACGCCCGCGAACAGGTTCGCCAGGGTGTCCTGGAGGGCGAGCGCGACCGCGAGACCGCCGACGCCCAGGGCGCCGAGCAGCGGCGAGATCGAGACCCCGAGGCTCTGCAGCATGATCAGCAGACCGACGCCGATCACCACGACCTTGGCGATGTTGGCGAAGATCGTGACATTGGCGGCCACGCCCTGCTTGCTCATCGCGAAGGCGCTGACCGAACTCGCGATCAGCCGGGCCAGCGCCACCGACACCACGAAGATCGTCACGGCGGTGAGCACGTTGGCGGTCACGTCCAGCGTGCCGCGCGGCAGGTCCAGCACCTTCGCCGCGGTCCACAGGCCGAGGATCACCGAGACGGGGACGGCCAGGTCCTTGACCAGCCGGGCGGCCATGTCGTCCCAGTCCCACCGGGTGCCGTCCGCCCGCTTCGCCAACCGTCCGGTCAGCAGCCGCAGGACGACCGCGATCGCCAGGGCCACCGCCAGCACGACCGCGGCGGCGATGATCCGCTCCCAGCTCAGGTCACCCATGACGCGCGCGTCTCCCCTTCCCTCGGGACGGCCCGCGGCCTGCCCCGTCCCGTCCCGATTTGCCATGTTGTGCGTCCTCGATCGTAGTGAAGGCCCGGAGCGCGCGACGCACATCCGGGACACCGGGGACCGGGGGGAGACAGGGGGACGGTTACGATCGATCAGGTGGTAGGCGTGGGAATGATGCGCCGGCTCGGGGTCACGGCGCTGGGACTGCGGAACGGCCCCCACCGCGTCACGGTCGAACGGGACCTGGAGGTCCCCGCGGGGGACGGCGTCACCCTGCTGGCCGACCACTACGCCCCCGAGGGCGTCGAGCGGGCGCCGACGGTGCTCGTCCGCTCCCCCTACGGGCGGCGCGGGCCGTTCGGGCTGATGTGCGGGCAGGGCTTCGCGTCGCACGGGTTCCAGGTCGTGGTGCAGAGCGTCCGCGGCGGTTTCGGGTCCGGCGGGGTGTTCGAGGCGCTGGACGAGCGCGAGGACGGCCTCGCCACCGTCGAGTGGCTTCGGTCACAGCCGTGGTTCGGTGGAACGTTCGCCATGCACGGCCCGAGCTACCTCGGCTATGTGCAGTGGGCCGTCGCCGCCGAGGCCGGGCCCGCGCTGCGGGCGCTGTCGATGCAGGTCACCGCGTCCACGTTCCGTGACGCGGTGAACGTCGGCGGGGCGTTCGCGCTGGAGTCGGCCCTCATCTGGGTCGACATGACCGCGCGGATGAAGAACTCCCTGTCCGGCATCACGACCGCGGTGCTGTCGCCGCGCCGCGCCCGCCGCGCCACCCTGTCCGGGCGTCCCCTCGCCGAACTCGACCGGCTCGCGACCGGCGCGCAGCAGCGTTTCTTCCAGGACCTCCTCATCAACGGCCCCGATACCCCGTTCTGGGACAAACGCGACTTCAGCCCGACCGTCTCCCAGGTCACGGCGCCGGTGAACATGACGGGCGGCTGGTACGACATCTTCCTGCCCTGGCAGATCAAGGACTACGCCGCGCTCCGCGCCGCCGGCCGCCGCCCCTACCTGACGATCGGGCCGTGGTTCCACGCCGACCAGCGGATGATGCGGGGCTCGATCGGCGAGTCGATCGCCTGGTTCCGCGCCCACCTGCTGGACGACCCGTCCCAGCTGCGGGAACAGCCCGTCCGGCTGTACGTCACCGGCGCGGAGGAGTGGCGGGAGTTCCCCGACTGGCCCGTCCCCGGGATGCGGGAGGAGCGCTGGCACCTGCGCGAGGACGGCGCCCTGTCCCCCGAGGCGCCGCCCGAGTCCGATTCCGAGTCCGATTCCGACGCCCACCGGCCCGACACCCACCGGCCCGACACCTACCGGTACGACCCGAACCACCCGACGCCGTTCCTCGGCGGGCCGACCCTGCTCGGCGAGACGCACCCGTCCACCGACCAGCGGCGCCTGGAACGTCGCAGGGACGTGCTGACCTACACCTCCGACGTCCTCGACGAGGATCTGGAGATCATCGGCCCGGTCACCGCCGACCTGCACATCCGTTCGAACCGCGAGCACACCGACTTCGTCGTCCGGCTGTGCGACGTCACCCCCGACGGCGCGTCGATGAACCTGTGCGAGGGCATGCGCCGGCTCGTCCCCGGCTCACCGGAACCGGGGCCGGACGGCGTCCGGCGGATCGCCGTCGAACTGTGGCCCGCCGGTCACCGCTTCCGCCGCGGGCATCGTGTCCGCGTGCAGGTGGCCAGCGGCGCCTACCCCCGCGTGGCCCGCAACCCCGGCACCGGCGCGCCCATCGGCGCCGCCACCGAGATGCTCACCGCGGACCAGGAGATCTTCCACTCCCCCGCCCATCCGTCCGCGATCACCCTCCCCGTCGTCTCCTGATCGGTCAGGGATCTCGTCCGGTGTCCTCGCTGGTCGGAGGCGGATCGGCGGGCCGCGCGGGGCAGGAGATCCGATTCGCGAGGTTTGACGGTAGGTGTGGCCGGATAAGAGTCTGATCGAGCAGGTGTCTACGACGCAGATACCTCCGTGCTTCCCCTGTGTTGCCCCGGAGGATCCGTATGCACCGCCCGTTGAACATCGCACTCGTGTCCGCCTCCGACCTTGACGGCGAGCACCTCCACTCGGTCCACGTACGCGACCTCGCCCGCTCGCTGACCCGTCCGCTCTCCGCGGAAGGTGAGCCGAACCAGGTCACGGTGTACGCCCGGCGCCAGAACAAGGCCGCGCGTGCCCGGACCCGGCTGGCGCCGGGCGCCGCACTGGTCCATCTCGACGCCGGGCCCGCCCGCCCCCTTCCCGACGACGAGCTGCTGAAGCACCTCCGCGAGTTCGCCGACGGTCTGCGCCGCCGCTGGAGCGGGGCCGGTCGCCCCGACATCGTCCACGCGCACGGTTGGATCGGCGGGATCGCCGCCTGCGCCGTCGCCCGCGAACTCGGCATCCCCTTCGCCCAGAGCTACCACGGCGTGGCCGCCACCGAGCGGCGCGCCGGGCTCCCCGTCCACCCGCACCGCGACCGGCTGGAGAAGGCCATCGCGCGGGACGCCGACATCGTCCTCGCCGGGCATGTCGAGGAGGCGAACGCGCTCGTCCGGACGGGCGTGCCGCGCCCCCGGATCCGCGTCGTCCCCTATGGCGTTGACGGTGACCTGTTCACGCAGGTCGGACCGGCGATGCCGCGCGGCGACCGGCGCCGTCTGGTGATGGTGTGCGGCGACCTGGAGGCCGGGGACGTCGCGACCGCGCTGCGCGCCCTGGTGCACGTCCCGAACGCCGAGCTGACCGTCGCGGGCGGTCCCGCCCGCGAGGACCTGGAGAACGATCCGGTCGTGCACCGGCTCGTGCTGCTCGCCAAGGAACTGCACGTCAACGATCGGGTGATCTTCCTCGGGCGGCTGCCCCGCAAGTCGCTGCCGAAGCTGCTGCGCACGGCGAGCCTCGCGCTGTGCCTGTCCCCGCACCAGCCGTGCCCGGCGGCGCCGCTGGAGGCGATGGCCTGCGGCGTCCCCGTCGTCGCGACCCCGGCGGGCGGCAACGCCGACGAGGTGCTCGACCACATCACCGGCGTGCACGTCCCCGCGGGACGTCCCGTCGTGATCGGACGCATGATCCGGCACCTGCTCAACGAGGAGACCACACTGCACGGCTACTCGATCGCCGCCGCCGACCGCGCCCGCTCCCGGTACTCGCTGGAGCGGACCGCCGCCGAGACGCTCCGCGCCTACCAGCGGGTGCTGCCCGCCGAGGAGGTCGAGCCGGAGCCGGACGTCGACCTGGTCGCCGAACTGGACGAGGCGGAGCACGAAACCGGCCGAACCCCCGCCCTGGCCGGCTGAGAAGCGCCGCCCTCGCGGGCCCCGGATCCCTCCCCGGATCCGGGGCCCGTTCATGTCCGCCCCGCGAAGTCCACCGGGTGGGATACTGGGCGGGATGAACGAAGGGGGCCGTTGGTGCTGATCGGCAGGGCCGCCGAGTTCGCGGAGCTGACCGCCGCGCTCGCGCGTGCGTCCGCGGGCCACGCCGGGGCCGTGCTCGTCAGCGGCGACGCGGGCGTCGGCAAGACGCATCTGGTGAACGCGCTGGTGCGCGCCGCACGCGACGACGGTTGCGCCGTCCTCGTCGGGCAGTGCGCGGAGCTGGGCGAGAGCGTGCCCTACCTGCCGCTCGCCGACGCGCTGTGGTCGGCCGCGCACGGCGGCTCCCCCGAGGCGGACGCGGTCCGCGCGGTGCTCGACGCACGGCCCGTGCTGGGACGGCTCCTCCCCGACGGCGACGCCGACCCGGGCGCCGCCGAACTCGGGCAGCAGCAGCTGTTCGGGGCGGTGCTCGGTCTGCTCGGGGAACTCGGGCGGGAACGGCCCGTCCTGCTCGTCCTGGAGGACCTTCACTGGGCGGACCGGTCCACCCGGCACCTGCTGACGTTCCTCTGCCGCGTGCTGCAACGCGAACGCGTCTGCCTCGTCGGCACGTACCGGTCCGACGACCTGCACCGGCGGCATCCGCTGCGGCCCGTGGTGGCGGAACTGCTCCGGCTGCCGAACGTGACCGGCGTCATGGTCTCCCCGTTCGGGCCCGGCGAGACCGCCGCCTACCTCGCGGAGCTGTCCCACGGGTCCGCGCCGGTCACCGCGGAGGCCGTCGAGCTGGTGCACCGGCGTTCCGAGGGCAACCCGTTCTACGCCGCCGAACTGTACTCCGCGGGGCTCGACGCCCCTTGCCCGCCCGAGGCCACGGAACTGCCCGCCGGACTCGCGGACCTGCTGCTGTCGCGGATGGAGCGGCTGTCGGACGCCGGGCAGCGGGTCGTGCGGGTCGCGGCGGTCGCCGGCCGCCGGATCGACGACGAACCGATCCGCCGGCTGTCGGGGCTGGACGAGGCGGCGGCCGGTGAGGCGCTGCGCGAGGTCGTGTCGCACCAGCTGCTCGTCCCGTCCGGGACCGGGTACACGTTCCGGCACGCGTTGCTGCGCGAGGCCGTCTACGCCGACCTGCTGCCCGGCGAGCGGACCCGGCTGCACGCCGACTACGCCCGGATGCTCGCCGCCCTCCCGGACGGGACGCGCGGCGCCGCCGCCGAACTCGCCCACCACAGCCTCGCCGCGCACGACCTGCCCGTCGCGTTCGCCGCGTCCGTCCGGGCGGGACGCGAGGCGGCCCGGCTCGGCGCGCCCGCCGAGGCGTTCGAGCACTACGAGCGGGCACTGGAACTGTGGGACGCCGTCCCGGAGGCCGAGACCGCCGCGGGCACCGACCGGGTGCGGCTGTCGCTCACCGCCGCGAAGGAGGCGGCGCGGGGCGGGGAACTGCGGCACGCCGTGCACCGGCTCCGGCGGCTGGTCGGCCTGGCCGACCCGGCGGACCGGCTGCTCGGCGCCGAGATCCGCGATCATCTGGCGACGTACCTGAACGACATCGACGAGATGGAGGAGTCGCAGGCGACCGCGCGGGAGGCGGTGGCGATGCTGGCGGACGGCCCCCCGACCGTCGAACGCGCCGGGGCCCTCGCCACCTACGCCCGGTCGCTGCTCTACCGGGACGACGACGAGGAGATGCCGGAGTTCGCGGAGAAGGGCGTCGCGGAGGCCCGCGCCGCCGGGGCCACCGCCGCCGAGGCCGCGCTGCTGGTCACGCTCGGGCTGTACCGGGAGTCCCGGGAGGCCGACCCGCGGGTGCCGGAGCTGTTCGCGCAGGCCAAGGAACTCGCCGACGTGGCGGGCGACAGCTCGCAGGCGGTCCGCGTCAGGTTCCACCACGCCCGCGCGAAGTTCGACCGCGGCGACCTCGCGGGCGCGGCGCGGGCCGCCGACGAGGGCGTGCGGTTCGTCCTGGACAACGGGCTCCGGTGGCACACCTACGGCATCATCCTGCGGTCCCTGCAGTACCTGGTGCACTACACGGTCGGGGACTGGGCCGGGGCGAACCGGCTCGCCGAGGAGTTCCCCGTGCGGGTCGTCCGGCCCGCCGAGGCGCAGATCTCCGCGTACGCGCTGTTCGTCGAGGTGGCACAGGGCTCACCCGGCGCCGGTGAGCGGCTGCGGTGGATCGAGCCGCTGTGGGGGCAGGACCTGTACCTCAACTACCTCGCGCGGGGTCTCGCCGCCGAGCACGCCCTGTGGCGGGGCGATCCGCGCGGCGCGGTCGCGCATGTCGAGAACGTCCTCGCCACGCCCTACGGCGAGGCCGAGGGCGCGCTCCGCCTCTCCGCGACGGGCCTGTGGGCCCATGCCGAACTCGCGGCGCGGGCCCGGGCGACCGGTGACCACGCCGCCGTGCGCGCGGCGGGCGAGGCGGCCGACGGTCTGCTGCGCCTGGCCCGGACGGTCGCCGCCGTCCACACCGACGGACGGCCCCGCGCCTGGCTCGGTCTCGAGGGTCACGCCTGGCTGGCCCGCGCGGAGGCCGAACGGCGCCGCGTGGCCGGCGTCCACGACGTGGAGCTGTGGCGGAAGGCCACCGACCTGTTCACCTACGGCGACGCCGACGGCGGGTTCGTGTACGAGGTGGCGCGGTCCCGGTGGCGGCTGGTCGAGGCGCTCGTCGAGAGCGGCGACCGGGACGCGGCCGCGACGGAGTGGCGGGCGGCCGTCCAACGCGCCACGGCGCTCGGCGCCGAACCACTGCTGGCCGCGCTGCGCGACCTCGGCGGCCGGGCCCGGCTCGGTCACGGGGGCGGGGGCGGCGCGCGACGGTCCGGGCCGTCCGGCACGCTCGGCTCCCTGACCGTGCGGGAGCGGGAGGTCCTGAAGCTGGTCGCGGACGGGCTCGGCAACCGGGAGATCGCGGCGAGGCTGTTCATCTCCCCGAAGACGGCGAGCGTCCACGTCTCCAACATCCTCGCGAAGCTGAACGTCGCGAGCCGCACCCAGGCGGCGGCCGTGGCGCACCGCGAGGGCCTCGAATAACCCCGTCCGCACCACGATTTTCCAGGGGAAATGCCGGTCCGGTGACGGGCGCGTGCGGCATACGGTAGATCTTCACGGGTCATTCATTATGTCCTGCACTGGTCGATTTCCCGGCGAGCTGCCATTCTCTTAATCAGCAGAAGTTGATCGGCACTCGCAGAAGGGAATCCCCGAGGTGGACAAGGGATACGAGCTTTACTGCCTCGCCGATCAGCATTTCTACGACGCGCCGCCCGTCACCCGCCACACCGACTTCGAAATCACTCAGCGTGATCTTCCGGAGGGTTGGACGCAGGTTTTCGGTGACGAATGGGTCATCTACGACCCGCCGGAACGCCGCACCCCGCCCCAGGGTTGGAAAGTACATGTCTCCGGATGCGCGGAAAGCGCCGCCAAGATTCTGGCCGGAACATGGGACTACTGCGTCGGCAACGGTATCGAGTTCAAGCACCTGCGCGGCCCCGCCACGCTGCGGATGCGCAACGCCAAGTACGCGCCGCGCGGCGCCAGCGGCAAGCTCGTCACGATCTACCCGGCGGACGAGCGTGAGCTGGAGCGGGTGCTGGACGAGCTCGGCGCGGTCGTGGACGGCCTGCCCGGCCCCTACATCCTCAGCGACCTGCGCATCGGCGCCGGTCCGCTGCACGTCAGGTACGGCGGCTTCGCCGAGCGCCGATGTCTGGACGAGCAGGGCAAGCTCGTTCCCGCGCTGGAGAACGGCGCCGGGGAACTGGTGCCGGACCGGCGTGAGCCCGTCTTCACCGTCCCCGACTGGGTGACCCTCCCGGCCTGTCTGGAATCCCATTTCCAGGCCCGCGGCGCCACGACGACGACGGACCTGCCGTACCAGATCACCAAGGCCCTGCATTTCTCCAACGGCGGCGGTGTCTATGAGGCGACCGACACCCGTTCCGGGCGGAAGGTCGTGCTGAAAGAAGGACGCCCCCACGCGGGTCTGGCCGCAGACGGCGCGGACGCGGTGACGCGCATCGAACGGGAACGAGACGTGCTGCGCGCGCTCGACGGAATCGACGGTGTTCCCGCCGCGCTCGACTGGTTCACGCTCGGCGAGCACCATTTCCTGGTTCAGGAGTTCATCGAGGGACGCACCCTCAACACGTTCTTCGCCGAACGGCATCCGATGCTCGACCCTCACCGGGACGCGGAAAAGAACGCCGCGTACACGGAATGGGCGCTGCGCGTGTACGCGGGCGTCGAACGGGTGGTCGCCGCGATTCACGAACGCGGAATGGTCTTCAACGACCTGCACATGTTCAACATCATGGTCCGTCCGGACGACTCCGCCGCGCTGATCGACTTCGAGACGGCGGCGCCCGCGTCCGACCGCGGCCGGCAGACCCTCGCCAACCCGGCGTTCCTCGCCCCGCCCGACCGGCGCGGCACCGAGGTCGACGACTACAGCCTCGCGTGCCTGCGGCTCGCGCTGTTCGCCCCGCTGACCATCCTGTTCATCGTCGACCGGGCCAAGGCACCGCAGCTGGCGGACCTGATCGCCGACAACTTCCCGGTGCCGCGGGAGTTCCTCGACGAGGCGGTACGGGAGATCACGCGAGGTGTGCCGCCGACGTCCGCGCCCGTGTTCGTCCCGGACGCGCGCGGCTGGGAACGCACCAGGGACGACCTGGCGCGGGCGATCCTCGCGAGCGCCACACCCGACCGGACCGACCGCCTGTTCCCCGGCGACCCCGAGCAGTTCGGCGAGGCGTCGCTCGGCCTGGCGCACGGCGCCGCCGGAGTCCTGTACGCACTGCACGAGACGGGCGCGGGACGCTTCCCCGACCACGAGGACTGGCTGGCCGCGCGGGTCGCCGACCCGAAACGCGGCACGGGCCTCGGCCTGTACGACGGGCTGCTCGGGGCGGCGCACGTCCTGGCCCGCTTCGGCCGCGCGGACGAGGCGCTCACCGCCGCGGACCACTGCCTGAACGAGCGGTGGGAACGGCTCGGCGACGACCTCCACGGCGGGCTGCCCGGCGCCGCGCTGGCCCTGGCCGACCTCGCCGACGCGACCGGTGAGACGTCCCTGCTCGACGCGGCGCGCCGTGCCGTCGAGATCGTGGCGGGGAGGCGGCCCGACGGTCCGACGCCCCGGCCCGGTCTGTTGCACGGCGGCGCCGGAGCCGCGCTGATGTTCGTCCGGTTCCACGAGCGCACCGGGGATCCGGAGCTGCTCGACCTCGCCGCGGACGCGCTGCGCCGCGACCTCGCCGCCTGCGTCACCGACCACAACGGCGCCCTGCACGTCCAGCAGGACGTCCGGATGTTCCCCTACCTCGGGCGCGGCAGCGTCGGCATCGGCCTCGTCCTGGACGAATACCTCGCGCTGAATCCGGACGAGGAGTTCGAGGCGGCGCGGCGGGCGATCCGGGTCGCCGCGATGTCCCGGTACTACGCGCAGCCGAGCCTGTTCACCGGACGCGCCGGAATGCTGCTCTACCTGTCCCGCCACGACCGTGCCGGCGACCGGGTGGCGGGACACGTCCGCGACCTGGCGTGGCACGCCCTGCCGTACGCCGGCGGGCTGGCGTTCCCGGGCGAGCACATGTACCGGCTGTCGATGGACCTGGCGACCGGCACGGCCGGTGTGCTCCTCGCGCTGGGCGCGGCCCTGCACGATCCGGCCCCCACGCTTCCCTTCCTGCGGACGACAGGCTCCGCCGGACCCGATGAGCTCCCCGTGGGAACCCTCACGGCGGCCACCTCTATCCAGCCCGAAAGGAGGTGAAGAACATGGCGCTTCTCGACCTTCAGGGGATGACCAGCGAGAACGGCGGCGGTCACAACAGCAGCCTCAGCGTGCTGTGCGGCCACAGCTCGAACAGTCAGACTCTCTGCCTGTAACGATGGTGGGCGGCCATGGCTCCGGGGGCTCGGAGCCATGGCCGTCGTCGTTCTGGAGAACCGATGACCACCCAACCTGTCACGGCCGGCGCGAACCGGCTGCTGCTGCGGGCCGCCGGGAGCGCCCGCGGCTGGACCGTCCTCGTGGCGGCCGCCGCGCTGGCGGACGCGGTCGCGGCGGTGCTGCTGCCCTACGCGCTGGCCCGCGCGATCGACGCGGTCCCGCCGGGCGGCGCCCCGGCCGCCGCGGCGGTGTGGCCGTGCGTCGCGCTCGTCGTGGCGTCCGCCGTGGCGGAGGTGCTGTCGGAGCTCGCGACCGGCTGCGCCTCGGCGCGGGCGACGGCATGGCTGCGGCACACGCTGGTCCGGCACGTCCTCGCGGTCGGCCCGGCACTGCGGGTCCCGCCGGGTGACGTCGCGGGCCGTGTCGTCGGCGGCGCCGCCGAGGCCGGGGTGGCGCCCGCCGCCGCGCCGGAGGCCGCCGTCGGAGTGCTGCCGGCCGCGGGGGCGCTGGTCGCGCTGGTCCTCATCGACTGGCGGGTCGCCGCGGCGATCGCCGTGGCGCTGCCGGCGATCGCGTTGCTGATGCGCGCGTTCGTCCGCGACATCAGCGCTACCGTGCACCGCTATCTCACCATCCAGGGCACGATCGCGGGACGCCTCGCCGAGGCCCTCGCCGGATGCCGGACGATCGCCGCGGCCGGCACCGCGGATCGCGAGACCGTCCGGGTGCTGGAGCCGCTGCCGGAACTGCGCGGCGAGGGCGAGCGGATGTGGCGCGTCCAGGGCGGCATCACGGCGCGCGGGCTGCTGGCGCTGCTGCTCCTGCAGATCGCGGTCGTGGCGGTCGCGGGGGTGGAGTTGGCCGCCGGCCGGATCACCCCCGGTGAGCTGGTCGCGACCGTCCAGTACGCGGGGCTCGCCGCCGGGTTCGGGCCCGTCCTCACGCAGCTGCTGCGCCTCGGTCGCGCCCGCGCCGGGGCCGCGCGCGCCGTCGAGGTCCTGGCGCTTCCCTCGCCCGTCTACGGCGCGGAGTCCGTCCCGTCCGGCCCCGGCCACCTGGAGTTCCGCGGGGTCAGCGCCGCCGGGGGCGCGTTGGACGGGCTGGATCTGGCCGTCCCCGGCGGTCTCGCCGTCGCCGTCACCGGACGTACCGGCGCCTCGGAGCTCGCCGCGCTCGCCGGGCGCCTCACCGACCCGGACCGCGGCGAGGTTCTGCTGGACGGGACGCCGCTCCCCCGCCTCACCCGGACGGCGCTGCGCCGCGAGATCGGGTACGCCTTCGCGCGGCCCGCACTGTTCGGCGACACCGTCCTCGACGCGCTCGCGTTCGGTCCGGCCCGGCCGTCCGACGCGTCGCTGCGCGAGTCGGCGCGCGCGGCCCGCGCCGACGACTTCATCCGCCGTCTCCCGGACGGCTACGCCACCCCGCTCCCCGACGCGCCGATGTCGGGCGGGGAGTTGCAGCGCATGGGGCTCGCGCGGGCGTTCGCGCACGCCGGGCGCATCCTCGTTCTGGACGACGCGACCTCCAGCCTCGACACCGTCACCGAACTCCAGATCACCGACGCGCTGCTGAACCGGCTCGCCGGACGCACCCGCCTGATCGTCACGCTCCGGGCGTCCACGGCCGCCCGCGCCGACCTCGTCGCCTGGCTGGAGGACGGCCGCGTCCGCGCGCTCGCCCCGCACGCGACGCTCTGGAACGACCCCGACTACCGCGCGCTGTTCCGGAGCGCGGCGTGAGAAGCAGACGCGACGCCGCGGCGGTGCTGCGCCGGACGGTCGGAGACGCGGTCCGGGCCCGACCGCGCGCCGTCGCGCGGGCCGCCGCGTGGTCGCTGGTCGAGGCGGTGCCGACCGCGCTGTTCGGACGCGCCGTCGCCGAGGCGACCGACGCGTTCCGCACCGGACGGACGGTCGACGCGGCCGTCTGGCTCGGGATCCTCACCGTCGCCGCGGCCGCGGGAGCGTTCGGCGCCCGCCGGCTGTATCCCGCGCTGGCCGCGATCGTGGAGCCGTTCCGCGACGACCTCGTCCGGCGGGTCACGGACGGGGCGCTGCGCCGGTCGATGCGCGGCAGGCCCGACATGGGCGCGGTCGCCCGGATCACCCACCAAGTGGAGATCGTCCGGGACACGTTCGGCGGGCTGCTCGTCGTCGTGCGCGGTTTCCTGTTCTCCACCGGCGCGGCGTTGCTCGGCCTGTTCGCCCTGATGCCGGAGGTGGCGCTGCTGGTGGCGCCGCCGCTGCTGCTCGGGCTGTTGCTGTTCGGCGCGGTGTTCGGCGCGGCGGCCGTCCGGCAGCGGGACCTGGTCGTCGGCGAGGAGGACATCGCCGAGCGGACCACGGCGCTGACCGAGGGGCTGCGGGACGTCGTCGCGTGCGGCGGCGAGCCCACGGTGCGCGCCGGGTTCGGCGCCGCGGTCGAGGCGCAGGCGGCGGCCGGTCGCGCGGTGGCGCGGTTCGCGGCGTTGCGGGCCGTGGCGCTCGCCGTCGGCGGATGGCTGCCACTGCTGCTCGTCCTCGCGGCCGCGCCGTGGCTGACACGGCGTGGCGCCACGCCGGGAACGCTGATCGGCGCGGTGACCTACGTCCTGCACGGGGTGCAGCCCGCGCTGCGGACGCTGGTGCACGGCATGGGCGGCAGCGGGCTGCGCCTGGTGGTGACGCTGGGCCGCATCCTGGAGACGAGCGCGCCCGCGCCGCCCGTGCGGCCGAAGACGGCGCGGCCCGTCCCGGACGCCCCGGCCGTCGAGCTGCGCGGGGTCTCGTTCGCCTACGGGCGGGGCGCGCGGCCGGTGATCGAGAACCTGGACCTCGTCGTCCCGCGCGGCGACCACCTCGCAGTAGTGGGCCCCAGCGGCATCGGGAAGTCGACCCTGGCGGCCCTCATCGCGGGCCTGGTGGAACCCGCCGAGGGCGAGGTGCTGGTGGACGGCCTGCCGCCCGGCTCCCCCGACCTGCGGGTGCTCATCCCGCAGGAGGCGTACGTGTTCTCCGGCTCCCTGCGCGACAACCTGACCTACTACGCGCCGGACACCGCGCCGGAGCGGGTGGAGCGGGCGGTGGACGCGGTGGGGTTGGCGCGGCTCGTCCGGGACCTCGGCGGATACGACGCGGAGATCGTCCCGGCGGACCTGGCGGAGGCGGACCGGCAGCTCATCGCGCTGTGCCGGGCCTATCTGGCGCCGCAGCGGATCGTCGTCCTGGACGAGGCCGCGTACCGGCTGGACGCGGCGGCCGAGGCACGGGCGGAGGAGGCGTTCGCGCGGCGCCCCGGCACGCTGATCGTCATCGCGCACCGGATCAGCTCGGCGGCGCGGGCGAAGCGCGTCCTGGTCCTGGACGGGACCCGCGCGCAGGTCGGACGGCACGCGGACCTGCCCGCGGTGTCACCGCTCTACCGCGACCTCATCGGGCACTGGGGGACGGGTTCAGAGCCAGCCCGCCTCCTCGGCGATCCGGATGGCCTGGATGCGGTTCTGCGCCCCGATCTTGCGGTTGATGCGGGACAGATGGTTGCGGACGGTGCCGATCGTGAGGAAGAGGTCCTCGGCGATCTGGGCCGCCGAAGCGCCCCGTGAGGCGAGCGACAGGACCTCCGACTCCCGTTCGGTGAGCGGGCTCTTCGCCGAGGACAGTTCCTGGAACGCGACATCGGGGTCGATGACCCGCGCGCCGTTCGCGGCCCGCCGGATCGCGTCGACGAGGTCGCCGGGCGAGGTGTCCTTCAACACGAACCCGGAGGCACGGGCCGCCACCGCGCGCCGCAGGTCGCCGTTGCGACATCGGCCCGCCATGAGGACCGTGCTGCATTCGGGCACGGCCTCGCGCAACTTGCGCGCCGCGGCGAAGCCATCCATTCCGGGCAGCCCGACATCGATCAACGCGACATCGGGACGCTGGCTGCGCGCGGTCCGCAGCATCTGTTCACCGGAGCCGATCGCGGCGACGACGTCGAGGTCTTTCATTCCGTCGAACAGGGCGGCGAGCCCGCCACGGAGGAGAGGTGCCCCCTCGGCGAGAAGAATCCGAATCATTTTCGTCTCCTGGCGTGAACCGTGGCGCTGCCGCCCACCGCGGCGCGCGGGGACGCCATTACCGAACCGCGTTCCGGCCTCGGGGCTAAGGCGGGACCGGGAAGGGGCACCCGATCGGGGCGGCACGACAACGAGCTTCCAAGGGCCACTTGAACGGCTGGGTCAGGCGGAGGATCTACCGCCCGGAGTCAACACTATGCATGGCGTCATTGTAAAGACCGAAACAAACCGACAATTCGGATGCCCTTATCCCGCGAAATGCCCCTTACCTGTACTCATGCCAAGAAATCGAACTCGGTTCCGGCGCCGGACGCGCGGGCCGTCCGGTAGGCGACCCAGCTCACCGCGAGGTCCTGCCAGGGCAGACCGACCGGCGCGTACACGGTGACCTCACCGTTCCGCACCCGTCCCGGCACCTGGCCGCACATCAGGTCGCGGAGCGTCCCTGCGGCGTGCTTGACGTCCAGGCCCGCCTCGGCCAGCACGCCCATCTCGACGGCGAGGGCCACGTCGTCGACGACGACCCGGGCGCCCTCCAGCAGATCGGCGCCCAGTTCGGCCTTGCCGGGCTCGTCGGCGCCGAGGGAGGTGATGTGCGTGCCGCGCGGCACGTCCCCGGCGTGCAGGATGGGACGGCGCGCCCAGGTCGCCATGACGACGATCCCGGCGTCCGCGACGGCGGCGCGCGGGTCGGGCTCGACGTCGGCCGGGATGCCGAGCCGGCTCCCGTGCCGCTCGGCGAAGCGGGCGGCGCGACCGGCGTCCAGATCGCAGACGGTGAGGCCGCGCACCTCCCGCAACTCCGGCAGGCCCCGCATCACCAGCTCCGCCTGTGCCCCCGCGCCGACGATCGCGACCGTGTGCGCGTCCGGACGGGCCAGCGCGTGGGTGCCGAGCGCGGCGGCGAGCCCGGTGCGCCAGGCGGTCACGGTGGCCGAGTCCAGCTGCGCCAGCAACTCCCCGGTACCGAGGTCGTGCAGGCAGACGACGCCGCGCAGCGCGGGCCTGCTGCCCGGGAACTTGGCGTTGACCTTGACCGTGTAGGCGGGAACGCCCCGGACCAGGCCGGGCAGCAACGCGGTCGCGGTCCCCTGGCCGGGCAGTCGCCCGATCACCCGCCGCGCGGCGACCTCGTCCTCCGCGGAGGTGAAGCCGCGGCGCAGCGCGTCCAGACAGCCCGCCGGGTCCAGCAACATCTCCAGGTCCGAACGGGTCAAAAGCAACGTCACCGGACCATTCTCCCGCCTCGACATCGTGACGTCACCACCGGCTCATCGATCGTCATGACGTCACCGACCTTCTCGTTCCCGTCGGAAATGATCGGCGCGCACGCCGGATGACAATCCACATTAGGGCAATTAGTCACCTTTTTCCCTTACGTCGGGTTCGGTGTTCTCTCAGCATGTGCGGTGACCTCCGGCGCGCCGTCCGGGCGCGTCCGCTCCCACAGGAGGCATCTCATGAACATCCGTCCCCCACGCATCCACGGCATCACCGCCGCCGTCGCGACGTCCGTCCTGCTGACACCCGTCCTCGCCGCGGCGGCCCCCGCGAGTACCGTTCCCGGGCGCGGCGGCGCCGATCCCGGGAAGATCATGGCCGCGCTCACGCGCGACGCCGGCGTCCCCGGCACCGCCTGGGGCGTGGACTCCGCCACCGGCCGGGTCACCGTGGTCCTGGACTCCACGGTCACCGGCGCGAAACTGAAGCGGGTGAAGGCCGCCGTGGCCGAGCACGGCTCGGCCGTCCGCATCGAGCATGTCGCCGGGACGCTCCGTCCGCTCACCGCGGGCGGCGAGTCCATCTACGCCGCCGGAGGCGTCCGCTGCACGCTGGGCTTCAACGTCAAACGAGGCTCCGACTACTTCTTCCTCACGGCGGGCCACTGCGCCAAGGGCGTCACCGCCTGGTACGCCGATCCGGAACTGACCAAGCTGCTCGGCACCACCTCCTCCTTCAGCTTCCCCGGCGACGACTACGGCGTCGTCAAGAGCAAGTACGCCTCCACGCCCGATGACCTCCAGGGCGGCGTCCGCGTGGGCGACCGGTACCAGGACATCGTCGGCGCCGGAAGAGTCCCGGTCGGGCAGACGGTGACGCACGTGGGCCAGGTCTCCGGTGTTCAGACCGGAAGAATCAGAGGCTATGGCTTCACGGTCAACTACCAGCAGGGCGCCGTCCACGATCTGATCCTCACCGACATCTGCTCCAAGGAGGGCGACAGCGGCGGCCCGCTCTTCCTGGGAGACCTCGCGATCGGTCTGGCATCCGGCGGCGTGGGCCACTGCAATTCCTCCGGGAGGGCGACGTACTTCCAACCCGTCGACGAGGTGCTCCAGAGGGAGGGCGTGACGATCTACTGAACGATTTCCCATCACGTTCCACGGGTCCGATGGCCGTGTCGCATTGCGGTCTGACCACGGATCCATCGCCAGGGTGACAATCGCTCTGTTCCGAATTGGTCACCTTCTGCGTCTTACGCCTGCATTGACGGTTCCCACACCATGTGCAGGACCTCCGGTGTGCCAGCAGGGCGCACCCAACCCCCCGTGGAGGCTTGTGCAGTGAAGATCACCAAGAGGCGTGTGCTCGCCGTCGGCGTCACCACGGCGTCGGCCGGTATGGTGGCGGGTGCCCTCGCCATCGCTCCCTCCGTGTCCGCCACCTCCGGCTCGGTCGCTCCCGTCGCCGCCGCCGCTCCCGCGGGCCCCGGCGAACTGTCGACCAGGCTCGCCCAGCAGCTCGGCGGCCGGACCGCCGGCTCCTACCTGAAGGGCGGCCGGCTGGTCGTCACGGTCACCGACGCCGAGGCCGCGCAGACCGTGCGGGCCGCGGGCGCCGTCCCGGAGACGGTCTCCCGCAGCGGCTCGTACCTGAAGAAGGTCGAGGACACCCTCAAGCAGGACGCGACGATCCCCGGCACCGCCTGGGCCGTCGACCCCGACACCAACCAGGTGCTGCTCTCCGTGGACAGCACGGTCACCGGCGCGAAGCTGAAGCGGGTCAAGGCCGCCGTGGCCAAGCACGGCGCGGCCGTCCGCATCGAGCACGTCGCCGGGAAGTTCCAGAAGTTCACGCTCGGCGGCGAGGCCATCCGCACCGGCGGATCCCGCTGCTCGCTCGGCTTCAACGTCAAGAAGGGCAACGAGTACTACTTCATCACCGCCGGGCACTGCACCAGGAACAGCACCACCTGGACCGACAGCAGCGGCCGGACGCTCGGCAACACCGCCGGCAGCAGCTTCCCCGGCAACGACTACGGCATCGTCAAGTACACCTCCACCCCGCAGGACACCCGGGGCGCCGTCCACCTCTACGGCCGGGGCACCCAGGACATCACCACCGCCGGTAACGCCACCGTCGGCCAGCGCGTCCAGCGCAGCGGCAGCACGACCCAGCTCCACGACGGCAGCGTCAACGCGCTCAACGCGACGGTGAACTACCAGGAGGGCAGCGTCAGCGGCCTCATCCGCACCAACGTGTGCGCCGAGCCGGGCGACAGCGGCGGCTCGCTGTTCGCCGGGTCCACCGCGCTCGGCCTGACCTCGGGCGGCAGCGGCAACTGCCGGTCGGGCGGGACGACGTACTTCCAGCCCGTCACCGAGGCGATGCAGGTGTACGGCGTCCAGATCTACTGATCCTTCAGTACCCACCGTCGGCTGTCCGTAGGGCCGCCTCCGCACCGACCTCCCGCGGAGGCGGCCCGCCGCGTGTCAGGAGACGGCCGGGACGTCCAGGGCGCGGACGATCTCCGCGATGACGGCCGCCTGCCGTTCCGCCAGGTAGAAGTGGCCCCCGGGCATGACCGTCAACGCGAACTCCCCGTCGGTGACGTCCGCCCAGCCCGCGGCCTGCGCCTCGGTCACATGCGGGTCGGCGTCCCCGATGATCGCCGTGACGGGCACCGTCAGTCGCGTCCCGGGCCGGTGGACATAGGTCTCGATCAGCTTGAAGTCGTTGCGCACGTACGGCAGGACCAGTTCCCGCAGCTCCGGCTCCCGCAGCGCCTCGCCGTCGGTGCCGCCGAGCCGCAGCATCTCCGCGACCAGGCCGTCGTCGTCCCGCTCGTGCACGCGGTCGTCGCCGCGGTCGTGCGGCGGACGCGCGCCGGACACGAACAGGCGCACCGGCGGGGCGCCGCGCTCCTGCAACGACCGCGCCACCTCGTACGCGACGATGGCGCCCATGCTGTGCCCGAACAGCGCGGCGGGACGGTCGTCCAGCGCCGCCATCGCCCCGGCGACGAGCCGGGCGAGCCGGTCCGCCTCGGTGACGTAGGGGTCCGCCAGCCGGTCGGCGCGGCCCGGGTACTGGACGGCGTGCACCTCGACGGCCGGGGCGATCTCCTTGGCCCATGACCGGAAGAACACCGCGGACCCGCCCGCGTGCGGCAGGCAGAACAGCCGCGTCGACGCCCAGGGCCGGTGCTCGGCACAGCGGAACCAGCTCACTCGATCAACTCCTCGTGCCGGGGGGCGGACGTCGAGAATCCGTGCCGGTCGTCCCGCCCATCGTAGGCCGCCGCCCCCGGCGCGACCCCCGTGGTCCCGGAACTCCCGGGACCACGGGGGCGATGGTCACTGCAGGCCGTAGGCGCGGATCACCGTCTGCTCCACGGCGTTCCCGGAGCCGTCGGTCGCCTTGACCCTCAGGGCCACGTAACCGTTGTGCGGCCACCAGTGCAGGATGTTGGCGGTCCAGCGGTCCGTGCCGGACGCGGTCACCGGCACCGTGCTCCAGGTGGTGCCGTCGTTGAAGGACGCCTCCACCGAGGTCAACGTCACCGCGCTCCCGCCCACGGGCCGTTCGACGACCACGTCCAGCGGGAACGTCGTGCCGACCGGCGCCCGCCCGTTGCCGTCGAAGGCGCCGCTGATCCGGGGCTGGAGCAGGCGACGCTGATCGTCGAGCGGGTGACCGGGCCGCTCGGCGGACGGGAAGGTCCAGCGCGCGTTGATGCTCGTGGCGTAGTTCGACCAGGCGACATTCCGGTTCACCGCCAGATCGAGCCGGAAGGTCGCGGGATCGGCGGGCACGTTCCAGTCACCGGCCATCGGGTTGGCGCTCTCGCCGACCTTCTGCCCGTTGCGGTAGAGGGTGAGCGTGCCGGTGGTGCCGTTGCCGTAGTTGCCGCTGAAGTTCTCGTGACCCGGCTGGCCGGTGTCGGCGAGCAGCGGACGGGCGAGAAGCTGCCCTTGGCCGTGCCCGACCTTCATCGTCGGCCCGAACGCCGCCTTGTTCCACGTTTCCGAATGGGTACCGCCCGCGGTGAACGAACGCGGCGTGGACTGATCCTCGGCCACCTGGATGGAGCCCACCTTGTAGAAGGAGGCGCCTCTCCACTTCACACCGTTCGCGGTGTAGTAGACCCGCTGGGTCTTGGGCGCGACGGTGGGATGGGTGAGCCCCAGCGCCTCACCGCCGACGTCCTCGACGTCGGCGATGACGGAGTGGAAGCCCGCTTCGGTGGAGGGCACGCCCTGTGCGGCGTAGGTGGTGTTCACCAGCGCGAGGCTCGCCGGCGCGGCCTCGAACGTCAGGTCGCTCGGGATCTGTCCGGCCGTCGGGAACACCAGCTTGTAGACGCGCGGCGTCGGCAGCGTGCTCAACGGCTCGGCCTGCGTCTCGGCGTACACGAAGTGGTACGGACGGGTCGTGCTCGCGGACGGCCAGGCGCGCAGGCCGATGTCGGACCTGCCGCTCACGATCGTGGAGATGTCCTGACCGGCGATCTTCTGCACGATCTGGGCGTGGCTGTGGACCTCGGTGGCGGTCGAGGAGGGGCTGACCGCCTGGATCTCGGTCGCCGTCCTGGCGTCCAGGGTCAACTCGACGTCGTCGTCGACCGTCAGCGCCGGGTTGCCGTAGAGGGCCAGGTTGCTGGGGTCGTAGGCCGAGCCCGTGAGCACGATGTTCGTCAGGCTGTAGGTACCGGCCGGGACGACGGCGGTGAGCGCGTCCCCGCTCTCGGTGAGCGGGTACTCCACGCCGGTCTCCGGGTCGATCAGGGTGCCCAGCGGGGCGACGGGCGTCCCGGTGGCGTCGATGCCGTGGATCGTGACGGTGTGGTCGGCCGCCCGGCGGGCGGCGGCGGATGCCTTGGTCTTGCTGTGGCCGAGCTTGAAGAAGGTCTTCGTGGGGCCACCGCGCGGCGGAGCCTCACGACCGCCCGGGTCGGCCGCGGCCGCCTGGACGGGGACGAGCAGCGCCGCGATCGCGGCGATGCCGACCAGACCTGTGCGTAAACGCCTCACCATGTTCCCCTTCTGTTTACAAGACAGATGTTCGAGGAGTGGGCGCAGAACCGGACGGAGGGAGATCCGATGGATCGCTCCTGCGGGGAGTTCCGTCCCTGGACACAAAGATCACCCTACGGCGCGTGAGACCGTTCCACCCCGTGTCCAACATCACATGAAGTCACCGAACCTTCGACTGCCCACCCGACCTCGAACGGTTCCCCCGGAGACAGGTTCTTGCCAGTGGGCAACCGCTCCATCTGCCCGTACCCTTCGCCGTCCGTCGACCGAAGGGGCCGCCAGGGGTCGGTTGAACGTGTGGGGGTGGGCAGGGTTGAGGCATGGACGAGCGAGACGCACGGCGTGGGGACGTTCAGGAGCTGTCGGACTTCGAGCTGACCGTGTACGAGACCGTGGCCGAGATCGACAAGGAGGGCGGGGCGGCGGACTTCGACACGATCGGGCGGCTGGTGGGCGGACCCGAGGAGGACCTGTGGGCCGCCCTCGGGCACCTGGTGTCGATCAACCACCTGCATTCGACCAGCAAGGGATACGTGCTCGGACCGCACGACTGGGCGCCCTAGCCGCGGGCCGGAATCACGGGTGCAGGGTCACGGGTGCAGGGTCACGGGTGCAGGGTCACGGGTGCAGGGTCACGGGTGCAGGGTCACGGGTGCAGGGTCACGGGTGCAGGCGCACCCCCTTGAGGACCTTGTCGACCCCGTTCTTCGGGCCGTGGACGGCGAAGCCGACGAGGGGCATGTCGTCGACGGTGACGGAGCGGACGGTCTCGCGGTTGGCCTCGTCGTGACCCGTCTTGAACATGTCCTCGATGTAGACGGCGATGTGCATGTCGCGGGCGAGGGCGCGGGCGTGGGCGCCGCGGATCGCGGCGGCGTCGGCCTCGTAGACGAGGACGGGCTGCCGGAACATCGGCAGGTACGCGTTGCCGGACGCGTCCTCGTAGAGCTCGCCGACGAGGGCGGGGACGCCGTACGCGACGCCACTGGCGAGGAACGCGGTCACGTTGAGCCGCTGCCACGCGGCCAAGTCGTCGCGGACCACGATGCCGATCTTGGTGTCGAAACGCATGCCGTCCAGCGTTCCGTGGTCCGGGGAACCCGTCTTGAACGGTCGTGCGCCACACTGGGAACGTGGACTGGAGCAGGTACTGGAGGTCGTCCAGCCGCCCGATGGAGGCGATGCACGCGCATTTCGAGCGGCACGTCTACCACCGGCACAGTCACGAGACGTACTCGTTCGGCGTCACCGAGGACGGCTACCAGGCGTTCCGGTGCCGGGGCGACGCCCACACCAGCGCGGCCGGGATGGTCATCGCGTTCAACCCCGACGATCCGCACGACGGTCACGCCGCCGACGAGCTGGGCTTCACCTACCGGATCGTGCACCTCGGGCCGGAACTGGTGGCCGATGTGCTGGCCGACATCGCGGACCGTCCGGTGGGACTCCCGCTGTTCGACTCCCCCGTCGTGGCCGATCCGGTCCTGGCGCGGAACCTGCGCGGTCTCCACGCGGCGCTGCTCGGCGGCGCGCCCGCCCTGCGGCGGGACGAGCTGCTCACCGCGACGGTCGGGGCGATGGTGGACCGGGCCGCCACACGGCGGCCACGGACGGTGTCGGCGCCGGGGTCGGTGGGGCGGTCGGTGGAGCGCGCACGGCGGCGGCTCGACGAGGCGTACCTGGACGACATCGGCGCGGACGAGCTGGCCGAGGCGGCCGGGTGCAGCCGGTACGCGCTCTACCGCGGGTTCCGGCGGGTCCACGGGATGGCGCCGAGCGACTACCAGCGGCAGCTCCGCCTCCGCGCGGCCCGCCGCCTGCTCGCCCGGGGCGACGCGATCGGGGACGTCGCGGCGGTGACGGGGTTCGCCGACCAGTCGCATCTGACGCGCTGGTTCGTCCGCTGCTACGGCGTGACCCCCGGCGGATACCGCGAAGCCTGTACCGATTGAAGCCTGTACCGATTAAGGAAGAATGCCGTCCATGAGACGGGCGAGCGGGGCCATGTTCGGGCTGGCGTACGGCGACTCTCTGGGCGCTCCGACGGAGTTCCTCGACATGAAGCGGATCCACCGCCGTTTCGGGGAGCACGGACCCACGGAGCCGACCGGCGACCCGGCGCTCGTCACCGACGACACGCAGATGGCGATAGCGGTCGGTCTCGCCCTGCTGGACGCCCTGGACAACCCGCCGTTCACCCCCGACCTGATCACGCCGATGTGGCGGCGGCGGTTCGTCGACTGGCTGCGCAGCCCCGACAACAACCGGGCGCCCGGCCGCACGTGCCTGCGGGCGTGCGAGGGGCTGGCCGCCGGGAGACCGTGGGTGGAGGCGACCGTGTCGGGGTCGAAGGGCTGCGGCGCGAACATGCGGGTCGCGCCGGTGGGCCTCGCGCCCGGCCTGTCGGACGAGACACGGGCGGGCGCGTCCCAGCTCCAGGCGGCCCTCACCCACGGCCATCCGACCGGGCTGGCGGCGAGCGAGCTGACCGCGTTCGCGGTCCGGTGGCTGGCCGACGGCATGGACCCGGCCGACCTGCCCGCGGCGCTCCGGGCGCGGTGCCACGACCAGCGCACCGTCTACCACGAACGCTGGCTCGGCGACCTGTGGAAGCGACCTGGCATGGACGCCCCGGAGACCTTCATCGCCCGCGGCTGGGACGAGTGCCTCGGCCGGCTCGACGCGCTGGACGAGGCCCTCGCGCGCGGCGACCGGGCGTCCGACCCCTGCGAGATCACCGGCGCGGGCTGGACCGCCGAGGAGGCCCTCGCCACCGGGCTGCTGTGCTTCCTGCTGTTCCCGGACGAGCCCGTCCGGGCGATCCGACGCGGCGCCGCCAGCTCCGGCGACTCCGACTCGATCGCGTGCCTGGCGGGCGCCTTCGCGGGCGCGCGGCTCGGCATGGACGCCTGGCCGGACGAGTGGTCCGGCCGTATCGAGTACGCCGACCTGCTGCGCCGGATCGGCGAGGCCTGGGACGTGCCGGAATGATCGGGCGGCGGGCCGGACGTCAGGTCGCCGTCCAGCCGCTCCACGCGTCGATGGTGACGGCGATGACGGGCCCTTCGGGCGGGCGGTCGCGATACTGGGCGTAGCGCTCGGTCAGGAGCCGGACGGGCTCGGCCTTCCGCGCCGGGTCCTCGACGATGGACGCGCGGCCGTCCACGCGAACCCACCACAGCCGTTCCCAGTCGTCCTCGTAGTGGTCGGCCAGCAGCGCGACGCGCGGGTTGAAGCGGATGTCGGCGAGGCGCCGCAGGTTCCCGGTGCTCTTCGGCTTGTGGTCGACGGCCGTGTAGACGGAGCCGCGGTGGACGGCGAACGTCACCGGGACGAGGTGGGGCCGCGCGTCCTCCCCCACGGTCGCCAGGCGCGCGACCGGGACCGTCGTCAGAAGGCGGCGCGCGTCGTCCGAGGAGAGCTTCGGCACCTCCTCAGCCTGCCATGTCCGGTGGCGTGAGGCCGCGCTCGACCACCTTCGCCAGCTCATCGTCGGTCAGCACGCGCGGCTCGCCGATCATCCTGGCCCGGACGTACACGCCGCAGAGCCATTCGAGGAGCCGCGCGTTCTCGAACGCCTCATCGAGGTCACGGCCGATCGTGACGCCGCCGTGGTTGGCCATCAGCGCGGCGCGCCTGCCGCCCTCCATCGCGGCGCGGACGTTGCGCGCCAGCTCGGGCGTCCCGTAGGTGGCGTACTCGGCGACCCTCACCCCACCGCCGAGCAGAAGGATGTTGTAGTGGATCGGGGGCAGTTCGGACAGGGTGGACGCCACGACGGCGCCATAGGTGGAGTGGGTGTGCACGATCGCCGCCGCCGGGGTCGCCTCGTACAGGGCAAGGTGCATCGGCGTCTCGGAGGACGGAACGCGTTCGCCGTCGACCGGACGTCCCGTGAGGGTGACGACCGGGCAGTCGGCGGGCGTCAGCCGGTCCAGCCGCCCTCCGGCCGGTGTGACGGCGACCAGATCGCCCGACCGGACGCTGACATTGCCGGACGTCCCGCCGACCAGACCGGTTTCGGCCAGCGACCGACCGGTCACCGTGAGTGCGTCCCTCTCGTCCGCCAGCAACATGCGAACACCCTTCACGTCTCAGCGCCTGCACGGCCACGCTACGCCCTGACGATCTTCCAGGTGTCCGGTCGTCGACGGCCGGGTCAGACCGGTGAGCGGCCGGAGCGGGCACCGGCCAGGACCGCGTCCGCCGCGCCGGCGAGCTGCTCCAGCCGGAACACCTCCGTGCGGTGGAACGGCGGCGCCCCGGTCCGGGCCACGACCAGCGCGACCGTGCCCCCGGCCAGCGGGCAGACCGCGAACTGCGTGCCGTCCGGCGCGGTGAAGGCGCGCGGGCGCAGCGGCGCCAGCAACGGCAGCTCGACGGCCCCGCCTCCCAGACCGGGACCGCCCTCCCCCAGCCCCGGCGCGTTGACGAGGCCGCCGACACTGGTGTGCACCAGCACCGCGTCCCCGTCCACGGTCAGTTCCGCCAGGCCCGCCCAGTCGGCGCTCAGGAGGGCCGGGACGGCGTCCGCGAGGATCTCCGCGCCGCGCTCCGGGACGGCCGCGACCTGCCCGACCACGGCGGCGTCCGGGAACACGCCCTGCGGCTCGACGGTCGGCCAGACCCCGATGATCTCCACTCCGGGCACCGAGCCGAGCCCGTCGGACAGCCGTTCCAGCCCCGCGCCGGCCGGCCAGGCGACCGTGAAGTCGTCCATCGCCCGGCCGTTGTCACGTTCCAACACGGCCATCTGAACGACGTCCGCGCCCGCCGCCCCCAGCGTGCGCGCCACCTGTCCCAGCGCCCCCGGACGGTCGGGCAGACGAATCCGTATCCGCAGCAACATCGCCACCTCCACTTCCCTGCGCGTCCCCCAGTCTCGACGAGACCCGTTTCCTTCGTGTTACCCAGAAGTGACGACGCGAGAAAACGCTGCCGGGTCCGGTGCTGGAATGGCGGGCACAGGTCAAACTAGAGTCCGGTGAAGGTCATCAGCAGGCCTATCGCCTCATGCCGCCCACCATTAAGGTAACTGCACGTGTCGAGGGACGGGGAACCCCGAGTCGACGAGGACTCCGGAACCGAGCCGGGGACCGCGCCGGCGACCGAGCCGGACGCCGGCTCAGGCGCACAGCGGACGCCGTGCGACGTCGAGGCCGCCCTCGCCGGGCTCGCCGCGCGGCTGGACCGCGAGCACGAACGCGCCGCGCACCGCGAGGCCGTGATCGACCGGCTCCACGAGGAGAACCAGCGGCTGCGGCGCGGTGAGCTACAGGCCATGCTGGAACCGGTCCGGGCCGCGCTGTACCGGCTGCACGACCAGGCGCGCCGCGAGTCGGTGCGCCTCGCCGCGCCCGACCTCACCGATCCACCCGACCCGAAGCGGACGGCGCTGCTGCTGGCGGCGGTGGCCGACGACGTCGCGGACGCCCTGGCACGGCTCGGCGTCGAACGGTTCACGGTCGAGCCGGGGGCGCCCTATGACGCGGCCCGGCACCGTCCGGTCGCGGTCACGCCCGTCGAGGACCCGCTGCGGGACGGCACCGTGACCGCCGTCGAGTCCGACGGGTTCGAGCAGAGCGGAAGGGTGCTGCGGAAGGCGGCCGTCAGCGTCGGGCGGCTCGACGCCGGGCGCGACAGGGCACGCGCGACGGAGCAGGCGGAGCCCCCGGAACGAACGGCGCCCCCGGAACGAACGGCGCCCCCGGAACGAACAGGGCCCTCGGAACAAACAGGGCCCTCGGAACAAACAGGGCCTACGGAACAAACGGAGCACACGGAACAGGCGGGTGCGGAGCGGGCGGGCACCGCTTCCAACGGCGCCGGGCCCGCCGTGACGTCCGACACGTCGGATACGTCCGACACAAAAAACACATCCGACACAAAGAACACATCGGACACAGAAATCGAGCGAGGCGCGCGGAACGCGCCGGTCACGCAGAACACAACAGACACGCAAGGGAATACCGGACTCGGCACCGATGGGTGAGAGGGACATGGCTGTCTACGGGATCGACCTGGGAACCACGTACTCCTGCATTGCCTCCATCGACGACGTGGGGCGGCCGGCGGTCCTGCGTAACCTGGAGGGCACGGACACCACCCCGTCCGTCGTCTACTTCGAGAGCGGCGAGAACGTCGTCGTCGGCGCCACCGCCAAGGACACCGCGGTGCTGGAGCCCGACAACGTCGTCAGCCTGATCAAGCGGGACATGGGCCGGGACGTGACCCGTCCCATCCACGGCATCGACTTCACGCCGGAGGAGCTGTCGGCGTTCATCCTGCTGAAGCTGGCGACGGACGCGCGGACCACGACCGGCGACGAGGCCCGCGACGTCGTGATCACCGTCCCGGCGTACTTCGGCGCCGCCGAACGCGACGCGACCCGCAAGGCGGGCCGGATCGCGGGCCTGAACGTCATCGACATCGTGTCCGAGCCGGTCGCCGCGGCGATCACCTACGGCGTCCTGAACCCCGAGCAGGACCGCACGATCCTGGTGTACGACCTCGGCGGCGGAACGTTCGACACGACCGTGATCACGCTGCGCGGCGGGCACATCGAGGTGGTGTGCACCGACGGCGACCACGAGCTCGGCGGCGCCGACTGGGACGCGCGGCTCGTCGAGTACCTCGCCGAACGGTTCCGCGCCGAGCATCCGGACGCCGTCGACCCCCTCGACGACAAGCAGACCGAGCAGCAGCTCCGCCGCGACGCCGAGGACGCGAAGAAGGCCCTCACGACCCGGACCGCGCACACCGTCCGCGTCATGCACGACGGACGGGTCGCGACGGTCGAGATCACGCGGGAGAAGCTGGAGGAGCTGACCAAGGACCTTCTCGACCGGACCGTGGAGATCACCGGCC
This sequence comes from Actinomadura pelletieri DSM 43383, assembly GCF_003634705.1. GTDB lineage: Bacteria > Actinomycetota > Actinomycetes > Streptosporangiales > Streptosporangiaceae > Spirillospora > Spirillospora pelletieri. The sequence goes on along the minus strand of NZ_RBWU01000007.1, from coordinate 473,714 downwards.
GGACGCTGTCGACCGCCGCGGAGCGGGGCGTGCACGACTACGACGATCTCGTCCTGGTCGGCGGCTCCACGAAGATGCCGGTGGTCGCGGCGCGGCTGGCGACCGAGCTGGGCCTGGCGCCCCGCCTGCAGGACCCCGATCTCGCCGTCGCCAAGGGCGCGGCGCTGTACGCGTTCGAGGAGACGTACCGGCGGCTCGTCCGGGAGGGCGCCGAGGAACGTGCCGAGGAGATGGCGAACCGCGCGGGCCTGTCCGCCGAGCAGCGCGAGCGGATCGCCGGGCGGCAGATCAGGACGGTCGCGTCGCACGCGTTCGGCATCGTCGTCGTCGACCGCGACACCGGCGCGGAGAGCGTCGCGCACCTCGTCCACGCCAACGACGAGCTGCCCGCCGCGCCGACCGAGGACTTCTTCACCGTGTACGACGACCAGACGTCCGCCGACATCCGGGTGATGGAGCAGGCCGGGGTCGTGGAGTCCACCGACCTGATCGACAACACCGAGATCGCGACCGGGGAGATCCGCGTACCACCGGGCAAGAAGGCGGGCTGGCCGATCGGCGTGACGTTCGAACTCGACGCGTCCGGGCTGCTGAACGTCACGGCCGTGGAGAAGGAGACGGGTGAGCGGCTGGAGCTGAAGGTGGACGTCGGCGGGATGTCCGAGGAGGAGGTCGAGCGTTCCCGGAAGGCCCTCTCCCGGGTCCGGGTGAGCTGAAACCGGGGAGGCGCCCGTGGCGTTCGACGACGACTACCGGCGGGAGGTGCTGGAGCCCGCGCGGGCCGCGGGCGACCGGCCTCCCGAGGACCTGCGCGTCCGCTACGCGCTCACCGGCCCGCTCGCGGAGCCGCTCACCGGGGCGGTGGTCGCGGCGCGGGTCAAGCAGGTCCGGCAGTGCTGGCGGCGGGCCCGGGGGCAGCTGAAGTACCGCAAGCTGATCGACCGGCTGGAGGCCGAGCACCGGGAGCTGGCGCCGCTGTTCGCCGCCGCCGAACGCGGCGACCCGCGCCCCCTGGACGCGCGGCTGCGCGGCGGCCGGGAACGTACCGAGCGGCGCCGCGACGAGGCCCGCGCCCGGCTCGCCGACGCCGCGGGGACGCTGCGGATGGCGACGCCCGCCGAGGTCGACGGCATCGCCCGCGCGGGCGGGGTGACCCGCGCCGAGCTGGAGCGGGCCGCCGCCGCGGACGGCGTCGAGATCCGCGAGCCCGACCCGCTGCCGTCCGCCGCGCCCTACCCGGCGTACCGGAGGGTCCAGGAGTCGCTGGACGTGCTCGGCCACCGGCACCTCGCCGACTTCGTGTTCGGCGCGCGGCTCGTCGGCCCGTTCCGGATCCTGGACGGTTTCGCCGCGCCCGGCGGGAACCTGAGCCTCGACCAGGACGCGGTGGCGGCGGTCGCCGCCGAGTGGGCGCGGCGCGGCCGGGACACCAGCACCACCCATGCCGACACGATCCTCGCCGCGCTGCGGTCGGCCACGCCGCTCGCCGAGCTGCTGCTGTTCGACGTGGCGGACCGGCTCCGCGAGCGGCTGCGGCAGCGGGCGTCCGACCAGGCCCTGCTGCGGTACGCGGTGGACGACCTCGGCGTCGACCGGCGCGACGCCCGCCGCATGGTGTTCTCGGTGGTCCGCGAGACGGGACCGAGCGGCGGCGGACTCGCCGGGCGGCTCCGCGCGCTGCTCGACGCGGGTGAGGTGTTCGCGGCGGCGGAGCTGGCGGACGCCGCGGCCGTGCCCGCGCCGCCCGCCGACCGGGAGCCGGCGGAGGAGGAGGTCCTCGCCGCCGAGGCCCGGCACCGGCTCGACACGGCGCTGCGCCTGCGCGAGACCGCCGTCGCCGAACCCGATCCGGACCGCGCGCACCGCCTCCTCGACGACGCGCTCCGGCTCGTCCGCGATCTTCCCGGCGCCCTGAACCAGTTGCGCCGACTCCCGCCGCGCCCGGTCCCCGCCGTCCGCGCCGACGTTGACGGCGGTGGGGACGGCGGCGGGGACGGCGGGGCCGTGGTGCGTTTGTCGTGGGATCCGTCGCCGTCCACCGCGGGCGAGGTGACGTACCGGGTCGTGCGGCGGGCGGCACGGCCGCCGCGCACTCCCACGGACGGGCAGGCGGTGGAGGGTGCGGTGGACCAGCGTCCGCCCGTGAACGCGCCGGTGTACTACGGCGTGTTCGCGGTGCGGGGCGACGCGTCCGCGGCGCCCGCCGTGGTGGGCCCGGTGGTGGTGCGGCCGGAGCCCGCCGAGGTGGAGCTGACGGCCGGGGACGGTCAGGTGACGGGACGTTGGCGTTGCCCGGCGGAGGCGGCGCGGGTCGTGGTCGTCCGGGACGGCGCCGAGGTCCCGGCGGGGCGCGACGGGTTCCGCGAACGCGTCCCGAACGGGCGGACGCTGCACTACCGGATCGCCGCCGTGTACCTCGACCCGTCCGGCCGGGAGGTCGAGACGGACGGGGTCCGGACGTCGGTCACGCCGAGCGCGCCGCCCGAACCGGTGTACGAGCTGGACGCGGAGGTCGACGGGTCCGACCCGGGACTGGTCCGGGTCCGGTTCGACCCGCCGGGGAACGGGACGGTCGAGCTGGTGCTGTCGCAGGGCCCGCCGCCGTGGCCGCGCAGCGCGCTCGTCCCGCTGGAGGAGGTGCGGCGGGAGACGCGGCGGCTGGCGTGCACGCCGGTGCCGGGCGGGCTGGAGGTGCGGCCGGGGGCGGGCGGCTGGCTGCTCGCGGTGTCGGTCGCGGAGGGCGGCGCCGCGATCGGTGCCTACCACCGGCATGTGAACCTGCCGCCGCCGCGCCGCCTCGTCGCCGACCGGCGCGGCGACCATGTGCACGTCGGGTTCGACTGGCCGCCGGACGTCGCCGAGGTCGACGTCGTCTACCGGGTCGGTGGGAACGCCGTCCAGGACGACGACCCGTCGTCGACACGGACGGTGACCCGCGCCGCCTATGACACCCAGGGCGGGATCCGGCTGCCCGTCCCCGAGGACGAGCCGGTCGAGCTGTCGGTCGCGGCGGCCGGGACCGTCGGCGGCTCCCGGGTGACGGGCCCGCCGGTCACCGCGCGGGTCGAGGCCCGCACGGTGGTCCGCTACGACGTGCTGCGCTCCGGTCCGCCGTGGCGGCGGTCGCTGACGATCCGGCTGACGTCGTCGCGGCCGTTGCGGGTGGCGCGGCTGTCGCTGGTGCTGCGCGCCGGACGGGTCATGCCGCACCGCGCCGCGGACGGCGAGACGCTCGGCGCCTGGGAGCAGGTGCCCGTCCCCGGCGAACTGTCCCTGGCCGTGCCGGACGCGTCCAGGCCGTACTGGCTGCGCTGCTTCGCCGACGACGACGTCGTCGAGCTGGCCGATCCGCCCGTCCGCACACTCCAGGTCACGCGATGACCAGGGCGCGGGGGGTCACCTGCCCGTACTGCTTCGCGTCGGTCGCGTCGCAGCGGATCCTGTTCCGCTGCCGCGGGCAGGTCGGGCGGCGGCAGGGCTGCGCGCCCGTCCTGGACAAGGAACTCGCCACCTACACCGGGTCGACGGCGGGCGCGTCGCTGCCGCCGGTGTTCGCCGCGTCGGGCCGCAGGGGGCGCGCCGACTGCCCCGACTGCGGGCTGCCGACCGGCAACCGGGCCTGCCCGGAGTGCCACAACCCGTTGCCGTCCGCGTACTGCGACTCGCCGGGGCGGATCGTCGCGCTGGTCGGCGCGAAGAACGCGGGCAAGAGCACCTATATCGCCGTCCTGCTGCACGAGCTGATGAACCGTGTCGGGACGGAGCTGGACGCGTCGCTGGTGGCGTGCGACGACCGCACGATCGAACGGTACAAGCGCGACTTCGCGCGCCCGCTGCTGGAGGAACGGCGGCTGCTGCCGACGACGGCGAGCGCCGCGACCGCCCCCCGCGAACCCCTGGTGTACCTGCTCACGCGGACGCGGCGGGGGCGTTTCGCGCGGGCCCGCAACGACTCGCTCGCGCTGGTGCTGTTCGACACCGCGGGCGAGGACCTGCGCAGCCGCGAGGTCACCGACCTGCATCTGCGGTACCTGGAGGCGGCCGACGCGATCATCTTCCTGGTCGATCCGCTGGAGCTGCCCGGCGCGCGGGCGGGCCTGCGGGACGCCGTCGCGCCGCCGCGCGGCGCCGGCGACGATCCCGACAGCGAGCCGTTGAACGTCATCGCGCGCGTCACCGAGGCGCTGCGGCTGCGGCACGGGACCCGGCCCGGCGAACCGCTGCCCGTTCCCGTCGCGGTCGCGCTCACCAAGATCGACGTGCTGCGGCCGGGGCTGCTGAGCCAGTCGGCGCTGCACCGCTCCAGGTCGGGTACGGGCGTGCTCGACCTGGACGACAGGGACGCGGTGAACGAGCAGGTCCGCGCGCTGCTGCACGACTGGCGGGCGGGGCAGCTCGACACCTATCTCGGGCAGCAGTACGCCGACCACGCGTTGTTCGGGCTGTCGGCGCTCGGCGGCGTCCCCGACGACGGGCGGGTCGGCGCGGGCGGCGTCCGGCCCTACCGGGCCGAGGATCCGCTGCTGTGGCTGCTGTACCGGTTCGGGATGCTCGACGGCGTCCGTCCCGAGCCCCGGACCGGAGGTTAGCCGTGGCGTGGCAACTGCACTACACGTCCGCGCGGCGGGGGCCCACGGGCCGGGCCGGGTTCCAGTTCGTCGCCGAGACGCCAGGCCTGCCGGACGGGGTCAGGGCGGGTGTGACACCGTACCTGTCGTACCGTCCGCCGCCGGACGCGCCGCTGTCCCCCGACGACGCGGAGCTGGCCGCGTTCCCCCTGTCCCTGCTCTACGACCGGGTGGACGGGCGACCGCTGCTGCTGCGCTGCCGCTATCTCGGACGCGACTACTCGGGCCGCTACGGCAACTTCTTCGCCCACGCGGTCGTGGCGGAGCCGGAGGATCTGGAGGGGCTGCGTCCCGCCGAACTGTGGCACGCCCCGCACTGGACGCACGATCCCGCGCCCGACCCCGCGCTCGACCGGCTGGACGAGCTGACGCCCGGCGCGGCGCTCGACCCGGAGGCGCTGGCCGCATGGCTCGCCGGCTCCGGCCCGGACGACCCGTACGCGCTGCTCGGCCGGCTGGTGGACGCCGTCGCGGGCGTCCTCGACCGGGGTCACGGCCGGGTGGTGCTGGTCGCCGACGACGTCGAGCTGATCGCGCGGTGGATCGCCGTGGTGTCGTACTCGGTGCCGGTGGAGGCGGCGGCACGGCTGTCGTTCGTCACCTACACCGGCGATCCGGGCGGCGCCGCGCAGCGCCTCGTCGGCACGACTCCCGCGATCTGGGCCGCGGCGCAGCACCACGCCTCGCACGCCCGGGCCTTCGACCTGCGGGGCGGCGCGACGGCGGGCGGTACGGCGAGCCGCTTCGCGCGAACGGTCGCGGCCTGCTGGCGCGACGGCGACTTCGGCGGCCTGGACGCCCTGGCCGAGCTGGCGCCCCTCGACGATCCCGCGCGGGAGGGCGCGGCCGCGCTGCTGGCGCTGTGCCGGGGCGACACGACCGTCACCGCGGACGAGGAGGGCGCGGCGGCGGAGCTGCTGTCGCGGCGCGGCTCCGGGATCCCCGAGTGGGTGTGGCGCGATCTCGTCCCCGGCGTCCCGTCCATGGGCCTCGACCTGGCGCTCGCCGTGCACGAACGGGCGCGGGACGCGGGCGCGACCGAGGTGGCGCGGCAGTGTGCGCGCCGCGTCGCCGACCGGGTCGCGGCGGCGATGGCGGAGGCGTCCGGCCTGGGCGCGGTCGTGGCGGCGGCCTCGGTCGCCGAGCGGGCGGGCGTCCCACCCGATTCCGCGCGGGTCGCGGACGCGGCGGCGCGGTGCGCGCGGTCCGGGGCCGGTGACCTCGGCGACGCGCTCTCCGGGTGCCCGGCCGCGCTCCGCGACGCGCTGCTCGACGGTGTGGTCGGCGGGCTGGCGGAAGCCTGGAAGACCGGGGAGGCGAAGCGGGCGGCGGCGCTCACGCCCGGCACCTGCGACCTGCTGTACGCGCACGCCGAGCGGCTGCGGGCCGCGCCCGCCGTGGCGTGCGCCGTGCTGGCGTCGGTCGGGCGGCGCACTCCGGGCCGCCGGATCGCGGTGACCGGTGAGCTGCTCCGGCTGGACGGCGCCAACCCCGACGCCCTCGACACGGCGCTGCGGGAGGTGTGGGCCACACCGCCGACGGTCGTCGAATGCGCGGAGTTGCTGGACGCGTACGGAACGTCCGTGGCCGGCCGTCCGGCGCTGGCCGCGCTCCCGTCCCGGACGCTGACACGGCTCGCCTTCCCCGGCGGCGACCGCCTCGCCGACCCGGAGACGCTGCGGCTCGCCGAACGGGTCCGCGACATCGTGCCGGACGGGCGGGCCGGACGCGACGCCGCCCTCGTCCAGGCGTACGCGAAGGCGATCACGGCCGGCGCGCCGCGCGCCGCGGCCGCCCTGGCGGAGATCGCCGCCGCGGACGGGGCGACACCGCAGCTCGCGGGCGAGGCGTTCGTCGGGGCCGCGCGGCGGCTCGTCCGGCGGCCCCCGGCGTTCCGGGCGGAGCTGCTGGCGGGGCTGCCCGCCGACGCGCGCGCCCGCCTCGGCGCGCAGTGGACCGCCGAGCTGCCCGCCCGCGCCCGCACCGGACGGGGCCCGCTGCGCGGCGACGACCTGGAGCGGCGCAACGACCTGGTGGAGGTCGTCCTGCGGCTGCGGGCGCGCGGCGGCGGCGAACCGGCCCTGGAGGCGTGGGCGCGGACGGCCGCCGGACGGTGGCTCGCCGCGAAACAACTCGACGGGCGCCTGTCGCGGAGCCCGGAGTTGCGGGCCGTGCTCCGGGATCTCCTCGCGGAGGACCCGTCCGCCCGCGAGGGGAGGTGAGCCCGTGCATCCCGTCATCGTGCTGCTGCTGATCGCGGCGTGGGCCGCCGTGATGTGGCTCGGGTTCCTGTACGTGTTCCCCGTGCTGTTCGCGGCGACGCTGATCGTGGCGGGGGTCGCCGCGCTCGGCCTGTATTGCCTGCACGCGTGCCGGGCGCTGGCGCCGTCCACGCTGGAGGGGCCGTCGCCGGTCGCCGAACCGAAGATCGCCTACCGCCATTACCTGCTCGGCCAGGTGTGGCGCGACTGGTGGACGATCAGCAGCACCGTCGTCCCGCAGGTGTACCGGACGGCCAGCGGCGTGGTCGTCCGGCTGACACGGCTGCTGCTGGGCGGTCTGTGGGGGTTCTTCGTCTTCCCGGTGTGGCTGGCGCTGTGCGCGGGCATCGTCGCCGCGGCCGTGCCCGCGGCCGGGTTCGTGGTGGCGCTGACCGTCCTGTACGGCGTCGCAGCCGCGACCGGGCTCGCGGTGTGGCTGCTGTGCGTGCTGGTCCTCGCCGCCGTCGAACGCGTCTTCATGATGTACGGGCGGATCCTCCAGACGTGCCCGCATCCGTTCTGTTACGAGCGGATCGGGCTGCCGGAGTACGAGTGCCCGGGGTGCGGCGCCCGGCACCGGCGTCTCGTCCCCGGATCGGGCGGAGCGTTCCGGCACGTGTGCCGGTGCGGGGCGCGGCTGCCGACGACCGTGCCGCTCGGACGTTTCCGGCTCGCCGCGTACTGCCCGCACTGCGGTGGACGGCTACCGGAACGGATCGGGCGCGTCCGCGTCGAGCCGTTGCCGTTCGTCGGCGGCCCGGCGGCGGGCAAGACGACGTTCATGGTGCTCGGCATCCGCGCGCTGCATACCCGCGCGCGCGCCGTCCAGGGCCGTCTCGCGTTCGTGGAGCAACGCCACGCGCAGGCGTACGCGGGAGCGATCCACGAGTTCCAGCGCGGCGGGCGGCTCGCCAAGACCGGCCCGGAACTGCCCCTCGCCACGATGGTGGACGTGGAACTGCCCGGACGCGCGCGCCGCATCCTCTACCTGTTCGACCCGGCGGGCGAGCACTACACGGGCGCCACGGAGGTGGAGTCCCTGCGCTACCTCGACCACGGCGAGGCGCTGCTGTTCGTCCTGGACCCGTTCGCCCTCCCCCAACTGCGCAGGGCCCTGACCGGGGACGAACGCAGTTTCGTCGACCAGGCGGCCGTGTCGTCGGAGGAGGACCCCGCCGACACTCTCCAGCGGGTGCTGAACGAGCTGCGGTCCCGTCCCGACCAGGGCCGCCAGAAACGTGTCGCCGTCATCGTCACCAAGACCGACCTGCTGACCCGCACGGAGATCGGCCGTCGCCTGGCCGAGGACGGCGACCTGCGCGCCTGGCTCGACCGGGTCGGCCTCGGCAACACCGTCCGGACCCTCGACCAGGTCGCCGGGCAGGTGCGGTACTTCGCGTCCGGCCTCGCGACCGACCCGGAGCAGGTCGCCGACCTGCTCGGCTGGGTGACGGGGCTGACGGTCACGGGCGCGGCGAACGGCGACGGCGCGGCGGTCGACGCCCCGTCCGAGCTGCCCGGGACGGCCCCGCTGCGCGCCCCGTGGCCGGTGCGGGGACGCGGCTCGTCCCGCGTGCCGGTCGGGTACACGGTCGGACGCTGGGCCGTGCTGGCCGGGCTGTCGGTCCTCACCGTCGCGACGGTGACCGGCGCGGTCGTCGCGGCGGCCGACCGCCTCCCGTTCTGATCCCTCCGAACGAGTGTGACGTACCCCACTTCCTGACGCGGAAGATAACGGACCGTCACAGCCTTGTTCTCTTCAGGACGCCCCGCTCCAGCCCCCGCGCCCGTACGGAGAGACCCCCATGACCCAGACGGCAGCATCGGCGGCCGGTGCCGCACTCCACGATCCGGGCCGCCGGCGGCTCTGGATGATCATGGTGCTCGGGGCGCTGACGGCCGTCGCCCCGCTGTCCATCGACATGTACCTGCCCGCGCTGCCCAGCCTCGCCGAGGACCTGGGGACGGGCGCGGTGCAGACGCAGCTCACGTTGACGGCGTGCATCGTCGGTCTGGCCATCGGGCAGGGCGTGGCGGGGCCGCTGAGCGACGCCTTCGGCCGGCGCCGGCCGCTGCTGATCGGGATGGCCGCGTACGCCGTGGCCTCGCTGCTGTGCGTGGCCGCGCCGACCGTGGAGACGCTGATCGCGCTGCGCCTGGTGCAGGGCGCCACCGGCGCCGCCGGGATCGTGATCGCCCGCGCGATCGTCCAGGACCTGTACGACGGTGTCGCGGCCGCCAAGTTCTTCGCGTTGCTGATGCTGGTGAACGGGCTGGCGCCGATCCTCGCGCCCGCCGTCGGCGGGCAGCTGCTCCGGCTCATGCCGTGGCCGGGCGTGTTCGCCGTCCTCGCGGGCATCGGCGTCGCCCTGTTCCTCGCGGCGCTGGCCGGGCTCGGGGAGACGCTGCCGCCCGGACGGCGGCAGACCGGCGGGCTGCGGGCCACGGCGGCGACGTGTCGCGCGCTCGTGGCCGACCGGTCGTTCGTCGGGCACGGGCTGGCGAGCGGGCTGGCGTTCGCCGCGATGTTCACCTACATCGCCGGCTCTCCGTTCGTCCTGCAGGACATCTACGGCCTGTCGCCGCAGGCGTTCAGCGTCGTGTTCGGCGTCAACTCCGTCGGCATCGTGGCCGCCGGGCAGGTCAGCGGAGTCCTCGCGGGCCGGGTGCCACTGCGCAGGCTGCTCGCCGTCGGGCTCGCCATCGTCGCCGCCGGCGCGGTCGGGCTGCTCGTCGTGGTGCTCGCCGGCGGTGGTCTCTACGCGGTGCTGACCATGCTGTTCCTGGTCGCGGCCGGGCAGGGCCTGATCGGGCCGAACGCGACCGCGCTGGCCCTGTCGGGGCGCCCGCCGCGGGTGGCGGGAACCGCCTCCGCGCTGCTCGGGGTGTCGCAGTTCGCGCTGGGCGGCGCCGCCGCGCCGCTGGCCGGGATCGCCGGACCGGACACCGCCGTTCCCATGGCCCTGGCGATCGCCGTCCTGGCCGTCCTCGCGGTCGCGGCCACCGCGTCCGCCGCCCGGTCCCGCGGCACCGCCTCCATCGTCTCGGGCTAATCCTCGAAAAAGGGGAACAAATCCGAAAAGCGCTGAGGGGAAGGCGCCAGGAGGCCGAGTGAGCGAGGACACCGTGCGTCGCGGCACCCGTACCGCGATGCTGATACTTCTGGTCACGCTGCTGTCGCTGCTCGCCGTCGGCTGCCGCGCGGTCGACGTCGGCGGGGGCCGGGACGTCCCGCCGCCCTCCACCGCGCCCCCGACCGCCGAGGACACCCGGCCCAGCGGACGGCGGCCCGGCGTCGTCAACATCGAGACCCGGCAGTCGCTGAACGGCACCCGCGCCGCCGGGACGGGCATCGTGCTCGACCCGTCCGGCCTCGTCCTCACCAACAACCACGTGATCCGGGGCGCGACCGAGATCAAGGGCACCGACACCGACAACCGCCGCACCTACTCCGCGCGGGTCGTCGGGTACGACCGCGCGGGCGACATCGCGGTGATCCGGCTGACCGGCGCGATCCGGCTCCAGGCCGCCGAGTTCGCGTCCGCGTCGGACGTGACGGTCGGCGACACGGTCACGGCCGTCGGCAACGCGGGCGGCAAGGGCGGCACTCCCACCGTCGTCACCGGTCGGGTCACCGCGCTGGAGCAGTCGGTCACCGCCCGTGACGACACGCACGGCACGTCCGAGCGGCTCGCCGGGCTGATCGAGACCAGCGCGCCGATCCGGCCGGGCGACTCCGGCGGCCCACTGCTGAACACCGCGGGCCGGGTCATCGGCGTCAACACCGCCGCGTCCGCCGGGTTCGCGATGAACGGGGCCACGCCGAAGCAGGACCACCGCGGGTACGCCATCCCGTCCGACGACGCCCTGGCCGTCGCCCGGCAGATCCAGCGGGGCGAGTCGTCGCCCACCGTGCACATCGGCCCGACGGCCATGCTCGGCGTCAAGGTCCGCTCCACCGGCGGTGTTCGCGGCGCGGTCGTCGCGGAGGTCGTTCCCGGCGCTCCCGCCGAGGCGGCGGGCGTCCCCGTGGGCGCGGCCATCGTGGGCCTCGGCGGCCGGGTCGTGGACTCCCCCACCACGCTGACCGCGCTGGTCCTGGCGCACCGGCCGGGCGATATCGTCCGCGTAGAGTGGACCACCCCGCAGGGTGCCCGCGTGACGGCGATGATCCGGCTGGTGGAGGGCCCGCCGCAGTGAAACCGCCGTTCACCTGCGACAGTGGGACAAGTCCGACCGAGTTTCGAGGATGTGAGCGATGACCCGCAAAGCGCCCGCCGACGACTTCGACGACGCCCGGATGAAGGTGTCGAAGCCGAAGGAGTGGGCCGCGGGCGTGCCGGGGGTCACGGCCGCGTTGCGCCAGTCCTACGACCAGATGGGCGTGCGGCGGACCGCGCTGACGCTGCTGCGCGTCAACCAGAAGCAGGGGTTCGACTGCCCGGGGTGCGCCTGGCCGGAGGGCGACCACCGGCATGTCGCCGAGTTCTGCGAGAACGGCGCCAAGGCCGTCGCGGAGGAGGCCACGACCCGCCGCGTCACCCGCGAGTTCTTCGCCCGGCACAGCGTCGCCGAGCTGGCGGAGCGGTCCGACCACTGGCTCGGGCAGCAGGGACGGCTCACCGAGCCGATGCTGAAGCGCGCCGGGTCCGAGCACTACGAGCCGGTGTCCTGGGACGAGGCGTTCGGGCTGCTGGCGTCGGAGCTGAACGCCCTCGACTCGCCGGACGAGGCCCTCTTCTACACCTCGGGCCGGACGAGCAACGAGGCCGCGTTCGCCTACCAGCTTTTCGTCCGGGCGTTCGGCACCAACAACCTTCCGGACTGCAGCAACATGTGCCACGAGTCGTCCGGCTCGGCGCTGAGCGAGACGATCGGCATCGGCAAGGGCTCGGTGCTGCTGGACGACCTCCACGAAGCTGATCTGATCTTCGTCGTGGGCCAGAACCCCGGCACCAACCATCCGCGGATGCTCTCCGCCTTGGAACGGGCCAAGAAGGGCGGGGCCCGCATCGTCGCCGTGAACCCGCTGCCCGAGGCCGGGCTGATGCGGTTCAGGAACCCGCAGCGCCGGTCCGGGGTGACGGGCCGGGGCACGGCGCTCGCCGACCGGTTCCTCCAGATCAGACTGAACGGCGACCTCGCCCTCTTCCAGGCGATCAACCGGATGCTCCTCGAATCGGACGCGCCGGACGCCGTCGACCGGGAGTTCCTCGACGCGCACACCCACGGGTTCGCGGCGTTCGAGAAGCACGTCCGCGGCCTGGACTGGGACGACGTGCTGGAGGCGACCGGCCTGACCCGGGACGAGATCGCGGCGACGGTCGGCGACGTGCTGGCCGCCAAGAAGATCATCGTCTGTTGGGCGATGGGCCTCACCCAGCACCGCAACTCCGTCCCGACGATCCGGGAGGTCGTCAACTTCCTGCTGCTGCGCGGCAACATCGGACGTCCCGGCGCGGGCGTGTGCCCGGTGCGCGGCCATTCCAACGTGCAGGGCGACCGGACGATGGGCATCTGGGAGAAGCCGAAGCCGGAGTTCCTCGACGCGCTCGCCGCCGAGTTCGGTTTCGAGCCGCCCCGCGAGCACGGCCTGGACACCGTGGACGCCATCCGCGCCATGCGGGACGGCCGCGCGAAGGTGTTCCTCGGGATGGGCGGCAACTTCGTCCGGGCGACCCCCGACTCCGCGGTGACCGAGGCGGCGCTGCGGAGCTGCCGCCTGACGGCGCAGGTGTCGACGAAGCTCAACCGTTCGCACGCGGTCGCGGGCGAGACGGCGCTGATCCTGCCGACGCTGGGCCGCACCGAACGCGACGTCCAGGACTCCGGGCCGCAGTTCGTCTCCGTCGAGGACTCGATGGGCATGGTGCACGCGTCCCGGGGCCGTCTCGCGCCCGCGTCGCCGCACCTGCTGTCGGAGGTGTCGATCGTCTGCCGTCTCGCGAAGGCGACCCTGCCCGGCTCGGGCATCGACTGGGACGCGATGGAACGCGACTACGACGTGATCCGCGACCATGTCTCCCGGGTCGTGCCCGGCTTCGAGGACTACAACGCCCGGGTCCGCGGGTCCGGCGGGTTCACGCTGCCGCACGCGCCGCGCGACGAGCGCAGGTTCCCGACCGCGACCGGCAAGGCGAACCTGACGGTCAACGAGCTGGAGGTCCTGCGGGTCCCGGAGGGGCGGCTGCTGCTGCAGACCGTCCGCAGCCACGACCAGTACAACACCACGATCTACGGCCTGGACGACCGCTACCGGGGCATCAAGGCCGGACGCCGCGTCGTGTTCGTCAACCCCGCGGACCTGTACGCCCTCGGCCTGCGCGACGGCGCCATGGTCGACCTGGTCTCGGAGTGGCCGGACCCGTCCGCAGGGTCGTCGACCGGCACCGTGGAGCGGCGGGCACCGTCCTTCCGGATCGTGTCCTACCCGACGGCGCGGGGCTGCGCGGCGGCGTACTTCCCGGAGACGAACGTCCTCGTCCCGCTCGACAGCACCGCCGAGGTCAGCAACACCCCGACGTCCAAGTCGGTCATCGTCCGCCTGGAAGCTGTTCTGTAGAGGACCGGCCCACTTCGCTCGCCTGGCGGCTCGCTACGTGACCGTTCCTGTGCGAACGCGCATCGCTTCGCGATCTGCCCGGCTCCGCTCGCCTCCGGCATCGCTCCACCGGGCAGGTCACGCGTTCGCGCGCGGGCTGAGGTCGCTGTATCTATTGCAGGACCGGCTCGCTGCGTGACCGTTCCCGTGCGAACGCGCATCGCTTCGCGATCCGCTCGCCTTCGGCGTCGCTGTACCGGGCGGTTACGCGTTCGCGTGCGGGGCTGGGGTCGGATCGGAACAGGTTCTAGGCTTGGGCCATGACGAACCTCCCGGAGCGTTCCGGAACGCCGGAGATGCGGGCCGGTGACGCGGACCGCGAACGGGTCGCGCACATCCTGCGCGAGGCGGCCGGCGAGGGGCGGTTGACGCTGGCCGAGCTCGACGAGCGGCTGGACGCGGTGTACGCGGCCAAGACGTACGCGGAGCTGGAGCCGATCACGCGTGACCTGCCGTCGCCGGGCGCGGCGCCGCCGTCCCCCGCGGACGGGAGGGACTGGAGCCCGGTGGAGGCCGCGCCGTCATGGAAGACCGGCATCGGCATCATGAGCGGGTTCCGGCGGACGGGCGTGTGGAACGTCCCCCGCAGGTTCCGCGCGTTCACCTTCTGGGGCGGCGGCAAGATCGACCTGCGTGAGGCGCGGTTCGAGGAGCCGGTGACGACGATCCGGGCCCTCGCCTTGATGGGCGGGGTCGAGGTGATCGTGCCGGACGACATCACCGTCCACGTCAAGGGCCTCGGCATCATGGGCGGCTTCGACCACGGGGCGAGCGGGCCCGGCGTGCCCGGCGCCCCGACCGTCGTCGTCAAGGGCCTGGCGTTCTGGGGCGGGGTCGGGGTGAAGCGCCGCCGGTCGAGCCGCCGGAAGGGGCACGACAAGGAGTTGGAGCGCCCCGACTCCGACTAGGTCACGCAGGCCGCTTCGGAGTGAGTCGCTTCCAGGGCCGCGCCTTCTCGTACGCGGCACATGCGGCCATCACCAGGGCGTCGGCGTGGCGGGCGCCGACTACCTGGAGGCCGATGGGCAGGCCCTCGGAGGTGAGACCGCAGGGCAGGCTCGCGGCGGGCTGCTGGGTCATGTTGAACGGGTAGGTGAACGGGGTCCAGCTCGTCCAGCGGCGGGACGCCGACCCGGGCGGCACCTCCACGCCCGCCTCGAACGCCGCGATCGGCATCGTCGGGGTCAGCAGCAGGTCGTACTGCTCGTGGAACACGCCCATGAGACGGCCCAGCTCCATGCGGCGGGCCGTCGCGGTGAGGTACTCGACGGCCGAGTACCGGGCCCCCTGCTCGCAGATCTCCCGCAGCCCGGGGTCGAGGCGGGCGCGATCCTGCGGGGAGAGCCGCTCCACGACCTTGGCGGCGCCCGCGAACCACAGGACCTCGAACTCCTCCACCGGGTCACCGAAGCCCGGATCGACCTGCTCGACCTTCGCGCCCAGCTCGGCGAACGCCTCGGCGGCGGCCGCGACGGACGCCGCGATCTCCGGATCGACCCGCGCGTACCCGAGGTCGGGGCTGAACGCCACCCGCAGGCCGGTCAGGTCGTCCGGGCCTGCCTCGGTGAACGACGTGTCCGGCGGGGGCAGCGACGACCAGTCGCGTCCGTCGGCGCCGCAGACCGCGTCGAGCAGCAGCGCCGCGTCCGCGACCGTGTTCGTCATCGGGCCGGTGTGGGCGAGCGTCCCGAACGCGCTCGCCGGGTAGTGCGGGATGCGGCCATAGGTCGGTTTGACGGTGAAGATCCCGGTGAACGCGGCGGGGATGCGGACCGAGCCGCCCCCGTCGGTGCCGAGCGCGAGCGGCGCCATGCCCGCCGCGACGGCCGCGGCGGCGCCGCCGCTCGACCCGCCGGGCGTGCGGGTCACGTCCCACGGGTTGCGGGTGACGCCGTCGACCGGGTTGTCGGTCACGCCCTTCCACGCGAACTCCGGGGTGGTCGTCTTCCCGACGAACACCGCGCCCTGTTCGCGGAGGCGGGCGACGGCCGGGGAGTCCTCGTCCCACGGGCCCGCCAGGTCGGTCGTCGCGGAGCCGCGCAGCGTCGGCCAGCCCCGGGTGAGCAGGATGTCCTTGATGGAGACGGGCACGCCGTCCAGCGGCCCGAGCGTCGCGCCGCGCCGCCGCCGGTCGGTGGCCGCGCGGGCCATGTCGAGGGTGGTCTCCTCGTCGACGAGGCAGAACGCGTTGAGGGCGGGGTCGTCCCGGTCGATCCGGGCCAGGACGGCCTCGGTCGCCTCGACCGGCGACAGCGTCCCGGCCTCGTACGCCGCCAGGAGTTCGGTCGCGGTCAGGTCGGCCGCATCGGACATGGCTACCCCCTCTGGTCGGAGCCGACGTAGCCGAGCCGCTTGTCGACGACGTTGCGCAGCGGGCGGCCGGACACGTAACGGTCGAGGTTGTCGACGAACACGCGGACCAGTTCGTCGCGCCAGCCGACCACGTCGCCCGACATGTGCGGCGAGACGACGACGTTCGGGAGGTCCCAGAGCGGCGAGGACTCCGGCAGCGGCTCGTCCTCGAACACGTCGAGCGCCGCGCCGGCGATCCGGCCGTCGCGCAGCGCCTTGGCGAGGTCGGCCTCGGCGACCAGGGCTCCGCGCCCGACGTTGATCAGCCGTGCCGACGGCCGCATCCGGTCCAGCGCCGCCGCGTCGATCATGCCGCGGGTCTGGGGCGTGAGCGGCGCGGCCAGCACGACGTAGTCGGCCGCGCCGAGCGCCTCGTCCAGCCGTTCCATCGGATGGACGGTGCCGAGGTCGGGGTCGGCGTCGCGGGCGGTGCGCCCGGCGCCGGACACCTCCAGGCCCGCGGCGGTCAGGCGGCGGCCGATCGCCCGGCCGATCGGACCGGTGCCGACGACCAGCGCGCGGGCGCCGGTGATCCGTTCGGTCTCACGGTGCCGCCAGCGCCGCGCGCCCTGGAGCCGGAGCGTCGTGTGCAGGTCCTTGGCGAAGGTGAGCACCAGCCCGAGGACGTACTCGGCGATCGGCTCGTCGAAGACCCCCCGCGAGTTCGTGACGACGGTGTCGGCCCGCACCAGCCCCGGGAACATCAGCCGGTCGACGCCCGCGCTCGCGATGTGCACCCAAGCGGGCCCGCCGCGGGAGGGCCACGCGTCGGCGAGCGCGTCGGTCAGGAAGTCCCACACGAAGAGGATGTCGGCGTCCCGAAGGGCCTCCGCGAGCCCGGCCTCGCCGACATGGCGGACCCGGGCGAGGCGCTCGGCGGCGGCCATGCCGGACGGCGGGACGTCCCCCGTCAGAACCACCAGGTCAAGCGGCCCACCGGGGGCGGGCGGAACAGGCTCCATCGGCGCCACTTTCAGGGAGTGCGGAGTTTACGTGAAGGCAACACAAGGAGGCATTGACACGCTAGGAAGGGTTCGTAGGATTGTCAACAATCAGCGCGGTTCGCTCGGCCCGGAGAACCGCACTGGGAACTCGTGTGCTGCAAGACCGTCGCAACCACTGCCCACGCAAGGCCAGGACGGATCCCAGAGCGCTCTGACTGCACCCCCTTCCGGGGGGTGTGGGGGTGTTCCCCCCACAAACATGGAGAGTCCTTCGGGTGGCGACGCTCTCGCCCACCCCTGTTCGCGGGGAGGTCCAGCATGCCCAAGCTGATGACCATCACACTGGAGCGGCGCGGCGTCTCGTGCGTGGCGGAGCTGCTCGAAAAGGACGCGCCGCGGACCTGCGAGGCGGTGTGGCGCGCCCTGCCCCTCGGCGGCGACGCCTACCACGCCAAGTACGCCCGCAACGAGGTGTACACGATGGTCGAGCGGTTCTCCGAGGAAGAGGTCGGCCTGGAGAACCCCACCGTCACCCCGATCCCGGGGGACGTCGTCTACTTCTCGTTCGCCGGCGGCATGCTGGATCGCAGATTCAAGGAGGAGAAGGGCATCCACGCGCTGCCCGGGGTGATCGATCTCGCGATCTTCTACGGCCGCAACAACCTGCTGCTCAACGGGGACGTCGGCTGGGTCCCCGGCAACGTGTACGCGACGATCGTCGACGGGCTCGACCGGATGGCGGAGGCGTGCAACGACGTCTGGCGCTCCGGCGGGGTCGGCGAGCGTCTCCTCTACAGCCGCGCCGAGTCATAGAGCGGTGGCTGCGCAGATGACATTCGACCCCACGCTGGTCGTCGGGCCCGAGCTGCTCGCCCAGCACGGTGTGGGCGTGGTCGCCCCTTTCGACTTCGCCCTCGACCGCGAGCTGTGGCGGTGGACGCCCGACGACGTGT
Source organism: Actinomadura pelletieri DSM 43383 (assembly GCF_003634705.1). Taxonomy (GTDB): domain Bacteria; phylum Actinomycetota; class Actinomycetes; order Streptosporangiales; family Streptosporangiaceae; genus Spirillospora; species Spirillospora pelletieri. The sequence goes on along the minus strand of NZ_RBWU01000007.1, from coordinate 455,975 downwards.
CGCTGTTCATGACACGGCTCCCTTACGTGCCGGTGCCGGTCACGGTCGAGATGGCGTCCGCGCTGTCGGACCAGTCGATCGTCCGGCAGGCCACCCGGGACGTGCTGGCCCCCGAACCGCTCGCCGTCGCCTACGCCTGCGCCTCGGGCAGCTTCATCGGCGGCAAGGCGGGCGAGCTGCGACTGCACGAGTCGATGCTGGCGGCGGGCGCGCCGGTGTCCACCACGACGTCCGGCGCGCTGGTGGAGTCGCTGCGGCTGCTGAACGTCAACCGCATCGCGGTCGTCACCCCGTACATCGACGCGGTCACCGAGCGGCTGGTGTCGTTTCTCGGCGAGTACGGCATCGAGGTCGTGTCGTCCGTCGGGATGGGGCTGCTCAGCCACATCTGGAAGGTCGGCTACGGCGAGATCGTGGCGGCGGTGTCGACGGTGGACGTCCCGGAGGCCGAGGCGGTCTTCATCAGCTGCACCAACGTGCCCACCTACGACATCATCGCACCGCTGGAGCAGATGATCGGCAAGCCGGTCCTCACCGCCAACCAGGTCACCATGTGCTCGGCGCTGCGCGCGATGGGCCGGTCCGCGGCCGGTCCCGGGCAGTCGCTGGTCGCGCTGGCCCCGTCCACGGCGGCATGATCGCCCCGAGCGTTAGGATTGTCCACTCCATGCACCAGAACGGGTTGAGCGCCGGTTTCCTGTACCCCGGTCACAGCGCCGAGGACGACTACCCGGCCATCGAGCGCGCCCTCGGCGGGGTGCGCCTGCCGGTCGTGCACACCCTGATGCGCGAGGACGCCCACCGCGTCGACGCGCTGCTGGACATCGGCGGCGCCGACGTCCTCGCCGACGGCGCCCGGACGCTGCGCGAGATGGGCGTCCGGTCCGCCGTGTGGGCCTGCACCAGCGGCAGCTTCGTGTTCGGCTGGGACGGCGCCCGGCGGCAGGTGGAGGGCGTCGCGGCGGCGGCGGGCGTACCGGCGTCCAGCACGTCGTTCGCGTTCGTGCACGCGGCCCGCGCGCTCGGCCTGACCAGGGTCGCGGTCGCCGCGACGTACCCGTCCGACGTCGCCGAGCGGTTCGTCGCGTTCCTCGGCCGCGCCGGCGTCGAGGTGGTCGCGCTGTCCTGCCGGGGCATCGTCACCGCCGCCGAGGTCGGCACCCTCGGACGCGCGGAGGTCCTCGCGTTCGTCGCGGCCAACGACCATCCGAACGCCGAGGCGGTGCTGGTGCCCGACACCGCGCTGCACACCGTGTCCTGGCTCGACGAGCTGGAGGCGGCCGTCGGCAAGCCGGTGCTGACCGCCAACCAGGTGAGCGTGTGGGAGGGGCTGCGGCTCGCGTCCGGCCCCGGGGGGCTTGCGCCGCGCACCGGGCTGGGCCGGCTGTTCGCCGCGCCCGCCGCCGTCCCCGCCGGGTCGGGACGACATACCTGGCAGCCATAACGGAATAACGAAAGGGGCCCGCGGCATGGGCCGTTTGGGTGAGCTGGAACCTGTCCCCCGCAAGTCGACCGTCGAGCTCGTCTCGGACGAGCTGCGCTCGGCCATCATGTACGGGTCGTTGGAACCCGGCGCGCAGCTCGGCGAGGCCGAACTGGCCGCGCGGCTCGGCATCAGCCGCGGCCCGCTGCGCGAGGCGATGCAGCGGCTCGTCCAGGAGGGACTGCTCGTCAGCGAGCCGCACCGCGGGCTGTTCGTCCGCACGCTCGACGAGGGCGACGTGGAGGACGTCTACCTCGCCCGTCTCGCGATCGAGCGCGAGGCCTGCCGGCTCATCATGGAACGCAACCGCGGCGAGGCGGTGGCCCGGCTCACCGAGGCCCTGGAGGCGCTGGTCGAGGCCGCCGAACAACGCGACCGGGTCGCGATGAGCGACGCCGACCAGGCGTTCCACGAGGTGCTGGTCAGCTCGTCCGGCAGCCCCCGGCTGGAGCGGATGGCGCACACGCTGCTGGTGGAGACCCGCATGTGCCTGAACGCCCTCCAGGACACCTATCCGGAGCCGTCCGAGCTGGTCGAGGAGCACCGGCGGCTGGTCGACGCGATCGGCGACGGCGAGGAGGAGCGGCTGCTGACCCTCATCGAGGAGCACATGACCGACTCCATCGACCGCCTCCGCGTGACCTGACCCGCGTCACCTGAGCGCGCTGGACATCGGGGGTCGCCCCACCTACATTGCAGATTGTCGACAATCTACCGGAGGGACGCCATGGCAACGCTGTCACCCCTGCTCAAGCAGGCCACTCCCGTCCTGGCCGAGCGCGGCGAGGGCGTCTACCTCTACGACACCGACGGCGGACGGCATCTGGACTTCACCGCGGGCATCGGCGTCACGAACACCGGCCACTGCCACCCGCGCGTGGTCGAGGCGGCGCGCAGGCAGGTCGGCACGCTGATCCACGGGCAGTACACGACGGTCATGCACGAGCCGCTGCTGCGGCTCACCGACGCGCTCGGCGAGGTGCTCCCGGACGGGCTCGACTCGCTGTTCTTCATGAACAGCGGCAGTGAGGCCGTCGAGGCGTCCGTCCGGCTGGCCCGGCACGCCACCGGCCGGCAGAACATCGTGGTGTTCCACGGCTCCTTCCACGGCCGGACGATGGGCGCCGCCGCGCTCACCACGGCGGGCACGAAGTTCCGCGCCGGGATCGGCCCGCTGATGCCGGGCGTCGCGATCGCGCCGTTCCCGCAGGCGTACCGGTACGGGTGGGCCGAGGAGGAGGCGACGCGGTTCGCGCTGCGCGAGCTGGACTACCTGCTCGCCACGGCGAGCCCCGCGTCCGACACGGCGGCGTTCATGGTCGAGCCCGTGCTCGGCGAGGGCGGCTACATCCCGGCGCCGCCCGCGTTCCTTGAGGGTCTGCGCGAGCGCGCCGACCGGCACGGCATTCTGCTGATCATGGACGAGGTGCAGACCGGGTTCGGCCGCACCGGCCGGTTCTGGGGGCATGAGCACGCGGCGGCGCGGCCCGACGTCCTCATCACCGCCAAGGGCCTGGCCAGCGGGTTCCCGCTGTCGGCGATCGCCGCGCCGACCTCGCTGATGGAGCGGGCGTGGCCGGGGTCGCAGGGCGGCACGTACGGCGGCAACGCGGTGGCCTGCGCCGCCGCGCTCGCGACGCTGGAGGTCATCCGGGACGAGGACCTCGTCGCCAACGCGGCCCGGCAGGGCGCGCGGCTCGCCGACGGGCTCCGCAAGGTCGCGGCCGATCATCCGGTGATCGGCGACGTGCGCGGGCTCGGGCTGATGCAGGCCGGCGAGTTCACCACGCCGGACGGCGAGCCCGACACGACCACCGCCCAGCGGGCGCAGCGGGCCGCCGCCGAACGCGGGCTGCTGCTGTTGACCTGCGGCGCGCACGGCAATGTCGTCCGGATGATCCCGCCGCTGATCGTCACCGCGGAGCAGGTCGACGACGCGCTCGCCCTCTGGTCGGGCGCGGTCACCGACGCCGTCTCCTGAACGATCGCCCCTCACCCGCGGCCGGGCGGGGAACGCTCAGCCGCGGGTGAGGCCGTCGACGAAGGGCGCGTAGACCGTCGAGACAGGTGTCCCGCGCGGTCGTTCTCGGTCTCACGCCGTCCGGCCTTCGTGATCTCGCGGGCGGCCTCGCACGGGCGCCCTGGCAGCTCGTCGCCGCCTTCGTCCTCCCCGCCGTGGCACCGGCTGAGCCTGCGGCTCAGGCCTGGGTGACGGTGCCGTCCTTGAGGAGGGTCTCGGTGTCGGGGAAGCCGAGGTCGTCCAGGATGGCGCGGGACTGGCCACCGGGGAGGGCGGGGACGCCGTCGGTTCGCGTGGGGGTCCGGGAGAAGCGCGGGGCGGGCGCGGGCTGGCGGTGGCCCGCGAGGTCGGGGAAGACGCCGCGGGAGGTGTTCCAGGGGTGGTCGGCCGCCTCGGTCAGGGAGAGGACGGGCGTTACGCAGGCGTCGCTCGGCACGAAGATCTCCGTCCACTCGTCGCGGGTCCTGGTGCGGAAGACGGCGGCGAACCGGGCGCGCAGCGCGGGCCAGCCCGCACGGTCGTGCTGGGCGGGGAGGTCCTCGTCGGCGAGGCCGAGGAGGCGGAGGAACTCGGCGTAGAACCGCGGTTCGAGGGCGCCCACGGCCATGTGCCTTCCGTCGGAGGTCTCGTAGACGTCGTACCAGGGGGCGCCGGTGTCGAGCAGGTTGACGCCCCGGCGGTCCTCCCAGAGACCGCCCGCGAGGAGTCCGTGGACGAATGTGGACAGGTGCGCGGCACCGTCCACGATGGCGGCGTCCACGACCTGTCCGCGCCCGGAGGTCCGCGCCGCGAGGAGCGCGGACAGGACTCCGACGACGAGGTACATGCTGCCGCCCGCGAAGTCGCCGAGCAGGTTCACCGGGACCTGCGGCGGACCGTCGGCGCGGCCGATGGCGTGCAGGGCGCCGGTGACGGCGAGGTAGGCGATGTCGTGTCCGGCGGTGCGGGAGAGCGGACCCTCCTGGCCCCAGCCGGTCATGCGTCCGTAGACGAGCGCCGGGTTGCGGGCCAGGCAGTCGTCCGGGCCGAGACCGAGGCGTTCGGCGACCCCGGGCCGGAACCCCTCCACGAGGACGTCGGCCCGCTCGACCAGGCGGAGTGCGACGTCCCGGCCGCGGTCGCTCTTGAGGTCGATCGCGATGGACCGCTTGCCGCGGTTCGTGAAGTCGGTGCCGCCGGTGGCCTTCCCGTCCCGCACGGCCGTGGCGCGGTCGACGCGGATCACGTCGGCGCCGAGGTCGGCCAGCAGCATCGCGGCGAACGGGCCGGGTCCGATCCCGGCCAGCTCGACGACACGTGTTCCGGCGAGTGGTCCGCTGCCCATCCGCACCCCCTGAATGTCGTTCGGTCCCCCAGTGTGCCCGATCCGGGCGGTTTCAGCGGGCGGTGACGGTGAGCGGGGTGGTCCGGGGGCCCGGGGCGACGAGCAGGCGGTCCTTCGTGGTCGAACGGTCGACGCCGGCCACGTGCGGGACGAGTCCGCGCCCGGCCGCCGCCAGGTAGTACCAGCGGTCGGACGGCGCCCGCCACCACGTCCCGCCGGCCGGGCGCCGGGCGTCGCAGTGCCCCGTGGGCTGGTCCTTCGCGGCGAGCAGCGTCGCGCGGGCGAGGGTGCCGGCGGTGTGGGTGAGGCGGGTGCAGACCCAGTCGGCCCGGCCGCCGCCGTGCGGGAGGCGGCCCGACCAGAAGCGCCACGCCATCGCCTCCGACACCGGCCGGGACGAGGAGGCGACGCAGGCCAGGCGGTCCCAGATCTTCCGTCCCTCCGGGCCGAGGCGGGCGAGCCGGTCCGTCCCGTCCGGGCGGTAGGCGGGCGAGTGGTAGGTGAGGACGGCGGCGCGCGGGCCGCCGAGATCGCCGACCGTTCTGGTGCCGAGGTGGAAGAGCGGGCCCCGGCCGCAGGCGGTACGGGCCCGGATCGGCGCGGTCACGCCGCCCGACGTCGCGAGCGGCTCGCCGGTGAGGGTCTGCGGCGGCGCGTCCCACGGGGCGAGGAGGTAGCGCCCGCCGCCGAGGGCGATCGGGGCGGACGGGTCGGCGCCCGCTGCGGTGACGACGAGGCCGCCGGGCGAGTACCGGGCGAGCCGGTCGCCGCGCCGCAGCACGGCGACGGGCACGCCGTCGACGCGGCCCGCGTAGAGGAGCTGCGGCGCGCCGCCGGAGCGGCGGGAGCCCGGCCACGCGGCGGCGGCGCGCCCGGTGAACGTCCGGTCGCGGGCGAGGTCGCCGCGCACCGGCCAGGCGTCGAGGGTGCGGGCGCGGGTCCAGGCGTCCGGCTCGGCGAACACCAGGCGGGGGGCGTCCGCCCCGGGCTCGTCGTGTTCGGTCATCACCAGCACGGCGGCCAGGACCCCGGTGAGGACGGTCGCGAGCACGAGCGGCGCCACCGACCGGGTCCGGACCGGACGCGGCAGCACCGGGTCGAACCGCTCGGGCCGCCGCGCGGACGGGAGCGTGGCGGCGTCGGCGGCGCGGATCACCGGCCACGGGTCGCGGACGCGCAGCTCGATCAACTGGTCGCGGACGGCGTACCGGGGCAGGCCCTCCACATGGCGCAGGACATAGGCGACGCGGACGTGCGGGTCCAGCCGGGCCAGCGCGGCGGTGAGCGCGGGGTCGGGAAGCTGCGCGGGCAGCGCCCGCAGCCATGGCCCGAGCCCGATCCGGAGCCGGCGGGACGGGCGCATCGCCCGGCGCAGCACCCGGGTCCGGCGGCGCGCGTACCCGGCGGGCGACCGGTCCCGTGCGCCGCGCGCGGTGCCGTCCACGATCCGGCGCGCGATCGCCAGCCGGTAGACGCGTTTTCCCGTTCCCGGAAGAACGAAATACGCCATCCGGACAAGGTCGCCATAAGCAGTTTTCGTCGTCGGCGTCTCCGTCTCCGGACTCGCCAGGACATCCTCCGTCACGCCGGGCCACTCCCTCCGGACCGTTCCTTCGTCGGGAACCACGAGGTTAGGGCGCCGCGGAACACCGCTGGAGCGTAATTGGGACAACGATTATCGCCCCATGGAAAACGCGGGTCCATTTCTTCGGAAGCGCGCCCCGAACGGCGGGTCGCGGGCCGTCCGGCTGCGGGGCGCCGCTTCTGATTCGTCCCCGTACTCCGCTGTTGCCCTCCCGGGGAACCGCCTCGGGGCCGCAGCACATCGAATGATCGCGCCCCGCCGGTTGCCGTTGCTCGTCCAGCGGCGGGCCGCGGGTTCGGCTGCGATCGTGCCGGTCAAGCGCGAACTCCCGGTCGGCGATCGTCTCGGGCCTGCGACCGAAGACCGCCTATGCTTTCGAGGCGGCGCGGTGCTGCGCCTCAACCGGGGGCAGGCGCCGGACGTGTCCTGGTCGGCGCCCGCGTGCGTCGACGAAAGCGCGGCTGCCGCGACTATCCGCAGTTTCGGACCGGCGGCCCGGCGAAGCTCTTCCAGTCCCCCGGTGTGTTCACGAGATATCCGATGATGTAGCCGGTCTTGCCATTGTAGGCGATATTGGCGTACATGTCACCGGCCAGCACTTCGTTCCTTTTGTATTACACGCCCTTTTCTGGCAATTGACGACGATGCTCTCGCCGTTGTCGTCCTTCATGGTGGGACGATCGTGCTGCCGTTCGCGTCGGCGGCGCTCCTGACGTGGCCGGTGGATTCGCCGTTGCGCTCCACCGGGTGACGGGTCGCGGGGCCGGTCGGTCTCCCCGCGCGGGTCGCCTTCGGGCCGGTTCCCGCGCCGTCCACGGCCACGACGGTGAAGGTGTGGGAGCCGTTCGTCGACACCTCACCGAGCGTCGCGGACGTCGCCGAGACCGTCCGGCGGCCCCTGACCGGGCCGTCCCAGGTGACCTCGTAGCGGTGGCCCCCGCGCCGGACGCGGTCGCCCGCGCGGTCAGGCCGGTCGGCGCACCCGGTGTGACGCACGGCCGGACCGGATCACTGGCGTCCGATACCTGCTCCCGTGTCCGGCCGTGCGCGTCTTTGTAGCGGGCGGCGACGCGGAATCGGTACTCGCGACCGCGTTCACCGCCCCTCAGGGTGAAGGTGCACGGAACCGCGCCCGGCGTGATCGTCACGTTGGACGGCGCGGTCGGCGGCTCCCCGGGCCGCGGCGACCGTTCGGGACGCCCCGGGGGGCGGCGGAGCGTTCCCATCTCCGGGCAGCGGGATCGTGGTGCGCCTCGGGCCGTCCGCGACCCCGTCCCGGTACTTGTCGACGCCCCGCTGGGCGCCCTGCCGGGCGATCACGACGGCGCGCGGCCCGGACCGGTCGTTCGCCCGCAGCAACCCGTCGCGGACGAACACGTCCAGCTTCGCCGGCCGGCCCGTCACCGGGATCGGGGCCTGGAACCGGTCGGCCGCCGCGTCGTACACGATCAGCGCCCCGGCGGTCTCGTCGGGGAAGTAGACCTCCGCGCCGAGAATCCGCGGGATCACGCCCACCTCGCCGTCGACCTTGCCCGCGAGCCCGTTGCCGTGGACGGCGAGGCCCTTGCCCCGCGCGGACGGCCGGGCGCCGACGTCGGCGATGCCGAGCGCACCGACGAGCCCGACCGCCATTCGCCCGGTCAGCCGGTCACGCCGGAACAGCCGTCCCGGGCCCCCCATCGACACGTCCCCGATCACCCTCCCCGTGCAGGGGGTCAAGCTAGTGGAGACCAGAGCGAAATATCCGTGTTTTTGCAGACTCGGGCGTGACTCAGCCTTCACGGAGCGCGTCGACGTAGGTCTCGCCGGTGATGTTGCGCCCGGAGACGACGACCACGAGCCGACCGGTGACCTCGACCTTCCCGGCGAGGACGGCGGCGACCCCCGCCGCGCCCGCGCCCTCGGCCACGAGACCGTGCTCCCGGAACAGCCAGCGCAGCGCCGTCCGGATCTGGTCATCGGTGACGGCGGTCAGCGCGGCGTCCGGTCCGATGACCCCGGGGGTGACGCAGCCGGGTTCGAGGTTGCCGGGCAGCCCGTCGGCGAACGTCTCGCCCACGTCGACCTCGATGACCCGTCCGGCCGCCACCGACGCCGACACTCCGCGCGACACCGCCGACTCCACACCGACGAGCCGCACGTCCCCGCGTTCGCGCGCCCACAGGCTGAGCCCGGCGAGCAGCCCGCCACCGCCGACCGGCGCGACGACCGTCAGCGGCCCGTCCGCCTGTTCGTCGAGCTCCCGCCCGATGGTGCCCTGTCCCGCGATGACCGCCGGGTCGTTGTAGGCGGAGACATAGCGCCCGGAACTCCGCGCGGTCAGGGCCGTCGCGTGCGCCTCCGCCTCGTCGTAGGTCGTCCCGTGCTGGACGAGCCGCACCGGATACGCGGCGATCCTCTCGACCTTCACCCGCGACGCCCGCGTCGACACGACCACGGTGACGTCCGCCCCGACCCTCGCCGCCGCGTACCCCATGCCGAGCCCGTGGTTACCGGCGCTGGCCGTCACGGCGGGAACCCCGTCCGGCAGCGCCGCCAAGGCCGCGAGCGCACCCCGAACCTTGAACGCACCGGTCGGCTGGAACGTCTCCAACTTCAACGCCGCCCCGTCCGCGAGACCAGACGACACCAGCGGCGTCGGCGCCAGCACACCCGACACGGCCCGCCAGGCACGATCAAGGTCATCCACCCCGGGTGGCCGCACATACCGCACATTTCCCAACACACACCCACGCTATCGGCGCGACCGCCCGCCCTTGCCTGCGACGAGGCACCCCAACTCGTCGACACCCGGCCCAGGCAGGCCGAACATGACCGTCGAAGCGGTCGAGGATGGCGAGTCGCATGATCTCGTTCCGCTCGGCCTGGACGGTGAACATGACCTGGTCGGGGCTCAGCAGCCAGCCGCCTACGCGGGTAGCACGGTTCTGCGCCGACCGGGACGGCCGGACCGGCGGCGAATGCGAGCCCGTCGAGGACGGCGGCGGGCACGCCCACGGCTGGCGCGCCATCCGATACGTCCGTCGGCGTCATCCGCGCGCACGAGGGCCAGGACCGCGACCAGCACCACGGTCACGGCGGCGAGCGGCGTGTCGCAGCCGACGCCGAGCGGCGGCGCGGCCGCCCACACCGCGAGGGAGGGCAGGCATGGGACGGCGCGCGGCCCGGTCCGCAGCCCTGGCTCCGCGGGCGCGAACACCGACCACGGTCGAATCCCCGTACCTCGGCGCGCAGGGCGCCTTAACGGTGATGACGGACGCACCGAGAGGAGAACCGCGAAGATCTGACCTGACGATCTACGCGGGTTACGGGGGAAGCCGCGTGACATTGTTCACATCTCCCTGGTGTGTCGCGTCCGACCTACTTCCGACCAGGGCGAACCGAACGCGGCGTTGATGCCGGACGTCCTAATGTTTGGGCATCGCGACAAGGATTCCGAGGTGGACGTGGACGACATCAGCATCGGCGACCTGTGGGACCGTCTGACCGGAACACAGCCCGACCCCCCGCTGTGGCTGGTCGTGCTCGTCGGCGTCGTGGCGCTCGGCTCGGTCGTCCACGGGCCCACCTGGCGGGTCGCGCGCAACACGGTGACGATCGCGCACGAGGGCGGGCACGCGCTCGTCGCGCTGCTCACCGGCCGGAAGCTGGACGGCATCAAGCTGCACTCCGACACCTCCGGCGTCACCGTCTCGCGCGGCAAACCGCACGGCCCCGGCATGATCTTCACGGCGATGGCCGGGTACCTCACTCCCCCGCTGCTCGGGCTGTTCTTCGCGCTGCTCCTCGCGGGCGGTCGCATCACGTTGATGCTGTGGTTCTCGCTGGCCCTGCTCGGCGCGATGCTGATCATGATCCGGAACGCCTATGGCGCGCTGTCGGTGATCGTGACCGGTGCGGTGATCTTCGCCGTGTCCTGGCTCGGCAGCGCGGAGGTGCAGGCCGGGTTCGCCTACCTCGCCGCCTGGTTCCTGCTGCTGGCCGCGACCCGGCCGGTGATCGAGCTGCAGCGGATGCGCGCGCACCGGATGGCGCCGAGTTCCGACGCCGACCAGCTCGCACAGCTCACCGGCGTCCCCGGCCTGGCGTGGGTGGGCCTGTTCGGCGCCACGGCCCTGCTCGCGCTGGTGACCGGAGCCGCCCTCCTCGTCCCGGACGGCGTCTCCCTCCCCGACTTCTCCGCCACGCCGGACCCCTGATCGGGGCTCCGCCGGATTGTCCTAGGGCGCCGATAGTTTCGACGGTGTGAGCGATCGATGGGACCGGGAGCAGGTACTCGGCCTCGCGCCCGACGCCGCGTCCGCGAAGGCGGCGGGCGGCGTCGCCAAACCCGCCAAGTGGGCCGGCACAGGTTGTGACGACGAGGCGGTCTGGGGCGAATGCCGGGGCAGCGGCAAGTCCGCGTACCGGACGTGCGCCGACCTGACCGAGCCCGCGTTCCGGTGCTCGTGCCCGAGCCGGAAGTTCCCGTGCAAGCACAGCCTCGGGCTGCTCCTGCTGTGGGCGGAGGGCGCGGTCGACGACGGCCCGCGCCCGGGCTGGGCGGCCGAGTGGATGGAGGAACGCCGGGCCCGCGCCGAGAAGGCGGTGGAGCGGCGTGCCGCCTCGGCCGCCAGGGCCCGCGATCCGAAGACGGTGGAGCGGCGGGCCCGCCGCGTCGACGACGGGCTCGCCGAACTCGACCGGTGGCTCCGCGACCAGGTCGCGCACGGGCTCGCGCAGGCGGAGAAGGCCCCCTACAAGATGTGGGACGACGTGGCCAGGCGGCTCGTGGACGCGCAGGCCAGTGCGCTCGCCGGGCATGTCAGAAGCCTCGCCGCGATCCCCCGGCGCCCCGACTGGCCGGGCCGCCTGCTGGAGGAGTACGCGCTGCTGCGGCTGCTCGTGCGAGCGTACCGGCGGCGCGACGAACTGCCGGAGGGGCTGCGGGAGACCGTCCGGTCCCGTGTCGGGTTCACCGTCCCGCAGGAGGAGGTGCTGGCGGACGGGGAGAAGGTCCGTGACCGCTGGTGCGTCGTCGGGCAGCGCGACACCGCCCAGGAGTTGCTGACGACACGGCGCGTGTGGCTGCGGGGGCGGCGGACGGGGCGTCCCGCGCTGGTGTTGTCCTTCGCCGCGCCGGGCACGGTCCTGGACGCGTCGCTCGTGGTCGGCACGGAGATCGACGCGGAGTTGGCGTTCTATCCGGGCGCCCCGCCGCTGCGGGCCCTGGTCGCCGGGCGGGAGGGGCCGGTCACGCCGGGCCGGCCCGCCGGAACGTCCGTCCGGGAGTTCCTGGACGAGCACGCCGCGGCCCTCGCCCACGACCCGTGGATCGACCGCTGGCCCGCGACGCTGGAGAGCGTGCGCCTGGCCCGCACGGACGGCGGCGCCCTGTTCGCCGTCGACGACTCCGGCGACGCGCTGCCGCTGCGGCCGATCGACCCATGGCGGCTGCTCGCGCTGTCGGGCGGCGGGCCCGTCACGCTGGCGGGCGAATGGAGCCCGCGCGGCCTGCGTCCGCTGGCCGCGTGGCACGACGAGGGAACGGTGATCGTGTGACCGCGTGGGACGAGCATGTCACCGCCGCACTGCTCGGCACCGAACGACGCGACCCCCCACCCCTCCCCGAGGTCGCCGACCGGACCACCCCGAAAACGACAGGCCCCCGCCCACGACAGGGCTCAGCACACGGCATGGCACAGGAGGCACCGCAAGGCTCACCACCGAGCACATCACAGGGCCCACCACAAGGCCCGGCTCAGGGCCCACCACAAGGCCCGACACACGGCCCACCACAAGGCCCACCACAAGGCCCACCACAAGGCCCGACACACGGCCCGACACACGGCCCGCCACACGGCCCGGCTCAGGGCCCACCACAAGGCCCGACACACGGCCCACCACAAGGCCGACCACAAGGCCCGGCTCAGGGCCCGGCACACGGCCCACCACAAGGCCCGGCTCAGGGCCCGACACACGGCCCACCACAAGGCCCGACACACGGCCCGGCACACGGCCCACCACAAGGCCCGGCTCAGGGCCCGACACACGGCCCACCACAAGGCCCGACACACGGCCCGGCACACGGCCCACCACAAGGCCCGGCTCAGGGCCCGACACACGGCCCACCACAAGGCCCGACACACGGCCCGGCACACGGCCCACCACAAGGCCCGGCTCAGAGCCCGGCTCAGGGTCCGCCGCAAGGCCCGTTGGAGGGTGTCGGGGGCGGTGACTCGGCGGGGCGGTTGCTCGATCAGGCGGCGGTGTTGACCGTGCGGCGGCGGGCCGGGCGGATGCCCGTGGTCGAGGTGCCCGCGCCCGTGGCGCTCGCCCCGGTGGAGGACGCGCCGGTGGTGCCCGCGCCCGCGGCGGCGCGGCTGCGGCGGATCCTGGCCGGCGAACAGATCAGGGTGCTGCCCGAATGGCTGGACGCGGCCGCCCGCCACGGCCTCCGGGTGCCCGCGCAGTCGCTGCCCGACCTGCTGGAGCGGGGACGCGGCGACCGGTCGCTGCGACCGCAGATCGTGCGGGCGGTCGGGCGGCGGGGCGTGTGGCTGGCGTTGCAGAACACCGACTGGGCGTACCTGGTCGGCTCGGGGGACGATCCCGGCGGCGGCCCCGAGGTGTGGGAGACCGGAACACGCAACCGGCGCGTGGCGTATCTGACCAGGCTCCGCGGGGCCGACCCGGGGAAGGCGCGGGAGCTGCTGGCGGCGACATGGGCCACCGAGCCCGCGCCCGACCGCGCGGCGTTCCTCGCCACGTTCGCGCACGGGCTGTCGCTGGACGACGAGGAGTTCCTCGAATCGGCGTTGGAGGATCGCGGCAAGGACGTCCGGCAGCACGCGTCCGACCTGCTGGCCCGCCTGCCCGGGTCCGCGTACGGGGAGCGGATGGCGGAGCGGGCCCGTGCCTGCCTGGTCCCGGAGACACGAAGGACTCGCGGCCGGACACGAACCTGGATCCGGGTCGAGCCGCCACACGCCCACGACGAGGACCTCGCCCGCGACGGCGTCCCGTTCCATCCGAGCGGGTCGTTCGCACCGCGGAGCGGCGGCGCGCCCGTGGGCACGCGGGCGGCGTGGCTGCGCGAGATCCTCGCCCGCACTCCCCTGTCCACCTGGACGGAGCTGTTCGAGACGTCCCCCATGGAGATCGTGTGCCTGCCGGTCTCGGAGCCGGACGGACGCGACGTCCACATCGGGTGGGCGCGTGCCGCGCTCGCCCAGCACGACGCCGGATGGGCGCGGGCGCTGCTCAGGGGCGGGGTGATGGTGGACGAGCCGGAGGCCCTCGCCGACCTGGTGTCCGTCCTGCCGGAGGCGGAGCGCGACACGGCCGCGGCCGACCTGCTCAGATGGGTGAAGGGACGGTCGGACGCGCTGCGCGTGCTCGAACGCGTCCCCGGGCCATGGACGGGCGCGCTCGCGTCGGCGGTGGTCGCGACGCTCGACGCGGCCCGTCCCGACCGGGCCGAGGGGGTCACGGCACGCGAGGAGCACCTGGTCACACAGCTGTGCCGGCTCGCCGACCTGCGACTCGACCCGGCGGCCGTGTCCCGGCTGGACCATCTGGACTCGGCGGCAACCCGGGCCGTGACCGAACTGATCGCCACCCTGCGTTTCCGCGACGAGATGTTGAAGGAGCTTGTCCCGTGACCGAAGAGAACACGCCGGGCGACCCGGGGGGACGTCCCTCCGGAGAGACGGGCGCCGTGCTGCGGCCGCACGCCGAGCACGAGTACGCCGGGGAGCTGGCGCGGCTCGCCGAGCACGACGACCGGCCCCGTCCGCCCGGCTGGCGGCTGTCGCCGTGGGCCGTCACCACGTACCTGCTCGGCGGCGAACTGCCCGACGGCACGTCCATCAGCCCGAAGTACGTGGGGCCGCGCCGCCTGATGGAGGTCGCGGTCGCGACGCTCGCCACCGACCGGGCGCTGCTGCTGCTCGGCGTCCCGGGCACCGCGAAGACGTGGGTGTCGGAGCATCTCGCGGCCGCCGTCAGCGGCGACTCGACGCTGCTCGTCCAGGGGACGGCGGGCACCGCGGAGGAGGCGATCCGGTACGGGTGGAACTACGCGCGGCTCCTCGCCGAAGGCCCGTCGGAGAAGGCGCTGGTGGAGAGCCCGGTGATGCGGGCGATGCGGCGCGGCACGGTCGCCCGCGTCGAGGAGCTGACCCGTATCCCGTCCGACGTGCAGGACACGCTGATCACGGTCCTGTCGGAGAAGACGCTGCCCGTCCCCGAGCTGAACACCGAGGTGCAGGCCCGCAAGGGCTTCACGGTCATCGCGACCGCCAACGACCGCGACCGGGGCGTCAACGAGCTGTCCAGCGCGCTGCGCCGCCGGTTCAACACCGTCGTGCTGCCGCTGCCCGAGTCCGTCGAGGACGAGGTCGACATCGTGGCGCGTCGCGTCGACCAGATCGGCGCCGGGCTGGAACTGCCCGAGGCCCCGGCGGGGCTGGAGGAGATCCGCCGGGTCGTCACCGTGTTCCGGGAGCTGCGCTCGGGGATGACGAGCGACGGGCGGACGAAGCTGAAGTCGCCCAGCGGGACGCTCAGCACCGCCGAGGCCATCTCGGTGATCACGAGCGGGCTGGCGCTGGCCGCGCACTTCGGCGACGGTGTGCTGCGCGCCGCGGACGTGGCGGGCGGGATCGTCGGCGCCGTCGTCCAGGATCCGGTGTCGGACCGGGTGGTGTGGCAGGAGTACCTGGAGGCGGTCGTCCGGGACCGTCCCGAGTGGCGGGACTTCTACCGCGCCTGCCGGGAGGTGTCTTGAGCCACGTCGAGGTCTACGGGATCCGGCATCACGGGCCCGGCTCGGCGCGGGCGCTGCGCGGCGCCCTGGAGGAGTTCAAGCCGGACGCGGTGCTGGTCGAGGGCCCGCCGGAGGCCGACCCGATCGTGGAGCTGGCCGGTGATCCGGGCATGGTGCCGCCGGTCGCGCTCCTCGCCCACTCCCCCGCCCCGGCGGCCGGCTCCGGACAGGGCGACGGGGGCCGCGACCGGAAGGCCGCGTTCTGGCCGTTCGCCGAGTTCAGCCCCGAATGGCAGGCGATCCGGTACGCGCTCGGCGCGGGCGTCCCCGTCCGCTTCTGCGACCTTCCGGCCGCGCACCAACTCGTCCCGGCCGACGAGAAGGTCGAGACCGAGGACGACACGGAGGAGGCGGAGGCGCCCGGGGATCCGGCGGAGCGGATCCGGCTCGACCCGCTCGGCTGGTTGGCCAAGGCCGCCGGGTACGACGACGCCGAACGGTGGTGGGACGACGTCGTGGAGCATCGCGGCGGCGGCCCGTCCCCGTTCGCCGCGATCGCGGAGGCCATGACGGAGCTGCGCGACCAGCTCGCCGCGCTGCCGGAGGGGACGGCGTCCGCGGGGCTGCCCGCCGACCATCTGCTGCGCGAGGAGCGGCGCGAGGCCCACATGCGGCGGACGCTGCGCCGCACCCTCAAGGAGGGGTACGCGCGGGTCGCGGTGGTCTGCGGCGCGTGGCACGTCCCGGCCCTGCGGGCGAAGGTCCCGGCGGCGCACGACGACCGGACGTTGCGCGGCCTGCCGAAGGCCAAGGTCGCGATGACGTGGGTGCCGTGGACGCACGGGCGGCTGTCGGGCTGGTCCGGGTACGGGGCGGGCGTCCGGTCCCCCAGCTGGTACCACCACCTGTTCACCGCCCGGGACCGTCCGATCGAGCGGTGGTTGACGGCGGCGGCCCGCGTCCTGCGCGAGGAGGACCTGCACGTCTCGTCGGCGCACGTGATCGAGGCGGTGCGGCTCGCCGAGACGCTCGCGGCGTTGCGCGGCCGTCCCCTGGCCGGGCTGGACGAGGTGACCGAGGCGACGCGGGCGGTGCTGTGCGAGGGCGCCGACCTGCCGGTCGAACTGATCCAGAAGCGGATGGTCGTGGGCGAGCGGCTCGGCGCCGTCCCGGAGCGGACACCGATGGTGCCGCTGGCGCGCGACCTGCGGGCCGAGCAGCGGCGGCTGCGGCTCAAACCGTCCGCCCTCGACCGGGAGCAGGACCTCGACCTGCGCAAACCCAACGACCTCGACCGCAGCCGCCTGCTGCACCGGCTCCGCATCCTGGATGTGCCCTGGGGCGTCCCCGCCGAGTCCGGCCGGTCCAAGGGCACGTTCCGGGAGACGTGGACGCTGACCTGGCGTCCCGAGTTCGATGTCGAGCTGATCGAGGCGAGCGCGTGGGGCACCACGGTGCGCGGCGCGGCCACCGCCCGCGCCGGGTCGCTCGCCGCGCACGCGACCGCGCTCGCCGACCTGACGTCGCTGGCGGAACGGTGCCTGCTCGCCGACCTCGGGGACGCGCTGCCCACCGTGATGCGGGCGCTCGCCGACCGGGCCGCCGTCGACACCGACGTCGCGCACCTGATGGCGGCGATGCCCGCGCTGGTCAGGGCGTTGCGGTACGGGGACGTCCGCGGCACCTCCACCGGTCCGCTCCGCACGGTCGTCGACGGCCTCGTCGTCCGCGTCTGTGTCGGCCTGCCCCCGGCGATCACGGGTCTGGACGACGACGCCGCCCGCGAGTTCCTCGGCCGTGTCGACGACGTCCACGGCGCCCTGTCCCTGCTCGCCGACGACGACCACCTCGAACGCTGGCGCCGGACGCTGGCGGGCCTGGTCGCCCGCCCCGACGCCCTGCACGGCCTCGTCGACGGCCGCCTCACCCGCCTCCTGCACGACGCGGGCCGCCTGGGCGACGTCCCCGACCGGATAGCGCGGGCGGTGTCGGCGGGCACCGAACCCGCCCGCGCCGCCGCCTGGGTCGAGGGTTTCCTGTCCGGCGGCGCGCTGCTCCTCGTGCACGACGAGACCCTCCTCCGCCTCGTCGACGGATGGGTCGCCGGCCTGCCCGGCGACTCGTTCACCGACGTCCTGCCGCTGCTGCGCCGCACCTTCGGCGCGTACGCGGCCACCGAACGCCGCGCCATCGGCGAACGGCTGCGGCACCTGGACCACGCGCCCGCCACGGCGACCCGGCCGGCCGACGACGATGTGGACGAGGCTCGCGCGGCGGCGGCCACCACCACGACCCTGCGGATCCTCGGATGGGAGCGATGGACATGAGCGAGGGCCACGGCGGCGATGACCGCGAGCGCCTGCGACGGTGGCGGCTGGTGCTCGGCGGCGACCGTGCCGACGGCACCGGCGCCTCGCTCACCGGCGACGACGCCCGCATGGACGCGGCGCTGGAGAAGCTATACGGCGCCGGGGAGAGCGAGAGCCGGTCCCGGCCGGGGCGGCGCGGCGCCGGGCTCGGCGACTCCGCGCCGTCGGTGGCGCGGTGGCTCGGCGACATCCGGACCTACTTCCCGTCGAGCGTCGTGCAGGTCATGCAGAAGGACGCGATCGAGCGGCTCGACCTCACGCGGCTGCTGCTGGAGCCGGAGATGCTGGACGCCGTCGAACCGGACGTCCACCTGGTCGGGACGCTGCTGTCCCAGAACCGGGTGCTGCCGGACCGGGCGCGGGAGTCGGCGCGGGCGGTGGTCCGGAAGGTCGTCCAGGATTTGGAGCGGCGGCTGGCGAACAAGACGCGGTCGGCGGTCGGCGGGGCCCTGGACCGGTCGGCGCGGGTGCTGCGGCCGAGGCGGCTCGCCGATGTCGACTGGGAGCGGACGATCCGCGCGAACCTGCGGCACTACCTGCCCGAACACCGCACCCTCGTCCCGGAGCGGATGATCGGATACGGGCGACGGCAGCAGGCCGTGAAACGGGACGTCATCCTCGCCATCGACCAGAGCGGATCGATGGCGGCGTCGGTGGTGTACGCGAGCGTGTTCGGCGCGGTGCTGGCGTCGATGCGGTCGCTGCGGACGTCGCTGGTGGTGTTCGACACCAACGTCGTCGACCTGACCGACCAGTTGCACGACCCGGTGGAGCTGCTGTTCGGCACGCAGCTCGGCGGCGGAACCGACATCAACCGGGCCGTCGCGTACTGCCAGGGCCTCGTGACGCGGCCGAACGACACGATCCTCGTGCTGATCAGCGACCTGTACGAGGGCGGGATCCGGGACGAGCTGTTGCGTCGCGTCGCGGCGCTGACGGCGTCGGGCGTGCAGGTCGTGGTGCTGCTCGCCCTGTCGGACGAGGGCGCGCCCGCCTACGACCACACGAACGCGGCGGCCCTCGCCGCCTTGGACGTCCCGGCGTTCGCCTGCACCCCCGACGCCTTCCCCGACCTGATGGCCGCCGCGATCGAACGCCGCGACCTGCGTGAATGGTCGGAGCGGCAGGCGGCCACGTCAGCGGGGTGAGCGCGCCAGGCCACGTGCCAGGAGGACCACGACGACGGCGGTCAGGACGGCGTGCCCGGCCAGCGCGGACGCCTCGATCCGCACGAGGGCGCCCCACGCGCCCCACATCGCGACGCGGGTGACGCGCGCCGCCATCACCGTCCACGCGGCGGTCCGGCTGCCACGCCAGGCGAGGATCACCGCGACGAGCGTGACCACGGCCACCACGGCGAACGACGCCGCGACCACGGGCAGCAGGGCGCCGCCGTCACCCTCGCTGAGGGACGGCAACGCGATCAGAACGGCGAGCGCGGCGACGTCGAGCGCGGCGAGCAGCCCGGCGAGAACCAGCCCGACCCCGAGCGCCGCCCCCCGCCGAAGGGGCCGAGGCCGCGCTGCGGCCCCCGAGAACGCCGGAACCGTCCGCGCCTCCGGACCCCGAACGAACGGCACCCCACCGGACATCCCCGACCCAGGCACCGCACCGCCCGGCACAACTTCGCCGGAGAAACCCATGCCGGACGACACGCCAGGCGACCCCACGCCAGGCCCCGCAGCCCCACTCGCCGAGCCGGACCAGGCCGACCCACGCGACGCCATGCCCGGCGAAGCTTCGCCGGAGAACGCCATGCCGGACGACACGCCAGGCGACGCCGTGCCAGGCCCCGCAGCACCGCTCGCCGAGCCGGGCGACGCCGCACGCGGTTCCGCAGCACCGCTCGCCGCCGAACCGGACCAGGCCGACCCGGGCGACGCCATGCCCGGCGAAGCTTCGCCGGAGAACGCCATGCCGGACGACACGCCAGACGACGCCGCGCCAGGCCCCGCAGCACCGCTCGCCGAGCCGGGCGACGCCGCACGCGGTTCCGCAGCACCGCTCGCCGCCGAACCGGACCAGGCCGAGCCGGGCGACGCCATGCCCGGCGAAGCTTCGCCGGAGAAGCCCATGCCGGAGGACGCACCAGGCGACGCCGCGCCGGGTTCCACGGCGCCGCTCGGCGCCGAGCCGGGCCAGGCCGAGCCGGGCGACGCCATGTCCGGTGAGACTTCGCGGGAGAACGCCATGCCGGAGGACGCACCAGGCGACGCCGTGCCGGGTTTCACGGCGCCGCTCGGCGCGGAGCCGGGGAAGGTCGCGTCCTGCGACGGCGAGTCAGGCCTCGCGGTGCCAGGAGATGCTGTGCCGGGTGGTGGGTGGATGGTTATGGGAGTGGTGCCCTGGGGTGGCTCGGTGGGCGGTCGCCGGGCGGGCGGCACGGGGGTGGTGTGCGCGGGGGTCGTCTCCAGGCGGGCGTGTTTCTCGCGTTCGCCGAGGAGCCACAGCAGGACGTCCTCGGACGCGGGGCGGGCCTTCGGGTCCTTGGCGAGGCAGGCGGCGGCGACGTCGGCGAGCGGGCTCGGCAGGACGCTCAGGTCGGGTGTCTCGCGCATGATCCGGTTCATCACGGCGGGCAGCGGCCCTCCGGCGAACGGGTCGCGGCCGGTGGCGGCGAACAGCAGTGTGCCCGCCCAGGCGAACAGGTCGGTGGACGGCACGACCCGGCCGGAGAACTGCTCGGGCGCCATGTAGGCGGGGGTGCCGACGACCTGGGAGATCAGGGTGGCGCCGGTGTCGAACGCGCGGGCGATGCCGAAGTCGATCACGCGGGGGCCGTCCGGGCCCATCAGGACGTTCTGCGGTTTGAGGTCGCGGTGCACGACGCCCGCGCGGTGGATCGCCGACAGGGCGGTCACCGAGCTGATCGCGAGCCGGTCGAGGTCGGCGCCGGTGCGCGGGCCCTCGTCCTGGACGAGGTGCCGCAGCGACCGTCCCGGGATGTACTCGCTGACGATGTAGGGCCGGTCGCCGGCGGTGTCGGCGTCGAGCATCTGCGCGGTGCAGAACCCGGCGACGCGCTGGAGGAGGGCCAGTTCGCGGACGAACCGTTCCCGCGCGCCCGCGTTGCCGACCAGTTGCGTGTGCAGCAGCTTGACGGCGACGCGGTCGGGACCGTTCCCGGGCCGTGCGGGACGGCCGAGGTACACCACGCCCTGGCCGCCGGTGCCGAGCCGGCCGAGCAGCTCCCAGCCGCCGAGCCGAGTCGGATCGGCGGAAGTGAGGGGAGTCGGGCCCGCCATTCGCCACCCCCGTCGGGTCCCGAAACCGGCCATGGCGGCCGGCGAAGAAATTTTGAGCTTTCCACCGAGCACAAAACCCGTCCGCCCGGCATCAAAGAGTATAGGTTCGGCGAGCCCGAAGCGGGAGAGGAAACATGCGTGACATCCATTCGCCAATTCGACGGCGCGGGGTTTCCCCGGGGCCGGTCGTGGGCGCGGCCATGGCCCTGGCACTGGTGGCCGGCGGCCTGTCCGGCTGCGGCGACGCGGGCGCGACGATCACCCGCCTGACGGTGGGCACGCCCGGCCCCGATCCGTACACCCGGATGGCGAACACCGACGAACCGGCGGTGAAGAAGCGGCCCCGGGCGGGCGGGACGCAGGTGGGCGACTCGCCCGGCCTGTACGGCGGTACGCGGCGCGCGGCGACCTGTGACCAGGGGCGGCTGGCCGCGTTCCTGCAGGCCAACCCGGACAAGGCAGAGGCGTGGGCGGGCGTGCAGGGCATCGCCGTCAAGGACGTTCCCCGGTACGTGTCGCGGCTGACTCCGGTCCTGCTGCGCACCGACACGCTCGTCACCAACCACGGGTTCCGGGACGGGAAGGCGACGAGCGGACCCGCCGTCCTTCAGGCCGGAATGGGCGTTTTGGTCAATGGTTACGGAGTCCCGGTGGTTAAGTGTAATTGTGGCAATCCGTTGACCCGGCCCGAGAAAAAGATCTCTGTTCGGAACGCGACCTACACTGGCCGATCCTGGCCGGGATTCACGACGGAGAAAGTCACCAGGGTCCGTCCCAGGGACGCCGGGAAGGGGCCGATCGTCACGTTCGTCCTTGTCGACCCGGAGGCGCGAATGGGGTTCCAGCGGCCCCGCGCCAGCGGCGGCGAGGCCGACGGACCGCCGATCGAGCTGCCGTCCACCGAGACGGAGGTCCCGGTGGACGACTCGCCGTCCCCGTCCGACTCCGGACCGGAGTCGCCGGGTTCCGGCACCCCGGGTATGGAGTCGCCAGGCACGGGAACGCCTGACGTGGGAACGCCCGGCGACGGCACCCCGGACCCCGGGACCTCATCCGGCTCACCGGGCGTGCCGCCCGAGGGTTCGGGCACGGGGACCGGCGACGGGCCGGGCACAGGCGAGCCTGGTACAGGTGAGCCCGGTGGCGGGGGCGCGGGGGGCGTGGCGCCGAGCGGTCCGCCCGAGGGGACGATGTCGTTCGCACGGCCCACACCGCCGTCCACCGATCCGAAGGCGCCGCTCATGTGACCGGTCGGGGGGCGGCGGCCGGCCGTTTTGGCCCCGATGTTAGTCTGCACATATGAGCAGTCAGTCAGATGTCGTGGCGCCGGTCGTCGACGGTGAGGCCTGTGCCGTCCGCGTGGTCGACTCCGAGAAGGTCGCCATGGTCACCGCGTCCCTGCCGGACGCGGAGACGATCACGGAGTTGGCGCAGGTCTTCGGCCTGCTCTCCGACCCCGGACGGCTTCGGGTGATCATCGCGTTGCTCGAGGGCGGCGAGATGTGCGTGTGCGACATCGCCGCGTCCTGCGGGCACTCGGAGTCGGCGGTCTCGCACGCGCTGCGCCTGCTGCGCGCCAACCGCGTCGTCCGGGTGCGCCGGGCCGGGCGGATGGCCTACTACCGGCTGGACGACTCGCACGTGCGGATGCTGCTCGACCTCGCCCTCACCCACGTCGGTCACGGGACGGAGGGCACCTGATGGCACACCGGGAGACCCGCCCCGCGAAGTCCGGGCACGGCCACGGGCATGGGCATGGGCACGGGCATGGCGTCTCGCCGAACGCCGACCGCCGTCTCCTCGGCGGCGCGCTCGCCCTGATCGTCGTGTACATGGCGGGCGAGGTCACGATCGGCGTGATCGCCGGATCGCTGGCGCTGATCACCGACGCCGCGCACATGCTGACCGACGCGTTCGCGATCGCGCTGGCGCTGGTCGCGATGCGCATCGCCGCGCGCCCGCCGCGGGCCGGTTTCACCTACGGGCTGCGCCGCGCCGAGATCCTGTCCGCGCAGCTGAACGGGCTGACGCTGATCCTGCTCACCGTCTACTTCGTGTACGAGGGGATCCGGCGGCTGATCGAGCCGCACGACGTCGAGGGCCAGTTCGTGTTCTGGACGGCCCTCGCGGGCATCGCCGTCAACGTCGCCGCGACCGTGCTGATCAGCCGGGCGGACCGCAGCAGCCTCAACGTCGAGGGCGCCTTCCAGCACATCCTCAACGACCTGTTCGCGTTCATCGCCACCGCCGTCGCCGGACTCGTCGTCTGGACGACCGGTTTCTCCCGCGCCGACGCGATCGCCTCGCTGGTGGTGGCCGCGCTCATGCTGAAGGCCGGATACGGGCTGCTGAAGGACGCCGGCCGGGTGCTGATGGAGGCCGCGCCCGCGGGCCTCGACCCGTCCGAACTCGGCTCCCGGCTCGCCGGGCGGCCCTGTGTCGAGGAGGTGCACGACCTGCACGTGTGGGAGGTCAGCTCCGGCTATCCGGCGCTGTCGGCGCACGTCCTCGTCGACAGCAAGGGCGACTGCCACGCCGTCCGCCGTGACCTGCAGGGGTTGCTGCGCGACTCGTACGGGATCACGCACACGACGCTGGAGGTCGACCATGTGGTCGATCCGTCCGGCGGCGACCGGATCCACTGCGCCGATCCACACGGGCCCCGCCACGTGTCGGAGGGGGACGAACCGCACGAGCACGCGGGCAACGCGCCCTGCGACCACTGACCGGCGTCCACACTGACGGTCCGGATGCCGACAGGTCGGCCTTCTGACCAGGTTCATGTTTAGAAACGCGATATCGGTTCATCACTGTCGGACCGGGGGGCGCGGTTCACTGCCCCTGGGCAGGGTGACGCGGTCGAGGAGGTGAGCGGGCCCGAGATGCGGAGCGTGGAGATGCGGAGCGTTCAGATGCGGAGCAAGGCGGAACTGGAGTCGGCCATCGCCAAGGGCGGACGCGCGGCGCTGGTGATCAACGCCCGTTCGCGGCGGGGCCGCCGCCTCTACGGCAGGGCTCGGCGGATGCTGCGCGAGGCGGGCGTGGACGTCGTGCACGTGTTCCCGGTGACCGACCCGACGCGGCTGCGGGAACTGTTCTCCGACGTCCTCGCGCTGGAACCCGACCTCGTGGTCGTCGGCGGCGGGGACGGCACGGTCGCCGAGGCCGTGGGGCATCTGGCGCACCGCGACATCGCGCTCGGCGTGCTGCCGCTCGGCACCACCAACAACTTCGCGCGCAGCCTGGAACTGCCGATGGACCTGCCCGGCGCCGTCCGGACCCTCGCGGTCGGCGGGCCCTCCGGAGGCAAGGTCGCCGACGTCGACGTCGGCTGGTTCGAGAGCACCGGCGACCCGCAGGGCGAGGGACCGGCGGGCGACCGCGAGCACATCTTCGCGAACATGGTGAGCCTCGGGCTGTCGGTGCAGGTCGCCGAGAAGGTCCCGCACACGCTGAAGCGGTTTCTGGGCCGTCCCGCGTACGCGTTGACGGCGGCGCGGCTGCTGCCGGGGCACCGGGCGTTCACCGCCCGGATCACGATCGACGGGGAGACCCGGGAGCTGGTCACGCACCAGTTGAACGTCGCGAACGGCGCGCACCACAGCGGGCAGCGCATCGCCCGCGACGCCAGCCCCGACGACCGGTTGCTGGCCGTCTACCGGCTCGGCGACGAGCGGCGGCTCCGGCTGGCGTCCGCCACGGCGCGGCACGTGCTGACCGGCCAGTGGCGGACCCTCGCCGAGAACGCGTTCCTCACCACCGGGCATGTCGAGATCGAGACCGATCCGCCGATGCAGGTGGACGTGGACGGCGAGATCCGGGGCAGCACCCCGGTGTCGATCCGGCTGCGCGGCAACGCGCTGCGCGTGATCGTCCCGCAGACCTTCGTCGACACCTGACCTTCGCCGGCGGCTACAGCACGCCCCGTGCCGTGAGCAGGTCCTTCAGCCGGTCCTGCGGGAGGCCCGGGGAGCGGTGGCCGTCCCGTCCGACCATGGTGCGGGCGGCGAACAGGGCGTTCAGCACGGCCTCCTCCACCACCTGCACGACGGCCTCGTAGAACGGGTCGATCCGGTTCCACGGGACGAACCGGAGCGCGTCGTAGCCGGGGTCGCCGGTCGGGAAGCCACCGCTGATCGCGCCGGGGTTGCCGGTGGAGAACGCCAGGAAGATGTCGCCGGACCCGTGCCCCCCGTACGTGCCCGTCAGGGCCAGCCCCAGCGGGACGCGGCGGGCGAGCGCGGTGCACTGGCCGGGCAGCAGCGGCGCGTCCGTGGCGATGACGACGATGACCGAGCCGGCGCCGGGCGGCGCGAGCCAGGCGGGGTCGGCGATCGGGTTGTCGTCGGCGAGGTCGACGCCGACCGGCACCCCGCAGACGGTGAGCTGCCGCCGCGTGCCGAAGTTGGCCTGGACGAACGCGCCGACCGTGTAGGTGTCGCGGCCGTGCGGCACGGTCCGCGAGGACGTACCGCTGCCGCCCTTGAACTCGTAGCAGTTCATGCCCGTCCCGCCGCCGACGGAGCCCTCCTCGACGGGGCCGCCGCGGGCCGCGTCGATCGCCGCGACCGCGACCTCGGGCCGGACGTGGTCGCCGTCGATGTCGTTGAGGTAGCCGTCCCAGGTCTCGGCGACGACGGGCAGCATCCACTCCTGCGCGTCGGGACGCTCGCGTCGCGCCCAGTCGATCGCGCCGCGGTGGCTGGCGCCGACCGCGTGCGTGTTGGTGATCAGCACGGGAAGGGTCAGCGCGCCGGTCTCGGCGATCCAGTGCGAACCGGTCATCTCACCGTTGCCGTTGAGCGAGTAGATCCCGGCGGCGCACGGGTCGTGGTAGCCGGTCCGGCCGCGCGGCAGGATCGCGGTCACGCCGGTGCGGACGGGTCCCGCGCCGCGGCGGAGCGGCCCGTCCCCGGAGATCAGCGTGCGGTAGCCGACCTCCACCCCGGGAACGTCGGTGATCGCGTTGTGCGGGCCGGGTATGCCCGACAGGGGCAGGCCGAACGTGCGGGCGCGGGTCATCGGTCACCTCTCTGATCCCCGGGTTCCGGTGTGCTGAGGTCACAGCCGGTGGCGTCGGACGCGCAGGCCAGCAGCAGGCTCTCGGCCCGCGCGACGTCGATGGTGGGCACGGCCATGGTGATGTGCAGGCCGTACCCGTCCTCCAGCGCGACGAGGTTGCGCGCGATGCTCGCGGCGTCGCGGGTCAGGGTGAACACGCCGGTCGCGGCGCCCGCCTCCAGGATCGCGGCGTAGATGCCGACCTGCCGCTCGTACAGCCGGATGTGCTGGGCGGCGTAGGAGGCGTCCCGGCGGGCCACGGTGCCGAGCTCGTACAGCAGGACGCACAGTTCGTCGCGCGGATCCGACGGCAGCCCGCTGCGGATCATGGCGGTGAGCCGTCGGCGGGGGTCGGACTCGTCCCGGACGGCCTCCTCCCGCGCGCCGCAGAACCGGTCGACGGCCTCCCGCTGCACCTCGCGCAGCAGGTCGGTGAGCGTCGGAAAGTAGTAGAGAACCGACCCCGGCGAGAGCCCCGCCTCCTCGGCCACATCGCGCAGCCGCAGGTCGAGCACGCCGCGGTCGAGTACCGCGCGGCGGGCGGCGGCGACGAGGTCGGCGCGCCGTTCATGGGCCCTGCTGGGACGTGCCATGCCGACATTCTCCGAAGATCTTTCAGACAATGCAAGTCAGGTTTTCCAGTAAGAAACCCGAGACCAAGATGTTATGACGCCTCTTCTTGACCCGGTGGCCGGTCGTTCTTTGATACTCGTTCGAAGAATTCGAGTCGAGGAGGTCCCCTCCATGGCCGCACCCGAGGTCCGTCCACCGACCGACGCCGACCACCGCCCCGCGCTGCACCGCGGGCTCCGCACGGTCGGCGCCCTGCTCATCGTGCTCTCCGCGATCACGCCCGCGTCCTCCGTCTTCATCATCGCGCCGGGGGTGATCTCGCAGGCCGGCACCGGCGCGTTCTGGAGCTTCGCGGCGGCGGGCGTCGTCGGCGTGTTCATGGCGTTCGTGTACGCCGAGCTGGCGTCGGCGTACCCGCTCACGGGCGGCGAGTACGCGATCGTCGGCCGCACCCTCGGACGGCTGCCGGGCTTCGTCGTGCTCGGCCTGATCCTCATCACCCAGCTGCTGATCCTCGCGGTGATCGCGCTCGGTGTCGGCACCTACCTCGGCGTGCTCGTCGACGGGCTGAACGGCCCGGTCGTCGCCGCGGTCACGGTCGCCGTCGCGACCGTCATCGCGATCTTCGACATCAAGGTCAACGCGGTGGTCACCGGGATCTTCCTGGCCATCGAGATGGCCGCGCTGCTGGTGCTGGCCGGGCTCGGCTTCCTGAACGTGGAGCGGCCGTTCACCGACCTGCTCGCGGACCCGGTCGTGGCGGGAGACGGCGGGGGCCTCACCGCCGCGTCCGCGGGGCTGATCGCGGCGGCCACCGCCGTCGCGATCTTCGCCTACAACGGCTACGGCTCGGCGGTGTACTTCGGCGAGGAGACCCATGACGCGCAGCGGGCGGTGGCCCGGACCGTGCTGTGGGCCCTCGGCATCACGGTCGCGGCCGAACTGATCCCGATCACCGCCGTCCTGCTCGGCTCGCCCGACGTGAACGAGCTGCTGCGCGCCGACAACATGCTGGAGTACTTCATCACCGAGCGGGCCGGGGACACCCTCAACACCGTGATCAGCCTGGCCATCGCGCTCGCCATCTTCAACGCGGTGATCGCCATCATGCTGCTCACCGCCCGGCTGATCTTCAGCTCGGGCCGGGACCGCACCTGGACGCCGCGGATCGACGGCGCGCTGGCGGCGATCCACCCGCGCTTCGGCACCCCGTGGATCGCGACGATCGTGGCCGGGGTGCTCAGCGCCGCCGCGTGCTTCCTGGACGAGAAGTTCCTGCTCGTGGTCACCGGGACGTCCCTCGTCGCCGTGTACGGGGCACTGTGCCTCGCGGTGATCGCGGGTCGTCGCAACGGGAGCACCGCGCACGCGCAGTACCGGATGCCGTGGTTCCCGGTCGCGCCCGTCGCCGCGCTCGGCGCCCTCGGCTATGTCATCTACCAGAACGCCAAGGACCCGGAGATCGGCCGCCCGAGCCTGTTCGTGACCCTCTCGGTGATCGCCGTGGCGACCGCCTACTTCGCGCTCGTCCTGCGCCGCCGCGGCGGCTGGAAGCTGACGGACGCGACCGACGAGACGGGCGGGGACACCGGTGGTGAGACAGAGGGCGAGGAACCGGAGTCGACCACGCCGTAGTCGCCCGGTGAGGGCCGCCCGCCACCGGCGGCCCTCACCGAGACCGCGCACCGGGATCGGGCGCCGAACCGTCCGGACTTCTCCGGTGGTCGGCGACGGACCGTCGGGCCGGGCCCCTAGGCTCGGATTCATGCCGACCGCCTTCATCACCGGCGCGACCGCGGGGATCGGTGCCGCCTTCGCCCGCCGTCTCGCCTCCGACGGATTCGACCTCGTCCTGCTGGCCCGCGACGCCGAACGGCTGAGCCGAACCGCCGCCGAACTGCGCGACCGGTACGCGGTGCGCGCCGAGACGCTGCCCGCCGACCTGGCCACGGAGGACGGTCTCGCCGCGGCGGAGCAACGTCTGCGCGAGGGCGTCGACCTGCTCGTCAACAACGCCGGGTTCGGCAACCGGGGCGCGTTCCCGGACGCCCCGGTGGCGGACGAGCTGACGATGCTGAAGGTGCACTGCGAGGCCGTGCTGCGGCTCACCCACGCCGCGCTGCCGGGGATGCTGGAGCGTGGGCGCGGCGGCGTCGTCAACGTGTCGTCGGTGGCGGCGTTCGTGGCGCGCGGCACCTACGGGGCGTCCAAGGCGTGGGTGGTGTCCTTCAGCGAGAGCGTCGCCGCCGACGTCGAGCGGCGCTCGCGCGGACGGGTCCGCGTGATGGCGCTGTGCCCCGGTTTCGTGCGCACCGAGTTCCACGAACGCGCCCGGCTGGACATGTCGCACGTGCCCGACCTCATGTGGCTGGACAAGGACGCCGTGGTGAAGGCCGCGCTCCGTGATCTGCGGCGCGGCGTCCGGGTCAGTGTCCCGAGCCCGCAGTACAAGCTGATCGTCGGCGCCGCCCGGCTGCTCCCCCGCGGGCTGGTCGTCCGGGTGTCGTCCTCGACCGGTCGCAGGTGACCGGAAGTATGGGGATGCGGGTACTGGTCACCGGGGCCGCGGGCTATGTCGGGTACGCGGTGGGACGGCGTCTCGTCGCCGCCGGACACGACGTCGACGGGTTGGTGCGGCGGGACTTCGAGGTGCCGGACGGGGTCCGTCCGGTCCACGGTGACCTGCTCGACCCGGACCGGCTGCCGGAAGGCCCGTACGACGGGGTGTGCCATCTCGCGGCGCTGACCCGCGTCCGCGCGTCGTTCGACGAACCGCTGCGGTACTTCACCACCAATGTCCAGGGCACGGTGAACCTGTTAGAGACCGTGGACACGGCCCGGGTCGTGTTCGGATCGTCGGCCGCCGTGTACGGGACCCCGGAGCGGCAGCCGATCCCGGAGAGCGAGACTCCGGCGCCCACCAGTCCGTACGGGGCGTCGAAGCTGGCCGCCGAGCACGCCGTCCGGTTCCACGCCCGCACGGGCGCGATCGGCGCCGTCGTACTCCGGACGTTCAACGTCGCCGGGTCGGTGGACGGCCGCGCCGACCCCGACGAGACACGGCTGATCCCGAAGGCCCTCGCCGTCGCGGCCGGGCACGCTCCGCACCTGGAGATCAACGGGGACGGGCGCGCGGTCCGCGAGTACGTGCACGTGGACGATCTCGCCGCCGCCTACGTCAGGGCGCTGGAGGCCGTCCGTCCCGGCGAGGAACGCGTCTACAACGTCGGGACCGGCACGGGCGCGGCCGTCCACGAGGTCGTCGCCGCCGTCCGGAAGGTGACCGGCAGGCCCGTGCCCGCGCTGCGGCGCCCGCCCGCGCCCGAGGCGCCGGTGCTGGTGGGCGACGCGCGGGCCGTCGCGGACGATCTCGGCTGGCGTCCGGAACGCTCCGCCCTGCCGGAGATCATCGCCGACGCGTGGAACGCTCTGATCCGTCCGGACGGCTAAACTCCCCAGCGTGTCCGAGCCGAAGTTCGAAGTCCAGATGCTCCACGACCGTGTCATGATCAAGGTCGAGAAGGACAGCGGGGAGCGCCGCAGCACCGGCGGCATCGTGATCCCCGCGACGGTCGAGCAAGGCAACCGGCTGGTGTGGGGCGAGGTGTGCGGGGTCGGCCACCACGTCCGCGTCGTCAAGGTCGGCGACCGCGTCCTGTTCCACCCGGGCGACCAGTTCGAGGTCGAGATCCAGGGTGAGAACTACCTCGTCATGCGCGAGCGTGACCTGCACGCGATCGCCAGCGAACGACCGGAACACGGCACCGGCCTGTACCTGTAGCCGGGCCCACGAAGGGTCGGTCGCCGCGTACCGCGAACGCACCACGTCGAGGGTGCCGTAGCGGCGGACCGGCGTCGTCGACGGTCGGGGTGAGGCGTCCGACGCCGGTCAGACGGTGATCTCGATGGTGGAACCGCGGCGGTTCTTCGTGACGCGCAACTGCGCGGGGATGCGGGAGCGCAGTTCGGCGACGTGGCTGACGATGCCGACGGCCCGGCCGCCGTCGCGCAGGCCGTCGAGGACGTCCATCACCTCGTCGAGGGTCTCCTCGTCGAGGGTGCCGAAGCCCTCGTCGACGAACAGCGTGCCGATCTCGGCGCCGCCCGCCTCGGCGGTGACGACGTCGGCGAGGCCGAGCGCCAGGGCCAGCGAGGTGATGAACGACTCGCCGCCCGACAGCGTCACGGGGTCGCGGTCGAGGCCCGTCCAGGCGTCGGCGACGCGCAGGCCGAGCCCGCCGGCGCCCCTGGTGCGGTCGCCCGCCGCCTTCGCGGTGGTGTGGACGAGGGCGTAGCGGCCCCCGGACATGCGGCCGAGGCGCTCGTTCGCGGCGGCGACGACCTGTTCGAGGCGGGCGGCCAGCACGTACGCCGACAGCGACATGGCGTGCCGGTTCGTGGCGTGCTTGCCGGACGTCAGGTCGGCGAGCCGCTTGGCGACCTCGTGGCGTTCGGCGGCGGGACGCCACGCGCGGACGGCGGCGTCCAGGTCGCGGCGCAGTTCGGCGAGGCGTTCGCAGCGGTGCCGGGCGCGGTCGGCGGCGGACACGGCCGCGGTGTGCGCGGCGTCCGCGGCCCATAGCGCCGCCTCCAGCGCCGGGAGGTCGGGGGCGGGCGCGGCGGCGGCCGCGGTGAGCGCCGGGTCGGCGAGCAGGTCGCTGATGGCGGCCTCCTCGTCGTCCAGCCGCCGGATCTCGTCGCGCAGGGCGCCCTGGTCCTCGTCGGGCAGGGCGGCCTCGACGACCTCGTCGGGCGTGCGGAACCCCTCGGCCTCGGCGGCGGCGGTCAGGTTCGCGCGGGCCGCGGCGAGTTCCCCGGCGGCGCGGTCGGACGCGCGCAGCGCCTCGACGGCCGCGGCGAGCGCGTCCGCCTCACCGCCCAGCCGGGCGATACGGGCCTCCAGGGTGGCGTCGCCGCCGAGGGCCTCGGCCAGCTCCGCGGACAGCCGGGCCCGTTCGGCGGCGAGTTCCCCGTCCTTCGTGCGGTTCTCGGTGAGGGCCTGGTCGATCGCGGCGCGGGCGTCGCGGACACCGTCGAGTTCCTGTTCGAGCCGGTGGAGGTCGGCCTCCAGCCGTTCGGCCGCCGCCGCGGACTCCGCCGCGGCCCGCAGGTCCTCCTCGGCGTCGGCGACCTCCTCGGCGAGGCCGTCGACGGTCGCCTCCCCGGCGATGTCGAGAAGATGGTCGCGTTCGGCGCGTTTCGCCTCGACCTCCCGACCGGCCTGCTCCCGGACGGCCTGTACCCGGTCGGCCTCCGCCTGGGCCCGGTCGATCAGCTCGTCGGTCGGCGGCGGCGCGACGGACGTGGCGGGTTCCGGATGCTCGATGGAGCCGCAGACCCGGCACGGTTCGCCGTCGGCGAGGTCGCCCGCGAGGACGGCGGCCATGCCGTCCAGCCGCGCCTGCCGCAGGTCGAGGACGTTCTGCCGGGCGTCCTGCGCGGCGTCGATCGCGTCGCGATACCCCTCCTCCGCCTCGGCGAGGAGCTGTTCGACCTGGTCACGGCGCTGCGCGGCGTCCAGACGGCGGCGGGCTTCGGCGACGGCGGCCTGCGCGGCGGGACGTCCGGCGGCGGCGATCCGGGCCTCGTCCAGTTCGGCGCGGCGTGCCTCCACGGCGCCCGGCAGCTCGGCGAGGGCCGCGGCGATCCGCGCCTCCTCCGGTTCCAGCCGGGCCAGCTCGCGGGCCAGGGCGGCGCGCTCGTCCTCGATCCCCCGGAGCCGCGCGGCCGTGGCACGGCGGCCCTCCAGCGCGGCGATCTCGTCGCGGCGGTCGCGTTCGGCCTTGGCGAGCACGTCCTCCGAGGCGTTCGGCGGGAGCAGCGCGCCGACCGCGGCGCGTGTCTCGTCGGCCCGGCGGCGGGTCAGCACCGCCTCCTGGTGCCTGTCCCGCACGGCCCTCACCAGGGGGACGACCCGGTCGGCGCGGGCGGCGGCGTCCAGCTGCGACGCCAGCCGCGACTTGTGCTCGGCGCGCTCGCGGAGCACGGCCCGCCGGGCGACGGCGTCGGCGTGGCGGCGGCGCCGGTCGGCGAGCGTCCGCGCGTCGTCCAGGGCGGCACGGGCGGTCTGCAGGGTCGCGGCGGCCTCCGCGCGCAGCCCGGTGACGGCGGCGCGGACGTCCTCGTGCCCGGCGGCCAGCTCGGCGGCCCACGCGGGCAGCGCCTCCACCTCGGCGAACGGCTCCGCCGCTGTTCCGGTGGTCTCGGCGACGCGGTCGGCGACCGACGCCGCCACCGCGCCCAGCTCCGCGACCTCGCGTCCGGTGGCGGCGCGACGGTCGGCCAGCCACTTCTCGACCTGGGTGAACACCTCGGTCGCGAAGAGCCGTTCCAGCACCTTGCGCCGCTCGTCCGCGCCCGCCCGCAGGAACCCGGCGAACTCTCCCTGGGGCAGCAACGCGACCTGGCAGAACTGGACGGCGGTCATCCCGAGCATCCGGGACACCAGGTCGCCGGCCTCGTCCAGCCGTGTGGTGAGGCCCGTCCATCCGCCGTGCTCGAACTCCTCGACGATGACCTTGGCGTGCTCGGTCGTCGTCCCGGAGCCGCGCAGTTTCGGCCGCTCCCAGGCGGGTGAGCGGGTGAGGCGCAGGCGGCGTCCCCGGATCGTGGTCTCCAGCACCACGCGCGGCCCGGCCCCGGGCGGCGCGTGGTCGCTGCGCAGGCCCTTCACCGCGTTCCGCACGCCGGGGACCTGCCCGTACAGCGCGAAGCACACCGCGTCGAGGACGCTCGTCTTGCCCGCGCCCGTCCGGCCCTGGATGAGGAACAGCCCGGCGTCCGACAGCGCGTCGAAGTCGATCACCTCGGTGCCGGAGAACGGCCCGAACGCGCCGATCTCCAGCCGGTGCAGCCTCACGCCATGGCCTCCTTCCGGCGGCACGCCTCGAACGCGTCATGGAGGAGGTCGCGCTCGGCGGCGGTCGCGGGACCGTCGGTGACCTCGGCGACGAAGTCACCGGCGATGTCGAGGTCGGATCGGCCGCGGACGCGGTCGCTCCAGGGGCGGGCGCGGTCGGACGCGTCGTCGCCCGGGTCGAAGCCGAGCACGAGCGTGTGCGGGAAACGGCGGCGCAGCCGTTCCATCGCGGCGGACGGACGGCGCGAGTCGGTGAGCGTCACCTGGAGCCAGTGGTCCTCGAACCGGTCGAACGACGAGTCGGTGAGGAGGTCGTCGAGGCGTCCGCGGACGCGGGCGAGGCGGCGCGGCACCGGGGCCTCGACGAACTCCGCCGCCATGCCGTCCTCACGCAGGTCGATCAGCCAGGACCCCTTGACGTGCCTGTCCTCGGAGAACGAGTACGCGATCGGGGAACCGGAGTAGCGGACGCGGTCGGTGACCGCCCAGCGGCCGTGCAGGTGGCCGAGCGCCGCGTAGTCGACACCGTCGAACACCGACGCCGCCACCTGCGACGAGCCGCCGACGGAGATGTCGCGTTCGCTCTCGCTGGACTCGCCGCCGGTCACGAACGCGTGCGCCAGCACCACCGAGCGCAGGCCGGGACGGTTCGCGGCGTCGTCACGGACACGGCGCATCGCCTCGGTCAACGCGGCGGCGTGGCTGCGTTCGGGGAGGTCCCACGGATGCCGGACGAGTTCGGGTTCCAGGTAGGGGATGCCGTAGATCGCCGCGTCGCCGACGACGACGGGGTCGCCCACGGCGGTGAAGTCGGTGCGGACGTGCACTCCGGCGGCGTCCATCAGCGCCGACCCGAAGCCGAGCCGGCGGGCCGAGTCGTGGTTGCCCGCGATGAGGACGACCCGGGTGTGGGCGGCGAGCCGCTCCAGCGCCTCGTTGCACAGCCGGACGGCGTCGACGGCGGGCAGCGCCCGGTCGTAGACGTCCCCGGAGATCAGCACACAGTCGACCCGCTCCGCCTCGACGGTCGCGACCAGATGGTCGACGAACACCGCCTGCGCGGCCAGCAGGTCCTCGCGGTGGAACGATCTGCCGAGATGCCAGTCGGAGGTGTGCAGGAGTCGCATGTCGCAGCAACCCTAGGCGTCCCCTCCGTCAGATCCGGAGCAGAAACGCCGAAGTGCCTCGAAACAGTCTTCGAATAGGGTGACTGCGTGAGCGAACGCCCCTACGTGCTGTTGAGTTGCGCGATGTCCGCCGACGGATACATCGACGACGCGAGCCCGGAGCGGCTGCGGCTGTCCAGCGCCGCCGACTGGGACCGCGTCGACGCGGTACGGGCGGGGTGCGACGCGATCCTCGTGGGCGCCGGAACGATCCGCGCCGACGACCCTCGGCTGCTGATCAAGTCGGCGCGGCGGCGGGAGACTCGGGCCGGGCGCGGCCAGCCGCCCGACCTGACGAAGGTGACGCTGACCTGGAGCGGCGAACTCGACCCCGGCGCGCGGTTCTTCACCACGGGCGAGTCGCCGAAGCTGGTGTACGCGCCGTCCGCCACGGCGGCGCGGTTGACATCGACGCTGGACGGCGTCGCCGAGGTCGTCGACGCCGGTGAACCGTTCGCGCTGGCCACGATGCTCGGCGACCTCGCCGGACGCGGCGTGCGGCGGCTGATGGTCGAGGGCGGCGGGGGCGTCCACACGCTGTTCCTGACGAGCGGGGTCGTGGACGAGTTGCAGCTCGTCGTCGCGCCGTTCTTCGTCGGTGACCCGTCCGCGCCGCGTTTCGTCCGGTCCGGGGTGTTCCCGCAGTCGCCGGACCGTCCGATGCGACTCGCCGAGGTCACCCGCATCGGCGACCTCGCGCTGCTGCGCTACCTCGTCGGCGGCTCCCGTGGATGACCTCGGGTGGCTGGCGCTGGCCTGCGACCTGGCGGCGCTGTGCCCGCCGTCCCGCACCGCGTTCTCGGTCGGCGCGGTCGTCGTCGGCGCCGACGGACGGGAGATCTCGCGCGGCCACTCCCGGGACCACGACCCGAACGACCACGCCGAGGAGGCCGCCCTCGCCAGGACCGACGCCGACCTCACCGGCGCGACCGTCTACAGCTCGCTGGAGCCGTGCGGGCGACGGGCGTCGCGTCCCCGCCCGTGCGCGGAACTGATCGTCGCGTCGGGCGCCCGCCGGGTCGTGTTCGCGTGGCGGGAGCCGGCGCTGTTCGCCGCGGGGACGGGCGCGGAGATCCTCGCCGCGGCGGGCGTCGAGGTCGTCGAGCTGCCCGAACTCGCCGACCGGGCCCGCGAACCGAACGCGCACCTGCTGTAGACGCGGCCCGGTGGCGGCACCGGGAGGCCCCGTGCCCGTCCGGGGCCTCCCGTACCCAGGGTGCCGCCGTCTCCGGTCAGGTGACCGGGGACTCCCAGGCCGCCCGCCAGGTGAGCGGGCCGACGACACCGTCCACGGTCAGGCGCTTCTCGGCCTGGAACGACCGGCAGACGGACTCCGACCTCGGCCCGTACGCGCCGTCCGCCGTGAGGTCCCAGCCCCGCTCGCGCATCCGCGCCTGCCACGTCCGCACGTCGTCGCCGCGAACGATCGGCGGCTGGGCGAGCAGCCGTCCGGGCCACGCCGGCGCCTTCTCCCCCGGCCGCGGCGGCGCCGGTGGGGTGGCCGTGCCGCCGGGACGGGGGGCGCCCGCGCGCACCCACGCGTACAGGGCCTTGCCGGGGCAGTCGGTCCCGTAGCCGTCCCGGTGACCCTTGATCTCCTTCCCGGCGCCGCCCTCGCGACGCAGGTAGTCGATCGCGTCCCGGATGCCGTGCAGCATCGCGTCCGTCGGCTCGGTCAGACCGCTGTTGCCGACCAGCCCCAGGACCGCGTAGTGGCCGGAGTTGAGGCCGGGACCGTTGGCGGCCGGGAGCCGGTTCGGGCCCCGGCCGACGTACACATGACCGTGCGGGCAGCAGATCATGCTGTACCCGATGTCGTTCCAGCCCCGGCTTTCCATATGGGAGCGCTGGATGCCGCGGACCGCGTCGTCGCAGCGCCCGTGGTCGGTGGCCAGCCGGGGATCGACCCGCGAACCGGTGTAGTGGATCTTCACTCCCCGGGTCGAGGACAGCCGGGTCGCGCCGCGGGACGCGCGGGCGCCCCACCCC
Source organism: Actinomadura pelletieri DSM 43383 (assembly GCF_003634705.1). Classification (GTDB taxonomy): domain Bacteria; phylum Actinomycetota; class Actinomycetes; order Streptosporangiales; family Streptosporangiaceae; genus Spirillospora; species Spirillospora pelletieri. Next base: position 419,552 of record NZ_RBWU01000007.1, on the reverse strand, counting down.
ATGCGGGAGACGAGCCTCACGACGCACCTCCGCGCCGGGTGTAGTTCGGCACGCGGCGGGTCAGACCGAGTGACAGCAGCGCCCCGCCGAGCCGGGGAAGCCGGGCCTCGGTGAGGCGGCCGAGGATGTAGTAGGCGGCGGTGGCAAGGACGGTGACCAGTTCGGTCACGGTCCCCTCGGAGATGTCCAGGCCGAGCTTGGCGGCCTGGGTCAGCAGCAGACCCGCGACGAGCGGGACGAGTGTTCGGATGACGCTGTCGAGCATGACGGCTCCTTGTGAATTGCCTGCGAAATGCGGGAGCCCCCGCCGGTGACCGGCGGGGGCTCGCGATATGCGGGGACGCCACGAGGGGCGCTTGGCGGCGGCGGCTACGTCACAGCAGCGTCGCCAGAAGGGTGGACGTGGCCGAGAGCCCGCCCAGCAGGACCGAGACCGGCAGCGCGTAACGCCAGCGTTCCGCCGCGCGCAGCCGCTCCTCGTGGTCGCCGACCTGCTCGCGGATGCGCTCGTGGGCGGCGAGCATCCCGTCGACCTTGCCGCCGACCTCGACGACCTTGTCGTAGATGTCCCGGGTGGTGATGACGACGCCCGGAGTGTCGCCGCTCACGGCGACGTCCGGCGGACGGACCGGGCCGAATCGGGGACCGGGGCCCGCCGTTCGTCCGAACGCGGTTTCCGGTCCCGCTCGTCCGGAGTCTCCGGATCCTTCGAGTTCTCCGGGGTCCCCGGTGGGGACGATGCGACGAGCATGTTCGTTCCTCCCTCTCTCAACCCCAGTCCTCGCCCTGCCAGGTCCACGCGCGGGCGGGGGTCAACTCCGTGCCCGCGCCGGAATCCGTCCCGGCCAGGACGGGAGCGTCGTACCACCCGTCCTCGGTGCGCGCCCGCAGGGTCGTGCGGGGCGTCGGGCGGTGGTCGGTCACCGGGAACTCCTTCGCCAGGGTGGCCAGCACGGTGCCGTTGTGGTCGTAGCCCGTGAAGGTCACCGTGATCGAGGTGCCCGTGTCGTTCACCTGGACGTGCCCGAACTGCCCGGTTCCATCGGGCGGCGCGATCGGCCCGATCTGCCAGGTGCCGCCGCCCCCGCCGCTCCCCTGGTCGAGGGGCGCGGCGACCAGCTCCATCGCCCCGATCCGGGAGTTGCGCCCGTCGTCCGCGGCGACCACATGCATGTCGGCGCTGAGCAGCACCATCCGCGAGCCGACGCCGAGCGCGTTGACGAACGCGTTGATCTCGTCGTACTCGGCCCGGTACTCGAGCCACCGGTCCCCGGTGCTGGGACGGTGCGGAAAGGACTCCACCACGAAGATCACCGGTTCGGACGCCTTGCGCAGCAGCTCCAGGTACCACTGCTTCTGGGCCGCGCCGAGCAGCGACTTGCCGGCCCCGTCCGGGGCCGTGGGCCGGGACCGCCCTCCGCGGGTGTCGAGCATGATGAACCGGCACCGCCCCACCACCCAGGTGTAGTAGAGCTGCTCACCGGCGAGCGGATAGAACGTCCCGTGGTCCAGCAGCGACCGCCGAACCGCCTGCGCACCCACCGATCCCGACCAGCCGCCGGTTCCGGTGAAGTCGTGGTTGTCCCATGTGTGGACCGTGGGGACTTCGCGGATGAGGCGGGCGTACCGGGGTCTCGACAGCGCCGTCCGATGCCGCACGTCGTACTCGGCCTGGTCGGCGGAGTCGACGTCGTCGTAGTGCAGATCCCCGAGGAAGAGGAATTGGAGCGGGTCCATGGCGCGGATCCGGTCGTACACCACGTGGTCGGAGTTCTTGACGCGGTCACCGGAGAAGCAGAAGCCGAAATCGGCCTGCGACCCCGGCACCGGCAGCGTGCGGAACCGGCCGGTGCCCGGCAGCGCCACGCCGTCGACCTCCACCGTCCAGTACCGCGCGGTGTCCGCGGGCAGGCCGGTCACCTCGTGTTTCGACAGCCCGCGTCCGTCGGGCGTCTGCGGTGTCGAGCGGACGGCGTTCGCCATGTCCGGCGTGTTCGACACCGCGACCCGCACCTGCGGCGCGTCCGTGGTGCACACGGTGAACCGCGCCGCCGTGGCCGTGGTGCCGCCCACCCAGCCGTAGACGAGTTCGGCCATCACTCGCTCCTGCGTCGGAGCCCGATCTGCACGCCGAGCCCGTTGTTGGACGTGACGTTCCAGACGGCGGTCCGGGTACCGGTCGCTCCCGCGACGGGCTGGGCGAAGTCGCACAGCAGCACGGACGGAACGGTGTTGGCCCCGTTGCCGAACTGGGCCAACCGCCGCTCGGTGCCCGGGGGATGATCGATCACGGTCGCCACCGTGCTCTTCTCCGCGTAGGCGCAGACGACGCGCATGCCCGGCTCCGTCGTGGTGATGGACGGGGCGTCGATCTCCGCGACCACCGCCGAACGCTGGTAGACGGCCCCGACCTGCACGTCCGGGTCGGCGTTGGCGTAGGCGGCGAGCCCGACGGTCGCCTTGACGTCCGCGGTGAACGTCCACGTGGGGTCCGGCTGTCCGGCGGCGTAGGTCGTGCCGTACACGGCGGCCCTCGTGTCGCCGCCGATCAGCACCGAGGGCACCAGTTCGGTCCAGCCCGCGGGCGGGGGGGCGATGTTCTGCCCGGCGTTGGCGTTGAGCGACAGGACGGCGATCACATAGTCGCCGGGAACGATCCCGTTCGGCAGCGGGCAGGTGATGCTCGGTCCGAAGTTCCCGGCCGCCCCGCTCGCCGCCCGGAACGCCAGCGGCTCGTTACTCGACGGTGTCGAGGTGTCGATCCACACGTCGCCGATGCCGGGCGCGGTGGGCGCGGTCGGCGCCACCGTGATCACCCCGACGCCCGAGAGCTTCTCCTCGATCTCCACGAGCCGCCCCTGGATGTCGGCGAGTTCGTCGCCGGAGTCGGAGGCGAGCATCAGCCGACGCGGGCCCTGCCCGTTCAGCGAGGCCGCCGCCCACATCGCCCGGACGCCTTCGGGGCCCCGTCCGAAGGCCGGGATCGCGCCGTTGCCGTCGGCCGTCACCACACCGTTCGCGATGGGCTCGTCGGTCATGTCGACCAGCTCGGTGATCTGCGCGCCGCCGGACGACGCGTCCCAGAAGGTGATCTGGGCGTTCGCCGCCAGTCGCAGCTCGCCGCCCTCTCCGTACTGCACGACGTAGTCGGCGATTCCGCCGCCGAACGTGTGTCGGGCCATCTCAGGCCACCGTCCCTTCGCCACAACCGTTCATGTCCGTCTTCCTCGTCCGCGCGCCGCGCGCCGGGCCAGTGCCCGCCGGTGCCGTTCTCATCGCCCGATCCAGGTGGTGGACAAGAAGGCGTAGTGGCCGACCGGAACGTCGGCGCTGACATGCATGAGCCGCACCTCGCCGTTGTCGGGATTGATGTCCATGCGGCCCGGGACGACGTAGCCGCCCTTGCTGCCGTGGTCACAGACCATGGCGGGCGAATGCCGCTCGAAGGGCCGCAGGTTGGCGGGCAGGATCGTCAGCAGCGTCCCGTCCGCGTCACCCTTGCCGTAGGTGGACTTGATGCGGCGCAGCGCGCCGCGCAGGTAGCAGATCCCGTTGAGGCGGCGGGCCTTCAGTGCCCAGCCGACCTGCCAGACGTCCGTCCAGGCGGGTGACAGGTTGATCCAACCGGTGTCCTCCGCCACCGTCCGCCAGGGGGTGGTGCCGCCCGTGTAGCCCACCCACCGGCCGGTGTTCGTCTCGTAGATGAGCTGCCCCATCGCGGGTCTGTCGGGCCGGTCGGTGGAGTGGCTCGGCGCGATCGTCGTCCCGGCGAACTCCCGGGCGTCCTCGATGTCGGCCACGCCGATGGAGGCGGCCCCGGGCGCCACCCGCACCCGTGCCAGCGGCAGCTCCCAGACGCCGCCCTGCTGCCGCACCGGGTCGGGCAGCAGCGGCGTCCCCTGGCGGATCGCCACCGTGACCTTGTCGGCCTCCGGGTCGGCGCGCAGCACCACCAGGTCCTTGCGCGGCTGGGTGGCGGCATTGGCCGCGACGGCGCGGACCTCCCCGTCCCCGAGCGACTCATACCAGTAACCGGCCACATGCGCGTATCCGGTCCGTACCTTGATGTTGAGCCCGCCGTCCGGGATCACCTGGCAGGCGGTGTCGTTCGGGTTGCCGCGCACCCCGTCGAGCTGGAAACCCTGGAACAACCGGGCCAGCTCGATCTCCGTCGCGATCGGGTTGCCCGCGAAGACTCCCGACTTCTCGGTCATGGCTATCGCCTCGTCTCTCTGCTGTGAATCCTGCGGCGCAGCCGTGTCAGCTGCTCATAGATGCGCGGACGTTGCTCGTCGGCCCCGACGATCGGCACGACGACCTGTCCCTCGCCGGCCGTGCGGGTGTAGCGGATCTCGCGGACCAGGTCGTCGACCTGGACTCCGTCGATCTCCAGGCTCACCCGGTCGCCCTTGCGGTAGTCGCGGCCGAGCACGACCGCCTCGGTATCGATCGGCTCGAAGGTGACGGCGGCCCGTCCCGCGGTCTCGTCCAGCCGGGTGTTCGCCTGGGTCCGCGCGGTCCCGACCGGGTCGGTCGTGCCGAGATCGGCACCGTCCACGAAGTCCTCGGCCCGCAGGCCGGGCCAACCCGGGTCGGGCCGGTCGAAGCCGTAGAACCTGCGGGCGGTCTTCTCCTTGTCGTCGGCCACGATCACGAACGTGGCCTCGGGCGGGGTCAGCGTGTACTGGTACGACCGGAGGTTGCCCAGCTCGATCGAGAACCGCGCGGCCTCCCGCCGGTCACGCTCGGGATAGACCGCGAACTCCAGGGAGCCGCCCGGCCGCTGCACCACGTCGAAGCCGACCCCGCCGCGCGCGCCCAGCTCGAAAAGGGTGTCGAGCAGCACACCGAACCGCGAGGACACCGACACCGGCGTGCCGCGCGCCCCGTCCGCGGCCAGGATCAACCCCGGCACCCGCCGCGACACAGCGGCCCCGGGACCGGCGTGCTTGTCGACGAGCGTGCGCAGCACCGTCTCCGCGGGCGCCGACGGCAACTCGTACGACTCGACCGGGAAGGTCGTGCCGGTCTCCGGGATCGCCGTGCCCGGAACGGGCCACACCAGCCGGCTCAGCCACGCCTTGTCACACGCGCCCGACGCAATGAGCGTGCCCATACCACCGTCGTCGGCGCTCTGGACCCGCTCGATCTGCCGGGTCGGACCGGAGAACACGATCTCGCCGTCCCGAAGGAACACGATGCCGGCGCCTTCGCGCAGCAGCACCGCGTCATGGGACGCCGCGTCCACGGTGACCTTCCAGGCGCCGACGGCGAGATGCCGGTCGATCACCTCCAGGTCGTTCTCCCCGGTGACCTCGCCGATGACGCGGCGGTCGGCGTCCCGGACGAGCACCTGCCATTCGCCCGTGCTCACGACAGGCCTGCCCGCACCGCGTAGGCGGTCTTGTGCAGCGGGACGAAGCTCAGCTCGACCCGCGTGGTCTCACCGACGTCGCCGAGGAGCATGTCGATCTCGTTGACCCCCGGGACCAGCGGCCACAGCTGCGCACCGGGCGCAAGGTCAGGCCACAGATTCGTTTCGCCAAGGGTCACCGTCCGCCGCCGCGGATGGCAGTCGACGACCACCACGTCCCCGGCCTGGAGCGGCCGGTCGAGCCGCCACTCCGCACCGAGGTCACGGTTGACGAACCGAACCCCGGAAGCCGCGGGCCCACTGATCGTCCAACGCGGATACGACCGAGCGTCACCAGGACACTCGACCCGCACACTCTCACCAATGGTCTGCACGTTCCTGGCCCGCAACGGATAGGCCGGCGGAACACCGAGCGGAAAGACGGGATCGGCCGAGATCCCGGCCCCCCAGGACCGAGTGATCTCCGGACCTTGCCAGTAGGGCTCGGCGGCATGCAGGGTGATCCCGAACCGGGCCCAGTTCCAGCCGGCTTCGTCCCGTCCTTCGGAGCCCTCCATGCCCTCGACGTAGTAGGCCCGAATACGGCGCGGCTCCGTCCGAGGCTCGGCCACGGTGAGAACACCTTCACCGCCCCGATTGACCTCCAGCGGATCGAACGCGTCCGCCAGAAGCGCACGCTTGGCCAGCGCCTCAGCCCGGTCCTCGCCGTAAACGACGATCGGCAGGAAAATCTGACGAGCCTTGGCACGCACCCCGGTAACAACGTCACCGTCAAGCGCACCGGACTCACGCAGGTACAGCTGGTACTGCGGCATCCCCAGACCCTTGGCCCCGGCACCGAGCGTGTAACCCTGCCGCCAATCCGACAGAATGGTCTCCGTGCCGGAACCGGACGTCCACGTCACCGTGGCGAGCTCCCGCTCCGGGGACGGCCCAGGATCCGGCCTGGTCTGTTGTGTGATTAGAATCGGCATGATTCACCTAACTAGCGGCATTGAGGACTTCCCATTCGCGCAACCGGGAAGCGAACTGACGACTGGTCTCCTCCGGGTCCGTGACCGGCCCGTGAAAGTGGAACTCGTACTTCCGCTGCGCATCTCCGCGCCGCAGAGAACTCGAATAAACCCCGGCCCCGACCTGCGGCACCGAAACCAACCCGACCATGGCCCTATCGACATCTCGGCTCCCGTCCTCGATGCCCAACGCCATTCCCTCACCGACGTCACGTCCGATCTCCATCATCACCAGCGACGGCGAATTGGATCTGAACGCATTCTTGACGAAACCGGGAATTTTGTCGGTGATATAGCCCTTGACGGTCGAAATGATCTCCCCGGCCTTGGACCTGATCCCTGCGATGAACCCGGTGATGAGGTCCGCCCCTTTGCCCCGCAGAACCGACACGACGGAGCCGATGGCACTCCGAATCCGTCCCGGCAGCCCACGGGCATAGCCCACGATCCTGCCGAAGATCCCGGCGATCGCCGACACACTCGCCCTGAACGGCCAGGTCAGAATTGCCAGCAGCCCCCGCCAGTTCCCTTTGATCCAGTTGATGATGGAGGAGACCACCCCACCGATCCGCCCCCGAAACTTGATCACGAACGCAACCGCAAGCCCGAACGGCCCGGTCAGAATCGCGACCAACAACTTCCAGTTCTTCTTAATCCAATTGATCACCCACTTGATCCCCGCAGTGATCTGCTTCCGAAAGATCAGCACTCCCGCGATCACGGCCCCGAACGGCCCGAGCAAAAGCGGCAGCAGCTTCTTCCAGTTCTTCTTCACCCAGTCGAAGATCCCCTTGATCACCTTGGAGACCCACCCGACCGCGATGGAGACCCCCTTCATCGCGACCTCAACGGCCTGCTTGAACTTCTTGGAACTCGTCACCGTCTCAATGAGCTTCGCCAGGAACGGCTCCAACAGCAGCAGAATCAACCCCGCAGGCCCAAGCGCCGCCTTGAACCCGGCCCCAACCCCCTTCAACCCGGTGCCAGCGACCTTCCCCGCAGGCCCAATCCCCTTCAGCCCCTTGGTGGCAGTCCCCATCTGCCGCCCACTCTTGGTCGCCTCCTTGGACGTAGCCGCCAACTCCTTGTTCAACGGCTTCAACCCCGCCGTCGCGCTCTGCGCACCGGCGGTGGTGGCCTGGCCCATGCCTCGGGCAGCGGCTGCCACCTTCGCGCGGCTCTGTGTCAGACCGAGCACGAACCCGGAGCCGGCATCCCGCCCGATCTCCGCCATCGCCATGGACGGCGACCTCGATCTCAACCGCTGACGAGCCGCCTGCAGAGCCCTATCGGCCAACCCAGCACCCGCCCGCGCCAACTCCGAACCCCGCTGCACAAGTCCGCGAACAAAACCACGAACCCCGTCAGTGCCAGCTCGCTGCATCTTTGCATCAAGCCCGTCAAGAGGCTGGACTACACCCAGGACAATTTCGTTCGCCGTCTTCCGCGCACCAATCCTTCCCTTGCTCAGCGCGGAGTTAAACTGTTCCGCCGCGGCCCTGCCGGCAGATTCCGAATTACGCGCTATCAATCTCGTGTCAAAAGGAGGCACAACTTGAGGGCGACTCATTTTTATCGTTGTTGCCGTCAACCCGGTAGCTGCAGCAGTGCGCAGTCTCCTAGACGGCGCTTCCGGGCGATCCTTTTTTGCGCCGACACTACTATCCTCGGACTCCGATTTCTGACGCCTCGACATCAACGCATTCCAGATTCCTTTACCAACCGCATCGAAGTTGGCGATGGTGAAGGCAACAGGAAGTGGAGTGAAAGGAAAGGTCGGTGACGACGAAGGAGTTGTAAGCTTTTTGGTCAGAGCGTCTATCGAGGCACTCAGTTTCTTGACTTCTTGAGCCAAATCATTCATCAATGGCCTCATCTCGATAATAAATGCCGTGACGGTACTGGCGAGCCCCGCCTTATAAGCACGGCGTTGGCAGGGAGTGTGTATGGCGAGGAGTCACCGTGTCGACTATGATGCCGACATGGAAGAGGTAGGCCTGCACGATGGCGCCATCATTTGGTCGGATGACGAGGTCAGGATCCGTTACAAGAAAATCCGCAAGCGCGGCGTCGAGATCTGGAACCGACTACGCCAAGCACTCGGGGAACTACGCATTCCCGTGCATTCGCTCCACGACGTCGAACTGGAGCCGCATACGAAAGAGTTTCGCGCTCGACTCACCCTGACACCCAGGGAGGGCGCCTGCCCTTTCCATACTGTTGCAGGCGGAACAATCGAGCACCCGGATTTCAATCCATTTCATTTCTTTCTCAACGCCAACGAAGAATTAATTGTCGAATACTATGTTGAGGAATTGCGAGCGGGCATCGTGCGGACCGGGCTCGCCGACGTCCCCGCTGAACGTCCGCTAATTCAGGTACCGCATACACCCAAGCGCCTCATCGGTGGCGACGGCAGAGTTACGCTGAACCGCGATACGGTCACCTTCGAATTCAACAATCAGGCCGAACCTGAAAAGATCGAGAGAAGGCGGGTTTGGACGGTACCTATATCATCGATTGAATCGGTATCATGGGAGCCCCAGTATTCAGCGATCGACAGGGTACCATTTTTCCAGATTCATCTTATTGGGGCGCCGGAAGGCGCAAGAATTCATCCCTTTTACGACATTAACGCTCTGCTCCTGTATACCGGACCGGGGGAGGCCGACGGACTGATCTTCGCCGCAGCCCTTCATGAGCGGCTCGCAAACAACCGATCACAACCTGCCCCCGAACCTCTCAAGACCTGGCTAGGCCTCTACCATCCCCACAGTTTCAATCAAGCCGACAATTCACTCGAGCTTCTCAAAGACCTCGCCAGCCTACGCGCCGCCGGCATCATCACCGAGGAGGAGTTCCAGGTCAAGAAGAAGCAGATTCTCGACCGGCTCTGAACACCGAGGTCACAGCATCGACGACAGAACCGACTTCCCTGTCCGGGCAGGAATCAGGCTTTTCGACCACCCCGACACCTTGTTGGCGCCCCTCAACACCGAATCGAGACAATACTGCCAATCGACGATATGCGATCCATTACATGGATGGATTGGTTGCAAAATTCCGACCAGATCCCAGCCTCGCCCGACGCCACCGAACTACTCCGCAAACACGGTGAACTCCGAAACGCCGGTGTGCTCACCGAGGAGGAGTTCCAGGCCGAGAAGCGGAAAATTTTCGACCGGGTTCGAACACCGCGTAAGGCATTGGTGGCAAAATTGAAGTCGCCGTTCATTTAGGCGGCCAAGAATGGGCCGCTGAAAAATCCGCGTTGCGGCACTGCCAGTCAGGTTCGTGTTACTCGAAGCCCATCAAGATACGGCTCACGGCACAGTGGCTTAGCTCTCTTGCGATAACGATCGCTGAGCGCATTGCCATCTGAGCGCACTGGACTTTGGTCCTTCCGACCAGGTCGGGCGCAACCCTCGAGTTGTAGCCAATATTTCGACACGGAAAACGGGGTTTAGGCCCGTCGCGCATTGTTCTACCTAATAGCTACTATTCCCCTCCGCAAAGCCCCTACAGAACATTGAAACGTTTGATCGACATTGCAATCTGCCGCGCGTTCAATATGATACAATTCTTACACCATGAACCAGCTGAAGTTTTTTAATGTATCCGGCGATTGGTCGGGAGACGCACTCGAGTTCACCTACATCGAGTTTAACGGCACCAAAGGCTTGCGGCGATGCGCGCATATGTATCGACTTTTGAAGCAGCTGCACGTGCCAACGACTGCTCTCCGAGGAGTGACACTCACGCGAGCGGTCCGGAACGACACCGGCGGCATCCGGTTCCACCCACGGCCCGGAGCCAGCCCTTTCCACGAGGCTGCCGGAGCAGAACTCCACCCTTCCGACGACCCGCTCTACTTTATCTTCGACGCCGACCAAGAGATGGTGATCGAGTACTACGCGACCGAAATCGCATCGGCGATCGACGCACACGGCTTGTCCGATATGCCGTCCGATAGATTTCTCATCTCCGTACCCAACCCCATTGTTCGCTCCGTAGGATTCGACGGTGCCGTCGACCTTCAAGGAGATGTTCTGAGCTTTACCTGGGGCCTGGAAGCGAACCCCGGAAAGAGAATGCGCCTACATCGATCGACACTGCCTATCGATGATATTCGATCCATTACGTGGATGGATTGGATGAACGATCCAGATGAGATCGGATACCTTCGCTTTCAGCCCGTCGGCACTCACCAGTTCATGCACCAGCTTGTCGACGCCACCACGCTGCTTCTGGAGACAGACGAACAGTTCGCAGAAGCACTGGTGTTCGCCGCCACAGTCCTAGAACGCAAGCAACTGAGGAGGGTGTCGCCCCCGAGCCCCACGAAGGCGGACGATTCCTCGACCTCACAGCACGACGCCACCGAACTGCTCCGCAAACTTGCTGGTCTCCGGGACGCCGGCGTGCTCACCGAGGACGAGTTTCAGGCCAAGAAGAAGGAAATCCTCGACCGGCTCTGATCGTTGGGATCCCCCTGACCAGGCGCGATCTACGGAGACGGCAGCGTCTCGTAGGCCTTTGGAGCCACCCGCGCCAGGAGCTGGTGGGCTCTACGGGCGACCGCATTGAGGTTGGACATGGCGAAGGCGGCGGGGCGCGAAGGCGTCGATGCTGGAGCCGTGATCTTCTACGGCAGAGCCTCGATCCCTGGCAGTCGGTCTCCCTAATCTTTGGACAGATCTTCTGAGGTGCCCCCTCTTTTCGTCACTAACAATCCGCAGCCTGCCAGAGAGTTGGTAGGGCATCCTTTGGCTTTGGCGAGATCGTTTTCAGTTCCGAATGCAGTGGTGCTCGCTACACTCGTCGCATGGCAGAGCGTGTCAAGCTTCGTGTCGACGCATTGGTCTGGGACGGTCACGAAATTCAACTGTGCTACGAAGACCCTCTCCCTGATGAGGACGTGTATCGCACCAGGCAGCGTCTCCGTGACGTTCTAAGGGAAGTCAGTGTTCCGGTCACCGCTTTGGCCGCTGTCCAGAACACGTTGCCGCACCGCAACCGGGTCGGCGTTATCCGACTGGTCCCCCGGGCCCACGCGAGCCCGTTCCACCAGGTGGCCGGTGTCGGCATCATCGATGCAGTCAATCCCCTTATTATCGGCTACTCCGCCAAATCGTCGCTGTTGGCCGAGTACTACGTCACGGAAATCCGCAGAGCCATTCACATGCATGGGCTCGCCGACACCCCCGCCGACGAGTTCGCCATTGCTGTGCCGAACCCCCTCGAGCACCTCACCGCCGACGACGCGTTCGCTGAAATCGACGATCACAAACTGGCCATTACATGGGGGAAGAACGCACGGCGAGAGAAGACGCAAGGTAAACGGCAGCAGATCGTTCCCCTGGATTCAATCCATTCAATCAGATATGTACCTGACCATTCAATCAGATATGTACCTGACGATCTCGATCCCGATGGGATCGGATACATTCAGATCACGCCCACTGGAACCACACCGGCCACTCAACCGCACCCCACCGAGGACCCCCACTCGATACTTCTCTTCAGCTCGGAGCAGTTTGCAGACGGCATGCTGTTCGCCGCTCACCTGGCCACCTTGACTCCTGCCAGATTCAGAGCAGCCAATAAGACAGGCGAACAAGACGTCGTCGACAATCCCGTCGATGAACTCCGCACCCTGCTCCGACTCCGCGACACACAACAGATCAGTCACCAGGACTTCGAGATCAGAAAATGGAAGCTTTTCAGAGGGATCTAGCCCGACGCCACAGTGTCTGGCAGATCCTATCTTGATCGTCGTCGATCCAACTCGCCATACAACCAGGACTAGGTGGGCAAACTTTCAGCACTTGCGGAACTGCGAGTCAGTTCGCGGCGCTCGAAGCTTATGGGGTCCGGGTCGGGGCCCTGTGTTCTAGTTCCGCAATGATGGTGCTGAGCGGTCGCCTGTAAAGAGTTCGAGCCCTACAACTACCGATTGCAGTTCTCACTGTCCTCGACTTGCAGTCAGGATTTCACGAGTGCTCGTCACACTAGGTCTTATCTGATTATAGTCGTTTTCCTTTTGATCCTCTTCTAGGGGCTTGGAAAACTCATTCAACATTGGCATCCACTGGCCCGGTCGATATGGTATGATTTGTCGTTATGGACCGGCTCCACTTCTTAAATGCGTTCGGCGATTGGTCGGGGGATGCGCTCGAGTTCAACTACATCGAGTTTCAGAGCACTGGGGGCTTGCGGCGATGCGCCAGTATGTATCGGCTTTTGCCGCAGCTGCACGTGCCGATTAGTGCTCTCAAGGGGGTAGAATTTACGCGGAAGACCCAGAACTGTTCCGGGGGCATCCGGTTCCTCCCGCGTCCCGGCGCCAGTCCCTTTCACGAAGTTGCCGGAGCAGAGTTTCACCCTGCCAACGACCCACTTTGCTTTGACTTCGATGCCGATCAGGAGCTGTTGATCGAGTACTATGCAACCGAGATCGCATCGGCGATCGACGCGCATGGTATGTCCGATACACGAGCCGATCGATTCCTTATTTCTGTACCCAACCCCACTGTTCGACTGGTGGGTCTGGACGGTGCCGTGGATTTGCGCGGAAATGTTCTGCGCTTCACCTGGGGCTTGGAGGCGAACCCTAGAAAGCGACTTAGCGTACATCGGTCGACACTGAGAATCGACCGTATCCGTTCCATCACGTGGATGGATTGGAAGCACGATCCCGATAAGATCGGATACCTTCGCTTTCGGCCCGTCGGCATTTACCGGCCCAAGCACCAGACCGTCGATGCGACCACCGTGCTCCTGGAGACGGACGAACAGTTCGCAGAAGCACTGGTGTTCGCCGCCACAGTCGTGGAACGCATGCATCCGAGGAACCTGGCCCCCTCTAGCTCCAAGAAGTCGGACGATCTCTCGGCCCCACAGCACGACGCCACCGAACTGCTCCGCAAACTCGGTGAACTCCGGGACGCCGGCGTCCTCACCGAGGATGAGTTTCAGGCCAAGAAGAAGGAGATCCTCGACCGGCTCTGAACGACGCCTTCTTTCCCGAATCAGGTGCCATCGACGGGAACGGCGGCAGGCCCCGCGGGTCCGCACGCTTCCGAGTTGGGCGAGTTCTATGACCGACCGCATGAAGAATTGTGCGGCCTTCGCGGAGCCGTGATCTGACTTTTCCGAGTGCGTGTAGTGGCACTTGGACTCACGCCTTCTGATGCGGATCGTCAGAGATGGTGTTCGTCAGCAGTGGTCGTAGATGCTGCCCAAGAGGCGTAGAGCTGCGTGGATGGTACCCGGTCGATGCGTCTACTATGATGCTTTCGTGGAAGAAGTGCGACTGCGGGCCGGTAACATCATTTGGCTCGGCGACGAGGTGAGGTTTCGTTACAAGAAGTTTCGTTACCGCTCGGACGCCGGCATCTGGAACCGCATGCGATCGCTGCTCGTTGAGACGCGTATCCCAGTGCAATCGTTAAGCGACGTCAGGATCGAGTTGCATAAGAACGGTGGTCACAGTGGGCTCGTCCTGACTCCGAGGGCGGGTGCGTGTCCGTTCCATACCGTTGCGGGTGGGACGATCGAGCATCCGGATTTCAATCCTCTCTATTTCTTCGTTCATGGCAAAGAGGAATTGATCGGCGAGTACTTTGCCGAGGAGTTGAAGGCGGCCATCAGGAAGACCGGGCTCGCCGACACTCCCGCAGAACGTCCGCTGATTCGCGTGCCGGGCATACCGCAGCGCCTCATCGGCGGCGACGGCAGGATCACGCTGAACCGCGACACGGTCACCTTCGAGTTCAACCAGCTGGCTGAGCCTGAGAAGGTCGACAGGCGGCGGATCTGGACGGTGCCCATGTCATCGATCGAGTCGGTGTCATGGGAGCCCGGCTATCTTGCCGTCGACGAGATCTCCTACGTCCAGGTTCACCTTGTCGGAACGCCGGAAGGTGCGAGTGTCCACCCCTTCGTCGACATCAACGCACTGCTCATGTCCCCCGGTCCTGCAGAAGCCGACGCACTGTTCTTCGCCGCAGCCCTTCATGAGCGAGTCATGAGCAACCGTTCACAGCCTGACCCGGCGACGCTTGGAACGTGGCTCGACCTCTACCATCCTCATCGGTCCAGCGAGCGCTCCGGCGACTCGCTCGAGCTTCTCAAGGAACTCGCCGAGCTACGTGCCGCCGGTGTCCTGACCGAGGACGAGTTTCAGGCCAAGAAGAAGGAGATCCTCGACCGGCTCTGAGAGCGGGGGGCGTGCCCGGGTGTGCGGTCGGGCTTGCCCGGGGGGTCGGCTGGAACGCGGGGGCTGTGCGTCGGCCGGTCCGGTCGAGGTTTGCGGTTCTCGGCAGAGACGGGAAAACCCCCACGTTGCGGGCCGTGGGGGTCCCTCTGTCAGAGGGGGAGGGTGTCCGGCTCTCGGGTCAGTCGGTCGGCGTCGACGGGCGTTTGCCGCCGCGGCGGCGGGTGTCGCGTTCTGCGATGAGCAGGTCCAGTTCGCGGACGAAGACGCGGCGGCCGACCCGGACGACGGGCAGGTGACCACGGCTGATCCACTGGCGGATCGCGGGGACGCCCATGCCCACGCGTTCCGCGGCCTGCGGTACGGACAGGAAGGTTCGGGTCAGGTCGGTCATGACACCTTCTTCCGGGGGTGGGCGGCGGACGTCCAGCCGCAGGCGCCGCAGCGCAGCTCGTCGGCGTCGGGGTCGTGCGCGAGGGTCATCAGGTCGCAGTCCGGGCATGCGGTGGTGGGGCGGCGCGGGGGGCCGGTGCGGGTGCGGGAACGCAGACGTCGGTGCAGGTCGAGGATCTCGCGTCCGAAGTCGGCGGCGCCGTCGAAGGCGAGGATGCCATCGAGATGGTGGGCGAGCCAGGCGACGGTGCCCGCGAGGGTCGGCGCGTACCGGCCTCGGCGAGGGCGGGGTGGTAGTGAGCGTGCCTCCCGGTACGCGTCCTCCCAGCCCAACAGGGTGTGCAGTAGTTCGTCCAGGTCGTCGACCGCGGCGGACGGCGAGGGCCGGGTGCGGGTGCCCGACACCTTCTCCCCCGGGCCCGAGCGCCGCTGGTCCAGCGCGGCGCCGACCTTGGCCGCGAGGTCGTCGAGCTCGACCAGGCGGTGCCGCAGCAGCGACTGGCAGGGCCGGCACCACACCGGCTCGCCGACGCTCACCGACCGCGGCGCGGTGCGGTGACGTGAAGTCCGATTGCACGGACCTGGACAAAGGAACATTGGTCTCCTCAATGCTGGATCGGACGACGCCGGGGACCGTGCTGTGGCGCGCGATCCCCGGCGGGACTCATGCGGGGGTGGTGGTGAGCAGATCGCGGGCGAGGCGGGTCCGCAGTCGTGTCGCCGTCCGCTCACGGTCGGTCATGCCGCCCCAGATGCCCTCCAGGGCCTCGTCGGCGACGGCGTAGCGCAGGCATTCCTCCCGTACGGGGCAGCCGGCGCAGATGCGCTTGGCGGCGGCGACCCCCGCACGGTCGGACGGCCGGACGAAGAACGCGTCCGGATCGACGCCGCGGCAGGCTGCCAGCGCATGCCAGGCGGCGGAGAGATCCAGCTTCACGGCTCCTCCCCCCCGGAAGGACGGCACGGGACGTTCGTCCGCACTCGGCCTCTCCTCCTATGCGACATCCTGATGGTTTTCTTTGATTATTGACGCCAATGACACCGTCATCGCGGCGGCGATCCGGCAGGCCACGGCATAGGACGCCCGGCTTCTGCGTCCCGTCTCCAACATGCAGAGGTACGACGTATCGATGCCCGCGAGGGCCGCGACGTCCGCCTGCCTCAGCTGGCGTCGATTGCGGAGCACGCGTAAGGCTGCCCCATCGATGGGGACGAGTTTCTGGTGTTTCATGACGCCAATTTATGACAATGATCTTGCGCTCAGATGGTTCAACTTTCGACGCTCCTGTGAGAAGGATCACACTACGAAACGATCTCGGTGAAGTGGCTCTCGCGGAGTCGTCACAGCTCATCGGCGTGACCGGCAGTATCAGTACTCGCCCGGACCAACCAGGTGATGGCCCGGTGTACCAACGTCCGGCTGCGACAGAATGAGGCGATGCTCATGCAACGTCACGCGACCGTGGGTGAGTCCGTGGCCACCCGGAGAGTCCATCTCGGTATGCGCCAGCGCGACCTGGCGACGGCCGCGGGTGTGTCCGAGACGACGATCCGCAACATCGAGGCCGGCCGCATGGGCGGCCGGCCGACGAAGTGGCCACTGGTCGAGTTGGCGTTGCGCTGGGCGCCCGGTTCGTTCGAGGCGCTTCTCGCCGGTGAGCAACCGCGAGAGCTTCCGGCCCCCGCGGCGCCACAGGCTGACGCGCTGTGGACCGACCGGCTCCCCACCCGCATCCGCGACGAGCTCACCGAGCACGCGCTCTTCGACTCCGCCGTGATCGACCTCGACAACGATCTTCGCGTGATCGTGCTCGCCGTCGAGGCCGGGGACCGGCCGGGCGGCCGGGCGGGGCGGCGCCGCCGGGTGGAGCGTTGGGAACGCGTCCTGCGCCGGTTGCGCGGCCCCGACGACGACTGACCCGCGCGGCCCCGGTGGCGAGCGACCACCGATGGCCGCGCTCACAGCCCTCCGAAGAAGGCGGCGAGTTCCTGCGGGCTCGGATTCGCCGCCGTCTCCTCCTCCCGCGCTTCCCCGGGACGGGGCACCGGCTCCGGACGCGGGGGCTCCGAGTCGCTGTGGGCGCTGGTGAACAGCCAGTTGCCGATCGCCAGATGATCGACCACCGCCGCGAGCAGATGCTCGACCGCGCCCCAGTCGGCCTCTTCACCGTGCAGGGCGCGGACGAGCGCGCTGTCACGCGGCAGGTGCCGGATCAGCACCAGCACCCGCCGCGCGGACAGCGTGCCGCGATGGAGATCGAGGAGATCGACCCCGTAGTAACGGAGCAGGTCGGCCTCGATCGCCTCGGCGTGCTCGGTCAGGAGCTCGTCGAGGCCGATCCTTCCCCCGGGAACATCCCCGAGTCCCGCCCGTAGGCCTCCACCAGGGCCTGGACGTCCTGGACGCTGACCTCATGCCGCTTGAAGCGCTCGAACTGCTCCTCGCCGAGCAGCAGCTCCAGCATGCCCTCCACATCGGACGGGTCGAGATCGGCGAGCCGTTTGACGATCTTGTGCGGCAGTTCGGTCGCCAGGGCGTACCGCTCACCGTCGATCTCGAACTCCCAGTGCTCGCCGAGCGCCTCCAGCCGCTGCGCGCGTGCGGCGTTGACGCTGTAGCGGGCCGTCACTTCGTCATCCAGCTGGCCAGCGGCTTGACGGGGGTGGCGTCCGAGGCGATGGCGTTGATGGTGACACCGAGCTTGACGGGGGCGTTCTTGGCGAACTGCACCTCGTCCATGTCGGTGACGACGCCCCGGGGGACGTAGAACCGGGTGACGCTCGCGCCGTCGGTGAACTCCAGGCCCAACGCGAACTCGGCCGGTACCGGGGTCGCCGAGATGTCGTACCGCACGACGCCGTCCACGTCGGGGGTGAGCGGGGTGTTGCCCGAACCCATGACGAACGGCAGCGTGTCCACGTTGATCTGGATGAGCTGGAACTTGACGGTCAGGTCCCGGTCGCTCTGGACGAAGCGGACCGCGGCCATGCTCTGCCACGAGTCCACGGGATCGAGCTTGTCCTTCTTGGTGAACTTGATCCCGTCGTTGGTGGTGTAACCGAGGTCCTTCCATTCGGCGCCCAGCGTCGTGCCGGGAGCCGCCATGTCGGCGTTCTTGGGCGCGACCAGCACCCGCCCGGTACCGGCGACGCGGATCTCGGTCGCGTTGATTCCTGCCATTTCTCTCTCCTTAGCGTCCGCTGCTATTGCAGCCGGATGAGCAGCCGCACATTGAGTGCGTAGCGGGTGCGTTGAGGATTGGTGCGGTCGGTGAGGCGGCGCAGGCCCCGCAGCCCCACCTCCTCGGTGACATCGGTGATGACCGAGCCGGGGATCGTGACCTCGGGGAGGCCCGCCAGCAGCGCGCGGACCCGCCGCATCAGCTCGTGCGCGGCCGTCGGGTCCGGCCCGTAGGTCTCGATCCGCAGTTGGGCATCGTCGAGCACCGCGTACTCGCGGTACGAGCCGCCGTCGCGGATCAGGACCACGGCGGGCTGGCTCCCGTCGTTGCCGCTCGGCAGCACCGGCCCCACGGGGATGCCCGCCATCTCCGGCCGGGCCGTCAGGTAGTTCCCGACGAGGGCCTCGACGTCGGGGAACACCGCGGCCACCGGAGCGTCGCCGGGCGGCACGAGCGCGGCGGCGTCGAAGGTGATCGCCAAAGTGCTCTCCTTCCTTGTCGTGCGGACCCCGGAAGGCCGCGTGCCGGGGGCGCCCGATCGGTTTCGTTGATCCGGGCGTCGCGCACCGGCCGCGGCCTTCCGGGGAGTTCTCCGAGACATGCGACGGCCCCCGGGGTAAATCCCGGGGGCCGTCTCTCCAGGCGGCCGGCTCGCAGCACTGAGCCACCATCGGAAACGATGATGACGGCGCGTCCGGCGCCCGGCAATTGACCGGCTCAACAGCCGCCGCCCATCCCGGAAATGCGGAAGGCCACCGTCCGCGCACACGTCCGGTGGCCTTCCGGTGGCCCCTTCCAATAAGAGCACCACCATCGGAAACGATGATGACGACTCGTGCGAGTCAAGCTCAATTGACTGAACGCGTTTCAATGAGGCAAAGGCGGCGCCGCGGGCCCGCTTCGGTTCCGCGGCACGCGAGGCGAGGCGTCTTCGCGGGGCGAATGGGCAGGTCAGTCGCCGGTGACGTCCAGTTCTCGGGCGAGTTCCTCCAGTTCGCCGCCGCCCGCCATCAGCGCGGTCAGCTCCTCACGGGTGATCTCGTCCTTGGTGTGGTGGCCGATGCTCCTCCCCCGGTTGAGGATGAGGAAGCGGTCCCCGACCGGGTAGGCGTGGTGCGGGTTGTGGGTGATGAAGATGACGGCGAGGCCGCGCTCGCGCGCCCGGACGATGTAGCGCAGCACCACCCCGGCCTGTTTGACGCCGAGGGCGGCCGTGGGCTCGTCCAGGACGAGGGCCTTCGCGCCGAAGTGGACGGCGCGGGCGATCGCCACGCACTGCCGTTCGCCGCCGGACAGGGTGCCGATGGGCTGGTCGACGTCGCGCAGGTCGATGCCCATCGCGGACATCTCGCGGTGGGTGGTCTCGCGCATGGACGCGATGTCGAGGCTGCCGAACCCGCGGCGTCTCTCGGAGCCGAGGAAGAAGTTCCGCCAGACCGGCATCAGCGGCACGACCGCGAGGTCCTGGTAGACGGTGGCGATGCCGCGGTCGAGGGCCTCGCGGGGCGAGCCGAACTCGACCTTCTCCCCCTGGACCTCGTACGTCCCGGTGTCGTGGCGGTGCAGCCCGGCGACGATCTTGATGAGGGTGGACTTGCCCGCGCCGTTGTCGCCGAGCACGCAGGTCACCTCGCCGGCGGACGCCTCCAGGTCCACGTCCCGGAGCGCGATGACGGCGCCGTGGCTCTTCCCGACGCCGGTCAACCTGATCAGCGGTGCGTCCGTCATGGCGTCCGCTCCACCCTGCGCCGGACGGCCAGGTTCACCACGGTCGCGATGAGCAGCATCGCGCCGAGGAAGAACCGGAACCAGTCCGGGTTCCACTCCGCGTACACGATGCCCTTGTTCGTCATGCCGAAGATGAAAGCGCCGATCGCCGCGCCGATCGCGGACCCGTAGCCGCCCGTCAGCAGGCAGCCGCCGATGACCGCGCAGATGATGTACAGGAACTCGTTGCCGACGCCCTCCCCCGACTGGACGGTCGCGAACGCGAACACCAGGTGCATCCCGGAGAACCAGGCGCAGAACGCGACGCCCATGAACAGGCCGATCCTGACGCGGTCGACGGGCACGCCGACGGCACGGGCGCTGTCGGCGGACCCGCCCACCGCGAAGATCCAGTTGCCGGTGCGGGTGCGCAGCAGGATCCAGGTGGCGACCGCGACGAACAGCAGCCACCACAGCACCGTGATCCTGACGTTGACGCCGAGGACGTCGGTGTCGGACGCGAAGACCGCGCGGGCGCTGTCGAACCCGTCCATGTCGCGGACGGAGTCGCTCGCCACGTTGCCGGTGAGGGCCTTCGTCACGCCGAGGTTCAGCCCGGCGAGCATGAAGAACGTCGCGAGCGTGACGATGAAGCTCGGCAGCCTCGTCCGGACGCGGAGCAGCCCGTTCGCCGCGCCGAGCGCCAGCGTCAGCACGAGTGAGATCGCGACGCCCGCCCACACGTTCAGGGTCAGCTGGTACGCGGTCAGCGCGGCGATCAGCGCCGAGGACGTCACCAGCACCCCGGCGGACAGGTCGAACTCCCCGCCGATCATGAGCAGCGAGACCCCGACCGCCATGATCCCGAAGGTGGAGCTCGCGTACAGGACGGTCGAGAACGACCCCGCCTTCAGGAACGCGTCCGCGACGACGGAGAAGAACACGAACAGCGCGACGGCGCCGAGCAGCGCGCCGAGTTCCGGGCGGCCGAGCAGCCGCCGCAGCGGCGACCGGCGGGCCAGGCGCTCGTCCGGGCCGGGACCGGCGACCGGGGGTTCCGCCACGCCCGAGGTCGCGGCGCGGGTCATCGCGTCCCCCGGTTCGCGAACGCCTCCAGCCGTCCCGCGTTCTCCTTGGTGACGATCGCCGGGCCGGTCAGCACGGGACGTCCGCCGCCGAGGACGTTGCCGTTGGCCCGCAGCAGCCATAGCTGGTCGACGGCTTCGTATCCCTGCAGGTAGGGCTGCTGGTCGACGGCGAACGCGACGGCGCCCGACTTGATCGAGGCGATGAGGTCCCGGTTGAGGTCGAATGTGCCGATCTTCGCGTCGCCACCGGTCTCCTTGACCGCGTCGACGGCGGTGGCGGCGAACGGCGCGCCGAGCGTCAGGATCCCGTCGACGCCGTCCTCGGCCTGGAGCTTGGCCGTGATGGACGACTTGACGCCCGGCATGTTCGAGCCCTGGACGAACAGGTTCTGCATCGTCCCGCGGAACGTCTTCTTCGCCCCGGCGCAGCGGGCCTCCAGGCCGACGTTGCCCTGTTCATGGACGACGCACAGCGCGTTCTTCGCGCCGATCCTCGTCATCTCGGCTCCGGCGGCCTCACCGGCGATCGACTCGTCCTGGCCGAAGTGGGCGACCGCGCCGAGCGTCGCCGACTCCCGCTGACCGGAGTTGATCGAGACGACGGGGATCTTCGCGGCTGTCGCGCGGGCCAGGACGTCCCGCATCGCGTCCGGCTTGGCGAGGGTGACGATGATCCCGTCGACCCTCTTGTCGATCTGGGTCTGGACGAGTTCGGCCTGCTTTCCGCCGTCCGGGTCGGCCGCGTAGAGGAACTCGACGTCGTCCTTGGCGGCGGCGGCCCTGGCCCCTTTCTGCACGATGTCCCAGAAGGTGTCGCCGGGGGCCGAATGCGTCACCATCGCGATCTTCAACCGCGAACCGGCGCCCTCCGCCCTCTCCTCGGCCTTCTTTCCGCCCTCGCTGCTGCAGGCGCCCAGCGCCAGCAGTCCCACGGTCGTCAGGACCGCCAGGCCCCTGGACGTTCCACGCGCGCACACGCCTCTCATGGGGTCGCTCTCTCCGTTCCCCCCCGATCGGTCGGTCAGTGGAGTCGATCACAGATCGCGCGCGGCGGACGATACCCGCGGGGTGAGGGAGCATTCACCGGCGCACCTCGTCCGTCCCGACGGCGCGGCCCTCCCGCAGCGACAGCTCGCACGCCTCGGCGAGGTAGAACGCCTCCAGCGCCTCCTCGGGCGGGCACGGGTTGCCGCGCCGTCCGGCGACCATGTCCACGAAGGCGCGGAGTTCGGCGTCGTAGGCGTCGGCGAAGCGGTCCATGAATCCGCAGTAGGCGTTCCTCGGTTCGGAGCCCCGTTCGGGGAGGGGCGTCGCGGGCGTCCGGTCGTCCAGGCCGGTGACGATGCTGTCCTTGGACCCGAACAGCTCCAGGCGCGCGTCGTACCCGGCGGCGTTGTAGCGGGTGGCGGACACGACCGCGAGCGTCCCGTCGTCCAGGACGAGCAGGGCCGACCCGGTGTCGATGTCGCCGCACTCGCGGAAGAACTCGTCGCCCCGGTTGGCCCCGGCGGCGGTGACGCGGACGGCCTCGCGTCCGGTCACGAAGCGGATGAGGTCGAGGTCGTGGATCACGCAGTCGCGGAACAGCCCGCCGGAGCACGGGACGTACTCGGCGGGCGGCGGCGCGGGGTCGAAGCTGCACGAGCGGACGGTGTGCAGCCAGCCGAGCCGTCCCGACATCAGGGCCTCCCGGGCCGCCGCGTTCCCGGCGTCGAAACGCCGCTGGAAACCGACCTGGACGGGCACCTCGGCGGCCGCGGCGGCCGCCATGATTTGGAACGTTCCATCAAGGTCCGAGGCGAGCGGTTTCTCACAGAAGACCGGTATGTCCGCGGACACCGCCTGTTCCACCAGCCGTGCGTGCGCGTCGGTGGCCGCCGCGACGACCAGCCCGTCCAGCCCCGCGGAGAACAGCTCCTCGACCTCGTCCAACACCCTCACCCGGGCCGCCGGGGACAGGCGGGCCGCGAGGTCGCGGGCGCGGCACGGGTCCGCGTCGGCGACGAACAGGGTCTCCACCTCGGGCAACTCGCGCAGGGCCACGGCGTGGCGCGCCCCGATGCGCCCCGCGCCGGCCAGTCCGATCCTCATCGATCCCCTCCCGGTGGGCGGTCAGGTGAGCACGAGTGTGCTGGAGCGTTCCAGCCCCGTCAACGACCGGCGGGCGCGCTTATCGGCAATGAAGGCGTCCGAATCTCCTTACCCTCGCCGGACGCGCGCAAGCGCCCGCGCCGGGTCACGGCGCGGGCGCTCGGGCGTTCCTCAGACCGCCACCGGCGTGGTGGCGGGCTCCAGTGCCAGTTCGAGCACCTCGCGGACGTCGCTGACGGCGAACACCGTCAGGTTCTCCAGGACCTCCTTGGGGACGTCCTCGAGGTCCGGCTCGTTGCGCTTCGGCACGATCGCGGTGGTGATGCCGAGCCGGGACGCGGCCAGCAGCTTCTGCTTCAGCCCGCCGATCGGCAGGACCCGTCCGGTCAGCGACACCTCACCGGTCATCGCGACGTCCGGGCGGACCGGCCGCCCCGACAGCAGCGACGCCAGCGCCGTCGTCATCGTGATGCCCGCGCTCGGGCCGTCCTTCGGGATCGCGCCCGCCGGCACGTGCACGTGGACGCCGCGGTCCTTCAGGTCGCCGACCGGCAACTCCAGTTCCGCCCCGCGCGAGCGCAGGTAGCTGAGCGCGATCCGCGCCGACTCCTTCATCACGTCGCCGAGCTGCCCGGTGAGCGTCACCCCGGTGTCACCGGTCTCCCGGTCGGCCAGCGACGCCTCGACGTACAGGACGTCGCCGCCCGCGCCGGTGACCGCGAGGCCCGTCGCGACGCCCGGGACGCTCGTCCGCCGCTCGTTCCGGCTCAGCTCCACCTCCGGCGTGTACCGCGGCCGCCCGAGGTAGTTCCGCAGGTCGTCCGCGCCGATCGACACCGGCAGGGTCGCCTTGCCGAGCGCCACGTTGGCCGCGACCTTCCGCAGGACCCGCGCGATCGACCGGTCGAGGGACCGGACGCCCGCCTCCCGGGTGTACTCGGCCGCCAGCAGCCGCAGCGCGTCCTCGCCGAAGCCGACCTCCGACGCCTCCAGCCCGGCCTTGTCGAGCTGGCGCGGCAGCAGATGGTCCCGGGCGATCGTGACCTTCTCGTCCTCGGTGTAGCCGTCCAGCTGGACGAGCTCCATCCGGTCGAGCAGCGGCCCGGGGATCGCCTCCACCACGTTCGCCGTGGCGAGGAACAGCACGTCGCTCAGGTCGAGCTCGACCTCCAGGTAGTGGTCGCGGAAGGTGTGGTTCTGCTCGGGGTCGAGGACCTCCAGCAGCGCCGCCGTCGGGTCGCCCCGGTAGTCGGCGCCGACCTTGTCGACCTCGTCCAGCAGCACGACCGGGTTCATCGACCCGGCCTCCCGGATGGCGCGGACGATCCGTCCCGGCAGCGCGCCCACGTATGTGCGCCGGTGACCGCGGATCTCGGCCTCGTCCCTGACACCGCCGAGGGCGACCCGCACGAACTCGCGTCCCATGGCCCGCGCGACCGACTCGCCCAGCGAGGTCTTGCCGACGCCGGGAGGTCCGGTCAGCGCGAGCACCGCACCGCTCCTGCGTCCGCCGACGACGCCGAGACCCCGTTCCTCACGCCGCTTCCGCACGGCCAGGTACTCGACGATGCGTTCCTTCACGTCGTCGAGCCCGGCGTGGTCGGCGTCGAGGATCTCCCGGGCGCCGGCGATGTCGTAGGCGTCCTCGGTCCGCGTGTTCCACGGGATGTCGAGAACGGTGTCGAGCCAGGTGCGGATCCACCCGCCCTCGGGGGACGCGTCGGACGACCGCTCCAGCTTGTCGACCTCCTTGAGCGCCGCCTCGCGCACCTTCTCGGGCAGGTCCGCCGCCTCGATCCGGGCCCGGTAGTCGTCCTCCTCGTCGGCGGGGTCGCCGTTCAGCTCCGCCAGTTCCTTGCGGATCGCCTCCTGCTGCTGCCGCAGCAGGAACTCCCGCTGGGTCTTCTCCATGCCCTCCTGGACGTCCTTGCGGATCGTCTCCGCCACGTCCAGTTCGGCGAGATGGTCACGCGCCCACCCGATCACCAGGGTGAGCCGCTCCACCACGTCCGGGGTCTCCAGCACCTCGACCTTCTGCTCGGGCGACAGGTACGGCGCGTATCCGGCGTTGTCCGCCAGCGTGGACGGGTCGTCGATCTGCTGGACCACGTCCACGACCTGCCATGCGCCGCGCTTCTGCAGAATCGCGCTGACCAGGCTCTTGTACTCCTTCGCCAGCTCCTGCGCGCGTCCGGAGGGCGGCGGCGACTCGATCTCGGTCCCCTCGACCCACAGCGCCGCGCCCGGCCCGGTCGTCCCGGTCCCGATCCGCACCCGCCGCACACCGCGCACGACCGCGCCCGGCTCGCCACCGGGCAGCCGTCCCTCCTGCTCGATCACACCGAGCGTGCCGACGGCGGCGTACTGCCCGTTCAACCGCGGCACCAGCAACACCCGCGGCTTGCCCACCGACCGGATACCCGGCCCCTTGGCCTGCGCCGCCGCCCGCGCCGCCTCGATGGCGGCCCGGATCTCCCCGCTCTCGGACAAGTCCAGCGGCACCACCATGCCCGGCAGAACGGCCCCGTCGTCCAGGGGCAGCACCGGCAACGTCAGGGTCTCGCTCATGCTCAGCTCCAAGTTCAGTTCGACGACCCAACACCAAGTTGAGTCATACACACTCAAGAAAACGGAGCACGAGTTTGTTTCCGCAGCAACGTTCGCTCTCAGCGATCATGCCCCCATCCCTCGACGACCGTCGAGGCGACTCCGGCCGTCCATGCATCTCCGCCAACGCCCGTCATGTGATCGGGCAGGTCCTCGCCGACTGATCCCTTCTTTCGGCCGGCGGTCTCCTTTGCCGGTTCGGCGGCGTGGGCAATGCGGGGGCAAAGTTGCGATCTTGATCAGGATTCTTTGCGACGGGTGCGGTTTACGCGCGCATGACGTGCGGGTACTAACCGCAACGAGATTGTGACAATGAGTGAAGGAAAGATCCTTGGGGTGGCAAAGCCCCAGGTCGAGGACGTGGGAGGGCCGATGCGACGTCGAGGGCGCGTGATCCTCCTCCCGTGTTCCACCCCGCGCGGCCCGGTCCGTACGGCCGAGGGCGTCCACGGCTCGTCCCACCGCGACAGGCACCGTCCCCCAACGGGTGCGGCGGCGGGGACGCGCGGCGGCACACCTCGGGCTCTCGGCCGTACCGGACCGGCAGCACCACCCGCCGACCATGACCGGAACCCGGTGCCGCACGCCCCCGCGGCATCGGAGTCCCCCACCGGCCGGGCCCGCGGCACCGTCCAGGCGTGCCGCCGGCCCGGCCCCAAGCGTTCGGGCGCCGCCGTGGCGTCCGCTCTCGTCCGCCGGGCGGGCCTTCCGCCCGGCCCCGAGCAGGAAGGGGGTGGAGGTCAGGTCCGAGACGAACCGGCGTCTCGCCGGTGAGAACAGCGGCGGCCGGAACTCCGTCCGACCCCCGTCCCGGCCGCCAGAGCAGCCAAGGGATCGCTGCGGATCCGGGCCCGTGGAGGCGCGACGCCACCACGGGCCCGCTTCAGAGTCTCTTGCGCCAGACCTGCCCGTGCACGACGCTGCCGAAGCGCTCCACCGGCGGTTCCTCCACTTCCAGGACGAAACCCGCGCGTGCGTAGATGTGGTGCGCGGAACGCTGCAACGCGGTCGTCCACAGCATCATCTCGGTGTATCCGACCTCGGTCGCGAAGCGGACGCATTCCTCGACCAGGGCTGATCCGACGCCGAGGCCGCGGGTGTCCGGCTCGACGTGCAGGAGCCGCAGCTGGGCGACGTCGTCGTCGCGGCGGACGCAGAAGACGCCGCCCACCCGGACGCCGCCGGCCTCGGCGATCCAGGCGTTCTCCCGTCGCGGGTCGTGGTTGCGCGCGTAGTCGGCGACGATCTCGGCGACGAGGGCCTCGTAGGTGCGGTCCCAGCCGCATTCCACGTCGTAGAGGGCGCCGTTGCGTTCCACGATCCAGCCGAGGTCGCCGGGGCGCGGCGGGCGCAGGACGACGCCGCCGTCCCGGTCCGGGCGGTCGCCGAGGACGCCGTGGATGGTCCGCATCGCGGCGAGCAGGCCGGGCCGATCCCCGGGCGGCAACCCGTCCAGCAGGTCGCGGATCTCGTTCACGGACCGTTCGTCGAGCGTCGCGAAGACCTCGCGTCCCCGGGAGGTGAGCCGGACGATCTGGCGTCGGGCGTCCTCGGCCGAGCGCTCGCGGGTGATCAGCCCGTCGGCCTCGAACCGGGTGAGCATCCGGCTGAGGTAGCCGGCGTCCAGGTCCAGGGCGCGGCGCAGGGCGAGGACCTCCGTGTCCGGCCGCTGCGCCAGCTCGAAGATCACTCGCGCCTCGGTGAGGGAGTACGGGGTCCGGACGAGCCCCTCGCCGAGCACCCCGATGACCCCGGTGTAGAACCGGTTGAACGCCCGGACCGTCTCGACGTCGTCCTCGGTCACCACCATCGCCGACCTCCAACGTTTGACTCAGTCAAACGTTACTGGACGGGTCGACGGCTCCGCCAGTCCGGGGAGGCGCGGGTCAGGCGTTGGCCACGGCCTCGGCCTTGCGCAGGGCCCGCGCGTCGCGCACGACTCCCCGCTCGACGAAGAAGGTCATCAGCGGGACGATGCCGCCGAGCACGATCATCACCATCCGGCTCAGCGGCCAGCCGGTGCGCCGCCACAGGTCGTAGGCGGCCAGCAGGTAGACCATGTAGAGGAAGCCGTGGACGGGCGCCACCAGGCCCGCCAGGGCGGGTTCGTCGATCGGCGAGTACTTCAGGACCATCCCGATCATGAGCAGCACCAGCAGCGTGCCGACCACCAGCGCCAGGACCCGGTACCTGACCAACGCGCCTGCCACAGAACACACCTTTCCCTCGACGGTCCGCACGGCGTGTGCGGTCGGCGGGCCGCGGCCCGCCCCGTCAGCCTCGTCCGCCGCTCTCGGAGTTGAGCCGGGCGAGATAGCGGTTGTAGGCCGCGAGCGCCGGGTCCTCTTCCTCCTGGCGACGGATGATCTCCTGCTTGACCTCGGCCTCCGCGGGCTCCTCGATCACCTTCGGCGCCGGGCTGGTGCCCGCCCGCTCGTCGCGGATCATCTTGACCCACATCACGATCACGAAGATCGCGAAGATCGGCCATTCGAAGGTGTACGCCCAGCTGCGGTCGTTGCCGCTCTGGGCGCGGTCGAACTGCCACCAGCCGAAGCCGAGGAACGCGCCGCACAGCACGAGCGCGAGCACGTGCAGCCCGATCCAGCCAGGGGTGAGGAACCGTCGCACGGCACCGAGCCTACCCCCGGTCATCCGCACCTCGACCAGGACCCCGCCCGTCCGCCCAGATCAAATCGGGCTCATCGCCGGAAACCCGGAAATTGTCGGCACGGAACCCTACGTTGCTCGGCATGGCGACCAGCACCGCGGCCACGGGGGCCGCACAGTCGTATACGTACGCGCGTCCGTCCGGGCTGGACGGCGGGCTTCTCGGCCTGTCGACATCCGGCGGGACGACGAGTTCCGGGCCGCAGGCGCATCCGTGGTTCTTCAGCGGCGTCCTGACGCGGGCGGCACCGGCCGCGGCGGCGCTGCTGGCCCTGGCCGACGTCGCGCAGACCCGGTACCACCAGCCGCGTCCGACCTCGTCCCGCGACCCGGTCGTGACATGCGGCGGCGACCGGCTGCGGATGGAGTCGTTCTCCGCGTGCGGCGGCGTGTACGCGCGGCTGGACGTGCTGGAGCCCGCGCTGGACGGTGACGTACACGAGCGCGGCACGACGAACGTCGACGTCAACGGCCCGCTGCGCGAGGCCCTGGCCCGCGTCGGCGGCTCCGACCCGCTGCACCTGGCGGTCGGCGCGGAGGGGCTGGCCGTGACGACGCTGGACGGCGCCGTCGTGGAGAAGAAGGTGCCGCTGCCCGAGCGGTGGCTCCGGGGTTTCGCGGAGGTCCAGGTCATCACCGCCGGGTTCGATCCCCGCGCCGAGCTGGCGGCTCCGGACGCCGTCCGGTTCCTCCGGTCGCTGCCGAAGAGCGGGCGGGACGTGCTCTGGGCGCTGCCCGCGGTTCGGACACTGCGGATCTCGCCGCGTCCGGCGCCCGGCGCGGTGTGCCTGGCCGGGCCCGACCGGCTCCGGACGCTGCTGCCCCTGCTCCGCTTCGCGCGGGCGCTGCGCGTCTACGGCCCGCCGGTCACCGGCGCGAGCGGCCCGGCGTCGAGCGTCTGGGAGTTGGAGCTGCCCGGGATGCGTTACGTCCTGACGCTGTCGCCCCAGCACTCGCGCGGCTTCTCCGGCGAGGGCGCCGTGCTCGACGCGCTCGCGACCGACGAGGCCGCAGGGGACGCCGACCTGGTCGGCGCGTTGTTGTCGTTCGAGCCCCGCGTCGACCCCGACCTGCTGTCCGAGCGGTCCGGGCTCACCCTCGAGCGGACGAAGGCGGCGCTGACCCAGCTCGGGACGTCCGGTCGTGTCGGTTTCGACGCCGCCGAGGCCGCGTTCTTCCACCGCGAACTGCCCTACGACCCCTCCCGGGTGGCGGCCCTCAACCCGCGGCTGCGGTCGGCGCGCGCGCTCGTCGAGGACGGTGCCGTGCGGTTCACGGCCGACGACACGGCGATCGTGCTGACCGGCGGCGGCGAACGTAGGGTCCGGTTCGTCGGCGAAAGTGTCACCTGTACCTGCCCGTGGTGGATCGACCATCGAGGGGGACGCGGCCCGTGTAAACACGTCCTGGCCGCCCGCATCGTCCGTCAGGACGTCGACGTGATGGTGGAGGCCGGTCGATGAGCGCGTGGGACGACGTCCGGAAGGCCCTCGAGACCGGTGACGGGGAACTGACGGCGCGGCTGGTCGCGGCACTCGACGAGCCCGGACGGCGCGCCGTGGCCAAGGAACTGCCGGGCGAGCTGAAGCGGCTCCGCGCGGAGACACGGCTCGGCTTCCTGGAGGAGGCCCACATCCACGCGCTCCTCGTGGCCGGTGCGGGCACGATCAACGGGGCCGCGGCCGCCGCGACCTGGCTGTGCAGGGCGGACCTGCGCCCGAGGCTGCACATCGACACGATCACCGCGCTCTGCCGGTGGCTGTGCGACGTCACGTCCCGCCACCCGGACGAGTGGCGCGCGGACGTCGCCCACCGGATCGCCGCCCGCATCCAGGTCGCCGAGGAGGGCGGGGCCAGGTGGCACATCGTGGCGGCGCTCGTGACGTCCGCCGGCGCCGCCGTCCCGGTCACCGACGGCTTCGTCGTCGGCTGGGCCGCATCCCAGACCCGTGCGCAGACCCTCGGCGACGACCCGTTCCTGGACGCGCTCGTCCCGAAGATCTTCGAGGTGGACGGTGTCGGCGCCGTCCTCTCCCGCGAGGCGGTCCAGGGGGCGTGGAACATGGGCCCGGAATACAGCTGGTCCATCGCGCTGGTCGGCCTGGCCCGCGCCGGACGCCTCGAACGCGGCGTCCTTCTCGACGGCTGCGTCAACCGCTTCCTGCGCGGTGGCACGCCGCACACCCTGCGCTGGTTCGTTCAGTTGCACGACGCGTTGGAGACCACCGACGACGAGGTGGTCGCCCGGGTCCGTGACTACGCGCGCCTGCTCCCGGCCGCGCCGTCGATCGTCGCCGAACTCGCGTTGCGGGAGGTGCGGCGGGCCGACGACCTGGGACGGCTCGACGAGCCGCTGTTCGAGGAGGCCGCGGGCGCGGTGCTCTTCCGTCCGGAGAAGAAGTTCCTGCGGGCCGCGCTCTCCTGGCTGGACCGGACGGCCCGCCAGCGCGACCGCGTCGACGCCACGCTCCGCACGGTCGCCGCCGTCTTCTCCTCCGACGTTCTCGACCTGCAAGAACGTGCCGTCAGGATCGCGGTCAAGCATGCCTCGCGGGCGGGCGACGCCGTCCGCGCGCAGATCCGGGACGCCGCCGAAGTCCTTCCGGCCGACCTGCGCGCGACGATCGGCGCCGCGTTCGGCGAGATCGCCACCGCCGCCGAGGCCGCACCGGAGCCACCGGGCCCGCCGCCCTTCACGCCGCGCGAGTCCCCCGCCCCGATCGGTTCACTCACCGAACTGGTGGACGAGTACATCGCCTCCGTGCGCAGGGAGCCGCCGTGGCGCACCGTCGAACGCTTGCTGGGCGCCCTCGTCGAGTTCGCCTATCGCGACCTCGACGGAACCATGGAAGCGCTGCGGCAGGCGATGTCCGAGCACGTCCCCTGGTTCCTGGACAGGGACGGCGGCTCGCATCTGTACTCCTACACCAACCAGCGGTGGGTCGAGTTGGCGGTGTGGAGGCACCTGTACCAGCAACCGACTCTGGCGGGGGATGCGCGCAACTCCTTCCTTTCCCACGAGGAGGGGGAAGGACATGGGTTCTGGCCGCGGATGGAGCGGTTCCTCACCTGGCGCAAGCACGAGGCCGCTTTCGCCGTCGGGAAGCTGCCGGTTCTGCTCGCCACGCCGACCGAGGGCAGCGGCCATGTCGACCCCGATGTCCTCGTCGGCCGCCTCGAACGGCTGGAGAGGGCGGGCCTCCAGCCGGGCCCGGCCGACCTGACGCAGGCGCTGCTCCGCCTCCCCCGGGACATCGACGCGTCCGTCACGGCACGCGCGAAGGGTCTGAAGTCCGAGGCCGGGCGGGCGGTCGCGTCATGGCTCGCCGAGGGCGGGCTCGCCGACCCCGACGTCGAGTGCCGGGTCCTCGACCAGCCGACCCACACCCTGCCCGGTGACAAGCTCCGCTTCTCCCACCACGTCCTGGCCCCGGTGGAGGCGCTCGACCATCCGGACGTCGCCCGCCTCTGTGCCTTTCCCGAGGAGGGCTGGTCGGAGAAGAACCTCCACCCCGGCCGGTACCACCTCTCGTTCTGGCCGTCCGTCGCGCCCTCTCATCGTGAGATCGTCGCGGCTCACCTCGTCCCGCAGCTGGCGGTGGACGAGGCCGTCGACTACGGCTACGGCCAGGGCGCCGTCCTGCTCGATCTGGCCGAGGCGGACGGGCCCACGGGGGCCGCCACCGGGACGATCCTCGCCTGCTCGCTGACGAGCCGGGACCCGCGCGAGCGCGCCGGCGTGGTCGAGGCGCTGCTGGCGTTCAGCGGACGCGGTCACCTCCCTGCGGCGGAGACGGGCGCGGCCCTCGGGCAACTCGTCGTCCATGGCCGCATCGTCCTCTCCCGCGCCGTGAAGGCACTCACGTCCGCCGCCGACGCGGGCGCCCACGCCGACGTCTGGACGACGGTCGCCGCCGCCCTCCCCCACGTCCTCCCCGAACCGGGCGAGCGCGCGCCGGCCGGCGTCCCCGACCTGCTCGCCCTCGGCACCCGCGTCGCCGAGACCACGGGCGCCAGGGGCCCGATCCCCCGCGTCGCCGACGTCGCGGCCCGCGGCGGGACCAGCCGTCTGGTCAAGGAGTCCGCCCGGCTCCACCGGACCCTCGCAACGTGAGGCCGCACGACGGTGTTGACGAGATGACGAACCCGCGTGGAAGGCTGAACATGCCGGGAAGGAGCGCCGCACGATGACCGAGACCCTCGCGTTCGGCACGGTCGACACCGTGCTCGGACGCCTCCTCGTTGCCGAGACGGAGACGGGGGTCGTGTCGCTGCACTTCCGCGACACCCCCGCCGCCCGCGACCGCACCGCCAAGGCGACGGGCCTGCCCGTCGTGGACGCGCCCGCCCGCCTGGCGCCCGCCCTGTCGGCGCTGCGCGACTACTTCACCGGCGACCTGAAGCGGTTCGAGGTGCCGATCGACTGGCGACTCGTCTCCGAGGTGCAGCGGCAGGTGCTCTCGACGCTGTACGAGACCGTCCCGTACGGGAACGTCGTCACCTACGGCGACCTCGGCCACCGCTCCGGCACCGGGGTGCACGCGCAGGTCATCGGGCAGGTGATGGGCGCCAATCCGATTCCGCTGATCGTGCCGTGCCACCGCGTCGTCGCCTCCAACGGCCTCGGCGGCTACAGCGGCGGCTCCGGCGTGGAGGTCAAACGGTGGCTGCTCACCCTGGAGGGCGCGCTGCCCGCCACCCTCGACTGGGACCTCACCCGCGGCCCCTGAGCACGGCGCGGACGGGCCGACCGCTCGTAGGATGGGCGGGTGCCGAAGATCAGTGAGGCGACCGTGGCGGCGCATCGGGCGCGGCAGCTACGGACGCTGCTGGACGCCGCGCGGACGCTCGTCGCCGAGGAGGGCATCGAGGCGCTCTCGCTCGCCGCGCTGGCACGGCGGGTGGGCCTGTCGCGGCCGAGCCTGTACGAGTACTTCCGGTCGAAGGACGACCTGGTCGCCGCGATCGTCGAGGAGGAACTGCCCCGGTGGGCGGCGCACGTCGAGACGGCGCTGGCCGGCCCGGACGATCTCGGCGGCAAGGTCGAGGCCTACATCAGGTCCCAGTTGGAGGTCATGACGGACGGACGGCACGCCGCCGCCGTCGCCCTGGTCGAACACGCGCTCGCGGAACCGGCCCTGGAACGCATCCGGGACGGCCACGCGCAGCTGCTACGTCCCCTGGTCACCGTCCTGGAGGACGGCGGCGTCCCCGACGCCGCCGTCCGCGCCGCGCTGATCCAGGGCCTCGTGGACGCCGCCGCCCGCCTCGCCCAGCGCACCCCGTCCAACGCGGACACCATCGTGACCGCAACCCTGGCACAGGCCGTCCACGGCCTCACCCCCACCGAACCCCGAACGCCCTCCACCCCCTAAAGGCCCCGCCACACCCACCCCGATCGCTGCGTCCACTCCCCAGCGAAAGCGCTCCCCAGAAGCGAACGCCACACGGCGAGCTTCCTCCCGATCCCGGCGACCACCCCGCGACAACGCTGAGAGGCCGACCCGATCACGGCATGCCGCTCCCAGGGGAAACACGCCCCCTGCAGATGAACGCCAGGCAAGAAGGTTCCTCTCCAAGGCAGCGCCCACCCCGACCGACAACACCCAAGGGGCCAACCTGATCGCGGCATGCCGTCCCGGGTGAGAGCACGCACACCGCAGATGACGCCAGGCGAAGAGGTTCTTCTCATGGCGGTCGACGTGACCGACCACGCCCGAAGGCCGACCCGATCGCAGGCTGCCGCTCCAGGTGGTAAGCGCCCACACCCGCAGGGGAACGTCAGGCGAAGGTTCCGAGAGGGCCTTCTCGGTCGGCAGCGCCCGAGCGGCGACCCTCGCGGGTGTCGTTCTCGGGTGGGTGTGCGTGGTCGCGGGTGGGGTTAGGCCGGGAGGTGCTTTTCGATGGCGGTGGTGATGTCGGGGGACTCGGGGTCCGTCTGGGGTGCGAAACGCGCCGCCACGGTGCCGGTGGGGGTGATGAGGAACTTCTCGAAGTTCCAGCGGATGTCGCCGGTGTGGCCCTCGGCGTCGGGCACGTCGACCAACGCCTGGTACAGCGGATGGCGGCCGTCGCCGTTGACCTCGACCTTCTCCGTCAGCGGGAAGGTGACGCCGTAGGTCGTCGAGCAGAACTCGGCGATCTCGTCGGCGGTGCCGGGTTCCTGTCCCATGAACTGGTTGCAGGGAACTCCGAGGACGGTGAAGCCGCGTTCCGCGTACCGCTCGTGGAGTCGTTCCAGACCGGAGTACTGCGGGGTGAGGCCGCACTTGGAGGCGACGTTGACCACGAGCACGGCCTTACCACGGTACTGGCCCAGGTCGGCGGAGCCGCCCTGGAGACCGTCGATCTCTACGTCGAAGACAGACATGAGGCCGATCTTAGGAGATCACTCCGCGTGACCGGCCCCGTCCCCGACGGTGTTGTCGTCGTTCAAACCTTCGGCGTTGGCGCCGGGGCGGCCTCAGCTGCCCGGGCTGCCCAAGGCCTCGACGAAGGAGGCGAGCTGGTTACCCGCCGTGCCCAGTTGGCTGAAGGCGTTGTTCACCACTCCTGCCGCGTCCGTCGGTGAGCTGAGCAAATAGAAGATGACGAAGGCGATCGCCACATAGCGGAGGTTCTTCTTCATCCGTACGCCGTCCCTGGTTGTAGCGCAGCGACACAACTGACCCGATCCAATTGTGCCCAGGCGCGTCTGCCCGCAAAGCGCGATTTTACTGTGACGCGGAGGCAACCGCTTGCTGACCACACGCGAAAGAAGCCCCGTACCGGCGGGGGTACGGGGCCCTGGAACGGTCCGTCAGCTCGGGATAGCGCTCATGAACTGCGACAACGACTCGGCGGCGTTGCCGAGCCCGCTCAGGGCGTTGTTGACGAGATTCGCCGCTCCCTCGGGCCGGCTGATGACGTACCAGACGGTGAAGGCGATGGCGGCGATCTTCATATGCTTCTTGTTCACTTCGATCACCCTCCGCAGTGGATTGCCTGCGAAGAGTGATTCCCCGGGGTGGTCGGACGGAGATCAAGGCCGGTCAAAGACCGCGTCAGGTGTCCTTGGCGTGCGCGGTGAGGTACTCGATGTAGAGCGGACGGAGCGCGTCCGCCAGCTCGCCCTCCCCCGCGTGCGTGAACTCCTCCAGCAGCGACAGCCCGTGGAACAGGTCGAACTCGGCGCGGTCGACCTCGCCGATCGCGGCCGCGGCGGGCGGGATCGCGCGCAGCAGGTCCCAGAGGAAGCCGACGTCGCGCCGCTCCTTGGCGAGCCGCATCGCGCGGTCGTACAGGTCCTTGGACGGCAGCGCGTCGAGTTCGGCGGCGCCGTCCCGTGGCGTGTCGGACATGGTCCGACTCTAACCGCGCGGGGACGGGCCAACCCCGGTCATTTGGTGATGACGTCCTGAGGGATCGGCTGGTCCTGTTGGAGGGCCTCGAAGAGCCGGGACGCCTTGGACCTGTCCCAGGTGATGTACGCGCCCGCGCTGGGCGAGCTGCCGCTGCCGCCGATCGGGACGGTGGTGGTCACGCCGTCGTTCCCGCTGACGCCCTTCATCGCCCACATCATGCGGACGAGGTGGTGCAGGTGGTCGCCGTCGTCCACCAGGAAGTTGCTGGTGGCGTTCATGGCCAGCGGCACGCTCCGGAACGGGTTGAACATCGTGCCGGGGCTCGACGCCTTCTTCATCAGCGCCGCGAAGAACTGCCGCTGGTGCTCGACGCGTTCGAGGTCGGCGCGGGCGAAGGCGCGGGTGCGGACGTAGCCGAGCGCCTGCCCGCCGTCCAGCGTCTGGCAGCCGGCCTTCAGGTCGAGGCCCGCCTTGGGGTCCTTGATGTCGTCCTTGACGCAGATGTCGACGCCGCCTACGGCGTCGACCACGCCGACGAAGCCGTTGAAGCCGATCTCGGCGTAGTGGTCGATGCGGACGCCGGTGGCCTTCTCCACGGTCCGCACGAGCAGCTTCGGGCCGCCGAACGCGAACGCCGCGTTCAGCTTGTTGGAGCCGTGTCCCGGGATCGGGACGTAGGAGTCGCGCGGCAGGCTGATGAGGGACGTGCCACCGGAGCCGTAGTGCAGCAGCATCATCGAGTCGGTGCGCCGCCCGCCCGTGAAGCCGGTCTTGAGCCTGCGCTGGTCCTCCTTCGACAGGCCCTCTCGGCTGTCGGAGCCGACGATCAGCCAGTTCGTCCCGGGTGTGTCGGCGACCCGGCCGGGATAGTCCTCCAGCACGGCCTCCCGCTTCAGCCGCGAGTCGAGGTACACGTACCCGCCGACCGCGACCACGAGCAGGACGACCGTGAGGCCGCCGAGGACACGCGGCCAGCGACGCCTCCGGCGCCTCCTCGGCGGGGGCGCGCCGTACCGGCCGCCGTCGTCCCGTCCGTGTCCGGCGAGCTGGTCACCGGCGTACGGGTCGGCGTTCGAGTCGTAGGGATCGTCGTAGGTGTCCCGCCGGTAGGCGGGCTGCCGATGCTCCGCGCGCGCGAAGCCGTCCCCGCCGCGGCCCACCTGGCCGCCCTCCCCACGTGCCCAACCCTCGGGCCAGCCGTCGCTCATGCCGTAAACCCTAGACAACCCGGGGTGTTCGGCGCGTCCATCCGGCGCATGATTGTCCACTGCTACAAATCAACACCCTGTGTGACATATGCGGCGGACATCCTCCCTCGGAGGGCGCACACTGCCTAGGTCGGGCAGGACGGGCGGAGGACGGCACATGGGTGCACGACGGGCTTTGTCACGGTTCATTCGGTTACGGCGGACGGGACGGGGCCGCAAGTCCCCGCCCGCGCACCCCGACCTTCCGGAACTGAGCGCCCCCCGGTGGCACGCGCGGGACGCGGAGCTCGCCGAGACGGGGCTGGGCACGGTCGCGCGGCGGCTCCCGGCGGTGATCGTCCAGGCGACGGCCCTGGCGTGGCGGGCGAGCCGCGTCGACACCGCCGCGACGATCTCCCTCAACCTGCTCGCCGGGATCTTCACGGCGTTCTGGCTGCTCGCCACGACCGGTGTGCTCACCGCGCTGTTCAGCGCCGGTCCGACACCCGACCGGGTCCGTGACTCGCTGCCCTCGCTGGCGCTGGTGGCGGTCGCGGTGGCGCTGCGCGCGGGCCTGCAGGCGTGCGCGGGCTGGTCGCAGTCGCGGCTGGACCCGCAGGTCCAGCGGCTCGCCGAACTCCGGCTGTACGAGGCCACGACCGCGGTGCACCTCGCCGCGCTCGACGACTCCGACTTCCTCGACGACCTGCAACGCGCGAAGTTCCGCGGCCTGACGTCGGCGGCGCGGGTCGTCCAGCAGGCGGTGGACGTGCTCACCGGCGCCGTGGGCATGGTCGCGGCGGCCGGGACGCTCGGCGTGCTGCACCCGCTGCTGCTCCCTCTGCTGCTGCTGACCGCCGTCCCGGAGGGCTGGGCGTCCGTCCGCAGCGCCCGGATGCAGTACCTGACGATGCTGAAACTGGTCGAGGTCTCGCGGCGGAAGTGGATCCTGTCGGACCTGATGGTCGACCGGGAGCACGCCGCCGAGGTGCGCTCGTTCACCATGCGGGGCTTCCTGCTCGACCAGTACGACCGGTCGGCGGCCTATCAGCGGTCCGTGGAGCTGGACCTCGCCCGCCGCCAGACCGTCGCGAGGGTCACCGGGGACGCGCTGAAGGGCGTCGCGACGGCCACCGTCTACATCGCGCTGGGCCTCATGCTGTGGAAGGGGACGGTGCCGCTGGCGGTCGCGGGCACGGCGGTGCTCGCCATCAGGACGGGCCAGTCCTCCCTCGTCAACCTCGTGTACGCCGTCAACCAGTGCTACGAGGAGGGCCTCTACTTCGGCGACTACCTGGACTTCTGCGCCAAGGCGGAGGACAGGGTCCCGCGCCGCGCGCTGCCGCCCGCCCCGTCCGACGGGACGAAACCGCGCGGGCGGCTGCCCGACGCCTTCGCGTGCGTCACCGTGGACGACGTCACGTTCACCTATCCGGGCGCGGACACGCCGTCCCTCAACGGCATCTCCCTGCGGCTGCGCGAGGGCGAGGTGGTCGCGCTCGTCGGCGAGAACGGTTCGGGCAAGACGACCCTCGCGAAGGTCATGGCCGGGCTGTACGACCCGGACTCCGGTGAGGTCCGGTGGGACGACGTGCCGCTGAGGACGGTGGCGCAGCAGGACGTGTGGGAGCGCGTCGCCGTCATCGCGCAGGAGTACACGCACTGGCCGATGACCGCCCGGCAGAACATCACGATGGGCCACGGCGACCACGCGCCCGCGGACGACGGGTCGGAGGATCCGAAGATGCTCGACGCCGCCCGCGCGTCCGGGGCCGACGAGGTCGTCGACGAGCTCGTCCGCGGCTACGACACGCTGCTGGACCGCCGGTTCAAGGACGGCGCGGACCTGTCGGGCGGCCAGTGGCAGCGGCTCGCCGTCGCGCGCGGCTTCTTCCGGGACGCGCCGCTGCTGATCTGCGACGAACCCACCGCGGCCATGGACGCGCGGGCCGAGCACCGCCTGTTCGAGCGGATCCGCACGCATGCCGAGGGCCGGACCGTCCTGCTGATCACGCACCGGCTGGCCAGCGTCCGCTATGCCGACCGGATCTATGTGCTGGAGCACGGCAAGGTGATCGAGGAGGGCGACCACGCCGCGCTGATGGCGCTGGACGGCGTCTACGCCGAGCTGTACTCCCTCCAGGCCGCCGCCTACGGGGTCGCCGACACGCGGACGCGTCCCGGCTAGCCCGAGCCGCCCCACACCGAGCCGACCGGTTCCGGCCGAAACAGCCTGATTTCACCGGCCCGCGGCGACCGGGAACGGCATGATCGCGATCATGAGGATGCGAACGATGTT
The DNA here is from genome assembly GCF_003634705.1 of Actinomadura pelletieri DSM 43383. GTDB lineage: Bacteria > Actinomycetota > Actinomycetes > Streptosporangiales > Streptosporangiaceae > Spirillospora > Spirillospora pelletieri. The sequence goes on along the minus strand of NZ_RBWU01000007.1, from coordinate 380,380 downwards.
CACAATGGTGGCCGCGATCGGAGCGACCGCCGCGCCGGCCGGGTGCGGAGGCGACGGTTCGAAGGCGTCCCCGACGGCGACCGTCACGGTGACGGTCACGGCCGACCCGGCGGGCGGCCCGGCGATTCGCCCGACGGGTCGGCAGCTGACCGCGGCGCAGGTGCTCACCGGGTTACGGCGGGTGGGGATGCCGATCAAGGTGGCCGTGGTCTACACGGCGCGCACGGACCCGAACGGGCACCTGGGGCGGCCGAGACAGTACACGAGCAAGGCGGCCTGCACCGATCGAAGGGTCCCGGCGGCGAAGGCGTCGAGCGCCGAGCGCGGGTCGGTGGAGCGGGGCTGCGGGGTCGAGGTGTACCCGACCGAGACGGGCGCGCGGGCACGGTCGGAGTACATCCAGCAGACCCTCGGCGCGCTGGGCGGGGTGGCGGGCTCCGAATACCACTATGTGCGCGGCGGGGTGCTCCTGCGGGTGTCGGGGTTCCTGACGCCGGGGCAGGCCAAGCAGTACGAGACCGCGCTGGCCCGGGTGACCGGTTAGAAACCGGGCGACTCGGAAACCGAACGACTCGGAAACCGGACCGGGCGGCTCGGCAACCAGACCGCTCGGCAACCAGACCGCTCGGCAACCAGACCGCTCGGCAACCAGACCGCTCGGCAACCAGACGGCTTGGGAACCAGACCGCTCGGGAACCGGGCGGCCGCGGACGCTGAGTCCCGCTCCCGCAGGGCCGCCCACGCGGCCGGTGAGAGTCCGGAAGCGGCCCGGCTAGATGTAGGGGCCGACGGAAGGTTCGGCGGGCGGCGCGTCCGGCAGGTCGACCGGGCGCAGCAGCCCCACCTCGGCGGAGTCGATCCCGGCGGGCGACTCGTCGTGCGCGGCGGTGATGCGCCTCGCCTGCCGGGAGATCGCCGCCTCCAGCAGGTTCCGGACGAGCCGGGCGTTGCCGAACGAGGCGTCCCGTGGATGGGCGGCGACGAGCCGGCGCAGCGCGGGAAGGACGCCGGGCGCGAGCGCGAACCCCGCCTCCGCCGCCATGAACTCGAAGATCGTGACGAGTTCGTCGGAGGAGTAGTCGGGGAAGCGCAGCAGCTTCGGGAACCGGGACCTCAGGCCCGGGTTGGCCGTCAGGAAGCGTTCCATCTCGCCGTCGTAGCCCGCGACGATGACCACCAGGTCGTCGCGGTGCTCCTCCATCAGCCGCAGCAGTTCGGCGATCGCCTCGTGGCCGAAGTCGCGGGGGTCGCCGCCCGCCGACGACAGCGCGTACGCCTCGTCCACGAACAGCACGCCGCCGAGGGCGCGTTCGACGGCGGCCCGCACCCGCGGCCCGGTCTGCCCGATGAACTCGGCGACGAGGTCGGCGCGGGTGACCTCCACCAGGTGTCCGGACGACAACAACCCGAGCCGCGCGTACACGGCCGCGACCAGCCGGGCGATCGTCGTCTTCGCCGTGCCGGGGTTGCCCATGAACACCATGTGGCGGGACGGGGGCGCCGGCGCCAGCTTGGCGTCACGCCGCAACTGCTCGGCGCGGACCTCGGCGACCAGGGACGCCACCTCCCGCTTGATGTCGGCCAGGCCGATCAGCCGCTCGATCTCGGCGAGCGGGTCGCCGGGCACGTCGTCGCGGCCACGGCTGAGCGTGTCCGGGACGTCCTCGGGAAGGATCTCGTCCAGCGACTCGGTCTCGTCGACGACGCCGTCGGCGAGGACGCGGCGGCCCTGCATCGCCACCGCCCGGTCCAGCAGGTGGATCATCGCGCGGGCGTTGCCGAACCCGCGTTCGCGCGGGGCGGACTCGGTGAGCTCGCGGACCTTGTCCAGGACGCCGGGGGCCAGCGCGAAGCCGGCGTCGGCGGCCTTGGCCGCGAACACCTCGACCAGCTCGGCCACCGTGAGGTCGGGGAACCGGACGGTGCGCGGGAAGTGCGCGGCAAGGTCGGGATGCGACTTCAGCAGCCCGTTCACCTCCGCCTCCGGGCCCGTGAGGACGACGACGAGGTCCTCGCTGTGCGCCTGGACGCCGGTGAGCAGCACGTCCAGGACCTCGCGGCCACGGGCGGCGTCCGGCGCGGCCGACACCAGCGCGTGCGCGTCGCGGACGACCAGCACTCCCCCGTGCGCCTGCTCCACCGCCCGGCGGACCCGCAGGACGCTCTCGCTGGCGTACTCGCCGAGCAGGTCGGCGCGTTCGACCTGGACGAGATGGCCCGACGACAGCAGCCCGAGGTCGGCGTAGATGCGGCCGAGGATCCCGGCGACCTTGCTCTTGCCGGTGCCCGGGTTCCCGGTGAACACCAGGTGGCGGGGCCGTGTCCGCGCCGTCATCCCGGCCTCGCGGCGCAGGCGCGCCGCCCTGGCCTCGGCGACGAGCGCGTCCACCTCCCGTTTGGCGGACTCGATCCCGGCGCAGGCGGCCAGCTCGGCGAACGGGTCGCTGTCGGCGGGACGGCCCGGGATGAGCCGCTGCGGCAGGTCGTCCGCCATGACCCGTGGCCGCGCGCCGTTCATCCCGGTGTTCGTGCCGGTGTTCGCTCCGTCCCGGGCGCGCAGCGCGGCGGCGGCGACCGCGCGGCCGGCCATGTGCTCGACCAGCCGGGCGCCGCGCAGGTTCCGCAGCGGCGGGGTGCGGGCGAGCACCTCGCCCGCCGCCGTGGCCACGTCCGGGGCGACGTCCGCCCCGCGACGCATGACGGCCCGCGTGAACAGCTCGGCGAAGTCGTCGTCGCCGAAGTCGCGGGTGCGGGCCACGTCGAACGACCGCACGAGCGCCGGGTTCGCGTCGAACAGCCGCCGGTCGCCGCCGGGACGGCACAGCGCGACGACGTCGAGGGACGGCGAGCGCGCCATGAGCCGCCGCAGCTCCTCCACGGCGGCGGCGCCGCACCGCTCGTGCGCGGCGAGCTTCTCCAGGTCGTCGACGACCAGGAGCATCCCGGACTCCAGGCAGTCGCGGACGCGGGCCTGGAGCCACAGGACGGCGTCGCTCACCCCGAGCGACGCGAACACCTGATCGGAGATCCACAGTGCCTCGCGGACCGCGCCCTGTTCGGCGAGCGTGCGTTCGACGGCCTCGGCGGCGGTGCCCTTGCCGGTGCCCTCCGGACCGGACACCAGCAGCCGCACGGGACGCCCGTCCGCGAGCCGCACTCCCACCGCGTCCGCGACCACCCGGGCCAACTCCGGCTGCCCGACCAGCGCGTCCTCGACGGCCACGCCGCCCTCCCGGTCGCCCGCCCGATCGGCGCGGGGCTCGTCCCGGCCGGCGCCGAGCGACGCGCCGAGCACGTTGACGACCCGCCGCATCGTGAACAGCCGCCGCACGTCCGCCTGGAACAGGCGCACGGGCACCCGGCAGCGCGGGCTGACCGCCGCGTCGGGCAGCCCCTGGACCGCGCCGGTGACGCGCACCGCCATGTCCAGCCAGGCGCGGGCGGCGTCGGCCTCCCCCGCGACCAGGCCGCGGGCCAGCCACGCGCGCACCTCCTGCTGCCACGCCTCGGTGGAGAAGGCGCCGCGGGCCGCGCGGAACCGCTCCTCCACGTTCTCGTAACGCCCCGTCCCGAGTGCCACCGCCAGCTCGGCGGGGACGACGGAGGCCTCGGCCGCCAGCAGCAGCCGGGCGAGCGCCACGTCGGGCTCGTCACCGTCCGCGACGGTCCCGGCCAGGCGCTCGTGGGCGGCGTCCAGGCCGGCGCACGCCCAGCCGAGGTAGCCGACCGGTCCCGCGAGTTCGGGCAGGACGCTCAGTTCCTCGTCGGTGAGCCCGGCGGCCCAGGCGTCCTCCAGCCGCGCGATGGGGACGCTCATGTCCTCCTCGCGCAGCTCGGGGTCGGCGGCGCGGCGGTCGAACAGGTCCATCAGCGCCCGCCTGCGGCGCTCCACCGGCTCCAGGCCCTCGAAGACGTCGAGCCCCTCGCGCGCCAGCTCGAACATCACGGCGCGCCGCTCGCGGTCGGCCCCCGCCGGTTCGGGCAGCCACAGGCCCGGCGGCCGCCACCGGCCGCCCTGCGTGAACCACGCCACCGGTTCGCGGACGGCCGGCTCCGGCGTCGCGAGGAACGCCGACAGCAGCTCGTAGTCCACGTCGCCCCGCGACCCGCCCCGGACCGCCGACGCGCCGAGCAGGAACGTCAGCAGGGACCACTGCTCGGCTCCCGCCGCGCTGGTGCCGTCCCCGTAGAAGTCGCTGAGCTGCCGGGTCAGCACGACGGCCCGCGGATCCCGGTTGTACTCCACGGCTCGTTCGCGCATCTCCTCGTACAGACCGTCCGGCACCCGCCAGGGGCCGTGCGCGTAGACGTCGAGGACGGGCTCCTCGGTGAGGAGCACTTCGAGATGGTCCGGCAACCGGGGGGAACTCACCTGGGGGGGTCCTTACCTGTCCGCAACTTGTCCGCACATGACCGCTACTTCTCCGCGGCGGGTCGGGCATGACGTCGCACAGCACCTTATGGCCCGGCGGCACGGCGTCACATCCCCGTCGCGCGGCGGGTTGGCAGTACGTCCTTCCTCGGCAATAGTTGTCACACGGAAAGCGTCACCGGGACGGACGCGCGTCGACGGGAGGGGATCGCCTCGTGCCGCCTTTTGAAGTGACCACCCGGCCACATGAGGGGCGCGCCGTGGTGCGGCTGCGCGGAGAACTCGACATCGCCTCCGCGGACGAGTTGCGCAGGCACCTGAACGACGCCCGCCGCGAGCACGGGGAACGCCTCGTCCTCGACCTCACCGGCCTGGAGTTCATGGACTCCGGCGGCCTCTCGGTCATCGTCGCCTGCTTCAAGGCCACCACCGCGGGCGGCGGCGGCCTCACCCTCGCCGCGCCGCGCCCCATCGTCCGCCGCGCCCTGGAGATCACCGGCCTGCACCGACGCATCCCCGTCACCGACACAGTCGAAGACGCACTGTGTTGATTGCAGGATCGGCCCACTCCGCTCGCCTGGCGGCTTGCCGCGTGGCCGGGGCTGGGCGGACGCGGCATCGCTTCGTCATGCGTCCGGTTGACGCGTTCGCGTGCCGGCTGAGGTCGCTGTGTTTATTACAGGACCGGCCCACTGCGCTCGCCTGGTGCCTTGCTGCGTGGCCGGGGCTGGGCGGACGCGGCATCGCTTCGTCATGCGTCCGGTTGACGCGTTCGCGTGCCGGCTGAGGTCGCTGTGTTTATTACAGGACCGGCCCACTGCGCTCGCCTGGTGCCTTGCTGCGTGGCCGGGGCTGGGCGGACGTGGCGTCGCTTCGTGATTCGTCCGGTTGCGATCGCCTTCGGCTTTGCTGCGGCGGGCGGGGCACGCGTTCGTGCGTGGGGGTGAGGTCGCGGTGGGAGGGTCAGAGTGGCAGTGCGGTTGGGCGTTTCGGGCCGCGGCCGTCGCCGGTGGAGCGGCCCGTGGCGCGGCGGCCTATCCATGGCAGCAGGTAGGTGCGGGCCCAGCGGACGTCCTCGCGGCGCATCGTGAGCCAGTCGGCGGGGTCGAGCGGCGGCCACGGCTCGCGCCAGTCGCCCTCGACCGGGACGCCGATGACGTCGGCGACGAAGAGGGCCATGCGGCGATGTCCCTCGGGCGACAGGTGCAGGCGGTCCTCGTACCAGGCGCGCGGGTCGTGGAACACGCGCAGCGGCCACAGGTCGACGACCGTGCAGTCGCGGCGGTCGGCGATGGCGCGCAGGTGCATGTTGTAGGTGGCCGCCTTGCCCCTGATGCGGCCGCCGCTGCGCAGGCCGCGGGTGTCGAAGCCGGTGAAGACGACCACGCGGGCACCGGTGGCGCGCAGCCGGCGGACGGCGTCGTCGAACACGACCGCGAGCGCGTCGGGATCGGCGCCCGGACGGAGTATGTCGTTGCCGCCGGCGCAGAGCGTCACCAGGTCGGGGGCGAGTTCGACGGCGAGCGGCACCTGGTCGTCCACTATCTGCCGGACGAGCTTGCCGCGGACGGCGAGGTTGGCGTACCGCAGGCCCGGGTTGTGCGCGGCGATGTGCTCGGCGAGGCGGTCCGCCCAGCCGCGGAACCGGTCGTGCTCATCGGGGTAGGGGTCGTTCAGCCCCTCCGTGAAGCTGTCGCCGAGTGCTACGAATGTTCCGATCCGCTCCATTTCGCTCATCGCAACCCCCATCACCGGTTCATGGTAGATCACGTAGGAGATGATGCATCGGGGGCGGACGCCTACGCGACCGTAGCCGGCGCGGGGTGGGGCGTGACAGGGCCGGGTGACAGGGGGCGTCACAAGGGTGACGCGGCGGGGGGCGGAGCCGGAACGTCAGGTCCAGCTCGGGGAGGCGGCTCCAGGCTGGACACCGCCGGGCGGCAGGGCGGCGGCGGGGGCCGTGGCGTGCACCGTCATCGCGTGCTGGACCAGCGTGATCAGCACCTGCTTCGTGGACTCGCGGCTGCGCGCGTCGCACTGGATGATCGGCACGTGCGCGCTGATCGACAGTGCCTCGCGGATGTCCTCGACGGCGTACTGGAACTCGCCGTGGAACCCGTTGACGCCCACCACGAACGGCAGCCCGAGTTCCTCGAAGTAGTCGACGGCGGCGAAGCAGTCCTCCAGCCGGCGGGTGTCGACCAGGACGACGGCGCCGATCGCGCCGCGGACCAGGTCGTCCCACATGAACCAGAAGCGGTGCTGTCCGGGGGTGCCGAACAGGTAGAGGATCAGCTCGCTGTCGAGCGACACGCGCCCGAAGTCCATCGCGACCGTCGTGGTCGTCTTGTCGGGCACGGCCGACAGGTCGTCCACGTCGGCGCTGGCCGCGGTCATCACCGCCTCGGTGGTGAGCGGCATGATCTCCGAGACCGACCCGACGAAGGTGGTCTTGCCGACACCGAAGCCGCCACCGACGACGATCTTGACCGAGGTCAGCTCGGCCTCTCCGCCGTGCGACCCCGGGACCGGAACCTGGTCAGAGCTTCCGAAGGCCACTGAGCACCCTTTCTAGCAAGCGGAGGTCCGGCTGACCGCCGGTGGTGGTGGCGGGCTGCGACTGGTGCAGTCGCAACAGCCCTTCGACGGCCATGTCGGCCACGAGCACCCGCGCGACGCCCAGCGGCAGGCGCAGCAGCGCCGAGACCTCGGCGACCGAGCGCGCCGACCGGCACAGGTCCATGATCGCCCGGTACTCCGGGGTGAGCACGGCCACATCGCGCGGCGGGTACGGAGCCGCGGTGACCAGGGCCTCGATGGCCAGGTCGTAGCGCGGCTTGGTCCGTCCGCCGGTCACGGCGTACGGCCGCACCAGCGAGCTGGTGTCGCCCTCGTCAGCCTCGGGGGGCCGCCCCTGCGCGGGTCCCGGTGCCGGGGCGGGTCCGCGGCCCGGGTCCACCGGCCAGCCGCCCGGCCCCCCGGGCCCGCCTCCGTAGGGACTGCCTCGATCCATGTCGCCGACCTCCGTCAGAGTCCGTCACGATCAAAAGCGGGCGGGCCCGGCGCCCATCTCGGTCACGGGAGGCCCGGAGTACGGCGGCTGCTGTTCCTGGCCGCGCAGCGCGGGCGTCAGCACCCGGCCTACGCGCTCCACCAGCAGCGTCATCTCGTACGCGACTAGACCGAGATCGCAGTCGGGCGCGGCGAGGACCGCGAACACCGACCCGTTGGTGATGGACATGACGAACAACAGTCCGCGGTCCATCTCGACGACCGTCTGGTTGACGCCCCCGGCGTCGAAGATCTTCGCCGCCCCCTGGGTCAGGCTCATCAGCCCGGAGGCGATCGCCGACAGCTGGTCCGCGCGCTCGGGCGGGAACCCCGCCGAGTACGCCATCGGCAGACCGTCCGAGGAGACCACGACGGCGTGCGCGACCTTCGCGACTCGGTCCGCGAAGTTCGTCACCAACCAGTTGAGATCCTGCCCGCTCACCGGGTGCCTCCTGTCTCGCCGTCGTCGTCCGACGACGCTTCACCTGACGTGCCTTCGCCGCGAATCTCGTGGCGTCCCCGATGGACGCCGCGTTGAAGACTCGCGAAGCGGTTGCGTACGACGTCGGCCACCTGGCCGTGTCCCTGCTCCTGCCGGCCCTGCACAGCCTGCCCCTCGGCGGGGGCTCCCGGCAATGCCTGCGGCGCCGCGGCCGCGGGACCGCGGCCGGTCGCGGCGGGACCGCGCCCGGTCGCCTCGCCCTGCGCCGGAGCGGCGGGCGTCCGGTCGTTGCCGGCGGAGGCCGTGCCACGGCCCACCGCGCCCGGCACCCGGTTCTTGCCGGGCACCCGCTTGGGCAGCCCGACGTTGGTGCGGGTGGCCGTGACCGGCTCGCGGACGGCCTCGGCGGCGCGGAAGCCGGCGTCCGCCGGGGACTCCCAGCCCCGGACGGGATCCTCGCCCGCGGCGGCGTCGGACCTGCGCTGGAACCACTCCGACTGCATCGCGTCGAAGATCGGCGAGCGCTCGGGGAGCCGCGGCGGCGTCTTCGGCTCGGGCGGGGGCTGTGGCGGTGACTGTGCGGGCGGCTCGTGGCCGACCGGCTCGGGCACGGCGTCCTCCGGCGGATGGAAGCTGGACGGGGTCGGGGCCTGCGGTTCCCGTACCGCGGGCTCCGTCCACCTGACCTCGGAGGAGCCGTCGCCGTACGGGTCGGACGACGTCCGGTCGGATTCGCCGCCGAAGTCCCCGGCGACCTGCTCCAGCGGTCCGGTTCCCCACGGAATCTGCCGGGACGGCCCCGGTTCGGGCAGCATCGGCTGCGCCTCCGGGACGACGGACCGCGGATCCGTCTGCCGGTGCCCGCCCGGACGGCGGGCGCCGTTGCCCGTGTCCTGCTGTGGCCGCTCGTTGCGCGGCTGGAACAGGCCGTTCGGGCCGTCGTCGGTCGGGCGCCGCGGCAGCATCGCGCCGGGCCGGCGGACGGGCAGTTCGCCCGGCCTGCGCGGCGGCGGCTCCTCGTCGCCGTTGGCGGGGACGCCGTTGGTGGGGATGGCCGGCCCCTGCTCACCGGGGGTGAAGGGGGGCTGCGAGCCGGCGGGGGACGTGGTGTGGGGGCCGGTTCCGCCGACGGCGGGCACCGGTCCGGTCTCGTTCATGGCGTGCTGGGGGCCGGTCGTGCCGCGGGCGGGACGCAGCGGCCCGGTGCCGCCGACCATGGGGTGCGCGCCGCTGCCGCCGACCATGGGGTGGGCGCCGCTGCCTCCGGACATCGGCGGCCCGGCGGGCAGCTGGGCCGGTCCCTGTCCGTCCGGCCGGTACCCGCCGCCCGTGCCGATGGCGGGCGGCTCGGGCGTGGCGGCGAGCGCGGCGAGCTCGGCGTCGGCCTCGCGCGAACCGAGACCGCGGCTGCCGATCCCGGTGGACGCGCCGGGGGTGATCACCGCGTCGGGCAGCACCACGAACGCGGTGAGCCCGCCGCCCTGCGCGGCCCGCAGCTCGACGCGGATGCCGTGCCGGACGGCGAGGCGGCCGACCACGAACAGGCCCATGCGGCGGGCGGCGGAGAAGTCGATGACGGGCGGGTTCGCGAGCCGCCAGTTGGCCTGCTCCAGGTCCTCGGTCGACATCCCGACGCCGTTGTCGGTGATCTGCAGCATGGCGCCGCCACCGCTCAGCATCTGCCCCGACACGGTCACCTTGGTGTGCTCGGAGGAGAACACGGTGGCGTTCTCCACCAGCTCGGCCAGCAGGTGGACGAGGTCGTTGACGACGGGCCCGGCGACCGTCATGTCGCCCTGCACCCGCAGCGCGACGCGCTCGTACTGCTCGACCTCCGACAGCGAGGCGCGGATGACGTCGATCAGCGGGACGGCCCGGTTCCACCGCCGCACCTGCTCCTGGCCGCCGAGGACCAGGAGGTTCTCACAGTTGCGGCGCATGCGGGTGGCGAGGTGGTCGAGCCGGAACAGGTTGCCGAGCTGCTCCTCGTCCCGCTCGCTCTGCTCCAGGGTCTCGATCAGGCGCAGCTGCCGTTCGATCAGGGACTGGCTGCGGCGGGAGAGGTTGACGAACATCGCGTTGATGTTGCCGCGCAGGACCGCTTCGTCGGCGGCCAGTCGGACCGCCTCCCGGTGGACCTCGTCGAAGGCCCGGGCGACCTGGCCGATCTCGTCGGTGGAGTCGACGTCGATCGGCTCGACCTCGATACCGCCGGCCGCGGCCTCCGGGTCCCGGAGCCGGTCGACCAGGCCGGGCAGTCGGGTGCTGGCCACGTCGAGCGCGCCGGACTGCAGGCGGCGCAGCGGCCGCACCAGGGACCGGGCCATCACGATCGTGATCAGCAGGACGAGGGCCAGCAGGACCGCGACGATGATCGAGTCGACGATCGTCGCGTTGCGGGCGTCGCCCCGCCGCTCCGCGGCCACGTCCAGGATGTCCTGCGTCAGGTCCAGCTCCGTCAGGCGCATCTTGTTGATCATGTCGGACATGGCTTCCTTGATGCCCCCGGCGGGTCCGTCGCCGACGAGGTTGAGGGGAAGCCTCCCACCGGTCGCGGCGACCGCCGAGACCACCCGTTGCCGCATCATCCGGGCCTCGTCGACCCGGCCGCCGACCACGGTGTCCTCGAACACCTGCGCCTGCTCCAGGGTCACCGAGGCGCGGAAGGTCGCGATCTCACTGTCCTCCCGGGCGCGGGCGGCGGTGAGGGCGCCGATCTCGTCGGGCGCCAGCAGCCGCTGCCGCGCGCCGAGCAGCAGAAGCGCGCGCTCGCGGGAGACGGCCTCCTTGGCGCGGGTGAGCGCGCCGAGCGCCCGGCTCGCCTGGGCCAGTCGGTTGTCGACCACGTTCGAGGAGATGCTGCCGAGAACGGAGATCAGTTCCTCGATGGTCTGGGTGTACTTCTGCAGCAGGGTGAAGGGCGGCACCCTGGTGCGCATGACGAGGGTCCGCAGGGACTCGACGGCGTCCAGCCGGTTCATGACCGTGCGGGCGCCGCGGACGGCCTCGGAGCCGTAGGACGAGTCGATGACGGACGCGGCCTGCCGCACGGGCTGGATCTGGGCGTCCGTGCTGAACTGCGAGGCCTGCACGCCCGGCAGCAGCGTCTCGGCGCGTCCCGCCGCGCTGTACTCGACGGCCAGGTCGCGCTCGGAGGTGAACTCCGTGACGAACTGCGTGATGGCCGCGCCGAACTCGGCCATGCGCTCCACACGGCCGTACGTCTCCGCCTCGTCCGCGGAGTTGGTGATGCGCACCCCGGCGAGCACGACGGCGGCGACGGTCGGAACCAGGATCAGGACGATGAGCCGCTGCGGCACGCGCCAGTTCCGCAGGCTCAGTCTGCTGCCCGATCGTCTCGAGCGGTCCGACTGCACCTCGACGTTCCCGGGTCGAGGCCGGTCGCGACCTTCGTCGCTAGGTTGCATCCGCCGTTAACACCCTCTCCACACGATGTCGCACTCTCCGTGACCTCATCGGCACAAAGGGCTAAAAGCGACATAACCTCCACCCTAGGCGCACGACATTGCAGCACATCCACGGATAGGCCGCAAAGGACCATAGGCCAGTCGATATGACACAACGCCATGATCGCGATTTCGTGCCTATATGTCCGTTTTATCGAGCACGGAGGGTCACTCACCGTACACACACCCTCGGCAACCGAAGAGATGCGCACGGTAATCGAACGCCGCTCGCCTCGCGACCCTCGCCAACCGATCGCCGACCAGCGGATTCTCGGCCGTCTCCGCAGGACACGATCGATCACTCTCCGCATTGGTTCGACGATGGACGGTCACCGCGCCCGCGAACACGACGGCGCGCTCGCGGAAATGGACGTCCATTGCCCGTCGCAGGGCGCCGGACGATCCACGCGCCGCCCCACTCTAGGACACAAGACCGTCACACAATTCGGAGCCAAACAACTCAAGTCGCCGGTTCGGCTACTCTCTGGACACCCGAGATCTCCATGACCGGGTCGGGGTGACTACAGTCGTTCCCCTCGGCGCGCTCGCCCTGACCGCAAGCCCCGCGAAATCGAACGTCCCCCCGTGAGTTAAGGAGAGCCCATGCGGCAATCCCGACGTCTCTCAGCGCTCGTCAGCGCTCTCGCCCTCGTCGTGGCAGCGGCCGGCTGCGGAGGCTCCGGAGACTCCTCCTCGGGCGGCAAGGGGCTGGAGAAGACCACCGTCACGGTGGCGGCGCTGCCGCTGGCCGACAATGTGGCCGTGTACATCGCGCAGCGGGAGAAGCTCTTCGAGGCCGAGGGGCTGAAGGTCCAGATCAAGCCCGTCCAGCAGAGCACGCAGGCGATCCCCGCGCTCATCAAGGGCGAGATCGACGTGATCGCCGGCGCCAACTACGTGTCGTTCCTGCAGGCCAACGACAAGGGGACCCTCAAGCTCAGCATCCTGGCCGAGGGCGCGTCGCTGACCTCGCACATGATGGACGTGCTCGTCATGCCCAAGGCCCGTATCAGGACCCCGAAGGATCTTGAGGGCAAGCGGGTCGCGGTCAACATCCTCAACAACGTCCAGTCGCTGACGCTCAACTCGATCCTGACGGCCAACAACGTCAACGCCTCCAGGGTCGACTACGTCCAGGTGCCCTTCCCCCAGATGGCGGCGGCGCTGGAGAAGGGCGACGTCGACGCCGTCCACCTCGTCGAGCCCTTCACCTCCGACGTCGAGAAGAAGCTCGGGGCCCGGGTGGTCGTCGACGGCGGCGCCGAGCCGGTGACGGACCTGCCGATCGCCGGTTACGTCGGCACGCAGGACTTCACGAAGAAGAACCCGAAGACCGCCGCGGCTTTCCAGCGGGCCATCTTCGCCGCCCAGAAGATCGCCACCACCGACCGCACGCGGGTGGAGAGCGTCCTGCCCACCTACACCAGGATCGACACGAAGGTCGCCTCGGTCATCACGCTGCCGGGCTACCCCAGCTCCCTGGTCACCAACCGCATCCAGCGCCTCGTGGACCTCATGATGGAGTCCAGGCTGCTGACGAAGAAGCCCGCGTTGGGCGCGATCCTGTTCCGCCCGACGACCAGCTGACGGCGCGCACCCGCCGGTCATGCCCGACGCGACGACGCCGTCCCGCGGCCTGTCCCGCCCCGGAAAGTGGGCGCGGGGGGCCGTCGGGGTGGCCGTCCTGTTCCTGGCGAGCGAGATCCTCGGCAGGGCGGGGATCGTGGACCGGTCGTACCTGCCGCCCGCGTCCAGCGTCACCGCGCGCGCCGTGGAGCTCCTCGGCGACCCCGACTTCCTGTTCAACGTGCGCGTCACCCTCACCGCCTGGGCGCTCGGCCTCGCCGTCGCGGTGGCGATCGCGGTTCCGCTCGGGCTGGTGCTCGGCAGCGTCCCGGCGGTGAACACCGCGGTCCGCGCCATCGTGGAGTTCCTGCGGCCGATCCCCTCGGTGGCGTTGATCCCGCTGGCCGGGCTGCTGCTCGGCTCCGGGCTCAACATGGAGGTGCCGCTCGTCGCCTACGCCGCCACGTGGCCCATCCTGTTCAACACGATGTACGGGCTCCAGGACGTCGACCCCACCGCCAAGGAGACGCTCCGGACGTTCGGTTTCGGCCGTCTCCAGGTCCTGCTCAGGGTCTCGTTGCCGAGCGCCGCGCCCTTCATCGCGACGGGCGTGCGGCTGGCCGCGTCGATCGCCCTCATCCTGGCCGTCGGGACCGAGATCCTGTCCGGTTTCGGCGACGGTCTCGGCATGTTCATCGCCCAGGCCGGCAACGTGCCCGACGGGACCCGCGACGTCCTCGCCGGCACCGTGTGGGCCGGCTGCATCGGGCTCGTCATCGACACCGTCCTGGTGCAGACGGAGAACCGCGTGTTCCGGTGGCACCGGGCCCAAGGGAGCGGTGCGTCGTGACGCGGACACCGGCGCCGGGCGCCCTCACCGCGCGGACCGGCGGCCTGGCGGGACGGCTGGTCGGCGGGCTCCTGCACCGCTGGCTGCCGCTCGCGGTGCTGGTGGCGGGCTGGGAGGCGGCCACGCGCGCCGCCGAGAGCCCGTTCTTCCCGCCGCCGTCGGACGTCGCGGCGCGGATGCGGGAGCTGTGGTTCACCGGCCCGGCGAGCCGGCTGTTCCTCAACGACGACGTGGGCGAGTCCATCGCGCCGAGCCTGACCCGGATGGCCCTCGGGCTGCTGCTGTCGATCGTGGTGGGCGTCGTCCTCGGCATCGCGCTCGGCCGCTCCGAGCGCGCCCTGGCCTACCTGGAGCCGGTCCTGCAGTTCGCGCGGGTGATCCCGCCGCCCACGATGGTGCCGGTCTTCATCGTGCTGTTCGACCTCGGCACGCAGATGCAGGTCGCGTCGATCGTCTTCGGCGCCGTCTGGCCCATCCTGCTCAACACCGCGGACGGGGCGCGCGCCGTGGACACCGTCAAGCAGGACACCGCGGACGTGTTCCGGCTCTCGGCGGTCCAGCGGATCCGGTTCCTGATCATCCCGTCCGCGCTGCCGAAGATCTTCGCGGGGCTGCGGCTGGCGCTGTCGCTGTCGCTCATCCTGATGGTGTTCTCCGAGCTGCTACCCGGCACCTACGACGGGGTCGGGTTCCAGCTGACGAACGCGCAGAGCCAGTCGGACCTGCTCACGATCTGGGCGGTGATCGTTCTGCTCGGCGTGCTCGGCTACCTGTTCAACACGATCCTTCTCGCGGTCGAGGGCCGGGTCCTCGGCCGGCATCGCCGGGCCCGCGGGACGGCATGACGGGTCCGACCTTCCACCTTTTGACAAGTGCACACAAAGGGCGCGTCCGACCCCTGACAAACTTCCATTGCACGATCATCGGCGGCTGCTGAGAATTGGTTCCCGACCGGCTTTTCCGACCGGCTGGAGGACCTTTCATGACCGCGATCCGCCGCCGCTCGGCCGTGACCGCCGCGATCGCCGTCGCCGTGTCGGTCGCCCTCACGGCGGCCGCCTGCGGCGACTCGGAGGACACGTCGGGCAACGGCCTGGAGAAGTCCGAGATCACCGTTGGCACGATGACCATCGTCGACGCCGTCTCCGTCCAGCTCGCCCTCGGCAAAGGCCTTTTCAAGGCCGAGGGGCTGACCGTGCGGACGCGCACCATCCAGGGCGGCGCCGCCGGAATCCCGCTGCTCAAGAGCGGTCAACTGGACTTCAGTTGGAGCAACTACGTCTCGACGTTCCTCGCGGCGAGCAAGGACCCCGGATTCAGGCCGAGAATCGTCGCCGAGGGCTACAACGCCGCGCCCAGGAGCCTCACCCTCATGGTCCGCGCCGACTCCCCCTACCGGACGATCAAGGACCTGACCGGCAAGAAGATCGCCACCAACACCAAGGGGAACATCGCGACGCTGCTCGCCCGTGCCGCCGGCCGGGCCCAGGGCGTCGAGTTCGACGAGGACGAGAACTTCGTCGAGGTGGCCCCGCCCGCGATGGAGCAGGCGTTGACGTCCAGGAGCGTCGACGCCGTCGTCGCGATCGAGCCGTTCGGCACCCGGATGGCGCGGTCGTCGGGAGCCCGGGTCGTCGCCGACCTGACCGGCGGCCCCACCGCCGACTTCCCGATCGCGCACTTCGCCGCCACCGAGAGGTTCACCGCGAAGAACCCGCGGACGGTCGCCGCCTTCCAGCGCGCGATCGCCAAGGCGCAGGCCATGGCCGCCGACCGCGCGGTCGTCGAGCGGACCCTGCCCGCCTACACGAAGGGCATCGACGCCGCGGTCGCCGCCACCATGGTCATCGGCACCTTTCCGACCACGCTGGACGCGAACCGGATCCAGCGCGTGGCGGACCTGATGCAACGGTTCGGCTACGTGGACGAGCACATCGACGCCAAGCGGTACGTCGTCGCGCCCGCGTCCCCATGAGTCCGCGCCGCGTCGTCCTCGGCGTCGTCGGGGTCGCCGGAGCGGTCGTCCTCGCAGAGGTCGTGAGCCGCGGCGGCCTCGTCGACGAGACCGCCCTGCCCCCGGCGTCGACGGTGCTGGCGGAGGCCGGTCGGCTGGCCGTCGACGGGGAGTTCCTCGTCGACGTCGGCGCCACGCTCACGGCATGGGCCGGCGGGCTCGCGCTCGCGGTGCTGGTCGCGGTCCCGCTGGGGGTGCTGCTCGGCTCGGTGCCGTTCCTCGGCACCGCCGCCCGCGCGCTGGTCGAGCTGCTCCGGCCCGTTCCCTCGGTCGCGCTGATCCCGCTCGCCATCATCCTGTTCGGCGACCCCACCCGCATGAAGATGTCCCTGATCTTCTACGCGTGTCTGTGGCCGATCCTGATCAACACCCTGTACGCGTTGCGCGACGTCGACCCCGTCGCCAGGGACAGCCTGCGCGCCTTCGGGTTCGGGCCGGTGTCGGTGCTGTGGCGGGTGTCGCTGCCGAGCGCCGCGCCGTTCGTCGCGACGGGCGTCCGGATCGCCGCGTCCGTCGCCCTCATCGTCGGGATCAGTACCGAGCTGCTGGCCGGCGGGGTCGACGGCGTGGGCATCTACCTCGCCTCCACCCAGGCCGGGGGCGGCCGGAACGACCTGCTGCTCGCCGGGGCCGTCTGGGCCGGAGTCCTCGGACTGGCGGTCAACGGCGCCCTGCGCGGGCTGGAACGCGTCGCGTTCCGGTGGCACACCGCCCGGGTGGAGGGCATCGCATGACTCGACGGGTGCGCGGAAGGTCCCGCTGGTCACCGCGCGGAATCGGCGAACGCGTGTGGCTGGTCGCCGTCGCCGTCGCGGTGTGGGAGGTCGTCACCCGCGCGGTGCGGGAGACCTACTTCCCCCCGCCGAGCACGATCGTCGGCTCGCTGCACGAGCTGTGGTTCTCCGGGCCGGCGTCCCGGCTGTTCCTCTCGGACAACGCGGTGGACGACTTCTCCACGAGCCTGGCCCACCTGTTCGTCGGTTGGGCCGCCGCGAGCGCCGCCGGCATCGTGACGGGAGCGGCGATCGGACGGTCGCGGATCCTGTACGCCCTGCTGAATCCGGTGCTGGAGTTCCTGCGCGCCGTGCCGCCGGTGACGCTGGTGCCGTTCTTCGTCGCGGTGTTCCGGCTGGGCGCGACCATGCAGGTCGTCACGATCGCGTCGGGTGTGATGTGGCCCGTGCTGCTCAACACCTGTGAGGGGGTCCGCACCGTCCCGCCCCTGCAACTGGACACCGCCCGCGTGTTCGGCATCGGACGGTTCCGCGGGCTCGTGACGATCGTCCTTCCGGCGGCGGCGCCGAAGATCTTCGCGGGGCTGCGGGTGGCGCTGTCGTTCGCGCTGATCCTGATGGTCGTGTCCGAGCTGGTGGGCGGCACCGCGGGCATCGGCTCGGAGCTGATCGGCGCGCAGCGCACGTTCGAACTGCCCCGGATGTGGGCCGGCATCGTCATGCTCGGCGTCCTCGGCTGCCTGTTCAACGCCGTCTTCGTGCTGCTGGAGCGGCGGCTGCTGGCCTGGCACACGGGCTCGCAGAGGCTTGCGCCATGACGAACGCCCCGACGAAGAGGGTTTCGGACAATGCGGGTGATCACGGTAGCGTTCGGCGTCTCAGGTCCGTACTACTCAGCGGAGAGAAGGCGGCGGGAATGCTCAAGATCAGCGGGCTCACCCACTCCTACGCCGACGACCACGGGGTCCTCGAAGGCCTCGACCTCACCGTTCCGGACGGGCAGCTGGTCAGCGTCGTCGGGCCGTCCGGCTGCGGCAAGTCCACGCTGCTGCGCTGCATCGCCGGGCTGATCCGGCCGACCGGCGGGACGCTCACGCTGGACGGCGCGCCCATCGACGGCGTGCCGGACGACCTGGCGGTCGTCTTCCAGGACTACAGCCGGTCGCTGTTCCCCTGGCTGACCGTCCGCGACAACGTGGCGCTGCCGCTGCGCAGACGCGGGAAGTCCCGGCAGGAGCGGCGCGCGGCGGCGCAGGAGGCCCTGGAGTCGGTGGGCCTCCCGGACGCGGGCCGCAAGTACCCGTGGCAGCTGTCCGGGGGCATGCAGCAACGCGTCTCGATCGCGCGGGCGCTGGCCTACGGCCCGTCGCTGATGCTGATGGACGAGCCGTTCGGCTCCGTGGACGCCCAGACCCGCGAGGATCTGGAGGACCTCGTCCTGGAGGTGCACCGGCGGCAGAAGATGACGATCCTGCTGGTCACCCATGACATCGACGAGAGCGTCTACGTGGGCGACCGGGTGGTCGTCCTGAACCGCTCACCCGCCCGTGTGCACGCCGACCTGCCCGTCGACCTGCCCCCGGCCCGCGACCAGATCGAGACGCGGGGACTTCCGGAGTTCGTCCGGCTCCGGGCCGAGGTGGGGCGACTCGTCCGGGGCGGGGCCAAGGTGCCGGGGGCGGCACCCACGAACGCCGGACCGGACACCGGTTCGGACGCCAACGGGGAGAAATGAACCAAGGGGGGTCATGTTCGTCGTCATCGTGGGGGCCGGGATCGGAGGCCTCACCACCGCGCTGAGCCTGCACCAGGCCGGTATCCGGGCCCTCGTCGTCGACGCGGCCGTCCGGCTTCGGCCGCTCGGACTCGGCATCAACCTGCTGCCGCACGCCGTCCGGGAGCTGACCGAACTCGGGCTCGGGGACGAGCTGGCCGAACTCGGCGTCGCGACCGGGGAGATGGTGCATTTCGACCGGCACGGCGGCCGGATCTGGGGCGAGCCGCGGGGGCGCGCGCTCGGCTACAACTGGCCGCAGTACTCGATCCACCGGGGCGAGTTGCAGGTGACGCTGCTCGACGCCGTCCGCGCGCGGCTCGGCGAGAACGCCGTCCGCACCGGCACCGTGTTCGAGGGCTTCGAGCAGGACGGGACGCGCGTGCGGGTGCGGCTGCTCGACCGCGCGTCCGGCACCACTGAGACGGTCACCGCCGATGTGCTGGTCGGAGCGGACGGGCTGCATTCGGCCGTCCGCGCGCGGTTGCACCCGGGCGAGCCCGCGCCGCTGTGGAACGGCATCCGGATGTGGCGGGGCGTGACCGAGGGCGTCCCGTTCCTGACCGGCCGGACGCTCGCCGTCGCGGGCAGCAACGCCGCGGCCAAGCTCGTGGTCTACCCGATCTCCAGGCGGGCCGAGCGGCAGGGGCGGGCGCTGCTGAACTGGGTGGCGGAGGTCAAGCTGGCCGACGACCGGCTGGACACCACCCCGAACTGGAACCGCACGGGCCGCCTGGAGGACGTCCTCCCCCACTTCGCGGACTGGACGTTCGACTGGTTGAACGTCCCCGCGATGCTGGCGGGGTCGGCGGAGATCCTGGAGTATCCGATGGTCGACCGCGACCCGCTCGACCGCTGGACGTCGGGCCGGGTGACGCTGCTCGGCGACGCCGCCCACCCGATGTATCCGATCGGCTCCAACGGCGGTTCCCAGGCCGTCCTGGACGCGCGCGTCCTCGCGCACGAGCTGGCGCGCGCCGCCGATCCGGCCGAGGGGTTGCTCGGCTACGAGCGGGAACGGCGCGAGAAGGTCAACGCCATCGTGCTGGCCTGCCGTGACATGCCCGCCGACCGGATCCTGCACACGGTGAGCGAGCGCGCCCCGGACGGTTTCACCGCGATCGAGGACGTGCTCACCCCCGACGAGCTGTCGACGATCACGAGCGCGTACCGGCAGACGTCCTTCTCGGACGTCGAGTCGCTCAACTCCCGCCCGTCCTACTCGGTCTCCGTGCGCTGAGTTCAGGTCGTGACCGCCGCGAGGCGGGTGTCGACGGCATGGGCGGCGCGGTCGTGGAGGGACGGGTCGTCGTGCAGCAGGGCGTAGGTCGATCCGGCGCGGAACAGGGCGTCCACCTCGAAGGCGAGCTGGACGACGTCCGTGGCCGGATCGATCTCGCCGAGGTCACGGGCCTCGGCGACGCAGCGTTCGAGGAAGCCGCGCCAGTCGCGTTGTGACGCCGCGATGGCGTCGCGGACGCGGCCGGGCCTGGCGTCGAACTCGGCCATCGTGGAGTCGAAGAAGCATCCACCGGGGAAGACGGGTTCGCACTGGTAGCGCCGCCACGCGTCCAGGAGCGCGCGAACACGGCGCAGGCCCGCGGGAGTGTCGAGCGCGGGCTGGACCACGTGTTCGCGGACCGTCTCGACGGCCTTCTGGACGGTCGCGAGCTGAAGTTCCTCCTTGGAACCGAAGTGCGTGAACACCCCGCTCTTGCTGATCCGCAGCTCGGTGGCGAGCCGGCCGATCGACAGGCCCTCCAAGCCCTCCGTCGAGGCGATGTCGGCGGCGCGGGCCAGGATGGCGGCGCGTGTCCGCTCCCCCTTGAGGAGCCGTCCGTCGGTGCTCACGCCGGTAAATCTGCACGACCGTTCGTGCGAAGTCAATGCACACCCCCCTTGACGGTATGACGATCTCCCAGAAGAGTGTACGACCGTTCGTTCATTTTTCTGGAGGGCAGTTCATGACCGCCGAGACCACCGCCGAGACCACCGCCGGGCCGCCCGAGGCGCCCCGCGCCCGGCGGGACGTGCCCTGGCTGGCCGCCGGGGCGGCGTTCCTCGCCATGCTCGACGCCACCGTCGCCAACCTCGCCGTCCCCGACCTGCACGCCGACTTCCCCGGGTCCTCACTGTCCGGGCTGACCTGGGTCATCACCCTGTACGCCGTGCTGTTCGCGGCGCTGCTCGCCCCCGCCGGGCGGCTCGCCGACCTGATCGGGCGGCGGACCCTGTACCTGTGGGGCGTCGGGCTGTTCACGCTGGCGTCGCTGGCGTGCGCGCTCGCGCCGAACGTGCCGGTCCTGCTGGCGACCCGCGCCGCCCAGGGCGCGGCGGCCGCCGCGATGATCCCCGCGTCGCTGGCGCTGCTGCTGCGGGACATGCCCGCCGAGCGGCGGGCGGGCGCGATCGGGCTGTGGAGCGCCACCGGCGCGTTCGCCGCCGCGCTCGGCCCCAGCCTCGGCGGCGTGCTGGTCGACCAGTTCGGCTGGCGTTCCCTGTTCGTCATCAACGTGCCCGTCGGCCTGGCGCTGGTGTTCTTCGGAGTGCGCCTGCCCCGCTCCGACCGCGGCGCGGGACGGCTCCCCGACCTGGTCGGGACGGTGCTGCTCGGCGGCGGTGTCGGCGCGGTCGCGCTCGGCGTCCCCCAGACCCGGGACTGGTCCTGGACGGACGCCCGCATCCTCGCCCTGCTAACCGGCGGCGCCGCCCTGGTCGCGCTGGCGCTGTGGCGGTCGGCGCGGCATCCGGTGCCCGCGCTGGAGATCTCGCTGTGGCGCAACCGCCAGTTCGCCCTGGCCAACGCCGCCTCGTTCCTCTACGGGACGGCCCTGTACACCTGGCTGCTGGTCGGCGTGCTCTACCTCACGAGCGAATGGGACTACTCGATCCTGAAGGCGGGCTTCGCCTCGACGCCCGGCGCGTTGACCGCCACCGGCGCGGCGATCGTCATGGGCCGGCTCACCGGGCGGATCGGCGTCCGTCCCGCCGTCGTCGGCGGCGCGCTGCTCATGGCCGGGAGCGGGCTCTGGGCGGTGGCGGCGTTGCCGGCCGACCCGCACTTCGTCACCTTCTGGCTGCCGGTCGGCCTGTTGGTCGGGACGGGCATGGGAATGCTCGCCACCGGTACCGCGTCCGCCGCCGCGCTCGCGGTGAACCCGCTCCAGTTCGCCGGGGCCACCGGTCTCAACACGACCGCGCGGCAGCTCGGCGGCGCGCTCGGCATCGCCGTCCTCGCCGCGCTGCTGCCCGCGGGGGCGGTCCATGACGACTACGGCGCCGTCTACCTGTTCGCCACGATCACCACCGTCGGCGCCGCCCTCGTGGGGCTGCTGTTGACCGTCCGGCGCTCCGCGTCCTGAGTCGGAGGGGCGCGTCCGGCGGCTCACTTGGCGTCGGAGTAGCGGTCCACGACCGCGATCTCCATGGGGAACACGACGGGGGTGTCGCCGAACAGCAGCCGCCGCGCCTCGTCCGCCGACGCGTGCACGGCCGCGACGACGTCCGCCGCCAGCTCCGTCGGCGTATGGACGATGACCTCGTCGTGCTGAAAGAACACCAAACGGGGGCCGGCGAGCGCAGCTCGCCGATCGCTTGGTGTGGCGTTAGGGCTGGCGGACGGGGGCGTGGAGGCGGGGGCGTCGAGCGGAGCTCGTCCGTTGAATGGTGGTGGGTGGGGGCTGGAGGACGGGGGGTCGAGCGCAGCTCGTCCGTTGGATGGTGGTGGGCGGGGGCTGGAGGACGGGGGGTCGCCGAGTGCGGTGAGGCGGCGGCGGAGTGAGGCGAGGAGCGCGAGCGCCCAGTCGGCGGCGGTGGCCTGGACGACGAAGTTGCGGGTGAACCGGCCCCGGCCGCGCAGCGCCTGCGCCGCCGCGCCCGTCGCGGAAGTGTCGTCGTCGCCCGCCGCGGTCAGCTCGCGCCAACCGGCGGACGGCGGCGGGCAGGTGCGGCCGAGCCGGGAACGGACGAGCCGGCCGCGCTCCCCGGCCCTCGCCGCGGCCTCCACGTACTCGAACGCGTCGGGGAACCGGTTCTTGAGCACGGCGAGCAACTGCACCGCCTCGCCCGTCCCGCCGCCGTACATCGCGGACAGCAGCGCGAGCTTCGCCTTGTCCCGCGCGCTCAGTTCCCCGCGTCCCCCTTCGGGGAAGGCGTCGGAGAGCGCGGCGTAGAGGTCGCCGTGCGCCGCCGCGCGGGTGAACGCCCGGTCGCCGGCCAGCGCGGCGAGGACACGCGGTTCGAGCTGGGCGGCGTCGGCGACGACCAGCGACCAGCCCGGGTCCGCGACGACGGCCCTCCGCAGGACGCGCGGGATCTGGAGCGCGCCGCCGCCGCTCGTCGCCCACCGCCCGGACACGACGCCGCCGACCACGTACTCGGGTCGGAACCGTCCTCCGCTCACCCAGGTGTCCAGCCACGTCCAGCCGTGCGCGGTGTGCAGGCGCGACAGCTCCTTGTACTCCAGGAGCAGCGGCACGGCCGGATGGTCGATCCGCTTGAGGACGTGCGCGCGGGTGGAAGCGACCGGCAGCCCCGCCGACGCGAACGCCTTGAGGATCTGCGCCGGCGAGTCGGGGTTGACGTGCCTGCCGGCGCCGAACGCCGCGCTGATGCGGTCGGCGAGCCCTTGCAGTTTGCGGGGACGCAGGCCGCCGGTGGGGCGCGGCCCGAGCAGTTCGGTGAGCAGCGCGTCGTGCTCGGCCGCCGACCAGGGCAGCCCGTCGTGGCTCATCTCGGCCGCCACCAGGGAGCCCGCCGACTCCGCCGCGGCGAGCAGCGCGAAACCGTCCAGCGCCGCGATGGCGCGCCGCTGCTCGGCGTGGACGGCGACGACCTGCTCGATGTCGTCGCCGGCGTCGTGGTCGCGGTCGTCGTCGAACAGCGCGGGCTGCGCCGGTTCCGGGTGGTGCGGCGGCCGGTCGGGCGGCACCGGTTCGCCGCGGAGCCGTGCCCACGCCGCCCGGACGGAGCGCGGTTCCCCGTACCGTCCCGCGTGCCCGAGCAGGAGACTCTCGACCAGTTCCAGGTCATGGCAGCGCCCCACCCGCACCCCGGCGCGCAGCAGCCGGGGGTAGAGGCGCGCCGTGGCCGGCCAGACCCACCGTGGCGCGTCGGCGCGTTCCCGCTCCGCGATCGCGGCGACCAGGTCGGGGACGGCCTGGACGGGCCCGGCGGGCGCGCCGTCCTCGCCGAGAACGCGCAGCGTTCCACCACCTCGCGCCCCGGCGGCCACCGCGATCCTCACACCGGCATTGTGTCCCCGCCCACCGACACACCCGCCGAACAGCACGGATCCCCTCCGCGACGGGTGCACGCGGAGGGGATCCGAGACGGCCTGTGCGGGGCCAGGGCCGTAGCCCCTGAAGGGGTCAGGCGACCAGGGAGACCTGCTGGCCCGCAGGTGTGTCGCCGTAACGGTCGACGACCTTGTTCAGCTGGATCTGGTAGTACAGCACGCCGAATCCGAGGATGCCGAGCAGGAAGGCGATGCCGCCGGAGCAGCTCGGCTGCAGGCCCGCGGCGCGCTGGGCCGCGGAGATCCGCCCGGCCAGCTTCACGTACATGATCAGCGGCCAGATGCCGAGCGTGAGGAAGCCGAGCAGCATGGACAGGAGGGCGTTGGTCGCGGCGTTGTCGATGCGGCGGTCGTACTCGTGCAGCTCGACATGGACCTTGTAGAACCACACGAGGCCGTAGATGCCGAAGGTGATGATGGGCAGTCCGAGCCAGACGCCGAGCGGGTTGCGGCGCTTCATGTTGACGCCGGCGCCGACGGCGGCGGCGGCGGGGGCCTGCTGCTGGTGCGGGGCGGGCGCGTAGCCGCCCTGGTAGGCCTGTTGCTGCGAAGGCGCCTGCTGATATGGCTGGCCCTGACCCTGCTGGGGGTAGCTCATTGAGTATCGCTCCTGGGAAGCGGTCGTTTTACGGCCGACCGTCCGTTACCGTTCACCCGTACTTCGGGCCAAGACTGTAACGGTCTTCGCGCACGTGGGGGCGACGGAACGCCGACATTCGTCGACTTTGCCGAGACTTGCCGCGAACGTCACACCTCAGCCGCGCCTTCGGCCGTCCCACCCCAGCGCAGGGGGATGGTCACCTCGTCCTCGCACGGCGGAGCCGCCTCCTGGTCACCGCAGCCGGTCGCCGCGTGGCAGCGGATCCGCAGGGACGAGCCGGTCACGTCCAGGCGCAGGAAGTTCTTGAAGAACGGCGGGTCGTCCCAGTCGGCGAGTTCCGAGCGGAAGCGCTGCGGCAGTTTGCGGACGGGGAACCTCAGGCGCCCCGGACGGTGCCGCCCGTCACGCGGAACGCCGAGCGTCGCGGCGACGAACCGGGCCCGGCGGGACGGCACGGAGGCCCCGTCCGCGGAGTTCGGGTAGCCGCGACCCGACCTGATGCCGAGCCGGTGTTCGACGGCGATCGCGGCCTCCTCCGGGGTGAGTTCGAACAGCCGGGGAAGACGCAGCCACCGGCCGTACAGCTTGCTGTAGCGGGAGAGGGAGTCACCGCGCAGCGGGTAGCAGCGGAACTCGTCCTCGTCGACGACGCGCGTCCTCGGGATGGTGTGGGTGGCGTGCATGAACGCGCCCCCGCCGCCGGACACGATGTACTGGATCGTCCGCCCGTCCTCGGTCCGCAGCGGATACCGCTGGTAGTTGTGCACGTCGCCGCCGATCGCGGCGACATAGTGGTGCGCCGGGTCCCGGACGACGTCGTCGATCGTGCCGCCGCCCTCGATCTCGCCGGGATGGTGCTCGTCGTCCACATACAGGGGCTTTCCGGTCACGAGCAGCTTGGGTTTCGGTCCCGCGGAGACCTCTCGAAGCCAGCGGCCCTGGTCACGGTCGACGACACCGTCGATCCCGGTGTCGACGGCGATGACGCGCAGCGACGGCGCGTCGATCGCCCAGTACGGGCCCGGCTGGACGCACCGCTGGCCGGGCGTGCCCCGGTACCGGCGGCGGGCGTCCGCGAGCGCGGCGCCGTCCACCTCACCCGGACTGCGCCACAGCATGCGCGGCACGAACGACAGCGGGCCGCGCCAGGGCGGCGGCGCGCAGTCCGCGTCCAGGTCGCAGAAGACGTGCAGGAAGCCGCGCAGGCCGTCGTACCAGTCGTGGTTGCCGGGCACCGCGTAGATGGGGGCCGGATAGTCCTTGTAGGGGCGGAAGAACTTGTCCGGGTACTGGGCCGAGTCGCCCGTCGGGTAGACGACGTCGCTGACGATGACCATGAAGTCGGTGTCGCCCGCCGCGTTCAGCAACGGCGGCACCACCGCGTACTGTGACCGGTCTCCCTCTCCGGTGTCGCCGAGCAGGGCGAACGAGAACTCCGGGTCGGCGCGGTGGACGGTGAACGCCGCCGGGGTCCCGCGGTCGCGCAGGGCGGCCACACAGCGGCGGCGGATCTCGTTGGACGGGTCGCCGAACAGGCGCGCGAGCAGGTCGTTGCGGGACCGCCACAGCACCCTCGGATGGCGCCAGGAGAAGTCGGCGACGCGCTCGGGCAGCAGCTCGTCGAACGTGCCGGGTCGCCGGCAGACCCATCCGGCGCCCGCCTCGGAAGCACGGGAGTTGTCAGGGCTGGAGACGGCCTCGGGGGGCACGGGCTCGGCAGACAAGAAAACGCCTCCGGCAGCGTGAGGGGCTCCTCACAGCCTGTCCGGAGGCGAACTCGGCCGTCAAGCGGGTTGCCGCGGTTCAGCGCATGATCTTCGGGCGCCCGCGGGCCCGTCAGGCGTGGTGGACACCGGCGCCACCCCCAAGGGCGCCGGCGCCACCACGTCACGGGCGTCTGCGGCCATCATGAGTCCCCCCAGAACGGCGAGCGTCGCGGTCGCCTTCCCATGATGGTCTCCACAGACGGCCCCAAGGTCCCTTAGCGGGACGTAACCGACGCTACCCGAGGGGCCGTAATGCCGACGTAAATCGACCCAAACTTCGGGCCAAGTCGGGGCGGACGTTCAGGGCGCCAGAACGCGCAGCGCGCCCGGCATCACCCGTGCCGTGACGGGCAGCAGGCCGGGCAGTTCGCCGTCCGCGCCGTACGGGAGCGTCCTGCCGGGCGGGCCCGCCAGCTCGATCCGTACCTCCTCGCCCCGCATGACCTCCACCTCGGGACGGCGCACGTGCGCGCCGTCCTCCAGCTCCCGCATGACGGCGAAGAAGAGCCGTTTCGGCGCCGTCCGGATGAGGATCACGTCGAGGAGCCCGTCGTCGACGCGCGCGTCGGGGGCGATGTGCTTGCCGAACCCGTAGTAGCCGGAGTTCGCCGCGACGACCGTGTACCCCTGCCGCTCCCTGGTCTCGCCGTCCACCGTGATCACGTAGTCGGCGGCCCGCCAGGTGGCGATCGCGCGCAGCGCGCCGAAGTAGTACGCGGCGGAACCGCGCAGCAGCCGCGTCCGGTTGGCGTTGTCGTTGGCGACCGCGTCGACGCCCGCGTAGACGCTGCCGAGGACGGCCGTCCCGTTGGCGTCGATCGCGTCCACGGCGCGCGGCTCGCCCTCCAACAGCAGCTTCGCCAGCTCCCCGGGGTCGGACGGGATGCCGAGCTGCCGCGCGAAGTCGTTGCCGCGCCCCGCCGGGACGATGCCGAAGACCGCGCCGCTCGCGGCGTCCAGTTCGGCGAGCGCCCCGCCGACGCAGCCGACCATGCCGTCGCCGCCGACGCCGAGCACGACGCGTCCGGCCGCGGCGGCGGCGCGGGCGACGTCCGCCGCGTGCACCAGACCGCGGCTGTACTCCACCTCGACCTCGGCGCCCGACTCGCGCAGCAGCCGGGCCACCTCCAACACCGACGAGGCGGACGCGGAATCGCCCGCCGCCGGGTTGACCACGGCGGTGAACGCCCGTGCCTCGCCCACGTGTTACCCCCTAGACCGGTGGGACGAGCACGCCCGGGTTGAGGATCCCGGCCGGGTCGACCCTGTCCTTGACGGCGCGGAGCACCGCCGCGCCCAGCGGCCCGATCTCCCGGGCGTACCAGTCGCGATGGTCGGTCCCCACCCCGTGATGATGGCTGATCGTGCCGCCCGCGTCGACGATCGCCTCGCAGGCGGCGCGCTTCGCCCGTGCCCAGTGTTCGACCGGGTCTTTGCCCTGTGCGGACACGACGGTGAAGTACAGGGACGCCCCGGACGGGTACACGTGCGAGATGTGGCACATCACCAACGGCGGCGTGCCCGCGTCGGACAGCGCGCCGGTCAGGGCGTCCCGGACGGCACCGTACAGGGCCGGAACGTTCGACCAGAACGTCGCCGTCTCCACCGTCTCGGCGAACGCCCCGACGTCCAGAAGCGCGTCACGCAGGTAGGGCGCGTCGAAACGGCCCCGCTCCCACTTCTCGCCTGGCCCGGCGCCGAGCGGTTCGCCACCGGCGGCGCGCAGGACGTCCGCCACCCCGGCCCGCCGCTCCGCGACCCGTCCGACCGTACCCTCGAACCCGACCACCGCCAGACAGCCCCCGTCCTCCAGCCCCCACCCACCACCATCCAACGGACGAGCTCCGCTCGACCCCCCGTCCTCCAGCCCCCACCCACCACCATCCAACGGACGAGCTCCGCTCGGCGTCCCGTCCTGCACCCCTCCGTTTCCGGGCGCGGACGGGTCGGTGAGGCCGACCATGGTCTCGGTCTCGTCGGAGAGGCGCAGCACCGCGGGCAGCGGTCCGTCCTGGGCCAGGCGTCGCAGCGCGGCGGCGCCCTCGTCGAACGACGCGAAGCGCCAGCCCTCGTACGCGCGTGCCTCCGGGACGGGCTGGATCCGGACGGT
Source organism: Actinomadura pelletieri DSM 43383 (assembly GCF_003634705.1). Taxonomy (GTDB): domain Bacteria; phylum Actinomycetota; class Actinomycetes; order Streptosporangiales; family Streptosporangiaceae; genus Spirillospora; species Spirillospora pelletieri. Next base: position 352,337 of record NZ_RBWU01000007.1, on the reverse strand, counting down.
CACCGACGTGATCACGCCGAGGGCGCCCTCCGAGCCGAGGACGAGCTGCCGCAGATCGGGCCCGGCGGCGGACCGCGGCGCCCGGCCGAGGTCGAGGTCGCCCTCCGGCGTCGCGACGGTGAGGGCGACGACCAGGTCGTCGAACCGCCCGTACCCGGCCGACGCCTGTCCGCTGGACCGGGTCGCCGCGAACCCGCCGATCGACGCCCACTCGTACGACTGCGGGAAGTGTCCGAGGGTGTAGCCGCGCTCGGCCAGCAGCGTCTCGGCGGCGGGGGCGCGCAGGCCGGGTTGCAGGACGGCGGTCCGCGACACCTCGTCGATCGAGACGAGCGCGTCCATGCGCCGCAGGTCGAGGGCGACGAACGCGTCCGGTGCGCCCCCGGGACCGCTCGGGGCGAGACCGCCGACGACCGAGGTGCCGCCACCGAACGGGACCACCGCGACCCGGTACCGGGCGCAGGCCCGCAGCACCGCGACGACCTCGTCGTGCGTGCCGGGCAGGACGACCGCGTCCGGGGCGTCGGACGCCTGCCCGGCGCGGATGCGCAGCAGGTCGGGCGTCGACCTGCCGCGCGTGTGCCGGACGCGCGTCTCGGTGTCGGCGCGGACGTTGCGGTCGCCCACGATCCGGGCGAGCGCGGTCAGGATCTCCGCCGGCAGCCGGGGCTCGGGGACCTCGACGTCCGCCAGCGCGACCGGCGCCGTCTCCCCCGGCCGGACACCGAGCAGGTCGCGCAGCAGCGCCACCACCGGTTCCGGCAGCGGCGCGGCCCGGTCGGGGTCGCCCCAGCCGCTCCACAGCATGTCCCTCGTCCGCACCGCACGCCTCCCCCGTCCTGGGCCTGCCGGCTGATCGACCACCGGGCTTACACTGTGACACATGACGTCGAATCGTCACAACAGGCGGACCGCCGATGACACCGTCCTGGACGCCGCCCGCGACTGCGTACTGGCCGTCGGCGTGCGCCGGACGACGCTCACCGACATCGCGCGCCGCGCGGGCGTGTCGCGGATGACGCTGTACCGCCGCTGGCCGGACGTCCGCACGATCGTCACCGATCTGATGACCCGCGAGTGGGTCGGGCTCGGCGACTCGCTGCAACCGCCGGACGACGACGGTCCCGTCCGGCCCGGGTTCGTGGCCGGCCTGGTCGCCGGCGTGCGGACGTTCCGCGACCATCCGCTGCTCCGCAAGATCGTCGAGGTGGACCCGGAGTTGCTGCTCCCCTACGTCCTGGACCGCTGCGGCGAGAGCCAACTGGTGTTCCTGGAGCTGTTCGAGGAGGTGCTGCGGGCGGGCCACGCCGACGGCACGATTCGCCGCGACCATCCGGCACGGCAGGCGCGGGCGGTGCTGCTGGTCGTGCAGACCTACGTGCTGTCCGCGCCGACCATGATCGACGACGCCGATCCCGATCTGGGCCCCGACGCCTTCGACGCCGAACTGCACCACATCCTGGAGAGGATGCTCGCGCCGTGAAGACCCCGGATCCGCGCACGTCGCTCAACGCCGCACGCAGGGAACGCGAGCTAGCCGCGCTCCCGGACGAGGTCCTGGACGTGCTGGTCGTCGGCCTCGGCGCGACCGGGGCGGGCGCCGCGCTGGACGCCGCGTCCCGGGGCCTGTCCGTCGCCGCGATCGACGCCCACGACCTGGCGTTCGGCACGTCCCGGTGGAGTTCCAAGCTGATCCACGGCGGGCTGCGCTACCTGGCGTCCGGGCAGGTGGACGTGGCGCACGAGAGCGCGGTCGAACGCGGTGTGCTGATGCGGCACACCGCGCCGCATCTCGTCCGCGCGCTGCCGTTCGTCACGCCGCTGACGCCGCTCGTGCCGCGTTCCCGGGCCATCGCCACCCTGGCCGCCTACCGCGCCGGGGACGCGCTGCGGCTCGCCGCGCGCACCCCGCGGTCGACGCTGCCGGGGCCGCGGCGTCTGTCGGCGGTCGAGACGCTGCGGCTGGCGCCGGCGCTGCGCCCGTACGGGCTGCGCGGCGGGCTGCTGTCGTGGGACGGCCAGCTCGCCGACGACGCGCGGCTCGTCACCGCGATCGCCCGGACCGCGGCCGGGCACGGCGCCCGCGTCCTCACCCGCTGCCGCGCGGTCGCGCTCTCCGGCGACGGGGCGCGGGTGCGGGACGAGCTGACCGGCCGGGAGTTCACCGTCCGGGCGCGGTCGGTGGTGAACGCGACCGGGGTGTGGGCGGGCGGGCTGGTGGACGGGGTCCGGTTGCGCCCGTCGCGCGGCACCCACCTCGTGGTGCGGGCGGAGGCGCTGCGCGGTCCCACGGCCGGGACACAGGTGCCCGTGCCGGACGCGGCCAGCCGGTTCCTGCTGGTCATGCCGCAGGGCGACGGCCGTGTCTACGTGGGCCTGACCGACGAGCCCACCGACGGCCCGATCCCGGACGTGCCGGAGCCGACGGACGGCGAGATCGGGTTCCTGCTCGACGTCCTCAACTCGGCCATGGACGTCCCCGTCCGGCGCGCGGACGTCGTCGGCGCGTTCGCCGGGCTCCGTCCCCTGCTGGATCTCGGTGACGGCCGCAGCACCGCCGACATCTCCCGGCGGCACGCCGTGCTGACCTCGCGGGACGGGGTCGTCACGATCGTCGGCGGCAAGCTCACCACCTACCGGCGGATGGCGCAGGACGCCGTCGACGCGGCCGTCCGCGCGGGCGGCCTGGACGCGGGCCCGAGTCGCACCGCGCGGCTCCCCCTCGTCGGCGCGGCGTCGCGCGGGCCGCTCGACGCGCTGGACGCGCCGGCGCGCCTCGTCCAGCGGTACGGGACGGAGGCGCCGATGCTGGTCACTCTCGCCGGGGACGACCCGGCCCTGCTGGAACCGGTCGTCCCGGGGCTGCCGGTGCTCGGCGTGGAGTTGGCGTGGGCGGTGCGGCACGAGGGCGCGCTGGACACCGGTGACCTGCTCGATCGGCGCACCCGGATCGGGTTGGTCGCGTCCGACCGGGCGGCCGCGCTTCCGGTCGCGAAGGGGCTGCTCAACGCTTGGCGTGAGGTCCACCACGGTGTCACCCGCTGACCGTCCGAACGCACTCCCCCGACATGTTTGACCGATGCACGTTAGGTTATCCTTACCTAATTGCCGGAAGATCAACGGGGGACTCTTGTGACGCGCGGCAACGGCTGCGGGCATTGCCCGGGTAGCCACACCGGCCAACGGCCGTGTCTGGCGAGCGCCACCGAGAAGGCGCGGTCGTGGCTGCTCATCGAGCATCCCGGCCCCTGGCCCGAGCACGTGGCGGACCTCGCCCGACCCGTTCCGGTCGCCGAGGCCGTGCGGGCCGCCCTGCTGGCGGGCGTCCGTCCCCAGCTGATCCGCCGGGCGGGACGCCGCCGCGCCGTACCGCCCGTCCAGGTCTACGCCGTGTTCTCGCACGGGGAACGCGCCTGGATCGAGGGGCGCGAACTCGCCGACCCGGCCGAGTTGGCCGAGCTCGACCTGGACGCGCTCGCCGCCGGACGGTCGCCGGGCCTCGGCGACCGGGTGCTTGAGCCGGTGTTCCTGGTCTGCACGCACGGCCGCCGCAACGCCTGCTGCGCCCGCACCGGCGCGCCGCTGGCCCGGTCGCTCACCGCCCGCTTCGGCCGCCGGGTGTGGGAGACCACCCACGTCGGCGGCGACCGGTTCGCGGCGAACCTGGTGTGCCTGCCCCACGGGATCTGCTACGGCGACCTCGGCGAGGCGGAGGCGGTGGCTGCGGCGAACGCCTACCTGCGGGGCGAGGTCGTCCTCGACCGGCTGCGCGGACGTGCGGGAACGTCCGAGCCCGCGCAGGCCGTCGAGCATTTCGTCCGGGCCCACACCGGGCGGCTCGGGCTGGACGACGTGACCGACGTGACCGTGAAACCCATCACGGGAACATCTCGGCACAAAGGGGTTGTTACCGTACAAGGGAGCCGCTACCACATCGTCGTGGAGGCCGTCCAGCAGTCCGCCCCCTGTGGACCGGACTGCGGGGAGAACCTGAAAACCTACCTTGTTAGGGAACTCACCCTTCTCAACGAGGCGGCCCTCGTGTAATCTCACTGAGGCCCCATTCGAGGGTCTCCCTGTCGCACGTCACCTGGTTTCCGGAGTAACCGGACGGGAACAGAGCGGCAACTCCAGACGTTGGACCATTCGGCGCTTCTGACTTCATGTCACTCGAAGCATGTCGAGCGTCCATGTCCCGAATTTGTTCGAACCAATCAAGGTGGGTGTTCCATGGCTCAGGTACGTCGGCAGGCAAACCTCCCTCGTCCCAGCTGGGGCTGGCAGGACGCCGCGGCGTGCCGGGGGGAAGACCTCGTCCTCTTCTTCGGTCCCGACGGTGAGCGCCAGCCCGAGCGGGAGATCCGCGAACGCAAGGCCAAGCAGATCTGCATGGGCTGCCCCGTCCGTACGGACTGCCTGGACTACGCGGTGTCCAGGCCCGAGAAGTACGGCACGTGGGGCGGCCTCAACGAAGACGAGCGCGCCTCCGAGCGTCGCCGCCGGATGCGCCGCGCCAACGCCGCGTAGCCAGTCGGCGGAGCCCGACCGGCGGGATCGGCCGGCAGGGCTCGACGGAGGGTCGGTACGCAGGCGCCAGAACGCTCCCATCGCGAACCCCGGCACGCCACCAAGAAAACGACACGGCCCCGCATCGCGGGGCCGTTTGCGTTGCCCGGTCCCGGTCCCGCGAACGGGGCCCTCGATCGGGTCGGGTCGCTTCGTCCCGGCAGTGTCACAAGTGCGTCACATGTCAGGGCTCATCATCGGGACATTCCGCGAATCCACGCCATTACCGCAAGGGGCGTCCGCCGCGTGGCCAATTGCCAGAATTCGCCACACCATTTGTTCGGACGGCGGCGTCGCCGTCCGGCGGCGGCTCAGCCCGCTCCCCGGGCCCGCGCGGCCCGGTCCAGCCAGGCGATCACGTTCTCGTCGGTGAGCTGCTCGAAGTCGCGGTACCACTGCCCGACCGCGCGGAACTCCCCCGGAGCGGCCGGCACCACCAGGTCGTCCACCTCGGGTTCCAGGCCGTGGACGGTCTCGGCGGCGCCCACCGGCACCGCCAGCACCAGCCGCGACGGGCCGCGCTCGCGCAGCGCCCGTACGGCGGCCCGCGCGGTCCCGCCCGTGGCCAGGCCGTCGTCCACGACGATCACCGACCGTCCGGCGGTCTCCGGCAGCGGGCGCCCGCGCCGGTAGACCGCCACCCGGCGGTCCAGCTCGGCGCGCTCGGCCTCCACCGTGCCGGCCAGGTCCGCCTCGCCGAGCCCGAGCCTGCGCAGCAGCGCGCCGTCGAACACCGGCGAGCCTCCCTCAGCGATCGCCCCGACCCCGAGCTCGGGCTGCGGCGGATAGCCGATCTTGCGGGTCACCAGGACGTCGAGCGGCGATCCGAGCCGTGTCGCGATCTCGTAGCCGACGGGAACCCCGCCGCGCGGCAGCGCGAGGACGACCGCGCCGTCCAACCCCATCGGGACGAGTCGCTCGGCGAGCACCCGCCCGGCATCGGTGCGGTCGGTGTAGGGGAGCCGGACGGTCTCGGTCTGCTGGAAGCCTCCGCGTGAGGTTCTGTTCCAGGACATCGGCGCACCCCCTTCCGGGGGAAGCCCTACCCACTCCCGCCACCGTTACCGACGTCCGCGACGCCCGCCGGGGAAGGGCCGCCGGGCCTGTACGGGGCCTGTACGGGCCCGGACGGCTCAGGCGGAACCGGTGAGCCAGCGCAGCGGGTTGTCGCGCAGGATCGCGTCGAGGGTCGCGTCGTCCGCGCCCGCAGCCCGCAGCGCGGGCAGGAACGTGTCGAAGAGGTAGCCGTACCCGGCGCCGCCGTACTTCGTGACCCGGGTCATCCGGGACACCCCCGTGCTCAGCAGCACCCGCGAGGCGTGCCCGGCCTCCAGCAGATCCATGACGAAGCGGACGCGGGCGCCGATCGCCGCGTGGTCCTCCCCCGCGAGCCCGAGCGTGCCGAACGACACATAGGCGCCCGTCTCCGCGATCTTGCGGTGCAGGCCGGGGTCGTCGACGCGGTCCTGCTGGCCGACGGCGACGCGGTCCGGGGACAGCCCGGCGGCGGTGAGGATCTCCAGCTGGGCGAGGCCGGCGCGGCCGTACGTCGCCACCGACAGCCCCGAGTAGCGGGCCGCCCGCGCGGCGGCGCGCAGGCACAGCTCCTCGGTCTCGGTCGGCGCCTCGCCCCACGTGCCGATCTCACCGATGACACCGGGCAGCGCGTTGGTGCCGTCCAGGCCGAACCCGACCTCGGCGAGGAGCCGCTCGGCCAACCGGTCGACACCGGACCGGCCGTCCCGGGCCGCGGTCCCCCCGTCGCGGTCGGCGTCCAGGGCCTCACGGACGTACGACGGATGGAACGGCTCGGTGAACACGCCCGTCCCGGCGACGACCGCGACCCGCGCCCCGGTGCTGATCCGGGTGAGCGCGGCGGCGTCGCGTCCCATGCCGGAGCAGGTCAGGTCGACGACGAGCCCGAGGCCGTGCTCCCTGCGCAGGGCGGCGAGTTCCCGCTGGACGGGCTTCTCCTCGTCCAGGAACCGGCGCGGGTCGGACTCGGCCAGCCGCGGACGCGCCGGCCAGCGCAGGTCCATCCGCAGGTGCTCGTGTGACAGCACCGGCCCGGTGATCTCGGACGTCGCGATCGTGCCGGTCACGGTCCGGAGCCGGCCTCGGTCCACTCGGGGGGTCATGTCAGGCGAGGTTACGACATGTTTCGCCTTTTCAGGCCCTCAACCGGCGCTGTTTTTACCTCCCGGCCCCCCGGACTCCGCCTCGCCCTCGGCCCGGCCGTCGGGTCGAACGTCCGGCCCGTCGTCCTCGCCGTGCTGCGGTCGCTCGTCCTCCGCCGCGAGTTCGGCCCGCGCACGGGCGGTGATCTCGCTCGGCCACCGCCGGTCGATCTCGGCGTTCAGCGTCGCCCCGATCAGCACCGCCAGCGCCGCGACGTACAGCCAGGCGAGCAGGGCGATCGCCGCGGCCAGCGACCCGTACACCGACACGCCGCTCAGCGACCCGGTCAGGTAGATCCGCAGCGTGATGCTGCCGACGATCCAGATCAGCAGCGCCACCGCCGCGCCCGGCACGGCCCGCGACCACGCCGTCCGCACCGGGACGCTCACGTGGTAGAGGGTCGCCAGAAAGACGATCGACAGGGTCACCACGACCGGCCAGTACAGCAACTGGACGGCCTCGGCGCTCTCCGGCAACGCCTTGCGCACCAGCGTGGGCCCGGCCACCAGCAGCGGGACGACGACCAGCAGGAGCAGCAGGCCGATGAGGTAGAGCAAGAACGCGCGCAGCCGGGTGCGGATCACGCCGCGGATCCCGGACAGCCCGTAGGCGATGGTGATGGTGTCCACATAGACGTTGGTGGCACGCGAACCCGCCCACAGCGAGAGCAGGAAGCTGAGCGACACGATGTCGGGGCTGCCGCCCTTGATCACGTCGTCGATCAGCGGGGCGACGGTGTTGTCCACCGCATCCCTGGTGAGGACCTGCTGGGAATGCTCGATCGCCCACGCGCGGATCTCGGCGACGGTGCCCGGCCCGATCGCGCCGCGCAGGTGCCCCATCGTGCCGATCAGCCCGAGGACCAGCGGCGGCAGCGACAGCAACGCGAAGAACGCGGCCTCGGCGGCCAGTCCCGTCACCCGGTACCGGAACGCGCCGACCGCCGTGTCCTTGACCAGGGTCCAGCCGACCCGACCCCATGTCTCGACCGTCGCGCGGGCACGACCGGCCAGGTCGCGTCCGGGCTCCCGGTCGTCGGGACCGGAGCCCGGGGCGGGGCCGCCGGGGTCGCCCTCGGGTCGGGGGTCCCCGGCCGGGGAGACGCCCGCGGCGTCGGAGACGGTGGTCACACCGCCCCACCGTAGAGCGTTACGCCCCCGGAACATGCCGCATCGCCCATCCGAACCTCTCGCCGGGGGCTCACCTTCCGGTTCGCTCCACCGCCCATCGTGGTGATCCGCTCCGCGCGTCGCGTTACGACCGCCTCCCCCGCCCGATCATCTCGCAGGTTTCCCCCGCGTTCCCCGCGCATCACTTCCGCCATACCCGCTTTGACGGAGCGGAACGTCCACCCGACCATGATCGTCTCCGGACGTACCGGACGAGGGCGGAGGTGTGGGACGAGGCACGGACGAGGCAGGGACGAGGCATCGGCGTCCATCGGTGACAATGGAAGGCGTGATATGCCAGTCGTGCCGAGAGCGCCGCCACGAGGAGTGCCGCGGCGGGTCCTGGTGCGACTGCCAGCACCATCCCGGAACGGCGACACGCGAACCGCGGCCGTCCGGGAGCGACCCCACCACCGGTCCCGCGGGCGACGAGGCCGAGCCGCCGGTGAATTGGAGACGGCAAGGATGACACATCTCACCCGTCCGTATGGGGGACGTAACTGGACAGTCCGCAAGACGGCATGTCACAGTTCAGGTATGACTGCCGCGGACCCGTTGCTGGCCAAGCGCCGGCACGTCGACTTTCTCCGCGTCCGCAGCGCGATCTGTCGGTGACGCTCCGACCACGCCCCTGCTCAGCCGGGCGCGTGGTGCATCGGCGTCATCGTTGACTCACCCAGCTCAGTGCCGAGCCGGCCGCTCCTGACTGCCGGTGCGCTACGCGTCCCTCACATCACAGATGAGGACGCGCGCCGTGCCACCCGCGATCAAGCGCAAGAAGGCCGAGGGCCAGTGGGCCCTCGGCTATCACGAACCTCTCAACAAGAACGAAGAGAACAAGAAGAACGACGACGGTCTGAACGTCCGGCGCCGCATCATCGAGATCTACTCCAAGACCGGGTTCGACTCCATCGACCCGGCCGACCTGCGCGGCCGGTTCCGCTGGATGGGCCTGTACACGCAGCGCCGCCCCGGCATCGACGGCGGCAAGACCGGCGCGCTCGAGGACGAGGACCTCGAGGACCGCTACTTCATGATGCGGGTGCGGATCGACGGCGGGCAGCTGAGCGGCCCGCAGCTCCGCACGATCGCCGACATCTCCACCCGGTACGCGCGCGGCACCGCCGACATCACCGACCGGCAGAACGTCCAGCTGCACTGGGTGCGGATCGAGGACGTCCCCGCGATCTGGGAGGCCCTCGAAGCGGTCGGGCTGCACACGATGGAGGCGTGCGGCGACGTCCCCCGCGTCATCATCGGCTGTCCCCTCGCCGGCATCGCGGCCGACGAGGTCATCGACGCGACGCCGCAGCTGCGCGACATCCACGACAGGTACATCGGTTCCCCCGAGTTCTCCAACCTGCCGCGCAAGTTCAAGACGGCGATGTCGGGCTGCACGGCGCACTGCACCGTCCACGAGATCAACGACATCGCGTTCGTCGGGGTCGTGAACGAGGCCGGTGAGACCGGGTACGCGCTGTTCGTCGGCGGCGGGCTGTCCACCAACCCGATGTTCGCGCAGAGCCTCGGCGTGTTCGTCAAGCCGGAGCAGGCCACCGAGGTGTGGCACGGCGTCACCTCGATCTTCCGCGACTACGGGTACCGGCGGCTGCGCAGCCGCGCCCGGCTGAAGTTCCTGATGAAGGACTGGGGCGCGGCGAAGTTCCGCGAGGTGCTGGAGAAGGAGTACCTCGGCTACGCGCTGCCGGACGGCCCCGAGCCCGCCGCGCCGCTCCCCCGCCGCGACCACGTCGGGATCCACCCGCAGCAGGACGGCAACTTCTACGTCGGGTTCGCGCCGCGCGTCGGCCGCGTGAACGGCGAGCTGCTGGGCGTCATCGGCGACCTGGCCGAGCGCTACGGCACCGGACGGGTCCGGACGACGAACGAGCAGAAGATGGTCATCCTGGACGTCCCCGAGGAGAACACCGAGGAGCTCGCCGCGGAACTGGCGAAGCACGACCTGCAGGTCCGTCCGTCGACGTTCCGCCGCCACACGATGGCGTGCACCGGCATCGAGTACTGCAAGCTCGCGATCGTCGACACCAAGCAGCGGTCCATGGACCTGATCGACGAGCTGGAGAAGCGGCTCCCCGACTTCGACCAGCCGCTCACCATCAACGTCAACGGCTGCCCCAACGCGTGCGCCCGCATCCAGGTCGCCGACATCGGCCTGAAGGGCCAGCTCGTCGTGGACGAGAACGGCGACCAGGTCGAGGGCTTCCAGATCCACCTCGGCGGACAGCTCGGCGCGTCGTTCGGCAAGAAGGTCCGCGGGCTGAAGACCACGTCGGCGGGGCTCACCGACTACGTGGAGCGGGTCGTCCGCAAGTTCGACGAGCAGCGCACCGACGGCGAGACGTTCGCCGCCTGGGTGCACCGCGCCGACGAGGCGGACCTCAAGTGAGCGGACGCGGGCATGAGTGAGCGCATGGCGCCGTTCTACTGCCCCTACTGCGGCGAGGAGAACCTCGAACCCCGTGCGGAACACGGCTCGTGGTTCTGCCCCGACTGCCTTCGATCCTTCACGCTGAAATTCCTCGGTGTCGGAGCTCCCCGCACCGCGAGCAAGGAGATCCCTCGGTGACTCTTCTGGAGACCGACAGACCTACCCTGGACCTGGAGGACATCGTCGAATCCGCGGCGGCCGCGCTGGAGGGCGCGCCCACGTTGGAGATCATCCGGTGGGCCGTCGCCACGTTCGGCGACCGCATCTGCCTCACCTCCTCCATGTCGGACGCGGCGCTGATCCATCTGGTGTCGAAGGTGAAGCCGGGCATCGACGTGCTGTTCGTCGACACCGGCTACCACTTCGCCGAGACGATCGGAACCCGCGACGCCGTCGAGGCCGTCTACCCGGTGAACGTCATCAACGTCACCCCGTCCCGCACGGTCGAGGAGCAGGAGGCCGCGCTCGGCCCCCGCCTGTTCGGCCGCAACCCCGACCTGTGCTGCCACCTGCGCAAGGTGGAGCCGCTCGGCCGGGCGCTGGAGGGCTACATGGCGTGGTTCAGCGGCATCCGCCGGGACGAGACCGCCAGCCGCCGCGACCGGAAGGTCGTCGAGTGGGACCGCAAGCGCGGCATGGTCAAGGTCAACCCGATCCTGGGCTGGTCCCAGGAGGACATGGACAACTACATCGAGGACAACGGGGTTCTGGTGAACCCGCTGCACTACGACGGCTACCCGTCGATCGGTTGCGCGCCGTGCACCCGTCCGGTCGCGCCCGGCGAGGACCCGCGCAGCGGCCGCTGGGCCGGGCTGGGCAAGACCGAGTGCGGTATCCACCTGTGAGCCGGCCGATGGTGGCGGTGGCGCACGGGAGCCGCGACCCGCGCGCCGCCGCCACCGTCGCCGCCCTGCTGGACGCCGTCCGGGCCCGGCGGCCGGACGTGCCCGTGCACGCCTCGTTCCTCGACCACGCCGCGCCCACGCCCGGCCGCGTCCTGGACGGGCTGGCCCGCGCCGGCGCGGACGAGGCGGTGGTGCTGCCGCTGCTGCTCACGGCCGCCTACCACAGCAAGACCGACATTCCGGGCGTGCTGAACCGGGTGCGGGGACGGCATCCCCGGCTCGGGCTCCGCACGGCCGGGACGCTCGGACCGCATCCGCTGCTGACGGCCGCCCTGGAGCGCCGCCTCGCCGAGGCCGGTGTCGCGCCGGGCGACCCGGACACGGCCGTCGTCCTCGTCTCGGCCGGGTCCAGCGACGCGTCCGCCAACGCCACCATCGCGGGCCTCGCCCGGCGGTGGCGGTCCCGCGGCTGGTCGGACGTGGTCGCGGCGTACGCGTCGGCGGCCCGGCCCACCCCGGCGGAGGCGGTGACGGCCCTGCTCGACGCGGGCGCCCGCCGCGTGGCGGTGGCGTCGTACTTCCTGGCACCGGGTCACTTCGCCGACAAGGTCAGGGCGGAGACGCTCGCCGCGGGCGCCGCCGTGGTCTCACCGGTCCTCGGCGCGGCCCCGGAGGTCGCCGAACTGGTCGTGCACCGCTACGACGAGGCGCTGGAGACGGCCCGCGCGGCCACCGCGGTCTGACCCGTACCCGGCCGCCGTGGGCGGTCGGGTACGGGTCGGATGCGGGTCACGTGCGGTCGCGGATCACGTGCGGTCGCGCCACCGGTCGGCGATCGCGCGGCGCAGCGGCGCATGGTGCTCGTCATCGACGATCTTGACGTCGCCCATCACGACGGTCGCGTTGACCCGGACCACGGGGACACGCGCCCCGGGATGGGGCTCCCGGACCGCGATCCTGCGGTCGCCCAGAAAGTTGTGACCGGTCACCTCGACACGGACGCCGTCCGGGACGATGATCTTGACGTCTCCCATCACGGCGGTGGCGGTCACGGTGACCTCGCCGCTCGGGACCTGGGCGCCGCGCAGGTCGAGTTCGACGTCGCCCATCACCGACACGGCCTCCAGCGGGCCGTCGATACGGCCGACGATGCGCTCCTTGCAGTCGCCCATGACGGCGCTGAACCGGCGCTTCACCTGGAGCGGCGCGGGCTCGGCGCCGGGGGCGCCCATGCCGGGCAGGTCGGCGGTGATGGCGTCGAGATCGCCGCGGGTGACGGCCGCGTAGGCGGCCTCGGTGCGCTCGGTCAGTTCCTCGAAGGTGAGCCGTCCCTCGACGGAGGCGATCCGCAACCGCTCCACGACGGCCTCCCGCTCGGCGTCGGACGCGCGCACCCGGTCGGGTGCGCGGACGGCGTCGGGCGCGCCTGCCGTGTCGGACGCCGCCGTGACCTCGGTGGGTTCGGCGACGGGCCGGTCGGGATGCAGTTCCTGCCGCCGGTCCTGCGGGCGGTGCGGGGAGGACCGCTCCGGCTGTGGACTGGACTGACTCATGGCTTCGACGGTATGCCCCCGGTGACGGTGGGCAATCCGCCGCGCGAACGAGATCGTCCCACCACTTCAGGAGGATGGACCTCGCCCCAGGTCGAGCGCGGTGTCGAGAGCCGTGTCGAGAGCCGGGTCGAGGACGTCATACACCGATCATTCGGCTGCGGTTCCGCGCCTTTCGCGACCTTTCCGGCTAACCACACCGCGTCACCCTTCCCCCTGGTGTCCCGCGCGTGTCGACAACTCCTCCACCCATTCGGCGAACGCCTCCCGGTCGTTCCTGCGCGGGAACGGTTCGTCCGGGACCGGAACGCCGAGGAATTCGCACAGCGGTTCCCAGCCGTCGCTGACCTGGAACACCAGCAGCCGTTCGGGCGCGATCGTCCGGCGGACGGTCTCGGTGTGCTCGGTGAAGACGTTGAGGGCGTGGTCGCGATCGGCGAAGCGCCCGTCGAACACACCGTCCCAGATGACGTCCGTGGCGACCTTCTGGATGTCGGCGATCAGCCCGCCGTCCTCGTCGGATTCCGAGTAGGCCATGGCGACGCGGTGGATGGTCGACGCGGTGCTGTCGTACCAGCGCTGCGGGTCCCGGACGGTCAGGATCACCTTCGCGGACGGGAAGACGTCGGCGAGTTCGTCCCAGAATCTGGACGCGGGCCAGTCGACGGCGGATCGGTAGTCGGCGAACAAGCGGCGCCAGTCGGGCTTCTTCCCGCGCGCGGCGTCACGCCATACCGGGATCTGCTCGGGATGCTCGGTCAACTCGGCCATGTGGTAACAGGGGCCGAACCCCAACTGCTCCAAGGCGAGTTTGAGCGACATGGTTCCCGTGCGTCCGAATCCGGCGCCGATGACATCGACCATTTGGTGAACCTCTACTTCGGGGGCATTGGGTGATCCTCGTCGACCACAGAAGCAACTTTCTGCCCCGGCCACTGAAACGGTCAACCTCTCGCCCCCAACGGCCGTGCCCGGCCCGCGGTATGGATGTCCATGACGTCCAACGCCGCCGGCGACGGTGTTTGACCAGGTCGGTCAGCGTTTCAGGGGTGGTCGTCCGGCCTCGTCGAGGGGCGCCCGGCGAATCCACCGTCACCGGAACGAGACGCCGGTGCGACCTGAATCGGCCATGCTGGTTCGACCAGTGCCCACCCCCGGAGGCTCCCGTGTCGGTTCGGCGGCTCGCCGCGTTCGCCGCGGCCGTGCTCGCCGTCGCCGTGCTCGCCGGGTGCGCGGGCGGCGGTCCCGCGCCGCCGCAGCGGGCGTGGTTCCGTGTCGTCATACTGCCGGACGGGAACGCCCTGCTGGACCTGCACGCGGCGGGGCGGCTGCGTTCGGACGCCGACGTGCGTGCCCTGGCCCGGCGGGTGGCCGCGGCGACGTTCCCCGGGGCGTGGGCGGCCCGTGCCCGTACCGAGCGGGATCGCGGTCTGCCGTTCGCCCGGGTCGAGATCCGCCGCGCCTACCGGACGGGACCCGCGCCGTCGCTGCGGATCGACACGGCCGCCGCCGTCCGGGTGCTCGCCGCGCGGGGCTTCCGTGACACGACCATGAGATTGCGGCTGCCGTCCGTACCGGCCACGGTGCGCGCGAACACGGGGCATGCGAACACGGGGCAGGCGGACACGGGGCAGGCGGACACGGGGTCGTCCGGGCCCCTGGCGTGGCGGTTGCGCGCCGACGCGCCGCCGCCGGTGGTACGCGTCGAGTTGCGGCCCCGGCCGGTCCGCTGGCTCGCGGCGATGGCCCTGCCGGTGCTCGGCGCGGCGGGCGTCGGGCTGGGCTTCTTCGTCCGCCGCCGGATCCTCGCGTTGCCGGCCGCGGGCCTGTCCGTCGCCGCCGCGATCATCGCGGTGGCGGTGCCGGCGGGCCGTCAGGGCGACGGTCTCGGCGTCGCGGGCCTGTGCGGCGGGACGGCGCTGCGGGTCGCCACGATCGCGCCGCTCACCGCGGTCCCGCTCGCGCTGCCCGCCGTGCTGCTGCTCGCGACGATGGTCTGCCGCCTGGTCACCGGACCGGACGTGCGGAGCGCCCACGAGGCCAGACCTGCGGACACCGGCGTATTTTGGTGACCGGTCACCGGAGACGAAGCGATGCCGAGCACCGATGGATCCTAAACTGAAGGCCATGTCCGACGGCCACACCCCGTGCACCTGCGTGATCTGTAACCACGGTGACCGCGACCGTCTGGACAACTTCCAGCTCCGCACGATCGTGCACATCACCGAGTACGGCTGGAGCGTCGTCCTCGTGCACCCCGACGACGACGGGCCGGGGTGGGCGTACACGATCGGTCTGTGGCACAGTCACGGCGCGCCCGAGCTGGCCATGTTCGGCGGCGACGTCTACGAGATGGAGGAGTCGCTGAACACGCTCGGCCGGCACACCGCCGACGGGCGCCTCCCCACCGACGGCGAACGCCGCGACGGTGTCGTCCGCGGCCAGGCGGCCGCGTTCCGCGAGACCGATCCGCTCTGGTACGACGCGATGTTCGGCGGGGCCGTCGCGTTCTACCGGCGTCCCACGCCGCCGATGCTCCAGGTCGTATGGCCCAACCGGGAGGGCCTGTTCCCCTGGCAGCCCGGCACCGACCTGCGGTTCCGCCATTCGCAGCCGTGGCTGTGGCTTCCCCCGCGGCAGCACCCCGCCGGCGTCTGGACGCAGCGGCTCTGACGCGACCGCTCCCACACCGCGCCTATGCTGACGCGGCGCCCTCGCCGGGCGTCCTGTTACGCGTGACACTCTGACGGCACGCCGTGATGCGCGGGCCGACGGCGGGGTAGGCCACAATCGACGGGCCAGGACGACCAGGTGGAGGAGTTGCGGCATGCGGGAGGTGTGGCCCGGTGACCCCTATCCGCTGGGCGCCACCTGGGACGGCACGGGTACGAACTTCGCGCTGTTCTCGGAGGTGGCGCAACGCGTCGAACTGTGCCTGTTCGACGACGACGGGCACGAGACGCGGCGGACGCTGCCGGAGGTGGACGGTTTCGTCTGGCACGGCTACCTGCCGGGCGTCGGCCCCGGCCAGCGGTACGGATATCGCGTGCACGGGCCGTTCGACCCCCGGGAGGGGCACCGCTGCAACCCGGCGAAGCTGCTGCTCGACCCGTACGGCAAGGCCGTCGAGGGCGACGTCCGGTGGCACGAGTCGCTGTTCTCGTACCGGTTCGCCGATCCCGACACGCTGAACGAGGACGACAGCGCCCCCCACATGCCGAAGAACGTGGTGGTCAACCCGTTCTTCGACTGGGGGGACGACCGGCCGCCGCGCGTCCCGTACCACGAGAGCGTCATCTACGAGGCGCACGTGAAGGGCCTGACGAAGCTGCATCCCGGCGTCCCGAAGGAGCAGCGCGGGACGTACGCGGGGCTCGCGCACCCGGTGATGATCGACCATCTGCTCGACCTCGGCGTGACGGCCGTGGAGTTGATGCCGGTGCACCAGTCGATCCCCGAGCACGCGCTGGTGGCGCGGGGCCTCGGCAACTACTGGGGTTACAACACGATCGGGTTCTTCGCGCCGCACAACGCCTACGGGTCGTCCGGGCAGTGCGGGGAGCAGGTGCTGGAGTTCAAGGCGATGGTCCGTGCCCTGCACGAGGCGGGCATCGAGGTCATCCTCGACGTCGTCTACAACCACACCGCCGAGGGCGACCATCTCGGGCCGACACTGTCGTTCCGCGGCATCGACAACGCGTCCTACTACCGGCTCCGCGACGACGACAAGCGCTACCACCTCGACTACACCGGCTGCGGCAACTCCCTCAACGTCCGCAACCCGCACGCGCTGCAGCTCATCATGGACTCGCTGCGGTACTGGATCCTGGACATGCACGTCGACGGGTTCCGCTTCGACCTGGCGTCCGCGCTGGCCCGCGAACTCCACGACGTCGACCGGCTCGCCGCGTTCTTCGACCTCGTCCAGCAGGACCCGGTCGTGTCCCAGGTGAAGCTGATCGCCGAACCGTGGGACGTCGGGGAGGGCGGCTACCAGGTCGGCAACTTCCCGCCGCTGTGGACGGAGTGGAACGGCAAGTACCGTGACACCGTCCGCGACTTCTGGCGCGGCTCCTACGCGACGATGCCGGAGTTCGCGTCCCGGCTGACCGGATCGTCGGACCTGTACGAGCACAGCGCGCGGCGACCGTCGGCGTCCATCAACTTCGTCACCTGCCATGACGGGTTCACCCTCACCGACCTGGTGTCCTACGACACCAAGCACAACGACGCCAACGGCGAGGACAACCGCGACGGCACCGACGACAACCGGTCGTGGAACTGCGGCGTGGAGGGCCCGACCCGCGACCCCGCCGTCCTGGACCTGCGGGCCCGGCAGCGCCGCAACTTCCTCGCGACGCTGTTCCTCTCGCAGGGCGTGCCGATGCTGTCGCACGGCGACGAACTGGGCCGCACGCAGGACGGCAACAACAACGCCTACTGCCAGGACAACGAGATCGCCTGGGTGCGCTGGCAGGACTCCGACGACATGGAGTTCGTGCGGACCCTGTCGCGGCTGCGGCATGACCACCCGGTGTTCCGCCGTCGCCGTTTCTTCACCGGCACCGGGACGGGCGCCGCCGCCGACATCGCCTGGCTCACGCCCGCCGGGGAGAGCATGACCGACGAAGACTGGGACGTCGGGTTCGCCAAGTCGCTCGGCGTGTTCCTCAACGGCGACGCCATCACCGAACCCGACCCTCGTGGACGCCGCGTCCGCGACGACTCGTTCCTCCTGCTGATCAACGCGGGCGCCGATCCCGTGGAGTTCACGCTTCCCGGCGGCGAGTACGGCGAACGCTGGGAGTTCGCCCTCGACACCGCCGAACCCGGCGGGGTCGGGGAACGTCCCCGTGTCAAGGCGCGTGACGCCGTCCCGGTCGTCGGCCGCTCCCTGAGCGTCCTGCGCAGGCTCCCGTAGACTTCGAGGCCCTATGCGGATTCTTTCTCCGGAGGCGGGCGAGGTCGATCTCGTCGAGCGCTACGCCTATCCGTCCGACGGGGTGTGGCTGCGGGCCAACATGGTCGCCAGCCTGGACGGCGCGGCGCAGCGCGACGAACGCAGCGGCGGCCTCGGCAACGCCGCCGACCGGCGGTTGTTCCTGCTGCTGCGCGGTCTCGCCGACGTCGTGCTCGTCGGCGCCAACACGGTGCGGGCCGAAGGCTACGGGCCGGTGCTGCCGGCCGACACGTGGGACGGCGTGCGGGACGGTCGCGCGCCCGTCCCGCCGCTGGCGGTCGTCTCGCGCACCCTCGACCTCGACTACGACGCGCCGCTGTTCACCGAGGCGCGGGCCAGAACGATCGTGCTGACGACCGCGACCGCCGATCCGGCGCGGCTGGCGGCCGCGCGGGAGCGCGCCGACGTCATCGTCGCCGGGCAGGAGTCCCTGGACTTCCCCGCCGCCGTCGCGGAACTCGCGGCACGCGGCCACCGGCGCCTGCTGTGCGAGGGCGGCCCAGCTGTGCTCGCGCAGGTGCTGGCGGCGGGGCTGCTGGACGAGCTGTGCCTCACGCTGAGTCCGCAGCTGCTCGCCGGGCGTCCGGCGCGGATCCTGAACGGCCCGCCGCTGCCCGTCCCACCGGAGCTGACCCTCGCGCACGTGCTGCGCGACGACGACTTCCTCTTCCTCCGCTACACGCGCTGACCTGCGACATCGGACGCGCCATGCCGCCCCCCGCGTGGTCGGACTGTCGGTGCCCGGGCGCACTATAGGGGGATGGACCTGCCGATCCTTCCGCCGCTGCCGCCGATGCTGGCCAAGGCGGTGAAGACGATGCCCCAGGGCGATCTGCTGTACGAGCCGAAGTGGGACGGTTTCCGCTGCGTCGTGTTCCGCGACGGTGACGAGGTGGAGCTGTCCAGCCGGGGCGAGAAGCCGCTCACCCGGTACTTCCCGGAGCTGGTCGAGGCGGTGCGGCGCGAGCTTCCCGAACGTTGCGTGATCGACGGGGAGATCGTCCTGCCGATGGGCACCCGTCTGGACTTCGAGGCCCTCCAGCAGCGCATCCACCCGGCCGCGTCCCGGGTGAAGCTGCTGTCGGAGCAGACTCCGGCGTCGTTCATCGCGTTCGACCTGCTCGCCCTGGGCGACGAGTCGCTGATGGAGGTGCCGCTCGGTGAGCGCCGGCGACGGCTGGTCGAGACGCTCTCGCAGGTGCGGGCGCCCATCCATGTGACGCCCGCGTCCGACTCCTACGAGCTGGCGCTGCGCTGGTTCGACGAGTTCGAGGGCGCCGGGCTGGACGGTGTCATCGCCAAACCCCGCGACATTCCGTACGAGTCCGACAAGCGGGCCCTGTTCAAGGTCAAGCACGAACGGACCGCGGACTGCGTGGTGGCGGGCTTCCGGTGGCACAAGTCCGGCCCGATCGTGGGGTCGCTTCTCCTCGGCCTGTACAACGACCAGGGCAACCTTCAGCACGTGGGGGTGGCGGCGTCGTTCACGATGAAGCGCCGCGCCGAGCTGGTCGAGGAGCTTCGGCCGTACCGGCTGGACGATCTCGCGGAGCATCCGTGGGCGGACTGGGCGCGCCAGACCGAGGCGACCGTCGACCGGATGCCGGGCGCCATCTCCCGCTGGACGGGCAAGAAGGACCTCAGCTGGGTGCCGTTGCGTCCCGACCTGGTCGTCGAGGTGGCGTACGAGGCGATGGAGGGCGAACGGTTCCGGCACACGGCCCGTTTCCGCAACTGGCGTCCCGACCGGACCCCCGAGTCGTGCACCTACGAACAGCTGGAAGTCCCCGTGGCCTACGACCTGGACGACATCCTCTTCGGCCAGGCGACGAACCCCAGGGCCGACCACTAGCCCCGCCGGGCCGCACGACCGCGGAGATCGCACGACCCGACGGCGCTCACCCCGGCCATCGTCGCAATTCCGCAACGCTTCCCACGGTTGCGATCGCGTCCGAATGCCGGAAGAAGCCGGATCAGGGCTGAGTTTCGTTCTGGATGGTTTGGCGGATGAGTTCTTCGTCGGACTGCGACTTGGTTCTGGGCGAGTCGTGGGGGCGCAGGTAGGTCTGCTTGACGCCGGGTTCGCGGTCCTCGATGACGAAGGTCGCCTTGATGGAGGCTTCGGCATCGCGCGTCCGGACGGTGGGCAGCGTCGTGAAGTCGGCCTTCATCTCATCCTTGCCGATCTTCGTGAGCACGTATCCGCGCTGGTTGTTGTAGAAGCGCAGGTGCGGGTTGATCTTGAGGAAGGGTTGGTCGGCCGGGTTGGAGTCGCTCCCGTCGCCGCCGCTGGTGATGGACGTGCAGACCAGTTCGGAGCCGACGGTTCTGGAGTCCGGGTCGTCATAGTCGGCTTTGAGGTCGCCGGCCCAGTGGGCGTGGACGTCGCCGGTGAGCACGACGGGGTTGCGGACCCGTGCGTCGAGCCAGCCCTTGGTGATCCGGTCGCGGGACGCGACGTAGCCGTCCCAGGAGTCCATGGAGGTCTTCTTGACCGGGCCCGCGGTGTTGTCGCGCTGCGCGAAGAACACCTGCTGGCCGAGGATGTCCCAGCGGGCGCGGGAGCGGCGGAAGCCGTCCAGGAGCCAGCGTTCCTGCCGGTCGCCGGTGATGGACCGTTTCGGGTCGAGGGCGTCGGGGCAGTCCTTGTAGCCGTCGCCGCACGCCTGGTCGTCGCGGAACTGGCGGGTGTCGAGCATGTGGAAGTTGGCGAGCCTGCCCCATGCGACCCGCCGGTACACCTGGATGTCGGGGCCGTGGGGGATGGAGCGGCGGCGCAACGGCATGTTCTCGTAGTACGCCTGGAACGCGGCGGCCCGGCGGGCGCGGAACGCCTCGGGGGACGGGGTGTCGGAGTTGTTCTCCGGGACGTCGTCGGCCCAGTTGTTCTCGACCTCGTGGTCGTCGAAGACGACGAGCCAGGGCGCGGCGCCGTGCGCGGCCTGCAGGTCGGGGTCGGACTTGTACTGGGCGTGCCGCAGCCGGTAGTCGCCGAGGGTGACGGTCTCGGGGCCCTCGTGGTCGCGGACGTTGCCGCCCGGGACGGTGTAGACGCCCTTCTTGTACTCGTACTGGTAGTCGCCGAGGTGCAGGATCAGGTCGGGGTGCTCTTCGGCGAGCCGCCGGTACGCGGTGAAGTAGCCGTGTTCGAACTGGGAGCACGACACGAAGCCCATGGCGAGGGCGGAACCGTAGGTGGAGGGGTGCGGGGCGGTGCGCGTCCGTCCGACCGGGGAGATGTGGCCGCCGACGCGGAACCGGTACCAGTAGTCGTGGCCGGGGCGCAGGCCGTCGAGTTCGACGTGGACGGAGTGCGCGGAGCGGGCGTGGGCGGCGGCGACGCCGCGGCGCACGACGCGGCGGAAGCGTTCGTCGGTGGCGACCTCCCAGCGGACGGGGATCGTCCGGGACGGCATGCCGCCGAGCCCGTCCTCGGCGAGGGGGTTGCGGGCGAGCCGGGTCCAGAGGACGAACCCGTCGGGGCCGGGGTCGCCGGAGGCGACTCCGAGGGTGAACGGATCGCCGTCGGGTGTCCGGGCGCGGGGGGCGGCGTGGGCGGGTCCCGGGACGCCGGTCGCGGCGACGGCGGTGGCGAGTCCGCTGGTGATGAGGAAGGTTCGCCGGTTCAGCCGGCGTGCGGTGTCGGCCATGGAGTAGCGACCTTTCTGGAGCTTCCGGCATCGATCGCCGGAAAGCCTCACGAAGGCCGGTGACCCGAGGACACCGCGGAGATGACGTCCACCACAACAAAAATGATCAGTTGGGAAGACCCGAAAAGATCATGCAGGGCGGACAGAAGGGTGGTAGGCTGGCAACTTCAAGTTGCGCACAGAAAATCCATCCTATAACTAGGAGCGTAGCAGAGGTATGGGACTCCGTCAAGCCGACGCCGTCAACCCCGAGCGCGAGGAAAAGTCACGGCAGGCCGCGATCCAGGCCGAACAGCGGTACGTGTCCCGTGTGTACGCGCGGCTCGACGCCGAACGGGAGAGCGCGGAGACGGCGCTGCGCGCCGGACCTGCGGCGGGCGGCGGGAGCGCGTTCCAGGCCAGGCTGGAGGGCGCCGTCGCCACCGACGAGGCCGCGCGTCGCCTCGCCCGGCTCAGCGGCGTCGAACACGGCCTGTGCTTCGGCCGGATCGACCACCGCGCGGACGCCGACGGCCCCGGCGACACGTTCTACATCGGCCGCGTCGGGCTGCGCGACGAGAACCGCGAACCCCTCCTGATCGACTGGCGCGCCGACGCGGCCCGCCCGTTCTACACCGCCACCTCCGGGGCGCCCGGCACGCTCGCGCGCCGCCGCCACCTGCACCTGCGCGACCGCGCGGTCGTCCGGCTGGACGACGAGGTGTTCGACCTGGAGGGCCTGGCCGAGTCCGAGCGGCGCGGCATCGTCGGCGAGGCAGCCCTGCTCGCCACGCTCCGCCGGGGCCGGACGGGCCGGATGAGCGACGTCGTCGCGACCATCCAGGAGGAACAGGACCAGGTGATCCGCTCGGGGTTGCACGGCGTTCTCGTCGTGCAGGGCGGCCCCGGCACCGGCAAGACGGTCGCCGCGCTCCACCGGGCCGCGTATCTGCTGTACACGCACCGGGACGTCCTCGAACGGCGCGGCGTCCTCATCGTCGGCCCGAACGCCACGTTCCTCCGCTACATCGAGCAGGTCCTGCCCGGCCTGGGCGAGACCGACGTCGTGCTGTCCACGGTCGGGGAGCTGTACCCGGGCCTGAAGGCGACCGCCATGGACGACCCTGCGGTCGCCGTCGTCAAGGGCGATCTGCGGATGGCCGACCTGGTGCGGGAGGCCGTCCACGACCGGCAGCGCGTCCCCGCGGACGGTCTGCGCGTCGAGGTCGAGGGCCTGACCCTCACCGTGGACGCCGAAGCGTGCGAGCGGGCCCGCGACCGCGCCCGCGGTCTACGGGTCCCCCACAACATCCAGCGGCGCCGCTTCGTCCACGACCTGCTGGAGGCCCTCGCCGTCGACCGCGCCGAACAGTACGAGCGCATCATGGACGAGCCCCTGGAGGAGATCGCCAAGAACGGCGGCCTGCCCAAGTGGCTCCAGGAGCTCATCGACGAAGCCGAGGACACCCCTCTCCTGGACGAGACGGAACTGCGGATGGCCAAGGAGGCCCTCTGGCACGAGCCGTCCGTCCAGGCCGCTCTCGACGCGCTCTGGCCCGAGCTGACCCCCGAGGAACTGGTCACCGACCTCTACGCCGACCTCGACTCCCTGACCCGCCTGGGCGCCCGAGCCGGGTTGAGCCCCGCCGAGGCGGCGTTCCTGCACCGTCCGTCCGGCGCTCCGTGGACGGTCTCCGACGTGCCGATCCTGGACGAGGCCGCCGACCTCCTCGGCAAGGACGACTCCGCGGCGCGGGCGGCCCGCCGGCGCGCCGACCGCGCCCGGCGCGCGGCCGAGGAACTGTACGCCCGCGAGGTCATCGAGACCACCGGCCTCGCCGACCTCGACATGGTCTCCGCCGCCGACCTCGCCGAGCGCCACCACGACGACGGTCCGCCGCTCACCACCGCCCAGCGCGCCATGGCCGACCGGGAATGGGCGTACGGGCACGTGATCGTCGACGAGGCGCAGGAGCTGTCGGCGATGGCCTGGCGCACAGTGATGAGGCGCGTCCCGACCCGCTCCCTCACCGTCGTCGGCGACATCGCCCAGACCGGCAGCGCCGCCGGCGCCTCGTCCTGGGGTCAGATGCTCGACCGCTATGTGCCCGGCCGGTGGCGCGAGCAACGGCTCCTGGTCAACTACCGGACCCCCGCCGCCATCATGCGGGTCGCCGCCGACGTCCTCGCCGCCGTCGCGCCCGACCAGACCCCGCCCGAACCCGTCCGCGACGACGGTCCACCGCCCACCGCGATCGCGCTGCCGGTCTCCGATCTGCCGCGGCTCGTCCGGTCCGAGCTGTCGCTCATCACCGGGGACGCGTCGGACGGCATCGGCGGCACCTTCACCGAGGGCCGCCTCGCCGTCATCACGTCCGCCGCCCGTCACACCGCCGTGCTGGACGCCCTCCCGTCCGCCGCCGTCGGCGCCACCCCGGAGGCCCTCGACTCCCCCACCGTCGTCCTGACCGCGCAGGAGGCCAAGGGCCTGGAGTTCGACTCCGTCGTCATCGTCGACCCCGCCGGCATCGTGTCCGAGTCCCCCATGGGCGGCCAGGACCTGTACGTGGCCCTGACCAGGGCGACCCGCCGCCTGACGATCGTCCACGACGACGACCTACCACCCCTCCTCGCGAATCTCGCCTGACGGCTCACACCGGGGGCAGCGGGATCGTCGGCCGTTGCCCCCGCCTGCCGTCCAGGGGAGCCCGCGGAAGGTTCGGCGGCCTACGCACCGGCGGCAGCGGTCCCAGCTCGATGACCCCGCGCTCATCGAGCGCCCGGGCCCACCGCGCCGCGTCCGGCCGCAGGCCCCGCTGCCCGGCCGCGGCCGCGAACAGCGCCGACACCTCGCCCGCGATCCGGTCCGGTACCCCCGCCACCAGGTGGTGAGGTTCGCCCGGCCGTAGCTTGGACGACCTGGCCAGCACCCGCGTGACAAGCAGCGCCAGCTTGTACCGGTCGGTGTCCAGGTCGGGTCCCGTGGCCGGCTGGAGCGGATCGTCCCAGTCCGGGGTGGACGGCTGGAGCAGAACGGGATCCGCTCCGACCTCGCGGATGCCGTCGCAGTCGAGCAGGAACACGCATCCCGACCGCGACCACAGGAGGTTGTTCATCGATACGTCACCGACCACGAGCCGCCTGGAGTGCAGCAGCCGGAACAGATCCACCATCCTGCGGACGATCTTCAGCCGTCCGTCCACGTCGGGAGGTCGGATCTCCCCCCACAGGGCCTTCGGTTCGAACAGCAGGTACTGCACCTCGCGAAGCTTCATCCCCGGGGCCGCTCTACCCCAGAACTCCGGCGGCACCCTGCGCATCACGAAGCCCTTGACGGTACCGCCGTCGAGGACGCGCGCCAGCGGCCAGGCCGCCTGCCGCAGAAAGGCGTCACGGTCAGCCTGGGACAGCTCACCGGGCAGTTCGACCAGCCGTTTCAGGACGGCGCCGTTCACCTTCTGAGGTTCCAGATACTCCTTGAAGACATGACCGCCACCGGCCCCAAGGACCTCAAGGACCCTGCCCTGACCGCCGGAGCCGACCTCCGCCCCCAGGGTCAGGTCGCGTAGTCGCAGATCCGTAACGTTCGGCCACATCCGGCTATCTCCCCCAGATGCACACGGCCGAGCGGTCGTCACCGAAGGACTTCGCCCTGAACCCGAGCTGCCAGCCGAACTCCAGGATGCCCGGCACATCGTCGCGGGCCCACCATTCCTGGAGCTGTTGTCTCACCTCGTCGCCGCGCATCGGATTGGACAGGCCGTCCGTGCACAGGACGAGCGCCTCGCCGACGCCGATCTCGCCGACCGCTGTCCGGACGGCCCGCGGATCGCCCGGCAACGCGTCGGTGGCGGTGTCCAGGATCGTCCCATCGGACGAACCGAACGAAGGAAGCTCGGCGAGCATCCCGTCCCGCAGCTGAAAGGCCGTGCTGTCACCGAGGCGCATCAAGGCGAACCGATGGCGCCCATCGGTCGGCACGAGGTCGACGACGGCGGCGATGATCGTGGTGGAGAACGATTTGGGGGCGAGTCCTCGCCGCTGGGCGTGGTGGATCATCCCTTCGGCGATCCACCGTGCGGTGACCGCGAAACCGTCGCCGTGGTCCCACGTCCAGCTTCCGGCGTCCCTTTCGAGTTCCGCTCGGAGGAGGTCGCAGGCCATCGCGGACCCTTCGTGCGAGTTCGGCTCGCTTCCGACGCCGTCCGCGACGCACGCCAGGACCGCGTCGCGCCCCGCCAGAGTCAACGGCCAGAGCGCGACGGAGTCCTGCCGCGGCTCACCGTAGTAGCGGTGCTCGTCCCCGCGCAGTGACGCGGCCCGGACGACGAGGCGTTCGAAGTCCGCGCCGTCCAACACCATGTCGGGCACCGGAGCGGCCGAACGCGGAAGGCCCCGGGGAACACCGCCCTTCGGATGCGGCCGGCGATACGTCGGCGGACTCGTGAACACCTCACCCTGTAGGGAGGGACTGGCGGGCGCCACGACCTCCTCACGGTTCTCGCCCGCAGGCGGACACGGAGGGGACGGTGGAGACGGAGGGGACGGTGGGGACGGAGGGGACGGTGGGGACGCGCCGACCGGGGCCGCCGGGGCCGCCTGCCGAAGGGTCGGCTCACCCCCGAGCGGGGGCGGGCCGGACCGCGTTGGCGGCGGATCCGGAAGTCGGTGCCGCCAGTCGTCATCGGAATGATCCGGCACTCGGTGATCAGACGACATCGGCCGGAATGGTGGTGAAGCCGGGAACCTGGTCGGGCATCGCAAGGCTCATTCCGCCACCCGAGGCACCGGAGGTACCGGACCGGACGATCGAACGGATCAACGACTTCGCGAACTCCTTCAACGCCTGGTGCGGTTCCATCGATTCATCGGAGATGAAGGCCCGCACGGTGGCGATCCGCTGCAGGGTCTGTCCGTCCACGTCACCGAAACCGAACGCGAGGATGTTGGGCCGGGGCCCCCATGCCGGGTCGATGACGCGCTGGTACGCCACGCCCCAGTCGGCGGAGTCGTTCGGCTGGCCGTCGGTGAGGAAGAAGACGGCGGGACGAAGGACCTGGTGTCCGGTGGACTTCAGTTGGTCGATATCGCTTTCGATGGTCGCGCGGAGAAGATCGAACGCGCTGCTGTACGAGGTACCGCCATCCGCCGTCAGCTTGGGAATCGCCGTGACCTCGCTCAGGTCGGAAAGCGGAAGAAGGACCTGGGCCTGCTGGCTGAAACTGATGAGACAGAACCGGGTCTTGTCCGCGACGACCGGGTTGCTGCCGATCTCCTCGTGAAGTTTCGGAAGGGAATCGTTGATGGCGTCGATGGGCTCACCGCTCATCGACCAGGACTCATCGCAAACAAGGTAGAAGGGGAGAACCTGTTCGGTCATCCGTGGGCTCCTCGTGGTCAGTTCTTGTGGAAGAGGTAGATGTTGAGCATCACTTCCCCGCCGGATGCTCCGAGGAGCTGGAAGTCGCGGGTGGCGACGTCGGCGAAGAGCGTGCCGTCCGCCCGGCCGAGCAGTTCGTTGACGTCGTGGGCGAAGTCCTCGCCACCGTTGTGCTGGGCCGCGAAGGTCAACACGATGCCCGCCTTGCGTCCGCGTAGGCCGGGCTCGGCCTGGACGGCGCGGCGGAGGGCCTCGACGGCCGAACGGCGGCCCTTCGCGGCGTCGTCGGCGTCGAGTCTGAGCTCGACCTTGACGAACCTGCGTTCGAGCGCCTGCCGCGACGGCGGCTTGGGCCGCGCGACGGGACGGGGAGGTGGGTCCTGCGTGCCGAGGACGACGATGGCGAACGCGAGCAGAAGGTCGGCGAACAGCCATCCGGCGACGGCGACGACGGGCATCCGCAGGTTCACCGGAACCATCGCCTCCGACCGCCCACCCGGCCCAACCCGTCCTGGAGACGGTCCACCGCCTCGCGGAGCCCGGCGAACTCCTCGTTGAGCGCGCGGGTGAGGTCCTCGGCGAGCGGGAGACCGGCGAGGAGCCGCTCGGACTGGTCCTCCACGGCCTTGACGGCGGTCGCCACCGTGTCGAGCGCGCGGGACGTGCGGTCCATCAGTTCTTCGACACGGCCGACGATGAGGCCGAGGTGGTCGGCGGTGGTCTCGTGGCGGTGGGAGTACATGGCGCCTTCGGTCCGCCAGTCGTCGAGGGCCGTGCGAATCGCCGAGCCACTCGTGTCGAGGGCGGCGGCGATGCGGTCGCCCAGCCTTTCCCGATCGGCGTCCGCCGCGGAGCGCAGTTCGACCGCCGCCTCCGCGACCGCCTTGCGCAGGCGCTCGGAGTCGGCGGTCGAGGAACTGGACAGATCGGCCGCCGCGGCGGCGACCTGGGCCAGGCACTTGCCGATGTCCGCGGCGCTGTCCGCCAACCGTTCGGCGGCGGTCCGCACCGTGTCGTCGCTCTTCAACAGTGCGGCGGCGAGCTTCTCGGCATGTTCCATCGACTGGTGCGCCTGCTTCTGGAGGTCGACCGCGATGGCGCCCGCCTTCCTCGCCTCGTCGGCGGCGTCCTCGAGTTGCCGCGCGGCGTGGTCGACCCGGGACGCGTCGTCCATCCGGAACAGGCTGAGGTGGAAGTCGGCGGCGAAGATCGCGCTTGCCAGTTCGCGGGAGAGCCGCGCCCGCTCCTGCTCGTCGGCACGGTCGGCGCTCCGCCGGGTCACGGCTTGGACCAGCGAGACAGTGATCAGGAAGCCGATCGCGAGCAGCGTCCACAGGGCGATCCGGTCGAAGTAGAACGGCTCGCCGAGGCGGCCGTTGAAACCAGTCTGCCACTGTTCCAGAAACGACTTCCCGGTGAGCGCGGGATCTCCTCTGCTTTCGCGGTAGGCGGCCGTCGCCTTGAAGAGACCGAACCAGGTAAGCATGATCGGCAGAAAGATCACCACAGTGGGCAGCAGGTCGAGCGCCCCGCCCAGTCTGCGGCGGGTGGGCCGCCGTGGACGCTCGCCGAGCGTGTCGCCCTGCAGGAACGCGGCGTACAGGTCCATGGCGGCCCAGCGACCGAGGTCTCGCTCCGCCTCCAGATCGTCGGCGAGCCGCGCGAGCTGCGGTGCCCGTCCCCGTAGACGGTCCTGCGCGGACAGGCCGCGCAGGAGTTTCACCGTGTCGTCGCGGTCAAGTCGATCGGGCGAGGCGGCCGCCCGCCCCTTGATCGTGATCAAAAAACGCCCCGTTTCGTTCCCTGTGGGGAATTGCGCCTGGTAGCCCCTGCTTAAGCGGACATGCGAATTGTGGTCGATTCGCTACGCTTCCGACTGCGCCGACCACTACACTGGCCGTATGCGGACTCACCCTCCGTTTTATGGCGAGGACGGGCCGGGTGGTGCTAGAGGGCGGGCGCGGAAATCAAGGGCTGGGCGTGCCAGGATCTGGCACTGGTTGGGCGGGTTCCGCTCTTTACGGGGTGTACGGCGGAGAGGAGCCTGTGCCTCCGTAGAGATCATCCTTCCTCTAGGAGGTGCGGGTTGGCCAGGCGATCCCTGAGACGAACCCGGCGGACGATGACGGTGGCCGTGCTCACCGGCGCGGCGCTCGCCGCGGCGGGCGGGGCGGCGGCCCTGGCGCAGACGACTCCCCGAATCGTGGTGAAGGGCGGTGTGACCCAGCCGGTCTTCTCCTACAAGGACGCGATCCGCGAGCACGTGTACGTCGAGTCGACCGTGGACAGCGACCGTGACGGCAGGCGCGACCGGGTCCGTGTGGACATCGTCCGGCCCAAGGAGACCCAGAGCGGTCTCAAGGTGCCGGTGATCATGGACGAGAGCCCGTACTACGACAACGCCGGACGGGGCAACGAGAACGAGCGCAAGACCTATGACGCCGCCGGGAACCCGACGAAGTTCCCGCTGTACTACGACAACTACTTCGTGCCGCGCGGTTACGCGTTCCTCGCCGTGGACATGGTGGGCACGACCAAGTCGGACGGCTGCCCGGTGAGCGGCGGCCCGTCCGACGTCCTCGGCGGGAAGGCCGTCGTCGACTGGCTGAACGGGCGCGCGAAGGCGTACCGGGCGAACGGTTCCCAGGTGGCGGCGACCTGGTCGACCGGGCGCACCGCCATGATCGGCAAGTCGTACGACGGGACGCTCGCCAACGGGGTCGCCGCGACCGGTGTGGAGGGCCTGGAGACGATCGTGCCGATCTCGGCGATCAGCACCTGGTACCGCTACAGCCGCATGAACGGCGTCCTGTACCGGACGGGCTACCAGCAGTGGCTCGCCGACTACGTCGACACCGACCCGCCCGCCAAGTGCGCCGCCGTCCGCGACGATCTCGCGAGGGACCAGGACGACAGGACCGGCAACTACAACGCCTACTGGAAGACCGCCGACTACCTGGACGGCACCATCGGCAACGTCGGCAACGTCCGCGCCAGCGTGTTCGCCTACCACGGCGTCAACGACCTGAACGTCAAGGACGACCACTTCGCCGTGTGGTGGCAGGCCCTCGCGAGGCAGGGCGTCGAGCGGAAGGTGTGGCTGTCGCAGCGCGGCCACGTCGACCCGTTCGACATCCGGCGGGACGACTGGGTGAAGACCCTGCACGCGTGGTTCGACCACGAGCTGCACGAGGTCCGCAACCGGGTGATGGACGAGCCGCGCGCCGACATCGAGATCGGCCCCGACCAGTGGATCACCCAGGCGGACTGGCCGTCCCCGAACGGCGCCGTCATCCAGTTGCGGCCCCTCGAGGACGGCACGTTCGGCATCGGGCGGGCCCCGGAGGGCTCGACCGTCACGTTCACCGACGCGCTCGGGCCGAACCGCACCGGCTACCCGGAGGGCGACATGGTCAGCTCGCCGGGGACGGCGCGGCCGTACCGGGCCGCGTTCGTGTCGGGCCCCATGCAGTGGACGTCCCGCCTGTCCGGGACGCCGGAGGCGAGCCTGCGCATCAAACTGGACAAGCCCACGTCCAACCTCACCGCGCTGCTCGTCGACTACGGCGACGACACCCGCGTCGACTACCTCGGCACCGGCTCGGGCGTGCGGACCCTCAACACCGAGGACTGCCACGGTGAGAGCATCCCCGCCGACGACGCCTGCTACAAGCAGACGCAGGTCACCACCGTGCGGTCGGCGGTGAACGTGGTCGCGCGCGGCTGGCTCGACGCCCAGAACGACCAGTCGCTGAGCAGTCCGACGCCGCTGAAACCGGGCCGTTACTACGACGTCCGGTGGGAGACGCTCAGCCAGGAGTACGTGTTGAAGAAGGGGCACCGGCTGGGCTTGATCCTCGCCGGGACGGACTCCGACTACAACACCGAGACGCCGACCGGAGCCGTGGTGACGGTCGACCTGCACAACAGTTCCGTCAACATCCCGTTGGTCGAGGGCGACGACGCCGCGGCGCTCGTCCCGCGGCCGAGGGGAACGTGGCGGGGGCCGTCCGAGGTGACGCTTCCCGTCCAGGAACGCAGGTTCCACTGATCACGTGAGGAGGCCGCCGTCCCCGAGGGGGCGGCGGCCTCGCCGTGCCGGACGCGTGGGCTCAGCGGCCGGCCGTCACGCTCCGGGAGTCCGGGGCCCGGCGGACGGTCGCGCGGGTGCCGCGCCGGTCACCGTGGATCATCTCGAAGGCCCACTCCGCCGACATCATCGCGCCCTCCTGCCAGCCGGGCAGGGGGCAGACCTGGTCGCCGATCACCATGACGTTGCCGTGCCCCTGGACGTTGATCAGGGTCTCGTACATCTCCCGGTGCTCGGGGACGCCGCGGTCCCAGTGGGCCCAGACGCCGAGCTGGTAGGGCACCTTGTGCCAGGCGACGGTGAGGCCCTGCCGGTCCGGGACGACGGACCGGTCGGCGAACTCGCGGTGCAGCCTCGCCCCGGCCGCCCGCGCCGCCTTCAGGCGCTCGGCGTGGGAGCGGGCGCCGAACTTCGCCCCGTTGGCGTAGGCACAGTAGGCGCCGATCAGGATGCCCTTGCCGGTCGCGGAGAAATGGTCGTCGGACGGATACCAGATCTGCCGGATTTCATCGTCGACCCAGCTGACGCCACCGTAGATCCGGTTCTTCTCCGACTCCCAGAACCGCCGGTTCGCCTGCCAGCCCATCTTGCACCCCGGCGCGAACTCGACGTTGGCGACGGCGCGCTCGAAGTCGCGGGAGAATCCCTTGAGCCGGACGCTCTGCCGCAGGACCGGCACGGGGATGCTGCTCAGGCAGTAGTCGAACCGCCGATCGTGTTCGCCGTCGGCGTCCTTCCACGCGACCCGCACCCCGTCCTCGCCGGATCTGATCGCGTGCACCGGGGCGTTGAGGGTGATGGTCCCGGCGGGCAGCGCGGACGCCATGGCACGGACGATCCCGTCCATTCCGCCGACAGGTTGGAACAACGTCGGCTGGTAGCCGTACTCGAGTTCGTCCCAGAACCGCTGCTCCCAGAATCCACTTTCCACGATGTCGGAAAGCGACAGCGGGACGATCTTCTCTGCCCAGGTCGGAACGCTGGGCGCCTGGGCCACCCCCGAGCGTAAGGACCCCTTGTAGACATGGTCCTGCGTGTCGAGATCACCGAACGCGGCCAGCAGGCCCAGCAGCCTGTCACGCTGGACGCCGTCGAGTCCGCCGTCGTCGAGCAACCCCTTCTTCACGGCCGCCGCCGCGAGCTGGGCGACATATCCGCGGACATCGTTGGAAATCCGGCCGTTGGATACGGGCGCCCGCCGCCACACCCTGTCGGTCTGGTACAGGTTCGCGGCGGTCCGCACCAGATACGGTTCGAGCGGGACGCCGAGTCTGCGGCACATTCCGATGACACGCTGATGCTCGTAGGAAACGCGCGCCGGGCCGAGGTTGGCGTACAGGCCGCGATCGAACCGGCATTTCTGGGTGCGGACCGATCCGTCCTCCCAAACCTCGGTGATCGTGTCCCCGCGCCGGGCGGTGAGGTTGCGTCCGCCGACGCGCCCCTGTGCCTCGAGAACGGTCACCCCGTAGCCCGCCTCGGCGAACTTCAGCGCGGCGGTGAGCCCGCCGACACCGGCGCCGAGGATCGCGACGGTCCGGCCGCCGCCCTTCCCGCCGGGCGGCTTCCGGAGACCGGTCGGCGAACCGGCGGCAAGACCGGTGGGCGCGGTCGCCGCGTCGGCCGGAACGACACCGGTCATGACCTGCAGCAGAGTGGCGGAAGCGGCCATGCCCAAGAACTTCCGGCGAGAAGAGCCGTTGTGCGGCTGGTCCATCATGCTCCTTCTGGGAGACGTCGACGGCAAGCCCGATCATTCGTCGGACGATCAGCACGCTAAATGACTTCGGCAATGGCGAATAGGGACAAATACCGGCCGATTTGCTGCACAACGCACAGCGTCCAGCTCATACGGCGGCACCGGAATCGTCCGACATCGGCCAGGTGAATTCGGCATGAGAACCCGACCGCATGGGGACGTCGCAGTGGCGCGGAGGAGGCATCGGTCGCGGCTCGCCGATCACTCGACCGCCCCGGTCAGCGGTTGTCGGTGTCCTTGCTGGGCTGCACGCGTTTCGGCTCGCCCGGCATCTTCGGGTAGTTGGGCGGGTACGGCATGTCGCCCAGGCCGTGGTCGCGTTCGTCGCGGTCGGCGAGGTCGAGGAGGCCCTCGATGGAGAACGACTCGTCGTCGATCGCGGCGTGCAGGTCGCCCACCTCGGCGAAGCGGGCGGGCATGGTGGCGATCGTGAAGTCGTGCGGATCCACGTCGGCCAGTTCGTCCCAGGTGACGGGAGCCGAGACGGGGGCGTGCGGGGCCGGGCGCACGCTGTAGGCGGACGCGATCGTCCTGTCACGCGCATTCTGGTTGTAGTCGATAAATATTTGTTCCCCCCTTTCTTCTTTCCACCATTTCGTGGTGACCTCGGAGGGGGCGCGGCGCTCCACCTCTCGGCCGAAGGCCAGGGCGGCCCGGCGGACCTCGGTGAACGTCCAGCGGGGCTCGATCCGAACGTAGATGTGCACCCCGCCCTTGCCGGACGTCTTGACGAAGCCGGTGAGGCCCAGCTCCACCAGCAGGTCGCGGGCGGGGCCGAGGGCGACGCGGACGGCGTCGGAGAAGTCGGTGCCGGGCTGCGGGTCGAGGTCGATGCGCAGCTCGTCCGGATGATCGACGTCGCCGTCCCGGACGGGCCACGGATGGAACGTCAGCGTGCCGAGGTTGGCGGCCCAGGCGATGACGGCGACCTCCGTCGGGCAGACCTCGTCGGCGGAACGGCCGCTGGGGAACGCGATCCGGGACGTGTGCACCCAGTCGGGCGCGCCCTTGGGGACGCGCTTCTGGTAGAACGCGTCCGACTTCCCGCCGCCCATGCCCGCCTGGCCGCGCGCGTAGTCCTCCCGGGTGGCCATCCGGGCGCCCTCGAAGACGCCCGCGGGCCAGCGCTCCAGCGTCGTCGGACGGTCACGGGTGGCGCGCAGGATCCCCTCCCCCACGGCCACGTAGTACTCCACGAGCTGCCGCTTGGTGTAGCCGTGCTCGGGAAAGTAGACCTTGTCGGGGTTGGACACCTTGACGAGCCGATCCCCGACCGGGATCTCTATATAGGGCGAGGCCATGTCTGCACGTTAACCCACAGGTGGGACAAGCCTCCGGGTACGGTCGGGTGTATGCAGAAGATCCACAAGAGCGAGGACCAGTGGCGGGCCGAACTCAGCCCCGAGGAGTTCCGCGTGCTGCGGCAGGCGGGCACGGAGCGGCCCTTCACCGGGAAGTACACCGACACCAAGACCGTCGGGGTGTACCGGTGCCGTGGTTGCGGGACGGAGCTGTTCCGGTCGGAGACCAAGTTCGAGAGCCACTGCGGCTGGCCGTCGTTCTACGCGCCGTCCGACTCCACCGCCGTCACGTTGATCGAGGACCGTTCTCTCGGCATGGTCCGCACCGAGGTGCGGTGCGCCACCTGCGACTCGCACCTCGGCCACGTCTTCCACGGCGAGGGCTACGGCACGCCGACCGACGACCGGTACTGCATCAACTCGATCTCGCTCACCCTCGAACCCGCCGGGTAGCGTCCTAGGCGAGGCCGGCGACGAGCTCCGCGACGGACCTGCGACGGCCCGTGTAGAACGGAACCTCCTCGCGGGTGTGGAGGCGGGCCTTCGCCCCCCGCAGATGGCGCATGAGGTCGACGATGCGGTACAGCTCGTCGGCCTCGAACGCCAGCATCCACTCGTAGTCGCCGAGCGCGAACGCCGAGACCGTGTTCGCCCGGACGTCGGGGTACTCGCGGGCCATCATCCCGTGCTCGGCGAGCATGGCCCGGCGCTCCTCGTCCGGCAACAGGTACCACTCGTAGGACCGGACGAACGGGTACACGCACACGTAGGGACGCGGCTCCTCGTCGGCGAGGAACGCCGGGATGTGGCTCTTGTTGAACTCGGCCGGACGGTGCAGCGCCATCTGCGACCACACCGGCTCGCTCGCGCGGCCCAGGTGCGTCCGGCGGAACCGGGTGTAGACCTCCTGGAGGTCGTCGGACGTGGGCGCGTGCCACCAGAACATGTAGTCGGCGTCGGCGCGCAGCCCGGCGACGTCGTAGGCGCCGCGGGTCGTGACGTCCTTCTCGGCGACCTGGTCGAGGAGGTCCTGGACCTCGGCCGCGTCGTGCTCGCCGACCGTTCCGGGGGCGGTGAGCCGGAACACCGACCACATCGTGTAGCGGATGACGTTATTGAGCTCGCGTGCCTTCTGCGCCATGGTCTGCTCCTTCTCGGCTGCGCAGGTCGTCCAATATCCGGGTGGCCGCCGCGCGCGCCGAGGCGATGCAGGCGGGCACGCCCAGGCCGTCGTAGGCGGCGCCCGCGACGGCGAGCCCCGGCTGGTCGGCGACCGCCGCCCGGACCCTGGCCACGCGGTCGGCGTGGCCCACGTTGTACTGCGGAAGCCCGCCGCCCCACCGGGTGACCCGGGTCTCGCCGGGCGGCCCGGTGACGCCGCAGGTCGCGGCCATCTCGGCCACCGCGACGGCCGCCAGCTCCGGGTCCGGCCGCTGGAGCGTGCGCTCCTCGCCGAACCGTCCGATGGAGCAGCGCACCACGACGAGGCCGGGGTCGCGGTCGCGCAGGTGGGGCCATTTCACCGAGCTGAACGTGACGGCCTTGACGCCGCGCCCGCCCCGTTCCGGGTCGCTCTCCACGGCGGGCACGAGGTACCCGCTGCCCTTGGGCAGGCGCGGGAACGCGGCGGCCGGGTAGGCGAGCGTGACGACCGCCATGCTCGCGTACTCGACGGCCGCGAGTTCCCGGGCGGCGGCGGGGACCTCCTCCTTGAGCAGGCGGGACGCGGGCGCCGCCGGGACCGCGATCACCACGGCGTCGGCGTCCAGGTGCTCGGGGTCGCGGGTCGGGCCGATCGTGAGTCGCCAGCCGCCGTCGCGGCGGCGCAGCTCGCGGACGGTCGCGCGGGTCCGGACCGTTCCGCCGGCGGCGACGACGTCGTCCGCGACCAGGCCGGGAAGGGTGCCGAGGCCGCCCGGGAGGGTGGCGAACACCGGTCCGGGGTCCTTGGGGGCCGTGGCCCGGACGCCCTGCGCGGCGCCGATCAGCGAGCGGTGGGTGCGCGCGGCGGTGGCGACGGCGGGCAGCGTCGACTCGAACGACAGCAGTTCGACCCGTCCGGCGAACACGCCGCCGAGCAGCGGCTCGACGAGCCGGTCGACTACCTCGCGGCCGAGCCGGGCGCCGATGAACGCGGCGACGGACACATCGCCGCCGAGCGGCGTCTCGGGCAGGACGAGGTCGAGCGGGACCCGTGCCAGCCCGGCCGGGGACAGCACCCGCGACGCGGCCAGCGCCCGCAGGTCGGACGGGACGCCCATCACCTGCCCGGACGGGAACCGCCGGAGGGCGCCACGGCTGAGGATCGCGGAGGAGGTGGTGCCGGGGACGCGCAGATCGTCGTCATGGCCGAGGTCGCGGACGAGGTCGAGCGCCTCGGGCCGGCGGGTGAGGACCGCCTCGGCGCCCTCGTCCACCGGGAGTCCGGCGATCTCGCTGACGCGCAGCTTCCCGCCGATCAGCGGGGAGCCCTCCAGCACGGTCACGCGAACGCCGCCCCGGGCCAGCTCGCGCGCCGCGGTGAGGCCCGCGATGCCGCCCCCGACGACGACGGCATGGGACGTGGACATGTCCCAAGCCTCCCAGACGCCCCGGCGGATCGCGCACCGGGGCCCGCCCGCGCCGTGACGGCGGTGTGCCCCGTTCGTTCCCCGATCGCGACGCCGCCACGGGAACGGTGACCCGGGTCACCGCCGTCCAACGCCCATGCGGATCGTCAGAAAAGCGGCATACGCCCTGGCCGTTCTCGCACTCGCCGGATCACTGTCCGCCTGCGGTGGCGACGGTGACTCCCACGAGTCGAAGGCCGTGGACCAGGGAGGCGGCGGCCGGGCGCCCGCGGCCACGGACGGCGGCCTCCGGCAGGAGGGCCGCGCCCAGGAGGGCGCACCGGGCCGGCCCCGAAACCGGAGGGCGCCGAACTCGCCCCCGGTCAACGGACGTGAGGTCGTCCACATGGCGAGCCTTCGGGTCAAAGCGAACGATGTGGAGGCCGCCGCCGCCAAGGCCAAGCAGTTGGTCACGGCGGTGGGCGGCTATGTGGAACGGGAGTCCAGCTCCACCGACCCCGCCCGCTCCGAGATCGCCCTGAAGATCCCGGCCACCCAATACACGGGCGTGCTGAACCAGCTCGCCACGCAGCTCGGGAAGAAACTCTCGCTGACCCAGGAGGCCGAGGACGTCACGGGCGAGGTCGCGGACGTGCAGGCCCGGGTCCGCTCCGCCGAGGCGACACTCGCGTCGTTCCGCAAGCTGCTCGAACGGGCGAACTCCGTCAGCGAGATCATCAACATCGAGAACGAGATCGCGGAACGGGAGGCCGATCTGGAGGCCCTCCAGGCCCGCGAGAAGACACTCAAGCACCGCACGGCGTTCGCGACCGTGACCGTGACCGTGGTGAGCGAGGTCACCCGGCCCACCGAGGACGACGACCGCGGCGGGTTCGTCGGCGCGCTCGACGACGGCTGGGACGCCTTCACCGCGTTCCTCGGCGGCATCGCCGTCCTCGCGGGCTGGCTCCTGCCCTTCCTCGTCGCCGCGACCCTGCTCGCCGTCCCCGTGGTGCTGTTCCGCCCCCGCCTTCGCACCCACTTCGGCACGGCCCGGACCAGGTTCAGGCGCACAAAGCCCACGGAGGAGGCCCCGCCGCCGTCCACGTAAGCCAGAATCACTTTCGAGGCCCCTCAGCCCGCACGCGAACGCGTCACCTGCCCGGTGCAGCAAAGCCGAAGGCAAGCGAAACCGGGCAGATCGCGAAGCGATGCGCGTCCGCCCCACGAACGGTCACGCAGCGAGCCGCCAGGCGAGCGCAGTGGGCCGGGCCTGCCAAAAGTACAGCGACCTCAGCCCGCACGCGAACGCGTGACCCGCCCGGCGGAGCGAAGCCGAAGGCGAGCGGAACCGGGCAGATCGCGAAGCGATGCCGCGTTCGCCCCACGAACGGTCACGCAGCGAGCCCTAGGCGAGCGCAGTGGGCCGGGCCTGCCAGAAGTACAGCGACCTCAGCCCGCACGCGAACGCGTTACCCGCCCGGCGGAGCGACGCCGAAGGCGAGCGGAACCGGGCAGATCGCGAAGCGATGCGCGTCCGCCCCACGAACGGTCACGCAGCGAGCCCTAGGCGAGCGCAGTGGGCCGGGCCTGCCAGAAGTACAGCGACCTCAGCCCGCACGCGAACGCGTTACCCGCCCGGCGGAGCGACGCCGAAGGCGAGCGGAACCGGGCAGATCGCGAAGCGATGCGCGTCCGCCCCACGAACGGTCACGCAGCGAGCCCTAGGCGAGCGCAGTGGGCCGGGCCTGCCAGAAGTACAGCGACCTCAGCCCGCACGCGAACGCGTTACCCGCCCGGCGGAGCGACGCCGGAGGCGAGCGGAACCGGGCGGATCGCGAAGCGATGCGCGTTCGCCCCAGGAACGGTCACGTAGCGAGCCGTAAGGCGAGCGAAGTGGGCCGTTCCTGCAATAAACACAGCCGCCAGGCGAGCGCAGTGGGCCGTTCCTGGATTAAACAGAATGGACGAAGTCGACGAGGCGGGCCAGGACGTCGGGGTCCGTGGACGGGAGGACGCCGTGGCCGAGGTTGAAGATGTGGCCCTCGGCGGTGCGGCCGCGGGTGAGCACGTCGAGGGCCCGGCGCTCCACGGTCTCCCAGGGGGCGAACAGGATCGCCGGGTCGAGGTTGCCCTGCAGGGCCTTGCCGGGGTCGACGCGGCGGGCGGCCTCGTCCAGCGGCACCCGCCAGTCGACGCCGACGACGTCCGCGCCGGCCTCGCCCATCAGGCCGAGCAGTTCGCCCGTTCCGACGCCGAAGTGGATGCGCGGGACGCCGAGCGACTCGATCTCGGCGAAGATGCGGCGGGTGTGGGGCAGCACGGACTCGCGGTAGTCGTGCGCGGCGACGGCGCCCACCCACGAGTCGAACACCTGTACCGCGCTCGCCCCCGCCGCGACCTGGATCTTCAGGAACGCGATCGTGAGGTCGGCGAGCCGGCCCATCAGGGCGGACCACAGCCGTGGCTCGCCGTACATCATGGCCTTGGTGCGCTCGTGGTTCTTCGACGGCCCGCCCTCGATCAGGTAGGACGCCAGCGTGAACGGGCCGCCCGCGAAGCCGATCAGCGGTGTGGTGCCCAGCTCGCCGACCAGGCCCTCGACGGCCTCGGTCACGTAGGGGACGTCGTCGGGGACGAGGGGACGCAGCGCGGCGAGATCGGCCGCGTCGCGGATCGGGTCGGCGATGACCGGCCCCACGCCCGGTTTGATGTCGAGGTCCACGCCGATGGCCTTCAGCGGCACCATGATGTCGCTGAAGAAGATCGCCGCGTCCACCGCGTACCGGCGCACCGGCTGCATCGTGATCTCGACGATCATGTCGGGCCGGGCGCAGGACTCCAGCATCGGGACGCCCTCGCGGACGCGCAGGTACTCGGGGAGTGAACGGCCGGCCTGCCGCATGAACCACACCGGCGTGTGCGGCACCGGACGTCGGCGGCACGCCAGCAGGAAGGGACTCTCTGTCACCTTGCGATCGTCCCATGAATCGAGGGTGAGAAAGCACGGGAACGGCGCCCGGAGCGGTATGAACTTCCGGACACGCCGAGCGAAGTCCCGCATTCTGTCACCGCCGCGTGCGAACGTGATGCGTGTCATAGCCGAGGGAGGTCCCCCTTGTACTGCTCCACCTGCGGTGATGAACGTGAGTTCGAGCAGCCGCCGTGTCCGGACGGCCACGGCGAGGAGTGCCCCGAGCGCGCCTGCGTGGAGTGCGGTGCCGCCGTGCTGGTCGGCTCGCCGCCGATCACGTCCGCGACCGCGCCCGCCGCAGGATCCGTTCCAGGACCGCCCGCCCCCGCGGCCACCGTGCGGGCCGTGGCCTGACCGGCCCGCCCCCGAGACGAAATCAGCTGTGCCGTGCCTGCTTCCCCTCCGCGCCCCTCAGTCGCCGCCCTCTCCGCCCGGGGCGGCGCGCCGCCACGGGCCCGTCATCCCGACCACCGACCCGAACCACGCCCCCGTACACGCCACCGCGACCAGGCCGGTCCTTCCATGAACCCACCTGCCTTCCAGCGGGCCCTCGACACCCTCCAGGCGATCCTGGCCGGTCCCGGTGTCCGGCCGGAGCTCGACCTGGAGGAGATGCCCGCGCCGCAGAGCCTGGCGCCCTACGCGGCGGCCATGTCCGGCAGCGTCTACCGTGACGACGACACCGAGGTCGCCATGGGCCGCCTCATCGTCCTGTACGACCCGGACGGCCGCGGCGGCTGGACGAACGACTTCCGGATCGTCGCCTACATCCGCGCCGATCTGGAGCCCGACATCGCCGCCGACGAGCTGATCGGCTCCGTCGCGTGGGACTGGCTGCTGGAGGCGCTGGAGCCCGCGGGGTACGCGGGCGTCTCCGGGACGATCACCCGTGCGGTGTCGGAGAGCTTCGGCGACAAGCGCGGCGAGCCGTCCACCACCGAGCTGGAGTTGCGGGCGTCCTGGTCCCCGACGGGCGACGATCTCGCCCCGCATGTGGCGGCCTGGTGCGAGGTGATGTGCACCACGGCGGGGCTGCCGCCGTCCGGTGTCGCCGCGCTACCGGACCGCCCTGGCGGGGCCGGCGGCTGAGCGACGTACGGTAGGGGACGTGAGCACGGCGTCCGATTCGGCGCTCGAGATCGGGGCGGCGGCGGAGGAGCACGCGGAAGCAGACGGCCCTTCTCGTCCGCCGGTGTCCCGGTTGTCTCGCAGGGCTCGTCGATCCGAAGATGAAAAAGGTTCAGTGGGAGTGTCCGAAACGCGCGCCACCGGTCCCGAGCGGGAGACCGGTGCGGAGAACACCGCGAAGCGGTCCGGGACCGTTCCAGCACAGGCCGCCCCGCGGCCGAACGCCGAGGGCGGGGCCGGTCCCCCGGCCGTCCCGTTGCTGGAACCGCGCGAGGGCGTGCCA
Organism: Actinomadura pelletieri DSM 43383; assembly: GCF_003634705.1. Taxonomy (GTDB): domain Bacteria; phylum Actinomycetota; class Actinomycetes; order Streptosporangiales; family Streptosporangiaceae; genus Spirillospora; species Spirillospora pelletieri. Next base: position 311,527 of record NZ_RBWU01000007.1, on the reverse strand, counting down.
CCCGTGATCACCGGCGCCGCCGAACTGGAACGTGTCATCGCGGCGTTCGCGGCGGGCACGGGGCCGGTCGCGGTCGACGCCGAGCGCGCGTCCGGCTACCGGTACGGGCAGCGCGCCTACCTGATCCAGCTGCGCCGCGCGGGGTCCGGCACGGCCCTGATCGACCCGATCGAGCTGCCCGACCTGTCGGGTCTGGACGCCGTGCTCGCCGACACCGAGATGGTGCTGCACGCCGCCAACCAGGACCTGCCCTGCCTCGCCGAGGTCGGGCTCGTGCCGCGCCGGCTGTTCGACACCGAATTGGCGGGGCGGCTGCTCGGCTACCCGCGCGTCGGGCTCGGATCCATGGTCGAGAACGTGCTGGGGTACGTGCTGGAGAAGGGGCACTCGGCGGCCGACTGGTCGACGCGTCCCCTCCCGGAGGACTGGCTGCGCTATGCCGCGCTGGACGTCGAGCTGCTGGTCGAGCTGCGCGACGCGCTGCACGCGGAGCTGACGGCCGCGGGCAAGCTGGAGTGGGCGCTGGAGGAGTTCGCCGCGATCCTGACGACGCCGCCGAAGCCGCCGCGGGCGGATCCGTGGCGCCGCACGTCCGGCATCCACCGCGTGCGGAACCGGCGGGCGCTCGCCACGGTCCGGGAGATCTGGGAGGCCCGTGACAAGATCGCCCGCGAGCGGGATCTGTCGCCCGGCCGGGTGCTCCAGGACGCCGCCATCATCGAGCTGGCGCAACGCGCCCCGCGGACGCCCGCCGAGCTGCAGGCGCTGCCGACGATGCGGGGCCGCGGCGCCCGGCGCCACCAGTCGGCGTGGCTGCGGGCCGTCGCCCGCGCCCGCGAGCTCACCGACCGCGGGCTGCCGGAGTCGACCGTCCCCGGCGACGGGCCGCCGCCCGCGCATCGCTGGGCCGACCGCGACCCGGAGGCCGCCAAGCGCCTCACCGCCGCCCGCGCGGTCGTCGCGGCCCTCGCCGACGAGCATTCGATGCCGTCGGAGAACCTGATACAGCCCGACCTGGTCCGCCGTCTCGCCTGGACGCCGCCGCCGGAGGCGTCCGCCTCGGCCATCGGCGGGGCCCTGCGCGACCTCGGCGCCCGCGAGTGGCAGGTCGCGCTCACCGCCCAGCCCATCGCCCTGGCCTTCCTTCGCCTGGAGCACAAGGGAGACCTCTGAGACCGGCCTCGCAGAGGTCAGGGGCCGGGGTTCAGAGGTCGGGCAGGGGGTCGCGGGGCAGGCTGTCGCGGGCGAAGATCTCGGCGTCGGCCGCGTTGACGACGGCGACGTACTCGTCCTCCAGCTCGAAGTCCGCGCCCGCGAACTCGAAGCACGGCGTCACGTTGGTCTCCACCGGTCCGATGCGGGTACCGCGCGGGTAGCTGCCCCAGACGCTCTTCGGCGTGCTGCGGCTCATCGCGCCGGTGGAGATCACCGCGATCTGGTCGTCGGTGATGACGAAGATGAAGCCCGCGCCGCCGCCGTAGGTCAACGCCGGGAAGATGTAGCGGATCTCCCCGTCGATTCCGAGGAACTCGCGGCAGCGTTCGCGGAGCGGGCGTGACAGCGGCATGACTCGAGCGGCACCTCCCCCGTGCGCGGAACTTCGTCGGGCCCCACCAATCATGCACCGTACCGCCGTGGAGTGGCCAGAGGCTCAGGTGGCGACGAGCGCCACGGTCGGTGGGAGCCGCGCCGCGCGCGTCGCCGGGTAGAGGCCCGCGGCCGCCCCGACGACGAGGGTGGCGGCGAGCGCGCCGCCGAGCGCCCAGCCGGGCACGACCGGCGGCCAGCCCCTCGCCAGCGCGAACCCGGTGGTGACCGCCGCGCCGAGCAGGACCCCGGCGACGCCGCCGAACGCCGACAGCAGCAGCGACTCGGCGAGGAACTGCGTGCGGACCTGCCCGCGCGTCGCGCCGAGCGAACGGCGCAGCCCGATCTCGGGTCGCCGCTCCAGTACCGAGATCACCATCGTGTTGGCGACGCCGACGCCGCCGACGAGCAGCGCGACGGCGCCGAGCCCGAGCAGCAGGCCGGTGAACGCGCCCCTCGCTGCGGCCTTGGCCTCGAGCGCGTCCGAGGGACGGCTGACCTTGACCTCCTCGGGACGCTCGGGGTTGACCGTCCGGGCGAGGACGTTCCGGACGTCGTCGACGGCCTCGTCCGCGGACCGTTCGTAGATCGTCGTGGGATGCCCGTCGAAGCCCAGATGGCGGCGTGCCGCGTCCCAGCCGACGAGCGCCGAGCGGTCGATCTCCGGCGCCAGTTCGGCCCGCCGCAGGACGCCTAGGACGACGAACCACCGCCCGCCGAGCCACACCTGCCCGCCCGCCCGGTGCACCCCGAGGCGGCGTGCCGCCTCGGAGCCGAGCACGACGGCCGGGTGGCGGGAGGTGCCCGCGTTCAGCCAGGCGCCGCTCGACACGGTCACGTCGAGGGTGCCGAGCAGGTCCGTCGTCGCGGCCTGGACGGCGATGCCCTGCGTGATCTCCGTGGGGATCCGGTCGGTGCGGCGGACGGTCGCGTCCACCGTTCCGGTCGCGCCGACCGCCGTGACCGGCCCGATCCGGCGGACCATCTCCGGGGCCGGCTCGGGCAGCGCCGCCTTCTCCCCGAACAGCGTGTCGCCCGGCTGGGCGCGCAGCAGGTTCGTGCCGAGCCGGTCGAGGCGGCGCAGCAGGTCCTGCTCGGCGGACGAGGAGATCCCGATGACCGCGACCATGGTGGCGATCCCGATGGCGATGCCGAGCGCGGACAGCACCGCTCTCGCCGGACGGGTCCGCAGCCCGCCGAGGCCGACGCGGACGACGTCACCGGCACCGAGGCGCGCGGGCCGCAGGCCGGGGTCCGTCGCCGCCCTCTCCTTCACGGTGTTCACCGGGTGGCCTCCGTTCGTTCGTCGGCGACGATCCGGCCGTCGAGGACACGGACCCGGCGCGGCGCCCCGGCGGCGACGTCCGGGTCGTGCGTGATGATCGCCACGGTGGTGCCGGCGCGGTTCAGCTCGTGCAGCAGCGCCAGCACCTCGGCGCCCGCCGCGGAGTCGAGGTTGCCGGTCGGCTCGTCCGCCAGCAGCAGGTCGGGGTCGCCGACCACCGCCCGCGCCACGGCGACCCGCTGCCGCTCGCCGCCCGACAGCTCGTGCGGCCGGTGCGCGGTCCGGTGGTCGAGACCGACCCGGGCGAGGGCCTCCCTCGCCCGTTCCCGCCGCTCCCCCGGCCGGGACCCGCAGTAGAGGAGGCCGTCGGCGACGTTGTCGAGGGCGCTCACACCGGCGGCGAGGTGGAAGTGCTGGAAGACGAACCCGATGTGGCGGGCGCGTAGCGCCGACAGCTCCCGGTCGTTGAGGGCCGCCACCTCGTGACCGGCGACCCGCACGGTTCCGTGGGAGGGACGGTCCAGCGTCCCGATCAGGTGCAGGAGCGTCGATTTCCCCGACCCGGACGGCCCGACGATCGCGGCGAGTTCCCCGGCCTCGATCATCAGGTCGACTCCGCGCAGCGCTACGACACCGGCGCCGTACTCCTTGGCCACGCCGGTCAGCTCGACGATGTTCGCAGGCGTCATGTGGCCGCCACCCCGACCTTCACGCCTTCGGCGATGCCGGGGCCGCTGACCTCGACGCGTCCGCCGCCGAACGTCCCGGCGCGCACGGGAACGAGGCGTGTGCGCGGGCCGTCCACGACCTCGACGCCGAAGCCGCCCTCGCGCAGGGCCAGCAGCGCCTCCACCGGCACCGACAGGACGTTCTCGCGCCGCCGGCTCTCCAGTTCGACGCTGACCGGCGCCTCGTCCAGGCGTCCGGTCGCGACGTTCCCGAGGGAGATGTCGACGTCGATCGTGGTCTTCTTCTCCTGCCCCTCCCCGGTCGTCTCCGCGACGCCGCCGACCTTGGTGATCGTTCCGTTGACGGTCGTGCCGCCCGGCAGCTCGACCGTGACCTTCGCGCCCTCACGCGCGAGGTCCTGCCGGTCGGCGTCCAGGTCGACGTGGACGACGCGCCGGGTGCCCGCCACGGTCAGGACGGGCTGTCCCTGCGCCGTCCGTTTTCCTTCCGGCGCCGTGACCTGCCGGACGCGGACGGCTCCGTCCAGGAAGACGACCTGGGCGGCGTCGACCGCGCCGGTCTCGGGGAGCCCGCGGTCGTCCTGCCATTTCCTGACGGCCGCCTCGGTCGCCGCGGTGAACTCGCGGTCCACGGTCATACCGCCGTAGCCGAGGGCCTTGAGGTTGCGTTCGAGTTGCCGGACGTCGTTGCCCGAGGCGCCGTTGCCGAGCGTCCGGTACATGGGGCCGCCGCCGTACATGAGGGTGACCGGTCTGCCGTTCACCGCGAGGAGCGTTCCGCCGCGTTCGACCGTGGCGCCCGGCTTCGGCGCCCATGTCACGACACCGGACGCGCCCGTCCACACCTCGCGGACGTCGTCGTAGGTGAGTTCGCCGTCCACGGTCTCGGTGTCGACGAGATCGCCCCGGGTCACCTCGGCGGTCGCCGGTGGCGTCCGGGGTCCGGCCTCCGCCTCGTCTCCGTCCGCCGACCAGACCAGCGCGCCGCCACCGACCAGCGCCAGGAGGGCCGCGCCGCCCGCGATCACGCGGCGCCTCACTGGCGGATCACCGCGAGATGGGCCTTGCACGCCTCGCGGGCCTTCTCGAACGCGCCCTGGTCGATGCCGCCGGACGGGAACTTGAGCCGGCCGTCCGGGCCCGGGTCGGGAAGGTTCACCCCGTTCTTGCGCATGCACTGCGCGAACTTGACGTACCGGTCACGGACCTTCGGGTCTTCGAGATCGGGGAACTTCCCGCCCGCCTGGAGCCAGGGCCGGCATTTGTGCAGCGCGGCCTCCAGTTTCTTCGGGTCGACCCCTTTGCCGAGCCGCATCGCCTCCAGTTCACCGCTGCCGGGGTCGGGGAGGTCCACGCCGTTCCGCCGCATGCACCGCGCGAATTCGAGCCGCGCGTCCTCCGGCGACAGCGACGTGGTCGGCGAGGGCGGCGCCGTCGCCGATGCCGTCGTCGATGCCGGCGCCGGGGCCGACGCGGACGGTTTCGCCGTCGTTCCGGCGGCCGTGGCGACGTCGTTCCCGTCGTCGCCCGTGCACCCTGCGGTGGCGAGCATCAACGACACGGTGATCATCAAGGTCAATCTTGGGATTCTCATCGTTACCTCTCCGTAGACCGCCCCTATAACACCGCCATAGGGGTTAAAGCAGCATTAGATAGGTCTGGTCGATTTGTGCGTGATACGAGAAGTTTGTCCCCATGTGGTCTCGAATTCTTACCACCGCACTGATCGTCGGCCTTCTGTGTCCGCTGGGAACGTCCGCGCGGGCCGAGACGGCGCCGCCCGACCGGATACCGCTGCCCGCCGGGTTCCAGCCCGAGGGCATCGCGGCCGGTCCCGGGCCGGTGGCGTTCCTCGGCTCGCGGGCGACGGGCCAGATCTACCGGGCTGACCTCACCACCGGCGAAGGAAAGATCATCAACAAGGGGCCGGGAACGCCCTCGCTCGGCATGAAGGTCAAGGACAACAGGTTGTACGTGGCCGGTGGCAGGGCCGGTGACGCGCGGGTCCTGGACACCGAGAGCGGGGAGGTCCTGCAGAGCTTCAAGCTCACGACGAAGACGGCCTTCATCAACGACGTCATCGTCGCCGGCGACGGAGCGTGGTTCACGGACTCGACCAACCAGGCGCTCTACCGGATCCCGCTCGAAGGGTCCGGGCCGGTCAAGACCCTGCCGCTGAGCGGGGACATCGTCTACAAGGAGGGCTTCAACGGCAACGGGATCGCCGTGGCGCCCGACGGACGGTCGCTCATCCTCATGCAGTCCAACGTCGGCAAGGTGTTCAAGGTCGACCCCGAGACCGGCGTCGGGAAGGCGATCGACCTGCACGGCGAGACGCTGACGGCCGGGGACGGCATCCTGGCCGACGGCCGGACCCTGTACGCGGTGCAGAACGCACTCAACTCCGTGGCCGTGATCGAGCTGAACGAGGACGCCACCGAGGGCCGGGTCACCAAGAAGCTGACCGACCCGCGCTTCGACGTTCCGACGACCGTGGCGAAGGCCGGGGACATGCTGTACCTGCCGAACGCGCGGTTCAGCACGCCGCCCACCCCCCAGACCCCCTACGACATCATCGCGATCAAGCCCTAGCCACCCGCTGCGGACGCCGGCGGCCGACGGCCGCCGGCGTCGGCGTCTCCTTACCGGCGTTTAACGTCGCGCCGGTCATGCTCGGCGCCATGCGTGTTCTGATCGTCGAGGACGAGCGGGTGCTCGCGGACGCGATCGCCGACGGGCTCCGCGACGAGGCGATCGCCGTCGACGCGGTGTACGACGGTGACGACGCGTTGGAGCGTGCCTCCCATACCGAGTACGACGTCGTCGTCCTCGACCGGGACCTGCCGACCGTCCATGGCGACGAGGTGTGCCGGGAACTGGTGCGGCTGAAAAGCTCCGCGCGGATCCTGATGCTGACCGCGGCCGGGGACGTGGAGGACCGGGTGGACGGCCTGTCCCTCGGCGCCGACGACTACCTGCCCAAGCCGTTCGTGTTCGGCGAGCTGGTCGCGCGAGTGCGGGCGCTGGCGCGGCGGTCCGCGCCGCCGGTGCCCCCGGTGCTGGAGCGGCGCGGCATCCGCCTCGACCCGTACCGCCGGAGGGTCGCGCGCGACGGGCGGGAACTGCGGCTGACCAACAAGGAGTTCGCCGTGCTGGAGGAGCTGCTGCGAGCGGAGGGCGGCGTGGTGAGCGCCGAACGGCTGCTGGAGCGGGCGTGGGACGAGAACATCGACCCGTTCAGCAACATCGTCCGGGTGACGATGGCGACGCTGCGCCGCAAGCTCGGCGAACCCCCGGTGATCGAGACGGTGACGGGTTCGGGATACCGGTTGGAGGCGCGATGAGGATCCGGCCGGTGCCCAGGGTGAGCGTCCGGACGCGGCTGACGCTCGTGTACGGGTCGCTGTTCCTCGTCACCTCGGCGATCCTGGTCGCGGTGACGTACCTGTTGACCGTCCGGACCATGGACCGGCGCTTCACGGCGAACGACGGCCTGGACCCGACGACCGTCACGAGGCTGCGCAGCGTGGCGGCCACGGGCGACGTCACCGAACTCGTCGCGCTGAAGGAGCGGGCGGACCGGCAGATGGCCCAGCAGAAACGCGACGTGCTGGAGCAGCTTCTACAGAGTTCCCTGGTCACGATGCTCGTTCTCGGCGTCCTCGCCGTGGTGATCGGATACGTGGTGGCGGGGCGGATGCTGCGTCCGTTGCACGCCGTCACGGCGGCGGCGCGGCGACTGTCGGAGAGCAACCTGCACGAGCGGATCGCGCTGGACGGCCCGCAGGACGAGATCAAGGACCTGGCCGACACGTTCAACCGGATGCTGGACCGGCTGAACCGGGCGTTCGACGGCCAGCGCCGCTTCGTCGCCAACGCCTCGCACGAGCTGCGCACGCCGCTCACCATCAACCGGACGGTGCTGGAGGTCGCGCTGGCCAGCCGGAAGAACCCGCCGGAGACCAAGGCGCTCGCGGACGTGCTGCTCGGCAACACGGCCCGCCACGAGCGACTCATCGAGGGGCTGCTCACGCTGGCCCGGTCCGAACGGGATCTCGGCGTCCGGGTGGAGACACCGCTGCCGGACGTGGTGCGCGGCGCGCTCGACCATCTCGACGGGCTGGCCGACGAGGCGGGCGTGGAGGTCGAGGCCCGGCTCGCGCCCGCCGCCGTGTCCGGTGATCCGGTGCTGCTGGAACGCTGCGCGGTGAACCTGCTGGAGAACGCCGTGAAGTACAACGCGCGGGGCGGGCGGCTGTGGGTCCGCACGGGTATGCGGGACGGCTCGGCGTTCCTCCAGGTCGTGAACACCGGCAGGCCCGTCCCGTCCTACGAGGTCGCGGCGATCTACGAGCCGTTCCGTCGGCTGCGTCCGGACCGGTCGCGGGCCGACCGCGACGGGTCCGGCGGCGGAGCGCGGGAGCGGACGGGGTCGGCGGACGGCGCGGGACTCGGCCTGTCGATCGTCCGGGCGGTGGTGGACGCGCACGGCGGGACGATCGAGACCGTCCCCCGGGAGGGCGGCGGCCTGTCGATCACGGTGCGGCTGCCCGTGTCCACGGAGGCGGTGCCCGCGCGTCCCGTCCCGGCAGTCGGTTACTAGCGAGTAGCATTGGGAACGTCTCACCGGAGCCCATCTCAGGGAGGACGATCCCGTGCCTCGCACCGCACGCGACGTCGTGTTCGTCGACGGCGTCCGCACTCCGTTCGGCAAGGCGGGCCCGTTGGGCCTGTACGCGCAGACCCGCGCCGACGACATGGTCGTCCGCGCGATCCGCGAGTTGCTGCGCCGCAACCCGTCCCTGCCGCCCGAGCGGGTGGACGAGGTCGCGATCGCCGCCACCACCCAGACCGGTGACCAGGGCCTCACCATCGGCAGGTCCGCCGCCGTGCTGGCCGGGCTGCCCAAGAGCGTCCCCGGCTACGCGATCGACCGGATGTGCGCGGGCGCGATGACCGCCGTCACCACGTCCGGGGCGGGGATCGCGTTCGGCTCCTACGACGTCGTCATCGCGGGCGGCGTCGAGCACATGGGACGGCATCCGATGGGCGAGGGCGTCGACCCGAACCCGCGGTTCCTCGCCGAGAAGATCGTCGACCCGTCCGCCCTGGTCATGGGTTCGACGGCGGAGAACCTGCACGACCGGTTCCCCGGCATCACCCGGGAGCGCGCGGACGCCTACGCGGTCCGCAGCCAGCGGAAGGTCGCCGACGCCTACGCCGCCGGGAAGATCCAGCCGGATCTCGTGCCCACCGCGGTCCGCTCCGCGGAGAAGGGGTGGGGGCTCGCGACGCGGGACGAGCCGCCGCGTCCCGGCACGACAACGGACGACCTCGCCGCGCTGAAGACGCCGTTCCGCGTGCACGGCAACGTCACCGCCGGGAACGCCGCCGGGCTCAACGACGGCGCCACGGCCTGTCTGCTCGCCGCCGAGGACGTCGCCGCCGAACTCGGCCTCAGCGCGCGGATGCGGCTCGTCGACTTCGCGTTCGCCGGGGTGGAGCCGGAGGTGATGGGCGTCGGGCCCGTCCCCGCCACCGAGAAGCTTCTCGCCCGCAACGCGCTGACCATGGACGACATCGGCCTGATCGAGATCAACGAGGCGTTCGCGGTGCAGGTGCTGGCCTTTCTGGAACACTTCAAGATCGCCGACGATGACGCGCGGGTGAACCCGTGGGGCGGCGCGATCGCCCTCGGCCACCCGCTGGCCTCGTCCGGCGTCCGGCTCATGAACCAGCTGGCGCGTCTGTTCGAGGAGCGCACCGACGTCCGCTACGGACTGACCACGATGTGTGTGGGCATGGGCATGGGCGGAACCGTGCTCTGGGAGAACGTCGACTGGGAGGGCGCCAAGTGAGCAGCCTCGGAGAACTCGTGGCCGACGAGGTCGTCACCCACGCCCACGTGCGGGACGTGACGCTCCCCTACGGCGCGGGCACGCTCGCGCTCATCACGCTCGACAACGGGCACGACCACACCAAGCCCAACACGTTCGGCCCGGGCGGGCTCACCGAGCTGAACGCCGCCCTCGACTCGGTCGCCGGACGCGACGACATCGCGGCCGTCGGCGTCATCGGCAAGCCGTTCATCTTCGCCGTCGGCGCCGACCTCAAGGGCATCCCGCTCATCCGTGGCCGGGACGACGCCCTCGCCATCGCCAGGCTCGGCCACGACGTGTTCCGGCGGCTCGGGGAACTGCACGTCCCGTCGTTCGCCTACTACAACGGCGCGGCGATGGGCGGCGGCGTCGAGATCGGCCTGCACTGCACGTACCGGACGATCTCGTCCGGCGTCCCGGCGTTCGCGCTGCCCGAGACGTTCCTCGGCCTGGTGCCCGGCTGGGGCGGGACGTACCTGCTGCCGAACCTGATCGGCGCGGAGAAGGCGCTCAAGGTCGTCATCGACAACCCCCTCGCCCAGAACCGGATGCTGAAGGGCCCGCAGGCGCACGAGCTGGGCATCGCCGACGCGATGTTCGACCCGGCCGACTTCCTGGAGGAGTCGCTCGCCTGGACGGCCCGGGTCCTCACCGGCGAGATCACCGTCCAGCGGCCCGAGGTCGACAGGGGCAAGGCATGGGACGACGCCGTGGCCATGGCGCGCTGGACCGTGGACGGCAAACTTCACGGCGCGGCACCGTCCTACACGCGGGCCCTGGACCTGATCGAGGCCGCCAAGGACCGCACCCGCGACGAGGGCTTCGCCGCCGAGGACGAGGCGCTCGCCGACCTCATCATGAGCGACGAGCTGCGCGCCGGGCTGTACGCGTTCGACCTCACCCAGAAACGCGCGAAGAAGCCCGCCGGGGCGCCGGACGCGTCCCTCGCCCGCCCGGTCACCAAGGTCGGCGTCGTCGGCGCGGGCCTGATGGCCTCGCAGCTCGCGGTGCTGTTCGCCCGGCGCCTCGAAGTGCCGGTGGTGCTGACCGACCTCGACCGGGAACGGCTCGACAAGGGCGTCGGCCACGCGCACGGCGAGATCGACAAGCTCCTGGCGAAGGGGCGCCTCTCCCCCGACAAGGCCGCCCGGCTCACCTCACTGATCACCGGTTCGCTCGGCAAGGACGCGTTCGCCGACGCCGACTTCGTCATCGAGGCCGTGTTCGAAGAGATGTCGGTCAAACGGAAGGTGTTCGCGGAGGTCGAGGAGCACGTGTCGCCCGAGTGCGTCCTCGCGACCAACACCTCGTCGCTGTCGGTCACCGAGATGGCGTCCGGGCTGCGGCATCCCGAACGCGTCGTCGGCTTCCACTTCTTCAACCCGGTCGCGGTCCTGCCGCTGCTGGAGATCGTCCGGGGCGAACGAACGGACGAGGCGACGCTCGCCACCGCGTTCGCGACCGGCAAGGCGCTGCGGAAGTCGTGCGTGCTGGTCAAGGACGCCCCGGCGTTCGTCGTCAACCGCGTCCTGCTGCGCCTGCTCGCCGAGATCGTCCAGGCCGTGGACGAGGGCACACCGATCGAGACGGCCGAGCGGGCCGCGCGGCCCCTGGGCCTGCCGATGCCGCCGTTCGTGCTGATGGGCCTGGTCGGCCCGGCGATCGCGCTGCATGTGAACGAGACCCTGCACGCCGCGTTCCCCGACCGGTTCCCGCTGTCGGAGAACCTGGCGAAGCTGGTGGCGTCCGGCAAGTCCGGTGTGTACCTGCCCGACTTCACGCTGGATCCCGAGGCCGTGGAGATCTTCGCGGGCGGCGACGAGCCGTCCACCGAACGGCAGGTCCTCGACCGGGCGCTGGCCGCCCTCGCCGACGAGATCCGGATCATGCTGGACGAGGGCGTCGTCGCGGCCCCGCAGGACATCGACCTGTGCATGATCCTCGGCGCGGGGTGGCCCTTCCACCTCGGCGGCGTCACCCCGTACCTGGACCGGACGGGCGTCTCCGAGAAGGTGACGGGCCGCCGTTTCCTGGACCCGGGAGTCGCCTCGCTGCCCGCCTGAGTTCCGTCCACGCCACCCGAAAGAGGCATTCCGAACGATATTCGGAATGCCTCTTTCCGTGCGTCGCCCCACGTAACGGACATGACCTTCCGATGACCTGATCATAAAGTGCGCGCGTGCGGGCATGAGGCCAACGGCGATGTCACCGGACGTGGAAGGGCACCGAGGATGAACCTGCTCCGCACGAAGTCGGTAGAGCAGTCGATCCGTGACACCGAGGCCCCCGAACATCGGCTCCGGCGCGCCCTGTCCGCGCTCGACCTGACCGTGTTCGGCGTGGGCGTGATCATCGGGACGGGCATCTTCGTGCTGACCGGCCAGGTCGCCCGGGACAAGGCCGGGCCCGCGGTCGCGCTGTCGTTCATCCTCGCCGCCGTCGTGTGCGGCCTCGCCGCGCTCTGCTACGCCGAGTTCGCCTCGACCGTCCCCGTCGCCGGGTCGGCGTACACGTTCTCCTACGCCACGCTCGGCGAGTTCCCGGCCTGGATCATCGGCTGGGACCTCATCCTGGAGATGGGCCTGGCCGCGGCGGTCGTCGCCGTCGGCTGGTCCGGCTACTTCGCCGCGCTGCTCGACGACATCGGCATCACGGTCCCGGGGTCCATCGCCGACCCGCCGGGCGAGGGCGGGACGGTCAACGTCCCCGCGATCGCGCTCGTGCTGGCGGTCACCGCGCTGCTCGTGATCGGCATCAAGATCTCCTCGCGGGTCAACGCGATCGTCGTCACGATCAAGGTGGCGGTGGTCCTGCTCGTCATCGTCGCCGGACTGTTCTACGTCAAGGCCGCCAACTACGACCCGTTCATCCCGCCGTCGAAGGCGACCGAGGAGGTCGGCGGCCTCAACGCGCCGCTCATGCAGGTGCTGTTCGGCTTCACACCCGCCACCTACGGCTGGCTCGGCATCTTCTCCGCCCTCGCCATCGTCTTCTTCGCCTACATCGGCTTCGACATCGTCGCCACCGCCGCCGAGGAGGCCAAGCGCCCCCAGCGGGACCTGCCGATCGGGCTCATCGGCTCCCTCGTCATCACCGCGATCCTGTACGCGGCCGTGTCCATCGTCGTCGTCGGGATGCAGAACTACACGCGGCTCAGCACCGACGCACCGCTCGCGGACGCGTTCAAGGCGAACGGGCATCCCGCGTACGCCACCATCATCGACGTCGGCGCCGTCGCCGGACTCATCACCGTCGTGATGATCCTGCTGCTCGGCATGAGCCGGATCCTGTTCGCGATGGCCCGCGACGGTCTCCTGCCCGGCCGGTTGGCGGTCGTCCACCCGCGGTTCGGCACCCCCTACCGGGCCACCGTCCTCATGGGCGGGATCGCCGCCGTGCTCGCCGGGTTCATCCCGCTCGCCGAACTCGCCGAACTCGTCAACATCGGCACGCTGTTCGCGTTCCTCGTCGTCTCGGTCGCCGTGGTGGTGATGCGCCGCACCCGCCCGGACCTGCCGCGCGCGTTCCGGACGCCCTGGGTACCGGTCGTCCCCGCGCTGTCGGTCCTCGGCTGCCTCTTCGTGATGATCAACCTGCCGGTCGAGACATGGCTGCGTTTCCTGGCGTGGATGGTCGTCGGCATCGCCGTCTACGCCCTGTACGGGGTCCGGAACAGCAATCTGCAGCGCTCCACCGGAACGCGGGCGAAGAACTGACGTCCCGCCCCGGTCCGCCATGTGGGCCGAACGGTGTCGTTTTGGCCGCCGGGTGGGCACAATGGCGCGCATGGCACCTCCACTGCTCGTCGCGGTGATCGGCTCCGGGCCCGCGGGAATCTACGCCGCCGAGGCGCTCGTCAAACAGACCGGCGGCGACGTCCGCGTGGACCTGTTCGACCGGCTGCCGTCCCCCTACGGGCTGGTGCGCTACGGCGTCGCGCCCGACCACACGTCGATCAAGTCGATCGCCCGGTACCTGCAGAAGGTGCTGGAGAACCCGGCCGTCCGGTTCTTCGGCTGCGTCGAGCTCGGCCGCGACATCGGCCGCGCCGACCTGCTGGAGTGCTACGACGCCGTCATCTACTCCACCGGCGCCATGGTCGACCGGCACCTGCGGATCCCCGGCGAGAACCTGCCCGGCAGCGTCGCCGCGACCGACTTCGTCAACTGGTACTGCGGGCACCCCGACGCCGCCGACCACGCCTTCGACCTGTCGGTCGAGGAGGTCGCGGTGATCGGCGTCGGGAACGTGGCCGTCGACGTCGTCCGGATCCTCGCCAAGTCGGCGGACGAGTTGCGCGCGACCGACGTCCCCGAGCAGGTCATCGAGGCGCTGTCGCGCAGCCGCGTCAAGCGCGTCCACATGGTCGGACGGCGGGGGCCCGCACAGGCCAAGTTCACCACCAAGGAGGCCCGGGAGCTCGGCGAGCTGGCGAACGCGGGCATCCACGTCAGCCCCGCGGACATGGACCTCGACCCGGCGAGCGCCGAACTCGCCGAGAGCGACCGGCACGTCCGCGGCAACATCAAGGTCCTGAACGGCTGGACCGCCGAGCCGCCCGCCGACCGGCCCCGCCGCATCGACGTGCGGTTCTGGCGCGCCCCCGTCGAGATCATCGGCACCGACCGGGTCGAGGGTCTGCGCCTGGAGCGGACCCGGCTGGACGACACCGGCCGTGTCACCGGCACCGGCGAGTTCGAGACGCTGCCCGTCGGCATGGTGCTGCGCTCGGTCGGCTACCAGAGCGTCCCGCTGGACGGCGTCCCGTTCGACGAACGCAGCTCCACCGTGCCGAACGACGGCGGCCGCGTCCTCGGCCCCGACGGCGTCCCCGCCCCCGGCGAGTACGTCGCCGGGTGGATCAAACGCGGGCCGACCGGAGTCGTCGGCACCAACAAGTCCGACGCCGCCGAGACCGTCCGCAACCTCCTCGACGACCTGCTGGACGCCGGGGCCGCGCGCACGCCGCCGAAGCGCACCATCGAGGAACTGCTGGAGTCGCGCGTGGCGTCGCACGGCCTGCGGGCCGTCACCTACGACGACTGGCTCAACCTCGACGCCGCCGAGATCGCCCTCGCCCGCAGCCTCGACCGCGGCGAACGGGTCAAGCTGGCCCGCTGGGACGCGATGACGTCCGCGTGCCACACCCGGAAATAATCCGGCCGCGCCCCGATATCCCACCGGGAAGGTAGTGACGGGACTGTCACTCTGGCGCTACGGTGCGGCCTGTGACCGGCGGTCCGCAACTGTACGGGTTCCCTCCACCCGAAACGGTCCCCGACCTCAGGTGGCTCGGCCCCGACTACGTTTCCGTGCTCGTGCGCGACCTGACGCGGGGCCTCCTGCGCCAGGACCCGCGCACGTCCGTCATGGGCGTGCGGTGCGAGGGCGAGCCCCGGCTCGACCCCCTGGTCGACACGTCCGGTGTCATCCGCGCGCACGACGCGTGCTTCCCGCTCCAGGTCTTCGTCCGCGACGGGTCGGGACGCCCGTGGCGCCTGCGCGGACGATGGACGTACTCGGGCCGCGGACTCGGCACGTCCGCGGCGTCCGTCACCCACTCCTGGCACCTGCTGTCCGCCGAGGGCGTCTAGAGCACGTGTCGAAGTGGCCTCACCCCCCGCACGCGAACGCATTACCTGCCCGGTGCAGCAACGCCAAAGGCGAGCGAAACCGGACAGATCGCGAAGCGATGCGTGTTCGCCCAGGAACGGTCACGCAGCGAGCCGCCAGGCGAGCGTAGTGGGCCGGTCCTGCAAGAAACACAGCCTCAGCCCGCACGCGAACGCGTGACCCGCCCGGTGGAGCGATGCCGAAGGCGAGCGAAGCCGGGCGGATCGCGAAGCGATGCGCGTTCGCCCCAGGAACGGTCACGTAGCGAGCCGCCAGGCGAGCGAAGTGGGCCGGTCCTGCAATAAACACAGCCCGCACGCGAACGCGTGACCCGCCCGGTGGAGCGATGCCGAAGGCGAGCGGAACCGGGCGGATCGCGAAGCGATGCGCGTTCGCCCCAGGAACGGTCACGCAGCGAGCCGCCAGGCGAGCGTAGTGGGCCGGTCCTGCAAAAAACTAGTCCCGGTCAGAGGTCTCCCGGTCCGACGCGTCGGCCGGAGCGTGGGGCCCGGTCGAGGTGATCCGCGCGGTGTGCTCGGTGATGTCGCGGGCCAGCGCCTGCGGTGTCAGGCCGATGTCGGCGAGGATCTCGCCGCGCGCGGCGTGGTCGAGGAACTCCTGCGGGATGCCGAACGTGCGGATCGGGGCGTCGACCTCGGCGTCGCGCAGCAGCCGCGCGACGGCGTCGCCGACGGCGCCGGTGCGGCCGTTGTCCTCCGCGACGGCGACGAGCGAATGCTCGCGGGCCAGGTCGGCCAGCGCCGGGTCGAGCGGCTTCACCCACCGCGGGTCGACGACGGTGACGCCGATGCCCTGCGCGGCGATGAGCCCGGCGGCCTCCACCGCCGCGGTCGCCATCGCCCCCACCGCGACGAGCAGGACGCGGGCGCCGTTGGAGCCGTCATGGCGGGCCAGCACGTCCATGGTGCCGACCGTGTCGACCGCCTCGATGTCGTCGGCGGCGGGCCCCTTCGGGTACCGGATCGCGGTCGGACCGTCCGACACGGCGACGCACTCGCGCAGCAGCTCGCGCAGCCGGGAGCCGTCGCGCGGCACGGCGACGCGCATCCCGGGAACGAGCTGGAGGATCGACATGTCCCACATGCCGTTGTGGCTGGGCCCGTCGTCACCGGTCACACCCGAACGGTCCAACGCGAACGTGACGGCCTGCCCGTGCAGCGCCGTGTCCATGAGGACCTGGTCGAACGCGCGGTTGAGGAACGTCGCGTACACGGCCACGACCGGGTGCAGGCCGCCCATCGCCAGACCCGTCGCGGACGTGACGGCGTGCTGCTCGGCGATGCCGACGTCGAAGATGCGGTCGGGGAACGCCTCGGCGAACGGGGCGAGGCCCACCGGGTGGAGCATCGCGGCGGTGATGCCGACCACGTCGCCGCGCTCGCGGCCGATCGCCACCATCTCCTCGCCGAAGATCTTCGTCCAGGCGGGGCCGCCCTTCTTGCGGACGAACTCGCCCGTGGCGGGATCGAACGCGCCGCCGCCGTGCATGCAGTCCTCGTCGTCGTTCTCCGCCGGGGCGTAGCCGCGCCCCTTGGTGGTGATGCAGTGCACGATGACGGGACGGCCGAACCCGCGGGCCCGGCGCAGCGCGCGTTCGACGGCGTCCTCGTCGTGACCGTCGATCGGGCCGACGTACTTGATGCCGAGGTCCTCGAACATGGCCTGCGGTTGCAGGACGTCCTTGATGCCCTTCTTGATGCCGTGCAGCGCCTCGTAGGTGATGCCGCCGAGGACCGGGGCGCGCGGCACGGTCTTCTTGATGAGGCTGAGCGCGTTCTCGTAGCCCTGCGTGACGCGCAGGTCGGCGAGGTGGGACGCGAGCCCGCCGATCGTCGGCGCGTACGAGCGGCCGTTGTCGTTGACGACGATGATGACGGGACGGTCGGCGCCCGCCGCGATGTTGTTGAGGGCCTCCCAGCACATGCCGCCGGTCAGCGCGCCGTCCCCGACGACCGCGACCACGGCCCGGTCGTCCTCACCGCGCAGCTGGAACGCCTTGGCGAACCCGTCGGCGTACGACAGCGCGGTCGACGCGTGCGAGTTCTCGATGATGTCGTGCTCGGACTCGGCGCGGCTGGGGTAGCCCGACAGCCCGCCGCGCCGGCGCAGCCGGTCGAAGTCGTGCCGCCCGGTCAGCAGCTTGTGCACGTAGGCCTGGTGCCCGGTGTCGAACAGGAACTTGTCGTGCGGCGAGTCGAACACCCGGTGCAGCGCGATCGTCAGTTCGACCGCGCCGAGGTTGGGCCCCAGATGGCCGCCGGTCTTGGAGACCGCCTGGACGAGGAACTCGCGGATCTCCTCCGCGAGTCGAGACAGTTGAGCGGCGTCCAGTCGTTTGAGGTCCCCCGGACCCGAGATCGACTCCAGCAAGCTCACTCGCTCTCAACTCCTCCGTCGCGTCTCCCCCGGCACGGGCCGTTCCGAGTTTAATCCCGGTTCGCCCACGACGCGCCGGAGGCCTACGCCCGCCGCACCGCGAAACGACTGACCCCGACCCCCCGCATGGGGTAGTAAGAAAGCATGGTCGTCGAAGAGATCGTGCTGCTCAACGCGGACGACGAGGCCGTCGGGACGGCTCCGAAGCACGCGAGCCACCACACCGACACGCCCTACCACCTGGCATTTTCATGCTATGTCGTCGATACGGAGGGTCGCGTACTGATCACTCAGCGCGCCCTGGGAAAAAGGACATTCCCGGGCGTATGGACGGGAAGCTGCTGCGGCCACCCCGGCCCCGGCGAGGGCCTCCGCGACGCCGTCCTCCGGCGACTGCGCGACGAACTCGGTCTCCCGGACGCGGACCTCACCTCCGTCCTGCCCCGGTTCCAGTACCGGGCCGTCGCCGAGGACGGGACCGTCGAGAACGAACGCTGCCCGGTCGTCCGCGCCACCGTCCCCGCGAACGGGGCCGTCCACCCGAACCCCGAGGAGGTCGAACGCGCCGAGTGGTGGACCTGGGAGCGCTGCCTGGAACTCACCGAACGCCCCGAGTCCTCACCCTGGTACCGCCTCCAACTCGCCGAACTCGCGCCACTCGGCGCGCCCCGGGACTGGCCGGACGCGGGACAGCACGACCTGCCCCCCGCCCTGAACTGGTAGCCGCGAGCCACACCTGCCCGTCAACCACTCGGCCATCTCGCGCGTCACATGGATGTTTCCGAGGAGAGCCGCACCGGGAATCGAACGGACGTCCGATATTCCCGGGTGGCAACGACCCGCTCACCTTCTCCACTGGAATTTCCGCCGGGATGCGCCTAACCTCTCGGGCATCACTGCGCGGTGTACCGGCGTCTCGCCGGCCTCGGGGGATCCCGTGGCGGTGGAGAGAAGGCGAGCACTGGAGGTGACCGCGTGCAGGCGATCAGTGTTCAGCAGCCCTGGGCTTTCGCGATCGCGCGAGGCGGCAAGTCCGTCTCGAACCAGGGCATGCCGACCGCCTACCGCGGACCGATCCTCATCCACGCGTCCATGCGCGTCGACCTGAAGGCCTGCGACTCCCCGCTCATCCAGGCCGCCGGCTGGGACCCTCGCGATCCCCTTGCGACCATCGGCGCCGTCATCGCCGTCGCCGACCTCGACCACGTCTGCTCGCCCACCGACACCTGCGACTGCGGCCCCTGGGCGGAACCCGGCATGCACCACTGGCACCTCACCGCCGTCCGCGCCCTTCCCCGCCCCATCGTGGCCCTCGGCCGCCCCGGCCTCTGGGAACCGAAACCCTCCCTCGTCACCGCGGTCACCACGATGTTCACCACCGCCACCCTCCACAACGCCACCTGAGAGTAAAGAAGCAACTACGCTAGGTCGCGAATGTTGGGCGGGGTTCAGGTCCCCGCGTGGATCTGTCATGCCACCAACGGGAGCGGAACATGGGCGTCGCGCACGATCATTACGGGCATGGCCCGTACACGGTGGAAGACCTGCACGCCCGAGAGGACGAAGGCCGAGGCCTCGAACTCGAGGACGGTTGGCTGGTCGAGCTGTCGCCCAACCCGCTGCACAACATCGCCTACCGAAGGTTGCAGGGACTCATCGAGGAGTCCGCCCACCGGGCGGGCTCCTTCGTCTTCGTGGACGGCGGAAGCGGCTGGGAAATCGGGACGAGGGTCGGCATCCGCAAGCCCGATGTCTTCATCGTTCCCGGGGAGGTCGCCGACTCGTGGTTCGACGGCGACTGCCCGACCACCATTCCAGGCTACGAGTTGCTTCTCGTAGCGGAGGTGGTCTCGCCGCACAGCGGAAGTGAAAGCAGGGATCGGCTCCGCAAACCCGGAGAGTACGCGGCGATGGGGATACCCCAGTACTGGATGGTCGACTACAGACCGGTACCCCGCGTCCAGGTGTTCGTCTTGGATGGACACGATGACGGTTCCACCGGCAAGAGGGTCGGCGGTTATCGACTCGACCAGGCGGCTGAAGCAGGAGACTTCCTGGAAGTCGAGGTGTCAGCCGACAAACCGTTCACCGTTCGGTTCGATCCGAAACTACTCACGGAGCGTCCGAGGCGTCTGACGGATCTCTGAGGGCGTCGGCGGCCTCGCGGAGGCGGGTGAACTCGGCGGCGATGCGGGCGAGGGGCCAGGACGCGTTGAGGCCGCTCGGGTTGGGGAGGACCCAGACTCTCGCGGGCCCGAACATGTCGTCCTGCGGGCCGATCTGTGTGCGGGGACGGCCGAAGGCGGTGCGGTAGGCGGTGACGCCCGCGACGGCGAGGTAGGCCGGGCGGTACCGCTCGACGAGGGCGGTGAGGCGGCGTCCGCCCTCGCGCAGTTCGGTGTCGGTCAATTCGTCGGCGCGGGCCGTGGTGCGGTGCGCCAGGTTGGTGATGCCGAGCCCGTAGGAGGGCAGGAGGTCCTGCTCGGACGGGTCCAGAAGGCGGTCGGTGAAGCCCGAACGGTACAACGCGGGCCAGAACCGGTTGCCGGGGCGGGCGAAGTGGTGGCCGGTCGCACCCGAGTAGAGACCGGGGTTGATGCCGCTGAACAGGACCCTGAGCGTGCCGCCGTCCGGTGGCAGGACGTCGGGGACGACACGGTCGCGAGCGGCCTCCAGGTCGGCCTTCGAGGGGCGCATCAGATCAGGTTACGGGCGATGAGGGCCACCGCGGACGCGCCCACGACGATGAGGAGCGCGCGGCGGACGCGTCCGGCGTCCAGGTAGGAGCGCAGCGGCCCGGCGAGGACGAACCCGGCCAGGACGAACGGCAGCAGTTCCAGGCCCGCGGTGATCTGCCGGGCGGGGAGCTGCCCTGCGGCGGCGAGGGTCGCCAACGACAGCAGCGCGCCCGCGACGAAGAACACGGCGAGGGTCGCGCGGACGCGGGGTCCGCTCTCCCGCTGGTAGAGCAGGGCGAGCGGTGGGCCGCCGATGCCGGACGCCGTGCCGGTGGCACCGGAGATGACCCCGGCGGTGGTGAGGGTCCCCCGGTTCCTCGGCACCTCGCGCGACCAGGTGGTGGCGGCGAGCGCGGCGAGGACGACGACGCCGATGACGATGCCGAGGGCACGGGCGGGAACGGCCGCGACGAGCAGGACGCCGAGCGGTGTTCCGGCGACGCGCCCGCCGAACGCCCAGCCGAGACCGCGCAGATCGGCGTCCCGTACCTCCTGGGCGAGGGTCGCCAGCGGCAGAACCGCGGCGACCACGAGGACCGCCCCCGGCATCAGCGACGGGAACAGCATCGTCACGATCGGGGTCGCGACCAGTCCGACACCCAGACCGACGCTGCTCTGGACGATCGCGCCGACCAGCGCGGCCAGCCCGCCGATCAGGAGGAAGTCGAGATCCGGCACGCCATAGAACGGTACAGGCCGCCAGAAACGGACGTTCCACCGCTGTCTCCCGGCTGTCGGGTTGATCTATCCTTGCGGTCGGAGCAGCGCGTCTCCGGCAGGCCGCCCGCGTCCGGGCGGGCCCGAGGGTGACAGTTCGCCGCCGCCCCCGAGGAGGCGATCGCCGTGAACATTCTGATGTGGCTCTGTCAGGGGTTATTGGTCGTTCTCCTGCTGCCGCAGGGTGTCGTGGGAATGCGGCACATGGTCGTCCGGTGGCGGAAGCCCCTGATCGCGCAGGCCAGTGACGGGCTGGTGGCGCGGGCGGGCGGAGTTCCGACGGGCGCGTTCCCCGCCTGGCTGGTCTTCGCCGACTGTCTGGTGTCGTTGCTCGTCCCGGTGCTGGTCGTCGTTCCGTGGTGGACGGGCTGGTACTCGGTGGTGACGCCGCTGGCCGCCGCCGGGCTGGTCGTCTTCAACGTGCTGCAACTCGCGACGAGCTACGGGCGCATGTTCGCTCGCGCCCTGGTCGTGACCGGGGCGCCGGCGCTGGTCGTGGCCCTGGTGGGTTTCGCCGAGCTGTAAGGCTTCAAAGGGGCGGACACTCCTGAGAGAATGATCCTCATGCTGACGGCCTGCATCGCCTTCGCCCTCGTGGCCGCCCTGATGACGATCACGCCGGGTGTGGACACGATGCTCGTTCTGCGTACGACCGTGACCAGTGGTCGGCGGACCGGTTATCTCGCCAGCGTGGGGGTCGTCACCGGGTTGCTGTGCTGGGCGGCGGCGAGTGCCGCCGGGTTGACCGCGCTGCTGGCGGCGTCCCGTGTCGCGTTCGACGTGTTGCGGATCGCGGGCGCCTGTTACCTGCTGTGGCTGGGCGGTCAGGCGCTGTGGCGGAACCGCCGGAAGGTGCGCGACGGCGAGGACGCGCCGGACACGGGCGTCTCAGGGTTGACGGCGTTGCGCGTCGGGCTGACGAGCAACCTGCTCAACCCCAAGGTCGGCGTCTTCTACATGAGCATGCTTCCGCAGTTCATCCCGGACGGGGCGCCGACGTTCGCGACGAGCATGCTGTTCGGCGTCATCCACGTCCTGGAGGGGCTGCTGTGGCTCCTGGTCGTCGTCCTCGCGGCGGGGGCGGCGCGCGGCGTTCTGACGCGTCCGGCCGTCAAGCGGCGCCTTCAGCAGGTCACCGGGGTGGCGTTCATCGGGTTCGGCGTCCGCGTGGCCGTCGAACGGTGAAGCGGGCCGCCCCCGCGGGGGCGGCCCGTTCAACGACTACTTGCGAATGAGGTTGCGCAGGACGTACTGGAGGATGCCGCCGTTGCGGTAGTAGTCCGCCTCACCGGGGGTGTCGATGCGGACGGTCGCGGAGAACTCCTTGCCGTCGGCGCGGACGGTGACCTCGTCGGGGACGCCGCCCTCGTTCATCGCGGTGACGCCGGTGATGTCGAACGTCTCGGTGCCGGTGAGGCCGAGGGACTCGGCGGACTCACCGTCCTTGAACTGGAGCGGCAGCACCCCGAGGCCGATGAGGTTCGAGCGGTGGATGCGCTCGTACGACTCGGCGATGACGGCGCGGACGCCGAGCAGCGCCGTGCCCTTGGCCGCCCAGTCGCGCGACGACCCGGAGCCGTACTCCTTGCCCGCGATGACGACGAGCGGCGTGCCCTGCGCGGCGTAGTTCTGCGCGGCGTCGTAGATGAACGACTGGGGCGCGCCCTCCTGGGTGAAGTCGCGGGTGAAGCCGCCCTCCACGTCGTCGAGGAGCTGGTTGCGGAGCCGGATGTTGGCGAACGTCCCGCGGATCATGACCTCGTGGTTGCCGCGTCGGGAGCCGTAGGAGTTGAAGTCCTTCACGGCGACGCCGTTGTCCTGGAGGTACTGCGCGGCGGGCGTGCCGACCTTGATGGCCCCGGCCGGGGAGATGTGGTCGGTGGTGACCGAGTCGCCGAGCTTGGCGAGCACCCGCGCGCCGTGGATGTCGGTGACGGGCTCCGGCTCGGCGCTCATGCCGTCGAAGTACGGGGCCTTACGGACGTAGGTGGACGACGGGTCCCACTCGAACAGGTCGCCGGTGGGGATGTCCAGGCCGGTCCAGCGTTCGTCGCCCTTGAAGACGTCGGCGTAGCTCGCCGCGAACATCTCCTGGCCGATGGACGACTCGACGATCGCGGCGACGTCCTCGGGCGCGGGCCAGATGTCGCGCAGGTAGACCGGGCCGTCGGCGCCGTCGGCGATCGGGTCGTTGAGGATGTCGACGTCCATCGTCCCCGCGAGCGCGTAGGCGATGACGAGCGGCGGCGACGCGAGGTAGTTCATCTTCACGTCGGGGCTGATGCGTCCCTCGAAGTTGCGGTTGCCGGACAGCACCGCCGTGACCGCGAGGTCGTTGTCGTTGACGGCCTTGGAGATCTCCGGCTGGAGCGGGCCGGTGTTGCCGATGCAGGTGGTGCAGCCGTACCCGACGAGGTTGAAGCCGATCTTGTCGAGGTAGGGGGTGAGTCCGGCGCGTTCGAGGTAGTCGGTGACGACCTGCGACCCGGGCGCGAGGGAGGTCTTCACCCACGGCTTGCGGGTGAGGCCCTTCTCGACCGCGTTCTTCGCCAGCAGCGCCGCGCCGATCATCACGTACGGGTTGGACGTGTTGGTGCAGGACGTGATGGCGGCGACGGCGACATGACCGTGGTCGAGTTCGAACTCCGTCCCGTCCTCCAACGTGACCGGGACCCGCTTGTGCGGACGGTGCGAGCCGTCGGCGTCGACGTGCCGTGGCTTGTCCCCGTTGCTCTGCCGGGTGACCGCCGGGCTGTCGGAGGCGGGGAAGCTCTCGTTGGACGCCTCGTCCAGCGTGCCGAGCACGCTTCCGACGTAGTTCTGCACGTCCCGCCGCCAGGTCTTCTTGGCCTGGGCGAGGGAGATCCGGTCCTGGGGGCGCTTGGGTCCGGCCAGCGACGGCACGACCGTCGCCAGGTCGAGCTCCAGGTACTCGGAGAACTCCGGCTCGACGGACGGGTCGAGCCACAGCCCCTGCGCCTTGGCGTACGCCTCGACGAGCGCGATCTGCTCCTCGCTGCGTCCGGTGAGCCGCAGGTAGCTCAGCGTCTCGTCGTCGATCGGGAAGATGGCGCAGGTGGAGCCGAACTCGGGGCTCATGTTGCCGATCGTGGCGCGGTTCGCCAGCGGCAGCGCGTGCACCCCCTCGCCGTAGAACTCGACGAACTTGCCGACCACGCCGTGCTCGCGCAGCATCTCGGTGACGGTCAGCACCAGGTCGGTCGCGGTCGTTCCGGCGGGCAGCTCACCGCTCAGCTTGAAGCCCACCACGCGCGGAATGAGCATGGAGATCGGCTGGCCGAGCATCGCGGCCTCCGCCTCGATGCCGCCGACGCCCCAGCCGAGCACGCCGATGCCGTTCTCCATCGTGGTGTGCGAGTCGGTGCCGACGCACGTGTCGGGGTAGGCGACGCCGTCGCGGTCGAACACCACGCGCGCGAGGTGCTCGATGTTCACCTGGTGGACGATGCCGGTGCCGGGCGGGACGACCTTGAACTCGTCGAACGCCGTCTGCCCCCACCGCAGGAACTGGTACCGCTCACGGTTGCGCTCGTACTCCCGCTGTACGTTGCGCTCGAACGCGTCCGGGGAGCCGAAGTAGTCGACGATGACCGAGTGGTCGATGACCATCTCGGCGGGCGCCAGCGGGTTGATCCTGCTCGCGTCGCCGCCGAGGTCGCGGACGGCCTCGCGCATCGTGGCGAGGTCCACCACACAGGGCACGCCGGTGAAGTCCTGCATGATCACCCGGGCGGGGGTGAACTGGATCTCCTTGTTCGGCTGCGCCTTGGGGTCCCACTGGCCGAGCGCGCGGATGTGCTCCGCCGTGACGTTCGCGCCGTCCTCGGTGCGCAGCAGGTTCTCCAGCAGCACCTTGAGGCTGTACGGGAGTCTGGCCGAGCCCTCGACGGCGTCCAGCCGGTAGATGTCATACGACCTGTCGCCAACCTGCAGCTTGTCAAGGCTGCCGAAGCTGTTCGCGGACACGGACTCCTCCTCCGTCACCACCGCGTGTCCGGTCCGGGACATGAGCACGCGGCGCATCATCTCGATCTCGTATGTCGATCCTGCCCTAGCCGGGCTTCTGACCGGGAATCAGGTCCGGCTAACTTCCACCGCTCTTCTCTTGATGTCAAGCTACTTCCAATTTATCTCGACATCGAGTTACTTGCACCCCGGTGAAGATGGCAGGATCGACCTTGTGATCACTCCCCCTCCCGTCCTCGTCCGGAACGCGCTCAACGTCTGGGGCGCGGACGGCCGCCGCTGGCTGGACGAACTACCCCGTGTCGCCGACGCCGTCGCCCGGGACTGGGGCCTGCGCCTCGGACGCCCGTACGAGCTGAGTTACCACTGGGTCGCGGAGGCGACGCGGGAGGACGGGTCGGCGGCGGTGCTGAAGCTCGGCCCGACCCGGCCCGGCCACCTCGCCGTGGAGGCGGCGGCGCTGGAGTTCTGGGACGGGCGCGGCGCCGTGCGGCTGCTCGCCCATGACGCGGAGCGCGGCGCGCTGCTGCTGGAACGTGCCACCCCCGGAACGCTTGCCCGCGACCTCGTACCCGAGCGGGACGAGGAGGCCACGGCCGCGGTAATCGACGTGATACGGCGGCTGCACCGTCCCGCCCCACCCGAGAGCCCGCTGCCCGATCTCGTGAAGGCGGGCGCGGGTTTCACCAGGCATCTGGACCGCTTCCCCGGGGACGATCCGCTGCCCCGGCATCTGGTGGAGCGGGCCGCGAAGCTCTTCGAGGAACTGTGCGGCGACGCGACGGAACGGGTCGTCCTGCACGGCGACCTGCACCACGACAACGTGCTGCGGGCGGAGCGGGAGCCGTGGCTGGCCATCGACCCGCACGGCTACGTCGGCGACCCCGGCTACGAGACGGGCGCCCTGCTCTACAACCCCGACCCCGCCGACCGCGACACCGCCCTGCTCAAGCTGGTGCCCGCGCGGATCGAACAGCTCGCGGACGCTCTCGGCCTGCCGCGCGAGCGGGTGGAGGCGTGGGGCTTCGTCGTGTGCGTGCTCTCCGAGGTGTGGACGACCGAGGACGGCGGCGACCCGGACGGCCGCCCGCTCGACGTCGCGCTCCAGCTCCTCCCCCGGCTGAGCTGACCGCACGGAGCGGAGAGCCCGATTTCGTCGGGCATGGCGATGAGATTCGGCGTCACGGACGGTCTGCATCTGGGTAGGACACCCTCAGAGAGGACGCCACCATGACGACGAATCTCGACAAGCGGTTCACCGCGACGCTGCGGAAGAGCCCGGCCAAGGGCGGCTGGACGTACGTGATCTGGCCCGAGTCGGCGGAGTTCTTCGGAACGCGGGGCCTGGTCAAGGTCAAGGGGACCATCGACGGGCACCCGTTCCAGGGCTCGTTCATGGCGCTCGGCGACGGCAACCACAAGTTGGCCGTGAAGGCGGAGGTCCGCGAGACCCTCGGCAAGGACGTCGGCGACGACATCACGGTCCATCTGACCGAACGCCTCCGCTAGGTCCGCCGAAGGTCGGTGATCAGTAGATGTAGTTTCCCCCGGGCCCTTGGAGCGGGGCGGCCTCCGGAAGCTTCAGTGCCGTGGGAGAGGGGCCCCGTTCCAGGTTCTTCCGGGCCGCGGGCGCATAGGTCGGATGTTCCGAGTCGATCGCCAACCGGTAGAACTCCTCGGCCGTCTTCCACCACTTCGTGACATCGGCGTTCTTGGTGGAGGTGAGGGAGTACAGGCACTCCGCGAGCTCGAACGCCGCCGCGGGTGACAGGTCGGGGTGCCCCGAGTTGAACACGAGCCGATGCGCGGAGACGATGGTGTCCACGATCCACTTGTCCAACCTTCGTTTTCCCTCGCCGTCCGGTTCGGGAATCATTTTCCGCGCCACGTCGAGCGCGGCGGGCGCGAACACTTCCGCCGGCAAATGGTTACCGGCATAACGAAGTTGTTTCAGGACGAGCCTGTCGCCCTTTCCGGTCCGCGCGTTGTTCAGTACGGCTTCGGGGGTCATGTCGGCGACCGGAAGGCCGCCTTGCCGGTAGCCGTTCGGAACGTCGTCCACATCCAGTCCGGCGAAGTACTCGAGAAGGAGACGATGGTAGAACCTGTGTCCGCCTCCGACCTGGATGAGCAGCATTCTTGAAACCGCGAGATCCAGGAAGCGGAGATACCGGAGCGGGAGGAGTCCGTCCGATGCGAGCAGCGCGCGCGTGCACCAGTAGCTGACCAGTCTTCGCCCGACGCACAGGTATCCGGCGCACAAGCCCAGCAGTCCGCCGGTGACGGCGCCGACTCCGCCGTTCAGGACGCCGAGGACGGCCGCGGCGGGCACGCCGATCGCCAGCGTGAGGTCGAGGCCCAACCAACTCTCCAAGGTGAGGGCCTTGCCCGGCGGAAACTCATGGAACTCCCGACGCGAAACCGGGGCCGGGTCGGCGAAGACCATCAGGGTCGCGAACAGCGCGGCGAAGAACGCTCCCATCGCCGCGTAGTCGATAAGGGCCCCCGACGTGAAAGCCGTTTTCAGAGAGTGGGTGATACTTGCGACGGTGCCGCCGACCACTCCACCGCCGAGGGCGAAGACGACGATCAACCCGATGGCGATCGTCGCCATCTCCTTCACTGTCGAGACGAGTTGTCCGGCCCGGCTGCCGCCCATCGGGCCTCTCAGTTCGTTCTGTGAGATGAGGCTGCCGAAACCGGCGAGAACGGCCATGGCCGACGCGAACGGAGTCGCCAGGCGCCGGTCGAAAACGATGTCGGTGAGCAGATAGCACAACGTACCGGTCAACGCGACGACGGGAAGTGCGGTCGCGGCCAGCACGAGTCTCTTCTTTCCCGAGGGCAGCCAACCGCGCGTGACCATCTCGATGTGGAAGACCGTCTCCAGACGAACTCCCAGGGCCCTCGCCGTGTAGGCCAGCCATCGGACGACGTTCTTCCTGTCCAGTTGGGAGCGGCCCGGACGACCGCGGAGGGTGCGGTCCACGAACGCGTCGATCAGGCGGGTGCGACGCTCCGGCAGCGGACCGCGCTCCAACGAGATCTCCTCCGCCGGGAGACCTTCGTAGGCGCGGACGGCGATGCCGAGCAGGAACGGGGTCTGGAGAAGCTCCCACAGGGTCGGGTCGGCGCCGAGCGCCTCGCGCATTCCGGCGAGGGGCGCGCCGAAGCGATCCAGATAGCCGTCCACCTGCGAACGTGTCAGGGGCTGCACGTGAAGCGCCGACTTGAACCCCAGCTTGAACCCCAGGGTCGCGTACTCGGCGACACGGCTACAGACGACGACCGGAAGCAGACCGTCCTCGGCGTGGAACGCGTCGATCGCGCGGGCGCAGGCGACACGATGCTCCAACGCGACCTCGTCGAGGCCGTCGAGGAGCGGCAGGATCCGGCGTTCCTCGACCCACAGCCGGGCGACGTCCGGCGGAACGCTGTAAGGCGTGGCCGTCAGTTCGTCGACGAGCCACTGCCTCAGCGACGTCTCCCCCTGCCAGGAGCCGAGGTGGAACACCACGGGAATCGGCTTCGTCTCGTCCTCGGCCTCGTCGAGGAGTTCGCGCAGGAGTTGGAGCAGCATGGTGCTCTTCCCCGCGCCCGGAGCGCCGACGATGAGCAGGCTGCGCCGCGTCCGCAGGACCTGGCCGGGGGTGACGCCCCGCTCCAGCGGCACCGACGTGTGATCGGGCTCCTCGAGGTGCACGTCCCAGGGGTTGTCGACCATGTCGGGGCGGTCTTCGAGGCCGAGTTCGAGGACGGTCCTGCGGTAGATCGACCGGTCGAGGACCCCGTCGATCCAGATGTGGCGCAGCGCGTCCAGCATGGTCCGGCGGTCCTCGGGGTGGACGGCCCGTCCCGTGCCGCGCCCGCCGAGATACACGTTCATGATCGCGTCTCGTCCGATGCGCGACCGGCGGACGATCTGTTTGACCACCGGCCCCCCGCCACCCCGTCCGGCGAAGGTCCGTCCGCGACCGGGGACGCGTTCAGCCATTCTGTTCTTGGTTCAGGTCCCCGCTGATCTGGGACCCGCTCACCGTCTGTTCCCCCGGACCGTCGAGTCTCTGTCGGACGTTACCGCCGACGGTCGTGCGATCGACCTGCTGGGTCCGCGACGACTCGGAGCCCGTGGCGATGGTCAGCCACGCCTGCAACGCCCCGCCGACCAGCACCACCACGCCGGTGAACGCCCACCAGGCGGCGGTCCAGTTCTGTGTGAGCATTCCCGTCGCCACGTTGGCCAGCGCGGCCGCCACGACCGTTCCACCCGCCGCGAGGCCCCGCCGCCGCGCAGTACTCACCGCTGCCTCCCACCGGAACGGCCCGAAATCCGCCACTCTCCAGTATCGCGATCGGACGACGGAACCGGCCCTCATTCCCCGAGACCGGCCGGAGAAGGTCAACCCCGTGGGCGGCCGTTTCCTGGAACGGTCCGGGCCGGGTAAAGCGGCGCTTCACGAAGTCCATACCTTGGCCAGGGTTTCCCCGGTGCCGGTCCGGTCGATCTCATGGAGGTGATCATTGATGCGTCCTGGAGCCTGGAGGAGCGGGACCGCGAGTCGGACCGGCTCGCCGCGCGGGAGAACTTCCCGGTCGCGGCGCGGCTGCTGCCGGCCCGGCACCGCGCCGGGCTGCGGGCCGTCTACGGGTTCGCCCGGCTCGTCGACGACATCGGCGACGAGGCGCCGCCGGAGCAGCGGTCCAAGCTGCTCGGCCTGGTGGACGACGACCTCGACCGCGTGTTCGCCGGACGGACGCCGAACCTGCCGCAGCTGCGCAGGCTGGCCCCGGTCGTGCACGCGCACCGGATCCCGGCGGATCCGTTCCGCGACCTGATCCGCGCCAACCGGCAGGACCAGGTCGTCCACCGGTACGAGACGTTCGGGGACCTGGTGGCGTACTGCGCGCTGTCCGCGGCGCCGGTGGGACGCGTGGTCCTGCACCTGTTCCGCGCCCACCGGCCCGGCCTGGTGGCGGCGTCCGACGACGTCTGCACCGCGTTGCAGCTCATCGAGCACTGCCAGGACGCCGGGGAGGACTACCGCGACGGCCGGATCTACCTGCCGGGCGAGGACCTGCGGCGGTTCGGCTGCGCCGAGGACGATCTGGCGCGGGCGGTGACGCCGACGCGGCTGCGGGGCGTGCTGGCGCTGGAGGCCGGGCGGGCCCGCGAACTCCTGGACCGGGGGGCCGCGCCGCTGATGGCGGACCTGACGGGCTGGGCGCGGATCGCCGTGGCGGGCTATGTCGCCGGGGGCCGGGCGACGCTGGCCGCGCTGGAGCGCGGCGGTTACGACGTGCTGGCGCATCGACTGCGTCCACAACGCGCGGGGCTTCTGGCCGGATGGGCCCGGGGCCTGGGAAGGGGAAGGCGATGACGGTTTCGGAGGCGTGCGAGCGTTCCGACCGGGTCCTTGACGCTTATCGGCACTGTGAGCGGGTGGTGCGCGAGGAGGCCCGCAACTTCTCCTACGGGATCCGGCTGATGCCGCCGCCGAAGCGGCGGGCGATGAGCGCGATCTACGCGTTCGCGCGGGGCGTCGACGACATCGGGGACGGTCCCGAGCCCGCGTGCGTCCGGCTGGACCTGCTGGACCGGTCGCGGCGGCGGCTCGGGACGGTGCGCGAGGTGCTGCGGCGCCGCGCCGACGTCCAGGCCCTGGAGGGCCATCCGGTGCTGACCGCGCTGTCGGACGCGGCGGACCGCTACCCGATCCCGCTGGACGCGTTCGACGAGCTGATCGACGGGTGCGAGGACGACGTCCGCGACGCCGACTACAAGACGTTCGACGACCTGCTGCGCTACTGCCGCCGGGTGGCGGGATCGGTGGGGCGGCTGTCGCTCGGGGTGTTCGGCTCGGACGGGCGGCAGCGCGCCGAGGGGCTCGCGGACTCGCTCGGCGTCGCGCTCCAGCTCACCAACATCCTGCGGGACCTGCGCGAGGACCGGCTGGCGGGCCGCGCCTACATCCCCGCCGAGGACCTGGACCGGTTCGGCTGCACGCTGCGGCTGGACGACTCCGGCATGTTCGTCGACCCGCCGTCGCGGCTGAACGAGCTGATCGGCTTCCAGGCGGAGCGGGCGCGGGCCTGGTACGCCGAGGGCCTGCGGCTGCTGCCGCTGCTGGACCGCCGCAGCGCCGCGTGCACGGCGGCGATGGCGGGCATCTACCGGCGGCTGCTGGAGACCATCGCCGAACATCCCTCCGCCGCGCTGAACACGAGGGTGTCGCTGCCCGCCTGGCAGAAGGCGGTCGTGGCGGCGCGGGCACTGTCGGGGGTGGAGCGATGAGCGTCGTCATCGTCGGCGGCGGCCTCGCCGGAATCAGCGCCGCGATCGCGTTGCGGGAGTCGGGCGTGCCGGTGACGCTCGTGGAGGCCCGGCCCTGGCTGGGCGGCGCCACGCACTCGTTCGGGCACGGGGACCTTTGCGTCGACAACGGCCAGCACGTCTTCCTCCGCTGCTGCACCGCGTACCAGGGGTTGTTGCGCAGGCTGCGTGCCGAACACCTGGTGTCGGTGCAGGACCGGTTCGACGTGCCGGTCCTGCGGCCGGGGACGCGGCCCGCGCGGCTGCGGCGGTCGAGCCTGCCGGGCCCGCTGCACCTGCTGCCCGCCCTGGCCGGATACTCGCCGCTCCCTCTCACCGACCGGGTTCGGGGCCTGCGCGCCGCGGCCGCGATGCGCGCGCTCGACCCCGCCGACCCGGCGCTCGACGACGTGTCGGCCGGGGCGTGGCTGGCCCGGCACGGGCAACGGACGTGGGCGCGGCAGGCGCTGTGGGGGCTGTTCCTCACGTCCGCGTTGAACGCCGAGGTCGACGACGCCGCGCTCGGCCTCGCGGCGATGGTGTGCCGCCGCGCGCTGTTCGGCCGCGCCGACGCCGCCGACATCGGGATGCCGCTCGTGCCGCTGGCCGAACTGCACGGCGGCCCCGCGCTGCGGCGGATCGCCGAGATGGGCGGGACGGTCCGGCTGAAGGCGAAGGTCGAGGCGATCACCACCGACCCGAAGGTGGTCGTGGACGGCGCGCCGATCGCGGCCGACGCGGTCATCGTGGCGGTGCCGCACGAGGCGGCGGCGCGGCTGCTGCCCGCGCAGGCGCTGCCGGACCCGTTGCTGTGGCACGAGCTGGACGCCAGCCCGATCGTGAACGTGCATGTCGTCTACGACCGGAAGGTCCTGGACGTGCCGTTCGCCGCGGCGGTCGGCTCGCCCGTGCAGTGGGTGTTCGACAGGTCGACGGTGAGCGGGCTGCGGGGCCCCGGCCAGTACCTGGCGGTGTCCCTGTCGGCCGCCGACCGCTGGATCGACATGTCGACCGCGGAGATCCGGGGCCGGTTCGTGCCGGAGCTGCGCAGGTTGCTGCCCGCGGCGCGGAGCGCGTCCGTCCGGGAACTGTTCGTGACGCGGGAGCGGCGGGCGACGTTCCGGCAGCGTCCCGGCTGCGCGGCGGTCCGGCCCGCCGCGGCGACCCGGGCGCCCGGCCTGTTCCTGGCGGGCGCGTGGACCGACACGGGGTGGCCGGACACGATGGAGGGCGCGGTGCGCAGCGGTCTCACCGCGGCCCGCCTCGTCCGCCGCCACCTGGAGCGGGCGCCGGAGCGGGCGGCCGAGGGGGTGGGAGTCCGGTGACGGCGGTTCCGGTGTCCCTGACCGATGTCCGCGAGCTGGTCGACGGCGCGTTGCGCGCCGCGGTCGGCCGGCTCGACCCGCGCACCTACCGCGTCGCCGCCTACCATCTCGGCTGGACCGACGAGGAGGGCCGTCCCCGCGCGGCCCCGGCCGGGAAGGCGCTGCGCCCGGCGCTGGCGCTGCTGTCGGCCCGCGCCGCCCTGGCCCCGCAGGAGAGCGCGCTGCCCGGCGCGGTCGCGGTGGAGCTCGTACACGCGTTCTCGCTGCTGCACGACGACATCATGGACGGCGACCGGACCCGCAGGCACCGCCCGGCCGCGTGGACGATCTTCGGTGAGGCGTCCGCGATCCTCGCCGGTGACGCGCTGCTCGCGCTCGCCGGGGAGGTGCTGCTGGAGGCGCCGGGGCAGGGGTCGGCGCGGGCCGCGCACGCGCTGGCGGCGGCGACCCGCGGCCTCATCGCCGGCCAGTCCCTCGACATGGACTTCGAGACCCGCCGGAAGATCGGACTGGACGAGTGCGTGGCGATGGCGGCCGGCAAGACCGCCGCGCTGCTGGCGTGCTCCTGCGCGATCGGCGCCGTCCTGGACGGGGCGCCGGAGTCGCTGTCGGACGCGCTGGAGGCCTTCGGCGCCGATCTCGGCATCGCGTTCCAGCTCGTGGACGATCTGCTCGGCATCTGGGGCGACCCCGACGCGACCGGCAAGCCCGCGCTGTCGGACGTGCGGTCCCGCAAGATGTCGCTGCCGGTCGTCGCCGCGCTGAACGCCGAGGGGCCGGAGGCCGAACGCCTCGCCGAGCTGTACGGGCGCGCCGACCTCTCCGAGGACGGCCTGCGGGAGGTCGCGGCGCTCGTCGAGGCGGCGGGCGGACGAGCCTGGGCCGAGATGGAGGCCGAGCGCCGGATCCAGCGCGCCGCCGAACATCTGGCATCGGCCCGGCTGCCCGAACCGGTCCGCGCCGAGTTCCTGCGCGTCGCCGACTTCGTCACCCGCCGGGACCACTGATGACGGCGGTGGAGGAGCCCACCACGGGCCGTCGGAACGCGCGGCGGACCGCCGCCGAGGCGCTGGAGGCCGCCCGCGACCATCTGCTGCTCCTCCAGTCGCCCGAGGGCTGGTGGAAGGGCGAGTTGCAGACCAACGTCACGATGGACGCCGAGGATCTGCTGCTGCGGGAGTTCCTCGGCATCCGCACCGACGACGACACCCGCGAGGCGGCCCGCTGGATCAGGTCGCAGCAGGCCCCGGACGGCACCTGGGCCAACTTCCACGACGGGCCGCCCGAACTGTCCACGACCGTCGAGGCGTACGTGGCGCTGCGGCTCGCCGGCGACCCGCCCGAAACGCCGCACATGGCCCGCGCCGCCGCCTACATCCGCGGCGAGGGAGGCGTTCCGGCGACCCGGGTGTTCACGCGTTTCTGGTTGGCGATGCTCGGCCGGTGGTCGTGGGACGACCTGCCGGTCGTGCCACCGGAGATGATCTTCCTGCCGCGCTGGTTCCCGCTGAACGTCTACGACTTCGCGTGCTGGGCGCGGCAGACGATCGTCCCGCTGTCGGTCGTGGGCGCGCTTCGACCCGTCCGGCCGCTGCCGTTCGACCTGGGCGAGCTGTATCCCGGCTACGACGTCCCGCTGCCGGACAGGCGCGCGCCGTCGGGCTGGGACCTGGCGTTCGGGACGCTCGACAAGGCCCTGCACGTGTACGAGCGGCGCCCGGTCCGGGCGTTGCGGCGTGCGGCGCTGCGCCGCGCCGCCGACTGGATCGTCGCGCGGCAGGAGCGGGACGGTTCCTGGGGCGGGATCCAGCCGCCGTGGGTGTACTCGGTGCTGGCCCTGCACCTGCTCGGCTACGGCCTCGACCATCCGGTCCTCCGGCGCGCCCTGGACGGTCTCGAACGGTTCACGATCCGCGACGAGCGGGGGCGGCGCGTCGAGGCGTGCCAGTCGCCCGTCTGGGACACCGCGCTCGCGATGACCGCCCTCACCGACGCCGGACTGCCCGCCGGGCATCCCGCGGTGGAACGGGCCGCCGACTGGCTGATCCGCGAGGAGGTCAAGGGCCCCGGCGACTGGTCGGTGCGGCGCCCCCACCTCCCCCCGGGCGGTTGGGCGTTCGAGTTCGACAACGACGGCTATCCCGACGTCGACGACACCGCCGAGGTGGTCATCGCGCTGGACCGGGTCGAGCACCCGGCGGCGGAACCGGCGATCGAGCGGGGCGTGCGCTGGATGGCCGGGATGGCGTCCCGGGACGGCGGGTTCGGCGCGTTCGACGCCGACAACACCCGCGCGCTGTGCCGCAGGCTGCCGTTCTGCGACTTCGGCGAGGTGATCGACCCGCCGTCCGCCGATGTCACCGCGCATGTCGTGGAGGCGATGGCGCACCGGGGCATGGCCGACTCGCGGCTGGTGAAACGGGCCGTGGTGTGGCTGCTGAAGGCGCAGGAGCCGGACGGGTCGTGGTTCGGCCGGTGGGGCGCCAACCACGTGTACGGGACGGGCAGCGTCGTGCCCGCGCTCGTCGCGGCGGGCGTCCGCCCGGACGGGCCCGTGATCCGGAACGCGGTCGGCTGGCTGGAACGCCACCAGCGCGACGACGGCGGCTGGGGCGAGGACCTGCGCTCCTACCGCGACCGGTGCTGGGTCGGGCACGGCGCGTCCACCGCGTCGCAGACCGCGTGGGCGTTGCTGGCGCTGCTCGCCGCCGGTGAGCGCGGCGCGTCCGTCGAACGCGGCGTCCGGTGGCTCGTCGAGCGGCAGCGCGAGGACGGCACCTGGGACGAGGACCACTTCACCGGCACCGGGTTCCCCGGCGACTTCTACATCAACTACCACCTGTACCGCCTGGTGTTCCCCCTCAGCGCGCTGGGCCGCTACCTGAAGGGGTCGTGAACACATGGCGATGCCACTGCGCCAGAGCCTCCGCGTCGGTGGGCACATCCTGCGCAACCGGCTCCGCGGCCGGACGCGGTTCCCGCTGATCGTCGAACTGGAGCCGCTGTACGCGTGCAACCTGGCGTGCGCGGGCTGCGGGAAGATCCAGCATCCCGCGGACGTGCTGAAGCAGCGGATGCCGGTGGAGCAGGCCGTCGCGGCGGTCCGCGAGTGCGGCGCGCCGATGGTGTCGATCGCGGGCGGCGAACCGCTCATGCACCCCCAGATCGGCGAGATGGTCGCCGAACTCGTCGCGATGAAGCGGTACGTGTTCCTGTGCACGAACGCGGCGCTCGTCCCGAAGAAGATCGACCTGTTCGAGCCGTCCCGGTACTTCGCGTGGGCGGTGCACATCGACGGGCTGCGGGAGCGGCACGACGCGTCCGTCTGCAAGGAGGGCGTGTTCGACCAGGCCGTGGACGCGATCAGACTGTGCCGGGAGCGGGGGTTCCGGGTCACGACGAACACGACGTTCTTCAACACCGACACCCCGCAGACGGTGATCGACGTCCTGGACTATCTCAACGACGACCTGCGCGTCGACCAGATGATGATCTCCCCGGCGTACGCGTACGAGAAGGCGCCCGACCAGGAGCACTTCCTCGGCGTCCGGGAGACGCGGGAGCTGTTCCGCAAGGCGTTCGCGGGCGGGCGGCGGCGCCGCTGGCGGCTCAACCACTCGCCGCTGTTCCTGGACTTCCTCGAAGGCAGGGTCGACTTCCCGTGCACGGCGTGGGCGATCCCGTCGTACTCGCTGAAGGGCTGGCAGCGGCCCTGCTACCTGATGGACGACGGCCACGCCGCGACCTACCAGGAGCTTCTCGACACGACCGACTGGACCGCCTACGGGCGGGGCCGCGACGACCGCTGCGCGAACTGCATGGCGCACTGCGGGTACGAGCCGACCGCCGTGTTCGCGACCGTGGGGTCGCTTCGGCAGTCACTCCGCGCGATGCGCAGCGTCTGACGGCACGGGCTCGTCCCGCAGTTCCTCGATGACGTCGTGGACGGCGTCCATCAGCGCGCCGGCGTCGTCCACGAGGCCGGGGTCGAGGGAGAGCCCGAAGCACAGTTCGCGGGCGACGCCGAGCCCGGCGAGCGCGAACGGCGTGCCGGGCGCGAGCGGGACGATCGGGTACACGGCGGTGAGCGGGGCGCCCGCGAGCCGCAGCGTCGTGTCGGGCCCCGGGAGGCTCGACACGGTGCCCTGGAGGAAACGGCCGCTGTAGGCCATCCGCGCGAAGCGGGCGTGCAGCGGGCCGGGCAGGATCCGTCCCGCCTGCCACATCACGGTCCACGCGGCCTGCGCCCGCGTCCCCGACCGCAGCACGCGGCTGCGCCGGGAGATCAGCGCGAGCCGTTCGGTCTCGGGCATCGGGCCGAGCGGCAGGTCCACCATGACGGCGGTGGTGTGGTTGCCGACCATGGCGCTGCCGGGTGGCCGCATCATCAGCGGAACGGCGACGCGGCAGGTGCCGGGGGCGTCGTCGCGGGCGCCGACGGTCCGGTTCAGCGCGCCCGCGACCGCGCACAGTACGACGTCGGTGACCCGGGCGCCGTGCCGGCGGCCCACCTCCCGCACGGTCCCGAGCGGAAGGTGCATGGTGCCGAACCGGCGCTCGGACGTCCCTGCGGCAGGCAGCCGATCGGGCGGCGCGGTGTCAACGGCGAGCTGACCCAAACCGATCACGGTGGCCAGGGCCTTCCGGATCGGCCTGCGCGGGGGTCGGGTGCCGACCGGTTCGGGCGGCGGGTCCATCAGATGCACGGCCTGGGCGACGATGCCGACGCCGTCGGCGACGACATGGTGCATCAGGTACACGACCGCGGTACGGCCCGGGGCCGCGCCCTTCACCACGACCATGCGCCACGGCGGACGGTCGAGCGGCAGCGGCCGCGACTGGAGTTCGGCGACGACGGCGCGCAGCCCGTCCATGCCGTCGACATGCCGCTCGGTGACGTGCCAGTCCCAGTCGACGTGGTCGTGGGGGCGCCAGACGGGACGGCGCCAGCGGCCCCGGCGGACGAGCCGCTGCCGGAACCGGGGCAGCCCGTCGAGCCGCTCCTTGATGACCCGGACGAGGTCGGCCGGGCCGACGTCCCGCCGCGAGATGTCCAGCATGATCACGCCGCCGGCGTGCTGCGGGGCGGTGGGCGTCTCCACGGCGAGGAAGAACGCGTCGGGACCCTCGGCCCGCGCGGGCGCCGGACGGGCCATGCGTTCCGCCACGTACACGGACACGACCACGAACGGCACGGCGGCGACCGCGTCCAGGACGAAGTGGTTCGCGGTGGCGAGGATCACGTACAGGGTGACCAGGACGTGGACGGCGTTCACCACCTGCACCCAACGCCTGGCGTGCACGCGGGCGAGTTCGACGCCGACCCACAGCGTCCACCCCATGTGCAGCGACGGCACGGCGGCGTACTTGTCGGCGTGCTCGACCAGCGGCGACCCCCACGAGCCGAACGTGCCGCCCAGCAGGACGGTGTCGACGAACCCGAGGTCGGGCATGAGCCGCGGCGGCATGACCGGGTAGAGCGCGAACGTCGTGAGGCCGCCGAGGTTGAGCAGGATGAACGCGTTGCGGGCGATCCGGTACCGCTCGGGATGCCGCACGAACAGGTAGATCAGCAGGGCGAGCGCGCTGGCGATGTAGGTGATCGCGTACTCGTAGTTGGCCAGGACCCGTAGGAGCGACTGGTTCGCCAACCAGCCGTTGAGACCCAGCTCGACATCGATGTGCAGGGTCTTCTGGAGGTTGTGGATCGCCTCGCCGTGCTCGCGGGCGGTGGCCGTCCTGCCCTCCATGGGCAGTTTGGCGACCACCGTGTAGAGCGCGAACAGCAGCAGCCCGATCAGCAGCTCGCGGCGGACGCGCAGCCCTGGGCCGTGCGCGTCCGTCGTGAGGACCGCGTCCCTGGCGGTCACCGCTTCCTGTGCGCCCATCGTCCTTCCCCTACGGCTGTTACCCACGTTTCCCGGCGATCAGACGGCCATGACCGGAATTAAGGATCATGTCCGGTTCGCCGCGCGGAAGGCGGCGGGAACTCCTGGTGCGATCTTCGCGTTCTCGATATATCGTTGTCGTATCGCGAGAGGTCATAGAGACATCTCAGAAGGTGGTGAAGAACATGGGTCACTCGCATGGTCGCGGCCCCTGGGGCGACTCCCCGTTCGGTGCGCTGTTCGGCGGCGGTCCCGGATCCTGGCCGTGGGGTCCACGTGGCGGCTTCGGGCACGGTCCGCGTCCGCCGTGGGCGCGGGGCGGCGGCGGGCCGTGGGCCAGGGGCGCCAAGGCGCGCAAGGGCAACGTCCGCGCGGCGATCCTCGTGCTGCTCGCCGAGGAGCCGCGCAACGGCTACCAGATCATCCAGGAGATCGACGAGCGCAGCGGCGGCGCGTGGCGGCCGAGCCCCGGCGCGGTCTACCCGGCGCTCCAGCAGCTGGCGGACGAGGGTCTGATCGCGGGTGAGGAGTCGGGCGGACGGCGCTCGTTCCACCTCACCGACGCGGGCCGCGCGCATGTCGAGGAGAACGCCGAGCGGCTGGCCGAGCCGTGGGCGGAGATGAGGCCCGAGTTCGGCGAGGGGGTGCCCGAGCTGTTCAAGCAGGCCGCGCAGACGGGAGCCGCGATGATGCAGATCGTCCACTCCGGTTCGGCGGAGCAGGTCGACCGGGCCACGGCCGTCCTCGCGGACGCGCGGCGCGGCCTCTACCGGATCCTCGCCGACGACGACCACGACGACGACACGGGTCCGACGGCCACGACCACCGGGGAGTGACGATGGCACGCCAGGATGAGATCCGCGTAGGCGACGCCGATCGCGACGCGGTCATGCTCGCCCTGCACGACCATTTCGCGGCCGGACGGCTCGACCGCGGCGAACTGGACGAGCGCCTCGACACCGCGCTCGCCGCCAAGACGCACGGCGACCTGCGCGCGCTCGTCCGGGACCTGCCGCCGCCGACCGGCCTGCCCGAACCCGCGAGCCCGGCGCCCACGGCCGTCCGCCGGGGGCCGGGCTGTTGGGGGCCGGGCGGTTGGTGGCCGGGCACCGCGGACGCGAACCACCTGACGCACATGCACAAGAGGCACATGCACGAGAGGCACATGCACGAGAGGCACATGCACGAGAGGCACATGCACGAGAGGCACACGCACGAGAGGCACATGGCGCGGCGTCGTCACCATGGGCACGGGCATTTCCCGGCGTTCCCGCTGCTGCTCGCGCTGTTCCTGGTGCTGGCGTTCACGGTCGGGCCCGGCACGGGGGTTTTCGTCGTCCTCCAGGTGGCGCTGGCCATCTGGGTGATCCGTGCGGTTCTGGTGGCGTTCGGGGTGCGCCGCTCCCGGCACGGTGTCTGACCGGGCCCGCGCCCGGGGCTCAGCGCACGCCCGCGTCGCGTGCGATGAGCCCCGCCTGGGTGCGGTTGGCGCAGCCGAGCTTGTCGAGCACCCGGGAGACGTGGCCCTTGACGGTGGCCTCGCTGAGGTGGAGGCGTCCGGCGATCTGCGCGTTGGACAGGCCCTCGCCGAGGCAGGCCAGCACCTGCGTCTCCCGTTCGGTGAGGCCGCCGACCAGGGCGCGGGTCCGGTCGCGGTCGGACGCGCGGGCGTCGGCCGTGCCGAGCAGCCGGACGGTCGCGGCCGACGACATCACGGTGTGCCCGTCGGCGGCGACCCGGATCAGTTTCGCCAGGTCCTCCGGCGGCGTCGTCTTCAGCAGGAAGCCCGCGGCGCCCGCCCGCAGGGCCCGGACGACGTACTCGTCGGCGTCGAACGTCGTCAGCGCGACGACGGCGGGCGGGGAGCGGAGCGCGGCGATGCGCTCGATCGCGGCGAGGCCGTCGACGCCCGGCATCCGCAGGTCCATGAGCACCACGTGCGGCCGGTACCGGACGACGGCCTCCACCCCGGCGGCCCCGTCGTGCGCCTCCCCCACCACCTCGACGTCGGCGACGGCGCCGAGGATGGTCCGCAGGTGCGCGCACACCATCGGCTCGTCGTCCACCAGAAGAACCGTGATCACGAACCCGCCACCGGAACGTAGGCGGGCAGGGACGCCTCGACGCGGAAACCGTCGAGGTGCGGGCCCGCGGCGAACGTCCCGCCGATCAGCTCGACGCGTTCCCGCAGCCCGGCGAGCCCCATCCCGGACCCGCTGGCCGCGAGGTCGGCGTCCGGTTCGCGGGACGGCGCCGCGTTGCGGACGGTCAGCGTCACACCGCCGGTGCCGTAGCGGACGTCCACGTGGACGGTGGCGCCCGGCGCGTGCTTGCGCGCGTTGGTCAACGCCTCCTGCACGACCCGGTACGCGGTGCGTCCCACGGCGGGTGACGCGTGCGGCGGGTCGCCGTGCTCGGCGAACTCCACTGGGACGCCGACCGCCGCCGACTCGGCGACCAGGGTGGACAGGTCCGGAAGCGGGCCGGGGGCGTCGCCGGCGCGTTCCGCCGGGGCGCCGGAGGTGTCGCGGCGCAGCAGCCCGACGACGTCGCGGAGTTCTTCGAGGGCCTGGCAGCCGGTGCCGCGCAGTTCCTCGGCGGCCGCGCGGGTCGGCTCGTCGGGGGCCCGGACGCGCAGCGCCCCCGCCTGGAGCACCATCAGCGTGACCCGGTGCGCGACGACGTCGTGCATCTCGGCGGCGAGCCGGGCGCGTTCCTCCGCGCGGGCCCGTTCGGCGAGCAGGTGCCGTTCCCGCTCGGCGCGTTCGGCACGGTCGGTGAGGGCCTGCAGGACGCGGCGGCGCGCGGCGACGTACATGCCGACCAGCGCCGCGCCGACCACGACGGCGGCGCTGCGGAACACCAGTGCCTCGACGCTGT
The DNA here is from genome assembly GCF_003634705.1 of Actinomadura pelletieri DSM 43383. Taxonomy (GTDB): domain Bacteria; phylum Actinomycetota; class Actinomycetes; order Streptosporangiales; family Streptosporangiaceae; genus Spirillospora; species Spirillospora pelletieri. Next base: position 270,232 of record NZ_RBWU01000007.1, on the reverse strand, counting down.
CGGTCTCCTCCGCCGAGAACCGCCGCAGGGCCGTGACCGGCAGCACGTCGCTCAGGGCGCCGACCGGGAGGAGCAGCACGACGACGGGCAGCGCGCGGATCCAGACCGGGCGGGCGCCGTCGCGGGGGAACGCCATCACCGCGTAGGCGGCGAGCGGCGCGGTCGGCGGCCACCACACCGGTGGGCTGACGGAGTGGTCGGCGTCCACGCGCAGCAGCGTTCCCGGCGCGGCCTGTTCGACGAGCCACACCAGGACGGCCACGGCGGCGGTGGTCCACGCGACGGTCAGCGGGGCGCGGCGCCGCACCACCAGCGCCAGCGCGGGGATCATGAGGAGCGCGACGGTCGCGCCGCCCTGCGGACGGACGATCGTCCCCCCGTCCCCGCCGAGGCTCAATGCCACGCCGGACAAGACGACGACGGCGTCGGCGACCAGGTCGCGGGACCGTCCGGGTGGGAGAAGCCGCGCCAGGGCGGAACGCGGCGATGGCAGGCGCACACCAACACCGTACGCATCGGGGCGCGCCGCGCCACCCCTACGAAAGTCGCTAAACGCGGGCCGTTCGTCGGGGTCGGGCACGACGTTCCACGCTGCCGGACCGCGGCCCGGTCGGGCTGGAATCGGTTCCATGATGTTCAAGCTCGCGCTCCGGGGCCTCGCCGCGCACCGTGCCCGGCTGCTGATGTCGGCGGTCGCGGTGGTGGCCGGTGTCGCGTTCGTCGCCGGCACGCTGATCTTCTCCGCCACGCTGGACCGCTCGTTCGACCGGGCCCTGGACGATCTGGGACGCGGCACCGACGTGATCGTCCGGGCCGACCGGGCGTTCGAGCCGGAGTTCGGGGAGCGGGTGCCGGACCGTCCCGTGTCGGAGTCGGTGCTGGCGGCCGTCCGGCGGACGGCGGGGGTGGAGAAGGCGCGCGGGGTGGTCACCGGGTTCGCGGCCGTCGTGGACCGGCGCGGCGAGATCGCGGGGGCGGAGCCGCAGACCGGTGTGGCATGGGACGGCGATCCCGACCTGTCGCAGACCCGCCTCAGGTCCGGCGCGCCGCCCACCGGGCCGGACGAGATCGCCGTCGACGTCACGACCGCCGCCGACGCCGGATACCGGATCGGCGACCGGGTCACGGTGGCGTTGACGTCGGGGACGCGCCCGTTCCGGCTCACGGGACTGTTCGAGGTCGGCGACTCGGCGCTGAGCGACCAGATCTCGATGACGGCGTTCGCGCCCGACACGGCGCGGCGGCTGCTGTCCGACCGTCCGGGGACGTACGCGCGGATCGTCGTGCACGGGGACGACGACGTTTCGCAGGAGCGGCTCCGCGACGCGGTCGCCGCCGCCCTCCCGCCCGGCGTCGAGGCGATCACCGGGGCGCAGGCGGTCGACGAGCAGGGCGCGTCCATCAAGGAGATCATCAAGATCATCCGTACGTTCCTGCTGGTGTTCGCCGTGATCGCGGTCTTTGTCGGCTCGTTCATCATCTTCAACACGTTCGCGATGCTCGTCAGCGGCCGGGTGCGGGAGCTGGCGCTGCTGCGGGCGGTGGGCGCGTCGCGGGGGCAGGTCACACGGTCGGTGCTCGGCGAGGCGGCCGGGGTGGGCCTGGCGGGTTCCACGCTGGGTCTCCTGGCGGGCTGCGGGGTCGCGGTCGGGCTGGCGCGGTTGATGGGCGCCGTCGCCGGTGGCGAGGCGCCGCCGTTCGGGTCGCCGGTGGTGCCCGCCTCCGCGGTGGTCGCGGCGTACGCGGTGGGGACGCTGGTCACGCTGGCCGCCGCCGTGGTCCCGGCACGGCGCGCGGCACGAACACCTCCCGTCGCGGCGCTCCGCGAGGGGACAGAGACGCCGCGTCCGCTGCGCAAGCGCCTCGCCTGCGGGGGCGTCGCGCTCGCGGCGGGCGCGGCCCTGGTCGCCGCCGGTCTCGCGAAGGACGGGTCCACGGCGCTCGACCTGGCCGGGGCGGGCGCGATGGCGCTGTTCGCGGGGGTCGTGCTGGTGTCGCCGGTCCTCAGCCGACCGGCGGTCCGGGCGCTGGGGTGGCCGTTCGCCCGGTTCGGCGGGAGCGCGGGCCGGATGGGCGGACGGAACGCGCTGCGCGACCCCCGGCGGACGGCGGCGACGGCGTCCGCGCTGACGATCGGGCTCGCGTTGATCGCGACGGTGTCGGTGATCGTCCAGTCGCTGGCGGCGTCGGTGGACCGGCAGCTCGACGCGGGCCTCACCGCCGACTACCAGGTCACCGGGCGGAGCCAGATCACCCCGGTCGCCGAGGAGGCCGCCGTCGCGGTCGCGGGCGTTCCGGGCGTGCGGGCCGCGATCCCGATCCGCACGGCGCGGTTCCGGCTGGACGGCTCCGTGCGGACGGCGGCGGCGGGCTCGCCCGGGGAGCTTCTCACCCACTTCCGCCTGCCGCTCCAGGAGGGAACGGCGTCCGCGCGCGGGGACGAACTGCTCGTCGGTCGCAGTGTCGCGGCGACGCGTGGCTGGACGGCCGGGACGACGGTCGACGGCCAGTACCGGGACGGGACGAAACGGACGTTCCGCATTGTGGGCGTCTATGCCGACCGGCCGTCGGTCACCCCGTCCGCCCCCTCGATGATCATCAACTGGGCGGGATACCGGACGCACGAACCCGAGGCCCCGATCGACCGCATCGAGGTCGACCTCGCCGGCGAAGGCGCGGCGTCGAACGCGGGGGCGACCGGTCCGGCGCTGGAGTCGGCGCTCGCCCCGTGGCCCAACCTGGAGCTGAAGGATCGCGCGCAGATCAAGGACGACGCCGCCGGGGACATCGACCTGTTCCTCGACCTCGTGCTCGGACTGCTGCTGCTGTCGGTCCTCGTCGCCGCGCTCGGCATCGTCAACACGCTCGCGCTGGCCGTGACCGAGCGGACGCGGGAGATCGGTATGCTCCGCGCCCTGGGGATGCAGCGCCGCCAACTCCGCCGCATGATCCGTTACGAGGCGGTCGTCGTCTCGCTGTTCGGCGCGGTGCTCGGCGTCGGGACGGGTGTCGTCCTCGGGGTCGTCCTCCAGCGCGTGATGACGGAGGGCGACGATGGAATGGAGGTCCTCGCGATCCCCTACGGCCATCTGGCGATGTGCGTCGCGGCGTCCGCCGTGATCGGTGTCGTCGCGGCGGTGTGGCCCGCCCGCCGCGCCGCCCGCATGAACGTCCTCCAGGCGATCGCGACCGAGTAGCCCGCGACCGAGCGGCCCCGCGACCGAGTGGCCCACGGGCGACCTCAGGCGGCGGGCGCGCAGCGGTCGGGGACGGCGTCGCGCAGCGCGCCAAGCCCGCGGACGATCAGCGGGTTGTCACGGCTGCCGCGCCGCACGCAGGTCAGCACGCGCCGCCTCGGCACGCCGTCGCCGGTCAGCGGGACCCGGACGACCGGCTGGTCGGACGGCCCGTCCGACAGGCGCGGCACCAGCGACACCCCGAGGCCGTGAGCGACCAGCGCCCAGATCACCGACCAGTTGGTGGCCATGTGGGCGAGCCGGGGGGTGAACCCGGCGGCGGCGCAGTACGCCATGGCGGGGCCGTGCCCGCACCGCGAGGTCACCCCTGAGCGAGGGTGAACCCCGAAGCGGAGCGTCCGGTGCCGCCTCACCGGGCGCGCAGGGCCGCCGCTTCGGAGGCGAGGGCGCGGACGCGGTCCCAGTCCCCGTCACGGATCGCGTCCGCCGGGGTCGTCCACGACCCACCGACACAGCCGACGTTCTCCAGCGCGAGGTACTCGGCGGCGTTCCCCGGGCCGATGCCGCCGGTCGGGCAGAACCTGGCCTGCGGCAGCGGCCCGCCCAGGGACTTCAGGAAGGCGGTCCCGCCCGAGGCCTCGGCGGGGAAGAACTTCATCGCCGTGATCCCGTCCTCCAGCAGCGCGACCACCTCCGACGCGGTCGCGACGCCCGGCAGGAACGGCAGCCCCGTCGCGACCATCGCGTCCTGGAGCCGGGGCGTGCGGCCGGGGCTGACCAGGAACCGCGCCCCGGCAGCGGCGGACCGTTCGGCGTCCTGCGGCCGGACGACCGTGCCCGCGCCGACGACCGCGTCCGGCACCTCGGCGGCGATCCGCGCGATCGCCGCGAGCGCCTGCGGGGTCCGCAGCGTCACCTCGACCACCGGCAGACCGCCGTCGACGAGGGCGCGGGCCAGCGGGACGGCGGCGTCCACGTCGTCCAGCACCACGACGGGGATGACGGGCGCGAGATCGAACAGGTCGTCGGCGATCATGCGTGCTCCAGTTCCGGCGGGCTCTGCGCGAGCCGCATGGCGGCGCCGGCGAGGGCCGGGCCGGGGTGGACGATGAGCGCGACCGGGATGGCGCGCAGGTACTCCTCCATCGGAGGCTTCCCTTCGAAGCGGGCGCGGAACGCGCCGCCGCGCAGCACGTCCACGATGCGCGGCGGGATCCCGCCGCCGAGGTAGACGCCGCCGCGCGCGCCGAGCGTGAGCGCCACGTTCCCGGCGAGCGAACCGAGCAGCGCGCAGAAGATCTCCAGCGTCTCGCGGCAGCGCGGGTCGTCGCGGCGTTCGGTGATCTCCCTGGCGGTGAGCGTTCCGGCGGGTGCGCCGTCGAGCGTCGCGAGGTACCGGTGGAGGCGGGCCAGGCCGTTCCCGGACAGCAGGTACTCGACGTTGGCCGTGCCGTGTTCGGCGCGCAGCAGCCGCACGACCTCCAGTTCCCGGTCGGTCGCGGCCGGGACGTCGACCTGGCCGCCCTCGCCCGGCAGCGGCACCCACCCCGACGGCGTGGGGACGAGCCCGGCGACGCCGAGCCCGGTGCCCGGTCCGACGACGGCGAGCGGCGCACCGGGGTCGGGGGCCGTGCCGCCGAGCGGGACCAGGTCGTCCCCGCCGAGGCGCGGCAGGGAGAGGGCGAGCGCCTCGAAGTCGTTGATGACCTCCAGGTGGGGCAGGCCGAGGCGGGCGCGCACGTAGTCCGCCGTTCCCTTCGGCCAGCCCGCGTTCGTCAGGTGGTAGGTCCGGCCGACGACCGGGCCCGCCACCGCCAGACACCCGGCGGACGGCCGGACGTCCGGCGCGTACCGGTGAAGGTAGGCGGACGCGGCCTCGGCGAGGTCGGCGTGGTCGCGGGTGGGCAGGGACTTCACCCGGGACGGGACGCCGTCCGGGCCGTCCACCAGCGCGAACCGCGCGTTCGTGCCGCCGACGTCCCCGACCAGCCAGGGCCCCCGGTTCGCGGCGCTCACGAGAAGACCCCGGCACCGCGCTCGGCCGGGCCGACCGCCCGGCGGAACGCGTGGAACAGTTCGCGTCCCGTGCCATAGACGTCGCCGGGTGCCGCTAGGGCGGGTTCGCGGGCCGCGAACTCCTCGTCCGGGACGAGGACCTCCAGGACGCCGCCGTCCGCGTCGAGCCGGACGACGTCGCCGTCGCGGATTCGGGCGAGCGGGCCGCCCGCCGCCGCCTCCGGCGACACATGGATCGCGGCGGGAACCGCCCCGGACGCGCCCGACATCCGACCGTCGGTGACGAGCGCGACGCGATGTCCCCGGTCCTGGAGGACCGACAGCGGCGGGGTCAGGCGGTGCAGTTCCGGCATCCCGTTGGCGCGCGGCCCCTGGTTGCGGACGACCGCCACCACGTCCCGGTCGAGTTCCCCGGCGGCGAACGCCTCCTGCAACCGCTCCTGCGAGTCGAACACGCGGGCCGGGGCCTCGATCGTCCGGTGCTCGGAGTCGACGGCGGAGACCTTGACGACCGCCCGGCCCAGGTTGCCGCGCACGGTGCGCAGCCCGCCGTGCGCGTCGAACGGCTCGGCGACGGGACGCAGCACGCCCGTGTCACCCGACTCTGTCACGGTCTCCCGCCACTCGACGCCGTCGCCGACGAACTCCGGGACGCGCCGGTACGCGGCGAGGGAGTCGCCGCCGACCGTCCGCGCGTCCTCGTGCAGGAGCCCGGCGTCGATCAGCTCGCCGATGAGGAACGCGGTGCCGCCCGCCGCGTGGAAGTGGTTCACATCGGCGGTCCCGTTCGGGTAGAGGCGGGTGAGCAGCGGCGTCACCGTGGACAGCTCGTCGAAGTCGTCCCAGGTCAGCTCGATTCCGGCCGCTGCCGCCATCGCGACCAGATGCAACGTGTGGTTGGTGGACCCGCCCGTGGCCAGCAGCGCGACGATCCCGTTGACGAACGCGCGTTCGTCCAGCAGCTCGCCGATCGGCAGGTAGCCGTCGGTGAGTCCGGTGAGCCGCAGGACGCGGCGTCCCGCCGCCTCGGTCAGGGCGTCGCGCAGCTTGGTGTCCGGCGGGACGAAGCTCGCGCCGGGCAGGTGCAGGCCCATGACCTCCATCAGGAGCTGGTTGGTGTTGGCCGTCCCGTAGAAGGTGCAGGTGCCGGGCGAGTGGTAGGACGCGGCCTCCGCGGCGAGCAGTTCGTCCCTGCCGACCTCCCCGGCCGCGAACCGCTTGCGGATCTTCGCCTTCCGCCCGTTCGGCAGCCCGGACGCCATCGGCCCGGCGGGCACCAGGATCGCCGGCAGGTGCCCGAACGACAGCGCCCCGATCACCAGCCCGGGGACGATCTTGTCGCACACGCCGAGCAGCAGCGCGCCGTCGAACATGTCGTGCGACAGCGCCACCGCCGTCGCCATCGCCACCACGTCCCGGCTGAACAGCGACAGCTCCATGCCGGCCCGGCCCTGCGTGATGCCGTCGCACATCGCGGGCACGCCGCCCGCGAACTGCGCCGTGCCGCCCGCCGCCCGGACGGCCGCCTTCAGCAGGTCGGGGTAGTCCTTCAGCGGCTGGTGCGCGGACAGCATGTCGTTGTACGCCGACACGATCGCGATGTTGGGCGTGACGTCGCCCCTGAGCCACAGCTTGTCCTGGGCGCCGCAGGCGGCGAAGCCGTGCGCCAGGTTCGCGCATCCCATCCCGCCGCGTGCCGGGCCCGCGGTGCGGGCGTCCCGGATCCGGTCCAGGTAGGCGCCGCGCCGCTGGGCGCTCCGTTCGGCGACGCGCCTGGTCACTTCCGCCAGCACGGGTTGCACAGCCATAGAACGCTCCAGACGGGGGCCGGTCGAGGGGATCTCCGGTCTCTTCACGGTAGCGAGCTTTTCGTAAGATCGACAACAGACTTATGAACTTTGGCTAGCAAAAGTCTGTCGCTTGTACTAACTGGACGTACCGAAGGGATGCGTGCTTGACTGGCCGGATGTCGCGTGCCGCCTCCCGCCCCTCCACGAGCGGCGACATGCTCCGCCTGATCCGGGAGCACGGTGTCGCCACCCGCGCCGAGCTGGGCCGCGTCACCGGCCTGTCCCGGCCGGCCGTCGCCTCCCGCGTGGCCGACCTCGTCGCCCGGGGCCTGCTGGTCGAACGCGTCGACGGGCCGTCCACCGGGGGCCGTCCGCCGGCCCGCCTGGAGTTCAACGCCGCCGGGGGCACCGTTCTCGTCGCGAACCTCGGCCAGTCACGCGGTCAGCTCGCCGTCTGCGACCTCGCCGGGACGATCCTCGCGCGCGTCGACGGGCCCCCGGCCGACACGTCCGGCGACCCGTCCGGCGACTCGGCCGGCCACCCGTCCACCGGCGCGTTCCTGCTCCGGCTGCTGGACGCGTGGGCGTCCCTTCTCGACGCGTCCGGCATCGACGCCGCCACCGTCCGCGGCGTCGGTCTCGGCGTCCCCGACGCCGTCGAGCACGCGGCCGGACGGTGGAACGGCACGCGGATCGGTCCTCCGATCACCGGCCGCTTCGGCGTCCCCGCCTACCTCGACAACGAGGTGAACGTCGCCGCGCTCGGCGAGCACCAGGCCCATCCCGGCGTCGACGACCTGCTGTTCGTCAAGGTCTCCACCGGCATCGGCGCGGGCCTGATCTGCGGCGGGCGCATCCAGCGCGGCGCCCTCGGCGCGGCGGGCGAGCTCGGCCACGTCCCGATCCCGGCCGCCGCCGGCGCGCCCTGCCGCTGCGGCAACACCGGCTGCGTCGAGGCCGTCGCGGGCGGCGCCGCCCTCCTCACGCGCTCCGCGGCCGACGATCTCGCCGGGCTGGCCGCGCTGGCCCGTGCGGGCGACCCGGCCACCGTCGCCCTCCTCCGCGAGGCCGGACGTCTGATCGGCGAGGTCGTGGCCACCGCCGTCAACCTCCTCAACCCGGCCGTCGTCGTCCTCAGCGGCGACCTGGTCGGCGCGGACGAGCCGCTCATCGCGGGCGTGCGCGAGGTCGTCTACCGGCGCGCCACCGCCCTCGCCACCCGTGATCTGCGCGTCGAGCCCAGCCGGCTGGGCGAACCTGCGGGTCTGACCGGCTGCGCCGCCATGGTCCTCGACCGCGTCCTGGCCCCGGACGCCATCGACGGCCGGGCCGCGCACGCCCCGCGTAGCGGCGCCTCATAGCAGAGGCGGACGGCGAACCGCCAGTGGCGAGGATGGCAGCCATTGGCCATGCCCAGGACCGAAACTGATTCGTGTCCGGATAAGCAAGGTCAGCATCCCAGCTGGTGACGCATCAAGTGGACAAATCAGTCTAATTATCGACAATTGGCGGGCCGAGTTGTCACTCCCCGCACAGGGACCTCAGGGGCTCCAGGCGCGTCAGTAAGACTTCTATACCGGCACGGTGCATGCTGGAAGCGAATAGCGTCTGGCGATCGACGGCGGTCCATGGTTACCGTGTCCTCGTTCGTCAGCAGCAATTCCCGATCAATCAAATCTTTGATCAATAAGCCGGGCCACACGGCCGGCCGGGGTACGGAAACGGCGGCGGCAGGCGGCCCGGGAAGAGAGCGAAAGAACCCATGGCGGATTTCAATATCAGCGTCTTCGGCGGAGTCGCGGCGGCGGGGTCCGGGGACACCCGGCTCCTCGACGTCCTCGACGGGGCGCTCGCCGCCGCGCCCGCGCCGACGCGCTGGACGACCGTCCGAAGCGCCATGTGGTGCCACGTCACACCGGACGGCGGCCACTGTCCGGCGCAGGGATGGAAGCTGCACGTGTCGGCAACGCCCGCCTCCGCGCAGGACGTCCTCGCCCGCGCGCTGGAGGTGCTGCTGGCCGCCGGCTCGGCCTTCAAGTTCGCCGCCACCCACGATCATGTCGCCGCGCTCAACGCGCGCAATACCTCACGCGGCCATTCCGGAAAATTCATGACGATCTACCCGGTGAGCGATGACGAGGCCGTCCGGCTCGCCGCGGAACTGGACGCCGCCACAACCGGATTGCCCGGTCCGCGCATTTTGTCCGATCGTCCGTATGCTCCCGGAAGCCTGGTTCACTACCGTTATGGCGCGTTCGTCGAGGAACGCCGGATCACCAATGACGGCTTCTACGCCTGGATGATTCTCGACCCGGACGGCAACCCGGTCGAGGACAAGCGTGTCGGCAAGTACACGCCGCCGTCCTGGGCGATCAGTCCATTTCCCGATCATGGCAAGACCGGCGCCGCGAACGGCGGCGAGAACCGCGGCGGCAACGGCGGCGACGGGCGGAACGAGGTTCTGATCGGCACGCGTTTCGCGGTCCGGGAGGCGATCCGCCACACCAACAAGGGCGGCGTGTACCGCGCCACCGACACCACCGACGGCCGGCAGATCGTGATCAAGGAGGCGCGGCCCCATGTGGCCGCCGACGAGCAGGGCAGGGACACCCGCGACCGGCTCCGCGCCGAGGCCCGCGCGCTGGAGGCGATCGCGCACCTGGGCATCGCGCCCCGTCCGGTCACGCTGTTCACCCAGAGCGGCCACCTGTTCCTGGCCGAGGAGATGGTCCCGGGGACGTCGCTGCGGCAGTGGACGGCGGACGTCATCGGCGACCTCGGCTGGGGGCCGCACCTGCCCAGGGCCCTGGAGATGGCCGGACGGCTGACCGAGCTGATGGCCAAGGCGCATGACGCCGGAGTCGTCCTGCGCGACTTCAACCCGAACAACATCATGGTCCGTCCGGACGGCACGCCCGTCCTGATCGACCTGGAGCTGGCGGTCACCCCCGACGCCGCCGACCCGGGGCCGCTGCGCTCGGGCACCCTCGGCTACTCCTCGCCCGAGCAGATGGACGGCGCGCTGCCCGACCCCGCCGCCGACCGCTTCTCCCTCGGCGCGACGCTCTGTCACCTGATCAGTGGGGCGCCGCCGTTCCTGCTGGACGAGCAGCCCGACCCCCGGCCCGTGACCGAACGGCTGGCGGAATGGCTCACCGCCCGCATCCGAGACCTGGACCACCCCGCCGACCTCCCGGCGCTGGTGCTGGGACTGATGGCCGACGACCCCGCCGACCGATGGAGCCTGGAACGGGCACGGGCGACGCTGGCCCGGCCGACCGTCCCCGCCTCGAACACCGCCCCGGACGACGTGCTGCAAGAGAGCGTCCCGCACAAGGTGCGGGAGCTGTGCGACGAGGCGATCGGCGGGATCGTCGAGCATCTGCTCTCCACCATGACCCCCGACTCCCCGCAGACCCTGTGGCCCGCCTCCTGCGTGCACGGTGCGCCCGACCCGTGCAGCCTCCAGCACGGCGCCGCGGGAGTCCTCGGTGCCCTGGTCCGATGTCACGAGCTCACCGCCGACCCGCGCCTGCCGGAGGCGATCGCGCCGGCCGCCCGGTGGATCCTGGAGCGGCTCGACGGCGGCACGACCCGCAAGGCCGGGTTGTACTTCGGCTCGGCCGGGGCCGTGTGGGCCGTCCTCGACGCGGGCCTCGCGCTGGACGACCGCGAACTCGTCGACGGCGCGCTGGCGGTGGCCGACCGGTTCCCGGCCTCGCTTCCCGGCCCCGACATCACGCACGGGACGTCCGGGCTCGGCCTGACCGCCCTGCACCTGTGGGCGCGCACCGGCCACGAGCGGTACGCCGAGCGGGCCGTCGCGGCCGCCGACTCGCTGGTCGCGAGCGTCGAGGAGGTGTCAGGCAGGCTCTCCTGGAGCACCCCGGCGCAGCACGAGTCCAAGCTCGCCGGGCGGCGCTACCACGGGTTCGCCCACGGCGTCGCCGGAGTCGGCCAGTTCCTCACCGCGTGCGCTCGGGTGACCGGCGGCGACGACTACCGGGCCATGGCCGTCACGGTCGCGGAGAACCTGCTGGAAGAGGCGACCGGCACGGAACGGTCGGCGAGTTGGGGGGCGGGCCCGGGCGACGCGCCCACGGCGCCGTACTGGTGCCATGGTGCCGCGGGGATCGGCGGATTCCTCCTGCGGCTCGGCACCCTTACGGGCGACGCGCGCTTCGTCCGGGCCGCGGAACGCTCCGCCCGGTCGGTGGTGGAGCACCGGTGGCGCGCGCCGCTCGGGCAGTGCCACGGGCTGGCGGGCAACGGCGACTTCCTGCTCGACATGGCCGCGCAGACCGGCGACGACCGGCACACCGGCGCGGCCTGGCGGTTCGCCGAGATCCTCCTGTCCGCTCGGGCATACCGCGACGAGACGGTCGTGTTCGCCGACGAGTTCGGGCAGGTCTCGGTGACCTGGGGCGACGGTCTGAGCGGCATCCTGGGCTTCCTGCTCCGGCTGCGGCACGGCGCGTCCCGGCTGTGGACCGCCGACGCCGTGGACGCGTCGGCCGCCGTCGCGGTGGCCGCGCCGATCGGTTCGGGACAGGCGTCATGACGGCCGCCGTCACGCCGCTCACGGCGACGGAACCACCGCCGATTCCGACCCGGTTCGGGTTCGCCTTCTCCGGTGACGGCCGCTGGGCCGCCTGTCTGAGCGCCGTCGAGGACGACGTCACCGTCGAACGGTGGGACCTCGCGCCCGCGGTGCCGACCCGGCGCGTCCTGAGCTCCGCCGACCCCGGCACGCCCATCGACCGGCGCTGCGGCGCGCTGCCGCTGGACGACGGCCGCGTCCTGCTCGTGCGGGCCTCGACCGGCGACCACGGGGAGCCCGCCGGGCACGGCACGGTGCTCGCCGCCGAACCGTCCCACTCCGGTCTGCGCGTCACCCGGTCGTGGCCCGTTCCGTCAATGCTGACCGGGTTCCTCGTGCCGGGCCCGGAGCGGACCGCCCTGCTGGTGGCCGTCGAGGGCGACGGGCACTCCCGGATCTGGCGGCTCACCGACGCCTCGCCGCGCCCGGAGCCGGTCCTGCGGATCCCCGGCGTGCTGGCGGGCGGTGTCTGGATGGACGGCGGACGCTCCCTCGCCTTCGACCACACCGAGATCGGGCGCCGCACGAACGGCATCCTCGTCGACCTCGCCGAACGGTCCTGGCGGCGCGTCTGGTCGGTGTCGGAGACCACGACCGACCGTATCGTCGCCTACAGCACGCGGACGGGCGCGCTGGCGGTCACGACCACCGCGCCGGGCGTCCAGCAGCCGGGCGCGGAGCAGATCGGGCTGCGGCTCCCCGGCGAGGGGACCGTGCGGTTCCCCGAGACCCTCAACCGGTCGCCCCGCCCCCGGATGCCGCTGACCTTCGACGCGGACGGCCACAACCTGCTCGTCCGAGAGATCCACGGCGCCACCGCGCGGCTCGCCGTGTACGACCCGGAGCGGGACCGTCTCACGCCTGTCCAGGCCCCGCCGGGGATGCTGTGGCCGCCCGTCCACTGGGCGGACGACGGCCGGATCCACCTGCGGTTCGCGGCACCGAACCGGCCGCCGACCCTGGCGACCGTGGGAACGGTCGGCGAGCCCGGTTCGCCTGCTCCGGACGTCCGGTACGCCAGCGGGCATCGCAGCGAGCCCGGCCGGTGGGAGGACGCCGAGCTGGTGGAGCTGCCGGGTCCGGCGGGTCCCGTCGAGACGATCGTCTACGGCGGCCCGGACTGGCGACTGCGGCCCCACCTGGTGCTGGCCCTGCACGGCGGTCCGCTCGCGGCGTGGCGGTTCGAGTTCGAGCCGCTGTTCCAGTACCTCGCGGCGGCGGGCATCGCCGTGGCCGCGCCCAACTACCGAGGCAGCACCGGTTACGGGGACGGGCATCTGCGCCCGGTCATCGGCGACTGGGGCGGCCCCGACCTGGACGACGTCGTCCATCTGGCCCGCGCGGTCTCAGCCGAACGCGACCGTGCCGGGCTGCCCCGGCCGACGGTGCTCGGCGGCAGCTACGGAGCCTTCCTCGCGCTGCTGGCGGCGTGCCGGGAGCCGGAGCTGTGGTCGGGCTGCGTCGCGCTGGCGCCCTTCACATCGGCGTCCGCCCTGCACGGCGCCGTCCCGCGGCATGTCGGGGAGCGCGTGTCCCGGCTGAGCCGCTGCGAGGCGCCCGGCGGGCGGGAGAGCGGACGCGACGTCCTTCGCGAGTGCGCGGCGCTCACCGCGCCGTTGCTGCTCGTGCACGGCGGCCGGGACGAGACCGTCCCGGTCGGCCAGTCCAGGGCGCTGAAACGGCGCCTCCTCGAACTCGGCAGGGCAGAGGGAGTCGACTTCGACTACCTGGAGGTGGACGACGACCATCACGCCGTCGTCCAGGTATGGCCTCCCGTCCTGCGCAAAGCCGTGGTCCGTTTCTGTCTCACCCGGAATGGACCGCAGTCCACGATCAGGAAAGGAGGTGACAAACATGAACGCTTTCGACGGTGACATCGTGGCCGCTCTCCAGGAGCTGCCCGAGACCGACCCGGTCGAGATCGACGGGATCCAGCTGGGTGGCACGTGTGAGTGCGTCGGCCTGCTCACGCTGCTGAACACCATCTGCATCGGCATCTCCTGCGCGTGATGCCGTGCGACCCATGCGGACCTCGGAACCCCTGAACGTTCCGGCCGCAGAACCCCGGTCACGGACCGGCGCAAGCCGGTCCGTGACCGGACCTATGTAGTCGACTCTAGTTGATTCCTGCCGAAATCGGATGGAGCGGACAAGGGTGGCCCGGACATCGACGCGCTCCACCCCGCCCGCCGACCCCTCGGACGCCCCCGACGACCCCACGGACATTTCCGAGCCCACGGGCGCCGCCGTCCCCTTCGGGTCGCCGGCCGCCACCGCCGCGTTGCGCGCCGCGGGCCGCCGCCGGCTGTGGGAGGCCATCCGCCACATCCGGTTGAAGGTGGCCGTGCTGGCGGCGCTCACCGCGACCCGGGTCGGCGCGACGCTGCTCGTCCCGGTCATGCTCGCCTCGGCGATCGACGCGGTCCGGGCGGACGCGGGCGTCGGCGCGGCGGCGGCACGGCTGGCGGTCGTCCTCGCCGTGGCCACGCTGGCCGACACGTTGGAGGACGTGCTCGGCTCCTACTGCGGCGGCGACATCACCGCCTGGCTGCGGCACCGGCTGGTCGGGCGGGTGCTGGCGCTCGGCGTGCAGGGCCCACGGCGGTTCCCCACCGGGGACGTGCTGGCCCGGCTGACCGAGAGCGCGTCCGCTCCGGCGGCGTTTCCCGTCCTGCTGCTGTCGGCGGCGGCGGCGCTGCTCACCGCCGTGGGGGCGGTGACCGCGCTGGCCCTGATCGACTGGTGGCTCGCCGTCGTGTTCGCGCTGGGCGTGCCGCCGGTGGTCGTGGCGTTGCGGGTCTTCGTCGTCAAGGCCACCGAGCCGTTCGCGCGTTACCAGCGATGCCAGGCGGCGATCGTGACGCGGCTGCTCGACGCCCGCCAGGGCATCCGGACGATCCGGGCGAGCGGTACCGCGGACACCGAGGTCCAGCGCATCCTCGGGCCGCTGCCCGAGCTGCGCGCGGCGGGCCGGGAGACATGGCAGGTGCAGGGGCGGGTGAGCCGCCGGTTGGCGATGCTCGCGCCGCTCGTGCAGGTCCTCGTCATCGGAGTCGCCGGGCTGCGCCTGGCCAGCGGCGACATCACCACCGGCCAGCTCGTGGCGAGCGCGTCGTACGTCGCGATGGCGGTCGCGTCGGCGTCCCTGTTCGACACCGTCGTGGCGCTGCTCAACTGCCAGGTCGGCGCCGGACGCGTCGACGAGATCCTCACGACCTCCCCGGCGGTCCGGCCCCCCGAACGGCCGGTGCGGTTGCCGGACGGCCCGGGACGGCTCGTCCTTCGCGGGGTCACCGTCCGTGCCGGGGGGCGCGCCGTCCTGGACGGTCTCGACCTGGACGTGCCGCCCGGCGCGACCGTCGCGGTCGCCGGGGCCTCCGGGTCGGGCAAGAGCGTGCTGGTGTCGACGATCGGGCGGCTGATCGACCCCGACGAGGGAGCGGTGGAACTCGACGGCGTGCCCGTCGCCGCGGTGCCGCTTCCGGAGCTGCGGCGGGCCGTCGCCTACGCCTTCGAACGTCCCGCCCTGCTCGGAGCCACCGTGCACGACACGATCGCCTACGCCCGCCCGGACGCGACGCGCGCCGAGGTGCGCCGCGCCGCCGACATCGCCGCCGCCGACGCCTTCGTCCGGGCGCTGCCGGACGGCTACGACACCCTCCTCACGGACGCCCCGATGTCCGGCGGTGAGCTGCAACGCCTCGGACTGGCCCGCGCCGCGCTCACCGACGCGCGGGTCGTCGTGCTCGACGACGCCACCAGCAGCCTCGACACCGCCACGGAGGCGAAGGTGACGCGGGCGCTGCGCCGGATCCTGACCGGCCGCACGAGCCTGGTGGTGGCCCGCCGTCCCGCGACCGCCGCCCGCGCCGACCTCGTCGCCTGGCTCGACGGGGGCCGGGTGCGGGCCCTGGCCCCGCACGCGGAACTGTGGCACGACCCCGACTACCGGGCCGTGTTCGGCTCGGATCCGGCGGCCTCATGATCGCCGCGCCGCCCGCCGTCCGGCTGCTGCGCCGCCATCTGCGCGGGCGGGGGCCCGCGCTGCGCCGGCTGGCCGCCTGGTCGGCGCTGGAGTCGCTGCCCGCGCTGGCGTCCGGGCTGCTGCTGGCACGGGCCATCGACCACGGGTTCCTCGCCGACCGGCCGCTCACCGGCCTGGCGTGGCTGGGCGCCCTCGCGGTCCTGTACATCGCCGGGGCGGTGGGCACCGGCCGGATCTACCCGTGGCTCGCCGCCACCGTCGAGCCGATGCGCGACTCGCTCGTCCGGGAGGTCGTCACCGCCGCCCTGCACCGGATCTCCGACCGGTCGCCGGACGCGGCGGGGGCGGGCGCGTCCCAGGTGACCGAGCAGGCCGAGGCCGTCCGGGCGCTGCTGGGGACGGCGCTGCGCAACGTCCGGCAACTGCTGTCGGCGGGCGTCGCCGCGCTGGTCGGCCTGACGCTGCTCTCCCCGCCGCTGGCCCTGGTCGCCTGTGGGTCGGTGGGCCTGGCCCTGACGGTGTTCGCCGCGTTCCTCGGCATGCAGGTGCGGCGTTACCGGGCCGTCGTCCGGGAGGCGGAGCGCATCGGCGAGACCGCCGCCGTGATCGTGCACGGTGTCCGGGACGTCGCCGCGTGCGCCGCCGAGGACCGCGCGGCCCGTACGGTCGGGGAGGCCGTCGACGCCCAGGCGGGGGCGCTGCGCGCCTACGCCCGCACCCGCCTGGTCCGGTTGCCGGTGCTGGGCCTCGGCGTGCATCTGCCGCTGCTCGCGCTCCTCGCCCTGTCGCCCTATCTGACCGCGCGGCACGGCCTCACCGCCGGGGAGGTGGCGGGCGGGGCCGTCTATCTCGTGACGGGGCTCCAGCCGGGCATCATCGTCCTCGTCGACACCGGCGGAACCCTGCTGCTCAGTCTCGCGGTGATGCTCGGACGGCTCGCCGAGGTGTGCGCGATCCCGGCCCCGCCGTCGATCATCGCGCCGGTCGCCGGGCCGGTCGCCGCGCCGGTCGCCGCCCCCGGTTCGTTCGACATCGAGACCGACCACCTCACGTTCGCCTACGCTCCGGGCGCCGAACCGGTTCTCACGGACGTGTCCCTGTACGTCCCGGAGGGCACCCATCTGGCCGTGGTCGGTCCGAGCGGCACCGGGAAGTCGACGCTGGCGAACCTGCTCACGGGCCTGCTCCGTCCGCAGAAGGGCACCGTCACGCTCGGCGGCGTCCCGGTTCCCGATCTCGATCCGGCGCGGCTGCGGTCGGCGGTCACCCTCGTCCCGCAGGAGAGCTACGTCTTCGCCGGGGCGCTGCGCGACAACCTGGTCTACCTGTGTCCGCAGGCCACCGACAGGCAGCTCGACCGCGCCGTCGACGCCGTCGGGCTGTCCGGCACGGTCGAACGTCTCGGCGGCTACGACGCCGAGATCCCACCCGGGGGCGGCGCCCTCTCCCACGGCGAACGTCAACTCATCACGCTCGCGCGCGCGTACCTGTCCCCCGCGCCGATCACGATCCTGGACGAGGCCACCAGCCATCTCGATCCGGCCGCGGAGGCGCGTGCCGAACAGGCCCTCGCCGACCGGGGCGGGACCCTCATCGTCATCGCGCACCGGATCAGCTCCGCCGAACGCGCCGACCTCATCCTGCTCCTCGACGGCTCCACCCCCGTCATCGGCTCCCACGACGCTCTGATGAGACACAATTCCCTCTACGCCGAACTGGTCGGTCACTGGCACACCTGACGGATGTTTCGGCGACCAACGCCGATTGGGCGTTATCTGGAACTTCCACTCCGAAGTCGAGAACCGGACCGTTCCCTTTCATCTGCGCCTGAGAAGGCAGGGCGTTCCGAACGCGAGCGGCGCCTTACCCCTGGACGGTCAGTTCGTAGTCGACCGCGAGTTTGAAGTCTCCACTGCCGCCCCGAATGCGCACCTGGTGCGACCCGGGCGGCAGGGACCGGACCACGCCCCACAGGCCGCAGCCGTACGCGTCGACCGAGCCTTCCGCCCGCGTCACCGGATTTCCGGCGACCCCGGTGACCGTGATCGGAGTCGCGCTCCAGCGCTGAACTGATGACGCCTTTCCGTCCACCGTCAATGTGCCGCTCGCGGTGCTCATGAAATCCGCGCAGTCGGTCTTCGAGCCGTGCAGGTTCACTATCGGCGCCACCAGGTCGCGTCCGGGCGGGACCGTGCAGGTTCGCCGCACCGTGCCGCCGAAGGTGCCCGCCAGGAACCACAGGTCGTTCGGCTGGCCGACCGCGCAGTGCGCGCCGTCCGTGTCCTCCACGGGGTTTCGTCCGGTCGGCGCACTGGCCGCCCACGTCCACCAGGCCGACTGCGTCTCCCCGGGATCGATCTTCTTCGACTCGTCTTTCTTCGCCGAAGTCGAAGGGGTGGCCACGGGTTGCGTCGCACGGCTGGGAGTGGAGTCCGCTGCATCGTCGGGTGCGGCTTCGGCGCATCCACCGACGAGCGCGGTGGCCAGCAATATCATCGGAATCCGTCCACGCATCATCGATTCACCCTTCATTTCGTCCAGGCGTTCACTTGTATTTCTTCCGTTCCTTGGATCTGCCGGGGTAGACGACGATCAGGTGATGTTCGTCGGGCATTTCGGGGTAGAAGGTTTCGGGGGCGCCGTGGCCGCGGACGTGAAGGCGCAGCCGGTACGGTCCCGGGCCGGACGCGGTGAGCGACGGCAGTTCCGCCTCGCCTTCATACGAGCCGACCATGGTCTTGCCGTCCGGGCTGTCGAAGCCGACTTCGACGACCTTGTCCCAGCCCTTGAGGGCGGGCGGTGGCGCCTTCCGGTAGGCCCGGACGGTCAGACACAGATCCCCTTCGGTGCCGGTGAGAATGGTGACCGCCCCGCCCACGGCCGCTATCAAACCGTCGTCGAGAGCCTTGTCGAAGGAAGGGCCGTCATCCCCGGCGCCGACGAAGTAGCTACTGCTCTCCCCGCCGTAGGCGAGTTCTGTCGCCTCTCTGGCCGGACGCGGTCCCTTGGGGACGGTCCGTTCGCAGTAGGCCAGGGCCTGCGCTTCCTGACGCCGATACTCCTCCGCCCTTTTCTTTCTCGTCTGTTCCAGCTCACGCATTTGCGGAATCGCCTTCTCCGGGCACAGGTACGCGAGCTGATCGATGGAAGGCGTGCGTGCGCCCAGGCGGGCGAGGTCACGATCCGGTAGCCGCTCGTCCCCTGACAGGCGCGCCTACCCATATCGAGCAGGACGGCGTCGGACGGCGAACCGCCCTCCGCGAAACGCGCGCCGGGGAAATCCCGTAACGAGCAGACGAAGGCGAGTCTTCGCTGGTGCGCGGAGAGTTTCTCGATTGTCGACCTCAGTGCGTCGGGGTCGATCTGACTCGGGTGATTCACCTGACGGCAGTCGTCGGGGTTCGCCAGCACGGTCTTCGGCCGTGGAATGTCACCGGCGGTCCCCAGGATGAGAGTGACGACCGTGGTCACCGCGACCGCGCGGAACGCGCGGCGACCCGGACGGTAGAGCGTCGCCAGAATGAGGACCAGCGGGGCAAGCCCGTACGTCCATCCGATGATCTGTGAACCGGCGAAGGGGCTCAGCCACAGGTCGGTGCACGCGCCGCCCGACCGTGCCACGTCATAGCCGAAGAGGACCGGTTCGCCGGCCATCACCGGCCCAAGGGTTCCCGCGGCCGCCCATCCGACGGCACGCCGTCTGGTCACCAGCCAGATCAGGAACGCCGGAAGGACGATCAGGTACGGCCTGCTCCTGAGGGCGCGATAGCCGCGCAGGTCCACCACCAACTCCGTCCATTGGTGGAAGCCCTCACAATCGGCGCCATGGGTGACGGCACCCCACAGGTAAGGGCCGGACGACGAACCGAAAAGCGAGGCTACCCAACTCGCCGTGTCCGGAGCCACACTCACCGCGACCGCGGCGACCCATAAAACCGCCTGCGTTCTTCCGCTCCACTGCGACATGATCAACGAACCCTAGTGGGGCTATTCCCGGTTGATCGACCTTTTTGGGACAGTCGGGCCCGGCCCGTGCCGGGCTCGGGGGGTGGGGCTACCTCCACCTTCGGTGCGGGGCTTTCCCTCCCCACGGTGGGTGGCTGGGCCCAGTGCCTCACGGAATGTCAGAGGCAAGGGTTGTCATTGAACGACGGAGACGGGCACGGGAGGGGACATGGCGAGCGTGGCGATGCGGGGGCGCGCGATACGGCCGTTGGTCACCGAGATGGGGCTCCTGCTGGTCCTGTTCGCCTTCTACAAGTGGGGGCGGACGTTGTTCGAGCACGGTTCCGGTGTGGCGATGGAGAACGCGGCACGGCTGTGGCGGTTCGAACGGTCGTGGTTGCCGAACGAGGTGGATTTCCAGCAGTGGGCGCTCGGGTGGGATCACACGGCGTTCCTCGCGAACGTGTACTACGTGGGCGTGCACTTTCCGGGGACGGCCCTGCTGCTGGTCTGGCTTTACGTGCGTCACCGGTCGTCCTACGGCAGGGTCCGGAACGAACTGGTGGCGTTGACGGCGGCGGGGCTGGTCGTGCACATGCTGTTCCCGTTGGCGCCGCCGCGCCTGGCGGGCATCGGCGCGGTGGACACGATGCTGACGGTGGGGCCGTCGGCGTACCCGGCGGAGGCCGACGGGCTCGCGAACCAGTACGCGGCGATGCCGTCGCTGCACATCGGGTGGGCGATCCTGGTGGCGGTCGCGGTGCTGCGGGTGTCGCGGAGCCGGTGGCGGTGGGTCATCGCGATGCACGCGCCGGTCACGGTGTTCGTGGTCGTGGTGACGGCGAACCACTACTGGGTGGACGGGATCGTCGCCGGCGTCCTGCTGGTCGTGGCGATGGCGCTGGTTTCGCTGGTGGAGCGGGTGCGGCAGGGTTGGGGGCATGCTGCCGACGCACACGAGTCCCGAGACACCGGACGTGCC
Source organism: Actinomadura pelletieri DSM 43383 (assembly GCF_003634705.1). GTDB lineage: Bacteria > Actinomycetota > Actinomycetes > Streptosporangiales > Streptosporangiaceae > Spirillospora > Spirillospora pelletieri. The sequence goes on along the minus strand of NZ_RBWU01000007.1, from coordinate 249,717 downwards.
CGTGGCGGTCCTGCCGATCGGGAGCCACGAGCAACACGGCCCGTTCCTGCCGCTGGCGACGGACACGGTGATCGCCTGCACGATCGCGCGGGAGATCGCGACGAGGCATCCGGTGCGGACGCTCCCGCCCGTGACGATCTCGTGCTCGCATGAGCACGCGGCCTGGCCGGGGACGGTGAGCATCTCGGCGGCGACCCTGCACGCGGTGGTGCGGGACGTCGCCGACTCGCTCGCGCGGGCGGGGGTGCCGAAGCTCGTGCTGGTGAACGGGCACGGCGGCAACTACGTGCTGGGGAACGTGGTGCAGGAGGCGTCCGGGGACATGGCCCTGTTCCCGGGGCCGGACGACTGGGAGGACGCGCGGCGCGCCGCCGGGATGGAGACCTCCGGCGACGCCGACATGCACGCCGGGGAGCTGGAGACGTCGATCCTGCTGCACGCCCACCCGGAGCTGGTCCGGGACGGCTACCAGACCGCCGACCACCGGGCCGATGACCGGCGGTTCCTGCTGACCGCGGGGATGGCCGCCTACACCGAGTCCGGTGTCATCGGCCGGCCGTCACTGGCCCGCGCCCGCAAGGGCCGGGACGCCCTGGAGAGCCTCGTCGCGTCGTTCGGGGGGTGCCTCGCGGCGCTTCAGCAGCAGGGCGGCGGCGCCGGGCAGGCACGCGACGAAGGTGAGCACCCCGTACAGGACGGAGACGGTGAGGCCCTGCGCTGAGCCGAGCCCGGCGGCGCCGAACGCGACGGTGAGCACCGCCTCGCGGGGCCCCCAGCCGCCGACGTTCACCGGCAGGATCATGACGAGGAGCGCCAGCAGCAGGAGCGGCAGCAACTGGTGGAGCGGCGCGGTGGAGCCGGTGAGGCGGGCGGCGAGCACGAACAGGGAGAGATGCCCGGCGAGGGCCGTCAGGGACAGCACGGTGATGGCGGGCAGGGCGTCCAGGACGGCCCGGACGTCGGCGAACGTCGCCGCGAGCGCCCGGTGATACCTGCGGGCCAAGAGGAGCAGGACGCCCAGGACGGCCGTGAGGGTGAGCAGCGCCGGTGTCATCGCCGCCAGGACGGCGGGCTGGGTGAAAAGGACGGCGACGCCCACCATGACCGGCACGACCTGCCCCGCGACCCGTTCGAGGAACACGGCCCGTACACCGCCCGCGCCCGACCGCCGTCCGTGGTTCACGGCGCGGTGGACGTCCCCGAGGATCCCGGCGGGCAGGACCGCGTTGAGGAACTGCGCCCGGTAGTAGTCGGTGACGGCGTCGGCGAGGGTCAGGCGCAGGCCGAGGCGGTGGGCGACGAGGCGCCAGCGGGCCGCGCTGAGCACGGTCGTCACCAGCCCGACGGCGAGGGCGGCGGCGATGGCGGGGGCGTCGACGGCGCGGAGGGCGTCCACGAACGCGGCGGTGCTGTGCCACCACAGGAGCGCGGCGAGGATGCCGAGCCCGACGAGCAGGCGCAGCCACGGCCCGCGCCGCCGAACGAGCCTCGTCATCTCGACCCCCCGGGGACGGCGAGCAGGTCGACATGGTGCACCTCGACGGCGAGGCCGCCCGCGGCGCAGGCGTCGAGGCGGCGGCCCAGGTAGGCGTCCGCTTCGGGCGTGAGGTCGGGGCGCTGCTCGACGGCGGCGGCGACCCAGCCGCGCAGCCACGCGATGATCAGCTCATCCTGCCCGGGGCCGAGCCGCCAGGGGCTGGGCCGGGTCAGGACGGTGGCGCCGCGCCGGGCGAACGCGTCGGCGGCGGCGCCCGCGGCGGCCGGGCCGAGGAGGCCGTCACGGCGCTGGTGCGCGTCGAAGGCGGCCGCGAGGTCCGCGTCGAGCGGGTCGGACGGGAACAGCCGGACGCGTCCGACGACCGACAGGGTCAGCAGCGCCGGGCAGGCCGTCGCGGCGGCGATCGCCTCGACCTCGGCGGCGGTGAGCACGTCCAGCAGCGCGGACGCGGTGACGAGCGACGCGCCGACGAGATCGGCCGCGCGCAGCGACCCGATGTCGCCCTTGCGGGTCTCGACCGTGACGGGTTCGCCGTCGGCGCTGGTCCAGGTGTCGCCGCAGGCCGCGTCGAGGAGCCGCGGATCGGTGTCGTAGAGGACCCAGTGCTGCGGCCCGCGCAGCCGCCCGGACAGCCAGCGTCCCATGGAGCCGGTGCCGCACCCCAGGTCCCAGATGGTCAGGGGGCCGGCCGGTGGGAGCGCGGCGCGGAGCGGTTCGAGCAGGCCGGTGTCGCGTGCGGCGGCGTCGGCGGGTTCGCGAAGCGCCAGCCAGGCGGGGTCGAAACCCGGTGTCTCCCTCCGTGGGGACGGTTCTCCGGTCCCCGTGGCGCCATGCGTGATCATCGGATCCCCCTGCGGAGCCGGGAAAGGACGGTGGCCATGCGGCGGGCGGTGTCGTCCCAGCCGGGAAGGGCGCCGCGGCGGCGGCGGGCGGCGGCGCGCAGGCGGCCGCGCAGGTCGGGTTCGGTGAGCCAGCGGCGCAGTGCCGCGGCGAGCGCGGCGGGGTCGTCGGGCGGGACGAGCAACCCGGGCACGGCGCCGGTCGGGTCCTGGCCGAGGGTGCCGGGGACGCCGTCCACCGATGTCGCGAGGACGGGCACGCCCCGGGCGAGGGCCTCGGTGACGACCATCCCGTAGGTCTCGGCGCGGGAGGTGAGGACGGTGAGGTCGGCGGCGGCGTAGGCGTCGTCGAGCCGTTTGCCGGTCAGCGGCCCCTCCAGGTGGACGCGGTCGCCGACGCGGTGCCCCGCGATCAGACGGCGCAGCCGTGTCACATGGTCGGGGTCGCGGCGCAGCGGGCCGACGCATTCGCAGCGCCACGGCAGGTGCGCGACGGCGGCGAGCGCCTCGACGAGGAGGTCGTGGCCCTTGCGCGGCGTCACCGACGCGACGCACAGCAGGCGGGTGGCGCCGTCGGTGCCGGTCGCGAGGGGCGCGGGGTCGGTGCCGGGGGTGACGGCGTGGACGCGGGACGGTTCGAGGCCGTGGTGGGCGACGAGGTGGTCCCTGGCCCACGGGCTGGTCGCGACGACGGCCCCGGCCGCCTCCAGCGTGTCGCGTTCGGCCGCGTCCAGATCGGCCTGCCCGGGTTCGTCGGCGAGGGGCAGGTGGACGAGGACGGCGATCCGCAGCCGCCGTGTCTCCGGCACGACGATCTCCGGCACGCCGCAGGCCACGAGCCCGTCCAGCAGGACGACGGACCCGGCGGGCAGCGCGGCCAGCATCCGGGCGAGCCCCCCGCGGGCGGCGGCGCCCGGACGCGGCCACGTCCCCGGCACCGCCAACTCCCGGACCGGGCGCCCCGACGCGGCGAACTCCTCGCACAGCCTGCGGTCGTAGTGGTTCCCCCCGCTCGGCGCCTCCGCGTCGTCGATGTCGCCGGGGACGACGACGCAGACCTCCTGGAGGGTCATAGCGCGCGCTCGTAACTCGCCCACGCGACATGCGACTCGTGGAGCGTCACCGTGATGCCGTCGAGCCCGCGGGCGTGCTCGCCGAGCGCGCCCGCGTGGACGCGGTCGGCGAGCCGGTCGGCGACGACCTTGGCGAGGAACTCCGTGGAGGTGTTGATCCCTGCGAAGTCGGGCTCCTCGTCCAGGTTGCGGTAGTTCAGCGCGCCGAGGACCTCGCCGAGTTCGCGGGTGGCGAGCCCGATGTCGACGACGATGCCGTCCGGGTCGAGGTCGGCGCGGCGGAACGTCGCGTCCACGACGTAGGTGGCGCCGTGCAGCCGCTGCGCCGGTCCGAAGACCTCGCCGCGGAAACTGTGCGCGATCATGACATGGTCGCGAACGGTGATCGCGAACAATGGGGTGCTCCCGTCGGTCGGTCGGGGTGTCAGTAGATGATTCGGTGGCAGAGCGCGGGAAGTTCAGCGCTCGCCAGCCGCGGCATGACCTCCGGCAGGTCCGCGAAGCGGCTCTCCCCCGTGATCAGCACGTCGAACGCGGGGTCGGCGAGCAGGCGCAGCGCCAGCGCCAGGCGGTCGGCGAAGCGGCGGCGGGACCGGCGGGCGGGCGCGACCGTGCCGACCTGGCTGCCGCGGATGGTCAGCCGCCGGGAGTGGAAGAACTCTCCGAGGGGGACGGCGACGCGCCGGTCGCCGTACCAGCTCAGCTCCACGACCTCCCCGTCGGGGGCGAGCAGCTCCAGGGAGCGGGCCAGGCCCGCCTCGGTGGCGCTGGCGTGGACGACCAGGTCGCAGTCGCCGCCGGCCTCCTCGGGGAACGCGAACTCGACGCCGAACGCCCGCGCGACGTTCGCGCGGGACGGGTCGGTGTCGACGAGCTGGACGCGGCTCCCCGGAAACCCGGCGAGGACCCCGGCGACCGCGCAGCCCACCATCCCGGCGCCGACGACGGCGATCCGGTCGCCGACGAGCGGCGCCGCGTCCCAGAGTGCGTTCACGGCGGTCTCCACCGTCCCGGCGAGGACGGCGCGTTCCGGGGGCACGTCGTCGGGGACGGGGCTGACCGCGCTCGCCGGGACGACGTACCGGGTCTGGTGCGGGTACAGGCAGAACACCGGGCGGCCGAGCAGCCCGGACGGGCCGTGCTCGACGACGCCGACGTTCAGGTACCCGTACTTGACGGGGCCGGGGAACGCGCCGTCCTGGAACGGCGCCCGCATCACCTCGTGCTGGTTCGGCGGGACGCCGCCACGGAAGACCAGCGCCTCGGTGCCCCGGCTCACTCCGGTGTGAAGGGTCCGGACGAGCACCTCGTCGTCCCCCGGTTCCGGCAGGACCTCGTCGCGGATCTCGCCCTCACCGGGCGACCGGATCCAGAACGCTCGGGCGTCCCGCTCCATCGGTGCTCCTCCCCCGCTTGAACAACCACACCACGTCCCGTCCGAAGGACCACAGCAGCAGCGCGAGCGCCGCCGCGACCAGACCCTCCGCGTACGGGACGACACCCGATGCGGCCACGACGAGCGTCACGCCCTGCACCACCGCCACGGCCTTGCGCGCCAGGCTCGGCCGCAGGTCCCCGCGCAGCCGCGGCGCCACCCGGGCCGCCGCGCCGAACGCGTACCGCATCCCCCCGATCGCCAGTACCCACGCCCCGGCCGTCCACGCGACGTGCACGCTCAGCACCAGGACGAGGAACGCGTCCACCTCCATGTCGAACCGGGCGCCGAGCCGCGACGCCGTCCCGGTGCGGCGGGCGACGCGCCCGTCCACCCCGTCGAGGACGAGCGCCGTCGACGCGACCGCGACGAGCGTCCAGGTGTGCCCGCCGCCGAGGAGATGCGCCGTGACGAGGGCCGTCACACCGCCGGTGAGCACGACCCGGGTCAGCGTCACATGGTCGGCCGGGGCCAGCGCCCGGCGGCGGCGGAACGCCACGCTCAGCACCGCCCATGCCGCCAGCGCGTAGCAGACGCCCACGGCCAGGCCCGCGAGGCCGGGACGCAACACCACCAGCAGGACGAGCTGCGCGACCGACGCGGCCGCCAATTCCAATCCCCTGCCGACCCGGGGCCCGTTCCGGGACGGCGTCGCGGTTGCGCGCCACACCGCCCCGGCCGGGTGGGGCGCGGTCATCGGGCGCGTCATCCGCGGACCTCGCCCACCGGCGCGTCGCCGCGCATGTCGAGCTGCGGCAGGTCGTGGCCGAGCCGGTCGCGTTTCGCGGTGAGGTAGCGGACGTTGTCGTCGCTGACCGGGACGAGTAGCGGCACCCGCGCCGCGACCGGCACGCCGTACGACTCCAGCGCTTCGACCTTGAGCGGGTTGTTCGACAGCAGCCGTACCGACCGGACCGCGAGATGCCGCAGGACGCGGGCGGCCGGGCCGTAGTCGCGCACGTCCACCGGCAGGCCGATGGCGGTGGCGGAGTCGACGGTGTCCAGGCCCTGGTCGTCCTGGAGGATGTGCGTGCGGACCTTGGCGACCAGCCCGATCCCGCGGCCCTCGTGCCCGCGCAGGTAGACCAGGACCCCGGCGCCCTCCCGGACGATGGCGTCCAGCGCCGTGTCGAGCTGGTCCCCGCACTCGCAGCGCGTGGCGCCGAAGATGTCGCCGGTCATGCACTCGGAGTGCGTCCGCACGAGCACGCCGTCCCGGCCCCGGACGTCCCCGCGGACCAGCGCCATGTGCTCGTGCCCGTCGACCGGGTCGCGGAACGCGACGGCCCGGAACACGCCCCGGCGCGTCCGCAGCCTCGCCTCCGCGATGTCCTCGGGCGCGAGTTCCCTGCTCGCGGCGTCCGCCGGCGCGGCGTCGTCACGCGAGTCCTTCCGCTCGATGCCCTGGTCGCGCATCGCTCCCCTTCCTCGGCTCCGCGTCCACCGGGGGCGCGCGGTGGAGCGCACGCGGTGGTCGCCGGTGGTCAGAACGTTCTCTCGTACGATCCGTGGCACGGAGGGGAGGCGCCGCAGGGTTCAGCCTAGGCGCGCGCGAACCACCAAGTCGTGTACGGCACGGCGATTCGCGGGGTCTTCCGGCAGGTCACTGCGGTCACGTTCCGCGACGAGACGGGCGGTGAGCGCGGTCACGTCGGCGTGGAGCCGGGACGGTGCGGGCGCGCCGGGGGGCAGCGCGCCGTGCTCGGCGGCCCGCTTCGCCTCGATCAGCTCCGGCAGGTAGGGCGGGGTGTCTCCGTCCGCCGGGCCGATGAGCCGCGTCAGGTCGGCCTCGATCTCGCCGGTCCGCATCAGATGGACGCCGGTCAGCAGCACCCGGAACGTGTAGAGCAGCGGCTTGAGCTCGTTGGTCTTCTCGAACAGCGTCCATTGGCTGCGCGCGAACCCGAGGTAGTGGTGCGCGTGGTTGGCGGTCACGAGCCCCGGGACCAGCGCCTTCATCTCCTCGTGCAGCGGTGACGTGGCGACGACGAGCGGCGACATGAGCTGTTCCAGGACGTAGCCGTTGCGCCGCAGCAGCAGCGCGCAGAACTTGGCGAGGTCGTGGGTGACGGCGTCGGCCTCCACGCCCGCGTGGTCCCACATGAGCGTGACGGTGTCGTCGCCGGTCTCCAGGCCGACGATCTCCTCCAGCGGCAGGAGGTGGACGCCGCGCAGGTCGACGTCGGAGTCCTTCGACGGGAACCCGTACAGGTGCGCTCCGCTGACGGTGACGAACGCGCGGGGGTAGGGGTGGTCGGCGGCGAGACGGTCCAGCATGCCGCCGGGGAGGTCCACGGGACGGGTCACCGGTCCACGCTCCTTCGTCGGATGGAGATCAGCAGGTCCTCGACCGCGGCCCGGTCGGGTTCGGGAGGCAGGGCGCTGCGGTCCACGGCGGTGTCGAGGTCGGCGGTCAGCCTGGCGCGCCACGCCTCGATCTCGTTCCAGCCGACCTCCCCGCGGCGGACGGCGAGGAGCCGGTCGCGCAGGTCGCCGACGTCCACGCGCGGCTCCCCGTGCCGGACGAGGTGCAGGCCGCTCACCAGGAGTCGCAGCATGTGCATGACGTGCTTCCAGCGCGGCACGCCGCCGTTGCGCAGATCGCCCTCCAGCTTGTGGAACTGGGCCTGCGCGTACCGGAGGAACGTGCGGTGCGCGTGCCGGGACAGGAACGCCGACCGGGCGGCCAGCAACTCCTCGCCTTCAGGGGTGACCTGCTCGACGATCGGCGACCACAGGCACTCCAGGACGGTCGGGTTCGCCGCCAGCGCCAGCGCGCAGAACCGTTCCAGCTCCCACGAGAACTGTTCCGGCAGCGGACCGTCGAGGTGGGTGGGCGGCTTCGTGAACCGCCAGAACAGCGGTGCCGGGGCGGCGTAGACACCGCGCCGGTCGACGTCGCTGTCGGCGGTCGCCAGACCGTACGCCCGCGACCCGACCACGACCGACAGGATCGTGTGGTCGCGGACGAGATCGAGCGCGGCGTCGTGGTCGGGCGCTTGGTCGGGCGCGCGGTCGGGGGTGTCGTGGTCGGGGATCGTCACGGTGGCAGCCTGGCCGTCGGGGGAACGTGGAACGTGGAAAGATCCTTTCATGGGGTATGAACCGACCACCGCCGAACTCGTCCACCTTGACCGTTGTGTCGCGCTCGCCGCCGAGGCCCTGGAAGCGGGTGACGAACCGTTCGGGACGGTGCTGGTGTCCGCGTCCGGTGACGTGCTGTTCGAGGACCGCAACCGCACGGCGGACGGCGACCAGACCCGGCATCCCGAGTTCGAGGTCGCCCGCTGGTCGGCGGGGAACCTGACGCCGGAGGAACGCGCCGCCGCGACGGTGTTCACGTCCGGGGAGCACTGCCCGATGTGCTCGGCCGCGCACGGCTGGGTCGGGCTCGGCCGTATCGTCTACGTCCATTCGTCGGCGCAGCTCGGCGCGTGGCGGGCCGAGCTGGGCATCGAGCCCGGTCCGGTCACGCCGTTCCCGATCCAGGAGGTCGTGCCGGGAATCCGGGTGGACGGTCCGGTCGCGTCCCTGGAGGCCGCGATGCGGGACCTGCACACCCGCGCCGCCACCATGCGGCGCTGACGCGCGGTTCCCGCGTGCACCGCCGGGATCACCGCTGGGCGAGGGCCTCCAGCCGTTCGACCGCCGCGCGCCAGTCGGGCGGGACGAGGCACCGTGTCGCCCGCGTCCCCCGGTAGGTGAGCGTGTAGGTGAAGTGGTCGGCGACGTCGCATCCCGCGGGTGACGACCACAGGGTGACGACGTGGCCCAGCGCGGTGCGCAGGCCGCGCATCTCCCCCAGCCCGAGCGTGATCGGCCTGTCGTTGACGACGGCCGTCCCGGAAACGTCGACCGTCACTCGCTCCTGAATTCCGGCTATTCCTCCGGAACGCTGGAATTCAACCAGAATGTCCGGTCCGGTGAGGGCGAGCACCTACTGGAACAGTATTCCGCCGGTATCGCGTACGGCGAGGCATCGGTTCGGGTAGTCGCGGGCGAAATGGCGCGGTCTACCGCGCCAGGTGCCCTCGGCGGTGACCCGGACGGGCGCCATCTCCAGGGTGCACATTCCGGGCTGCGCGGGGATGCGTCCCACGTCGCCGTCGGCGGCTTCGAGCTGGTCACAGGCCCGGGACGCGGCGTGGAGCGTCCCTCCGTCCGGGCGGCAGCGCAGCCTCTTCTCGGTGGCGACACCGTGTTCGGGCGTGACCTTCAGCCGGTAGACGCCGACCGGTTTCACCTGGGCCTCCGCGTGCGCGGGCATGGCGCAGGCGACGGCCGCCATTCCCATCAGCCCGGCGACCCATCGGACACGAGCCCGCGAACCATGCATGTGTTCCTCCCCCGATGAAAGCCTCGACGCTTCACTCATAATCGAGGGGCGCACCGCCGCGCAATGCGTTTGGGAACAATTTGGCCCGCGCCTGTGAGCTTCGGCGGGAATTCAGGGGCGGCACTCGTCGCCGTTGAGGACGAAGCGGGACGGCGCGCCGTTGGCGCCGTTCTGTCGCCCAAGGAAGCCGAAGTCGGCCGTGCCGTTCGGTGGGATCGCGCGGTTCCAGTCCGCCGACGTCACCCTGACCGACGAGCCGTTCTGCACCTGGCCGCCGTTCCACAGCTGCGTGATCGTCTGGCCGTCCGGGAACTCGAAGCTCAGCGTCCAGCCGTCGATGGCACCGGACCCGAGGTTCGTGATCCGCACCGAGGCCTGGAACCCCTGGTCCCACGTACCGACGATCCGATACGAGACCGCGCACGCTCCGCCCGGCCCGGTGGGCGAGACGCTCGACGTGGGCGGCTCGGACCTGTCGGGGGCCAGCGCCGCCAGCAGGCCCGCCATGAGCGCCGCCGCCCCGACCACGGTTCCCGCGATGACCAGCGGCCTACGGGACGAGACCGGAGGTGGGGCGGCGGGCAACGGTTCGTCCAGAACCCGCGTGGGATTCGGTTCGCGCCGGGGTGACCCGGCTCCCGGTGACATGGTCAGCGGCGGTGCGGTCGCCGGCGGCGCGGTCAGCGGCGGCCGGGGCCGGGCGAGCCGGACACCGGCCGCTTCGGCGAGGACGCGGGCCGCCTCGTCGGCCGCCGGACGGGAACCGGGGTCGCCGCTCAGACAGCGGCGGCAGAGCGCGGCGACCTCGCCCGGAACGTCGGGCGGAAGGGCCTGCGTGGACACAGGCAGGCCGGTGACGGCCTCGTGCAGGACGACGCCCAGGGAGAACACGTCGGCCGCCGCCGTGGGCCGCGTTCCCGACAGCAGTTCGGGCGCGACATAGGCGGGTGTGCCGAGAACGGGCCCGCCCGGCGTGGCGGGTCCGGTGAAGGCGATGCCGAAGTCGAGCACCTTCACGCCGACCGTGGCGAGGAAGATGTTCGCGGGTTTGATGTCGCGGTGCACGATCCCGGCGGCGTGCGCGGCGGCCAGGGCGTCGGCGACGCGGGCGCAGATTTCGGCGGCCTCGTGCCACGGCAGCGGGCCCCGGGCCAGCCGGGCGGCAAGGCTCTCACCGTCCAGCAGCTCCATGACGACGTAGGGGACGCCGTCCTGCTCGCCGTAGTCGTGGACGCCGGTGATGCTCGGGTGGGCGAGGCCCGCGGCGGCCTTCGCCTCCTGGCGAAGCCGCCGCGTGAACTCCTCGGGCCACCCCTCCCTCGGCACCTTGACCGCGACGGCGCGGTCGAGGACGAGGTCCACCGCGCGCCAGACGGTCGCCATGCCCCCGGCGCCCAGGGGCCGGTCGAGGCGGTAGCGCTCCCCGAGACGGTCGCCCGGGGCGACGATCTCGGGCATGGAGAGAGCCTAGAACGTGCGTCAGGGGACGAGGAACCGGGTGTCGCGGGCGTCGGTGATCGCCATATGGCCGGGCGCGTGCCCGATGGCGAACTTCGGCCGGGACGCCATCACCGCCGCCTGCGGGGTGACGCCGCACGCCCAGAACACGGGAAGCTCGTCCACGCGGATGTCGACGGGGTCGCCGAAGTCGGGCCGGTCCAGATCGTCGATGCCGAGTTCGACGGGATCGCCGACATGGACGGGCGCGCCGTGAACCGACGGATACCGGGACGTGATCCGGACCGCGTCGGCGACCTGCGCGGCGGGCACCGGACGCATCGACACCACGAGCGGGCCGCCGAACTCACCGGCGCGGCGGCACATGCGGTTCGTCCGGTACATGGGGACGTTCCGGTTCTGCTCGATGTGCCGGACGGGGACGCCCGCCTCGCGGAGCGCGTCCTCGAAGGTGAAACTGCACCCGATGAGGAACGCGACGAGGTCGTCCCGCCAGTATCCGATCACGTCGGACGTGTCGGCGACCGGTTCGCCGTGCTCGTAGACGACGTAGCCGGGCAGGTCGGTGCGCAGGTCCCCGGCGAACAGGGACGCGGACGTCTCGCCGGGTTCGGTGACGTCCAGCACGGGGCACGGCTTCGGGTTCCGTTGCGCGAACAGCAGCAGGTCGTAGGCGTGTTCGCGGGGCACCGCGATGAGGTTCGCCTGCGTCCAGCCCGCGCACCAGCCGGAGGTGGGGACGTGGAGTCCGGCGCGGAACAGCGCCCTGGCCTGCTCGGGTGACAGTGCACCCGGCTCGATGGGTGCGGTCATGGTCGGAGTCCCTCCGCCCGGCCGAGGCGTCGCGCGGTGGGGTTCGATGAGTCCGGGTCTGCGGCGCCCGACACCCCCACGCCGAGCGCCGCATGACCCGGACGGCCCCGATCCCGGACTGTCGCCCGCGGCCCTGTAGGGGGAACGTCCCATGTCGACTTCATGGTTCCCACTCCTCTGAATCAACCTGGATTTCTTGAAATCGCATGTCCTGTCACTTCCAGAGCTGGTCGAGTCCGGTGAGCAGGTCCCAGCTGAGGTAGACGGACAGCAGCCACGCGACGGCGCCGAGGGCGAGCAGCGGGACCGGATACCGGTAGCCGCCGAGCAGGTCGCGGCGCCGGGCCGCCGCCCACAGCAGCACACCGAGGCCGAACGGCAGGATCATCCCGTTCAGCGCGCCCGCGAAGATCAGCAGCTTGGCGGGCGCCGTGCCGATGACGAGGTAGATGCCGGCGGACACGGTGATGAACGCCACGACCAGCCGGTTGCGGTGCCGCTCCACGAACGAGGAGAACGAGACGAGGAACGACACCGACGTGTAGGACGCGCCGATCACGCTCGTGATCGCGGCCGACCACATGATCAGGCCGAAGAGCCGCAGCCCGGCCTCGCCCGCCGCGTGCTCGAACGCCGAGGACGGCGGGTTCTGCTCGGCGAGCTTCACCCCGCCCGCGACGACGCCGAGCACGGCGAGGAACAGCAGGGTGCGCATGAGGCCGGTGACGAGGATGCCGGTGACGGCGCTGCGGTTGATCTGCCGGACGTTCTCCGGCCCGCGCAGTCCGGACTCGATCATGCGGTGGGCGCCCGCGTAGGTGATGTAACCGCCGACCGTGCCGCCGATCAGCGTGGTGATGACGAGGAAGTCGACCGTCTCCGGCGCGACGCTCTGCCGGAGCGCGTCGCCGAGCGGCGGTTCGGACACGAACGCCACGTACAGCGTCAGCAGGATCATGACGGCGCCGAGGACGACGACGATCCGGTCCATGGCGACCCCGGCGCGGCGGCTGAGGAAGACGCCGATGGCGACCAGCGCGGAGATCCCGCCGCCGATCTTGACGTCCAGGCCGAGCAGCGCGTTCAGGCCGAGCGCGGTGCCGGCGATGTTGCCGATGTTGAAGACCAGGCCGCCGAAGACGTCCAGCGCGGCGAGGGCGTAACCGCCGCCGGGCAGGACACGGTTGCCGAGCTCCTGGGCGCGCATGCCGGACACGCCGACGACGCGCCACACGTTCAACTGGATCGCGATGTCGACCAGCACGGACACGACGATCGCGAACGCGAACGCGGCGCCGAGTTTGGCGGTGAAGACGGTGGTCTGGGTGATGAACCCGGGGCCGATGGCGCTGGTGGCCATCAGGAACATGGCGCCGAGAAGCGCGCCGCGGTGGGAGGAGGCGGGTGATGCCGGGGGGCTGTCGAGGGTGGTCCGATCCGTCATGGGACTGACCCTTCCGAGGGTGCGGCTTTTCCTCAGGGTAGAGATTGCTCAACAGTTCATCAATCCTCTTGTTGAGATATTTATCGATCGCTGGATACGCTGGAACGACTCCAGTCGCTCACGTCGTTCGCGGCTCAGCGAGCCGCGCCTGGAAAGGGCGGGCCGATGTCGACACAGAAGCCGTGGCTGGCCGCGATCAGCGCGCGCCGGCATGGCACGGGCCGGTCCAGCACCGCGACCTGGATCGCGGAGGCGATCAGCGAGCAGATCGCCGACGGGCTGCTGCGCCCCGGAGACCGGCTGTCGGACCAGGAGATCGCGCCCGTCATGGAGGTGTCGCGCAACACCGTGCGCGAGGCCTTCCAGATCCTCGTCAAGGACCGGCTCCTGGAGCACAAGTTCAACCGCGGCATGTTCGTGAACAAGGTGCCCGTCGAGGCGCTGCCGGACCTCTACAGCGTCCGCCGCCTCCTGGAATGCGCGGGGGTGCGCGCGGCGGCGTCCACCGGGGCCGCGCTCGACCAGGTGGAGGCCGCCGTGCTGGAGGGCGAGCACGCCGCCGAGGACGGCAGGTGGGACGACGTCGGAACCGCCGACATCAAGTACCACCGTGCCCTCGCCGGGTTGCTGGGCAGCCCCCGGGTCGACGAGATGATCGGGCACCTCCTCGTCGAGATGCGGCTGGTCTTCCACGAGATGGACTCGCCGCGCGAGTTCCACGAGCCGTACCTCGCCCGCAACCGCCGCATCCACGACCTGATGGCGCAGGGCGACTTCACGGCGGCCGAGAAGGAACTCCGGTCGTACCTGGACGACGCGGAGACACAGCTCACCACGAGATACCGCGAGAAGGACTCGACCACCGCCCGTCCTTGACGACACACCGACGCATGTCACGAAGCCGAGCGCGCGTCATAAACCGGGCGCACGTCACGACGTGGGCACGTATCAGGATCTGGGCGCGTCAATACATGAGCGCGTAGTTCATGACGTAGGCGCGCGTCAGGACGTGGCCGCCCGTCATCAAGCCCGGCGCACATCACGAAGCCGGGCGCACATCACGACGTGGGCGCACGCCACGACGTGGGCGCGTATCAGGATCTGGGCGCGCGTCAGGACGTGGCCGCGTGTCATCAAGCCGGGCGCACGCCACGAAGCCGGGCGCACGTCAGGACGTGGGCGCGTATCAGGACGTGGGCGCGCGTCAGGGTGTGGGCGCGTAGTTCATGACGTGGTCGTGCAGGAGCTGCGGGGCGCACGGGTCGCGGCGGCGGAACGCCTCGATCAGCTCCGCGTGCTCGGCCGACTTGGAGTAGATCTCCGTCTGGTGGAGGCGGAGGGACAGGGTCGTCCACAGCTCGATGCCGAGGCCCTCCCAGACCGACACCAGCAGCCGGTTCCCGGCCGCCTCGACGATCTCGCGGTGGAAGGCGATGCTGAGGCGCATCTGCTCGGCCAGGTCACCGTTCCGCGCGGCCTCGCCGAGCCGCCGGTTGTGCACCTCCAGCGCGTCCAGGCAGCCGGCGATCTCGGGTAGGGCCAGCTCCACGGCCGTCCGCTCCAGACCGGCGCGGACGGGGAAGATCTCCGCGAGGTCCCGCTCGGTGAAGTCGCGGACCCGGGCGCCGCGGTTCGGCAGCGACTCGATCAGCCGCTGCGCCTCCAGCTGGCGGAGCGCCTCACGGACCGGCCCCTGGCTGACACCCAACTCGGCGGCGATACGGCGTTCGACGACACGTTCACCGGGCTGCCAGCGCCCGGAGCTGATGCCGTCCACGATGAACTCGCGGATCTGGTCGGCGAGTCCGGTACGGAGCAGCGGGGCGGCGGTCGGCGCGTTCACGACATCCCATGTTAGACGCAGCGTCGGTAAGTGAACTCTTGACGGATGGAATATGATCGATCATAGATCAAAGATGATCGGTGAGCGTCGTGGCGATCCTACGGCGTCGCCCCGGAAAGAGGAAGATCGCCGATGGCTGAGACGACGAAGGCCGCTCCGGCTCGCAGCGGGAGAACACGCGGCACCAAGGCCCCCCGGGCGAAGGACGCCGCGGTTCCGGCCGCCCCCGACCCGGACGCCCCCGAGCCGAGCGCTCCCGTCCCGGCGGCCGACGCCGAGACGCTCGTCGGCTACTACCGGCAGATGCTGCTGATCAGGCGGTTCGAGGAGCGGGCCGCCCGCGCCTACACCGAGGCGAAGATCGGTGGTTACTGCCATCTGAACCTCGGCGAGGAGGCCACGGTCGTCGGGCTGATGGCGGCGCTGCGCCCGTCCGACTACCTGTTCACCAACTACCGCGAGCACGGCTACGCCCTCGCCAAGGGCATCGGCGCCGACCGGGTCATGGCGGAGCTGTACGGCCGGTCGACGGGCGTGTCGAAGGGTTGGGGCGGGTCGATGCACCTGTTCGACGCCGAGGCGCGGCTGCTCGGCGGGTACGGCATCGTCGGCGGGCAGGTCCCGCTCGCCACCGGCGCGGCGCTCGCCGTGTCGTACAAGGGCGGCGACGAGGTCGTGATGTGCCATATGGGCGACGGAACGGCCGCGATCGGAGCGTTCCACGAGTCGCTGAACATCGCGGCCCTCTGGGACCTCCCGGTCGTCTTCGTCGTAATCAACAACGGGCTGGGCATGGGCACGACCGTGGAGAACTCCGCCGCCGAGCCCGAGCTGTACCGGCGCGGCGCCGCGTACCGGATGGAGAGCGCCCGGGTGGACGGCACCGATGTCGTCGCCGTCCGGGACGCCGCGCGCGTCGCGGTCGAGCGCGCCCGGTCGCAGAGCAAGCCGTACCTGCTGGAGACCACGAGCCCGCGGCTGAAGGGCCACTCGGTCGTCGACCCGGCCCGCTACCGGTCCAAGGAGGAGAAGGAGGCCCTCAAGGCCGCCGACCCGCTGGCCCGGATGGCGCTGGAGCTGGAGGAGGCCGGGATCCTTTCCCACGAGGAGCGCGACGCGCTCGACGCGAAGGTCACCGCCGAGGTGGACGCCGCCGCCGCGTTCGCCGACGAGAGCCCCGCGCCCGACGTGTCCACCCTGTTCGACTACACCTACGCCACGCCCGTCCCGGGCGAGCTGCGCCGCCTGCCCGCCGACGCCGTCTTCGGTTCCTGAGGAGCGACCCATGGCACCCATGACCTACCGCCAGGCCCTCCGGGACACCCTCCGCGCCGAGATGCTCCGGGACGAGAACGTGTTCCTGCTCGGCGAGGAGATCGGGCTCTTCGAGGGCTCCTACAAGATCACCGAGGGGTTGTTGAAGGAGTTCGGGCCGCGCCGCGTCCGCGACACCCCGATCGCCGAGGAGGGCTTCGTCGGCGCCGCGATCGGCGCCGCCATGCTCGGGCTGCGTCCCGTCGTGGAGATCATGACGATCAACTTCTCGCTGCTGGCGCTGGACCAGATCGTCAACCACGCCGCGAAGATCTACGGGATGTTCGGCGGGCAGGCCAGCGTACCGATGGTGATCCGCACCCCGGGCGGCGGCGGGCAGCAGCTCGGCGCCACCCACTCCCAGAACGTCGAGCTGTTCTACTCGTTCGTCCCCGGGCTGAAGGTCGTCGCGCCGAGCACGCCCGCCGAGGCGTCCGCGATGCTGAAGGCCGCGATCCGCGACGACGACCCGGTGCTGTTCCTGGAGAACCTCGCGCTCTACAACACCAAGGGCGAGCTGCCCGCCGCGGTCGAGGACGTCGAGCCCGCGGAGATCGGCCGCGCCGCGGTCACCCGTCCCGGCACCGACATCACGATCATCGGCTACTCGCGGATGGCGCGGGTCGCCGCCGAGGTCGCCGAGACCCTCGCCGCCGAGGGCGTGTCCGCCGAGGTCGTGGACCTGCGCAGCCTGCGCCCGCTCGACCGGACGACGGTCGTCGAGTCCGTGCGCAGGACGGGCTGCGCCGTGGTCGCCGAGGACGACTGGCTCACCTACGGGATCGGTGCCGAGATCGCCGCGACGATCCAGGAGGGCGCCTTCGACTGGCTGGACGCGCCGGTCCGGCGCGTCGCGATGGCGGAGGTACCGCTGCCCTACGCCAAGTCCCTGGAGACGGCGGCGTTGCCGTCCGCCGACTCGCTGCTCAGCGCCGTCCGCGACACGCTCCGCGCGACCGGCCGTGTCCTGGAGAAGATCTGAATGACCGAGATCCTCATGCCGCGCCTCTCCGACACGATGGAGGAGGGCGTCATCAGCTCCTGGCAGAAGCAGCCGGGGGACGAGGTCGCGGTCGGCGACGTGATCGTCGACATCGAGACCGACAAGGCCGTCATGGAGTACGAGGCCTACGAGGCGGGCGTCCTGGAGAAGATCCTGGTCGCCGAGGGCGAGACCGCCGCGATCGGCGCCCCGATCGCCGTGATCGCCCCGGCGGGCGGCGCGCGCCCCACGGCGGACTCGGCGGCACCGGCGACCGCTCCGGAGCCGGAGGCGAAACCGGAACCGGAACCGGTCGCCGAGACCCCGGCTTCCGCTCCGGCCCCCGCTCCGGCGGCGCGGCCTTCGGGCGGGGCTGCGTCGGACAGGGCTTCGCGTCCGCCGTCGTCGCCGTTGGCGCGGCGGCTGGCCCGCGACCACGGCATCGATCTCGGCACGCTGAACGGCTCGGGCCCGGGTGGACGCATCGTCCGCGCCGACATCGAGTCCGCGATCCGCGACGGCGCCGCCGCGCCCGCTTCGAGCCCGGCCCCGAGCGCGGCTCCGAGCCCGGCCCCGGCGGCGGCGCCCGTCGCGGCGCGGGCCGCCGATGATCCGGACGTCGAGGCCGTTCCGCTGAACCGCTTCCGCAAGGTGGCGGCGCGGCGGCTGACCGAGAGCAAGCGGGAGGCGCCGCACTTCTACCTCAACCGCGAGGTGGACGCCGAGCCGCTGCTGGCGTTCCGCGCCACGGTGAACGAGGCGCTGGCCCCGGCCAAGGTCAGCGTGAACGACCTGATCGTGAAGGCGGTCGCGACGGCGCTGCGCGAGCACCCGGCCGTGAACGTCTCCTACACCGAGGAGAACCTGCTCTTCCACAGGCGCGTCCATGTCGGCATCGCGGTGGCGGTCGAGGACGGCCTGCTCGTCCCCGTCATCAAGGACGCGGACCGCAAGAGCGTGTCGGAGATCGGCCGGGAGACCCGCGAGCTGGCGGGCAAGGCGCGGGACGGCAAGCTCACCCTGGCGGAGATGAGCGGCGGAACGTTCAGCGTCAGCAACCTCGGCATGTTCGGCGTCAGCTCGTTCTCCGCGGTGATCAACCCGCCGGAGGCGGCGATCCTGGCGGTCGGCGCGGTCCGGGACGAACCGGTCGTCCGGGACGGTCAGGTCGTGCCCGGCAAACGCATGACGGTGACGCTGTCGGTCGACCACCGCGCCACCGACGGCGCGACCGGCGCCCGGTTCCTGGACCGTCTCGCCACGCTGCTCCAGAACCCCCTTCTCATCGTCGCCTAGAGCACGACCTCGAACGGCGACGTTCGGAACGCCCGGCGGATTCCGCCGGGCGTTCCGCCGTGTCCAGGGACTTCTCGATCGACGTGGCCGCATGTGGACAGCGACCCATCGGTTTCGGGGCGGGCTTCGAAGTAGCTGCGGGCATGGCGAAGAAACCGGTCGATCCGGCGTCGCGGCAGACCTAGCCCAGCGTCACGTGAAGTGGCGCCGCCGCGACGGCACTCCGGCGACCGGCAGGGGATGCACGATGCCGAGACTTCATCGGTCCAGAGCGCGGATCGCCGCGATGGTCGCCGCCGGGGGGCTGTTGAGCGTGAGCGGCCTCGCCGGGCTGGCGCCCGGGCAGGGAACCGCGTCGAGTCACCGGGAGGCCCCGCTCATCTCGGGGCAGCCGCAGTACGACAACACCGACGTGTACGCGTTCGTGAGTCCGGACAAGCCGGACACGACCACGCTGATCGCGAACTTCCTCCCGTTCTCGGAACCGGCGGGCGGGCCCAACTTCTACAGGTTCGCACGGGACGCGCAGTACGACGTCAACGTCGACAACGACGGCGACTCGCTGGCCGACCTCACGTACCGGTTCCAGTTCCAGGATCGCGTCAAGAACCAGAACACCTTCCTCTACAACACCGGGCCGGTGACGAGCCTGGACGACCCGGACCTCAACGTCACGCAGACGTACGACCTGACGCTGATCCGGCGCACGGAGGGCCGGGTGCACAGCACCACCAAGCTCGCCGACAACGCGCCGGTGGCCCCGTCCAACGTGGGGCAGGCGTCCATGCCGAACTACCGGACGCTGCGCAACCAGGCGATCAAGCCGCTGGGCGACGGGATGACGGCGTTCGCCGGGCAGGCCGACGACTCGTTCTTCCTGGACCTGCGGGTCTTCGACCTGATCTACGGGGGGAACCTCAAGGAGGTCGGCAACGACACTCTGAGCGGCTACAACGTCAACACCGTCGCCCTGCAGATCCCGACGCAGCACCTGGTGAAGGGCAAGGATCCGGTCATCGGCGTGTACTCGACCGTGCAGCGGCAGAACGCGTCCGGTGACTACACGCAGGTGTCGCGGCTCGGGAACCCGCTGGTGAACGAGCTCGTCAACCCGATGGGGAAGAAGGACCTGTTCAACGCCTCCGACCCGTGGCACGACGCGCAGTTCGCCAAGTTCGTCACCGATCCCGAACTGCCGAAGGTCATCCAGCAGATCTACAAGATCCCGGCACCGCCCACTCCGCGCAACGACCTCGTCCAGGTGTTCCTGACCGGTGTGCCGGGGCTGAACCAGCCGGCGCGGGTGCGTCCCGCCGAGTTGCTCCGGCTGAACACGTCGATCAAGCCGTCCGCGAAGCCGGACCGGCTCGGTGTGCTCGGCGGTGACAACCAGGGCTTCCCGAACGGGCGGCGCCTCACCGACGACGTCGTCGACATCGAACTCCAGGTGGTCGAGGGTGAGCTGCTCGGCACCAAGAACGACCTGGGTGACGCCGTCAACGCCAACGACCTCAGGTTCGAGAACGCGTTCCCGTACGTGGCGCAGCCGCGTTCCGGGTCGGAGGTGCGCGGTTCGTCGAAGCCCAAGGCGAACGCCTCGGGGACGTCGAACAGCGGCGACGGCACCACGCTGAACCTGCTCAACGCGGGTGCGGCCGAGAGCACGTCCGGGTCCGGCGACGACGGCGGACCCGGGCTCTCCGGCGCGCTGCCCGCCGCCGGGCTGGCCGGTGGGGCGACGTTCCTCATGACCGGTGGTCTGCTCTGGTGGCGCAACAGGCGTCCCGCGGCGGGACGGCACGAGGCCTGATGCGCCGTCCCCCTCTCCCCCGACCCTTGGTCGCCGGGGCCTCGGTCGCCGGGCTGATCGTGGTGTTGACGTTCGGAGGGGCGGTGGCTCCCAGCCGCCCCTCCGGAACGTCCACCACGGCCGGTTCCGGTTCGACCGGGGCCCCGGCCTCGGGCATCGCGGGACTGCAACGACATCTGCACGAGCAGCCGAGCGACGCCGCCTCGTGGGCGTCGCTCGGCGTCGCGTACGTGGAGGAGGCCCGGGAGACCGGGAACACCGCCTGGTATCCCAAGGCCGACGACGTGCTGCGCCGCTCGCTGAAGGAGGAGCCGGGCAATGACGGCGCGCTCGCCGGGCTGGCCGCGCTCGCCGCCGCGCGGCACGACTTCCATGGGGCGCTGCGGTACGCCGACCAGGCGCTCCGGGCCAACCCGTACGGACAGCGCGCGGCCGCCGTCCGGGTGGACGCCCTGGTCGAGTTGGGCCGCTACGACGCGGCGCTCGCGGCGGCGCGGACCGCGGACGCCCGGCGCCCCGGAGTCCCGATCTTCACGCGGCTCGCGTACGTGCGGGAGCTGCGCGGGGAGGTCCGGGAGGCCCGCCGGGTCCTCGGCCTCGCGCGCACGTCCGCGACCGAGCGCGGCGACCTCGCCTACATCGCGACCCAGCTCGGCGAGCTGGCCTGGAACGACGGCGACCTCGACCGGGCGGGACGGGAGTACGCCGAGGCGCTGCGCGTCTCCCCCGGCCACCTGCCCGCCCTGGACGGACGGGCCCGCGTCCGGGCGGCGCGCGGCGACGTCAAGGGCGCGCTCGACGACCGGGCGGAACTCGTCCGGCGGCTGCCGCTGCCCGAGTACCTCAGCGAGTACGGCGCGCTGCTGGAATCGGCGGGACGCCCCGACGAGGCGCGACGTCAGTACGCGGTCGCGTCCACCTGGACGCGGATCGCCAAGGCCAACGGCGTCGACGCCGACCTGGAGACGGCGCTGTTCGAGGCCGACCACGGCGACCCGAAGGAGGCGCTGCGCGCGGCGCGGGCGGAGTACGACCGGCGCTGCCCAGGACCGAAGGTCCGCCAGTGCGGCGTCCACGCCGCCGACGCGCTGGCCTGGGCCCTGCATGTGAACGGCCGGCACAAGGAGGCGCTCCGCCACGCCCGCCAGGCCACGGCGACCGGCTACCGCAACCCGCGGTTCCGCGCCCATCTGCGCGCCATCGAGAAGTCGCTCGGCGCCGCACCCGAGGACACCCCATGATCGTCTCCATGCTCGCGGCCGGGTTGATCGCCGCGCATCCGCTGGGCAACTTCACCGTGAACCACTACGACGGGCTCGTCGTCGCGCCGCACGAACTGCGAATCGACCATGTCGAGGACCTCGCGGAGATCCCCGCGGCGCAGGCCCTCCCCGATGTGGACTCCGACCGCGACGGACGACCGTCCGCCGCGGAACTCGCCACATGGGCCGGCGGGGTCTGCGTGCGCGCGGCGGCGTCCGTCCGCGTCACGGTCGACGGACGGCCCGTGACCGCGACCGTCGCGGCGGCGTCCGCCACGGCGCCGCCCGGTCAGGCGGGGCTGCCGACACTGCGGGCCGAATGCCGGTTCACGGCGCCCGCCGGGCCGGGGACGATCGCGTTCCGGAACGGCGGCGGCGCGGACGGGCGGGTCGGCTGGCGGGAGATCACGGCGCGGGGCGACCGGATGACGCTGTCGTCGTCCGATGTGCCCGGGTCGTCCCGTAGCGGGCGGCTCACCGCCTATCCGGAGGACATGCTCGCCTCGCCGCTCGACCAACGGTCGGCGACCTTCACGGCGCGGGCGGGCGGCCCGCCGCTCGCCGCCGGGCCCGCGGCGGGCGGCGGGGCGGAACGGCTGCTGCCCCGGGGCACGGACGGGCTCACGCAACGCTTCACGTCCCTGGTCGCGCGCCGCGATCTCACCCCGGGCTTCGCCGTGCTGGCCTTCCTGATCGCGGTGGCGCTCGGCGCGCTGCACGCCCTGGCCCCCGGCCATGGCAAGACGATCATGGCGGCGCATGCGATGGGCGACGGCCGGAGGCGGACCCGGGACGTCGTCACGCTCGGCCTGACGGTCACGTTCACCCACACGGTCGGGGTCCTCGTCCTGGGGACGCTGGTGACCACGGGCACGCTGCTGGCGCCCGAGGTCCTGTTCCCGTGGCTCGGCGCGGCGGGCGGCATGCTGGTCACGGCGGCGGGCGCGCTGCTGCTGAGACGCGCCCTGCGAAACCGCCACCACACCCCCGGCCACGGACATGGACACGGACACGGACACGGACACGGACACGGACACGGACACGGACACGGACACGGGCATCAGCGGCCGCGCCGGGGCGGGCTCGTGTTGATGGGTCTGGCGGGCGGCATGGTCCCGAGCCCGTCCGCGGTGGTGGTCCTGGTCGGGGGCACGGCGATCGGCCGGGCCTGGTTCGGGATCGTCCTCGTCCTCGCGTACGGGCTCGGCCTGGCCGCCGCACTCGTGACGGTCGGCGTCCTCGTCGCGGGCTCCGGACGCGTCCTGGCGCGGCGGGTGCTGACCGGGCGGCGGCGGCTCCCGTCCGGGGTGATGCCCATCGGCACCTCCGCCACGGTCGTCGCGCTCGGGGTCGGGCTGACGTTGCGCAGCCTCGTCCTGTGAACATCGATCCGAGGAGGACCCCCTTGCGCAGTGCCCGATGGACGATCCACGGAGGGGAGTGCGGCATGCCGACGGACACCGGCCCGCCCGACGGCACCGTGCCCGGCCAGGTCGTCGACCAGCTCCTCGGCCGGACGGCGCGCGGCGACGAGCGCGCGTTCGAGCGGCTGTACGACGCGGTCGCGGCGCCGGTGCACGGCCTGGCGCGACGGATCGTCCGCGATCCCGCGATGGCCGAGGAGGTGACGCAGGAGGTCATGCTCGAACTGTGGCGGACCGCCGCCCGTTACGATCCCGGCCGTGGCGGCGCGATGACCTGGATCATGACGATCGCGCATCGCCGGGCCGTCGACCGGGTGCGGCGCGAACAGAGCGCGGGCGAACGGGAGGCGCGGGCCGCACGGCACGATCCCGTCGCCGGGCACGACCCGGTCGCCGACCGCGTCGAGGCGCGGCTGGACCACGAGCGGGTGCGGCGCTGCCTGCGGACGCTGACGCCCCTGCAACACGAGACGGTGACGCTCGCGTACTACGGTGGGCACACCTACCGTGAGGTGGCCGACCTGGTGGGGGCGCCGCCGACCACGGTGCGGACCCGGATGCGCGACGGCATCATCCGGCTGCGCGACTGCCTGGGGGTCGAGCGATGACGGACGACCTGCACGTCCTCTCCGGCGCGTACGCCATGGACGCGATCGGCGACACCGAGGAGCGGCGGCGGTTCGAGTCGCATCTCGCCCGGTGCGAGACCTGCGCCACCGAGGTTCACGAGTTCCGGGCGACGACGGCGCGGCTCGGCATGGCGGCCGCGGAGCCTCCCCCGCCGGGGCTGCGCGACCGGGTGCTGGCCGACATCCGGCACGTCCGCCAACTTCCCCCGGTCACCTCGCGGACACCGTCCGCGCCGAAACGTCCGAAGGCGAAGCGGTGGCGCCGGGTCGCCACCGCGGGCCTGGTCGGGGCGGCGTGCCTGGTCACGGCCGTGTCCGTCACCCAGGTGATGCGGGAACGCCAGCGTGTGGACCGTGCCGAGGAGACGGCCCGCGCCGTGGCGTCCGTACTGTCGGCGCCCGACAGGCGGTCGGCGACGGGCCGCGCCACGGGCGGCGGAACGGTCACGATCACCGCGTCCGGAACGGCGGGCCGTGTCGTCGTCGCCACGTCCGGGCTGCGGGCGCTCCCGTCCTCGAAGGCGTATCAGCTGTGGCTGATCGATGCCTCCGGTCCCCGCTCGGCGGGCCTGCTGCCCGCCGACAGAACCCGGCCGGTCGTCGCGGGAACGTGGCGTCCCGCCGACAGGGTGGGCCTGACGATCGAACCGGCGGGCGGCTCCGCACGACCGACCACCACGCCCCTCGTCCTGCTCAACCCGACCTGACCCACCGGTAGGTGAGTCCGTGGCCGAACGGGAAGAGCGGCCGCTTCCCGTCGCCCCGGTTGATCGGTTGCTGGCCGCCGTCGCGCATCCAGGTGACCGGGAGCCGACCGGTCGGGGCGGTCCGGCCGAACAGCACGTCGGCGACACCGCCGCCCTCGGTGCCCGGCAGCCACGCCGCGACCAGCGCGTCCCACCCGGAAAGTTGCTTGGCGATGTCCAGCGGACGTCCCGACACCAGCACCACCACCACCGGAACCCCGGCGGCGCGGAGCCGGTCGATGGTCTTGAGGTCGCCCGCGTCGAGACCGAGGTCGCCGGTGCGGTCCCCGTGGTACTCGGCGTACGGGCGCTCCCCCACGACGGCGACCGCGGCGTCGTAGGACCCGTCGATCCCCGTGCCGTCCTTGCCATAGGTGACGGTCGCGGACGGGGCGACCTCGCGGATGCCGTCCAGGATCGTCGTGCCGGGCGTGATCGGCCCCGCCTTCCCCTGCCAGGTGATCGTCCAGCCACCGGACTGCATCCCGATGTCGTGCGCGCTGTCCCCCGCCACGAAGATCTTGTCCTCGTCGTCCAGCGGAAGCACGCCGTCGTTCTTGAGCAGCACCTGCGACGCCGCCACCGCGCGCCGCGCCAACTTCCGATGCGCCGCGCCCCCGACCGTCGCCAGATACGACCGATCCGCCATCGGACGTTCGAACAGCCCCAACTGGAACTTTTTGGTCAGGATCCGGCGGTTCGCGTCATCGACGCGGGTCATCGGGACGTCACCGGTTTTCACCACGTCCCGCAGATGGTCGAGGAACTGGCGCCATTTCGTCGGCACCATCACCATGTCGATCCCGGCGTTGACGGCGGCGGAGACCTCGTCCTTGGTGAACCCCGGCCTTCCGTCGATCTCGTCGATGCCGTTGTAGTCCGACACCACGAACCCGGTGAACCCGAGTTCGCGTTTCAGCACGTCACGGATCAGATACCGGTGCCGGTGCATCTTCAGCCCGTTCCACGAACTGTAAGAGACCATCACCGACCCCACACCGCGTTTCACGGCAGCCCGGAACGGCGGCAGATGAACCGCCCGCAGCTCCTTCTCCGAGACCCTGGTGTCGCCCCGGTCGTCGCCGCCCTCCGTGCCTCCGTCCCCCAGATAATGCTTGGCCGTCGCCAGAACCGACGCCGGACCGGCGTCCTGCATCCCGTCGATGACCGTCGTCATCATCGTCGGCAGCTCGGGCACTTCACCGAACGACTCGTACGTCCGCCCCCACCGGTCATTGCGCACCACGCACAGACACGGCGCGAAGTTCCAGTCCACCCCCGTCGCGGTCATCTCCTTCGCGGTCGCCGCCCCGATCTCACGGACCAGCCTCGGGTCACGGGTCGCACCAAGCCCGATATTGTGCGGAAACACCGTCGCCCCCACCACGGTGTTATGCCCGTGAACCGCGTCCACGCCGTACATGAGCGGAATTCCCAACGGCCCGGCGAGCGCGGCCCGCTGCAACCCGTCGTACATGTCCGCCCAGTTCCTCGCCGTGTTCGGCGTGGGCGCCGACCCACCGCTCGACAGCACCGACCCGATCCGGTACCGGGTGATCTCCTGCGGTGTGATGTACCTGCGTTCGGGCTGCGTCATCTGCCCGAGCTTGTCGTCCAGGCTCATCCGGTCGAGCAGGTCGTCCACCCGATCCTCGACGGCCAACTGCGGATCCATGTAGGGCGCGGGCCCGGGCTCCACCCGCCCCCCGCACGTGACGAGCGCCAGGGCGACGACCATGCCGCACCCGACCACCCGAGACCGTGTCACCTTCCCGAAGAAACCGTGCATACATGAGGGCTTCTCCAGCGCGGTTCCAACTCAACGCAATCCGGAACCAGCCACTCGGCAATATCTGAGGGCCTTCGATCGGGATCGAACCGACACTTCCAGGGCCACAACCTGGCGTGCAGACCACTACACCACGAAAGCCGCATCTCCGGCAGGAATCGAACCTGCGACCTCCGGGTCCGCAACCCGGCGCGCTCTCCACTGCGCCACGGAGACTCGATGACACGTACCGGGTGCAGGAATCGAACCTGCCTACCGCGGCTTATGAAACCGCCGGACACACCAGCGTCCTCACCCGGTGCGGAGGGTGCGAGATTCGAACTCGCGCAGGGATGACCCTGACGACGGCTTAGCAAGCCGCTGCCTTCCCACTCGGCCAACCCTCCGAAACCAAAAAAGCCGCCCAGACGAACCGGGCGGCCGACTTCAGAACGTGAACCTCACGTCCCGCGTCCGAGCCCGGAATGACTGAACATTCGATGACTACGCATGTTCCCTCCCGGTCTCGATTCCGACAACGCCCATACTGCCAAGACCATTCCCGCCCCGGCAAACCATTTACCGCCCGGCCGCCTCCAGGGCCGCGCCCAACGCCCGCAGCGCCTGGTAGACACGAAGCTTGACCACGTCCACCGGCACCCCGAGCGACGCGGCGGCCTCGTTGACCGACCGCTGCCTGAACACGGTCTCGGCGAGAATCTCCCGATGCGCGGACGGCAGCGCCCGAAAGGCCCGAGCGACCACGGCAGGCCGCATCCGCTCCCCCGCCACGCCGGGACCAATCGAACCAATGCCCTTGCCCATTCGCATTGCCACACCCCGAACCTCGCACCCCCCACCCCCCACAGCACGCCGCTTATGCCCGCGTTAAGGAACGCCTGAGCGAGCCTTATCCGGCTCCCGTCCGCATGAGTCTCGGGGAGTCGGCCAGGGAGCCGGTCACCTGCGGAGACAAGGAAGGGGAGCCAGCGGACCAAACCGGCACAGTCGATCTGGGGCGTCTCGCGCGGATTCTCGTCGGCTCCCTGATTGGCTCCCCTGACTTTCTTCTCTCAGCAGAGAGACGAGTACCACCGTGGCCTGGAGATCAGCGGACCGGGTCGGTCGAGGGGCGGGGGAAATCCTCGGGTGGGGTCGAAGGTGGCGGGCGGATGGGGGCTCATCCCTTTAGGATGAGCGGCGGGGGTGGTGACGTGGGGAAGCACAACAAGCCGGCCACGCGGGCGTGTCCGGGGTGTAACGGGACGGGGACGAGCACCGCCACCGGCGAGACGTGCAACGTTTGCCGTGGTACGGGGCGTATCTGAGTTATCGGAGGCCCGAGACGGCGCGCAGGGTGGTGGGGCGCAGTCGGTCCAGGGCGGTGGACGTGGCGTCATCGGCGGGGAGATAGGCGATGAGCGCCTGGGCGTCGCCCGCGGGTGATTCGAGGGTTTCGTAAGCCAGCCGGAGTTCGCCCACGTCGGGGTGGACGAATCGTTCCACGCCGGCGCGGCGCGGCAGGCGCGGTGGGAAGCATCTCGTCGACTGGCATCTGGAGGAGTGGCGCGCCAAGCCCGTCGGTTTCGTCTCGTACGGCGGTATGGGCGGCGGGCTGCGGGCGGTCGAGCATCTCAGGCAGGTGTTCGTCGAGACCCACTCCGTCCCCGTGCGGGACCAGGTCAGCTTCGATCGGCACTGGTCACGCGTGGATGAGGACGGGAAGCTGCTCGACGCGGACGGTGCCGACGCCGCCGCGAAGACGCTTCTCGACCAGTTGTCGTGGTGGGCGAGCGTGCCGCACGACGGGCGTGAGAAGACGCCGTACGCGGTGTCGTAGAGATCGTGAAGCGGGGACGCGGGCACCCCGCAGATGGTTGAATCGTCTCCCATGTGGCATGCGTCACAACGGCCCGCCCCATGGCGGCGGTGGTATCAGCCGGGCGTTCCCCAGGAGCTGAACATCCCGGACGTTCCCGTAACGCGGCTGCTCGACGACGCCGCGGACAGGTATCCGCGCCGACCCGCGCTCATCTTCTTCGACCGGCGGATCCGGTATCGGCGGCTGCGGTCGGCCGTGGACCGGTTCGCCGACGGGCTGCGCCGCCTCGGCGTCCAACCGGGTGACCGGGTGGCGTTGATCCTCCCGAACTGTCCGCAACAGGTGATCGCGTTCTACGGTGTGCTGCGCCGCGGCGCCGTCGCGGTGCAGCACAACCCGCTGTACACCGAGGAGGAGATGCTCCACCAGCTCGCGGACTGCGGTGCCCGCGTCGCCGTCGTGCTGGATCGTTCCTACGCGACGGTCAGCGCGGTCCGGTCGCGGGTGCGGCTCGAACACGTCATCGTGACGTCGCTGGCCGACTTCCTGCCGGTGCGCCGGCGGCTCGCGCTGCGGCTGCCGTCGGCGCGGGCCGGGCGGCGGCGCGCGGCGTTCGTCGTGGACGTGCCGGACGATCCGGGCGTCGTCCGGTTCGGCGAGATGCAGCGGGCGCCGCGGCGGCCGGTGCGGCAGCTGGAGCTGGAGCCGTCGCGGCATCTGGCGGCCATCCAGTACACCGGCGGGACGGAGGGTCGCCCGAAGGGCGCGATGCTCACGCACCGGAACCTCGTCGCGAACGCCAGCCAGCAGCACGCGTGGGACCGTGAGGGGCGTCCCGGCGCGGACGTGACGCTGGCGGTGCTGCCGCTGTTCCACTCGTTCGGGCTGATGAGCTGCCTCGTCTCGCCGATGATGACGGCCGGGGCCGTGGTGCTGCTCCCCCGCTTCGACGCCGGCCGGGTGCTGCGCGCGCTCCGCAGGTACCGGCCGACCATCTTCCCCGGCGTGCCGACCCTGTTCGAGGAGCTGCTCGACGACCCGCGGCTGGCGCCGTCCGACCTGAGGTCGCTGCGCATCGTCGTCTCGGGCGCCACGGACCTCGGGCGGGGCACGATCGACCGGCTGGGACGGCTCGGCGCCACGGGCCTGATCAACGGGTACGGGCTGACGGAGGCGTCCCCGGGGGTCACCGCCAACCCGCTCGGCGGCGGGGCCCGGAACCTGACCGTGGGCCTGCCGCTGCCCATGACCGATGTCGTCGTCGTGGACGAGGACGCGCCGCGGAAGGTCCTGCCGCCCGGGAAGCCCGGGGAACTGGTCGTGCGGGGGCCGCAGGTGTTCGCCGGGTATTGGAAGGCGCCGCTCGCCACCGCGCAGGCCCTGTCGAAGGGGTGGCTGCGCACAGGTGACATCGCGGTGATGGACGAGGACGGTTTCATCACCATCCTGGAACGCCGCCGCGACCTCATCAAGGTCAGCGGGTTCAGTGTGTTCCCGACCGAGGTGGAGCGGGTGCTGCGACGTCATCCCGCCGTCCATGACTGCGCCGTGGTGGGCGTGCCGGACGCCCGGCGGGGAGAACGCGTCGTCGCGCACGTGGTGGAGCACCCCGCCTACCCGTTCTCGGCGGACGAACTGCGGCGGCACTGCGAACGCTATCTGTCCCACTACAAGGTGCCCGCGGAGTTCCGTCCACGGACGGAACTGCCCCGCAACGTGCTCGGCAAGGTGGTCAGACGGCGGTTGCGCGACGAGGTCGTCAACTCCCCCGCCTAGTCGGAATGGACGCGCGCGAATGGTTGACTGTCCGGGTGCACACCGAGACCGTCCAGTCGAGCCTGTTCGCCCGCCTCGTTGAGATCGGGCGTGACTCGGCGTCCGTGTCCTCCGCGTCCGCCGAGCCGGAGACGCTGTACGACCGGCACGGCGTTCTGGTGGTGCGTGTAGGGGACGTGGCCGTGAAGGCGCATCAGGCCGACCGCGAGCACGGCGCCGTGTTCCTCGAACGGATACGGGTGGCGGTCACCGTGCCGGACGTCCTGGTCGGTCCGCTGCGGCCGCCGCTCGACGTCGACGGACGAACGGTAACCGTCTCCCCGTACGGTGAACCGGTGGATCCGCGCCAGGACCCGCCCTGGGAAGAGGGTGCGCGGCTTCTGGCGGCGCTCCATTCGACGCCCGTCCCGGTGGACGCGCCGTCCTGGGGACGTCCCACCCGTGTGGCGCGCCGGGTCTCTGAGCTGGGTCACGGTCCCGCGGCGGATGTGGTGCGGCACGCGTTCGCGACCCTCCCCGCCTGGATTCGCGGCGAAGGCGAAGAACCGCCCGGGGCGCCGGAGCGCCTCATCCACGGCGACTGGCATCTCGGGCAGATGGTCCGCGCGCCGGACGGACGGTGGCGGCTCATCGACATCGAGGACCTCGGCGTCGGCGACCCGGTGTGGGACCTCGCGCGTCCGGCCGCGCTCTACTCGGCGGGGGTCCTGCATCCCGATGACTGGGGCCGTTTCCTGGACGCGTACACGGACGCGGGCGGTCCGGCCGTCCCCGCCGGCGGCGACCCCTGGACGACCCTGGACGTACCCGCGCGAAGTCTGGCGATCCAGATCGCCGCCACGTGCGTCATATCCGCGGAAAGGGGGAACCGGCCGCTCGACGGGCCGGAGCAGGCGATGATCGATGCCTGCGGCAGGATATCGAGGGCGGGGGACGCGGCATGACGTGGCGCGTGACCTGCCCTACATTTGACCTCTACCTGGGGATCCGTAATGGAAGGATGGGAAGGCGATGCACTGCCCTAAGTGTCGTGGCGTGATGCGGACCTACACGCGTAGCGGCGTCCACATCGAACAGTGTGACAGTTGCCGGGGCATCTTCCTCGACTATGGCGAGCTCGAGGCTCTGGCACAGGTGGAGTCGCAGTACCGGGCGGCCCCGCCGCCCGCCGCAGGGCCGGGATGGCAGGCTCCTGCGGCTCAGGTGCACCATCATCACCACGGGCGCACCCACCACCGCCCTTACGGCGGGAGCGTCTTCCACATGCTGTTCTCCACCTGAGCGGCTCTTCCCGAGCCGACCGGGTGACGGATTGGTACGGCCCGCCCCTCATTCGCCGGGGCGGGCCCTACGTCTACTACAGGCGCGGGTCGACCGGCTCTGATTCCAGTGCCAGGACGGCGAACACCGCCTGGTGGATCCGCCACAGCGGTTCCCCGCCGGTGAGCCGGTCGAGCGCCTCCACACCGAGCGCGTGTTCCCGCGTCGCCAGCGAGCGTTTGCGGCCGAGCGACCGGCCGCGCAGCCGGTCGAGGTTCTCCGGTTCGCGGTAGTCCGGGCCGTAGATGATGCGCAGATACTCCGGTCCGCGGCATTTGACGCCCGGCTGGACGCGGCGGTCGTCCGGGTACGGGCCCAGCGGCTTGACGACCATGCCCTCGCCGCCCGCCGCGGTGAGCTTCTCCCACCACTCGGTGACGGCGGTCTCCGACTCCGGCGAGTTCAGGTCGACGGTCACCGAACCCGTTCGCTGGACGAATCCGGTCGGGTCGTGGTCGGCGAGCCGTCCGGCCACGGTCATGTGCCATTCGTGGTCGCGGGCGACGGCCCAGGAACGGCCCTCCCCCGCGAGGATCTGGAACGGCGCGTACCGGAGGCCGGTGAGACCGTCGACCGTCCAGCAGTAGCGTGCGTAGGCGTCGCGGAAGCGGGCCGCGTTGGCGGCGCGCCGGTCGATGTGCGCGCGGAGCCCACCGAGGTCGAGACCGCGTCCCTCCGCGCGTGCGAGCAGGTCGGACGCCATCGGCAGGGAGGCGCGGGCGGCCGCGCCGGTCGCCGCGTACTGCGTGCGGATGAGTTCCATGGCCTTGGCCGACCACGGCAGCAGCTCACCGTCGAGGACGAGCCATCCGGTATCGAGTTCGTCCCAGAGCCCTGCCGCGCCGATCGCGGCGCGAAGCCGGTCCAGTACCTCGGTCGTGCGGGCAGGGTCGCGGAAGAAGGAACGTCCGGTTCGGGTGTAGACGGCGCCGGTCGTTCCGTCGTCCACACCGAATCGGTCGGCCGCCGTCGACGCGTCCCGGCACACGACGACCACGGCCCGGGAGCCCATGTGCTTCTCCTCGCACACGACGCGGGCCACGCCGCCGTCCCGGTACGCGGCGAGCGCCTCGGCGGGGTGCTCCAGGTATCCGGGCAGGTGCGACGTCGCGGCGGGCGCCATGGTGGGCGGCAGGTAGACGAGCCAGCGCGGGTCGACGGCGAACCGGCTCATCACCTCCAGCGCGGCCAGCGCGTTCTCCTCGCGGACGGCGACGCGGCCCATCAGGCGGGTCTCGACGCCGCCCGCGCCGAGCACGTCCTCGATTTTGAGGACGTCGGTCTCCCTGCGGCCACCGGCGGTGGTGGGCGGCGCGTCCAGGGGACGGGTCGGCTCGTACCAGACCTGCCGCGCGGGAACGGACGCCAGCTCACGCTCGGGGTAACGCAGCGCGGTCAGTTTCCCGCCGAAAACGACGCCGGTGTCCAGGCAGATCGTGTTGTTGACCCATTCCGCTTCGGGGACGGGCGTGTGCCCGTAGACGACCATGGCCTTGCCCCGGTAGTCGCGCGCCCACGGGTAGCGGACGGGCAGCCCGTACTCGTCGGTCTCGCCGGTGGTGTCGCCGTAGAGCGCGAAGGACCGGACACGTCCGGACGCACGACCGTGATACTCCTCCTTCAGCCCGGCGTGGGCCACGACGAGACGGCCCTCGTCCAGGACGTAGTGGCTGATGAGGCCGTCCATGTAGCGCAGGACCTCGTCGCGGAACTCGTCCGGCTCGGCGTGGAGCTGTTCCAGCGACTCGGCCAGCCCGTGCGCGACCCGTACCTTGCGTCCGCGGAGAGCGCGCACGAGTTTCGCCTCGTGGTTGCCCGAGACGCAGAGCGCGTCCCCGGCCGCCACCATCCCCATCACCAGACGCAGGACGCCCGGCGTGTCCGGTCCGCGGTCGACGAGATCGCCGACGAACACGGCGGTGCGCCCGCCGGGATGGCTCGCGCCGGTCGCGCGTCCCCGCGCGTCCCGGTCGATCTCGTAGCCGAGGTCGGTGAGGAGGTCCTCCAGTTCGGCCCGGCAGCCGTGCACGTCACCGACGATGTCGAACGGCCCGGTCAGGTCACGACGGTCGTTCCACGACTTCTCGTAGGTGATCGTCGCGGCGTCGATCTCCGCGACCCCGGTCAGCACGTGGCAGCGCCGGAACTCGCGCGCCAGCGAACGCATCCCGCGCCGCAGTTCGCGCCGCTGACGCGGAATGACGTGCGGGGGCAGGTCCCGGTCGGGGCGGACGGCGTTACGTTCCGCAGCGACGCTCTCAGGGACGTCCAGCACGATCGCGACCGACATCACGTCGTGTTCCTTGGCGATCCGCAGCAGCGACTGCCGCGACGCGCTCTGCACGTTGGTCGCGTCGACCACGGTCAGCAGGCCGCGGCGCAACCGCTTGGCGACGATGTAGTGCAGCAGGTCGAACGCGTCGCCGGTCGCCGACTGGTCGTTCTCGTCGTCCGACACGACGCCGCGGCAGAAGTCGGACGAGACGATCTGCGTCGCTTTGAAGTGCTTGCGCGCGAAATGCGACTTGCCGGAGCCGGTCACGCCGACCAGCACGACGAGCCCCATCTCCGGGATCTTGACCTCGGTCATCGGGTGAACACCCCCATCTGCGTCGGCGCGCCGACCTCGGGATCGTCGGCGCCGACGGGCACGTACCGGACGCGGTAGCCGTGCGCGGCGGCGACCCCCTCGGCCCACGCGCGGAACTCGGCGCGCGTCCATTCGAATCGGTGGTCGGAGTGGCGCATCGCCCCCGGCGCCAGCCCCTCGTAGCGGACGTTGTGCTCGGAGTTCGGGGTCGTCACCACCACGACGCGCGGCCTGGCGTCTCCGAACACGACCCGCTCCACGGCCGGAAGGCGCGGCGGGTCGATGTGCTCGACGACCTCCATCAGCACGGCCGCCTCGTAGCCGCGGAACCGTTCGTCGGTGTAGGTGAGCGCGCTCTGGAAGACGTCCTTGACACGGTCGTCCGGGCGGCGCGGCTGGTCCCAGCGGAGGCGCCGCCAGGCATGGGACAGCGCACGGTGCGACACGTCCGCGCCGGATATCTCGCTGAAGAATTCGTCCTTGGCGAGCCGCGAGAGCAGTTTCCCCGTTCCGCAGCCGAGGTCGATGACCCGACGGGCGTTCTCGTCGTGCAGGGCCTGCACGACCGAGCGGAGACGGTGTTCGGCGAGCGACACGGCCTGTTCCTCGCCGTCCTCAGGTATGGGCTCCTCCTCTACCTGGACGGGGTCGAGTGTCTCCTCTGTCGCTTCGTCGGCATCGGCGAGACGACCCAGCGCGGTCCGGACGAGACCACGCCGGTTGGCCAGATAGCGGCGTGTGATGGCTCCACGGTCGGGGTGCGTGGCGAGCCAGCCCTCCCCGGCCCGGATGAGCTTGTCGACCTCGTCGGGTGCCATCCAGTAGTGCTTGGCGTCGTCCAGGACGGGCAGCAGCACGTACAGCTGGTTGAGCGCGTCGGCCAGGCGCAACGTCCCGGTGAGCGTGAGCGTCACGTAGCGGGAGTCACCCCATTCGTCGAACTCCGGGTCGAGCGGGACCGGTACGGCCGACACGTCCCAGCCCAGCGGCGCGAAGAACCGTTCAGCCTGCCCAGGGCCGCCACGGCAAGGAAGGGCCGGAAGGACGATTTCGAGCGGGATCGGTGTCTCCGCCAGTTCAGGGCGTGGGTCGCATCGTCCCCGCATGGCCGTGCGGTACACGTTCGCCATCGCGGACGCCAGCAGCGACGACGCCGCGTACGGACGGTCGTTGACGTACTGGCCGAGGGAGAAGTCCGGCGTGCCTCGACCACGCGTGCGCACGAGTTCGACCGGATCGACATCAAGCAACAGCGCGGCCGTGCAGCGCCGTTCGTCCGCGTCGGGGTAGAAGACGTGAGCCGTGCCGAAGGACTGCTCGAACTTCTGCACCCTGCCTGGATGCTTGTGAAGGAGGAAACCCAGTTCGGTGGCCCGGCTCATGGTCGTCGCGATCGTCAGAAGCACGCCGACAAGTGTGGCGGACCGGAACGAACACTCCACATCGGTTTTTTCGCCCGACCGTCGAAATGGTTTGCCCCGGCCCCCTGCATGTCTCCAGAATCCGAAGCGATATGAGCAGACACCCCCGCCGACAGACGGCACAGATGACCGTGGCCATTCTCGACCGCGGCGACTATGTCGCTCCGTCCGGCCGCACGGTACCGATCGCCGACGACCTGGCCCGAACGGTCCGTGACACCACCCTCTACCGTCCGGACGAACTGGACGACCTGCTGGAGAACCTGCCCGCGGCCGACCCCACCACCAGAACGCGCATCGAGGTCACCGAAGAGACCACTCTGGCCGCCGCCCGCCGCCTGTGCGGACCCGGCACCATTCCGTTCGCGCTGAACTTCGCCTCCGCGAAGAACCCGGGTGGCGGGTTCCTGAACGGGGCGCACGCGCAGGAGGAAGGGCTGGCCCGATCGTTCGGACTGTACGCGTCACTGCGTTCGGCCAGGGAGTTCTACGACTTCCACCGCGCGCAGGGCGACCTTCTCTACAGCGACCACATGATCTACTCGCCGGACGTGCCGGTCTTCCGCGACGATGCGGGCGGGCTGCTCGAAGAACCGTACGGCGTCGCGTTCGTGACCTCTCCCGCCCCTAATCGCGGCGCGATCCGTGACGCCGCCAAACTGGAACGCATCCGGGACGTGCTCGCACGGCGCGCCCGCAAGGTCCTCGCCGTGGCGCTGGTCAACGGGCACCGGCGGCTGGTCCTCGGCGCCTGGGGCTGCGGCGTCTTCCGCAACGACCCGCGCGAAGTCGCGGAGGTGTTCGCGGGGTTGCTGCGTCCGGGCGGGGAGTTCGCCGACCGGTTCGAGCACGTCGTCTTCGCGGTCTGGGACACCGCCGAGGGCGCCCCCAGGCACACCGCCTTCCAGACCGTCTTCGGCTAGAACTTGTGGAGCCTTCGTCCTCGCTCAGGAGGACGGAGGCGCGGCGTAGGAGGCGATGCCGCGGATGAAGATGTCGATGCCGACCTCGAAGCGCGCGTCGCCCGCATCGGCGGTCAGTTCGTCCGACATCGCGACGATGTTCGGGTACCGGTCCGTGGGCAGGGCCGCGAAGTACGCGCGGATCTCGTCGATGTAGCGGCGGAACCGCTCCCACGCGTCCTCGCCGCCGCTGAGCTTGGCCGAGTAGACCACGCCCTCGATCGCGTCGGCGTCGACGTACCTGCCGAGGGCGTCGACGGCGAGCGCGGCGATCCGCGGCGGGACACCGCCCGCCCGCATGAGGGCGAGCTGCGCCTCGGCGACGCGGAGCAGGTTGGGCGCGGTGGGGATCAGTCCCATCGAGACCTTCGCGATGTCGTTGTGCGAGAGGTAGACGCGACGGATCTCCTTGGCCAGCGCCTTCAACTGCTCCTGCCAGCGCGCGGCGTCGGTGACGGGGATCGCGATCTCCCCGGCGACGTGGTCGAGCATCAGCTCGTACAGCTCGTCCTTGCCCGAGACATGGGCGTAGAGGGAGGCCGCGCCCGTGTCGAGCTCCTGGGCGACGCGGCGCATGGTGACCGCGTCGAGGCCCTCGGCGTCCAGGACACGGATCGCGGTGGCGACGATCACGTCCCGGCTGAGCGGCTGCCGCGGAGGCGCCGCCCTGCGGGGCTTGCGTCCGGGCGGCGTCGGCATGTCCAGGCGTTCGGTGGCCACGTCGGAGTCCCTCCGGTCCTCATCCCCATCTCGACAGACCTCGCGAACAGCGTACTTGACGCGAACACTGTTCTTAGTTTAGAACAGCGTTCGTACCTAACGAACACTGTTCTTGGAGTGCTCATGACCGTGCCGTCGATCTCCACTCCCGAGCGCGCGGCGAAGGCCCCGTACCGCCGGCGCTGGGCCGCCCTGTTCGTGATCCTCGCCGCCGAGGTCATGGACATGCTGGACGCGTTGGTCACCAACATCGCGGCCCCGACGATCCGCGCCGAGATCGGCGGCTCCGCCGCCACGGTCCAGTGGCTCGCCGCGGGCTACACCCTGGCCATGGCGATCGGTCTTCTCACCGGCGGGCGCCTCGGCGACCTGTACGGGCGCAGACGGATGTTCCTCGTCGGCGCCGCCGGGTTCACGATCGGCTCACTGCTGTGCGGCGTCGCCGTCTCCCCCGGCATGCTCGTCGGCGCCCGCGCAGTCCAGGGGCTGTTCGGCGCGCTGATGCTCCCGCAGGGCATCGGGATGATCAAGCAGATGTTCGCGCCGAAGGAGATGGCCGCCGCGTTCAGCCTCTTCGGGCCGGTCATGGGGCTGTCGTCCGTCGGCGGGCCGGTGCTGGCCGGATGGCTGGTCGACGCCGACCTGTTCGGTACCGGCTGGCGCATGATCTTTCTGATCAACCTGCCGCTCGGCGCCGCCACCGTCCTCGCCGGGCTGCGGCTGCTGCCCGCCGGACGCGCCGAGCACACGTCCCGGCTCGATCTCGTCGGCGCGGCGCTCGCGTCCCTCGGCGCCGGGCTGCTGATCTACCCCCTCGTCCAGGGCCGCGAACACGACTGGCCCGCCTGGACGTTCCTGATGATGGCCGCGTCGCTCGCCGTCTGGGCGGTGTTCGCCCGGTACGAGATCCGCAGGCAGCGCGCCGGCGCCGACCCGCTGATCGTGCCGAGCCTGTTCCGCAGGCGCGGCTTCACCGGCGGCCTCGGCGTCGGCCTGGTGTTCTTCTCCGCCGTCGCGGGCCTCGGCCTGGTGCTGTCCCTGTTCTTCCAGATGGGGCTCGGCTACTCGCCGTTCAAGGCGGGCCTCTCACAGATCCCCTGGTCGGTCGGCATCGTCCTCGGGTTCGGCGCGGTGCAGGCCGTCCAGCGCTTCGGTCGCACGGTGATCCACGCGGGCGCGCTGATCATGGCCGTCGGAATCGCCGCGTTCTCCCTTACCCTCCGGTACGCGGGCGTCGACGTGACGCCGTGGCAGCTCGCCCCGGCGCTGACCGTGACCGGTGTCGGCATGGGGCTGCTGATGGGGCCGTTGTTCGACATCGTCCTCGCGGGCGTCGAACCGGAGGAGACCGGATCGGCGGGCGGCACGCTCACCGCCGTGCAGCAGCTCGGCGCCGCGTTCGGCGCGGCCGTCCTCGGAACGATCTTCTTCGGTCTGCTGGGCGGGCAGGTGGCGACCGCCGCGAACGGCGGTGCCGCCGCCCTCCGCGCGGACCTCGCGGCCGCGTCCGTGCCCGCCGCGTGGCAGGACCGGATCGTGGCCGGCGTCCGCGACTGCGGTCGCGACCGCGCCACCGCCGAGGACGCCGCCGCCGTCCCGGCCTCCTGCCACCGGCTCCGGGTGGACGTCACGGCCGTGACCGCCGCCGCGCCGCGATCGGCGACCGCCGTCCGGACGGCGGTCGCGGACGCGGACGAGCACGCCGCCAGGACCGGCTTCGGCGACGCCATGAAGATCACGATGTGGGTCATGGTCGGCCTTCTCGGGCTCACCTTCCTGGCGACCTTCCTGCTGCCGAGGCACGCGCGGATCGAGGAGGTGCCGGCCTGACCTGGGACGTGACGCACCAGGGCCCGCGGCGGGAGTCGCCCGCCGCGGGCTCCGGCGTGGTTCGGGGACGATCAGAGCCGGGGCATGACCTCGGAGGCGATCAGTTCCAGGTGCTCCAGGTCGTCCAGGTCGAGGACCTGGAGGTAGACGCGCTCGGCGCCCATCTCCGCGAACCGGCCCAGCTTGTCGACCAGTTCGGCGGGCGTGCCCGCGAGGCCGTTCTGCCGCAGTTCGGGGACCTCCCGTCCGATCGCGGCGGCGCGGCGCTTCACCTCCGCCTCGTCGCGGCCACAGCACAGGACCTGCGCGACCGAGTACACGAGCGGCTTCGTCCGTCCCGCCTCGGCATAGGCGGCGCGGACCCGGTCGAACGCGGCGCGCGTGTCGTCCGGCTGCTGGAACGGGACGTTGTACTCGTCGGCGTACCGGACGGCCAGCCGTGGTGTCCGCTTCGCCCCGGTCCCGCCGATGATGATCGGCGGGCCGCCCGCCTGGGCGGGCTTCGGCAGCGCGGGCGACTCGGTCAGCGTGTAGTGCTCGCCGCTGAACGAGTAGGTCTCGCCGCCCGGCGTCCCCCAGAGCCCGGTGACGATCTCCAGCTGCTCCTCCAGGCGCGCGAAACGCTCGCCCAGACTCGGGAACGGGATGCCGTACGCGGTGTGCTCCACCTCGAACCAGCCCGTGCCGAGACCGAGGTCGACGCGCCCGCCGCTCATCCGGTCGACCTGCGCGACCGAGATCGCCAGCGGGCCCGGGTGGCGGAACGTCGCGGCCGTCACCAGCGTGCCGAGCCTGATCCGGCTCGTCTCCCTGGCCAGCGCGCCCAGGGTGATCCAGGAGTCGGTCGGGCCCGGTTCGCCCGTCACGTCGCCCATCTTGACGTAGTGGTCCGAACGGAAGTACGCGTCGAAACCGAGGTCCTCCGCCGCCTTGGCGACGGTCAGCTGTGTCTCGTAGCTCGCCCCCTGCTGGGGCTCGGTGAAGATCCGAAGTCGCATGTCCCCATCCTGCTACCCGCGTCCCCCTGCTCGCGCCACTGACCAGCGGTTCGTTCAGCGGTGCCCGGTGATCCGGGTGCGGACGACGGCGCGGTTGTTCGACATGTCGGCGTCGGGGGTCGGGGACGTCGCCCGCCACGACGACTCCAGCACCGTGCCCGCCCGGACGCCGCCGCGCGGCACCGCCTCGAAGTGCAGCGTCCTGGACGCCCTGGCCCGGAGCGACCCCACCGCGCACACGTAGTCGCGGCCGCGCGGCAGGCAGGCGGTGTCGTGGCCGACGAGCCTGATCGGCCCCCGCGACTCCACGGTCACGCTCTCGGCCGTGGCCGGGCCCAGATTCCGGACGCCCAGCGCGTACCGGATCCGCGCGCCGCTCCGCGCCTTCGCCGGCGCGGTCTCGATGATCGCGAGGTCGGCGGTGCGGGAGACGCGCACGTCCGGGAACCGCGTGGTCACACGCGTCCCTCGCCAGGTGACGGCGCCGCGCAGGTGGATCGTCGTACCCGGCTTGGCCCGCCTGAGCACCTTGGCCCTGATCACCCCGCCGATCTTCTGACCGCGCCGGACGGTGCCGAGCGCGCAGACGACCTCCCGTCCACTGGACGCGCAGGCCTTCTCACCGGACACGAACGCCAGTGACTCCGGCAGCGTCGTCCTGAACACCGCCTCCCCGGACTTCGCCCGCGCCTTGCCGGTCACGCGGAACGTCCACGCCCACGCGTAGGCCCGTCCCGGGACCACGGCCCTCTCCGGCGCCGCCGTGCGCAGCACCACGCCCTTCGACGGCCCGGCGTGCGTTCTGGGACGCGGGGGCGGCTTCGCCGCCGCCACGTCCGTCATCGGCACGGCCCCCACCAGCGGCACGGCCGCCAGGATGAGGAGACCGCGCCCCCTCCATGTCCGGATCACAATGAGCCCCCCGTGGCCTGCGGTTTCTTCCTGTGGACAGGTCCGTTGTAGCGAGCGCCCGGCCGTCCGCCTAGCGCCGTGTCGGCGTGTCGTGACAGATAGTGACAGCTGTCGTCACGGATGGACCGCCCTTGGTTCCGCTGCGCGTTCACGGGCGCGCCCTGTTGAATGCGATGGACGGACCGGAACCACGACCCATGGAGTTGACATGGCTGTCTTCGGCGTCGACTACGCGTGGGGACGTCCCGGCGTGGCCGCGCTGAAACGCGCCGGGGTGAAGTTCGCGTGCCGTTACCTCTCGCACGACAAGACCGGGAAGAACCTCACCCCCGCGGAGGCCGAGAGTCTGTCCGACGCGGGCATCTGGCTCGTCGTCGTCTGGGAGACCACCGCCAAGCGTCCCCTGGACGGGCGCGCCGCGGGCGTCGCGGACGCCAGGGACGCCGCCGCGCAGGCCACGACGTGCGGCATGCCGGACGGCCGGCCGATCTACTTCGCCGCCGACTGGGACGCCTCCCCCGGCCAACAGGACGAGATCAACGCCTATCTCGACGGCGCGGCGAGCGTCCTCGGCCGCCGCCGCGTCGGCCTCTACGCGGGTCATGGGCCGCTGAAACGCGCCTTCGACGCCGGGAAGATCACCTTCGGCTGGCAGACCTACGCCTGGTCGGAGGGCCGGTGGGACGACCGCGCGCACCTCCAGCAGTACTCCAACGACCACCAGATCAACGGCGTCACCGTCGACTACGACCGCGCCGTCAGGAGCGACTACGGGCAGTGGCGCGTCGGCGTCTCGCCCGAGGGAGACGACATGCCCGACTACGTGTCCGTCGGCACCGGCGGCGAGCGACAGCAGCTTCCTCCCGGCGCGTGGACGACCGTCGGCTGGGCCAAGGAGTACTCCGACCGCGAGCACCAGCACTACGACAAGGGCGGCCCGAGTCTGCTGACCGGGTCCGCCCGCTACAGCCTGTCGGTGGCGACGACCGTCACCGGCGTCCCCGCCGGCACCCTCATCCAGGCCCGCGCGATCGAGGTTCAGATCGAGGACACCGGCAAGTTCGCGGTCGGCCCCGTCCAGGACTTCGTGTCCGTCGGCGACACGACGAACCTGGTGTACGGGCTCGCCGCCGACACCGTCGGAGCGGGCCACCGGGTGCGGTTCCAGCTGCTCCAGCACGGCGACGCGCCCGCCACGGTCACCCAGGGCACCGCCAAGGTGTTGTTCTGGAAATGACCCTCGGCGGTAAGACCCGGTAACTCAGCGTCCGTCCGGCTCCCCGTAGAGGGCGCGGAGAAACGCCAGCGCCATCCGCCGCCTCTCGCCCGGATCGGTCCGCAGGTCGGCGAAGTAGGCGTTGAGCTCCGCGAGTTCACGGGGCAGTGCGTCGGCCGCGTCCAGGTCCCGACCGCCGAGCGGCTCCCCGCCCTCACCGATCCGCGCGAGATCCCCGAGCCGCCACCGCAGGGCCTCCTCGACGGCGGCGCGGGTCCGCGCCTGCGGCCACCGCTCCCCCGACTCGAGGTTGTAGATGGTCTTGACCGTCACCCCGGCCCGCTCGGCGACCTGCTCCTGCGTCAACCCGAGCGACCCGCGCCGGGCGACCGCGTACTTGGCGACCCGCTCCCGGTCCACGTCCCCGGCCATGCCGCCCAGCATGCCGGAAACACCAGGAAACCTCCAGCACCGCACCCCGGTCACCCCAACGCACACCCCACCCCACGCGACCGCCGGACAAGCGCCCGGCGGACCACCCGGCCCCGCGACGCGCCGTCACCCGACACGCGACCAACCGGCACACCGTCCGACCACCCCCGTCGCATGACGGCCCGACCAACGGACCGCCGGCGCACCGTCCGACCGTCCAGCCCCGGCGGCGCACCGTTACCCGATGTACGACCACCCCTCGTGCGACCGACCGGTCCACGGTCCGACCGCCGAGCACCCACGACGCACGACCATCTGGTTTGCGGCCGACCGGTATACAGGCCGACCGTCCAGCCCCGGCGGCGCACCGTTACCCGATGTACGACCACCCCTCGTGCGACCGACCGGCCCACGGTCCGACCGCCGAGCACCACGACGCACGACCATCTGGTTTGCGGCCGACCGGTATACAGGCCGACCGTCCAGATCCCGCGTGGCAGGGCCACTTCCACGCCCCGCGTATGACGACTCGGTGTACGACGTCCGTGTCGGAGCGTCGCGTCAGACGCGCCAGGTCGCTCGGTAGGCCGGGTGGTCGGAGTAGGGGGTGGCCAGGAGGCGGAGGGTGGTGCAGCCGCCCTCGCGGACGTGTTCGCCGCACGCCTCGCAGACGCCCGTACCGTTCATTCGCGAGTGCAGGTCGAGGAGTTGGCGTTTCACGCGTACCTCCGCCACCACCCGTGCCGGTGAATGGCGTGCCACGTGCAGCGCCACGCCCTCCTTGACGAATGACACGTCCAGCACGAAATGCGGCCCGTACCCCGGGCGGCTCTGCCACGGGTACTCGTTGACGCTCCGCAACGAGACGGGACGTTGGAGGTGGTCCATCGGGCGACGTCCGAGGCGGAGACGCTCGCCCGAGGTCGTCTCGACCCACTGCCAGCGCTCCGAACCCGACAAGTCGGGGCCACCGTTCGGGCGCGACCGGTAGTCGGCCGCCCACCGCGCGGTGTCCTCGTCCTCGAAGAGCCTGGCCCGCAGGAACTCCACCAGATCGCTCACAGCCGCTCCGTTCCGCCGTCGACGCACCCGGGTACCGATCCTGCCATCACAAGATCAGTGGAGGGTCAGGTGCGCGTGGACGTGTCCGCGTGGGTGACGAGGCCGTGGTCGGTGAGTTCCCAGAAATGGCGGCGGCTCGGCCGGAGGAGTTGGAAGACGGCCTTGTAGGCGGCGACGCTCATCAGCGCCCAGTACAGGGGAACGGTGAGCATGACCCGCACCGCGCGGTACAGGCCGCGTTCCATGCAGCCCGCCATCAGGCAGTACACGACCAGAAGGTTGCCGGCGACCATGGCCGTGACCCCGCTGTAGAGCGTCGGCGCCGCGAACAGCGCCTGGACGTAGCGGGTGCCCGTGCAGACGTAGACCAGGGTCAGCGTCCAGAAGAACGGGTTGGCCAGGGTCGTGAGCGTCGAGAACCCCATGGTCAGGTGGAACGCGATGGTGCGTCTGGTGCCGAGTTCGCGCCACAGGCGCAGCGGGTGCCGGGTGTGGACGAGCCACGTCTGGATGTACCCCTTGATCCAGCGGCTGCGCTGCCGGATCCAGTTGCCCAGGCGGCTGTTGGCCTCCTCCTCGGTGACCGACGCCATCATCCGCACCTCCCACCCGCGGCGGGCGATGCGGATGCCGAGGTCGGCGTCCTCGGTGACGTTGTAGGGGTCCCAGCCGCCGAGGTCGGCGAGCGCGTCGGCGCGGAAGTGGTTGGACGTCCCGCCGAGCGGGATCGCCAGACGGTACAGGTCGAGGCTGCGCAGCCACAGGCAGAAGTTGGTGGCGTACTCGGCCGCGAAGCATCGCGTCAGCCAGTTCGTCCACGGGTTCCAGTACTGGAGTTCCGCCTGGACGCAGACGGTCCGGTCGGGCAGGGAGCGGAACGCCAGCACGGCCTTGCGCAGCTGGTCGCGGTCGGGACGGTCCTCGGCGTCGTAGATGACGACGAACTCGCCGCGGGCCCGCGCCAGCCCGATGTCGCACGCCTTCGGCTTGGTGCGGGGCCGTGACGGAGGGATGATCACGACCTCGAAGGGCGGGTCGAGGTCGGGCAGGGCGGCGCGGGTCTCGTCGTCGTCCTCCTCGATCAGCAGCAGGATCTGGAGCCGGTCGACGGGATAGTCGAGGCGTCCGAGCCGGTCCAGGAGAAGCGGCAGGACCTTCGCCTCCCGGTGCAGCGGTACGAGGACGGTGTAGTCCGGCAGCGCATCGTCGGACAGGCCGCGGAGTTCCCCGTCGTCGAACGTGATCACCGGCGAGCGCCAGGCCGCGGCGACGAGGACCGCCCGGAACAGCAGCGTCAGCACGTACGCGGCGGTGAGCAGCGCGACGACGCACTGCCCCCAGACGAGCGGCGCCCCGGACTCGACGACGATGTCGGCGACCAGCGCGACGACGAGTCCCGCCAGGAGCGCGCCGCCCGCGATCGCCTGACCGCCGCTCAGCAGGCGCCGCGCGCTCAGATCGTCGGTCAGGGGCGCGATGGGACGTGTCCGTCCGGGCGCCTCCGGCGCGGCCGTCACCTGCGTCGTCTGTGTCATCGAGGGTCCGTCCTGCGGTAGACGCGCTGCACGTCGTCGCGGTAGACGAGGGTGTAGTGGCGGGTGAGGGCGGGCGTGCCGCGGAGGGTCCGCCAGGTCTCGTCGGGCAGTTCCGGGACGGTTCGCGCGTAGATCCAGCGGATTCCGCTGCCCGCCGGGTCGGTGAGCGCCCTGCGCCACAACCCGAAGCTGCCCTCGTACACGATCCGCCCGATCGGGATCCGGGCGTTGAACACGACCGGCTCGTTGCCGTAGTTCTCCATCAGGACGGTGCCGCCGTCGTAGTGGCGGCGCAGCCACGCCGCGCCGTCCCGTACCGCCCGCCCCTGCCGTTCGGCGTTCCAGTTCAGAGGTTCGGCGACGGTCGCGGTGCCGGGAACCGCGAGCACCGTGGCGACCACACCGGCCGCGACGGCCGTCCGG
Source organism: Actinomadura pelletieri DSM 43383 (assembly GCF_003634705.1). Classification (GTDB taxonomy): domain Bacteria; phylum Actinomycetota; class Actinomycetes; order Streptosporangiales; family Streptosporangiaceae; genus Spirillospora; species Spirillospora pelletieri. The sequence goes on along the minus strand of NZ_RBWU01000007.1, from coordinate 204,728 downwards.
AGGCAGGTCCGGGGACGTGTCCCCCGCGGCGCCAGCGACACCAGGTATCCGGCGAAGACGGACGCCGCCAGGAGCATCACCAGGGCGAACCGGATGTTGTAGGAGCCGCCGTGGATCTCCGGGACGTGCAGCGGACGCTGCCCCGAGTACAGCGCGTAGACGAAGAACGGCACGAAGACCAGCAGGATGTAGGGGGCGACGGACACCGGCCGCGCGCGCTCGCGCCAGCCGTGGACGAGGAGCCCGACGGCGGCCACCGCCAGGGTGATCCAGCCGAGGTCGTGGACCATCGCGAACGCGTACGTCCGTGTCGCGACGCCCGCCGCGCCGATGTTCCGGTCGCCCGACAGTGCCCACAGGGACGGGTCGGCGTACTCGCCGGAGTACCAGTACAGCGGATCCCCGAAGATCACGTAGTTCCAGCCGACCCAGCCGGCGACACCGCTGAACGCGGCGACCCCGAAGAAGACGAGATGGGCCTCCACCCGGGCGTAGTTCTTCCAGCGGCGCACCGACACGTAGGCCACGACGGCGGCCACGGCGGCGGCGAGCACCCAGCCCTCGTAGCGTGTCAGCGTGGCCAGGACCGTCGCGCACGACACCATCGCCAGTTGCTCGTACCGTCCGGTCCGGCACCACGCCTGGAGATGGTGGACGGCCGCGGCGACGCACGCGAAGAGCAGCAGTTCGGTCATCGGGGTGCTCTGCAGGTAGAGCACGTTGGCGTTGAGGGCGAACAGCCCGGCGGCCGCGGCGCCCGCGACCCGGTCTCCCGTGCCGCCCGCCCGGCCCGCCGCCATCCGCGCCGCGATCAGGTAGACGTACCAGACCGTCACCACGTAGGCGAGCATCGAGACCGCCGCGCCCGCGAAGCCCGAGTAGAACAGGACGTCGTTCCAGGCGAGCGGCAGCGACAGCAGATGCGACAGCGGCAGCCACACCCCGCCGAGCTGCGCCGCGCCCGCGGTGGGCCCGTCGACGACCCGGCGGGTGATCAGCAGGTGCGACACCGAGTCGGCGTAGGCCAGGACGGTGCCGTGCCGGAGATGGTGCGCGAACGCGCCGGCCGACAGGAGCACCGCCGCGAGCGTCACCAGGGCGAGCACCGGATCCCGGGGCCGCAGGAGCCACCGCGCGGCACGCCACCGGTGGCCCTCGGCGATCAGGTTCCGGTAGACGCCGAGAATGCTCACCAGGGACCTGGCGATCACCCAGGGCGAGGCGCCGGTGGGACGGCCGTGCTCGCGGGGATGGTGGTCGACGGGATGCTCGACGATCCGGGCCCGGCGCCGCTGGATCTTGGCGAGCAGTTCCGGGTCGATGGCGGCCGCCTCGCCCATCAGTCGCAGATCGTCGAGCAGCCGCCGGTCGAGCAGCTTGTAGGCGCAGTCGACGTCCCTGCTGCGGGTGCCGAGCAGCAGGCGGCTCACCACCGTCCACAGGTGCCCGTTGAGGCGGCGGGCGGGCGAGTCGGCGCGGTGGACGCGGTACCCGATCACGCCGTCCGCGCGCTGCTCACGCTGGATGCGCAGCAGCGCGAGGAGGTCGGCGGCCTTGTACTGGCCGTCGGAGTCGGTCAGGAGCAGCCACCGCAGGTTGGTACGTTCCAGGGCGGCGGCGATACCGGTGCGGACGGCCGCGCCGTACCCGCGGTTCACGGCGTGCCGGACGCCGATGATCCGGCCCGGGTACCGCGCGGCCAGCTCGTCCATGAGCTCGCCGGTCGCGTCGGGGCTGCCGTCGTCCACGATCACGATCCGGTGGTCGTGCCCCGCGGTGTCCAGCGTGACCAGGAAGTCCTCCACGGTCGACGCCAGGTTCTCCGCCTCGCGGTAGGCGGGCATGATGACCGCGACACCGTCCTGGACGGCGGTTCGCGCCGGTGGCGCGCACGCTACGCGGGACATGGCCGGGACATGGCAGACGGCTTCCGGTCCTCGTGGTGACGGGTCCTCGATCGTCCGGCCGCGGCGCGGTAACGATCTTGGATCTCATTGTCACGACCGGTTCCGCTCACCGGCCCTAACCGTGCCCCAAACCCCGGCAAAGATCCCCGGCGGCGCGGCGCGTCAGAACTGGTCGGCGATGTACGGCGCGAACGGCACGGCGAGGGCCGCGTCCAGGCGGGCGGCGGCCTCCGGCGTGTGCTCGGTCACCGCGCCGATCCGGACCAGGGTGGTCACCGGCGTGCCGCCCAGGTAGACGGCGGCGAGGTCGGCGGCCGACAGGGTCAGGTCCGGTGGCTCCTCCGTCCGGTCGCAGGCCGGCGCGGCGCCGACCCGCAGCCGCCACCGCCCCTCGTTGGCCGGGACGCGCGGGTCCCGTACCTCCAGCACGAACGCGTCGTCGGCGGCCCAGGAACGGGACCGCAGCGCGGCCGGCACGTCGACGAGCCGGAGCCAGAGGGCGGCCCACTCACCCTTGTGGGACACCTGGTCGGGGTCGACGGCCATGCGCGGGAGCAGGTCGTCCACCGGACGACCGTGGGCCTGGATGCGGGTCGTCAGGTCGACCGAGGCCAGGTACCGCCAGAGCGCGGCCTCGACCTGCGGTGTCTCGGCGAACAGCTCGTCCAGCCGGACCGTCTTCTCCGAATCGGTGCGGTAGACGGCGTAGCCGGCGGGGTGGACGACGACGCGGGGCTCGGTGAAACCGGGGGCCTCCCGGTCGGTCGAGGGCAGGACGGAACGCGACCACCATTCGGGGTCGCGGAGCAGGCTGCCCGGACGCCTCGACAACGCACGGGTGTAGATCGGGTCGAGGATCTCCGGGGCGGAAGCGGTGTCGAGCAGCCGCAGGGGCGCGGGGTCGGGCTCGGTGCGCAGCCTCAACTCCCTGGACGAGTCGACCTCCAGGTCGATCGAGCGGGTCGCCGCACCGAACCCGTACCGTCCGTAGATGACGCTCTGCGACGCCCACAGCGCCGCGACCGGGCGGCCCGCGGCGACCGCGTCAGCGTGCATCCGGTCCATCATGGACGTGAGCACGCCGCGCCGGCGATGCGTGGGCAGAACCCCGACGAGCGTGACCGCGGAGCAGTCGAGGACCGCGCCGGGAACGGCGAGGCGCGCGGGAAAGGCCGCGAGTTGCCCGACCAGGTCCTTGCCGTCGTAGGCGCCGACGCGTTCGGCCCGCCGCGGCCGCCACGTCTCGTTCTCGTATTCGGATTTCTCGACCCGGGTGTGGAACACCACTCCGGCGAGGTCGACCATGCGTTCGACGTCGCCTTCGGGAATGTCTCTGAGCTCGATCACTCTTCCACGCTATGCCCGGCCGCAACCGCTTTTCGCTGGTCCGTGGCGTGGATCAGCCGCGAACGAGCGTGGCGAGGCACTCCACGTGATGGGTCATCGGGAAGGCGTCGAACGCGCGGAGGGTCTCCAGCGTCCACCCGCGCTCACCGAAGTACGCCAGGTCACGCGCCAGGGTGGCCGGATCGCAGGACACGTAGGCGATCTTGCGGCCGGCGAGGCGGGCGACGTGCCGGACGACCTCGCGTCCGGCGCCGGTGCGGGGCGGGTCGAGGACGACGATGTCGGCGCCGCCGACGCGCTCACCGCCCTGGTGGCCGCCGCCGCGCTTGTTCTGCGCCCGGGACCCGCCGGAGGCGCGACCGAACTCCAGGTCGCCGACGACCTCCTCGACGGCGCCGCGCTCGATGGACACCTGCGGCAGGTCGCGCAGGTTGTACCGGGCGTCACGGACCGCCTGCCCGTCGGACTCGACGCCGACGACGAGGCCGTCCGATCCGACCCGGTCGGCGAGGACCCCGGCGAACAGGCCCGCACCGCAGTACAGGTCGAGGGCGATGTCGCCGGGTTTCGGTTCCAGAGCGTCGACGACGGCGCCCGCGAGGAGTTCCGCGGCGCCCGGATGGACCTGCCAGAAGCCGCTGCCGCTCACCTGGTACAGGCGCCCCGCCACCTCTTCGCGGACGTAGGGCAGACCGGCGCCGGGTTCGGGTTTGCCGCGGACGAGCCGGACGGGCACGTCCAGCCGGGGCACCCGGATCTTGCGACGGTCCCGGCCGCGCAGCACGACGACGCGGTCGCCGGTGGTCGCGGACACGATGCCCTCGACCCCGGACGCGCCCGGCCAGCGTTTGCGCTCGATGCCCATCAACTCCACGCCCGGGTGGGCGATCAGGCACTCGTCGACGGGTTCGATGTCATGGGAGCGGTGGCGGCGCAGCCCGACGGCGCCGCCGGAGACGGTGAACTGCACGCGGGTGCGCCAGCCGAGGCCCGGTGGCGGCGCCACGTCCGACTCCACCGGATACGGGACCTCCTCGACGATCACCGTGCGGTCGATCCCGGCGAGCCGCCGCAACTGCTCCTCGACGACGGCGGCCTTGAGTGCGCGCTGCGCGGGCAGCGCGGCGTGCTGCCAGTCGCAGCCGCCGCAGCGTCCGGGGCCCGCGAACGGGCACGGCGGATCCACCCGGTCCGGGGACGCCTCGACGATCTCCACGGCATCGGCGCGGAGGAAGTTCTTGGCGCGTTCGGTCACGCGGGCCCGGACCCGTTCGCCGGGCAGGGCGTGCCGGACGAACACCACGCGGCCCTCGTGCCGGGCGACGCAGAATCCGCCGTTGGCGACGTTGCCGACCTCCAGGTCGAGGACGTCGGGTTCGAGGTCAGTCACGGTCCGAAACACTACCCGCACCGGGAGGCGCCTCGGTCCGCGGCGGGCGCCTGGACGAGCCGGGTCCGGGCGGCTCGACCCGTCCCTTCAGCCGGTCGGACGACTGCAACTGCCACGCGACGCTCGTGACCATGACGCCCGGCTGGAACAGCAACCGTCCCTTGAGCCGCAGGGCGCTCTGGTTGTGCAGGAGCTGCTCCCACCAGTGACCGACGACGTACTCGGGGATGAACACGGTGACGACGTCGCGGGGACTCCTGCGCCGGACGTTCTTGACATAGGAGAGGACGGGCCGGGTGATCTCCCGGTAGGGGGAGTCGAGGATCTTCAGCGGGACGGGGACGTCGAGGGCGTCCCATTCCTCCTGAAGCCGCTGGGACTCCGCCGCGTCCACCGCGACCGTCACCGCCTCCAGCGTGGACGGACGGGTCGCGCGGGCATAGGCCAGCGCCCGCAACGTCGGCTTGTGGATCTTGGAGACGAGCACGATGCCGTGGTTGCGGGCGGGCAGCGCGAGTTCCTCCCCGGACGGCACCAGCTCGTCGGCGACCCGGTCGTAGTGCCGCCTGATGCCCTTCATCAGCAGGAACAGCACCGGCATCGCGATGCACACGATGTAGGCACCGAGCGCGAACTTGGTGATCAGCACGACGACGAGGACGACGCCGGTGAGGGTGGCGCCGAACGCGTTGATGCCGCGGGACGTCTTCATCCGGCGGCGCTGCGCGGCGTCGGGCTCGGCGGCCAGCAGCCGGTTCCAGTGCCGGACCATGCCGACCTGGCTGACGGTGAACGACACGAACACGCCGACCGTGTACAGCGGGATCAGCCGGCTGACGGACGCGTCGTACGCGTAGATCAGCAGCCCGGCCATGGTGGCGAGGATGATGATGCCGTTGCTGTAGGCGAGCCGGTCGCCGCGGGTGTGGAGCTGCCGCGGCAGGTAACGGTTCTGCGCGAGCACCGACCCCAGCACCGGAAACCCGTTGTACGCGGTGTTGGCGGCCAGGAACAGGATCAGCGCGGTCATCGCGGTGACGAGCGCGAAGCCGGGCTCGAAGTTGCTGAACACCGTGTGCGCGACCTGCGCGATCACCGGATCGGCGTGTTCGACGACCCGTCCCGTCTCGGGGTCGACCAACTGACTGTGGTGGCCGGGTTCGGCGAACCTGGCGTCGGTGATGTAGGCGAACGCGGTGACGCCGCCGAACAGCGTCATCGCGACGAGCCCCAGCGCCAGCAGCGTCCTGGCGGCGTTCTCGCCCTTCGGCTTGCGGAACGCGGGCACGCCGTTGCTGATCGCCTCGACCCCGGTGAGGGCGGCGCAGCCGGACGAGAACGCCCGCAACAACAGGAAGACCAGCGCGAACCCGGCGACGTCGGTCTCGTCGCCGCGGACCTCGTAGCCCGCCGTCTCGGCCTCCAGGTCGGTGCCGGCGACCAGCCGGACCACCCCCCACAGCAGCATGCTGAGGACCGCGAACATGAACAGGTAGGTCGGGATCGCGAACGCGACGCCGGCCTCCTTGATCCCGCGCAGGTTGCCGATGGTGAGCAGCGCCACGATGCCGATCGCGACGGCGACCTCGTGCGGCCGCATGAACTCCAGCAGCGCCCCGAGGTTCTCCACCCCCGACGACACCGACACCGCGACCGTGAGGACGTAGTCGACCAGCAGCGCGCTCGCGACGACCACGCCCCAGTTGCCGCCGAGGTTCTCGGTGGCGACCTCGAAGTCGCCGCCGCCGCTCTGGTAGGCCCGGACGTTCTGCCGGTACGAGGCGACCACCGTCAGCAGGATCACCACCACGGCCGCCGCGATCCACGGGGTGTAGTGGTACATCACCAGGCCGCCCGCGCCGAGCGCGAGAAGGATCTCCTGCGGAGCGTAGGCGACCGATGACAGGGCGTCGCTGGCGAACACCGGCAGCGCGATGCGCTTCTTCAGAAGCTGTTCGTGCTGCTGGGAGCTGCTCAGCGCCCGACCGACGAGCAGCCGCTTCGCAAGGTCCGGAACCTTCGACACGAGAGGAGAGCCTAGCCTTCGGACAGGATGCGGCCTTTTCGCCCCCACCTGCATGAGGCGGGCCGGGTAGTGCTCTCCTGGGGGGATGTGTAGGTTTGCAGCCCGGTAGGGATCCTCACAGGTAACGATCCTCGAGTGCGGCACGGCATGGGCGGCCATCGACGAAATGCCGTGCACGGCGCGGGGGGTACAGGGGGAACGTCCCCCTGGACGGAAGAAGGAACGGCCGTGCATATCGTGATCATGGGATGCGGGCGGGTCGGTTCGACGCTCGCGCACATCCTGGAGGACAAGGGTCACTCGGTGGCCATCATCGACCAGAACCCGGAGGCGTTCCGGCGGTTGCGCAGCGGGTTCCGGGGCCGCCGCATCACCGGGTTCGGTTTCGACCGCGATGTGATCGCCGAGGCGGGCATCGAGCGCGCGTCGGCGTTCGTGGCCGTCAGCAGCGGTGACAACTCCAACATCATCTCGGCCCGGGTGGCGCGGGAGACGTTCGGCGTCGACAACGTCGTGGCCCGGATCTACGACCCGCGGCGCGCCGAGGTGTACCAGCGTCTCGGCATCCCCACGGTCGCGACCGTCCGGTGGACCGCCGACCAGATCCTGCGGCGGTTGCTCCCCGAGGGCGCCGAGCCGCTGTGGCGGGATCCGACCGGCGCGGTCGTCCTCGCCGAACTGGACTCCGGGGCGCTGTGGGTCGGGGAGAAGGTCGGCGCGCTGGAGGAGCACGCGGGCACGCGGGTGGCGTTCCTGTCGCGGATGGGCGAGGCCCTCGTCCCCGACCGCGACACGGTGATCCAGGACGGCGACATCGTGCACATCATGGCCGGCGCCGATGATCTCGAACGCGTCAACGCCGCCGTCGCGGCACGGAACGGGGAGGAGGCCTGATGCGGGTCGCGATCGCGGGCGCGGGCGCGGTGGGCCGGTCCATCGCGCAGGAACTGCTGGAGAACGGGCACGAGGTCCTGCTGATCGACAAGAACCCGAAGGCCATCAAGGTGGAGATGGTGCCGCGCGCCGAGTGGCTGCTCGCCGACGCGTGCGAGATCTCCGCGCTGGACGACGCGGCGCTGGAGCGCTGCCAGGTGGTGGTCGCCTCGTCCGGTGACGACAAGGTGAACCTGGTGGTGTCGCTGCTGGCGAAGACCGAGTACGGGGTGCCGCGCGTCGTGGCCCGGATCAACCATCCGCTCAACGAGTGGCTGTTCAACGAGTCGTGGGGCGTGGACGTCGCGGTGTCGACGCCGCGGCTGCTGTCCGCGCTGGTGGAGGAGGCGGTGAGCGTCGGCGACCTCGTCCGGCTGATGACGTTCCGGCAGGGCGAGGCGAACCTGGTGGAGCTGACGCTGCCGGAGGACGCGCCGCTCGGCGGGCAGCGGGTCGGGTCGGTGGACTGGCCGCGCGACACGGCGCTGGTGGCGATCCTGCGGGAGGGCCGGGTGCTGGTGCCGACGGCCGACGACACACTGGAGCCCGGCGACGAGCTGATGTTCCTCGCCAGCCAGGACGTGGAGGACGAACTGGCCGAACTTCTCGGCGGCCACTGAGACGGGCCGCCCGGACGCGTGACCTGGTCGGGGAGGCGAGCCTCCTCGACCGGCCCGCGACGGGCGCCTAGGCGGGTTTCTCCCGGTCGATGGGGGTGCGGCCGCGGGCGAGCAGGCCCACCATCGCCGCCAGCGCCGCCACCTGCAACGGCCAGCCCATGACGATCTTGGCGGGGCCGAGCAGGCCGCTCTGGTCGCCGTCGGCGAGGTAGATGGGGTACTGGACGGCGACCCGCGCCGCGCACGGCAGCACCAGCAGCCAGGTCAACCGGGAGCACAGTTTCACGATCCCGGGGTCGCGGCGCCACGCGGTCGGGTCGCCGGTGACCGTGCCGATGATGAAGCCGACCAGCGGCCAGCGCACCACGATCGAGAAGATCATCGCGGCGGCATAGGCGGCGTTGAGCATGATCCCGGGCAGGAACGCGTCCTCGGCCTTGCCGGAGCGCAGCGCGAAGAACGCGGCGACCGCGATGCCGAAGAGGCTGTTCAGGACGAACTGCGGGTTGGAGCGCTGCGCGATCCGCACGGCCAGCAGCAGCACCGCGGCGCCGGCACCGGCGCCCACGGCGAGCTTGACGTCCTTCGTCGCGACATAGGTGCCGGTGAAGGCGGTGACGGGGACCGCGGCCTCGATCATGCCGCGAACACCGCCGAGGGCCTTGGCGAGCTGGGCGCGCACGGCCGCCTCGACCGTGTCGTGCGCCGCCCTGTCGTCCTGGGACGTATCCACTTCGCTCACGTCGAACTCCCGACCGCCGCGGCGGCCCTCACGAACCGCCGCGCAGCTCGTATCGCGGATTGAACATGACCTTGCGCCCGTCCTGTGTGCTCACCAGCCCCTCGGCGCGCAGCATGCGCCCCGGGTCGATGCCGGTGATCTTACGACGGCCGAGCCAGACCAGGCTGATCACGTCGGTGCCGTCGTACAGCTCCGCCTCCAGCGCGGGAGCGCCGCCCCGTGGACGGAGCGTCACCGTACGCAGCGTACCCGCCACCCGGTGTCGCGTGCGCTCGGCGCACTCGGTGATCGGCGTCGCGCCCTCGTCCCCCGAGGACTTCTGCAGCTCCTCGGCCTCGAGTTCGGCCCTGCTCGACGCCATGCGCCGCAGGAAGCGCCGCAGGCCGCCTCTCCCCCGATCGGCCGATTCCTCGTCCATGCCACGAAGCGTATGGCATCCCCGGACGAATCGGACCCCCCGCCCTCGGTCAGGAACGGCGTACTCTCGCCGCCGCCATCGCGGTGAAGTATCCGATCTCCGGCACCCTCATCAGCCGGGCCGTCAGGACGTACAGCACCCCGCCGCCGAGGCCCCCGACGGCGAGGGCGAGCAGGGCGGGCAGCCGGTCGCCCGGCAGGTGACCGAAGCCCCACACGGCCGCCGCCGCGAACACCACCGCGGGCGCGGCGGCCAGGTGCAGCCGGACGAGCGCGCGCAGGATGCGCCGCCCGTCCATGCCGCCGAGCCGGCGCCGCAGGACGAACGCGGCCCCGGCCGCGCCGACCACGTAGAACAACCCGTACGCGACGGGCAGGCCGAGCACCACCTGCCGTGCCGGGACGAGCCCGAGCAGCGCCAACGCCGTGGCCGCCTGGACGATCCCCGCCGGAATGGCGATCAGGCCGGGCGTGCGGGTGTCGCCGAGCGCGTAGAACACGCGCATCAGCAGTTGGTGCAGGGTGAACGGCAGCACCATCACGGCGAAGACCATCAGGACGGCGCCGATGCGGCGCGCCCCGTCCTCGGTGAGGCTGCCGTAGGCGAAGAAGGTGACCGAGCCGGGCACCGCGAACACCAGCATCCCGAGCCACAGCGGGACGAGCAGCGCCGAGGCCAGGCGCAGGCCGCGGGAGAAGTCGTCCCGGACGAGGTCCCGGCGCCCGTCCGCGACATGCGCGCTCATCCTCGGCAGCAACGCCGTGATCACCGACACCGCGATGATCGCGTACGGAAGCTGAAAGACGACGAGCGCGAACTTGTACGCGGCCAGGCCGCTGCCGGTGACGGGGTGGCCGGCGGCGTCGACGGCGCGGTCCCCGGCGCGGGTCGCGACGTTCGCGGTCACGAGGACGCCCGCCTGCGCGACGACGATGTAGAGCAGCATCCACGACGCGGCCCGCACCGCCTCGCCGAGCCCGGAGCCGCGCAGGTCGAGGCGCGCCCGCCAGCGGAACCCGGCGGACCGTAGCGTCCACGCCAGGACGGCGCTCTGCGCGACCGTGCCGACCGCGGAGCCGAACCCGAGCAGGGCGAGCTGGCCGTCGGTGACGGTCGCGGTGGTCCGGCCGCGTCCGGCGATCCAGAGGAACAGCAGGCCCGCCGCCATCGTGATCAGGTTGTTGACGACCGGCGCCCACATCGGCGCCCCGAACCGGCGCCGGACGTTCAGCAGCGTGCTCGCCAGCCCGCTGACGCCGATGAAGAAGATCTGCACGAGCAGGATCCGGGTGAGCAGCACCGCGACGTCGCGCTGCCTGCCCTGGTACCCGCCCGCGTACAGGGAGATCAGCTGGTCGGCGGCGAGGACGGCGACACCGGTCAGGACGGCCAGCGACACCAGCACGACGCCGAGCAGCCGCCGCTCGGTCGCCGCTCCCCCGTCGTCGTCCCGCATCCGCCGTTTGACCAGGAACGGGACGAACACGCTGGCGAGCAGCCCGCCGAGCAACAGCTCGTACACCGTGTACGGGATCATCTCGGCGGCCTGGTAGGCGTCGCCGAGCAGTCCGGTGCCGAGCGCGGCGCCGATCACCACCGTGCGCAGGAAGCCGGTGAGGCGGGAGAAGACCGTCCCGATCGCCATGACGGCGCTGGAGTGCGCGACGCCCGGCGGCGCGGCCTGCGCGGCGCCGCCGATCTCGTCGCCCTCCGAGCCGGGCCGGTCGGCGGGCCCCGGATCTGCGATGTCCCCGGGGTCGCGGACCGGAACGAGCCCGGGCTCGGGTTCGCCGGGCGGCTCCGCCCGCTCGGCCTCGTCGAGGACCGCGGGCATCAGGATCCGGCGTTTGTCGGGCTCGTCCATCGGCACCACCCCCAGGACGCGCCAGTATGCCGCGTGGGCGCCCTCCGTGCGGAGGTGCGCCCACGTGGCACGTGCCGGGTTCCGGCGGCCGGGTTCAGTGCAGCGCCGCCTCGACCGCGGGGACGCGGACGGCGCGGCGGGTCGCCGCGTAGGCGGTGGCCCCGGTGAGGACGGCGGCGAGCGCCACCACGGCGAGGTAGGTCCAGACGCTTCCGTCCGGGGTGGCCGAGTCGTGCCGGGCGAGCCCGAACGGGACGATGGTGAAGACGGACGCGACCGTCCCGACGAGGACCCCGGTGACGGTCAGCACCGCCGACTCGACCGCGACGGCGCCGAGCACCTGGCCGGGCGTCGCGCCCGCCAGCCGCGTCTGGCCGAACTCGCGGCGCCGGTGCGCGGTCGCCGCGACCAGCGTGTTGACCAGCATGATCGCGGTGAACAGCACCACCATGCCGATGACCACGAAGTTGAGCGTCTCGATGTTCTTCTGCTCGGTGGTCTTGGCGAGCCCGGAGGCGGCCACCGCCGCGTTCTCGGTGGCCTGCAGGAACAGCGTCCCGACGGCCGTCGCGACGAACAGGATGATCGGCGTGACGGCGGAGGCCAGCGCGGAGGTGCGGCGGCGCATGGTGTCGGCGGCGAGCCCGCCCGCCGCGCCGCCGAACCGGCCCAGCGGACGCGCCACCAGCGCCGTCACCCGCCGCATGATCGCCGGGGCGAGCAGCGCCAGCCCGATCGCGGCGAAAATGTCGGCCTGCCCGGACGTCGCCATCGCGTCGGTGCCCTTGCCGTCCATCACGGTCACGGTGATGATCGCCTGCTGGAGCGCGACCAGGAGGAAGATCACCGCGAACACGATGCGCTTCCTGGTCAGCCGGCCGGTGTCGACGGCCGCGGCCGTCAGCGACTCGGTGACCCGGACGCGGGTCGTGCGGCGGGCGGTGATCAGCGCGGCGCCGACCGCGGACACGATCGTGATGCCGACGCCCATGGACAGGGCGACCGGGCCGAAGCTGTACCCGACGTCCGCCGGGACCTGGTCGGTGTCGTGCAGCAGGCCGAGCAGCCCCCGGCCGAGCAGCATCCCCGGAACGATCCCGAGCAGCGCCGCCGCCACCGCCAGGGCCGCCGCCTCACCGACGATCATGCGGGCGAGCTGCGCCGGGGTCGCGCCGACGCTCTTCAGCAGCGCGACCTCCGCGGCCCGCTGCCGGACGGACAGGGTCAGCGTCGAGGTGACCGCGAAGATCACCAGCAGCAGGCCCCAGCCGCCGACGACGTTCGCCATCACGACGAGGGTCTCCCTGGCCGTTCCGGTCGCGTCGCTCGCCTCCGCCGTGTCCAGCATCGACGCGAACGCCATGATGATCGCCGAGCCGAGGAACATCGCGAGGAAGCTCGCCGCGAACGCCCCGGTCCGCCTGCGCAGTGAACTGATCGCCAACTGGAACATCGTCACGCCTCCGCCATCGTCCGCTGCCGCTCGACCTCTTCGGCCAGGTGCGTCATCCGTTCCGCGACGGCCTCGGCGGTCGGCGCGCTCTGCCGGCCGACGATCCGTCCGTCCGCCAGGTACAGGACGGCGTCCGCGAAGGACGCGGCGACGGGGTCGTGGGTGACCATCACGATCGTCTGCCCGGAGACCCGCACCGACTCCCGCAGCAGTCCCAGCACGTCACGGGCGCTCCGGGTGTCCAGCGCGCCGGTCGGCTCGTCCGCGAACAGCACCCGCGGCCGCGTCACCAGCGCCCGCGCGATCGCCACGCGCTGCTGCTGCCCGCCGGACAGCTCCGCCGGCAGATGATCGAGCCGCTCGCCGAGTCCGACGCGGTCGAGGACGGTCCGCGCCGCCCGCCGGTCCACCTTCCGGCCCGCGAGCTTCAAGGGCAGCACCACGTTCTGCGTCACGGTCAGCGTCGGCAGCAGGTTGAACTGCTGGAAGACGAATCCGATCCGCTCCCTGCGGAACTTCGTCAACGCGGCCTCGTCGTCCCCGGACAGTTCGGCGCCGTCCACGAAGATCCGCCCCTCGGTGGGACGGTCGAGGCCGGCCGCGCACTGGAGCAGCGTGCTCTTGCCCGACCCGGACGGCCCCATCACCGCGGTGAACGACCCCGTCGGCAGCGACAGCGACACGCCGTCCAGCGCGACCACCCGGTTGCCTTCGGCGCCGTACACCTTCCGCACGCCTTCCAGGCGCAGCGCCTCCCCCTGGGGGTGGCTCTGTGCCCCGCCCGTGGGGGCCGATCCCTTACGTCCGATCATCGCCTTACCTTCCGCCCATCGCCCCGTTCTGGAGCGCCTGCGAGATCGAAGTTACGGACGGCGACGGCCGCGGAGGATGGGTCCAGCACGCCGATCGGGGTAGACAAAACCCCACCCTCGCCGGGGCTCCGGGCCGCCCCCCGGTGTCGCCCCGCCCGACGGGGACGGGTTACAGTCGCTGACGGTGCGCCGGGAAGTCTGGTCGGCAGGTCCCGTCACGCGTACGCCGATCAGGAGACTTCGTGCAGGCCACAGTCGCGATCGTCATCTTCCTCTGCGCCTACGTCTTGATAGCCACCGAGAAGGTGCACCGGACGGCGGTGGCGCTCGGCGGCGCCGGCCTGATGCTGCTCCTGCACATCACCGACGCGGAGGACTCCTTCTACTCCGAGGAGTCCGGGATCGACTGGAACGTCATCTTCCTTCTCCTCGGGATGATGGTGATCGTGTCGGTGCTGCGGCAGACCGGCGTGTTCGAGTACGTGGCGATCTGGGCCGCCAAGCGGGCGCGGGGCCGCCCCTATCGACTGATGGTGATGCTGGTCGCCCTCACCGCGGTCGCGTCGGGGCTGCTGGACAACGTCACCACCGTGCTGCTGATCGCGCCGGTCACGTTCCTCGTCTGCGAACGACTCGCCCTGCGACCCGAGCCGTACCTCGTCGCCGAGGTGATGGCGTCCAACATCGGCGGCACCGCCACGCTGGTGGGCGACCCGCCCAACATCATCATCGCGAGCCGCGGCGATCTGTCGTTCAACGACTTCCTCGTCCATCTGGCGCCGCTGGTCGTGCTGCTGATGGTGGTGTTCTGCCTGCTCTGCCGCTGGCTGTTCCGCTCTGCGTTCCGCTACGACCCGGACCGCGCCGCCGAGGTCATGGCGTTGCGGGAACGGGAGGTCATCACCGACCGGCGGCTGCTCGTGCAGGGCCTCGCCGTCCTCGCCGTGGTCGTCGCCGCGTTCGTGCTCCACCCCGTGCTGCACTACGAGCCGTCCGTCGTGGCGCTCCTCGGCGCCGGGCTGCTCGTCGCCGCCACCAAGGTGACCACCGAGGACGCGCTGAGCGAGGTCGAGTGGCCGACGCTGGTGTTCTTCGCCGGGCTGTTCGTGATGGTCGGCGGGCTGGTCGAGACCGGTGTGATCGGCGAGATCTCCGAGGCCGCCGCCGACGCCACCGAGGGCCGGCTCGGCGCCGCGTCGATGCTGCTGCTGTGGGCGTCGGCCGGGCTGTCGGCGATCGTGGACAACATCCCCTACGTCGCGACGATGAGCCCGATCGTGTCGGACCTCGTCCAGCAGTACCCCGGCGACGACGGCCAGGTCCTGTGGTGGGCGCTCGCCCTCGGCGCCGACCTCGGCGGCAACGCCACCGCGATCGGCGCCAGCGCCAACGTCGTCGTCCTCGGCATCGCCGCCCGCCACGGCTCGCCCATCAGCTTCTGGTACTTCACCCGGTACGGCCTCGTCGTCACCCTGATCACGGTCGCTCTCGCCACCCCGTACCTGTGGCTGCGCTACCTGTAACCGTGGGCGAGGATGAGGGGATGGACGAGGTACCTGAGGACTGGGAAAGGGCGCTGGCGCTCGTCGCGCACCCCGACGACGTCGAGTACGGAACGTCCGCGGCGATCGCGAAGTGGACCGGTCAGGGCAAAACCGTGGTCGAGGTGATGGCGACCCGCGGCGAGGCCGGGATCGACTCGATGGAACCGGACGAGGTCGCCCGGATCCGCAGCGCCGAGCAGGTCGAGGCGGCGCGGATCGTCGGCGTGGAGACCGTGGAGTTCCTCGACTTCCCGGACGGCGTGCTGGAGTACAGGCTGCCGCTGCGGCGCTCGCTCGCCGCCGCGATCCGGCGGCACCGGCCGGAGGTGGTGCTGTCGCTGAACTTCCGGGAGACGTTTCCCGGCGGCGGGTTCAACATGGCCGACCACCGGGTCCTCGGGCTCGCCGTCGCGGACGCGATCAGGGACGCCGCCAACCGGTGGGTGTTCCGCGACCTCGGCCTCGACCCGTGGCAGGGCGTGCGGTTCGCGCTGTTCGGCGGGTCACCGCGGGCCACGCACTATGTGGACGTGACCGGCCACCTGCGGGCGGGCATCGACTCGCTGCTCGCGCACGAGGTGTACTTCTCGAACCTGGGCGCCGAGTTCGACGCGGCGGCGTTCCTCACCGGCGCCGCCGAGGAGGCGGGACGCGCCGTCGGCGTCGAGCACGCGATCACGTTCGAGATGATCGAGGGCTAGAACGCTCAGTGGCGGGCGTTGGGCCGCCTGCCCTTGTTGGACTTGCTGCGCTTACGGGCCCGGCGTTTCCGCGTCTTCTTCGACATGTCCTGATTCAGCACCCGGGAGGCGTCGAAGGCAAGGTCCGGGCCGCGCACGACCCCGCGAAAAACCGCCGGCCGCACGTCCGTAAAGGCGTGCGGCCGGTGTCCGGGTCAGCGAACCTCGGTGATCTCGGGGCCGCGCTCGAAGGGGTCGAAGGTCTCCACGGCCTCCTCTTCCTCCTCGGTGCCGCCCTCGCGGAACTCCTTCGGGATCTGCAACTCCAGCAGGTCGCGCGGGGGCATGGGGGCGTCACCGCGGACGACGACGACACCGCGCAGCACGTCCTCCAGGACCTGCCACTGCTCCTCGTTCTCGATCGCGGCGCCCTGCACGACGGCCTGCAGGAACCAGCGGGGGCCGTCCACACCGAGGAAACGGATGATCTGCGGCGCCCACCCCTGCTCGATGAACTCGGCGGGGATCTGCGCGCGGAAGTCCTCCGGCATCTCCGCGAGGACCTCCTCGGTCAGCGGCTGCGGCACCATCGCCAGCAGTTCGGGGCCGAACGGGCCCTCGCCCTCCTGGATCTGGCCCTTGGCCTCCTCCTGGATGTCCTTGGCGGTCTCACGGCGCACGTCGTCCCAGATGCCGCTGCGCTTCGGGGCCGCGAACGCCTGCAACTGCATGGCGCTCTCCTC
The DNA here is from genome assembly GCF_003634705.1 of Actinomadura pelletieri DSM 43383. GTDB lineage: Bacteria > Actinomycetota > Actinomycetes > Streptosporangiales > Streptosporangiaceae > Spirillospora > Spirillospora pelletieri. The sequence continues at coordinate 188,249 of NZ_RBWU01000007.1, read as the reverse complement.
GTACTGCACCAGGACCGCGACGGGACGCCCGTCGAGCGGGTTGCCCTCCTCGTCCACCTGGGTGGCCTCGAAGTTCACCTGGAAACCGAGCCCCTCCGCCACCGGAATCCGGAGGGACCCGAAGTCGAGCCGCTGCAAATCGGGGAAGGAGTCCTCGGAGTCCCAGGGACCGCCTCCGGCGGGCGCCGCCTCGGCGGCGGCCTCATCGGCGGGAGCCTCCTCGGCGGTCTCCGCCGGCTCCTCGGTCACCTCGGGCCCCTTCTCGGGCTCCTCGGCCTGCCGGCGACGTCCAAAAACCACGATTCACGCTCCTTCTCGACTGTGCTCATTGCCTGCATTATCCGCGCCCGCGAGCCCACGCTCGCCGGGTCCGCGACCGAATCCGCCGGTGGAGCCGAATCCGTCGGTTCCGCGCGCCGATCCGGGAAGCTCCGCGACCTCGTGGAACACCGCCCGTTCCACCCGCTGCACGACCATCTGCGCGATGCGATCTCCACGCCGCAGGCTCACCGTGGCGCGGGGGTCGGTGTTCAGCAGGGTCACCTTGATCTCACCCCGATAGCCGGCGTCGACCGTACCGGGTGCGTTGACTATCGTCACCCCCAACCTAGCGCCCAAACCGGACCTGGGGTGAATGAAAGCGGCGTAGCCATCGGGCAGCGCGATCGCCATGCCGGTCGGGACGACGGCGCGTTCCCCGGGGGGCAGCCGGACGTCCACGGCCGCGACGAGATCGGCGCCCGCGTCGCCCGGATGCGCGTACCGGGGTAGGGGAAGCCCGGGATCCAGCCGCCGGATCAGCACATCGACCTTGCTCACGCGTCCACCTCGCCGCTCACGTGCCGGAAACCTCACGACCCTACCCAGGGCGCGATGCCCGGCCGACGCTGAAACGCCGCCGCCGGGCGAGTCCGGCAGTTGACCCTACCCGCTCCGCAGTATGCCCCCGCCCGGAAATTTCGCCCACTCACGGAAGAAACACGCATACCGAACATCGGGGAACCCACCGCGCCCGGCGAGCGTCGATCAGAACGGACACCGTCGAGAAGGGCCCGCACGTGATCTGGTCACTGGTGATCTCCGCGACACTCCGCGGATTCGCCGTGGCCGGGTGGGCCGCCTCCGACGGCCCGATCCTGCTGGCCCTGGCCACGGTCGCCGTGACGGGCCTGCTGTTCCTGGCCGGCGCGCGGCTCTCCACGACCCGCCACCACTCCACACCGGCACGGGTCCGGACGACCCTGCGCGACCGAACCCTCCGCACGGCCTACCTTCCGCAACGCGATCCGGACGCGGCGGGACGTCCCCGTCCCCGAGCCCCCGGAACGGAGATCGCGGCCGCCTGAGCGCGGCCGGCACGCCACCGATCTCCTCTCTCCGGAAGGCTCTCCCATGCTCGACTTTCCCGTTTCGATCGCCGCCGCCCTCGTCGGAGGGCTCGCGGACGTCCTGCACCCGCTCGCGGGCGGTCTCGCGACCGCGCTCGCGATCGTCGTGTTCACCGCCGCGGTGCGCCTCCTGATGGTTCCGCTGTCCGTCGCCGTCGCGCGCGGCGAACGGGCACGGACCCGCCTGATGCCCGAGGTATGGAAGCTCCAGAAGAAGCACGCGAACGATCCGCAGCGGCTCCGGCGGGAGACGGCCGCCCTCTTCGAGGCAGACGGCGTCTCACCGGCCGCCGGATGCCTGCCGTTGCTCGTACAGGTGCCCTTCTTCATGGTCATGTACCGACTGTTCGTCTCCGCGACGGTCGCGGGCCACCAGAACCTGCTCCTCACGCACACACTGCTGGCGGCACCGCTCGGACAGAACTGGATCGGCGTCGTCGGCGCCGGCCTGTTCTCCCCGCCCTCCCTGGTCTTCCTGGGCCTGTTCGCGCTTCTAGCAGCCGTGGCCACGTGGTCGTCCCGCCGAGTGACGGCCGAGGGCCCGATAGGCACGGCCGCCCGCCTCGCACCTTTCGGAACGGTCGCCGTGGCGGCTTTCGTCCCCCTGGCAGCAGGCCTGTACCTACTGACATCGACCGCCTGGACTGCCGCAGAACGCACGATCCTGCACCGCAAACCGATCGCGACCGGCCACTAGCGAAAATCTCTGAATATTTCGCTTCCCCGAGCATTTTCCCCGGCCAACAGTCGATTCCACCCGACGCGACCAGAACCGATGGCTAACATTGGACCGGCATTCGACAGACGAGACAGCGAAGGGCTCCCTTGTTACCCCCCGAGTTCGACTTCGAGAAAATCCTGCGCGCCTCCGAGCGTCAACTGGCCGACACGGAGAAGCTGAAGGCACGGACGGCCGAACTGGTCGGCCGCGCCGAATCGGCCGACGGTCGCGTCAAGATCGGTTGGGGGCCTTCCGGTGACCTGGCCGAACTCCGGATCGATCCCCGCGCCATGCGCGAGGGCTCGGAGAGCCTGGCCGAGATCATCGTCGAGGTCGCACGTGCGGCCAAGCAAGACCTCCAGCGTCAACTGGACGAACTCACCGGCGAGGTATTCGGCACCGCGAACCCCGCTGATCTGCAGCCCGACCCGGCCGAACTCAAGGAGACGATCGCGGGCATCCAGGACCTGTTCACCGGCGGCCTCCGCGACGCGAACAAGATCTTCGAGCAGATGCGGAGGAACTTCGAGCGATGAGCATGCTCTTCGGAACCGGCGAACTGCTCTACTCCGACGACGTCTTCACCGACTGGGACGGCAACGTGCTGGCCAGGGTGGAGCGCCCGCGCCGAACCTGGCGCACGATGTTCACCTCGGGCGGAACCCTGCGGATCGTCCGGACGGACGGCACGCTGTTGTTCGAGATGCCCGAATTCGACGCCGAGGACGACGACGAGTGCCGTGTGACGGCGGCCGACGGGATTCCCTCCGCGCTCGTCAAGAAGAAGAAACGCCGACTGGCGATCCTCAAGGTGGAGTTCACCGTCCAGGACGCGGACGGCGCACCGATGGGAACGATCACGACCAATGCGGCGTGGGACTCATTCGACGCCGTCGACACCTCCGGCGCTCCGATCGCCACCATCGCGATCAGCGGCGACTCCTGGACCGTGGACCTGCGGACCAACGGCTCCACCGGCTGGGACGTGGTCATGCTCGCCATGGCCGTCACCGCCGACGAGACGTACTCCAACCTCCCTGGAATGAACTGAGGTGTCAGGTCCCCGCCCCACGGTTCCGCCACTCCCCCAGCCCATGGGCCTGGACGAGTTCCCGAACCTCCTTGACCCGGTGGGGCGGGAAGAAGTTCCGCTCGTCCATGACATGCGCGAGTCGGATCTGCCCGGGGGCCGTCTCACGCCGCCGGATGTTCTTCGGCACCTCCGCCATCCGGGACGGGTCGTACCAGAGCAACAGTTCCGCCGGCACCCCCGCCCCCCGGTGACGCACCAGCCCGACCGCCTCGATGGCTTCGGACGGCACCAAGTCCCATTTCCCCCCGACCTTGTAAACCAGCCCCTTAGGCGTCAGCGACAACTTGCTCGGGCCCACACGCAGTAGAGATTGCGTGACATAGACCACGTAAACCAGTACGAGGGCAGCTATCGCGAAGAGGAAGATCGCCAACCAGCCGTCCTGCCTGATTCCCAGCCAGACCGCTCCCCCACCAATGACGATACATGAGCCAAAGACCAAAGGAAGGCCCTCAGTCATGTTATCAAACTCAATTTCCTGAGGCGATGACATTATCGTCGTTCCAATCACGATGGAGGAAGCGCATCGGTCCGCGTAACGAATGGGTCGCCGTACTTCTCGCCGAGCCCCGTGACGGGCCGGGTGACGGTCGGTGATCCTCCAGCGGGATAGGTTCCCTCCTCAGCACCTGGGACACCTACATCGAACGCACCCTTGACTCCGCCGATTTTTTCAAACCAGGGCCGCGCGTTCTTCGGGATTTTCGCCGCCGGAAACTTGTACTTACCGATCGCTCCTAGGTCGGCGCCGCCCAGCCTCTTCCCCTTCATGAACTGGCCGGTCAGTTTCTGCTCCAAAAGGGCGAGATGGCCTTTGGCCACGTCGTCCAAGCTGTTCACGGCCGCCTGGCCGAAGTCGGCGTAGGCAGCGGTGTTCCCCGTCAGCATCTGGCCAGTGACGTCGATGGCCATCAGCCCACCCAGTGTGGCTGCGGCCCCTTTCCCGAAGGTCTCCAGACCCGCCGCCGCCGACTTGAGGATCATGTAGAGCTGGCCTGTGATCACGGTGGCCTGTGCCCGCACCGAGGAAAGCGCAGCTGTAGCCCAGGTATTCAAGACCGGGACGGCCATCAAGCCCCACAGCACCAGAATGATCATCGCGTAGATGAAGATGATCGTGGCGAAGGCCCACATCATCATGATGAACATGGCGATGAGCATGGCCATGATCTTGAGCATGAGATGGACGGCGACGGCGAAAGCGTAGGAGAGCCGGATCTGGTTCTGGTAGTCGTGCAGCTTCTTGTCGAACGCGTCGCGGTCCTCGCCCGACCAGTCACGCTCGCTCAGTGCCTTGAGCTGTGCCGTGACCTCCTTGTCGGCCGCCACCAGGCGCTGTTTGACCTCGTACCATTCGTCGGCGGCGTCCCAGAGCTGCCCCGGGTTCGACTGCGCCTGGTAGATGATGGCCACCATGGACCAGGCGTTGGGAATGAAGAAAGCCGCTATGGTCGCCTCCCAATAGGCGGCCTTGGCGACGTTCTCCAGGGCGCTTAAGCCATTGTCGGCCACTCCGGACTCCTCTTGGCGCGTGGCGGCTACTTACTCTTGGGTGCGCTCTTCCTGTCCGCCTCGCGCAGGATCGCGGCGGTCTTCTTGAGCTTGGCGTCGTAGTCCGTCAGGACCTTCTCTTTGGTGACGAGATCGACGTCCGCGTACTCGGTGGCCTGGACGTAGACGTGGGCCAGCGGAATGCAGAACGTGGTGAACGCGGTGGCCTCCACCTGCCGCGGGGCCCCGTTCAGGTGCTTGCGGGCCGCGGTCAGTTCCTTGCCCACCGCCTGAATGAGCCTGCCACCGAACGCTTCGATCACCGGAGGGTCGAACTCCACGCCTCCACCGGCCGCCGTCACCGGGGCGCCGCCGAACGGTGACGTCGGCGGCGCCGGTCTCATGGTCGCGCCTGGCCGGTCGTTGCCTAAGCCTTCTGGCGGTGCCACGCCCGTCCTTTCCCGCAGCGGTTCCGCGCCCTGTGACATACCAAGGCCCGGCCGCACCGGACGCGTTTCGCGGCAGCCTAGCAGCCAAAGATGGCCCGCTATTCCTCATTGGCGACATTCACCGGGGAAGGTTACCTGTTCAACTGCCCCTTCTGAGCGGCGTTTCTCGTGGTGGACGGGCAGAAGTCACGCTGTCCGCCCATTCCCTATTGTCGGCGCCGCCGGAGCGTCGATATCCGGTGCGGTTCGTACACGCGAGATCGATCGGCGGTCGGTCAGGGGGTGGGGGCCAGGGTCACCTCGACACTCAGGGCGGCGGGGGCGGACTCCAGGGTCAGGTCGGCGATGCGGCCCGCGGCCGCCAGGTCCGGGCGGGCGATCTGGGTGACCTCGGCGCCCCGGACGACGGCGCGGGTCACGTCCGCGCGCATCGACGCCTTCGCCTCCGACTTGGCCTTACGGACCTGGCGGAGCGCCTCGCCCGTCGCCGCGAGGACGGCCGGGTCGCCGCCCGGCGGCAGTTCGGCCTTCGACGGCCACGACGCGGTGTGCACCGACCCGTGCCGCCACCACGACCACACCTCCTCGGTCACGAACGGCAGGACGGGGGCGAACAGGCGGAGGAGGACCGACAGCGCGGTGCGCAGGGCAGCCCGCGCCGACCGGGCGTCCGGGCCGTCGCCGTAGGCGCGGGTCTTGACCAGTTCGAGGTAGTCGTCGCAGAACTCCCAGAAGAACCGCTCCGTGCGTTCCAGGGCCCGTGCGTAGTCGTAGCCCTCGAACGCCTCGGTCGCGTCCTGGACGACACCGGACAGCGTCGCCAGCATCGCCCGGTCGAGCGGCTCGGTCACCGGCGCGTCCGGCGGGACCTCGCCGAGGCCGAGAACGAACTTCGACGCGTTGAGGATCTTGATGGCGAGACGGCGACCGACCTTGATCTGGCCGGTGTCGAACGCGGTGTCGGTGCCGGGACGTCCCCCGGCCGCCCAGTACCGGACGGCGTCGGAGCCGTACTGGTGCAGCAGGTCGATCGGGGTGACGACGTTCCCCTTCGACTTGGACATCTTCTTGCGGTCGGGGTCGAGGATCCATCCGGACAGCGCGGTGGCCCGCCACGGCAGCGATCCGTGTTCCAGATGGGCGCGGACGACCGTGGAGAACAGCCACGTCCGGATGATGTCGTGAGCCTGGGGCCGCAGGTCGTACGGGAAGACCCGGCCGAACAGGTCGGTGTCGCGCTCCCAACCGCCCGCGATCTGCGGGGTCAGCGACGACGTCGCCCAGGTGTCCATGACGTCGGGGTCGCCGACGAAACCGTTCGGCCTGCCGCGCTGCTCCTCGGTGAAGCCCGGCGGGACGTCGGACGACGGGTCGACCGGCAACGCGTTCTCGGACGGGACGATCGGCGCGTCGTAGCGGGGCTCCCCGGAGTCGTCCAGCGGATACCAGACGGGAATCGGCACGCCGAAGAACCGCTGGCGGGAGATCAGCCAGTCGCCGTTCAGGCCCTCCACCCAGTTCTCGTAGCGGGCCCGCATGTAGCCGGGATGCCAGCGCAGCTCACGGCCGCGGGCGAGCAGTTCGGCGCGGACGCCCTCGTCCCGTCCGCCGTTGCGGATGTACCACTGCCGGGTGGTGACGATCTCCAGGGGCTTGTTGCCCTTCTCGTAGAACTTCACCGGTCGGCTGATCTTGCGGGGTTCGCCGTCGAGATCGCCGGAGTCGCGCAGCAGCTCGACGACCCGTTCCCTGGCGGAGTGCACGGTCTTGCCCGCGAGTTCGTCGTAGGGGTGCGCGGGGACGCCGTCCGGCGGGTCGGCGGCGAGCCGGCCGTCCCAGTCGATGATCGCGCGGGTGGGCAGGTCGAGTTCGCGCCACCAGGTGACGTCCGTGACGTCGCCGAACGTGCAGATCATCGCGATGCCGGACCCCTTGTCGGGCTCGGCCAGCCGGTGCGCGACGACGGGGACGCCGACGCCGAACAGCGGTGTGCGGACGGTCGTCCCGAAAAGTTCCTGGTACCGCTCGTCGTCCGGGTGCGCGACCAGGGCGACACAGGCGGGCAGCAGTTCGGGACGGGTCGTCTCGATGTAGACGGGCCGCTCGTCCCCGTGGAAACGGATCCGGTAGAAGGCGCCGGGTTGCTCGCGGTCCTCCAGTTCGGCCTGGGCTACGGCCGTGCGGAACGTGACGTCCCACAGGGTCGGCGCCTCGGACACGTACGCCTCACCGCGCGCCAGGTTGCGCAGGAACGCGCGTTGCGAGGCCGTCCGGGCGACGTCCCCGATCGTCGTGTACAGGTGGTTCCAGTCGACCGACAGGCCGACGCGGCGCCACATCTCCTCGAACGCCTTCTCGTCCACGGCGGTGAGCCGCTCGCACAACTCGATGAAGTTGCGCCGCGACACGGGCTGCTGGCGCTTGGCGTCGGGCTTGGCCGGGGGTTGGAAGTCCGGGTCGTACGGAAGCGACGGGTCGCACCTGACGCCGAAGTGGTTCTGGACGCGTCGCTCCGTGGGCAGCCCGTTATCGTCCCAGCCCATGGGGTAGAAGACCGCCCGACCGCGCATGCGGTGGTACCGCGCGACGGTGTCGGTGTGGGTGTAGGAGAAGACGTGACCGACGTGGAGGGAACCGCTCACCGTGGGCGGTGGGGTGTCGATCGAGAAGACCTCACCGCGCGGGCGCGTGCGGTCGAAGCGGTAGACGCCGTCGTCCTCCCAGACGCGTACCCACTTGTCCTCCAGGCCGTCCAGGGAGGGCTTGGCGGGCACATGGGAGGTACGCGGCTGCTCTGTCATGGATCAATCGTATTGACATCGGCCCGGATCGCAGGCCAATTGTTCGGCGGCGCCGGGGGCGGGCCGTTCCGGTAGCGTCGGACAGGACAGGACGACTGGAGGACGAAGATGGCGGACAAGGGCGACCTCGGCTGGCGGGTGATGGCCGGCGCCGCGGCCTTCGCGGGCGGTTTCGTCGCGAAGAAGGCGATCACGCTGGCCTGGAAGAAGAGCACCGGGAAGGAGCCGCCGACGAACCCCGAGTCCCCGGAGGTCGCGCTGACCGAGGCGATCGGCTGGGCCGTGGTGATGGGCGTCGGGATGGAGCTCGCGCGGCTGCTCGCCACCCGCGCCGCAGCCAGGCAGTGGGCCAAGGGCACCGGCGAACTCCCGTCGAACCTCAGGTCCGAGGTCTGACACAGGGCTTGGGCTCGTTTCGGCGTCGCCTCAGCCCACGCGCGAACGCATTGTCTGCCCGGTGCAGCGAAGCCGAAGGCGAGCGGAACCGGGCAGATCGCGAAGCGATGCCGCGTTCGCCCCAGGAACGGTCACGCAGCGAGCCGCCAGGCGAGCGCAGTGGGCCGGTCCTGCAATAAACACAGCCCGCGTGCGAACGCGTTACCCGCCCGGTGCAGCGAAGCTAAAGGCGAGCGGAACCGGGCAGATCGCGAAGCGATGCCGCGTTCGCCCCAGGAACGGTTACGTAGCGAGCCGTCAGGCGAGCGCAGTGGGCCGGTCCTGCAATAAACACAGCCCGCGTGCGAACGCGTTACCCGCCCGGTGCAGCGAAGCTAAAGGCGAGCGGAACCGGGCAGATCGCGAAGCGATGCCGCGTTCGCACCAGGACAGGTTACGTAGCGAGCCGCCAGGCGAGCGGAGTGGGCCGGGCCTGTATTAAACACAGCCTGCGAATCAGTGGGTACTCGGGGGGATGGAGGGCGGGCCGACGGTCGCGCCGAGGTCCTTGCGGATCTTGGCGGCGAGGGCCTTGGTGGCGGACCGGTTGAGGGCCGCCCCGGCGGCGGCGCCGGTGAGGAACGGTCCCATGGTGCCGAGGCTGCGGCCGAAGGTGCGCAGCAGCCGTTTGCGCAGGGCCGACTTGGCGGCCGTGCCCAGCGCGCTGGTGAGGGACCCGGTCTCCAGGGGGTTGACGCCGCGCTGCCGGGCCCAGGACGTGACGAACGCGGCGCCGCGGGCGGTGCCGCCGCCCTGGACGCGGACGCCGTACACCTCGTGCAGCTCGGCGATCATCTTGACCTCGATGGCCGCGATCACGAGGGTCTCGGCGGCGAGCTGGGCGGGCGCGGTCAGCAGCAGCGGCGGGGCGGCGAACTCCACCGCGGCGAGCGCGCCCCCGGCGGCGCCGACCGCGGTCGTGCCGTTCGCGGCGACCTTGACGATCTTGTCGGCGAGTTCCTCGCCCAGCAGGCCGGGATGGTGGGCCTGGAGGGTCTCGATGTCACGGATGGGGATGTGCGGGGCGGCCTCGACGAGCAGTTCGCCGAGCCACCGGCCGCGCGCGACACCCGCGGCGCCCGCCCTGCGGGCGTTCTGACCGAGCAGGCCGGCCAGCCGTCCGAGCAGGCGGCCGCGGGTCGCACGGTCCATGCGCTCGTCGCCGGCGAGCCGTCCGATCAGCTCACCGACCTCCGTGGAGCCGTCATGGCCGGACGGCTCCACCTCGTCATCACGTCGTTCGATCTCTCCCGTCACCCGGCGGCCACTCCCGGTCAGGCGGCGCATTCGCGGCAGACCGGCTGACCGTTCTTCTCCGTGGCCAACTGGCTGCGGTGGTGCACCAGGAAGCAGCGCGTGCAGGTGAACTCGTCGGCCTGCCGCGGAACCACCCGGAAGGTGAGCTCCTCGTTCGACAGGTCGGCGCCTGGAAGCTCGGCGACCTCACCGGCGTCCAGGTCCTCGTCGATGATGCTGGCCGCCTTGTCCGCGCGGCGGGCCTGCAACTCCTGGAGGCTGTCCTCGCTGAGATCGTCGTCTGTCTTGCGTGGGCTGTCGTAGTCGGTCGCCATCTTCTGTCTCCATCCCCCTCAGTGCTTTATGCGCCCCGTCGCGCGGAACTAACGCTCGGGGGGCCGTTCTTGTGCCCGATCCGGGCGGGAAATTCTGTCACGATTGGTGACCTGCGACACACGAGGCGCGACCGTCCCCACGAGTGACACCTATCACCCGCATCTCTTCCTCGTACTGTGTCTTCCGTCACACATTTGACCGAGATGTCACCGTCCCGCTCCCTGAACGGTGAACGCCCCGCCGTGGATCCCGCGGCGGTCGGGGATCATATCGGTCCGGGCGGCGTTGCGCGCGCCGACCTGCCCGGCGCGCCGGGGCGGCCGACGCGACCTGGTCGACCGTCGAACCAGACTCTTCGGTGAAACGTCTGAACTAACGCGATATCGTGCCCGCCTGAGGTTGGGGGCGGGTCCCCTGCGGGGCCTGCCCGGCGATCGCCGGCACACGGCCCCCATCGGGCCCGGCGCACATCATCGCGGGACATCACTGCGGGTCACTGGAGGACAGATGCCGGATGCCGCTCCGCTGGAGCCGGGCGATCCTAGGGCACTCGGGCAGTACGAGGTCGTCGGGCGGCTCGGCGCCGGTGGCCAGGGCGCCGTCTTTCTCGGCAGGGCGCCGGGAGGCGAGTACGTCGCCGTCAAGCTGCTGCACGCCCAGATGGCGAACGATCCCGCCGCGCGCGCCCGGTTCACCCGGGAGGTCGCCGCGGCGCAGAAGGTCGAGCCGTTCTGCACGGCTCGCGTCCTGGAGGCCGACGTCCAGGGCGACCAGCCGTACGTCGTCAGCGAGTTCATCGACGGTCCCTCGCTGCACGACGTGGTCGCGCACGACGGGCCGCGCAGCCCCGAGGAGCTGGAACGGCTGGCGATCGGCACGGTGACGGCGCTCGCCGCCATCCACGAGGCCGGGATCGTCCACCGCGACTTCAAGCCGAACAACGTCATGCTCGCGTCCGACGGCCCCCGCGTCGTCGACTTCGGCATCGCCCGGACGGTCAACTCGCAGGAGAGCGCGGTGACCGCCACCGGCATGGTGGTCGGCACGCCCGGCTACCTGGCGCCCGAGCAGCTCACCGGCGCGCCGCTGACCCCGGCCGTGGACATCTTCGCCTGGGCCGCGACGATGGTGTTCGCCGCGACCGGGCAGTCGCCGTTCGAAGCGGAGACGCTGCCGGTCATCATCAACCGGATCCTCAACGAGGAGCCGGACCTGTCCGCGCTGCCCCCGGGCCCGCTGCGCGACCTGATCGGACGCTGCCTGTCCAAGGACGCGGGCCTGCGTCCACCGGCCGCGCAGCTCCTGCTGAACCTGCTGGGGCACGTCGGCGCTGCGCCCGCGGGCCAGGGCGGCGGGCAGGAGGAACTGCTGAACCAGGGCACCCGGATCGCGTCGCAGCTCGCGCCGCCGCCTCCGGTGCCGCCGGCGCCCCGCCCGCAGCCGCCGCAGCAGCAGATCACCCCGCCGCCGATGCCGATGCACCAGGGCGGGATGCCGGGGCCGAACACCCCGCCGCCCCAGCCGATCACGCCGCCGCCGATGCCGATGTACCAGGGCGGGGCGATGCCGCCCCCGCCGCAGCAGCATGGCATGCCGATGGGCCGGCCGCCGATGCCGGGCCCACCTGGCCCGCCCGGGCCGACGATGCCGGGGTACGCGCCGCCCAAGCGGTCCGGCGGCGCCGGACCGGCCCTCGCGATCGGCTGTGGCGTCCTCGTGCTCATCGTGGTGATCGTGATCGTGGCGATCGTCATCGCCGCCTCCGGCGACGACGACCCCGACCCGTACGTGCCGCCGACCACCTACTCGCCGCCCGTGCTGCCGTCGCCGACCCTCACCAGCACGCGTGGGGGGCTCATCGGGGTGTTCCGGGGCAACGGCACGCAGCCGGGCGCCGGTTCGGGCAACACCAGTTTCCAGGTCCGGTTCACGCTCGCCTACTCGGTCGGGCTCGCGACGTACACGTACCCGGCCAACGCGAGCATCGAGTGCCGTACCCGGCTCTCGCACCTGTCCGGTGACGCGAACAGCTCGGAGATCGAGTACCAGGAGACACCGTTCACGGGCATGGACCCGAACCAGTGCGCCGCCGGTTACATCAAGTTCAAGCCGTCCCCGTCCGGTGACATCCTGCGCTGGGAGTGGCGCCAGGACCGCAACGCCGCGACCGCAGCCGCCTTCGGAACCGTGAGCAAGTGACGACGGAGATCACCCCCCTTCGCGAGGGTGATCCCTCGTATCTCGGTTCCTACCGGCTGACCGGCCTCCTCGGGTCGGGCGGTCAGGGCACCGTCTACCTCGGGGAGGACGACCAGGGCCGCCGGGTCGCCGTGAAGCTGCTGCACGCTCGCTTCAGCGGCGACCCGAAGGCCAGGGCGCGGTTCGCGGCCGAGGTGGCGGTGGCGCAGCGCGTCTCGGCGTTCTGCACGGCTCGCGTCCTGGCCTCCGACGTCGAGGGCGACAGCCCGTACATCGTCAGCGAGTACATCGACGGTCCGCCGCTGTCGCGGGTGCTGGCGGACGAGGGCCCGCGGCGCGGCACCGACCTGGACCGGCTGGCGATCGGGACGATGACGGCGCTCGCCGCCATCCACCAGGCGGGCGTCGTGCACCGCGATTTCAAGCCCGCGAACGTGCTGCTCGCGCCGGACGGCCCGCGCGTGATCGACTTCGGTATCGCGCGGGCGCTGGACGCGACCGGCACGCTGTCGAGCACCGCCGTCGGCACGCCCGCCTACATGGCGCCCGAGCAGATCTCCGGGGCGCCGGTCGGGCCGGAGGCCGACGTGTTCGCGTGGGGCACCACGATGGTGTACGCGGCCACGGCGCGGCCCGCGTTCGGGCAGGACTCCATTCCCGCGGTCATGCACCGGATCCTCGCCCTGCCGCCGGACCTCGGGGATCTGGAGGAACCGCTGCGCCAGGTCGTCGCGGACTGCCTCAGCAAGGACCCGGCGCTGCGTCCGACGTCCCCGAGCGTCCTGGCGCACCTGCTGGACCTCGCGGGGAGCCTGCCGAAGCCGGAGGTCGCGCCGGAGGCGGCCGGCGGCGAGGACTCGGTGATCCTGACCCAGGGCGCCGTGACGGCGGCCACCGAGTCGGCGCGGCTGCGGACCGTTCCGTCGCCGCCCACTCCGTCGCCGCAGTCGCCGCAGTCGCCACAGTCGCCGCAGTCGCCGGCATGGGCGCATCCGTCGCCGTTCCCGCCCCAGGGCCCGCAGGGGCACACCGCGTGGCCGCCTCTCCCCGTGCCGCCTCCGCACTCCCCTCCGCACCTGGGCATGGGCCCCACCGCCCCGGTGAGGGGCAGGGTGAGAGGCAGAAGGCGCGGCATCGGCGTGCTGGCGGGCGCCGGCGGCGCCGCGCTGGTCGCCCTGGTCGTGGCGGGCACCGTGATCGCCGTCCAGCTCACCGGCGGCGACGACCCCCCGCCGGCGCCGGCCGGCCGGACGGGCGGCACGTTCCGGATGACGGGACTCTCGGCCGGCACGATCAACGACGTGATCGACCCGTCGCATGTCTTCTCCGGTACCGGACGTTTCCTGACCAAGCAGCTCTTCACCGGCCTGACCGAGGTCGGCGCGGACGGTGTCGCGCGCAACCGGCTCGCGACCCGGATCACGCCGGGCCCGGACTGCCGGCAGTGGAAGATCGGCATCAGGGGCGGGACGACGTTCGGCAACGGCGAGCCCGTCGACGCGCGGGCCTTCGCGCGTGGCTGGGCGCGCAGCGCCGCGGTCACGAGCGAGGGCGGCGGCTCCTACCTGCTGAACGACATCGAGGGCTTCGCCGCGGTCGCGGACGGCAGATCCGAGACGCTGTCCGGGGTCGTGGCGGTCTCCGACACGGAGCTGAGCGTCGCGCTCACCTCCCCCAACTGCGACTTCTCCACCCGGCTGGCCGAACCCGCGTTCATGCCCGTCCCCCAGGCCGCGGGAAGGCACGACAACACGACCTACAACAAGCACCCGGTCGGCAACGGTCCGTTCAAGCTGAAGGAGTACCGGCCGAGCGTGCGCGTCGTCCTGACCCGTAACGACGCCTGGGCGTTCGGCAAGACCAGACTGGACGGTGTTGAGATCTCCATGGTCACGACCCCGGATCTCGGCGGCGTCGCCTACACCTCAGGTCAGGTCGACTGGGCGCCCACCTCGATCGACTCCCTCGGCGAGCCCCTCAAGCCCGATGTGAGGTCGCGGACCACGGCGTTCACCCGGCTGCTGGTCCCGATCACCGCGCGGGGGCCGATGAAGTCCAGGGAGGCGCGGGAGGCGGTGTCCCACCTCATCGACCGCAGGAAGCTCAGCGAGCTGTTCGGCGGCGTCTACAAGCCCGCCCACGGCATCGTCCCGGCGTCGATCCCCGGGTTCGGCGAGCCCGGCGCCTGCCCCTCGTGCGCGGAGGCGAACCCGGCGAAGGCCCAGGAGCTCGCGCGGCGGGCGGGGCTCAAGCCGGGGACCACGATCCGGCTCTACTACCTGGAGAGGCCGGAGTACCGGCGGTTCGTCGAGGCCGTGAAGACCATGCTCGAGTCGCCGTCGCTCGGTTGGAAGGTCGAGATGAGGGGCGTCCCGATCACCGAGTACGAACGGTTCCGGAAGGATGTGGTCGCGGACGACGCGTCCGGTCTGGTGCTGTTCCCCTGGGGCCCCGACTATCCCAGCGCCTACACGATGCTGTGGCCGCTGCTGGGCGGCACGCTGGTGGCGACCGGTGAGAACCAGTACTCCAACCTGGCCGGCTGGAAGAACGTCCGCTTCGACGACCTGATCTCCACGGCGCTCAGGACGCACTCCGCCGACACCCGGACGAGCCTGTTCCGGCAGGCCGAGAAGACGGCGCTGGACGACCTGGCCCTCATCCCCCTGCTCTACAACGGAACGGCCGCCAGGGTGCGCGGCCACAGGTTCGTCGGTCTGGAGATGGACTACGACGGCGACCCGACCGTGGCGACGGCCGCGCTCAGGTAGCACGCTTCGCGGCGGGACGGTGCGGGCTCAGCCGGGAGGGAGGCGGACGGTGACGATCAGCCCGCCACCGGGACGCGGCGCCGCGTACACGGCACCGCGGTGCGCCAGTACCACCGACCGGACGATGGACAGGCCGAGCCCGGCGCCCTTGGACGACTCGACCCGGTCGGCGTTCAGCCGCCGGAACGGCTCGAACAGCCGCTCGACCTCGTAGGCGGGGACGACGGGCCCGGTGTTCTCCACCTGCACGGTCGCGTACCCCTCCAGCATGCCGGTGCGGATCCACAGCTCGCCGCCGTCCTCGACGTTGTGCTTCACGGCGTTGTCGACGAGGTTGGACACCAGATGTTCCAGCAGCACCGGGTCGCCGAGCGCCTTCCCCGGCGTCAACTCCGGATGGACGGTCACATCGGTGCCGTCGCCGCCCCGGCCGGGGCGCTCCAGCACGGTCGTGGCCACCTCGGCCAGGTCGACGGGCGTGCGGGTCACCAGTTCCCGTTCGCTGCGGGCGAGGAGCAGCAGCCCCTCGATGAGCCGCTCGTGGCGGGCGTTGGTCGCCAGCAGCGTCCGGCCGACGGCGCGCAGGTCGTCGGAGACGTCGGGGTCGCCGAGCGCGACCTCCAGCAGCGTGCGGTTGATCGCGAGGGGGGTGCGCAGTTCGTGGGAGGCGTTGGCGACGAAGCGGCGCTGCGAGTCGAACGCCTGCCCGAGCCGTTCCAGCATCGCGTCGAACGTGTCGGCCAGTTCCTTGATCTCGTCGTCTGGGCCCTCCAGCGCGATCCGCTCGTGCAGCGTGCTCTCCGACAGGCGGCGGGCCGTGGTCGTGACCCGCTGCAGCGGGCCGAGCGCCCGGTCGGCGACGAACCAGCCGAGCACCAGCGTGATGATGCCGACCCCGCCGAGCGCGAGCAGCGACCGTCCGACGAGCCGCCGCATCGTCTGCTCGACGAACTGGCGCTGGAACGCGGCGGCCTGCTCGTCGGTGATGTTGAAGCCGATCACCTTGACGCCGCCGAGGATGTCGGCCATCAGCAGCGACATCACGAACACCAGCAGCGCGCCCGCCAGGAAGAACAGCAGCCCGTACAGGAGGGTGAGGCGGAGCCGGACGCTCATCCGGGGCAGCGCCTTCATATCGCCGCCGTGCCACATCCCCTTGACGGCCGGTGGCGGCTGCGGGACCTGCTGCGGGCCGGGGCGCCGCCAGGCGCGGTGCTCGCCGGTCCCCGGCCGCCGCGGTTCGTCGGGGCCGTGCTGCGGCGTGGGCTCGGTGGTCACAGCCGGTATCCCACCCCGGGCACGGTCTCGATCACCGGGGGGTCGCCGAGCTTCTTGCGCAGCGTCATCATCGTGACGCGGACGACGTTCGTGAACGGGTCGATGTGCTCGTCCCAGGCCTTCTCCAGGAGGTGCTCGGAGCTGACGACGGCGCCGTCCGCGCTGAGCAGCACCTCCAGGACGGCGAACTCCTTGCGGGTCAGCTCGATGGGACGGCCGTCGCGGGCGACCTCCCGGCGGGCCGGGTCGAGGGTGATCCCGGCGCGTTCCAGCACGGGCGGCAGCGGCGCGGCGGCGCGGCGGCCGAGGGCCCGCACCCGGGCGATCAGCTCGGCGAACGCGAACGGCTTGGCCAGGTAGTCGTCGGCGCCGATGGACAGGCCCTCGACCCGGTCGTCCAGTTCGCCCGCCGCCGTCAACATGATGATCCGGGCGGGGTAGCGCTGCGCGACGAGCTGCTTGCAGACGTCGTCGCCGTGGACCTTGGGCAGGTCACGGTCCAGCACGATCACGTCGTAGTCGTTGACGCCCGCCCGCTCCAGCGCGCCCGCGCCGTCGTAGGCGACGTCCACGGCCAGCGTCTCCCGGCGCAGACCGGTCGCGATCGCGTCGGCGAGCACGCGCTCGTCCTCGACGACTAGCACACGCACGGGTCCCCCTCCATGGCCGGGGCGACCGCCGCCCCGGGGTTCCAGATATGCCACGGGAGCCGTAAGGCGCCCGTAAACACCTGTTCAGCGGATCGTCGTCCGCGCCGTGCCGTTCTCGACGCAAATCGCGGCGAAAATTGCAGGGCGAACAGGTTTACCTTCAGCCTAGGCCTGGGTAAGCCTGGGCACGATCCGGGAGGAGGCCTATGGGCGAGTTGTCACGCATGATCCAGCAGCGACTCGATGACGCGTACGCGTCGCTGCGGAACGCCCACGCAGAGGGAGACACCTACCTGGCGGACATTCGCCAGGAGGAGATCAACGACCTGCGCCGGATCGCAGCGAACAACGATATCGGCGTCGAGCCACCCCGCTGCGACTGAACGACGCGCACGAGCTTACGGGGAGCCCGGGACGGACACGTCCCGGGCTCCCCGTATCAGCCTGTGGCGGTCTGTCGGCGCGTGTCGCCGCGTGTCGCCGCGTGTCGGCGTCCCGGGCGGTCAGTCGTCGCCGAGCGGGTCCAGCGGGGCGAGGAGGTCGTGCAGGGCCTCGAAGGTGCCCGGTCCCCCGGCGATGGTCAGCTCGGGGTTGGGCGGAACGCCGTGCAGGCCCTCGATCCGTCCGCCCGCCTCACGGACGATCAGACCGCCCGCGGCGATGTCCCACGCCTGGACACCGCGCTCGTAGTAGGCGTCGATCCGTCCGGCCGCGAGGGAGCACAGGTCGACGCAGCAGGAGCCGCCCCGGCGGATGTCGCGCACCCGCGGCAGCACATCGGTGAGGACCCGTGCCTGCCGGGCGCGCCGCCCCGCCGCGTACCCGAACCCCGTGGCGACCAGCGCCTCACCGAGCGGCACCCGGGAGTTCACGCGAAGTTCGCGGGCGCCGGACGCGGTGTGCCGGAGGGCGCCGCCGCCGCGCACGGCGGTGTAGGTCTCGCCGCGCAGCGGGATCTCCACCACCCCGGCGACGACCGTGCCGTCCACCTCGGCGGCGATGCTGACCGCCCAGTCGGGCAGGTCGTAGAGGTAGTTGACGGTCCCGTCGATCGGGTCGACCACCCAGCGGACGCCGCTGCCGCCCGCGTGGTCGCCGCCCTCCTCGCCGAGGAACGCGTCGTCCGGTCGAACGGCGCGGATCCGCTCGATGATGAGCTGTTCGGCGGCGCGGTCCATCAGGGTGACCACGTCGGTCGGGGACGACTTGGTCTGGACGACGTCCGGCCCGTCCGCGGGGCGCTTGTCGACCAGCATCCGGCCGGCCTCCCGCGCGGTCGCGGCGGCCAGCTCCAGCAGTTCGTCCGCGTGACTCATGTCGCGGTGGCTCCTGTCGCGGTGGCTCCTGTCGCCTCGGCGAGAAGGTGGCGGGGCAGCGCGGCGAAGCGGGGGTCGGTGCCGGGGGTGGCGGCCCGCGCGTACGCGACGCCGAGTTCGGCGGCCCGTTCCGCCGCCTCGACGTCGAGGTCGAACTTGACCTCCATGTGGTCGGAGACGAACCCGATCGGGACGACCGCGACGCCGCGGACGCCCTCGCCGCTCAGCTTCTCCAGATGGTCGGTGATCTGGGGCTCCAGCCACGGTTGGGTCGGTGGGCCGCTGCGGCTCTGGTAGACGAGGTCCCACGGCTTCCCGGGGGCCGCCTTCCGCGCGACCGTCCGGGCGGCCGTCTCCAGTTCCGCGACGTACCGTTCCCGGTTGGGCTGGGCGAGCGGCACGCTGTGCGCGGTGAAGACCAGCCGTGCGTCTTCGGGGAGCCGGTCGAGCGCGTCTCGGGTGGCGTCCACGAAAGGTTCGAGGAAGCCGGGCCGGTCGCAGTAGACGGGCAGCTTGTCGATGACGGGCGCGTCCGGTACCTCCTCGCGTGCGCGCCTGATGTCCTCGAGGTACTGGTCGTTGGTGGAGTACCCGCTGTAGGCGGACGTGACGAACGCGGCGGCGTGCCGGATGCCGTCCGCCCTCATCTGCCGGACGGTGTCGGCGAGGTACGGGGTCCAGTTCCGGTTGCCCCAGTAGACGGGCAGCCCCACATCGTGGGCGGCGAAGTCGGCCTCGATGGCGGCCTTGAGGTCACGGCACTGCTGGTTGATCGGGCTGACCCCGCCGAACAGGTGGTAGTGCTCCCCCACCTCTTCCAGGCGTTCGCGGGGGATGTTGCGGCCGCGTGTCACGTTCTCCAGGAACGGCAACACGTCCTCGGGCCCCTCAGGGCCGCCGAACGACAGCAGCAGCAGCGCGTCGTAGGGCGTGCTCGTGTGCGCGGACGAAGTCATGCCTCCATCAAATCAGCTGTGTCCCAGCGCTCACGCCGCACCGTCGCCGCCGGTCACAAAACATGAGCTTTCCTCGCGAATAGCCGGCGAGTTAGAGTCACCGCATGTCCCCCAAGACCCACCCGACCTGGCAGAACTGGGCTGGAAACCAGCGGGCCGCACCACGCCGCGTCGGCACCCCGCGCACCGCGGACGAGGTGGCCGAGGCGGTGCGGACCGCCGCCTCCGACGGGCTCACGGTCCGCATGACGGGCACGGGTCACTCGTTCACCGGCGCGGCCGTCGCGGAGGGCGTCCTGCTGCGGCCCACCGGGCTCACGGCCGTCCGCTCGGTCGACACCGCGTCCGGGCTCGTCACCGTCGAAGCGGGGCTCACACTGCGCGAACTCAACCACGTCCTGGACGACCACGGACTCGCGCTGGCCAACATGGGCGACATCCAGGAGCAGACTGTCGCCGGCGCCCTCCAGACCGCCACGCACGGCACCGGCCGCGACACCGCCGGGCTCGCCTCACAGGTCACCGCGCTGGAACTGGTCCTCGCCGACGGCGCCATCGTGACGTGCTCGCGCGCCGAGCGTCCCGACCTGTTCGACGCGGCACGCTCCGGCCTCGGCGCGCTCGGCGTCGTCACCGCCGTCACCTGGCGGACCGTTCCATCGTTCCTCCTGCACGCGCGGGAAGAGCCGATGAGGTGGAACGAGGTCCTCGCACGCCTGGACGAGTTCGACGCCGACAACGAACACTTCGAGTTCTACTGGTTCCCGCACACCGAGGGGTGCCTGACCAAACGCAACAACCGCGGCCAAGGCCCCGCGAAGCCGCTGCCGAAACTCAAGCACTGGTTGGACGACCAGTTCCTGTCCAACACGGTCTTCGGGGCCGTGAACCGGCTGACGCACCTGACGCCCGCAGTCACGCCGTACATGAACGGCATCTCGGCCAGGGCGCTCGGTGCCCGCACGTACAGCGACACCTCGTACAAGGTCTTCACCAGCTCGCGGACGGTCCGCTTCAAGGAGCAGGAGTACGCGATACCGCGGGATCGCCTCGTCCCGGCGCTGCGCGAACTCCGCTCCCTGTTCGCACGAAGGGACTGGCGGATCAGCTTCCCCATCGAGGTGCGGGTGCTCCCCCCGGAGGACGCCTGGCTGTCGATGGCCCACGGACGGCACAGCGCCTTCATCGCCGTGCACGTCTACCATCGCGACGCGCACGAGGATTACTTCCGCGGCGTCGAGGACCTCATGACCTCACTGGAAGGCCGCCCTCACTGGGGCAAGCTCCACACGCGCGACGCGGCGTACCTGGAGAAGACGTACCCGAGGTTCCGCGATTTCCAGGCACTCCGGGACGAACTCGACCCTGACCGCCGCTTCGCCAACCCGTACACCCGGCGCGTCTTGGGCGACTGACCCCTAGCCGGTCGGCGCCAAGCCAGCCGGTCGGCGCGAAGCCAGCCGGTCGGCGTGGAGCCAGCCGGACGGCGTGGAGCCAGCCGGACGGCGCCAAGCCAGCCGGACGGCGCCAAGCCAGCCGGACGGCGCCAAGCCAGCCGGACGGCGCCAAGCCAGCCGGACGGCGCCAAGCCAGCCGGACGGCGCCAAGCCAGCCGGACGGCGCCAAGCCAGCCGGACGGCGCCAAGCCAGCCGGACGGCGCCAAGCCAGCCGGACGGCGCGGAGCTAGCCGGACGGCGCGGAGCTAGCCGGTCGGCGCGGAGCGGCCCTGCGGGTTGGTGGCCCCGGGCTCCTGGCCGCCGCCCGGCGGATCCTCGGTGGGCGCCGGCGTGGCCGGCTGCGTCGGCTGCGAGGTCGTGGGCGCGGTCGTGGGCTCCTCGGTGGGCTGCTCGGTCGGTCGCGTCGTCGGCTCCCCGTCCGGTGTGCTCGGCCGCGTGGGCGGCGCCTCACCGGTCGGCGTGTCGCTCGGGGTAGTGTCGGGCTCGGTCGGACGGTCGCTCGGAGACGGCGACGGCGCGTCCTCGCTCTGCGCGCCCCCGCCACCGAGAACATTCGTCACGGTCAGTCCTTTGTCACTTCTGCCGATGGGCTGCCCGGTGGTCGCCTCCCAGATCGTGATGCCGGCGATCACGATGCCGAACACCACCGCCGACGACACCACCAGCATCACCCAGCGCGCCTTCGCCCATTCGACGGTGCTCCGCCACGCCGACCGGCGGACGACCTGGCGCACCGCGTCCTCGCCCGCCTCCTCGGCGAGCGAAGCGGCGATCGCGTCGACCGGGTCCCGGCGGGTGGCGCCCGGATCGGCGCCGAACGTGCCGTCGAGCCGCGTCGCGTTCGGGTCACCGCCACCGAACGCCGGGTCGAACCGCGTCGCGTTCGGATCGCCCGACCACGCGATGGTGCGGGTCGGGTCGGCGCTGGTCGCCTCGTCCGCCGCGTCCTCCGCCGTCGCCCGCCGCCGCGCGGCCGTCTGCAGGTGCGTCAGTTCCTTGATCTGCTCGCGGCCCTGGTCGAGGTAGTGCTTGCCGACCGCCGA
Organism: Actinomadura pelletieri DSM 43383; assembly: GCF_003634705.1. Classification (GTDB taxonomy): domain Bacteria; phylum Actinomycetota; class Actinomycetes; order Streptosporangiales; family Streptosporangiaceae; genus Spirillospora; species Spirillospora pelletieri. Next base: position 166,628 of record NZ_RBWU01000007.1, on the reverse strand, counting down.
GCCCGCCGTCGAGATCACGCTCATCAGCGCCGCACCGATGATCGTTCCGTACACGCCCAGATAGGACGCGCCGAAGGCGGCGATCGCCGTCGCCGTCGCGCTCGCGATCAGCTGCGTCGTGCTGACTTCCGGCAGCTTACGCGGCATTACGGTCACTCACCCCTGTCCATCGCAATGAACGCCATCGAATCCCCGCAAGACCAACTAATCAGGACGTTGAGGTTGTTCCTAGCGAGAACGTGACGCTCACAACGTCGGAGGACGCACGGGGCCGGACGTCCGTCGGGCACGGTGTGGAAAAAGATGGACAAGAATCCGGCCGGGCGCCCCCGGGCCGGTCGCGTCCCCGGCAAGCTTGGTCAGGTGCCCTCTTCGGCCTCGTGAAGAGGGCTTCGAGAGCGGCGATGTTCGGACATGCCGGGTACGGTGCTGGCAGCAGGTGTGTCCGAAAGAGAGACTCGGGAACCCGGGGGAAGGGCACGCATGCGCCCTCGGTGGGCATCGGACGGCCGGCCGGTTTGAGAGCACGGCGGGTGGGTCCGGGGTCCTCCGTGCCATCATGACAGGGCAGGAAGGACACGCATGCAGGAGCTGCGCCTCGTCGCGGTCAGCGAGGACGGTACGTACCTCGTCCTGGCCACCGCGGGCCGAGGCACCCGGTTCACCCTGCCCGTCGACGACCGGCTCCGCGCCGCGGTCCGTGGGCACTTCTCCCGCCTCGGCCAGTTCGAGATCGAAGTGGAGAGTCCCTTGCGCCCCAAGGAGATCCAGGCCCGAATCCGTTCCGGGGAGACCGCGGAGGAGATCGCCGAGTCGGCGGGCATCCCGGTCGAACGCGTCCGCTGGTTCGAGGGCCCGGTCCTGCAGGAACGCGAGTACATGGCACAGCAGGCGCAACGCGTCGCCGTCCGCCGCCCCGGCGAGTCCACCCCCGGACCGCCGCTCGGCGAGACCGTCGAGGAACGCCTCGGCCGCGGCGGCGTCGACCTCGAGGAGGTCGAATGGGACTCCTGGAAGTGCGAGGACAACACCTGGCGCGTCCGGCTGTCCTTCTTCGACAACGGACGCCCGCACGCCGCCGAATGGACCTTCGACCCGCGGCGGCGCCATGTCTCCCCGCTGGACGAGATCGCCGCCCGCCTCACCGCCGTCGAATGGGACGACGAGCCGCTCTCCGACACCGTCACCCCGCTCGTCCCGCGCCGTCCCGCCATGAAGGTCGTCTCCAGCGACCGCGACCTGCCGCCCCGTGAACTGCCGCCCCGCGACCAGCCGCGCGATCTGGCCCCGCGCGGCCTGCCCACCGAACCCGACCAGCCCGAACCGGTCGAACAGCTCGGACGGCGCGAACGACCCGAACGGTCCGCCGTCCGCGAGCCCCTCCGCGCCGCCGAGCCCCGCGCCTCCATCGTCGAGCACGGCCCCGGAAACGACCCCCGCGGCCCCTTCCGCCGGCCGGGCGAGACCGTGGCGTTGCGCGAGGCCGCCCAGCCCCACGAGCCGGACGACCGTTCCGAACCCGCCGCCGTCCCGCCCGCACCGCTGCGTCCGACCGCCGCGACCGAACCGGCCGACGAGACCGAACTCACCGAGACCACCGACTCCAGCGAGACCACCGACTCCGCCGAGAAGCCCGAGCCCGCCGCGGAAGCCACTGCGGACGTGGAGTCGCGTGAGACCGTCCACCCGCAGGAGCAGGAGGACGAAGGCGACGCCGCCGTTGAGAAGGACACGATCCCCGCCGAGGAGCCGAAGGCGGTCGCCGACCGGCGAGAAGACACGACCGACGACGTAACCGGCGACGTCGACGACGCCGCGTCCGACACGGCACCTGTCGAGGCACCCGCCGAGGCATCTGTCGAGGCATCTGTCGAGGCGGCCGTCGACGCACCGGTCGAGAAGGCGTCCGGCGAGGCTTCCGCTCCCCCGCCCGAGGCCGAGCCGACGGCGCCCGAAGCCCCCGAGGCCGAGGCCCCCGAGGCCGAAATTTCCGAGGGCGAGGGCGGCGAGGCCGCGCCGGACAAGCCCGCGACGCCGCAACGGGCCCCGCAGCGGCAGTCCCCGCGCCCGCCCGCGAAGAAGAAGCAGACCGGTCGTCCCGCCATGCCCGCCGCGGCCGCCCAGGACAAGCCCGCCGCCTCGTCGCCCGCCGCGGCCAGTGGCGAACCGGCGGCGCGACCGGCGCGGCGCCGCAAGTCCAAGGCCAAGCGCGCCTCGGTGCCGTCCTGGGACGAGATCATGTTCGGCGCCCGCCGTCCCGAATAGGCCCGCCCGACGTCAACGACCGGACTCGGGCGGAACCTCCAGGAACGGCGTCACCCAGGCGGGGGATATCGCGGCGGCGAGGGCCAGCGCGTCCTCTTCCGCCATGTCCGTGGCGGCGTAGCCGCCGTCTCCCGCGCCGACCGCGGCGATGAGCGTCGCCAGGCCGAGCCTGCGCTGGAAGAGGGTCCGGCGGACGCGCCACCCGACGACGGCGCCGTGCTCGACGACCACCTGGCGGCGGCGCAGCGAGCCCGAACGGACGCTGAGCCGCTCGCCGTCCGTGACATGGCCGAGCTGCCGGTAGCGGTCGAGTCCGAGCGGGACGGCGAGGACCGCCAGGATCCCGCACAGGGCGGCGACCCACGGTTGACCGGCGAGCAGGGCCAGAACGGCGACGCCCACGGGCGTCGCCACCGCCCGGACCAGCCGGCGTCCCCGGGCGGCCGGCGGATGCGCCACCAAGGGGCCGGGCACGTCACCGACGACGCGGGCGGCGAGGGACTCGGCGACCGCGCGGGGCGCCGCGGGCAGGAGACGACCCCGGTGGGCGGCGTCCCCGAGCCCGGTGATGAGCGCGCCGAGGCGGGTCACTCCGGCCACGCGCTCGAACGGGTTGTCGGCCAGTTCGACGCCGCGCAGCCGGCGCCGTTCGAGGGACACGCTGCGGCGCGTGACGAGCCCGCGTTCCGCGACGACCGAACCGTCCCTCTCATGGACGGTGAAGTCCCAGTTGAACAGCGTGAAGACGATCACCGACATGACCGGCATGGCGATCAGCACGAGGATGGTCAGCGCCACGACCAGGGCGGTGGGCAGCCCCACCACGTCATGCCCGAGGTTCTCGACCCGTTCCCGCGTGATGAGCCCGAGGTCGTCGCCGAGGTTGTAGGCGGTGCCGAGCAGGCTGCCCGCCAGCGCGAACGGCGTGAAGAGGTACGCGCCGCTGAGCGGCGCGTACACGTACCAGCGGCGGCGCATCCGGGCGAGGACGCGGCGCGGCGGCGCGGGCGCGTCGCGGGCCAGCAGAACGCCGCGGAGCCGTTCGGCCTCCTTCCGGGTCACGGCGTTGAGGGACCCTTCGCCGCCGTCCGCCCCGGCGTCGATGTGGACGACGGCGAGCCCGAGCAGCCGGTGCGGCAGGGACGCGGTGATGTCCACGCCCCGGATCCGGTCGCGCGGGATGCTCTTGACCGACCGTCCGATGAGCGCCCGCCGGAACTCGATCCGGTCGCCGTACAGGACGTACGTGAACGTCACCCAGCTCGCGACGTGGAACAGCAGCCCGAACGCGAGCCCGGTGAGGGCGAAGTAGAACGCCGTGGACAGCCCCCCGACGAGAAGTCCCGTCGCGGCGGCGGCGACCAGGGCGATGAGCTCCCGGACGGCCCCGACGACGAACGTGAGCGGGTGCAGCCGTTGCTCCTCACCGGCGTCCGCCGGGGGCGTCCGGCTTCCGTTCGGCGCGGGATGCCGGCCCGCGTCGGGCCGGCCGTTGGACGACGCTTCGACCGTCCGGTGCGGGTGCGCGGCGGGTTCGCCCGCGGCCCCGTCGTCTCGGAGGTTCACGTCGCGTCGTCACGGAGGTCGTGCGCGCGGTGCGCGAGATCCTCGGCCAGGCGGGTCGCCACGTCCACCGGAAGGCCGGACACCTCGGACGACCCCGCGTGCGAGGCCGTGTTGACCTCGATCGTGGCGAGACCCAGCATCCGCTCTATCCAGCCCTGCTCGGTGTCGACGGTCTGGATGCGGCCCACGGGGACCAGCAGCCATTCGCGGCTGAACCAGCCCGTCCGGGTGTAGACGACGTCGGCGCTGACCTCCCAGCGGTGGACGCGGTACCGCCATACGGGCGCGACCGTCACCATGAGCAGTCCGGCGGCCCCGACGATGTACGGCAGCCAGCCGATCCGGCCGGACAGCCAGCCGGGCATGTCGTCCCACCCGGCGTCGCCCACCCAGGCCGCCACGCCCACCGAGAGGCCGAACGCCAGCCCCCACAGCAGCAGGTACTCGATCGCCCAGTGCGCGATCGCGCGGCGCGACACCCGGTGTTCGGGCGGCCGCAGACGCGGCGGGCGCGGCCCCCCGCCGTCCCTGTGGCGACTGCGCCGCACCGACGTCACAGAGCGAGTTTAGAACGCCGGAGGCGCCCTCCCGTTGTTTCCTCCGGGTGCGAACCGCGGCACTCAGGGCACAAACAAGCGGATGTCACCGTTTTGTCAGTGGCACATGCGAAGTTGTGGGACGTCCCGAGCGCCTCCGCACAGCGCGTGATGCGGGCGGCGCGAAAAAACAGGATGCAATCCAATCGAACTCCGCATACTTTGGCTGGCCTTGCTCTCCGCAGAGCAGAGACGTCCGGCGAGTTCACACACCCAGGAGATCACATGACGTTCGCGATCCAGGCCGAGGGCTTGGAGAAGCGGTTCGGTGAGACCCAGGCGCTGGCGGGCGTCTCGCTCACCGCCCAGGCCGGAACGGTCCTCGGCGTACTCGGCCCGAACGGCGCCGGCAAGACCACCATGACCCGGATCCTCGCCACGCTGATCGAACCGACGGGGGGCACCGCCCGGGTCGGCGGGTACGACGTCGTCAAGGAGGCGCACAAGGTGCGCCAGCTCATCGGCCTCACCGGGCAGTACGCCGGGGTGGACGAGATGCTCACCGGCACCGAGAACCTCATCCTGATCGGCCGCCTGCTCGGGCTGCCGCGCCGCGCCGCCAGGGCGCGGGCGGCCGAGCTGCTGGACCGCTTCCAGCTCAGCGACGCCGCCGAGCGCGCCGCCAAGACGTACTCCGGTGGCATGCGCCGCCGCCTCGACCTGGCGGCGAGCCTGGTCGGACGGCCCCAGATCCTGTTCCTGGACGAGCCCACCACCGGCCTCGACCCGCGCAGCCGCAACGGGCTGTGGGACATCGTCCGCGGGTTGACCGACGACGGCGTCACCGTGCTGCTGACCACCCAGTATCTGGAGGAGGCCGACCAGCTGGCCGATGACATCATCGTCATCGACCGCGGCCAGGTCATCGCGCACGGCACGTCCGACGTGCTGAAGGCGCAGGTCGGCGGCCAGGTTCTGGAGGTCCGCCCGGTCGACGCGCCCGACCTGGACGCCGTGGCGAAGATCGTCGGTGAACTGGCCGGGGCGGTTCCGGAGGTCCACGACGGTCTGGTCAGCACGCCGATCACCGACCCGCAGCTGATGCCCGCCGTCGTCCGGCGCCTCGACGAGGCCGGTGTCACGGTCGGCGAGCTGTCGCTGCGCAAGTCGAGCCTGGACGAGGTGTTCTTCGCCCTCACCGGCCATCACACCGACGACATCGACGCCGAGGCCGACGAGCTGGCGCAGTCCACCAGGCAGCAGGCGACCGACAAGGAAGGAGCGTCCGCATGACCACCGCGACGTTCGCGCCGCAGGGCCTCTCCAAGCGGGTCGCCCCTGGCACCGCCGTCCGCAACATCCTCACGCTGGCCTGGCGGAACCTCGTCCAGATCAAGCACAACCCGATGGAGCTGCTGGACCTGTCCATCCAGCCCATCATGTTCGTGCTGCTGTTCTCGTACGTGTTCGGCCCCGCGATGGAGGGCAGCGTCGACGCGTACCTGCCGATCGTGATTCCCGGCATCATCGCGCAGAACGCCCTGTTCGCCGGGATGAGCACCGGCTTCGGCCTCAACACCGACATCACCAAGGGCGTCTTCGACCGGTTCCGGAGCCTGCCGATCGCGCGCAGCGCCCCCCTCCTCGGCCGGATCATCGCCGACACCGCCAAACAGGCGTGGTCGATGCTGATCCTGCTGTCGGTCGGCTTCGCCATCGGGTTCAGGCTGGGCACGAACGTGCTCGCCCTGCTCACCGCGTTCGCCCTCCTGCTGACCTTCGCGGTGCTGTTCTCCTGGACGTCGGTGTTCATCGCGATGAAGGTCAACGAGCCGGAGAAGGTGCAGATCTTCGGCTTTGTCGTGATCTTCCCGCTGAGCTTCCTGAGCACCGCGTTCATCAAGTCGACCGAGGGCATTCCCGGTCCGGTGGCCTGGGTGATGGACAACAGCCCGGTGACCCACCTGGTGGAGGCGATGCGGGGGCTGCTGGTCGGCGGTCCCGTCCTCGAACACGCCTGGATCGCCCTGGCGTGGGGCCTCGGCATCGCCCTGGTCTTCGCCCCCCTCTCCCTCCGCGCCTTCAAGAAGCGCGCGTAACCGCCGGGAGTGGCGGCCGAACCCGACCATGAACGAAGCCCTCGTCCTCCGGACGCTCAGCGCCGGAGGACGAGGGCTTTTCGCTGCGTGCCCTGGAGCGTCAGGCCGCGTTCTCGGTGATCTCGTTCTTCGCCTTCGCACCGTCGAGCGCCGCTAGCTCGAAGTCGGCGCGGGGCTGTTCGACGGTGGCGAGGGAGACGGTCTCGCGCTTGAGGAACAGCGCGAGCGTCCAGTCCGCCACGACGCGGATCTTGCGATTGAACGTCGGGACCATCGCGCCGTGGTAGCTGCGGTGGAAGAACCACGCGGGCCAGCCCTTGAGCTTGAAGCCCAGCGGGTTCGCGACGCCCTTGTGCAGGCCGAGGCCGGCGACGGTGCCGAGGTTGCCGTGGACGTACGGCTTGAGGGTCTTGCCGCGCAGCGACCGGACGATGTTGTCGCCGAGCAGCTTGGCCTGCCGGACGGCGTGCTGCGCGTTCGGCGGGCAGAACTCGCCGTCCTGGGTCAGGTCGGGGATCGCGGCGTTGTCACCCGCGGTGAACGCGCGCACGAGACCCTCGATCGTCAGGTACTCGGTGCCCTTGACGCGGCCCTTCTCGTCGACGGGGAGGTCGCCGTTCCGGACGACCGGAGACGGCTTCACGCCCGCGTTCCACACCAGGGTCCCGGCCTCGAAGGCGCTGCCGTCCGACAGCTCGATCCGGCCGCCGACCGCGGACCGCAGCAGGGTGTTCATCTTCACCGCGATGCCACGGCCGCGCAGCTGCTCGGCGGTCCACTTGCCCATGTCCGGGCCGACCTCGGGCAGGATGCGGTCGGTGGCCTCGACGAGCATGAAGCGCAGGTCCTGCGGGGTGACGTTGCGCATGTACTTCGTCGCGTCGCGGGTCATGTCCTCAAGCTCGGCGACCGCCTCGACGCCCGCGAACCCGCCGCCGACGAACACGAACGTCAGCGCCTTGCGGCGCAGTTCCTCGTCGTCGGTCGACTCGGCGATCTCCAGCTGTTCCAGGACGTGGTTGCGCAGGTGGATGGCCTCGCCGACGGTCTTGAGGCTGATGCCGTTCTCGGCCAGCCCGGGGATCGGCAGCAGCCGCGGCACCGCGCCGGCGGCCATGACCAGGTAGTCGTAGGAGATCCGTTCCGGAGCGCCCGCCAGCGGCTGGACGATCGCCCAGCGCTCCTCGTGGTTCAGCTCGGTCACCCGGGCCTTGCGGACGGTGCACTTCGGAAGGACCCGGCGGAGCGGAACGACGACGTGCCGCGGGGAGATGTTCCCGGCGGCGGCCTCGGGCAGGAACGGCTGGTACGTCATGTACGTGTTGGGGTCGACGACGGTGACCCGCACCTCGCCCCGCTTCAGCTCGCGCTTCAGCTTCTTCTGCAGGCGCAGCGCGGTGTACATGCCCACATAGCCGCCGCCCACGATGAGGATGTGGGGAGCACCAGGGGTCTCCTGGGCAGTCCTGGCCATTGCGGTCTCCAATGTCATGGTCGGCTTGTGAAGACATTCACAAGCTACTCGATGAGGCGCCTCCGACACCAACCAGAACCCCGGGAAGAACAGAGAAATTTCCCGAACCGGCAAAGATCAGGGCTGCTGACGCTGTGAAACTCGCCACTCCTTCCCATATTTCCCGACATATATGGCCAAAGCACGCATGACCAACGTCACAGGCCCCGCTTCCGGAACGCCGTCACCCGACGGGACGAAAGGCGCGATCCAGTCCCCGTAAAGCCCTATGGTTGGGGCGGACACGGAAGGGGGCGCCGGCGGCGGACGCGGCCACCGAGACGCGGAGCCGAGTTGACGGCGACGCGGCGGCGCGCGGCGTACGATCTCGCCCGGGAGCGAAATCGATGATGAGCAGAGACCGGCGTCCGATTCCGGCCGCGGCCGTGACCGCGGTCGCGGCGCTAGCGCTCGCCGGCACCGTCGGCGGCTGCGGGCTGATCGGCGAGCCCCAGAACAAGAGCGCCGAACTGTCGGAATGGTTCACCGTGACCAGCCCCGTCTTCCGCGATGGCCGCGACTTGCCCCCGCGGTACGGCTGCACGACGTACCCTGGCGGTCAGGGCAAGACCCCGCCGCTCCGGTGGTCGGGCACGCCGGCCGGGACCAGATCGTTCGCGATCGTCATGGACGACCCGGACGCGTCCGGCGGCGCCGAGGTCCACTGGGTGATCGCGGGCATCGACGGAACCGTGAACGAAGTCGTCGAGGGAGCACGTCTGGACAGGACAGTCGAAGGGCTGACCACGGACAAGAAGGCGGGATACACGCCGCCGTGCCCGCCCAAGGGCGAGCGGCATCGGTACCGGTTCACCATCTACGCACTGGACGATCCGGCACCGTTCCAGAACGGCGCCGCACTGAAGGACTCGCTGCCCGCCATCGCCGAGCACACGATCGGACGGGGACGGATCACCGGGAACTTCGGCGGTTAGTAGGCGCGTTGACCGTGGAGTCTCAGCACAGGGTCAAGGCGGACCCCACCGGGGGGCCGGAGCCGACAGGGGCGTACCGACGGGTGGAACTCGACCGGTCGGCACGCGCCGTGTGAGGGTAAATGTGCGCGAAGGGTGTGACAACGGTCATAGCGGTCGGACAGAATCGGGCTAAGCCGGGGCGGCGGACTCCCGAGGACGACAGGCCGCCGGCGACAGCCGGAACGGACCCGAGGTCCGCGCCGGAACTCCTCGCCGAGCCAAGGCATTGGGTGGTGGCATGACTTCATACATCGTGGTCTTCGGCCTCATCGTGGTCGTGGTCCTCGTGGTCGTCCTCGTGGCCCTTGGCCTGCGGGCCAGCAGGGCGGGACGCGACGACGACGACTGGATGGACGACGAGCCGCAGCCGCGCGGCCGCCGGGGGGCCCCGTCGCACGAGGACATGGGCGGCCCGGACGGCTACGGGTACAACGACGGCTACGAGACCGGGTACGACTCCGGTTACGACCGTCAGGGCGCTCCCGAGCCGGCCCACGACCGCCGTGTCGCGGGCGGCCCGCTCGCCGCTCCCACCGCCCAGGCCGCGCAGGGACCGCAGGGGCCACAGGCCCCGCCGCCGCCTGCGCCTAGGGGCCAGGCGTCGGACGAGATGGCGGACGACGACTACTGGGCGACGATCACCTTCGACAAGCCCAAGTTCCCGTGGCAGCACGACCACGACGACGAGCGCGCCGACGTCGACCCCGCCGCCGACCCGCTGAACGCGCAGCCGCCGGTCGAGGCCCCCGCGGACCAGCCCGTCCCACCCCAGCAGAGCCTGACCCAGCCGGTCTCCATGGGCGCCGACGGCCCGGCCTTCGGCGGCATGGGCGCGCCGGGCGGCCAGGGCGGCGGCACCGGTCCCCAGCAGATGGCCGCGCCCGGCGGGTTCCAGGGTGCTTCCCCGTTCGCGAACCAGGACCCGGGTTCCACCGCGCTCGACCCGATCCCCGCCGACCTCGCCGGAACCGGCGGTCCCGGCCCGCAGGGCGGTCCGCAGTCGCCCTACGGAGGCGGTCCGAGCGTCCCCGAGCAACCCATGTACGGCGGTCAGGAGACCTACGGCGGTCAGGAGACCTACGGGGGGCAGGAAGCCTACGGCGGGCAGGAGCCGCAGCCCGCGTTCGGCGCGGCCGACTTCGGCCAGGGCGACCAGTACGGCGGCGGTCACGACCCGGTCTACGGCGACCAGTCCCCGCACGGGACGCACGAGCCGTCCTACGGGTCCGACCCGCTGGGCGGTCGTCCCGCCGCGGCCGCCGGTCCCCCGGCCGCGGGCCGCCAGGACGGCTACGACTTCGGCCTCGGGTCGTCGGCGCCGGGCGGCGGTCAGCCCGGCGGCGACCCGCGCGTGTCCGACCCGCTCGGCCTGCCTCTCGGCCGCACCGACGAGCCGTCCGCACCGCCCGCTCCCCCGACGCCCGCTCCCTCCGTACCCGCCCCACCGGCGCCCGCGACTCCGGCTCCGGCGGCCCCCGCGGCACAGAGCGGCGCTCCCGGCACCGACACCGACGGGCACAAGCTCCCGACCGTGGACGAGCTGCTCCAGCGCATCCAGAACGACCGTCAGCGGTCGTCCGGCTCGCCGTCCCCGTCCGACACGGGCGGCGGTTCCTACGGCGGTTCGCTGAACGACCCGCTCGGCGACCCTCTCGGCACCGGTTCGTTCAGCACGGGCTCGGGGTCGGGCGGCACGGGCCCGTGGTCCGCACCCGGTCAGACCGGCGGCTACGACTCCGGCGTCGGCGCGGGGACGTCGTCCGGCTACGACTCGTCGGGGCTCGGCGGCACGTCCGGATACGGGCAGGGCCAGCAGAGCGACGGCTACCCGACGGCTCCCGCGTACGGCGACTCCGCCCGCTATGACGACCCGTTGAGCGGCACCGGCCATGAACCGTACGCCGGGTTCGACGGTGGCTCCGGCGCGGGCGGCACCGGCGGGTCGGGCGTCTACGGCGACTTCAGCGGCAGCAGCTACAACGGCGGCGCGGACCCGCTCTCCCCACCACCCGACCAGGGTGCTTCGGGCGGTGGCTACAACGACCCGGGCGCGACCCAGTCGTACGGGTCCGGCGGGTACGGCGTCCGCCAACCGGGCGGTTTCCAGCAGGGCCAGCCGAACGACACCGGCCCGTACGGCTCCCGCCAGCCAACCGACGACTGGGAGAATTACCGCCGCTGAGAGTTTCGACCGAGGGCCGCCGGATGGATCCGGCGGCCCTCTGTGTGTTCATGGGTGAGGTTGCACCGGGCCGGATATATATGCAGCGTGACTAAACGACTACCGAGCGCGTCCAACCTTCGACACGACCTACCCGCCTCCCTGGTGGTCTTCCTCGTCGCCATCCCCCTGTCGCTGGGTATCGCGGTCGCCTCCGGCGCCCCGATCGCCGCCGGGCTGATCGCCGCCGCGGTCGGCGGGATCGTCGCCGGCTGCATCGGTGGTTCGCCGCTCCAGGTCAGCGGACCCGCCGCCGGGCTGACCGTGATCGTCGCCGGGCTCATCCAGACCTATGGCTGGCGGGCCACCTGCACGATCACCCTGCTCGCCGGGCTGCTGCAGCTCGCGCTCGGCGCCAGCCGGGTCGCCCGCACCGCGCTCGCCGTCTCCCCCGCCGTCGTGCACGGGATGCTCGCGGGCGTCGGTGTCGTCATCATCCTGGCGCAGGTGCACGTGGTGCTCGGCGGCAGCCCCCAGCAGTCGGCGATCGAGAACCTCCGCGAACTGCCGGGGCAACTGCTCCACCCGCACACGCATCCGGCGCTGCTCGGGTCGCTGACGGTTCTGGTCCTGCTGGGCTGGACGCGGCTTCCGCGCGGGGGTTGGCTGCGGCTCATCCCCGGTCCCCTGCCCGCCATCGCCCTCGCCACCGCGACCGCATGGTCGCTCGGCTGGAACGCGCAGCGCGTCGAACTGCCGGACACCCTCCTCAGCGGCTGGGACGCCCCCGTCCTGCCGCACGGCCCGCTGCCCGGCATCGTCGGCGCCATCGTGTCCGTCGCGCTGGTCGCGGCCGTCGAGTCGCTGCTGTGCAGCGTGGCCATCGACCGCAGGCGTCCCGCCGACGTCCCCCGCGCCGACCTCGACCGGGAACTGCTCGGGCAGGGAGCGGGCAACGCGCTGTCGGGGTTTCTCGGCGGGCTGCCGATCGCGGGGGTGATCGTCCGGAGCACGGCGAACATGGAGGCCGGCGCCCGTACCCGCGCGTCCACGGTCCTGCACGGCGTCTGGGTGCTCGTGCTGGCGCTCGCCTGCGGCCCGCTCATCGAACAGGTGCCGCTGCCCGCCCTCGCCGCGCTGCTGGTCGTCCTGGGGTTCAGCCTCGTCGACACCGCCCGCGTCCGTGACCTGCGTCACCATCGGGAGGCGCCCGCCTACTTCGCGACCCTGGTCGGCGTGGTCTTCCTCGGGCTCGGCGAGGGCGTGCTGCTCGGCATCGGCATCATGGGGATCCTGGCGCTGCGGCGGCTGACCCGGCTGTCGGTCCGCGCGGAGCACCTCGTCCCGGCGCCGGAGGACGGGACCGTGCCGACCCGCGTGCACGTGGTCGTCGAGGGCACGCTCACGTTCCTCGGCGTGCCGAAGGTGACGCGCCTCCTGCAGGACGTTCCGCCCGGCTCCCATGTCGACCTGGACCTGAACGTCGACTTCATGGATCATGCCGCGTTCGATGCCGTCCACCAGTGGAGGCTGGCCCACGAACGCCATGGGGGCAGGGTCGACATCGACGAGGTTCACGAGGCTTGGTATGAAAGGGCTGTGACAGGCGAAATGTCTCAGCCGCGCAAAAGGCCACCACCTGCCCGTTGGTGGGCCCCATGGGCGAATCGTCGGCGGCGTTCCGAGACCGAACTCGACGCGCCCGAGGTGTCCCCGGCCGCCGTGTTGCTCGCCGGCGTCCGCGAGTACCACGACCGGACCGCCCGGCTCGTCCGGCCGATCATGGCCGAGCTGGCGATGGAGCAAAGACCCCAGCACCTGTTCATCACCTGCGTGGACTCCCGTATCGTCCCCAACATCATCACCGCCAGCGGCCCCGGCGACCTGTTCATCAACCGGAACGTGGGCGCCCTCGTCCCCCGGCACGGCACCCGCACCCCCGACGACTCCGTCGCGGCCACCGTCGAGTACGCCACCAACGTCCTCGACATCCGGACGATCACCGTCTGCGGCCACTCCAACTGCGGCGCCATGGCCGCGCTCCTCGCCGGCGGAGCCGAGGTCGAGCACCTGCCCGCGCTGTCCCGCTGGCTCAAACACGGCAACCACAGCCTCGCCCGCTTCCTCGCCGAACACCCCTCCGCCACGGACGAGTCACCCCTCACCCGCCTCTGCAAGATCAACGTCATGCAGCAGCTGGACAACCTGCTCACCTACCCGTGGCTCCGGGAACGGGTCGAAGCCGGCGAGATCGAACTCGTCGGCCTCTACCTCGACCTCCAGTCCGCCAACGTCGAGATCCTGGACCGCACCAAGCAGACCTTCACCCTCGTCCCCCCAGAACCCATCCCGGACGAACCCCCACACCCCCGAACCCTCACCTGAGCGATCTGTGTTACCTGCGACCCCGGTCAGGGGCACTCGCCTGGCGGCTCGTGCCCCTGACCGGGGTCGTGTGAGCGGTCGGCACCCCGCTGCCGAAGCCGCATTCGTCGAGGGACGGAAGGGCGCCGAGTCGTGGCCGCTGCGTTGCGGCGCGCCCCCGTGGCGCCGATCCCTACGGCCTCGGACGTTCCGGCGAGCGTCTGCCCCGGCGGTGCTCGGGGCGCAGCCTCATCGGACGGTCGTCGGGCGGTCAGACCCCGTGGCGCTCTCCCGTCAGCGGGGTGACCAGCTCCTGGTCGCGTGCATGGTCACGGGCGTACATCCCCGTCACCCGGCGCGCCCGCCGAGCGCGTCGGTCGGTCGCCGGCAGGAACAGCGCGTCGCGCCGGCTGGCGCGCGAGAAGTCCCACAGGTAGACGGCACCGGCCAGAACCCCGGCGAGCACGAGGGCCACGAAAGCGATGACGAACATCAGTGCTCCTCTCCACGGGACCCAGCACCGGCCCCGCTTCGTCACCGATCAAGGCGATCAGCTCTTGACATTGACATTAAGCGCACCGTTTCCACCTTTCTGTGTCGTGCGCCCCAATTGAGGTGAGCCCTCTGCCACTGCGGTTCGGCCAGGAACGGAGGTGTCCGATCGTCCGTCTAACCGGCGGCGAGGGGAGGGTGAATGGAGTCGGCGAGCGTGCTCATCGGGCTGTGGGTGGCGGTCCTGTTACCCGACAGCCTGCCGCGGGTGCGGCGATCGTTCCTGTTCCGGGTGGTGTTCGCCGGGCTCTACAGCGTCTGGGTCCTGGCATCGTCGCTCGCCTGGTGGAAGGTCGCACTCGATCTGAAACCCATGTAGAGGGCATTTTGAACGATGTGGATTCCCTGATCGAGACGCTGGAGTCCCTTGATCTGAGGTATGCGGATTTCATTGTGGCGGGGAGCGCTCCGCTCCTCGTCCATGGTCTGCGCTCCAGTATCCAGGATGTCGACATCGTCGCGCGCGGCCCGGAATGGGACAAGGTGGAGGCGCGATACGAGGTCACGCGCGCCCCCTATGAGGAGGTTCTCGTCGCCCACTTTTTCCATCGCGGAGTCTCCATCGAGATCCTCAACGGCTGGTTTCCGGTGACGTTGGGATGGGACGTCGACCATCTGATCAAGAAGGCGGACGTGGTTCGAGGCGTCAACTTCCTGCCGCTGGATCTCACCCTCGTCTGGAAGAAGGCCCTCGGCCGCGACAAGGACCTGGACGACATCCGCGAACTCGAGGCTTTTCTGCACGCCGGGAACGGCCGTCCATGAAATCGACCGGCGGGCACGCGCCGGAAGGTGTGGGCGGACGAGTCGGCCTGTAAGCCGGGTTCTGTGCCCGGCGGCCCCGGAGGGCGCCGGGTGACGGCCATCCATCTCGGACCGTCGTTGCCGACGGCCTCCAGCGGTCTACCCGCAGGCTCGGGCGGGCAGCCCTCGAGCACCTGCGCGGAGCCTCTCGCGGCCCCTTCTTGACCTTGCTCCGGGTGGGGTTTACCGAGCCGCCCACGTCACCGTGGGCGCTGGTGAGCTCTTACCTCACCGTTTCACCCTTACCGCCGGCGGACCGGCGGCGGTCTGTTTTCTGTGGCACTGTCCCGCGGGTCACCCCGGGTCGGCGTTACCGACCACCCTGCCCTGTGGAGCCCGGACTTTCCTCGACGGGAATCGCTCCCCGACGCGGCCGTCCGGCCGGCTCGTCCGCCGTCCCTCAAGATTAGTGGGTGCGCGAGCCGACCGCGTACCGAAGGCGATTCGGTCAGGTCGTCAGGTGATGGACGTCGTTGTAGGCGCGCAGGGTCGCGGGACCGTCGGCGTACCAGTCGATGGACGAGAGGGCCCCCACGTCCAGGTGCATCCGGAACAGGGCCGAGATCGGCGCGCCCAAGGCCTCCCGCACCAGGAGCTTGATGGGGGTGACGTGCGAGACGACGAGGACCGTCCGTTCGCGGTGGCGGACCTTCAGCTTATCCAGGGCCGTGCGGACGCGGCGGGACACCTGCGCGAAACTCTCCCCGCCGGGCGGCGCGGCGTCCGGGTCGGCGAGCCACGCCTTCATCTCGACGGGCCACGCCTCCTCCGCCTCGGCGAACGTGAGGCCCTCCCACTCGCCGAAGTCGGTCTCGCGGAAGTCGTCCTCGACCCGGACGTCCAGCCCGGTGACGGCGGCGATCTCGGCGGCGGTGGCGCGGCAGCGGGACAGCGGCGAGGTGAGGATCGCGTCGAGCCCACGGCTCTGCAGCGCCAGGGCGGCGGCGCGGGCCTGCGCGACGCCGTTCGCGGTGAGCGGGATGTCACGGATCCCGGCGAAGCGACGCTCGATCGACAGGGGCGTCTCGCCGTGCCGCAGCAGGACCGTGGTCGTCGAGGTGGACGATGGCCGCGACCAGCCGGGCGGCGGGGGCTCCGGCTCCCCCGGCGTCTCCTCCGTCCCGCGGACCCACGGCTCGCCGCGGGCCGCCGCGTCCATCGCCTCGTTGGCGAGCCGGTCGGCGTGCGCGTTCCGGTTCCGCGGGATCCAGCCGTAGGACACCGCGCCGAGGCCCATCGCCAGATTCCGGGCCCGGGTCGCCAAGGGGATCATGTCCGGATGCTTGATCTTCCAGCGGCCCGACATCTGCTCCACGACGAGCTTGGAGTCCATCCGGACCTCGACGCGGGCGGACGGGTCGATCCCGGCGGCTGCCGTCAGCCCGGCGATCAGGCCCCGGTACTCGGCCACGTTGTTGGTGGCGTGCCCGATCGCCTCGGCGACCTCCGCGAGGACCTCCCCGGTGAACGCGTCGCGGACGACCGCCCCGTACCCGGCGGGGCCGGGGTTGCCGCGCGAGCCGCCGTCCGCCTCGACGACGAGCCTGCGACCGCCCGCGCGCGACCCGGCGTTCACAGCCCCGACTCTGGGGTCCGGACGAGGACGCGGCGGCACTCCTCGCAGCGGATGACCTCGTCGTCGGCGGCGGCGCGGATACGGTTCAGGTCGACGGTGTTGAGCGCCAGGTGGCAGCCCTGGCAGGCGCCGCGGAACAACTTGGCCGCGCCGACGCCGCCGAACTGGCCGCGCAGCTTCTCGTAGAGGGCGAGCAGGTCGTCCGGGACGTCCTTGGCGACGGCCGTGCGGGCGGTCGTGGTCGTCGCGGCCTCCTCGTCGATCGCCCGCTGGGCGGTGTCACGACGCTCGACGAGCGTGGCCAGTTCCTCCTGCGCGGCGGACTGGTCGGCGCGCAGGGCCGCGACCCTGCCCTCCGCCTCCTCCGTCCGCTCCATGATCTCCAGGACGACCTCCTCCAGGTCGGACTGGCGGCGCTGCAGCGACTCGATCTCCGCCTGGAGGCTGCCGAGGTCCTTGGCGGACGTCACCTGCCCGGAGTCGAGCCGTTTGCGGTCCCGGTCGGCGCGGGTGCGGACCTGCTCCACGTCCTGCTCCGCCTTCCGCTGCTCCCGCTGGAGATCGTCGACCTCCGTCTCGGCGGCCACGATCGCGTCGCGCAGTTCGGTCAGCCGGCCCTCCAGCCGCTCGATCTCCGCCAGCTCGGGCAGGGTCCGGCGCCGGTGCGCCAACCGGTCCAGCGAGCTGTCGAGCTCCTGCAGGTCGATCAGGCGAAGCTGGGCCTGCGGTGCGGCTTTCACCGAGAACCTCCCGTGCGGATGGCCGATCCGTCACGCTCCCGTACAACGGATGGCGGTGGATTAGTCAAAGTGACCCCTTGCTGTAAAGCTCATGTCGTTCGTGCGCCGGCGAGGTCAACGCGCTCCCTCGTCGTGGAGGCTCCACGCGTCGGTGACGATGGTGGACACCCGCGTCTCCAGCTCGCCCGTCTCCGGTGAGGCCGCGGCCAGGCGCCGTTCGGCGTCGGCGAGCCAGGGCCATTCCGTCGCCCAGTGCGCGGCGTCCACCAGGGCGGGCCCGCCGTGCTCGGCGAACTCCGACGCGGGATGGTGCCGCAGGTCGGCGGTGAGGTACACGTCGACGCCCGCCGCCCGCGCGGTGTCCAGCAGCGAGTCGCCCGCGCCGCCGCACACGGCGACGGTCCGGACGGGACGGTCCGGGTCGCCCGCCGCGCGGACCCCCCAGGCGGTCGGCGGCAGCCCGGCGGCCACCCGTCCGGTGAACTCCCGCAACGTGAGCGGCGCGGCCAGTTCCCCGATCCGGCCGAGGCCCCGGCGGGGATCGTCGACGGCGGGGACCATCGGACGCGACACGCCGGTGAGGCCGACCGCCCGCGCCAACGCGTCCGACACGCCCGGGTCGGCGCGGTCGGCGTTGGTGTGCGCGGTGTGCAACGCCACACCGTTGACGATCATCCGGTGGACGAGCCGTCCCTTCGGCGTGGTCGCGGCGACGGAGTGGACCCCGCGCAGCAGCAACGGATGGTGCGTGACGATCAGGTCGGCGTCCCATTCCAGTGCCTCGTCCAGTACCGCGGCCACCGGATCGACGGCGAACAGGACCCGGCGGACCTCCTGGTCAGGGTCACCGCAGACGAGCCCGACCGCGTCCCAGGACTCGGCCCACGACGGCGGATAAAGCTCTTCGAGGACCGCGATGACATGGGATAGGCGCACGTCCCGCAGGCTACCGCGCCGCGACCCCGCCAACGAGCGTCACTCGGGGGCGCCCGGGTCTGAAACGATGGACGGGGGGCACCCCGATCGAGAGGAGTTCGCCATGTCGGCTTCCGCCGCCTCCACGGAACCACGGCCTGCCGAGCCCACCGCACAACGGCCGCACATGCCCGGTTACGGCGTTCGGGGACCGGACGAGGGAAGCGGGCTGCTCCCGTGGTCCTGGGCCGTCGAACGGCTGGAATCCGCGCGCAACTTCTGGCTGTGCACCGTCCGTCCGGACGGGCGCCCGCACGCCATGCCGGTGTGGGGCGCCTGGGACGGTGCGGCGCTGCTGTTCAGCAGCAGCGCGCCGTCCCGCAAGATTCTGAACCTGAGGGCGAACCCGCAGGTGGTCGTCACCACTGAGGGGGCCGAGGAGCCCGTCGTCATCGAGGGACACGCGGAGATCCTCACCGACGGGCGAGACCTGCAACGCTTCATCGACCTGGTCAACTCCAAGTACGCGACCCGATATCGTGTGGACTTCCTGGACCCCGAGGTGAACGCGACCGTCGCGGTGCGGCCACAGCAGGCGTTCGGGCTCGCCCAGGGAGACTTCACCGGCTCCCCAACCCGGTGGTCGTTCGTCGACTGAACGTCCACCGGGATCAATCTGGAGACTCATCGCGTTGGAGCATGTGTGAAGTCACCCTTTCGTCGCCGCAAGCGCGTCAAGGGCCGCGCCATGGGCAACCGCCCCGAGCCGGCCGAGCAGGAGACCGTCGAATGGCCCCGTGACGGGACGGGCAAGCCGACCCTGATGGGCGCCATCCGCGGCGACGGCAAGACCGGAGCGGGCTTCGGCGGCGGCCTCGCCGAGGACCTCGCCTCCGTGTTCGAGGGCTCGAAGAAGATCAAGGTCGAGGAGCAGGAGCGGCAGAAACTGCTCCGCGAGGACGACCACGAGCAGACGGGCTCGGGCGCCACCCGCGACGACCTCACCTCCGGCAAGATCCGCATCCGCCGCCCCGACTGACTCGAACACAAGTTCGAGTTCGGGTTATCCTTCCCCGGTGAGCACCTACGTTCCGCCCGGCTGGCCCTCGCAGGTGCACCCACCGGGCTCCGACCGTTTCGAGGACACCGCCCTCGCCTGGCTGCTGGAACTCGTCCCGCCCGAGTACCGCAGGTACGGCGTCCTACGCCGCTACCCCATCGCCCTCGCCCGCATGGCCCGCCACCATGTCGCCGCGTCCGTCGAGGCGGCCCGCGAGGGCTTCCGCACCGCCCGCGTCGACCTCGGCGACGTCGTCCCCCCGCACGGCATCGAGTCCGTCCTGGACACCTACCGCCGCGAGGGCGCCCGCCTCGTCACCCTCCTGCACGGCATCGAACTGGTCGAGACGGCCCTACACGGCCTCGCCGAACCGGACGACCCCACCCATCAGCGTCCCTTCACCCCCAAGCTGTGACCACCCCGTTGACGCTGAGTCGCGAGGTGCGCAAGCCTTGACCTGATTTCGACGGGAGGCGGAGTCCGGTGAGCGCACCACCAGGCTGGTACCCAGATCCGGAGTTGATGGGCCGCGAACGCTACTGGGACGGCCAAACCTGGACAGACCAGTCCCGCCGCTACGAAGGCCGCGCCCGCCGCCGCCCCTCCACCCCCACTCCCCCACGACCAACACACGCGTCGCCCCCCACCACCAACCCCCCACCAGACGCCACGCCTCCGCACCCGGGCCGCATACCACCACCAGCCGCGCCGCCTCCCGCCACACCCCGCGACACCGACGCACGCGCCACGAGTCCACCGCCTCCCGCGCGAACCGACGTTCCGCCAGGCGCAGCGCCCCCGCGAGCGAGGCGCGTGCCACCGCCAACGGCACCGCCTTCCAGCTCGCTTCCCGCCACGAACCCACGTGCCGCCAATCCCCCCCAGGCCACCCAAACCAACGCTGCGTCGCCGCAACCAGGGCCCGTGCCGCCAACAGCGCCGCCTCTCGCCACACCTCGCAACACCAGCGCACACGCGGCGGATCCGCCTGCCCAGCCCAACGACCCGCCAGGCGCCACATCTCCGTGGCCGAGACGCGTACCACCGCCGACGGCACCGCCCTCCGGGACACTTCCCGGCACCGACTCGCGTGCCGCCGATCCACCACGCCCCGCTCACACCAACACCCCGCCGCCGCAGCCAAGGCCCGCGCCACCGAGCGCGCCGCCGCCCGCCCTGCCCAACGTTCCGCCAAGCGCGGCTCCTTCGCGAGCGGGACGCGTACCACCGCCGACGGCACCGCCCTCCGGGACACTTCCCGGCACCGACTCGCGTGCCGCCGATCCACCCCAGGCCGCTCAAACCAACGCCGCGTCGCCGCAGCCAGGGCCCGTGCCGCCAACCGCGCCGCCTCTCGCCACGCCCCACGACACCAGCGCGCAAGCGGCCGATCCACCGCCTGCCCAGCCCAACGTTCCGCCAAGTGCGGCTCCTTCGCGAGCGGGACGCGTGCCACCGCCGACGGCGTCGCCTACCGGGTCGCTTCCCGGCAGCGACTCGCGTGCCGCCGATGCGGCGCGGCCCGCTCACAACAACGCCTCGCCGCCGTGGTCGGGGCGTGTGCCGTCGAGCGCGCCGCCTCTCGCCGCGCCTCGCGACACCGGTGCGCAGGTGGGCGATTCACTGTGGGCCGACGTTCCGCCGGAGGGCGTGCCGACGCCTCGCGGCGGGGAGTCTGCGGTCGCGGATGGCGGGCCCGGTTCGCCGGCGGTTCCTCATCTCGCGTCGCCGGGGGCGGGAGAGGTTCTTTCGGCGGGGACGCCGGTTGTGGGGCGAGAGCGTTCGGTGTCGGGTGAGAGTGTGGCGGCGTTCGCTCAGTTGCCTGCGGCGGAGCCTCGGTTTCTGCCTCCGGGGCGGGGGCGGGTGGACGTCCCTGAGGGTGGTGATGGGCGGCGGTGGGCATCGGTCGGGGCCGTTGTGGTCGTGGAGGCCCTGGTGGTCTCGGTCATCGGCTTCGGGCTGCATACGGTGTGGCCGGTCTTGGGTGGTGTTGTGCCGTTCGTGCTGTGGGCGGTTTCGTTGCTCGCCACGCTGAGCGCGCCCAGGGCGTACGGGTACCGGGAGCCGACCGTGGAGGAGCGGGGACGGTTGGAGCGGCCGTGGCGGGACGTCCAGCGGCGGGCGGGGGGCGGTGCGTACCGGCTCGTGGTCGTGGACGTGGACGCGTTGAACGCGTGCAGGCCGTTCGGGCGGACGGTCGCGGTCACGTCCCATGCGGCGAGGTCGTTGCCTCCGGGTCGGTTGGCGGCGGTGCTCGCGCACGAGTTGGGGCATTCGCTCGGCTGGCGGGCGGGGCTCGCGTTTCTCCGGGAACAGGTCGCGGCGCCGAGTCGGGTCGCGTCGTGGGTGTGGCGGGCGTTGTGGGATCCGGTCGTGTCCATGTGGCGGCGGGCCGTCGCGTGGCATATGCCGATCGGGTTCGTGCTGGTCTTTCTGATGGCCGTCGTCGCGGCGGCGGTCACGGTCGTGGTGGTGGTTCCGGTCGGGGCCGCCCATGCCGCGCGGCTGGCGGGGCGTCTGCTGGCGGGGTGGTTCGAGGCGCGGGCGGACGCGGTGGTCGTGCGGATGGGGTTGGGCGACGACCTGTTGGCGGCCGTGGAGCATCGGCTCGATCAGGGTGGGCCGATGTCGCTTCCCCTGGTGCGGCGGGCGGAGAGGTTGCGTCGCGGGCTTGTCGGTTGAGGGGTCAGCGGCCGAATAGGGGCGGCGGGCCGCCTTCTCCGGGTGGACGGTGACGTGGTCCTCCCGGGTCGGTCGGCGGCGCGGTCCACTTCGGCGGGGGTTGGGCGGTCCACTGGGCGGGTTGGGCGGCCAACGGGTGTTGGACGGTCGCGTCCGGTGCGGGAAGGGCGTCCTGGGGCGCGGGTGGCTCCGGGAGGGGGCCCAGGGTGACGCGCTCCAGGGTGATGATCGACGGGTCGCATTCGACCGGGGTGAGGGCGCGTCCCCCGCCGGGGGCCGACTCGACCAGGAGGAGGGCGTGGTCGGGAAGGTGCTGGAGGGTGACCGGTTCGACGGCGTACTCGTAGACGCGTTGGGTCGTGTCGGCGTCGCTCCAGTTGGTGCCCTCCGCGTAGGCGTGGGCGGCGGACCAGTTCCGCGACGTGGAGGTCGCGGTCCCCTCGGTGTCGCTGCGGCTGGTGGAACCGCCCCGGTTGCTTCCGCGCGAGTGGGAGGTGGAGCGGTCGGGGAACAGGCCGAACATCTCGCCGCCCGAGTAGCTGGCGCCGGAGGAACGGCTCGTCCCCCAGGTGGTGGCGGTGCCGGTCGTGCGGCTGGTGCTGTGGGTCTCGGAGTCGCCCTCGCCCTCGGTGAGGGTGGACGTGTGCGACTCGTTCCCGCCGACGTTCTTCGTGATCTGCGACAGGACGAAGCGGTGGTCGCGGCCGATGAAGTCGGCGGCCCTGGTGGCGTCCTCGTGGTTGCCGAGGCGCATGAACGCGACGGCTCCACCGCCGATCATCTCGGCGGAGGTGTCCCGCAGGCGCCGGAACAGCAGGGTGAGCGGTACGCCGCGCCGTTCGCACGCGTCCGACAGGCGTTCCAGGTGGCAGCGGGCCAGGTCGTCGGCGCCCACGACGACGACCGCGGGGGTGGCGTCGCGGGACGCGGTGACGCGGTGCGTGACCCACTGCACGATCAGGTCGGTGAGCAGTTCGGACCGGACGTTGCGGGCGTGGCTGTCCAGCGCGACGCACGTCAGGTAGCCCGCGCCGGTCCGCTCGGGTTCGGTGCCGAGGTTCTCCAGGGGATGCACGTAGGACTCGATCCGCGACAGGTTCGCGTGGGCCTGGCGGCGGTACTCGACGGTGAAGAGTTCGTTCGTGACGCGCCGCCGCTCGTCCCGGGTCAGGTTCTCGCCGTCGTCGGGTTCGCCCATCAGCGCGCGGAGCGCGGCCGCGATCCGGCCCAGGGTGACGTCGTCGCCGAGCGCGTCGCAGATCTTGGTGAGGATCCGGTCGTCCATGCTGCGTTCGGCCCGTGCCGCGTCGGGCGTGCCGCCGTGCATGGATTCGACGATCGCGTCGACGAGGTCCCGCGGCGACAGGTCGGTCAGCAGGCTGGACGACGACTGGCGGCTCGGCAGCAGTTGCACGTCCACCCCCATCCAGGCCTCCCGCGCCAGTTCGACCAGTTCGCGGCTGACGACCTCACGCGACAGGTCCAGCACGAGCAGCGGTTGCGCGGCCAGCGTGGACGTGCCGTACGTGGTCAGCAGCGCCTCCCACGCCCACAGCGTCCCGCCGAACACGTCCAGGCGGCGGCCGGGCCGCGTGACGGCGCCCCATTCGGGCAGCCCGTCCAGGCGCGCGTGTTCGGACGCGTCGTGCGCCTGCCTGCGGGCCTGCCATTGGCGGGCCTGTTCGTGGTATCCGTCGATGCTCTGCTTGCGGGCCAGGGCGTAGGCGTCCCGGGCGCTCTGCCGCTGCCGGACGGCCCACGACGCCATCACGGCGCCCGGGGAGGCGGCGACGGCGGCGAGGACCAGCGTCCCGACCGGGAAGCCGCTCGGGCCCGAGGACACGGCGGCGCAGGCCGCGAAGAGCGCCAGGATCGAGGCGACGCCCAGGCTCACCGGTAGCGTCCTGTTGAGGTGGCGCCGCGCGAACGCCTCGGTCTCGGCGACGCGGCGGGCGAGGTACTCCGGCAGTGGACGCTGCTGTGGCGGAGGTTCGGGAAAGGGACGCAGGAACCGTCGGCGGTCCCGGAACATCCAGCCGAGGCGGGGTTCGGGACTGAAGAGCCGCTCGATGCGCGACCCGGGCCGTCCGTGATCGACGGGTTCACCCCTCACGACGCTGAACTCCCGTTCTGTTCGGATGCAGGGTGATCGTCACGCCTGGGACGGGGTGTGCGCGGCGATGCGTGATCAACCCAAGCAGATTGACACCGGACTTGTCAGGTCGTCCCTCCGGTTTCGGGCTTCCCACGGGGCTTCTTGCTGAATAGCCTGACCGGCCATGGCAACCACTGACATGTGGAACGTGGTGCGCGGCCTCCCGGTGTGCCGGCTGCTGGAGGTGCCCCGTCCGGACGGGACGGACGGGCGCGACGAATGGCGCGACCAGCGGCTCGCCGCGCTCGTGTCGGCGTACCACGCGGGCGGGGACCCGGTGCTGGTCGGGTGGCGGCGCGCGCGGCCGTCCGGCCCCACGGAGGTGTTCGTCGGCGGGGACGGTCTCCTCGCCGACCATGACGGGCGGGCCGCGACACTGAGCCTCCCGGCGGGTGGACGCGGCGTGCCGGTCCCGGACGGCATCACCGAGGACTCCATGGCGCACTGGGTGAGCGTCGGCGCCATCGCCGACGGCCTGCTCGTGGACGACGACGCCCCCGACGAGCCCGCGAGACCGTCCCTGGAGGACGGTCTCCTCTCCGTCTGGACGCAGCCGTTCGCGTGGCTGCTGGTCGCCGAGCCCGTGGCTCCGGCGGAGGCCGGGTTCCTCGCCGACGATCTCGCCGACCGGCAGCGGCGCGCCCAGTCGATGGCGGAGATGTCGCCGGAGGAGTCGGTCGCGGCCGTCCGGTTGGAGCGGCGGCACCGCGAGCTGCGCCGGGCGGCCACTGCGGGGCTGTGGCGGGTGCGGCTGATGGCGGGCGCGGCGACCGAGCGGGCGGCGGCGCGGGTCGCGGCGCTGGTGTGCGCGTCGGCGGACCTGAGCCGGCTGCCGTACGCCCTGGTGCCGGGGGCGCCGGGCCCGTTCGAGGCGAGCACGCAACTGGTGGCGGCGCTCGCGCGGCCGCCCGTCCGGGAGGTCGCCGGGATCAGGTTCGTGATGCGGCCCGACTTCGACGTGACGCCCGAGTCGGCGGGCACCGGCGTGGCCCTCGGCCGGGTCCTGGACCGCGACCGCCGCGACGTCGGACCGATGTCGGTGCCGCTATCCAGCCTGAACCGGCACACGTTCGTGTGCGGCGCGACCGGCGCGGGCAAGTCGCAGACCGTCCGGTCGCTGCTCACGGCGGCGTCGGACGCCGGGGTGCCGTGGCTGGTGGTCGAGCCGGCGAAGGCCGAGTACCGGCTGATGGCGGCGCGGCTCCCGGACGCCGAGGTGATCACGATCCGGCCGGGCGACACCGAGGCCATCGCCGCGGGGATCAACCCCCTGGAACCGGCGACGGGCCCGGACGGGCGGCCGTTCCCGTTGCAGACCCACGCCGACCTCGTCCGCGCGCTGTTCCTCGCCGCGTTCGACGCCGAGGAGCCTTTCCCGCAGGTGCTGTCGGCGGCGCTGACCCGCTGCTACGAGCGGCTCGGCTGGGATCTGGCGCTCGGCGAGCCGTCCGTCCCCGGGGCCGCGCCGCGCCATCCGACGCTCGCCGACCTGCAGGCCGCCGCCGAACAGGTCGTCACCGAGATCGGCTACGGCCAGGAGATCACCGACAATGTGCGCGGGTTCGTCCGTGTCCGGCTGTCGAGCCTGCGGCTCGGGACGACGGGCCGGTTCTTCGAGGGCGGTCATCCGATCGACTTCGACGCGCTGCTCGCCCGCAACGTCGTCCTGGAGATCGAGGACGTCGGCGACGACCGTGACAAGGCGTTCCTCATGGGGACGGTCCTGGTCCGGCTCGTGGAGCATCTGCGGATGCGGCAGCGGGCGGGCGGCGGCGCCGGGCTGCGTCATCTGACCGTGTTCGAGGAGGCGCACCGGTTGCTGCGCCGCAGCGAGCAGGCGGGGCCCGCGTCCCATGCCGTGGAGACGTTCGCGAGCCTTCTCGCGGAGATCCGCGCATACGGGGAGGGGTTGATCGTGGCGGAGCAGATCCCGTCGAAGCTCGTCCCGGACGTCATCAAGAACACCGCCGTGAAGATCGTCCATCGGCTTCCCGCGCGGGACGACCGGGACGCGGTCGGCGCCACCATGAACATCACCGACGCTCAGTCGCGGTTCCTGGTGACGCTGACGCCCGGAGAGGGCGCGGTTTTCACCGACGGCATGGACTACCCGCATCTGGTCCGCATGCCGGACGGCTCGCACTTGGAGAAGGCCGCGCCGGTCGCGTCCCCGCGCGCGCTGGTCGGCCCGCGGAGCGGCACCTGTGGGTCGGACTGCCGAGACACGCCGTGCACCCTCCGCGACATGCGCGCCGCCCAGCGGGCGGTGGCCGACCGTCCCGAGCTGGTCCTGTGGGCGGAACTGGCCGCCGCGGCCCATCTGACCGGCTGGGGGCCGCCGAAACCGGACGTGTCCGTGCTGGACGGCCTACCCCCACGGCTACGCGACTGTGCCCTGTCCCACGCGGTCGACGCCGCGGTGGCGGCCCGTGGCGCTCCGACCCGGCTCGCCGAGCATCTCGTCGCCACCTTTCACGGAGCCCCCTGCACGGACGACGAGACGGAGTACTTCGCGACCCCCTATCGCTGGTGCCTCGTCCTGGAGGAACTCCAGCGGGCCGACAGGGACGACCCGGAGGCGGGCAGGCATCGACTCAGCGGGGAATGGGCGTCCGCCTACAAAAGAACCATTCCCGGCGATACTCTCGCCGACCAATTCCGGCATGTCACCGCATGGTGGGAACGCGACCAACGTGATCTACAGGCCCGTTCCATCACCCTCTACGGCGGTACTCCATCGGCGCTCGAAACCGCCGTGGGCGCGCTCCGCACCGACTCCGACTGGCCGGAACGGCTCCGCGAGGCGACGTCCTTCTTCGGCGACGTGGACGGCCTGCTCGATCTCCTTCTCCATGCGCCCGGCGTTGATGATCATGCATGATGGGGATCATGGGGGTACTGGAACAGGTGGCACCGAATCTGGTCGACGTCCTACGCCGTGACGCCTGGTGGATGGGGTGGAACACCCTGCTGGCGTGGATTCCGGTGGGTCTGGCCTGGGTGCTCTTCCGTGGTCGGCGACCGTCCCGCTCACCCATCTGGTGGGCCGGACTCGTCCTTTTCGTCCTCTTTCTGCCGAATGCTCCGTATGTCGTGACCGATCTGGTGCATCTGCGCGGCGACATCATGCTGGCCGACCGCGGCGGACCCGTCGTGAGCGTCATCCTGCCCGTCTACGCGGTGTTCATCGGCTCCGGTTTCCTGGCCTACTACCTCGCCCTCGGCGCCGCGCTCCGCCATCTCGCCCGGCTCGGCCTCGGCGCCTGGCAGGGCCGCGTGACCATCGCCGCGCACGCCGTCTGTGCCGTCGGCGTCTTCCTCGGCCGCTGGGCCCGCCTCAACAGCTGGGAGCCCGTCGCCGACCCGCAGGGCGCCCTCGAACGGATCATCGTCCATCTGACCTGGTCCTGGGCGCCCATACTGATCATCGGCACGTTCGCGGTCACCTGGCTGTGCCACTTCCTGACCAGGGCCATCGCCGAGGCGTCGTTCGACGCGACCGTCAAGGGCGCCCGCCGCCTCCACGCGTCCCTCACGTCCTGAGCCATGTCCCGGGCCCGTGCCCGGAGGGCTCAGGTGAGTTTCTCCAGGCGGTCGGCCGCCTCGGCGACGCCCCCGGCCGACGCGAAGGAGTCCCGGACGCGTCCGGCGGCGGCCCGGTGGCGGGAGCCGTCGGCGAGGACGGCGGTGAGCGCGGTCCGGATCTCGTCCGGGCGGACGCGGGCGAACCGGACGGCG
This sequence comes from Actinomadura pelletieri DSM 43383, assembly GCF_003634705.1. Classification (GTDB taxonomy): domain Bacteria; phylum Actinomycetota; class Actinomycetes; order Streptosporangiales; family Streptosporangiaceae; genus Spirillospora; species Spirillospora pelletieri. The sequence continues at coordinate 138,925 of NZ_RBWU01000007.1, read as the reverse complement.
ATCCCGGCGCCCGCCGCCGCCACCCGCCGGGCGATGACGGGCTGGTCGTCCCGGACGGGCGCCACCACCAGGGGAAGCCCGTGGGAGAGGGACTCGCAGACCGTGCCGTGGTCGCCGTCGCACACGACGGCCGCGAGGTGTTCGAGCAGCTTGAGGCGCGGGACGGCGTCCCGCACGAGAACGTTCGGCGGCGGGTCGGGCACCGCGCCTGGCGGCGCCACGAGGATCGCCTGGACGTCCATGTCGCGGACGGCCTCGGCGGCGACCCCGAGGAACCGGTCGCCGGACGGGCCCGTCCCCGCCCCGAGCGTGACGAGAACGGCGGGACGGCCGTCCAGCCGGTCCCACGGGAACGCGCGGGGCGCGGCACGGCCCGGCACCGGGCCGACGAAGGCGAAATGGTCGGGGAAGAGCGAGACGTCCCCGACCAGGGCACCGGACGAGAACACCAGCACCAGATGGTCGGAGAAGCGCAGGTCGAGCAGGTCGTCGATGCCGTGGTCGAGCTGGAAGTCCGCGATCCGCTCACGGACCCACTCCTCGACCTTCGGCAGGTGGCCGAGCGGGCGGGTGAACTTTACCGGCGTCGTCGCGGCCGTGGCCCAGGGGATCTCGCGGTGCCGGGCGGCGACGGGAGCGGCGAGCACGAACTGGTCGGAGACCACCACGTCCGGGCGGAAACGGTCGATCGCCTTCTCCACGCCCGGCATCATGGCGTGCCCGAGCGGCACGACCCATTCCTCCCAGTGGAAGCGCAGGGCGGCGAGGCCGCGCAGGCGCAGCCGGTCGTCGCGGATGCCGGGCAGGCGCGCCGCGAAGTCGCCGTCGACGGACCCGAACACGCGGGATCCGGAGCGCAGCAGCCGTTCGAGGGACGGCCGGTGCCCCGTCCAGGCGACCTTGTGGCCGCGCTGGACGAGTTCGGCGGCGACCGCGATCAGCGGGTCGGTGTTCGGGTCGGTGCTCGATTCGGAAGAAGGGTCGACCGGGCCGATCGGCGGTGGGACGGCGAACAGGAACCGCCGCGCCGCCGTCCTCGCCCGCCGGATGCCGGGATCGTCCAGCAGGGACGGGACGTGCTTACGGCGCGCGCTCATCGATCGCCTTCCGAAGGTGCGGCGGAGGGGCCGGACGCCGAGACGTGCGCCCGTTCCCGTTCGGTGATGTGGTCCACGACGTCCCCGACCGTCAGGTTCGTGATCTCGTCGAGGTCGAGGTCCGCGAGGAAACCGGGGAAGTCGACATGGTCGCCGTAGCGGGTGCGGAGCCGGTCGGCCAGGGCGACGAACTCGATGCTCTCCAGTCCGATGTCGTCGCCGAACGTGGTCGCGGGGCCGATCCGCGCGTCGGGCGGGAAGTCCTCCCCCACCACGTCGGTCAGTATCTGGACGACCTCGGAGAGAACGTCGTTCATGCGCGGGCCTCCTCCATGTCTGCGCCGCCGTCCGTGGCCGTCCAGGCCACGACGTGTCCGTCGATTTCCCGTGTCTCCACCGTCGTGACCGTGCCGCCGGCGGCGATAAGGAGCCGTTCCGCGTCGGCGACGGTCACGGTCAGTTCCGGACGGTCGGATCCGACGTTCATCGACCGGAGCACCGCCTGCTTGGCCGCGCGGACCCGCGCGTCCCTCTCGTTGCGGGCGAGGCCGATTCCGGCTGGTCGGTGGCCGGTTCTGACCAGCGCGACGCCCAGTTCCGCCTCCGAGGCGATGGAGACGGTCAGCGGTTCGTCGAAGGGGCCCGTCACCGTCGGCCCTTCGTGGACGGTGAGTTCGGCCGGGAACAGGGGTCCGTGACCGTTGCGCCATAGGTGGTCGCGGACGGCGTCCTTGGCCGCGATGCGTCCGAGCAGCCATGGCCCCTGCGCGAACGGTGGAAGCGCCTCGTACTCGGCGCGTTCGACGGCGCACAGGTACTGCCGCATGAGGAGGTCGCGTGACGCCGTGCCGTCCCAGCGTTTGCGGGCCAGGCACCAGCCACCCGGCTGTGGTTCGCCCGTTCCCGACACTTCGGCGGTGAACTTCATCCGCCAGAGGGCTTCGTCGGTGTAGAAGCGGTGGGTCGTCCATCCGTCGATCCGTGCCCACACCGTTCCGTTCTGGTGGACGAGTTCGGCCGAGCAACGCATGGTCGTGTCCGTCAGGGACTGGTTCCAGATGGTCGTCGCGACGTCTTCGCCCGGCGACGGCTGCGGCCCGTACAGGGAGACCCGTTCTATCCCCACCGGGAACACGGTCTGGTTGGTGTCGCCGTACACCTGGATCCAGTGGCCGCACAGCTGCCCGGCGCCGTCCAGCAGCGCGCCCGGTGTGGGGAGGGAGGTCAGAACAGCGCGGACACCGTCCTCGGCGAGCGCCGTGATCTCGGTGATGCCGCGGAAGAGCGGGCCGTGGAACATCCACCGTTCCTCGTACAGCCGTTCGGCGGTGACGATGGGCGGGCCCTCGACCGTCAACGGGGTGCGGTCGGGGGTGGGCGGCGGCGGATAGCGGTCGGCGAGCAGAACCGTCCCGTCCGCGTAACCCTCGACCACGACCTTCACCTTGCGGGGACGGTCACGCTCGTCGATGAGCCGCGCGCTGACGTCTGCGGTGGTCGGCGGGGCGGCCACGACCCAGCGGACGGCGCGGACGTTCTCGAACCCGATGACCACCATTCCGGGCAGGAGTTCCCGCGCGGTGTCCGCCAGAACCTCCAGCAGCGTGGCCAGCGGGACGATCGGAAACCTGTCCGACATGTCGGGCCAGCCGGGAGCCTGCGGGACGACACAGTGGTCACTCAGATACGGCATCGTGTCGAGCGAGAACACCCGCGACCCGGCCCGTTCCGTCGCCTCGGGCGGGCCCACGCCCGGTGCGCCCGCGTCTCCGGGGAACACGTCCTCGGGCCGCGCGTTCTCGGCGGGCGGAACCGGCGCGGGCGAGTCGTCCGACCGGCCGGACGGCCCCGGACGGTCGCCGAGCGCGTCCAGAACGGACTGCGCCCCGCTCGTCGCGTCGTCGAGGAGCGCCTCCAACTCGGCCAGAACCGGATCGTCGGCCGGTAGCGACGGCACCCCGGACGCGAGCCGCAGGGGCGCCACGGCGCCGTCCAACCTCACCAGCGGCGTACCGAGGTCGAGCCGCATGCCCGTCGCGGGAGGCGGTGACGGCGCCGCGCCGTACCCCTCCGCCCACAGCGCGGCGACGACGCGGCGCAACTGGGCCATGCCGTCCCGGTTCGGCGCGTTGACGGCCACGGCGAGATGCTCGCGGTCACCGAGCCCGTCGGCCGCGAACCCGGTGAGGCTCCCCGGACCGACCTGCACGAACGCACGCACATGGGCCGCGTTGTACAGCTCGTCGATCAGTTCCCTGAACCGGACCGGTTCGAGAAGGTGCCGGACGGCGAGATCACGGACGTCGGCGGCGGCCCGTGGGAACGGCGCGACCGTCGTCGCCGACCACAGCGGCACACGCGGCTCCCGGAGCGGCAGGGCCTCCAAAGAACGCCGCAGCCGTTTCTCGTACGCGTGGGCCAGCGGCGTGTGGAAACCGGACGTGAACGGCAGTTCCCGCCCGAGCACGCCCTCCGCCGCGAGCCGCAGAAGGATCCCACGGACCTCCTCCGCCGGACCGCAGATCACCGACTGGTGCGGGCCGTTGTCGTGGCTGACGAAGACGTCGGACCGTCCCGTGGCGGCGTCGCGCGCCTTCGCGGCGCCGCAGCCCAGCGCCGCGTACACGACGTCGGGAACGCCCGGGACGTCCTCGTCGAGGGCCCGGACGAGGCCCCCGACCGCGTCTGCGTCGCACACGCCGGTGGCGACCATCGCCGTCCACTCGCCGAGGCCGTGCCCCACCGCGAGGTCCGGCTCCACGCCGAGTTCGGCGAGGGCCGTGGCCAGCAGGCCGCCCACGGCGATCGCGTCGGCGGCGTGGCCGAGCAGGTCCCGGCGCCCGGTGAGCGCGGGTTTCGGGAGCCCGAGACGCTCCGCGACGTCGTCCACGCAAGGGTCGAAGGCGGGCTCGAACCCGGGGAACAGGAACGCCAGGCGTCCGCCCTCCGCGAGGAGCGGGCGGGGGGAGAACCACACGTCGCTGCGGCCCCGCCAGGCGGCTCCGCGCTGGACGACCGCCCGCGCGAGGTCGAGCCGACGCGGTGTGGGGGCGACCATCGCGAGGCGGCACGGCAGGTCGGGGACGTCGTCCGCCGCACGTGCCAGGAGGTCCTCGTCGGGTGCGGTCAGGGCCTCGGCCAGTTCGCCGGTCGTCCGGGCGGCCAGCCGCAGCACGATCTCGTCGGCCTGGGGTTCGTTCGACGTTGGCGTGTCGAGTTTCCGGCGGTTCGTCCATCGTCCCGTCCGCCGGGCGACACGGCCCGAGGGCGGCTCCTGAAGAATCACGTGCGCGTTGGCGCCGCCGAACCCGAAGGCGTTGACCACGGCACGCCGCGGACCGCCGTGCCGTTCCCACTCGGCCGCCTCCCGGACGGGCCGCAGCCTGCCGTGCTCCAGCGCCGGATGCGGGTCGTCCACGTGCAGCGTCGGCGGCAGCACGCCGTCGCGCACCGCGCACGCGGCCTTGATCAACCCGGCGATCCCGGCGGCCGTCATCGCGTGCCCGATCATCGACTTGACGGTGCCGAGCCCGATCGGCGGGCCGTCGGCCCCGAAGGCCCGGTGCAGGGTCGCCAGTTCGGCCTCGTCGCCCGCCGGGGTCCCGGTGCCGTGCGCCTCGACCAGGCCGAGCGCGCCGGGCTCCGCCGGATCGAGGCCCGCGTCGCGCCAGGCCCGCTCGACCGCGAGAATCTGCCCCTCCACGCTCGGGCTCATGAGCCCGGCGGCGCGGCCGTCGCTGGACGAACCCGCGCCGAGCACGAGCGCGTGCACGCGGTCGCCCGCCCGTTCGGCGTCCGACAGCCGCTTGAGCAGGACGATCCCGGTGCCCTCCGCGAGGAGCGTCCCGTCCGCCGCCCGGTCGAACGGACGGATCGTCCCGCTCGGGCTCAACGCGCGCAACTGGCTGAAGACACTCCACACCGTGGCGTGATGGGCGTGGTGGACCGCCCCGGCGAGCACCGCGTCGACCTGCCCGCTCCGCAGCGCCCGCACGGCGTGCTCGACCGCCAGCAGCGCCGACGCGCACGCCGCGTCCAGCGTGTACGCGGGGCCGCGCAGGTCGAACCGGTCGGCGATGCGGGTCGCGGTGAGGCTCGGCACCAGCCCGGTCGAGGCGTCGGCGGCGTCCGGGCCGAGCCGTTCGCGGAACGCCCGGCGGATCTCGTCCAGCCGCCGCTCCCCGAGTTCCGGCACCAGCTCGGCGAGGAGCCCGGTGAGCTGGTGGGACGTCCGGACCCGCTGGTCGAACCGCGCCACGCCCGAGGTGAGGTAGCCGCCGCGTCCGATGACCACGCCGATCCTCGACCGGTCGGGCAGACGCTCGTCACCGCCCGCGTCCGCGATCGCGTCCGCGGCCACCCGCAGCGCCAGCAATTGGTCGGGTTCCATGCCCGGCACCGCCGCCGGCGCGATCCCGAACCGCGCCGGGTCGAACGTGGCCAGGTCGTCGACGAATCCGCCCCTCCTGCAGTAGAACCGGTCGCTCTCGGGGGGCCGCCCGTAGGCGTCGGCGTCGTAGTACAGCGCGGGATCCCATCGACCGGCGGGTACGTCGGTGATCGCGTCGAATCCGGCCAGCACGTTGCGCCACAGGTCCGCCGCCGAGCCCGCGCCGGGGAACACCGCCCCGGCGCCGACGATCGCGATCGGCTCTCCCGCCTCGCTCATCGCCCGGCCCCGGTGAACACGACATGCGTCTCGTCGCCGTGCGCGATCTCCCGCAGCAGCGCCGCCAGGGCCGCATCGGGCCCGTCCCACTCGACCGGCTCGACCGGCTCGCCACCAGGGGGCACGTCCCGGTCGGCGACGAGGACCCGCCCTCGCAGCCGCGTCCGCCAGACGTTCGCCAGCGTGCCGCAGGCGTCGCTCGCCGCGGCGTGATCGCTGTGACCGGGTTCGCCGCGCACACCGGCGGCGCCGCCGAGGACGACGAAGAACCCCAGGTCGGGCCGTACCGACTGGACGAGCGCGCACGCGCCGTCCACCTTCGTCCGGTACACCTGCTCGAACGACTCGGGCGTCTTGTCCGCGATCGGGCGGTCGTCGACGATCCCGGCGCCGTGCACCACGCCGTCAAGCCGCCCATGCCGCGCGTAGACGCCGTCGACGACGTTCCGCACCGCCCGCCGGTCGCGCACGTCCACCGCGTGGTACCGGACGGACGCCGCGCGCGCCCGCAACACCGCCATCTCACCGGCGGGCTCCGGGGAGCGTCCCACGATCTCCATGTGGCAGCCGCTCGTCCGGGCCAGTTCCCGGGCGATCCGCGCCGTGAAGCCGCGCGCGCCTCCGGTGAGGAGCACGACGCCGTCCGGGCCCACGGGCGCCTCGGGTTCGCCGTCCAGTTCCGCCGGGACGACGCTCAACCCGCGCCGCAGCCCGCCCTCGTGCCCGACCACGACCGGTCCGTCGGCGTCCAGCAGCTCCGCCAGGATCCGCTGCGCGATCACACGCGGGGTGGCCTCGGTGTCGACGTCCACGGCCCGCACCAGCACGTCGGGGTACTCCAGTGCGATCGTCCGCGCCAGACCCGGCAGTCCCGCGCCCGGCGCCGGGTCCCCGGCACCACCGCCGTCGAACCGCCGCCCGAACGTCCCGCCCGCGCAGCCGGCGACGGCGAGCCAGCGCAGCCCGCCGGACAGCGCGCGCCGGATGCCCGCGTACGCCCCGGGCAGCGCCGGCGCCGACGCGGGCCGCAGCGCCGCGAGCTGGACCAGCCCGTCCACGTCCACGTCCGCGTCTCCGTCGACGTCGTGTGACGTTCGCGTCCGGGCTCCGAGCCGTTCGAGCATCACGGCGAGTTCGGGCGCGACGCCGCATTCGTCGTCCACGATGTGGAAACGGCGCCCGGCGAACATCGTCCCCGACTCCGGGGGCGTCGGCAGCGCGTCCAGCTCCACGACCCGCAGAACCTGCCGGACGACACCGGCACGCGGCCGCACCCGCACCTCCACCGGCTCCGGAGCGGACGGAGCGGGCACCGACGACGGCGGCGCCGGCTCCTCGTTCCGGGGCGGCATCTCGCGTGGAGACACCGTCGTCGACTCGCCCCGGCCGGTCCGATGGGCCCGCACGGGCGCCGCGACCGTCGCGGGGAGGGCGGGCCGTGGCGCCGGAACGGAGACTTCCGCCGGATCGGACCGCGGCTCCCGGACGGGCGGTGGCGCCGCGCCGAGATGCCGGAGCACCACCTCGCGCTGAGCCGCGATCATCTCGCGGCCGGTGCGCAGATATTCGAGGACGGCCGCCTCCGACGGGTGCGGAGCACCGAGGGGAACGCGTTCGGCCGGGCGGAGCGCGCCCGCCGGGTATCCGCCGTCGACGGTCCGGACGTGGCGCCCGTTGACCACCCAGCCGGGCACCGGGGCGGGACCGGTGAGCGGGCGGGCGTCGCGACCGGCGAACAGGGGCAGCGGGTCGACGGGGACACCGGCGGCGGCGAGTTCGGCGAGCGTGTGCAGGAGGCGGACGATGCCGTTCTCGCCGGGGACGTCGCAGGCCACGGCGGTGTGCGGGCGGTCGCCGAGGATCTGCTCGACGAGGCCGGTAAGGGCGCCTCCCGGGCCCGTCTCGACGAAGACTCGGGCGCCCGCCTCGTACATCGCCTCGATCTGCTCGACGAACCGGACGGGCGTGGCGATCTGACCGGCGAGGGCGGCGGCGAGTTCGGCGGGGTCGGTCGCGTAGGGCTCGGCGGTCGTGTTCGCCCAGACGGGGAAGGCGGGCGAGCGCAGGTCGCGGCGCAGGAGGTCGGCGCGCAGTTCGGCGGACGCGGCGGCGACGAGCGGGCTGTGGAACGCGCACGCCACCGAAAGCCGTTCGACGGCGATGCCCGCGGCGGACAGCGCGCGCAGGGCACGGTCGAGGCCCGCGCACGTCCCGGAGATCACGACCCGGCGCGGCGCGTCGTGTCCGGCGACGACGACCTCCGAGAGGCCGCTCAGCGCGGCACGGACCTCGGGGAGGGACGCGGCGACGGCGGCCATCGCGCCCGGCTCGTCCCCACCGGCGGGCGGCCCGCCGGACGGCACACCGGCCAGCGCCGCGGCCAGGGTCGCCTCGGCGCGGACGGCGCTGAACCCGACCATGCCGGTGTCGTCGAAGACCCCGGCGGCGCACAGCGCGGCGACCTCTCCGTACCCGTGGCCCGCGGCGAGGTCCGGGTGGACGCCGAGGGCGGTCAGGAGGCGATGGACGGCCAGCCCGGCGATGCCGAGGGCGGGCTCCGCGACCCGGACGTCGTTGATCTCGGCCTGGTGGCGCCGGGTCGCGGCGCGGGTGAACGCGGCGGGCGGGAACATCGCCGGGGCGTACCGTCCGCCCGCCAGGCGGAGCAGGCGCTGCAGGCGAGGGAACGCGATGAACAGGTCGGCGAGCATGTTCGGACGCTGCGCCCCCTGCCCGGGGAACAGGAACGCGATCCGGCCCGGTTCGCCGGACGGGACGAACACACCCGGTGCCGGGCGGAACTCCCCGGCGAGGTCGAGTTTCCGCCGCAGGTCGTCCAGTCCGGTGGCGACGAAGGCGACCTGGAGGGGGCCGTCGGCGGCGGCGGCCGTCCGCGCGAGGTCGCGGAGCCGGGGTTCGACCGGCAGGAGGGCCGAGAGGCGGTCGAGTTCGGCGCGGGCGGCGGACCGGTCCGGCGCCCGGATCAGGAACAGTTCGGCGGGCCATTCGGCGAGCCCGGACACCGGCTCGGGCGCACCGTCGTAACCGGACAGGACGGCGTGGACGTGCACGCCGCCGACGCCGAACGCGCTCACCCCCGCGAACCGTTCGCCGGGCGGTGCCGCCCACGGGCGGGCGGCGCCGCCGAAGGAGAACGGGCCGCCGGGTTCCCACGCGGCGTTCGGACGGACGAGATGCGATGCCCCCGGCAGCACGCCCGTGTGCAGCGCGTACGCGGTCTTGACGAGTCCGGCGAGCCCGGCGGCGCATCCGGTGTGCCCGATCTGCGCCTTGACCGACCCGAGCGTGATCCCGCCCGGGGTCGCGTCGGTGAAGGTGGAGCGCAGCGCCGACAGTTCCGTCCGGTCGCCGACCGCCGTGCACGCCGCGTGCGCCTCGACGAGCCCGACCGAGGCGGGCGCGACGCCCGCGCGCTCGTAGGCGCGGTCCAGTGCGCGGCGCTGCCCTTCGGCACGCGGCGCGGCGAGATCGGCGGAGCGCCCGGCACCGGCCCCGGCGACCGCCTTGACGACCGCGTAGATCCGGTCGCCGTCGCGTTCGGCGTCCGCGAGGCGTTTGAGGACGACGCAGGCGACGCCCTCGCCGAGCGCGACCCCGTCGGCGGACGCGTCGAACGCGGCGCAGCGGCCCGACGGCGACAGCGCGCCCGCGGACGCGTACAGATGGTCCCGGACGCCCCCATACAGGTCGGCGCCACCGCACAGGACCATGTCGCCGGCGCCCACCAGCAGCTCCTTGCAGGCGGCGTCGAGGGCGACGAGGGACGCGGCCCCGGCCGCGTCGACGGTGTGGGCGGTGCCGCCGAGGCCGAGCCGGTCGGCGATCCGTCCGGCGATCACGCCGGTGAGGACCCCCGGAAGCGAACCCTCCACCGGACGCGGGAGCTGCTCGTCCAACCCGGCCGGAACCTCGCCGAAGTAGTCGGGAAGCGCGGCGCGCATGGCGTGGGCGGCGCCGAGGTCACCGCCGCCCCCCGCACCGAAGATCACCGAGGTGCGGGACCGGTCGAACGGACGGTCGGCGTATCCGGCGTCGCGCAGCGCGCGGGCGGCGACCTCCAGCGCCAGGAGCTGGACCGGGTCGATGCCGCCGACCGTGCCCGGCGGGATGCCGTACGCGAGCGCGTCGAACGCGATGTCGGGCAGCGACCCGCGCCACCTGGACGGCGCCTCATGATCGGCCTCATGATCGGCCTCATGATCGACCTCCGGGTCCCGGCACACGACCTCGGTGATCGAGTCGACGCCGCCCACGATGTTCGCCCAGTAGCCGTCGGCGTCGCGGGCGCCGGGGAACACGCACCCGATCCCGATGATCGCGATGTCCGCGGGACGCGCCGCGCCGACCGGTTCGGGACGCGACCCCGTGAGACCGAGTTCGGCGGCGCGGGCGGCCAGGAACGCGGTCGCGCCGGACGTGACCTGCTCGTGCAGCGCGGCGACCGTGGTCGTGGCCGAGCGCAGCGCCGCGGCCTGGCCCATCACGTACAGGCCCTCCGACCGCTGCACCGCGGGCGCCACGGGCGTCGAGCGGCGCAACCCCTTGCCGGCGAGGCGCAGACGAGCAAGATTCAGTTTCTCGAGCCGTCGCCCGACCTCCGGGTGCGGCGTCCCGGCCTGTTCCAGTTCGCGGCGAGTGTCGGCGAACGTTTCGACATAGGGGGTTCTGGCGCAGCGGACCTCGTGTCCGGGCGACGTCTCCAGCAGGGCGGTCTCGGTGCAGTCGAGCGCCGTTTCCTGGAAGCCCGGCAGGATCGCGCCCGCCGCCACGGCCTCCGAGGTGAACAGGTACGCGGTGCCCATCAGGACGCGGACGTCGGCGCCCCGCTCGGCCAGCGGCCCCGCCAGCGCCGCCACCATCGCCGCGGAGCGCTCGTCATGGATCCCGCCCGCGAACATCACCGACAGCTCCGCGACGGTGTCGTCGCCGCACGTCAGCAGCCGTTCGACCTGGGCGTCCCACAGCGGGAAGCCCGCCAGCGGCCCGACCGGACCACCGCACTCCCGGCCCGCGAACACGAACTTGCGCGCGCCGCCGTCCAGGAAACGTTCCAGCAGGTCAGGGGTGGGGGCATGGAGGTACGCGCCGGTTCCGGCGGCCTCCAGCGGCTCGGCCTCCGCCGGGCTCCCGCCGGCGAGCAACGCGTACGGCGGTCCGATCTCGTGGACGGCGGCGAGCTGCTCCGCCCGGACGTCAGGCGGGGCGGAGCCGGCGATTCCGACGCCCCAGGGCCGCCCGCCGAGCCGGTCGGCGGTCTCGCGCAGCAGGGCCCGGACGGTGTCGCCGTCCATCAGGGCGAGCGCGAGGAACGGCAGGCCACCGTCCTGCGCGACCGCGCCCGCGAACGTCGAACCGTCGGTGACCTGCGCCATCGGCCCCTGAACGACGACCGGAGAGGTGCGCTCCACCAGCGGTTCGGCGCGGACGGCGGCCCGTAGATGCGCCGCGATCCCGTCCCGGACGGCCTGGACCACGCCCCCTGCGGTCTTGTGGCGCCCGGCGAGCGCCGCCGCCAGCGGATCGTCCGGTCCGGGCGCCGCGTCGGCCTCCCGGACGAGCGAGAGCTGCGCGTCCAGGACGACCCCGGCCGCTCCGCCCACCACCGCCGCCGCGGCCGAGTGCGTCCCGATCCCGCCCGCCGAGTACACCGGAACGTGCACCGACGGATCGGCCGTCAACCGCTGCAGCAGGACGAACGCGGTCAGCTCACCCGCGCGTCCACCCGCCTCGGAGCCCCGCGCGATGAGCCCCACGTCACCGGTGAGACCGCGGGCGACGGGCAGGACGGCCGCGGCCTCCTCGGGGCCGACGACCTCCACCAGCAGGCGGCGACCGCGCGCGAACCCGGCGATGTCGAGCGAGTCGTCCGACCGGAGCGCCGGCGCGTCCACCAGAACGGTGTCCACGGCGTCCGGAAGCTCCGCCGGTCGGATCCGGCACCCCGCCGGGACGCGCACGCCGAACGGTCCCGTCCACCAGCGGCGCACGTCCGCGAGCGCGGTGAGACCCGGCGCGCGGTCGGCGCCGAGGTCGAGCACGCCGACGCCCCCGGCCCGCGCGACCGCCACGACGAGATGGGGTGCCGGACGGCCGAACGGGGTCACCCCGATGATCTCCGTCCGGGGGCCGTCGTCCGACCCTCGCCCGTACTCGCCCGCGTCCGCCGCCATGCACTGCCCCCCGACGTCCCGTGCGGCTCGCAACAACGGTGCGTCACACTACGGTCGGCGACACCGCGATCACCGTGACGACACACCCGCGGGCACGCCGATGCCGCCGCCGCAAGGAACATTGGAGGTCCCTTGACCCCGGCAGGCCGCGGCGGCCTCAGAACCGTCCGCGTCCGGCCTCAGGTGGGAAGGGCCGCGAGCCGACCACCACCAGCGAGAGCAGCACCACCACGGCCGTCCCGCCGACGAGGTTGAGGCCGGACGTCGCGAGCGCCGCGTCCAGCGGGCCCCTGAGGACCAGCGGCAGGACGGTCAGCAGCACGACCGCGATCGCGCCGATCCACGCGAACACCCGGACGGGCCGCGCCGACGACGCCACGAGAAGGTGCATCAACGCGGTCGCCTGGATCGTTCCGGCCGTCGCGCACAGGGCGTAGCTCGTCGCGGCCGGGACCGCTTCGGCGCGTCCACCCGCGAACACCGGGACGTCCACCCCGGCCATCGTGCGCAGCGCCGCCACCGACGCGAACGCCAGGACACCGCCGCACAGCGCCGCGGAGATCCCCGTCCACCACAGCGGTCGCAGCCGCGGATCGGACCGGGCGGAGATCTCCTCGTGCAGCGCGACGAAGTCCTCGTAGCGTCTCGCCGGAGCCTCCAGGGGGCGCCGACGCGCCGTGGACGGGCACCGGAACGACCGTTCCCAGGGCCGTGGCGCCGGGCGGCCGGCGCGCCTGCCGTGCAGACCGCCGGAGTACCGCCCGAATGACGAATCGGGCATGTCCCCTCCCCCGTGCGAACGAGGAGGGGATACCCGGCGCCGGGGGAGGGAACTCCCCCAAGCGCACCATTTTGCAGATGTTTGGCCGCCTTTCTCCGGCGGAGCCTCAGACCTGCCCGGCCTTCTCCAGCGCGGCGCAGCAGGTGCCGGTGATCAGGCGGGTCACCACGTACGGGTCGACGTTGGCGTTCGGGCGACGGTCCTCGATGTAGCCCTTCTTCTCCACCTCGACCTGCCACGGGATCCGCACCGACGCGCCACGGTCGGACACGCCGTAGCTGAACTCGCTCCAGGGCGCCGTCTCGTGCATCCCGGTCAGCCGCCGCTCGATGTCGGCCCCGTACCCGGCGACATGCTCCTGCGCCTTCTCGGCGAGCGCCTCGCAGGCCGTGATGATCGCGTCGTACCCCTCGCGCATGGCCTTGGTCGAGAAGTTCGTGTGGGCGCCCGCACCGTTCCAGTCGCCCTCGACCGGCTTCGGGTCGAGCGTGGCGGACACGTCGTAGTCCTCGGCGATGCGGTAGAGCAGCCACCGGGCGACCCACATGTGGTCGGCGACCTCGACCGGGCCCGCCGGGCCGATCTGGAACTCCCACTGCCCCGGCATGACCTCGGCGTTGATGCCGGAGATCTTCAACCCGGCGGCCAGGCAGGCGTCCATGTGCCGTTCGACGATCTCACGTCCGAAGACCTCGTCGGCGCCCACACCGCAGTAGTAGAAGCCCTGCGGGGCCGGGTAGCCCCGCTCGGGGAAGCCGAGCGGACGCCCGTCCTTGAAAAACGTGTACTCCTGCTCGATCCCGTACCAGGAGTCCTGCGCCGCGTACCGTTCGGCGATCGGACGGAGCTTCGCCCGCGAGTTGGTCTCGTGGGGCGTGCCGTCCACCAGGTAGACCTCGCAGAGCACCAGTTTGGAGTCGCCGCCCCGGATCGGGTCGGGGCAGGTGAACACCGGCTTGAGCACACAGTCGGAGTGGTCACCGGGCGCCTGGTTGGTGCTGGACCCGTCGAAGCCCCAGTCCGGAAGATCGGCGCCATCGGCCAGGATCCTCGTCTTCGACCGCAGCCGCGCGGTCGGCTCGGTGCCGTCGATCCAGATGTACTCGGCCTTGTAGCTCAACATGGGTCCCTTCAGACGCTTCTCAGGCACGCCACACCCTGCCAACCGGGCATTTCGGACCTGTTGCCCGTATGTGAACGCCATGTAAACCCGCGAGCCGCCGCCGGGACGCCACCCACCATCCACACTTTATCTTTTTACCTTTCTGATCCCTTCTACATGATCTTCCCGGTTCAAAATGAGCGAGGAATTCCTCGCCGCACCGTGCGGCAAAAAACACAGAACGGGGGAAAAGGATGAGGCGTACTATCGCGGCTCCACTCGGCACGGTCGTCGTACTGGCCGGGCTCGCCGCCATCGCACCTTCCAGCCAGGCGCATCCCGGCGCACAAACCCATATCGTCTGGCCGGGTCACTCGCTCCAGTCGGCCGTCGACCGCGCCAAGCCGGGCGACACGCTGCGGCTCAAGGCCGGTCACTACGACGGCGGCATCCTCGTCCGCAAGCCCCTCACCATCCGCGGCGAGGGCAACAACACCATCATCCGTCCCGGCCGCACCGACCACTGCGCGAAGGCCAAGGTCCCCGGCATGGGGATCTGCGTCGTCGGACGGCCGAAGCACCCGGTCACGGGGGTGTTCATCAAGCAGGTGACCGTCCAGGGCTTCCGCGACACCGGCGTCTACGGCAACTACACCGACCGCATGAAGGTCCTGGCCGTCCTGGCCAAGAAGAACGGCGAGTACGGCATCGCCCAGTTCAACTCCACCCGCGGCGAACTCGTCTGGAACTGGACGATCGAGAACAGGAACGACGCCGGCCTCTACGTCGGCGACACCGCCAACGCGCAGGGCACGGAGGTCGCCTGGAACAACTCGTCCGGCAACGCGCTCGGCCTCCTGGTCCGGCACGCCCGCCACATCAAGGTCCACGACAACAACCTCCACGACAACTGCACCGGAATCGCCCTGGTCGACGACGGCCAGCGCACCGGGCAGGGCAACACCAAGATCTGGAAGAACACCGTCTCGAAGAACAACAAGTACTGCCCGCCGCACGGCCCGGCGCCCGCGCTTAACGGCACCGGGATCCTGTTCTTCGGCGGTGACCACAACGAGGTCGTGCAGAACACCGTCCACAAGAACCAGGGCAAGCTCGCCTACTCCGGCGGCATCGTCCTCTTCCGCGGCGTCCCACCGCTCAACCGTCCGGCCGCGCACAACCTGATCAAGGCGAACAACCTCCGCGAGAACACGCCGTACGATCTGGTCAACCGAAGCGGCAGCAAGACCAACCGCTTCGTCGGCAACTCCTGCCGGACCTCCAGCCCGCCCAACCTCTGCTGACCGCTCGGAGGGGCCATGTTCGCATGGCCCCTCCGATGACTTTCACCCACGGCCATGGTCTACACCTCGACACCACAAGGAGGAGCCATGACCAAAGCACTCCCGCCCATCGTCGACACCGCCACCTGGCAACGCCACCTCGACGACCTACGCGCCCGCGAGAAGGCCGCGACCCGCGAACTCGACGCGATCGCCGCCCAACGCCGCCGCCTCCCCATGGTCGAGATGCCCGACTACACCCTGGAGGGCGAGCACGGCGCCGTGAGCCTCGCCGACATCTTCGACGGCAAGAGCCAACTGATCGTCTACAACCACATGTGGTTCCCCGACAAAACCTGGCAGTGCCCCGGCTGCACCGGCTTCACGTCCCAGTTCACCCGTCTGGAGTTCCTGGACGCCTACGACGCCAGGTTCGTCATAGTCACCCAGGGCCCCATCGACGAGGCCCTGGCCTACAAACACCGCGTCGGCAACAAGATGACCTGGTACTCCACCGCCAACAGCCCCTTCGGCACCGACGTCGGCGCACCCCCCGGCGGCGGCTTCGCGGTCAACGTCTTCCTCCGCGACGGCACCACCGTCTACCGCACCTGGCACACCAACGGCCGCGGCACCGAACAACTCACCCACACCTTCGCCCTGATAGACATCCTCCCCTACGGCCGCCAGGAGGAATGGCAGGACTCCCCCGAAGGCTGGCCCCAGTCCCCCACCTACTCCCGCTGGCCGACCTCCGAACAAATAGCCGCCAACTACGCCTGAACAGACGCTCACCCGTGACACAGGACGGCTGATTCACTCGTCGTGGTACTCGCCCTCGTCCCCCTGAACGCGGGCGCCAAACTTCTTAGCGATCTCACACATCTTCGCGATCAGAACCTCATCCGGGTTCTTCACGACGACACAGCCGTCCCGCCAGTCCAGCCAAGCCCCATCCGTCTCAACCTCCGGATGAGTGACCATCCACGCCAACCAAAACCACACCGCAGTCTGACCCCAACATCGCAACATCCGGCAGACACAAAAAGCCATGATCACCGCTCGCCCCTTGGCGACCGCCACGAACACGCCCCACACTTCTCAGAGCCGGAGTACTGCGCCGGAGGCGCTCTTCTGCGCCAAGTGCGTAGGCTCGCGGCATGCCGAGCCCACCCAAGCCAACTGATCCCGAACATGAGGCGAGCCTGGGTCGGGTGGCTTTCTGGCTGAGTCCGGAGGATCTGAAGTGGTTGGCCACTCGCTGCGTGTGCACTGATGCCACTTCCGATGAGGAACGGCGCCGGTGCGCTCGCATTCGTTTTCGTGCCCATGCCGCGCTTCATAAGGCGGGCTCGAAGCGCGACGACTCCCCTGATCAATGACGGGAAAGTGCAACGGCGCAACCCGGTGACCGCCGGCATCCAGCGGACGGGGCGCCCACGCCGCATGCTCCGGGCGGCCAGGCGCAGGCTCGCGGGCCAAGTGCCCGCCGCCCCTTGACCTCAGCGCGGGTGCGGTCACCATCCGGCAGGCGCAGGTCGAACGCGACACGGATGAACTGATCATCGGCCCACCCGAGTCACGAGCGGGCTCGCGGACGGTGGCGCTCCCTCGAGCGATCATTTCGGAGCCACGGCGGCATCTCGGCGACCTCACCGGGGCCGGGGCCTCACGCGCTGGTCCGCCCGGGCGAGGTGGTGGCGTTGACGCTGATGACGACGGTGAGGGTGTGCGGGATGCTCGTGCTTGTCGTTAATGGCACGAAGACCCCGTTTCCTTGGTTGGAAACGGGGTCCTTGTGGTGGTGGGCGCGGGCGGTTTCGAACCGCCGGCTCCTCGCTTGTAAGGCGAGTGCTCTACCCCTGAGCTACGCGCCCGTGTCGCCGGGAAAGCGTACCCGGTTCGGAGTGTGGGGGCGAAGTGGATTCGGCGGAGGCCGGTTCGCCGGGGTGGCGAACCGGCTCCGTGCGGTCGGGGGTCAGGTGTCCAGGTGGACCCAGACGCCCTTGACCTCCGTGTAGGCGTCCAGGGCGTAGGGGCCCATCTCGCGGCCCCAGCCGCTGGACTTGTAGCCGCCCCAGGGGGCGGCGGCGTCCGGGATGGGCAGCATGTTGATGAAGACGGCGCCGGCGCGGATGTCGGCGGCCAGGCGGTGTGCGGTGGACAGGTCGCGGGTCCAGACGGACGCGGCGAGGCCGAAGTCGGTGTCGTTGGCGCGGGCGGCGAGTTCCTCGGGGTCGTCGTAGGCGAGGACGGGGAGGACGGGGCCGAAGATCTCCTCGCGGGCGATGGTCATGTCGTCGGTGACGCCGCCGAAGACGGTGGGGCTGTAGAAGTAGCCGTTGGCCAGGGGGCCGTCGGCGCGCCGGCCGCCGGTGACGAGTTCGGCGCCCTGCTCGGTGCCGGTCTTGACGAGGGAGTCGACCCGGTCGAGCTGTTCGAGGGACACGAGGGGGCCGATCTGGGTCTCGGGGTCGAGGCCGGGGCCGAGGCGGAGGGTGGAGGCGGCGGCGGCGAGCTTCTCGGTGAACTCGTCGGCGCGGCGGCGGTCGACGTAGAGGCGCGTGTAGGCGGCGCAGACCTGGCCGCTGTTGAGGAGGGCGCCCTGGAGGTTGCCGGCGACGGCCTTGTCGATGTCGGCGTCGCGGGCGATGACGCTCGGGGCCTTTCCGCCGAGTTCGAGGGTGACGCGCTTGAGGTTGCCCGCGGAGGCCCTGACGATCTCGCGTCCGACGGGGCTGGAGCCGGTGAAGGAGACCTTGTCGACGTCGGGGTGCGCGACGAGGGCGCGGCCGACGTCGGGTCCGCCGGTGAGGAGGTTGATCACGCCGGGCGGGAAGCCGGCCTCGGCGCACAGCTCGATCAGCCGGACGGTGGTCAGCGGCGTCTGCTCGGCGGGCTTGATGATGACGGTGTTCCCGCAGGCGAGCGCCGGGGCGAGCTTCCACGCGGCGATCATGAGGGGGAAGTTCCACGGAGTGATCAGCGCGCAGACGCCGACGGGTTCGCGGCGGACGTAGTGCAGGGTGTCCGGGAACGAGACGGGAGTGACCGCGCCTTCGAGCTTGGTGCACCAGCCCGCGAAGTAGCGGAAGTGCTCGGCGGCGCCGTTGACGCTGACCGACTGGGCGATGCCGAGCGGCTGGCCCTGGTCGCGGGTCTCCAGTTCGGCGAGGTCGGCCTGGTGCTCCTCGATCAGGTCGGCGACGCGCCAGAGGAGGCGGGCGCGGGCGCTGGGCGCCATCGTGGTCCACGCCGGGTCGCGCAGTGCGGCCCGCGCGGCGTCGACGGCGTTCTCCACGTCCTTGGGCCCGGCCTCCGCGCAGGACGCCAGGACCGCTCCGGTGGCCGGATCGGACGTGGTGAACTCGGCGCCGTCCGCGGCCGCGGCCCACTCGCCGTTGATGTAGAGCCGAGTGTTCATGGGGGGACCTCCCTCGCAGGTTCGGCCCCAGTCTCGGCCGGAGAGGGCGTCCGGGTCTTGTCTGTGGGTGTACGAGATTTGACCTGATCGGTAACGATCACTCGCCGGAAATCGTCACCCGGTACTCGCGCGGGCTGGCGCCGTAGGCGGCCTTGAACACGCGGCTGAAGCGCGCCGCGTCCACGAAACCCCACCGGGCCGCGATGGCGCTGACGGGACGGTGCAGCTGGAGCGGGTCACGCAGGTCGCGGCGGCAGTGCTCCAGACGGCGCTCCTTGATCCACGCCGAGACCGTCGTGCCCTCCTCGCGGAACAGGTTGTACAGGTGGCGGGACGAGACGAAGTGCGCGGCGGCGATGTCGTCCGGGGACAGGTCCGGGTCGTCCAGATGACGTTCGATGTAGGCGCGGACGCGCAGCAGCAGGGCGCGGCGGCGCGCGTCGGCGGTCGGCGCGCTCGTGTCGAGGCGTTCGGCGAGGAGGGTGACGAGAAGGTCGACGATGTTGTCGCCGAGCCGGACGCTGCCGTGGTCGTCCAGGTCGTCGAGCTGCTGTGCGAGCTGGAGCAGAAACGGGGACAGCAGTGCCCCGACGCCCTGGCGGCCGGAGATCCGGGTGGCGGTGAGCCCGGCGACGGCGTCCTCGGGCAGATGCAGCAGGCGGCGCGGGACCATCAGGACCAGCTGCCGGTACGAGTCGTCGAACACGAGCGTGTACGGACGCGTCGTGTCGTAGATCGTGAAGTCGCCGGGGACGAGCGCGGCCTCGCGCCCGTCCTGCGTGAGCAGGCAGTACCCGTTGAGCTGCACGCCGATCTTGTAGTGTCCGGGATCGGACTGGGAGATCAGCGCGCCGGTGCGGCGCACGATGTTCGGTGTGGACGCGACGTCGGCCACCGTGAGCGCGCCGAGCTCACGTCCGCGCAGGCGGCCTTCGAACCGTTCCGGACGGTTGGTGTCGGCACGCAGCGGCACGAACATGTCCGTGACCGAGTTGCGCCAGTAGTCGAACCGTTCGGCGACCGGAAGATCCGACGTGCGGATGAGCATGGACATGCGCATTTCCCCAGATGAGACCCCATTCCCCTGATGCACCCATGGTGCACCGTCCGGGCCGGATCGCGCTAGTGGCAGCCCGGCCCGGACGGAGAGCGACGTCATGCCTCAGGCCATGGCCTCGCGGACGAGATGGGTGTCGCAGAACTGCTCGAAACCCGTCACCTTGCCGTCCTTCACCCGCCACACGTGGACGAACCGAACCTTCATGAACTTCCCGGTGGCCCGGTAGGTGCCCGAGTAGTGGCCGATCGCGACGACGGTCCCGTCACCGCCGTCGACCAGCTCGTCGGGGTCGGCGCGGAAGCCCTCCCAGTCGGCGTTCAGGCGCCCGAACACTCCGGCCTTGATCTCGTCAAGGCCCACATAGGTGCCCGCGTAGGGGAACCCGGCCATCTCCGTCCACGCGATGTCGTCGCCGAACGCCTCCATCATTCCGGCCAGGTCGCCGCGGTCCGACGCCGCGTAGTGGGCCTTGATGATGTCGTAAGCCTCGCTCATGTGCTGTCCTCCCATTCTTGTGCCAGTCCAGCGTCTCGGCCGGGTCGGGATCTTGATTGTGTCCGAATGATCCTTGTCTGTCGCGGCACAGGTTAGGACGCGGGCGTGATGCGGGTCAGCGCGGCGGCGATACGGTCGGCGGCCCCCGGGACCGCCGGTGCGGGGAGGCCGCCGACCATCGTGAGGGCGAAGCGCATGAGGGACGGGTGGGACAGCCCGTGGCGGGTCGCGAGCCGCATGACGCGCGGGTCGTCGAGGGCGCGGGTGACGGCCCGGCCGAGGGTGAACGGGCCGCCGTTGGCGCGTTTCAGGGCGGCCGGGTACGTCCGCAGGACCCGTTCCGGCGCCTCCGCGGAGAACGCGGTCATGATCACGTCGGCGGCGATCCGGCCCGCTTCGAGCGCGTACGCGATGCCCTCGCCGCTGAACGGGTTGACCATGCCGCCGGAGTCGCCGACGAGCAGGAGCCCGGGCAGGTGGTGGGGTGCGCGGCTGAAGCCCATGGGAAGCGCGGCGCCGCGCACCGGTCCGACGGCGTTCTCGTCGGTGAGGCCCCACTCCGGCGGCAGCCGGGCCAGCCAGCGGGACATGAGCCCGTGATAGTCGGGGTGCGCGCTGCGCAGCAACGCCACTCCGACGTTGCAGGTGCCGTCGCCCATGCCGAACACCCAGCCGTAACCGGCGGGCGCCAGGTCGAGCCAGATTTCGAGGTGATCGTCGTCATGGCGGGGGCTGCGGTAGTAGCGGCGGCCCGCGATTCCGATGGGACGGTCGCGCCGGGGCCGCAGCCCGAGCGCGACACAGAGCCGCGAGGAGGCGCCGTCCGCGGCGATGACCAGGCGGGCCCGGTGTTCTCCGCCGGCGGTGCGGACGCCCGTGACCCGTCCGTCCGCCCGGAGGGGCCCGGTGACCTTCGTGTTCTCCCGGAGGTCGGCTCCGGCGGCGACCGCGTTGCGGGCGAGTAACTCGTCGAGGTCGGCGCGGGTGCGGGTGAGGCCGTGACCGTCCGGCCAGGGGATTTCGAGGCGATGGCCGCCGCCGACGAAGCGGATGCCGCCGGTGCGGAACCACCCCGGCCCGGTCACGTCGACGCCGAGGCGACGGAGTTCCTGGACGGCGCCGGGCGTCAACCCGTCCCCGCAGACCTTCTCACGCGGGAACGACGACTTCTCCAGCACGAGGACGTCCAGACCGAACCGGGCCAGATGACAGGCGACCGCGGACCCCGCGGGACCCGCGCCCACCACGATGACGTCGCGCACAGACGTCATCAGATCACGTGTTGGGCGGTTCCGCGCTGATGTCGGCGAGGGCCGAGCGTTCGTCGCGCTGGACGGCCAGGTCCCCGATGGAGACCATCCCGATCGGGCGGTCGCCGTCCACGACCGGGATGCGGCGGACGGCGTGTCGCCGCATGAGCCGCACGGCGTCGTCGGCGTCCGCGTCCGGCGCGACCGTGACGATGTTGGTGCTGCAGATGTCGGCGACGGGCGTCGCGCCCAGGTCCTTCTCCAGGGCGACGGCGCGGACGACGATGTCGCGGTCGGTCACCAGGCCGCGAAGCCGCCCCTCGTGGACGACGAGGACGTCGCCGATCCCATGCTGCCGCATCAGGTCCCCTACCCGGACCAGGGACGTGTCCGGGGACACCGACACGGGCACCGGTGTCATCACCTCGTTCACCATCTGGGCCATGTGCGAGCCTCCCCTCTCAGGCTCGCGTACCCAGCGACGGGCGGGATATGTCGGCGGCGGGGCGGTCAGGCCTGCGCGTCGGGCCCGTCCTGCTCGGCGAGGAAGCGCTCGAACTGCGCGCCGAGCTCCTCCGCGGTGGGCATGTCCTGCGACTCGGCGAGGAGGCTGTCGCGCTCGGCGGCCCCGGCGAACGCGTCGTACTGCTGCTCCAGGGCCCGGACGACCTTCTCCACCTCGTCGTTGCCGTCCACCTGCTCGGCGATGTCGGCGTCGGTCGCGGTCGCGGCCTCCCGGAGCCGCTCGACGGGCAGCACCAGCCCGGTGGCGGCGATGACCGAGTCCAGCGCGGCGACGGCGGCGGCCGGGTACGCCGACTGCGCGAGGTAGTGCGGGACGTGCACGGCCAGCCCGACCGCGTCATGACCCGCCTCCCCGAGCCGCAGCTCCAGCAGCCCGGCGGCGCTCCCGGGGACCTGGACCTTGTCGAACCACGAGTTCCGCGTGACCAGCTCGGGGCGGGTGGCGTGCGTGGTGACGCCGACCGGACGGGTGTGCGGGACGCCCATGGGGATGCCGTGGAACCCGACGACCAGCCCGACGTCCAGGCGCTTCACCAGATGCAGGACGGACGCGGTGAACCCCTCCCAGAGCCGGTCCGGCTCCGGGCCGGACAGCATCAGGAACGGGCTTCCGACCTCGTCGCGCAGCAGCCGCACCACCAGTTCCGGCGCCTCGTAGGACGCCCAGTGGTCGCGGTCGAACGTCATCGGCGGGCGCCGCGCCCGGTAGTCGATCAGCGCGTCGACGTCGAAGCGGGCGATGACGCGGTGCTCCAGCGCCTCCAGAAGGTGCTCCCGCACGAGCTGGCCGGTGGAACCCGCGTCGACGAAGCCGTCGAGGCTGTGCAGGAGCACCGGCTCGGTCATCTCGGGCAGGTCGGTGTCGAGCTCGTACAGCTCCTCAGGGTTCAGCACCTTTTCCCCCACATTTCCATATCGTCCAATGTACGCATTCGTGGCATTTCCCTCTTCGCCCCGGGGCCTGCGTCGCCGAGGGGTCGCCACGAGGCCGAGGCGGTCCCGCACGAACGTCAGGGAAGGCTCCACAGGGACACCGACAGCAGGACCAGGCTGGCGGCGATGAGGAGCATCGCCACGGACTGGCCCCCCTCGTCGGCGGGCACGGTCCTGCCGTGGGTCGCCAGGGCCACGAACCAGGCGAAGAAACCCACGGCGACGATGTCCATCGCCACGGCGAGGCCTGTCACGACACCACCTCCCCCCACACCGGAGCAACCCTAGACGAGTGCGGTCGTCCACATCGCCGCGTCGGCGGGCACACCCGAAACGAACAGGACAGAATCGTGAAACTCGAAGCCCGTGGGAGGGTGCCGTGCCCGGCGACCGCGCTTACGACATCGTGCTGTTCGGCGCCACCGGATTCACCGGCGGCCTCACGGCCGCATATCTCGCCGGGCACGCCGACCCCGGAACGCGCTGGGCCCTCGCCGGACGGAACCGGAGCAGGCTGACGGCCGTCCGCGACCGGCTCACCAAGATCGACCCCGCGTGCGCCGACCTGCCACTGCTGCACGCCGACGCCACCGACCCCGACTCGATCGCCCGGATCGCGGACGCGGCACGCGTCGTCCTCACAACGGTCGGCCCGTACGCCAAGCACGGCGAGCCGCTCGTCGCCGCGTGCGCGCGCTCCGGGACGGACTACGTCGACCTCACCGGCGAACCCGCGTTCGTCGACCGGATGCACGCCAAGTACCACGACGAGGCCGTGCGCAGCGGCGCGCGGATCGTGCACGCCTGCGGGTTCGACTCGATCCCGGCCGACCTGGGCGTCTACTTCACGGTCCAGCGGCTCCCGGAGAACGTCCCGCTACGCGTCGAGGGGTTCGTGCGCGTGCGCGCCGACGCGTCCGGCGGCACCCTGCACTCGCTGGTCGGGGCCCTCGCGGACGCGGCACGCCCCCGGCGTTCCGGCCGCCGTCCCAAGGAGCGCCCCGCCGCGCGCACGGCACGCGTCTCGCGACGCGCGGTGCCCAAGACCCGAATCGGGGACGGCTGGACGCTGCCACTTCCCACCCTCGACCCGCAGGTCGTCATCCGCTCGGCGGCGGCACTGGACCGCTACGGACCGGACTTCACCTACGGCCACCACCTCGCCGTCAGGCGCCTCTCCCGCGCCGCCGGGCTGGTGGCGGGCGCGGGCGCCCTGGTCGTCCTCTCCGCGCTGCCGCCCACCCGCCGACTCCTGCTGGGGCTCCGCCGGCCGGGGGACGGACCGTCCGAGGAACGGCGCGCCCGGCACTGGTTCAGCGTGACGTTCACCGGCGAGGGCGGCGGCGAACGCGTCGTCACCGAGGTCGCGGGCGGCGATCCCGGCTACGACGAGACCGCCAAGATGATCGCCGAGTCGGCACTGTGCCTGGCCCACGACGACCTGCCCGCCACCGCCGGCCAGGTCACGACCGCCACCGCGATGGGCGACGCCCTCATCACCCGCCTCACCCGCGCGGGCATCACCTTCCGCGTCCTCACCCCGACCTGACCTCCACCAGAAACGCCGCAACTACCACGACGCGAGGGACGGGACGCCGCGTGGACGTTTGAGTCGTTACGGGGCGGGGCGTGACCTCATGCGGCCAGGAGTGGTGTCGGGGTTCGAGGTCGGGGACGGCGCGCGGGTCAGGTGCCGCGGCCTCGGCGCAGGACGCGGTTCAGCGCCGCGGCCACCTCCTCGGACAGGTCGCGGTCGCCGGACGTGGGCGGCGCGGCGCCCGAGTGCACCAGGTCGGCGGGGGCGGCCTCGCGGGTGTGGTGACAGTCGCGGCACTCGACCTCGCCGAGGCGGCACACCAGCGCGACGGAGCCGCACGCCGCGCAGCGGTCGAGATCGTCCGCCCAGTCGTGGGTGGACTGGCAGCCTGGGCAGATCAGGATCTGGCGGTCCGCCCGGACCCCGCGCTTCCACAGGCTCACGCCGCGCACGGGATCGGTCTGCCGCGCCCCGCAACGGAAGCAGGGCATCACACCTCCAGGGTGCGGGGGCCCGCCCGGCGCGCCGGACCGGCCCGTTCACTCAGAGATCGGCGAGCGCCTTACGGTACTCGCCGATGTCGCGTGCGTCCGGGATCGCGTTCACGACCTTCCACCGGACCACGCCCTCGGTGTCGATGATGAAGGTGCCGCGCTGGGCGACGCCCCTGTCCTCGTCGAAGACGCCGTAACGTCGGGCCGTCTCGCCGTGCGGCCAGAAGTCCGACAGCAGCGGGAACTGGTATTTCTCCTGGTCGGCCCAGGCGCGCAGCGCGAACATCGAGTCGACCGACACGGCGAGCACCTGCACACCGTCACCGCCCAGGGTGGACAGCTCGTCCCGGATCTGGCACAGCTCGCCCGTGCAGACGCCGCTGAACGCCAGCGGGTAGAAGACCAGGACGACGTTCTTGCCCTGCCCGTCCGCCCGGAAGTCCGACAACCGCACCGGAGTGCCGTGGTGGTCCTTCAGTTCGAAGTCGGGTGCGCGGTCGCCCACCTCAAGCGCCAAAGCCTCTCCCATGGATTTCGACCCCACCGACGGCAGGGATGAACCCGTCCCCACGGACGTGGGAGACGGGCCCGGTCTGTGCGATCCCGCGGCGCCGCCGGACCAGGGCGCCGTGGGCGTCCGCGCTACTTGCGGACCTTGGGTGCGACCAGTCGCGTCCCGGACCACTCCTTCGCGGCGCTGACGCTGCTGGTCTGCGACAGGCCGGCCGTCTGCGCGGCCTCGCCGATGTCGCTCGGCTCCACGTGGCCGTCCCGGCCCGCCTTGGGCGTCAGAAGCCAGATGTCGCCGCCACCGGCAAGGGGGATCATCGCGTCGGTCAGGCCCTCGAACAGGTCGCCGTCGTCCTCGCGCCACCACAGCAGCACGACGTCGGCGACGTCGTCGTAGTCCTCGTCGACCAGCTCGTTCCCCGTGACGGCCTCGACGGATTCCCGGAGATCCTCGTCGACATCGTCGTCGTAGCCGATCTCCTGCACCACCTGGCCCGCCTTCAGGCCGAGCCGTTCGGCCAGGCTGCGCTCAGACTGCGCCTGACCCGCGGTCGCGCTCACGAAAGTCCTCCCATTGTCGTCGTCCGCACGGTGTCGTGCGCGTGCGCTCCGGCCCCCGGGCCGGGTGGCCCGCCCGCACCCGTGCGGTGTTTGCGGGACAGTCCACACAAGTGAGGGCCCCTAGCGCAAGTGTCTTCCCGGCTTTTGGTGGCCTCATTGGCCCGAATACGAGAATCGCTGTCATGAAAAGCTCACGAAGAGTGACACCTTCCGGGTCATCCTTTGACGAAGGACAACCTGACCTGGCGATCGGGGTTGTCGACGTTGAGGTCGACCAGGGCCACCGACTGCCAGGTGCCCAGCGCGAGCCGTCCGCCGACGACCGGGAGCGTCGCGAACGGCGGGACGAGGGCGGGCATGACATGTGAACGGCCGTGCCCCCGCGAACCGTGGGCATGCCGCCAGCGGTCGTCGGCCGGAAGCAGATCGCCCAGCGCCGCGAGCAGGTCGTCGTCGCTGCCGGACCCGAGTTCGAGGATCGCCACACCGGCGGTGGCGTGCGGGACGAAGACGTGCAGCAACCCGTCGCCGCCCGCCGACGCGGCGAACTCCTCGCACTCGGCCGTGATGTCGTGCACGACCTCGCGTGTACCGGTGGTCACCCGGACCACGGTGCTCTCCATGATCCCGTGTTTACCCGATCCAGAGGCTCGGACGCCTCCGAAATCCCCGGACGCGTCTCAGCGCTGGTGACTCATCCGCTCCCCGGGCTCGATCACCGCGTCCGGCCCCGGGTAGACCAGCGCCGTATGCTCGTCGGCGTAGCGGACCAGGTACGGCGGCCCGCCGTCCGGCCCGCGCACCTCGACGATCTCTCCTATCCGGTCCGGCTGGCCCACGACGTTGCCGTGAACGTGCAGCCGATCTCCGACCTGTCCGTTCATCACTCCCCCAAGCTCGTACGTCCGCCACCTGGACGGACCGTGCCGGGCACGTGGTGCCGTATGTTCCCAGCCTCATACGTTCCCCTCCCCCCGTCGAGGGGAATCTTCCCGACACGTGAAAAAGCGGCCCACGACGTTGGCCCGCGACAAGAGCCCGTGACGACGGCGCCGCAGGGGGCGGTACCCCGTGACAGCGGGGACAATGGTTACCGGCTGGTAGAGATGCGTTAGCCGTCGTGAACGGCGACGATGGATCACAGACCGAGGCGACGAACAGTCGGCCGGTGACCGGCGGCCTCCCTCCTGGCGGCACCGGTCTCACCAGCAAGGACGGCAAGGACAAAGGGGACCCCGTGGCTTCCGGACGTCAACGCTTTTCGATCATCAGCGACGGCCTGCCGAGCCAGCTGCCGGACATCAACCCGGACGAGACCCGGGAGTGGCTGGAGTCGCTGGACACGGTCATCAAGACCGAGGGCCGTGGCAGGGCGCGCTACGTGATGCTCCGGCTCCTGGAGAGGGCCCGGGAGCTGCAGGTCGGCGTGCCGGGCCTGCGCAGCACCGACTTCATCAACACGATCCCGCCGGAGCACGAACCCTGGTTCCCCGGCGACGAGCACGTGGAGCGGCGCATCCGCGCCTATATCCGGTGGAACGCCGCGATCATGGTGTCGCGGGCGAACCGTCCCGACATCGGGGTCGGCGGGCATATCGCCACCTACGCCTCCGCCGCCTCGCTGTACGAGGTCGGCTTCAACCACTTCTTCCGCGGCAAGGACCACGGCGAGTCCGGCGACCAGGTCTTCATCCAGGGCCACGCCTCGCCGGGCATCTACGCCCGCGCCTACCTGGAGGGACGGCTGCCGGGCGACAAGCTCGACGGGTTCCGGCAGGAGCACTCGCATCCGGGCGGCGGGCTGTCGTCGTACCCGCACCCCCGCCTCATGCCGGACTTCTGGGAGTTCCCCACGGTCTCGATGGGTCTGACGGCGATCGACTCGGTGTACCAGGCGCGGTTCAACCGCTACCTCTACAACCGGAAGATCAAGGACACGTCCCGGTCGCACGTGTGGGCGTTCCTCGGCGACGGCGAGATGTCCGAGCCGGAGTCGCTCGGCGCGATCGGCCTCGCCGCCCGCGAGGAGCTGGACAACCTCACCTTCGTCGTCAACTGCAACCTGCAGCAGCTGGACGGACCGGTCCGCGGCAACGGCAAGATCATCCAGGAGTTGGAGTCGTTCTTCCGCGGCGCCGGCTGGAACGTCATCAAGGTCATCTGGGGCCGTGACTGGGACCCGCTGCTCGCCCAGGACGTCGACGGCGTGCTGGTCAACCAGATGAACACCACCCCGGACGGCCAGTTCCAGACCTTCAGCGTCGAGTCCGGCGCCTACATCCGGGAGAAGTTCTTCGGCGCCGACCCGCGGCTGCGCAGGATCGTCCAGCATCTGTCGGACGACGAGCTGCGCAAGCTGTCGCGCGGCGGGCACGACTACCGCAAGGTGTACGCGGCGTTCAAGGCGGCCCGCGAGCACGTCGGGCAGCCGACCGTCATCCTCGCGCACACGATCAAGGGCTGGACGCTCGGCTCCGACTTCGAGGCGCGCAACGCCACCCACCAGATGAAGAAGCTCACCAAGGCCGAGCTGAAGGAGTTCCGGGACCGGCTCTACCTGGACATCCCCGACTCGGCGCTGGAGGAGCCGCTGCCGCCCTACTACCACCCGGGCGAGGACTCCGACGAGATCCAGTACATGCGGGAGCGCCGCGCGGCCCTCGGCGGGTTCCTGCCGAAACGGGTGGTGCGCGCCAAGCCGCTGAAGCTGCCCGGCGACCCGGTCTACGGCGAGCTGAAGAAGGGGTCCGGCAAGCAGAACGTCGCGACGACCATGGCGTTCGTCCGGCTGCTCAAGGACCTGATCAAGGACGAGAACATCGGCGCCCGGTTCGTTCCGATCGCCCCGGACGAGTACCGCACGTTCGGCATGGACTCGCTGTTCCCCACGTCCAAGATCTACTCGCCGCACGGGCAGACCTACGAGGCCGTCGACCGCAAGCTCCTGCTCTCCTACAAGGAGTCGGAGAGCGGGCAGATGCTGCACGAGGGCATCAGCGAGGCCGGGTCGATGGCGTCCACCATCGCCGCGGGCACTTCGTACGCCACCCACGGCGAGCACATGATCCCCGTCTACATCTTCTACTCGATGTTCGGGTTCCAGCGGACCGGCGACCAGATGTGGGCCCTCGGCGACCAGATGGGCCGCGGGTTCCTTCTCGGCGCCACCGCGGGCCGTACCACGCTCACCGGCGAGGGCCTCCAGCACGCCGACGGCCATTCTCCGCTGCTCGCCGCGACGAACCCGGCATGCGTCCACTATGACCCGATGTGGGCGTTCGAGCTGGCGCACATCGTCCAGGACGCGCTGCGCCGCATGTACGGAACGTCCGAGAAGCACCCGGACGGCGAGGACATCTTCTACTACCTCACCGTCTACAACGAGCCGTATCAGCAGCCACCCGAGCCCGACGACCTCGACGTCGACGGCGTCCTGAAGGGCCTCTACCGGTACAAGGCCGCGCCCGAGGTGGCGTCCGGCAACGGCGAGGCGCCCCGGGCGCAGATCCTGGCGTCCGGCGTCGGCGGCCGGTGGGCCCTGGAGGCGCAGCGGCTCCTCGCCGAGGACTGGGGCGTCGCCGCGGACGTGTGGTCGGCGACCTCGTGGAACGAGCTGGCCCGCGAGGCCCGCGAGTGCGACGAGTGGAACCTGCTCAATCCGGACACCGAGCAGCGCGTCCCGTACGTCACCCGCAGGCTCGACGACGTCCCCGGGCCGATCGTCGCCGTGTCGGACTTCATGCGCGCCGTACCCGACCAGATCGCGCCCTGGGTGCGCGCCGACTTCACCGCCCTCGGCACCGACGGTTTCGGTTTCTCCGACACCCGCGCCGCCGCCCGCCGCTTCTTCCACGTGGACGCGGCGTCGATCGTCCTGGCGGTCCTGACCCGGCTGGCCCGCAACGGCGAGATCAAGTCGGAGACGCCGCAGCAGGCCATCGAGCGCTACCGCCTGAACGCGGACGTCGGCGACGTGTTCGCGGGCGGCGCCGGCAGCCCCGAGAGCAACACCGGCGGGGAGAGCTGACCCCGGTGACCGCAGAGGCGTAGGCCGCGATCACCCGGACGGGCCCCGAGCGCACGCTCGGGGCCCGTCGTTCTTCAGGACGCCGGAGGCGTGAACACGCCGAAACGGTTGCCCGCCGGGTCTTCCAAGTAGGCGAACGAGAGGCCGTTGCCCGTGGTCACCGTCGGCATGGCGACCTTTCCGCCGTGCTTCTCCGTCTGCGCGCAGACCGTGTCGACGTCCTCCACCAGCACCAGGAACATCGCGTGGTTCTCGGACGGGTCCGCGGAGTAGGCGACACCGCCGGTCGGCTCCTCGGTTCCCGGGTAGCTGATCAGGTCGTAGCCGTCGTCGTCCGGGTTCACCGCGAACTTCCAGCCGAACATGTCGCCGTAGAACCGCCGCGCCTCCTCCGGCGCGTCGGACCCGACCTGGAACCACGTGACGGTGTTGAACGCGGGAACTGTCATGGCCTCTCCTCTGCCTTTCAACTGGTTCGCCACCAGCCTCGGGCCGACCCGCGACAGCCCCCTGTCGGGGTTTCTCAGACGAATTCGAGAGGGCGCACCACGAATTCGCCCGGGGGCCGGGCCAGCTCCTCGTAGCTGCGTTCGGGCGCGGGCTCGTCCAGCAGCGCGGCCCGGCGGACGCGGTCGATGCGGAAGACGCGGGCCCCACCGCGGAGGCGACACCAGCCGATCAGGTACCACCACAGCGACACGGCCGTGAACGCGACGGGTTCGACGTCGCGCCGGGTCTCCGCTCCGTCCGCGGCGACGTAGTCCAGCCGGACGACCCGCCGGGCCGACACCGCCTCCTCCAGAACGGCGGGCACGGACGCGGGCTCGCCCCCGTCGGCCGGAGTCAGGAACCGGACGCGGTCGGCCAGCTCCCGCGCCGACGCGCTGTCGTCCGCCGACATCGCCGCGACGATCTTGTGCAGGGCGGTGCGGGCGGCCCGGGAGTACGGCGACCCGCCCGCCCGGGCCAGGGTGATCGCGACGGCCACGGCCTCGGCGGGCGTGAAGTTCAGCGGCGGCAGCGTCCGGCTCCTGTCGAGGGTGTACCCGCCGCCGCGGCCCACATCGGCGAAGATCGGCACCCCGGCCTGCTGCAACGCGCCGATGTCACGCTCGATCGTCCGGACGCTCACCTCGTACCGCGCGGCCAGCTCCCGCGCGCTGACCCGCCGCGGCGCGCACGCGCGCAACTCCTCCACCAGTGCGTACAACCGGTCGGTGCGATTCACGAGCCGACCGTACGCGCCACCCCCGACATTCAGAGCTTGGAGCGGGCCCAGGTGGTGAGGGTGTCGGCGGGGAGGGTGTTGACGATCTGGGACGGGGGGACGGCGCAGCGGGCGGCCCGTTCGCAGCCGACGGGCTGCCAGTCGAGTTGGCCGGGGGCGTGGGCGTCGGAGTCGATGGCGAAGCGGCAGCCCGCCTCGACGGCGAGGCGGAGGAGGCGTTTCGGGGGGTCGAGGCGTTCCGGACGGGAGTTGATCTCGACGGCGACGTCGTAGGCGGCGCAGGCGTCGAAGACTAGGGCGGCGTCGAACTGCGACTCGGGGCGCAGGCCGCCGCGCTTGCCGCCCGCCTTGACGATGCGTCCGGTGCAGTGGCCGAGGACGTTCACGCGGGGGTTCGCGATGGCCGCGACCATGCGCTCGGTCATCGCGACGCGGTCCATGCGGAGGTTGGAGTGGACGCTGGCGACGACGACGTCGAGGCGTTCGAGTAGGGCGGGGTCTTGGTCGAGGGATCCGTCGTCCAGGATGTCGACCTCGATGCCGGTGAGCACGCGGAACGGCGCGAGGGTCTCGTTGAGTTCGGCGACGGTGTCGAGCTGGCGGCGCAGGCGCTCGGCGCTCAGCCCGTTGGCGACCTTGAGGCGCGGTGAATGGTCGGTGAGGGCGATGTACTCGTGGCCGAGGGCGCGTGCCGTCTCCGCCATCTCCCTGATGGGGGAACCGCCGTCCGACCAGTCGCTGTGGGTGTGCAGGTCGCCTTTCAGGGCGGCGCGGAGGGCGGCGGAGGCCTCGTCCACGGGCTCGCCCTCGGTGGCCTCCAGGCGGCGCAGGTAGACGGGGGTCTCGCCGCGCAGGGCCTCCTCGATCACGAGGGCGGTGACCTTGCCGATGCCGGGGAGGGCGGTCAGCATGCCCGCGCCGGCCCGGGCGGCGAGTTCGTCGGCGGGCGTCCGGTCGACGAGGTCGGCGGCCGTGCGGAACGCGCGGACACGGTAGGTCGGCTCATGGGCGCGCTCCAACAGGAACGCGATGCGGCGCAGGGCTTCGACGGGCTCCACGCCTCGCACCGTACCCTCGGCCTCGGACGGCCCGTCCAGGTGACACCCGGCCGACCTCGGGACCGGTCATCACCGACGTGGTGGCACCCTAAGGAGGTGGACACCGCGAGCGAGACCGAGATACGCGAGCAGACGACCCAGCGCCTGGAGAAGGCCATGGGGACGTTCGGCACCGCGGCGCTGAACCGCATGGAGGAACAGCTCCCCTGGTTCCGGCGCATGCCCGCCGACCAGCGCTCCTGGATCGGTCTCGTCGCCCAGGCGGGCATCGCCGCGTTCGTCGAATGGTTCAAGAACAACGAGCGGACCCGTCCGGCCATCGCCGGTGAGGTGTTCGGCACCGCGCCCCGCGACCTGCTCCGCGCCATCAAGCTCCAGCACACCATCGACATGGTCCGCGTCATCATCGACGTGGTCGAGACCCGGCTGGACGAGCTGGCCGCGCCCGGCGGCGAGGCCCAGCTCCGGGAGGCGATCCTCCGGTACACCCGGGACGTCGCGTTCGGCGCCGCGCAGGTGTACGCGCGCGCCGCCGAGACCCGCGCCGCCTGGGACGCGCGGCTGGAGGCCCTCGTCGTCAACGCGGTGCTGCGCGGCGAGGTCGACGACGGGATGCACTCGTGGGCCGCCGCGCTGGGCTGGACGTCCAAGCCCGTCACCGTCGTCGCCGGGTTCACCCCGGAGGACGAGGAGCCCGAGGTCACCATCGACCAGATGCAGCTCGCCGGGCGCCGCGCCCGCTCCGACGTGCTGGCGGGCGTGCAGGGGCACCGCGTCATCGTCATCGTCGGCGGCGACGCCGACCCGATGGAGGCGGCCCGCCCGATCGCCGCCAAGTGCGGGCCGGGGCCGGTGGTCGTCGGTCCCCGCGTCG
This sequence comes from Actinomadura pelletieri DSM 43383, assembly GCF_003634705.1. Taxonomy (GTDB): domain Bacteria; phylum Actinomycetota; class Actinomycetes; order Streptosporangiales; family Streptosporangiaceae; genus Spirillospora; species Spirillospora pelletieri. The sequence continues at coordinate 105,826 of NZ_RBWU01000007.1, read as the reverse complement.
CCGACCTCTACGACTCGACCCGCTCCGCCCACGCCGCCGTCGCCGGGCTCCGCGCCGCCGCGGGCTGGCCGGACGCGCCGCGTCCCGTCCACGCGACGGAACTGCTGCCCGAACGGGCGCTGGACGGCGACGACGAGGCGCGCCGCTATCTCGTCGACAACGTCTACAACCCGATGCTCGCCGCGGGCGCCCCGCTCCTCGACACGCTCACCACCTATCTCGAACAGGGCTCGTCGCTGGAGGCCACCGCGCGGCTGCTGTTCGTCCACCCCAACACGGTCCGTTACCGGCTGCGGCGGGTCAGCGAGTTGACCGGGCTCGCACCGACGGACGGCCGGAACGCGTTCACCCTCCGTATCGCGCTCGTCCTCGGTCGATTCCAGAAGCGCTGATGACCGTGAGCTTGTAGGGGTCGTACAAAGGGGTCCGACCAAAGTTCGTGCCGATCCGCATCGTGAGGTGTGGTGAGATCACGGCAGGCTGGACGCTGTGATCCTCCTCGCATCGCCCGGCCAGGGCGCCCAGACCCCCGGCTTTCTGCAGCCATGGCTAGAGATATCCGGTGTCGCCGATCGTCTGGCGTGGTGGTCCGCCGTGACCGGGCTCGACCTGGTCCGGTACGGGACGGTCGCGGACGCCGAGGAGATCCGTGACACCGCGGTGGCCCAGCCGCTGCTGGTCGCCGCCGCGCTCGCCGGCCACGAGGCCCTCTACGACGGTGTCGACGGCGTCCCGGACGTGGTCGCCGGGCACAGCGTCGGGGAACTGGCCGCCGCCGCGATCGCCGGGGTCCTGTCGCCGGAGACGGCGCTGGTCCTCGTCCGGGAGCGGGGACGCGCGATGGCCGACGCCGCCGCCGTCACCGAGACCGGGATGACCGCGGTGCTCGGCGGTGACCCCGACGAGGTCCTCGCGTCCATCGACAAGCACGGCCTCACCGCCGCCAACGTCAACGGCGCCGGTCAGGTCGTCGCCGCCGGGACCACGCGGAACCTCGCCGAGTTCGCGGACGAACCGCCCGCGAAGGCGCGGCTGCGCTCGCTGTCGGTCGCCGGGGCGTTCCACACCGAGCACATGGCGCCCGCCGTCGACGCGCTCCGCCGCGTCACGTCCGGCGCGCCCGTCACCGACCCGGGGACGCGGCTGCTGCAGAACCGCGACGGCGCCGTCGTCGGGTCCGGGCGCGACTTCGTGGAACGGCTGGTCGAGCAGGTCAGCGCACCCGTCCGCTGGGACCTGTGCATGAACACCATGCGCGACCTCGGCGTCACCGCGATCATCGAACTGCCGCCCGGGGGGACGCTCACCGGGCTGGCCCGCCGCGAACTGCCGGGGGTCGAGCGCGTCGCCCTCAAGACACCCGACGATCTCGACAAGGCCCGCGAGCTGATCAAGGCGCACGCGTCATGAGCGGCGGACTGCGCATTCCCGACGCGCGGGCCGGCGCCCGCGTCCTGGCGTTCGGCGACTACCGTCCCGCGCGGATCGTCACCAACGACGAGATCGCGCGGACCGTCGACACCGACGACGAGTGGATCCGCACCCGCGTCGGCATCGCCGAGCGCCGCATCGCGGGCGACGACGAGGGCATCGTCGAACTGGGCGTGCACGCGGGCGGCAAGGCCCTCGCGGGCAGCGGGCTCGACCCGTCCGACATCGACCTGGTGATCCTCGCGACCTGCTCGGCGGAATCGCCGATGCCGGGCTACGCCCCGCAGGTCGCGCACCGCCTCGGCATCGACGCGCCCGGCGCGTTCGACCTGAACGCCGCGTGCGCCGGGTTCTGCTACGCGCTGGCCACCGCCGCCGCCGCCGTCCGCGCCGGGAACGCCCGCAACGTGCTGGTCGTCGGCGCGGAGAAGATGTCCCAGTGGATCGACTGGACGGACCGCTCGACCTGCATCATCTTCGCGGACGGCGCGGGCGCCGCGGTCGTCGCGGGAAGCGACTCCCCCGGCATCGGCCCGGTCGTGTGGGGCAGCGCCGGTGACAAGTACGACAAGATCATCATTGAGGACCGGCATTCGTTCATCCGGCAGGAGGGACAGTCGGTCTTCCGCTGGGCGACCACGGCCATCGCCCCGGTCGCGGCGCAGGCGTGCGAACGCGCCGGGATCAAGCCGGAGGAGCTGGCCGCCGTCGTCCCGCACCAGGCCAACCTGCGGATCATCGAGGCGATCGCCCGTAAGTTGAAGGCCGTCAACGCGGTCGTGGCCGACGACATCGTCCAGTCCGGCAACACCTCCGGGGCCTCCATCCCCCTGGCCCTGTCCCGCATGATCGAACGCGGCGACGTGCCGTCCGGCGCCCCGGCCCTGCTGGTCGGGTTCGGTGCCGGGCTGTCCTACGCTGCCCAAGTCATCCAGATCCCGTAGGCCGTCACGCCTTATCGCAGGCTCTGGACCAACCATCGAAGGAGAAACGCAGACCATGGCAGAAGTCGCCACCGAACAGCAGATCCTGGACGGCCTCGCGGAGATCATCGACGACATCGTCGGCATCGACAAGGCCGAGGTGACCCCGGAGAAGAACTTCATCGACGACCTCGACATCGACTCGCTGTCGATGGTGGAGATCGCCGTGGCCGCCCAGGACCAGTTCGGCGTCGAGATCCCCGACGACGAGCTGCGCAACCTGAAGACGGTCAAGGACGTCGTGGATTACGTCCAGAAGTCCCCCGCCAAGAGCTGAACGACGCGGGGCGGGCGCGCCGCGGGTTCCGGACGGGAACCCCGCGGCGCGCCCGGTCCCATCCCCTCTCCAGCCCGCAAGGAGCGCCCACCATGAGCAAGAGCCAGACCAGAGTCGTCGTGACGGGTCTCGGTGCAACGACCCCACTCGGCGGAGACGTGCCGTCGACCTGGTCCGCCCTGCTCGCCGGAGAGTCCGGGGTACGGAGACTGGACTGGGACGACGTCGAGAACCTGCCGGTCCGGTTCGCCGCCACGCTGAAGGTGCAACCGGACACGGTCCTGCCCAAACAGTCGCTGCGCCGCCTCGACCGCAACCAGGCGATCGCGCTGATCGCCGCGCGGGAGGCCTGGGCGGACGCCGGGTTCGCGCCGTCCACCGGCGGCAAACCGCAGAAGGGCATGGACAAGGCCGGTGTCGAGGGCGGTTTCGTGGTGGACCGCGATCGGCTCGGAGTCGTGGTGTCCAGCGGCATCGGCGGCCTGCACACCGCGCTGAACAGCTACGACGTGTACAAGGAGAAGGGTTGGGCGCGAGTGTCGCCCTTCACCGTCCCGATGCTGATGCCGAACGGCGCGGCCGGGCACGTCGGGATCGAGTTCGGCGCGACGGCCGGCTCACACGCCCTGGTCAGCGCGTGCGCGTCCAGCGGCGAGGCCGTCGGCTACGCCATCGACATGATTCGCGCGGGCCGCGCCGACGTGATCATCTGCGGGGGCACCGAGGCGTGCATCCACCCGCTGCAGATGGCGTCGTTCGGCTCCATGCGCGCCCTGTCGACCCGCAACGACGAGCCGGAGCGCGCGTCCCGGCCCTACGACAAGAACCGGGACGGATTCGTCCTCGGTGAGGGCGCGGCGGTGATGATCCTCGAATCGGAGGAGCACGCCCGAGCCCGTGGCGCGCGGGTCTACGGCATCGCGTCCGGCGCGGGCTACTCCAACGACGCGTTCGACATCGTGCTGCCCGAGCCGACCGGCTCCGGGCAGGCCAAGGCGATGCAGCGGGCCCTCGCCGACGCCGGGCTCGAACCGTCCGACATCATCCACATCAACGCCCACGCCACCTCGACACCCGCCGGTGACGTCGCCGAACTCGCCTCGACCAAGGCGGGCCTCGGCGAGGAGGTCGCCCGCAAGGTGATCATCACCGCCACCAAGTCGATGACCGGACATCTCCTCGGCGGCGCCGGCGCACTGGAGTCGATCTTCACGATCCTGGCGTTGAAGGAGGGCCTCGTCCCGTTCGTCGCCAACCTGGAGGACCTCGACGACGAGGTCGACCTGGACATCGTCCGCGACGAGCCGCGCAAACTCCCGGACGGCCCGGCCGCGGCGCTCAGCAACTCGTTCGGCTTCGGCGGCCACAACGTGTCGGTCGTCTTCGAACGCGCCCTCTGACCACCACCACTCAAGGGGCCCGGCGAGCACACGCTCGCCGGGCCCTTTCGCACCCACCCGCCCCAACGCCTCCGCCATCGGACGCCACCATCGCCCAATCGCCGTCATGCTGACGCGCGCTTCAGGAGCGGTTGTGGGCCGGGACGGGGACGGCCCGGCGAGCGGGTGCTCGCCGGGCCGTTTCGCTGTGCGGCGGCGGCCTCGGTGTGGGGGTGTGGCCGCCGCTCAGCTGCCGTGCCGGAGGTTTCCCGGGCGGGGCGCGCACGTTGCGGGGCGGGCACGCTCCGCGGGGACGGCGTTCAGCCGGTCACCGGGATCACACGGCGGCGTGCAGCCAGCGGACGGGAGCGCCGTCGCCGGCCCGGCGGAAGGGCTCCAGTTCGTTGTCCCAGGGCGTGCCGAGCAGGCGGTCCAGCTCGTACTCCAGGGTGGTCTTGCCGACGGCGGCGTTCGCCATGACGGAGCGGAGCCGGTCCTCGGGGACCATGATGTCGCCGTTGGCACCGATCACGCCCGAGAACACCCCGAGGGACGGGGTGAAGCTGAAGCGGACGCCGTCGGTGCCCGGCGTGGGATCCTCGGTGGCCTCGAAGCGCACCAGTTTCCACGTTCGCAGCGCCGAGGTGATGCCCGCGGCGGTACCCGGCCTCCCCTCCCAATGAAGTTCGGCGCGCAGCGTTCCCGGCGCGGCCGCCTGATCGGTCCATTCAAGGGAAACGGGCACACCTAGAACACCTGCGGCGGCCCACTCGATGTGCGGGCTCAGCGCAGGCGGCGCGGAGTGGACGTAGAAAACGCCACGTGCGGTCACCGGACCTCCTGGATCTGTACCGAGGCTCGTCTTCCCCTACGGCCTCGTACGTCCCAAGTCGGCGTCCGCGTCCCTCATTGTGCATCATCGGCACGTGTCGCACCACTGTGAGTTCACGGATTATCGAACGCTTGACCACAGGATGCACACCGTTCACCGGGCCTTCCCGACCAAGCCTAGGGCCTCGTGAGGAGGCGCGCGGCGAAACCCGGGCATGGGGACGGCCGCCTCCGGCCGTTCCAGCACGACCGTTTCCGGTCACAAGGCGTCGTCGAACGTGCACGATGTGTGCGGGGCCGGGCAGGTGACGGAAGCGAGGACGGATGTTCGATCAACAGGCGCGGTTGGAGCGGGTCCTGGCGCGGCACCCGGACGCGGTCGTGGTGGAGCCCGTGCCGGGGCGTCCGGCGCTGATCCGGCGGGATGAGATCCTGGTCGCCGGGCCGGACGCCGGCGTCGCCGAGACGTTCGTGCGGCGCTGGTGCGACTCGCGGCAGGACGAGCGCGGTGTCACGCGGTTGCGGCTGCGCGCCCGGTCGAAGGTGGACGTGTGCGGGCTCGCCGCCGAACTCGGCGCGGAACGGGGGTCCCGGCGGTTGAGCGTGTCGCCGAACCATCTCGTCCACGGGCAGCCGATGTGGTGGAGCGGCCCCGCGGACCTGCCGCGTCCGGCTTCGCCGCCGCCCGCCCCCAAGGCCGCGGCCGCGTCGCGCCGGGACGTGACGGTCGCGATCCTCGACACCGGCCTGTCGCCGCACCCCTGGTACGCCGACACCGGCTGGTACCGGGAGCAGCGCGCCGAGGTCGAGGAGGTCCTGGACGCCGACCTGGACTTCGAACTGGACGCGCAGGCCGGTCACGGCACGTTCATCGCGGGAGTGGTGCTGCGGCACGCCCCGTCGGCGCGGCTGCTGGCCCGCCGCGTCCTCGGTGGCGACGGGGTCGGCGACGAACTGACGGTGATCCGGGCGCTGGAGTGGCTCGCGGGCCGGGGCGACGTCGACGTGGTCAACCTCTCGCTCGGCTGCCACACCTACGACGACCGTCCGTCGCCGCTGCTGGCGCGGGCCATGGCGGCGCTCGGCCGCCGCACCGTCGTGGTGGCGTGCGCCGGGAACACGGCGACGGACCGGCCGTTCTGGCCGGCCGCGATGAAGCCCGTGGTCGGTGTGGCGGCGCTGGACGGCGACGACCGTGCCGCGTTCTCCAACCACGGCTGGTGGGTGGACGCGTGCGCTCAGGGCGTGGACGTGACCAGCGCGTTCGTACGGTTCGACGGGACGCGCCCGCCCGTGAACGGTGTCGATCCCGACCTGTTCGAGGGCTACGCGACCTGGAGCGGAACGTCGTTCGCGGCGCCGGTCGTCGCGGGACGGATCGCCGGGCTCGCGGCGGCCGAGGACGTCGACGCGGTCACCGCCGCCGACCGCGTCCTGGATCCGGCCGGGCGCCCCGTCCTGCCGGACCTCGGCGTGGTCGTGGGCTCGTGAGCATTGCGCGGCCGGGAACCGGCGACCGCCCACGCGCAGTGACAGCGCTATGCCTTAGGGTGAACGTCAGCGGGGGGCCTCGGGAGGAGACTTCAGTGGCCCATAAGGACGACGGTACGGGCGAGCTTGTGGTCCGGGCGCGCGACGGCGACGGTGCCGCGTGGGCCCGGCTGGTGGAGCGGTACAGCGGGTTGCTGTGGTCGATCGCCCGCTCGCACGGGTTGAACGACGCCGACTCCGGTGACGTGGTGCAGACCACGTGGCTGCGGTTGGTGGAGCGGATCGGCGGGCTGCGCGACCCGTCCGCCACCGGATGCTGGCTGGCGACGACCGCGCGGCGCGAGAGCCTGCGGCTGGTGCGCCTGCGGGGGCGCGACCTGCCGGTGGTGCCCGCGCCGCGCGCTCCGGAGGCGAGCCCCGAGCGGGTGGTGATCGGCCGGGACCGCGTCGGCCGGGTCGGTGCGGCGCTCGGTGCGCTGCCACGGCGGTGCCGGACGTTGCTGCGGCTGTTCGCGGCCGTGTCGAGCCAGGCCGAACTGGCCGCCGCGCTCGGCATTCCGGTCGGCAGCGTCGGACCGACCCGGGCGCGGTGCCTGGACGCGCTGAGGAGGCTCGTCCAGTGAACGACGACGAACTGCTGGCGGGTGTCCGCGAGGCGTTCACCGTGCTCGATCCGGTGCCGGCGGACGTGCTGGCGGCGGCCCGGGCGTCGATCGCGTGGCTGGCGCCGTCCGCGACGCTGGCGGAGCTGGAACGCGACCGGTCCGCGCGGGCGGCGGCCGGGGTCCGTGGCGCGGCGAGCCGCGTACTGACGTTCGCGTGCCCGGACGGTTCGGTGGAGATCGAGGTGTCGGAGAACGGCCGGGACCGGGAGCTGATGGGACGGCTCGTCCCGTCGATGCCCGCCCACGTCGAGGTCCGGCACCGTGACCTGCCGAGGGCGGAGATCACGACGCGCGCGGAGCACGCCGGGCTGTTCTGCGTGCCGCGCGTGCCCGCGGGCCTGGTGAGTCTCGCCTTCCGGCTGGACGACGGCACGACGATCGTCACCAGCTGGATCCGGCTGTGACGGGCGCGTTCCTCCGGTGGGGACGCCGCGGGAACCGTTCCAGGGTGCCGGAGGGCGCGGTCGACGAACGCGCCCTCCTTCACCTCGCGGCGGTCGACCCGGCCGCCGCGTTGGCGCGGGCGTGCGCCCTCCTCGACGAGGGCGGCGGGGTGCTCGCGCTGCGGGTGGCCGGGCTCGCCGCGAAGGAGCTGGGGAGGCTCGACGAGGGCGTCGTGTTCCTCCAACGCGCGCTGGCCCGGTCGGACGGGTACGCCGCCGCCCAGGTGCGCATGAACCTCGTCGGGCTGCTCACGGCCCGTGGCGACGTCGCCGGGGCGCTGGCCCACGCGGCGCAGGCGGAGACCGTGCTGGACGGCGCGGACGCCGACCGGCTCGCCGCCAACAAGGCGTGCGCCCTGGCGAGGGCCGGACGGCTGGACGAGGCGCACGCCGTGGCCGCGGGGGCGTTACCGCGCCTGCGGCGAGGCCACGACCCGGCCGTCCTCAACGGGCTCCTCACCAATCTGGGGCTCGCGCGCGCGTTACGCGGTGACGTCGCCGGGGCGGAGTCGGCGCTGGAGGAGGCGGTCGCGGTCGGCGAGGCGGCGGGGCTGCGTCACCAGACGGCGATGTCCCGGGGGAACCTCGCGTTCGCGGTGTCGCGGCGTGGGGACGTCCCGCGCGCGCTTCGGCTGTTCGCCGAGGCCGAGGCGCACCTGACCGGTGAGCGCCTGGCGCAGTGCCGTCTCGATCAGGCGGAGACCCTCATCATGGCGGGTCTGCCGGGCGAGGCGCGTCCTGTCCTGACCGCGGCCCTGGACGCGGCGACGGCGAACGGCTACCGATGCGACATCGCGGACGGTTTCCTTCTGCTCGCCCACGCCGAACTGGCCGCCGGGTACCCAGAGCAGTGCACCGACGCCGCCGAACGCGCACGGGCGGCGTTCGCCGAGCAGGAACGCACCGGATGGATACCGCTGGCCGAGCATGTGCTGCTCCGGGCGCGATGGGCGTCCGGTGAACGCTCGGCCGTGCTGCTGCGCTCCGCCGTGGCCACGGCCGACCGGTTGCGGGAAGGCGGCTGGGCCGACGCCGCCGACGAGGCCCGGATCGTCGCCGCTCGGGTGGCGCTGGCCCTGGGCAGACCGGCCGGGCATCTGCTGTCGTCGGTCGGACGGTGGCGCGGCCCGGCGTCCGCGCGGATCGCCGCCTGGCACGCCGTCGCCCTCGAACGCGCCGCGCGCGCCGACCGGACCGGCGCCCTGGCCGCGGTCGGGGCGGGGCTGCGGGTGACCGAGGAGCACGCGGAGGCGCTCGGCGCGCTGGACCTGAGGGCCCGCGCGTCGGGACTCGCCACCGAGCTGGCCGGGCTCGGCCTCGACCTGGCCCGCTCGGCGCGGGAACTGCTCGCCGTCGAGGAGCGGCGGCGGGCGATCGCGCGGCCGGCCCGCGTCCGTCCGCCGAAGGACCCCGAGCGCGCGGCGACGCTGACCGCGCTCCGCGTCCTCAGCACCGAGCACACGGCGGGCACGGCCCGGGGAGGCGCCTCAGCCGCGCTGTCCCAGGACCTGGCCGGTCTGGAGGCGGAGGTCCGGGCCCGGACGCGCGGCCGTCCGGCGGGCGCCGCCCCGCCGCGGCCCGCCGGGCTCGCCGACATCGCCACGGCGCTCGGCGAACGCGCGCTCGTCGAGCTGATCGCGATCGGCCCGGATCTGCACGCCGTGACCGTCGTCGACGGCGTACCGCGCCGCCACCACCTGGGCCCGTACGAGACCGCCGCCCGGGAGATCGGCCTGGTCCGCTATGCGGCGCGCCGCCTCGCCGAGGGCGACGACCCGCGCGCGCTGTCGGCCCTCGACGACACCGCCGTCCGCCTCGACGGCCGCCTGCTGGCCCCGCTGCGGGCCGACCTCGGCGACCGGGACCTCGTCATCGCCCCGACCGGCGTGCTGCACGCGCTGCCCTGGGCGGTGCTGCCGTCGCTGTCCGGGCGGGCGTTCACGATCGTCCCGTCCGCCGGGGCCTGGCTGCACGCCCGCGCCATCGAACCCGCGGACGGGCACACCGTCCTGGTCGCGGGCCCGGGGCTCCAGCACACCGAACGCGAGATCACGGCCCTGCGGGAGCTGCACCCGGACGCCGTCGTCCTGGACGGCCCGGACGCCCGCGCGGACACCGTCCTCGACGCCCTGGACGGCGCGTCCCTCGCCCACATCGCCGCCCACGGCGAGTTCCGGCAGGGCAACGCCCTGTTCTCGCGGCTGCGCCTCGCCGACGGGCACCTGACGGTGCACGACCTGGACGAGCTGACCGTTCCACCGCGTGTGATCGTCCTGTCCGCCTGCGACATCGGCCGCGCCGACGAGGGCGACGCCGTGCTCGGCATGGCCGGCGTGCTCCTCGCCCTCGGCGCCGCCACGGTGATCGCCAGCGTGACACCCGTCCGGGACGAGACCACACCGGAGTTCATGTCCCGGTTCCACACCGCGCTCTCCGCCGGACACGACCCGGCCCGGGCACTGGCCTCCGTCCCCCGCCCACCGGGCGTCCTCGGGCTCCTGTGCATGGGCGAGGGCTAACCCACCGGCGCGCGGACGCACCCTGGTCCGTCGTCCCCCCGGCACCACGACCACCCAGCCGCCGCCGGGGGCGACACGGCCGGTCAGCCGTCACCGGCGGCGACGCCAGCCAGCCGATCGCCGCCGGCGGCGACGAGGTTGCCCAGTCGTTGCCGAGGGCGACACGACCGGTCCGTCGTGGCTCGGGGCCGATGCGGTCGGTCAGGTGTCGCCGGTGGCGATCGGGTTGGACGGGTCCGTCACCCAGTTGGACCAGGAGCCGACATAGAGGGCGGCGGGAATTCCGGCGAGGTGGAGGGCGAGGATCTCGTGGGCGGCGGTCACCCCGGATCCGCAGTAGGCGCCGACGTCGACCGCGTCCGTCACGCCGAGTTTGGCGAAGCGTTCGCGCAGCAGCTCGCTCGGTAGGAACCGGCCGTCCACGCCGACGTTGCCCGAGGTGGGGGCGTTGCGGGCGCCGGGGATGTGCCCGGCGACCGGATCGACGGGCTCCTGGTCGCCGCGGTACCGCTCGGCGGCGCGGGCGTCGAGCAGGACCCCGGCAGTGGCGAGTTCGGCGGCGCCCTCGGCGTCCAGAACGGGCAGCCGGCCCGGGTTGGCGATGAAGTCGCCCGGCTTGACCTCCGGTTCTTCGGCGCTCACCGGACGGCCCGCCTCCGTCCACGCGCGGTACCCGCCGTCGAGGACCCGGACCTTGTCGTGCCCGAAGTACCGCAGCGACCACCAGACGCGCGCCGCGGCCGTGGAGTCGGCGTCGTCGTAGACGACGACGAGGACGTCCTGCGACACTCCGGCGCGGCGCATGGCCGACTCGAAGGCGACGGCGTCGGGCAGGGGATGGCGGCCGCCGGGCCCCGGCGGCCCGGCCACGTCCCGGTCGAGGTCGACGAACACGGCGCCGGGCAGGTGCCCTCTGCGGTAGGACTCGATCCCCGGGGGGCCGGCCAGATGCCATCGGACGTCGAGGAGGACCACGGGCTTCTGCCGCCGGAGCAGAGAGTCCAGCGCGGGCACTTCGATGAGAGGGTGCACACGGTCAGTTTGACCGTCGTCGCCCGGATTAGGGAGGGGCGAATCCGGTTTCATCTCGGGCATCTGCGCTCTCAGGGTCGGGACGTGGTCAGCATCGGGACGAGTTGTTCCGCCGGAACGAGGGAGCCGTGCATGCCGACCATCCGATTCAGCCACGGTTCCCGCTCGGACGCGACGATCGCGAGATCCGCGTGCGGGACGGCGATCACGTCCCCGACGCGTTCCCGCATCCCCGGTCCGAGTGGCCCGAACCAGCCGTTCGCGACGGCCTCCTCACGGGACACGACCCATGCGCGGTCGCCGAGCAGTTCCGTCCAGACGGCGAGGACGTCGGCGTGGGCGCCGGGCTCGCTGTAAACGTACCGGGCGCGGGCGTCGCCGCCGAGGAGCGCGACGCCGTCCCGCAGTTCGGACACGGCGTCGACGTCGACGCGTTCCGTCGGGTCGACCATGCCGTGGTCGGCGGTCACGTGCAGGGCCGACCCGGGGGGCAGGACGGCCGCGATCTCCTGGACGAGCATGTCCATGAAGCGCAGCTGGTGCCGCCAGTCGGCGGAGCCGGTCCCGAACCGGTGCCCGGTCGCGTCGAGGTCGGCGTGGTACACGGTGACGAACGAGCGGTCGCCCTGGCGGAGGGCCGCTTCGGTGCGTCCGACGAGTTGCCCGAGGCTCTGGGCGGCGACGTACCGGGAGCCGCGTGCGGTGGCGCGGCTGAGCGCGGTGCCGCTGTACTGGCGGAGCGCGACATAGGCGGTCTCGACACCGTCCGCCGCGGCCCGCTCGTACACGGTCGGCACGGGCTGGAACTCCTCCGGAACGACGGAGCCGTCCTGCCAGCGCAGGCAGTTCAGCAGCCTGCCGGTGCCGGGGATCGCGACCTGGACGCCGAGCAACCCGTGCTCGCCGGGCGGCGCGCCGGTGCCGAGCGAGCCGAGACTGCTGACCGTCGTCGCCGGGAATCCGGACGTGATCGGGCCGCCGTCCATCGCGTTCAGAAAGGGCGCCTCGTCCGGGTGCGCCGTCAACTGCTCCCAGCCGAGCCCGTCGATCAACAGGACGCAGACGCGCGGCACGGGCGGCAGGCCGAGGACGTTCACCGCCCCGGAAACGCCCAGCGACGCCAGCACCGACGGCGGCAGGTCGGCGAGCGCGCCCGCCCCGTACCGCGGGACGGGCGGCTCGGGGCCGCCGGGACCCGCCGCGGTCATCGTCATCGGGCCGTCGCGGCGGACAGTTCCTCGGCGAACGCCAGCACCTGCCCGACGGCGTCCGCGCCGTCGGCGGCCTCGCTGACCCGCAGGGACAGGTCGTCGGCCGTGACGCTGCCGGTGTAGCCGTGGTCGGCCTCGCAGTTCTCGTCGCCGCACGTCGCGGGCTCGAGGTCGATATGGGCGATGGCGCCCCAGCCGATGGTCAGCACGACCTCCGTCGGCGGCACCCCTGGCACGTACGACGCCGGGTCCGGGACGACCCGCGTCACCGCGACCGACTGGACGCGTTCCAGCTTGACGGCCTCGGTGGTGGTGGACGCGTGCGGTTGGGCCATGCCCTCGCCGGGCGGGTGCTCGTCGGTGTGGCACACCAGCAGCCGGCTCGCCGACAGCACCAGCACCGTCACATGCCGCCGCACCTCCATGGCGGGGTCGAACGTCGCCTCGTGGTGGACCACGTAGGCGACGACGGGCTCGTCCCCGATGGCCGACTCGACCGCGTCCGCGACCAGATCCGGGTAGTAACCGCTGCGCTCGATCGCCGTGCGCAGACCGCCGGCGGTCGCTCGGGTTTCCCTCATGGCCCCATCCTGCCCTGTCCGGGGGCGGACGCGCACACGGTGGCCCATCGGACCCTGATCGGCGCTAGCGCGGGCGCATCGCGGGTACGGGATCGGCATGGACGAGAAGCCGCTTCCGAAGCCGCCGCCGGTGCCGCCCCCCACACCGGACCCGGCGCCGCCCCCGGGGCCGCTGGTCCCGCCCACCGACCCGGCGCCCGGCCCGTCCCCGGGCCCCGCGCCGCAGCCCCCTGGACCCGTGCCGCCTGGCCCGTCCCCCGAACCGGTCCCGCCCGGACCGCCGCCGGAGCCCACACCGCCGGGGCCCGCACCCGACCCGTCCCCACCGACACCCGACCCTGATCCGGTCCCGCCGGGCCCGGAACCCGACCCGATCCCGCCGACCCCGGAACCCGCCCCACCGGGCCCACCCGGACCACCGCGCTGAACGACACGGTCGCACCGAGCACACCACCGCGGCCAAGAAGCAGAAGACCGGTGATCCCGGCGCCGTAGAGGGACGACACCCGCGACGCCGTCCACGCACACTCGGCCACGCCGGCACACCACCGCAGACGAGGAGAGGAAAGCCGGTGATCCCGGCGTCGCCAGAGGACGACAGCCGCCGCATCGGCTCCTCGCAACCGAGCGGTCGCGAGCGGCACGCGCTCAGCACGCTGTCGTGGGTGAGGAGGGGAACGCCGGTGATCCCGGCGCGGCGGGAGGACAACGACCGCCACGCCGACTCCTCACACACACGGCCACGGGCACGCCACCGTGGACGAGGAGAGGAAAGCCCGTGATCCCGGCGTCGTGGGAGGACGACGGCCGCCGCGCCGGCTCTTCGGAGCCGCGCGGTCGCGGGCGGCACGCCGCTCGGCGCAGGTGATCCCCACGTGATGAGGAGGGGAACGGCGCCGCGTGGATGTGTCGCCCGCCGCGCCCGCGGCGTCGGCTCCTCGGAGCCGTGGGGGCGCCGTCCCCGGCGTCCCTGGCAGACGGCCGGCGCACGGGCGGTCGTCGGTGGATCAGGAGAGTCGGCGTGGCTCCAGTTCGGGGCGCGGGCCCACGGGTCTGTCCAGGGTCAGTGTCGCGTGCCGGACGGCGACGCCCGACGCGTCCGCCATGATCGGGCTCAGTTCGAGCCGCGCCACCTCGGGCAGGTCGTAGCCGAGGCGGGACGCGCGGAGCAGCAGTTCCTCCAGGGCCGCCAGGTTCACCGGCTCCGCGCCGCGATGCCCGAGCAGCAGCGGCGCCGTGCGGATGGCGCGGATCATCTCCGCGGCGTCCACGTCGGCGAGCGGGGACAGGCGGTGGGCGCGGTCGTCGAGCAGGGCCGCGATCTCGTCGGCGACGCCGAACGAGACGACCGCGCCGAACGACGGATCCTCCCTGACCAGGACGCGGACCGGTACGCCGCCCGCGTCCCCGTCCCCGGCGACTTCGATGCCGTAGCAGGCCAGCAGCTCGGCCGCCTGCCCCGCCGTGGTCTCGACCGGACCGTCCGCGCCTCCCCCGAGCCAGTCGGCGACGAGCGCGCGAGCCCGGTCGCGATCCACCCCGTCGAGTTCCGGCACTCGGCCCGTGGGCCGCCGCCTCCAGCGCGCGTACCGGATCACGTACGCCAGTGCCCGGACGGCGTCCTCCGGCGAGGGGTAGGACGGCACCGAACCCTCCGCCGCCGTTCCGTCCGGTCCGGGCACGCGAAGGTCGACCGGCATGCCCTCCGTGCCGAGGTACGTCGCCACGACCGGCTTGCCGGCCGTGGACGCCAGCCGCACGATCCGTTCCGGGACGCGGACGTCGTAGCCGCCGATCGTCGGCGGAGTGAACAGCGCCACCACCGCGTCGACCGACTCGTCCTCCAGCGTGGAGGCGAGCGCCGCCTCGTAGTCGTCGGCGTCCGCCCGCGGGCCGAGGTCGACGCGCGGCCGGACGTCGAGGCCGAGCGCCACGGCCTCGTCCTGCGCCAGCAGTCCCAGGGAGTTCGAGTTGTCGATGATCGCGACCCGGTCGCCCTTGGGAAGCGGCTGGTAGGCCAGGATCTGGGCCACGTCGAACAGCTCCGACAGGTCCTCGACCCGGATCACTCCGGCCTGCTCGAACAGGGCGCTGACGGCGTGGTCGGGCAGCGTCAGGGCGCGCGCCGCGTGTCCGAGCGGGACGCCCTGCGTGCCGCGCCCGCTCTTGACCGCCACGATCGGTTTGCGGCGGCCGAGCCTGCGCGCCAGCCGCGCGAACTTGCGGGGGTTGCCGAGCGACTCCAGATACAGCAGGACGGCCTTGGTCGCCGGATCCTCCTCCCAGTACTGCATGAGGTCGTTGCCCGACACGTCGGCCCGGTTCCCGGCGGAGACGAACGTGGACAGGCCCAGACCGCGCTCGGCCGTCCGCTGGAGGATCGCGATTCCCAGGGCGCCCGACTGTGAGAAGAACCCGACGGGCCCCCGTCCGGGCATCGTCGGCGCCAGGGTCGCGTTCAGCCGGACGTCCCCGTCCGTGTTGGCGATCCCCAGGCAGTTCGGGCCGACCACGCGCATCCCGTAGGCGCGCGCGAGTCGCACCAGCTCCTCCTGCCGGGCGCGGCCGTCGTCCCCGATCTCCCCGAAGCCGGACGACACGACGATCAGTCCGCGCACGCCCTTGCTCGCGCACTCCTGCACGACCTCGTGGACGGCGTCGGCCCGCACGGCGACGACGGCGAGGTCCACATCGTCCGGGATGTCCAGGACCGACGGGTAGGCGCGCACGCCCGCCACCGCCACCGCCGTCGGGTGCACCGGGTAGACGGGCCCGGTGAAGTCTCCGGAGAGCAGGTTCCGCAGCACGGTCTGCCCGACGCTGTGCTCGGCCCGGCTCGCCCCGATCACGGCGACCGAGCGGGGGAACAGCAGCCGCTGGATCGACCGCGACTCGGCCCGGTGCTCACGGGCCGCCATCACTTCCATCGACGTCTCGGTCGGCTCCAGATCCAGGACGAGTTCGATCACGCCCTCCTCGAACCGTTGCTCCGCCCGGTATCCCGCCTCCCGGAACACCCGAGTCATCCGGCGGTTGTCGGGCAGGACGCTCGCGACGAACCGGCGCACCCCTCGCTCCCGCGCCGCCGCGGCGATGTGCTCCAGCAGTACCGGCCCCAGCCCGCGGCCCTGGTGCGCGTCCTCCACCAGGAACGCCACCTCCGCCGTCTCCGGCCGATCATTGAGCCGGTCATAACGGACGACCGCCACCATTTCCGTGGCAATCGTGGCAATCAACGCGACTCGCCGATCGTGGTCGACGGTCGTGAAGTGTTCGACATCACGATCCGACAGTCGCGGCCGCGGCGAGAAGAACCGGTAGTAGATCGTTTCGGGCGACAGCCGCGCGTGGAAGTCGCGCAGGAGCTCGGCGTCCGCGGGCCGGATGGGGCGCAGATGCGCCGTTCCGCCGTCACTGAGGACGACGTCGGCCTCCCATTGATCCGGGTAACGGTCGGTCACGTACCCGAGAGTAAGGCACGGACGCTCCGCCCCCGCGCGAGGAAAATCCGGGCTTCCTCGGGGATCGCTGCGCGTTCGAGACCTAATCGGGGCTCCGGAGCTGTTACGGTCGAGCACACGCCCAGAATTGCCGCTCGCGCGGGCCGTGTTGATCGAGGTGATGACTCCATGACGCGCGTGGTCGTGGTCGGCGATCTCATGACAGACACCGTGGCGCGTGCCGCCTTTCCTCTCGCCAAGGGAAGCGACACGCCCGCCGCCGTGACGATCCACGGGGGCGGCTCGGGCGCCAACGTGGCCGCCTGGCTCGCCGTGGAAGGGGTCGACGTCGCCTTCGTCGGCCGACGTGGTTCCGACATCGCGGGCCGCAACCGGGACATGGAGCTGATGGGGTACGGCGTCGACGCCCGCCTCGTCATGGACCAGGAGCGTCCCACCGGCACCTGCGTGGTGATGGTCACCCACAAGGGCGACCGGACGATGCTCTCCGACCCCGGCGCCAACGCGGCGCTCCTGCCGGAGGACATCGAACGCTGTAAGGACCTGTTCTCGCACGGGACGCACCTGCACCTGTCCGGCTACGCGCTGATCAACGAGGGCTCCCGCAAGGCGGCCATCCACACCCTCGACCTCGCCCGCAAGGCGCAGATGTCGGTGTCGGTGGACGGCGGCTCGTCCTCGCCGCTGAAGCGGATGGGCGCCGAGCCCTTCCTCGAGTGGACGCAGGGCGCCCGCCTTCTCGTGGTCAACGCCAAGGAGGCCGAGATCCTCACCGGCCGCGACACCCCCGAGCAGGCCGCGAAGGTCCTCACCGCCTGGTACCCGCAGGTCGTCATCAAGAGCGGCGCGGACGGCGCCCTCTGGTACACCAACGGCCGTCCCGAGCCCGTCACCGTCGCCGCCGAACCCGTCGAGAAGATCGTCGACGGCACCGGCGCGGGTGACGCGTTCGTCGCGGGCTTCCTCCCGCCCTGGCTGGACGGAAAGCAGCCGGCCGACGCCCTCACCGCGGGCTGCCGCCTGGCCGCCCGAGCCATGCAGCACCTGGGCGCCCGACCCACCCTCGACGTCGTCGACAACCAGATCAAGTAACACCGCCCGTCAACGGCGCCCAGGATGCCGGTCCGGCTCCAGCGCGCCTCCTGGCCGAACAGGACACGCCGCCGCGATCCCCGGCACGCTCGCCCTGCTGATCTGCGGCCTGTTCGCGCTCCGGCTCGGCGACGTCCGCGACGACCCGCCGCACACCCGCCTAAAGGGTCGACCACCAAATCACCGCCCACCACGGCTGGTACCTCACGGCCATCGCATCCCCGCCGATGATCGGTTTCAACACCCGGGGGCGACGGCGTTCGTGGCGTTCACAGCATTGTTCAAGGTGAACGCATGCCTGAACGCCCCGTCCGCGACGACCCGCCGCACACCCGCCTAAAGGGTCGACCACCAAATCACCGCCCAACATGGCTGGTATCTCGCGGTCGTAGCGTCCCCGCCGGTGATCGGCTTCAACACCGGGGGGCGACGGCGTTCGTGGCGTTCACCGCATTGTTCAAGGTGAACGCATGCCTGGACGCCCCGTCCGCGACGACCCGCCGCACACCCGCCTAGACCTCGACCACCAAATCACCGCCCACCACGGCTGGTATCTCGCGGTCGTAGCGTCCCCGCCGGTGATCGGTTTCAACGCCGGGGGCGACGACGGCGGCGTTCGTGGCGTTCACCGTGTTGTTCGGGGTGAACGCGTGCCTGGACGCCGCGCCCCCAAGACGATCCGCGAACCGCTCCGACGCGCCGAACTTCGCCAGGTCGGCCGCGTCCTCCCCCACCTCCAGGGCCTGGCCGTCCCATCAGCGAACTGGTCCGAAGAACCGCCCCCGATCTGACCGGCTCCACCCACAGCACTACACCGACCTGCGGCAGGTGCCCGTCCGGGCGGGCGGGTTCAGGAGAGCGACCGGCGCAGCACCAGCAGCGCGACGTCGTCCTCGGCCGACAGGCGGCCGACGAGCGCGCTCATGACCGCGGCCCCGACCGCCTCGGGCGGCCCGGCGTACACGGTGTCGCACAACCGGGAGATCCCACTGTCGATCTCGCTGTCCCGCCGCTCCACCAGACCGTCGGTGTAGAAGCACAGCACGGCGCCCGGCGGGAACTCGATGACGGCGGTGTGGCGGGCGACGTCCTCGCCGAGGCCGATCAGCACGTCGGACTTCATGTCGACCGTCTGCGCCGACTGTCCCGGCAACGCCAGAATCGGCGGCAGATGCCCCGCCGAGGACAGCCGGACCCGGTCCGGCGTGGACTCGCACACCGCGTACAGCGCGGTCGCCGTCACCTCGGGCTCGAAATGCCGGAACTTGCGGTCGAGCTTGCCCAGCACCTCGGCGGGATCATCGCTGTCCAACGAATAGGCTCGTAGGACGCTGCGCATCCGTCCCATCACGACGGCGGCCGAAAGCCCGTGCCCGACGACATCGCCCATGACGACGCCCGTCTCCCCGGAAGGAAGCGAGAACACGTCGTACCAGTCGCCGCCGACGTCGGCCTTGCCGGGACGGTACCGGGCGGAAACCTCGATGCCCGGCACGCTCGACGGCACGGACGGCACCAGGCTCCGTTGCAGTTCCCGGGCCCCGGCGCGTTCCGCCCGGCCGAGCAGGAACTGGACGGCCAGCGCGGCCTGCCCGGCCGCGAGTTGCAGGAACTCGACCTCCTCCGCGGTGAACCGACGTTCACGGACCGTTCCGACGTGCATGACGCCCACGAGCGTGCCGCTGGCGAGAAGCGGGACACCGAGCAGAGAACGCAGGCCCCGCTGGATCAGGAGGGGGCTGTACACGTCTTCGCCAGTGATGCGGGTGATGGCGACCGCTCGCCTATCAGCGGCGATGCGCCCGGCGAACCCTTCTCCCACTGGAACGTGGACGGCCTGGCTGACCTCTTCCTCGATGCCCCTTGCCGAGGCGGCCACGAGGTACCGTGCCTGGCGGTCGAGCAGCAGCACAACGGCGGTGTCCACGTCCAGCACCTGCTGGACGCGTTCCAGCAGGGTGTCGAGAAACTTGTCGACGTCCATGTCCGCGAACGATTCGTCGGTGATCGCCCGGATGTTCTCGAGCCTTTGAAGGACGTCCGTCAGGGCGCCGGGTGCTTTGCTCACTTAACGACTCTATGCGCCATGTGTGCCGGTTAGCACCGGTTGGCGCACTTGAGACCGCTGACAATCGTACAGTCGCAGGTCGAACCGCTTCAACGAAACCGGCTCAGGCGAGCGGCGTATAGGTGCGAACGTCCTCCCTCACCGCGTCCCACAGCCGGTTCAGGGGGTGCGCCGCGTCATAGCGTTCGAGGTCGGCCCGCCGGACGAAGGCGCCGGTCATGAGCTCGGCCCTGGGCTCCAGATCGTCGTGCAGGGAGATCGTGCGGAGCGGAACGGCGTCCGGTTCATCCTGTGCGGCCATCCCCCGGCCGATCGACCCGGTGACGATCATGCAGCCGCGGACGAACCCGGAGCGCAGCAGCGACAGCCCGTAGTGCACGTCGTCGATGTCGGCGACCACCGTGAGCCGTTCCCGGAAGTTAGGCCCGTACCAGGTGGCGAGAAGGTCGGCCACCAGCCCGGCGGGCGGCACCACCAGCGGCACCCCGCCGAGACGGCTGGTCTCGACCGGCGTGCTCGGCAATTCCGCCTCCGGCAGGTTGGTGAGCAACAGCGCCTGCCCCCGGGCGTACTCGATGACCTCGTACTCCTTCAGCCGCAGGTCACCCTCGGGCGTGCTGACGATGCTGCCGCAGATCAGATCGACCTGCCGGGTCTCCAGCCGCGACCACAGATCCTTGGTCCGGACGTGGGCGACCTTGAACTCCACCTCGCGTTGCCGGAACTCCTCCGACACGCGGTTCCACGCCCGCGACACGATCGGCAACGTGAACTCGGTGGTGCCGACGGTGAGCATCCTGCCGAGACGGCGCCGGCTCCAGTGGATCGACTCCAGCCATTTCTCGAACGTCGTCCGCGCCAGCTCGACCGTCGTCTCGCCGGTCGGCGTGAACAGGTAGTCCTTGCCACGCCCCTGCCGGACGGTCAGCACCTCGCCGCACAGCGTCTGGCTGTTGCGGTTCAGGGTGTCGAGCTGCTTCTGGACGCTCGACTGCTCGCGCCCCATGACCCGGGCGGCGCGCAGCGCGGACCCCGTCTCGTGCACGACCAGCAGAGTGCGCAGCTGGTCGAACGTCATGTCCAACAGCCCGGACGGGCAGTCGAGGAGTGCGTCGAGGTTCGATGACACGGAAGGGGACCCTACTACCTGCTCCGGAGCCCGCCGAAATGGCCGAACGGTCACTTTGACGGGAAGTGATGACATTTCCCGCTGAACTTATCTCAAGATGTTCGACCAAACAGCTGGACAGAGTTTTCTAACCTCTAGAACACTTTCTCCCGGGCCATTCGCTCGCCGCCGTCATCCGTCCCAACAGGACGGCGGCGCTCCCGGGCGCGCCCCGGCGGTGCCGGCCGCCGGGGCCGCCGCTCGGACACCCGAACTCCCGTTCGCCGCGGCTCTTCTCCGCCGCGGCGCCGGGGCCGGAACCCGGCCCGTGCGCGGGGCCGCGCGCACGGGCCGGCTTCGATCGTCCCGCCGCCCACACGGGCACGCGCGACGGAACCGGCGACCCGCCCGCGCCCACGGGGGCGCGCGGGCGGCCCACCCACCCCGGGGCGGTGCCTCCCCGCGCGGGGCGAGGAGGCACCGCCCCGGTTCCGCCCACCGCACCCCAAGGCCGGTCCCACCGGAGACACCCAAGACAAGACAGACCGAGGCGGGTCGGGCCGGTGAGGCAGGTTAGGGGGTCAGCCGAGGTGAGGCCCAGGCGGGCAAGCCCAGCCGCGACCGGCTTCGTAGAGGCAGGGCAGGTAGGTGGCTCAGGGTGATGGAGGGCCGAGCGGAACGGCTCGGCGGGGCAGGCCTAACGGGCAACCCGTGCGAAGCGGCTTGGATAGGGCAGGCCCGGCGGTACAGGCCTGGGTGGGTGGCTCTGGTAATGGAGGTCTAGGCAGGTTTGTCGGGGCAGGCGGGCCTGGGGAGTGTGGGTGGGGCCGGTGGGTCAGGTGGGGGTGGCGAGGGTTAGGGGGAGGATGGATTGGGCGCCGGATTGTTTGAGGAGGCGGGTGGCGACGGTCATGGTCCAGCCGGTTTCCACGCGGTCGTCGATCAGGAGGAGGGGACCGGGGGTGTCGGGGAGGGCCGCGGCCAGAGAGTCGGGGACGGTCAGGGTGTGCCAGACGGAGCGGAGGCGTTGGGCGCTGTTGTGGCGGCGGGGGGCGGGGTCGCCGATCGGGGTCAGTTCGCCCAGGTAGCGGAGGCGGCCGATGTCGGCGACGCGGCGGCCGAAGGTGGTGACCAGGCGGGGGCGGGAGCGGGAGCCGATGGTGACGACGCCGGTGGGGCGGGCGGGCCAGTCCCAGGCGGCGAGGACCTTCACCACGGCGTCCAGCATGTCCGGCGGGACGTCGGTGTCGTCGGCGGCGAACAGGTCACGGAGACGGTTCCCCCAGCCGATGTCGGTGAGACGGCCCAGGGCGCGGCCCGTCTCGGCCTGGAGCGCGGGGGCGATGCGGCCGGAGACGCCGAGGTCGTCCTTGACGCCGGCGGGCCACATGCGGCGGGGCGCGATGTCGACGCCGGGGCGGTGCAGGCGGTCACGGGCCTGGAGTGCGCCCTTCTCGGTGACGGCGGCGGGCCGGTGGCGTCCTGTGCAGTTGTCGCAGCGGCCGCAGGGGGCCGCGGCGGGGTCGTCCAGTTGGCGGCGTAGGTACTCCTCCCGGCAGGCGGAGGTCGCTATGTAGTCGAGCATCGCCTGTTGTTCGCGGCGGCGTTCCGCGGTGACGCGTTCGTAGCGTTCGCGGTCGTAGGCCCAGGGACGGCCGGTCGCGGTCCAGCCGCCCTTGACGCGGCGGACGGCGCCGTCCACGTCGAGGACCTTCAGCATCATTTCGAGGCGGGTGCGGGTGAGGTCGACGTGGGGTTCCAGGGCGCCCGTGGACAGCGGACGGTCGGCCGCCTCCAGCACGTCGAGGGTCTGCCGGACGACGGGCTCCGGTGGGAACGCGAGACCGGCGAAGTAGGCCCAGATGTCGCGGTCCTCCCGGCCGGGGAGGAGGATCACCTCGGCGCGGTCGACGCCGCGTCCCGCGCGTCCGATCTGCTGGTAGTAGGCGACCGGGGACTGCGGGGCGCCGACATGGACGATGAAGCCGAGGTCGGGTTTGTCGAAGCCCATGCCGAGGGCGCTCGTGGCGACGAGGGCCTTGAGCTTGTTGTCCTGGAGGTCCTGTTCGGCCTGGAGCCGTTCGGCCTGTTCGGTCTGGCCGGAGTAGGCGGCGACGTCGTGACCACGGTCGCGGAGGTAGCCCGCGATCTCGTGGGCGGCGGCGACGGTGAGGGTGTAGATGATGCCCGAGCCGGGGAGTTCGTCGAGCCGCTCGCCCAGCCACGCGATGCGCTGTTCGGCGGTGGGCAGCGTGACGACGGCGAGGTGGAGGGACTCGCGTTCGAGCGGACCCCGCAGGACGAGGGCGTCGTCACCGGCGAGCTGTTCGGCCACGTCCTGGGTGACACGGGCGTTGGCGGTCGCCGTGGTGGCGAGCACCGGGGTGCCGGGCGGCAGCTCGGCCAGCAGGGTCCGCAGCCGCCGGTAGTCGGGACGGAAGTCATGGCCCCAGTCGGAGATGCAGTGCGCCTCGTCCACGACGACGAGCCCGGCCCCGGCGGCGAGCTTGGGCAGCACGAGGTCACGGAACTCGGGGTTGTTGAGCCGTTCGGGGCTGACCAGCAGGACGTCGACCGCGCCCGCCTCGACCTCGGCGAAGATCTGGTCCCAGTCGGCGGTGTTGGCCGAGTTCACGGTGCGGGCGTGGATGCCCGCACGGTCGGCGGCCTCGATCTGGTTGCGCATCAGCGCCAGCAGCGGCGAGACGATCACGGTGGGCCCGGCGCCGCGCTGACGGAGCAGCCGGGTGGCCACGAAGTAGACGGCGGACTTGCCCCAGCCGGTGCGCTGGACGACCAGCGCCCGGCGTCGCTCCACGACCAGGGCGCTGATCGCCGTCCACTGGTCGTCGCGGAGCCGGGCGTGGTCGCCCGCGAGTGCGCGCAGGCAGCGCCCGGCCTCGTCACGGAGCGCGTCGGGATTGCTCATGCGTCCTTGGTACCAGCGGCGCGGAGCACCCCGCACCAGAACCTCGTTCTGTGGATAAGCGGCCGCAGCTTTCGGACGCGGCGGCGCGGGTAGCCTGCCCCTCAAGATCGGTTTCCGCGGGGGAAGGAACACGGGCGGGGATGGGCGCGGGGGAACGCTTGCGACGGACGTGGCAGGTCCTGATGGACCACACACCTCCCGAACCCCCGGAAGAGGAACCCGGCGAAGAGGTCGATCCGCGGGCCGTCGACCTCGTCCTGCGGGTCGGCGAGCTGCTTCTGGCGAGCGGTGAGACGACCGAGCGGGTGAACGAGGCCATGCTCGGTCTGGCGCTCGCCTACGAACTTCCTCGCTGCGAGGTGCAGGTCACGCTGACGAGCCTGCTCGTCTCGGCGCATCCGGGGAAGGGGCGGTTCCCGGTGACGGGGACGCGGGCCATCCGCCGTCGTACACCGGCGTTCTGGCGGCTCACCGCGTTGCACGAACTCGTCCAGCAGGCGTCCATCGGGATGCTGGAACTCGACGAGGCCCATGCGAGGCTCGCGCGGATCAAGATGGCCCGCCCTCCTTACCCGGCGTGGTTGCTGGTCGTGTCGCTGGGGCTGATCGCGGCGTCCGGCAGTGTGCTGACCGGCGGTGGACCGCTCGTGGCGGGGACGGCCTTCGTCGCCACCCTGCTCGGCGACCGCGCCGCCGCCGCGCTGGCGCGCCGGGGCATCGCTGAGTTCTTCCAGCTGACCGTAGCCGCCGCGATCGGGGCCGGGGCCGCCGTGATCGTGGTGGGAATGGGCAATCCGGGCCAGGCCGCGACGGTCGTCACGGGCGCGATCCTGGCGCTGCTGCCGGGACGTCCGCTGGTCGCCAGCATCCAGGACGGCATCACCGGTGACCTGGTCAGCGCGGGCGCGCGGGTACTGGAGGTCTTCTTCATGATCGCGGCGATCGTGTCGGGCCTGGGCGCGGTCGTCTACATCGCGGTCTCCCTGGGCGTGCCGATCGACGTCCGGCACCTGCCCACTCCAGCGGCGTCGCTCGAACCGATCGCCGTGCTGGCCGCCGCCGGGATCTCGCTGACGTTCGCGGTGTCGCTCGCCGTGCCACGGGACGTGCTGACCGCCGCCGCCCTGGGCGGTGGGTTGATCTGGGTGCTGTACGTCCTCGTCCGCGGATGGCAGGTTCCACCGGTACTGGCGGCGGCCGTGTCCGCCACCGTCGTGGGCGTCCTGGCGAACTGGCTGGCGCGCAGGCACGGACAGCCGGTCATGCCGTACGTCGTCCCCGCCATCGGACCCCTGCTGCCGGGAACGGCCCTCTACCGAGGCATGGTCGAACTCAACACCGGCTCGCCCGAGTCGGGTGTGCTGAGCCTGATCGGCGCGGTGTCGGTGGCCCTCGCGCTCGGCGCCGGCGTCAACCTCGGCGGTGAGCTCGTCCGGGCGTTCCAGCACGTCGGCCTGACCGCGTCCGGACGCTGGGCCCGCCCGGCGGCCCGCCGCACCCGCGGGTTCTAGCGCGACGCGGACGTTCTGTCGGTGTCGGACGTTACGTTCGCCGCATGTACCGACAGGGAGACATCCTGATCATGCCCGTGTCCGAGGCGGAGGTTCCGCAGACCGTGCGCGACCTGCCTCCGGCACCGCGGGACGGCCGTGGCCGCATGGTCCTCGCGCTCGGCGAGGCGACCGGCCACGCGCACGCGTTGTCCGCGCCCGGGTCGCTGCTGCGGGTCCCCGACCCGCTCGCGCCGGACCATCTGCACCTGCCGTCGGGCGGGCGCCTGGTCCACGAGGAGCACGCCGCGATCAGCCTGCCGAAGGGCTGGTACCGGGTGATCCGCCAGCGCGAGTACGTGCCGGGCTCCGTCCGTGTCGTGGCCGACTGAAGGGGCCGGGATGCTCACCGTCACAGCACGCGAGGCCCACTACGTGGTGGGCGACTGGCAGTCGGTCGCGTTCGACACCGGCCCCGCCGACCGCGACCGGGCGGAGGCCGCCGTCGCGGCGGCGTACACGGCCGCCGGTCTGGACGCCCCCGAACGGTACATCTGGGTGCCCTCCCCCGTCCGCGGCGCCGCGGCGGCGGCCGTCCTGGCCGGGCACGGCGACACGCTGAACGCCGCGGGGCTCGGTGACCTCGTCGACAGCGCCAGAACCGACCTTGCGGGCGCCGCCGCCGGGGCGAGCGTCCTCGCCTCGGTGCGAACGCAGCCGTGGGAGACCGAACGCGCCGCGGCCTGTTCCGAACAGGGGCCGGAGCAGTGGCCGCGTGTGGGCCGAGACGGGTGGTCTCCTCTGGGACCAGGTGCAGTCCCTGGTCACGCGAGTCCGCGCCGCGATCGGGGCGGTGGCCGAGGGCGAGGGCGAGGCGTCCGCCGAGCGGACGGAGGCGGCGTCCCTCCTGCGCAGCGCGTCGCTCGACGCGGTCCTCGGCCAGCACGACGCGCCGTGGCTGGCACTGTTCGAGACGCTCGGACGGCTGGACGGCCCGCTCGCGGGTCTCGCCGAGGCGGCCCGCGCCACCGGCTGGTGGTGGCCCTACGAGCGGCTGGCGATCCTTTCGGAACGCCCGTCCGAGCTGCACCGCGACGAGCCCGGCCGGCTGCACCGCGGCGACGGCCCCGCCCTCGCCTACCCCGACGGTTTCGCGTTGCACGCCTGGCGCGGCATGCCGATCCCCCACGACTTCATCGACTCGCTGACCGGCCTCACGGCGGCGCGCATCCTCTCCGAGGAGAACGCCGAGCTGCGCCGGGTGATGCTGGAGATCTTCGGCTACGACCGCTACCTGGCCGAGACCGGCGCGCGTCCCCTGCACCGCGACGAGACGGGCGTCCTGTGGTCGATCGACCTGCCCGGCGACGAACCGGTGGTCATGGTGGAGGTGGTGAACTCCACCCCGGAGCCTGACGGCAGCCACCGCACCTACTACCTGCGCGTCCCACCCGACACCCGCACGGCCCGCGCGGGCGTCGCCTGGACGTTCGGCGTGGACGAGGCCGACTACCACCCCGAAAAGCAGACCTGACCCCACCCGCCCGGGGCAACCCAACCCCGGGCGGGCACCCGTTCCGGGTCTAGCTGTGGGTGAGGAGGGTGGGGATGCGTTCCAGGATGCCTCCGGCGAAGGTGTTGTACAGGCCGAGGGGTTCCAGGTGGACGTAGCCGATGTGGCAGTCGCATGTGTCGAGGGGGCAGGGGCGGGGAGCGAGGGCGGTACGGAACGAGTCGTCGTAGAGGTTGCCCAGGACGGTGGGGACGAAGTGGCAGCGGCGGACGGTTCCGTCGCCGTCGACGGAGATGACGGTGTCGCCCGTTCGGCAGGGAAGGCCCCGGCTGCGGTGCGGGTGGCGGCTCACCGGGAACAGGGGGTCGATGGCCGTCCAGGAGTCCGCCTCGGCGTCGCTGTAGCGGTGGCCTTCGGCGGCGTTGACCCACAGGTACGTTCCGGCGGGCAGGTCGGCGCGGAGGCGTCGGGCGTCGTCGAGGTGGTCCGGCAGCCCGACGATGCCGACGCTGAACCGCACCCCGCGGGCGTCCAGGTCATGGCATTTGCCGAGGAACCGGTCGTAGGGCACCTGTCCGGGGTGGTACGTGGCCCACAACGCCAGGCGGGTGGGGTCGGCGTCGGACGTCCATGACACGCGGTGGCTCAGGTTCGTCTGGATCGCGACGCGTTCGATGTGCGGCAGGTGGCTCAGTTCGACGAGGGCGCGCCGGTACCAGGATCGGACGAGACCCTCGCCCCAGGGTGTGAAGAGGACGGAGATCCGGTGCTCCTGGGCGGTGACCCATGCCGTGAAGCGTTCGAGTGCGGCACGGTCGGCGCGGAGTTGGTCGGTGGTGTCGCGGCGTTTGGCGAACGGGCAGTACGGACAGTCGTAGTCGCAACTGGCGAGCGGGCCCCGGTAGAGGATGGTCAGGTGTTCCATCAGCGGGCCTCGTAGGACGCCATCAGCGCCTGGACGTGTGGTGAGAACAATGCGGGGCCGATGGCGTCGGAGTAGGCGAGCCCTTCCGGTGTCAGCCGTAGCGTGTTCTCGGACGTGTCCAGCCATCCGCGGTCTTGGAAGGTCTTGAGGTCGAGGGGGAAGTCGTCCAGCGGGTCTGTGCCGAAGCGGGATCTGTAGAGGCTTCGGTCCAATCCTTCCGCTTGCAGGAGCGACTGGATGAGGTGGCGGCGGCGGCGTTCGTCGTCGTCCATCTGGAAACCGACGCGGGCGGTGGTGAAGTCGTCCTCGCGGACGTAGTCGTCGATGATGGAACGCACCGCACGCGTCTCGACCGCGTACTCGAACGAGTAGTGCAGGCGTGAGGTGTACGAGCGGGCTCCGCAGCCCAGTCCGACCATTCCGTCGGTCTGGCAGCAGTATTCGGTGCCGTTGGCGGTGTCGGAGGGCAGGCGGAACATCCGCATCGACACCTGTTCGTAGCCTTCGGCGAGGAGGTGGTCCCGGCCGATCCGGTAGAGGCCGAGGCGGTGGTCGTCCCAGTCCTTCGCGCGATGGCCGAGGCCGGTCAGTGGCCGGACGTAGAGGGGATAGAGGTAGATCTCCTCGGGACGCCAGGCGAGCGCGGCGTCCAGGGAACGGGTCCAGGTCGCGGGTGTCTGGCCGTCGATGCCGTAGATGAGGTCGATGTTGAGGGTCGGGAAGCCCACGGCGCGGATCCGGTCCAGCGCCGCCTCGACCTCGGCGCGTTTCTGTGGCCGGACGGCCGCGCGGGCCTCGTCGTCGAGGAAGCTCTGCACGCCGATGGAGATCCGGGTCGTTCCCCGGTCGGCGAGGACGGTCAACCGGTCGGTGGTCGCGGTGGCCGGTGAGGTCTCCACACCGAGCGGAATCGCGCCGAATCCCCGGAATCGGCCGGCGATGTCGCAGAGGCGTTCCAGTTCGTGCGCGGTGAGGTAGGTCGGAGTGCCTCCGCCGAACGCGGCCGTCGCGAACGAGCCGGTATCGCCCAGGGCGTCCAGGACGGCGGTGGCCTGGCGGTCGAGGGCGTCCAGATAGGCGCCGGTCAGCTCTTCGGGCGCGCCGGTGCGGGTGAACAGGTTGCAGAAGCCGCACCGCATCTCGCAGAAGGGCACGTGCATGTAGAGGAAGAGCGCGTCGACTGACTCACCGGCCCAGACATCGCGCAGTGCGGGCGGGACGGGAAACGGACGGTACGCGGTCTTGTGCGGATAGGCGTAGACGTACGCCTGGTACGGATTCACGACAGAACGAACTCCCCGTACGGGACGGTCCAGACGACTTCGTGGCCGATGCGGTGCCCGGTGTGGCCGTCCTCGCCGTACGCCGTCCCATGGTCGGAGCAGACGATGACGAAGCAAGGGCGGCGCATCAGTGCGAACAGGCGGTCGATGTGCGCGTCGATGTGCCGGAGCGCGGCGGCGTGGCTTGCGCGGGTGTCTCCGTCCGAGGGTGTGGCGCCGTCCAGGTAGAACCAGTTGGGCTGGTGCAGGGACGCGACGTTCACCAGCATGAACAGGCGACGGTCGGCGGGCAGACGCGCCATGATTTCGGCGACGCGGTCGATCTGGTTGGACAGCGACTTCGGTTCGGTCACGCCGAACTCGCGCTCCCAATGACTTTCGGCGAACAGTGACGGCAGCGCTGAACCGAGCGGTGTCAGCTTGTTGAAGAACCCGACACCGCCCACGCAGACCGTGTGGTACCCGGCGGCGGCGAGCCCGGACGGCAGGTCGGGGGCGTCGAACGTCCAGGTGCCGTCGGTGGTCGTCGCGCTGCCCGGGAACGTTCCGGCGAACAGACGCGGGTGCGGTCCGGGCGTCGCGGGTGTCGGCAGGAATCCGGCCAGCATCGCCGCGTGGGCGGCGTAGGTGAAGCTGCCCGGCGTGTGGCGGCGTTCCCAGCGGCCGTCCGGGAGAAGCCCCGCCAAGGTGGGCGTCTCACCGGACGCGGCCAGTTCGGCGGCCACGTCGTGGCGGAGGGTGTCGAGCGTGACCATCAGCAGGTCATGACTGCCGACGATGTCATTCATGTCGTGACGCATACCGTTTTCCCCGTTGTGCCGGCGAGGACGGCTCTGACCTGGGCGGCATAGGTGTCGAGCCGCTCCGCGGGGCCGCCGGGGAAACCGGTCAGCCCGGGCAGCAGGTCGCCGAACGCGTTGACCTCGCAGACCGCGAGCCGCTTCATCCCCCGACCGACGAGCAGGTCGACGCCGACCATGAGACTCCCTGGGAAGCAGGCGGCGGCCCGCTCGCACACGGCGAGGGCCCGCCGCCACCCGCCCGGTCCGAGGGCGCGTCGCACCGCGGCCAGATCGCCTCTCGCACCGCCCAGATGCAGGTTCGTCATCGGGTGACGGCTCGTCCGGGCGACCGCGTGCGTCGGCTCACCGTCGATGACGACGACCCGCAGATCGAACACGCGACCGCCGACCGTGGCCTTCGGAATCCACCGCTCCACGTGCAGCCCGTCGGGCGCGAGCCGGTCGACGAGGGCCGCGACCTCGTGCTCGGTCTCGTAGGCGCGCACGCGCAGCGAGTTGACCACGCCGCCCTCCGACATGGACGCCGACGTGACCGCCTTCACCCGGCCCGGCGCGACCTGCAACGCGACGACCCCCGACGCGGACGAGCCGTGTGCCGGTTTGACGAACACCCGCCGCTCCCCCGACTCGTCCATACACGAACGAAGCGCCGCGTAGCCGTCGACCTCCGGTAGGACGGGCGGGACGGGCACCCCGGCCGCGCTGAGACGGGCATGCGCGAGCCGCTTGTCGAACATGACCGCGATCTCCCCGACATCGCCGAGAAGCCGCGCCCCCGCGGCCGACGCCGCCGCCGACAGCCGTCCGAGGGCCGTCGTGAACGTCCGGTACCAGCGCGCTCCGCCCCCGACCCGGGCCGGGTCGCCCGGGCCGCGCAACAGCGCGTCGGCCTCCGGGTCCTCCCCCGGCGAGTCGACGCGCAGCAGGTCACCGGGGCGCAGGTCGAGGTCGGCGCCGCGGAGCACGTCCGTCCAGGCGACGAGCCGGGGCTCGGGCAGCCCCGACGACCGGCATGCCGCCGCGAACAACGCGGGACGCCGGTCGCCGGGGGTGCCGACGACAACGAACGTCACTCCGACACCGCGACGAACCGCCAGTCGTCGTCCGGCTTCTCCTGCTCGTCCAGGTCGACCTCGACGTCGGGCAGCGCCGCCTTGACCCGCTCCACCATGGCGTCCGACAGGAAGTGGTGGTGCAGGTCGAGCTCGCGCAGATGGGTCAGCGGCTGACCGGACAGCAGCGCCTCGGCCCCCTGGTCGGTGAGGATCCCCATCGCGAGGCTGAGCGACTCCAACCGGGCCACGACGGGCGCGCCCGCGACCGCCGCCGCGATCTCGTCCTGGATCTCGCTGTCCTCCAGGCCGAGATGGCGCAGGGCGGGGAACCGTTCGCCGCTGAGGAACGGCGCGAGGTCGGCGACGGTCGCGTCACCGCCGTAGTTGCCGTCGCCGAGCCACAGGTCGAGATGCTCCAGGTTCGGCAGGTCGCTCGCTCCCACGGTCCGGACGACGTGGGCGGGCAACCCGCCCGACTCGAACCGCAGCACCCTCAGCCGGTCGCTCTTGATCGGTTCGAGCCGCAGCCCCTGCGCGCCGCGGACCTCGAACCGCTCCAGGCCGGGGAACGCGGTGAACAGCGGGGAGATGTCGGAGTGCTCGATCCAGGAGATCTCCGACTCCTCCCCGGTGATGTCGCCGAGGAACAGCGCCTTCAGTTTCGGGAACGACGCGGCGGCCTTCTCCAGCAGATCGACCGGGTCGGCGACGTCGTTGTCATAGGACGCGCCCCAGTAGCCGATGATCAGGGCCGTGACCTCGGTGGTGTCGACCGTCTGGAGGAACCGCGCGAACACGTCCCCGAAGGGCTCCTCGTCGTAGGAGGTCCCGATGAACCAGGCGGCCTCGGCCGCGGGCGGGAGATCTCCGGCGGGTCCCGACCCGCGGCCGTCGTCCTCGGTCTCGTCCGGTCGCGTCTCTTCGTTGAACGTGACCACCGGCAGGCCGACGTACTCTTCGAGGTGCTGGTAAACGCCCATGGGTCCCCTTCGCGAGCGAGATCGTCGGGCCCTGTCCTATCAGGAGCGACGGACAGTACACCGCGCAATCCCCGGGTTTCCTCTGATTCGCCCGCTTTGTTGGGGTCAGGACGCCACGAGCACCGATCCCTGGTACTTGTCCGCGACGAACTTCCTGACCTCGGGACCCTGGAGAAGCCGGACGAGCTTCCGCACGCGCGGATCGTCCTTGTTCTCGGGCAGCGTGACGACGCCGTTGGCGTAGGGGTTGCCCGCGGGCTTCTCGGCGGCGAGCGCGTCCTTGTTGGGGGCGAGACCCGCCTCGATCGCGTAGTTCCCGTTGATCACCGAGAGGTCCACGTCCGCCAGCGACCGGGGCAGCTGCGCGGCCTTCAGCGGCTTCACCTTCAGCTCCTTGGGGTTGCTCGCGATGTCGCGTTCGGTGGCGGTGGCCGGGGCGTCCGGCTTCAGGGTGAGCAGCCCGTTGGCGGCGAGCAGCTTGAGCGCGCGGCCCTGGTTGGCCGGGTCGTTCGGTACGGCGACCGTCGCGCCGCGCGGCACCGCCCCCAGGTTCTTGACCTTCTTGGAGTAGACGCCGAGCGGTTCCAGGTGGACGGGCGCGACGAACGTCAGCTTCGTCCCGGACTCGTTCTCGAACTCCTTCATGAAGGGGACGTGCTGGAAGTAGTTGGCCGTGACCTGCTTCTCCTTCAGCGCCGTGTTCGGCTGCTGGTAGTCGTTGAACGTCACGACGTCGATCTTCAGCCCGTTCTCGGCCGCCAGATTGTCCTTGACGTAGGTCAGGATGTCGCCGTGCGGGACGGGGTTGACCGCGACCTTCAGCGGGGCGTCCGGATCGTCGGACGCCGACGACGAGCCGCACGCGGTCAGTCCCGCGAGGAGCCCGACGGAGGCCAGCGCGACAGTGATCTTGCGTAGCACGACAGGTGCCTTTCTCTGTGTCTTCAGCGGTTACTTGTGGGTCAGGCGGCGGGCGACGAGATCCCCGACCGCCTGGACGGCCAGGACGATCACGACGAGCAGCGCCACCGTGGCGACCATGACCCTGGTCTCGAAGCGCTCGTAGCCGTAGACGACGGCGAGGTTGCCGAGCCCACCGCCGCCGACCGTCCCGGCCATGGCCGTGTAGCCGATCAGCGCGATCACGGTGACGGTCAGCCCGGACACCAGGCCCGGCCGCGCCTCCCGCAGCAGGACCTTGCCGACGATCTCGCGGCGGGTGGCGCCCATCGCGTTCGCCGCGGCGACGACGCCGGGGTCCACCTCGCGCAACGCGATCTCGACGAGCCGCGCGTAGAACGGAATGGCGCCCACCGTCAGCGGGACGATCGCGGCCGCGTTCCCGATGCTGGTGCCGACGACCGCCCGGGTGAACGGGATGATCGCCACCATCAGGATCAGGAACGGCAGCGACCGTCCGATGTCGACGACCAGGCCGAGCACCCGGTTGACCGGCGGCGCGGGCAGCAGCCCGCCGCGCCCGGTGACCACGAGCAGCACCCCGAGCAGCAGCCCGAGGACGGCGGTGAACAGCGTGGCAACACCGGTCATGACGAGCGTGTCGACCGTGGCCGGCCACAGCAGCGGGGTGACCTCGTCCCAGCTCATCGCGCCTTCTCCTCGGGGTTCGTGGGGTTCAGCACGGTCACGGTCAGGCCGGACTCGCGCAGGAACGCGAGCTGGGCGGCGTTCAGGGACGGGTCGCCGGGCAGTTCGAGCTGGAGGCGGCCGACCCGCTCACCGGCGACGGTCTCGACCGCGCCGCCGAGGATGTTGACGTCCAGGGCGTACTTGCGGGCCAGGGCCGACACGAACGGTTCGTCGGCGACGGCGCCGACGAACGTGACCTCGACGAGGGTGGTGCCGTCACGGGGTTCGGCGGGTGGCAGCGGGAACAGGTCGCGCGCCAGCTCGGAGTCCGGACGGGCGAGGAGCTCGGGCACCGGGCCCGACTCGGTGAGACGGCCGTCGCGCATGATCGCGGCCGAGTCGCAGATGCTCTTGACCACGTCCATCTCATGGGTGATCAGCAGGATGGTCAGGCCGAGCCGCCGGTTCAGGTCGCGCAGCAGGTTAAGGATCGATGCCGTGGTCTCGGGGTCGAGCGCGGACGTCGCCTCGTCCGACAGCAGGACCTTCGGACGTCCGGCCAGGGCGCGGGCGATGCCGACGCGCTGTTTCTGGCCGCCGGAGATCTGCGCCGGATAGGCCTTCGCGTGGTCGGCGAGGCCGACGAGGTCGAGCAGTTCGGCGACGCGCCGGGCCCGCTCCGCGCGGGGCACGCCCATGATCTCCAGGGGGAACGCGACGTTTCCGGCGACGGTGCGGCTGCCGAGCAGCCCGAAATGCTGGTGGATCATGCCGATGCCCTGGCGCGCCCGGCGCAGTTCGGCGCCGCGCAGGGTGAGCAGCTCACGGCCGTCGATCACGACGCGGCCGTCGTCGGGACGTTCCAGCAGGTTGACGCAGCGCAGCAGCGTGCTCTTGCCGGCGCCGCTGCGTCCGAGGACGCCGAAGACCTCGCCCTCGGCGACGGTGAGGTCGACGCCGTCGACGGCGGTGATCTCGCGGTCTCGGCCGCGGTACACCTTTCGGAGTTTTTCGATCTGAATCACAGGAAATCAATCCATGCGTGACGGAGGGCCGCCGGATGGGCGGCGGTCTGGGTGGAACGCGAGCCGCGAGCGCGGCGCACGGTCAGGGGCGCGATCAGCCGGGCATCGACCCCGGCGGGCCGGTCAACCGGGCACGTTCGGTCGGGCACGACCGAACCGGGCACGACCCGGGCACGGCGTGGTCAGGCCAGGC
The DNA here is from genome assembly GCF_003634705.1 of Actinomadura pelletieri DSM 43383. Lineage (GTDB taxonomy): Bacteria > Actinomycetota > Actinomycetes > Streptosporangiales > Streptosporangiaceae > Spirillospora > Spirillospora pelletieri. The sequence goes on along the minus strand of NZ_RBWU01000007.1, from coordinate 71,468 downwards.
CGGGCGGGTACGGGCCGTGGCTCAGCAGATGGCGAACGAAGTGCATGCGCGGCTTCCGGCTCGGGGCTGGCTCGCTTCGGGGCGCGAGTCCTGGACGGGGGCCCTCAGCGGTCGCACATTCGACAACACCGCATACGCCGCATGGCCCGCGAGATCAGCGGAGGCTCATGGAACAGGCGTACGGAGGTCATGTCAGCAGTTAACCCGCTCCATGCAACTTACGCAAACCTTTTCGGGTGAGGCGTTCGACACGCCCCCGCTCTCGTACGGTCACACCAGGTGGAACCGCGGTCGGAGTGAGATGAACGCCTCATTGCGGAGCGCCGACGGAAGTGCGTCAGATGGGTGAAACCAGGCGAGCCGGACGTCTAAAGTGAGTCCAGCGTGGGGCCTTCTCCCGGGAAGGCCCCGTTGTTCTGCACGCGATTGTTCTGCTCGCAGTCCTGCCTGCGCCGTTCCGCCGGCACCGCTCCGCCGGCACGTCCATGCTCGAACCGTTCCCACCCGCACGATCCAGAGGTCCCCACCATGAACGACGACGAGGTGCTCGAGGAGTGCTTGCGACTCCTCAGGGACGGCCTGCCCGACCCGGCCCCCGCCACCTTCGACGAAGGACGGGGCTTCCTGCCGTTGGGGCTCGATATCGACGGTGACGTCGCCGTCGTCACGTTCCTCTACCGTTCGGGCGACGTCTCGTCCGGGTGCGCCGACTTCATCGAGGGCTGGACGTTCCACCGCCGTGAGGGCGAGTGGCGGGAACTCGGTGGCGGCGGCGGTTCGGCGCCCGCCGAGCCACTGACGCGCCGCTCGTCCATGGAGATGGGGCGTCACCTGCTGAAGTACGGCTCGGGCCGGACGGTCCGCAACGCCAACCGGCTGCTGCCGTGGGGCGCGAAATGGGTGAACCAGGCGCGCCTGCACGCGGCGGCGGAGGTCGCGCGGATCCGGATCGGTCAGCGGCTGCTGGACGTTCCCGCGCACGGCCACGCCGTCGTGGTGTGGGGCGCGCGCCGCGGCCCGATCGTCGAGGCCCTCGCCCCGGACGGGTCGGTCCTGGACGCCCTCGATCTCAACACCCGCCTCGCCCGCCCCGTCCTCAGCGCCGATATTTGACCGCTCATTCTCGATAGCCCTACGCTTCCGCCATGGCCAGGACGAAGGAGTTCGACCCGAAGGAGGCGCTGCGGCGCGCGCTGGAACTGTTCTGGGAGCGCGGGTACGAGGCGACCTCCATGGCCGACCTCGTGGCACGTCTGGGCGTCGCCCGAGCCAGCATCTACGCGACGTTCGGCGGCAAGCACGACCTTTACCTGAAGGCGTTGGAGCACTACCTCCGGACCACCGACCCGGCGATCGCGGAGGCGCTGTCGCAGCCGGGGCCCGTCCTGCCGCAGGTGAAGCGGCTGATCGAGAGCTATGCCGAGCAGTCGTTCCGGGGCCGGCCGAGAAACGGCTGCTTCGTCGTGAACACGGCGGTGGAGCTCGCCGCCCGCGACCCCGAGGCCGCGCGCCTGGTGGAGGCGAGCTGGACCTTCCTGGAGGCGTCGCTGACCTCCGCGCTGACCCGCGCCCGCGCGCAGGGCGAACTGCCCGAAGACCGTGATCCCCGCGCGCTGGCCCGCTTCCTGGTCGTCTTCTTCCAGGGCCTTCGCGTGCTGGGCCGGGCGCCCGGCGACGACGACCGCCTCCGCGACGCGACCCGCGAGGCTCTGGCCCTCTTCGACTGACCTCCTACCGCTCCGCCACACGAACCCTTCCACGCCGATTCAAGAACGATCGGTCTAGTATTCTGAGGAGACAGCCCATGTCGTTCGACGGCAGAACCGTCCTCATCACCGGCGGCGCGGGCGGCATCGGCCGTGCCCTCGCGCACGCATTCGCCCGCGCGGGCGGCACCGTCGTCCTCGCCGGCCGCGACGCGACCGCGCTCGCCGGCGCCGTCAAGGAGGTCGGCTCGGACCACGCCGACCACGTCGTCGCCGACGTGACCGACACCTCCGCCGTCGCCCGCATGGTCGAAACCGTGACCGCCCGGCACGGCGGGCCGCACGTCGCGGTCAACAACGCCGGGATCCTCGGCGCGACCGGCCCCGTCGCCGACGTGGACGAGGCCGCCTGGAACGACGTCCTCGCGGTCAACGTGACCGGTGTGTTCCTGTCGATGAAGCACGAGATCGCGTACATGCGGCGGCATGGCGGCGGAGCGATCGTGAACGTCTCGTCCAACATCGGCGCGCACCGCCGCCGCCCCGGCCTGGCCGCGTACGCGGCGTCCAAGGCGGCGGTCAGCGCCCTCACCCGCGCCGCCGCCCTCGACCACATCGCCGACGGTGTCCGGATCAACGCCGTCAGCCCCGGCGCCAGCGACACGCCGATGTCGCTGCTGCCCGGCGAGACCCGGGACGAGCGCGCGGAGCGGATGCGCACCGCCGCGCCGTCCGGACGGGTCGCGGACACGTCCGAGATCGCCGAGGCGGTGCTGTGGCTCGCGTCGGACGCGTCGAGCCACGTGGTCGGGCACGACCTGGTCGTCGACGGCGGCGCGACGGCCTGACGACGCTTTCCGGGGCGGTTCACCGGGCAAACTCAGTTCATGGCGCTCACACCCGACCACGACTCCGATTCCGAGCGTTTCCGCCTCGCCGCGAGGGTCACCCGGAAGTACCTGATCGGGGCGCGGAGCCTGCACGACCACATCGCCATGAAGCTGCTGGACGAAGGACCGTCCCGTGTCCTGGACATCGGCTGCGGGGAGGGCGCCCTCCGCGACGCGCTCCCCGACCCGCCGCCGTTCCGGCTCGTCGGGCTGGACGCGTCCGCGGCCCTGTTGCGGGCCCATCCGGCCCCGCGCGTTCGGGCGGACGCGGTTCGTCTCCCCTTCCGGGACGGATCGTTCGACGCCGCCGTCGCGGTGAACATGCTCTACCACCTGGACGATCCGCGCGTCGCCCTCCGCGAGGCACGCCGCGTCCTCGCCCCCGGCGGTGTCCTGCTCGCCACCGCCGTCTGCCGGAACGACAGCCCCGAACTTGCGCCCGTCTGGCGGCCCCGGCCGACCACGTTCGACGCGGAGGAAGCCGCCGAACGGGTCTGCGAGGTGTTCGACGAGGTCGAGGTGGAGCGCTGGGACGCGCCCCTGCTCACGCTTCCCGACCACGACGCCATCCGCGACTATCTGGTCGCCCGGCGCGTCCCCCGACCGGAGGCCGTGGAGGCGGCCCGGCACCTTCGCACTCCCCTTCCCGTGACCAAACGGGGAAGCCTCGTCATGGCCCGCCGTTAGGTCGGGCACCGAAAGGCACCCGGCCTGCGGCGACCGAACGACTCGTCCCCGATCCGCCGGGTCACGGAGGTGTCGGGACGGGACCTATTTCGGCGAACCGGGTGCCACACCCGGTGGGGTGGGCGAAAGATGTCCCCGGGACCGGCCACAATGTGGGGCATGGCACGACGCGGATCCCAGGCACCTCCCCCACCGCCGGACTTCGAGGAGAACATCGTCGATGTCGACGTCTCCGACGAGATGCGCGGCAGCTACCTCGAGTACGCCCTGTCGGTGATCTACCAGCGGGCGCTTCCCGACGTGCGCGACGGGTTGAAGCCCGTCCAGCGCCGGATCCTGTACTCGATGAACGAGATGGGGCTGCGCCCCGACCGCGGGCACGTCAAGTGCGCCCGCGTGGTCGGCGAGGTCATGGGCAAGCTGCACCCGCACGGCGACAGCGCCATCTACGACGCGATGGTGCGGATGGCGCAGTCCTGGGCGATGCGGATGCCGCTGGTGGACGGGCACGGCAACTTCGGGTCGCTGGGCGGCGACGACCTGCCCGCCGCCATGCGGTACACCGAGGCCCGCCTGTCGCGCGAGGCGATGCTCATGGTCGCCTCCATCGACGAGGACACGGTCGACTTCCGCCCGAACTACGACGGTCAGGAGACCGAGCCGGAGGTCCTTCCGGCCGCGTTCCCGAACCTGCTCGTCAACGGCGCGTCCGGCATCGCGGTCGGCATGGCCACGAACATGGCGCCGCACAACCTCGGCGAGGTCATCGCCGCGGCCCGGCACCTGATCGACCACCCGGACGCCACGCTGGACGAGCTGATGCGTCATGTCCCCGGGCCCGACCTGCCCACCGGAGGCAAGATCGTCGGCCTGGACGGGATCCGCGACGCCTACGAGCGCGGCCGGGGGACGTTCCGCACCCGCGCCACCACGTCCATCGAGAACGTCACGCCCCGCCGCAAGGGCATCGTCGTCAGCGAACTCCCCTACGCCGTCGGTCCGGAACGCGTCAAGGCCAAGATCAAGGAACTGGTCAACGCGAAGAAGCTCCAGGGCATCGCCGACCTGAAGGACCTCACCGACCGCAACGTCGGCCTCCGCCTGGTCATCGAGATCAAGAACGGGTTCAACCCGGAGGCCGTCCTGCAGGACCTCTACCGGCTGACGCCGATGGAGGAGACGTTCGGCATCAACAACGTCGCGCTCGTCGACGGCCAGCCCCGCACCCTCGGCCTGCGCGACATGCTGCAGGTCTACATCGACCACCGCATCGAGGTCGTCCGGCGCCGGTCGCTGTACCGCCGCACCAAGCGCGAGGACCGCCTGCACCTCGTGGAGGGCCTGCTGGTGGCGCTCCTCAACATCGACGAGGTCATCCAGGTCATCCGGCAGAGCGACGACGCCGCGCAGGCCAAGCAGCGGCTGATGCAGATCTTCGAGCTCTCCGACATTCAGGCCCAGTACATCCTGGACACCCCGCTGCGCCGCCTCACCCGGTACGACCGGCTCGAACTGGAGAAGGAGAAGGAGCAGCTCGCCAAGGAGATCGCCAAGCTGACCGCGATCCTGGAGTCGGAGCGCAAGCTCCGCGGTGTCGTCTCCCGGGAACTCGGCGAGGTCGCGAAGGAGTTCGCGACGCCGCGCCGGACGATCCTGCTGGAGTCCTCGGGCCACACCGCCGCGGCGGCCGTGCCGCTGGAGGTGGCCGACGACCCGTGCACGGTGCTGCTGTCGTCCACCGGCCTGCTGGCCCGCACCCAGGACGCCGGTCCGCTGCCCGACAGCGGCCCCCGCGCCGCGCATGACGTGCTGACGTCCGTCGTGCCCACCACGGTCCGGGCGCAGGTCGGCGCGGTGACGTCGCTGGGCCGGATGGTCCGTATCGACGTCCTCGACCTGCCAGGGCTGCCGCCCTCGGCGTCACCGCCGTCGCTGGCGGGCGGGGCACCGGTCACCGAGTACGTCGATCTGGAGCCCGACGAGACGGTCGTGGGCCTGGCGGCCGTGTCCGAGGTGGGCGGTGGCCTCGCCCTCGGCACCGCCCAGGGCGTGGTCAAACGGGTCGTCCCCGACTTCCCCGCCAACCGCGACGAGTTCGAGATCATCTCGTTGAAGGAGGGCGACCGCGTCGTCGGCGCCGTCCAACTGCTCGCCGAAGACCAGCACCTGGTGTTCATCACCACCGACGCGCAACTCCTGCACTTCGCCGCCTCGCTCGTCCGACCGCAGGGCCGCGCCGCGGGCGGCATGGCCGGCATCAAACTCGGCGCGGGCGCCCGCGTCCTGTGGTTCGGCGCCATCGACCCGACCCGTGAGGCGCGGGTCATCACGGTCTCCGGTTCGTCGTCCGCCCTGCCCGGCACGCAGACCGGCGCGATCAAACTCGCCGACTTCGCCGACTTCCCGTCCAAGGGCCGCGCCACCGGCGGGGTCCGCGCACACCGGTTCCTCAAGGGCGAGGACGTCCTACTCCAGGCCTGGGCGGCCCCGACACCGCTACGCGCCGCCGCCGCGGGCGGCCGACCGGCGACACTGAACGTGACGATGGGACGCCGTGACGGCTCGGGCGAGCGCCTCGACGGCCCCCTGACCTCCGTCAGCGGCCCCCTGGGCCCCCCGCCCCCAGAGGAGGACGAAGGCTGACCCCTAAGGACGCGGCCACGCCCGAACGCCACGCGAGCCGTCCAGCGCCCGACGCCGGGCGCTGGACCACGGGCACGTTCCGGTAGACGCGACCCACACGCCGGCCTCCCGGCTCACCGTCCGTCCGGCACCTCGCGCCTCCCCGGCCTCTCGGGAGCGACCCCTCGGGCCGCCGCCCCCGGAGGAGGACGAAGGGAGACCGCGAAAGGGACCGGCGCCCGAGCGCCGTGTGAGGCGGCCGACCTCCAGCGCCGGACCGCCAGGCCGGCGGCCGGATCGCGGGCACGCACCGGTGAACCCGGCCCGCGCACCGGCGCGACGACACCCCGGTCTCGCCATCCGTTCGAGGCCTTCGCGCCTACCCTGACCTCGGACCGCCACCCCCGGGAGGAGGACCAGGGCTGACCGCGCAAGGGCGCGGCGCGCTCGGAAGACGAGGCGGCCGGCGTCGGGGCCCGCAATGGTGGCTGGATGGGGGGCGGGTGCCGGTGAGCGCGGGCTGCGCGCCGGTGCGGCGGTACCCCGGGCTCGCCGGCCGACCGGGGGCTGCGCGGCTCCCCCGAGCGCGGCGGGGTACGCGACAATGGCGCGCATGGCGATCGAATCCTTCATGGTGCCGCTCGGGTCCGCGGTTCCCGCGTTCACGTTGCCGTCCATCGACGGCCGGACGGTGTCGCACGACGACTTCGCGGAGGCGTCGGCGCTGCTGGTCATGTTCCTGTCCAACCACTGCCCGTACGTGCGGCGCATCGAGGATGGGATCGGCGCCGTCACGGCCGAGTACGCGGGCAGGGGGCTCGCCACCGTCGCCGTGTGCAGCAACGACGTGGAGAACTATCCGGACGACGGCGCCGAGCGTCTGCGTGAGCAGGCCGAGCGGGCAGGATTCACGTTCCCCTACCTGGTGGACGAGTCGCAGGAGACCGGCCGGGCCTTCCGGGCCGCCTGCACCCCGGACTTCTTCCTGTACGACGGGCGGCGTCGGCTCGCGTACCGGGGCCAGTTCGACGGGGCGCGGCCCAAGAACGACGTTCCGTCGGACGGGGCGTCGCTCAGGGCCGCGCTCGACCTGGTCCTCGCGGGCCGGGAAGTTCCGGAGCCGCACACGCCGAGCCTCGGCTGCAGCATCAAATGGAAGCCCGAGGACGACCCGGCGTAATTTCAGCGCGGTAACTACACCGCGTGGACCACACCGGGCGAATTACGCCGGAGGGGCTTCGCCCTGGCTCGGACGCGGCAACATCGCCGGAGCTGTCTCCAGCACGCCTCATGCCCCCGATGCAGCTTCCAGGCCAGAGGAAGTCCGGTGGACCGCCGTTGACGCCGCCGTAGTGCTAGAAAGCGCGTCCAACCACACCGTGTGGAGCACGGCGGGCGAACTACGCCGGTGTGGCTTCGCCCTGGCGGGGGCGTGGCAACGTCGCCAGGTCGTGTCCCTGGCGCACCTCATGCACCCGATGCAGTTCGGCGGACGCCGCCAGGGCCTCAAGGAGGTCCGGCGGGCCGCCGTCCACGCTGTCGTAGTGCCAGAAGCGGACGAGTCGCTCGCCGTCGGGGCCCGGGTCGAAATGGCCCCGGTCGAAGCAACCGGCGAGGGCCATGCGGACGATGACGGGCTCACCGTCGTCCAGCTGCGTCACGTAGGTCGCCGCGTCGATGAGACCGATGGCGGCGCGGGCGTTGCGGCCGTCGTCACACGGGTCCGGACGGTTGATCCGCCATTGCGCGTACGGGCGCAGGTACTGCGCGATCATGCGGGTTCTGAGCACGGTCCTCATGCTCGGGGCACCGAAGCGGCCGCGCGCGGGAGTTGACCGAGGTCTTGCCGCCCGATGATCGACGATCAACCCCGTGACCATGCAGAACGCGCCCTCGCGCACCGGTCGGGTGCGCGAGGGGCCGGTCAGACGTCGATGCGTTCGGCGTCGAGTTCCGAGGCGCCGGCGGTGATGAACGCGCGCCGCGGGGCAACATCGCTGCCCATCAGCAGCTCGAAGATCTTGGACGCCTCGTCGGCGTCCTCGACACGGATCCGGCGCAGCATGCGGTAACGCGGGTCCATGGTGGTCTCCGCGAGCTGGTCGGCGTCCATCTCACCGAGGCCCTTGTAGCGCTGGACGGGCTCCTTCCAGCGCTGGCCCTTGCGCTCGAACTCCACCAGCTTGCGGGTCAACTCGCCGTCGCTGTAGCAGTAGACGTACTTGTCCTGCCCCTTCTTCGGCTTGACCAGCTCGATGCGGTGCAGCGGCGGGACGGCGGTGTAGACGCGGCCCTCCTCCAGCATCGGCCGCATGTAGCGGTACAGCAGGGTGAGCAGCAGGGTACGGATGTGGGAGCCGTCGACGTCGGCGTCCGCCATCAGGATGATCCGGCCGTACCGGGAGGCGTTGATGTCGAAGGTACGGCCCGAACCGGCGCCGATGACCTGGATGATCGCGGCGCACTCGGCGTTCTTGAGCATGTCGGCGACGGACGCCTTCTGCACGTTGAGGATCTTGCCGCGGATCGGCAGCAGCGCCTGGAACTCGGAGTCGCGGGCGAGTTTGGCGGTGCCGAGCGCCGAGTCGCCCTCGACGATGAACAGCTCGCTGCGGTCGTCGGTGGCGCGGCAGTCGACGAGCTTGGCCGGCAGCGCCGAGTTCTCGAGCGCGTTCTTGCGGCGCTGGTTGTCGCGCTGGGTGCGGGCGGCGATACGGGTCTTGGCGGCCCCGGCGACCTTCTCCAGGACGGCCCGCAACGGCTGCTTGCGCCCGCGCGACGGGTTCTCGAAGACCGCGCGCAGCTCCCGCAGGACGACCTGGGAGACGATGCGGGTGGCGGCGGAGGTGCCGAGGACCTCCTTGGTCTGACCCTCGAACTGCGGCTCGGGCAACCGGACCGTCACCACCGCGGTGAGGCCCTCCAGGACGTCCTCCTTGACGACGTCCTCGTCGCCGTTCTTCAGCAGCTTGGTGGCGCGGAGCTGCTCGTTGAGCACCTTCAGCACGGCCCGCTCGAAGCCGCGCACATGGGTGCCGCCCTTCGGGGTGGCGATCACGTTGACGAACGACTTGGTGACCGTGTCGTAGCCGGTGCCCCACCGCATCGCGACGTCGACCTCGAGATCGCGTTCGACGTCGGTGGGCGTCAGGTGCCCCTGGTCGTCCAGGACGGGAACGGTCTCGGTGAAGTGGCCGCGCCCCTGGAGCCGCAGCACGTCGACGATGGGGGCGTCCTTGGTCAGGTAGGCGCAGTACTCGCTGATGCCGCCGTCGAACCGGAACGTCTCGTCGACGGTCTCCTCACCGCGCTCGTCCCGGACGTCGATGGTGAGCCCCGGGATGAGGAACGCGGTCTGCCGCATCCGGTCGAGGACGAGGGCCTGGTCGACCGTGGCGTCCTTCAGGAAGATCTGCTGGTCGGGCCAGAAGCGGGTCCGGGTGCCGGTGACCTTCCTGGCGACCTTGCGGACCTGCCGGAGGCCGGACTTCTTCCGGAAGCGGGCGTTCGGACGGCCGTCGTCGGCGAACTCGCCGGGCAGCCCGCGGCGGAAACTGATCGCGTGGGTGTGCCCGTCGCGGTCGACCTCCACGTCCAGCCGGGCGGAGAGCGCGTTGACCACGGACGCGCCGACACCGTGCAGGCCACCGGACGCCGTGTAGGACACCCCGCCGAACTTGCCGCCCGCGTGCAGCCGCGTCATGACCAGCTCGACGCCGGGCAGGCCTGTCTTCGGCTCGATGTCGACCGGGATGCCGCGGCCGTTGTCGGCCACCTCGAAGGACCCGTCGGCGTGCAACGTCACGCTGATGTGCGTGCAGTGGCCCGCCAGGGCCTCGTCGACGCTGTTGTCGACGATCTCCCACAGGCAGTGCGCGAGGCCCCGACTGTCGGTCGACCCCACGTACATGCCGGGTCGCTTGCGCACGGCCTCCAGGCCCTCCAGCACCGACAGGTGCCGGGCGGAGTAGCCGTGCGGGTCTTCGGTGGTGGCTTCTGCGGTAGCGGCGGTCAACGTGCCTGTGCTCCTCGGGGGTCGGACGGTCGGCAGAAGAGTACCCCCGGGCACCGACAGTCCTCCGAAAGGCTCGCCGCCACGGACGTTCCAGCGCGCCCGCACGGCGAAATCCGACCCTTGGCAGGCTACCCCGATCGGCCCCGCCCCGGTCGCCGGTCGCGGATCACGGTCCGCCACGGCCGTCCGGCCGCCCTTCCGACGACTGATCACACGCGAACGGTCACGCGTCCGGCCGCATCGTACCGCCTAATGTGATGTCGGTCACTTATTGGGCCATTCTGCTGTGGGCGTACGAAGAACCAGGTTGGGAACGTCGGCGTCGGGTTAGATGTTGTCCTAAGTACCGACCCCGAGCATGAGGAAGGTGCCGTGACTGGAGCCCTTGCCCCAACCAAGCCGTTGACCGATGCGACCGCTGCGGCGCTCAGGCCTACGTCCGTGCAGTCCTTGTAGGCGGCGGCGACCTTCTGTTCTGCGCCCACCACGGACGCAAGTACGCAGAGGCCCTCCGCGCCAACGGGGCCGACATTCAGGACGAGACCGACCGGCTCAACGAAACCCCGGCCACCGCCCCCAACGACGAGCGGTGATCCCCATATAGCAGGAGCCACGAACGGCGGCCACCGGAAACGGTGGCCGCCGTTCGCATTTCACCACTCGCCAAGCCAATCGGACCCGACTACATAACGCTATTGATCGACAGCGAACCGTAGCGAGAAACGCCCCGTCCAGTGACGCGGACCACCAAGTTCGCCAAACCGTCACCCACTGGTGACATTCTTCACCCCATTACGCACAAGTCACTGTCCACCCGGGCATGACCACCCTGATGACCACGACGATGACCCCCGTCCCGGTGCGCCACCAAAGCACCGCATCCCGCCCGAACCACACGGCCTCTCCCTAGCCAACACCTGACGAGACGCCGCCTGATCTCACCACGGCTCTGGAAACCGCGCAGCCGGGCCCCAGTCCCTGGAGAGTGCGTCCGACGCGCCCAGCGCCATCTCAGCGCCCATGAGCTGCGGCGGGTGCTCGAGTGGGTGGGAGACGTGGGTGGTCAGGAAGGGTGGGTGTTGACGCGTGTACGGAACAGGGCCCCTCCGGTGGGAGGGGCCCTGTTGCGTGGTGCCGGGTGTGATCAGTCGAGGTAGTCGCGGAGGACCTGCGAGCGGGACGGGTGGCGGAGCTTCGACATGGTCTTGGACTCGATCTGGCGGATGCGTTCCCGGGTCACCCCGTACACCTTGCCGATCTCGTCCAGGGTCTTCGGCTGGCCGTCGGTGAGGCCGAACCGCATCGACACCACGCCGGCCTCACGTTCGCTGAGCGTGTCCAGGACGGAGTGGAGCTGCTCTTGGAGGAGCGTGAAGCTGACCGCGTCCGCCGGGACGATGGCCTCGGAGTCCTCGATGAGGTCACCGAACTCGCTGTCGCCGTCCTCGCCGAGCGGGGTGTGCAGGGAGATGGGCTCGCGGCCGTACTTCTGGACCTCGACGACCTTCTCCGGGGTCATGTCGAGTTCCTTGGCGAGCTCCTCCGGGGTGGGCTCGCGGCCCAGGTCCTGGAGCATCTGGCGCTGCACGCGGGCCAGCTTGTTGATGACCTCGACCATGTGCACCGGGATGCGGATGGTGCGGGCCTGGTCGGCCATGGCGCGGGTGATCGCCTGCCGGATCCACCAGGTGGCGTACGTGGAGAACTTGTAGCCCTTGGTGTAGTCGAACTTCTCCACGGCGCGGATCAGGCCGAGGTTGCCCTCCTGGATCAGGTCCAGGAACAGCATGCCGCGGCCGGTGTAGCGCTTGGCCAGCGACACCACCAGTCGGAGGTTGGCCTCCAGGAGGTGGTTCTTGGCGCGGCGGCCGTCCTCGGCGATCCACTCGAAGTCCTCCAGGTCCTCCTCGGACATGGCGGACGCGGCGACGGCGAGGCGTTCCTCGGCGAACAGGCCGGCCTCGATGCGCTTGGCGAGTTCGACCTCCTGCTCGGCGTTGAGCAGGGGTACCTTGCCGATCTGCTTGAGGTAGTCCTTGACCGGGTCGGCGGTGGCGCCCGCGGCCGCGATCTGCTGCGCGGGGGCGTCCTCGTCGTCGTCGCCGAGGGTGAAGCCCTCCTCCTCGTTGGCGGCGCCCTCGGTCGGCTTGCCGGTGGGCGCGGCCTTCGCGGCGGGCGCGGCGGCGGCCTCGTCGTCGTCGGGGGCGTCCACGACCTCGGCGGCCGTGTCGTCCTCCAGGTCGACGTCGAGGTCGGCGAGGTCGGCGTCGATGTCGACGTCCACATCGTCCTCGACCTCGGGGTCGTCGGAGGCCTTCTTGGCGTCGGGCTTGGCCGGGACGGCCGCCTTGGCGGCCTGCGCCACGCCCTTCTTGGCGGGCGCGGCCTTCTTGGACTTGGCGCCCTTGGCGGGCGCGGCCTTCTTCGGCGTGGGTTTGACGGCCGCGGGGCGCGGCTCGGCCGCGATCTCCTCGGCGCCCCCGGGGACCGCGTCGTCGCCGACGACCGCGGTCACCGTGTCGGGCTGCTCCTTGGCCGCCGCGGCGGTCTTGGGCCTGCGCACCGGTTGCGACGCGCGTTTGCGCGAACGCTTGGGCGCCGCGGAGTCGGCAGCGCTCACCATGACGGTCACACCCTCCTTGCTGAGGCTCCGCAGAATGCTGGAGGCCGCAGACACGGGGATGTCGGCCTCCTCGAACGTACGTCGTACGTCGTCGGCTTCGAGGCGATTGCCCTGGGACCGTCCACGCTCGATCAGTTGCGCGATGACGTGATCGTGCAGATCTGACGCTTTCGAGGTCGAGCTAGCAGGCGACACAAATACCTCTCGAACGAACGTGTGGCTTGGCTGACCCAAGTGCCCTGATGGGCCCGGCCTCACACTGGGTGGGACCACACACGGAACGGACCTCCCGGTGCGGGACCGCAGCGTACCCGCTCTCTTTGGGTCAAGCATTCTGGCACTGCTGCGCATTCCGCCTGTGAAGTCCTACCCGGTAACTCTCCACCTTAGAGGGCCCGGGACGGTCCTTCGAACGTGCTCCGCCGTCTTCGCGTCGTCTCCGGCGCGTTTCAGGCGAACTTGGGCGGGACGTGCAGAGCAAGCACGGTCACATCGTCTACCTGCTCATACCCGGCAAGCATCCGATCGACCAGGAAGTCGACGAGTCTCTCGGGATCTCCTACCACTTCAGGTGGGGCGTCCGCCGCGACGGCGACAAGCTCCTCCAGCCCTGCGTCCACCCCACGCCTACGGTTCTCCACAAGTCCATCGGAATAGAACACCACAGTGTTGCCGGTCTCGATGGAAAAACTTGTCTGCTGTCGCTGACTCGGCCAGCCGAGGGGCGTGCCGGGCTCCCGGGCGCTGACCCGCGCGGGCGCGTCCGGGGAGATCAGGAGGGGTGGCGGGTGACCGGCGTTGCTGAACTCGCCGTGCCCGGTCTCGGGGTCGATGACCGCGTAGGCGACGGTGGTGAACTGTTCCTCGTCCTCGGTGGCGCTGAACAGGCGGTCGAGCCCGGCCAGGACCGCGGCGGGACGCGAATCGTTCAGCGCGAGCGCCCGGAGGGCGTTGCGGACGCGTCCCATACCGGCCGCGGCGAGGACGCCCTTGCCCATGACGTCGCCGACGGCCATGGCGAGCCGGTCGTCGGGGAGCCGGAACACGTCGTACCAGTCGCCGCCGACCTGGACGTGACGGGTCGCGGGGTTGTAGCGGGCGGCCAGCACCATGCTGGGCAGCTGGGGCAGGTCGCTCGGCAACAGGCTGCGCTGGAGTTCCTCGGCCGTCCGGTGCTCGCGTTCGAACAGCAGGGCACGCTCCACGGCCAGCGCGCACTGTCCCGCGAGCGCCTCCAGGAAGACCCGCTCCTCCTCGGTGATCTCCCGGGGCCGGGTGAACGAGAAGCGCAGCGCGCCGATCGGGGCGCCCGCCGCGAGCAGCGGCAGGCCCACCCAGGCGCGTTCCTCGATGTGCTGGGCGAACAGGTCACGCTCGCCGTGGCCGAGTTGCAGGCGCAGGCTGTCGGGATGCTCGGCCAGGAACGGCCGGCTCTCGCGCACCGCCACCGACATCACGGTCTGGTCACTGACCTTGATCTCGTCGCGGGAGACGGGCGCGGTCTCGCTCTCGGCGCCCGGCTGGGACGGCGCCACGATCCTGAGGCGGAGCTTGTCGTCGTCCAGGAGCGCCACCGCGGAGTAGTCGGCGCCGATGGCCGACCGTCCCACCTCGGTGATGACCTGGACGACCTGGGACACGGTCAGCGCCTCGGCGAGCATCGACGTGGCCTGCTGGAGGCGCGCCCGCCGCCGACAGCTGCTCGGTCAGCCGCCCGCGCATCTCCTCGGCCTCGCGCTGCCCGGTGACGTCGGTGTTGGCGCCGACCCACTCGATGACCGCGTCACCCTGCCAGATCGGCACGGCCCGCACGTCGAAGTGGCGGTAGGTGCCGCTCTTGGTGCGGACCCGGTAGTTGGTCTCGAAGACGCGGTTCTCCTCGACGCAGTCGCGCCAGGCGGCCTCGATGCGGGGACGGTCCTCGGGATGCACCACCGACAGCCATCCGCCGACCGCGTAGTCGTCCGGCGTCTGGCCGGTGATCGCGCGCCATTCGGGCGCGTCGTCGATCACGCCGCCCTCCGGGGCGGCGACCCACACCACCTGGGCGCTGGCCTCCACGAGCGAGCGGTAGCGCTGCTCCTTGCGGCGGATGACCTCCTCGCCCCTGCGGCGGTCGGTCACGTCCAGCGCGGTCAGGACGACCCCCAGATGCTCGCCGTCGGCGTCCTTGGCGGGCAGCCACGAGCAGGCCAGGATCCGCTCGTCGACGGTCGTGACCGTGGCGGCGGACGCGGACGGTGGTGCCGCCGAGGGCGGGGACGGCCCGTCCGTCTCGTGCGCGCCGGACGACGGCTCACCGGCCGGGACGACCAGGTCGAGGTCGCTCAGCGGACGGTTCTCGTCGATCACCTTGCGCAGCGCGGTCTCGAACGCCGTCGCCAGCGCCTCGGGCAGCACCTCGCGGGGCCTTCGTTGCTGCAGGTCGCGCACCGGCACGCGCAGCAGCGCGGCGAGCGCGTCGTTGGCCCTGCGGCAGCGCAGATCGCGGTCGAAGAACGCCAGCCCGGCGGGGGCCTCGGTCAGCAAGGTCGCGTACAGCGCGGCGTCGGTCGCATCCATGGGCTGCCCCTCCACCCCTGAGACGCGGGGATGCGGAACGGACGTCTCGGTGCTCAAGGACAACACCTCCGCCCCAGAGGGTCCCGTACCGCGCGGCAATTTTTCATCACTATGAGTGAATGGGAGCAGGCTAGCGCTCCCGCCTCCATCACAACACCGGTCGGAGTCAGGTATTCATCATCCCGATGGTTCGCCGCATACGGAAGCCCTGCTGAAACATACTTGTCCCCTTCGGCCCCGGCGAACACGTCGGATTCGGACACCGTCGCGGAGGACACGGGAGGCGGTCCGCCAGGACGGCGAGTAGCAGATGTTACGGCGCCACGGTGTCACAGGGCGTCAACTCGGCTTTTTCGGCGAGTTGACGCGATCGTCCGTGTCGGCGACCGGCCCGCTCAGGTTGCGGCCTTGCCGGCCTTGGCGGCCTTGGCCGCGGCCTTCTGCTCCTGCTTGAAGGCCCGGACCTGGGCGAGCGACTCGGGGCCGGTGATGTCGGCGACGGACCGGTGCGAGCCCTCTTCCCCGTACGCTCCGGCCGCCTCGCGCCAGCCCTCCGGCCTGACCCCGTACTGCTTGCCCAGCAGCGCCAGGAAGATCTGGGCCTTCTGCTTGCCGAAACCGGGAAGGCCGCTGAGGCGCTTGAACAGCTCCTTGCCGGTGTCCGCGCCCTTCCATACCTGTTCGGCGTCCCCGTCGTAGGTGTCCACGAGGTACTGGCACAACTGCTGGACGCGCTTCGCCATGGATCCCGGGTACCGGTGCACGGCGGGCTTCTCCGACAGCAGCGCGGCGAACCGTTCCGGGTCGTACGCGGCGATCTCGTGCGCGTCCAGGTCGTCGGTGCCGAGCCGCTGGGTGATGGTGTAGGGGCCGGTGAACGCCCACTCCATCGGGATCTGCTGGTCGAGCAGCATGCCCACAAGCGCGGCCAGCGGGCTGCGGCCGAGCAGTTCGTCGGCTTCCGGACGCTGGGTGAGTTGAACCTTCGTGGCCATGCGCCCAGCTTAGGGCCGGTCCGAACGTCACAGCGGGACCGCGCGGGACTGCGGGACGCCGATCCGGACGAGCCCTCCACCAGGGACGGCGCAGAATTTGCCAAACGACCTCCCGGAACGTATTGACTCTCCCGACAAAAGCACTGGAATGGGACATCAAGGCAGGGCCTTCAACCGCGACCCGTGCACGGAGGTGTGCGCCGATGCCCGCACTGGCTGATCACCGGAGCGAAATCCGCGAGGCACTGGCCCGGCGGCTCTGCGACGAGTTCGGGTCCGTTCCGTCGGACACGGTGCACCGGTGCGTGGCCGACGTCCAGGCGCGCATGGCCCACCTGGGTCTGGAGGTCACCTCCGCGAGGGTCGAACGGATGGCCCGCGAGCATCTCACCGGGAGACTGAAGTCGGAGCCGCCCTCAAGACGCGCGTCGGCCGGCGAGGTGGACGGCTGAAGTCCCTCTTCGGACGTGTACGGGACACCGCCCGCGTCTGATCTGAGAGGCTAGAGGGGTGAGTCCCCGTAGTCGCCACCGTCCCTCCGGGGAACCGGGCCGGGACGGATCGACGCCCCCGGACGAGGTCTCCGCGATTTTCGACGGCATGCTCCAGCACGCACGCGAGCTGCTGGCCGTGCGCAGCCCCTTGGACGCCGAACTCATCGTCAGCGAGATCCTCGGGTCATGGTGGGGGCAGCGGGTGCCGGGCGGGGACGTCGAGGAGGTCATCGGCGAGGCCCTCGTCGACCACGCCGCGGCGGCCGGTACCCCGGCCGCGCTGGGTCTGCTCATCGGTATGGCCTACATGGGCACCCCCCGCCAGGCGGCGAAGGCCGAACGCGCCGCGCTGGATCTCATGGGGAACGGTGTCGCCCGGCCGGGCTGGGCCGACCACGTGGGAATGGTCGCGTCCGAGGAGTGCTTCGTGTCCCGGGACGTCTACGGCGACCAGGACTCCGTCGTCTGTACCTACACCTACGGCGGCACCGAACGGCACGCCCTTGTCGTGGTGGTCGACCGTAACAAGGCCGGGGTCGTCGACCCGACCGGTGACCCGTTCGCCCGCGCCACGCGTGTCGTGCGCCCGCCGATGCCCGGGATGGTCAGGGACGCCTGGGTCTCGTCCAGGGTCGACGACCTTCTGGAGCAGTGCCGTCGAGAGGGCCGCGAGAATCCCCTCATCCGGTTCGAGCCCCTCGATCCACGGGAGGCCAGGGCGTTGTTGCTGAGCGCGCTGGACGTCACCGACGACACGCGCGACCCGCCGGTGAACGAGAATTTCGGGTCGTACCACGCCTTCGTCCGCGCACGGGTGGACATCCTCCCGCCCGGCGGGCGTCTGCCCGACCCTCCGGTGTACGGGCACGACAGGCGGGCGACGATCGCGGCGACGTTCCTCGCGTCGGAGGAGGCCGGGCGCCTGTCCGACCTGTCCGCCGCCAGCCGGTGCGTCGACCGCATCATCGACTACGGCTGCACCCACGATTTCGGGCGGCCACTTCGGGTCAGCCCCGTCAAGTGCGAGATGTTCCTGCTCGACTGGCTGCCGCGCAAGGTGTTGCTGTCGCCGACCGAGCAGGAGGCCGTGCCGCACGTGCTGGCCGCGTGGGTACGGTGGGCGGGTCGGCGCACCGGGCTGCCCGAGGAGGGCATCAGGGTGACGCTGGACGCCCTGTGGGACGCCACCGCCAAGTTCGCCGACGCCTACCGCGATCCGGCCGCTTTCGGCCTCGACCGCGCGGTGGTCGACCGGCTCCTGCCCGACGGAGACCTGGAGGCGCTCCCCCGCCGCGCGTTCGCCCTGCCGTTCCTGTCCGGAAGGCACAGGCGGACCGGACGGCACGGCTATATCGACCTGTCGACCCTGGACCCCTCCGATCCCGACGACCGGCGCGTCATCCTGGAGTTCGAACATCCCGGCGGCGACGAGGAGCACCTGGACGCGCACGAACGCCTCACCCGACGGTTGTGGGACGGCGACCCGCCGCAGCTGTGGGATACCGCACAGTCGCTGCTCGACGTCGGCTACGAACGCCACCAGATCTTGCACAGACTCATGGACGTCCTGGACCACCACGAAGACGATCCCGACAGGCTCCACGAGGCCCTGCGTGTGCTCCGCCACGAACCCGCACCGGAGTGAACTCCCGGTTTGCACGCGGCGTCCCCGGCGGCAATCATCAGGTCTCGGACACGGTCTCGCGGGGGACCCGGGGGGCCGGCCCCGGTCGTAGGGAGTGATCTTGTTGGAGTGGTCCGAGTTCGCCCGGCGGCTGGGTCGTGAGCTGGCGGGTCTCGAACGGGACACGATCCTCATCGTGCGGGAGCGCGACGAGAGCCGGCACTACGTCCAGGCCATGCGCGAGCCCGACCGGCTCTACGCCGAGGCCGTCAGCAACAACTTCCTCGAAGGGCCGCTGCTGCTCACCAGGGCCGACGAGGAGATCATGAGCGATGTGGGCTGGCGTCCGCCCGCCGACCCCGCCCCGCGCAACTGGTGGACGGAGCTGCCGGAGTTCGGCACGCCCGGCGGGATGCCGGCCGTGACCGACGGCGACTTCTCGCGGCTGGCCGACGTCATGGTCACCGCCCTTCGCGACGTCCAGGGCGTACGGCGGCCGTCCGACCTCGTGTACGAGTCGTTCCACCGGCACGGCACCGGCCTGATCGAGCTGACGGACTTCGGCATCGACGTCGCGGACCCCTCGCGCGTGAACAAGCGTCGCTCCTCGTCCTGCGGCGCCTCCGACCACCCGTTCGGGGAGCGGTTCGCGGAGGCGGGCCCGCCGCCCGCCGCGATACCGCCCGCCGCGGCGCCGCCCGCCATAGCGCCCCCCGCGGCACCGCCCGCCGTGGCTCCGCCCGTCGGGGCCTCCCCGCTCCCGGAGGGCCTGCCCCACGCGGACGCCGATCCGCTGGAGCCCCGTCTCGCCGAGGCCAAGGCGAACGGCGACAACACCACGTACTTCCGGCTGCTGGCCGGCGCCGACCTGGTGCTCCCCGCGACCGCCTCCGCCGTGGAGGATCCCGACCGCGCCGAGTTCCCCACGATCACGATCGGCAGTAGCACCTACGTCACGGTCTTCACCTCACCGGCCGCCCTGGCCCGCACCGGCGACCGGCACCCGGGCCTCTACCGGCGCACCTCCTTCGCCCGGCTCGCGTCCGGCTGGCCCGATCCCACCTGGCGGCTGGCGATCAACTGGGGCCTGCCGAGCGAGGTCCTCCTGGACTCGTCGGTCATCGCCCGCATGCTCGGAACCTCCGGCACGGCACCGTCCCTCGCCCCGGACGTCACCAACCCGTACGGGACGGTGAACCCCAACGCGCTGTCGGGGCCCAATCCGGTGGTCGGCGGTTCGCCTCCACCGATCAACGGCTCCGCCAACGGCGTCGACCGGGTGCAGGACGAGTCGCACACCGCGATCGACCCGTACACGCTCGCCGAACTGAGTGCGGCGCTCGACGCGAACACGACCCACCCGAACGGCTTGTCACCCGAGCCGGTCGCGGCCGAGAAGCCCGCGGAACCGGAGCCCGCCGCCCCCGAAGCGGCCGCTCCGGAACCCGCCGTCCGGGAACCCGCCGTCCCGGAGCCGGCGGCTCCGGAGGCCGCCGTGCCCGAGCCCGTCGGGGGACTTCCCCTGGGCGCGCCGACGACGAAGAGCCCGGTGGACGGCCCGGCGCGGCAGTCCGCGGGCCTTCCGATGCGGCCGCCGCACGGGGCCCGCCTCTGGCGCTCGACCGGCGACGACGACGAGGCGATCCTGGCGGTCTACGACGCCATCGGCGGCGTGTGGGCCCCGGCCAGGACCGACGCCCTCCCGGCTCCGCGCCCCGAGTGAACCGGCTCCCGCCCGTACGGCCATCAGCCCGCCGCAGAGCCCCTCGCGGACACGGACGAGACCCGAGCGACCTCCCCCGAACCTCGGGGTCTCACAGGCGCGCACAGCCACGTCCGACTTGAGCGGTGGAACGCGGCCGGGGCGGCCGTCTGAGACACGGAGATCGGTGGTAGGTCTTGGGCATGGCGGTCATCGACATCAACGCCGATCTCGGTGAGGGGTTCGGCGTCTGGGAGCTGGGCGACGATCTCGCCCTCCTGGAGGTGATCACGAGCGCGAACGTGGCGTGCGGGTTCCACGCGGGCGATCCGTCGATCATGCGCCGGGTGTGCGCGGCGGCCGTCGAGCGCGGGGTGACGATCGGCGCGCAGGTGTCGTACCGGGATCTGGCCGGTTTCGGACGCCGGGAGATCGACGTTCCCGCGCCGGAGCTGACCGCCGAGGTGCTGTACCAACTCGCGGCGCTGGACGGGTTGGCGCGCGTGGAAGGGGGCCGCGTGGCGTACGTCAAGCCGCACGGAGCGCTCTACAACCGGGTGGTCCGCGACACCGTGCAGGCCGGTGCGGTGGCCGAGGCGGTGCGGGAGTACGACCCGTCGCTTCCGTTGTTGACGCTCGCCGACTCCGCGCTGCGTGGCGTCGCCGACGGGCTCACCGTCGTCACCGAGTGTTTCGCCGACCGGGCGTACACGCCGTCCGGCCGGCTCGTGTCCCGCCGAGAACAGGGGGCCGTCATCCACGACCGGGACACCGTCGCCCGGCGCGCCGTCCAGATGGCGACACAAGGCACCGTCAGGGCGGTGGACGGCGGTGAGGTCGTGCTCAACGCCCGGTCCATGTGCGTGCACGGCGACACTCCCGGCGCCGTGGATCTGGCCCGGTCGGTACGGTCGGCGCTGACGGAGGCGGGTGTGGTGTTGGAGTCGTTCGCGTGAGGGTGCTGCGCGCCGGTGACACGGCTCTGCTCGTGGAGACCGGTGACCTTGCGACCGCCCACCGCTTGAACGCCGCCCTGCGGGACGAACCGATCCCAGGCATCGTGGACGTCGTCGTCGGAGAACAGACCGTCCTGGTGGTCCTCGACCCGTCCGCAGATCTGGACCGTCTCGCCGCGCGACTTCCGCGGTTGCCACTGCCTGAGAGCGCCGAGGGAGACACCGAACCGGTCGAGATACCGGTGGTCTACGACGGCGAAGACCTGGACGAGGTCGCCGCCGATACGGGGCTGTCGCGCGAGGAGGTCGTCCACCGGCACTCCGCCGCGTCGTACACGGTCGCCTACCTGGGTTTCTCCCCCGGCTTCGGGTATCTGACGGGCCTCGATCCCCGCCTGCACGTGGCGCGGCGCGCGTCGCCGCGGACGTCGGTCCCGGCGGGTTCGGTGGCGATCGCGGGGCCGTACGCGGCCGTCTACCCGTCGCGGTCGCCGGGCGGCTGGCGGCTCCTCGGCCGGACCGATCTGCGGCTGTGGGACGTCACGCGCGATCCGCCGTCTCTGCTCCGCCCGGGGATGCGTGTCCGTTTCGTCCCCGAGGGGTCCCTTTGATCGAGGTGGTGCGGCCCGGACCGCTCGCGACCGTGCAGGACCTCGGCAGGCCGGGCCGCGCGCAGTTCGGCGTTCCGCGTTCCGGAGCCGCGGACGAGCCCGCGCTCCGCCTCGCCAACCGGCTCGTCGGCAATTCCGAGGGCGCGGCGGGCGTGGAGCTGACGCTCGGCGGAGCCGCGTTGCGGTTTCACCGGCACGCCTGGATCGCGGTGACGGGGGCACCCGTCCCGCTGCGCGTCGACGGCCGCCCGTACGGGATGAGCGCGCCGTGTCACGTCGCCGCTGGGGCACTGGTCGAGTTCGGCACGCCGACGTCCGGTCTGCGCAGTTACCTCGCCGTCCGCGGGGGTGTCACCGTCGACGAAGTACTGGGAAGCCGTTCGACCGACCTTCTGTCCGGCCTCGGGCCCGCGCCGCTGTCATCCGGTGACCGCCTCCCAGTAGGCGACACCAAGGGTCTCGGTGACATCACCGTGGACGTCGCACCCGTGCCGCCCCTCCCGGAGACGCCGCTACTGCGCATCCTGCCGGGCCCACGTGACGACTGGTTCTCGGAAGACGCGCTGACCACCCTCACCACCGCGTCCTACGTGGTCTCACCGGACAGCAACCGGATCGGCGTACGGCTGGACGGACCACCACTGACCCGTGCCCGTGGCGGCGAACTCGGCAGCGAGGGCATGGTGACCGGTTCGCTCCAGGTTCCGCCCAGCGGGACGCCCATCATCTTCCTGGCCGACCATCCGACGACCGGCGGTTACCCCGTCATCGCAGTGCTCACCTCATCCTCGCTCTCCCACGCCGCGCAACTACGCCCAGGCCAACACCTACGCTTCCACCTGTAGCAGCCGCCTGCTCGACCATGCAGCACGCCGCTACAGCAGCGGGCTTCACTCAGACTCGACGGCGCCTGGGTCCTCACCCTTGGACCTCGGCGTTCTGGAGAACGGACGGCTCCACGTCCGCGGCCGGCTCGCCGACGTGGTCAACACCGGCGGGGACGACGACGTCGCGGACCTTCGGATGGTGGGAGAGAGTGGCGGCGACCTCGCCCGCGACGACCTTCTCTCCTGGTCATGGTCTACCGTGCTCTGAACCGGCACTCAGCGCGTCCTTCGGTCACCCCGCCATCGCAGTGCTCGCCCCGTCCTCGCTTTCCCACGCCGCGCAACTACGCCCAGGCCAACTACTCCGCTTCCACCGGTATAACGGCCGCTTGTTCGGCCATGCGGCACGCCGCTACAGCAGTGGCTTCACTCGGCTCAGCGCGTCCTTGAGCGGGGCGGCGGGAATGTCTTCGAATGGGGTCACGGCCACGTCGTCGTCCTTGGTCTCCCATACGCCTGCCACGCGTCCCTGGTACAGCACGACCGGGGATATCCAGCCCGCGGCCCGACTCACCTCTTTGCGACGCTCCGGGGGCACAAGGTAGGTCGCGCCTGTTCCCGCGCCCAACACGTACTGGTCGAAGGCTCCGAGCAGCCGGACGGACGCGCTCGGCTCAGTGGCCAGGAGTTCGTCGCGGTGCTCGTCCAGGAGGTACATCGGTACGCCGTCCACCTCGATGGTGGAGAGCCCGTCCTCGGCCGCGGCGAACCAGCTCTTGACGTCTCTCTTCCGGTTCATCTTGCGCATCAGCCAGTTGTCGAACATGTCGGGGGTGGCGGGCCCGTGCGCACCGAGGAACGTGTGGATCGCGGTGCGGGCGGCGTCCTCCAGGGGCGGCAGCCCGCTCCAACCGGGCAGCCACCGTTGCGGTGAGGTGAACGTCACGCGTGTGCCCTGCGCGGGGCCGTGGCAGAGGACGCCCCACCACGCCAGGGGTTTGAGGACGGTGCCCCAGCCCGAGTTGAGGATCTCGGCGAGGTGGCGCGAGCCGGTCTCGTCGACGATGGCCTCGGTGAGCTCTTCCCGCGTGACCGTCGCACCGTTCGCCAGCGCGCCGGTGGCCGCCTCGGCCATCGCCTCCAGATCGGCGGGCGTGGCCCCGAAGTTGCGCTGCCAGACGGGTTTCTCCCAGTGGCGGACGGCGGCGCACAGCACGAGGTAGGCGGCGGCCTCGTCGGCAGGGAGCAGATGCAGGGTGCCGCGCATGGCCCAGGTCTTGACGAGTGTCCGTTCGTCGATGAGCGCTCGTCGTACCGCGCCCGCTTCAGGGGCGGCCTGCCTTACCGCGATGGCGAACTCCGCCGACGAGGCGACCTGCGCCTGTACCCCGGCAAGACGGCGCGCGACCTCCACCACCGACGCGTCGCCCGCGCGTTCGATGAACTGCCGTCGCATTCGCCAGGCCAGGACCTGCGCCCACGTCACCGATTCCATCCTCCGATTACAGCGCACGCCCCCGACAGGACTCGACGCGTCCGCTCCTCCGAGCGGTCAGCCCAGGCGATGGGTGAGTTCGGCGAAGGCGTCGCGAACGTCGTCGGCGGTGAGCACCGTGAGGTCGTCGGCGGTGGCGGCGTCGCCCAGTCCGGCGGCCCGCAGCGCGCGCCGCGCGCATGCCTTCTCGTACATGGACCGGGCGAACCGGCCGTTGCCCAGTTCGTCGATCCGTCCCGATCCGCAGGCGCGTTGGAACACCAGGGCGAGGTCGTCCAGGGCGCGGTCCTCCCAGTGGTCGCCGCCCTCCTCGGCGATGAGTTGCGCGATGCGCAGCAGTTCGTCCGGTCCGTAGGAGGGGAAGTCGACGCGGACGTCGAACCGTGACGCCAACCCGGGGTTGGACGACAGGAACCCGTCCATCTCGGCTTCGTAACCGGCGAGGACGATGACGAGACGGTCCCGGTCGTCCTCGGCGCGTTTCAGCAGGGTCTGTACGGCCTCGGCGCCGAACGCGTCGCCACCGGAGTAACCCGGGTTGCTCAGCGCGTAGGCCTCGTCGACGAACAGGACCCCGCCGAGCGCGGAGTCGACCACCTTGTTCGTCTTGAGGGCCGTTCCGCCCAGGTGTTCACCGACGAGATCCGCGCGCTGCGCCTCGACCACTTCCGGACGGGCGAGGAGCCCGGCGGCGGCGAAGATGCGGCCGAGGACCCGGGCGACGGTCGTCTTGCCGGTTCCGGGTGGCCCGGTGAAGACGAAGTGGCGTGTCGGTGGGCGGGTGACCAGGCCCTGTTCCTCACGCATCCGGGCGACCTGGAGTTGGGCGGCGATCTCGCGGACCTGCCGTTTCACCGGTTCGAGTCCGATCATCGCGTCGAGCGAGCGGAGCGCCTCGTCCAGCGTCGGCGTCTCCGCGTAGCCGCGGTACCGTTCGGTGACCTCGGCGAACGCGGCCTCGACGTCCTCGGCGCACAGGGTGACCAGGTCGTCGGCGCTGGGCGCGGCCGGACCGGACGCGGCGTTCACGACGCGCACGTCGCGCGCCCGCGCGGCCGCCTCGGTCAGGGACCGGACGAACCGGCCGTTGCCCAGTTCGTCGACGATGCCGCGCCGTTCGACCTCCTCGAACCGGGCGGCGAGACGCCGCCGCGCCTCCGGGTCGAGCCGGTCCTCGCGGAGGGCGACGTGGTAGTCGGCAATCCGGAGCAGTTCGGACGGACGGTACGACGGAAAGTGCACGCGCGTGCCGAACCGGGACGCCAGCCCGGGGTTGGAGTCGAGGAACTCGGCCATCTGCGCGTCGTATCCCGCGAGGATGATGACCAGGTTGTCGCGGTCGTCCTCCGCGCGTTTGAGGAGCGTCTGCACGGCCTCGTCCCCGAACCGGTCGGGCTGCCCCTCGGCGGAGTTGACGAGGCCGTACGCCTCGTCGACGAACAGCACGCCGCCCAGCGCGGAGTCGACGAGCCGGTTGGTCTTGAGGGCCGTGGCGCCGAGGAACTCCCCGACGAGGTCCGCGCGGTGCGCCTCGACCAGCGCCGGTTCCGGCAGCAGCCCGAAGGCGTAGAAGATCTTGGCGAGGACGCGTGCCACGGTCGTCTTGCCCGTCCCGGACGGTCCGACGAACACGAAGTGCCGCATCGGCTTCTCCGTGGGCACCCCGGCGGCGGCGCGCATGTGCGCGGCCTCGATCGACGCGGCGATCGAGCGGACCTGCCGTTTGACCGGTTCCAGGCCGATCATGTCCTCGAGCTCGGCGAGCGCGTCCGCCACCGAGATCTCCGGCGCGGCGTCTCCGCGTGGTTCGGCGGGCGCCGGGGAGGCCGCGCGGCCGGGCTCGGCGGTGTCGGTCGCCTGCGCCGCGGCCCGCTGGTCGCGGCCCGCGGTCGGCGCGACACCGGCCTCGGCGTCATCGGGGACACGCCGGTCGGTCTTCCCGGGGCGGCCGGGCCCGTCGTCTTCGGTGGGCCTGTCGAGACGTTCCGGCCGTTCGCGTTTGTCGTTGCCGGACGGATTCTTACGCGGTGTCACCGTTCCGTCCCCCTTCGGGCCCGCCTGTTCCTGGACCCACCCGGTTTCGTACGCCTCGGCGGGCACCGTGCGCCGCGCCTGGTCCCAGCGGTAGGCGAGGACGATCAGGGCCGCGATCCAGCCCGGCGCCACGTGCGCCTCCGGCAGGGGCTGCGCCGCGGCCGCCGTCGTCAGCCCGGCGGCGCCCAAGGCGATGAGCGTGGAACGCCACGGCGTGTATCCGCGCAACCGGAACGCGACGAACGCCACCGGCAGCGCCAGCAACGCCAGGAGCAGCTCGGGCCTCAGATACGGCGGGTGTTCGTCGTTCGGGTAGAGCCTTCCCAGAGGAATCAGGAGGAGCAGCCAGGCCATGACGACGGCGACGACCGCCATGCCCGTGGGCGAACGCAACGTCAGATGGACGACGACGAGCAGGATCGCCGTGAACGCCGCCGCGGCGAGGAACGGCCCGTCCAGTACCACCGTCGCCGACACCACCAGGGCGAGGAGCAACAGGCCGCCCAGGAACCGCACCCCCGGCGTCACCTGGAAGTACCGCCACCGCAGGCGCTCGAAAAGATCCCGCGCCGCGGCGTCCTTCGCCGCACGGGAGCGAGACCTGCCGAACAATGCCATCAGAAGCGAGTAAAGCGCAGGACCGCCCGGAACGGCACTCCCCGCGCCCGGTTCGTTGGCGTCCCCACGCCTGCCTGCTACGGAACAGGGAAGACCTGCGTCTCGGCACCACCACATTTGTGCTGTCCAGAAGTAGCGGTTCGCTTGCCCACGGTCGACGGCGGCGGCTGGAATGATGAGCGCATGGCTTCCCCGACCGATCACCCGGGCGCGCTGCCCGGCCTCACCCCGGCCCCCGGCCCCGCCGCCGAGGAGATCTCGCGCGTCGCGGGCTACGAGATCGAGGACCAGCTCCTCGCCCTGTCGGTCCCGGGCGGCCGTCCGACCACGATCGCCGGGGTGGACGAAGTCGGACGCGGCGCGTGGGCGGGCCCCGTCGTGGTGTGCGCGGCGGTCACGGATCTGACCCCGCCGCCCGTCCTCCAGGGACGCGGCGACAGGACGGTCGGGCTCACCGACTCCAAGCTCCTGACCGAGGCGCACCGCGAGTCGTTCGCCGAACTGTTGCCCGGATGGCTCGTCGGTCACGCCATCGGCGAGTCCGGTCCCGAGGAGATCGACGAGGTCGGTATGACCGAGGCCCTGCGACGCGCCGCCGTCCGCGCGTTGGAGTCGCTGCCCCTACCGCCCGATGTCGTCATCCTCGACGGCAAGCACGACTTTCTGCGCCGCCCCTGGCGTGTGCGCTGCGAGGTCAAGGCCGACCAGAGGTCGGTCACCGTCGCGGCCGCCTCCGTCCTGGCCAAGGTTCATCGCGACCGGCTGATGGCAGGTTTGGACGAAGAATGCCCCGGTTACGGATTCGCGGACAGCGCCGGTTACCCGTCCCCCGCGCATCAGAAAGCCCTTGCGGAGTTCGGGCCGACGCCGCATCACCGGATGTCGTGGTCCTATCTCGACGACCTGCCGCGCTGGCGGCATCTGAAGAAGCACCGCGACCCGCTCGCAGGGGAAGGGCAGCTCAGCCTCCTGTGACCGCGCCTCGGGTCCCCCGTTCGGCGTCCCGGCATGAGTCATCTCCACGGACCCGGGTAAGGCGGCGACAACGGGAGGTACATGCCATGGACACCGTCGTGAAGAAGCTGCTGCACGAGTCCGGTGAGACGTTCGCCGAACAGGCCGGCATCCCGCTGAAGGACCAACCGGCCGCGCTGTTCAAACTCCTCGTCCTGGCCAACCTGCTGAGCGCGCGCATCTCGTCCGACATCGCCGTCGCAGCCGCCCGTGAACTGTTCGAGGCGGGCGGCGGAACACCACGCGGAATGAGCAGACTGACCTGGCAGGAACGGGTCGACGCACTCGGACGCGGCCACTACGTCCGCTACGACGAGAGCACCGCGTCCCGCCTGGGCGACACCGCGCGGATCGTCCAGGACAAGTACAAGGGAGACCTGCGACGCCTCGCCATCGACGCCGGACGCGACCCGCGGAAGGCGGCCGAACTGCTCCAGGAGTTCCCCGGCATCGGCCCCACCGGCGTGGACATCTTCTGCCGCGAGGCCCAGTCCATCTGGCCCTGGCTGCGCCCCTACGTCGACGGCCAGGTGAAGAAGGGCGCCGAACGGCTCGGCCTGCCCACCGACGCCCGCGAACTCGCCTCCACCGTGCCCGACAAGGACCTGGCGCGGCTGACCGCCGCCCTGGTACGGGTCGCCCGCGACAAGAAGCTCGCCGACACCCTGAAGGCCGCGTAGGTCGCCGGAGCGCCCCAACGCGGCCCTACGCGGCCCTCCGCCCCGACGAGATCACAGCCGGACGATGACCTCCTCGACCGGTTTCCGCGTGATGTCGGGAACCATCGCGTCGTCCGCCGGATACCCGACCGGGATCACGACGTAGGCCCGTTCCTCCTGCGGACGGTCGCACACCTCGTTCAGGAACCTCATGGGGCTCGGCGTGTGCGTGAGGGTCGCAAGGCCCGCCTGATGCAGCCCGGCCAGCAGGAACCCCACGGCGATCCCCACCGACTCCTTCACGTAGTAGGGACGCGGCGTCTCCGGGCCCTTGTGCACTTCGAAGACCACGATGACGGCGGGGGCGTCCTCCAGGAACGGCTTACGCCAGTCCGTTCCGAGCGGCGCCAGCGCGTCGAGCCACTCCTGCGAGGCACGCCGTTCGTAGAACTCGCGTTCCTCCTGCTCGGCGGCCTCTCTGAGCCTCCGCTTGCGTTCCGGGTCGGTGACGACCACGAACCGCCACGGTTGCAGGTTGGCGCCGCTCGGAGCGGTCGCCGCCGCACGGATCGCGTGGTCGATGACGTCCATCGGCACCGGGTGGCGGGAGAAGTCGCGCACGGTGCGGCGCAACGTCATCGTGTCGGCGAACGCCTCGACGCGCTGGACCGCCTCCCCCTCCGGAACCTCGAAACGAGGTGCGGGGACAACTGGATACTGCCGCTCAGAACTCATGCGACGTTCCTACCCTCGCGGTCGGGCCCGGAGCAATCGGCAGGATCAGCCAATGTTCCGGGCCCGTACCAGCACATATGCGGACCGGGGACGTTCAGTCCTTACCGCGTGAGGCGACCCACTCCAGGTTCCACCCGTACGCCTGGTCGACCGTCATCTTCCCCCAGCGGGGACGGCCGGGGGGCGGCAGGATGAACCGGCCCTCCCTGCGGACGACCAGTTCGCCGTTCACGTTCTCGATGAGCGCGAGGACCGCGTCACGGGACGCGTCGGCGCAGTCGTCCATGCGCATGTCGATCGGCGGCGCGCCCACCGGGTACAGCGTCGCGACCGCGTCCAGGCCACGGAAGTCGTCGGCGCCGTCGTAGATCTCGGCGAACACCAGGATCCGCTTGAACTCCGCGGTGTGGTCGAGGTTGATGTGCAGGTTCTCGCCCGTCTCGATCGCGCCCGTGCGGTCGTCCTTGTCGAGCTTGATGTACGGCGGACGTTCCAGCGCCCCCATGTCACCGAGCGCGTGGATGATGCCCTTCTGACCGTTCTTCAGCTCCCAGAGGCAGCACAGGTCGAGGTCGAGGTCGACGCCCCGGCGCCGCTTCCCGAACCGCCCCTTGGCGACGCCCTCACGCGCGGTCCAGTTGAGATTGACCCGCATGTGACCGGACGTCGCGCCGTGCTTGGTGAGCGAGACCGACGGAGAGTTCTTGGTCAGCGAGACCGTACCGCCCTGCGGCTGCGGCGCCTGAGGCGGCGCGGGCGGGGGCGGAGGCGGGGGCGCGTACTGCCCGGGCGGCGGAGGAGGTGCGTACTGGCCACCGGGCGGCGGGGGCGCGTACTGACCTCCGGGCGGCGGAGGCGGCGTGTACTGGCCACCGGGCGGCGCAGGCGGGGGCGGGTACTGGCCTGGGGGCGGCGGAGGCGGCACCGTCTGCGGCTGCGCGGGCGCGGGCGGGGGCGCGGGGGCGGGCGGCGGAGGCGCGGCCGCCTGACCGGGGTCGTCGACCGAGATCCCGAAGTCGGTGGCCAGACCGGCGAGCCCCGAGTCGTAACCCTGGCCGACCGCACGGAACTTCCACGCGCCCTGCCGCCGGTACAGCTCACCGAGCACGAACGCCGTCTCGGTCGTGGCGCCCTGGCTGTCGAACCGCGCGACCTCGGCTCCCGTCCCGGCGTCCACCACACGGACGTACAACCCCTGGAACCGGCCGAACGTACCCCCGTCGGACGACGCCGCCACGACGATCTTGTCGATGGCGGGTTCGACGCGGTCCAGATCGATCGACAGGACGTCCAGGACCGTGGGCCCCCGCTGTTTCCCGTCATGCCGGACCGCACCCGACTTGTGCGCCGGCTGGTTGTAGAAGACGAAGTCCTCGTCCGAACGCACCCGACCCGTGTCGGCCAGCAGGAGCGCGGACGCGTCCGCGTCCGGAACGCCCGGACCACCCTGCCACCCCAGCTCGACCCTGACCGAGGGAACCGGCACCGCGGTGTTGGCGCCCTTCTGCATCGACATTAACGCTCCCCATCATCGAACGACGTCCCCAAACCTACGGGCCCTCGCACGGCCCCGCGACCTGCAATGAGGGACGCACGGAAATCATGGGGAGTTCCGGTCCGACCGTCGACACCTGTTTCGAAGAGCGTGGCCCGCCGGGAAGAGCACGCCGCCCTCCCCACGGAAACGGCACCTCAGGGGACGCGAGCCGTCCATTCCGGCGTGCTGAACTTGTCGGTCACGTACTTGCGGGCCAGCCGCACCTCGTCCTCGCCCAGACGGTCGTCGACCAGGCCGTACCGGCCCCGGAAATGCGCGATCATCCGGTCGATGATCTCCTCGCGGGCGAGACCCGTCTGGCGGCGCAACGGATCCACCCGCTTCACCGCGCTGGCGACCCCCTTGTCGGAGATCTTCTCCCGGCCGATCCGCAGCACCCGCAGCATCTTCTCCGCGTCGATGTCGTAGGCCATGGTCACGTGGTGCAGCACCGTGCCGGCGGCGAGCCGCTTCTGCGCCGCCCCCGCGATCTTGCCCTGGTCGGACGTGATGTCGTTCAACGGCTGGTACCACGCCTTGATCCCCAACTCGCCGAGCGCGCCCAGCACCCAGTCGTCCAGGAACGCGTAACTCTCCACGAACGACATGCCCGCCACCAGCGACTCCGGCGCGTACAGCGAATAGGTGATCGTGTTGCCGGGCTCGATGAACATCGCGCCGCCACCGCTGATTCGACGGACGACCTCCACGCCGTACCGTCCGGCCGCCTCCGCGTCCACCTCGTTCCGCAGCGACTGGAAACTCCCGATGACCACGGCGGGCGACGCCCACTCCCACACCCGCAGCGTCGGTGGACGCCGTCCGGCGCCCACCTCCTCGGCGAGCACCTGGTCCAGCGCCATGTGCAACGCCGGATCCTGCGGGGCCTCATGGACCAACCGCCAGGCGTGGTCACGCCAGTCGGACGCCCGCGTGACGGCACGCCGCACCGCGATCCCCACCGCCTCCGCGGTGAGGCCGAGCATCACCGTGCCCTGCGGCAGCCCCGCCTCGACACGCTCGCCGATCGCCCTGGCGTCCAGCGCCGCGGGCAGGCCCTCCAGAGCCGCGTTGATGTCCTCCAGGGCCGTGTCGGGCTCCAGGAAGAAGTCACCACTGATCCTCGGCCCGCGCAGGAGCCCGTCCACGACGTCCACGTCGGCGACGACGAGCTTGCCACCGGGGACCTTGTACTCACCGTGCATCACGTAGATTCGAACCCCGCCGTCCGACCGCTGATTCCGGTCGGCTTGACGGACCGGTCCCGGGGAACCGTTGACGGTGGCGAGCGCGGAAGGACGGCGCAGGTGAGCAACCTCGATGTGCGACCGAAGACGGTCGAGTGCGGTGGACGGGACGACGTGCCGGGCCGTCCCGTGCGCGAACTGCTTCCTCCCCGGCGCGTCCCACTCGGGGAGAGCACGGTCGTCCGTCGACTACTGCCGAGCCTGGGACGCCGCATGGTCGGCGCCTGGTGCTTCGTCGATCACTACGGCCCGGACGACATCACCGACGAACCCGGCATGCAGGTACCCCCGCACCCACACATAGGGCTGCAGACGGTGAGCTGGCTCCACGACGGCGAAGTCCTGCACCGCGACAGCCTGGGCAGCCTCCAGACCGTCCTCCCCAGACAACTCGGCCTGATGACCGCCGGACGCGCCATCGCCCACTCGGAGGAGTCACCGCGCGCACACGCCCCCATCCTCCACGGGGCCCAACTGTGGGTCGCGCTTCCCGACACCCACCGCGACACCGACCCCGCCTTCGAGCACCACACCGAACTCCCCACCGTGCGAGGCCCCGGTTTCGACGCCACCGTGATCCTCGGCCGACTCGACACGGCCACCTCGCCCGGCACCACCTTCACCCCGATCATGGGCGCGGACATCACCCTGGCGGACGGCGCCGAGGCACGGCTGCCGGTCGAACCCGACTTCGAGTACGCCGCCCTCACCATGTCCGGAATAACGGAAATAGACGGAATGCTCGTTGAGCCCGGCTCGATGCTGTACCTCGGCTCGGGCCGCCGCGAACTCCCCCTCCGGGCGACCGACGGCACCAGCGGACTCGTCCTGCTCGGCGGCGAACCGTTCGCGGAGAAACTGGTGATGTGGTGGAACTTCGTCGCGCGCATGGGCGAAGAGATCACCCAGGCCCGGCAGGACTGGATGACGGGCGACCGGTTCGGCGAAGTGCACGGCTACGACGGCCCACCGATTCCCGCCCCCACCCTGCCCGCCACCCCCCTGAAACCCCGCGGCCGCACCCGCTGACCACCCGAACGCACCGGCCAACCGGCCCACGTCAGGCCCCACGGACGACGCGCGACCACACCGTTCATGGTTGACTCCGGCGATGATCGACTGGGCACGCCTGCACGGTATGTACGGCCCGGCGCACGACGTCCCCGCACTACTCCAGGCAGCGGAGACCGGCGCCGACGATGCCTGGGAAGGACTGTGGGCTCGGCTCTGGCACCAGGAGACCACCTGCGACGCCGGCATCGCGGCGCTACCGACGCTGGCCTCCCTCTCCCGACACACGAACCGGGCGGTGAGGCTTCCCGCGGTCGAACTCGCCGGCGCGATCTTCGGCGCCGGTCTGCGAGAAGGGCGGCCCCTCAAAGAGACGGAGGAACTCCGCCGACCCGTCGCCATGCTCAGCGCCTCGGCCGACCAATGCCTGTCGGAACGTCCAGCCGACTACCGGACCTACTTCCGCGCGAAACTGGCGCTGGACGGTTTCCCCGTGCTGAGCGACATGCTCGACGATTTCCTGGACTTCTGCTGCGACGTCCCCTGCCCCCAGTGCTCCGACAAGGTCAGCATCGTGATCGGCGACTACGGCTGCTACTCATCGATTCGCGACTGGAACCTCGGTGACGTGCACCCCATCCCGCTCCGTCCGGCCTCCCCGAACGACCTACGGCACGTCCAACAGCACTTGCACCACGCAGCGGTGAGAGACGCCCGACCGAGGCTCGCCCGGGGCCTCACACACGTCTTCGGCGACGCGACATGCGGCACCTGCGATGCGGTCTTCTCCGTCATCTCCGCCTTGGAAACCAGGCCGACACCGTTCGGCGAATCAGCGGAAGAAGCCGCCGGAGCCTAGAACCGCGGCCTCCTCCAGAACCCCGCTTCGACCGAAAACGCAGGTCAGGGGAGCCGACCGAAGTCGGCTCCCCTGACCCGTCACTTCAACCCGTTGACGCGTCAGCTGCACCCGCTGGTGGAGCCGCAGCCCTCACACACGTAGCAACTGCCCGCCGGGCGCATCTTCGTCCCGCAGGTGAGGCAGAGCGGCGCGTCCGCCGTACGGCCCTGCCGGCTCTCGATGACCTCCATGGACGAGTGCGCCTCGCTCGCCGGAGCGGACACCGGCTCCGCGGGCCTGGCGATCGCCGCCGACTGCGCCAGCGACTCGTGGTCGACCTCGTCCTCGGCGTGCAGGGCGGCGGGATCCTCCCCGTTCGCCTGCATCGCCCGCTCCTCGGCGGTCAGGATGCCGAGACCCGCGCGCTCCTCGTAGGGAAGGTGGTCGAGGGCCAGCCGACGGAAGATGTAGTCCATCACCGAGGTGGCCATGCGGATGTCGGGGTCGTCGGTCATTCCGGCGGGCTCGAACCGCATGTTGGTGAACTTCTCCACCCAGGTCTCCAGCGGCACGCCGTACTGGAGGCTGATGGAGATCGCCATCGAGAAGGCGTCCATCACACCGGCGAGCGTGGAACCCTGCTTGCCCAGCTTGAGGAAGACCTCGCCGACACCGTCGTCCGGGTACGACGAAGCCGTCATGTACCCCTCGGCGCCCGCGACGGAGAAGCGCGTGACGGTCGCGGGACGCTGCTTCGGCAGCCGCCTGCGCACCGGCGGCGTCGGCCCGGTCGCCGCGGGAACCTCCTTGACGGCCTCCTTCTTCCCCGCCGCCGACAGGGGCTGGCCGACCTTGCAGTTGTCCCGGTAGATCGCCAGGGCCTTCAGGCCGAGCCGCCACCCCTCGAAGTACACCTTCTCGATGTCCTCGACGGTCGCCTTCTCCGGCATGTTCACCGTCTTGGAGATCGCGCCGGACAGGAACGGCTGGACGGCCGCCATCATCCGGACGTGCCCCATCGGGCTGATCGCCCGCTCGCCCATCGCGCAGTCGAACACCTCGTAGTGCTCGGGACGCAGCCCCGGCGCGTTTACGACATGCCCGTGCTCGGCGATGTACTCGACGATCGCCTCGATCTGCTCCTGCTGGTAACCGAGCTTCTCCAGCGCCCGCGGCACCGTCAGGTTGACGATCTGCATGGACCCGCCGCCGACGAGCTTCTTGAACTTCATCAACGCGAGATCGGGCTCGATGCCGGTCGTGTCGCAGTCCATCATCAGCCCGATGGTGTTGTGGCTCACCATGCCGTTGGCCACGTAAGTGACGTTCTCCGGCACGGACAGGTCGTACGTCGGCTGGACGCCGCCGTCCTCATTGGCCGCCACGCGCTCGAACAGGTATTCCAGCGCGTGTCCGAGTCGCTCATGGAACGTCTCGGTGAAGAGGGAGCGCGCCACCATCCGGGGGACGCCACCGTTCTTCCGGATCGACTGGAGGACGGCGGCCCTCAAGGGATGACCCACCGGAACGATCTCGTCCCAATCAGTCCGAGAGAGCACCACATAGTCGTTCTTCGCGGATCGCCCCGGTTCCAACGCGGCCATGAGCCGCGCCTTCCGCTCACCGATGAAGCCCACGATCTCGTCGAAGCTCAACGCATGGTCGAGGTTCCGGAGACGAACCTGGTAGATGTCCCCACCGAAGCCGCTGACGGTCGTACGTGTGGTCGTTGCAAGGCCCAGCGCGAGCAGAAGCGTCCGAATCTCGCCCGCGAAGGACTCGGAGGCGGTCGACAGGCTGGGGACGCCTTCGGTCACCGTCCCGTCCGCCTCGAAGAGCCCCCGCAGGAACCCGGCGTAGACCTCGACGTCATTCGTTTCGAGGATCGCGGAGGGCACCCGGGGCGTCCAGCCCTTGCCCGAATGGTCGGCGCCGGGCAGGTCCTTTGCGAAGCCCGCCGCCTTCCACCACCGGGCGAGCCGCATGGATGAGAGGGTCACCTCGCGATGTCCCTGCTGTTCGACCACCACAGGCGTGATGCCGAACAGGTCCTTCGCGAGAATCTGCAACCGCTCGGCGACGTCGAACGAGTCGTCCGCCACGCACAGTCGCAGGCCCTTCGCGTGAAGGCTCCCGTCCCCCATGAAGTAGCCGACGAGTTCGGCCAGCTCCGGAGTGACGGCGTCGGGAACTTCGATATGCCGGTCACCGGCGTAGTAGGCCTGATCGAGGACCGGCAGCGGAACCTGTCGACGGTCGCCGACGAGCGTCCGCGTCTGCATGGGCACCAGGTCACCCTCACGGATGTCCGCCAATCGACGCCACACCCATGCGCCCGTCCCTGCCTCGACCACCTTCACGCGGTGAGTCAGAGTTCCCTGGATCGTGTAACCACCCCGGGTACGAATGAGGCGGGTCGGCTCCTCACCGTTGACGAAGAACTTGGTCGCCTGACGCGGCCCCTCGTCGGTGGACACGATCATGTCCAAGTCCTGCCAGCGATCGCCGTACACGTCGCCGATCTCGGACAGGCGCATCAGGCCGCGGTCGGTCGTCACCAGCGTGTCGCCCGTCAGGCACCCCGTCGGCGCGAGCAGGCTGGCCTGGGCGTTCCGGTAGCCGTGCTTCTCACCGAGCTTCAGGCACTCCTGCCACTGCTTCGCGGCCGCGGCGTGGATCGCCTTGTCCATCGCGTCGAGGGTGCGGATGCCGTCGTTCGCGGCGGCGTGCTTGCGCATCACGCGCTTGTGCCCCTCGGCGTTGCGCGCGTAGCCCGCGTACGGGCCGACCACACCGGCGATCTCCGCCGACCGGCGGTAGGCGACACCCGTCATCAGCGACGTGATCGCCGCGGCGATCGCCCGTCCGCCCTCGGAGTCGTAGGCGTGCCCGGTCGCCATGAGCAGCGCACCGAGGTTGGCGTACCCGATACCGAGCTGCCGGTAGTCACGCGTCGTCTCCGCGATCTTCTCCGTCGGGAAGTCGGCGAACGTGATCGAGACGTCCATCGCCGTGATGATCAGCTCGGTGAGCTTCACGAACTTCGGCACGTCGAACGTGCCCTCGTCCGTGAGGAACTTGAGCAGGTTGATACTCGCCAGATTGCAGGACGAGTTGTCCAGACTCATGTATTCGCTGCAGTTCGCGACCACCACACCGCTCACGATGTAGGAGTGGTTCCGCGGCTCGGTGAGGTTGTAGGTCGTCTCGAAGCCCTTGGACTCACGGGACACCATGCGGACCGACAGGTCCTTCTTGTACCGCTTCGTGGTGTCCAGAAGGCGGAGCAGGGCGTCCTGCTTGCCCGCCGACCCGAAGCCGACCACCGCGGCGAACTCGACCATGGACCGGCCGCTGATCCGTAGATCGAAACTCGGGCCGTCCGAGCCGTAGGTCACCTCGCTCCCGTCCTTGCGGGTGTAGCGGAAGCTCTCCTTCTTTGCGTCCGTCCGGTAGATCCGGGCGGCGATGCCCAGCGAGGCGAGAAGTTCCTGGACGCCGATGAGCAGTTCCTCGGAACGGCTTCCGAGGCCGACGTACCGGGTGCCGTTCGCCAGGTCGACGACGCACCCGTCGGCGTCGAAGAGCCCCTGGAGGAAGGCGACCAACTCTTCTTCGGGAGCCTCGTAGACGGCGGCCGGAACGGTCTTGTCGGCGGCGCGACCGTCGGAGACGCCGAGCGCGCGAAGGAACGCGCGGAACGCCTCATGGCCCACACGGAGCTGCTGCGTGCCGTTCGCCTGGACGCTGGGCTTGCGGTCCGTGCCGGTGATACCGCGCAGAAGAGCCTCATGCCGAGGCATCACCGTCTCCTGCTCGGCCTCGGTGCCGTAAACCGTCACGACACTGGAATCGGTGACACAGCCGTCTCCGATCAACCAGCCGAGGTAGTGGGCGAACTCCTCGTCCCACTTCTCCGGCAGCTCCAGCGCGTGCCGGGTCGCCGCCGCCTGCGCCGCGTGGTGGGCGGCCATCGGCATCTCACCCGTCGCCGCGGCGCGACTCGCGCGGTGGAAGGACCGCACGACCTTGTCGTCCTCGGTCAGGTCTTCGGCGTGCACCCAACCGCGGTTGGCGGTCCAGATCCGGTGGCCGGGTGTGCAGCGCAGTCGGGAGCCGTCCGAGAACCGCAACTCAAGAATCTCGTTGGTTCCGGTCACCATGTACCGCACCGGGTCGGTCGCGACGATGCGGTCCTGCGGGTCGGTCTCGGACGTCAGGTCGTTGGTGTAGATCCCGTACGTCTCCCCGATCGCCGCGCGCCGGACCATGTCACCGATGCGCACCAGCCCCTTGTCCGTGACGACCCGCTGATCGGCGGGGAAACAGGGGTTGGACGCGGTGATACGTCCGGTTTCGGGGTTGGTGTGCCAGTCGTTGATCGTGTCGTCGTACTGGATGCCGGGGTCGGCGCACTCCCAGGCGGCCTGTGCCATCAGCCGGAACAGTTCCTTGGCCTTGACGGTCTCGACGACCTCGCCGGTCATCCGGGCGCGCAGCCCGAACTCGCCGTCGGACTCGACGGCGTGCATGAACTCGTCCGAGACGCGGACCGAGTTGTTGGCGTTCTGGTACTGGACGCTGCCGATGTCCTTGCCGCCGAGGTCCATGTCGAACCCGGCGTCCCGCAGCGCGCGGATCTTGTCCTCCTCGCGCGCCTTGGTCTCGATGAACTCCCCGATGTCGGGGTGGTCGACGTCCAGCACGACCATCTTGGCGGCCCGCCGCGTCGCGCCACCCGACTTGATCGTTCCGGCCGACGCGTCGGCGCCGCGCATGAACGAGACGGGCCCGCTGGCCGTCCCGCCGGACGAAAGCAGTTCCTTGCTGGACCGGATACGGGACAGGTTCAGCCCGGCGCCGGACCCGCCCTTGAAGATGACGCCTTCTTCCTTGTACCAGTCGAGAATCGACTCCATCGTGTCGTCCACGGACAGGATGAAGCACGCGCTCACCTGTTGGGGGGACTTGGTGCCGACGTTGAACCAGACGGGGGAGTTGAAGCTGAAGAGCTGGTGGACGAGGGCGTACTTCAGTTCGTGGTCGAAGATTTCGGCGTCCTGCTCGGACGCGAAGTAGCCCTCTTTGAGGCCCGTGTCCGTGTACATGCGGACGACCCGGTCGACGAGCTGCTTGAGACTCCATTCCCGCTGTGGCGTGCCGACCGCCCCTCGGAAGTACTTCGAGGTGACGATGTTGACGGCGTTCACCGACCAGAAGTCGGGGAACTCGACGCCGCGTTGCTCGAAGTTCACCGAGCCGTCGCGCCAGTTGGTCATGACGACGTCACGACGTTCCCAGCGCAGTTCGTCGTACGGATGCACGCCGGGCGTGGTGAAGATCCGCTCGACCTTCAGCCCTTTGCGGCCCCCCTTGCCGCGCCGTGCCGTCGAGCCGCTCACCGTCTCCGTCATGACCTTCCCCCTCTCGGGCCCACCCGCCGGGGCCCTGTTCAGGAACAACCCCGCCGCCGCACGGGCCATGCCCGCGCGGAGGCGCTCTTACCTGTGCTGCTGTGTCTTCAGAATCCGTCCCTAGCGGGACGGGCCGGGCTCCCCCGAGGAACCGGTCCGCCGCAGTGCTTCGATCTCTTTGGCGAAGTCGTCGATGGACTCGAAGCTCCGGTAGACCGAGGCGAATCGCAGATATGCGACCTCGTCGAGTTCGCGAAGCGGCCCCAGGATCGCGAGTCCGACCTCATGGGAGGGGATTTCCGCGGACCCGGACGATCTGATCGCCTCTTCGACCCGCTGCCCCAGCTTCGCGAGCGCATCCTCGTCGACCGGGCGGCCCTGGCAGGCTCTGCGCACCCCGGCGATGATCTTTTCCCGGG
The DNA here is from genome assembly GCF_003634705.1 of Actinomadura pelletieri DSM 43383. Taxonomy (GTDB): domain Bacteria; phylum Actinomycetota; class Actinomycetes; order Streptosporangiales; family Streptosporangiaceae; genus Spirillospora; species Spirillospora pelletieri. The sequence goes on along the minus strand of NZ_RBWU01000007.1, from coordinate 32,130 downwards.
AGAACGGCTCGGTGACCCCGCTTCGCTTGGCCACCATCACGAGCACATTCTCCTGTGTGGTGAATCGCCGACCGCATTCGGCGCACGACCGGCGACGCCTAATGGCGCCCCCGTCGTCGGTCGCACGGCTGTCGATCACTTTGGTGTCAGGGTTGCGGCAGAACGGGCAGTGCACGTTGGTCCCCTCCCCTGACGAAAGCGCTTCAACCGCCGAGTGATGCTACATATGGGTAAAGCACATTGATGTGACTACTAGATGTTGTGGTCAACCGTACGGCTCGGCGCAGGCATGTGCAACCTGATCCGGTGCCTCGAAGGTCACATCGGGCCCGTCCGGCCAGCTCACGTTCGGCTGTTCCGTCTTCCTCCCCGGGCGTGTCGCTTCCCACGACTCTCGGACGTCACAATCGGGGCATCTGGCGGCATGCGTCCCACCGGTCCCTGCAATCAAGGGGTTCGACGGCCAGACGGCCACCAACCCCGGACACAGCGGACACACACCCGGCCCGCGGAGGGGACGGCGGTCTCAGATCAGAGACGGTCCTTTGCCACAATGCGGGCCCGAGGGGCGCTAACGGGTCGCGCGCACCCACCGCGAAGGCTGTCATCGGACGGGAAGGCGGAGTTCCTGGCCCGGTTGGACGGTGGGGTCGCCGCCCATGCCGTTCAGGTCGATGATGCGCTGGACGACACGGCGGGGATCCGCGTCGGGATCGGCTTCACTGGCAAGGTCCCAGAGAGTGTCGCCAGGTTTCACGACGACGATTCTGGTGGCACGGGACGGGGCGTCTCGGGAGTCGCGCCCCCCGGCCAGTGCGCCGGGGCCGACGGTGAGCCACAGCGAAACGAGCGTGAAGGTCGCGGCGAAGCCGACGATGACGGCGCGTCCACGGCGGGTCAGCCGGATCGGGGCATGCTCACTGTGGGGTGAACCCGACATCTCAACCCTCCTCGACGTCGAATGCATTTTCGATCGAACGTCTGTACGATGTTCTACCAGGAGGCGCCGAGAGAAAGCGAGCACCACTTCGAACAATTGTTTGATCATCGCGCTCCGACGCGATAGCGTTCATGACAAGGAGTGACGGATCGAGGCGCCCGGGAGGCGACGAGCGATGAGCAAGGTCCGGGAGCTGCCCGACGGCCCCATGGACGAGACGGGGTTGACGCAGCGGCAGCGCATGGTGCTGGAGGTGATCCGCGACTCGGTCCAGCGCCGTGGGTACCCGCCCTCGATGCGCGAGATCGGTGAGGCGGTCGGCCTGACCAGCACCTCCAGCGTGTCCCACCAGCTCCGGGCGCTGCAGCGCAAGGGTTTCCTGCGCCGCGACCCCAACCGGCCGCGCGCGGTCGAGGTGCGGGTACCCGGCGCCACGCCGGTGCGGACGGACGAGGAGACCTACGAGTCCACGGGTGTCCAGTCCGCCTCCGCGCAGCCCGCGCCCGCATACGTGCCCCTGGTCGGACGGATCGCCGCGGGTGGCCCGATCCTGGCCGAGGAGGCCGTGGAGGACGTGTTCACGCTGCCGAAGCAACTCGTCGGCGAGGGCACGCACTTCCTGCTGAAGGTCACCGGTGACTCGATGATCGAGGCCGCGATCGCGGACGGTGACTGGGTGGTCGTCCGGCAGCAGCCGGTGGCCGAGCAGGGCGACATCGTGGCCGCCATGATCGACGGCGAGGCGACGGTGAAGACGTTCAAGCGCCGCGACGACGGGCACCTCTGGCTGCTGCCGCAGAACCCCGCGTACGAGCCGATCCCCGCCGATGACGCGACGGTGCTCGGACGCGTCGTGGCGGTCCTCCGCAAGATGTGACCCCCGCGCCCGTCCCGGGCAACGAACCAGGGGCGGACCACCGTCGACCATCGGTGGCCCGCCCTTAGTCCTGGTTGAGGCACTTGTTGTCACCATGGAGCGCTCCAAGCGCGGGGTCGGGGGGTGAACGACCGGGCCCTGAGACCCGGCGATGCCGGATGAGGTTGAGCGCAACGCTCGACCGGACCATGCGGCCCGGCCGCCGATCGCGTTCGATGCCGTCGCCCTGGTCCTCGATCCGCTGAAGGGCGGTGCCGGAGGCGCCGCCGGAATCACTCTTCACGTCATGGGCGAGGGGCGGCCGGGCGGCGTCGGTGCCGTCCGCGCCCGAGCGTCGTCCTCGCCGCAAGGCGGCCTCGGCCAGGTGTTCTCGGCCACCACCAGCGGTTCACGGCGCCCGGTTGGGCGCCGTGAACGTCGACGGGATGCGGCGTGAGCCCTGGGGTCAGCGTTTGGGGACGATGTTGACGATCTTAGGCGGGCGGACGATGATCTTGGCGATCTCGGCGCCGGCCAGGGCGTCCTGGATCTTGGTCGAGGCCAGGGCCTGGCGTTCCAGGTCGGCCTCGGTGATGCCGGGCGGGACCTCCAGGCGGTCGCGGACCTTTCCGGCGACCTGGACGACGCAGGTCACCGACTCCTCCACCAGCAGGGCCGGGTCGGCGGTCGGCCAGCCCGCGTTGATCACCGGTGCGGTGCGGCCCAGCAGTTCCCAGATCTCGTCGGCGGTGTAGGGCGCGAACAGCGACAGCATCACGGCCATGGCCTCGGCCGCCTCCCGGACGGCGGGGTCGGCGGGGCCGGGGCCCGAGTCGATGGCCTTGCGGGTCGCGGTGACCAGTTCCATGATCCGGGCGATCGCCACGTTGAACCGCTGTGCCTCGATCAGGGTGGTGGCCTCGTCGATGGTGCGGGCGGTGACGCGGCGCAGGGCCTGGTCGCCGGACGTGGCGTCGGTGCCGGGCGGGGACGTGACCTCGGTGGCGATGCGGTGCACGCGGGACAGGAACTTCGCCATGCCGTGCGGGGACACGTCCGCCCAGTCGATGTCGTCCTCCGGCGGTCCGGAGAACAGGATCGCCAGCCGGACGACGTCCACCCCGAACTCGGCGATCTGCTCGCCCAGGTCGACGCCGTTGCCCAGCGACTTCGACATCGCTTTGCCCTGGTTGATGACCTGGCCCTGGTTCAGCAGCCGGCGGAACGGCTCGGTGAAGGTGACCATGCCCATGTCGTACAGGACCTTGGTGAAGAACCGGCTGTACAGCAGGTGCAGGATGGCGTGCTCGACACCGCCGGTGTACTGGTCGACCGGCATCCACCTACGGACCTGCTCGACGTCGAACGGGCCGTCCTCGTAGTGGGGCGAGCAGTAGCGGAAGAAGTACCAGGACGAGTCGACGAACGTGTCCATGGTGTCGGTGTCGCGTTTGGCCGGGCCGTGGCACTTGGGGCACGCGACGTTCACCCAGTCGGTCGCGGCGGCCAGCGGGGAGGTGCCCTTCGGGGCCAGGTCGGCGCCGCGCAGCCCCTCGGGCAGCGTCACCGGCAGTTGCTCGTCGGGGACGGGGACCTCGCCGCACGCCTCGCAGTGCACGATCGGGATCGGGCAGCCCCAGAACCGCTGCCGTGACACCAGCCAGTCGCGCAGCCGGAAGTTCACGGCGGCGCGGCCGGTGCCCCGCGACTCCAGGATCTCGATGATGCGGGGGATCGCCGCGTCCTTCGCCAGCCCGTCGATCGGCCCGGAGTTGACGATCGCGCCGTCGCCGGGTGTGGCGACGCCGGTGTCGGCCGGGTCGGGCAGGCCGGTGTCGACGACGACGCGGACGGGCAGGCCGAACTTCAGCGCGAAGTCCAGGTCACGCTGGTCGTGCGCCGGCACCGCCATGATCGCGCCATGGCCGTACTCGGCCAGGACGTAGTCCGAGGCCCAGATCGGCAGTCGCTCTCCGTTGACCGGGTTGACCGCGTAGCGGCCCAGGAACACACCGGTCTTCTCACGCTCGGTGGACAGTCGGTCGATCTCGCTCTCGCGGGAGACCTCCTCGCGGTACGCCTCGAACGCGGCCCGCTGGTCGGGGGCGCAGATCTCCTCGGCCAGGGCGGCGTCGGCGGCGACGACCATGAACGTCGCGCCGAACAGGGTGTCGGGCCGGGTGGTGTAGACGGTGACGGGCTCGTCGCGTCCCTCGATGACGAAGTCGACGTCGGCGCCGGTGGAGCGGCCGATCCAGTTGCGCTGCATCAGCAGGACGCGTTCGGGCCATTTGCCCTCCAGCTGCTCCATGTCGTCCAGCAGCCGGTCGGCATAGTCGGTGATCTTGAAGTACCACTGGGTCAGGACGCGCTTTTCGACCAGGGTGCCGCAGCGTTCGCAGTGCCCGCCGACGACCTGCTCGTTGGCCAGGACGGTCTGGTCCTTCGGGCACCAGTTGACGTGGCCGCCCTTACGGTAGGCCAGGCCGCGGTCGTAGAAACGCAGGAACAGCCACTGCGTCCACCTGTAGTACTCGGGGTCGGAGGTGTGCAGCCGCCGCGTCCAGTCGAACGACGGCGCGTAGCGGTGGAACGACGTCGCCTGCGTCTCGATGTTGGCGTAGGTCCATTCGGCGGGGTGCGAGTCGCGTTTGATGGCCGCGTTCTCGGCGGGCAGGCCGAAGGAGTCCCAGCCGATGGGGTGCAGGACGTTGAAGCCGCGCTGGAACCAGTACCGGGCGGGGACGTCGCCGATGGCGAACGCCTCCGCGTGGCCCATGTGCAGGTCACCGCTCGGGTAGGGGAACATGTCCAGCGCATAGCGCCGTTCCCGGGTGTCGTCCTTCTCGTCGGCCGCGAACGGTTCGAGCTCCGCCCATCGGGCCTGCCACTTGTCCTGAACGGCCCGTGGATCGTACGAGTCGTTCAGGGGGGACGACCCTCCTGCTCCCCTCGTCGTCGCGCGAGGGGTGACGTCGCTGCTCACGTTTCCAGACTCCGGTTTCTTGCTCGTTCGCTGCCTGCACCAAAGGCGGTGGGCCGTCCTCTGACATGAAAGGGCCCCTCGCGCAGGAGGGGCCACCACGTTGACGTCGGTTCGTCAACGTGGTCGTTCGAGGAGCAGCCTTGCCGACATACCTCAACAGTAGCGCAATCGCAAGCCGGGCCGCGGGTTCTCTACACCGGTTCAGTGGCCGGATTCCTGGCGGGCCAGGGAGATGACGCCGGTGACCTGGACGCGGGTGAGGCGAAGGTCGGCGCCGACGGCGGACAGGGTCTCCTCCTCCGAGACGCTGAGGGGGCCGTCCACGAGGGCGATCTCGGCGGCGGCGCGCAGAATGCTCTCGCGGGCCTCGGGCGCCAGGGCGGGCGCGGCGTGGCCGATCTCGACGCGGACCTCCTCGAACGGTCGGCCGAGGTCGGCGGTGAGGGCGTTGTCGTCGTAGGTGTGCTCGCCCGCCTGCCGGACGACGGCGACGGCGCGGCCGCGGGCGATCGTGTTGGTGTAGTCGCCCGACCGCAGGACCTGGGCGATCGTCATGCGCAGGAGCATCGCGGGCATCTGGGCGAGCTGCGCGGTGGTCGGCACGTCGAGGACGGCGGGTTCCCAGCGTCCATGGCAGACGTCGCACTCGACGATCTCGCCGCCCGCCTTGGTGAGCGGGATGACGGGGACGAAGAACAGGGTGAAGAAGTTGCGGCCCTGCCTGCGCCGGTAGTCGCGGTCGCCGCCGCAGTTGGGACAGTGGAAGATTCCCCTGGTCAGGGTGAAGAACACCACCCGCCAGCCGAAGATGATCAAAATGGCGCACCTCTTCTCGGTGGAAGTCGCACATCGTAACGGTGCGGGGGTGGGCGATGGGGCGGGATTCGACCGATGGGGACGGCTCCACCACGGTCCGGACGACCGGAGGAGGATCGCGGAAATTCGGGGCTTGACGCGATGGGCGTCCATCCTCCATCCTCAAATCTAATAGGAAGGTTTCCTATAAAAAGCTTCCCCGCCTGATGTCCATCCGTCCGTTCGTGGCTACCGAACTCCGAGACCAAGGTCGCCCCACCCCCCGCCAGGAGCACCGAGTATGCCCGCCAACCTCCGTACCCCCAGAAAACGCACATTCGCGTACGCGGCCGTCGCGGCCGCCGGGATCACCATGGTGACGACCGCCCCGGCGCTCTCCCACGGCTACACCACCGCTCCGATCAGCCGTGCCCTCTTCTGCCAGAAGGGCACCGCGCGGAACTGTGGCGAGATCCAGTACGAGCCCTCGAGCGTCGAAGGCCCGAAGGGGTTCCCGCAGCGCGGCCCCCGGGACGGCACGATCTGCGCGGGCGGTGTCGGCCGCTTCAAGCAGCTCGACGACCCGCGCAACGGCCAGTGGCCCACGAACAAGCTCACGAGCGGCCAGTCGTTCACGTTCACCTGGCGTCACGCCGTCCCCCACGCCACCACCTCGTGGCACTACTACATCACCAAGGACGGTTGGGACCCCACGAAGCCGCTCACGCGCGCCGACCTGGAATCGAAGCCGCTCGGCACCTTCAGCGGCGGTGGCCGGCGTCCGCCGAGCACCCTCTCCCACGAGGTCGCGCTGCCGCCCAAGCAGGGCAGGCACCTTCTGCTCGCGGTGTGGGACATCGCCGACACCGGCAACGCGTTCTACCAGTGCTCCGACGTGGAGTTCAGCTGACACAAGACCACCCTCCGCGGGCCGCGTCGCTCTCCGTCGCCCGCACCTGAGGGACCGGGCGGGACCGCGCTCCCGCCCGGTCCCTCCTTCTTTTCCGGGCGCTGCGGCGCTCGGCACTCCCCCGTCCCGCCGCCCGGAAACCGCCTGTCGACGCGGCGCGAAGGATGGCGCCGGTGGACGCCATGTATGAGGATGTGCGAAACGGGTCATGGACCCTTCGGTAACCGACCGGCCGGTCACCGTTCCGCGCGAGGAGTGCCATGCTCAACCTGTCCGTGCTGCTGGAGGACGCCGCCAGGGAGACGCCAGACCGTGACGCCGTCGTCTTCGGCGACATCCGGCTCTCTTACTCGTTCATCGACTCGGTCGCGAACCAGGTCGCGAACCTGCTGCGGGCCCGTGGTGTCCGGCCCGGCGACAAGGTGGCCCTGTCCTGCCCCAACCTCCCGTACTTCCCGATGGTGTACTTCGGGGCGCTGAAGGCGGGCGCGGTGGTCGTCCCGTTGAACGTGCTGCTCAAGCCGCGGGAGATCGGCTACCACCTGGGCGACTCCGACGCGAAGGTGCTGTTCTGTTTCGAGGGGACGCCGGAGCTGCCGCTCGGCGAGATGGGCCACGCCGGTTTCGAGCAGGCCGAGGGCTGCGAGCACTTCGTCCTGCTGCCGGTGAACCCCGCGGCGACGGAGTCTCCGATCGAGGGGGCGGAACTGTTCTGGGCGGCGCTCGGCGCCCAGCCGAACACGTTCGAGACGGTACAAACGGAGCCGAACGACACCGCCGTCATCATCTACACGAGCGGGACGACCGGGCAGCCGAAGGGCGCCGAGCTGACACACCACAACCTGCTGCTGAACGCCATGGTGGACGACACGCTCTTCTACCGGACGCTGCACGACACGATGCTGGCGACACTGCCGCTGTTCCACATCTTCGGGCAGACCTGCGTGATGAACGTGGGGTTCTACCGTCACGCGACGCTCGTCATGCAGACCAGGTTCGAGGCCGAGCAGGCCGTCGAGCTGATGGTCAAGGAGAAGGTGAGCGTCTTCGCGGGCGTCCCGACGATGTACTGGGGGCTCCTGACCCACGCCACCTCCGACGAGGACATCGCGACGATCCGGGAAAATCTGCGGGTCGCGGTGTCGGGCGGCTCGGCGCTGCCGATGGAGGTCCTCAAGGGGATCAAGCAGAAGTTCGACGTGGACGTCCTGGAGGGCTACGGGCTGTCTGAGACGTCGCCGGTGGCGTCGTTCAACCGTCCGGACCGTCCGACCAAGCCCGGTTCGATCGGCCTGCCCGTCTGGGGCGTCGAGATGAAACTGATCGACGAGGAGTGGAAGGAGATCGAGGGCGAGGGGCCCGGCGAGATCGCCATCCGCGGGCACAACATCATGAAGGGCTACCACGGCCGTCCCGACGCGACCGCCGACGCGATCAAGGACGGCTGGTTCCGCACCGGTGATGTGGCCCGCCGCGACGAGGACGGCTACTACTTCATCATCGACCGCTCCAAGGACATGATCATCCGCGGCGGCTACAACGTGTACCCGCGTGAGGTGGAAGAGGTCCTGATGACCCATCCGGACGTGTCGCTGGCCGCGGTCGTGGGCGTCGAACATCCGTCCCTCGGCGAGGAGATCAAGGCGTACGTGATCCGGACACCGGGCGCGACCGTCACCGAGGACGACCTGGTCGCGTGGGGCAAGGAGCAGTTCGCGAGCTACAAGTACCCGCGAATCATCGAGTTCCGGGACGAACTCCCCATGACCGCCACCGGCAAGATCCTCAAACGCGAACTCCGCTGACCGCCACGCCGCCCTCCTCGAAAGGCTCCCCGCACAAGTGTTCCTGCACCGAGCGACGCGGGACGGTCCCCCGCTCCCTGCGCATTTTCCCGCACCGAGCAACGCGGGACGGTCACCCTCCCGCGGTCCCCTGCACCAAGCGACGCACCGATCGCCCTCGCAAGCTCCCCGCACAGGTGCTCTGCACCGAGCGACGCGGGACGGTCCCCCGCTCCCTGCGCATTTTCCCGCACCGAGCAACGCGGGACGGTCACCCTCCCGCGGTCCCCTGCACCAAGCGACGCACCGATCGCCCTCGCAAGCTCCCCGCACAGGTGCTCTGCACCGAGCGACGCGGGACGGTCCCCCGCTCCCTGCGCATTTTCCCGCACCGAGCAACGCGGGACGGTCACCCTCCCGCGGTCCCCTGCACCAAGCGACGCACCGATCGCCCTCGCAAGCTCCCCGCACAGGTGTTCTGCACCGAGCGACGCGGGACGGTCCCCCGCTCCCTGCGCATTTTCCCGCGCTGAGCGACGCGGGGCGGTCACCCTCGCGCGGTCCCCTGCACCGAGCGACGCGCCCGATCGCCCTCGCAAGGCTCCCTGCACGCCTGTTCCTGCACCGAGCGACGCGAGGCGGTCGCCCCTCGCAAAGGCTCCCCGCACAGGTGGTCCCGGCGCTGAGCGGCACGGGCGGGACGGCGCCCCGCCGTGCGGCCCTTCTGCGCGAACGTCCCCTGTGCGGGCTTTCCCTGGGCGGCGCGGGCGGGGCACCGCCCGTGGCGGGTCCGTCGCGGAAGTCCTCTGTGCGTGTGTTCCCTGGGTCCGGTGGGCGGCTCAGAAGGTGTAGGGCAGGCGTTTGATGCCGTTGAGGAAGCTGGACTCCAGGCGATCGGGTTCGCCGGTGGCGCGGATGCCGGGCGTCCGGCGGAACAGTTCACGGAACGCCACGGTGATCTCGCGGCGTGCCAGGTGCGCGCCGAGGCAGAAGTGCGGTCCGGGTCCGCCGAAACCCACGTGCGGGTTCGGGTCGCGGAGGATGTCGAACCGCTCCGGGTCGGTGAAGACGGACTCGTCCCGGTTCGCGGACCAGTAGTAGAGGAGGAGCTTGTCGCCCTCCTTGATCTCGTGCTCGTTGAGCATGGTGTCGCGGGTGGCGGTGCGGCGCATCCAGATCACCGGTGACACGTACCGGACGATCTCCTCGACGGCGCCGGGCATACGGGCCTCGAAGTCGTCCGTGAGCAGGGCGCGCTGGTCGGGGTGGCGGGTGAACAGGTCGAGGCCGTGCGCGATGGCGTTGCGGGTGGTCTCGTTGCCGGCGACGACCAGCAGGATGAAGAAGGACCCGAGTTCCTGGTCGGTCAGCGACTCGCCGTCGATGTTGGCGTTCACGAGCGCGGACGTCAGGTCGTCGGTGGGGTCGGCGCGACGCTGCCGGCCGAGCTCCTCGACCAGGCCCTTGAGGGTCTCGCCCGCGCCGAGCAGCGCCAGGCCCATCTGCTCCGGGTCGTCGGACGGGATGAACTCGCTGTCGTTGCCCGCGAGGATGGTGTTGGTGGAGTCGAACACGGTCTGGTAGTGCTCCGGGGCGATCCCCATCATGTCGCAGATGATCTTTAAGGGCAGCCGGGCGGCGATGTCGGAGACGAAGTCGCCCGTGCCGTCGCCCGCGATGACCCGGTCGATGATCTCGGCGGCCACGGTCTCGACCTGGTCCTGGAACCGCTGGATCATCCGCGGGGAGAACGCCCGGGACACGATCCGTCTGATCTTCGCGTGCCGCGGATCGTCCATGCTGATCATCGAGCCGAAGTACTCGTGCAGGTCGCCGGGCATGTCCCAGATGCTGGTGGCGCCCTTGCCGGAGCAGAAGTCCAGCGGCCGCCGGGACGCCTCCAGGAGGTCGGCGTGCCGGGTCACCGCGTAGTAGCCGGGGCCCTGCGGCACGAAGACGACGTCGGGTTCCTCGAAGAGCACGAGTTCGGGATGTTCGCGCAGTGCCTTGAAGGCCTCGTGCCGGTGGTCGTGCGGGCTCCTCCAGAACTCCCAGTCCGTCAGGTTGATGTCGTCGACCTTCAGCACCGTCCGCGCCCCCTCATCGCTTCACACCCGAGTTCGGTTTACAGGCAGCCTCTCAAAGTAAAGCGGCGTCCGCGCACCGATCACCCGAGTGACGCGCATCACACTACGCACGGTGCGGCCGCGGGGTAGCGTGCGCGACGGACCGAGGAGGCGGCATGGGCGACATCACCACCGGGACGGTCACGGCGAACGGGCTGCGGTTCGGGTTGCTCACGGCGGGTCCCGTGGACGGCCCGCTCGCGCTCCTCCTGCACGGCTTTCCCGATTCGGCGCACACCTGGCGGCATCTCCTGCCTGAGCTGGCGGCCGCCGGTTACCGCGCCATCGCGCCTTTCCTGCGCGGCTACGCGCCGACGGGTGTGCCCGGCGACGGCGACTACCGGGGCGACACCCTCGCCGCCGACGTGGTCGCCCTGCACGAGGCCCTCGGCGGCGGCTCCGACGCCGTCCTCATCGGTCACGACTGGGGCGCCCTCGCCGCGTACGGCGCGGTGGGTCTCGCTTCCGGACGGTGGCGCAGGGCCGTCGCGATGTCCGTGCCGCCGCTTCCCGTGACCGCCGCGACGTTCCTCGACTACGAGCAGGTCAAGCGTTCGTTCTACGTCTTCCTCTTCCAGACCCCGCTCGCCGAGGCGGTCGTCGACCGCGCGTTCGTCGAGGGGCTGTGGCGCGACTGGTCCCCGGCCGGGTCCGGTGACCACACGCTGGACGTGGACCACGCCATGGGCTGCCTCGCCACCCCGGACAACATCGCCGCCGCGATCGGCTACTACCGCGCCATGTTCTCCGTTTCGTTGCGTCCGTCCGAGTCCCCGCCCGGCGGCGCCGGGCAGGTGCCCGTCCTGTATCTGCACGGTTCCGAGGACGGCTGCCTGGGCGCGGACGTGGTGGCGCCGCGCGGTGACCTCGGCGGCGTTCTCGCGGCGCTTCCCACCGGCTCCCGCGCCCACCTGGTGACCGGTGCGGGGCATTTCCTCCAGCTCGACCGTCCCACCGAGGTGAACGGTCACGTCCTGAAGTGGCTGGGGTAGCTCAGGCGCCGAACGGCGGGACCTGCCACGGCTCCAGATCCGGCCGGACGCGGACGAACCGGACGGCGTGTCGCCAGCGTCCCCGTTCGATGGCCGCGTCCGCGCTGATCTCCACGACCGTCTCCGGTTCCGTCCGGACGTAACGGATCGGCGGATGCGACCCGTACACGCCGCCCGCGAGCCCGGCGGGCAGTTCCGCGGGCCACGGATGGTCGGGTCCGGCGTGCTGTAGCAGGTCACCGAGCGCGGCGCGCGCGTCGGGCGGCAGCGGCGTCGTCCGCGCCACGACCCGGAGCCGGCCGTCCTCGTCGTAGCGGCCGAGGATCAGCGACTCGGGGGCCTGCCGTGTCCCGGTGACACCGCCGACGATCGCCTCGGTCGTGACCCGGCGCTTCACCTTCCGCCAGCGGCGGCGTCCCTCCAGGTACGGACCGTCGGCGTCCTTGACGACGAGGCCCTCCACCCCCTGGACGGCGAGGGCGTCGAACCAGACCGTCGCCTCCTCCACCTCGGAGGTCTGCGGTGTGATCACGACCCGGGCGGACGGCCCGGCGTCGCCGAGCAGCGCCTCCAGGACCGCGCGGCGGTCACGCAGCGGGCGAGGCCGCAGGTCCTCGCCCCCGGATTCCAGGACGTCGAACACGACGTAGTGGCACGGTTCCGTCCTCGCGAGTTCGGCCCGGCGGCGTCCGGCGGCGTGGCGGCGTTGCAGCGCGCCGAAGTCGAGGCGTCCGTCTCTCCCCCAGCGGACGATCTCGCCGTCGACGACCGTTCCGGGGGCGAGCCGCTCACGGACGGCGGCCACGATCTCGGGGAACGCGTCGTCCAGGCGGGTCCGGCGCCGGGACGACAGCCGGACGGCACCGCCGTCGTCCACGATCGCGATCGCCCGGAACCCGTCGAACTTCGGCTCGTACCGGCAGCCGCCCGGGCACGACCGCGGCGGCGGGATCCGGTCGATGGCCGTGGCCAGCATCGGCCGCACCGGGGACCGGATGTGCATGCCTCGCGTCCCCCCGAGCTCGACGGTCCTGAGCCTCGCCTACCCCTCCCCACCTGCGCCGATATCCCGGCAGGACGAATGTTGACCCGGGGTTGGGCACCTTTGAGACCCGAAACGCCGACGAGCCGACCGGGCACCCGGTCGGCTCGTCATGGTCCGCGGACCCAACTCTTACAGGGTCACGATCCCCAGTCGGGACGCAGCGGCATGTGGCTCGAACCGTCCGCGTCCAGCTTGACGCCCAGCGTCTGATGGAGCTGGATCCAGTTCTGGTTGAAGCCGAGCACGCAGCCGGCCATGTACACACGCCACACTCGGGCGGTTCCGTCACCGACCTCGGCGACGGCGTCGTCCCACCGCTCGTCGAGGTTCCTGCACCAACCGGTCAACGTGCGGGCGTAGTGCTCGCGCAGATTCTCCTGGTGGCGGATCTCGAACCCGGCGTCGTTCATCTTCATCTGGATGAAACCGGGGCCTTCGAGTTCACCGTCCGGGAATACGTACCGGTTGATGAATCCGTTCTCCTTGCGGGGCGGCGTCAGGTTGTCCGGACGGGTGATGGTGTGGTTCAGCATCCGCCCGCCCGTCTTCAGCTTTCCGTACAGGAAAGAGAAGTAGGACGGCAGGTTCTGCTTGCCGATGTGCTCGGTGAGACCGATGGAGCTGACCGCGTCGAAACCGGACTCGCTCACGTCCCGGTAGTCCAGATGACGGACCTCCGCCAGGTCGGACAGCCCCCGGTCGGCGATCGCCTTCTGCGCCCACTCGGCCTGCTGCTTCGACAGCGTGACGCCGAGCGCCTTGACGCCGTACTCCCGCGCGGCGTGCATCACCATGCCGCCCCAGCCGCAGCCGACGTCCAGCAGCCGCATCCCCGGCTTCAACGCGAGCTTCCTCGCCACCAGATCGTGCTTGTGGAACTGCGCCTCCTCCAGCGTCGCGTCCTCTCGGGGGTAGCACGCGCACGTGTAGGCCATGGAGGGGCCGAGCACCCACTCGTAGAAGGTGTTGGACACGTCGTAGTGGTGCGAGATCGCCTTGGCGTCGCGCCTCTTGGAGTGCCGCAGCCACGACGGGATGCGGCTGAACGGCGCCTCCTGCGGCGGAGGGTCCAGCCGGCGCGTCACCGCGCCGCGCAACAGCGGGTCGCGCAGCACCGAGCGGAGGATCCGCGCCTTGTCGCGCGGTGTCACCTCCCCGAGGATCTGCTGCATCGTGGTCAACGCCGCGATCATGTCGCCATCGATGTCGATCATGCCGCTGACATAGGCGCGTGCCAGGCCGAGCGCCCCCGGCGAGTGCAGCAGGTACGACACCGCGTACGGCGAACGGACGTCGACCCGGATGTCGGCGCCGGGTGACCCCGCCCGGGACCCGTCGTAGGCCGTGAACTCCACTGGCGCCGCAGCCCCGGCGAGCTGCTCGAAGACCCTGGCCAGCGTCATGGTGATCCCTCCTGTCTCTTCACCCGCCCGGGACGGCACAGGTCGCCGCTCCCGCTCGGGCAATCCCCCGTTGCGGCCGCATGGTCAGCGTCCGCGCACGCACTTGTCGTAGAGGTCCAACAGCCGCCCGCCGGGGTCGTAACTCCCCTTGAGCCGCCGGTAGGTCTCCCCGTCGTAGTTCCGCCAGAACTCGTCCCTGCTGTAAAAAGCGGTCGAGTACAGGGACTTGTGGCCGTCAAGGGCCGCGACCTTACGCTCGATGAGCCGGTTGTGGTACTCGGGGATCTGCCCGGGTGGGAGCCGCACCGTCCCCCAGAAGCCCACGTTCACGTACGTCCGTCCCGTCTCCAGCGGGTAGAGCGGCCACCGCTCCTTCGCGCGCAACGGGCACAACCAGACCGGGCTCATGCCGACCTTGTCGTGGAAGAACTCCAGGAACTCCGGCAGCCGTTCGACCGGCACCTCGATGTCCTGGATGACGTCCTCGCGTGGCCGCTGCCCCCGCCACCGGTCCACGCGCGCCACGATGTGGTACCGCCGGTCATAGGTGACGAGCTTGCGGTAGACGTCCGAGCGCTTGTACTTGTCGGGCCACAGCCGCCGGACGGTCGGGTTCTGGACGCCGAACGCGCCCGAGCACCAGAACCAGTCGGTGTCCCAGCGCCACAGGTAGTCGCGGATCGTCAGGAAGTCGACCGACCGCTGCCGGATCGACCGGTAGTAGATCTTCTGACCGGTGTAGTCGGACGTGTAGGGCGCCGAGTCCGCGAAGAAGCCGAGCGTGATGTACTGCTCGTCGGCGCCGAAGACGGTGCCGTCCATGAAGTCGACGGTCTCGCCCTCGAACGTCCCCGACTCGGTGATCTCCCCCATCGTCCGGGACAGCTCCGCCGCGTCCCGGAACCGCAGATGCCGCAGCCGGACGTACGGGCTGACCGCCCTGAGCTCGATCTTCAGCCGGAGCGTGTACCCCAGCGTCCCGTACGAGTTGGGAAAGCCGTAGAAGAGATCGGCGTGCTCGTTGTCGCGCGTGGCGGTGACGATCCGGCCGTCTCCGGTGAGGACCTCCATCTCCAGGACGGCCTCGTGCGGGAGCCCGTCCCGGAACGACGTCGACTCGATCCCGAGCCCCGTGACCGCCCCGCCCAGCGTGATGGTCTTCAACTGCGGGACGACCGTCGGCATGAGGCCGTGGGGCAGCGTCGCGTCCACCAACGCCTCATACGTCGTCATCCCCTGCACCTGCGCCGTCCGCTCGTCCGGGTCGACGCTCAGCACCTTGTCGAACCCGGACACGTCCAGCCCGGGCGCCTCCGAGGGGTCGCGCCACCGGAACAGGTTCGAGGTCCGCTTGGCCAACCGCACCGGCGTCCCCGCCGGAATCGCCTCATAGGAGCGCCGAAGCGCCTCCACCGCGCGCTCGTGACCGCCCTTGATCGCAAGCTCCGTCATCTACCCCTCCCGGACACAGTTAATCGATCATCCCATGGACGGTCCATACGACCCGGACGTTAGGGGAGTCACAGGTAGGAAGGGGAATAAGGCCACAGGCGCATACATCGGTGTCGTTTCATCTCCAGGAGGCGACGCGACCGCAAGAAGCCGGCCACGCTCAACTTTCCCCGATGCCCCACCCGAACAAACCAACCTCCCCCACCCTCCCAACAACCACCCCCGAACACACCGCCCCTAAGAACCCCACCGTGCCACATGGCGCGACTCCCTCGCCCAACACACGAACATCAACCCCCGGCAAGACCATCACACCCACGAACACGACCACCAAAGCCCACAGTGTCACAGGGGCCTGACACCAAAGACGCCCCACGCCCTCACGCACCCACCACAAGCCCCAGCCCGAAACACGCCACGACGAAAGCCCAAGCGCACACACGGACACCCGCCCACGAGACCACCCGCCAGAGCTACACCAGCACCAAAGCGACCCGCCCCCGCAAGGCCACCCGCTCCACCGCTGGAAGCCCCGCAGTGCTCATGGAGGCCGGGTCATGCGACCGCGCCGGCCGGACCTGCAGGGACCTCGCGACAGCCGTCTCTTCGTGAAGCATCCCAACGGGGCCAGAGGACACCGCCGCAGCGCCGGGCTGCGTGTGGGGGGTCAGCGGGAGATACGGCACGCCGCGCAGGCGCCTGCCTCAGCCGCTGATGCCGGGGCCTTGGTCCTTCACCAGGCGCAGGATCCACGGGTAGCGGAACGTGCGGCCTGCCAGGGCGTGGATCGCCGCGATGATCGGCAGGATCCATGTCACCGCGTACAGCAGGCCGCCGACCCCGAACGTGACGATCGTGATCAGCAGCAGCGTCACATGGAGGTTCACGGCCTCCGCCGCCTGCCGCCGGACGTACTCCGACCGTTTGCCGCTGACCAGCATCAGCACCAGCGGCCCGACGAACAGGGTCGGGACCGCTACGGCGTGCGCCGCCGCCGCGAGCATCCGGTCCTCACCCGTCGGCGCCTCGTCGACCGCCCCGAACCGAGGCGCGGGAGCCAGATCTCCGGTGATGGCGGCCAGGTCACTGCGCGTCTTGGCCGTCATCGCGAGTTGCACGCGCATGTCGAACTCGTCGTGCTCCAGCATGCCCTCGGCGTACGCGTCCTGAAGGCGTTCGACGACTCCGTTCCGTTCGGCGTCCGAAACTCTCAGATCCCCCACCGCGTAACTGCTCTTCATGCTTTCCATCCTCGGCGCCGCCGTCGCGCCCGACCATCAGGGAAGACCCTGAGGCTCCCCTGAGTTCCGCCGGACGTACTCCTCCCCGGGCTTGAGGCGCTCGCCGAACAGCTCCGTCACGGTCACGAACACATACCCCTCGGCCGCCAGCCGGTCGATGATCTTCGGGACGGCTCGCACCGTGGTGCGGTGGATGTCGTGCAACAGCACGATGTCACCCGGCTTCACCGCCTTCAGCACCCGGCGCTCGACGTACTCGGAGTCGCGATGGTTCCAGTCCAGCGGGTCCACCGACCACATCACCTGCGCCAGGCCCATCCGCCGCGTGATCCCGGCCAGCCGGTCGGACGTCGACCCGTACGGCGGACGCAGCAGCACGGGCGTCACCCCGGACGCCTGCCGGATCGCGTCCTGTGTCCTCGTCAGTTCCGAGAGCACGTCCTCCTTGGACGCGGCCCCGAGGTCGGCGTGCGTGTAGCTGTGGTCGGCGAGTTCGTGCCCGGCCGCATGCTCACGCCGCACCAGGTCCGGGTGTTTGGCGACGTTCTCCCCGATGAGGAAGAACGTCGCTTTCACTTTGCGGGCGGCGAGGATGTCCAGCAGCTCACTCGTGCTCTCCGCCGGACCGTCATCGAACGTCAACGCCACGCACTTCGCACGAGCGCAGTCCGGGGGCGGCGGCTTCGGCTTCGGAGCGGGTTTCGGCGGAGGCTCCTCACCCCGCGTCGCGGCGAGGAGCTCGACCGGTGCGGGGGTCTGACCCAGCGTGCTCAGCCAACCGCAGATCGCGGCCGCGAGCACCGCGGCGGCCCCCCTCCGGACCAGATTCGGCCCGTCCATCAACACCCCCGCTGCTGATCCCCCTGAGCGGCCAGTCTAGGGCTCGGGCCCCGCGCCGCCGGGGACGCCGCACCTGTGTCGGGAACCCGGGAACGCCGGACCGTCGTTATCGTCTACACCACGACCGACCCCGGAACCGGTCCGGGGCACAGGACGACAGGGCGGGCAATGAGGTTCCGGGACCGATTCGGTATCCGCAAGAACCGCGGATCAACGGTGACGAGGTTCGACCGCGAGGCGACCGATTCCGACATCGAGGCACTGATCGACTTCGCCCGCTCGCGCCGGGGCGTCGAGTTCTTCGTCGAACCGGAGACCTTCGCCACCGACACGACCGCCGTCGCCGTCGCCCACGACGGCGAATGGACCCGCCGCCGCGTCGGCTCCCCCAAGGTCATCGGCAAGGTGGCCCGCGACCTCGGCCTCCCGGTATACGACGTCCAGATCGTCGGTTACCCGCCCCGCATGCGCGACTGGAACGCCCGCAACCCCGGCCGCCGCCTCGACCCCGGCACCCCAGGCCAGGCCGTATCCCCCTGATCATCCCCGCCTCTCCTCCCCCTTCTTCCGAGCTCCCGACAGGCCACCCACCCCGCACCGAGGCCAAACCGCCTAGAACGGCCCGCCCGAAGCCGGTTCACCACTCTTGTGCACCCCTCAGCGGCAATGAGTCACATCAAAGTTGTGGCAGCCCGCCTTTCGGTGGTGGTCGTCGGAGTGAGGCCCACTCGTCGGCGGTCATGCGCAGCGACGTTGTTGGCCTGACGTCGGCGTCTTCAGGTGTGTTCAAGGGGCGCCTTTCGGGGTGGGTGTTGGGGGTGGTGGTCAGTTTGTCGGGGGCGGGGGTGGGTTGTGTTGTGGTGGGGTCAGCATGCTTTTGGGGGGTGGGTGTCGTAGGCGGTGGCCAGTTCGTCGGGGGTCATGCGTAGGCGGAGTTTGGTGGGTGGGATTCCGGCGTTGATGACCTCGCGGAGGATGCGGGCCAGGGAGTAGGTGGGGTCGGTGTCCAGGGCTCGTTCCAGGGCCACGTTGGCCAGGCCGCCGTCGCCTGCGGCGTAGGCGGCGAAGGTGAGAAGGGAGGCCGGGGCCGGGACGTACGGTTCCTCCACTCGGCGCACGATGTCGCGCCAGAAGGCGATGTCGGCTGTCGGGGACTCCTCGTCGATGCGGACCCAGGCCTCGTCGCGGAGGCGCAGGTCGGTGAGGAGGATGCCGAGTCGGGCGACTTCGTCGTCGGTCGGGCGTGTGCCGGTGTGGGCGCGGGCGAGGACGGTGGAGATGAAGGTGACGGCCTCGTGGGTGGTGTCGGGGTGGGTGCGGGCGCGTCTTTCGGCGCGGTCGGTGGCGCGGCGCATGGAGGTGCGGACGGGGCCGTCGAAGGGCTGGACGGAGCGGACGAGTTCGGCGCGGTCGGCGAGGGCCACCTGGCCCGCGAAGGTCGCCTGGGCGGCGACGACGGTGGCGGAGCTGTCGTAGGGGACGCCTTCGGCGGGGCAACAGGCGTCGTCGCAGGTCAGGGACCACCAGCGGCCGTCGGCTACGCGGACGGCCTCGGCGGCGGGCACGTCCGCGGAGGCGAGGGCGGGGCTGAGGGCGGCCACGGACTCGCGGACCTCGTCGTCGGGGCCGTAGCCGAGGAGCAGCGAACGCCGGAACCCGTTGCCGGCGAGGAGCGCCGCGACCCGGTCGGCGGCGTCGGACGCGGGCAGGTCGAGCCGGATGGCGCAGGTGCCGTGGACGGGGTTGTCGAAACCGATCACGACGAGGCTGCGGGACGGATGGAACCCCAACAGGTACGGAACGGCGGCGATGGCGTCTTCTGCGGTGCGGATCACCAGGGGAGTCATGTCTTCGACACTCTCAGTCACGCACCCTGGTCGAACACCAGCTTGCGGATTGTGGATAACTCCGCGCGGGACGCGGGTGTCCGTCGCGGGCTGTAGCGTTGTGCGACGTGCCCGCCCCTGATCTGTTGAGCGACAGCGATACCCGGATTCCCGACATGGCGACGCTGCTCAGCGCGGCCGTGTCCGCGATCGGCGGGGCCGAGCGTCCCGGGCAGGTGACGATGGCGCGGGCGGTGGAGAAGGCGATCACGTCCGGGGAACATGTCGCCGCGCAGGCCGGGACCGGCACCGGCAAGTCGCTGGCGTATCTCGTCCCGGCGATCCGGCACGCGGTGGAGAAGCAGACGACGGTCGTCGTCTCGACGGCGACGATCGCGTTGCAGCGTCAGCTCGTCGACCGTGATCTGCCGCGGCTCGCGGAGGCGCTCGGGCCGCTGCTCGGGACGGAGCTGAAGTTCGCGATCCTCAAGGGCCGCCGCAACTATCTGTGCCTGCACCGGGTGCAGACCGGTGTGCCGGAGGAGGACGAAGGGCCGAGCCTGTTCGATCCGCAGCAGTTGTCCACGCTCGGACGGCAGGTGAAGCGGCTGAACGAGTGGGCCGAGGAGACCAAGACGGGCGACCGTGACGAGCTGGTGCCGGGGGTGAGCGAGCAGGCATGGCGGCAGGTCGCCGTCACCGCCAGGGAGTGTCTGGGCGCGCAGCGCTGCCCGCACGGCACCGTGTGCTTCTCCGAACTGGCTCGGGCGGAGGCGGGTGACGCGCACATCGTGGTCACCAACCACGCGCTGCTCGCGATCGACGCGTTGGAGGAGTTCCAGGTACTCCCGGACCACGACGTGGTGATCGTGGACGAGGCGCACGAGCTCGTCGACCGGGTCACGTCGGTCGCTACCGGTGATCTGAGCGCGGCCGCCGTCGAGATGGCGGCCCGCCGGTGCGGGCGGCTCATCGAGGAGGCCACCGCCGACCGGTTGAAGGAGGCCGCGGAAGGTCTCGGGCTGTTGTTGGAGGATCTGCCCGCCGCTCGCATGGACGTCCTGTCCCCCGCTCTGGGCAACACTCTCGCGGCCGTCCGGGACGCGGCGCACGCGTGCGTCACGGCGCTCGGGCCGGAGAAGAAGGACGCGGACCCGGGGGACATGGCGGCACGGAAGGCGGCCCGGTCGTCGCTGGAGGAGCTGCACGACACGGCCGTGCGGACGTTGGAGGCGTTCCAACCGGCGATGGCCGAACGATTCGACGTGGTGTGGTTGGAGAAGCCGTTCGTCCAGGACGGGCGGCCCAAGCGTCCACCGGCGCTGCACGTCGCGCCGATCGGGGTCGGCGGGCTGCTGCGGACGACGCTGTTCGAGCAGCGCACCGCGGTCCTGACGTCGGCGACGCTGACGCTCGGCGGATCGTTCGAGCCGCTCGCCCGGCAGTGGGGCCTGCCGCCGCTGGACGAGAGCGCCTCCGGGGACGCGAAGGCGGCGGCCGAGGGCCTGGCGCGAACCGCGACGGAGAAGGGCGAAGAGACCAAGGTCGTCTGGTCGGGGCTGGACGTGGGGTCACCGTTCGACCACCCGAAGGCGGGCATCTTGTACGTCGCGCGGCATCTGCCGCAACCGGGACGCGACGGCCTCGCCGACGCGTACCTGACGGAGATCACCGAGCTGATCGAGGCGGCGGGCGGCCGCACCCTCGGCCTGTTCTCGTCGATGCGGGCGGCCCGGCAGGCCGCCGACGAACTCAAGGACCACCTGTCCCATCCGCTGCTGTGCCAGGGCGACGACTCCACGTCCCTGCTGGTCAAACAGTTCGCCGAGGACGAGCGCACGTGCCTGTTCGGCACCCTGTCGCTGTGGCAGGGAGTGGACGTCCCCGGGCCGTCCCTGCAACTCGTCATCATGGACCGCATCCCGTTCCCGCGTCCCGACGACCCGGTGTCGTCCGCGCGGTCGCGAGCGATCGCTGCGCGCGGCGGGAACGGCTTCATGGCGGTCGCCGCGACGCACGCCGCGCTGCTGCTCGCGCAGGGCGCGGGCCGGCTGCTGCGGTCCATGGACGACCGGGGCGTCGTCGCCGTCCTCGACCCGCGGCTCGCCACGGCACGGTACGGCGGCTTCCTCAAGAGCACGCTGCCGCCGTTCTGGGCCACGACCGACCCGGACGTGGTCCGCGGCGCGCTCCGCCGCCTCGACGCTGTATCTTCACAGGACCGGCCCACTCCGCTCGCCTAGCGGCTCGCTGTGTTGATTGCAGGACCGGCCCACTCCGCTCGCCTAGCGGCTCGCCACATGACCGGACCTGAGGCGAACGCGACATCGCTTCGCGAACCGCCCGGCTCCGCCCGCCTTCGGCGTCGCTGCACCGGGCGGGTCACGCGTTCGCGCGCGAGGCCGAGGCCACTGTGTTCACTACAGGACCAGCCCACTCCGCTCGCCTGACGGCTCGCCACATGACCGGACCTGAGGCGAACGCGACATCGCTTCGCGAACCGCCCGGCTCCGCCCGCCTTCGGCGTCGCTGCACCGGGCGGGTCACGCGTTCGCGCGCGAGGCCGAGGCCACTGTGTTCACTACAGGACCAGCCCACTCCGCTCGCCTGACGGCTCGCCACATGACCGGACCTGAGGCGAACGCGACATCGCTTCGCGAACCGCCCGGCTCCGCCCGCCTTCGGCGTCGCTGCACCGGGCGGGTCACGCGTTCGCGCGCGAGGCCGAGGCCACTGTGTTCACTACAGGACCAGCCCACTCCGCTCGCCTGACGGCTCGCCACATGACCGGGGCTGGGCGAACGCGCATCGATTCGCGATCCGCCAGGTTTCGCTTGCCTTCGGCGTCGCTGTGCCGGGCGGGTCACGCGTTCGCGGGCCGGGCTGAGGGCACTTGAAAGAGGCCCTGAAGTGTGTTGGTCATCGGCGGTAGGTGCGGAGGAAATCTCCGATGCGGCCGATGGCGTCTTCGAGGTCGTCGGCGTACTGGAGCGTGACGACACGGAAGTGGTCGGTGGCCGGCCAGTTGAACCCGGTCCCCTGCACGACGAGGAGTTTCTGCTGTTCCAGCAGGTCGAGGGCGAACCGCATGTCGTCCTCGATCGGGTACATCTCGGGGTCGAGGCGCGGGAACACGTACAGCGCTCCCATGGGACGGACGCACGTCACGCCCGGCAGGTCGTTCAGCAGCTTCCAGGCGCGGTCGCGTTGCTCTCCGAGCCGCCCGGTCGGCAGGACGAGGTCGTCGATGCTCTGGTAGCCGCCGAGCGCCGCCTGGATGGCGTGCTGACCGGGGACGTTCGGGCAGAGCCGCATGTTCGCGAGGATGTCGAGGCCCTCGATGTAGGACTCGGCGTGCTCCTTCGGCCCGGACAGCGCGACCCATCCGGCGCGGAACCCGGCGACGCGGTAGTTCTTCGACAGCCCGCCGAACGTCAGGCACAGCAGGTCGGGGGCCAGCGACGCGATGGGGATGTGCTCGGCGTCGTCGTAGAGGATCCGGTCGTAGATCTCGTCCGCGAAGATGATCAGGTTGTGGCGGCGGGCGAGTTCGACGATGCCGGTCAGCACCTCGCGCGGGTAGACGGCGCCGGTCGGGTTGTTCGGGTTGATCAGCACCAGCGCCCGCGTCCGGTCGCCGATCTTCGCCTCGATGTCGTCGAGGCCGGGCGCCCAGTCGGCGGACTCGTCGCACAGGTAGTGGACGGGCGTCCCCCCGCACAGCGACACCGCGGCCGTCCACAGCGGGTAGTCGGGTGCCGGGATCAGCACCTCGTCGCCGTCGTTCAGCAGCGCCTGCAAGGTCATGACGATCAGTTCGGAGACGCCGTTGCCGAGGTAGACGTCCTCGACGTCGACGCCGGTGACGCCGTCGTCCTCCATGCGCTGCACGATGGCGCGGCGGGCGGGCAGGATTCCCTTGGAGTCGCTGTAGCCGTGCGCCTCCGGCAGGTTGCGGATCATGTCCTGGAGGAGCTCGGGCGGGGCCTCGAAGCCGAACGGGGCCGGGTTGCCGATGTGCAGTTTGAGGATGTTGTTGCCCTCGGCCTCCAACTGCTTGGCGCGCTTGAGGACCGGACCGCGGATGTCGTAACAGACACTGGTGAGCTTGCCCGACTGGTTGACCTGCATGGACAACACCATAGCGGCGTGTCCCGTCCCCGCGCCGGTTCGCGCGGCGGGCGCGGGGACGGGAAACGCCGTCACGGCGTGGAGATCGCGGACAGGATCGCCAGCCGCGCCGCGCGCCGGGCGGGACGGATCGCGGCGAGCGCCCCCGCGACCGCGCCGACCAGCGCGACCACCACGAGGGTGACGACGGGTGGCGCGAACGGGTTGCCGAGCGAACCGCCGAGGCCCCAGCCGAGGAACAGGCCGAGTCCGAGCCCGCCGCCCGTGCCGAACACCGCGACGATCACCGACTCCCAGCGGACCATGGACCTGATCTGCGGGCGGGTCGCGCCGACCGCGCGCAGCAGCCCGAGTTCCCGGGTCCGTTCGTGGACGGCCAGCGACAGCGTGTTGGCGATGCCGAGCAGCGCGATGACGATGGCGAGGATCAGCATCCCGTAGACGACGCTGATGAAACCCTGCGCCTCCTCGGTCTGGGCGGTGACGAACTCGTCCGTGGTCTGCACGTCCGGTGCGCCGTACGGTTCGACGAGCGCGGTGAGGGCCCGTTTCGCGTCGGTGACGGACGCGCCGTCCCTGAGGACGACGAACGCGCGCGTGTCGAGCGGCTGGCTGTCGTGCGCGTCCCACACCGTCCGCGGGACGAGGTAGTCGCCGGTCATGTCGGTGTTGTCGTAGACGGCACCGACGGTGAGCCGCTGCGACGTGCCGTCGGCGAACGTCACGGGAACCTGCGAGCCGACGCGCCAGTTCTTGTCGTCGGCGACGCTCGTGGACACGGCGAACGTGCCCGCGTCCGCCATCGCTCCCTTGGTCACGTCGAGGTCGAGGACGCGTCCGAGGGCGGACGGGTCGGCGACGCTCACGGTGGACGCGTCGCCGTCCACCCGCAGGCTGCCGGTTCCGGCGCCCGCGACCCGTTCGACCTGCGGCAGTTTCTCCGCGTCGCGGGCGAGGCCCGTGCTGAACCCGCCGGTCTGGTTGTTCCCGGCGTTGACGACGAGCGGTCCCTTGAACGACCCGGCGACGCTGTTCTCCAGCGACGCGCCGAGCGACCCGATGAACACCGTCATCAACGTGACGACCCCGACGCCGATCATCAGGGCGGTCGCGGCCCCGGCGGTGCGTTTCGGGCTGCGGGACGCGTTGTCACGCGCCAGCGTCCCCGACACGCCACGCGCCCTCGCCGCGGGGCCGCCGATGAGCGCGGCGACGGGACGCGCCACGACCGGGCCGAGCGCGACCATCGCGACGACGCACAGGATCGCGCCCGCACCGGCCATCGCCGGCTGCTCGGTGAGCGCGCCGAACAGGACGGTCCCGGCGGCGACGGCGCCGAGCACGGCACCGACGATGACGCGGGTGTCGCTCGGCCGGGCCGACTCGGCGGCGACCTCGCGCAGCGCGGCCAGCGGCGCCACCCGGGACGCCTTCACCGCGGGCCCGAGCGCCGCGACCAGCGTCACCAGCAACCCGACCGGCACCGCGATCATGAGCGAGGTGGCGGAGACGGTCAGGCCCTCCATGGCGATCCCGATCCGCAACTCCATGAACAGCCACCGCAGCAGCTGCGCGAACCCGAGTCCGCCACCGAGCCCGGCGAGCGTGGCCGCGGCGCCGATGACCAGCGCCTCGAACCCGACGATCGTCATGACCTGGCGGCGGCCGGCGCCGAGGGCGCGCAGCAGCGCCGACTCCCGGGTCCGCTGCGCCATCGTGATCGCGAACGTGTTGTGGATGCTGAACGCGGCGACGAGCAGCGCCACCCCGCCGAACGCGCCGAGGACCGTCCGGAAGACCTGGAGGAACCCGGACTCGATCTTGGACATGCCCTCTTCGACCTGCGCCTCGTTCGTGACGGCCTCGGTCCCGGCGGGCAGGACGGGCTTGATGCGGGCCGCGAGCGCGTCCTGGCCGACGCCGTCCTCCGCCCGGACGGACACGCCGGTGATACGGCCGGACGCCTTCGCGACGTACGTGCGGGCGCCTTCCAGGCTGAACGCCGTGAACGACGTCTCACCGAACGCCTCCTCGTCACCGAACATGCTGATCCCGACGACGGTCACCGGGACCTTCTCCGGCATGAGCACCGCCGTCCGGTCGCCGACCTTCAACTTGCCCTCGTCGGCGAACATCTTGTTGATGACGACCTCGTTCGGCGCGCGGGGCGCACGCCCCTCCGCGAGCCGGTACGGGTTGAGCTTCGGGTCGGTCAGCCAGTTCCCGGCCCGGCGCGGGCCGCGCGAC
The DNA here is from genome assembly GCF_003634705.1 of Actinomadura pelletieri DSM 43383. GTDB lineage: Bacteria > Actinomycetota > Actinomycetes > Streptosporangiales > Streptosporangiaceae > Spirillospora > Spirillospora pelletieri. Next base: position 6,556 of record NZ_RBWU01000007.1, on the reverse strand, counting down.
TCGACGATCGTGCCGTCCTTGGCGAGCAGTTGCCCGGACCCTTCGATGACGGGTTCCGCGTTGGCGACACCGTCCACCCGGCGCACCTGGTCGAGGACGGACGCGTCGATCTGACCACGGGACCCCCACGGCTCGTCACTGACGCTCGTCGAGTTACGGACGCTGACGTCCGTCCGGCCGAACGCCTTGGAGTAGTACCCGTCGATACTGCCCGCGAGGGTGTCACCGAGCACGAGCGTTCCCGTCAGGAACGTCACGCCGAGGAATACGGCCAGAAGGGAGCCGACCATCCGGCGTTTGCGTCCCCAGAGTTCCTTGAAGACGAGACCCGTCATCGGTGGTCACCCAGCCCGCGCATCCGGTCCAGCACCCGGTCGGGCGTGGGCGCGTCCATGACGTCGACGATCCGCCCGTCGGCGAGGAACACCACCGAGTCGGCATGGCCCGCCGCGACCGGGTCGTGAGTGACCATCGCGACGGTCTGGCCCAGGTCGTCCACGGCATCGCGGAGCAGCTTCAACACCTCACCGCCGGTGCGGGAGTCGAGGTTGCCGGTCGGCTCGTCCGCGAAGATGATCTGCGGCCGGGTGACGAGCGCGCGGGCCAGCGCGACCCGCTGCTGCTGCCCGCCCGACATCTCCGACGGACGGTGCGACAGCCGCTCCCCCAGCTTCAGGACGCGCACGACCGTGTTCAGCCACTCCGCGTCGGGACTCGTCCCCGCGAGGGTCATCGGCAGGACGATGTTGTCGCGCGCGGTCAGCGTCGGCAGCAGGTTGAACGCCTGGAACACGAACCCGATCCGTTCCCGCCGCAGTTTGGTCAACCGCCGGTCCGACAGCGCGCCGAGCTCCAGGTCGCCGACGTAGACCTTCCCGGACGTCGCGTCCTCCAGCCCCGCCACGCAGTGCATCAGCGTGGACTTCCCCGCGCCGGACGGACCCATGATCGCGGTGAACCGCCCGGCCGGGAGCACGACGCTGACATCGTCGAGCGCGCGCACCGCCATGTCACCGGACCCGTACACCTTGGTGAGCTTGACCGTACGGGCGCCGCCTCTCTCGGTGACCACGCCCGATGTCTCGTTGATCGATCGCCTTGCTTCTGCTGCGTTTCCCATGCCCCGGATCGTCGCGTCACGCATCACCGCCCGTCGTCGGGTCAGAAGAGGCACCCCGCCTGCTCCCCACGAAGCACCGCCACACCTCCGCGTACGCCAACGGCGGTACACCACGAATCCGGACGAGCCGGCACCACCGCGCCGTCGAAGCGACCACTACTACATCCCTGGCGGCGAACATGCCGGGTGGAACCCGCACGGACACCAGCGCGCCGTCGGGCACCGGGCGAGCACCGGCAGCGGTGCGCGGTGCATGATCCGCACCCGTCAGCGGAACTGACGGACCGACAGGCGCGAGGACACCGGCACCAAGCCGGCCAAGCGTCACGAAGCAGGTCGTAGGGACAAGCAGAACTCGTTCCCCTCGGGATCGGCCAGGACGACGTTGTCCGGGTGCCGAGCCTGAACGGTCGCACCGAGAGCGGCCAGCCGTTGGATCTCTGCCTCCGGGTCCACAGCAAGCAGGTCCAAGTGGACGCGGTTCTTCACTCTCTTGGCCTCTGGCACGAGTTGGAACCACAGACGAGGCCCTCCCTCGGGCGGCTCAACGAGCACGGTCGGATCGTCCTCGCTACTGGTGATCCCCAGGGAGCGCAGCCGTGCCAGTTCCTCGTCGTCATACGGTGCGACGGCGTAACCGTCCAGAGCGGCGGCCCAGAAGCGGGCTGTGGCCGCGGGATGAGAGCAGTCGAACACGATGTCACCGAGTCGTGCCATCTGCCCATGATCTACGACGCGCCTGATGATCGTCGCGCCGTGCCGCGCCGCGCGCTGTCAGGCGGGGAGATGCGCCCGGCGAGGCACTGCGCGACGATCGGCCACGTCCCCGGCGGTCCGGCGACCGGACGGTCAGCGGCGCGCGCCGGGCGTGGGAGGCGCCTGACCGGTGTAGGGCGTCAGCGGCAGCGGACGTCCGGTGAGGAACGCGGTGACCGTGGAGCGGTACAGTTCCGGCTGCTCGGCGTCGATGACGTGCCCGGCGTTCGGGACCTGGACGAGCTTCGCGCCGGGGATCGCATCGCGATACTCGCGGGCGATCTCCCAATTCTTGTAGTCGCACTGGCCGCGCAGGATCAGGGTCGGCACGGCGGTGCGGCGCAGCGCGGGCACCGGGTCGGGGATCTTCAGCGCGTCCTCGGCCGTCATCTGGTTGGAGTAGAAGCCCGACCGCGACGCGGGCTCCTCCAGCGGGCGGCCCGGATTGCAGGTCGCGGCCGACCCGACCGATGCCAGCAGCTTGTCGAAGAGCGCGTCGACGTCCTTGTCGGGCAGCAGGGCGTGCGCGGTGCGCGGGTTCACGGCCATGACGAACGACCAGGCGATGAGCTGGGGACGGTTCTCCAACTCGTCCATGGCCTTGCGCTGGGCGGGGGTGAGCCGGTCCCAGATCTCGCCCTCGCCGGACTTCTCCCACCGCTTCGGCCACAGCGCGCCGGGCGAGGTGAGGACGGTGTGCGACACGCGCCCCGGGTGCCTGGAGAGATAGTTGGCGGCGAGCGTCGCGCCCCACGAGCCGCCCGCAAGGATCAACCGGTTCGCTCCGATCTGCGTCCGGATCGCCTCCAGGTCGGCGATCTGCCGGGCGACGGTGTACCCGTTGGGGTCGGCCAGTCGCTGCGACCTGCCGGACCCGAGCTGGTCGTAGGTGTAGACGTCGAAGCCGAGGGTGACGAGCGCGCGGTCCAGGTCGTCCGGTCCGGCGCCTGGGGTGCCGGGGCCGCCGTGCAGCCGGACGACGGGATCCGGCCGCCGCCGCCCCTGCCCCGGCGTGAACGTGTAGGCGATGCGCGACCCGGTCGAGAGCTGCCAGTACCGGGTGTCCTGGGGAGGCAGGGGCATGGAGTCGATGCCGAGCGGGCGGAACACCAGCCAGACGCCCGCGGCCGTCGTGACCACGGCCATCACCGCGGCGACGGCGATCGCGACGAATCCGCGGCGGCGCAGGCGGACGAGCCAGCCGCCGAAGTAGGCGACGCCTCCGGAGACGGCGGCGGCGGCAACGAGCGCGGCCGCCGAGCACCCGTGGAGCGGTATGCCTGCGGCGGCGGCGAGCAGGAACGCGACGATCGCCGCGAACGGGGCGAGCAGCACACCCACGAACAGCAGGGCGCCGCCACCGAACCGGCGCGGCAGCGACGCGGTCATGGAGATCGGTGTCGATGTCATGCCGCGACGCTAGGAACGGAGGCGGGTCGCGGTCGTCCCTCGAGCGGGACGCGGTTCGTCCTCCTGCGGGGGTACGGATTCTCCTCCCACAGGTCGATCCCGCACGTCAGAGACGTTTCGTACGCTGACGACCATGCCGTCCAGCACCGTGCCGCGCCGACCGTGGTCCGCCGACAGGACCGCCGGACGCCGCTGGTCCTGGGTCGCGCTGGACGTGCTCGTCGCGTACGTGTCGGCGACCATCACCATCGGCGAATCCGATGTCACCGCGTCGCCGTTCCACGGCCCGGTCGTCGCGCGGGTCGCCGCCGTGGTGTGGTTCGCCGCGATCGCCGGTCGCCGGTTCGCCCCGGCGACCGCGCTGGGCGCGGCGGCGACGGCGACCGCCGCGATGGCCGTCGCCGACCAGCCGCTCACCAATCTGTCGGCGGCGTCCGCGCTGGCCCTGACGATGGTCGCGCAGACCCGGCCCCGCCCGCGCGCCCTGGCCGTCGCGGCCGTCCCGGTCGCGGTGGCGCTCGCCGCGCTCGCCACCGTGAACACCGAGACCGTTGTGCTCGGCGCGTTTCTGCACGGCGGCGCGCTGCTCGCCGGGGACACGGCCCGGTCCCGCTGGGAGGCGGACATCGCGCTGCGGGCGCACGAGGCCGAACGCGCCGCGGCCGTCCGGCAGCGCGCGCTCGCCGACGAGCGCGACCGGATGTCCCGCGAACTGCACGACGCCGTCGGGCACGCCGTCACCGTCATGGTCACCCACGCCGGAGCGGCCCGGCTGACCCTCGGCGACGACCGCCCGGACGTGCGCCGATCGCTGAGCGGCATCGAGGAGGTCGGGCGCGCGGCCCTCGGCGACCTCGACCGCGTCCTCGGCCTGCTGGACGGCACGGACACCGCGGACCCGTCCGACCTGGCGGACGAGCTACGCAACCTGATCGCCGGTCTTCCGCCCGGACTGCGCACCGAACTGATCATCGAAGGTGGGTTGCCCACGATCGCGGAGCCGGTCACCCGGACGCTGCACCGGATCGTCCAGGAATCGCTCACCAACGTCGTCCGGCACGCCCGCGCCGGAACCGTCCGGATCGTCGTGGCGCCCACCGGTGACGAGATGCGTGTCACGATCACCGACGACGGCGCCGCCACGCCCGGCCCACCGCGCCCCTCCGGCCGCGGCATCGACGGGATGCGGGAACGCGCCACCCGGCTCGGCGGGACGCTGCGCGCGGGCCCCGCCCCGGACGGCGGTTGGCGTGTCGAGGCCACCGTCCCCAGCACCATGCGGGCCGTCACATGATCCGGGTCCTGCTCGCCGACGACGAGGAGCTGATGCGCGCCGGGCTAAGCGTCATGCTGCGCACCCAGCCCGACATCACCGTCGTCGGGGAGGCGTCGGACGGCGCGCAGGCCGTCCGGAGCGTCGTCTCGCTCGCACCGCACGTGGTGCTGATGGACGTGCGAATGCCGATCATGGACGGGGTCGCCGCCACCGCGGAGATCACCGCCCGGCAGCCCGCCTCCCGGGTCCTGGTCCTGACCACGTTCGAGCTGGACGAGTACGTCTTCGCGGCCGTACGCGCGGGAGCCAGCGGTTTCCTGCTGAAACGCACCCCGCCGGAGGCGCTGATCGACGCCGTGCGGACCGTCGCCTCCGGGGAAGGCCTGCTCGGCCCTTCGGTGACCCGGCGGCTGCTGGCCGAGTTCGCGCGCACCTCACCCGCCCCACCGGACACCGAGACACAGCGCCGTCTGGACCGCCTCACCGATCGTGAACACGAGGTCCTGCTGCTGATGGGACGCGGCCTGTCGAACGCCGAGATCTCCGCCCGCCTCTACATCGGTGAGGCGACGACCAAGACGCACGTGAAGCGCGTCCTGGCCAAACTCGACCTACGGGACCGCATCCAGGCGGTCGTCTTCGCCTTCGACAACGCCCTCGTCCACCCCCGCGGCGGACCACCCCCACCTCGCTGAACGACGCCCTGTGGTCGCGGGGTGCACCGATGGCCGGTGTTGAGTGGCACTGGTTGACTGGCGCCCTCTTGGCCTGCATGTTTCCCGACACGTGCATTCGGCCGCATGTGCGAGTCAGTGGCGAAGTAGTTGGAGAAGTTCTCACCGTTCTGTGTCGGCAACGGAACGCACACGGTACTGATCACCGAAACTCCCAACGCTTCGAGTCCTGACTGCAGCAGCGTCCTTAAGGGCGATCAGTGCGGGAAGTGCGTGAGCGGCCGGGCCGCAGTCGACCTCGATGCCACCGATGTCGTGTAGGACGTGGAGTGATGCATCTCGGTCGCGAGAGTTCGGGGGAAGACCGGATGTCGCCTCGATCCCTGATGCGCTGAGAACGGTGACCTAGGTGGGGTCCTCAGCGGCTTCGAGTGTGCGAAGGAGGGAATCCACAGCGGGTAGTTCTTTCTCGCTGAAGACGTGAATGCCTTCGCGTTCCAGGAGTGCGGCGGTGACGCCTTCGCCGGGGATACGGGCGCCCGTGAACGTGCCGTCGTAGATGCGGTGGGTACCGCAGGACGGGCTGCCCTCCTTCAGGATGGCGATGCGGGCATTGGTGCGGCGGGCCGCCGCGAGGGCCTGGCGGGCACCGTGCAGGAATTCGGCGGTCACGTCCCGGCCCGTGGTGGTGTAGATCTGGGCGGAGCCGTCCAGAACGGCATGGCCGTCACCATCGATGATCTCGGCGGGTGGGCGGGGAACAGCGAGCCCGCCGGAGACTTCGGGGCAGAACGGAACGAGACGTCCAGCCCCGCGCCACTGCTCGAACAGGTCGGCGTCCAGCGGCTTGGCCGCTCCGTCATAGCGGACGGGCCGTCCCACCAGGCAGGAGCTGACCAGGATACGTTCCACGTCCTCCAGCCTAGGTCAGCCACAGATACGTGCCACAGCGCTCCACGCCACGCGGACAATACCGTGCGATCCATGGCGCCCCCGCGCCAGACTCCCGAGCGAGCCCTGCTGGTAGCAGCGTGAGCCCAGTTCGACGATGTCGGACGAGGTATCGCCGCTCATCAAGATCACGAGGACAACAGGGTTGACGTTGCGCTGTACGCGACGGGACCTATCGACGCCGTATTCGATGTCCACCATCACGACAGGGCAACACGACGCCAGCCCCTGGGGGACTTTCAAGCCCGAAAACGAGAAAGGGCCCCGCCGAACGGCGGGGCCCTTTCCTACAAAAAATGTCCGGCGGTGTCCTACTCTCCCACACAGTCTCCCATGCAGTACCATCGGCGCTGAAGAGCTTAACTTCCG
>NZ_RBWU01000006.1 GCF_003634705.1 Actinomadura pelletieri DSM 43383 | reverse complement strand
TAAGCACGCCGCCAGCGTTCGTCCTGAGCCAGGATCAAACTCTCCATTAAGGCCAAACGACCACACCAAAGGGCGAACTCCGATGCAGCCAAACCATGGAAACAATCCCAGCAAAACAACCCACCCAACGGATGGGTCGCACTGCCTCAAAGAAATCCCCGACCACCCCGAAAGGATGGCCACGGGGCGACCCGACCAGAAAACCGGTCGAGCCGATAAAGGCACTGGCTTTTAACACGCTGTTGAGTTCTCAAGAAACGGACACCCACCGACTGGATTCGCTTTCGCGTTTCCCGCTTCGGGGCGACTGCTCTTACTTTACCGGTTCCGATCGAATTGTCAATTTCGACCTTTCCCGACACCCGATCTCCATCGCTTTCGCGATGTCGGCCGGATGGTGGTGCTATTTCATCAGGTCCGGCTCGATTGTCAAAATCGGGCCTTTCCACCCCACCATGACAGCGCGCACACGGCGAAGCCGAGTCGCTTGTCGTTGGTGGGTTCCCCTCGGATCGGCCGCCTTCCGGCGTCCGCTTCCCTGTGGGGCGAAGTGAACAGTATGCCCCCGACGTGCGGACGTCAAACCGGCTCGCGTGTCATGGCGGCGTCCGATCGGTCAGGGACGGCGCCCTGGTCGAGAGTCCGCACTCGCCCTACCTTGGGTTTTGTCCTACTTCGCCCGCCTTGTCCTACTTGTAGGAGCGGTCAAAACGCTGATTGTTTCTTTTTGGCAACGGCGATGAGCGGCTACGACTCGGCCAGGTATCCCCCGATGAACAGAACGCCTTCGGCCAGCACCCATGTGACGGCGGCCACGGCGAGGAGCGTGTCCAGCCGGTCGGGTCTGCGTCGCACTCCCGGCATCGACCAGGCGGTCACGACAAGGACCGTTGCGAGAACGGCCAGCGGTGCGGAGACGCGTACGGCGTCGTCGAAAGCCGCGCTGCATCTCTGGTCGCGTTGTTCGTCCTCGCCGCAGAAGGCGGCGTCGCCCCAGCCGCCGACCGCGGAGAAGAGCCACAGGACAGCCAGCACGGAATTCGCGATCGTGGGAACGGCCGGTGAGATCCACCAGCTGTCCGAGCGCCCGGGCATGGCCTCCACGAACGGAACGTACCTCGCGGTACCACGACCGGGAAGTCCCACATGCGAGGTCCGGGCCCGGTCAGGTGATCTCCTTGCTTTCGTGCAGGTTCATGTCCATGACGATCGCCGTCATGACGCACATGGTCCGTAGCGGTTCCGGAACAGGGTCGTAGATCTCCACGGAGTACTTGTCCGCCGTCGTCAACAGGTGGGTGGCGAGGCCGGCCCACTTCTTGCGAACGTGCGCGACCTTCGTCCCACCGGTGTCGGACACCTCGAAGTTGTTCCGCGGAACGTCCACGGCGACCGCGCCTACCAGGGTGCCGTCCCCGTCGTAGACGACATAGCGCCGTCCGATGCGTTCGGTGACGAAGGAGCCGACGGTTTCTTCCTCCGGGCTGAGGATCTCCGTGTAGTCCCGGCCCTGCTGCTTGTCCACGATCAGCAGGGGATCCCCGTCGGGTGTGGTCAGCAGGACGGCGCGCGCGTCGAGATTCGACTTCCCGGGCACCACGCCTCGCATCCCGGCGCGTGTATCACCTTCGGTGGGCGCCGCCAGGGCGAGGAGGACTCCGTCACCGTCGAGGACCTTGTACCGCGATTTCGCGAGCGGGCCCCGACGAGGCTGTTCAACCCTGAGCAGCGAGGAGCCGAAGACTTCGTTCATCTGAACCTCCGGGGGACGCCCCAGCCCTCAGGCTGGGAAGGAATCCGCACTCGGTCAGGCGCGACCCGGCGCGGCCGGAACGGCCCGGCAACGACGTCCGCCGACACTCCGGACACTTCCGTACAACGCACTTCGGCCACCCTGTGATGTCTGCGATCATGGGGACGGCATACGGAGGTCGGGCCTCGCCCGGTTCCGACCCGGTGGCGACGCCGCACCGTACCTCCGAGCGTGCGCGCAGCATACGAACCCGGACACCAAAGCGGACCGGAAAGCCTGCACCTCCGAACGCGATGTCCTCTTTGCCGCTGGACATCGTCCTCGGAAGGCCGCTCGTTCCCGAAACGACCCGGCACCGCAATCTCGCGCGGCTCCAGGCGAAGGCAGAACACCAGCTGGCCCGCCAAGCGCGACCATAGGCCGTCATCGACTAACGACCCGTTTCGTCCGCACTGTGCTCGCACTGCCGAGGTCTGTTCGCGCTGCTGGACCCACCGACCCGGCAAGATCACGATCTCCACACCACCGCGCGGCCCTTCCCCGAAGGGCACCCGGTGTCGACTTGCGGAGGTGACATGAGCCGGACCGTCCAGGTACACCCTTGCTCCGGTTGGGGCAGCGGTCACGTGTTCTCCCGCCTCGTTCGGCCACATGCACGCCACTCGATTCGTATTGCCCTCGTCCTCGCCCGCGATCTCGTCCGCGATGTCGCGCACACCGTCACCCACGAACTCGACCTCCCCCACGACCTCGCGCGCGACCGAGAGCTGAACCACGTCCTCACCCTCGACTGCGCCCTCGACGGCGCCCTCGACGGCGCCCTCGCCATGGCCCGCGACCTCGAACTGCCAAGTGACCTCACCCATGACCTCACCCACGCCCGCAATCCCAGTGGCCTCCACCCCATGGAACTCGCCGACATCCCGGTGCGAGCGGCCCGCGCCGTTCGGTACGGTGCGCCGCCACGTCGTGATCCTGCCAAGTCCGGCCTCTCAGCGGAAGAACTTTCCGGTGCCCGCAACCTGCCGCCGGCACCGGCTACCCGGCTGACGTGCGCAAGCGACGCCAGATGTCACGTCCCGGAAACCGAGATGTGACCGATGCGCCCGCTACATGGCCGTGCGGAACCGTCAGATGCCCAGGTTGTCGAGCAGGTCCTTGCCTTCATAGAGCATGAGGTCGAGCCCGATGGGCGCCGCGACGACCAGCATGCGCAACGGGTGTGGCAGCGCGTGGTGGAACGTCACCGCGTACTTGTCGGCGGTGGTCAGGAGTGCGGTGGCCGCGCCGTTCCATTTCTTGTCCACCTGCGCGACATGCGCGCCGCCGTTGTCGAACACCTTGAACTTGTTGGTGCGCCTGTTGCCGTCGAGTCTGCCGACGGGCCGTTCCGTCGCGTCGAGGAGGGCGTACCGCCAGTTGTAGCGGTCGAGGCGGATCGAGCCGTGAAGGGCGCCGTCCGGTGTGCTGATCCAGGTCGCTTTGATCTTCTTCGGCCGTTCGATGATCAGGATCGGGGTACCTCGGGTGTCCTCCACCTGGACGGTCCGATGGTCGTCACCGTCCATGAACACCGCCCGCCATGCCTGACGGCGGAGCGACACCGCACGTTCCTCGGCGTTGGCCAGCAGCGTTCCGGCGCCGTCGAACACCTTGTACCGGGACTTGGCGGACGGGACGCGGCGCGGCTGCTCGACGACGAGTACGGGAGAGTTGAACAGGTCGCTCACATGTCCTCCGTGCGGTGCGCGGGCCGTGCCGACCGAACGTTCGCGATCATTGTGTTCGACGCGTGGGCGGCACCGCCGGTTCGGCCGCCGACCTGGATCGTCGCCGAAAGGCGAAGGGACGGCCCCTGGGGACCGTCCCTTCGGATTTGTACAGCCTTGTCCGGCGCGACCTGACCTGTGGGTCAGAAGTCCATGCCGCCGGCGTCGGGCATGCCGCCGCCCGCCGGAGCGGCGTTCTTCTCGGGCTTCTCGGCGATGACCGCCTCGGTGGTCAGGAACAGCGCGGCGATCGACGAGGCGTTCTGCAGCGCGGACCGGGTCACCTTGGCGGGGTCGATGATCCCCGAGTCGAACATGTTGACGTAGTCGCCGGTCGCGGCGTTCAGGCCCTCACCCGGGGTGAGGTTGCGAACGCGCTCCACCACGACGCCGCCCTCGAGGCCGGCGTTGACGGCGATCTGCTTCAGCGGCTCCTCCAGAGCGCGCTTGACGATGTTCGCGCCGGTGGCCTCGTCGCCCGCGAGCTCCAGCTTGTCGAACGCCTTGGCGCCCGCCTGCAGCAACGCCACGCCACCACCGGGGACGATGCCCTCCTCGACCGCGGCCTTGGCGTTGCGGACGGCGTCCTCGATGCGGTGCTTGCGCTCCTTGAGCTCCACCTCGGTCGCGGCACCGGCCTTGATCACCGCGACACCGCCCGCGAGCTTGGCCAGGCGCTCCTGGAGCTTCTCGCGGTCGTAGTCGGAGTCGGTGTTGTCGATCTCGGTACGGATCTGGTTGACCCGGCCCGCGATCTCGTTGGCGTCACCGGCGCCGTCCACGATCGTGGTCTCGTCCTTGGCGATGACGATCTTGCGCGCGCGGCCGAGCATGTCGACCGTGGTGTTCTCCAGCTTGAGGCCGACGTCCTCGCTGATGACCTGGCCGCCGGTCAGCGTGGCGATGTCGCCCAGCATGGCCTTGCGGCGGTCACCGAAGCCCGGGGCCTTGACGGCCACGGACTTGAAGATGCCGCGGATCTTGTTGACGACCAGCGTGGCCAGGGCCTCGCCCTCGACGTCCTCCGCGATGATCAGCAGCGGCTTGCCGGACTGCATGACGCCCTCGAGGACGGGCAGCAGGTCCTTGTTGGCCGACACCTTGCCCTGAACGATCAGGATGTACGGGTCTTCGAGAACCGCCTCCATCCGCTCGGGGTCGGTCACGAAGTAGTGCGAGATGTAGCCCTTGTCGAAGCGCATCCCCTCGGTCAGTTCGAGTTCCAGACCGAAGGTCTGGCTCTCCTCGACCGTGATGACGCCTTCCTTACCGACCTTGTCCATCGCCTCGGCGATCATCTCGCCGATCTGCGGGTCGCCGGCGGAGATCGACGCCGTGGAGGCGATCTGCTCCTTGGTCTCCACGTCCTTGGCCAGCTTGGACAGTTCCTCGCTGACCCGCTCGACCGCGGACTCGATGCCCCGCTTCAGCGACATCGGGTTCGCACCGGCCGCCACGTTGCGCAGACCCTCGCGCACCAGCGCCTGGGCCAGCACGGTGGCGGTGGTGGTGCCGTCACCCGCGACGTCGTCGGTCTTCTTGGCCACTTCCTTGACGAGCTCCGCGCCGATCTTCTCCCACGCGTCCTCGAGCTCGATCTCCTTGGCGATCGACACACCGTCGTTGGTGATCGTGGGAGCGCCCCACTTCTTCTCCAGCACGACATTGCGGCCCTTGGGACCAAGGGTCACCTTGACGGCGTCGGCGAGCTGGTTCATGCCGCGCTCAAGACCGCGGCGGGCATCCTCGTCGAACGCGATCATCTTTGCAGCCATAGGCTCCAGTCCTCCCGGAACAAGGTGGCTTAGATGGATCGAGCCGACGCCCGCGACGGACGGCCCCGGCCGACGACTGCCATTCCGTCGCCGAACTGAGGCCTCATCGCCCCGACCCAGACTGTGAAGTTGTCACTCTCCACAGTAGAGTGCCAACCGTTTGTTTAGCACTCTACCCCGCCGAGTGCAAGCGACGCGCATCCCCACGGGGAAGGCTTCCCTACCGCCCCAAACCCGCCCCCACCAGCACCAAAGCCCCGTTAGTCGATCCCGAGGACCGTGCAACCGGGCACTCAGGTCTCGGCCCCTGCATGAGCGTCACCTCGGCCAACACGATCCCCGCGCCCCATGATCGCCTCCCATGACTCCTCCGGACTGAACGCCTCCACCAACCGCAGAACCTGACGCACCCGCACCAACGCCCACCACGCATGTGTGGCCTGTCCCTACCAGGCCCCGAGAACTCCCGCTCGATCTGGCTCACCACCGGCAGACGGCACCGCGCGTCCACCATCTGCACCCACGAAGGCCCAACACCCGCACCACCCGATCAGCCGCCACGACGTTCCGGTCACCGGACACAACGGCTCCAACCCCGGCGCCGACCCACGCGTCGGCCCCGACCACACCCACACCACGGCCCCCCGGAGCGTGCGGCGCAAGCGCCGGGGACCGGCTCGCTCCATCCGCAGAATGGTCGCTCGTCAGTCAGCGGAGTCGATCGAAGAAGCCCTCGGCCGAGTCGTCCAACTCCAATTCACCTCGCCGGCGAGCCGGCACTCCTGCGACTTCTCGCCACGAGACCGCGATGTACTCGTGCCAGCGTTGTCGCTGATCATGGGGTTAGCCGAGCAGCAAGTGCAAGACGCCGTGCACGGCGTTATCGAGGTCGTTGACCTCAGCGCTAGCCGGCCACGCCGCCGCCAACCCCGCCAACTCCTCCCGGTGAACCCATAAGCGTACGGAAGACCCTATCCGGGAAAAAGGGACCCCGTAACGCGACTTTCGAGCATTCACCGATGATTCGCAGACCCGGACTGCACCACTACCCAGGCCAGTCGAGCCGGTAGGTGCGGAACTCCGCCCACCCGATGCATTGAGGTACGGGTGTCATTTGTGATGACTGCGCCGCCCTTCACAGAACCCGTCCGCCGCTGCGTGCAACTCTCGTCGGAGCCGGAGGAGGAAGGTGGGCGAAAACAGCGGCTACGCCGCTGGTCAAGGCACTTAGACGGCCAGGGGTATGGGACGACAGTAGGCGCGAAGGTCAGGGTGGAGTGTCGCGGCCAAGTGACCTTCGAATTTCAGCGGCGATCGCGAAGCCCGATGTTGCGTCCCACGGCACCGCTGCCTAGAGATTTTCCAGTACCGTCCATATTCGGTCTACCAACGGCCAATCTGGACGGTCACCATTCAACGTGACGATCGCCATAAGGTCGCTGCCCCGCACATTGTGGTCGTCGTTCGGGTCAGCCGCGATGACGTCCCCGGCGATGAACCTTTCACCGACGTGCATCTCAAGGGAGAGATAGTCAGTGGTCGGTTTCTCCCGCTCGTTGCCTGTGACCAGCCTGAAGCCCTGGATGGCCTCGATCTCGGGGCCCACCCAGAAGTCCGATTGGGGAGTTGGGGGTCCTAAGTATTCCGCGAGTAGCGGCGGACCGTTCTTCGAAAGGGCGTCAAGAACACGGTCCATGGCTGACGCACCGGAATCTTCTTCCGTTCCCTTGCAGAAGAAAAAGAGTTGGTAGGTCACATTCGCCCCTCGATCATCGCGCTGTCCGATTGGTTGGTCACAGCCTTTCACGGTCGGCGCGGTGGAACCAGGGCGGAACGGACGGTTCGGTTGTGCCGTGCCGAGTGCGGGCGACGCGCATTGTCGTGGGGACGGTTCATCTACCGGCCCGAGACCGTTCTCGCCTGCGCAAGGACGTCTTCGAGGCCGGTTTCGCAGGCGATTGTGCGGTTGGGGAGTCAGTCTCCGTAGAACCAGAGTTGGCGGTGGGCGCCCTTGCCCGTGAGGTCACACAGGCGCTTGAGGTGGTCTCGGACGTCGGGTACGAGAGGGCTGGTCGCCGGCAGAAGCTCCAACTCAGCCGACAGGGAGTGCACCTGGGAGCTGTTGAACATGGTGTCGGCGTAAGGCAGCAGGTGCCTCAGCATGGGGAACGTGTTCTGGTCCAGTGCCGCTATCCATGCGATATCGATCCCATGGGCGCCCTGGTCAACGATCTCGTTGAACTCCACAACCTTGTAGGTGATCACGGGTTTTATTGTGTTGGCACTGCGGCGGGGCGGCCCGGCTAACGGCCGGGGAGGGCGCTCGGGCAGGGTGGGGTGAGCAGGCTGCGGACGTCGGCGCCGGGCAGTTCGTAATGGTCGTTGGCCGCCATGGCGGCCGGGAAGACGGCGATGAGGGCGATCGCCATGGTCGGGTAGCAGGACGAGCGGAGCCAGCGGGGGGCGGGGGCGTTGGCGAGGATGACCGTCGCTGCGAGGAGGGCGCCCAGAAGGGCGCTTGTGAGTACCGTCAGGGGGAGCCAGGCGTCGTAGCCGTGACTCCAATGGGCTGCGGACGGATTGTGCAGGCACGCGGATAAGCGAGTGCGGTCGGCCCGTTCTTCCAGGGCCGACATGCCCCATAGTCCCGCGATGCTCATGCCGGTGAGAGTGGGCGGGAGGACGGCCGTCCAACGCCAGAGGAGACCTTTCATCACCGGATGATCGTAGAAATCCCGTGCCGGGTTTTCAGGCTTTCATCGAGAGATGCTGATCAAGGCGTCGGTCCGGGGCATGGTGGGATCGGCCCCGGCGCATCTCTGCGCCGGGGCCTGGGGCCTCTCAGCCTCCCGCCACGGCGGGGATGATGGAGATCTGGGCGCCCGCGGGGGTCGGTGTGTCCAGTCCCTCGGCGAAGCGGACGTCCTCGTCACCGACATAGACGTTGACGAAGCGGCGGATCTTGCCCGAGTCGTCCAGGATGCGGGCGGAGATGCCGGAGTAGCTGGCCTCCAGGTCGGCGACGACGGCGCGGAGGGTGTCGCCCTCGGCCTTCACCTCCGATTCGCCGCCGGTGTAGGTCCGCAGGATCGTCGGAATGCGCACGGAAACGCTGCTCATGCTGCTCCTTTGTTCTCAGGCGAGGCCCGCGGCGCGGAAAGCCTCCAGGGACGGGGCGATGTTCGCGGACGGTGCGACGGCGGGTGCGACGGCGTCCAGGGTCTTCAGCCCGTCCCCCGAGTTGATGATCACCGTTTCGGCGGACGGGTCGAGCGTCCCGGACGCGATGAGCTTGCGGAGGGTGGCGACGGTGACGCCGCCCGCGGTCTCGCCGAAGATCCCCTCGGTGCGGGCGAGGAGGCGGATGCCCTCGACCACCTCGGCGTCGGTGACGTCCTCGACGGCGCCGCCCGTGCGGCGGGCGACGTCCAGGACGTAGGGGCCGTCGGCCGGGTTGCCGATCGCGAGCGACTTGGCGATCGTGTCGGGCTTCACCGGGCGGATGACGTCGTGCCCGTCCTTGAACGCGGTGGCGACCGGGGCGCAGCCGGTGGCCTGGGCGCCGAAGACGCGGTACGGCCTGTCCGCGACGAGGCCCAGCTTGATCAGTTCCTGGAAGGCCTTGTCGATCTTGGTGAGCTGGGAGCCGGACGCGACCGGAACGACGATCTGGTCGGGCAGCCGCCAGCCGAGCTGTTCGGCGATCTCATAGCCGAGGGTCTTGGAGCCCTCGGCGTAGTAGGGCCGGACGTTGACGTTGACGAACGCCCAGTCGTCCTGCTCCCCGGCGATCTCGGACGCGAGCCGGTTCACGTCGTCGTAGTTGCCGTCGACGGTCACGAACGTCCCGCCGTACACGGCCGTCGTGATGATCTTCTGGGCTTCGAGGTTGGACGGGACGAACACGGCGCTGCGGATCCCGGCGCGGGCCGCGGCGGCGGCGACGGCGTTGGCGAGGTTGCCGGTGGACGGGCACGCCAGCACCTTGAAGCCGAGTTCGCGGGCGGCGGCGAGCGCGACCGCGACGACGCGGTCCTTGAACGAGTGGGTCGGGTTGCCGCTGTCGTCCTTCACCCACAGGTTCCGCAGGCCGAGGCTCTCCGCGAGGTTGTCGGCGCGGACGAGCGCGGTCAGGCCGGGCTCGGTGTTGGGTGTGTCGGCGACGTTCGACGGGACGGGCAGCAGCGCCCGGTAACGCCAGATGTTGTGCGGTCCCGCCTCGATGTCCGCGCGGGTGACTCCCCCGAAGTCGTAGGCGATCTCCAGGGGGCCGAAACACTCCTCGCAGGCGTAGTAGGGCCCGAGGTCGCGGGACGAACCGCATTCGCGGCAGACGAGAGCGGTGGCGTTTCCTAGGTCGGTGGCAGGCGTGAGTGCCATACGGGCGAGGCCTTTCTCCCCATCTTTCCTGCGCCACCCTGGTCGCAGGCCGGAGTTGGCACCATCTCCCGGCCGGCCTCGCAGGATCGCGAGTGCGCGTCAGCCGAGTGGTTGCCGGGGCTTCGTCGGGCCGGTCCCTCCACCCCTCTGGATGAGCAATATTCAGTTGTCGGCGCTTTCAACGCGTATGGGTGACTTTACCTGATCTGACCGGATGTCAGACAGGGCGGGTCCACCCATGTGAACGTTACCCGGCGCGCTCTTGATCACGCGGGCCACCCCGTGTAGGGCGCTGGGTGGGGTCCAGGAACACGTGCCGGACGGTCGGCAGCCGCTCCCGGAGCCGGCGGTCGATCGCCTCGGCGACGTCCTCGGCCTGGTCGGCGCTGAGGTCGTCGGAGAAATAGACCTTGGCGGCGACGAGGATCTGCTCCGGGCCGAAGTGCATGGTGAGCAGCTCGTCCACGCCGGTCACCCCGGGCGCGCCGACGATCTCCGCGCGGATCCGCCGTTGCGCGGCCGGGTCGGCGGCCTGCCCGATGAGCAGGCTCACGCTCTCGCGTCCGATCCAGAACGCCAGGACGATGAGCAGCAGGCCGATGAGGACGGACGCCAGACCGTCCCAGAAGTCGGAGCCGGTGATCTCACGGAGGGTCAGCCCGGCGGCGGCGAACGCGAGGCCGATCATGGCCGTGCCGTCCTCGAACAGCGCCGTCTTGAACGTCACGTCCGGCGACCGGCGCACGTGTTCGAGGATGTCGCGCCCGTTCTCGCGGGTCTCCTTGCGCGCCTGGTGGTACGCGCGGAGCCAGGACGCCCCCTCCAGGACGGCGGCGAGCACGAGCACGGCGTAGGCGAGCCGCACATCCGTTCCGGAGCCGCCGTGGCCGGTCATGGTCAGCACGCCCTCGAAGATCGAGAACCCGGCCCCGGCGACGAAGATCCCGAACGCGGCGAGCAGCGACCAGACGTAGGTCTCGTTGCCGTATCCGAACGGGTGGCGCCGGTCGGGGGGACGTTCGCTGCGCCGCAGGGAGGCGAGGAGAAAACTCTGGTTGAGGGTGTCCGCCACGGAGTGCGCGCTCTCCGCGAGCATCGCACTGGACCCGGCCGCGAGCCCGGCGATCAGCTTCGCGATCGCGAGGACGAGGTTGGCGGCACCGGCGACGAGCACGGTCTTTCTCGTCTCGGTCCTGCTCATTGCCGCCGGATACCCTCCGCTTTACCCGCTAATCGCGAGGTGGCGAGGACCACAGCGGGTCCCTTTGAGCGCGCCGACGGCAACTGAGACCCTGCGGTTATGAGCCAAGTGCTGGTGGCGTCGAACCGCGGACCGGTCTCGTTCTCACTGGCGGACGACGGGTCGCTCACCATGCGGCGCGGCGCCGGCGGACTGGTGTCGGGCCTCGCCGCCGTCATGGGCGCCCCCGGTCCGCCGGAGCCCGCCGGGACGGAGGCGGACGCTCCGGACGTGCTGTGGGTGTGCGCGAGCCTGGGCGACGCCGACCGGACGGCCGCCCGGCGATCACCCGACGGACGCCTCGACCTCGCCGGCTACGACACCGGCGGTGCCGCGGTGCGGATGCTCGACATTCCGGCCGGGACGTTCCACCGCGCGTACAACGCCGTGGCCAACTCGACGCTGTGGTTCGTCCACCATCTCCTGTACGACACCCCGCGCAGCCCCCATTTCGACGCCCGCTCCCGCCGCGACTGGCAGTCCTACGAGGCGTACAACGCGGCGTTCGCCGACGCCCTGGCCCGCGACGCCGCACCGGGCGCGAAGACCGCGATCCAGGACTATCACCTGTCGCTGGCACCGCGGATGCTGCGCGACCGGCGTCCCGACCTGAAGATCGTGCACTTCTCGCACACGCCGTGGGCACCGCCCGAGTACTACCGGCTGCTACCGGACGACATCGGCACGCAGATCCTTCTCGGCATCCTCGGCGCCGACCACGCGGGGTTCCTCACCGAGCGTTGGGCGTCCGCGTTCCTCGACTGCTGCGAACTACTGCCGGGCGCGCGTGTCGACCGCACGGCCCGCACCGTCACCTGCTCCGGGCACGTCACACGTGTGGGCGTGCACGGGCTCGGCGTCGACGGAACGGCGTTGCGTCGACGCGCCACCGAACCGGACGTCGTCGAACGGGCACGCGCACTGCGCGAACAGGTGCGCGACCGTCAACTCATCGTCCGGATCGACCGGACGGAACTCTCGAAGAACATCGTGCGAGGGCTCGACGCCTACCGCGAGTTGCTCGTCAACCATCCCGAATGGCGTGGACGGGTGGTGCACCTGGCGTTCGCGTACCCGTCCCGGTACGACCTGCCCGAGTATCGGGAGTACACGGCGGCCGTCCAGCGCACGGCCGAGCAGATCACCGACGATTTCGGCACCGCGGACTGGGATCCGCTGATCCTCCAGGTGAACGACGACCATCCCCGTTCTTTGGCCGCCCTCGGTCTCGCCGACGTCCTGCTCGTCAACCCGATCAGGGACGGGATGAACCTGGTCGCGAAGGAAGGACCCGTCCTGTCGGAGCGCGGATGCGCGCTGGTCCTGTCCAGGGAGGCGGGCGCCGCGGCGGAACTCTCCGAGGACGCGCTGACCATCAACCCCTACGACGTGTCGCAGACCGCGGAGACACTCCATCGGGCCCTCCTGATGCCACGCCACGAACGCTCCGACCGCTGCGCCCGCCTCGCCGCCGCCGCAACCGCACTCCCACCCCAAACCTGGTTCGCCAACCAACTAACCGCCCTCGACTAACCCCGCCGCCCTGAACAACAGGGACACCAGAACGACAGGCGGACGCCAGAACGACAGGCGCCCGGACAACAGGGCGCTCGGACAATCGAGCGCCCTGGACACCAACGCATCCGAACGACAAGGCCCCGACCGTAGGCGCTTTCACGACAGAGCGCCCGAACGACGGCGCTCACACCGCAGGTCCAATCGACAGAGCCCCGGTCAACAGGACGCCCGAACGTAGGGGCGCCCGGACAACAGGGCGCTCGGACAATCGAGCGCCCTGGACACCAACGCATCCGAACGACAAGGCCCCGACGGTGCGCTCGCGCCACAAAGCACCCGAACGACAAAGCGCTCGGGCGACAGAGCGTCCCGTTGGAAGGACGCCCAACCGGCGGCGCGCCCGGACGGCGGGGCGCCCGGACAACGGGACGTTCGGACGGTAGGCGCCGGGCGGCAGAGCGTCCCGGCTGGGAGGGCGTCCAAACCGGCGGGGTACCCGGACGGCAGGGGTGCCGGGTTGGGGTCAGGGGGCCGGGGTTGCGGTGGTTTCGTGGGTCGGGACGCAGGCGACCGGGTTCGGCTCGTAGCGCTGTTTCCAGCGGTCGCGTAGTGCGGCCTTGCTCTGCGCCATGCGGCGGTGGGCGCTGACCTTGGCGAAGCGGGCGAGCTGGGACGCGGGCGGCTTTGGTAGGCCGCTCGGCTCGTAGCCGTACTCGGCGAGCCGCTCTCCGAACGCGGCCTCCGCCAGGCTGATCTCCCAGGGCGCGAGTCGTTGCGCCCATGAACCGACGTGGGAGGTGGTGACGGTGTCCTTCGTCCGGCCGTGCCATTGCTTCCCGGACGAGACGGTCTGCTTGGCGAGACCGTCCGGGTGGGTCATCGCCGGGTCGAACTCCTCGCCGAGGAATCCGCAGAGCCGGGTCAGCTCGTCGGTCGGGTCGGCGACGAGACGCTCGTACTGCATCTCGTAGTAGGTGTCGGGGCCGAGTCGTTCGGTGAGCCTGCGGCCGCGGTCGATGGCCTCCCGCCACACGGACACGGCGTGGTTGATGTCCTGGTCGTACCAGGGCATCTCCAGCAGCGAGGCGACGCAGTCGCGGCCGTCCCGGATGAGGTGGACGAACTGCGCCTCCGGGAACATGCGCAGCAGCGGGCCGACGTACCGGAGGTAGCTCGGCCGCTTGTCGCCCCAGCGGGGCTTGCCGGACCGGCGCGCGTACGCGCGGAACACGGTGGCGATCGCCGAGCCCAGTGTCGGCGGTCCGGCGACGATCTCGTCGGCGACCTCGGCGGCGTCCAGGCCGAGCGCGTGGAACTTGGTCGACCGGTCGCGTGTGATCCAGTCGGCGAGCGCACGCCTGTTCTCCCTGACCCCGAGGTCACCGAAATCACACCTCGCCGTATAGGCGGGCAGGACGAACTTCGTCTCCGCGGGGACGGCGATCCGGGGATGCGAGTGCAGCATCAGCTGCAACAGCGTCGTCCCCGAACGCGGGCACCCGATGATGAAGATCGGACGGTCTTGGCGGGGGTCCGGGCAGGATGACATGCACGGCATGGTGGCTCACGGACCCGGTTCCACACCGGGTCCATGAACGCACCGTTACCGGCAGATGACCGACGTTTGGCGAGGTCAGGCGTCAGGTGTAGGAGTCGCCGAGCGTCTGCCTGACCTGCTTGCGCGCCTCGTGGATGCGGGACTTCACCGTGCCGAGCGGCAATCCGAGCTGCTCGGCGATCTCCGCATACTCCAGCTGGGACACGTCCCGCAGGACGAGGGCCTGGATGAGGTCCGGCTTGCGGGCCTCGAGGTCTTCCATGGCGTCCAGGATGTCGACGCGCGAGCCGGCGATGACGCTGGTGCGGCGCGGGTCGGGGCGCTGCTGCGGAAGCTCGCCCGCCTGCTCCACCGACCGCCGTTTCAGCGACCGGTAGGTGGACCGGGCGGAATTGGCGACGACGACGTGCAGCCACGTACTGAACCTCGACCGGCCCTCGAACCGGTGAATGTTCCGCGCGACCTGCAACAACGCGTCCTGGCAGGCCTCTTCCGCGTCCTGTCGGCAGGGCAGGAACCGGGAGCTGTGCCGCAGCACGTCAGGCTCGATCTTGCGGAGAAGCTCGTTGAGGGCGCCCTGATCGCCCTGGGCGGCCTTGACCGCCAGCTCCTCGGTCCTCTCGTCGAATGCCATGCCGCCTCAATGCTTGTTCGCACACTCACCCCGTTGTTGGGATGATACGGGAGTGTCTTTCCCACCATCAGTAGGCCGATACCGGATCGAACGCGTCCTGGGTTCGGGGGCGTTCGCCTCTGTATGGCTGGGGCACGACGACGCCCTGGATTCCCAGGTGGCCATAAAGGTCCTGTCCGGAAGCCTGATCGACGATCTCGATGTGCGCAACCGTTTCCTGGAGGAGGCCCGGATCCTGCGCCGCGCCGACTCCGAGCGGCTGGTCCGGGTGCACGACATCGGTGAGCTTCCGGACCGCCGTCCCTACTTCGTGATGTCGTACGCGGACCGCGGCACGCTCGGCGACCGGATGCGTGAGCGGCCACTTCCGGTCAACGAGGCCATCGCGCTCGCGGAGGAGATCGCCCACGGGGTCGAGGTGATCAACACGCTGGGCGTGATCCACCGCGACCTCAAGCCGTCCAACGTGCTGTTCCAGTCGACGCCCGACGGCGGAGAGAAGCTGCTGATCGCCGACCTGGGCCTGGCGAAGGCGCTCGCGCACGCGTCGGGGGCGTTCACTCTGCCTGTCGGGACGCCCGGGTACATGTCGCCGGAGCAGGCGAGGTTCGGCGGCGGCCTGGACGTCCGCGCCGACGTGTACGGGCTCGGCGCGCTGACGTACCACATGGTCGCCGGACGGCCGCCCGGCCCGGCGCCGGTCAAGTCGCCGCCGAGCGAGCGGCGCGAGGGCGTCCCCCCGGAGGTCGACCAGGTGATCCTGCGGGCCCTGGAGGTCGAGCGGGAGAAGCGGTGGCCGACCGCCGAGGCGTTCGCGGAGGCGCTGTCCACGCTGCGCCCGACCCATATTCCGCCGTCGCCGGCCCCGCGCATCGACGCGGACGCCACCGTCCAGGACTTCTACCGCGACGGCACCCGCTTCCAGCCGCCCGCCCCCGGGCAGGGCGCTCCCGGGCAGCAGGGGGTTCCGGCGGGGCAGGCCGGTCCGCGGGAGATGCGAACACGGCTCGACCAGCCCGGGGACGACGACGTCCGCACGTCCGAGATGCGCGTCCCGGCCGCGCCGGCGGGACCGGCCGGGCCACCGGCACCGGCGGCGGACCACGACCAGACGATCGTGGACGACCCGAACGGCCGGGCCACACGGTTCGGGCAGGGCGAGCCACCGACCGCGCCCGACCACGACAACGGCCGGGCCGCGGCGATGCGGCACCCGTACCCGACGCCGCCACAGCAGCCCGGTGGACCGGTCGACGGCGACGGCGACGGCGACGGCGACGGCAAGACCGCCGTGTTCCCGACACGACCACCGCAGAACGGCGCCCCCCAGGACGCGCCGGTACCGCCGATGGGCCCCGGCGGTCCGCAGGCTCCCGGCGGTCCCCAGGCCCCGGGCGGTCCGCAGGCCTATGGTGGCGCGCAGGTCCCGCCGCCACCGACCGGCTTCCAGGCCCCGCCCGGACCGATCCAGGGCCAGGGCCAGAGGCCGGGCCAGGGGTCCGGCGGCGTGCGCGGCCTGCTGGGCAAGCTCGGCGGCGGCACCACCGGAAAGTTCGCCACACCGCTGATCATCACCGTCGTCGTTCTGGCCGTCGCGCTGGTCGGCGGCCTGATCCTCGGCGTCCTGTTCTCCGGCGACGACGGGGGCGAGAAGGGCGAGAAGAAGACGCCCGCGATTCCGAAGGACTTCGTCGCGGTCTCCGACGACGCGGGCAAGATCAAGGCGGCGGTGCCGAAGGCCTGGCCGAAGGCGACGCAGGAGTCGACCTGGACGCCGTCCACGGTCAACCTCAACGACGCCCAGCCGCGTCCCGTCCTGCGCGCGACGCCCGACAAGGCGGCGTTCCTCGGCAACGGCAAGGGCCCGGGTGTCTTCATCGGCGTGACCACGGACCTGCGTCCCGGCCAGTTGCCGCCGCCGAGCGCGGCCTCCCACTCGCAGTGCACGAAGGACGAGCCGGAGAACTACACCACCCCGGACAAGGCCCTCACCGGGACGATCACGCGCTTCACCGCCTGCAAGGTCGGCACGCCGTCCGTCACCGAGGTCGGTCTGCGCGACAAGTCCGGCAGGTTCGGGCTGTGGATCCGCGTCAAGGAGACCGACGACCGGGGCGCCACGAAGGACATCCTCGACAGCCTGAAGGTCACCGGCCCCTGACGCCTTCCCTCCGCCCCCTCGGCTGACGCGCGAGCTCGCGCCGGTCCGTGCCCGTTCATTCCGCGCCGCCGTGCGCTCTCCTCATGCTGCCCTCTTCAGGGTTGCATCGCGACCTGTTGCCGATATATCGTTAATACATCGCAATCGATCATTAGCTTGAGGAGTGAACATGTACGAGCACGCGAGGAGAAGGTACGGCGGCTTCCGTGGCCCGCAGGACCGCGGGCGTCGCGGGGATCCGTTCGGTCAGTGGGGGGCGGGTGGTCCGGGCGGTTCCCACTTCGGTCCCGGGTCGAGCCATCGCGGACGCGGTGGTCGCGGCGGACGCGGGCGGCGGACCCGGCGCGGGAATGTCCGCGCGGCACTGCTCGCCCTACTCGCCGAGCGCGCCATGCACGGCTACGAGATGATCCAGGAGTTGGACGGCCGCACCGGCGGCGTCTGGCGGCCGAGCCCCGGCTCGGTCTACCCGACCCTCCAGATGCTGGAGGACGAAGGCCTGGTCAGCAGCGAGGAGGACGGCGGAAAGCGGCTGTTCTCCCTCACCGACACGGGCCGGGAGGAGGCGTCGGCGCAGACCACCGCGCCCTGGGACGAGGTCACCGAGGCCGCGGGCGAGAACGTCGTGCGCGAACGCGAGGCGATCGGCCGGCTGGTGGTCGCCCTCCAGCAGGTCATGGCGGTCGGCAGCGAGACGCAGCGGGCCCGCGCGCTGGAGGTCGTCAACGACGCCCGCCGCCGCCTCTACGGCATCCTCGCCGACGACCCCGAAGCCGAATGAACCGCCCCGACCGCGAACGCCGCGCCCCGCAAGGGCCGCGGCGTTCCCGTGTCACCACCCTGTAACCACACCACCCCGCATCCGCACACCGCATCAGATCCCTGTCGTAACACCATGTCCGCTCCGTGTCGGCACACCGCGTCCGCTTTCGTGTCGGCTTCGGGTCGGCACACCGCGTCCGCTTTCGGGTCAGCACACCGCGTCCGCTCCGTGTCGGCACACCGTGTCGGCTTCGGTCGGCACACCGCAGCGGGTCCCTGTCGCCACATGCGTCCGCTTTGGGTCGCCACATCGCGTTGGCTTTGGGTTGGTGGGCGGGGCCTGGGCGTCTCGGGGTTTTAGAGGGAGTCGGCGAGTTTTTCCAGTAGGTCGACGATGCCGGACGGGCCGTCCACGACCAGGTCCGCGCGGTCGGCCAGTGCCGTGACCTCGGCGGATCCGCTACAGACCAGCACTCCGGGCACGCCGTCGGCGCGCAGCGACTCGACGGCGTCGAAGGCGGCCAGGTCGCCGAGGTCGTCCCCGGCGAACAGGACACCGGACGGACGCTCCCCGCGCTCGGCGACGAACGTGCGCAGCGCCATCCCCTTGTCCATGCCCGGCGGGCGCAGTTCGAGGACGAACCGTCCCGGCTCCAGCGCCAACCCGGTGCGTTCGGCGAGCGCGGCGAGGATGCTGCGCAGCCGTTCGAGCGCGACCTCCGGTTCGGCGCAGCGGCGGGTGTGCACGGCGAGCGCCTGGCCCTTGTCCTCGACGAAGGTCTCCGGCGGGGCCTTGGCGGCCGCCAGGATGCCGGGCAGCTTGGCGCGGGCCTCGGCGACGCCGGGCGGCGGCTCGGGCTCGGACAGTACGCCCGACTCCCAGCGTTCGAGCCCGTACTGTCCGAGGACGACGAGCCCGTCGACGTCCTCGAACCCGCCGTACTCGACGGCGACGGCGGCGGGACGCCCGGTGACGATCACCACGGCGCCCACCCGCGGGGCGAGCCGGGCGAGCGCGGGCGCGGCGCCCGGGTGTGCCCGGGCCGAGGCCGGATCGTCGACGATCGGCGCGAGGGTGCCGTCGAAGTCGAGGCCGAGGACGGCCCCGGCCGGAGTCTTGCGTATCGCGTCGAGGCCGTCGGTTCCGGCGGCCGTCAGGGAGCGGGGAATCGTCACGTGACCAGTGAACCCTCTCCGTTCGGCGTGCCGCCAGCCGAACCCGCGAGGTCGACGGCCACGGCGGGAGGTCGGGGACGGCCGGTCAGGGCCGGATGCCGAGTCGCCGCGCGGCGCGGTTGCGCTGCCGCTGTGTCCGCATCCGGCGAAGGCGCTTGACGAGCATGGGGTCGCACTCCAGCGCCTCGGGTCGGTCGATGAGGATGTTGAGGAGCTGGTAGTACCGCGTCGCCGACATGTCGAACATCTCGCGGATGGCCTGTTCCTTGGCTCCGGCGTACTTCCACCACTGCCGCTCGAAGGCGAGGATGCGGCGGTCACGGTCGGAGAGCTGGTCTGCGGGGAAGGCGGCGTCGTCGGGTCCGCCCTCCTCTTCGGTCACGGGTGGTTCGGGGGCATCGTCCATGCTTCCGTCCTGGGGAGGGACGTCACCGCGGGGGTCACCGGGGGCGTTCGCCGCTCGCATCAGGTCCCCTCTGTGGTTACTGATCCCGGGTCGTCCGGGTTCGGGCGGGTGTCATGTTACGCGTCCGCGCCGACAAGTACCGGCTGTTCGCGGGGAACGATGGCCGCCGGTTCAGTGCATCACATCCCCGTTCACCTGGGGATCTTCAGCGCCGTGTGTCCCAGGCGGACCGCTGGTGAGTTCCGGTCCCACCGGTCACCGAACGTGTGCAGACTACATGCGTTAGGGTGGGGGTCCGCAGCGTCCGGCGTCCGACATGACAGGCACGAAACGGAGACCTCGCATGCCGACGAAGACCTCCGGCGCGGGACGGCACGGCGGCCGGGACATGCCGCCGACGCGTGACGAACGCCTCGCCGACCCCGTCCTCGCGGACATCGGGACGGCGCTGTTCCATCTGCGTCACGTCTGGGCCAAGCCCGAGCTCATGAAGCGGATCCGGGCGCAGACGCCCGGCGCCACCGGCGAGCGGCCGCTGCAGATCTCCAACCTGATGGTGGTGAACGCCGTCGCCGCCCTCACCGCCGACGCCGCGGACCGCCCGCACGACGAGATCACCGTCGGCGCCGTCGCGGAACGGCTGGAGATCGACCCGTCGACGGCGAGCCGCCTGGTCGGGCACGCCATCGACGCCGGGTTGCTGTCCCGGCGCCCCTCCCCCGTGGACGCGCGCCGCGCCAACCTCGGGCTGACCGACGCCGGACGGCGCGTCAAGCAGGTCGCCGACCGGTTCCGCCGGGCGTACCTCGACGCGCTCATGACCGATTGGTCGGCGGACGAGCGGGCCGACTTCGCCCGGCTGCTCACCCGTTTCGCGGACGCGGCGGCCCATGCGCCGAGGTACGCCGACGGCGTCGACGAGATCTTCAAGGAGGCGGGCGCCGCCGACTAGGTCGGCCCGGCTCAGCCTCCGTTGCGGAGTGCCGAACTGCGCATGAGGTACTCGTCCTCGTCGATCTCGCCGCGGGCGAACCGTTCGGCGAGCAGTTCCTGAGCCTTGGCCATCGGATCGGCCGCCGCCGCGCCGCCGCTGTTCGTCCGGCGGCGGATCAGGTAGAACGCCGCCCCCAGCACGGCCAGCCAGAACAGGGCGAACGTGATCGGGAACACGGGCCAGAAGGCGGGGGCGTCCCCGCCGTCCTCCCAGGGCCCCGGATGCAGCGCCGTCGCCTCTGCCACCAATGTCGTCAACATGGTTCATCGACCCTTCCTGTGTTGTTCGGATGAGTTCGATGCTCGATGGCGGGTTCGAGGGCCTGCATCGTCCGGTCGGAGACTCCCGCGCTACGCCCGGCGGAGTACCGCGCCGGGGCGCCGTTCACCAGCGGGACGGCGGGCGGCGGTCGTCGTCGTCCTCTTCCGGGGGCGGGACGGGCCCGTGCGGCGGCTTGTCGTCCTGCGGTTCGGGCGGGTCCGGGGGAACAGCCGGGAGGGGCGCGCTGAGGCTGCCGTCGGCCGTTCCGGAGGCGCCGTCGTCGTTTCGGGCCGAACCGTTGCGGTGGAATCCGAAGCCGTTGAGGTGAGTGCCGTTGGACCCGTTCCCGTTCCGGTGGTCGCCGTTGCGGCCCGGTCCGAACCGGCGACCGTTGGGGACGTAGCCCTTGGGCACGTGTCCGCCGTTTCCGTGGTTCGCGACGTACTCGCCGGGGATGAACGGACGAAGCTCGTTCGACCCGAGCGGCGGTCGTCCCGGCGGCAACGCAGGGGGCAACGCAGGAGGCCCTTCGGCCCGGGGCGGTGTGCCGGCGCCCTGGGGAGGGACGTTCCAGGAACCGTCCTTGGGGTCGACCGGCGGCATGTCCGGCATCGGGGGACGCGGATACGCCTCGGGGCTCTGCCAGAGCGGCACACCGGCCGGCGCGCCACCCGCAGGCGCGCCGTCCGCGGGCGTGCCACCCGCAGGCGCGTTCTCCGACGGCGCGCTCCTCGGCGGTGCGATCTCGGGCGGCGGTGCGATCTCGGGCGGCGTGACGGTCTCGGGCGCGCGTCGCACGGGCGGCGCGGCCGGGAGGCCGTAGTAGGGGACGAGGTCGGTGCCGGGGTCCTCGTCCGGGCGCCGCCGTCGCCGGAGCCGGACGAGCGCCAGCACGACGAAGATCAGAAGCCCGGCGCCGATGGCGGCGATCGGGATCAGCAGGCCCACGCCCTCGCGCTCCTCCGCCTCCGCGGCGGGTCGTGGGGCCGCGGGCGGGGTCGGTGTCTCCAGCGGCCCGCCGGAGGTCTTGCTGATCGCGTGGGCGGCGACGAGCGTCCGGACGGCGTCGACCGGTCCCCGGCAGGTCGTGGAGCCGGTCGGTTGCCCGCGGCGCGGCGGCGACCCCTTGATCAGGGCCTGCCGCACCTCGGTCGGGGTCAGCGTCGGGTACCGGGACCGGACGAGCGCGGCGACCCCGGCGACCATCGCGGACGAGGCGCTGGTGCCGGTCCCGACGATGTAGGCGCCGCTGGCGTCGGCGCTGACGATGTCCACGCCGGGCGCGCAGATCACCGCGCGGGACCGCCGGTTGCTGTCCTTCCAGAGGCGCAGCCCGCGGTCGAGCGCGCCGACGGCGATCACCCCCGGGTAGGCGGCGGGAAAGTTCTTGCGGTTGGTCCCGGACCCGTCGTTGCCCGCCGACGCGATCAGGACAACGCCGCGGCTGAGCGCGTACTCGATCGCCCGCTCCTGCGACGCGGTGCCGTTGTAGGCCTGGCGACCGCCGCCGAGCGACATGTTGATGATCTCGGCGCCATGGTCGACGGCGTACCGGATGCCCTGCGCGACGGCGTCGCGGTCGCCGGCGCCCGCCTGCTGTCCGCCGTCGCGGCGCAGCGGGTCGTCGTTCTCCAGCGTGACGCGGACGGACAGGACGCGGCTCTGCGGCGCGACGCCCATCATGCCCTGCGACTGCCCCGGCCCGTGGCCGTGACCGGCGATGATGCTCGCCATCGAGGTGCCGTGCAGGCCCCAGTAGCGGGAGCCGGGCCGCCGGGTGCCGCCGGTGAGGTCGGGCCCGTTGACGACCTGTCCGGTGAGGTCGGGATGATGCTGGTCGACGCCGGTGTCGAGGACGGCGACGGTGACGCCGCGTCCCTTGGAGTAGCGCCACGCCCTCGGTGCGCGCAGGACGTCCAGGTGCCATTCGCGGGCGCGGATCTGGTCGGTCGCCGCTTGGACGGTCGCCGTTTGGACGGTCGCCGCCTGGACGGGTGCGCCGGACGCCACCGCCCCCGGCGCGGCGACCGCGGCGCCGAGCGTCAGCGCCGCCAGTGTCGCGACCTTCCGGACACCGCGTCGACGCCAGGACGGGCGCGAAGACGAACCCGACGACGAACCCGAAGACGAACCCGAAGGTCGCTGCGGGTGCCCGTGCGGGGACAGGGCCGGTCGGGCGGGCGTCGAACGGCGCCGACCGGCTTCGGACACGCCGCCGCACCTCCCTCCCGGGCGTTTACCACGCTCCACGACGGGTCGTCATTCTGCCACGCACACCGCCGCGCGCCCGGGGCACTCGGCACATTTGGGCACGGTCCGGGACAGCGAGCGGCGATTCCCGTCGAGGCTCCCGTTCCGGTCTCCGGACGGACGACGGGCCGCGCGCCGCGCGCCGCCGGTGGTCAGCGAGGCACGCGACGGTGTTTGCGGCGCGCCTTCAGCCCCGCGACCAGGGCGACGCCCAGCATCGCCAGGCCGACCTGGAACACCAACTCGATCCAGTCGATTCCCTTGGTCGTGTCCACGCCGACCGACTGCGCGATCGCCGTTCCGGCGATCGCCGCCACGATTCCGACGACCACGGTGAGGATGATGCCGATGGGCTGGCGTCCGGGGAGGATCAACCGCCCCAGCGCCCCGATGATCGCTCCGATGACGATCGCGCTGATGATTCCTGTGACGTTCATGGCATCCCTGTGCCCATTCGAGACGTCCAGTCACATCGGCGCGGGCCGACGGCGCGTGTGCGGCCGCCGGGCGCCGTCACGAGTCGGCGTCGGACCGGTCTCCCAGGGCCTCCAGATCACCGAAGGTGAGGGCGGGGCCGCCGAGCGTTCCGGTCCGTTCGGCGGACGCGCGTAGCCCGTCGATCAGCAGGTCGAGATGCCGGTGCGCGAGTTCCTCGGTGAGTTGGCGCGGCATCGGTCCGGGGAGTGGACGGGACAGCCGCACGAGCAGCATCCCGATGTCGGCGTGCGTCACGTCCGGGCGGAGGTCGCCGTCCTCCTGGGCCGTCGCGACAAGGCCCTTCATGACGGCGACGCCGTCCTCCCGGACGGCCGAGATCTCCGCGTCGTCGAACGGGATCTCGTTCAGCAGGACGGGGAACACCGCGCCGATCCGGATGTCCAGGACACGGTGCGCGTAACGGACCAGCGCGGCGAACGCGGTCGGCTCCTCGTCCCGGGCCCGCCGGGCCTCCGCCGCCGTGCGCTGAAGCGCGTCCAGGGCGACGGCCCTGGCCAGCGCCTTACGGTCGGGAAACCGCCGGTACAGGGTCGCGATGCCGGTGCCGGCGCGCCGGGAGATCTCCTCCAGCGGCGCGCCCGGGCCCTGTTCGACGAACACCTCCGCGGCGGCGGCGATGATCCGGTTGCGATTGTCGCGGGCGTCCGCGCGGAGCGGGCGCTCGGCGCCTTTCGGCTGCTGCCCCATGGGATCAGCGTAGCAAGCATCCGGAGGCATACCCTCCAATTAACTTTAGTCACGATCATTGACTATCAAGATTTATGACCATAATGTGTGATCAGACGCACAACACTCCGACGCCCGTCGGGGCGGCCGGAAAGAGTCTACGGACACAAGTGGAGACAAACCCTCCGGCTAGTGTTACGGTGCGAACAAGTGGAGAAAAAACCTCCGGAAGGACGACCATGAACACCTCGACCGCGTCCCGAACCCGCGACCTCCACGTCATCGAGGCCACCGGCACGGCGGACGTCCGCGCCGCGATCCTCACCGCCCGCGACCGTGGGGTGCCCCTCACCGTCCAGGCCACCGGGCACGGAACCCTCGTCCCGCCGGACGAAGGAGTGCTGCTCAAGACGTCCCGTATGGCGCGTGTGCTGGTCGACCCGTCCCGCGGCACCGCCCGCGTCGGCCCCGGTGCCCGCTGGAGCGACGTCCTCGCCGCCGCCGCGCCGCTCGGGCTCTCACCGCTGTCGGGCTCGCACGCGTCCGTCGGCGTCACCGGCTACACCCTCGGCGGCGGCGTCGGCTGGCTCGCGCGGCGCTACGGGTTCGCCGCCGACCACCTGCTGCGCGCGACGGTCGTCACCGCCGAAGGCCGGACCGTGACCGCCGACGCCCACGAGAACGCCGACCTGTTCTGGGCGCTGCGCGGCGGCGGTGGCAACTTCGGCGTCGTCACCTCACTGGAGTTCCGGCTCCACCCGGTGTCCACGGTGTTCGCGGGCACCGCCGTCTACCCCGCCTCCCGGGCCGGTGAGGTGCTCACCCGTTTCCGGGACGAGGCCGAAACCCGTCCCGACGCGCTGAGCGTCACCGTCGCCGTGACGAACCATGCCGAACACGGACGGGTCGTCATCGTCCGCGGCGTCCACGCGGGCGACGCCGATGAGGGCGCGCGGGCCCTGCGGTCGCTCTGGAACGCCGGTGGGCCGCCGCTGCAGCACGACTTCCGGACGATGCCCTACGCCGAGACCGAGTCGCTCGGCGGCACCCCGCCCCACCACTTCCACCTGTTCGCCGACCTGCCCGACGCACTGATCACCGCCATCGCGCGCAGCGACGCGGCCGGGATCGAGGTCAGGCACTGGGGCGGCGCCATGGCCCGTCCCGCCCCGGACTCCGGCCCCGTCGGCCACCGCGACGTCCCGTTCTCGATCACCATCGACGGCTCCACCGCGGACGCCGCGCCGCTGGCCGCGCACTCCACCGGCGGCTCGTTCCTGAACTTCCTGCACGACACGTCGCGGACCGCGACCGCCTACACCCCGGAGAACCACCGGCGGCTGCGCGAGATCAAGCGGACCTACGACCCGCAGAACGTGTTCCACCACAACCACAACATCAGGCCCGCCTGAAGGCAGGCCTGAAATGCGAGGTGCCCACCATGACCACCACCGTCCCCACCAGACCGCCCGCATCCGCCCTCGACCGGACGATCATCGCGATCGGCACGGTGGTGGTGCTCGGCGCGATCATGTCGATCGTGGACGCGACCGCCGTCAACGTCGCCACCCGCACGCTCGCCGAGGACTTCGGCGCCTCCATCGGGACCGTCCAATGGGTCCTCACCGGCTACATGCTGGGCTTCGCGGGCGTCATTCCGATCAGCGGTTGGGCCACCGAACGGTTCGGGGCCCGCCGCGTCTGGATCACCGCGCTGCTGCTGTTCCTCGCCGGGTCCGCCCTCTGCGCGGCCGCCTGGTCGATGCCCAGCCTCATCGCGTTCCGCGTCGTCCAGGGCCTTGGCGGCGGAATGATCATCCCGGTCGCGCAGACGATCCTCGCGCGGGCCGCCGGGCCCGAGCGCATGGGGCGCGTGATGGGCTTCATCGGCATGCCGATGCTGCTCGGCTCCGTCGCCGGCCCGGTCGTCGGCGGGTTGACCATCTCGACGGCCGGTTGGCGCTGGATCTTCCTCGTCAACCTTCCGCTCGGCGTGATCGCCGTCGTGGCCGCGCTGCGCCTGCTGCCGCGTTCGCCGTCGCGTCCCGCGTCCCTGGACGTCCGGGGCCTGTTCCTGCTGTGCGGTGGCGTGACCGCGTTCGTCTACGGCACCACCGAGGCCGGACGTCCCGGCGCCCTCGACGAGCCGCGCACCTGGGCCATCGTCGGCGCGGCGGCCGTGCTGATCGGCCTGTACGTGCTGCACGCCCGCACCCGGCAGGCGCTGATCGACATCTCGCTGTTCCGCGTCCGTGGCTTCGCCGCCGCAGCCGTCACCAACGTGGTCGTGGCGGTCGCGCTGTTCGGCGTTCTGGTCCTGCTTCCGCTGTACTGGCAGATCGTCCGCGGACACGGCCCGCTCGCCACCGGTCTGCTGCTCGTCCCGCAGGCGGTCGGCGCCGCGGTGGCGATGCCGTTGGCCGGACGGCTGACCGACCGGCTCGGCGCGGGAGTCGTCGTCCCCACCGGCGTCGTGCTCGGCCTGCTGGGCACCGCCGCCTACACCCAGATCCACGCGGACACCTCACCGGTCCTGCTGGGCGCCGCGCTGTTCGTGATCGGCCTCGGTCTCGGCGCGACGATCACGCCGTCGATGGCCGCCGCCTACCAGGGCCTGCCCGGACCGCTGATCCCGCGGGCGACCAGTGCGATCAACACCCTGCAACGCATGGGCGCGTCCGTCGGCACGACCACGCTGGCGGTGATCCTGCAACACGAGATCACCGCGCGGGCCCCCGGTCTGGCCGGGGCGGCGCACGCCCCGCTGCCGGACGAGGCACGCGTCCAGGTCGCGCCGCTCCTGGCCACCGCCTTCGGCCACGCCTTCTGGATCGCTTTGGTCATCGGCGCGTTCGCCGTCGTCCCGGCGCTGCTGCTGCCGCGCGGGAAATGACTCCCTACCGGCGGGTCACCCGCATCGGGACGAGACCTGCGGGCCGGAGCGTGACCTCCGCCCGAGCCTCCACGGACACGCCCGGCGCCAGATCGAGCCGATGGGTCCGGGTGATCGTCGCGAGCAGCAGCGTCGCCTCCAACATCGCGAACCCCGCGCCCACACAGATACGCCTGCCTCCCCCGAACGGCAGGTAGGCGTATCTGGGGTGCTCCGGCGTCCCCATGAACCGTTCCGGGTGGAAACCCTCCGGATTGGGCCAGAACTCGACGTTCCGATGCAGCAGGAACGGCGAGACCGCCACCGTCGACCCGGCGGGCACCGGCACTCCTGCCACCTCATCGTCGTCGACCGCGTCACGTTCGAGGGTCCATGCCGGTGGACGAAGCCGCATCGCCTCGGAGAGGACGGCCCGCGTCCACGGCAGCCGGTCGATGTCCTCGGCCCGCGGATCCCTATCCGCGAGCACCTCGTCCACTTCCTGCTCCAGCCGCTCCCGGGCCGCCGGGTACTGGGAAAGCAGCATGAACGTCCAGGCCAGGGAGGCGGCCGTCGTCTCGTGCCCGGCGAGCAGCAGCGTCAGCACCTCGTCGCGCAGCTCCTCGTCGGAGAGACCGCCGCCGTCCTTCAGCAGATCGAGCAGCTCCCCACCGGACCCTTTCACCACCTTCTCGACCAGTTCGTCGAGATGCGCCATGCCGTCCTTCAACCACGGCACACGCGCGTAGATCCCCCGCCGGGCCGACGCGCCGGGCAGGAACGTCCCGACCACGACGGCCCGTTGCAGGCTTTCCAGTGACCGGCCGGTCTTCGCGGACTCTCCCGCCAGTTCGCTGCCGAACAGGGCCCCTCCGACCACGTCCAGCGTGATCCGCCGCATCTGGTCCGCCGCGTCGAGCAGCACACCGTCGGGCCACCGCTCCACGGCCCGGCGGCCGATCTCCACCATCCGCGGCGCGAACGCGACGATATGCCGCTGCGCGAACACCGGCTGCACGAGCCGCCGATGCCGCCGCCACGTCTCCCCCTCGCTCGTGAGGAGCCCGTCCCCGAGAAACACCCGCAGCGGACGGTACGTCACGGCCTTCACATAGTTGGACTGGTTCGCGACCAGGACATGTTCGGCATGTTCGGGTCGCGACAACAGAAAGAACGACCGCCGCAAACCGAGCGGCAACTGAACGGCGTCACCGTACCTCCGGGCGAGCGCGACGTACGTCTCGAGCGGATTGCGAGCCATCCGCCCCCACCATCGGGCTGTTTCCACTCCGGGCCGCGGCCCCGCGATGCTCCGCTGATACACGAGCGATGTCATGCCCCAACCGTAAAATCCCGGACCCGCACCCGACCAGACCCGCGCCAGGCTCACGCTGACCTGCGTTTACAGACGCTCCGTCAGAGCGCCGATTTGTTTCGATGACGCGCGGGAAGTCGACGCTCGATTTCATGCATGACCCGTAGGGCGTCCTGGAGAGTGCCGAGTTGTGGCTCATTTCCATCCGGATGCGCGACCCAGTTCCGAACACTTTGCGCGAAGGACACACGGGCCCGACTGACCCGACTCTTACCGGAAAGCCAGTCGCGATTGTTGTAGGTCTCCGGAATATAACTCGTCAGACGCTCCCACGACTTGAGAATATCCTCTTTGATCCGCGAGGCCTCGATCTCCTGTTGGACGTCGACACGCGGCTCGGCGGGCCGCGGCTCCGGCCGACGCGGCGGCGGAGCGGGCCTCGGATCGGGCCGCGCCGACGATCCGGCGGGCCCCCGCTGCGTGGAAAGCCAGGTGGGGTTGGGGACGAGCGAGCGCGGCGACGCCTGCGGCGCGAGCGCCTCGGTAAGCCGTCTCACCACCGAAGGTTCAACGGGACTGGAGGCGGTGTGGACGAACTCGCCCATCTCGTGAAGCTTCGCCATGACGACTTTACTCTCGACGCCGAATACCTTGGCGAGTTCGTAGACCCTGACCTTCGCCATGGCTCTCCCTGTACCGGTGAGGCGAAACGGACATGCGCTCTACCGGTGTAGACGACACGGACGCCCACTCAGTTCCAGCACGGGACACCCGGCCGATCCGGGTGGCGGAACAGGAACTCTTATGTATCTACGAGTTTGTCGAACCTTCGACCCAATTCGATCTTGAACGCCCCAGCACCCGCCCCACCGATGACCGGCCCCGCCGCCCACAGCACCACCAGATCACCAGACGTCAACAGCGCCCGCCACACCTCCCAAAGCACAGCCGCCATGCCCGCCTCCGCGAGAGCAACAAACGAGGGTGCTCCTCGCCCGTGCCCGGCTCGCCCACTACAGCCAGCTCGTTCTCAGGCAGGTGCATCTGGGGGACGTCCGCTGGTGCCAAGCATGACCTGTTGCGGCACGCGCACACTGAGCAACCGCACCAACGGTCCGCCGCCCGAGCGGTCAGCGAGGCGCTGGGAAGCCCATGCCCCAACACCTCATACAGAGCGACCTGCCGAGCCCCCACCTGAATGAACCCGACGTTCGAAAAATTCAGCCGCAACCGCACATCCCGCCCGGCCCCGTCCGACCAGAACGCTCAGTAGACGTCCAGCTCAACCGTCTCGCTCGTGAGCCTGCAGGATAGCCTCGGGATCGATCCCGGCGGTCGCCAACAGTTGGGGCTTCAACGCCTCGATCTCGTCCTTCACCCACTCGGGCATCGGATGCTCGGCCACACCCCACCCTTCCTCGGCGAAGAACGCATCGGCGTAAGCCTGCGCATAGCCGCAGAGGAAGCCCTTCGGCCCACGCGGCGTCTCGGCAACAACGCCCTGCTTGGTGAACGCTCACCAGGCAACGTCGAAATCAGCCCCGAACCCACGCTCACCCAGTTCAGCGAACGCCGCCCGCAACCGCTCAAGATCCGTCCTCTCAACCACACGCACGAATATGGCACGCCCGAGGCGGCCGTCCGTCCCCCCCTGCGACCATCGAAAAATGAAGAGCCTCAACCTGAACATCAAGGACCTCATCATCGACTGCGAGGACCCGGAACGACTGGCGTTGTTCTGGGCTCAAGTCCTTGGACGCCCCATCACGGCCAGGACAGGCCCCTATGTCTGGCTCGAACGCGGTGACGGCCCAGGACTGGGCTTCCAGAAGGTCACCGAGCCCAAGGTCGGCAAGAACCGCATCCATTTCGACGTCGCTTCACCTGACCCCGCCGCCGAACAGGAGCGAGTCGAGTCTCTGGGCGGCCAACGGCTCCAGCAGTACGCGTCCGGCGGCTTCCTGGTCATGGCCGACCCCGAGGGAAACGAGTTCTGCATCATCCCCGAAACCCCCTTCGACCTCGACACCGAAGGACGCGCAAACTACCTGAACTCCATGCCTGACGGCGGCCACTCTCCCCACCCCACCTGAACTCGAGTCACTCCGCCTTACACAGGGCCCTTCTCACAATTCAGTTGCCAGGTCATTGGGCGGCCTGCTGCCGCAGTACCTGGGCTTGCAACGATCGATCAGCCGCGCCCCCGGTCCACAGGTAAGGGCAAGACCGGCGGCCGTCAAGCTCAGGGAGCAGCAGCTCGCGCACCACGTATGCCGGCAGGCGCCCGGACGCGACCCGATCCGCCACCGCAAGCTGATGACCGCGTGGCTCGGGATCACCCAGAGACCGCGGTGCGACTCGTGCCCCTTACGCGGCACTCACTCTCGGAGCACCTAGACGAAGAGTCATTGAACTTCTACCGTATGTGACGCAACGACCCGTGAGGAGGTGCCCCGTGGGCGAACATGAAGCTCCCAAACCACAAAACCCCAAACCTCCCCCACCACCGAACCCGGACACCGGACCTCCACCCGGCGGCGGAAAGCGCGAGAAGTAATGGCCCGCACAGGCTCCGCCGATGAGCGCCTCGCCGTGCTCATCGCCGAGGTCCAAGCGAAGGGGCACCTCCCCGACCCGGCGGACCTCTGGGTGAAGGCGTTGCGGGCGGTGCCTCGGCATGCCTTCGTCCCGACCCGAGCATGGACGGCCAACGGGCCCATAGACCGGGACGAGCGGCCGGACGAATGGTGGGACGCGGTCTACAGTGACGCGCCGATCATCACCCAGGCCGACGACGGCGCCACCGACCCGAGCACCGGGCGCGGCGACCCCACCTCTTCTCTGTCAGCACTGTCCGGCGTCCTGTACAACTTCGGGCACCTCGACTTGGACCAGAGCCATCGAGTCCTTGAGATCGGCACCGGCACCGGCTACTCCGCCGCGCTCACCACCCAGATCGTCGGCGAAACCGGCGCCGTCGTCTCCGTCGAGGTCGACCCCGAACTGACCGCCCTCGCCGAAAAGAACCTCGCAGCAGCCCTGCCCGCAGGCGGGCCCACGCCCACACTGATCGTCGAGGACGGCGCCGACGGCTACTCCACGGACGCTCCCTATGACCGGGTGCACGCCACCTGCTCCGTACAGTCCATCCCGCCCGCATGGCTCGCGCAAACACGGCCCGGCGGCCGCATCGTCACCCCATACGGCCGGTGGTTCGGATACGGCCTGGTCGCCCAAGTGGACGTTCTCCCGGACGGGACCGGTGTCGGTCGTTTCCCCGGCACCAGCGGGTACATGCCGCTACGGTCCCAGCGCCCCGCCGACGACCACTCCGCCGAATGGGACGCGTCCGGTGCTCGCGTGACCCGAACCAGCGTCAATCCGCGGACCATCGCATACGCCCCGGCCGCCGCGGACCTGGTCATCACTCACCTGGCACCAGGGATCGCAGCGCGCCGCGCGGACGACTCGCTGTGGCTGCTAGACGGGCACGACCCAGACTGCTGGGCGATCGCCGTTTTCGGCGAACACGAGAACGTGTTCGAGGTGCGCCAACACGGCAACCGTGACCTGTGGGACGAGGTCGCCGACGCGTACTTCCAATGGCAGTCACTCGGCCGCCCCGTCCTCGACAGACTCGGCCTCACGGTCGACGAGGACGGGGAACACCTCTGGCTGGACCGGCCGGACGACGTGATCGCCTAGCGCGTCAGTCCAAGCCAAGCCACGCAGCGAACGCACGGAGGTCCTCGCTGGGTCGTGCCTCCGCGCCAGCGATTATCGCGAGCAGTTCTCGCACCATCGGATGAATACGGACCTGTTGTGGCGCGACCCGCCGCGCCCGGCGAAGCGCGTCGAACGCACGACGGCGGTCACCCTGGTAGTACCAGGCCCGCGCGACCTCGATCCAGAAGTGCCCGAGCCGGACGGGCGGCAATCCCGGTGGCAGCTGCTCGTACAACGGCGCCGCGCGCTCGATCGCTCGCGCGCCGTCCTCCAGCTCCACCGCCGCGGATACCCCGTGCAGTGCGACGTTGCCCGGTCCGAACTCCAGCCCATAGTGATTCGCGGCAGGATTCGGTAGCAGATCGGCGGCGCGGGCCGCCTCCGCCAGATGCACCTCGGACAGCTCGGCGTCACCGGCACGCGCGGCGAGCACCGACGACCGCAAATGCAACGACCCGAAGACCGACAACGCGGCGGGTTCCATTCCCTCAGGCCCCTCACCAAGGCTCCGGCGGGTCCGCTCCATCAACGTCAGCCCCGCCTGGTGCGCACCCGCGCCGAGCAGCGACGCGCCCCGCGACCACTGCGTCCGCGCCACCCGCAGCGGGTCACGGGACAGGTGACTCTCCCGCTCGATCCGGTCCAGAACGGTTGCGCGCATGTCCTGGTAACCGAGCTGGTGCGCGAGAGCGGACGCACCGCCATACGCCTCGGCCAGCAGCGCGTGCAGCTGCGGGTCGTCCTCGGTATGGATCGCGACGGACAACTCCTCCAGCAACCCGGGAAGCATTTGCCCGAGGCGGAGGTACCGGGCGTGGCGGCCGAGCTGTGACACCTCCTGCACGTCACGGCGCAGTTCCGTGACGGTGCGAACGGGTAGCGCGTCGTCGGGCGGCAGGTCGTGCGTAAGCAGGGCACGGCGAATCGGGTCGATGGTGGCCTGCAACTGCCGCAACTTGCCCATGGGCTCCTGGTACGGCTGGCCGGTAACGCATGGGACGTCAACACGCAGGGCGCGGGCGACGGCACCAATGAGCGCGGGCGACGCCGGACGATGTCCCTGCTCCACCTTGGTGAGAAGACTGTACGAGACGTGGGCACGCCGGCTAAGGCCTCGCTGACTCAGACCTCGCAGTTTCCGCAGCTCAGCGATGCGTTTGCCGATCGCGTCGGCCATACCTCCCCCGCATATCACAGGTTTTGATAGTTCACAGTCGCCTTCAGTATGACTCTGTCCTCCATGACGCACTGTGACATTGCAGATACAGCCCCGGAAACCCCGATGGTCCGGCCCCAGGGCCAGTACCCGGACTGGTGGGTGTGGGTCAGCGACACCGGCACCTGGTGGGCGTCGCGCCGCGACCAACTCACCCTCACCGACACGGTCGCCGGGCTCGTCCCCTACCTGCGGGCCGACTGCGCCGAAGACCTAAAGGCCCTGCTCAACGAGCAGGACAGCGCCACCGGAGGTGACCAGTGAATGCCGAGCGGTCGCCGGAACAACTAGGCCGCACATACCCCAACTGGAAAATCACCTACGCCGAGCACCTACATCCGCAGCCCCGCCTGGCGAGGCGGACACCTCGCCGAGGCCAACGCCCCGGCCACCCTGAAGCCCCCGATCCCCCGGCCCGCGAAGAAGGCGGCCACGCGTCCCGTGCGGTGCACCCGGTGCCCCACCAAGACGCGAACCCCGAACCCCGCATGCTCACCCAACAGGAGATCACGCAACGCTCGATCAAGGCACTCACCGAACGGCCCATCGGCCTCGCCTGGAAACCGTCATGGCGTCCATCATCGACCCGTCGAGCAAGATCACACGATCTCATCGCCGAGAAACGCAACGAACCGGCCGCAACAGGTCGGGCGGCCGAGGCGGGTCGGCCGGAGAGGCCGCGCGCCCGGCCCGGATTGACCGGCGGCGGCCTCGAAGCGCCCCCCATCGCGGCTTCATGGCGGGCGGCGCGTTCATGCGATGTCGTTGCTTCTGGCGGGTGGCCCGTTCGTGTGGCGGGCGTGGGGCTTGGGCGGTCCGGTGATCATGCTTCGGGGCTATGTGTATGGGGACAGTGGGCAACCCGTCGGGCGACGGGCGTCTTTTGGCGGTGCGGTGGTGGCGAGTCTGTAGGGCGGAGGCCCCCTCCGGAGGGGGCTTTGGGTGGAGCCGGCGAGGGGACTTGAACCCCTAACCTTCTGTTTACAAGACAGATGCTCTGCCAATTGAGCTACGCCGGCTGGTTCGTCCCGCATCGTAGTCGACTTGGTGGGGGGCTTGCGCGGGAGTTTTTCTCAGGGGCGGGGTTGGGGAGGCTGGTCTTGGTGGGGTGTCGGTGATGGGGGTCGTGATCTCGGGGGATCGGGGCAGGGGGAAGTTATGACGTTGTACGTGCTCAACATGATTCAGCCTGTGGGTGAGGTGCCGCCGCCGGAGGTGCTGGAGCCGGTGATGGCGGAGCTCGCGGAGATCCGGAGGGATCTGGAGTCGCAGGAGGCGTGGGTGTTCGGGAGGCGGTTGCACCAGCCCGAGGAGAGCACCGTGGTGCGGCTCAGGGACGAGGAGGTGGTCGCTACCGATGGGCCCTGGGTGGAGAGCGAGGAGCATGTCGGGGGGATCGTCATCGTCGCGGTGGAGGATCTGGACGCGGCGTTGAAGGTGGCGGCGCGGTATGTCCGGGTTACGGGGTTGCCGATGGAGGTGCGGCCGTTTCAGGGCTAGGGGGGCGGGCGGCGGCCTGGCCGGCCACCAGGGCGCCCAGGGCGATGGTGAAGCCGACCAGCTGCCAGGGGGTGAGTGTTTGGCTCAGGATGAGGAGGCCGGCGAGGGTGGCGACCAGGGGGTTGGTGAGGCCTAGGAGGGAGACGGAGGTGGCGGGGAGGCGGTCGATGCCGCGGAACCAGAGGGCGTAGGCGATTGCCGTGCCGACCAGGCCCAGGTAGGCGAAGCCCAAGGCGTTCTCGCCGTTGATGGTGGGTGGGACGCCTTCGAGGGTGAGGGTGAGGGGGGCGAGGACCAGGCCGCCGACGGTGAGTTGCCAGGCGGTCATGACGAGGGGTGATTCGGGGCGGCCCCACTTCTTGGCCAGGACGATCGCGGTCGCCATCAGGGACGTCGCGGTGAGCATGGCGGCGATGCCCAGCGGGTCCAGGCGGGCCTCGGCGGTCAACGTGAGGAGCGCCACGCCGCCGGTTCCGGCCAGGGCCGCGTACAGGACGGCGCGGGTGGGTCGGATTCGTAGAACGCCCAGGGACAGCAGTGCCACGATGAGCGGCTGGACGGAGCCGATGGTGGAGGCGACCCCGCCGGGCAGCCGGTAGGCGGCGAAGAAGATCAAGGGGAAGAAGGCGCCGAAGTTCAGCATGCCGAGGACGATCGACTTCCACCACCAGTCGCCGCGTGGGAGGCGGTGGGTGACGGCCAGCAGGATGAGTCCGGCGGGCAGGGCGCGGAGGGTGGCAGCGAGTAGGGGGCGGTCGGCGGGCAGCATGGTGGTGGTGACGACGTAGGTGGTGCCCCAACTGGCGGGGGCGAAGGCGGCCAGGGCCAGGTCGGTGGCGTGGCGGGCTCGCAGGGCTCGGGGTGCCGTGACGGCGGTCATCGACGTTCACCTCTCAGCGTTCAGGCATACGTGAACGTCAAGTTTCTGAACGTTGAGATTATTCCGTTCGGCGGCGGCTGACCTCGTACAGGGCGATGCCGGCGGCTACGCCGGCGTTGAGTGACTCCGCTGTGCCGGGCATGGGGATCGTGACCAGTAGGTCGCATGTTTCGGCGACCAGGCGTCCCAGGCCTTTGCCTTCGGAGCCGATGACCAGCACGAATGGTCCGGAGGCGACTTCCAGGTCGGCGACGGTGACCTCGCCGTGGGCGTCCAGACCGGCGACGAAACAGCCTGCTTTCTGGTACGCCTTGAGCTGGCGGGTGAGGTTCGTCGCCTGGGCTACCGGGACGGTCGCCAGCGTGCCTGCGGACGACTTCCATGTGCCCGCGGTGACTCCGGCGGCGCGCCGTTCGGGGACGACCACGCCGGACGCGCCGAACGCTGCCGCGGAGCGGACGATCGCGCCCAGGTTGCGCGGGTCCGTGATTCCGTCCACCGCGACGATCAGCGGCGCCGGGCCGGTGAGCAGGTCGTCGGGGTGCGCGTAGCGGTACGGCTTGACCTGGAGGGCGATGCCCTGGTGGACGGCGCCGTCGGTGAGGCGGTCGAGTTCGGGCCGGGCGGTCTCCAGCAGGGGGATGCGGCGGTCGGCGGCCAGCTGGATCGACTCGCGAATGCGTTCGTCGGTGCCGGACGTCACGTACA
The DNA here is from genome assembly GCF_003634705.1 of Actinomadura pelletieri DSM 43383. Lineage (GTDB taxonomy): Bacteria > Actinomycetota > Actinomycetes > Streptosporangiales > Streptosporangiaceae > Spirillospora > Spirillospora pelletieri. The sequence continues at coordinate 617,471 of NZ_RBWU01000006.1, read as the reverse complement.
GGGCCGTTCCAGGGACCCCGGCTCGGAGGGCCTCGACGACCGGGTTACGGCCCGTGACCAGTTCCGGGACCTCGCCGGAGGCGCGTCGCGCGCCCGCCGGACGGCCCGTGCCGGCACGGCCGGGGCGTTCCCGGGACTCGGGCTTCAGGCGGCTGCCGGGGCCGAGCGTCGACGTGCCGGTGCGCTTGGCGCTCTTGACGGCGCGCGCCTTCTGGCGCTTGCCGTACCAGTGCCGGTCCTCGGCCTTGGGAGTCGGTCCCTTGCCCTTGCGCTTGGCCATGATCAGGTGCGCTCCCCTGGCTACGGTGCTCGTCCGCCCCGGTGGCGGCTTGGATCTCGGCGGGACGGCTGCATACCCCCGCGAACGTTCGATTTTATCCGCCGTGCGCTACCTCAGTCGCGCTTCAGCTCCCAGCGGGGGCCCTGCGGGGTGTCCTCGACGAGGATTCCGGCCTCCGACAGGCTGTCGCGGATGGCGTCGGCGGCCGCGTAGTCCTTGCGGGCGCGGGCGGCCTGCCGCTGCTCGAGCGCGACCGCGACGAGGGCGTCCACGACGGGACGGAGGTCGTCCTCGCCGGCGCGGCGCCACTGCGACGACAGCGGGTCGACGCCGAGGACGTCCGCCATGGCCCGGACGTCGGCGAGGTGGCGGCGCACCGCGTCGAGGTCGCCGGACGCGAGGGCGCTGTTCCCCTCCCGGACGGTCTCGTGCAGCACCGCGAGCCCGTGCGGGACGCCGAGGTCGTCGTCCAGCGCGGCGGCGAACGCGGCCGGGACGGACGGCGCCGGCGCGACCGTGCTCACCACTTCTGATGCCCGGGTCGCGAACCCCTCGATGCGCTGGTAGGCGGAGACGGCCTCGGCCAGGGACGCGTCCGTGAAGTCCATCAGCGACCGGTAGTGCGCCGAGGCCAGGTAGTACCGGATCTCCACCGGACGGGCCTTGTCGAGCAGGTCGGGCAGCAGCACCACGTTGCCGACGGACTTGCTCATCTTCTCGCCGTCCACGGTGAGCAGCCCGTTGTGCAGCCAGTAGCGGGCGAACCCGTCACCGGCGGCCCGTGACTGGGCGATCTCGTTCTCGTGGTGCGGGAAGATCAGGTCGACGCCGCCGCCGTGGATGTCGAACGTGGACCCGAGGTACCTGGTCGCCATCGCCGAGCACTCCAGGTGCCAGCCGGGCCGTCCCTCGCCCCACGGGGTCTCCCAGGACGGCTCGCCGGGCTTGGCGCCCTTCCACAGCGCGAAGTCGCGCGGGTCGCGTTTGAGGTCCTCGTTGGGCGTGTCGCCCGCGGCGCGCAGGTTCTCCAGCCGCTGGTTCGACAACCGGCCGTACTGGTCGGCCCAGGACGCGACGTCGAAGTACACATCGCCGCCGACCGCGTAGGCGTGACCGTTCTCGATCAGGCGGCGCATCAGCGTGATCATCTCGGGGACATGTCCGGTGGCGCGTGGCTCGATCGTCGGGGGCAGGCAGCCGAGCAGGTCATAGCCCTGGGTGAAGATCCGCTGGTTGCCCTCGGCGACCGCGAACCACGGCACGCCCCGCTCCGCCGCCACGGCGATGATCTTGTCGTCGACATCGGTGACGTTACGGGCGAACGTCACCTCGTATCCGGACGCGCGCAGCCAGCGCAGCAGCACGTCGTAGATCACGCCCGACCGTAGATGGCCGATATGGGGGGAGGCCTGCGGGGTGGCACCACACACGTACATCCCCACGCGGCCCTCTTCCAGGGGCTCGAACGCACGGACGCTACGGGTGCCGGTGTCGTAGAAGCGCAGACTCACAACGCACAGGCTATTGGAATTCGAGCGCGCACAGTGTAGTTAGCGGCGGAGTCTCACCGGCCGCCGCCCCCATCGGACCCGGCCGGTCATATCTTCAGGATGTTTCAGTCAGGTCCCTGACCTGGTGGCATAGCACCACGAAGGCTAACGCGTCCGGGGTCTGGGCGGCCACGGCGACCAGGTCCGGGCGGTTGGTCCAGGAATGAACGGTGACCAGACCGTTGTCGATTTCGACATCCAGGACGGCGTGCCACGGGAGTCGCTCGCCGTCCTTCTCGACGCCGTCGCGGTCGAGGGCGAACGGGCCCATCCTGACGGTCTCGCCCGCCTTCACGGCCGCGAGATGGCGCGGGACGAGCCGCGCGGTCACCTCCGCGGCCACGGCCTCGCCGAGTTCCCGCACGTCCGGGACGTCGTCGCCCAGCCGCAGGACGGTCCCGTCTTCGGCGACGATCGTGAAGGACCAGCGGGTGCGCTCACGCGCGGCGTTCCGCACCCCGGACACGGTCACGGATTCCAGCTCGTCCCACGCGTATTGGGCCTCTCCCCCGGGCCCGGCGACCACCAGGCCGCCGGTGTGGAGCGACACGATCCGGCCGCGCAGGCGCGGCAGGCCACGTCCGGCGATCCAGCCGACCCCGCCCGCGAAGCCCATGGAGAGCACGAGCGCAGGCACGCCCGCCCACCAGATGCGGCCGTGCAGGGCGGCGATCGCCGCGGGCACCAACGCCAGCGAGGCCGCGCCGAGCAGAGCGAGCCACGTCCACGTACGGCGGTCAGCGGCCCGGCCGTCGAACGTCCGGACCAGTTCACCGAGACGATCCCCCGGAATCGCTGCCTCCCCTCGGGATGCCGTCGTGCATACCGTACGACTCCGTTGATATCGCTCGCAGGGCTACGTGATCATTCTCAAGTGTCGGGTCACTGCCGTCCCGGCTGGTTACTCTCCCCTCAAGACCCTCAGGCGCCCCTTCGGAACGAGTGACATGTCTTCTGACCCGACCCGGCCAACTTTCACCACGGCGCAGCGGCGGCTGCTCACGGCCCTCGCGGGGCTCATCGTCGCCGTCCTGGCGGGCGCCGCGTTCGCGCTGACCTATGACGTCCTCCGCGAACTCGCCCGCTACGGCGGCGTCGGCGAACGCTGGACGCCGCTGTACCCGGCGATCGCGGACACGCTCACCACGATGACGATCCTGTCCCTCGTGATCACCCGGAACGCCCGCTGGTGGACGCGGCTGACGCGCTGGGCCCTGCTGCTGCTCCTCATCGCCGGCGGGGCCGCGATCTCCGTCCAGGACTCGGTCTGGGGGATGTCGTCGCTGCCCCGCGACGCGGTCCGCGCGGGCGTGGCGGTGGCGCCGCACGTGATGCTGGTGATCGCCGTGTGGCTGTGGCTGACGATGTTCAAGCAGATCCGGGTGGCGCGTCCCGCCTCCGAGGAGCCCGCGCCCGTCGAGACGCAGCGCGGTCACGTCAAGGTCCTCGAACCCGCCGTGCCCGGGCTCCTGGCCCTGGAGGCCCCGACGGAGACGGAGACAGAGGCGCCGCGCGCCGAGCCGGACGAGCCGGACGAGCATGAGGAGCATGAGGAGCCGCTCATCCCGTTCGCGGCCGACGACGACCTGTCGTCCGAGCCCGCGCCCCCGCCGCTGGAGACCCTTCCGGAGCCGCGGCGGTCCGTGGAGACCGCGCCCGCGCTGCTGCCGACCGACGTCGAACTGGTCCGCACCCGGGCACGTGAGGACACCGAGCCGCGCCCGATCGCGTCGACGACCCGTCCCGACATCGTGGTGCCCGCCCTCGAGGCCGGCGCCGTCGAGGACGCCGACGAGGACGACGGCCCGCCCGCCGACCGGGCCGAGGACCCGGACGGCGGAGACCTGAACCCGCCGCCGTCGTCGAACTTCCGCAGCGGCCCCACCCCGCCCGCCGACTGAGATTTCGGCGTGACAGGTCCAGGGCCGGGGTAGTGGTGCCGCATGGGCGCCCTACTCGCCCGGCTGGTCGACGACGCCGCGCTCTGCCCACCGGGCCGCGCCCCGATGGACGGGGCGCTGGCGGCCCACCGCGACGCCGGACATGACCCGGTCGTCGGTCGGCTCCTGTGCCCCGCGTCGCGGTTCGCCGAACTGCGGGCCCGGCTCGTCCCGGAGGACCTGCTCGACCTCGGTGTGATCGCCGACGCTGGCATCGACGGGCTCTCGGAGACGCTGGACGCCGTCCACGCCGAACCCCGCGTCCGGCCGTCGGCGGTCCGGATCGCGCTGCCCGAGGACGCCGACCAGGCCCGTGCCGCCGCCGTGACGCTCGCCCGGCTCCCACCCGGAGTGCCCGCCCACATCGAGGTGCGGCACTCCCCCGGATGGCGGGACGCGCTCGACCGCGTCCGCGCCGCCCGCGACCACGGCGCCCCGCTGGCCGCCGCGTTCCGCGTCACCGGGCCGCCCACCGAACTCGCGACGTCCATCACGGCATGCGCGGCCCGCGACCTGGCCTTCACCTGCGCGGCCACGGACCACCACCCGCACATCCTGCTGGCCGCCGCCCTCGCCGCAACGGGCGAACGGGACGTCCGCCGGACGCTCGAACGCACCGACCTGCGCGGCCTCACCGCCGACCTGCGCGCGCTGACCGAACCCGAGGCCCTGGCGACGCGGCGCCTCCTGCTCGCGTTCAGCGCCCCCGACATCCGCGCGGCCCTGACGCGACTGAACCCGGCGGCCGCCTGACCCCGTTCTCCACCGGATGAAAGACACGCCGAAGGGAAGATATGGCTCCATGACGACCGACACGTGGGTTGAGGGCGGTTCGGACGGCGGCTTCGGCGTGGAGAACCTGCCCTACGGGATCTTCTCCCGTCCGGGTGAGCTGCCCCGCGCGGGCGCGGCGATCGGCGGCCACGTCCTCGACCTGGCGGCGATGTCCGCGGCGGGCCTGGTGGAGGACCGCCGCTACTTCGCGTCCGGTTCGCTCAACGCCTTCATGGTGGCGGGACGCGCCGCCTGGGAGGCCAACCGCGCGCGTCTCGTCGAGCTGCTCACCGACGAGACGTACCGCGACCGGGTCGAGCCGCACCTCATCCCGGTCACCGACGTGGAACTGCTCCGCCCCTTCGAGGTCGCGGACTATGTCGACTTCTACTCCTCCGAGCATCACGCCCGGAACACCGGACGCATCTTCCGGCCCCGGGACGAGCCGCTTCCGTCCAACTGGAAGCGGCTGCCCGTCGCCTACCACGGACGGTCCGGGACCGTGTACCCGTCCGGGACGCCGATCATCCGTCCGTGCGGGCAGCGCCGGACGCCCGGCGAGCCGGAACCGACGTTCGGCCCGTCGCTCAGGCTCGACTTCGAGGCGGAGGTGGGGTTCGTCGCGGGCGTGCCGTCCGTCCCCGGACGCGGCGTCCCGACCGGCGCGTTCCGCGACCACGTGTTCGGGGTCGTGCTGCTGAACGACTGGAGCGCCCGCGACCTGCAGGCCTGGGAGTCACGGCCGCTCGGCCCGTTCCTCGGCAAGTCGTTCGCGACATCGATCTCCTCCTGGGTCGTCCCGCTGGCGGCGCTGGAGCCAGCCCGAGTGTCACCGCCCGTTCAGGACCCGACCCCGCTCCCCTACCTCCGCTGCGACGAGCCATGGGGCCTCGACCTGCACCTGGAGGTCCTGATCAACGGCCGGGTCGCGGCCCGACCGCCGTTCGCGTCGATGTACTGGACGGCGCCGCAGCAACTCGCCCACGCCACCGTCAACGGCGCCCCACTGCGCACCGGCGACCTCTTCGGCTCCGGCACGGTCTCGGGCCCCGACCCCGACCAGCGCGGCTGCATGCTGGAACTCAGCTGGGACGGCCGCGAACCCCTGAAACTCGACGACGGAACCGAACGCGCCTTCCTGGAGGACGGCGACACGGTCACGATCCGCGCCCAGGCCCCCGGAGCCTCCGGTTCACGCATCTCCCTCGGCGAAGTAACCGGCACCGTCCACCCACCCCACTGACCACCCAGACGGCACAGACGCGGCGGTCAAGACGTCCGGCCGCCACGAGTACGGCCAGCACCCCACGAACGCGAGCAACCCAGGCAGCGTGTCATTGGCCGCGGCTCTTCGGAGATCGCAAGATGCCCGCCGATGAAGGTCGGCGCATGACGGGCGTCCACTCCGTCGGCGCCAAGTCGAGCGGCAGGTGCACCCTGTGCCGTCCCGGTTCGGGGCGGCCGACGTTCCGTGGCGCGATGGGTCCGTGGGATCGGGTCACGGGGTCGGGACGACCAGGGCGGTGGCCATGGCGGCGAGGCCTTCGCCGCGGCCGGTCAGGCCCAGGCCGTCCGTGGTGGTGGCGGAGACGGAGACGGGGGCACCGCCGAGGGCCTCGGTCAGGGTCTTCTCGGCTTCGGCGCGGCGCTTGCCGATCTTGGGACGGTTGCCGATGACCTGGATGGCGACGTTGCCGATGGTGAAGCCCGCCTCGTTCACGAGGCGGGCCACCTCGCGGAGCAGCGTGGTGCCGGGGGCGCCCGACCAGCGGGGGTCGGCGGTGCCGAAGACGGCGCCGACGTCGCCGAGGCCGCAGGCCGACAGGAGGGCGTCGCAGGCGGCGTGCGCGGCGACGTCGCCGTCGGAGTGGCCGGCCAGGCCGTGGCCTTCGTCCGGCCAGTGCAGCCCGGCGACCCACAGGGGACGGGGCTCGGACGAGAACGGGTGGACGTCGGTTCCGACGCCCACCCGGGGAAGCCTTGCGCTCAAGTTCGGCGGCCGTTCAGCTGGCCAGGACCTCGTCGAGCAGAGCCTCTGCCTTGTCCTCGTTGGTCTTCTCGGCGAGCGCCAGCTCGCTGACCAGAATCTGGCGCGCCTTGGCCAGCATGCGCTTCTCGCCGGCCGACAAACCGCGTTCCTTGTCGCGCCGCCACAGATCACGGACGACCTCGGCGACTTTGTTCACATCGCCGGACGCGAGCTTCTCAAGGTTCGCCTTGTACCGGCGGGACCAGTTGGTGGGTTCTTCGGTGTAGGGGGCGCGCAGCACCTCGAACACCTTCTCCAGACCCTCCTGGCCGACGACGTCACGGACGCCCACGTCCTCGACGTTCTCGACCGGGACCTGCACTGTCAGGTCGCCCTTGTCGACCTTCAAGACCAGATAGGTCTTTTCCTCACCTTTGATGGTGCGAGTCTCGATGGCCTCGATCCGAGCAGCCCCATGGTGGGGGTAGACGACGGTGTCGCCGACCTGGAAAGTCATGTGACAAGTACCCCTTCCGCTAGAACCAGGGTACCACGCAAACGAGCGTGGCTGAACCGACCTTCCAGACAAATGCGCAGGTCAACCCCCATATTGAGGGATTGACAAAGCCCTTTAATGGTGCATCGGCGCCCTGTTCTCCGTACTCAGGGTAGCCGAGGGGCCACCGTGGTCCCGCCGGTTCGTCATTACCGGTAACGGGGCGCCGGTTACAAGTATCCCTCCTGCCGGTCGCGCGGATGCGTTCCATACTGGAGGTGAACATGCCGGATGGTCCGGGTACGAAGCGCCCGGAAGGGTCCGAAATTGGACGACGGCCCGGCCGCGGTTCGGGTCGCCGAACCCGCCACGGACCGCCTCGGCGAAGCGAGGACGGAGGTACGGCGTGAGGCCGGACGGCGACGGCCCGGAGCCCGATGACTACGGGCTGCCCCGCGTTGACGTCGTCGTGCCCGATGACGCCCGCGAACTCGAGCGCGATGTCGTCGCCTACCGCAAGGAGGAGCGCCGCCGCCGTCGTAGGGAGCGCTACCGTCGCCTCGGCCGGCCGCTGACCCGGTTCGGCATAGCGATCCCGATCATCGCGGGCGCGTTGCTCATCGCGTTGCTGAGCGGTGTTCTGATGACCGCGTTCGGGCCGCGTCCGGCGCCGCGTCCGACCGGCGACCAGCTCGCGCCGCGACCGTCCGCGAGTCCCGGCAAGATCGGTGGGCTGCTTCCGGACGGCGGTGTCGACGAGGTCACCGGAGAGCGGACGCCCAAGCGGCTGCGCGACGTGCGCCCCGGGGTGATCGCCATCGTGCCGCCCGCGTACGAATGCGAAAGTGTGGTGGCCGACCTCGCGGGCAGGACGCAGAAGAACGAATTGGACTTCTACCTGGTCGCGGATCCCCGTCCGGTCGGCGACAAGAAGGGGATGTCGCTGAAGGATCTGAAGGCGTGCGCGGGAACCGCCCACGAAGGCACTCCGATGATTCTCGAAGACCCCAAGGCGTTGCTCGCCACCGCGTACACGCGTCAGCCCGGGACGCCCGGGTGGACCGGCACCGCCCTCACCGCCGTCTTCGTGCAGCCCGACGGCGTGGTCAACGACGTCGTCCAGGCACCGAAGCCCGGGCCGGAACTCGCCGAGAAGGTCAAGGCGCTGACGACGGGCTGACGGGCGGGCCGCCGACCGGGTGAGGAGAATCCCGCCGCGGTGGCGTGTCGGGTACCCCGAAGAGGGGTTTCGGGTCAGGTCTCGCTACGCTTCCCCTGGCGTCTGCGACGCCGCTCTCAGATTCTCACCGAACACTTTCGCGAGGAGACCGACGCCGTGATTGGAACCAGCCGTCGAATGGTCGTGCTCGCCGTCGCGGGCGCCGTCGCCATCGCGCCGGTGATCTCCGGCTGCGGCGCCGGCAGCGATCCCCAGTCCGCCGCCCCGACGCAGCTGACCGACGGCGTCAACGTGTCGGTGCCGAAGGACGATCCGGCGGCGACGCAGATCGCGCTGCGGAACATGTTCCTGCTGGGTCCGAAGCCCGGACAGCCCATCACGCCGGGGACGTCGCTGGCGCTCTACGGCGCGATGATCAACCAGGTCAAGGGCCGGCAGGACCGTCTGGTGTCGGTCAGCTCCCCGCTCTTCGGCGCGGCGAAGATCGACGGTGGCGGGCTGGTGCTGCCGCCCGCCTCACCGGACGGCACGGGCAGCCTGGTCAAGCTGCTCGGCAAGGTCTCGGAGACGCCCGCTCCGGCGCGGCCGTCCAAGCCCGGCCCCACGGCCACGGGCGGCGAGACCCAGCGTCCGGGCGGCACCCCCTCCCAGCAACCGGGCGAGCAGCCGGGCGGGCAGCCGTCCGACACGCCGACCGAGCAGCCGCCCTCGCCGGCGACGCCCGCGCCGACCGGTGCCGGGCAGGAGCCCACCGAGAGCCCGACGTCGGAGAACACGGCGGCCGGACCGCGGCGGACCGGGCCCACGACCACGCCGGGTGGTGAGCAGCCGCTCGTGGTGCTGACGGGCCTCAGGCAGGAACTGCTCGCCGGTACCAGGGTGCCGGTGCGGTTGCAGTTCGAGAAGGCCGGGGCCGTCGAGTTCTCGGTGCCGGTCGTCGCGCAGCAGGACGAGTACGACAGCTACCCGCTGGCGAGCCCCGGCGGCCAGACCTCGCCGTCACCGAGCGCGCCCACGCCGACCACGGGGACGGAGCCGGCGCAGAGCGGAACGCCCCAGGAGCCGGGCGCGACCCCTTCCCCCGGCGGAGAGCAGTCCCCCGGCGGGGAGCAGTCCCCCGGCGCCGGGCAGTCACCCGCCGGTGGCGGGCACTGACGCCTCCAACGCGACCCACGAGTAAGGGCCCGTCCGGACGGACGGGCCCTTACCTCTGTCATCAGGGCTCGAACTTGTAGCCCAGGCCGCGGACCGTGACGATGTACCGCGGCGAGGAGGGCACTTCCTCGATCTTGGCGCGGAGGCGTTTGATGTGGACGTCCAGGGTCTTGGTGTCCCCGACGTAGTCGGCGCCCCACACGCGGTCGATGAGCTGCATGCGGGTCAGGACGCGGCCCGCGTTGCGCAGCAGCACCTCGAGCAGCTCGAACTCCTTGAGCGGCAGCTGGACGGGTTCGCCGCCGACGCTGACGACGTGCCGTTCCACGTCCATCCGCACCGGGCCCGCCTCCAGGGTCGCCGGGGCCAGGTCCTCGACCTCTCCCTGGCGGCGCAGCACGGCCCGCATCCGGGCGATCAGCTCGCGGGTGGAGAACGGCTTGGTGACGTAGTCGTCGGCGCCGAGTTCCAGCCCGACGACCTTGTCGACCTCGCTGTCCTTGGCGGTCAGCATGATGACGGGGACGCTGGACTTGGCGCGCAGCTCCCGGCACACCTCCGTCCCGGGCAGCCCGGGGAGCATCAGGTCGAGGAGCACGAGGTCGGCACCGTTGCGCTCGAAGATGTCCAGCGCGTCGGGGCCGGTGGCGGCGACGGCCACCTCGAAGCCCTCCTTGCGCAGGTTGTACGACAGTGCGTCGCTGAACGACTCCTCGTCTTCCACGACGAGTACGCGGGTCACGGTGTTGCCTCCCGGGCGATGTTCTCTATGTTCTTCCCCGCGTCCGCGTCTTGTTCCGCGTCCGCGTGTGTGGGTGTGCCGACGCCGCTCGTGGCGGCCGTGTCGTCGGCGACCGTCGCACCCGCCCGCGCGTTCGCTTCGGGGGGACGGGGTGGGGCGTCGAGCAGCGGCAGCCGGATCGTGAACGTCGACCCGTGCCCTTCCTTGCTCCAAACGATCACGTCGCCGCCGTGCTTGCTGGTGACGTGCTTGACGATGGCGAGTCCGAGGCCGGTGCCGCCGGTCTGCCGGGACCGGGCCGGGTCGACCCGGTAGAAACGCTCGAAGATCCGTTCCACCTCTCCGTCCGGTATGCCGATGCCCTGGTCGGTGACGTTGACCTCGACGTGCCCGTCGTCGCGGCGTTTGGTCGCGACGACGACCCGGGTGTTCTCGGGGCTGTAGGCGACGGCGTTGTCGACGAGGTTGCGCAGCGCGGTGACGAGGAGTTCCTGGTCGCCGCGGACGCGCAGGCCGTCCTCGCCGCCGGTGGCGAGTTCGATGTCCTTGGCGGACGCCTTGGTCCGGCAGCGTTCCAGGGCCTCGGCGGTCACGTCGTCGAGGGTGACGGGACGAAGCGCGGGCAGCGGTTCGTCTCCCTGGACGCGGGACAGCGTCATGAGGTCCTGGACGAGATTGGTCAGGCGTATCGACTCGTACTGCATGCGTCCCGCGAACCGCCGGACGGCCTCCGGGTCCTCGGCGGCGACCTCGACCGTCTCCGCCAGCAGCGACAGGGCGCCCACGGGCGTCTTCAGCTCGTGGCTGACGTTGGCGACGAAGTCGCGGCGGATCGCCTCGATGCGGTGCATGTCGGTGAGGTCCTCGGCGAGGACGAGCACGAGGCCGTGCGAGCCGAGGGGGGCGACCCGGACCGCGAACCAGCGTCCGTCCGCCCGTCTCCGCACGCTCGTCGGCCCGACCTGGATCTCGGTCTCCCGGATCTCCCCGTCCCGCCGGACGAGCCGCGCCATGGCGAGCACCTCGTCCACGACGAGCCGGTCGCCGCTGACGATGCCGAACGCCCGCGCGGCGGAACTGGCGCGCAGCACCCGGTCCTCGGCGTCCACCACGACGGCGGACGACCGCAGCACGCTGAGCACGGACGCGACACCCGGCGGCAGACCGCCCACCGGCGCCGCGGGTACGGCGGGTTGCCGGGCACGCTCGCTCACCTGCACCGCCAATCCCGTCGCGAGTCCGACCGCGAGCCCGGCGAGCCCGGTCAGGATCGCGACAATCTCGACCTCCACACCACGGATCGTAAGCGGCTCGCGGCGCAGGTCCACACCATCGCGCAGGTCATGGGGATCTCGTTCCCTGAAAGTTCACCTTGTTTCTCGGACACGTTCACGGCGGGCAGGCAGGCTGTGGCGTGGGCGAGTCCGCCCGAACACCCCGAACTTCGCCCGATTCACCCCGATTTGCACCACTTCCCGGCAGGCGGCTGCCCGGTGCCCCGCACAGAAGGAACCCCGAAATTGCGCGACGCGTACCACGAGGAACTCGACTCCCTCTCCGACCGGCTCGTGGAGATGACCCGGCTCGTCCGTTCCGCGATGGCCCGCGCGGTCACGGCGCTGCTGGACGCCGATCTGCGCCTGTCCGAGGACGTGATCAGCGGCGACGAGCAGGTCAACAAGATCGACGCGGAGATCGAGGAGACCGTGTTCGATCTGATGGCGCGCCAGCAGCCCGTCGCGGGAGACCTGCGCACCCTGATCACGGCGCTGCGGATGAGCGGTGACCTGGAGCGCATGGGCGACCTCGCCGTCCACATCGCCAAGACCGCGCGCCGCCGCCACCCCGAGTCGGCCGTGCCGCCGGAACTTCAGGCCACCGTCCTGGAGATGGGCCAGATCGCCGAACGAATGATCGCGAAGACGGGCAGCGTGATCGCGTCCCAGGACGTCGAGATGGGCCTCGAACTCGACGCCGACGACGACCAGATGGACCGCCTGCACCGGCGCCTGTTCGACCTGATGCTGTCACCCCGCTGGAAGCACGGCGTGGAACCGGCCGTCGACATCTCCCTCGCGGGCCGCTACTTCGAGCGCTTCGCCGACCACGCCGTCCACGTGGCGGAAAACGTCGTCTACCTCGTGACAGGCCAACGCGCAGAAGAAATCAACGACCCCGCCTGACCAGGCGACCGGCCCGCAGGACGCCCCTCCCGACAACGCACCAGCATGGAACCGGCCCTCGACGTCCCCCTCGCGGGCCGCTACTTCGAGCGCTTCGCCGACCACGCCGTCCACGTGGCGGAAAACGTCGTCTACCTCGTGACAGGCCAACGCGCAGAAGAAATCAACGACCCCGCCTGACCAGGCGGGCCGGGTGGCGGGACGCCGTTGCCGACAGCGCACCGGTCGGCGCCTCGGCATCCGTTCGACTTGGGCCGCTCGGCCGCCGGCGGCGCCAGGTGAGAGCGTCATGGGCGCTGACCGAGGCGCCGCGGCTCGTGCCGGTCAGTGACCGCCACGGAGCGGCAACAGCAGCGGCGTGGAGTGCCGCCGACGAGGTGTAGGACGGCCGCGTGGGGGTGGTGGGTCGGCCGACCGGGCGTTCAGGTCGGCGGCGTAGGTGTCACCGGCGTGCAACATCGCCCTGCACGGCATCGATCTCCAGCACATCCTGGCCACGACGACCGTCGGTTCACACGACACCGACAGAGCACGTTCCACCCTCCCGGTACCGCCGGCAGGTTTCGCGCCCGCCACGCTCAACCACCCGGCCCCCGTCCAGGACCGGGGGGTGTTACGGGATCTGTTCGACGCGCAGGCCCGGGACGTCCGCGTAGATGCGGGGCTTGGCGGTGATCAGCGGCCAGCGCCGCCAGCGGGCCGACCAGGCGGCCTGGGCGGCGTCCATGCCGAGGTTCGGGATCGCGGTGACCAGCAGGCCGGTCTGCTGCGCGATCACGTCGTCCAGGTCGTCCACATGGACGACCTGCATGCGCGGCAGGCGTTCCAGGACGGTGCGCCCGTGGTCGGGGACGATCTGCCAGGCGCGGGCGAGGGCGGTGGCGGGGATGACGATCGTGGCGTGCTGGGCGATGGAGGCGCGCAGCCGGGCGCGCACATAGATCGTCTTTCCGGTGGCGAGGTCGAGGAGTGCGGTCGCGTCGAAGACGTGACCGGTGATCATGCGACGTCCCGGCGGTTCGGTTCCCCGTTTTCGACCAGCCGGTCGACCATGGCCTGCTCGTCGGGGCTCGGCGGGCCGAACAGGTCGTCGATCGTGGACGCGTCACGCAGGAAGGCGAGCTTGAGCCTGGCCCCGTCCGCGAGGAACCCGGACACCGAGGCGATCTTCTTGTCCTCGGCGAGCCCCTGAAGGGTGGCGGCAAGCTCGTCCGGGAGCGTGATGTTGATTCTCGCCATGCGCCCACAATACACACTCGAAGCCCCTTCAGTGTGTACTCCTGGGACGAAGGTTTGCTGTGCAACGTCACGAGCGTCCTGTTATATCCGCTTCTCAAGGCGGGAATGATCACCGTGGGTAGCGGTGTGGGTGACTCCGTCCAGGGCGGAGCGTCCCGTCGGCGAAGGCCGGCTCGCGACCCGCGCCTCGTCGGAGACCCGACCGGGGTCCACGGGTGGATCATGGCGGAGCCGGACGGCCATGAGGGTCAGGAAGAAGACGCCCGCGAGCAGGTAGCAGTTGGCTACCGGGGTGATGAGCGGGTGGAAGCCGTACTGGAGAGGGTGGCCGTTGTGCGGCGTCCACCACATGGGCCGCAGGACGAAGAGCACGTAGGCGCACGCGGCGATGACGCGGTCGTCGTTACGAACGAGTACCGCCAGGGCCGGGAGAATCCACACCCAGTGATGTGCCCAGGAAATGGGTGAGACCAGGAGTCCGGTGACGCCCGTGACCGCGGTGGCGGCCAGCCAGTCGCCGCGCCGCGCCCAGAGAAATGCGATCGTGAGCCCGGTAAGGCCGATGGCCGGTGGAATGGCGGTGTACCAGTCGCCGACTTCGGCGGTTCTTCGCAGGACGCGGGTCAGCATGCCGTAGGGGGACTGGTTACTGATGTACGGGACGCCCACGCGGGACGTGTCATAGAAGGTGTGCAGCCAATAGAGCCGGGACGCGTCCGGCGCGATCGCGTAAGCGAGCAGAGTGCAGATCGCGAAGGTTCCCGTGGCGGTGAGGGCGTCTCTGGTTCGTCTCGTCACAAAGAGCAGGACGACGAAGATGGCCGGTGTCAGCTTGATCGCGGTGGCGATGCCGATGCCGATTCCGGCGGGACGGCCCTGGGCGACGCGATGCATGTCGGCGACGATGAGGGCGAGCAGGAACAGGTTGACCTGCCCCTGGAAGAAGGTGTGCCACACCGGCGCCAGAAGGAGACCGAACACCACGACCACCTTCAGGGACACCTGGCGACCGGCCAGTCGCACCGTCGTCGCGCACGCCCAGACGAATGCCGACAGTGAGGCGATCTGCCAGAGGACTCGCGCGAGCGTGAGCGGCAGGGCCGCGACGGGGACGAACAGCGCGGCCATGAAGGGTGTGTTGGTGTACCAGTGGGCGGCCAGCTGCTCCTTGTACAGGCGCGCGTCGTCCGCAATGGCGTGGCCGCCCAACCAGTAGATGCGAAAGTCCAATGAGTCGTAGGTGACCGAGAAGACCACGATTCCCAGGAATTCGATTACGAGAAGCAGCGTCAGCCAACGTTTCATACGACAAAACGGTGGCAACGATCACGGGTGCCGAGCGTCGTGCCGCCGAATGGATTTCCGCCGAACGTATTAGCCCCGGGGATTAGTCCCGTAGGTCAATGTGCGGATACGGAGCCGTCGTTACGATCGGCGCATGTTCGTCATGCCGTGGAGCCGAGTACGCCAGGTGAGCCGGGTCATGGGCACGCTGCTGGCCTGGTCGGCGGCCGTCCTCTATCCCTTCGTGCTGTTCGTCGCGGTGGACGCCGGGCATTCCGGCTTCTTCGGCCCGGACGTTCTCGTGTCCGCCGGGCTCACGGTCCTGGTCGTTGCGCTGCTGTGGCGGCGTCCGCTGCCCGCCCTCGGCCTCCTCCTGTTCGCCTGGACCGCCGCGCTGAGCACCTGGCCCTCCGGGGGCGTCGCGATCGTCCAGGTCCTCGTCACCGATGTCGGGGTCGCCTATGTCGCCGCGACCAGGCGGCCCCGCGTGTCACTGCCGGTCGCCGCCGGGACGCTGACCGTCCAGACCTCGTCGTACATCACCTTCCTGGTACCGCGCGACGTCCTCGTCATGGCCCTGCCCATCCTGGCCATGGCGGTCACCTGGCTGGTCGGCAACTCGGTCCGGGTGCGGCGGGCGCACGCCGAGACGCTGCGCGAACAGGCGCTGGCGCGGGCGGTGTCCGCCGAGCGGCTCCGGATCGCCCGCGAACTCCATGACATGGTCGCGCACAGCATCGGCATCATCGCGATCCAGGCGGGCGTGGGTGGACGGGTCATCACCAGCCAGCCGGACGAGGCGCGCAACGCCCTGGACGCCATCGAGTCCACGAGCCGGGAGACCCTGTCCGGGCTGCGCCGCATGCTCACCGCGCTGCGCAAGGACGAACCGGGCACCGCACCGCTCGGCCCCACACCCGGACTGGACGACCTCGACCGGCTCGCCGAGTCGGCCCGGGACGCGGGGGTCCGGGTCGAGATCGTCCGGCGGGGCGAGCGGAGACCCCTACCGCCGGACGTCGACCTGTCGGCGTACCGGATCGTCCAGGAGGCCGTCACGAACGTCATCCGGCACGCGGGCACGGACCACTGCCGGGTGACGGTCGACCACCGGGACGGTGAGCTGGTCATCGAGGTCGACGACGACGGCCGCGGCGGCGTGGCCGGCACCGGGTTCGGCATCGCGGGCATGCGTGAACGGGCCGATCTGCTCGGCGGGGAACTCACCGCCGGGCCGCGTCCGGACGGCGGTTTCCGCGTGACGGCGCGGCTCCCCGACGGCGCCGCGACCACCGCCGCATCGTCCGTCCGGCCGGCGTGATGACGGTTCGGGTCCTCCTGGCCGACGACCAGCCGCTGATCCGGGCCGGGTTGCGGGTGTTGATCGCCGACACCGCCGACCTGGTGGTCGTCGGCGAGGCCGGCACAGGGGCGGAGGCGGTCCGGCTCGCCGAGGAACTTCGACCGGACGTGGTCGTCATGGACATCCGCATGCCCGACATGGACGGCATCGAAGCGACCCGACGGATCAGCACCGGTCCGAGCACGGCCCGAGTACTGATGCTGACCACGTTCGACGACGACGAATACGTCTACGGGTCGCTCCGGGCCGGTGCCGGCGGGTTCCTGGTGAAGGACATGGCACTGGAAGAGATCCTGGCGGCGATCCGGGTGGTGGCGGGCGGGGACGCGCTGATCGCGCCCAGCGTCACGCGGAGGCTGATCGAGGAGTTCGCGGCGCGTCCGGTCACCGGTCGAGAAGCGGCGCCGATCTTCCGGTCGACCGACGCCATCACCGGACGGGAGCGGGAGGTGCTGACGCTGGTCGGCAGCGGCATGTCCAACCAGGAGATCGCCGAGACGCTGTTCATCAGTGTGCCGACCGCCAAGTCGCATGTCGCGCGGCTGCTGACGAAGCTGGACGCCCGCGACCGGGTGCATCTCGTGATCATCGCGTTCGAGATGGGGCTGGTGCGGCCCTCTACAGGCGGTAGTACTACCTGACGTGGTCAGTGTCGTGTTCGTCGGATAATCTGGCAGCTGTGAAGGGTCTGGGAGAGCTTGAACGCACGGTCATGGAGGTCCTGTGGGCGCGGGAGGACGCCGGGCACGGCGCGGCGACCGCCCGGGATGTGAGTCGCGCACTGGCCGGTGACCGCGATCTCGCGCACACTACTGTGATGACGGTGCTGGACAGGCTCGCCAAGAAGGGCTTCCTGGAGCGGGAGCGGGACGGCCGCGCGTGGCGGTATCGGCCGGTCGCCAGCCGGGAGGGCTATGTCACCGAGCTGATGCTCGGCGCGCTGAACGAGACGGGCGACCGGGACGCGGCGCTCGTCCACTTCGTCCGGTCCGTGTCCGAGGACGAGATCGACGTGATCCGGGAGGCCCTCGCGGGCCTCACCAGTAAGGAACCTCCGGCATGACCGGTACCGCCCTGCTCGCATTGATCTCACTGGGGACCGTCGGCGGGGCGCACTGGCTGGCCCAGGCCCGATGGACGTGGCGCACACCGCGCCTCGCCATCGCGCTCTGGCAGGCCCTCGGGCTCTGCTGGGGCGTCGCCACGATCGGCGCGCTGCTCGGCCTGGCGCTGCTGCCGTACGGGAGGGGCGTGCTCGGCGGGCTGCCCGGCCTGTACGCCGACCAGGCGGCCCGGCTCGGGGCCCCGCAGGTCGCGGCGCTGCTCGCGGCGATCAGCCTCACCGGCGTGCTGGTGGTCATGCTGATGTACGCGATCGTCCAGGTCCTGCGGGCGCGGCGGCGGCACCGGGCGTTGCTCGCGCTGGTGTCGCGGCACGACTCGGCCGTCCCCGGCACGCTCGTCCTCGACCATCCCGGCGCCGCCGCGTACTGCGTTCCCGGCGTCCGCCGGTCGAAGGTCGTGGTCAGCGCCGGCACGATGGAGCTGCTCGACCAGCGGGAACTGGCCGCGGTCCTCGCGCACGAACGCGCTCACGCCCGCGAACGGCACGATCTGGTGCTGCTGCCGTTCGCGTCGCTGCGGCAGGTGTTCCCCCAGTTCAGGCTGGTCGGACGGTGCCTGGACGCGGTGGAGCTGCTGATCGAGATGGCCGCCGACGACCGGGCCAGGCACGGCCGTCCACCACGGGAGCTGGCGACGGCGCTGCTGCGGTTCGCCGCCGCCCGTCCCGCCGCGGCGCCGTCCGGCACGCTCGGTGTCGCCTCGCACGGGAACATCCCGGTGATGGCGCGGGTGAACCGCCTGCTGGAGCCGCAGCCCCTCCCCCGCAAGGCCCGCGCCGCCGCCACCGTCGCCGTTCCCGTCATCGCCGGTCTTCCACTGCTTCTGCTCGTCCTTCCGCACTGATCGGACGCGGCGTCTCGGACGCCACGGGACGCGGGCGGCGCAGCACGAGGATCGACACGGCGAGCGCGGCGACCAGCAGGGCCGCGGAGACGCCGAACGCCAGGTGGTAGCCGCCGGTGAGCGCGGTGGCCTCGTCGCGCCCGGCCGCGCGGAGGTTCTCGGTGCGGGACGCGGCGAGCGTGGTCAGGACCGCGACTCCGAGCGCCATACCGACCTGCTGGACGGTGTTGAACAGCCCCGACGCGACGCCCGCGTCGTCCGGACGGGCGCTGGACATGCCGAGCCCGGTCAGCGACGGCAGCACGAGCCCGGCCCCGGCGATCAGCACGAACGCCGGCAGCAGGTCGGTGACGTAGTCGGCCCGCGCCGGGACGGTCGTGAGCCACCCCATCGCGACGACCAGAAGCACGAGTCCGGTGATCAGCACGGCACGCTCACCGAATCGGTTCGACATCCGCGGGGACACCAGCAACGACACCACGCCGATCATCACGGCCGCCGGGAGCATCGCCAGACCCGTGTCGAGCGCGCCGTACCCGAGGACCCCCTGCATGTACAGGGCGACGATGACCTGGAACGCGAACATCGCCGACAGGGTCAGCAGCTGGACGACGTAGGCGCCGGACACGTTGCGGGACCGCAGGATCCGCAGCGGCATCAGCGGCGTCGCGGCGCGGGCCTGCCGGACGACGAAACCCGCGAGGAGGGCGAGCGACACCGCGCCGAGACCGAGGGTGTGCGCGGACAGCCACTCGTACCGCTCCACCTTGACGATCGTGTAGATGCCGAGCACCAGCCCGGACGTGACGAGCAGCGCACCGGCGACGTCGGCGCCCGCGGCGAGGCCGAGACCACGGTCGCGGGGCAGCGCCGGAAGGGCCAGCAGGATCGTGGCGAGTCCGATCGGCAGGTTGACCAGGAAGATCCAGTGCCAGTTCAGCGCGTCGGTGAGCACCCCGCCGAGCACCTGCCCGATGGACGCGCCCGCGGCACCGGTGAAGCTGAAGATCCCGATGGCCATGGTGCGTTCACGGGGATCGGTGAACAGCGTGACGAGGATGCCGAGGACGACGGCGGAGGCGAGCGCGCTGCCGACGCCCTGGAGGAACCGCGCCGCGATCAGCACACCGGACGAGGTGGCGGCGCCCGCCAGCACCGACGCCGCCGTGAACACCGCGTTTCCGGTGAGGAAGAGCGTGCGGCGGCCGATCAGGTCGCCGAGCCGTCCGGCGAGGAGCAGCAGGCCGCCGAGCGGGATCAGGTAGGCGTTCATGATCCAGCTGAGTCCGGCGGGTGAGAAGCCGAGGTCGTCCCGGATGGCGGGCGCGGCGACGGTGACGATCGAGCCGTCCAGGATCGTCATCAGCATCGTGGTGGACAGCACGCCGAGGGCCGCCCAGCGCGAGCGCAGGAAGGAGAGCGATCGGGAGGACGCGTGGGAAGGCATGGCCAACTCCTGGTTCGAGAACACAGGAGAGACCGTAGCAGATAGTTTCGTTACAGACGATCCTTGTTGGACCTACTTGGCGCGCTGGCGCGGCCGCCGCACCGGCTGCGGACTCTCGGACGGAACGGCCAGATGCCCGGCGACCAAGGCGTTCAGCGCGCGCAGGAACACCTCCCGATCGGCCTCCGGAAGCGAGCCGAGGGCGGCCTCGTGAACGCCGTCCACGATCTCCTGGCTCCGTGCCGCGACCCGCGCGCCCTCCTCGGTGACCGCGATGACCCGGGCACGCCGGTCCGTGGACGACGGGCGGCGCTCGGCGAGACCGGCCTTCTCCAGGGCGTCCACCGTGACGACCATCGTCGTCTTGTCCATGTCGCCTATCTCGGCGAGCTGGATTTGGGTGCGCTCTTCCTCCAGGGCGTGCACGAGGACGCAGTGCATGCGCGGCGTCAGCCCGATCTCGGCGAGCGCCGCCGTCATACGGCTTCGCAGCACGAAACCGGTGCGGTCGAGAAGGAACGACAGGTCGGGGCTCGTACGGGAAGGGGCCATCGAGGTCATATGTCAAGACTACCCAGTTGGTTCCGTCCTGGATTATCTACGAGCAGTCGCATTGCGTGGTCTACCCTGGAGGGGTGAAGCACACCGTGTGTCAGGGCTGGTGGCCGTCCTAGGACGGCCGACCTTCACGCACACCCATCGGGCCGTCCGCCGGACGGCCCTTTCTCTTCTCGGTGACACGGGCGGGCCCCGGCGGAACGGCCGGGAGACCACGAGGAGAGAAGATCATGGAGACCACCGCCACCGACCTTGAGGCACGCCTCGCCGCCGCGCCCGGCGCGTTCCGGATTCTGACCGGCGACCGCCCCACCGGCCCGCTCCATCTCGGCCACTACTTCGGCACCCTCGCGAACCGGGTGCGGCTCCAAGCCGCGGGCGTGGAACTGTTCGTGCTGGTCGCCGACTACCAGGTGCTGACCGACCGGGACGTCGCCGACCGGCTGACCGAGCATGTCGAGGGGCTCGTCGCCGACCATCTCGCCGTCGGCATCGACCCGTCCACGGCGACGATCTTCCAGCACAGCGCCGTACCGGCGTTGAACCAGCTCATGCTGCCGTTCCTCTCCCTGGTTTCGGTTTCGGAGCTGAGTCGCAACCCCACGGTCAAGGACGAGATCGCCGCGTCGCGGCAGGCGTCGGTCAGCGGGCTGATGTTCACCTATCCCGTCCACCAGGCCGCCGACATCTTGTTCTGCAAGGCGAACCTCGTGCCCGTGGGCCGCGACCAGCTTCCGCACCAGGAGATCACCCGAACGATCGCGCGGCGCTTCAACGACCGCTACGGGGCGGTCTTCCCCGTCCCGGACGCGCTGCTGTCCGCCGCGCCGAGCCTCCTCGGGACGGACGGCCAGAAGATGAGCAAGAGCCGGGGCAACGCCATCGCCCTGTCCGCCGGACCCGACGAGACCGCCCGGCTGATCAGACGTGCGGTGACCGACAACGACCGGAATATCGCCTACGCGCCCGACACGCGCCCGCAGGTGTCCAATCTCGTGCTGCTCGCCGCCCTCTGCCAGGACCGCGACCCACACGACGTCGCCGCCGAGATCGGTGACGGCGGCTCCGCCACGCTCAAGAAGGTCGTCACCGATTCCGTCAACGAGTTTCTGCGTCCGATCCGCGCCCGCCGCGCCGAACTCGCCGCCGACCGGACGCACCTTCGCCGCGTCCTCGCCGAGGGCAACGAGCGTGCGCGCGTGATCGCGGAGCGCACTTTGACGGAGGTCAGAACGGCCATGGCCTCCTAGGTGAATGGCGAATCCCCGATATGGGCCCGAGCGCGGCCGTCACGGAGCGCGAGAATGGTTGCCGCCTTGGTCATCTTACAAATGGCTTACGAGTTCCCGCCATGCGCGCAGTTGCCGCACATCGAAGCCACTCTCGGACTTTTGCGCACTCGCGGATGCGCTACAGTCTCAGCGCAATGTTCCCTCCAACTACGGGGTTGGTCTGACATGCGCAAGATGCTTGTATCGACAACGGTCGTCGCCATGGCCGGGGGAATCCTGATCGGCGTACCCGCGGCGGCGGAGGCGGCGGCATACGCCTGCCAGGGGGCCGACAAGGGCGTGTACAACCTCTGCGTCTACAACCAGTCTGGAAAGACCATTAAGGGCAAGACCTTCTCGAAGGGCCAGAACGGCATTCTGATCCGCAACTCCTCGAACATCACCATCTCCGGGAACGTCTTCAAGAACCTCAAGGGGTCCAAGGGCTACGCCGGGGTGCACGTGAAGGAGTCCACCGGCATCACCATCAAGGGCAACACGTTCACGAAACTCAGCAACGTCGGTCACATGCACGGCGTCTACATGTACCGGACCACGAACAGCCGCATCACCGGCAACAAATTCTCCTACATCACCGGTGACGCGGTGCGTCTTCGCGACCGCAGCAGCAACAACACCGTGGACAAAAACACGATCACCCGATCCGGAAAGTTCGGCGCCATCAGCGAGTGGGGACAACTCGCGCCGATCGGCTCGGAGAAGTGCGGCACCGGTAACGTTTTCAAGAACAACAAGTACGGGAACAGCTACGCGAACAAGAAGCTCGCGATGATCAAGTGGGGCGGCAAGGGCGGCGGCAAAGCCGGCCCGCTGACCTGGAACAACTGCAAGAAGGCGAGCATCAAGAACGGCGGCGGCAACAAGAAGATCTGACGTCGCGTCCAACCGCTTCGACGGCGCCTCCGACGTGAGGGCCGGACAGCGATCGATCTCGGCGGGCTCGCCGACCGCGCGAGCCCGCCGAGCACCACATCCCCCGCTCGACGGAGGAGGTCGTAGTGGTAGAACGGAATTATACGTTCCTCTACTATGAGGGGCATGGAGACCACCAGACGGGCACCCATGAGCGGGCGTAAGGCGCAGGCGGCACGCAACGACGAGCTGATCCGGGAGGCGGCGCGGGCGGTCTTCACCGCCGACCCGGGTGCGCCGATCTCGGCGGTCGCCGAGCACGCCGGGGTGGGGATCAGCGCGCTGTACCGCAGGTACAAGAGCAAGGAGGACCTGCTCCAGAAGCTCGCCGACGAGGGGATGGACCGCTACCTCGCCGAGGTCGAGGCCGCCGTGAACGACGACGGCGACGCCTGGGAGGTCTTCGCCGGGTTCATGCGGCGCTGTCTCGACATCGGCGCCGGTTCGCTGACCATGCGGCTGGCGTCCGAGTTCGAGGTCACCGAGGCGATGAGCCACAAGGGGCGGGAGATCCATCGCGCGACGGCACGGCTGCTGGAGCGCACCCGGGAGGCGGGCGCGCTGCGTCCCGGGATCGAGGTCGGCGACATCTCGGTGATCCTGGAGTACCTGCACGCCATCCGCATCGGCGACGACGAACGCATGAACCGGGTGCAGCACCGCTATCTGACCCTGATGCTGGACGCCCTCCACCTGACGGACAAGGAGGAGCTTCCGGGCCCTCCTCCCACGTGGCAGGAGCTTCGGAGTCGCTATGACGGCTGATCCGCAGGCCCCGGTGATGGAGCGGCGGGCACTGAACCGCGCGCTGCTGGCGCGGCAGATGCTGCTGGAACGGCGCCCGATGCCCGCGCTGGACGCGATCGAGCATCTCGTCGGCATGCAGTCGCAGGCGCCGAACCCGCCGTACATCGGGCTGTGGAGCCGTCTCGCCGACTTCGCGTTCGACGAGGTCGCCACGCTGATGACCGAGCGGCGCGCGCTGCGGATCGTGGTGATGCGCGGCACGCTTCACCTGGTCAGCGCCCGCGACGCCCGCGCGCTGCGGTCACTGTCGCGACCGGTCAGAGACGGCCACCTACAGACCCGCGCCGCCGAACTGGACGGCATCGACCTCGAAACGGTCGTCGCCGAGGCGCGGCGGCTGCTGGAGGACGAGCCGCGCACCGACAAGGAACTGCGGGCGCTGCTGGCCGAGCGGTGGCCGGACGAGGACGCGGCGCTGCTGACCTGGGCCGTCCGTCTCAGCCTGCCGCTCGTCCAGGTTCCGCCGCGCGGCATCTGGGGTGCGACGGGCATGGCCCGCCACACGACGCTCGACGCGTGGCTGGACGAACCCGCGGCACCGGAGCCGTCCGTGGACGATTTCGTGCTGCGCTACCTGGGCGCGTTCGGCCCGGCGAGCGTCCAGGACGTCCAGCAGTGGTCGGGCCTGACACGGCTCGGCGCCGTCCTGGAGCGGCTCTCGCCGAAACTGCTCGTGTTCCGGGACGAGAACGGCCGCACGCTGTACGACCTGCCCGAGGCGCCGCGGCCCGATCCGGACACTCCGGCGCCGGTGCGGTTCGTCCCCGACTTCGACAACCTGCTGCTCTCCCATGCCGACCGGGCCCGGATCATCACCGAGGAGCACCGCAAACGGATCTTCACGGTCAACGGCATCATCCGGGCGACGTTCCTCGTGGACGGCTTCGTCCACGGCATGTGGAAGATCGAGAAGAAGCGCGGGGAGGCGACGTTGCTGATCGACCCGTTCGCCCCTGTCCCGACGCGGGAGCGAACCGCCCTGGAGGAGGAGGGCCTACGCCTCCTCACCACCGCCCACCCAGAGGCCAGAACACACCGGGTGACGTTCACCTAGAACGGGTTCCAACGGGCCTCAGCCCGCACGCGAACGCGTGACCCGCCCGGTGCAGCGAAGCCGAAGGCAAGCGCAACCGGGCGGATCGCGAAGCGATGCCGCGTTCGCCCCAGGAACGGTCACGCAGCGAACCCAGGCGAGCGAAGTGGGCCGGGCCTGCAATCAACACAGCGGCCTCAGCCCGCACGCGAACGCGTGACCCGCCCGGTGCAACGAAGCCGAAGGCGAGCGAAACCCGGCGGATCGCGAAGCGATGCCGCGTTCGCCCCAGGAACGGTCACGCAGCGAGCCGCAAGGCGAGCGGAGTGGGCCGAGCCTGCAATAAACGCGCTTAGCCCTCACCGCGGGCGCAGGGGGCGTCGTGGTTGGGGTCTAGGGAGCCTAGTAGGGCGTGCAGGGCCGCGCGGAACTCCAGCATCTGTTCGCGGGTGAGCGGGTCGAACAGGTGGCGTCTGACCTCGGTGACATGGCCGGGGGCGGCCTTGGCGAGGACGTCGAAGCCCTCGTCGGTGAGTTCGGCGATGGTGGTGCGGCGGTCGGTGCCCTGCTTGCTGCGGCGCACCCAACCGGCGGACTCCAGCCGGTTCACGGCATGGGAGAGCCGGCTCGGGGACGAGTGGACGAGCTCGGCCAGCTCGGACATGGTGCGGGCGCGTCCGGGCGACTCCGACAGCATCGCCAGGATCATGTAGTAGGCATGCGGCATACCGGAGTCGCGCTGGAGCTGGCGGTCGAGGGCCTCGTTGAGCAGCCGCGACGTCCAGAGGAAGGCCCGCCAGGTCTCCTGTTCGTCGTCATCGAGCCAGAGCGTGTCCGTCATGTCGCCCACCCTACCCATTCGCTTGAATGCTCAAGACTTGAAGCTTCAACAATCTGGAGGTATTGTTAAAATGTGAACTAAAAGGGGGAACTCATGGACCGGATGCCCGTGCTCTACCTCAGCCACGGTGCCCCGCCACTGGCCGACGACCCGGTGTGGACGGACGAACTCGCCCGCTGGGCGGCGGACCTGCCCAGGCCGACCGCGATCCTGATGGTGTCGGCGCACTGGGAGGAGGCGCCGCTGACCGTCAGCGCGACCCGCCGCACACCGCTCGTGTACGACTTCTGGGGTTTCCCCGAGCGCTACTACCGCGTCAAGTACGACGCGCCCGGCGCCCCCGAACTGGCCGACGACGTCGAGAAACTCATCCCCGGCGTCCGGCGGGACGAGACGCGCGGCCTCGACCACGGCGCCTACGTGCCGCTCGTGGAGATGTATCCGGACGCCGACGTCCCCGTGTTGCAGATGTCCATGCCGACGCTGGAGCCCGCGCGGCTCTTCGAGGTCGGACGGCGCCTGGCGCCGCTGCGTGACCAGGGCGTCCTCATCATCGGGAGCGGTTTCACGACGCACAACCTGCGCGGGTTGCCGGCTGGGGCCGACGCCGCGCCGCCCGCGTGGTCGGCGGAGTTCGACGCGTGGACCGACACCGCCGTACGGGACGGCGACATCGATGCCCTCCTCGACTTCCGCGCCAAGGCCCCGGCGGCGCACCTCGCCCATCCGCGGACGGAGCACTTCGCGCCCCTGTTCATGGCGCTCGGCGCGGGTGTGGAAAGTCATACCGGAGACGCGTCGGAGCGACGGGCCGTCATCGACGGCTACTGGTTCGGGCTCGCCAAGCGCTCGTTCCAGTTCGGCTGACGTTTGTCACGTTCCGCCGGACGTCATCGGTCCGGAGGTCACCGGGTCCGTGCGGCGCCGTTCGCCTTCGCGGCGTCCTTCCTCTTCGCGGCGCCGTCCGCTTCGGCGGCGTCCGCTCCGGGCTCGGACACGGCCTCCGTGGCCGCGTTCATGTGGGAGAAACCGGTGCGCCAGGACGCGACCTGCGGCTTCCAGCCGAGGCTCAGCGCCTTCGCGTTCGACACCGGGCGGCCGGTCGTGGCGGCGTGCTTGCCGGCGTTGCCGGGGGTCGGCGCGCCGATGGCCGCGCTGTAGACGGGAAGCCAGTCGGCGGTGGTCGCGGGCTCGTCGTCCACGATGTTGACCGGCCCGGCGGGCCAGTCGAGCGCCGCCAGCGCGGCCGACGCCGCGTCGTCGGCGTGCACGAACGACGTCCACGCCGGCGCCTCGCGCATGGTGTTCGCGCGGACCCGCTCGGCGATCGCGCCGTCGGCGGCGTACCACGTGCCGGGCCCGTACAGGGCGCCGTAACGCAGGACCACGCCGCGCGGCATCTCGGCGACCGCGGCCTCCAGCGCCGCGATGCCCTCGTACGGCGGCAGCGAGGCGTCCAGTTGGTCGGTCTCGACGGCGGGCGCGTCGCCCGGAACGTACAGCCAGGCGATGCTCTGCGCGATCATCGTCTCGACGTCCGCGGCCCGCGCGGCGTCCACAAGGTTCCGGGTGCCCTTGATCCGCAGGTTCGAGTTGGCCGCGAAGTCCTCGGCGCTGAGATCGGTGAGCTGGTGGATCACCGCGTCGGGACGTTCGGCGGCGACGGCCTCGTGCACGGCGTCGGCGTCGAGCACGTCCAGAACGACCGGGGTGGCGCCGAGATCTCGGAGCAGGTCGGCGCGTTCGGTGCGGCGTGTCGTCCCTGCGACCTCGTGGCCCGCCTGGACGAGCAGCGGGATCAGCCGGCGACCGACGACTCCGGTCGCTCCGGCGAGGAGAATCTTCAAGGGGGTACCTCCACGACTTGCACGCCTTCGTGGTCGTCTCGACGGCAGGATAGGCAGTCTCTGTTTCGGTGTTCACGTCCGGCCCGCCGTATGGACGCCCCCACGGCTTTCGGCCGGACAAAATCGGACAAGGGGGAACCGCCCCCGTAGCCTCGTCCGTACGAGAGTACCGCCGAGACGCAACCGCACGCGTTTCGCGCCGGGCGTGAAGGAGAATTCTTCTCTTCTGACGGGTTCGGTCAAGCGGAGGAACGGCGGACATGAAGATCACTCTCGTCCGGGGCGACATCACCGAGCAGAACGTGGACGCGGTCGTGAACGCGGCCAACTCCTCGCTGCTCGGCGGCGGCGGGGTGGACGGCGCCATCCACCGCAAGGGCGGCCCCGAGATCCTGGACGACTGCCGCAAACTGCGCGCGGAGCAGTACGGCGGCGGCCTCCCCACCGGACAGGCGGTCGCGACGACCGCCGGACGGCTGCCCGCGAAGTGGGTCATCCACACGGTCGGTCCCGTCTACTCGGCCTCCGGTGACCGTTCCGACCAGCTCGCCTCCTGCTATCGGGAGTCCCTGCGGGTCGCGGACGAGCTGGGCGTCGAGTCGATCGCGTTCCCGGCCGTGTCGGCGGGCGTCTACGGCTGGCCCGTGGACGACGCCGCCCGTATCGCGGTCGACACGGTCCGCTCGACGCCGACCAAGGTCACCGAGGCCCGTTTCGTGCTGTTCACCCAGGACGCCTACGACGCCTTCGAACGCGCCCTCGACACACCCTGACATCCGACGGAACGCCGTCCAGGGACAAGGCATAGGGGGCAACACGGGACAATTGCCCCGTGCCCCCCATTGTGCGGCCGCGGGGGGAGGTGACCCGCGGCACCACCGCCCCCAACCGCCTGCGCCGCGTGGACCGCTGGATCGCGGCAACCCAGGCCCGGTCGCTGCGCTCACGGCCGCGTCCGCTGGCCGTCGACCTCGGCTACGGCGCGTCCCCGGTCACGACGGTCGAGCTCTACACGCGGCTGCGCGCCGTCGCGCCTGACCTGGAGGTCGTCGGGATCGAGATCGAGCCGGGGCGGGTCGCCGCGGGCCGGGAGCTGCTCGCCCGGAGCGCGGGCCCCGCCGTCGCGGGCCTGTCGTTCCGGCGCGGCGGGTTCGAACTGCCGGTGCCGCGCCCGCCGGTGCTGGTCAGGGCCTTCAACGTGCTGCGGCAGTACGCCGAGCCCGCCGCCTGGCGCGCGTGGGACGACCTGACCGGGCGGCTTGACCCGTCCGGTGTCCTTGTCGAGGGGACGTGCGACGAGATCGGCCGCCGGGCCGTCTGGGCGACGCTCACCCCCGACGGCCCGCGGACGATCACGTTCGCGGCCCATCTGCCCACGCTGGAACGTCCGTCCACGCTGGCCGAACGGCTGCCCAAGACGCTGATCCACCGGAACGTTCCGGGTGAGCCCGTCCATGACCTGCTGACCGCGTTCGACCGCTGCTGGGCGACCGCCGCGCCGCACTCCGCGTTCGGCCCGCGCGCCCGCTGGATCGAGGCGGTCACGCTTCTGGCCCGGACCCATCCCGTCCTCACTCGTCCGCCCTATGGCGGCAGGACCCGCTGGCGCCTCGGTGAGGTGACACTCCCGTGGACGGCGGTAGCGCCCTACTGACGATGCAGTTTGTGCGGCGCGGCCTGGACGCGCGGCTGCACGTCGATGCGGTCGATGTTCACGTGCGGCGGCCGGGTCACGGCCCAGGCGACGCAGTCGGCGACGTCCTCGGCGACCAGGGGTTCCGGGACGCCCTCGTACGGCTTGGCGGCCTTCTCCTCGTCCCCGTGGAACCGGACCAGCGAGAACTCCTCCGTCCTCACCAGCCCCGGCGCGATCTCGGTGACGCGGACGGGTTCGGCGACCAGTTCCAGGCGCAGCACCTCGTTCACCGCGTAGGCGGCGTACTTGGCGGCGTTGTATCCGGCGCCGCCCTCGTAGGCGACGTGCGCGGCGAGCGAGGTGATGTTGACGACATGGCCCGCGCCGCTCTCGATCAGCTTCGGCAGCAGCGCCTTGGTGACGCGGACGAGCCCGAGGACGTTGCTGTCGTACATCGCCTGCCACTCGCCCAGATCGGCGGCCGCGACCGGGTCGAGACCGAGCGCGCCGCCCGCGTTGTTGACGAGCACATGGCAGCCGCCGACCGCCGCCGCGAGCGCGTCCACCGACGGCTGCGACGTCACGTCCAGGGTGATGGGGACGATCTTCCCGGCGCCCGGCACGCCGTCCGAGATCTCCTTGGCGAGGGCGGCCAGGCGGTCCCGGCGCCGGGCGGCGAGCACGACGTTGAACCCCTCCGCCGCCAGGCGCCTGGCCGTGGCCGCTCCGATCCCGCTGCTCGCTCCGGTCACCACCGCGGTCTTACGCATGCGCCCAGCCTTCCAGGTCCGCCGGTCTCCACCCACCGGGGGTGCCCGGTGAGATCGCCCACACGGAGAGGAGTAACGATTGTCCACCGAGCCACGGGAACAGCTCACGAGATCAATTTTGTTGCGCTAGCGGAGGTGATGTCCGGTGTCGCGTCGTATCAGTAGGGTTGCGACGGTCAGTGTTCATACTTCCCCTCTCGACCAACCGGGGACCGGCGATGCGGGCGGGATGAACGTCTACATCGTCGAGGTGGCCAAACGCCTCGCCGCCCGCGGTGTCGAGGTCGACATCTTCACCCGCTCCACCTGCCGGGCCATGCCGCCCGTCGTCGAGCTCGCGCCGGGCGTCCTCGTCCGCAACGTCGTCGCGGGGCCGTTCGAGGAGCTGGACAAGACGGAGCTGCCCCGCCATCTCTGTGGCTTCACCTCCGGTGTTCTGCGGGCCGAAGCGGTCCACGAGCCGGGCCACTACGACCTCCTCCACACGCACTACTGGCTGTCCGGTCAGGCGGGTTGGGCGGCGAAGAAGCGGTGGGGCGTGCCGCTCGTCCACTCCATGCACACCATGGCGAAGGTGAAGAACGCGGCCCTCGCGGACGGCGACAGGCCCGAACCGGCCGAACGCGTACTCGGCGAAGAACAGGTCGTCGCGTCGTCGGACCAGCTCGTCGCCAACACCGGCGAGGAGGCCCGCCAGCTCGTCGACCTGTACGGCGCCGACCCCGCCCGCGTCGCGACCGTCAGCCCCGGTGTGGACCTGTCGACCTTCCGCCCCGAATTCCCGCTCCGCGGCCTGCTCCCACACCGCACCGGCCCGGCCCGCCGCCGCCTCGGACTCCCCCGCGACGCGTACGTGCTGCTGTTCGTCGGACGCATCCAGCCGCTGAAGGCCCCCGACGTCCTGCTCCGCGCCGTCGCCCGGATGCTCGCCGACGACCCGTCGCTGCGCCGCAAACTGGTCGTGGCCGTCGTCGGCGGGCCGAGCGGTTCGGGACGCTGCCGCCCCGAGGGTCTACAGAACCTCGCGGCCGAACTCGGCATCACCGACGTCATGCGCTTCGAGCCGCCCAGCCCGCAGAGCGAACTCATCGACTGGTACCGGGCCGCGGACGTCACGGTCGTGCCATCGCACAGCGAGTCGTTCGGGCTGGTCGCCGTCGAGTCCCAGGCCTGCGGGACGCCCGTCGTCGCGTCCCGTGTCGGCGGCCTGCGCACCGCGGTCGCGGACGGCGAGTCCGGCGTCCTGATCTCCGGCCACGACCCGTCCGACTACGCCGCCGTCCTACGCCGCCTCCACGCCGAACCCGGCCTGTACGCGCGCCTCGCCCGCGGCGCCGTCCGCCACGCGCACCGCTTCGGCTGGGACGCCACGGTCGACGCCCTCCTCGACGTGTACTCCGGCGCCGTGTATACCGGTGCCGTGCTTCCCGACGAGAGCCCGGCCGTCGAGGTCACCGCATGACGGACACCGTCCAGATCATCAGGGAGACCCTGCGCGCCGCCGAGCTGGAGTTCGACGAGCCCCGCGAGAACGCGTTCTTCGTCAAGCTCCCCGGGCAGCGCAAGCTCGCCACCATGACCTGGCTGATCGTCGGCGAGCACAGCCTGCACGTCGAGGCGTTCTTCTGCCGCCGTCCGGACGAGAACCACGCCGAGTTCTACCGGTTCCTCCTGGAGAAGAACGGCCGCATGTACGGCGTCGCGTTCGCCCTCGACGACGTCGGCGACGTCCACCTCGTCGGCAGGGTCCCTCTCGCCTCGGTGTCGCCGGACGAGATCGACCGGCTCCTCGGCTGCGTCCTCACCTACTCGGACGAGAACTTCGACAAGGCCCTCGAACGCGGGTTCAAGTCGTCCATCCAGCGTGAATGGGACTGGCGCGTCAAACGCGGCGAGAGCCTCGCCAACCTTCAGGCCTTCGCGTCCTTCGCCGATCCGGCCAATCGCCAGTGACCCACGTCATGCCGCTAGGCTCTGATCCATGGCGACCCTGGTACTGCTGCGGCACGGCGAAAGCGTCTGGAACGCGGAAGGGCTGTTCACCGGCTGGGTGGACGTCGACCTGTCCGCGAAAGGCGAAGGCGAGGCGACCAAGGGCGGCGATCTGCTGCTCGACGCCGACATCACCCCCGACGTGGTGCACACTTCCCTGCTGAAGCGCGCCATCCGCACCGCCAACATCGCGCTGGACGTCGCCGACCTCCTGTGGATCCCGGTCAAGCGCTCCTGGCGCCTCAACGAACGCCACTACGGCGCGCTCCAGGGCAAGAACAAGGCGCAGACGCGCGAGGAGTTCGGCGAGAAGCAGTTCATGGTCTGGCGCCGCTCCTACGACACCCCGCCGCCGCCCATCAAGGACAACGACCCGCTCTCCCAGGTCAACGACCTCCGCTACGCCGAGCTGCCGTCCGAGCTGATCCCCCGCTCGGAATGCCTCGCCGACGTCGTCGACCGCCTGCTCCCCTACTGGTACGACGCGATCGTCCCCGACCTCGCCGCCGGTAAGACCGTCCTGGTCGCCGCGCACGGCAACTCCCTGCGCGCCCTGGTCAAGCACCTGGACGACGTCTCCGACGACCAGATCGTCGGCCTAAACATCCCGACCGGCATCCCCCTGGTCTACGAGCTGGACGACGACTTCGCCCCCCTCAAGCGCGGCGGCGAGTACCTCGACCCGACCGCCGCCAAGGCCGCCATCGAGGCCGTCAAGAACCAGGGCGCCGCGAAGACCCCGACCAAGCCCGCGGAGAAGAAGAAGGGCAGTAAGAAGTAGGCCCCGATTTACCGATCATGGATCGGCGACGGTCTGTTCCAGATCCGAGGCGGAACGGAACGGGACCCACACAACTTAATCCTGGCTTAGCCCTGGCCCCACGCGTCCCTCAATCACTCACCACATCCAAACCACCGACAACCTGACCGCGCGCGCCCCCTAGGGCCTGCAGTGGCCTCAACCCCGCACGCAACCGCGTGACCCGCCCGGCACAGCGCAGCCGAAGGCGAACGGAGCCGGGCGGATCGCGAAGCGATGCCGCGTTCGCCCCAGGAACGGTCACGTAGCGACCCGCCAGGCGAGCGAAGTGGGCCGTGCCTGCAATCAACACAGCGACCTCAGCCCGCACGCGAACGCGTTACCCGCCCGGCACAGCGACGCCGGAGGCGAGCGGAGCCGGGCGGATCGCGAAGCGATGCCGCGTTCGCCCCAGGAACGGTCACGCAGCGACCCGCCAGGCGAGCGCAGTGGGCCGGGCCTGTAATGAATACAGCCGGGCTTGTTAGAACAACAAGCGGGCGGCACGGCCCTTTTCGCCTGCGGCCCAGCAGTCGCCTTCGGGGGTGCAGTCGACGGTGTCGAAGCTGCCGGCGTCGAAGCGGGTCCAGGTGCGGCCGGAGGTGAAGGTCAGGTCGCTGCCGGTGGGGCCGACGGCCAGGGCGACCGTGCGCGCCCAACCGGGCCAGACGGCGCCGGAGCGGTACTCGGTCGGGGGACGGTCCGCGAGCTGCCACGTGCGGCCGCCGTCGTTGGTGGTGGCCGCTGCGTTCGGGGACGGCTGGCCCAGGCGGTAGTCGCCGCCCACGGCGACGCCGTGGCGGGAGTCGCGGAAGGCCACCGAGAACACGCCCTGGGTATCGCTCGACGGGAGGGGTGTGTCGGCGACCGTCCAGGTGCGGCCGCGGTCGCCGGAGTGGAAGACCCGGGAGCGGGACGCGCCTCCGGTGGCGAGCCACACGTCCTTCTTTCCGTGGCCGACGAGGCATTGGCCGCTGGCGGCGAACGCGAACTCGCCCGGCAGGGCCTCCGGCATTCCCTTGGACGGGAGCACCCGCCAAGTACGTCCGGCGTCCTTGGTGGAGATGATGCGGAAACGGCCGTCCACCGGGTCGCTCATGGCCAGACCGTGGCGGGAGTCGAAGAACGTCATGCAGTCGTAGAACGCCTTGGGGTCGTCGTTCTTGAAGCCGAGTGTCCAGGTGCGGCCACCGTTGGACGTGCTGTAGACGCGGGACGCCTCGCCCTCGCCGATGGCCAGCACGACGGCCCGTTTCGTGTCGAACGCCTCGATATCGCGGAACTCCAGGCCCGCCGCGTCGGGCGGGGCGACGTTCCGCCAGGTCCGGCCGCCGTCGGTCGTTCGTAGAACGGTGCCTCCGCTGCCCGCCAGCCAGGCGGCCCGTTCGCCCACGGCGGCGAGGCCGCGGAACCGCGCGTCCGTCCCGGTCGGCGTGAGCCGCCACTCCGGGCCGCCCCGGCCGGTCTCCGCCTGTGCGGTGGCCGGCATCGCGAGGGAGGCCGCGACCAGCGCCGCACACATTCCGACAAACGACATTCTCCGGGCCAAAGCCCTCATCGGCGTCATGCGCGCAAGCTAACGAAAGATGATCAAGCCGTCCAGGCCCATTTGGTCATGCCCGTCGCGACGAACCCGGCAGGCGTGTCCCACGGTCGGTAAGGGCCGCGCGGACCTGCGCGGGTGTACGCGGCCGAAAGCCGGGCCCTTCGCAACCGCAGGAATGGAAGTCCAGGCCCGCGTTGAGTACCACGTTCAGCGCACGCCACCCGGCCCGGTCGGTCCGTCGAGGCGCCGCGAGGTCTCGACCGGCGTCGATCATGGGGAGTCGGCAGTGCGGGCAGGGCCGCTCGCGCTCGGGGGCGAAGTCGAGCTTGAAGGTCGCGCGGCATGGCAGGCAGACGTAGTGGGTCTTGTAGCGGGCCTCGCCGTACCGGCAC
Source organism: Actinomadura pelletieri DSM 43383 (assembly GCF_003634705.1). GTDB lineage: Bacteria > Actinomycetota > Actinomycetes > Streptosporangiales > Streptosporangiaceae > Spirillospora > Spirillospora pelletieri. The sequence continues at coordinate 583,476 of NZ_RBWU01000006.1, read as the reverse complement.
ATGCGGGGCCTATTCCTCGATCTTGATGCGGAGGCGGCGGAAGCCGCGGCCCTTGTTCTCGACCTTCGCGACCGTGATGCGGCCGATCTGCTTGGTGGACGCCACATGGGTGCCGCCGTCCGCCTGGGTGTCGAGGCCGACGATGTCGACGATCCGCACGTCCTGCACTTCGGGCGGTACCAGGTTCGTCGCCGTCCGGATGATGTCGGGGATCTCGAACGCCTCGGCGCGCGGCAGCGTCCTGATGTCGATGCGCCGGTCGGCCTCGACCTCGGCGTTGCAGGCGTCCTCGACGGCCTGCTTGAAGCCGGGCGGGACCTCGCGCAGGTCGAAGTCCATGCGAGCGGTCAGCGGGTTCATATTGCCGCCCGTGACGAGACAGCCGTAGTCGCGGAAGACCACGCCGCACAGCAGGTGCAGGCCGGAGTGGGTGCGCATCAGGGCGGTCCGGCGGGCGTCCTCAACGGCGCCTTCGACGACGGTGCCGACCGGCGGGACGGGGTCGTCCTCCACCGGGATCAGGACCAGGTCGTCGCCCTTGCGGACACCGGCGATCCGGGTCTGTACGCCCTGCCAGAGCAGGACGCCGTGGTCCGGCGGTTGCCCGCCGCCGCCCGGGTAGAAGGCCGACCGGTCGAGGACGATCCCGTCCGGGCCCGAGTCGAGGACGATCGCCTCCCACTCGCGCAGGGCCTGGTCGTCCAGTTCCAGCCGGGCCGTCCGCCCGAGTTTCTCCATGGCCTCACCCTAGTCACCAGGGGCCGTAGGGGCCCGAGTGAGAGTTGCCGCCGTTGCGCTTCTTGAACGGGGCGACCGCCGGGCGGACGTCCGCGAGGTAGACGGAGGCGGCGATGAACGCGGCGACCGGGAGGATGCCCAGCAGCAGCGCGATGGGGCTCGCGCCGAGCGCCGCGGGGGCGACCGCGTAGGCGCCGCCGACCACGGTCGTGACGATCAGCACGATCGTCCACATCTTCTTGCGCCACTTGCCGGCCGCGCTGAAGGCGCTCTCGGGCACGGTCAGCGAGTCGATCAGCGCCCACGCCTCCATCACGAACGCGATGATCAGCAGTAGCCAGAAGAAGTAGTCCAGCACATTGAAACTTGCCATCGGCGATCAGCGCTCCTCGTCTCGGACGGCGACTCCACGTCGATACCCCAACCCTATGCGCGCCGTCCACCGGAAAGCCCGGAGGTGGAGAACCGGTCTCGACGGACGACGGGGCCCGGCCGCGTGCTCCGCGTCCGGGCCCCGACGAGATCGCGCGCTCAGGCGCCGGTCTTCCTGGTCGTGGACCGGGTCCGTGTGCCCCGCCTCGGCTGCGGTGCCCTGGCCTTCGCGGCCGGCTTCGCGTCGGCGGTGATCTCGGCGGCCTCGGCGGCCTCACGGTGCACGACCTTCTTGCCGCGCTCGGCGAGTTCGTCGATCAGCCCGACGGCCCGGATGCCGACATGTGTGGCGTAGGCGACGGCGGCGCCGGGCAGTTCCCGGGCGTCGACGCGCTCCTGGTAGCGGGAGACCTCGCCGCGGTAGCGCGCCACCCTGCCGCGGACCTGCACGCGGTAGCGGTCGACGGTCTCGCGGACCTCGCCCTGGTACTTCGTCGCGGTCTCCCGGGCACGGCCCTGGTACCTGGTCATCTGCTCGGGAACCTCGCGGAGCTTCTGCACCGCGAGGTCGCCGGCGCCGGCCACGGCGTACACGGCCTTGTTCTCTCGCAGATTGCTGGCCAGCGTCATCCGACCTCTTCCTTTCCGTCCTGTCTCGGTGTGTTCGGTTCGTGTTCGGGCGCGTCCGGGGCCGGCGCGGCGCGCTCTGCCGAGAACACGCCGGCGGCCTCGTTCTCCTTGAGGAACGACGCGTAGATGTCGAGCAGAACCTGCTTCTGCCGCTCCGTGAGGAGCACATCGCCCCGGACGGCGTTGTGCACGTCCGTCTCGACCTCGCGGTCTTCGAGGATCCCGGCCTGCACGTACAGCGCCTCGGCGGAGATCCGCAGCCCCTTGGCGATCTGCTGCAGGATCTCGGCGCTCGGCTTGCGCAGGCCGCGCTCGATCTGGCTCAGGTACGGGTTGGATATCCCGGAGACGTCCGCGAGCTGACGCAGCGAGATCTTCGCCCGCGTCCGCTGTTCCCGGATGTACTCCCCGATCGAGCCGACCTTCGAACCTGTCATATCCCCACCCTGCGCCAAAGTGCTTGCAATTGCAAGCGCCCGGCTAGCGCAGCTCAGGGTGAGTCCGGTCACGACCTGGCGGCGATCCGCTGAACGCAGCCGCCGCCGACCCGACCGGCGCGGAGACGCCCGATCGAGCGTTCTGGACGGCGGGGCCCGCTTCGATCCCCAGAGAACCGTCCGCCGCGGTGCCGAGGCGGGACCCAGGGAAGATCAATGTATCTGGGGGGACATAGGAGGCGGCCGACGTGCAGCGGCCTGCATTTCTTCGCCTTGGCCCCCACTTCGCCGCCGTCACCATAGTCGCGTGGAGCAATTGCGCCCAACACATCTTCCGTGGCGACTTGATAGGTGATTCAAGTCGCAAATAACATAGAGGAACCAAAGATGAAGTCGCCCGATCACAAGCGCCTCGAAATAGAACCAAGCCCCTAGCGGGTTTGGGTGTTGCCAGGGTGGGGTAGGTCGTACGGTTCCGCAGGCTCACGGCGCGCGCGACGGCCGGAGAGGCTAACACGCGACCGCTCTTCCGAAACAGAGAAGACGTGTCTCATTCTGTTTCATCTCACGGTCATTCCGTCTTTTATCGTTTCAGGGGTTCACGTGCACCGGACGGGAGCCCAGGATGGGTTTCAGTCAAAGGTTGGGATGACCGCCGGAGCACTTGATGAAGAATTCAAGGGCTCAGCTGACCCGGCGGCACCCCAATCGGCGGGTCGTGAGAACGACCCAGGATCCGGAACGGGAGATGGGGGCGTATGGCCGTGTCGCAAAGCATCGTTCGCCTGTGCGCACTGTCCCCCGCGCTGGTCGCGGCGACACGGCCGGCGGGTGGCGGCGGACTTCTGATCGCTGCTTCCGGCGTCTCCTTCGACCATTGCAGACATGCCCGAATCGCCCCCGCGCAGCGTGAGAGGCTCTCTGGCCTGACCTTGTTCAGGCGGGCACTGGCCTTCCTGGCCCGGCTGTGGACGGGTACCGCTTCCCGGCCCGTCTGGCCGGCGGTGCCGACGGCTCCCCTGCGGCTCGTACCAGTCGGAGGCAGGACGCCGGTTCGGTCGTATGGTTCCAGCCGGAGGTCGGACCGGGCGCAGGCTTGCGGCGGCCAGCCTTGCAGGCCGCCGCGCTGGTCCGTCGGCCGCAGGCAGCGCACAGTACTTGTCCTTGAGTCACAAACCCCCTGGTCGCGGGCATGGGATGGTCGACGACAGGCTCCGGGGGCAGGTGGGCGAAGGGGTCGCCCCTGCCAGGACCGGCACGTCGGGCACCGTTGGGCCGACCGGGACGGAAATCGAGACGACGATCGTCATGCCGATCCTCGTGCAGTTCCGCTCCAGTACAGGCCCGGGGCGTCTTCCCGGCGGCCTTTGAGGAGCTCCCCCCAACAGGCCGCTCGACCGGTCCTCTCCCCGGCCGCGCACCAGGTGACGCCCCGCCGGCAGCGAAAGCAAGGACAAGCCCTCACCGCCCGGCAGGCCCGGCCGAGGAGCGCGCCTCGGTGCGCGCCCAGGGCCGGCCGCCCCCCGAAACGTCCACCGACCAGGGACCTGTGGACCGGAGGACCCTAGGAGCCACCTCAGACCGCGTCACCGCGTTACCCGGCGCACGAGCCCCTCTGCCATGAACCTCGCACGGCGGCTCGTGCTTTGGCATGCCCGCGAGTTGCTATAAAGCGCCCGCGCACCTAAAATGGGTAATATAAATATAGCTCCCGCGCAGCTGTCTGTTGGCCCGGACGGCGCACGGGGAAAATGACGGCCCCCCGCTAGTCACGGGGGGCCGTCCCTATATGCGAAGTCAAGATCAACCGCCGTCCATTCATTTTCTTCTTCGATTTCGCGGCCCTCATCTCGCTCGGACCACATCCACTGTGGCCAGGCGGTCATCATCTTGATGACCATTACACCTTGGAACGTTCCGCCGCCATTGTGATCATCGGAGTCGACCGAGACGGTCATAGGTGTGCAAAAGTTCCCACAGACCCCCCGGTGCCGTTCCGTTGCCGCTTCGTCTACCATCGGATGGTAAATCCAGTACTGATCGGAGTGGCGACCTGACTACTCGCCTGCGGCTCCGAGGAAAGGGCAAGCAAGACGCCGTCCGGGCCAACAACTGAAAGACAGGTGAAGGGGTTTGAGAACCCTGCATTCTCCGCCGTACTGGCGGATCACCAGGACACTCCTGGTGCTGCTGCTGACTCAGCTGTTCGTGGCCGTGCTGCTGGACGCCGGCTACGACCTGGCACAGGCGCTCACCGCGGCAAGCGCCGTGTGCGTGATGGCGCAGATCATCGTCCGGCTGCTCGGCGAGGACGGGACCGGCTCACAGCCGCGCCCCCCGCAGCCGCCATCGCAGTCACCCACACAGCCGCCCTCGGGCAGCGACTTCTAGTCCGGCGATCCGTTCCGGGGGCGGCATCCCAGGCCGCCCCCGGACGGAGCAGGGAGAACACGATCATGGATGAGGTCGAACAGAAGGTACAGCGGTTCGCGCTGGGGCTGCGACACGTACGCCGGCACGCCGGTGACCCCTCCTACCGCACCCTCAGCAACAAGATGAACTACTCCTACTCCACCGTCAGCCGGATGCTCAATGGCCAGATCTTCCCGCGTTGGGAGACCGTCGAGCAGTTCCTGCGGGCCTGCAAGGTCAACGAGAACGCGCTCGACGGACGCTGGCGGACGCGATGGCTGGAGATCGCCGAGCTGATCTCACCGATCGGCGAGACCGTCCCCTACGAGGACGACGACGAGTTCGCCGACGCCACCGAGCCACCGACCCGTCCCACCATGGAGTGCCCCCAGTGCGGGGCGCTCATCGTCAACCCGCTGCGGCACCAGGCCTGGCACGCCGCACTCGCTCGTGGCCGCGGTCCTCAGCGGCCATCCGCGACCGGACAGCACCAGCAGGGCCTGCGCCGAGCCTCGGGTTGACCGCACCACCAACATAAGGAGGGGCCCCCAAAGGGGGTCCCTCTTTGTGTCTCCAGGACGACCCAGGGCTCGCAACTCACGGCCTCGCGGGCAGCGGCGGCCGCCCACCCGGCCGTTGGCGACACGACTTCGTGCACCACTCCGACCGGCGTCCAGCACTCCGGTCGGTCACCACGAACGCGCTGCCCGCCGGACACGACGAGGACACGGGCCCGCGGCGGATGGTCATCACGACCGTACCGGTCCCTGCCTGACGATCGGCGGCACAGTCGGCGTCGGCGCGAGGCCGGGCGAGCGCGGCAGCTCGCGGACACGTTCGTCCGCGGATCAGTCCTCGCCGGACGAACCGTCCACGGCCGCGCCGAGTTCTCCGGGGCACTCACCGGGCACCACGGCCCGGGAGCCGCTCGATATGTGTGCCTTCGACGTCGAGCGCGTCCCGGCCTCGCCGTTGACGGTTCGGCGAGGGTTCGGTCACGTGGGCGGGGTCAGCTGACTCTGGAGGGTGGGGCCGTCCAGGTGTTGCAGGCGGCCAGGTCGAGTTCGTTGAAGCCGGTGACGACCCAGCCCGCGTAGTGGCGTCCCGAGCCGTGGTCGCGTTTCTCCGGGGGCAGGTGGTCCTCGCCGCGGCCGCGAAGGTCGACGATCATGGTGGTGTACTGGTCGCGCGTCATCGGCAGCGTGGCGCGCTCGGCGCCGAGGAACGCGCCGGCGAGGCACTGCGCCTGGAGTTCGATGCGGCGGCTCGTGTCGTTGCGGGTGCCGGTGTCGGCGGAGTCCATCTTGCGGTCGGCGTAGAGGAGGATCCCGGCGCGGTCCTGGACGTGGTGCCCGTACTCGTGCGCGATGACCCGCGCGAAGACGGCGTAGTGGGACAGCGGCTGGTCGCCGGAGGTCTCGACGACATGCCGGAGCCCCACGTACATCGTGTTGTTGGCCGGGCAGTAGAAGGCGGACGCGCCGGACGCCGGGTAGGTGCCGCACGGGCTGCGTCCCGGCTCCAGCCAGAACACACGGTCGGGTTTGTCGAACCGCATTCCGGCCTTCTGGAACTGGCGCGACCAGGAGACGTCCAGGCAGTCGCTCAGCACGTCCATGAACCGGCGCATGGACTCCGAGGTCGGATCGATCCGGGGCAGGCTGCAGTTCACCGGCGTCAGGGCGCCGGTCGCGTAGAGCTTGCTGCCGGTGGCGCTCGCGCGCGTGGGTGTTCCGCCGGACGACGCGGTGGGACGGGCGCCGGCGGTACCGTCCTGGGCGCCGAGGAGCGTGAGCCCGAGGATGCCGAGCACGACCAGCGCGGTGATGCCGCCGAAGATGCCCGCGATCATCGCGCCGGTGGAGCGGCGCGGCGCCGGACGCGCGTAGTGGTACGGCGAGCCGCCCTGCCGACCGTGCGGTGGGGGCGGATACGGCGGGCCGTACCCGGGTCGCCCGTAACCGGAGGGACCGTGGCCGGAACTCCCGTACGGTGGCGCCGGGGGTCGCGACGGAGGGGGCGGAGGGTACTGACCAGCCATAGGAGGGCATCATCGCACGCATTGCCGATACCATTTGCGGCCATGTCTGCTCTTGCGGCGATGTTCCGGACGCGGTCGGTGGTCGTGACGGCGTCGACCACCCTGCTGGCGACGTTCCTGGTCACGGGACTGTCGGCCGCTCTGACGTCCGCGTCCGCGGCGGGGGCCGAGACCCCGCTCAACCAGGCCGCCGCGGCGGAACGCGTTCTGAAGGACGAGGCCGTCCTCACCACGGGTCAGGGTGGTGTGACCCATGTGAAGGAGACGATCCGCTACCGGTTCGCCGGACAGAACGGCTTCCAGCGGACATATCCCACCCGCAACCATGAGAGCCTCACCGAGGACCGTGTCTACAAGATCGAGAATCTGCGGGCGAGCAGCCCCGACGGTGGGCCCACCAAGGTCGAGACGTCCAGCGCGGACACCAGGACGAGGGTCGAGGTGACCGGTGGCGCGAAGCTGACCGGTGACCGCACGGTCGTCCTGGAGTACGACGTGCGCGGCGCGATCACGCCGATGGGCGCGGCGGAGGAGCTGCGCTGGCCGGTGATCGGCGGCTGGAAGGTGCCGCTGGACGAGGCGCGCGCGACCGTGGACGGCGGCGTGGCCATCCGCAACGTCAACTGCTTCACCGGGCCGATCGGCAGCATGATCGGCTGCACGCAGTACTACATGAACCACACGCACACGCAGGGCGTCTTCGCGCAGCAGGGGATGCTGCCGGGCGAGTACCTCGTGGTCGTCGCGGGCCTTCCGGCGGGCACCACCGGCGGCCGTGCACTCTACGAGCGGCGCCACACGGTCGCGACGGCGTTCTCGGTCAACGCCGTCACCGGTTCGGCGCTCGCCGGGCTGCTGGTGCTGCTCTGCGGCGGCGTCGGCGCCCTCTACCTGCTTCGCGGACGCGACGCGCGGGTCGTCGGGAAGAAGGCCGCCGAGGGTGATCACGCGCCGGTCTCCGGTTCGGAGTTCGAGCCGCCGGACGGGGTGCGTCCCGGACAGATCGGCACGCTGATCGACGAGCAGGCCGACGTGATCGACGTGACCGCGACGATCGTCGACCTCGCCGTGCGCGGCTACCTGCTGATCGAGGAGGAGGACCGGGCCCGGACCGGGCGGCTCGACTGGACGCTGCGCCGTCTCGACCGTCCGCAGGTCGATCTGCTGCCGTATGAGCGGATCCTCCTCGACGCGCTGCTGACCGCCCCCGACGGCAGCGCGCGCGACGCGGTCAAGCTGTCGGAGCTCGGCGGGACGTTCGCCACGAAGCTCGCCCAGGTGAGGTCGGCGATGTACGAGGACGTGGTGAAGCAGGGCTGGTTCGCGCGGCGGCCCGACACCGTCCGTTCCCGGTGGACGATCGCCGGCATCGTGATCACGCTGCTCGGCATCGGCGGGACCGTCGCGCTGGCGCTCACCACCGAATGGGCCCTCGCCGGGCTCGCGCTGATCATCGCGGGTGCGGCGCTGGCGTACGGCGGCCAGTACATGCCCGCGAAGACCGCGCGCGGCGCCACGGTGCTCGCGCACACCATCGGATTCCGCGCGTTCCTGGAGCGCGGCACCATCCCCGACAGTGACGTGTACGGGGAGGGCGGTCTCGCGTCGCGGCAGCGGATCGCGCTGTTCTCGCGGTTCCTGCCGTACGCGGTGGTGTTCGACGCCGTCCCGAAGTGGGCGGAGACGGTCAAGGACGCGGGCGAACGGGCCGAGGGCGCCGACAACCTCTACTGGTACGAGGGCCCGGCCGAGTGGGACCTGTCGAAGTTCGCCGAGTCGATGCGCGTCTTCACCCTGGCCACCTCCGGTTCCATCTCCCAGTCGCGCGGTATGTGAGCCCCGGACGGTTAATGACCTGACGGCGGGTACTGGTGGGGCGAGGAGGTGTCCCTCATGCTCGCCAGCCCCCTCGTCGCGGGCTCCGTCCTCGCCGACTCGACCCGGCTCGGGGACGCGTACTTCATGGCCATCGGGCCCGCGGTCATCTTCGCCGTCCTGATCGTCTGGATCCTGATCACGCTGATGACCGCGCGGAAGCCGCCGCCCACCCGGCACAGGAGCAGCGGCCTGCCGCATCGCGGGCCCGTGCAGGGCGGGGTCATCTCGGGCAGCCCGTCCCAGCGGACGCGCCGTGACCCGGCCCCTTCGGAGACCCGCCGCGAAGCCATGGCGGACATCAGCCGCGCGCAGGAACGCGAGGCGGAGGAGCGCAGGCCGGCGAAACGCCACTTCGGTCGCCGCAGACCCCGCTGACCTCGCCGCGCCGCAAGAACGCGACGCCCGCCGGATCATTCCCCTTGCCCCATGCCCCGGTCCGGCGGGCGTCGTTCCGTTCGTCGCGGCCCCAAGTAAGATGTCTGACGTCTTACTGAGGAGGTTCCGGTGGGCCTGAGTCCCGTCCCCGGCGGTTCGACCGTCGACGCCGTGCTCGACCAGCTTCAGGCGCAGGTCAGCGACGGTTCCTGGCCGGTCGGCACACGCATCCCGGCCGAGACGGAGCTGGCCGCGCGGCTCGGGGTGAGCCGTCCGGCCGTCCGGGAGGCGATCCGGGCGCTGACGCATGTCGGGGTTCTGGAGGTGCGGCGCGGCGCAGGGACGTACGTCCGCACGACCGCGAACCCCCGGCCCCTCCTGAGCCGCCTGGCGCGCGCGTCCATCCGCGACTTCTTCGAGCTGCAGCTCGCCTACGACGTGCAGGCGGCCCGGCTCGCGGCGCGCCGCCGCACCGACGCCGACCTGGAGCGGCTGGAGGTGCTGCTCCGCGCCCGCGACGAGGCCACCGACGCGGACGCGTTCGGCGACGCCGACACGGCCTTCCACCTCGGTGTCGCGGAGGCGTCCCGCAACCCCGTGCTGATCGAGGCGATGCGTTACTTCATCGACCTGCAACGCGAGTCGATGCGCGCCGTCCGGCTCGACCACGAGATCCCCGAGGCCGGTCCGGGACCGCACCGCGCCGTCCTGGACGCGATCGTCGCGGGCGACCCGGAGGCCGCGGCGTCGGCGGCCGCCTCGGTGGTCGAACCCACACTCGCCGTCCTGGACGGCCTCCTCGAACGCGACGCGCGGGCCGAGCGGTGACGCCGCCGAAGCACCGGCGGGCCGGGACGGTCGGGGCGCTGCTGCTGATCGTCCTGGTGGCGATCAACCTGCGGCCGGCGATCGCGATGGTCGGGCCGGTGCTGACCGAGATCAGCGACGACTTCGGCCTGTCCGGGACGGCGGCCGGGGCGCTGACCACGCTGCCGCTGGCGTTCTTCGGCTCCTACGGGCTCCTCGCCGCGTTCCTGCGCCGCGCGCCGCGCAGCGAGACGCTGCTGGTCACCGCGATGGGACTGCTGGTCACAGGGTTGTTGCTGCGGCTCCTCGGCGCTCCCTTCCCGCTGTTCGCCGGCTCACTGATCGCCGGAATCGCGATCAGCATCGGCAATATCGCGATGCCCGCCGTGATCAAACGGGACCATCCGGGGCGGATCACCACGGTGACGGCCGTGTACACGCTCGCGCTGTCGGGCGGCGCGGCCGTGTCGTCCGGGCTGGCCGTCCCGATCGAGGACTGGTTCGACGCGTCATGGCGGCTGCCGCTCGGCCTGCTGGCGGTCCCGGCGGCGCTCGCGGGGCTGATCTGGCTGCCGAAGGCACGCCGGGCCGCGCACGCCGCGCGATCGGCACCGCCCGTGGCGCCCTCGCGCGAGGTGGCGGCGCTGGTGTGGCGGTCGAGGCTGGCATGGCAGGTCACGGCCTTCATGGGCATCCAGTCGCTGCTGGCGTACGTGACGTTCGGCTGGCTCCCGACGATCTGCCAGGACCGGGGGCTGGACGAGTCCGCGGCCGGGTACGTCCTGGCCCTCACCGCCGCGGTGCAGGCGGTCGGTTCGCTGGCCGTCCCGGTGCTGGCCGGCCGGTCACGCGACCAGCGTCCCCTGGTGGTCGCCGCCGTGACACTGACCCTGGTCGGGTTCGCGGGCATGGGCTGGGCGCCGATCGGCTCGGCGTGGATCTGGGCGGTCGTCCTCGGTATCGGCCAGGGCTTCGGGTTCACGACCGCGCTGGCGTTCATCGGCCTGCGCGCCCACGACACGCGGGTCGCGGCGCAACTGTCCGGAATGGCGCAGGGCGTCGGCTATGTCATCGCGGCGGCGGGCCCGCTGACCCTCGGGGCACTGCATGACGCCACCGGCGGTTGGAGCGTTCCGATGGCGGTGGTCGTGCTGATCAGCGCCATCCTGGCCCTCCCCGGCCTGGCGGCGGGACGCACCCGCACGATCGGGGAACCCACCCCACCGGCCCCCAAAAGGATTAACTCGGCTTTTAGCGGACACATCCCTAAATAACCCCATGTGAGGCCGAATATCCCGCCGGGAGGTGGACCGACATGCTCTCCACGATCCTTGCCGATCCGGTGTTGGCCGAGACCGCTCCCCGGGGCCCGATCTGGTGGGCGTTCATCATTCCCGTCGTGGCGGTCGTCGCGCTGGTCGGCCGGCTGTGCATGACGGTTCTGGCGTCGTCCCGGAAGATCCACCCGGACCGTAGGAACGACCAGCACAACCATCGCGGGATGGAACAGGGCGGCACGTACTCCTACCGGCCCGGCATGTTCTCCCACAGCTACCCGCCGAGCCGGGAGTCGCAGTGGGAGGAGTTCCGCAAGGACAACCCGCAGCCCGGCCGGGAGCCGAAGAACCCGTGGCCGGACGGTGTCCTGTACGAACAGACGATCTTCAAGGAGGAGTTCGAGGAGCTGAAGCAGCGCGGGGACGACCCACGCCCTACCGCGTGAAGACGCCCGGCGCCGCCCGGACAGCCCCGACGACTCCTTCCCCGCCGCGAACGTCGACCACCGCCAGCTCGTCCGGCACCTCCGCGCCGAGCGCGCGCAACATGGCGACGGTGACGGGCGTCCGCGCCCGCATCGCCCCATCATCGATTTTGACGGCCCCGGCGCGCCCGTCCGCCAGCGCGAACGCGTCCACGCCCTCCGCGCCGCACTTGACCACCAGCCCTGGAACGGCGTCCATCAACTCCCGTTCCTCACGCCGCGTCCCGGACGTCCACTGCGGATGCGTCCGCATGGCGTCCACGACACGCCGCTCGGGACTGTCCGGCCCGCCCTGAACAAGGGCCCGGAACGCCCGCGCGACCCCGAGCGCGGACACGGCGAACAGCGGCGCCCCGCACCCGTCGACCCCGACCGCCGCGACCGGCTCACCCGCCAGTTCCTCGACGGTCTCCCGCACAGCGACCTGCAACGGATGATCGACGTCCAGATAGGAGTTCGTCGGCCATCCGGCGGCGACACACGTGGCGAGCATCGCCGCATGCTTGCCGGAGCAGTTCATCCGCATCCGCGAGGCCCCACCCCCGCTGCGCGCCCGGTCCTGCCACGTCTGCGGATCGAGCGGCCAGCTCTCCGGACACCGCAAATCGTCGGCCACCAGCCCGACCCCGGCGAGGATCTTCTCCACGCCCTCGACATGAAAGTCCTCGCCGGAGTGGCTCCCCGCCGCGACCGCCAGCAGCTCACCGTCCAACTCCAGCCCGGACCGCAACATCGCGACCGCCTGCATCGGCTTGTTGGCCGACCGCGGAAAGATCGGCGCCTCGACCTCCCCCGCCCGCACCACGACCGCCCCGTCCCCGGCGAGCCCCACGGCCACCCCGCGATGCCGCGACTCCACGAACCCGGACCGTTCCACCTCGACCAACACCGGATTGCTCTCCACCAGCCCCCCTCACCGAACAGCCACCGCCCCCTGCACCAGCGGCCCCACTCACCACCAACTACCCACCCGACCAACGACCATCCCAGCGCCGACTGAACCGGAATGGTCTCTCGCGCCGCTTGATGTCCGACAGTCCCACGACGAGCATCGACCCCCGCACCCTGGGCTACGCCTCGGCCGGAGGCGACCTGGCGATGGGTGCCGCGCTGCCCGGTGTCGTCGCCCGAGAGCACCGTGACGGCGACCGCTACACCTTGCGCCTCTGGGCACCCGACGCCTGGGCGACGGCCACCTACGAACCCGGCCGCGCGTCCTACGACGTCCAGCAGGCGGGTGACCGCGCCCTGTGGGACGACGCCCTCAACGCCTACTTCGCCTGGATAACCAACGGCAGCGCCGCACAGAGCTTCACCTTCACCAATCTGCCCGGCACCACGCATTACATGATCAAACCGCTGGCCGCACAGAACATGTGCGCCGACGCCGGGAATCTGAACTCCGGTGACGTACCGGTCCTGCGGCCGTGCACCAACAGCACGGCACAGCAGTACGAGTACCAGCCCGACGTGTAAGCACCGTTCAGAACCGACCCCGATGGGCCCCTTCCACCGCTGCGCAGCGGAAGGGGCCCATCGTTATGAGTCTGTGGTCACCGGCCAGAGCTGCAGCAAGTACCGGTCCTGCCCATCGTCAGCAATCTCCATCATTGGATCCTCGGCGCGGCCGAAGCCGCGACAACGCACGGTGTAGGGACCTGACGGCAGCCAGTTGAAGGTGACTTCCGCCAAGGGCCACCGACCAGTGCCTGTCTCAGAGACTGCGAGTTCCTCCACACGGTTCCAGACAGTTGAGGACTCGACCTGCCAGGTGACCGTACTCTCCTGTGGTGGTGGTCCACCCCAGACCTCGACGGTCAACCAAACCCCTGGATTCTCCGAGGTGTTGACCCAGAGCGCAGAGTGCTCAGGAACCCAATTAAACACAGCTCCCGTGCTTGGAATTTCCCTGAGGAGACGCTGCAACTCTTCAGGGTCTCCCTGACCTGCGTCCCCCACCGTGAACGAAGGCATCGAAGGATCGACCGGCGCCTCAACCCTGAAGATCAACTCACTTTTCATGTTATCCCAGTGGCTCGCCTGCATCGGCGGTCCGCGGCTAACTCGCGCCCGCCGCGATGTCCGTGGCAGCTACCATCATACTTTCGACCGCTTATGTGATCGAGCCCTCGGTAGCCTCGGCGACGATGGCTCTATCGACCCGGATGAGCTGGTGCGTCGACCGTCCGATACCGGGGTCACTCCTGGGATGGCGCCTGGAGGGTTGCCTTCAGAGTTGCCGTTGAGGTCTTTCAGCCTCCTAACTTTGTTGAACCGCTTCTGATCGTCTGCCGATCGCTCAAATTTTTTTGAACTCGGAGGGCCGCCCGTGCCGGCTCCTTGCTCACGCGTGCGATCATGCGGGAACTTGAATTGTCAACTGGACGAGGCCAGGGGCACACCGGGCTTACCTCGAAATGCGAGTTTTGCCGCACGTAGCTCCGCCCCTCTTCCAAAGCGATCTTGTTAAGCGCCGCGCGATCTTACCGGACAGCCGGCACACTCTACGTGTCTTGATGGACGCGAATGGTAATCGTACGGTAGATGTGCCAACTGCTAGCGCCTGGCAAAGCTCAGGAGGCGGAAGGAGAGCGCAGTGGGTAGGCACGAAGATCCGGCCGAGAAGAACGGGCACAAGCCCGACAAGCCGATCCCGCCGCCCCCGGACAAGGGCGACAAGGGTGACGGCAAGCGAGGGAAATGATGAGCGGGGACGTCATGCGGCGCTTGGAAGCGCTCACCGAGCGTTTGACCGCTGCTGGGTGGCTCACCAATGGTGCGGTCCGGAGCGCGCTGGTTGACGTTCCCCGGCACTTCTTCGTGCCCACACTGGCCTGGACGGGCGAGGGGGAACGCGTCAGTCAGACCAACGACCCGGACGCGTGGCTCGACCTCGCATACGCGGACGAAGCGATCATCACCCAGCTCGACGACGGTGACACCGACATGGCGACCGGCGACGGACAGTACACCTCGTCGCTGTCGGCGCCGAGCACGGTCGTTTCGTTGCTGGAACTCCTCGACCTCGAAGACGGGCATCGCGTCCTGGACGTCGGCACCGGAACCGGGTGGACGGCCGCGCTCTTGGCCCGCATTGTCGGACCGGGCAACGTCACCAGTGTCGAAGTAAACCCACGGATCGCCGAACAAGCAGCGGCCAACCTCGCACGAGCCCAGATCTCGCCCACGCTCACGGTCGGAGACGGCGCGAAGGGGTGGGCTCCCAACGCCCCCTACGACCGCGTGCACGCCACGTGCGCGGTTGCGCGGGTGCCCTACGCGTGGATCGAGCAGACGCGGCCGGGCGGGGTGATCGTCACGCCCTACGCCCCGGGGTTCAACTCGGCCCACGAGTTGCGGCTCGTCGTGCTACCCGACGGGACGGCGGTGGGCCGCTTCACCGGCTACGCCTCATACATGATGATGCGCGACCACCGTCACCCCGACTGGAAACCTGCTGCGCTCGACGTCCGACAGTCCACGACGAGCATCGACCCCCGCACCCTCGGCTACGCCCCCGCCGGAGGCGACCTGGCGATGGGTGCCGCGCTGCCCGGTGTCGTCGCCCGAGGGCACCGCGACGGCGACCGCTACACCTTGCGCCTCCGGGCACCCGACGCCTGGGCGACGGCCACCTACGAACCCGGCCGCGCGTCCTACGACGTCCAGCAGGCGGGTGACCGCGCCCTGTGGGACGACGCCCTCAACGCCTACTTCGCCTGGATAACCAACGGCAGCCCCGACCACACCCGCTACACCCTCACCGTCACCCCCAAAGGCGAACACACCCGACTCGCCCGAGCGTAGATTCCGCCGAACTGAGCAACGTGTCCCCCGAACCGGTGGCCCGGGGGACAAGTTAGGCAACGTCAGGTCAGGTCGTAGCGGCCGTGCCGGATCTCCTCAAACAACGCCGCCACTGTGACCACACTGAACGCGTGGAACGGGCCGTTCGGATCCTTGCTGTCACGCGCACCAATCACGGACGGAAACCGCGCAAGCTCCACACAGTTCTCACCGTTCGCACCGGACCTGGCGCTCTTACGCCAATTCACTCGCTCCAACCTTCACCACCTCTCAAGAAGATCGGCGCGCCCAACGATTAAAGTCAAGGCACGTCGTAGCGACCACGCCGAATGTCCTCGAACAAAGCCGCCACCTCGACCGCGCTGAACGCGTGTATTGGCCCGTCCGGGTCCTTGCTATCGCGTGCCCCAATGGCATTTGAGAGCTTGGCGAGCTCCACACAGTTTTCACCGTTGCTGCTCGACCTAGTGGCCTTACACCACTTCACTTGCCCCAATCTTCCACCGCCTCTCGAAGATCGACACGCTCTACCGTCTTACGTCAGGTCGTAGCGGCCGCGTCGAATCTCTTCGAATAGCGCCGCCATCGCAGCGACACTGAGCGTGTGATGCGGGTCTTCAGGTGTCTTGCTGTCACGTACTGCAACTGCGGTCGGTTTGCGGGCCAACTCGACACAGTTTTCGCCGTTCGTTCCGGACCTAGTACTCTTCCGCCAGTTCAGTTCTTCCATTTCTCTGCCGCCTCCTCGATCACTTTGAGTGAGTCTCTCTTATTGAGGGCCTGCGTTTGGATTGTCATCCAAATTCGATCGAACTGCGCGATGTCGTGGTCATCCTCTAAAACGTGTCCGCGCCATGTACCGTCCTGATAGACGACCTCGGCACCTTCGACTTTCGCTATCATGAAGGCTCCGTTTTGGCCGGGATGGAACCCGGCATCCTCGGGATGGATTTGAATCATCACGTTTGGGAGCATCGAAGCTTCGATGAGGGCGAGCATCTGAGCATGCATGATATCTGCGGAAGCGACTCGATTGTACAGTACCCGCGCATCCATGATAAAGACAATTGTAGGAGCATTGTCGCTGTGGAGGATCGCTGCGCGGTTTAGCCGCTCCTTCACTTTGCCGCTCACGTCGGCACGCGGCTGCGTGAACTGTATGAGTGGTTGGGCGTACTCCTCGGTTTGCAGGATTCCGTTCACGTAGCTGTGCTCATAGGACAGCAGCATGTCCGCCGTCTCTTCAATGGCGCGCCATCGATCGGTCCACTCTGGGGAGGTTTCGCCTTCCATCAGGTCTCCGAGGATCTTTAGTAGGTCCTCGGTGCCGATCTCAAGGGTGGCGACCAGGGCGGGGAGGTACTCGGGCTTGGGGTGTTGGCGGCCGGACTCCCAGGCGGCGACCAGGGACTCGGAGACGTGCATGCGCTCGGCGAGTTGGCGTTGACTGATCTTTGGGTGCCTGGCTTCTCGGAAGGTCCTGAGCGCCATACCAAACGAACGCGTCGCCGTGGTGTGGTTACGAGGAGCCATCCCGTAAGCCTCCGTAATTCGCGCCGGGGGGTCTGTACAACTGGCGGCTGAAGTGCTCCGTGCTTCTCAGCTTAGTTCAGCCCGTCCAATCTTGGAACCGCGAATCAGCAGGTAGCGGGAGGGAGGGGCGGAGTTCAGTGATCATTCTGCCGAGTGAGAAGGCTAGTGCCAAGAGGGCGCGTGATCATATTGGCAAGATCACGGCTAGTTGGCCGGTCGACAGTGAGGATGTTTGTCTGATCACGTCAGAATTGGTGACGAACGCGATTCGGCATGCCAAGAGCGACATGATCGGGGTGCACGCCTACTCGCGGGGGCGCCGGTACGTCCTGGAAGTGTGGGACGCGGATGAGACTCTGCCGCCGTTGGGCGGTGTTGAGGCGTCCGGGTCTGGTGGGCGGGGGCTTCTGCTGGTCGGCGAGCTGGCCTGCCGGTGGGGGGCGCGGCACATCGGGACGGGCGGGAAGGTCGTCTACGCGGAGTGGACGATCGCATGAACCCCGACGAACTGGCGGTCGATACCTGGCTTCAGATCGCCGTCATACGCGTGTACGGGCCGTGGCTCCGCAAGTCCGGTCTGGTTCCGGGTGATGAGCACGCACGCGCGTCCGGTCGGGTCGGGCATGCGCGGCTCATGCTCGCGATGCGCAATGTGCAGGACCCGCTGCCCTCGGTGCCGGTCGACGACAGGGAGGCCTTCCAGTGATCCAGACGCATGTCCACGGCTGGGATTTCAGCCCCGGCCACCTCCTGACCATCACGGAGGTGGCCCGAATGTTCGGTGTCAGCAGTGCCACGGTGACGCGGTGGGCGGTGGAAGGGAAACTCGCCTCCGTTCGCACGCTCGGTGGGCATCGCAGGTTCAGCCGGGAGCAGGTGGAGTACCTCCTGCTGCATGGTCCGGCCTAGGGGCGATGGTCGGTGTTGGGCGCCATGGGGGGATTGACAGTGCCGTCCAGGCGCGTAGTAGCCATTCGAGCGGGCCGTAGGCGTGGTGTCGGAGCCACCATCGGCTGATCACCATCTGTGCCGCGAACAGGGTTACGGCGATCGCCGCGACGCCGAGGGGCGCGACACGGCCGATCAGGGCGGCGCCGAAGCCGGTGAACACCAGGGCGCCCACCAGTGACTGGGTGAGGTAGTTCGTCAGCGACATCCGTCCCGCCGGGGCGAGCGCGTTCACCAGGGGCCGGCCACCACTGCCTTCGATGATTCGGAGCACGGTCGCGGCGTAGGCGGCGGCCAGCAGGGGCGCGCTGATCACGTCGAGGCCCAGGGCGAAGACCTGGTAGGCGGATCCGGCATGGTCCAGCGACGCGTGGCCGTACACGATGCCGCCCGCCAGTCCGATCGTGAAACCCGCCCATTGCAGTCGCCGCAGGAACCGCCGGTCGAGGGTGGCGAGCGCCTTCCGCCGTCCCGCTGCCAGGCCCAGGAGGAAGGCGGCGAGTGCGGACGGTGCTTGGAAGAAGATCAGCAAGAGGGCCACGTCCGGCAGGTCCCGGAGGTGTGCGCCGATGACGGACGCCGGTCCGCCGCGCAGGTCCTCGGTCATCTGCGCGGCGGAGACGGCCACGGACTCCGGGATCGTGCCCCCGCCCGCCTGCGCCACGGCGAACGCCAAGAGCATGTACGCGACGGCGGTGACCGTCAGGGTCACGGCGGCTGTCCGCATCGCGGTCGCGGGCTTGATACGGCGCAGCGCGAGCAGGATCAGGCCGAGGACGGCGTACAGGGTGAGGATGTCGCCGGGGAAGAGGACGACGGCGTGCGCGGCGCCGATGACGAACAGGCCAGTGAGGCGCCGCAGGAAGCGGGGCGTGAACCGGACGCCGCGTCGCTCGGCGGAGTCGAGTTGCAGCGTGAAGCTGTAGCCGAACAGGAACGAGAACAACAGGAAGAACTTGGCCTCGAAGAAGACCGTCACGAACCAGCGGACGGCAGTGCTCACCGGGCCGCCCAGGCCGGGGTCCTTCAGGCCGGTGCCGTGGTAGGCGGACGCCATGTAGGTGATGTTGACCATCAGGATGCCGAACAGGGCGAAGCCTCGCAGCGCGTCCACCTGCGCCAGCCGGGCTCCGGTGGAAGGGCTCGACGCTGACCTGGCGTGGTGCGGGGGGCCGTTCCTTGACCTTGACCGGGTTCTCATATGGAGAAACTATCATCTTAGAAACGATCGTTCTCAAAACGAACGTTATAGGGTGGTTCTGGACGGGTGATGGGAGGGCGTGTGGGGTCGAGGGGTCGGGACGGTCGTGTCGTTCGTCTGCGTAGGGGGATTCCCGAGGGGGCCGAAGGGCAGGTGGCCGGGCTCTACTGGGAGGCGTTCGGGCGCAAGCTCGGGGCCGCGCTTGGTCCTCCTGAGAAGGGGCGGGCGTTTCTTGCGGCCCATCTGAACCACGATCGGGGCATCGCCGTTCTGGACGACGAGGGGCGGGTCGTCGGTGTCGCCGGTTACAACCTCGGGGGACGTGCATTGACCGGCGGCACGGCACGAGACGTGCTGTCCGCCTACGGCGTGTTCAACGGGGTGCTGCGGCTGGTCCCGCTCGCCCTGTTCACCCGGACGCCCGCCAAGGGCGAACTCGTGATGGACGGAATCTGCGTCGCGGCGGAACTCCGCGGCTCCGGAATCGGCGGCATGCTGCTGCGGGAGATCATCGCCATTGCCGCCGAGCACGCCTGCTCCCGGATCCGGCTCGATGTCATCGACGTCAACCCGCGTGCGAGGGCGCTGTACGAACGGCATGGCTTCATCGCCGTGCGCACGCAGCAGACACCCTTTCTGCGAGGGTTGATGGGGTTCGGGGCGGTGACGACCATGCACCGTGCCTTGTCTTTCGAGGTGACCGATGAGTGAGCGTCCGGAGATTCCCACGCGGCTGCTGGTGCACGCCCTGCTCCACGAGGACGGGACCGTGGACGCCGGTGAGCTCTACGCCGTCGCCAGGCTGTTGGGCATGACCGACCAGCAGGTCCGGCTGTGCGTCAAGCGGCTCGTCGCCGAAGGCCGGTTCACGCAGGTGGGTCGGGGGCGCAAGGCCGTCCTGCGGGCCGTGGCCGATGCGACCGGTGCCATAGCTCCCGATGTCGGATATGTTCGCCACGCCTACCGGCAGGACCAGGGGCTCGCGCCCTGGGACGGCACCTGGCATCTGTTCGCCTTCGCCGTCCCGGAGTCGCTTCGCACCGCCCGTGACGCTCTGCGGGAGAGCCTCCTGCACCTGGGCGCCGCGCCCGTCCAGGGCGGGCTGTACGTCAGCGCCAATCTCATCGCCGAGCTGGTCGAGGCGCAGGCCCGTCATCTCGGCGTCATCGATACGGTCAGCTTTCTCACCAGCACCGACCTGCGCATCGGGGACGTCGATGAGCCCCGCAGCCTGGCGGCCGCGATATGGCCTCTGGACGAGATCGCGGCACGGCATGAACGTCTGGCGGCGTTCGCCGGCTCGTCCGCCGCGCAGTTGTCGCGGGGCCTTTCGGAGGTCGAGCGGCTCACACTGGCCGTTGAGCTCGCCGCCGAGTTCGGCCGCGCCATGACCCCCGACCCGCTCCTGCCCCCGGAACTGCTACCCCAGCCCTGGCCCGGCAGCCACGCCCGGCGACTCTTCCAGGAGTGTTGGACGGCTCTACGCGCCGACTCGCCGTCAACGCCTCGCCTGTTCCGTCTCTACGACGAAGCGGTCAGCGTGCCTTGACGTGAAGAAGGGCGCGGGCCTCGTCGGACGCCATCGGTGGGCGCTGGGCCAGTGTCGCGGCCTGGGCGGCACGTTCCACCAGTTGGACGTTCGCCGTGACCGGTTGGCCCTTGGCGAAGGTGACCGTGTCCTCCATGCCGACCCGGAGGTGTCCGCCCGCCGAGAGGGCGGCCAGCAGGACGGGGACGCTCGTGCGCCCGATGCCGGTGGCCGACCAGGTCGCACCGGACGGGAGGGCCTCCACGGCGGCGACCAGGGTGCGGGTGTCGCCGGGCATGCCGCCGGGGACGCCCATCACCAGATCACAGTGGACATGGCCGCCGGACGGAAGCCCGTACTTGTCGAGGAGGCGGTGCAGCGCGGTGATGTGGCCCAGGTCGAACAGCTCGAACTCCGGGACGATCTCCAGGGCCTGGGTGCGCCGGTAGAGCTCCACCATGAACGGCCACGGGTTCATGAAGACGTCGGCGCCGAAGTTGACCGTCCCGCAGGTGAGGGAGCACATGTCGGGGTCGGCGTCCAGGACGCGGAGGCGGTCCTCGTACGGGTCGGTGACCGCGCCGCCCGTGGAGAGCTGGACGATCAGGTCCGTGCGCTCGCGCAGGGCCGTCACCGTGTCGCGGAGGCGGGGCAGGTCGAGGGTGGGTCGGGCGTCGTCGTCGCGGATGTGCACATGGATGACCGCCGCTCCGGCCGCCTCGCACTCCTCGGCCGTCCTGACCAGCTCATCGAGGGTGACGGGCAGGGCGGGGACGGCTGTCTTCGTGGACTCCGCGCCGGTCGGCGCCACCGTGATGAGCGTCGTTGCTCCCATGGCGGCAGAATGCATGGTCATGCGTGCGGTAGTCCAGCGAGTGAGCCAGGCCAGCGTGTCCGTGGACGGACGGATCGTCGGGGAGATCGAGGGACCGGGCCTGCTGGTCCTCGTCGGCGTGACGCACGACGACGATCCGGCGAAGGCCCGCAGGCTCGCGGCGAAGCTGTGGGGGCTGCGGATTCTGGAGGACGAGAAGTCGTGCTCGGACGTGAACGCGCCGCTGCTCGTCGTGAGCCAGTTCACCCTCTACGGGGACGCGCGGAAGGGTCGCCGCCCGTCGTGGACGGCCGCCGCGCCGGGCCCGGTCGCGGAGCCGCTGGTGGACGCGGTCGTCCACGAACTGAGGGCGCTCGGCGCGAAGGTCGAGACCGGTGAGTTCGGCGCGGACATGAAGGTCGCCCTCGTCAACGACGGTCCGATCACGTTGGTCGTGGACGTGTGAGGTCAGCGGAAGCCGTAGATCATCCCGACCAGGGTGGTGAGGGTTCCGAGTGCCGCCAGGACGATCAGGACGCGGTCGGCGCTGGTGAGGCGGCTGCTCACATAGGGGGACTGGACGACGCCTGAATCGTCCTCGATGTCCGGGTTCCGGAAGGGGTTCCGCATTCCGATGAGTTGCCACAGCGCGTCGGTCTTGAGCTGTTGGTGATCGGGCCCGCAGGCGAACAGGCGTCCCCGGACGCGTTCCGTGCAGAAGTGCCCCTGCGGTTTCAGCACCCGGCACACGGTCGGTACGAGGATGAACTGGTACAGACACCACACCAGAAGGACGAGCAGCCCGACCCGCCACGACCCCAACCAAAGGGCGATTCCGGCGAAGACGGCGAACATGACCCACCACAGCGCCGCGGGCTCCCTGCGGGGAAGGCGCCGGGCACCCCTCCGTGCCGCGGGCGGTTCCTCTTTCCCCAGGTTGGCCACCATCGGTAGGAAACCGCCTTTCACGCGCCACAACTGGTTAGAAATCGTCTACATCAGACGATATTGCCCCAGCCTTCGGTGATCTACCCGGACTTCGCGGGTCGCCGACGAAGATCGATCTGCGCGTTCGCGCCCGTGTCCGGGGAGACCACGATCTCCTGCGCGGCCGCCACTCCGCCCGCCAGGAGTTCCGCGTCGACCGGGACGTTCCGTTTCACCAGCGCCAGCGCGACCGGGCCCAGCTCGTGGTGCCGGGCCGCCGAGCCGACGAATCCGACCGTTCGGCCGCCGGGGATCTCGACGGGGTCGCCGTGCGCGGGCAGCCGGTCGACGCTGCCGTCCAGGTGCAGGAACACGAGGCGGCGCGGCGGGCGTCCCAGGTTGTGGACGCGCGCGACGGTCTCCTGCCCCCGGTAGCAGCCCTTGTTCAGGTGGACGGCCGTCTCCACATATCCCGCCTCGTGCGGGATCGTCCGGTGGTCGGTGTCGAAGCCGAGGCGGGGACGGTGCTCGGCGATGCGGAGCGCCTCGTAGGCCCAGAGCCCCGCCGGTCGCAGGCCCTCGGGGACCTCGCCGCGCGGGACGATCCGGGTGACGGTCCCGGCGACGTCCGGCCACGCGAGTTCGCCGGGACGAGCGGGCCCGGGAACCGTGATCACGGCGTGGTCGGCGGACACGTCGGCGACCTCGACGCGGAGCATGAACCGCATCCGGTCGAGGAACTCCACCAGCGGGGCCGCCGCGCCGGGCTCCACATGGGCCCAGACCGCCTCACCGTCGTCGACCAGGAAGAGGTGGTTCTCGATGTGCCCATTGGGGCCGAGCAGCAGGGCCTCGGTCGGCTCGAACGGCTTCAACCCGTCCAGGTGCTGGCTCAACAGGCTGTGCAGCCACCTGAGCCGGTCGGGGCCGGACACCTTGACGACGCCCCGGTTGCCACGGTCGACGAACGCCGTCCCGTCCTCCAGGGCGCGTTGCTCCTGCGCGGGCTCCCCGTAGTGCGCGGCGACCTCCTGGTCGGGCGCGTCGGCGGGGACGGCTCCGGGCGACTCCAGCAGCGGGCTCTCCATGCGACCAGGTTATGTCGCGCGGCAGTCCTTGCACCGCCCGTAGACCGTGAGGTGATGCACGTCCGTCTCGAAACCGAAGTCGCGTTGCAGGACGTCGGCGAGGCCGCCCGCCGCGCGCGGATCGACGTCCTCGACGGTGTGGCAGTTCCGGCACACCAGATGGATGTGCTCGGCCTCGGCCGCAAGGTGGTAGTTCGGCGGGCCGTGCCCGAGATGTGCGTGCTTGACCAGCCCGAGCTCTTCGAGCAGTTCCAGCGTCCGGTACACGGTGGAGATGTTCACACCGCGGGCGGTGCGCTGCACCTCGGCGCAGATCTCTTCCGGGGTCGCGTGCTCCAGGTTGGTGACCGCTTCGAGGACCAGCTGGCGCTGGGGGGTGACCCGGTACCCCTTCGCCCGCAGCTCCTCCTGCCACGATTCGACCATGTCACGAGTCTAGATCCCGCCGGCCCGGAACCTCACCGGCGACGTCCGGTCGGCGGAAAAAACCGCTTGCCCGGCCGCGCGGGCCTCACATAACGTGCGGAGTACGCGCGAAAGGAGGTGGTCCAAGACATGGTTGATCTTAGGACTCGCGAGGTGGCTGTCCGCTAGTCGCCGTTCCGCCTCGGCGCCGCCGCCCCCGGCGGTGGCAACCGGTCGCGACGGTGACCGGCGAATCCCAGGCAGTTACCCGGTCCCCGGACCGATGGACCCGTCCTGTCCATCGCCCCGCCCCCGAAACGGCGGGAAGGTCCGGGGATCGTTCATTTCTCAGCCCACCCGCTTCAGTTGCGCCGACACGTGCGACTGGAGCTTCTCCCCCATCGCCGCCATGTCGTAGGCCCAGCCGAGATCCTCGCCGATCATGCCGTACAGGCGGTGCCCGGCGGTCACCTCCTTGGCCGACTCGGTGCGGGCGACGACGTCCGTCTGCAACTCCACCCGGCTGAACGCGACCGTGCCGACGTAGATCTCCACGATGCCCGTCGGGTGCGCCAGCGTGACCTCGACCCTGTTGTCGGGACGCGGCCTCCAGTACCCCGTCTCCACCGCCAGCGGACGCCCGAGCGTGCCGTCCTCTTCGATCAGCCAGGTCCGGCTCGCGTAGATGAGGAAGGGCTTCCCGTTGTGGGTGAAGGACAGCTCCTGCCCGAAGTTGAACGACTCGATCGTGGGATAGCCGCCGACTCCGGCGCCCTCCCACGTGCCGAGGAGGAACTTCAGCGGCTCAAGGTCCGGGTGCAGCTCAGGATCCATGAGCACCGAGGGTAGTGGGGCAGGCGGCGCGGCGCGTCCCGGTGTCGTGCCCCCGGCGAACTCGGGACCTGCGTCCCTGTCCGGAACCGCGCGTCTTCCGAATCATTGGAACGTGTCAAGCCTCATGGTGGTCCTGCTCCTCCCGCTCATCATCGCCTCCGTTCTGCTGGCCGCGGGCTGGGTCTGGCGGATCCGTTTCCGCAATCTGCGGCGCGGCACCCTGACGAACTGCGCCGGGGTCGCCGCCCTTCACGACGGCGTTCCCTGCCAGGTGACCGGGACGGCCCTCGCCGTCCAGCCCGCGCCGTTCTCCGGGACGCCGTGCGCCTGGTACAAGATCAAGGCCACGGCCAAGACCAAGGCGGGCGGCAAGCGCGTCTTCGTCGACGAGAAGTCCAAGGCGCCCTTCTACCTCCAGGACAAGACAGGGCACCTGACCATCGTCCCGGAGAACGCGGCCGTGGACGCGCCCGTCCAGACGATGGACGAGCGGCGAGCCCACAACGGGAACCTGCCCGGCCTGAACGAGGAGGTCGCGGAGTACCGCTACGAGGAGTGGATCCTGCCGGCCGACGGTCCCCTGTACGTCCTCGGCACGTCGACGGGCGGGTCCATCGGCAAGGACAAGGAGACCGGCCAGTACAGCATCACCACGCGGACGCGGCGGGAGTTCCAGCGGCGTGCGGTGATGTTCATGGGCATCGGCTACGGCGGCGGATCGCTCATCGTCCTCATCTGCGGCGTGATCGTCCTCGTCAACCACATCTACTACGGGGACTGACCCGCCCTATCTCAGACGGGCCAGGCGGATCACGAGGAACACGGCGGTGACCGCCATGAACCCGAGGAATCCGACGAGTATCCCGGCGTTCACCATCCCGCTCATACCGGACGATGCTACGCGCGACCGTGCGCGACCGTCCGGCTAGAGTTCGAGCATGGCGAGACCACTGGTCATCAAGGTGACGGCGGGCGCGGACGCCCCCGAGCGCTGCAACCAGGCGTTCACGGTCGCGGCGGCGGCCGTCGCCAGCGGGGTCCCGGTGTCGCTGTGGCTGACCGGCGAGTCCTCGTGGTTCGCGCTGCCCGGTCGCGCGGCGGAGTTCTCACTGCCGCACGCCACTCCCCTGGACGACCTGCTCACCGTGATCCTCACCGCGGGCCAGGTCACCCTCTGCACGCAGTGCGCGGCCCGCCGCGACATCGGACCGGACGACGTCCTGCCCGGCGTCCGCATCGCCGGAGCCCCGACGTTCGTCGAGGAGATCACCCGGGACGACGTCCAGGCGCTGGTCTACTGACCGGGTCGGCGCGGCGGCGACGGCCACACCGGCCACCACGGCCCCGGTGAGGCCGAGTACGAGATCCCCGATGGTGTCGCGGTAGGCGGTCGTCGCCTCGGGGGTGTCGAGGATGAACAGGCCGTACTCGGCGACCTCCCACACGATCGCCGCGGCCGCCCCGATCCCGGCGCAGCAGACCGCCAGCTTCCACGACCTGAGGCCACCCCACCGACGTAGCGCGATCCCCGCGGCGGCGCACAGCAGCGCCCAGTTGCCGAAGTGGCAGGCGTCGTCGAACCATCCCACGGAGTCGTACAGGTCGACGGCGTTGCCGGCGACGTCGATGACGAACGGCGCGGTCACGAGGAGGTCGACGTCCCAGGGGAAGGGCTTGGCGCGGCCGCGCACTGCCCAGATCAGGGCGACGAGCAGGGCGGCGGCGGGGTAGGCGACGGCGCGGGCCCCCATCGCCTTGTCCGCGAACCGGTCCCACTCGGGGAAGGCAACGGCGAGGCCGAGGAGGCCTACCAGTGCCGCCTTGGCGACGAGCGCGGGAACAAGCCATCGGGAAGGGTTCATGCCATCAGCCTGACGGTCAGGTGAGAGCGCCCGCATCGGTGCGGATACTCAGATGTGCCTGAGTGCGCGTACCCAGACACCGGCGGGGCGTGGCAGGAGGGAAGGTAAAAGCACCGCAGAACGGATATAGATCAGCGGAACACGGCCGGACCACCGCACGCCCCGACACCTAGTGGAGCCTTCGGATGATCGACGTACCCCTCTGGGCCTGGGTCGCCACGATCGCGCTGATCATCGCGCTGTTCGTCTTCGACCTGGTCGTCGCGGTGCGGCGCCCGCACGCGGTCGGGCTGCGCGAGGCGACGTTCTGGTCGGTGTTCTACATCGCCGTCGCGGTCCTGTTCGGGCTCGTCGTGTGGGCCGCGGCCGGGTCGACGGGAGGCACCGAGTACTTCTCCGGCTGGATCGTCGAGAAGAGCCTGTCGGTCGACAACCTCTTCGTCTTCGTGATCATCATGTCGCGGTTCGCGGTGCCGCAGGAGTACCAGCAGAAGACGCTGCTGTTCGGGATCGCCGCGGCACTGATCCTGCGAGCGGTGCTCATCGCGGTCGGCGCCGCGGCGATCAATCTGTTCTCCTTCACCTTCCTGATCTTCGGTCTGGTGCTGATCTGGACGGCGGTGCAGCTCGTCCGGCACCGCAACGAGGAACCCGACGTGGAGGACACCTTCTTCGTCCGCCGCGCCCGCAAGCTCTTCCCGGTGAGCGACGACTTCCACGGCGGGCGGATGCTCGCGCACGAGGACGGCCGCCGCGTGGCGACGCCGCTGCTCATCGTGTTCGTCGCCATCGGCAGCACGGACGTGCTGTTCGCGCTCGACTCCATCCCGGCGGTGTTCGGCGTGACGAAGGACCCGTTCCTGGTCTTCACCGCCAACGCATTCGCGCTCCTCGGCCTCCGTGCCCTGTACTTCCTCATCGAGGGCCTGCTGGAACGGCTCGTCTACCTGTCGATCGGGCTGTCGGTGATCCTCGCGTTCATCGGCGTCAAACTGATCCTGCATTTCCTGCACGAGGACGTCACGAAGTCCGTTCCGGAGATTCCGACACCGCTCTCGCTGGGCGTGATCATGGTGATTCTGCTGTTCACCACGGCCGCGAGCCTGGTTCGCGTCCACCACCACCCCGAGGAGAAGGCGCGCCCCGGCTCCCTGCGCAAGCGCCGCGAGAGGCCGCGCGAGGAGGAGCCCGCCGCCCGCTGAACGGGGAGCTAGAAGATCAGTCCGCCGGTCGCGCGGATGTTCTGCCCGGTGATCCAGCGCCCGTCCGGCCCGGCGAGGAACGCGACCACGTCGGCGATGTCCGCGGGGGTGCCGAGGCGTCCCAGGGCGGTGAACGCCGCGGTCTGCTCCAGGGCCTCCGGCGGGTTGGTGTCGCGCAGCATCCGGGTGTCGGTCGCGCCCGGCGAGACGGCGTTCACCGTGATGTCCCGCGCGCCGAACTCGCGGGCGGCGACGGCGGAGAACTGCTCCAACGCGGCCTTGCTCGCCGAGTACAGCGCCAGCCCCGCCACCGGCAGGACGGTGTTCAAAGTGGAGATGTTGACGATGCGTCCGCCGTCGCGCATCAGGGGCTCGGCCCGGCGCATCGCCAACAGTGGGAACTTCGCGTTCGCCGTCATCACCCGGTCGAACAGGTCCGGGGTGATGTCGCGGATCGCGGTCGGCGGGTTGATGGCGGCGTTGTTGACGAGGATGTCGAGCCCGTCGCCGACCGGTTCGAATAACGCGTCGATGCTCGCCAGGTCCTCCTGGTCGGCGCGGACGGCGACCGTGCCCGCGACGTCCCGTACCAGCGCGTTCGCGGCTTCCTCGTCGTCCCGGTAGCTGAACGTCACCCGCGCGCCGTCCCGGGCGAGCCGCCGCACGATGGCAGCGCCGATACCCCGCGAACCGCCCGTCACCAGAGCTGTCTTGCCGTTGAGTGTCATACGTGCGGACACTAGCCGTTCGGCGGAGCCGTGGAGGAGGGGAAGCGGATCTCGAACAGGGCCCCGCCCTCGGGCGCGTCCCCGACCGTGATGTCACCGCCGTGCGCCCGGACCAGGTCTCGGGTGATGGCCAGGCCGAGCCCGGCACCGCCGTCGTCGCGGCTGCGCGCCTCGTCGAGCCGGACGAACCGCTCGAAGATCCGCTCCCGGTCGGCCGGGGACACCCCGACGCCGTCGTCGGCGACCCGCAGCACCGTCGCGCCGTCCCCTGCGCCCAGGCTGACGCGGATTCTGGAGGCGGCGTGCCGTTCGGCGTTGTCGAGCAGGTTGGACAGGACGCGTTCGAGCCGCACACGGCTGCCCAGCACCCGGGGGGCGTCCGACACGTCGGCCTCGATGGTGAGGGCGCGGGCGCCCGCCGGACGGCGCCTCAGTTCGTCGCGCACCAGCTCGGCCACGTCCACCGGTTCGGGCGACGCGGGACGGTCACCGGCGTCCAGGCGGGCGAGAAGCAGCAGGTCGGCGGCCAGATGCTGGAGCCGGACGACGTCCTCGGTCAGTTCGGCCACGTCCAGCAGATGGGGGTGCGCCGCCCCCACCTCAAGCTGGGTGCGCAGGGAGGCGACCGGGGTGCGCAGCTCGTGCGCGGCGTCGGCGACGAAGGCGCGCTGCCGCGCCACCGAGCATTCCAGCGCGGCCAGGGTCTGGTTCGTCGTGTGCGCCAGCTCGGCCACCTCGTCCCGCGACCTGGACACGGGGACGCGGCGGGCCAGGTCGCCCGATGAGGTGATCTCCGCCAGTTCACCGCGGATCGCCGCCACCGGACGCAGCGCGCGCCGGGTGACCAGCCAGGTCAGCGCCGCCGCGACGGCCACCAGCAGCGGAAGGCCCGCCAGCATGCCCCGGCCCACCGCGGCCACCGCGTCGCGTGTGGTGGCCAGGCTCGCGCCCGCGTACACGGTGACGGTCTGGCCCGCGGGCGTGGTGGCCTCCACCGCCGCGAACCGGTGGTCGGCGGTGCGGCCGTTCACGGTGACGCGGCCCGCGGTGTGGAGGATTTCGTCGGAGACCTGGCCGGGACGGGGGTCCTCCTCGTCCGGGGTGTCGCCGTCCGCCGCCACCAGGGCGGCGGTCCCCGGCCCGGGGGTGGTCGCGGGATGGCCGGTGCCGCTGATGGCCTGGAGGTCCTCGCTCACGGCGAGGACCCGGCCGGACGAGTTCACGATCTGGACCGGGCGCTCCTCGGCGTCGTCCAGGTCCAGCCGCTCGTACGGGGTGCCGGTGGCGAGCTCGGCGGCGATCCCCCGGGCGGTCATCTCGGCCTGGAGGTCGGCGTGCCCGGCGAGGTTCGCCCGGAGCAGGGACAACACGGCCAGCGCCATGACGACCAGCGCGGCGGCGACCACGACGGTCGCGCCCATCGTGGTGCGGGCGCGCACCGAGCCCAACGGGTCGAGCAGGCGGGACATCTAGGCGCCCCCGCCCCCGTCGGGGTGGACGGCGCCGCCGGGGTGGACGGCGCCGCCGGGGTGGACGGCGCCGCCGGGGTGGACGGCGCCGCCGGGGTGGACGGCGCCGCCGTCGATGGCCAGCCGGTACCCGGCGCCGCGCACCGTGGTGATCGATCTGCGGCCGAAGGGGGCGTCCAGCTTGCGGCGCAGTGCGCTCACGTAGACCTCGACGATGTTGGGGTCGCCCTCGAAGGCGCCGTCCCAGACGTGCGCGAGGATCTGCGTCTTCGACACCACCTGGCCCGCGTTGGTCGCCAGATACTCCAGGACGGAGAACTCCCTGGCCGTCAGTTCCACCGGCACGCCCGCGCGCAGCACGCGCCTGGCGGCGGGGTCGATGGACATGTCGCCGAGTTCGATGAGGGGGGACGCACCCCGGGTGCGGCGCCGCAGCAGGGCCCGGATGTGGGCGAGCAGCACCACGTAGGAGAACGGCTTGGTGAGGTAGTCGTCGGCGCCGGTGTCGAGCCCCTCGACCTGGTCGTACTCGCCGTCCTTGGCGGTGAGCATCAGGATCGGGGTGTCGTCGCCCGCCCCGCGCAGGGCCGAGCAGACCCGGTAGCCGTTCATGCCGGGCAGCATGATGTCGAGCAGGATCAGGTCGTAGTCGTTCTCCAGTGCCCGGTTCAGGCCGGACTCGCCGTCGTCCGCCAGGTCGACCGCGAAGCCCTCGGCGGCCAGGCCCTGTGCCAGTGATCTGGCCAGCCGCTTCTCGTCCTCGACGATCAACAGGCGCATCAGCCCAGCCCTTTTCGTCGCCCATTGCACTCAGTGGCGCTTCGATAACATAGTGTAGTCGAGATGTGACCGGCGGCCCGGGGCTGCCGGGCACCCTCACGTCCCGCCCCTTCGGGATCGCGGACTTCGAGCGGGAGGGAAGGCATGAGGTTCGCCGCGAAGAACGCGCTGACGGCCCGCCGGCGACTGCTCCTGACCGCGATCGCGGCGGGCGCGGTGGCGGCACCGGCGGGGGCCGCCGCCACCGCGATCGCCGCCGGGGACGACGAGCGCGTCTCACCCGTCGCCGCGCGTCTGAACGTCGAGCGGGCCGCCGGTGTCGCGCTGGCGGCGGCGCCCGGTGGCCACATCGAGGGCCTGGAGATCGATTTCAACGGCCGGACCCTGATCTGGGAGGCCGACGTCCTGGCGGGCGACGGCACCGCGCGGGAGATGCACATCGACGCCCATGACGGCCGGGTGCTGGCCGATCAGGTCGACCCGCCCGAGGAGGGCGAGGACGCGGACGGCTGCGACGACTCCAAGCCCGACGACGGCGCCACCGAACACACGGACCCGGTCACGGCCCTGCGCTCGGCGAAGATCACCGCCTCCCGGGCGGCACGGGCGGCCGTGGCGACCGTGTCCGGCACCGCGACCTCGATCGACTTCGAGTACCGGCGGACGGGATCGGTCTGGGAAGTCGACATCACCGCCGACGACGGTGGGCAGCACACGCTGCGGGTGAACGCCGCGACGGGCGAGGTCACCCCGGGCGCCGCCGGACAGGACGACGGCTGATCTCTTCGGGAGCCGGAGCGGTTACGCCGCCGACGGTTCGTCCGGGCAGGCCGCGCAGGTCATTTCGCCGTGACGCGTCGCGCCACCAGGCCGTCCGGGAGCGCCTTCACCCACAGTCCGTCGCACCCCCGGCACGCCCGATCGACCCAGGGCGGCTGGGCGGCCACCCCGCTCAACCGCCAGGCCACCGCGTCACCGCAGTACCGCGCCTCGTACAGTTCCTCCCACACGTGCAGGCAGCGCAGGCAGTGAAAGCGCCACTTCTCCGTGGCCGTCTGAACGCCGCCCGCACGTAGGGGCGAGCTTTGTGGGTGCACCCGCGGACCGCGGATCTCGCGGAGTTCAGGGCCGGTGGGGCCCTCCTCGGCGTCGGTCCGCCCGCGTGAGACGTCCAGGAGAAACGTCATCGGCCTTCTCCTCCGATCGGTGCGCTGAACGCTTCGATGGAGTTCACACTGACGAACGTTTCTGAGCCCGAACTGAAGCACCCTGAACACACCTTCAGAATGGTTCACTTCGCTATTTAGATGAGATTACCTACCTTTCGGACAGATTGATCAAAAGCCTCATAATGGCGGTCCGGGGCGGGCGTCAGGTGGTGATGAGGTCGGGCAGCCGGGTCTGGAAGTCCAGGACACCGACCCACGTGGGGCGCAGCGCCATGCGGGCCATGAGCGTCTCCGGGTGGTCGGCCACGGCCACGTAGCCCGCGCCGCCCTCCTCGCCGAGAAAGCGGCGGGCCGCCTCCGCCTGCTCGGGGACCATTCCCTTCACCTCGGTGATCGAGACACGGCCGCGCAGCAGAAGCACCTCCGGCGGCTGCGGCTCGGTGTCGATCGTGATCGCCACATCGGGACGTTCGCGCAAAGCCTTCACGCGATACGCCGGACGCAGCACTCCGATCGGCGGGCAGTACAGGTAGGTCGCCATCACCAGCTCGTCGCCCGTCCAGACGAACCAGGACGACATCACGCGGGGCGTCCCGTCGGTCGCGGTGTAGGCGACCCGGGCCGGGATGGTCGAGTTCAGCAGACGTCGCGCGATATCGGTCTGGAGCAGGCGTACATCGCCCTGCGGGTAATCCATGAGCGTCTCCTTCCGTGACGGGAAGGTTGACTCGGCAGGGCGCTCCGACTCATCGCCGATTCACAGAATGGCGACGAAAGGACGGTCGGCGTGGCTTTTCGGCCACGCCGACCGTGGTCGCCGCCTGGGCGGCGTGTCGGGCGGGTCAGCCCGCCACGGCCTTGAGGCGTTCCTCGCGGAGGCGGCCCGCCCAGGAGTCGTCCAGCGGCGGAAGGTCGTGCCCGACCGCCCAGCGCAGCAGCAGGTCGGCGAGACCGGGATTGCGGACGAGGGCCGGGCCGTGCATGTAGGTGCCGAGGACACGGCCGCTGTAGGCGCCCTCGAAGCCGTCGCCGTTGCCGATGCCGTGCGTGACCTTCGCCAGCGGGCGGGCGTTCTGGCCGAGGTGCGTGACGCCCTGGTGGTTCTCGAAACCGGTGATGCGGGGCACGTTCAGCTCGGCCGCGACATCGCCGACGATCTCGCCGACCGCGCGCCGCTCGCCCCGGGTGGAGCGGATGTCGAGCAGGCCGAGGCCCTGGACGGGCTGCCCCTCCTCGCCACCGAACTCGTGCCCGAGAAGCTGGTATCCCGCGCAGACCGCGAACACCACGGCGCCGGACTGGACGGCCCGCGCGAGGCCGCCGTCGCCCCGCAGACGCTGCGCCGCGAGGATCTGCGGACGGTCCTCGCCGCCACCGAGCAGGTAGATGTCGCCGTCGGCGGGGACGGGCTCGTCCGAGCGGAGGGCGACCGTCTCCGTCGGGATACGGCGCAGCGCCGCGCGGCGCTCCAGGACGATCGTGTTGCCCTGGTCGCCGTAGGTGCTGAGCAGGTCCGGATAGAT
Source organism: Actinomadura pelletieri DSM 43383 (assembly GCF_003634705.1). GTDB lineage: Bacteria > Actinomycetota > Actinomycetes > Streptosporangiales > Streptosporangiaceae > Spirillospora > Spirillospora pelletieri. The sequence goes on along the minus strand of NZ_RBWU01000006.1, from coordinate 550,206 downwards.
CCAGACGATCTTGATGCGGTCAGACGACACGGCCGTACCTCGTTCGGATGGACTGGAAGGCGGTGTAGTTGGCGATCACGTCGAGATGACCCGGGGGAACGGCCATGACCGCCTGGTCGATGTCGTCCACCACGGTGAACGTGACGTCGGCGGCCTCCAGGCGGGCCGCGAGGTCGATGCGGCGCTCACCGGTGACCCAGACGGGACGGCCGCGCAGGATGCGGTAGTCGACGTCCCAGAGCCAGGACGTGTCGCGTCCGTCCGGGCCCTGCGCGTTGATCGACAACGCCACGGGGCCCGGCGCGGGTTGCAGGACGTCGAACGCCTCCAACCAGCCCGCCGGGTTCTTCGACAGCAGCAGGCGGATGCTGCGGCCCTCGTGCTCGACCGTGGTGTAGCGACCGGCGACCGACGTGACCTGCGACAGCAGGGGCAGCGCCTGCTCGGGCGGGACGCCGAACTGGGCGACGACCGCGAGCGCGATCAGCGCGTTGGAACGGTTCGCGCGGCCCGGCAGGGACAGTTCGGTGAGCCCGAACGTCCGGCCGTCCGGCGCGGTGACGAGGTCGCCCTTCAGCGTCCAGTCGGGGCGCGGCCGGGCGAAGTGGCACTGGCGGCAGCGCCAGTCGCTGTCCTCGTCGGTGTCCTGCCGGTCGAGGGGCCCCCCGCACTCGGGGCAGCACCAGGAGTCCTCGCGCCAGTGCTGGCCCGCCGCGACCCAGGTGACGCTCTTGGCGGTGGACGCCCCCCAGGTGACGAGCGGGTCGTCGCAGTTGGCGATCACATGGCTCTGCGGGGCGGCCTCCAGGGCGCGGCGCCACTTCCCGGCCAGCAGCCAGATCTCGGCGGCCCGGTCCATCTGGTCGCGGCTGAGGTTCATCAGCGCGACGATGTTGGCCCCGGTCTCCCGTAGGACCATCGGGACGTATTTCTCGTCACACTCCAGGACGCCGTACCGGGCCGTGGGCGCGGCGGCGAGCGCCGACACATGACCGGTCGGCATGTTCGCGCCGAACGCGTTGGTGGCGACCTCCCCCAGCGGCGTCATCGCCGAGGTGATCAGCCGGGTCGTCGTCGTCTTGCCGTTGGTGGCGCTGACGAGGACGAGCTTGCGGTCCTTGGCCAGCCTGGTCAGCAGCTCCGGGTCGAGGCGGAGGCCCACCCGTCCGCCGATCACCGAGCCGTCCCCGCGGCCCGCCATGCGGGACATCTTGGCGGCCGTACGACCAAGCGCGACGGCCAGCTGCGAACGCAGCGGAAGATCGCTCATCGACTCCGTCTTCTCTGGATGTGCTGGAAAAACCGCTCCGAGCCTAGCCGCTGCGCGCGGCGTGCAGGGCTCAACACCAGGCTTCCGGACATCTCGGACGAACAGCATGAGATTGTGATCATCATCACAGAGTGACCGGGTAAACCTGGAGAGCGATCTTGACCTGTACTGAGATGTCGTGATTTGGTGCGGCCTCCGACTGCGGTGTGCCAGATTCCCATCCACGCGTCCGAGAACGGCGTCACCCACTACTTTTGTCGGGAGCCCCGCGCTGGTTCACGGGGACGTGATGCCCGCCGCGACGGCGGGCCTGATCGCAGGCGTGGGCGAAGCGGCTATTAGGCGAGGTCTGAGCTATGCAGTGTCCGACGTGCGGTAACGACACGCCAGGGACGCTCGGCAAGTGTTCACACTGTGAGGCGCCGATCGACGTGTACTCGGTCGGGCCCCTTCTGTCGGCGCCGCCCGCCGACACGATCGGCGACCGGACGGCGTGGACGTCGCCGCCCGCGTCGTCCTGGGCGCCGGACTCCCCGCCGCCGGTGACCCCGGACTTCACCATGCCGCCTCCGGTGAGCACCCCGACGCCCCCAACGACGCCGATTCCGCCGATCTCGGCGATGCCCGGGGCGCAGCCCGACACGACGCTGCGCGACACGGGGCAACACCCCGCCGTGCAGCACAACACGGGACAGCACCCGGCCGTCCAGCACAACACGGGACAACACCCAGTCGTTCAGCACGGCACGGGACAGCACCCGGCCGTTCAGCACGGCACAGGCCAACACGGCACGGTTCAGCACAACACGGGGCAGTTCAACACGGTGCAGCACCAGGCGACGCAGCGGACGGCGCCCGAGCCGCCCGCCGCGGCACAGCCCCCGGTCGTGCTCCCCGTGGAGCCGTCCCCGGCGCCGGCGTCACCTCCGGTCGCACCGTCGTCCCCGGCGCCGGCCGACGACCTTGAGGACACCGCGGCGTGGACGTTCGTCCCCGACGAGGACGACGCCTCCGGGGGCTTCAGCGCGCCGAACGCGCTCCCGGCGCCGTCCGCCTGGTCCGGCGCGCAGCCCGCGCTGCCCGCGGCCGAACCGGCGAACGCCGCGCCGACCGGGTTCGGGACGGAGCCGCCGCCCGAACGCACGGAGTCGATCGTCCCGGACTCGTGGTTCGCGAAGCCGCGCAAGCCCGACGCGCAGGACGTCGACGTACCGGACGCCGACGCCACGCAGATCGCGTCCGGCCCGCTGGGGTTCGGCGACGACCTCGAACAGACGCGAACGGACCCCGGGATCCCGATGGGCGCCCCTCCCCCCATGAACCAGGCGCCGATGGGCCTGGAACCCGGGGGGCCTGGCCAGTTCGGCCCGCCTCAACTCGGCCCCGGCCCGACGGGCCCGGCCGGGCCGAAAATGCTTCCGGCGCCGATGGGCCAGGCGCCGTTCGGCCAGGGCCCCACGGGGCAGGGCCCGGGTGGACCCGGCGCGTTCGCTCCGGCACCGATGGGTCAGGGCGGGCCGGGCGGCGACCTCATGCCCGGCGGACGGCCGCCGGGCAAGAGCGGTGGCGCGCCGAGCAAACCGCTCATCGCCGCCGCCGCGGCGCTGGTCACGGTCGCGGTCGGGGCCGTGGTGTTCGTCGTGTGGCCGAGCGGCGACGACCCGTCCGAGAAGCCCGGCCCCCGGAAGACGCCCGCCAACCGGCCGGTGGCGCAGGGGGAGCCGATCCCCGCGGGGACGAAGGAGCAGGCCGTGGCGCTGAACGCGGTGCTGGACGACAGCGTCGGCACCCGCCGCATCCTCGCGGGAGCGATCACCCGGGCCGGGAAGTGCGCGACGCTGCCGCAGGCCATCCAGGGGTTCCAGAAGGTCGCGCAACAACGCCAGGACCAACTCGCCCGCACCAGAAGGCTCCAGGTGAACGAGTTGGCGAAGGGCGAGCGTATCCGCGCGTCGCTGACCGAAGCGCTGACGGCGTCGTTGCAGGTCGACCAGGTCCTGCTGCAGTGGGCGCAGCGGAACCAGCGGGACTGCCGCGGCAAACCGCGTCCGAGCGCGGCGCAGGTTCCCGGCCGCGCCGCGATCGAGCGGCGGGCGACGGCGGCGAAGAAGCGGTTCGTCGTCCTGTGGAACCCGGTCGCCAAAGAGACCGGGCAGCCGCCACGGAGCTGGCGAAGGGTGTGACGGCCGGTCACGACCCGGTTTCGACCTCGGCACGGATGGTCGCCGTCCCGTAACGGCGCATTATCTTGGTCAAGGTCGAATCTCACCGGGTAGGGGGCCATATGCGGTGTCCGGGTTGCGGCAGCGACACCACGTCGGCGCTGCCCCGGTGCACACGATGCAACGCGCCCCTCAACGTCCCGCCCGGCGGTGACGCGACGGCCCCCGACCCGTCGCCGTTGCCACCGCCCATGCCGCCTCCGATGCCGCCGCCCGACGCGACGGCTCCGGCGCCGCCGCCCGAGTTCACCATCCCGGCGCCGCCCGACTTCACGAGCCCGATGCCGCCGCGGCCCGACGAGACGTCGACCCGGCTGTCGCCCGAGCCGTGGAACGAACCCGCGATCTGGCGGCCGCCCGCGCCACCGAAGCGGAGCAAGGCCCCCTACCTTCTCGTGGCGGGCATCGTCGTGCTCGTCGGGGTGGCGCTCGGCATCGTGTTCTGGCCGAGCGGGTCTGAGCCGTCCGCCAGTTCCGGAAACGTCGGCGGGGCGTCGACGCGGCAGACCCCGAACGTCGTCCCCGAAAGCGGACCGGCCGACACGCAGGCGTCCGACGCGCAGGCCGGAGCGGTCGACGCCCTACTGGCCGAGATGGCGACGACCCGGTCCGACCTCGGCACGGTGGTCGTCGACGGCTGCGAGCGCAGCGGTCTGCGACGCGTCCTGGACGCCCGCACGTCCCAACTGGAGAAGGCCCGCACGCTGAAGGTGGACGCGCTCACCGGCGGCACCCAGATGAAGGAGGCGCTCGTCCGCGCGCTGGAGGCGTCCACCGAGTCGAACCAGCGCTACCTCGACGTCGCGCCCGGCTGCCCGCCCGAAAGCGACGTCCTGGACATCAACCAGCGGGCCAGCGACGCCAAGAACGAGTTCATCGGCTACTGGTCGCCGATCGCGCGGCAGGCCGGTCTGCCGGCGCGCACGGCCGACGACATCTGAGGTTCAGCCGAGACCGATGACGGCGCCGAGTTGCCCGACCGCCTCGGCCAGCACCGCCACACCGCCCACGCGCCGACCGAGCCGTCGCAGGGCCTTCTCCGTCCGTTCGGTGTCCGCGTCGCCGGACTCGGCCTCCGTCCGCACGTCGGCGAGATCCCGGCGGGCCCCCTCGAGTTCGGGGACGTCGGTGGCGTGCCGCTCCAGCAGCCGCTCGATCCGGTCGAGCGCCACCGCGAGTTCCTCGGACGACGCGATGTTGACCTGCTGGTTCTGGGTGACGTTGTCGCCGGTGGCGATCATCCCGGACACCTGGGCGTGGCCGCCGATGATGATGCTCCGGTCGCCGTACTCGGTCATGCCGTCCTCCGGTTCGTTCACGGGTTGATGCGGTCGGCGCCGCTCTGTCGCTGCTGGACGCGCTCCCCGACGGCGACCTGGCCTGCCAGGGTGCCGCCGGTCATGATGACCCCCTGGTTCATGATGACGCTCGCCTGTGTCCGGTAGGTGGACACGTCGATGCCGCACTCGTCGCCGAGATAGTCCAGGAGCGCCTCGTTGACACGGCGTTCGATGAGCCGCGTGTACTTGTCGACGTCGAGTTCCTGGAACAGGTCCCGGGCGTCGGCGTCCGCCACCAGTTCGCGGACGCTGATCCGGGCGCCGTACTCGTGGACGAGGTCCGTTCGCGGGTCGCCGGGCGCGTCCGCGGCCGACGCCTCCCGGATGATCCGCCACAGCGCCGAGACGAGCCGGAAGGGGCCGAGCAGCGGCGCGGTGAGCAGCACCCGGGGAAAGGCGAGGCGAAACGCGTTCCACACCAGCCGTCCGCCGCCCCAGACGGGCAACTGATCCACGATCTTGAACTGGTCATGGACGGGTGGCAGCACGGTCACGACGAACCGCGCGTACAGCATCCGGCCCTCGACGGCGAGGTGGACGAACGCCGACATCGCCGCGTCCTGCTCCTCCGCGGGGGCGACGACGCGGCCGTCCGGGGTCCGGATCGACTGGCCCTGGACGCCGACCGACACGCGCTGGAAACAGCGGACCCCGCCCTGCGGATGCCGGATCGCGGCCTCGACGGTCTCCTGCGAGGCCACCGAGAACGGGGTGGGCCCGGTCGGGTCGATCAGCGGGTGACCTTCGTAGTCGTCCCGTGTGAAGGCGTCCACCGGGCGCGGACGCTGGACGCACCGGCCGCGTGCCACGACGTGCCAGCCGGTGACGAGCCCGTGGATGCGCTCGTTCGTCGGCAGCGGACGTTTCCCGTCGTCGCCGGGCGCCGACTCGTCCCGCATCTGGAGGAGCTTCGCGCGGATGCGGTCGTGCATCACCACGGGGTCGACGGTCGCGGGTGCGGCGTCCTGGTCGAGCGCCGACGGATCCGGCGACGCCGGCTCACCGAGAAGGGTCGGCGCCCTCCGGTCCAGTTCGAGGATGACCGACCACACCTTCGCGTTCGGTGAGCGCGGATCTCCCGCGCCGAGGAACGGGTTGTCGCCCTCGCACAGGGTGACGTTGCCGTTCTGGGACGCCCGGACGCGCGCCAGCGCGTTGTCGAACCGGGTGCCGCCGCCGCCCGGCCCAGGGCCGTCCGCCCCGGGTCCGAGATCCCGGGCGAGCCGCCGCAGGACCAGGGCCAGATGGCCGACGACCACGAGGGAGAACAGCCCGAACAGCGTCGCCGCGACGACCAGAACGGCGAGGCCTGCGGCCACCACGTATTCCAGCGGCGGGACGCCCGCGTTGACCGCCGCCTCCCGGATGCCTGTGGCCAGGACCGCCGCGATCAGCGCCGGGAATGTCGGTGCGAGCAGGAGTAAGAACCGTCCCGGCCAGGACAGCCGGCGCCAGAGGCGGAAGAGCAGCGCCCAGTAGCCCAGCGCGAGCGCGAAGGAGACCATCAGGGCGGGCAGGAGGATCAGCAGGGACAGCCAGAGCACGCCGATGAGGAGGTCGCGGACGATCCGCATCCTGCGGGCCCGCCGGGCGTGCCTGATGACCGGTTCGAGGTCGTAGCCGTGGGACGGGACGATCGCGCGATGCCAGTCGTACACGTACTCCCTGATGACCTTGTCGCAGAGGTCCTTGTCCAGGTACGTCGCCGCGGCCAGGTAGCGGGTGAGGCTCTGCATCGGGCCGGTGGAAGGTTCCCTGCTCGGCCCGTGGTGGAAGAAGGTGGGGCTCGGGGGGCTGTCCGTCTGCACGTCCAAGAGGCTCGACCCTCCACAGGTTCGGTGCGGAGTACGTCCATGACAGAACCTAGCGCCAACGCGCGACGGCCTGTGAGTTATGAACGGGTCGGTTCGTCACTCGGCGTCGGGTTCGGTATCCGGGGTGCGGGCGAGGAACGGGAGGCCGGCGGACGGGTCCTCGAACGGCGCGACGAAGCGTTCGAACCAGCTCAGGACCGGATCCAGCCAGCCGACGACGCCCATCGTCGCGGCGACGTGGGCGATCTGCTCGTCCTCCTCGAAGCCGATCGCGACGACGGACAGGTCCTCGTGGAAGCCGGCGTGGTCGTCGTCGCCGTAGAGGGCGGTGAGGGCGACGGGCCGGTTGCGTTCGAGTTCCATCGACAGCGGGTGGCGGCGCAGGGCGCGCAGGCGGTGGCCGAGCTTCGGGTCCGGTGGCTGCTTCAGGCCGGGAAGCGGGTAGTCCAGCGGCGGGGCGGGCGCGTGCTTGTCAGGGGCGCCGCCGCCGAACGGGAACAGCCGGTCGAGTTCGTGCAGCCACCTGACCTGCGGGATGACCCAGTCAGGGCCGGGTGCAGTGCCGGGTGCGCCGCCCGTGAGGAGCCGTCCGGCGACCTCGGCGACGGCGGCGGTCAGCTCGGCCGGCGGATACGCGGTCCGCAGCGCCCGGGACCGCCGTGTCACCGCGCGCTCCAGCACGGTCGCGAGCGCGCACTCCCGCAGCCGCGGGGTCAGCCGGGACCAGGCGCGCGCGAGTTCCGGCGGCACGGCGGGCATCGGACGGTTCACGACATGCGCGAGGACGAGCGTCTCCGCCCACAGCCGCAGCCACGCCCAGTCGGGATGCCCGGCGACCAGGTCGGCCTCGCGCAGCTCGTACAGGGTGCAGGCCCGGCCGGAGCGGCATTCGCAGCCGCAGGCGGCGGAGCGGCGGCCGTCCACGGGCGGCGGCGGGCCCGGCCGCTCCCCCTCGCGGCCCTCCCCGAGCGGGACCCGGACCCGCAGCGGACGGTCCATCCCGTCGGCGAACACGGCCGCGACGCCCGGACGCAGCGACACCACCTCGCGGGACTGGTCGTCGTCGAGGTTCATGGCCGCGCCGACCTGGTGCCGGTCGTCGAACGCGGGCAGCCGGTGCACGACCTTCAACGCCGTGTTCTTGATGACGTCCGGGACGAGCTTCGTCGGGATCTGCTCGGCGACGATGATGCCCTCCCCGTACGCGCGGATCTCGGCGAGCATCCCGGCGAACAGTTCGACGGCGTGCGAGCTGGTGCGTTCCGGGCCGCGGTTGCGGAGGAGCCGGTGCGCCTCCTCGATGACGATGACGTGCCGGAGGGCGGGGCCGCCCGTCCGGCGCCGCGGGTCCCACGAGGAGTCGGTGCCGTCGCGGCCGCGTTCCCGCATCCGCAGGTGCTCGACGATGCGGATGATGAGCGTCCCCATGAGGAACGCCTTGTCCTCGTCGTTCGCGACGTCCTCGATGGCGAGGACGATGTTGTCGCGGAGCATCCCGCCGATGTCGGCCGGGTGACCGCCCTCGAAGAACCGTCCGGCCGAGCCGATGCGCAGCGAACGGAGCCGGACGTCCACGAAACCCTGCACGTCCGCCATCAGTTCCCGGCCGTAACCGACGTCGGAGATGACCTGGAGCGCGGCGTTCTGCAACTGCTCCAGCGTCGGCACGGCCGGTTCGATGAGCGAGCCGGGCACGCCCGCGCCCGTCACGACGTCCCATCCGTTGTTCTCGTAGACGCGCTGCAACGCCTGCGCCATGATCTGCGGAAACGGCTCCTCGGCGTCGAACGCGGCCTGGAACAGGGCCCGCACCATGTCGATGTGCGCCTGCACCGGGTAGCCGGGTTCGGGCGCGAGGGGGTTCACCGACAGCGGCACCGAACCCGGGTCGGACGGGTTCACGACCGTGACCGGGCCGCCGAGGTCGGCGATGCGTCCCGCCATCGCCGCGTACTCCGACTTCGCCGGTTCGATCGCCAGCCACGGGATGCCCGCCCGCGTCAACTGCTCCAGCAGATGCCGGACGGTCTGCGACTTGCCCGCGCCCGTCGCCCCGGTCACGAACACGTGCCGGTTGATGGTCGAACGCGGGACGGTCAACCGTCCGACCTGCCGGTCCTGGCCGTCGAGGATGGCGCCCAGCTCGATCCGTGTCTCCTCCACGTCGCCGTCCGTCTCGGACGTGACGTCGAAGTATCCGGCGTCCAGCACCCGCAGGCCCGGGACCTCGCGGCGCGGCAGCCCCGCCAACGCCGCCAGCGCGCCCGCCGTCGCGACGAACGGGAACCGCTGCTCCGGCTCGGCGACCGAACGCACCGTGGCGGGCCCCTCGCTCGGCGCCCGCTGGAGCATCGCCCGGAACGAACCGCTGCCGTACCCGGACCTCAGCCGGTACGGATGGTGCCCGAGTTCCATCGACCCGACCAGCACCGGCGCGATCTGCCCCAGCTCCGCCTCCGTGGCCGCCCCCGCCAGAACCCTTACCTGCCAGAGCCCCGCCTCGCGGAACGCGTCCAGCTCCGCGAGCCGCTGGTCCGCCCGCGCCACCGCCAGCCGCGCCTGCTCGTCCTCACCGCGCCGCAGCATCCGCAGCTCGTGGTGCAGTTCCCGCATCTCGGTGTCGATGAGCCGCTCGTCGCACGGGTCGGCGACGACGAACCAGCCGAACGGCCGCTCCATCAGCGTCACGAGCGTCGCCTCGAACAGGCCGGGGCCGGCGTCCGCGCGTCCGACCTGCGGGGCGAGGCGGCCGGGACAGCGCGTCCACACCATGCGGTCCGCCTGGCGCAACCACCCGTCCCCGATCGGCGCCCCGCGCGCACCGCTCGGGAACAGCAGCCCGTGCGCCTCCCCGCTCGGCTCGGGCGTGCCGATCGGGCCCGCGTTGGTGATCAGTTCGAGCGGCGCCCCACCGCCCGCCGACAGCCACCCGACGACGAACGACCTGCCGAGCCGAGCCGCCGACAGCGCGGCGGGCAGCACGCTGACGAAGTCCCATTCAGCGGACGCGTCCCGCTGCGGCGCCGGAATCGCCTGGATCCGGTACCAGGGCCCCGGCGGATCCTCACCGCGCGGCGCGGGAGGCGGCCCCGCGGGCGCCGTTCCCCTTCGGTAGGGCTGCATTCCGGGGGGCGGCGAAGTCACTCCAGCATCCTTACCGCACGCCCGCCGCCGCGCCAACGAAACCGGACGATCAGCCTGGAGGGTCGGCCTTGTGCCTGCCGTTCGGCCGGAGCGGCGGCACGACGCGAACCGGACGCGCCGCCCCGCGCGGCAGCGCGTGCCGGGCCCGCGACGGCCGGACGAGCTCGGGCACCTCTGGTTCGGAAACCGGCGGCGGAGGCTCGGTGTCACGTGCCTCCTGCTCGCGCAGGTACTCCTCGAACTCCATCGAGTGCGCGGTCGGCAAAGTGATGATGCCGGGGTTGGCGTCGACGAGCAGGACACGGCGGCCCGTCGCCCCCGAATGCGTGAACACCATCGCGGTCGGCGGCAGTTCCTGAAGCTGCGGCGGCTCGACCCTCAGCTCACGGAACCGCTGCTTGCCGTCGCGAGCCTCGACCGTCCGGCCCCACGCCGTCGCCGAACTGATGCCCTCGACGAGCACCGAGTCGTCGGCGGCGGGCGCGGGGAGCGGCGACCAGACCGGGTCGGTGAGCCCGTCGCCGCGGGGCCGCGCGAACGCGACCGTACTGGCGTAGCTCTCCCCCACCACGTCGAGCAGCGTCTCCCCCGCCGCCTCGGTGATCTCGGCGATGAGGAGCGGCTGTCCGGCGCCGATGTGCTCGGCGGCGACCCGGGCGTCCTCCGGGTTGCCGAGCCGCATGAAGCCGACGGCGGCGTGCCCGCGCCGTCCGAGCCGCTCCCGGACGTGCCCCGGGATCGACCGGTACATCAGCACGAGCCCGGTCCCGGTGGCCTCGCAGGCGTCGATGAGACGGTCCAGGACGTCACCGCGCAGCTTCTCCGCACCGCAGAGGAACAGCGTGTGGTCCCAGCGTCCGCCGGGCGGGGCCTCCCTGATCCGGTGGGTGAGCGCGGTCGTGACGTACGTCCCGAGGATCCGGTTGGTGAGGACTCCGGCACGCCGGTCCATCGACACCACGTGCAGCCGGGCCGGCGGCAGCCGCACCGGCTCGGTCGCGAGCTTCTCCAACTTCCGGAGCTGCGCCTCCAGCGCCCACGCCCGCCGCACCACGATCCGGTCGGTGGCGTCCCGCCCGAACAGCGTCGCGATCCGCTCCAACTGCTCCTCGGTCAGCAGCCCCTTGCGCAGGTCGTCGCGGGGGTCGCCGACCTGGGCGAGGACGCGCAGCGCCGCCGTTATCCGCGGGATCGTCGCCTCAGGACCAAGAACGTCGATAATGCGTTCCAGGATCGAGTTGTCGAACGACAGGTCCCTTGTCCCGCCTTCCGCCTCGCCCGCGCTGACGACCAGCGACAGCACGTCCGCGAGGGCCTCCGGGCTCAGGCCGCGGGTGACGTCCAGGCGCGGCAGGTCGTCGGGCAGCACCCACACGAGCGGATCGTCGCCCCGGTCCGCCGCGAGCCGCAACAGATCATGCGCGACCGCCCCCTCCGACAGGTCGATGACGGTGAGCCGCGCCCCCACCGCCAACCGGGCCGCGCCCATCGTCGTGACGGCCGCGGACCACCCGGCGAGCGTCCCGCCGACGACGTCCACCCGGTCGACGCCCGGCGGAACCGCGACCGGGTACCACTCCCGCTGCCCCTCATAGGCCGACCGGCGCCGCTCCCACTCCGCCCTGGCCTTCGCATACGCCTTCTCGGCCGCGTCCCGCCGCCGCTCCCGCTCCGCCCGCTCGCGTTCCTCCGCCTCCCGCTCCCGCGCGATCCGCGCCCGCACACCCCGCTCGTCCCGCCACAACGCACCACCCGTGATCCCCAGCACACCCCCGAACGCCACCAACGTCACACCCGCGAACGCCCACGGAATCAACCCGACCAATCCACACAAGAGCACAAGCACGACACCGGCGAGCGTGCCCCAGAACACGATGCGCAGCGGAAGCGCCGCCATATGCTCATGCGGCCGCCGGGCGGCCGGCACCGCCGCCGCCCGCTCGGGCTGCTCGGGACGCCCCGGAGGCGGCCCCGGATCGGGGTGCACCTGGGCGTACCGCCAGCCCACATGGACGCGGTCGGGCTGCGTCAGCCGCGCCATCGCGGACCCGCTCGCCATGTCCGTCACGTCGAGAGACCCCTGAGAGTCGCGAGAATGTTTGGAACGCCTCGGGGTGGCCAGGTCGATTTCTACCTAGGTCTACACAGCCCAGGGTAAAGAGCTTGCCGCGTCCCCGCCCCCCGTTCAACCGAACACCCCCCAGATCCTCGCTCCACCCCCCAAAACCCGCCCAACCGCACCGCCACCGCACCCCCACCCTGACCACATCCGGCCACCCCTCCGGCCATCGTTGGGCGTGCGCAAGTATCGCAGCACACAGTTCGCGCACGGCTTTGCCGATAGATGCCACGTTTGAAGCATGGGGCCACGGTGGTCATAGAGGTCGATGGACATGACATCCATCCGGGCCGCATTCCGCCGACTTCGGCCACCATCGAATTCTTGTTCCGAAGGCGCTTAGTAGCCCTCTGGCGCCGGTGGCGGCGGATTTAGGGGGGTGGGCTGGGTCTTTACCGGGAGGAAGTCGTCCAGCTCCATTGTCGGGTGCGGGTACTTCCATTCCACGCTGTCGAAGGGAACGTACATGCCTTCGGGCTGGCCGGCGAGGAAGTAGTTTCCGTCCCATTCGTTGGGGACGGTCACCGGGGCGTCGGCCGGGAAGTTCGCGCCGAGCGGTTCGTACTTCACGTCAACGCCGAACATCGCGTAGACGGCGGCGTCCACGAAGTTGAGGTACTTGATGTCGCCGCGCAGGTGGGTGGCTTGAATCGCCAGGCCGTGCACCTGGTCACGGGCGAAGTACAGCGCGCTCAGGTCTTTGACGACCTGGTCGAAGTTGTGCGCCCCGTCGTGATGGACCAACGCGCGGGTATGCGGTTCGGAACCGAGCACGGCGGCCACATAGGTCGGCGCGTCCCCGTGGAACATGCGCACGCGGGTCATGGCACGCGGGAAGGTGCGGCGCAGCCGTTCGTAGGTGAACTGCAGATAGGCGTCATTGACGTCGACGAGGTCGAGTTCCAATCCCATGGGCTCGACGCAACCGCCCAGAATCGTCGACGAACCCCCCATGAAGACACCCACGTCGACCAATCTGGACAGTTCGCCGTGGCAGCGTTCGACGCGCCGGAAGAGGTCGAAGTAGTGGTAGGCGCTGCACTGGTCCTCGTAGGCGAGGTCCACGCCCTGCATCCGGGTGGCCGTCCGGTCGAAGATCGAGCTTTTGCCGGCGAAGGTGTCCAGGTCGGCGTGGTGTCCGCCCTGAATGGGGATTCCCAGCACCTCATGCGGATTCTCGGCGTCGGCCAAACCGGGAACGGGGTCGAGGAAGGTCCCCCAGGTGTCCCGATGCATCGCCACGGTCGAGACGTAGTCCGTCATCTCCAGCCGCCTCTCTGTGGGGTTCCGTCTCCACTGTCGGGGTTGTGGCAAGCCAGGTCATCGCGCCGAGCGCGGCCAGTCCGGCCACCGCCGCGCCGAGCGCCGTGGCGGGGCCGAGGGGCGGCGTCCAGTCGCCGGTCAGCGGGTTCACGGCCGGGACCTTGCCGTACAGGCCGTGCTGATACCTGATCATCGCGTAGGCCAGCGCGATCAGATGCGCGGGCAGGATCGCGACCGCCAGCCATCGGGTGACCGAACGGACGAACCGCGGGTCGAGCAGTTGACGTTCGTCGATGACATGGGCGGCGAGCACCGCGGCGCCGACCGCGGTCGGCAGGATGTAGCGGCCCTGCGCCATCATCCCGTCCTTTTCGGCGCCCATGACGTCCATCCACAGCGGCAGCGCGAAGGCGCCCGCCACCACGAGCGCCAGACGGCATCTGTCGGTCCGGCTTCCGGACGCGAGCGCCGCGATGACCAGGAAGCCCGTCGCGGCGAACCAGATCGCGTAGAAGGCGTCCGGCATCTCGACGTCCACCCAGCCGAACAGCCCGACCATGGACTTCAGGTAGAAGGACGTTCGCTCGACCACGACCAGACGCAGCGCCTCCGCGGGGCCGAGCCCGGCTCCGACAGGAACCGGGACGAGTTCGGTGGCCTTCATCGCGAGCGTCCAGATCGCCGATCCCAGGCACGCCAAGGTCACGACCGTTCCCGTGATCCAGCTTCCCCGGTTCCGTACCAGGGCGGCGAGACGGGCGCGTCCGGCCGTGCCCACAAGGATCACCAGGGCGAGCGCGACGGTCATCGGGCCGTCGGGGCGACTCCACGCGACGGTCACGGCCGAGACGCCGACAAGGATCAGTTGCCGCCGGTCGGGAGGGGCCTTGTCGAGCACGAGCGGGATCAGTGCCGTCCACATCGCGATCGCCGCCGTGACCTCCAGACCGTTGGCGTTGATCACACCCGCGAGATGCATCGCCATCGGTGTCGTGGCGACCAGGAGCCCGGCGAGCAGGAAGGGTCGCCGGGACCACGCCAGCACGCTGTACACGGCGGCGGCCAGGAAGGCGGCGGAGAGCGCGGCGCTGACGAGGCGGGCGACCAGCAACCCGCCCTCACCGGGCCACCATCTGAGCGGCCAGCCGACGACGGCGTAGTAGGTGGGCTGGTAACGCCCGGCTCCGGCGGTGAACTGTTCCACCGGCTCGTGCTTCGGCTTGGCGGGCACGCGCACGCAGTTCGCCGGTTGCCGCGGTTTCCAGGCGAAGCACGGCGGCGAAGGGTGGGCGACGCCACCCGGCACGGTCTGGTGCGTCCCCGGCAGCGGCCGAGGCAGCCCCGGTACCGGCAGCCGCACTGGAGGGGCGGCGATGTCTCCACCGACAACGCCGGCGGCGCGGGTGATATGCGACTGCTCGTCCGGTCCACCGTCCCAGGGAAGGGCGATCGCCCAGCCCGCGCCGACCGCGAAGAAGCCCAGGAACGCCAGTGCCACGATCGACCGGAGCCGCCGCGTGGACATCGCCGGCCTCATCGCGGAGGCCCGCCGGGGTTGGTGCGCATGCGAGCCGACAGCGCCCGTCCCAGCTGCGCCACCGCCACTCCCAGCTCCGGGGTCGGATCGGGTGGGGCGGCGGACGCGCTCCTCAGCTCGCGCAACTCCTGGAGCGCGCCGGCGTGCTCGGCCTTGATTCGGTCGAGTTCGGACCGTAGGCGGGCCAGCTCCTGCTGCTGCGTGTTGATGGTCTCGGCCAGGCGGTCCGCGTCCTCGGTCCGCGCCTCCGCCTCGTACTGCAACTGCAGGACACGGGTGTAGAGAGCGATCCGGTTGTTCTCCATGGCCGCGAGCAGGTTGGACGACGCCAGGGGCCGTAGCGCCTCGAAGATCTTCTCCATGCCGGGCGCGTCGGCCCTGGCCAGCACACCGAACCCGAACACGGCGGGCACGATCACGAGGCGCCAGTCGTCATCGGCGTCGTCCAGCGCGTCCTCGATGGCCGTGAGGACGCCGTTGCGCGGCCCGCCCGCGTGAGCGGCGACCGTGAACACGCCGTCGCCGACGAACCCGGCGGGGGTGACGCCGTCGTGCCAGACCGTCGGCCCTTCCGTGGTAGTGGGGTGCGTGTCCTCGGGCGCGAGGGGGGACGGCTGGTAGTAGAAGTCCCGGCGCCCGCACGGCCACAGCACGTCGTGCAGGACGACCATCGCGTCCGGGGCGTTCTTCATGATCCACGCGAGTTCGGCGCGGACGACCGCGTAGTTGTGGTCGCCGTCCAGGACGTACAGGTCGGCGACCGGCAGGTCGCCGAGCACCTCCGGGGAGAACCCCTCCACGAGATTCAGTCTCGGGTCCTCGTCGAGGACGGCGCGAAGGTCGTCCCCTGGGCGTGGTTCGACGCAGTACACCGTCCCACCGAGATCGGCGTACAGCGAACTGACCTGCCCGGACTCCACACCGACCTCCACGACCGTGGCGATCTCGCGGTGGGCGAAGAAGACCTCGAACAGTTCCCGGAACGTCGACATCGAGTGCAGCAGCAACGGCTGCTCGCGGGCGGCACGGGCCTGCGCGTCCGGATCCGCCGGGGACCCGGTCACCAGGTGCCCTGTTCGAGTCGCACCGGACTCGCGAGCGGACTCATCGGGTGTCACCGAGCTTCCTCCTGGCCATCCGTCCGGCGCCGGCCGCGACGCCCTTCACACCGGCCGTCCGGTACTCCTCGCGGAGCCTTCCGGTGAGGCGCGCGGCCCGCGCGGACCGCTCCGCCCTCCTGTCGACGGGCATACGCGGCGCCATTCCGGTCATCGACTGCGGCAGCATCGCGAACGCGACGGTGACCTGCCCCGACGACACCGCCGGAACACCGGCGCGGCGGGCGAGGGGAAGCCACACCGCCGCGTACGAGGTGTCGAACCGCATCAGGTTGCCGCCGAGGTAGTGGCAGTCCGCGTAGTGGAGGCCGACGAAGTCCTCCGGGCGGTCCCAGCGCAGCACGTGTTCGCGGCGGCGGCCACCCGCGATGACCTTGACCTCGATCCAGTCGACCCGCACGATCGCGGGCCGGCCCGGGATCGCCAACGAGATGTCGACCGTGTCATGGTGCTCGAAGTCCAGGCGGGCGAACGACAACCCGTTGTGGTTGATCCTGACCCGGCGGCGGATCGGTTCGTGCCACCGATCGTCCGCCGTGCGGTAGCGCAGCCGCGTCTCGTACGGCTCACCGGTCGGTTCCAGGGCCGCCGGCTCGATGGCGCCGTCCGCGATGGCGCGGGCCAGGGCGCCGAGCCCGGTGTCGGACGCGGCGATCAGCGCGGGCCAGAACGAGTCACGCATGTTCAGGTCGTCGAGGTCACCCGGCGACAGGTAGGGGATGGCCGACTTCAGATCGGCGGGCAGCAGGGTCGTCACAAGCGAAGAGCCGAAGTTGTCCTCATGCGTCCAGTTGCCGAACACGGCGGCCTCGGCGGGCGTCGGGGACCGCAGCGCGGCCACCAGGATCCTCGCCAGCCGGTCACGGCCCGGTCCGGGACCGGCGAGGTCGGGCCAGGCGCCGTCGGCGGCGCCGACATACCTGTTCCACAACTGCTGGAACGCCAGGACGCCGTCCTGCACCGTCCGGCGTTCGGCCCGCTGCGATGGCGAGTCGGACGTCTCACCGAGAACCGGCTCGCCGTCGTCGGTGTAACCGATCAGCGAACCGCACAGCGCGTTGACGCACTGCTCCACGATCTCGGGGCTCCGCGTGACGGTCGCGGCGACATGCGCCGGATGCCCGGCCTGCGCCAGGTAGCCCTCGGCGCGCAACCCGGCCAGGTACACCCGCTCCGCCCGGGTGTCGGTGGCCAGGTAGAGCCCGGACACCCGGACGTCGATCCGCGCGATCTCCAGCGCCCTCGCGAGCTGGCGTTGGATCGTCCCGCCCCAGCCGAGGTCGACCAGGGTCAGCTCACCCGCGGTGAGCGTCGTGTCGTCGAGCGCGCCGGCGGCCCGCAGCGACTTGATCATGCGTTCGCGGGCCGTGGTGGCCGTCACGGCGAGCCGGTTGCGCAGGTGCGGCGTCTCGGTCAGCGCGCGGGCCACGCGGTCGGCGATGTCGCCGTTGTCGATGACGGTGTCCAGCTCGGTCGCGAGGCCCGGCACGTCACCGGGATGCAGTTCCAGGACGGACAGCGTCTGCCGGACGGTCAGCCGGTAGCCGGTGCGCAGGAACGCGTGCACCGCGTCGGTGTCGTGCGGGTCGAGGCCCGCGAGCGACGTCACGAACCGCGACAGCCAGACCGGACCGGCCTCGACGTCCCAACCGCGGGCCCGTGCCGCCTCGTTGATCAGCCGGGACAGCAACTCGCCCTCGCGCATCGAACACCACAACCGCCGGGTGCCGGACTCGTGGGCCCTGGCCGCGGCCCATTCCGCGAAGCCGGTCAGGACCGGGCCGAGCACGCTCGCGCCGAACCGCCACGCCACCTCCAGCGCGGACGTGGTGAACGGGACACCCGTGTGCACGACCTTGGCGCGCAGGCTGGTCAGGCCGAAGTCGCCGTGCCGGTCGTCGAGGTCGGGGGCGAAGTCGCCGAACGGGTGGTCGGGTTCCTGTTCGCGCTTCAGCACGTCCAGGTACGGTTCGTCGCCCCGGCGGTAGTGGACGGTGCGAACGCCGAGTTCGGACGGCACCTCATGGTCGGCGACGGCATGGTCGCCGACATGCACGATCTGCTCCGGGCTGCGTCCCAGCTCGCGCAGCACGATCTCCCAGAGGCCGGACGCCTTGGCGGCGCCGTGCTGGTTCGACCGGAATATCCGCACCTCCTCCATGGCACCGAGTCCTGGACGGTCGAGCAGGTGCCTGAGCTGGTCCTCCGTGAAGTAGGTGTCCGAGACGAGGACGATCTCGACGTCGTGTTTGCGCGCGGCCTTCACCAGGTCGGCGACGTCCAGGTCCACCACCGTCAGTTCGCGTTCGAGCCGCAACTCCATCTCGACGAGCTGTTCGAGCGGCGCGGAGCCGAACACGCCTTCCGGCATGGCCCGCCAGATGTCGAACAGCGAGACCTCGGTGCCGAGGGTGTCGCGACCGCGGCGGGCCTTCTCCTCCGCGGCGATCCGCATCCGGCGGAACGTCGCGTCCGTCACCCAGTGCGGGCAGAGGTCCGCGTCCCGCAGCCGGTGGCCGAGCAGCGCGAAGACGTCGCTCGGGCGGGGGACGCGTCGCCAGAGCACGGTGTCGAAGATGTCGAGCGACAGTACGGTGCACGCCCGGTCGGCGATGATGCGGTGGACGTTCTCGAGCAACGAGCACCCGGATTCCTGCTTGGTCAACGCCGTACCTCTCCCCTGGTCCTGTACCGGCGCGCGCGGCCCCCTGCCGCGATTCGCGACACCCTATCCACCGTTCTCTCCTCTGGCGGGCCCCACCGGAAGGCCCGGTGCGGTCGGGGCGGCGCGGCGGGCGGCACGGTCCTCGCGTACCAGCCGACCGGCCTCCTCCGTCGCCCCGTCGAAGATCACCCTGCCCTGGCGCATCGTGACACCGCGATCGCAGAGCCCGACCAGCATCCGGATGTCGTGCGCGACGATGACCATCGTGCGTCCCTCGCCACGCAACTCCCGGATGCGGTCCAGGCACTTCTCCCGGAACGGCGGATCACCGACCGCGAGCACCTCGTCGATCAGGAACACGTCCGGGTCGGTGTGCGCGGCGATCGAGAACGCCAGCCGCATGAACATGCCGGACGAGTAGAACTTCACCTGGTCGTCCAGGAAGCGTTCGACACCGGAGAACTCCGCGATCGCGTCGAACTTCCGCGTGATCTCCGCCCGGGACATGCCGAGGATCGCCCCGTTGAGGAACACGTTCTCCCGTCCCGTCAACTCCGGGTGCAGCCCGGCGCCCACGTCGATCAGGCCGGCGACACGGCCCCGGACGAGCACCGACCCCTCGTCCGGCCGCATCACCCCGGAGATGAGTTTGAGCAGCGTGCTCTTGCCCGACCCGTTCAGCCCCATCAGCGCGACGGTCTCGCCCCGTCCGATCGTGAGGCTCACCTCGTCCAGGGCGCGGAACCGGTCCGAGAGGCTCTGCCGACGGAACGCCCGGACACTCATCTCCTTGATCGAACGCGCGTGCCGCAACGTGAAGTTCTTCGTGACGCGGTCGATGACGATCGAGGAAGTCAACGGCTACAACTCCTGCGCGAAACGCTTCTGCATCCGCGCGAACGCCGCGCGACCTGTGGCGAACACCAGAATGCTGACGGCCATGGAAACACCGGCTCGGACGTACAGATCCGGGGGAAACGTGAAGCCGCCACCGGTTCCGGGGAACCAGAAGGCCCGCTGGAACAGGGACACGGCGCTGACGAGCGGGTTGGCGAGGTACACGTCCAGGACCCAGCCCGGCGCATGCTCCCGGACGTGCGTCCACGGGTAGATCATCGGCGCCGACCAGGTGATGACGATCATCGCGATGTCCACGCCCTGCTCCAGGTCACGGACGAACACGTTGACGGCCGCGCACAGCAGCCCGAGGCCCAGCCCGAGAACGGCGATGATCGCGAACCCGCACACGGCCGCGGCGAGGGCCTGCGGCGACGGTCGCCACCCGGTCGCGACGGTCGCGCCGAGAAGGATCGTCATTCCGGGCAGGAAATGCACCAGTGACACCAGCGCCGACGCCGTCGGGAAGAGCTCCCGGGGCAGGAACACCTTCCGGACCAGCGCGGCGTTGTTCGTCACCGAACGGGTCGCGGAATGCAGCGTCTCGGTGAACAGGTTGATCAGCACCATGCCGGAGAACAGGTAGACCGCGAAGTGCTCGATCTGGGTGTCCATGCCGAGGAAGACGCCGATGACGTAGTAGTAGACGGCGAAGTGCACCGCCGGCCGTACGTACGACCAGCCGAGGCCCAGCAGCGACCCCTTGTACCGGGCCCGCAGTTCGCGGCGCACCAGCAGCCGCATCAGGTACCTGTTCCGGAACGTCTGACGCAGCCCGCCGTCGTTCCCGGGCGGCCGGAGTTCCGCGTCCGCGCCGATGGGTGTGACCGTCATCCCCGCGCGTCCTCGGAATCGGCGGGAGTCGAGGCTTCGAACGTCGCGCGCCACGCCTCAGGCGAGGCCACCTCCGCCATGGCCGCCCGGTAGCGGCGACTCAGCGCGGGCCATTCGCGGCTGAGCCGCGCGTGGAGGAGCGACGTCCGCTTCAGCAACGTCCTGAACCGCTCCGGGTCGCGCCGGTACCACGCCACCTTCGTGCCGTCGGCGGACGAGACCAGCGCGCTGTCCAACTGGGCCAGCAGGCTCCAGTGCCGGTCGATGTGCGGCACGACCGCCTGCGGGTTGTCGAGCGCGGTCGCGTCCACGGGCCGGAGCTGTTTCATGGTGCCGACCATCGCGCTCGCCAACACGTTCGCCGTCCCCCGCGGTGGCTTGAACCCGCGCCCCCGCCTCGGCGGCTTGCGCCTGCGCACCTGCGGGAACTCCTCGTGGCTGACACGGTTCCGCGCGTCCGGGAAGTCGGCCCGGAACGCCAGGATCTCAGGCAGTTTCGTGGTGAGCCCGTCGTGCATGTGCTCCGGCCCGGTCAGCACGTCCTCTATCGCCGACAGCATCAGCTCCGCGGTGGAGTACTGCATGGCCAGGGCGTGTTTCACGGAGATGATGAAGCTCTCCTTGAGGAGGTTGCCGCCTCGCTCGTACGGAGAGTGCAGGAGCGCCGAGACCAGCCGGTTGCGCTCGTGGAAGTACGCCTGCCAGTCGATGCCGTCGTCCTTGTCCTGCCACGGGACGTGCCAGGCCGCCATCCCGGGGAGGGAGACCGTCGGGAAGCCCGCCTCGCCCGCGCGGACGCAGTACTCGGCGTCGTCCCACTTGATGAACATCGGCATGGACAGGCCGACCTTACGGACCACGTCGGTGGGGATGAGGCACATCCACCAGCCGTTGTAGTCGACGTCCACGCGCCGGTGCAGCCACTTCGTCTCCCGCAGGCTTCCGGAGCTGGTCTTGGCGCGCCGGTTCGGGGCCACGACCGGGCTCGCCGGGACGGCGAAGTCGTGTTCCCGCCTGGTGTGCGGAGCCTCTTCCCACCACCAGCGGTACCGTCCGATGGTCTCGCCGTAGGCGTGCAACTGCGAACGGACGAACAGGTTGAACATATGCCCGCCCACGATCGTCGGTGTGCGGGCGAAGTCACCGAAGGCGACCGCGCGCAGCACGCCCTCGGTCTCGGTGACGACGTCGTCGTCGAGCAGGAGGACGTAGTCGCTCTTCCCTGCCCTGACCGTCTCGTCCATCGCCCTGGAGAAACCGCCCGACCCGCCGAGGTTGCCCTGCTCGATGACGCGAAGCCGTGGCCCCAGCGCCTCCGCCGCCAGCGCGAAGTCCTCGTCGTCGCGGACCCGCTGCGTGCCCTGGTCGACGACGTAGATGTCGTCCACGACCTCCAGCACCTCGGGGGCCCGACCGAGCGCCACGAGCTGGTCGACGCAGAAGCGCGGCCGGTTGAACGTCGTGATGCCCAGGCTGACCCGTCCCTGCCGGACGGGACCGGTCGCGCTCACGTCGGCGCACCAGTCGGCCCGCTCCAGGACGGCGTCCTCCTCACCGGCGAGGATGTCCATCCAGTACCAGCCACCGTCGATGAACGGGCGCAGGGGCAGCCGCACCGTCTCCTCGCGGGGCTCCGCCGAGTCGATCCGGATGGAGTCGACGCGCTGGATGTGGCCCTTCGCGCTGGACCGGTAGACGATCACCGTGGCCTGTCCGCGCAGCCGAACCCGCAGGGTCACCTCCTCCACCGTCGTCCAGCGCCGCCAGTAGCTGGCCGGGAACGCGTTGAAGTAGGTGGCGAACGACACCCGCCGGCCCACCGGCACGACGACACTGCGCCGGCCCACGTTCTCGGCGAGGCCGGAGAGCAGACCCGCCTCGACGGCGGCCTCGGCGGCGAAGGCCTCCGCGCCCCGGGCGATCTCGCCCTCGACGTACAGCTTGAGCACGTCCAGGTCGCGGTCCACGGGCATCACGACCCGCTGCAGAACGCGTAGATCTGCGGTGGCGGCACCATCCGGCTCGGCCGCATCGGCGGATCGGCTCACTCGTCCACACCTCCGTGTTGCTTCTGGGGCGACGCCGCCCTGAGGCCACCGTTCGTCGACCGCGCCCCCTCGCTGAAACGGGGACGCAGCCTGTTGTCGACCATGCCGAGCGCGCTCGCGATCGCCATGTGCATGTCGAGGTACTTGTAGGTGCCGAGCCGCCCGCCGAACAGCACACCGTTCTCGCGCGCCGCGAGTTCGCGGTAGGCGAGCAGGCGAGCGCGGTCGCGGGCGGTGTTGACCGGGTAGTACGGCTCGTCGCCACGGACGGCGGCCCGGGAGAACTCCCGCACGATCACCGTTTTGTCGGACGGGTAGCCGGAACGCTCGGGGTGGAAGTGGCGGAACTCGTGGATCCGGGTGTACGGAACGTCTTCGTCGGCGTAGTTCATGACCGGGGTGCCCTGGAAGTCGCCGGTCGGCACGATCTCCGTCTCGAAGTCCAGGGTGCGCCAGCCGAGTTCGCCCTCCACGTAGTCGAAATAGCGATCCAGTGGCCCGGTGTAGACGACGGGAACGTCGCCGACCACGTCGTCGCGCACGTCGAAGAAGTCGGTGTTCAGCCGGACCTCGATATTCGGGTGGTCGGCCATCCGCTCCAGCCAGGCCGTGTACCCGTCGACGGGGAGGCCCTCATGGGTGTCGTCGAAGTAGCGGTTGTCGAAGGTGTACCGCACCGGCAGCCGAGTGATGATCTCCGCCGGCAGTTCGCGCGGGTCGGTCTGCCATTGTTTCGCGGTGTACCCGCGGATGAACGCCTCGTACAGCGGACGACCGACCAGCGAGATCGCCTTCTCCTCCAGGTTGGTCGGAGCCGTCACCTCCGCCGCCTGCCCGGCGATCAGCGCACGCGCCTCGTCCGGTGTGAAGACCCGGCCGAAGTACTCGCAGATCGTCCCAAGGTTGATCGGCATCGAATACACGCGGCCCTTGAACGTGGAGTACACGCGGTGCCGGTACTCGGTGAAGGCGGTGAACCGATTCGCGTACTCCCACACCCGCTCGTTGGACGTGTGAAACAGATGCGCGCCGTAGCGGTGGATTTCGATGCCCGTCACCGGCTCGGTCTCGCTGTAGGCGTTCCCGCCGATGTGTTCTCGCCGTTCGAGCACCAGCACGCGCAGGCCGAGTTCGGCCGCGCACCGTTCGGCGACCGTGAGTCCGAAGAAACCGGAACCGACCACCACGAGATCAATATTCACTGGACGGCGTCCATCCCATGCGGGGGGAGCGGAGGACCCGGCCGCGCACCCGGCGCCGGCCGATCCCTAGATACCGATGCGGCTAAGATACCCGGGGTTTGATCGGTAGCGGCGCAGTTCCAGGGATCGCGGTGACCCCATCTCCTTCCATCAGCGCGGCGCGCGGTCCGGCGCACGGTCCGGCGCGCAGTTCGGCGCACGGGGCGCGTCCCACGGTCTTTCTGCATGTCGGGGCCGCGAAGAGCGGCACGACGTTCCTCCAGCACGCGCTGTGGCACAACCGCGACCGGTTGCGGGAGCGCGGCGTCCTTTTTCCGGGTAAGGACATCGCCGCCCATGTCAGGGCGGCGTTCGACCTCCGCGGAACGTTCTTCTCCGGCGCGTCCGATCCGCGGAACCACGGGGCGTGGCGGGCATTGGTCGAGGAGGCCCGCGACTGGACCGGAAGCGTGATCATTTCCCAGGAACTGTTCGCGCCCGCCCGACGCGAGTACGTCCGGCAGGCCATGAGCGACCTCGATTTCGCCGATGTTCATGTGATCTTCACCGTGCGTGACCTCGGGCGGCAGATCCCGGCGCATTGGCAGGAGGACGTCAAGAACCGGTTCACCACGTCGTTCACCGAGTTCGTCACGGCCCTACGGCAGCAGAACTGGCGCATGTTCGAAAGCGCCCGGCTGTTCTGGGGACTCCAGGACCCGGTCGCCGTCCTCGGGCGTTGGGGCGCGGACCTGCCGCCCGAACGCGTCCATGTCGTGACGCTGCCCCCGCCCGGCGCTCCGCGCGACGTCCTCTGGCGGCGTTTCTGCACCGTCACCGGCCTCGTCCCGGACGAGTTCGACCTGTCCGCCACGTTCGCGAACTCCTCACTCGGTCTCCCTGAGACGCAGTTCCTGCTGCGGTTGAACGACGCGCTCGATGACCGGATCGGCTGGCACGCCTACAACGACGACGTCAAGCTCTTCCTCGCCCAGGAGGTGCTCGTGGCGCGGCCGTCACCGCTCCGGATCGAGTTGCCCGCCGAGCATGTTCCGTGGGCGACCGAACGGGCCATCGAGATGGCGGAGGGACTGCGGGCCGCGGGCTACCACGTCGTGGGCGACCTGTACGAGCTGATGCCCATGGCCGCATCCGGTCCCGCCCTGGGGACCGTGCCCGCGCCCCCGCCCGACGAGGCACGCTGGACGGAGATGGCGGACGCCGGTGTCACCGCCATCTCGGCGCTGCTGCGGCGCATCCTGGAGAAAGAGGAGCAGACCCGAGCCGTGCCCGGCGCGCAGACTCCGGTTCGCGACCGGATCGACCTGCTGCGCAGGGACTCCACCGACCTCGTGGAGACCACCGGAAGGCTCGCGGACAACACCGTGCCGCTCATCCGGTGGGCGGCGCGGAACGCCGGCGACCGTTATCCCGCCGCGCGGCGGCTGCGCGGCGCCTATCGGAGGGTGCAGGGCAGGATGGTGCGATCCGACGCCGAGACGGGAGCGAGGTGAGCGCGCCGATGACGCGGTCGGCGTCCGGAAAGTCCGTCTACCTCCATGTGGGGGCGCCCACGGCGGACGCGGCGTTCCTGCACCGGGCCCTGTGGGAGAACCGGCGGCGTCTCGCCGATGTCGGCGTCTGCTATCCCGTCGCCGGTCCGCAGGAGCACTTCGGCGCCGTCATGGATCTTCGGGAGATGAGCTGGGGCGGGCGGCGCGAACCGGACTGGGACGGCGCGTGGACGCGAATGGTCGAGCGTGCCCGCGCGTGGGACGACCGCACCGTGGTCTTCTCCCAAGGTCTTCTCGGCGGGGTCACCGAGCAGCAGGCCAGGCGGGCCGTTGCGGCGCTGGAACCGGCCGAGGTGCACGTGGTGTTCGCCACCCGCGACCTCGGTTGGCAGCTCATCCTGGACTGGCAGGAGCAGGTCCGGCACGCCCACACGATCACGTTCGAGCGGTTCGTGGACGACCTCGTCGCCCACGGCATCGACGCTCCGGAGCCGTACGGCCCGATGTTCTGGGGGCTGCACGACCCGGTCCGGGTTCTCCGGACGTGGGAGTCCGCCGTCCCGAAGGAGCGCGTCCACGTGCTCACCCTGCCCGCGCCCGGCGGCGGCCACGGTCTTCTGTGGAACCGCCTGCGCGACCTGATCGGCGTGGACGCCGAGGCGTGCGACGTCGAGGGGATCCCCGCGGACGAGCCGCTGTCGGCGGTCGAGGCGGAGTTGCTGCGCCGGCTGAACGAGCGAATCGGACCGGCGCTGGGCGACGACTACGAACGCATTGTCGGCGAGTACCTCATGAAACAGGGGCTCACCGGAACCGACCGCAGGCCGATGGGGCTGCCGGCGCGGCATGTGGAGTGGGCGGCCTCGCGCACTCGGGAACTCGCCGACTCCCTGAGGACCAGCGGCTATGACATACGCGGAGACCTCGACGAGCTGACGACGTCCGGTGAGCCGGGCTCCGGCACGCTGCCGGGCGATGTCTCCGACGAGCTGATCGCGACCGCGTCCATCGAGGTCGCGGCGCATCTGCTGAAAGAGTTGACGCTGGCGCACGAACGCATCGGGCTCGCGCACCTGCACAGCGAGATGGCCGACGTCCGCGACAACCTGCAACGGCTTCTGGAGGTGTCCGCGTCTCACCCACCGGCGCTCCAACGGGCCGTACGGCGCGCCACGGGCAGGCGAAACCCGTGAGCCCGGATCCGGGAGTCCTCGGCGGCGAACACGTCACGGCGGTCGTCGTCACCTACGAGCGGCGCGAACTCCTGGACGAGGCGCTGACCGCGCTCGGCGCACAGACGCGCACCCCGAACCGGGTCATCGTCGTCGACAACGCCTCCGCGGACGGCACCACCGAGATGGTCACCGCCCGATTCCCGAACGTCGACCTGTTGACGCTGCCGCGCAACATCGGCGGTGCGGGCGGGTTCAGCGCGGGCATGGCGCGTGCGCTGGACGGTGACGCCGACTCCGACGCCGACGCGTCCGAACGCGACGCCGATCTCCTCTGGCTCCTGGACGACGACACGGTCCCCGAACCGGGGGCACTCGAAGCGCTGCTGGCCGCGCGAAAGCAGGCCACGACCAGTGCCGACGGGCCGCCCGCGCTGGTCGCCGGACGGGTCGTATGGACCGACGGCCGCGATCATCCGATGAACACGCCGCGTCCGAAGCCGCGACCGACGCCGGTCGAGTCACGGATCGCGCGTGCCGCGGGGTGCGTGCCGATCCGTTCCGCGTCCTTCGTGTCCGTACTGGTCGACGCGGCAGTCGTCCGAGAGTGCGGGCTCCCGGTCGCCGACTACTTCCTCTGGAACGACGACTTCGAGTTCACGACCCGGCTGCTGCGCGGTCGCCGTGGGCTGCTCTGTCCGGCCAGCGTCGCGGTCCACAAGACCGAGCGGTTCGGAGGGGCGGACGCCGACCCGGGCGAGCGCTTCTTCTACGAGGTCCGTAACAAGATCTGGCTGTTCAGCAGGAGTTCGGGCCTGGCTCCGGCGGAGCGCGTCCTCTACACCGGATCCACTCTGCGGCGGTGGGCCCGCACCTTCGCCGGCTCTTCGAACCGGGCGAGGCTGGGTCGAGCCATGCTCCGCGGTATCAGGGCGGGGCTGTTCGGTCGCCCGAGACCCACCGCGGCACTACTCCGCGAGGTCGGCGTCGACGTTCCCGTTCCCGCCGTCGTCCCAGGCGGTTCCACCACCAGGACCGAAGACCCGGCCTGACCGCGCTCACCGAAGGTCGAGAAAGTCGAGTTCCGCCTGCCCGGCGAGCCTTCGCAGGCTGATGGTGTTCCACCCGGCCGTGAGGGTCACTCCCGCCGTCGCGG
This sequence comes from Actinomadura pelletieri DSM 43383, assembly GCF_003634705.1. Lineage (GTDB taxonomy): Bacteria > Actinomycetota > Actinomycetes > Streptosporangiales > Streptosporangiaceae > Spirillospora > Spirillospora pelletieri. The sequence continues at coordinate 522,912 of NZ_RBWU01000006.1, read as the reverse complement.
ACGCCCATCCGGGCCGTGCCGTGGAGGGCAACGACACCGACCCCGTGACGGACCCGTTCACCGCGAGTTCCAGGTCGGCGCCGTGGCCCGTTCTGTTCGCGTACCGCGTGCTGATCGAATACCGTCCGGCGGCGGGTGCGAACACCGGCACGTCCACGCGGCAGCCGTCGTGGGTGAACGGGCCGATCGTCCGGCCGCCCGACGCCTTCGGCCGCGCCCGCGCGGGCACACAGCCGTTCAGCCGCGCCCGCTCCGCCTCGTGCCGTACGGGGACGCCCCGGACGGCGGGCCGCGCACCGTCCCATCCGAGCCGGGCGACGTACATCCCCCGGTTCACCCTGGAGCCGCCGCGGTAGGCCAGGATGCCGTGGAAGACCAGGTAGTCGCCGTTCTCGTCGGTGAGAAGGTCCGCGCTGCCCGGACCCTCGACCGTCCGCCGGTAGCCGTCGGTCGACTGGAGCGGCGACGCCGCCTTCTCGTACGGACCCTCGATCGAGGACGCGACCGCGTAGCGGGTCTGGTAGTTCGGCTTGAAGTACCACCCGGACGAGTAGAGCAGCACGTATTTGCCGCCCCGCCGGACCAGGTCGGGAGCCTCCACGAGCACCGGCTCGTTCGCGCTCCGACCCATGATCCGTTTCGGCAGACCGGCCAGGCTCAGCCCGTCCGGCGACAGCTTCACGAGGTAGATCGCGGCGGTCTTCAGCTCGTCGCTCTTGTAGAGCAGGTAGCGCGTGCCGTCCGCCTCGATGTAGGAGGCCGGGTCGATCGCGCCGCCCAGCGTCAGCGGGCACACCAGCGGCGCCCCCTCGTGCGGGATGAACGGACCCGCCGGTGACGTCGCGGTCGCGACACCGATGCACTGGTGGTCGCTGTCCTTGCGGCGTGCCGAGAAGTACAGGACGTACGGGCCCGACCCGGCGCGGGGCGGGACGACCTCGGGCGCCCACGTCCGCCCCCCGGTCGCCCACGAGGGGAGCCGGGCGAGGCCGTCGCCCGGCGACATCTTCCACGGCCCCAGGGGGGACGGTGCCGTCGCGACCGGCATCGTCGCGGACGGGTTGTTGGTGCCGTACGCGAAGTACCTGCCCGCCACCTTGATCACGGTCGGGTCGGCGAACGAGCCGCGGATCACCGGTTCCGTCGGCGAGTAGCCGGGCGGGTCGATCGGCACGGGCGACCCGGCGGGACTCGGCAGCGGCGGCCCCGGTGGCTCCGACCGTCCGTTCGACGCCCCCGCCGAGGGCTGTGCGCCGGCTCCGCCGGACCCCGGTCCCCAGGCGACGGCGGACAGGACGACCGCCGCCACCAACGCGCTGATGGCGGCTCCGGCGACCACGGGCAGCGCGGGCGCGAGCGCCTGTACGTCCCCGCCCGTCCTCCTCATAGCTCCCGAATCATGCCAACAACCCGCTCTGAACGACGAACCGCCGAGGACACGCGGGCACGGCGGCAGGACCGCGCCGGGAACGTCGCTCATGCGCGAAAGATCCCGGCACTTCGTTACGCTTGATCAACGTCCGCGGCCCGAAGGAGAGACGGAGTTTGATCCGGCAACTGCGGCTCGCGACCCTGATTCTCCTGGTCATCGCGGCACTCGGGCTCAGCGGCTGCAGCGGCTTCCAGCGGGAGGACGATCGGGGCGGGACGCCGAAGAGGACCGCGCCGGCGAAGAAGCCGAACATCGTCTTCGTCCTCACCGACGACCTCTCCTGGAATCTGATCGAGCACATGCCGCAGGTACGCGGGATGCAACGGGACGGGCTCACCTTCGACAACTTCCTCGTGGCGGACTCGCTGTGCTGCACCTCCCGCGCGACGATCTTCACCGGAAGATATCCGCACAACACGGGCGTACGCACCAATTTCCCACCCGACGGCGGCTACCAGGTCTTCAAGGCGAAGGGCGGCGAGCAGGCGTCGTTCGCACCCCTCCTCCAGCGGGCCGGATACCGCACCGCCCTGCTCGGCAAGTACATGAACGGGTATCAGCCGAACGACGCGCAGGGCGGCGGACGACCGTACGTCCCGCCGGGCTGGAACGAGTGGTACGTGGCCGGCAACGGCTATCCCGAGTTCAACTACGACCTGAACGAGAACGGGCGGCTCGTCCACTACGGCGACGAACCGCAGGACTACCTGACCGACGTCCTCGCGAACAAGGGGCTCGATTTCATCAGGCGGGCCCACGCGTCCGCGCAACCGTTCATCATGGAAATCTCGACGTTCGCACCCCACGGGCCGTTCGTTCCGGCGCCGAGGCACGCCGGCGCCTTCCCCACCCTCCGCGCTCCGCGCTCGGCCTCGTTCAACGAAGCCGATGTCGGTGACAAGCCGTCCTGGCTCCGGTCGCGTCCCCGGATGGGCAAACCGAGGATCCGCCGCATCGACGCCGGCTTCCGCGACCGGGTGCGCATGGTCCAGTCCGTGGACGAGATGATCGGCCGGATCCGGACAACACTGAAGGAACTCGGCCGCGACCGCGACACCTATGTGGTGTTCGGCTCCGACAACGGCTTCCACATGGGCGAACACCGGCTGGCCGGGGGCAAGATGACCGCCTACGACACCGACGTCCGCGTCCCCTACATCGTCACCGGCCCGAACGTCCCGGCCGGTCACCGGGTCGAGGAGGTCGCGCAGAACACCGACCTGGCGCCCACCTTCCTGGAACTCGCGGGCGTGCGCCCGCCGCCCGCGACCGACGGCCGGTCGCTCGTTCCTTTCCTGCGCGGCACGAAGCGACCCGACTGGCGGCAGACCGCCCTGATCGAGCACGTCAAGCCGCCGCCGTCCCCCGAGGACCCGGACCGGCAGGACTCGGCCCCGGGCGCCCCGACCACCTACAACGCGATCCGGAACGACGACCTGCTCTACGTCGAGTACGCCAGTGGAGAACGCGAGTACTACGATCGCCGCCGCGACCCTCATGAACTGGACAACATCTTCGGCACACTGCCGGAGCAGCGGCGGCGATACCTCTCGAACCTTCTCGATGTACTGGCGCACTGCTCCGGAGTCGGCTGCACCTCCGCAGGCAGAAGCCGGTAAGAGAATGCGTCTCTTGTACGCCGCTATCATCGCTGGCGACCACGACCGCGCGGCGACACGTGCAATTGAGTTAATGCTGGGAGAGCGGGTGTGACTCCAACCGGAAAGCCGGATGACGACCACGAGGTGGAACGTCCCGAACCCGGACAGCCGGCCCAGCCACCACCGCCGCAGTGGCTGGACGACCAGCAGGGACCGACCGGTCCGCTGCTTCCCGAGTTCGACGACGACGAAGACGAGCCGGAGCGCGCGGCCGCGTCCACCGGCGGCTCCGAAGGCGGCGTCCCCGAGGGGGAATCCCCTGCGGACGAAGCATCGGATTCCGGCTCGGAGCCGGACGAGACACGGCACACGGTGGTCATGGAGTCCCGCCCGGCCGCCCCGAGCGCCGGCGGCTCAAACGAGGAGACCCCCGACGAGGACGCGGCGCAGCCACCCGCCACCGCTCCCGCCACCGCTCCCGCGGCCGGTCGACCGCCGTCGGCCGTCGCCCCTCCGGCCACGTCCACCGACATCCCGGCGCCGCCGCCCTTCCCGTACGCGGAGGAGATGTCGGACGCGACACGGGTGGAGCAGCCGACACCGCCGCCCCTCCCGTCCACGCAGCCGAGTCTTGACGCGACACGGGTGGAGCCGCTCCCCTCACACCAGCCGCCGGCGCCTCCGCGGCCGGCACCCGGCCACCCGCCTGCGACACCGTCCCAGAGCCCGCCGGCCCACGAGCCGTTCCCCTACGCCCAGGAGATTCCCGCCGCTCCTGCCGCCCCCGAACCGTTCCCTTACGCGCAGGAGATTCCGGGCACGCCGCCCGGCGCCGCGGCGCCGGAGCCGTCCCCGTGGGTCCAGCAGATTCCGGACGCGGGCCCGCCCGGGGCGAACCCCGTCCCGCCGCTGGCGCCGCCACCGGTGATCGAAGAGCCATGGCGGACGCATGTCGGGCCGACCAGGCCCCGCAGGAGCCTCAAGAAGCCGCTCCTCATCGGTGTCGCGGTGCTCGCCGTGGCGGGTCTGGCCGCCGCGGGCGTCCTCGTCGTGCCCGGCCTGTTCGAAGGCGAGGACGAAGGCGACAAGGTCGAAGGCGCGAAACTCGCCGCCTCGATGTTCCCCGTGGGCGGCACCGCCCGAACCGATGGCCGCGACCAGCAGATCACTGATGTCGCGGCGGTCGGCTCGACCGTCGTCGCGGTCGGCGGCGAGACCGATCCGCAGGGTGCCCGTGGCCTTTTCCTGACCTCCGGCGACGGCGGCCGCACGTTCAGGTCGGCCACCCAGCAGGGCACCGACGGCGGCGTCGCGCCGTCCGGCGGGGTTCCCTCGGCGGTCGGCGGCTCGTCCCGCGGCTGGGTGGCCATCGGCTCCGGCACCGAGTTCAGCGGCGCGGTGTGGACCAGCGAGAACGGTACGGAGTGGCGCAGGCAGCCCGACGCCGTCGGCGACGTGTTCGGCAAGGGCAACCGCGTACAGCGGATCGTCGCCACCGACAGCGGCTACTTCGCCATCGGCGAGAATTCCAAGAACGGCCAGTTCACCGACTCCGCACCGGCCGTGTGGCTGTCCGGCGACGGGCGGCGCTGGGAGGCCCGCGTCGGCGACCAGATCGGCGTCAGGGTGAACAACGGCACCATCTCGCTGGTCGAGGCGGCCGCCAGTGGTGACGTGATCCTGTTGGAGGGGCTGGTCACGCCCAAATCCGGAAAGCAGGGCCCCTACCGGCTGGTCTGGCGCTCCGAGGACGGCGGCCGAACGTGGTCGACCTCCGACGTGCCGGTTCCCAAGGGCAGTCGCGGTCTCGTGGTCGGCGGCGGCGAACCCGGGTTCCTGGCCGTGCGCGAGATCAAGTCGGGCGGAAAGCTCTACGGTCAGGCGTACACGTCCAAGGACGGCCGGTCCTGGACCGCGGCCGGCGCGCTGCGGACCTCCGGCTACCTGCGGACGCACCGGGTCGTCGGTGACACCAACGGCTATGTGGCCGTCATCGTCCGGGACAGGGACATGCTGCTGTCGCGCAGCGCCGACGGCGCGGCGTGGAAGGCTGCGGGCATGGCCGAGTCGAAGCCCGGCCTGGAGATCACGGGCACGGCCGCGGCCGGTGGCCGGTCCGTCCTCGTCGGCCGCGAGCCGGGCGGCGGCGACATGGACCCGATGCTCGGCGTGTGGGACGCGGCGGGCGCCGCCGTGCCCGTCGACCTGACGAAGATCGCGGGTGTGATCCGACCCGACCATTCCGTCCGATCGGTCGGCGCGACCGGCGACCTCGCCGTCGCCGTGGGAAGCGCGCATGGCGACGCCGCGGCCTGGTCGTCGCCGGACGGCTCGTCCTGGAAGCCGGCCCAGGGGCTCGGCGCCGCGTTCACCCGGCCGGGGCCGCAGCAGTTGACCGACGTCACCGGCGGCGCGTCCGGCTGGCTGGCGGTCGGTTACGACCAGGCGGCCCCGCGCCGTCCGCTCGTCGTCACCTCAAGGGACGGCGCGACCTGGGAGGCCGCCGACTCCGCCGCCGTCTTCGCGGGCGACAAGGAGGGCATACCGATCACCTACGCCGCCGCGGCCGGCAACGGAAGCTATGTGATCGTCGGGACGCAGGGCCACTCGGCGGCCATCTGGGCCACCAAGGACCTCGCGCGATGGGCACGGGGCACCGGCGTCGACCCGAGCATGCTGCAGGGGAACAAGAACGCCCCGCGCTGGATACTGGACGTCACCGCCGGCCCGTTCGGCTACGCGGCCGTCGGCGGCAGTCACGAAGCCCAGGGCAATCGTCCCTCGGTGTGGGCGTCGTCCGACGGTAGGAAGTGGGCGCTCCAGCTGCTGGAGCTGCCCGCGGGCGTGACCGCGGGCCACCTCACCCACGTCGCCGCGCAGGGGAACACGCTCGTCGCCACCGGCATCGCGGCGACCCAGCAAGGCCTGAACTGGCTCGGCTACGTGTCCACCGACGCGGGCAAGACTTGGAAACCGCTGAACTCACCGAGCGGCGACACGATCGTCTCCGTCACCGCCCTGGCCGCGTCCACGAAGGGGTTCGCCGCCACCGGAACGACCGGACCGGTGGGCGCGACGGACGTGGTGTCGTGGACCTCTCCGGACGGCTTGTCATGGACCACCGCGACACCCGGCGGCACCGGTCTGGGCGGCGCCGGCCACCAGGAGGTCACCGGTCTCGCGGCGTTCAAGGGCACGCTGCTCGGCGTGGGCCGTAGCGCGGACGCCAACGGCGACCAGCCCGTGCTCTGGTCACGCGCGGGCTGATCGCGGCCCTTCGAGGACGGCGGGCACCTCGAGGACGGCGGGCACCTCGAGGACGACGGGCACCGAGGGCCGGGGACGGTGTTTCCCGGCCCTTCTCGCCGCCGTCATGGAGCGGACGGGCCCGGCGGCGGCTTCGGCGGTGCGGTTAAGGGCGTCATCGGCGCGCGACTCTGCTCGGGCGAACGGGCGGGACGCGGTATATGGCGTAGGGCCGCCGTCGGCGCGGTGGGCTCGACGCTCTCACGGGAGCGGTTGCGGCGGGCACCGTACGGGGCGACGACCATCCGGTAGATGGGACGCCGGATCAGGGTCGGGACAAGGCGGTAGCCGCCGCGGACGACGACGTTGCGCCAGTACTGGGGGCGGGAGATGAAGCCCTCGCCGAGCATCTCCCGCTGGAGCCGCAGTTCCGAACGCAGCAGGTCACGTCCTCCGCGCCGCTCGTACGCGCCGTCCCCCACGCGGTAGTAGACGAGCGGCTCGGCGATGTTCTCCACCCGCGCGCCGTTCGCGATCATTCGTGCGAACAGCCAGTAGTCCTCCATCAACGGCAGATCGCCGTAGCCGCCGACGGCGACGACGGCGGAGCGGCGGTAGACGACCGTGGGGTGGTTGAAGGGGTCGTGCAGGCGGGAGTAGCGGGCGATGTCGTGGGGGTCGCTCGGCGGGATGCGGCGGCCGACGACGTCGGAGATGTCGGTGCCGAACTCCAGCAGGCCGGCGCCGACGAGGTCGGCGCCGGCGCGGACCAGCGGCACCTGGGTCTGGAACCGGTGCGGCATGGCGATGTCGTCGGCGTCCATGCGGGCGACGATGTCGTGCCGCGCGGCGTGCAGGCCGGCGTCCAGGGCGGGGCCCAGCCCGCGGTTGTGGGGAAGCCGGACGTACGACACCTCGACGGGGCAGTTCTCGACGAGTTCCCGGAGGCAGGACGACAGCTCGGCGGAGACGGGCCCGTCCCGCACGAGGACCACCTGGTCGGGTCGGAGTGTCTGGTCGTGCACCGCGCTGTGGAAGGCGGCCCTGACGTGCTCCTCATGATCGCCGCCGTAGACGGTCATCAGGAGGGAGAAGGGTTCGGGCTGCATGTGTCCGTTCCGGGGGGAGCGAGCACCCGCTAGAGCCCGGTGCGGGGGGCGGCTCCTCGGGGCGGCGATCGGGGGGATTCAGTTGGCCGTCTTAAGGGTGACGTTTCAGTCCGGGTGTTGGTTGGCCCGGCCAAGATACCGGTGCGCCCCGACGGTCGGCATGTCAATCGCCGACCACGTCAGGCCCCCGCGCAGCTGTCCCGGTCCGCGCGGATCTCTCCGGCCACCTTCGGCACCGTCGCGTTCCGGCCGCGGAGCACGGCGCCGTCCTTGCCGATGACGAGGTAGACATGGCCGGGCTTGGCGGACTTCCACGGACGCGGTCGATGGCCGGGCAGCGCGATCGCCAGCCGGGCCGCCTGCCGTTCGGCGCCCACCCCGTAGAGGATCTGGGTGCGGTCGAAGCGCTTCTTGGCGGTGCCGACCTTGACGACGGTGAAGCCGCGTTCGGTGAGCTGGTCCGCGGTGCGTTGGGCGAGGCCGGGGGTTCCCGTCCCGTTGAAGACGCCGACCCTGACCTCTCGCGGCGGGACCGGCGGGGGCTGGTTCGCGTTCTGCGTCGGAACGGGCGGCGGGGCCGGTTCGGGCAGTTTGTTGTCCTGCCGGACGGCCTCGAACAGCGGTTCCGCGAGGGCCCGGTTGAACTGGACGCGGTTCGGGTCCTGCGGGTACGCCTGCACGGGGACGGTGACGAACCGGACCTTCCCGGCGCTCATCCCCCGCAGGCTGTTCGCGATCTTCTGCATGACCGGCAGGGTGAGCTTGTCGTCCACCTTGATGGATCTGGCGACGGCGGAGAGGGTGGCGTAGGCGCGTCCGGGGTCGGCGAGCATGCCCTTGTCGGTGGCCTTCTTCACCACGGACGCCATGAACTCCTGCTGCCGTCTGATGCGGCCGAGGTCGGAGCCGTCGCCGAGGCTTCGGGTGCGGACGTAGCCGAGGGCCTGTTCGCCGCGCACGGTCTGGCGGCCCGCCCTGAGGCGCAGTTCCGCCTTGGGGTCGTCGATGCGATGCGGCACGCAGATCTCCACGCCGTCGAGCGCGTCCACGACCCGTTTGAATCCGGCGAAGTCCACCTCGACGTAGTGGTCGATGTGGATCCTGGTGAGGGACTCGATGGTCTTCCAGGTGCAGGCCGGGCCGCCGTTCGAGAACGCCGCGTTGATCATCCCGAACTGGGCGGGGACGACGGTGCCGTTCCGTTTCTCGCAGGACGGCATCCGCACCATCGAGTCGCGGGGGAAGCTGATGCCGATCGCGCTCTCGCCGCCGGGTGAGATGTGCAGCAGGACGGTGGTGTCGGACCGCTGCCCGGCCTCGACGCCGTAGCGGGCGTTCTCACCCTGCCGGCTGTCGGAGCCCATCAGCAGGATGTTCAACGAGTTGTTGAGCTTCTCGGGACGGTCGTCGCCGAGACGGCCGTCCAGGTTCTCGCGGTCGATCTGGCTGTCGAGGCGGCGCCAGAACCCGTACGCGGTGAGGCTGGTCGCGACGAGGACCACCGACAGCGCGACCGACACCCAGCCGAGCACGCGCCACAGACGCCCCCGCTCCGGCGGTTCCGGTGACGGTGGGGCGGGCGCGGAGTACACCGGAGACGGCGCGACGGCTCGCTGCATCCGTAACATTTCAGCACAGATGGGACAGCCACCACCGTCGTCACAACAAAGTGATCACGCCGCCCCCCGGCCACCTGCGGTCGCGTCCGCCGGAGTTCGGGGAGGCCGTCGCGGCCCGATCCCGGTCGTTAGACTCCCCCGACGATGAGCACAGTAGACGCGCTGACCGACGAGGCCATGGTCGTGCTGCAGGACAGGCCGCTGGTGCCCCTGACCGCCTGGCTGAACAGGGCCCTCGGCGACTGCGCGGCGAGCGACCGGACCCTGCAGCTCGTCACCCCCCTGGACTCCCGGCTGTCGCTCCCCCTCCGCACCGCCGCGTCCGAGAAGGAGATGCAGTGGGTCGTCCGTGACGGCGACGGCTACTACGAAGGGCTGACCGGACGGCCACTGAAGTGGAACGGCGCGACATTCGTCCCGGTACCGGAGGCCCGCGACTATTCGCCCGGGTTCAGGACCCGTCCCGCCGCGCCGGTCGGCTCGCAGATCGCCATCGTCTACCGCACCAAGCACGGGGCCGAGGGCCACCTCAGCGGGCCCGTCGAACGCCTCCTGCAACTGCTCACCGGGAAGAACCCGGGCGGGCTCGGCGCGTCCGAGCCGCTGGAGCACCCGTGGAACGCCGACCGGTTCACCGAGTACGCGCGGGGACGGGCCAGGTCACGGCTCATCGTCGGCGGCGACGGCCCCCGTCCCGCACAGGCCGTCTGCGAGTTCACCACCAACGCGGGCGGCACCGTCGCCGAGGTCGGCACCGTCACCATCGGCTACATGCCGGAGGACCCGCCGCCCCTCCAGCACCTGCCGACGCTCGTCGGCGCGCTCGCCGCCGACCAGACCATCGCGTCCCTGTTCGTCCAGCTGACCCCGGGTCGCGCGGACCTCACCACCGAACCACGCTGGACCGGCGCGCCGGGGCCGGTCGCCCTCGCCGTCGCGGGCACCGTCAGCGGGCCGACCGGCCTGCCCGGCCAGCAGGTCGGACCGCAGCGCTCCCCGCTCACGTTCTTCCCGCTCGGCGACGGGCGCTCCGCAGACGGATGGCAGCGGCACAGTCTCCTCATGCGGCACCTCCGGTCGGCGTGAACCGGTCCACACCGGTCACCTCGACAGAGGCCTCGCACCGCTGATGATCTACCCGTCAGGGATGATGTACGGTCCTGCCCATGGGGAACGCCGGTCAGCTCGACGCGCTTGAGCGGGCCGTCGAAGGGACGCTCGCCGAAGGGTCGTTCGAGTTCAACGGCGAGGAGGCGGTCCTCCGCATCCAGGGATCCCTGATCCTGACCACGAGCTGGTTCCTCTCCTGCGGCATCACGGGAATCGGGCTGCTCCTCGGCGGAGCCGTCCTGTCCCTGGCCGGACTCCAGGACGCGGCGCGCTGGGCACTGGGCCCCGGCGCGATCATGCTCGGTTTCGTGCTCGGATTCGTCCTGCTGCTGCGCTTCACACCGCTGAGCGCGCTGTGGTCGGCCCTGGAGCTGCGGTTCACGGAACGGGCCATGGTGCACCGGCGGACCCGCATCCCGTTCGGCGATCTGCGGCCCGAGCATCTGGTGTGGAAGAACGGCCCGGTCTTCCGGCGCCTGTACATCCGGCACCCATCGTTGCGCAAACAGCTCGCCGGGTTCTTCGGCACCGAGGAGCGACAGGCGGAGGAGTTCCGGCGACGCCTGTGGGAGCTGATCTCCGCGCCGGACCTGTCCGGTGTCCACGCCCATGCCGCGCGGCAGACGGACGACCTCACCCCCGTGCAGCGCTGGATCATCGCGGCCGGTGCGCCCTACGGCGCGATCAACGGGTTCCGGCTCGACCGGCTCGGGGTGGCGCCGGACGCGGACGCCGCCGCCACCGACCGCCGCACCGCCCAGGAACTCCTCCACGATCCGTGGGGCGCCTACGACCTCGAACAGCTCCTCGGCGCCGTCAACTGGCTCGTCCAGGACGGGCACCGCGCCGACTTCGCCCAGGACGCCGATCTCGCCGCCCGTTCCCCCGCCGCGCAGGAGGAGTACGGAACGCTGCTCCGGGAGGTCGACGACCTCATCGCCCGCGACCGGCTCGAACCCCCGTTCGTCGAGCGGTTGATCGAGCTGGTGCGGGTCCGCTATGGGGACGAGGGCGGCTCGTACGCGCGGCTCGTCCCGCGGCTGCTGCGCGACGAACCCGGCGCGGACGCCAGTGAGGAGGGCGCCGAACTCGCCCTCTTCCTTCACCAGCTCTTCAACGACCGCAACCACGCGTCCGAGGAACTGCACCGTCTGAAGGCCCTCGCCGACCCTGTGCTCCGCGCGAACGTCGGACGCTTCCTCATCTGGGACTACGGGCGGGCCCTGATGCTCTACCGCTGGGGCCACATGGTGGGTTGGCTGACGGAGGAGTACTGCTGGGAGCGGATGCTGCCGCTGGCGCTGGACATCCAGCGGCGCTACTCGTCCTGGCAGGACATGGCCACCTGCTACTTGCAGGGCCGCCTGCTTTGGTCGGGTGGCGGAGGGAACGCGCAGGCCGAGTACGAACGTCTCATCGACGACCTCATGACCGACGCGCGCAGCCCCTGGAATCTCGTCCCATGGAACCTCGACCTCACCCGCGACTGGCCCTGACCCCGGCGTCCGCCGGTTCAGCCGCCGATGACCCCGCCGTGGTAGGCGACTCCGTCCTGGCCGTCCACGCCGGCGGCCTTCCAACTGCGCGCGGGCGCCTCGCCGACCCCGTCCGGGTAGACGGCGCCGCCGGCCCAGTGCACCAGGAACTCGGTGAACCTGCGGGCGACGCGGATCGCGTCGGGCAGATCGGCGACGGCGCGAACGTCCACCCACCACACCGGGGCGGTCACGCGTCCGGCGAAGTCGTCGCCGAGCAGCCGCCGGATCTCACTCTGCGCCGGAACCGGCACCGCCTCCTCGATCGAGACGAGCAACCGGCCCTCGGTGTCGTACACGAGGATCGGCCCGGACTCGCCGCCGCGCAGCTCCAGCGCCTCGCCCATGGCGATCATGCCATCGGCCACGGCGTGCACATCCGGACGGCGCCGAACCAGCGCCACCAGGTCACTGCTCATCGGTTCACCCCCGGGTCGGACGGGCCGAGCGGGCCGTCACCACACGCTGCGAAGGAGCGCCGACCGAATCGGACACCTTCCTCCCCTCTCCGACGCAACCCTATGAGACATTCGCGCGGACCGCCGCGTCCGCAAAAACCTACAATGCCCGACATAACTACCATTCCTTATAAAATCGCCACGTTCTGACCGCTACCCTGGATCGATCCGAAACCGCGGTCACGCAACGGACATCAGCACGGAGCCTCCATGAACTCCCCCCAATGGCCCGGTCAGCCCCCGGGCGGGCCGGGTTATCCACCACCCGTACCACCGGGTCCACCGCTGCCCGGAGGCCCCGGTTTCCCGGCGCCCCCACCGCCGCGCGGCGGCGGAGGCGCCCTGGTCCCCCTGCTGATCATCGGCATGGTGGCGGTCCTGGCGGTCATCGGCGTCGGCGCCTTCCTCGTCCTCAGGAGCGACGACGACGATCCCGCGAGAACGATCTCGCAGCCCACGTACACGCCCTACACGCCGTCCTCCTCCCCCGAGCCGACGCCCTCGCAGACCAGCAGCGGCGGCGGGTCGGATCCGTCCTCCGTCCTCGGCCCGACGATCAGGACGGCGAAGGGGAACACCTTCACCCGGGCGGGCACCCGCACCGCGACGTGCACCAGCCGCGCCAACCCCAAACTGCGCACGGCGCTGCGCTCGTACCCGTGCGTCGGCGTGATGCACTCCGCCGTCTACGCCAGCCCCAGCAAGCAGATCATCACCTCGGTGTCGATCGCGCGGTTCTCCAGCCCGACGGCGGCGAGCAACATCAGCCGGATCACCAATGACAAGGGCTGGCCGCTGCTGCTCACGCCGTCCGACGCGAGCGGCCTCCCCCAGCCCCGCGCCGATCCCGCCTACTGGACGCGTTCCTGGACGCAGGGCTCCAACGTGATCTACGCCCAGTCGTACTGGTCGACCGGCGCCGACACCGGCGGCCGCACCGGCAGCGTCTTCGCCACCGCCGGCGAACTCGGTGTCGAGGTGACCAACAGCCTCCTCTGGACGGACTGAGCCAGGCCATGCCGGGCCGCGTGTCAGCGGCCCGGCTCCTGGTGGACGCCCAACGACCGCGCGAACGCCTCGTAGGCGATCCGACCGGCGGCCTTCCGGGTGGCGTCACCGAGCCGCGACATGTCGACCGCCGCGCCGGTCGCGAGATGCCGGTCGTAAGGAACCTGCACGACCGGCGTCCCCCACGCGGTCAGCATCTCCGTCGCCCGCTCGAGGTCCGCGCCGACCTGCGGCGCATGCGACACGATCGCGATCACCGTCCGGGGCAGCAGACCCCGCCGCGCCCCCTGGGAGAACCACTCCAACGCGCTCCGCGCGCTCAACGCCCCGTCGACCGTCCCCGGCGTGACGAGGACGACGCCATGGGACTGCCCGAGAATGCCCCGGTGCAGTTCGGTGAGAACACCCGCGCTGCAGTCGGTCACCGCGGTGGACACGTAACGGCTCACCGTACTGAACGCGGCCTGATACGTCTCGAACGTGATCTCACCGGTGATCCGTCCGCCCCGCGTCGCCGCGAGCACCCACAACCCGTCCCGGGTCTGCCGCAGGTACCGCGCGGCCTCCTCGAACGTACGCGGCCGCTGCGCGACGAGATCGAACAGCGACGCCTCCGACTGCACCCCGAGCCGCAACGGCAACGACCCGAGCTCGGCGTCGGCGTCCATCGCCAGAACCCGATCAGAACGGTGCCGCGCCAACTCCGTCGCCAGCAACGCGGCCACGGTCGTCTTCCCCGCCCCGCCCCGAACACTCACCACCGTGATCTGCCGGATTCCGCCGACGGGCTGCCCCAGAAAGTCCCCGATCTCCGCCCTCGTCCGAGCATCCCCGGACGACCCGACGGCCTTACGAACCCCACGTCCGACCCGATGCACCAGCGCGTCCCCGTGCTGGTTCTTACGAACGAACTCGTCCGCCCTCGGCACATCATGCACCTGCGGCGGCCCCGCCACAGGCGCCTCCGCCACCCCCCGCCGCGCCGCCTCCGGCGCAACCCTCTCCTCAGCCTCCGTCCCCCCAATGGGAGAAATCGCCGCATCCCAACTGAACTCATCATTGACCAGCGGCACCCCCTCCCGCTGCGACGCTTCAGCACCCGCAACCGCCCGAGCCTCCTCCGGCATCGGCGGCGGCGCAGGCAACGACTCGTTAACCGAAGGCTGCCGCACCCCGGAAATCGACTCATTCCCCCAGGCAGGCTGAGGCCCCGGCTGCGGCGGAACACCCACCGAACCGTCCTCCCGAGGCTCCTGCGGACCCGGCGGCGCAGGCAACGACTCGTTCGGCGGAGGCACCTCACCCCCCGCATAAACCGGTTCCGCCGAAGTCTCGACAGACGAAGGCGCAGCGATGGGCTCCTGCACAGCCGGCGGCGGCGCACTGTGCTCAGCCGCCTCGGCCCCCCAACGGTCATCGGCAAGCACCGCCGACGCGGCCCCGAAGGCCACCAACCCACGCTGAGACACCCCAAGATCACGCAACACGGAGTGCTGCCAGCCAGTGTCCGGCACCCGCCCTCCTTTCATCCACCTGCCACCCTAGGCCTTCAACCCCCAACCGCCCCCGCCACCCAACCCAGGTCTAGCCTGGATCCACACGCCACGCATGGACGACTTCAAGACCGCGATAGCGGCTCTGAACTCTCGACCGCCGTCGAACTCTGGAAGCGTGACGGCTGTACCAATGATCGACAGCCGCGAACTCAAACGCAAGCTACGATCAACTTTCGCAACTAATGCAGGACGAGACTGACATTCCCTGGCACAGTTCCAGTGAACAAAGTTTCAGAATCGGAAATGACCACGGCATTCGATAGCCAGGGATGGCGAATCATTCTGGCGTCATCGGTATGCTTGCGCTGCCATGGTCGAGACCATGCGGCGAATGTCACTCCGGTCGCGAGGTCCGTCGCCTTGTCCGTCGCATTACGAAACCTCAATACACGGAGCACAACATGTGCTGCTAAGGATGACCACAACGGCCTTCGTCTTATGGCCTTGCCGGGGGAGCACCACCTGGCGGCCATTGGCCGGGCGGATGCTGCCCTGGCGGCGCGGGCGGGTGCGGTTGATAGTGCGGCGGGGCGCCCTGCGGTGGAACCGGCGGGTACGGACCACCCTGACCTCCCGGCGGCTGCTGTCCAAATGCCTGCGGCGCACCGAAACCGCTCCCCGGCCCCATCGGCGGCGGCCCGCCCCGGCTCCTGCGGGAGAAGAAGAACACGAAAAGGCCTGCTCCCGCCCCTAGGACGACGAGAACCGCGATCCACACGATGAAGGAGCTCGAAGAGTCGTCCTCCTTCGACGCGGCCGGAGTCGCAGACTTCGACTCCTGAGGTTCGTGGGTCTTCCTCCAGCGATCGAACTCATCGAACACCGGATTCGCCGTACCCCCAGGCGCCTTCCCCGCAAGCGGCCGATACGGACGAATAATGCCGTACCCAGTTAGGTCGTCCTTCCCCTTCTCCCCAATGTCCAACGCCGAGGCAATGATCTGCCGCACAACCTCCCGGTTCTTCATATCCGGATGTTTGGCCCGGATAAGAGCAACAGCACCGGACACCAGGGCTCCGGCGTCACTGGTGCCGCTGCCAGCGTGGAGCTTCCCGTCTCTCAACAGTGCGGTCGTATGAACTCCAGGGCCCGCCACCTTTACGTATGACTGGCGCTGGGTCTTTTCCCAGGGCCGAAAGTTCAGATCCACCGCACCAACCGACAGTACGCCTGCACAGTTGGCGGGCGCGGTGGTCGGGTTTCCTGCGTGACCGGTGTTGCCGGCCGAGGCAACAATGACCGCGTCCTTGCCCAGTGCATAGGCGATCGACTCCTGCAGAGCAGGTGGACACGGACCAGGAAGCCCCTGCGACATGTTGATCACTTGCACACCCTGGTCTGCTGCGAACCGTATGCCCTTGACATAGGCAGGATGCCCTTGTGCGACCACGGGGAGAACCTTGGCCTCCGGAGCGATGCCCATCATCCCCGTGCCTTTCCCCTGGCCGACGATAAACGACGCCATCGCCGTACCGTGTCCGGGAGGCGAATTGAACTGATCAAGGTCTTGGCGACCGTCACCGCGTCCATCCTCGGCGTTCAGACCTGGGAGTACCGCACCCTCGAGTTCTGGGAGACCGGCCTCGACGCCCGTGTCGATCACCGCGACCGTGACCCCATCACCTTTGGTGATCCGCCAAAGATGGCTCTGCACTCCCCAAGTCTTGAACCACCACTCCTGCGGCAGCGGATTAGGTGCCGCTGCAGCGGAGCCGGGTAAGGCGACTGCTCCTAGAACGAGCATGGCTAAGGCTGAACTGACCGCTTTTCGACTTCGCCGCAGCATTCGCACTCCTCATCTAGGTGACCGTTCAACCCAGGCCAGCGCCAAACCAATCATGGTCTGGAACGTCACTGTCGTCATTTCCCCCGCACGACCGCCTCCATGTCAGCCAATCAAGGGGCGTGGCCGCGTCATCGTCGTGACAGAGATCGTCCTTCTGCGGTCAGTCATGTGCTGCGCTCGCATTCCTCGCCGACCATGTCATCACGTGCGCCGGTTCCCATCGGCATACCCATGGGTCATGCCGCACTGATTTCGAGATCGTGCCGACCATCGAAACATCCATTGCACTCGAGCCTCGCTATGCGGAAACGAGGTGCACCGTCCGAAGATGCACCACAGAGACTCTTCGTCCTACTGCGGTGGCCTTGCCGGAGGAGCACCACCTGGCGGCCATTGGCCGGGCGGATGCTGCCCAGGCGGCGCGGGCGGGTGCGGTTGACAGTGCGGCGGGGCGCCCTGCGGTGGAACCGGCGGGTACGGACCACCCTGACCTCCCGGCGGCTGCCCGAACGCCTGTGGAGCACCGAAACCACTCCCCGGCCCCATCGGCGGCGGCCCGCCCCGGTTCCGGCGGAAGATGAAGAATCCGAAAAGGCCTGCTCCCGCTCCTAGGACGACGATGACCACGATCCACACGATGATGGTGGCCGAAGAGTCGTCCTTCTTCGACGCGGCCGGAGTCGCAGACTTCGACTCCTGAGGTTCGTGGGTCTTCCTCCAGCGATCGAACTCATCGAACACCGGATTCGCCGTACCCCCAGGCACCTTCCCCGCAAGCGGCCGATACGGACGAATAATGCCGTACCCAGTTAGGTCGTCCTTCCCCTTCTCCCCAATGTCCAACGCCGAGGCAATGATCTGCCGCACAACCTCCCGGTTCTCCATGTCCGGATGTTTGGCCCGGATAAGAGCAACAGCACCGGACACCAGGGCCGTGGCACCGCTGGTTCCACTACCGTAATGCAGTTTCCCGTCCTTGAACACCACTTGCATATGGGCACCGGGCGCGGCCACTGTGACGTAGGGCTGGCGTTGCGTCTTCTCCCAAGGCTTGAACTTCAGGTCGACCGCGCCTACGGCAAGAACGCCCTTACAGTTCGCTGGCGAATTACTCGGATTGGCGCCATTGCCGTCGTTTCCCGCACCAGCCACGATAACTGCATCTTTACCTAGCGCGTAGGCAATGGCCTCCTGCAGAGCACGTGGACACGGCCCCGCGACCGCCTGCGAAAGGTTGATCACTTGAGCACCACGGTCAGCAGCGAAACGGATGCCTTTGGCGTACGCAAGATTATCTTGTGCGTATACCGGAAGGATCTTGGCCGCTGGAGCGACCCCCATCATCCCCGTGCCACGACCCTGCGCGGCTATGAGGGCAGCCATTACCGTCCCGTGACCACGTGACGGGCTGAAACTATCGAAATCTTCTCGTCCGTCGCCGGTTCCGTCCTCGGCATTCATGCCCGGGAGAACCACACCCTGCAGTTCAGGCAGGCTCGCCTGAACGCCCGTGTCGATCACGGCGACCGTGACACCCTCGCCCTTGGAGATCGGCCAAATATGGCTCTGCACACCCCAGGTCTTGAACCACCATTGCTGTGGTAGCGGGGCGGGTGCCGCTGCAGCCGTCCCAGGCCAGGCGGCCGCTCCAAGGACGAGCATGGCTAAGGCCCAACTTACCGCTTTTCGACTCCGCCGCAGCATTCGCACTCCTCATCTGATGACCGTTCGACCCAGGCCAGCGTTAACCAAGCAAGCCTAGAATGACGCTGTCGTCATGTCCTCCACACGACCGCCTCCATGTCAGCCAATCACGCAGCATGAACGTGCCATCGTTGCCGTGCCAGACCGGGTCGTTCCGCGGTCAGTCATGTGCTGCGCTCGCATTCCTCGCCGACCATGTCATCGCGTGCGTCGCTTCCGATCGGCATACCCATGGGTCATGCCGCTCTGGTCTCGAGGTCGTGCCGCCCAGCGCGTCGTCCGTTGAACTTCGAACCTCGCTATGCGGAAACGAGGTGCATCGTCCGAAGATGGACCACAAAAAATCTTCGCCTTACTGCGGTGGCCTTGCCGGAGGAGCACCACCTGGCGGCCATTGGCCGGGCGGATGCTGCCCAGGCGGCGCGGGCGGGTGCGGTTGATAGTGCGGCGGGGCGCCCTGCGGTGGAACCGGCGGGTACGGAGCACCCTGACCTCCCGGCGGCTGCTGTCCAAATGCCTGCGGCGCACCGAAACCACTCCCCGGCCCCATCGACGGCGGCCCGCCCCGGCTCCTGCGGGAGAAGAAGAACACGAAAAGACCTGCTCCCGCCCCTAGCACGACGAGAACCGCGACCCACACGATGAAGGAGCTCGAAGAGTCGTCCTCCTTCGACGCGGCCGGAGTCGCAGACTTCGACTCCTGAGGTTCGTGGGTCTTCCTCCAGCGATCGAACTCATCGAACACCGGATTCGCCGTACCCCCAGGCACCTTCCCCGCAAGCGGCCGATACGGACGAATGATGCCGTACCCAGTTAGGTCGTCCTTCCCCTTCTCCCCAATGTCTAACGCCGAGGCAATGATCTGCCGCACAACCTCCCGGTTCTCCATGTCCGGATGTTTGGCCCGGATAAGAGCAACAGCCGCCGACGTCACCGCTGCCGCATCACTTGTGCCACGCCCCGCATAGAGCTGCCCATTCCTCGTGACGACGCGCATGCCAACACCGGGAGCAGCGACCTTTACATAAGGCTGTCGCTGGGTCTTCTCCCATGGTTTGAACCGCCGGTCCACGGCGCCCACCGAGAGGATGCCCGCGCAATTGGCAGGTGCAATGCTCGAATTGGAGCCGTTTCCATCATTACCTGCCGACGCAACGATCACTGCATCTTTGCTCAGGGCATATGAAATTGCCTCCTGGGTTTCGGTAGGACATGAACCGGGCAGTCCTTGCGAAATATTGATCACCTGGGCACCGCGGTCCGCTGCGAAACGAATTCCTTTCGCAAAGGCGGCCTGACTCTGCGCCACTATCGGTAGGATCTTTACATCCGGCGCGACTCCCACCAGCCCAGTTCCGCGCCCTTGGGCGGCTATCAAGGACGCCATCGTTGTACCGTGGCCCACGGAGCTATTGAAGGGGTCAACGTCCTCTGTGCCGTCGCCGCTTCCGCCATCCAGATTGGTGCCTGGAAGTACGACACCCTGCAGATCCGGCAAGTTCGCCTGAACACCGCTATCGATCAAGGCGATCGTGACGCCCTCGCCCGTGGACAAGGGCCAGATGTGGCTTTGTACCCCCCACGACTTGAACCACCATTCGTCTGCCCGTGGTTGAGGAGGAGCCGCAGCCGCGACGGGGCAAACGACCGCACTCCAGATAAGCATGCCCAAGGCTGGAACAGCCAGCCTGCGAGTCCGTCGCAGCATTCGCACTCCTCATCTAGGTGACCGTTCAACTTAGGCCAGCGCCAAACCAACCAAGCCTGGAATGACGCTGTCGTCGTGTCCTCCACACGACCGCCTCCGCGTCAGCCAATCACGGAGAGTGAACGTGCCATCGTTCCCGTGACAGAAATCGTCGTTCTGCGGTCAGTCATGGGCATCATTCGCGTTCCTCGCCGACCGTGTCATCGCGTGCGTCGCTTCCCATCGGCATACCCATAGGTCATGCCGCCCTGGTTTCGAGGTGGTGCCGCCCAGCGCGTCATCCGTTGAACTTCGAACCTCGCTATGCGGAAACGAGGTGCACCGTCCGAAGATGGACCACAGAGGATCTTCGCCTTACTGCGGTGGCCTTGCCGGGGGAGCACCACCTGGCGGCCATTGGCCGGGCGGATGCTGCCCTGGCGGCGGGTGCGGTTGATAGTGCGGCGGGGCGCCCTGCGGTGGAACCGGCGGGTACGGACCATGCTGACCGCCTGGCGGCTGCTGTCCAAATGCCTGCGGCGCTCCGAAGCCGGTCCCTGGCCCCAAGGGCGGCGGCCCGCCCCGCTTCCGGCGGGAGAAAAAGAACCCGAAAAGACTCGCGGCTGCCCCCACCACAACAACGACCGCGATCAACACGATTAGGGAGGGCAAAGAGGAGTCATCGTCTTTGGACGCCGCCGGGGCCGCAGACTTCGCCCCCTCAGGTTGGTGAGTCCTCTTCCAGCGATCAAACTCGTCAAAAACCGGATTCGCGGTGCCCTTCGGCGCTTTCCCCGCGAGCGGCCGGTAAGGCCGAATGACACCATACCCGGTCCGATTATCATTACCCTTCTCATAGACGTCCAACGCGGACGCAATGAGCTGCCGCACAACCTCCCGGTTCGTCATCGACGGATACTTGGCCCGAATAAGAGCCACGGCAGCCGAGGTGACGGCAGCGGCGTCGCTTGTGCCCTTTCCTCGATAGAGCTCTCCGTCCTTGAGAAGGACCCGCATGTCGACGCCGGGAGCTGCAACTTTTACATAGGATTGTCGCTGTGTCTTCATCCACGGAGAAAACTTGGAATCGACCGCACCCACTGACAAGACACCCATGCAGTTGGCCGGCGCGTTGCTGGAATTTGCACCGTCACCATCGTTTCCCGCCCCAACGACGATCACTACGTCCTTTTCGAGCGCATACGCGATGGCCTCTTGTAGATTGCGAGGGCACGGCCCGGGGATCGCCTGCGAAAGGTTGATCACCTGAGTACCACGATCCGCTGCGTAGCGGATACCTTTTGCATAGGCATCATTGCTCTGGGCCACAATCGGGAGGATCTTAGCCCCAGGCGCTACTCCCACCAGGCCGGTTCGTCCCCCTTGAGCAGCAATCAGCGACGCCATCGCGGTGCCATGGCCGGGTGGCGTGTTAAAGCGATCAAGGTCTTGGCGACCGTCGACGGTTCTGTTCTCCAAATCGATCCCTGAAAGTACAACACCTTGGAGTTCAGGAAGGTTCGCCTGGACGCCAGTATCGATCAAGGCAATCGTGACGCCCGTCCCCACTGACAAGGGCCAAAGGTGGCTCTGTACACCCCAGGATTTGAACCACCACTGGTCTGGCCGGGGCTTGGGCGCCGCCGAAGCCGAGCTAGGCCAGGCGATCGCTCCGACGATGAGCAAGGCCAGGACTGAACGAGCCACTCTTCGGCTTCGCCTCAACATCTGCACTCCCTTTGCATGGAGCGGTTAAACGACAGCTCGGCAGACGGGTTGGCCAGGTCTGCCGAAGCCGTCACGTTCGTCACATGTTTCCTCTGCGTCAGCCGATCACCGGTGGTGCGGTGTCGTCGTTGCCGCCCCAGACGTCCTCGTCCTCGGTCAGCCAGGTGCTGCGTTCGTGCTCGTTACCGTCCCCGCCGCCGCGGGCACCGGCGCCCATGGGCATTCCCATACCGGTCATGCCGCCCCTGGCTCCAAAACCGCTTCCGCCCAGCGCGCCAGCACCCATGGCGCCCGGACCGGCACCGATCCCACCGCTACCGAGACCGGGAGCCCCGCCGGGGATTCCGCCCGGACCGCCACTGCCAAGTCCGGGAGCCCCGCCAGGGCCACCTCCCAGGCCGCCACCACCGAGGCCAGGGCCACCGCCAGGACCACCCGGCGGTAGACCGGCCAGGTCCGTTCCCGGTAGACCGCTGCCACTACCAGGTCCCCCGGGTAGACCCGGCCCACCTGGGCCATCCGGAAGGCCACCGGGACCCTTTGGTCCACCAGGGACGCCTCCAGGCCCGCTCGGCAGGTCACCGGAACCTCCAGGGCCGCCCGGCAGGTCACCAGGGCCACCCGGCATGCCGCCGGGACCGCCGCCCGGACCACCGCCGCCCGGCATCTTGGGCGGCTGGGGAGAGCCGGTTCCATTCTTGAGCGGATCCGCGCCCCCGGTATTTGGATTCGCTTGGGGCATGTCTTGGCGGATGTCCTCGGGGAAGTTGTAGTTGGATTGCTTGGTGCCGTCGTGGATGCGGTCCAGGACGGCGTCAGCGGCGAAGTTGTTTCCGATCATGGAACTGACGGCGGCCGGGCCGGTAACGGGGTTGGTTGCCATGATGCGCTGGCCCCAGTTGAAGGCGTCCTTGACCCAGCTGTCCATCTTGCTGCCGCTGCCGTACTGCTTCTGCCAGCCGTCCTGTAGCTCCCCGTGGGTTTTGAGTGCTTTGCTGGTCGTGTCGGCCCGTGCGTGGATCTCCTGGGCTTGACGGTAGGCCTTATTCATTTGGGTCATCGCCTTTTCGGCGTCCTCGCCGCCCCAGGACTCGACCAGCCGTGTCGCCTGGTTATAGATCAGGCCGACGGACTCGTCCATCCGCGCGGCGAGCTTGCCGTAGGCCGTCGAACTGGTGTACATCTTGCCAGGTTGCATGGAATCAACAATTTCTCGCACCTTGTCGAAATTGTCTTTCCACACCATGAACTTGTCGAGCCCACCGGTGCCCTCGTCACCGAACTGAACTTCCTTCCGGATTGGCTGGCTGTTCCCCACGGAGGATCCCCCTTTCCGTACTTAAGACTGATCAGATGGCGGTGTTTGGATTACCGGCCGCCTGCACACCGTGCTTGGACGCGTCGTCGGCCGTGCGGTGGTTCTTGTTCGACGCACGAATGGCTTCGATCACCTGCTCGTAGGCGGTGACGAACTGGTCGAAGGTGTTGCCGATCTGGTCGCGGGCCGCTGTGATCGTGGCGTACATGGTACGGCCCGCCTGGTAATTTCCCATCGCGGACTCGGGCGGGGTCTCGTCATTGATGAGCTGGCTGTGCGTCGGGCGCCTCTTGAGCTCGTTCAAGTCTCTTTCGAGCTTTTTCACGATGTCGTCGATCGTGTCGTGGTCGATCTTAATTTCCTTGCCCCCGGTGGGGGGCAGGTACTTAGGGTGCCCCATGCTTACCTCCTAGTCAGCCTCTTGCCTCTTCGGCTGCCCCGGGAGACAAGACGGCACCGATCCGCATGCCGGTTCCTTGGTGGCGAAGCGGACCCTGGCCGTGCGCACGGCCAGGGTCGCCACACCCGGGGTGTCCCGGGACGGTCATCGTCGGCGGTTCAGCCCCAGATGCTGGAGTTGCTCCGCTCGGCCTGCTGGTAGTTGTCGTGGGCGTCGCGGATGGCCAGGCCCAGCTGTGCCACGACGTTCTGCATGTCCTTGGCGGCCCCGTCCCACTGCTTCTGAAAGACCCAGTAGGCCTCCTGGGCGGAGCCCTCCCACTGGTTGAGCTTCGTTCGGAGCTTGCCCTCCAGGTCGCTCAGCTCGTCCATCAGGGCACGCGCGGCCTGGCTGAACTGGGCCTCACCCTCCGTGAGGCCGCCGAAATTGGCTCTGGTGTAGCTCATGACTCTCCTTCTCCAGGCGTTGACACCTAATGGGAATTTCGGTCAGGTCGTGCCGTTGAGCAGGGACTGGACCTTGCTTACGGCCTGCTCCGACATCTCTTCCTTGGACTCGTAGGTGATCTTCGTCTGGACGAGGCTCTGGTGCATGCCCTCCAGTGCGCGCAGCACCTTGGTGAAGTCTTCGTTGAACCGGTTGAAGACCTGCTCGAAGGCCATCGAGGCGTTACCCTCCCAGGCCGAGCGGACCTGCTGTTTGTGGCCTTCGAGCTGCGTCTGCAAACCCTTGATGACGTTCGCGGATGCGTCGATGTCGTCCGCGGCCTGCTTCATTGCCGCTCTGTCGACGGCCGACTGCTGCCCCATCAGTCACCTCCAGTGACTTGTTTTCGTCATGACCCGCGAAGACGGTCCGGAACAGAGGCGCCGGGCCAACACCAACCTGCCCCCGCTTAGTGGCGCAATCAGCCCTTCGGCCTCCGAAGGCTTGGGTCGCACCACAGATTGTCCTCCTACCCTAGGATCTTCATCGTCGGCTGTCCATCCATTCTTCGACAGTCATAGACGCGATGACTCCCATTCCGGTTTCATTCAATCCGAAATCGCTCAATGATCAGTTCCCTGCCTGGGCATTCGTTGGTCGAGCGGCGGATACGGCCGCCGGGTCGAGGACCGGTCCCTGCACGATCAGGTCCAGAACCCCGGCCGGGACGTTCGAGGCGTCACCCGGCAACGAGTAGCCGAGCTTTCCCACCGTTTCACTGTCCTTGATGGGGAATCGTTTTCCTTCGGCGACCAGGTAATAAGTGCTGACCTGGTCCGCCTTCCCGGGGCTCGGGACACGGCCGGCAAGTGCCGCGCTTCCGGGTGGGAAAGCGATCTGGTCGGCGCCTTGGGGGCTCGTTGTCTCCGGGGGCGCGGGTAGCGCGCCGTTGAGTGTCAGAGTGGCGCCGTCGTTGCCGCTCGGGTCGTTGTAGAGCGCGCACAGCGGGGTCGTGCCACCGAACGGGACGATCGCCGGCGCCCTGCCCTCCAATCTCTGGTCCCGTAGCTGATGCGCGGACCGTCCGACGGTGTTGACCTGGCCCGCGTTGATCTCGATCGGCCGGACTCCCCCCGGTCCGTAGGCTCTGCGGGTTTCCGGGGCGGCGACGAGAAGGTCCCGCTGGATCGGACTGATCGGCGCGAGCCCGTCCGCGAGAAGGACGAACGATGACGACGCGCCGGACGCCGTGCTCAGGTTGAAGATCTGGCCCACTTTCGCGCGTCCGGCTGGTCCGTTCACGGGATGCCCGATGCCGGGGATTTTCGGCGCGGCGAAATCCGGGCCCTGTGTCACCGAGTTCAGCCATTTGCCGGCGATCTGGACGGGAGTCGCTCCGAGCGTCGCCAGCCCGTACGGCGGTATCCGCATCCGCGAATTGCGCCACAGCAACCAGTGATGTCCGTCCGCCGTCACGACCAGGGCCTGGCCGTCTGTCAGCGGGGTGCCGCCGACTTTTCGTTCGGCGGTGAGCGTGACCAGCGATCGGCGTCCCAGTGAGGTGCTCTCGACCGTTCGCACGCAGACCGCCCACGGGCCCCGCGTCAGTTCGTCCGGCTCGGGAAGGGTATTCGGTGCGCCCGGAATTCCCAGGGTGGGGCCGCGCTCGAACTTCTTGAGGGACGCGGTGGAGACCGTCCTGCGGCTGTCGGAGTTCTCACCGGCGACCAGGCGGGCCGACACGTAGTTGCTGACCGGGCACAGCCTGCCGTTCTCGCACCATACGTAGCGGGCGCCGGTCTCTTCCTCCACGATCAGCATTCCGGCCTTTTCCAGGCCCGTGGCGCCGCCCGGACGGATGACGCCGTAGATGCCGAACGCGGCCATGCACAGGATGCCGATCATGATGCCGCTGAACGCGGCGATGTTCATTCGTCGCATCGGCAGTTCGGGGTTGTCCGGCTCCCCGGAAATGAGGGCGAGCGACGCCCGCTGGCTCATCAGCCGGTGCGCTTGTAACAGGTCCTTGCGGGTCTGCATGCGGACTCCTAACCGGCGAGGCCGCGCATGTACGCGAACAGACCGCACTCGCCGAGGGCGAGCGGGATGAGCGCGATCAGCAGGAGCATTTCCAGGATGTCCCCGGCACGACCCCAGAAAGGTGAGGGCCGATGGCCGGGGAGCCAGAGTCCGACGCCCACCACGGTCGCCGCCACGGCCATCAGCGGGAGCAGCGCACCGGCCACCAGCACGGTCGGCGACGCGTCCCATGCCTGCGCGACCACCAGCGCCGCTACGCCGAGCATTCCGGGAACCAGCAGGTTCAGCCGCTGGGGCCGGCTGCGGAACAGCCGCGAGCGCAGGAGCAACAGCACCGAGACGACCGCCGCGGTGGTCGGGCCGAGCCAGCCGTCGTCGAAGGCGGACGGGACGAGCCCGACGAACGCGATGACGCCGAGCCCGGCGGTGAACCCGGTCATGAACCGGTTGGCGCGGCCGGTGCGGGTCAGGATCTCCTGCCCGTCCACGGTGATCGTGTCGCGCCGCAGGTCTTCGGCGCTCTGCGGCACCGGGGGAAGCGTCACCCTTGAGAAACGGAAGGCCAGGGTCGGGGTCAGGGGCGTGAGCATCATCGCGACCACCACCGTGACCGCCGCGATTCCCGTCGCGGAGAGGTCCTCGAACGCGAGTGCGACGCCGGAGGCGACGGTGCCGAGCAGCCCGCCGAGGACCATCCCCCAGAAGACCGACGCGCCGCGGGTGACGCCCACGACCGCGATCACGGAGGCGAGCACCAGGGTGCCGAAGCCGGCCAGCGCGTCGAGGGCGTCCAGGCCTGAGAACGGGGTGTCGCGGGCGGGGGCGAGTAGACCGGCGAGGAACGCGTGCGGTAACGCGGCGAATCCCAGTACCGTGCCCGCCCGCTCGTCGCCCGCGGCGCGCGAGGCCGAGACCGCGGCGGCGAGGTACAGCAGGCAGATGACGCCGGCCGAGGCGGCCGGGACGATCCAGGACGGCCCGGCGAGCAGTACCACGACGGCCGCGACCACCGAGGCGCCACCGCCGACCGACAGGGAGAACTGCCGCGTCCATTCGGGTCGCCAGCGGTCACGGCGGTCGTTGATCGCGGTCGCGACCACGTCCGCCACGTCGTCGAACGCCAACGCGGGCAACTGCGACATGCCGGGCCGCAGGTACAGGACCTCACCGTCGCGGAGGCCGGCCTGGGCCGGCGTCATTCCCCCCTCGAACGGCGCCTCGTCCAGCCGCTGCAGGACCCACCCGCCGTGCGCGAGACCGGCGTCCGCCATCTGCGTACCGGAATAGTGCAGGATCGTGGGGAAGAACTGCGCGAACGGCACATGAGCGGGCAGCGATATATCGATGCGACGCTTTGGGGCCACGATGGTGACCCTGCACAGCTCCGCCCCGGTGACTGAGGCCACTGATCTTCCTCACCTGTAAGCATGGCTCCTGGGGAGCATCCGGATACCGGCGAAACCATGACGCGACAAATCATGACATCGCGTGCCTACGGGGTCGTTCCACCGTCGTGGACGGTATCAGCATCGGCCGTCCGGTAGAGCGGGATGTATCCTGCCGACCACCCCGCACTGATGATCACCTGATGCCCGAAGGCCGATGGTGTGTTTTTTCCGTATGATGTCGGGCTGCGACATCCCACGGCAAGAGGGGAGCCCGGTCCAGTGGGCACTGTGCTGGTGCGGCGCAAGGAACGCAGGAAGCCGCCGGAGATGCCGCGGGGAGAGGTCCTGCTGGAGTCTCCGCCCGAACTTCCCGAGGTCACGAACGACGGGTTCCGCAACGTCCTGATGTACCTGCCGATGGCGGCTGGTTCAGGCGCGATGGCCTTCATGTTCCTGAATCCCAACTCCAACCCGTTACAGATGGTGGCGGGCGGGATGATGGGCCTGTCGATGTTCGGCATGATGTTCAGCCAGGTCGGACAGAAGTCCGGCGAGCGGAAGTCCAAACTGAACAGCGAACGGCGCGACTATCTGCGTTATCTCGGGCAGGTACGGACGAAGGTTCGCAAGGCCGCCACCCAGCAACGGGAGGCGCTGGAGTGGTACAACCCGGATCCCTCGCGGTTGTGGTCGATCGTCATGAGTGCCCGGCTCTGGGAACGGCGCGCCGAGGACGGCGATTTCGGCCAGGTTCGGGTAGGCGCTGGTCCACAGCGACTCGCCGTCCAACTGGTCGCGCCGGAGACCAAACCGGTCGAAGATCTGGAACCGATGAGCGCGGGCGCCCTCCGGCGGTTCATGCGGACGCACTCGACCGTGCCGGCGCTTCCCGTCGCCATCAACCTGCGGTCGTTCTCACGGATCTTCCTGTCCGGTGACACGGAGGCGAAGCGGGCCATGGTCCGCGCCATGCTCATGCAGGTGGCGGCGTTCCACTCCCCCGACGACCTCCAGATCAGCGTCTGCACGTCCCAGGAACACCTCCCCCACTGGGACTGGACGAAGTGGCTGCCGCACGCACTGCACCCGACCGAGTACGACGCCGCGGGGCAGGTTCGCAGGATCGCACCGACGATGTCCGAACTGGAGGTTCTGCTCGGTCAGGAGGTCAAGGACCGCTCCCGATTCGTGGCGGGCCGTGCGTCCAGCGAGTTACCGCTCCATGTGGTCGTGGTGGACGGTGGCATGGCGTCCTACGACTCGCAACTGGCCGCCGACGGCATCGAGGGCGTCTGCGTCATCGATCTGGGGCAGACCGTCGGCCACACGACGGAGGCCGGAACGCTGCGGTTGAACGTCGTTCCCGGGCGCGTCCACATGCTGAAGAAGGACCGAACAGGGAAGGACGTCCCGTCCCCGATCGGCGCACCGGACAAGGTGAGCATCCAGCAGGCCGAGGGCCTCGCCCGGCAACTCTGCCCCCTCCGCACCAGTGCGAGCGACACGATCGAGGAAGATGACGTCCTGTCGGGCAACATGACGCTGACGTCCCTGCTCGGTGTCGACAACCCGTACGAGGTCGACCCGGCGCGGGTGTGGCGCCCACGCGCACAGCGCAACCGCTTCCGGGTGCCGATCGGACTGGACGCCGAAGGACGTCCCATCGAACTCGACATCAAGGAGTCGGCGCAGGGCGGCATGGGGCCGCACGGCCTGTGCATCGGCGCGACCGGTTCCGGTAAGTCCGAGCTGTTGCGCACGCTGGTGCTGGGGCTCGCCATGACGCACCCGCCCGACATCCTGAACTTCGTCCTGGTCGACTTCAAGGGCGGCGCGACCTTCCTCGGGATGGACGGCCTGGAGCACGTCTCCGCCATCATCACCAACCTGGAGGACGAACTTCCGCTGGTGGACCGCATGTACGACGCGCTGCACGGCGAGATGGTGCGGCGCCAGGAATACCTGCGGTCCATGGGCAACTACGCCTCACTCCGCGACTACGAGAAGGCCCGGCTCGACGGCGCCGACCTGCCGCCGATGCCGACGCTCTTCCTCGTCCTGGACGAGTTCTCCGAACTGCTGTCCGCCAAGCCCGACTTCGCGGAACTGTTCGTCATGATCGGACGGCTCGGCCGCTCTCTCGGCGTCCACCTGCTGCTGGCCTCACAACGCCTGGAAGAGGGCAAGCTGCGCGGACTGGACACCCACCTGTCCTACCGGATCGGCCTGCGGACGTTCTCCGCGATGGAGTCGCGGGTGGTCCTCGGTGTCCCCGACGCCTACGAACTGCCGCCGGCTCCCGGAAACGGGTATCTGAAGTTCGCCACCGAACCGATGGTGCGTTTCAAGGCCGCGTACGTGTCGGGCCCGGTCGACGAGCAACCCGACCAGCAGAACAGTGGCCGACCGACCGGAACGGTCACCACACAGATCGTCCCGTACCTGCCGGGCTACATGCGTCCGCAGGTCGTCGAGCAGCCGTCCGATCCGGAGCCGCAGCCCGAGGAGAACAAGAACCGGGAGGTCCTTTTCGACGTGGTGGTCCGGCAGCTCGCCGGCCACGGCGCCAAGGCCCACCAGATCTGGCTGCCGCCACTGGACGAGGCACCCGCACTGAACGAACTCCTCCCGCCCCTGCAGGTCACCCGCGAGCACGGCCTCACCACACCCGGTTGGGACGGTCGCGGACGCCTGTATGCCGTCGCCGGCATCGTCGACAAGCCGTTCCACCAGCGACGCGACCCCTACTGGCTGGAGCTTTCCGGCAGCGCGGGCCACATCGGGATCGCGGGCGGCCCGCAGAGCGGCAAGTCCACCACGATCAGAACCCTGATCACGTCCCTCGCCCTCACCCACACCCCCGCCGAGGTGCAGTTCTACTGCCTCGATTTCGGCGGCGGCGCCCTCGCCGCCCTCGCCGACCTGCCCCATGTCGGCGGCATCGCCACCCGCCTGGACGCCGACCGGGTCCGCCGCACCGTCGCAGAGGTCAGCGGACTACTGGAGCAGCGCGAACGCGAATTCGCCGAACGCGGCATCGACGGCATCGCGACCTACCGCCGAATGCGCGCCTCCGGCGAACACCCCGGCGACGGATACGGCGACGTCTTCCTCGTCGTCGACAACTGGCTCACGCTCCGGCAGGACTACGAAGCCACACAGGACACCATCACCCAACTCGCCGCCCGCGGCCTGGGCTACGGCATTCATGTCATCGCCGCGTCCAACAAGTGGACCGAATTCCGCAGCAACGTCCGCGACCTCTTCGGCACCAAGCTGGAACTGCGGCTCGGTGACCCGTACGAGTCGGAGATCGACCGCAAGCTCGCCGACAACGTTCCGGAGGGACGTCCCGGCCGCGGCCTGTCCCGTGACGGCTTCCATTTCCTCACCGCCGTCCCGCGCATCGACGGCGGCGGCGCCGACGAATCGCTGAACGACGGCGTGCTCAAACTCGTCCAGGCCGTCAATGAATCCTGGACGGGCCCGCGCGCCCCGCAGGTCCGCATGCTTCCGGACGTCCTGCCGGTGTCGGAACTGCCGTCCCCGGCCGAAACGGGCATGCGCATCCCGATCGGCATAGACGAGGAGTCCCTGTCCCCCGTCTACCTGGACTTCTCACAGGACCCGCATTTCCTCCTGCTCGGCGACGCCGAATGCGGCAAGTCCAACCTGCTGCGACACATCGCCACCGGCATCACCAGCCGCTACACACCCGAACAAGCTCGCATCATCTTCATCGACTACGGCCGCAGCCTCCTGGACGTCGCGAACACCGAACACCAGATCGGCTTCGGCGCCTCCGCACCCGCGGCGACCTCCCTCATCAACGACGTCCGCGGCGCCATGATGCAACGACTCCCACCCGCCGACCTGACCCCCGACCAGCTCCGCTCCCGCTCCTGGTGGACGGGCGCCGACCTGTTCCTCATCATCGACGACTACGAAATGGTCGCCACGTCCGACAACCCCCTACGCCCCCTGGTCGAACTCCTCCCCCAAGCCCGCGACATCGGCCTGCACATCATCCTGGCTCGCGCCATGGGCGGCGCCGGCCGCGGCATGTTCGACCCCGCCATCACCCGCATCAAGGAAATGGCCTCCCCCGGCCTCCTCATGTCCGGCAACAAGGACGAGGGCATCCTCCTGGGCAACATCAAACCCCACAAACTCCCCCCAGGCCGCGGCTACCACATAGACCGCCGCACCGGCACCCGCCTAATCCAAACCCCCCACCGCAACGACATCGATGGTTCGCCTTGACGGGCCGTCCAGTTCGGTTGACCGCGCGAAAACTGGCGGCAGGACGAATGAGGGCGACGAGGCAACCTGACCGGACAACGCCGATCACGAAGATGCAGGTAGTTGATCTCAAGAAAGCGCAAGCAAGGTGGCTATTGGTCGCGAGTCGGTGCTACATTCCACCCGCACACAGTGAGGACGTTCTCCGAGAGCCAACTCGACGCGGCAGATTTCCGTCAATGGAGCGATGAGCCAGCCAAAACAAAGGAGTAGCTGATATGAGCAAAGAGCTGGAGGGCATTCCAGCCAACGTGCAAAAGAAGGCGGCATCCTACCGGGAGGTCAAGAAAGATTTCGAGAACGCAAAATCGCACCTTCCGCAGACCATTGTTCACACGCCGGCGTTCGGCATCATAGGCCTACCATTCGGCGGCTTCTACGACAACGCGCGAGATAATTACCTCCAAACACTTGAAGCGGGACTCAAGAAGATCGACGAAATCGCGGACAAACTAAACAAGACAGCCACAGCAATCGAACTCGCAGATAAGAACAGTGAGATTCAAATAACGATGACCGAGTAGTCAAACATGGTTCACATTAAGAAAAAGTTCTAAAAGATCAGAAAGGAACACTCGTGACAGACATCACCGGTGGGGTCACCATGGGCCTCGGCAGCGCGGCCATCGTCGCGTCCGGCTTCGTTGTGCTCAACTTCACTATCGAGTCTTCTGTCCCATTGGCCGCGTCCTGCCTTGCCGCCATCCCGATCATCTCTCTCACCCTCTCCAATCCGATCGGCATGGCAAAGGCCGCGATGGCGTGGAATGAACTGCAGAACACGCTCGGCACAGCCCTGGCCGCCTGGCCGACCGACCTGGAGAAGGAGGACTGGCAGGGAGCCGGCCGAGAAGAGTTCGACACCGCGATCCGCAAAATCAAGCAAGAGTTCGAGCAGGTGAAAACCGCAGGGACGAACATGGCGACCGCCATGTGGGCGGTACTGGCCGGCTATGTCGCTCTGTACATCGCCATGATTTCGTTCTGGTGGGCCGTCAGAGCCGTACTCATCGCGTGGGCTGCCGGCACGCCGCTGACGAGGCCGGCCGCGGAAGCCACGGGCGCGGCCGCCGTAGCGGCCACTGGTGGAGCCGTCAGCGCCCTGGGCGCGATGCTCACGGCCGCAGGCGCAGCGCTGGCGGCGGTTCTCACACAGTTCCTAGGCGGTCTGTTCCTCACGGACACCAATGACCTACCTGGTCAGGGCTCTGACTTCACCAAGATTAAGTTGAAGTACCCCGTAGTCACGGTAACCAAGCCCTGATACTCGGAGGGCAGCCAGTGCAATCGGACAGTCAGCGTGTCACGTTCGCCGCACCGCACAGATCATGGCGCTGGATCATTACCGCTCTCTTCGGTCTCTGCTCGGTCGCGCTCGTGATTCTATGGGCGACTACTCCCGACCTGGACTCCGGCCTCGGCATCACCATGCTGGTCGTTTTTCTCCCACTCTGGGTCATCTCGCTCTTCGGAAGTCTTATTTCCACCCTCAACTGGTTCGTGCAAATCCGCCAGGGCGCTTATGGCCCGGTGGCATGGATGGACCCCGAAGGGATCCACGTTCGAGACGGTCAAACGATCTTGTGGCCCGAAGTGGGATCCGTCTTTCTTCGCCGAACAGAAACCAAGGACCTGTTGTTCTGCATCAGGCCAACCGACGTAAACCACTTTCTCGCGAATGCGCCAAACCCACGCCAGGACCAAATGCGATCGAACCTCGACAAGTACGACGCGCCACTGTTCATCAACCTGAGTGCATTCTGGCAAAAGCCGATCAGTGAGTTGTCGACAAAGATAGCCACTTTTACATCCGGCCGACTATCACTACCGACCGAGTAACTGAGCAGCAGAGATCAGGAGCAGTATTCATGTTTCCCGACATGCCCACCGAAGAAGAAATCAAACGCGACACCCAGCGCTGGCAACAGAAATTCGAGGAGATCGGCGCCCTGGAGAACCAAATGAAGGAGGTGAGAGGAACCGGTACCGCCGAAGATGGAAAGGTGGAGGTGGTCGCCGCCCCTGGCGGGCTGCTGCTAGAGGTCAATATCAACCCGAGGGCGATGCGTCTGGGCTCCGAAGCGCTCGGAGAAGCGATCATCGAGGCCTCACGAGCCGCCGCCGCCGACGCGACCTCCAAGCTCAACGCGATCCTACAGCCGATTCTCGGCTCAGATAACGGAGTGATGTCCATGCTGTCCGCAAACAACGCCTTCGAGATGCCGCAGGAAATGAAGGAGACACTGAAGGGTGCAGCCGACATCTTCGCCAACATGGAGGAGGATCTCAGTCGCCTGCGTCAAAGCAAGGACTGATCGTCTCGGCTTCGGCCGATACTGCCAGCGCGCTGGGGCGCGGCCAGGCGACGTGACCCGCTCAGGGAGGTCGGTGAGCGACTAGCTGCCCAATTTCTCTGGGCGGAACCGCCTTCCGCTCGATCAAAGGCCGCCCGCGCACCACAAACATTGGTTGGGGTCGAGGTGCCGTTGGCTGCGACTGCAGCACCTACATGTAAGGCGTTCACCTCGCGAGGGCCGTGTCGGTGGTTGACTGGGAAGGTTAGGGGCGGTGGTGGGATTTTGGGATTACTATTGCTGCGGTGGCGATTATGGCGGCGGTTGCCAGGGCGGCGGCGGTTATGGAGAGGGCCAGGTTGCGGCCGATGGTGTCTTTGGGGGGTGGTTGGTCTATGGAGACGCGGTGGATGTTGGCGGTGGGTGGGGGTGCGTTTCCGGTGGTTGTTTCCACGGTGGTGACGGCGCGGAGGGGGTTGACGACGCCGGAGCCGGTGCCTTGGGCCTGGGCGCCGTCGGCGGTTGTTTCGATGCGGTGCTTGACCTGTTGGTAGGTCAGGTTCGGGGTGAAGGCGCGGATCAGGGCGGCGGTGCCGGCGATGTAGGGGGCCGCGAGGCTTGTGCCGTCGTCGAGTTTGTAGGAGCCGCGGGGCCAGGTGCTGATGACGGACTGGCCGGGGGCGGTGACGGTGACGGGGGTGACGGTGTTGGAGAAGCCGGCCAGTGTCCCGTCCTGGGCTAGGGCGCCGACGGAGATCACACCGGGGTAGCTCGCCGGGTACGCCTTCTGGGGGGTCTGCTTGGTTCGGTCGGTGAGGTTTCCGGCGACGGAGACGATCACCACGTCGCGTTGCTGGGCGTAGTGGACGGCCTGTCGCAGGTCGGGTCGGTCCGGCGACTGGGACGAGATGTTGATGACCCGTGCGCCGAGGTCGACCGCCCTTTTGATCGCCTGTGCGGTCCAGCGGGAATCGTTGCCGCTGGGCTTCACCGCCATTTTCACGGAGATGATTTCGGCTTCGGGCGCGACTCCGACGAAGGGGATGCCCTTGTCGCGCATGTCCGCGGCGCCGATGATGCCGGCGACCGCGGTGCCGTGGCCGACGCAGTCCTTGAGGCCGCTCTTCGTCACGTCGAACGCCTTGACGTGTCCCCTCAGTTGCGGGTGGGTGGTGTCCACGCCGCTGTCGACGACGGCGACCTTCACGCCCGCGCCGCGGGTGTGCTGCCAGACGTCGGTGAAGTTCAGGCGCTCCTGTGGCCAGAGCTGTGGTGGGAGTTCCTGCGCGGGACTGCCGTAGACCAGTTCCTGTTCGCAGGGTGCCGCCGCCTGGCTTTCCTGTAACGGATACGCGAAGGCGGCGCCCAGGGCGATGGCCGACGCCAGAGCGAATGTGGACGGACGCCGCATCGGTGTTCCTCCGGGAGCTCACGGCATGATCGACCCAGCCTATGCGAGAGGAGTCGGGATTTTGGTGGACATCGGGGGACTACCATCTGGCGGATGCAGTCCTATGCAACGATTCCTCCAGGTTCTGGCGGAGGACGACGGCGATGGGCGGTGCCGTTGTGTGTGGTGGGCGCGGTGGCTGTGCTCGTTCCGGTGTTGTGGGTGACGGGCGGGTTCAAGGAGAGGCCGAGGCAGCCGGTCAAGGTTGCGGGGAGTTCGCTTGATCTCGGGTTGTTCGCCGTTACCGTCCGGGACGCGCGGATCGGGGTGGTGGACGCCGCCTTCGGGAGCGAGAAGGAGCGGTTCCTCATCGTGCGGATGAGGGTCGTCAACAAGGGCAAGGAGACCGAGCCGCTCAACACGGGTGGGCTCGCGGATGGGGTCGCGGCGCTGACGAAGGCCGGCAAGTGGGTGAAACCCGAGCAGGTCGAGGGGGTCGCCGGGGGCGCGAAGACCGATGCGGTCCAGCCGGGGCTGCCGGTCGAGGCGTCCGCCATGTGGAAGATGGGGCCCGCGGACGCGCCGCGACAGTTGACTGTGGGGCTCCGCAAATGGACGTACGGCCACGGGTTCACCGACAGCACCTACAACTGGACGGTCGACCGTGAGAACGACAAGCTTGTCGGTCGGTTGACGCTTGCCGTGAGCCAGCCCATACGTAGTGCCGAGCCGCGGGTGAAGCGTCCGCGGCGGGGTCCGAAGCCCAGGGTGGGACGCGGATGAATTTGCGGATGGTGCTTTTCAAAGGCGGGGCCGGGATCGGTGGAATGGCGCTGCTCGCGGGTGCGATGTGGATGCATACGTTGCGGCCTCAGGTGCGGGCGGCGGAGTTGGAGCCGATTCGGAGCGGCGGGACGGTCGGGGAAGAGGTTCGCAACCGGTTCTTCAGCGTCAGGGTCGAGAAGGTGGAGGCGGCGCGGTCACTCAAACCCGGGCTCAGTCTCGGCAACCCGCCAGCCGTCGGCACCGACGGGATCTACCTCATCGTGCGGGTTCGGGCGACGAGTCATCGTGAGCCGTTGCAGTTGCGGTCTGCGGAGTTGGAGACGCCCGGTGGGTACACGTTCAGGGATGACCCGCGCATGGGTTCCGCGTCGTCGGTGTCCCCGCCGACGTTTCAGCCGCTGATCTGGACGTCGACCGTGTTCGTGTTCGAGTTGCCGAAGAGCCGGCTGGAGGGGGCACGGTTCGTTGTGGGGACGGGTGGGTTGTTGCCGCAGTTGTCCGCGGCGGCCGACATCGACTTGGGTCTTACGAGTGGTCGGGTGGACGAGTTGGTCCGGCAGGCCGTCGACCGCTACGACGTCGAGGCGGGCGAGCCGTGACGGCGGCGGAGACCAGGCCGCAGCCGATCGTCCAAGTGGATGCCGAGGACGAGCGAGGGATGCGGCCCCTGGATCGGCGTATCGTGCAGGCGATCGTCCTTGTGTGTGCTGTTTCCACCTTTCTCGCCGTGCAGTGGCTGGACGCGACCAACAACGTCCGGAAGAACCTGGAACCTCCGGAGAAGGTGAGCAAAGTCGGGCCGGGGCAGATCGGTGAGCTTGTCGGCGCGCAGTGGAAGGTGATGGAGCGCGCGGAAGGGCGGCCCCTGGGCGGTGGTTCGAACGACGTGACGGAGCTGCGGCTCGCGGTCGTCGTCCGTCCCGGGGATGCAGCCAGCGCCAAGGCGGTTGGCTCGTACGGTCTCGTCTACCGGTTCGTCGACGATGAC
This sequence comes from Actinomadura pelletieri DSM 43383, assembly GCF_003634705.1. GTDB lineage: Bacteria > Actinomycetota > Actinomycetes > Streptosporangiales > Streptosporangiaceae > Spirillospora > Spirillospora pelletieri. The sequence continues at coordinate 486,001 of NZ_RBWU01000006.1, read as the reverse complement.
GGGCGTGAGTGGTCGGCGATGGGGTCGCAGGTCGGACAGGCCCGGCCGGGTGTCGCGTCCCGCGTCACCGTCAAGGGGACTGTGCCCCGTACCATGGCGGGCTCGTTGGAGCTGGTGATACGGGCCCCGAAGACGGAACGGAAGGGTCAGGGGGATCCACGGCCTTCGCTGCGGTTCGAGCGGTGACCCTCGCCATGACGAGGTTGAACGCGGCGGCGAGCAGGCAGATCCGGAGAATTTCGAAGACGAGCGCCGTTCCGTATCCGACGAACGGCAGCGCCTGGATCCACCAGGTCACCTCGTGCGGGCCGATCAGTTCGTAGACGAAGCGGCGCGACCCCTCCTCGGCCAGGTCCAGACCGGCGAAGAGTAGGCAGAAGGTTGCGAACGGCATCATTCCGGAGCGGCGGACGAGCCGCAGCCCGTACCAGGCGGGCAGCCACATCTCCCGGAGGCCGCGGGTGAGGATCTCGCGGGGGCTGTTCACCCGGTCGACGCCGCCCGCGCGGGCGAGGCGTTGCGCCGCCCTGCTTCGTCCGAGGACGATCTGTTCGTCCCTGGCGTCCAGCCCGAGGATCACACCGGCGATGACCAGCCAGATCAGTGCGCCGAGGACCGCCTCCTTGAACGGCCCCCACAGTTGCAGGGCGGGGCCCGCGACATCGGTCACCCACGCCCACGCCTGCCGTTCGGTGAACCACTCGGTGCCCTTGTTGCGCAGATGGTCGATGGTGAAGATGCCGAACAGGGCGAAGTTGATTTCAAGGAAGGCGACGAGGGCGCCGACGGCGCGGGGCAGCCGTTCCTCCAGCCGCCATTCCGCCGCGACCTTCAGCACGAACAACCCGGCGGTGAGGCCGATCGCGAGGCCGATGTGCTTCTCCAGGGAGAGCAGCATCCCGAGGCTGTCGATCTGCCCCTGGATGCCGCCTTCGGCGAAGCCGCGGCTCGCGGCCATGTCGGCGAACTCGCGGGCGTCCTCGCCCTGGAGCCCCCATGCCAGGTAGAAGATGACGAACGGGAGCGCGGCGCGTCCCAGCGCGCCGACCACCGACTCCTCGTTGCCGACGGCCCACGGGGTCAGGTCGCCGTCCGCCTCGCGGGCGTGCACGACGTCCAGGCCCTCCCGGACGCTGTGCACCATCAGCACCGCGACGGTCAACGTGATGACGACGAGGAGGCCGATGGTGGCGATCGGGGCGACGGTCGCGGCCGTCCCCTTCATGGAGCCGAGCCGGTAGCCGCCGTACATGGCGCCGTAGCGCAGCAACTCGCCCACCGTGAACCACAGGGCGAGCGGCAGCAGGAACCGTCCCGCGAGTTTCAGCGTGGCCCACGGCAGGATCAGCGGCGATCGCGCGGACATTCGCAACATCGCGCTGATCGTAGGGCATTCAGGAAGCGGAAACGTACGGCGGGACGCCGACCCCACGCACAACGGATCCCGCCCTCCCGGGTGGCCGGGACGGCGGGATCCGTTGAACGGTGCAGGTCAGATCGCGACTTCGAGGCCGGCGACCTCACCGGTCTTGGCCGTGACGGCGTTGTCGACGCTGACGCCGCCCGCCGCGAGGACGCGCACGGTCCAGTCGCCGTCGGCGGCGAAGAACCGGAACACGCCCTCCTCGCCGGTGACGACCTCGGCGGTGAACTCACCGGTCGAGTCGAGCAGGCGGGCGTAGGCGCTGGACACGGGGGCGCCGTCACGGGTGACGGTGCCCTGGATGACGGCCTCGTTGGTGAGATCGACGGTCGCGGGAAGATGCGCCGTCTGCTCAGGGGCTGCGCAACCCTGGGTCATTACTCCTCCATCCGGGTGGAAAGGCGTGGACTTACTTGGGGGCGCCCAGCTCGATCGGGACGCCGACGAGCGACCCGTACTCGGTCCAGGATCCGTCGTAGTTCTTCACGTCCTGGAGGCCGAGGAGCTCGCGGAGCGCGAACCAGGTGTGCGACGAGCGCTCACCGATCCGGCAGTAGGCGATGGTCGCCTTGTTCAGGTCGACGCCCGCCTCGGCGTACAGCTCCCGAAGCTCCTCGTCGGACTTGAACGTGCCGTCGTCGTTGGCCGCCTTCGACCACGGGATGCTCCGCGCGGTCGGCACGTGTCCGGCACGCTGCGACTGCTCCTGCGGCAGGTGCGCGGGCGCGAGCAGCTTGCCGCTGAACTCGTCCGGGGACCGGACGTCGATCAGGTTCTTGGTGCCGATCGCGTCCACGACCTCGTCGCGGAAGGCGCGGATCGACAGGTCCTGCTCCTGGGCCTTGTAGTCGGTCGTCGGACGGGTCGGAACGTCGGTGACGAGCTCGCGGGAGTCGAGCTCCCACTTCTTGCGGCCGCCGTCGAGCAGCTTCACCTTGTCGTGCCCGTACAGCTTGAAGTACCAGTACGCGTACGCGGCGAACCAGTTGTTGTTGCCGCCGTACAGGATCACCAGGTCGTCGTTGGCGATGCCCTTGGCGGACAGCAGCTGCTCGAACCCGGTCTTGTCGACGAAGTCGCGGCGGACCGGGTCCTGCAGCTCGGTCTTCCAGTCGATCTTCACGGCGCCACGGATGTGGCCCTTGTCGTAGGCGGACACGTCCTCGTCGACCTCGACGAGAACGAGACCGGGGTCGTCCAGGTGGGACTCAACCCAGTCGGTGTCCACCAGGACGTCGGAGCGGCTCATGCGGGGACCTCCCTCTCGGAGTGAAACTTCGCAGTGACACGGCGGAAGAACAGATACATCTCGCACCCGAGGCAGAACCCGAACGCCGCGTTCAGGAACGCCGCCGCCAGGGCGAGGGCGGTGGCACCGATACCGAGCCAGATGGTCCCCGTCGCGTATCCGACCGTGCCGACCAGGGCGAAGACGAGGCCGACGCCCTGCGCGAAGCGGGGCGGGGCCGCGGCCTCCAGTTCCCTGGGCGGAGCGAGCCGGGGACGGATCAGCACTCGGAACAGCAGTCCGTACGGGGCGTACCGCAGGCCGAGGAACGCCGCGAGGGCGAACACGACGGCCTGGGCGGCGAGCAGGACCCAGCTTCCGGTCACCAGGACCACGACGAGGACGGCTGACGTGACCGACGCGCCGAAGCGCGGCCCACGCGGATCAACCTGCATCGGGGTTCTCCATGGCGGAGGAAGCGTGCGTACGAGCTGGGGTGGAAAGTGCTCGGGGGCGGACGGGCTCGATGCCTCAGGCCATGCGACAGAGCGAGGCGGCCACGCGGCAGAAATCGACCGCGCGGCGCTTCGTGAGCATCTGCTCTGTCCAGTCACGCACGGACACGATGTTAAGCCGACAATCCACGCGCTGTCACATCCGTCTCGCCTTCCGAGACAGTGACATTCGTCTTAGCCCAGGTCATCCGGGTATGGCTCATCGGATGGCCTCCCCCAGGGCCGCGATCACGTCGGGTTTGCGCGGGGCGCCGGAGGCGCGGCGGACGACGCGTCCGGCGGCGTCCAGAACCAGGACGGTCGGCGTGCGGATGACGTTCAGCCTGCGGACGAGGTCCAGGTGCGCCTCAGCGTCGAGTTCGACGTGCGCGACGCCGTCCACCATGCCGGCGACCTCGCCGAGGACGCGGCGGGTGGCGCGGCACGGCGCGCAGAACGCGCTGGAGAACTGCACCAGGGTGGCCTTCTCCCCGAGGTCGGCGCCGAGGTCGCCCGCGGCCAGGGTCTCGCTCACCTCGTCGTCCCCGTTCCGCCCGCGCAGGACGCCGTCACGGCGCCGCCGCAGCAGGCCGAAAAGCGTGGCGGCGGCGAGTACGGCCACCGCGATCAGTGCACCCGTCATCGACAGGGACAACTCTCCCGGGTCATGTGTTCTTCCCCTCAAGTGGGGTCTCAGGTGGGAATCGTGAGCAGCGGGGTGCCGTCCAGGCCGACGATTTCCAGGGAGAACAGCTGACCGCGCGGGAACATCGTCGAGCCGGTGTAGGCGCCGTAGCCCTTGTCGTAGGGGACGTACCAGCTGCCGAGCGCGTCCCGCCGTCCGTCCCGCGCGACGACCAGCAGGCGGCAGTGCGACCCCTTCGGGACGCCCGCCAGATGCAGTTCGACCTCCGTGCCCCACTTCTTCTGCTTGAGCAGCACATACCCCTTGATCTTGGTCTCGGGGTTCGTGGCGGCGATCCGCTCGGCGCCGGGGACGGAGGTCGAGGGCGGGGGCGGTGCCGCGGTCTCCTCCGTCCCGGACGGGAACACCAGGCCGCCGAACAGGGCGCCGATGATCAGCAGCAGGCACGCGGCGGCCGCGAGCGGCGCCCATCCGGTGCGGCGCCGCAGGGACGTGAGGCGTCCGGTTCGCCGTCCGGCGGCGCGGGTCAGCAGGCCGTCCAGCAGTTCCGGCGGCGGCCCGGCCATCTGGGCGAGCTGCGCCTCGTCGACCCGTCCGAGCATCGCGGGGAGCCCGGCGAGGCCGGCCAGTTCGTCCCGGCACGCGGGGCAGCCCGGCAGGTGGGACTCCACCCGGGCCCGCTCGGCGGGGTCGAGCGAGCCGAGCACGTACGCCCCCAGCGAGGTGCGCACGTCAGCGCAGTCGTTCATGGCGCCAACCCCCGCTCCTCCAGTGCGAGTTTGAGCGCCCGCAACGCGTAGTAGGTCCGGGATTTAACCGTGCCTGGCGGTATGCCCAGCGTCTTCGCCGCCTCCGCCACCGACCGGCCCTTGTAGTACGTCTCCACGAGGACGGCCCGGTGCGGCGGGCTCAGACCCGCCAGCGCCTCCGCGACGGTCCAGGATTCCAGGGCCCGGTCGATGTCGTCCGATCCGGACGCGGTCATCATGACATGGTCGTCGATGCCCGTCTCCGGGGGTCGTGACTGCTTGGCGCGGTGCGCGTCCACCACCAGGTTCCGCGCGACCGTGAACAGCCACGGCCGGACGGGACGTCCCGCGAGAGCCTGCGGGTTCCTCCAGGCGCGCAGCAGCGTCTCCTGCACGACGTCCTCGGCCTGGGCGCGGTCCCCGCCGGTCAGCCGCAGGACGTACCCGAGGAGGGGACCGCCGTGCTCGCTGTACAGGGCGCGCAGCAACGCCTCATCCGCGGTGGGACCCACACCACTGACACGGATGCGCTTCCTCACCGGTTCACCGGAGTCGCGTCATCGCTGCTGGAGATCGTTCAACCGGACGTTCTCGGCGGTGGCGGCCACGCGCAGCCCGTCCGGCGTCGGCTGGATCTCGCTGATCCGCGACCCGACCGGCAGGTCGGCGAGCGGGACCGTCCACGTCAACTTCTGCCGCACCAGGGCCAGCGGAACCTGCGGGCCGCCGTTGGACGCGACCGACCGTGGCGTGACCGCGATGCCCCGCGCGGTCGGCTTGACCGCGACGACGGCGGTGCTGGACACGGAACGGCCGAGGACGACCCCCTCCAGATCGACCTCCAGGTCGTCGCCCTTCGGCCGGATCCCCTTGACGCCCTCCGGGGCCCGCTTCTGGATCGCGGCGTAGGGGACGATCGCGGACGCCGTCGCGGTGCGGGCGGTGACGTTCGCGGCGCTGCCCTGCGTGACCTCCGACAGCGGCGCGTTCACCCCGCGCATCTCCACCTTGACGCCGGTGACGGTCACGCCCTGGTCGGTCCATTCGCCGATGGCGACCTCGATGTGGTCGTAGTCGCCGCCGAGCGCCTGCGTCAGGAACGGGAAGCCGTGAATGGTGACCTCGGGCCGCTCCTGCATGTTGTACTGCGCGGCCACCTGCTCACCGATCTTGTCCTCCGCCACCCGGACCCCGATCCGGTCGGCGGCGACCAGTCCGATGGCGACCAGGATCAGCAGGACGAGCAGTACCTTCCGCATGTGTCTCCTTCGGGGGGCTGCGGCGTGCGCGTCGCCACACCATAGTGCGCGCACGGCAACAAAAGCGTCGCACCGGAGAATGACGCCATCACCCGAAATATCACACCACGGTGAGATCAACCGCCCGCGAACGGCGGAAGGACCTCCACGACCCCGCCCTCCGGCAGCGTCACCGACTCGTGCGGACGGCTCCCCACCGGCGTCCCGTCCACAAGAAACGAGCTGCGCGCGACGACCCGCTCGAACTCGCCGCCCCGCCCACGCTTCGAGACCGCCGCGTCGAGCGCCTCGGCCAACGTCCCGGCGTCGTACGACTCCTCATGCGTCCCCGCCGCCGCCTTCGCCGCCGCCCAGTACCGCACCGTCCCCATGGCCATACGTCCATACTGCCGCGTCCACAGCGCCGTCCTCTCCACCCGGGTAGGTGCCGGACTCCTCGTCTGTGCGGAAACAATCGCCGGTCAATGGGCGGATTTACCGCCGGATACAGTGGTGAAGTGCCGAACAGACTCGACATCGCGGTGGTCTCGCCCGAGGATTCCCCGTGGCGGCGGGTGGAATCGCGGTTCCTCATCGACGGCGAAGACGTGATCAAGCGGGTGTTCGACAAGGGCCCCGGCGAGGACCCCGACCGGCTGCTCATTCCGCCGAGTCCGTTGATCGCCGCGAATGGCCCGACGACGGTCCGCCTTGCCGAAGCGATTTGCAGCTGGGGTTGTTGCGGCTGCGTCGAAGTCCGCATCCACCGCGAGGACGACGCGTTCGTCTGGAGCCGGTGGCACAACCCCGACACCGGGAACGTCGCCCTTGGTGAATTCCGCTTCGACGCCGGCCAGTACACGGCCGAACTGCTCCGGATTCACCACGATCGGGCATGGGAATGGCGGGGGCGCACGGTCGCGCGATTCACTCGGGCTTCCCTCGCCGCCCAGCCCGAGGTACTTCGGCAATGGAACTGCGGCCTCGACAGCGTCGGTTCCTTGCCCGACCAGCGCGACGACGTCCAGGTTCTTTTCACCTGCCCGCCCCGACAGGCGATCCACCAGTACTGGCAGCAGCATGGTCAGCCGCTGGAGCACACCCAGTACAGGCTGCGTTTCCCTGTCACGGACGAACCGGCCGAAGAACAGGCCGACCGCATCGTGACCACGTTGCGCACGGAGGATCCCCGCGACATCGCGGAGCCCTGCGGTGGCTGGCTTGGTCACAGGTCCGCAGGAGGCCGACACTCCCGGTGACAGGGGACTCGGTTATGCTCTGAGGAGGGATCCGGGCGACGAGGCCATGGAGTTCATCTGAGAGCCCTTCATGGCCGCCTCGTCCTTGAGCCGCCGGCCGTCGGCGGGCTTGAGGGTGAGCCGCCTGGGTCCTGACGTCTTTTGTGGACGGGAGGCGGCACGTGAGCAGTCTGCTCCTGCTGACCAACGCGCTGGAGCCCTCCGACGAGATCCTGCCCGCGCTGGGGCTCCTGCTGCACTCCACGCGCGTCGCGCCCGCCGAGGCGTCCGCGCTCATCGACGCGCCGCCCGCCGACGTCGTCATGGTGGACGCGCGCCGCGACCTCGTCCAGGCGAAGAGCCTGTGCAGGCTGCTGCGCACCACCGGGCTCGACTGCCCGCTCCTCGCCGTCGTGACCGAAGGCGGTCTCGCCGCGCTCACGCCCGAGTGGGGGCTGGACGACGTGCTGCTCCAGACCGCCGGGCCCGCCGAGGTCGAAGCGCGGCTGCGGCTGGCCGCCGGACGTGCCGCGTCCGACGACGCCGACGAGACACCGGGCGAGATCCGCAGCGGCGACCTGACGATCGACGAGGCCACCTACACCGCCCGGCTCAGGGGCCGTGTCCTCGACCTCACGTTCAAGGAGTTCGAGCTGCTGAAGTACCTCGCCCAGCATCCGGGGCGCGTCTTCACCCGCGCGCAGCTCCTCCAGGAGGTCTGGGGCTACGACTACTTCGGCGGCACCCGGACGGTGGACGTCCACGTCCGGCGGCTGCGCGCCAAGCTCGGCGCCGAGTACGAGTCCCTGATCGGGACCGTCCGCAACGTCGGCTACCGCTTCGTTCCCGACCACCGGCCCGACGAGTCGCCGGACAAGAGCCCCGCCCGCGCCTGAACCGGGTCAGCCGAAGCGTCCGGTGATGTAGTCCTCGGTGGCCTTCTGCTCCGGGTTGGTGAAGATCTTGCTGGTGTCGTCGATCTCGATGAGTTTGCCCGGCTTGCCCGTCCCGGCGATGTTGAAGAAGGCCGTGCGGTCGCTGACGCGGGCGGCCTGCTGCATGTTGTGGGTGACGATGACGATCGTGTACTGGGTCTTCAGCTTCTCGATGAGGTCCTCGATGGCGAGGGTGGAGATCGGGTCGAGGGCGGAGCACGGCTCGTCCATCAGCAGCACCTGGGGTTGGACGGCGATGGCACGGGCGATGCACAGGCGCTGCTGCTGGCCGCCGGACAGGCCCGCGCCGGGCTTGCCGAGACGGTCCTTGACCTCGTTCCAGAGGTTGGCGCCGCGCAGCGACTCCTCGACGATCTCGTCCAGCCTGCCCTTGCGGCGGACACCGTTCAGCTTCAGACCCGCCGCGACATTGTCGTAGATCGACATGGTGGGGAACGGGTTGGGCCGCTGGAAGACCATTCCGACGACGCGGCGGACGGCGACGGGGTCGACGGACGAGTCGTACAGGTCGTCCTCGTCCAGCATGACCTTGCCCTCGACGCGGGCGCCCGGAATGACCTCGTGCATCCGGTTGAGCGTGCGCAGGAACGTCGACTTGCCGCAGCCCGACGGCCCGATGAACGCCGTCACCGAGCGCGGCTCGACCGTCATCGAGATGTCCTCGATGGCGTGGACGCCGCCGTAGTAGGCGTGGAGCCCCGAGACCTCGATCCGCTTGGCCATGGAGGTGATGGTCCTTTCTGTGGGTTCAGCGGCCGGTGGGGGCGCTGCGCCGGGCGACGAACCGGGCGATCAGGTTGAGCAGCATGATGATCCCGATCAGGACGAGGGCGCCGGTCCACGCCCGGTCGATCGAGTTCTGGTTGGGGTCGGACGCCTGCTCCCAGATGAAGGTGGGCAGCGACGCCTGCGGGCCCTCGAACGGGTTGTTGTTGATCGCCTTGGTGAAGAAGATCGTGAGCAGCAGCGGCGCGGTCTCCCCCATCACGCGGGCGACGGCGAGCATCACGCCGGTGACGATCCCGGTCATGGCGGTGGGCAGGACGACGAAGCAGACCGTCCGCCAGCGGGGCACGCCGAGCGCGTAGGACGCCTCGCGCAGGTCGTTCGGGACGAGTTTCAGCATCTCCTCCGTGGCCCGCACCACCGTGGGGATCATCAGGATCGTGAGGGACAGCGCCCCCGCGAACCCGGAGAAGCCGAACCCGACCGTCAGCAGCCACAGCGCGAGGACGAACAGGCCTGCCACGATGGACGGGATGCCGGTCATCACGTCCACGGTGAAGCTGATCGCCTTGCCGAGCCGTCCGTTCCCGGCGTACTCCACCAGGTAGATCGCGGTCAGTACGGCGAGGGGCACGGCGATGACGCTGGTGATGAGGACCTGCTCCAACGTCCCGATGATGGCGTGGTAGGCGCCGCCGCCCGAGTCCTTGCCGCCGACCCCGTTCATGGAGAACTGGAAGAACGTGAGGTCGAACCGCTTGGCGCCGTTGACGACGACCGTCCACAGCACCGACACGAGCGGGATCACGGCGAGCGCGAACGCGAGGTAGACCAGGGCCTGGACGAGCCGGTCCTTGACCTTCCGGCCCGGCGAGACCGGGGTCAGGCCCGTGGAGTGGATGGTCACACGAACTCCTTCCGGCGCGCGACGACCGCGCGGGCCGCCATGTTGACGACCAGGGTGATCACGAACAGGACCAGTCCGGAGGCGATGAGGGCGCCGCGCCCGGTGACGGACGCCTCGGCGAAGCTGTTGGCGATGTTGGCCGCGAACGTGGCGCCGCCGTTCTCCAGGATGTGCCAGTTGATCCCGGGCACGAAGGTCAGCACCATCGCGACGGCGATCGTCTCGCCCATGGCCCGGCCGAGCCCGAGCATCGACGCGCCGATCATGCCGGACCGCCCGTAGGGCAGCACCGACATGCGGATCATCTCCCAGCGGGTGGCGCCGAGCGCCAGCGACGCCTCCACATGGGCCTGCGGGACCTGGAGGAACACCTCGCGGGAGATGGACGAGATGATCGGCAGGATCATGATCGCCAGCACCACCGAGGCGGTGAAGATCGAACTCTTGCCGGGACTGTCGCCGCCGAACAGCGGGATCCAGCCGAGCGCGCCGTTCAGGAACCTGCTGATCCCCTCCATGTGCTGGGACAGGAAGGCGAGGCCCCACAGCCCGTACACGATGCTGGGGACGGCGGCGAGCAGGTCGACGACATAGCCGAGTCCGGCCGCCAGTCTCCTCGGCGAATAGAACGAGATGAACAGGGCGATGCCGATCGCGACCGGCGTGGCGATCATCATCGCCAGCAGCGAGGACATCACCGTCCCGAACGCCAGCTGCGCGATGCCGAACTTCGGCGGCGTCGCGTTCGGGTTCCATTCCTCGCTGGTGAGGAAGCTCGCCTCGTTCTCCTGAAGCGCGGGTACGGCCTTCCAGACGAGGAACGCTCCGATCGCGGCCACGATCGCCAGCACGGTGATACCGGAGCCGCGGGCGGCTCCGGCGAAGATCTTGTCGCCCGCGCGTCCGGTGCTCATCCGGGCGTCGTCGGCGCGGTGTCGCGCGCCCACCCGCCCCTCGGCGGCCCGCGTCTCGACACCGCTCTCACTGCTCATGGGGGGTCCTCCTTGGATCACATCGGCCGCACCCACGCCCGCCCCGCCACCGAGATCGTCGGTGGCGGGGCGGCGGGGGACGTCGTCCGTCGTCAGGACAGGGCCTTCACGGACGCCTGGACCTTGGTCAGCACGCTCTGCGGCAGCGGCGCGTAGCCGACGTCGGTGAGGATCTTCTGGCCGGCCGCGCTGGAGGTGTAGGTCAAGAACGACTTGACGAACTTGGCCTGCTCGGCGGGCAGCCCCTTCGTGCACGCGATCTCGTACGTGACCAGGACGATCGGGTACGCGCCCGGCTCCTTGGTGGTGTAGTCGATCTTCAGTGCGACATCGTTGCCGGTGCCGACGATCTTCGCTCCGGCGACGGCCTTGGACGCGCTGTCCGGCGACAGCTCGGTGTACTCACCGGCGCCGTTCTTGACGTGCGCGGTCTGCAGCTTGTTGTTCTCCGCGTACGACATCTCCACGTAGGAGATCGCGCCCGCGGTGCTCTTCACCTGGCTGGTGACGCCGTCCGACTTGGGGGCGCCCTGGCCGGTCGAGTTGGGCCACTTCTTGGCCTTCTCCCACGTCCAGACGCTCGGCGCGGTCTTGTTCAGGTAGTCCGTGAAGTTGTCGGTGGTGCCGGACTCGTCCGAGCGGTAGATCGGCTTGATGTCGGAGGACGGAAGCTTGGCGCCCGAGTTCTCCTGTGCGATGGCCGGATCGTTCCACTTCTTGATTTTGCCGGAGAAGATGCTCGCGATCGTCTCGGGCGACAGCTTCAGACCGTCCACGCCCTGGAGGTTGTAGACGACCGCGACCGGGCCGACGACCATCGGCAGGTTCAGCGCCGGGTTGCCCTGGCAGCGCTGCTGCGCCGGAGCGACCTCGTCGGGCTTGAGCGCCGAGTCCGAACCGGCGAACGCCACCTGACCGCTCGTGAACGCCTGGATTCCGGCGCCCGAACCGCTCGGGTTGTAGTTGAGGTTGGCGCCCGCGCACTCACTGGCGTAGACCTTCGTCCACTCCTCGACCGCGTTCTTCTGCGCGCTGGAACCGGCCGCGTTCACACTGCCCTTCGCGCAGTCGATGCCACCGGCCGGCGCGTTGGCCGAGCTCTTCGTCGTGTTGTTGTCGCTCCCGCAGGCGGTGAGGGCCAGCGCCCCCGCGACGACCACACCGCCGAGGGCGGCAAGTCGGGAACCGTTCTTCACCGGAGGGTCTCCTCTATATGTTCCGTCGGTCGGCCCCCCGGGCCGGTCCTGGTCCGATGCTCTTTACAGACGCCGGGGTCACCGTCGACAGCGACGCTAGGCAGGCCAGGTGACCAGCCCCACCGATCCGGATGAACGGCAGATGAACGAGGATGACCACTCCCGCGAAGAATGCCCCGATTTGCCATGTACGCCCGATTAACGGCGCAGCTCACAACCGCAAAGAACTCCCCCGAACACGACAACCCAGGTTTAGAACGTCCCCGCCCACCACCGCCGGACCGCTCCACACGCCAAGGCCGGGCCGGCGGCCCCGACCGGTCAGCCCTCCGCCGGCGGATCCTTGTAAAGCCCGTCGTCCCGCCTGTTGTAGTCGGGAACGTGCTTCCGAACCAGCTCGGTGAAGTTGCTGCCACCCCCGGCCTGGGCCATCCCGACCAGGCCGAAGCCCCGAGAGAAGTTGTTCGCGCCGTGTCGGGAGAAGCACCATGCCAGGGAGTTCGGCACCCGTCCACGCGAATCGGTCGCGGGAGTGTTGTGACACATACCAGTCTCCATCACGATCTACTCCACCTCGGCGAGCGTGCCCCGATCATTTAAGAGACTTCTTCGTTTTCAGGCCCTCTCCAGGCGACCTCTACGGCCTCCGCACACGCCATAGCGAAGACATAGGGGGAAGCGGTGAATCCACTTTTGATGCCGCCGCGAGACGATTGCAGGTCGTTCCAAGCCATTTAGAGATGCTTGCCCACTGTCTCATGGAGCCGTTGGCCATGTTCGGTCATCCGAGTAGGCAGGCACAACGGTCTTCTCCATCAGGGCTCAACTTGGTTGCTTTGGACGAACGGCACGGCAGCACAAGATGCTAGCGCCGGACAATGGAGTCACAAGCTCGTCAGTCGAATGCGAAACTGCCGTACTGTACGACCATGACTGCCATGTCCCGCGCCCCGGTGCTCATCGTGACCAACAGGGGCTTCGACGACGAGTCGGGCCTGCTGGGGTACAGCTTCGCCGATGATCAGCGGGAGATCCTGGCCACGGCGACCGAGTCGAAGCGGCGGAACCGACGCCTGATGCGGCTCGCCCCTCCGCTGGAGCCCGGTCCTTTCCGGTTCGACCTCATGGTGCACTCACCCGACGGAAGCCCGCTCATGCGGATCGAGAAACGGCAACGCTTCCCCCAGCGCTCCTAGGCCAGGATCACTGGGCCCCAGCCGAGGTCACCCAACAGAAGGACTGCTTATGCGCGACGTACCTGATGTCGAGAAGATGGAAATCGACATCGAGGGGCCATGTCAGGTCGCGTACATGACGTCTACGGCGTGGTGGGTGAAGCCGAGGGACTCGTACAGGTGGACGGCGGCGGTGTTGGACTCGTCCACGTAGAGCATGAGTTGGTCGACGCCCATGTCGCGGAGGTGGTGCAGGCCCGTCAGGGTGAGGGCGCGGCCCAGGCCGAGGCCCTGGGCGTCCGGGGCTACGCCGATGACATAGACCTCGCCGATGTCGTCCGGGTGGATCTTCGTCCAGTGGAAGCCGGCGAGGCGGCCGTCGCGTTCGGCGAGGAAGAAGCCGGACGGGTCGAACCAGGCCTCGGCCTCGCGGTCGCGGACGTCCTCGATCGTCCAGGCGCCCTGTTCGGGATGGTCGGCGAAGGCGCGGGCGTTCACCTCCAGCCATGCCTGTTCGTCCCGGCCGGGTTCGAAGGTCCGCAGGGTGACGCCCTCCGCGAGGTGCGGCTCCGGGAGCGGGCCCGACGCCGGGCGTCGCATCTGGAAGAGGGCGCGGGCCCGGGTCAGGCCCTCCGCGTCCGCGAGGGCCGCTGCGGCCGGTAGGTCGCCGTGCGCCCAGATCCGCAGCGGGCCGTTCGCCTCGGCGCGGAGTGCACGGAGGAGTGCGCGGCCGTGTCCGCGCCGCCGCTGCTTCGGGTGGACGACCAGTTCCGCCGCCGCGGGCTCGTCGCCGTCCGGCGGATCGAGATGTCCATACGCCACGATCACGCCGCGGTCGCGGAGCACCGTTCCCGCGCGGCCGCCCCGCAGGGCCAGCAGCGCGTGCTCCGACAGCGGTCCGACCCCGTCGGCGTCCGCGGCCGCCTCGACCAGTTCCAGCACGTCGGCGGCCTCGCCGTCGCCCATCGGGCACACCTTGTTCATGATCCACACTGTATGCGGCGAATCCCCTGGTCAAGTTGTCACAGAAACGTCATCGGGTCGCCTGGAGGCGTATGCCGGTCGCGCCTAACGTCCGCGGCATGACTCGACGACGCACCTTCCTGGCCTGCGCGACGGCGGGGCTGACCGTCGTGGGCCTCGCCGCGCAGCCCGCGGCGGCGCATCCGGCCCCGACGGCACCGGTACGGCTGCTCGCGCTCAACGACTTCCACGGGAACCTGGAGCCGCCGTCCGGCAGCTCCGGCAGGGTCATCGACGAGAACGGCGACACGGTTCTCGCCGGGGGCGCCGCCTATGTCGCGGCCCATCTCAAGCGGCTGCGTGATCGTGACACCCTCACCGTCGCGCAGGGTGACTTGATCGGTGCCACGCCGCTGATCTCCGCGGCCTATCACGACGAGCCGTCCGTCCAGTTTCTCGGGGACGTGGGCGTCACGGCCTCCGCGGTCGGCAACCACGAGTTCGACGAGGGGTATCGGGAGCTGCTGCGCATCCAGCATGGTGGCTGCCACCCGGTTGACGGGTGCTCTCCGGCGGGCACGTGGCGTGGTGCGCGGTTCGACTACCTCGCCGCGAACGTGCTGAAGAAGCGGCATCAGAGGCCCGCCATGAAGCCATGGACGATTCGTCGGATCAATGGTGTTCGGGTCGGGTTCATCGGAGTCGTCACCAAGACCACGCCCAGCATCGTCACCGCCGAGGGCATCAAGGACCTGGAGTTCGTTGACGAGGTCGCCGCCGCGAACCGTGCCGCCCGGGAGCTGAGGCGGCGGGACGTCCGCGCGATGGTCCTGCTCGTCCATGAGGGCGACCAGGTCGAGCCCGGGTCCCGGCCGGACGAATGCGGTGTCCGGCCCGGTGCCGGTTCCCGGATCGCCGCGCAGGCCGATCCGGAGATCGACGTCGTCCTGTCCGGGCACTCCCACCAGCAGTACATCTGCACCGTCAAGGATCCGCGGGGACGGCCGCGGCTGTTCTCGTCCGGTTCCTCGTTCGGACGCGTGATCACCCAGGTCGACCTCCGGGTGAACCGCCGGACGGGCGACATCGTCCGCTCCAGCCTGCGCGGCGACAACCACGTCGTCACCCGCGACATCGCCCCGGACCCGGCGACGGAACAATTCGTCCAGACGTGGAAGGAGCGGGTGTCCGAGATCGCCGACAAGCCCGTCGGCAGGATCAGCGCCGATCTCACTCGGGCGCAGTCCCCGGCGGGCGAGACCGCGCTCGGCGACGTCATCGCCGACGCGCAGCTCGCTTCGATGAGGAGCCTCGGGGCACAGGTCGCGGTGATGAATCCGGGCGGTGTCCGCACCGACCTGACGTTCGCGGCGAGCGGCTCGGAGGGCGACGGCGTGGTCACCTATGGCGAGGCGTTCGCCGTCCAGCCGTTCAGCAACGTGATGGGCGTCGTGTCCCTGACCGGGGCACGGTTCGACGCCCTTCTCGAACAGCAGTGGACGTCCGCCGGGGAGAAGATCCTCCAGCCGTCGGCGAACCTGAGCTTCACCATCGACCGGTCCAGGCCGGTCGGGGACCGCGTCTCCGGCATCACCATCGACGGAACCCCGATCGACCCGGCGGCCACCTACAAGGTCGCGGCGAACAACTTCCTGCTCGGAGGCGGCGACGGATTCACCGTCTTCACCGAGGGGACCGGCCAGGTGCTCGGTCCGATCGACCTGGACGCGCTCGTCGCCTACTTCGCGGCGCAGGGCACCATCGCCCCACCGCCGCTCACCCGTATCTCCGGGCGGTGACCCGGCGGCCGCTTCTTCGGGGGCCGGGACGCCCGTCCTAGCCTCCGAAGAAGTGGACGACGAAGTAGACGACGGCGGCCACCGACGCGGCCATCGGCATGGTGAGGACCCACGCGACGACGATGTTGCCCGCGACCCCCCACCGGACGGCGGACAGCCGCTTGGTGGCGCCGACGCCCATAATGCAGGACGTGATCGTGTGCGTCGTCGAAATTGGAGCGTGCCAGATGTATGCGGTGGCGTAAAGAATCATGGAGGCTGTTGATTCAGCCGCAAATCCTTTGGGCGGATCCAGCTCGATCACCTTGCGGCCCAGCGTCCGCATGATCCGCCAGCCGCCGGCATAGGTGCCGAGGGACAGCGCGCTCGCGCAGGCGACGATCACCCAGAGGGGCACGTCCTTGCCGTCGGAGTGGCCGGTGGTGACCAGGGCCAGGACGATGATGCCCATCGTCTTCTGCGCGTCCTGGAGGCCGTGGCCGAGCGCCATCGACGCCGCCGACAGCGACTGGGCGATCCGGAAGCGGCGGGAGATCCGGCCGGGGTTGGCGCGGCGGAACAGCCACAGGATGGCGATCATCACGAGATAGGCCAGACAGAACCCCGCCACCGGCGAGATCACCATCGGCAGCGCGACCTTCTCCACGACGGTGCCCCAGCTCACCGCGGACGCCGAGGCGAACCCGGCGCCGACCACGCCGCCGATCAGGGCGTGCGAGGACGAGGAGGGAAGCCCGAAGTACCAGGTGATGAGGTTCCACGTGATGGCGCCGAGCACGCCCGCGGCGACCACGGTGAGGCCGTGCAGCCCCGTCGGCGGGGTGATGACCTCGCTGACGGTCTTGGCGACCTCGACGCCGAGGAGCGCGCCGATCAGGTTCATCACGGCCGCCATCAGCAGCGCCGCCCGGGGTGTCAGCGCACGGGTGGACACCGAGGTGGCGATGGCGTTGGCGGCGTCGTGGAACCCGTTGGTGTAGTCGAAGACCAGCGCGATGACGACGACGAGGATGAGCACGGCGGTCTGCGCGTCCGACCGGAGACCGAGGGCCCCGGCGAGCACCACCGCGAGGAAGCCGATCAGCAGGACGGGCCAGAACCTGGCCGGGCCGCGGCGGACCTGCTCACCGAGCGTCGGTTCGGCGCCCGCGGGCTGGTCCTTGGTCAACGCCACGCCGACCGGGCCGCCGACGGCGCTGGCGCGCCCTTCCGGCGGCTCGTCCCCCACGCTCATGATTCCTTGACCGAGATGGTCTCGACCGTGTTGGCGACGTGCTCGAACGCGTCGGCCGCGTCCTCCAACCGGTCGATGACCTGCTTCAGCTTCAGCACGGTCAGGGTGTCGTAGTCACCGCTGAACAGCTGCGCGAGCAGCTTGCGGTAGATCTGGTCGCCCTGGTTCTCGAGCCGGTTGATCTCGATCCAGTACTCGTTGAGCTCCTTCATCGACCGGAGCCTCGGCATCGCCTCGGCGGTCAACTCCGCCGCCCGTTCCAGCACCTCCACCATGTGGACGACGCCCTTCGGGAACTCTTCGATCTTGTAGAGGACGACGAGGTCGGCGGCCTCCTCCATCTCGTCCATCACATCGTCGATCGTGGAGGCCAGCCGGTAGATGTCCTCGCGGTCGAAGGGGGTGATGAACGTTTCGTTGAGCCGCCGCATGATCGCGTGAGTGCATTCGTCGCCCGCATGCTCGCAGGCGCGCATCTTCTCCGCGATCGCTGCCCGGTCGGCACCGTCGCTGATGAGTTCCACGAGCAGCCTGGCGCCGGTGACCAGGTTGTTCGCGGAATCGGCGAACATGTCGTAGAAGCTGTCCTCACGCGGCGTGAGACGCAAGCGCACGTCGTTCTCCTGATGTGCCGGAACAGTCCGCAGAGGATCGTAGGCGCTACCAGCCGTAAAAAGAACCTTTGCCCCAGCTTCGGCTGGTGTCCTTCATCCTCTCACTTCCAGGATTGCCCCGGATCATCGGGTACATACCTCGCACGAGACCCCTATCTGCGGGGGACGGCGGCGTTTCGGGCCGGTTCGGCGGGGTCCTCCGGTCAAGGCCGGTTGAGGTCAGCAGTGAGATTTGTTACAGAGCGCGAAGGCCGAGGGGTTCGACCGGAACGGGGCGCATCGGCTCGCGGGTCGCGGGTCGATCACTATGAGGCGAGCCGGGGACGCCGCGAACGCGTCCCCGGCTCGCCGCGTGCGACTGCTCTTCGTTCTTCTTCCGGAAGGACGCCCTTCCGGATCCCCCTGGGACGCTCGCTCAGTCCCGTGGCATCAGTTCGCGACGACCGGCTTCGTCGGACCGCACTCCGAGCACCATGTCGATCTCCGCGACGGTCAGCGGGCGCTTCGCCGCCGCCACCGCGCTGAGCATCTCGGCATAGAGTTCGATCTCGTCCAGCGCAACACGGTCGTGGACGCGCAAATCGAGGTACTGTCGCACCAGCGTCCACCTCCGTTCGTTCCCCACACCCAGGTCCGAGGCTACGCTTCCCACCTGGACGGGCACATGACCCAAGAGGGCCATTCGAGGGCCACACGTGACCCTGTCAATCCGGGGGGCTCCGCACCGGCCCCGCGGCCGTGCGGTCCCGGGCCGCGCCCCGGCCCTGCGGTGACTTCCCGGAAGCCTTCCCAGCAATCGACTGTTTAATACCTATGTCCCGTTCGTCCCGGGACGGAAGTCGCCGAGCATCTGCTCCAGCGCCGTCTCGGGCAGGTCCCGGGCCGTCAGCCGGGCCACGGTCGCGGCGTTGACGTCGGCGCCCCGGAGTCGAGCCGCCTGCCGAGCCACCGTCTGCTCGAACAGCGCCCGGACGGTCCGCGCGTAGGCGAACTGCGGGTCGTCCCGCATCCGCTCGAACCGGGTCAGCAGCTCGACCCTCAGCTCCTCGTCCAGCATGTACAGGTCGCGCTCGGCATAGCTCTGGAAGAGCTTCACCATGTCGCGGTCGCCCATCCCGGTGAACTCCAGAGTCCGGCCGAACTCGGCGCGGAACGTCGGGTTGCCCGCGAGAAAGCCCTCCATCTCCGCCGCCGGACTGGAGCAGACCACCACGAACCTGCCCCGGGCCGCGTTCATCCGGCGCAGCAGCTCCGCCACGACGGCCGGGCTCCGGTCGAGGCGGTACGCCTCCTGGACGAGCAGCACCCCGCCGAGCGCCTGCTCCACCATGCTCGCGACACGGTTCTCGGTGTCGACCCGGTCACGTCCCGCCAGGTGGACGGGACGGCACGCGACCACATGCCCGGACGCCAGCAGCCCGAGTGCCGCGTAGATGCCGCCGATGAGACCCGCCACGGTCGTCTTCCCGGTCCCGGGCGGCCCCACGAAGATCAGGTGTCGGCCTTCCCCTGCGGACACCCCGTACCGGGCCCGGTCGGCGACGAGCCCCGCCTCCTCGGCGAGTTCGTGCACGGCGTCCTTCACCTCTTCCAGCCCGGTGAGCTGGTCGAGCTGCCGCAGGTAGCCGTCGATGTCGCCGGGCGGGCGCAGCGCGGGCTCGATGCCCTCGGCGACGCCCGTGAGATCGTCGGGGGTCAGCACGAGCCGGTCGTGGGACGCCCCCGCGCGCTCCATGTTCCGTTGCGCCGCCTGGTCGAGGTACGCCTCGACCAGCCGCGCGTTGACGAGATCGCCCGGCCCGCGGAGCCGGTTCAGGTCCTCGCGGGCGACCTCCAGCGCGGACGCCCCGATGGTGACGCGCCGCTCCTCGGCCAGCAGGTGCAGCAGCGTCATGCGGTTGTCGAGATCGCTGAAGTCGGGCAGCCGGTGGACGCGGAACGCCTGGACGAGCTTCGGATGGTCCCGCAGAAGCTGTTTGTACGCCTGCGGCTCGCAGGTGGCGATGACGGGCGTGGTGTTCACCGGGTCGCGGCGGGCCCGGCGCACCGCGCCGACCACCGCGCCCTGGTCGGGCGCGCAGCGGATCGCGACGTCCAGCCGCTCGAACAGGATCACCGGGCCGGGCTGGGCGAGGATCCGGCCGATCCGCTCGGCGGGCGCGTCCCGGACGTCCTCGGCGTCGTGCGCGCGGATCGACCCGTCGCCGAGGCCCGCGTTCGCCAGCGTCAACGCGATCATCCGGGAGAGGCGGCGCTGCCCCGAGTGCGGGCCGCCGACCAGTAGCACGCCCGGCACCGCCGGTTTGATCGAGCTGGGCGCGCCGTCCACCCGGGTCGCCTCGATGCCGTCGTTCACGGGCGCGTTGCGCTCCAGCACCTGGCGGCGCAGCTCGGCGAGCAGGTCCGTCACGTCGTGGTCGCCGTACACGAACCCGAACCCGAACCGCTCCAGGACGCGTCGTTCGCCGCGGTCCCGCGGGGGCGGGATCTCGTGGACGGGCTGTTCCGGCGCCGGGGTGTCGTCCAGGAAGTCGAAGTCGCCGATCATCGTCTTGGACATGACCTTCGTCCCCGGCGGCGGCGCGGCGCCCGGTGCGGAGGGCGGCGGCTGCGCGGGGTCGTCGGCCTCCAGGTCACCGGGTTGCAACACGCGCGTGCCGGGCGGGCCCGGCGGGACCGGCGGCGCCCCCGAGCCCTCCATCCGCGTGGCATGCGGATCGAACGAGGCGGGCGCCGGAGCCGGCTGCGCGTGTGCCTGCGGCTGCGGCTGCGCTTGAGGCTGTGCCTGCGGTTGAGGCTGCGCCTGCGCCTGGGGCTGGGCCGGTGGCTGCGGCACGTTGGGCGGCGGCTGCGGCATTTGCGGGGCGGCACCCGCCGGCTGGTAGCCCAGCTGCGTGTACGGGGGCGCGACGCTCCCGTCCGGCGTGTCGTCCTCCGGAGGCGAGTAGCCGCCGAGCTGCTGCTCCGGCACGGCGGGCGTAGGCGGCTGCGGCGGTGGTGGGGTGCTCTGCATCGGTGCGGGCGGCGCCGCGCCGGGACGCTGGAACCCGAGTTCGGTGTAGGGCGGCGCGACGCTCCCCTCGTCCCGGTCCTCCTCGGCGGGCTGCCGACCGCCGATGATCGGGTCCGGATGGGCGAACGCGGCCTGCTGCCCCTGCCCCGCCATCTGGTCGTCCGCCCGCGGGCCCGGCGCGTTCTCCCACCCCGGCTGGGCGGGCGGCTGGACGAACGGACGGTCGGGCTCGGACGGTGACCCCTGCGGTTGTGGAGGCGTGCCGGGGGCGAGCCCCGGCTGGCTCTGCATCCCGAACGGGGCGGGCTGCGCCGGGGCCGGGCTCGGCGGCGGCGTCGCGGTCGGGGCGGCGGCCGTCGCGCGGGCCCGGTTGCGGCCGATGATCCCGGCGACGATCGCCGTCGGAACGGGAAAACCGCGGGGGCGCGCGGGCATCCCGCCCAGGCGGCACCAGGCCAGGTCGAGCTCGTACATCGCGGCCAGCAACGTCTCGGCACCCGGCCCGGACCCGGCGGCGGACCGCAGCGGCTCCGGCAGGCGCATGTCCTGTGGCCACAACCGGCGCAGCGGATGCCCCTGCTGCTCCGACACCGCCTGCACGGTGTAGCGGATCTCCGGGTCCAGCCACGGGACGATGGAGCCGGCCACGTCCTTGCGGACGACGTCCAGGTCGGCGGCGAGCAGCGCGGCGGCGACGAGACGCGGCTCGATGTAGGCGGGGTCCACGGGGTCGCCGGACAGGTCGGCCACCAGTTCGCTGAGCGTGTAGAACGCGTGCCGGAAGTTGTCGCCCGGCGAACTCTCGTTCCGCAGCGCGGGGACCAGGTTCGGCGGGCACCGCGTCAGCCACTGCTGGACGATCGCCTGGTCGCCGTAGGGCAGCGCCCCGTAGTCGACCGTGGGGTTGGCGAGCGTGGTGCTCAGGATGGCGAGCAAAGCGTCCGCCCGCATCTGGAACCGGACGTCGTCGCGGAGGGCGCTGGCGACGGCCCACATCGTCCGCAGCACGACGACCGCCGCGTCGACCCGGCTGGCCCGCAACCGCTCGGCGTACAGCCCGACCAGGGCCTCCAGGGGCGGCGGCGTGAGCCAGCGGGGGCCGTCCACGTGCGGGAGCGGCTTGGCCCGGTAGGGCTTCCACAGGTCGAGCATCTGCGCGTCCAGCCGCGAGTCGAACGCGGGCGCGGACGAGCACCACAACATCACGCCCCACGCCAGGGCCACGGTGGACGGCGTGTCGCTGGAGAACTCCGGCGACCAGTGCGGGTAGTCGGGCGCGTGCAGCGCGGCGGCGGACTCGACGGTCGACCGGACGCGCGCCGTCACTTCGGTGGCGAACCCGTGCCCGACGAACGGCAGGCCCGCCGGAGGGTCATAGGCGAAGTCGGGCCCGGCGGGGATCACATGCGGCGGCAGGTGCGGAATCCGCCCGGACCCCTGATGCGCGGGCCGCGCCGCCATCCGGACCGCGGGGGTGCGGGGCGGCGGGCACAGGTACCACTGCCCGTCGGACGGATGCAGCCGGTACCAGCGGGCCCAGGCGCCGAACAGCCACCAGGTGCCGTCGGGAAGGGCGAGCAGGCGACCGCCGATGGAGTGATGGCGTTGCTGCGGAGGTGCCGACGGCCACCACGCGGCGGCCACCATCGCCCTCGTGTCCCGCTCTGCCTCCGCGAACGGATCCTGCCCCGTCGGGGGGCTGGGCGGCGGAGCACTGCCATAACCCGGTCCCCAAACCACGATGGTCATCGTAGTCAGCAGAAAACGCCGGGGCTCTCCCTCACCGGGACGTTCGTCACGTCTCCGCAGGTCAGAAGGGTCCCAATCCGGCCTTGACGGCGCCTGGTCGGGGTCAGTGCCACTCGGCGGTGCGGTGGCGGCGGGCCTTCTCCGCGTACACCTGCGGGGTGTGCGTCAGGACGAGCCGGTCGTCGTCGGTCAGTTCGCGGACGATCCGGCCGGGCGTTCCGGCGACGAGTACACCGGACGGGATCTTCTTGCCGGGTGGCACCAGCGCTCCGGCGGCGATGAGCGTCCCGGCGCCGATCCGTGCCCCGTTCAGCACGATCGCGCCGATGCCGATGAGCGAGCCCGTCTCCACATGGGCGCCGTGCACCATCGCCTTGTGGCCCAGGCTGACCCGGTCTTCGAGGACGGCGGGCGTCCCCGGGTCGGCGTGCAGGCAGCACAGGTCCTGGACGTTGCACTCCTCGCCGACGACGATCTCCTCGTCGTCACCGCGCAGCACCGAGCCGTACCAGACGCTGGACGCGCGTCCCAGCCTGACCCGGCCGACGACGACCGCGCCGGGCGCGATCCACGCCTCGGGGTCGACGTCCGGCCGGTCCTCACCCAACGATCCGAGGTACTTCATGAGGCCGATGCTAAGCGGTGTTGCAAAGTCCCGGCCCACTGCGCTCGCCTGGCGGCTGTGTTTACTACAGGCCCGGCCCACTTCGCTCGCCTTGCGGCTGTGTTTACTACAGGCCCGGCCCACTTCGCTCGCCTTGCGGCTCGCTACGTGACCGTGCCTGGGCGAACGCGCATCGCTTCGCGATCCGCCCGGCTGCGCTCGCCTCCGGCGTCGCTCCGCCGGGCGGGTCACGCGTTCGCGCGCGGGCTGAGGCCACCTCGAAACAGGTCCTGGCCCGCGCGCGTCCGCCGGGTGGGCCGGAACCGGCCCGCGACACGCCCTGTCGAGATAGCACGAATTTTCCGAGATTGGATAGTTTGTCGCCTCACCAGGTGAAGAAACGGCGGCGAGAAGCGCGTTCCGGTTGCGCGAATGGGGTGGACCGGACAAGAGTCGTCCTGACGTTTCCGCATGTGGACCCGCTCACCGGCGGGTGAGGAGAGCAACCCGACCCTGACGGGGTGATGACCCCCGCCAACGACCCCCAAGGCATCATGAGCAACGAAGCCGAAATCCTGCCGAACCTCCTCAAAGACGACGCGCACGAGTTCGAGATCGTCATGCGCGGCTACAACCGCCGCCAAGTCGACGACTACATCGCGCGGTTCCTCCAGAAGAACCGAGAGCTCGAGGCTCGGCTCGCCCGTGCCCACGACGACTCCGAGCGGCTCCGCCGCGAGATGGCCGAACTCCGGGAGGCGCGCAAGCCCACCGGCGACGACCTGAGCGACCGGCTCCGCCAGATCATCAACCTGGCCGAGGACGAGGCCCAGGACAAGGTCGCCCAGGCCGAGACCAAGGGCGCGGAGATCCGCAAGGACGCCGAGCAGGAGTCCAAGCGGATCATCGACGAGGCCCGCGCGCACGCCGAGAAGAATCTCGCCCACGCGCAGGACAAGGCCGAGACCGTGCTCGCCTCCGCCAAGAAGGAGGCCGACAACGTCCTGTCGTCCGCCAAGCAGGAGGCCGAGCAGACGGTGACCAGCGCCCGGCTGGAGGCCGAGCGCACCCTCACCGCGTCCGAGCGCCGGGCCAGCGTGATCAACGAGGGCGCGACGCAGCGGTTGACGTCGCTCACCAAGAACCACACCCAGGCCCTGCAGCGCCTCACCGAGATCAGCGAGACCCTGCACCGCCTCCTCACCGCGGAGAACGAGGCGGGCCCGCTGGAGAAGATGGTCGAGGACGCCGTCCGGCAGACCGCGCCCCGGAGCAAGCCGGCCCAGCCCGCGCCGGCCGCGGCCAAGCCGGCCGCCGCCGGTCCCGCCCAGCCGAGCACACCGCCCGTGAAGAAGCCCGAGCCGACCGCCGACATCCCGGTCGCGGCCACCCCCCAGCAGCCCAAGCACGCCCGTCCGGTCGAGGAGCCGAGCGCGCCGATCGCCCCGCCGCCGCCCGCCGGCACGACCCCGGTCGTTCCGCCGCAGCAGCCCCGGGGGCCCATCGAGTTGTAGGCCGTCCGCGACGCCGGACGGTGACATGTCCGCCCAGGGGCGTCCCTGGGCGGACATCGTCGTCTATAAGATCTTTGGGGTGAGCAAGAGGACCCACACGCGGGGCGGAAACGCCCGTCCGATCAGAATCCTCGGAGATCCGGTTCTGCGCACCGAGTGCGACCCGGTCCGGACGTTCGACGCCGCGCTGGAACGGCTCGTCGACGACATGTTCGTCACCATGTACGAGGAGGACGGCGCGGGCGTGGCCGCCAACCAGGTCGGCGTGGGTCTGCGGGCGTTCGTGTACGACTGTGAGGACGACCGCGGACGCAGGCACGTCGGTCACGTCGTCAACCCCAGGCTCGTGGTCGCCGACGGGGAGATGCTCGTCGAGCCGGAAGGCTGCCTGTCCGTCCCGGGGATGCGTTTCGACACGCCCCGCCACGCGCACGCCGTCGTCGAGGGCGTCGACATGAAGGGGCGGCCCGTCCGCGTCGAGGGCACCGGCTACTTCGCCCGTTGTCTCCAGCACGAGTGCGGGCACCTAGACGGTGGCGTCTACATCGACGTCCTGTCCGGCGACGCGCGGCGCGAGGCGATGCGCGCCATCCGCGCGCTCGACCGTTAGCCCGCTCGACCGTTCGGACCGCCGATCCGGCGCGCTCAACCGATACCCGGGGAACATTCAGGGGACATTCAGGTTGAAGTGGGAACCTCTCCGGTAAGTGTCGAGGGGGGACTGTGCCATTGGTTGATCGGACGGCGAACGGCGGGAGGGCGGCGGAGGCGACGCTGCTCGTCGTCGAGGACGAGCCCAACATCCTGGAGCTCCTGGCCGGCAGCCTGCGTTTCACCGGTTTCGACGTGGTCACCGCGACCAACGGCGCCGACGCGGTCCAGTCGGCACGGCGGCATCGCCCGGACCTCATCGTCCTGGACGTGATGCTGCCCGACATCGACGGTTTCGACGTCGCGCGGCGGCTGCGGTCCGGCGGCGACCACACCCCCGTGCTGTTCCTGACCGCGCGGGACGCCGTGCAGGACCGCGTCAAGGGGCTGACGATCGGCGGGGACGACTATGTCACCAAGCCGTTCAGCCTGGAGGAGGTCATCGCGCGCATCCGGGCCGTGCTGCGGCGGTTCCGCGGCGGCATGACCGAGCCACCGCCGCGACTGGTGTTCGCGGACGTCGAACTCGACGAGGACAGCCACGAGGTGTGGCGCGGCGGGCGCGCGATCCAACTGTCGCCGACGGAGTTCAAACTGCTGCGGTACTTCATGGCCAACGCGGGGCGGGTCGTGTCGAAGGCGCAGATCCTCGACCATGTGTGGAACTACGACTTCCGGGGCGACGCGGGCATCGTCGAGTCGTACGTGTCGGCCCTGCGCCGTAAGGTCGACAACGCCGAGCCGCGGCTCATCCACACCCTGCGCGGCGTCGGATACGTCCTGCGCGAGCCGTCGAGATCGGGCTGATGGCCACGCGGTTCCCGGCGTCCACGGCCTCCCGGCCGGCGCCGGCACGGACGGACCTTCCCGGCGCGGGCCCGCATCCGTGGCCGCGCCGCGAAATGGCCCGTCTGTGGGGCCGGACGTCCCTGCGCGTCAAGCTGATCGCGGGCATGCTCGTCCTGGTCACGCTCGGGATGACCGTGATGGCCGCGGCGGGCGCGTCCGTCCTGCGGCAATACCTCGTCGGACGGGCCGACGACCAGTTGCGCGGTTCGGTGGGGCGCGCGGTCGACCAGGTCGTCGAGGGGCTGCGCAGCGGACAGCGGGAGATCAACGTCCGGATTCCGAGCGAGATGTACGCGCAGGTCCGTGCCACCAGCGGCAGCATCGTGTGGCAGAACTCGGCGTGGAGCGAGTCGGGCCATCCGCGGCTGCCGGACGACATGAGCGAGCGCATGGACCGTCCGTTCACCGTGAACGGGACGGGCGGTTCGCAGTGGCGGATCCTGGCCGCGCCGGTCACCGGCGGTGTGCTCGTCCTCGCGTTCAGCCTGGAGGAGGTCGACCGGACCGTCCGCAGTCTCGTGACGATCGACGCCATCGTGGGCCTGCTGGTGCTGAGCGTCCTGGTCGGGCTCGGCGTGCTGGTCGTCCGGGCCAGCCTGCGCCCGCTCGCCGCGGTGGAGGAGACGGCGGGCGCGATCGCGGCGGGCGATCTGTCGCGCCGTGTCCCGGAGGGCGATCCGCGGACCGAGATGGGACGGCTCGGCCGGTCGTTGAACACGATGCTCGCGCAGATCGAGGCGGCGTTCGGGGCCCGCGCCGACTCCGAGGCCGCGGCCCGGCGGTCGGAGGAGACGGCACGCCGGTCGGAGGAGCGGATGCGGCGGTTCATCGCGGACGCCAGCCATGAGCTGCGCACCCCGTTGACCGCGATCCGCGGCTTCGCCGAGTTCTACCGGCAGGGCGCGGCCCGCACCCCCGAGGAACTCGACCGGTTGGTCGGCCGGATCGAGGACACCGCGTCCCGGATGGGCCTGCTGGTGGAGGATCTGTTGCTGCTCGCCCGCCTGGACCGGCAGCGTCCGATCGAGCGGCGCCCGGTGGATCTCCTCGCCGTCGCCGCCGACGCCGTCCAGGACGCCAGAGTCCTCGCACCCGACCGAAAGATCGACCTCTCGCTGGAGGGAGGTTTGGCGTACCAGGTGCGGGGGGACGAGGCGCGGCTGCGGCAGGTGCTCGGCAACCTGCTCACCAACGCCCTCACGCACACCCCCAAGGGCACGCCGATCGACGTGCGTCTCTTCCCCGGGAGGCTGCGGGACGCGCCCGCCGTGACCGTGGAGGTCGCGGACTCGGGCCCGGGACTCGCCCCCGAACAGGCGGAACGCGTCTTCGAACGCTTCTACCGGGCCGACGAGGCCCGTTCCCGCGCGGGTGGCGGCACGGGCCTCGGCCTCGCCATCGTCGCCGCGCTGGTCGCCGCCCACGACGGGCTGGTGGAGGCCGACTCCTCGTCCGGCGAGGGCGCCACGTTCCGGGTCGTCCTTCCTTTGGACGATGACTGAAGATGGCGTTCAGCCAACGTTCAGCTACGTGCGTTTAAGTGGTCGGCACAGGGCGCGCCCCGTTCCCGACGGGGAACGGGAGGTCGCGCCCTGGCCAGCAGTACCCCGCGCCGTACCGGCACCCGCGGTCGGGGGGACGCCACGCCGCACGTCCCCTCGACCGCGGTTTTTTGGTTGATGTCCGCTTTCAGCACACTTTCAGGTTGGCTCCAGCCAGTCTGCAGCCGCGCCGCGCACGCTCCATGGTGAGTGGACGGCAGGGGACCGCATGAACGCGCATGTCGTGGAGGACGCCCGCGAACCCGCCGGGCGGCGTTCCCGCGGTCGGACGGCGCTCCGCCCGCCCCGGGCGGGTCGTCGACGCCGACACCGCCGGCGAGACATCGCCGGCACCCCGGGCTGACCCGGGACGCCGACCGGCCAAGCTCTGGGGGGAGCGGGCGGACGGACGGCGAACCGGGCAGAGGGTCCCTTCCGGCCGGGCCGGGCCGGAAGGGACCCGGCATGGGAGGGCGGCCGCGGGATCGCACACGACGTTCCGCGGCCGCACGCCCGCGCGCGGATTACTCGGACGACAAGATCACTCATCCCTGCGACAATGGGAACATGTCCGATCGTGTCCACGTCCGCGGCTCGGTCTCCATTCCGGAGTCCGAGCTGAGCTGGCGTTTCTCCCGTTCTTCGGGGCCGGGCGGGCAGCATGTCAACACCAGCGCCACCGCCGCCGAACTCTCCTTCGACGTCGCGAACTCCCCGTCCCTGCCGGACCATCTCAAGGCCCGCGCCCTGGACCGTCTCGCGAACCGCCTGGTCCGCGGCGTCCTCACCATCCGCGCCGAGGAGTACCGCTCCCAGCAGCGCAACCGCGACGCGGCCCGCACCCGCCTGGCGACCCTGCTGGCCGACGCGACCGCCCCGCCCCCGAAGAAGCGCATCCCCAAGAAGATTCCCCGCGGCATCAACGAACGCCGCTTGGAGAACAAGAAGCGCCGCAGCGCGGTAAAACGCCAACGCGCCACGCGCTGGGACTGACCCACCCCGGGCGCCCTCGAACACCGGCCGCCGCCAATTCACAAGGCCCGGCACGGCGCTCCCCACACGAGATGTCACCGGAATTCCGGCATTGTCCCGCGACCGGGCGAGCCGCACACCTCAGCAGGCGGGGGCGGTGGCTCGGTGGTCCCCGATGCGGACGTTGAGTGATTAGGGGGGCGCTGTCCGAGACAAACGGCGTGGCTCATAAATGGATGTATTGACACCCGCGTGTATTGCGCCTTGTAATTGCGCGATGCGACAGGGCACGTTCCACTATGCGCTGATCCAGCGCAAGAGTCTCGGCGGCATCCTCACTGTCACCAGGGAGCAGCCGTGCCTGGTGGTGTCCAACGACAGGTACAACGGCCTGCCGAACACGAAGCACGTGTGGGTGCTCCGCACGCGGGGCGACGGTCAGGCGCTGTCGTTCGCCGCGCTGGATCACGTCCCGCAGGCCGACCTCGATCCGGAGGAGCTGGACTCCGCGAGCAAGGAGTACGTGTCCGACGCCCTCGACTGGGTGCGGTGGGGCATCTCCGGCGACCAACCCTGGCGCAACACGCCCATGGAACTCCAGGAGGCGCACCGGGAGGCGCTGCGGGTCGGCGACCACCTCCGGCAGGGCGACATCGTGACCGACGGCCACGGAACGGCGGTGGTCATCTCCGGGCCGGCGCTCAACTCCATCCCGGGCGGCGACGTCGTGTGGGCGCTCGGCGTGGTCTCCAAGGAGGAGATCAGCCTGGGCAAGGTGATCAATCTGCCCACCAGCGGGCTGACCAAGATCGACGCCATGCGCGAGGAGACTCGCGCGGGTCTGCTGGCCGCCGTACTGGACATCCTCTGATCAGCGGCTCGACCCGGTGATGGCCTCCGCGTAGGCGGCGAGGCGTTCGGTGGCGGTCGGGCCGCCGGTGTCGGGCCGCGGAACGCCGAGATGCCGTTCGCGGAGTTCCGCCATCAGGTCGTTCCAGAGTTCCGGCCCCTCCGCCTCCATCAGCTCGGCGCCCGCCCGCAGCTCGGGGCTGGTCGGACGGTTGCGGGCACCCCACGCGCCCAGGTGCACCAGCACGGGCACGAGCTGGATGGCGGCCTCGGTCAGGGTGTAGGTCGCGCGCTGACCGCGTCCGGCGTCGTCGCGGGTGAGCAGGCCCGTCTCGACGAGGGTCCGCAGCCGGTCCGCCAGGATGTTGGACGCGATGCCCTCCGCCGACTGCGACTGAAGCCGCCGGAAGTGGCGGCGGTCGCCGAACACCATGTCCCGCAGGATGAGGAGCGTCCAGCGGTCGCCGAGCACCTCGACCGCGGCGTTGATCGGGCATCCGGAACGCGGCACCTCGGCCATGACACCTCCAGAGACGAGCTGCTTGCACTTTACAACCAGATCTCACTACGATCCGGAGTGCTTGCATGGAGCAAGCGGTTTGAGGGTGGAGGACGAAGCACCATGTCACGAAACGTCGAGACCGTCACCAGGTATCTGGACGGCTTCCGCAAGAACGACCATGAGCAGATCCTGTCCTGTCTGACCGACGACATCGTGTGGACGGTCTTCGGCGCGTTCCGCCTGACCGGCAAGGAGGCCTACGACAAGGCGATCGACGGCGCGCCGCACTTCATCGACCCTCCCGAGCTGGAGGTCGTCCGCATGGTCGAGCAGGACGACGTCATCATGGCCGAGGTGAACGGCGTCGCGCGCCGCGCGGAGGGCGGGGAGATGCGCATGTCCATGGCCGAGGTCTTCGTCATGCGCGACGGCAAGATCGCCGAGCGCCGCGCCTGGGTGACCGAACTCAAGGAGAACGACTTCCGCTGAACCGCTGAACCGCTGAACCGCTGACCGGATGGCCCGAGGTGGTCCCGGGGTGGTCCGGGGTGGTCCGGGCGCCGGTCGACCGGTCAGGATTTGCGGGCGGCGGCGCCCCACATACCGGTGATCGCGGTCGGCGGGGCGTCGGGCGCGGGACGCCAGTCCTGGACGGGGACGACCCCCGGCGGGAGCAGGTCGAGGCCCGTGAAGAATTCGCCGACGCCGTCGCGGGTGCGGAACGTGACCCGGTAGCCCATGGCCTTCGTGAGGGTCTTCTCCGCGGCCGACATCTGTTCCGGAAGCTGGTCGATCCCGGGATGGGTGACGGCCAGGAAGCTGCCGGGGGCGAGCGCGTCCATGAGGGTGCGGACGATGCCGCGCGGGTCGTCGTCGTCCGGGACGCAGTGCAGGATGGCGATGAGCAGGAGCCCCACGGGCCGGTCGAAGTCGAGGAGACCTGCGGCCTCCTCCAGGATCCGGTCGGTGTCGCGGAGATCGGCGTCGATGAACGCGGTGGGCGCGGTCACCCCGGCCAGCAGGGCACGGGCATGGTTGGCGACGATCGGGTCGTTGTCCACGTACACGACGCGGCTCGCGGGATTCACCGCCTGCGCGACCAGGTGCGTGTTGTCGGCGGTGGGGATGCCGGTCCCGATGTCGAGGAACTGGGTGACTCCCTCCCCGGTCATGAAGCGGACGACCCGGCTGAGGAACGCACGGTTCGCGGTGACGCCCGGCTTGATCGTCGGCGTGGCGGCCATCACCCGCTCGGCCGCGGCCCGGTCGGCGGCGAAGTTGTCCTTGCCGCCGAGCCAGTAGTCGTAGATGCGGGCGATGTGCGGGGTGGTGACGTCGATTCCGTGGGGGACGATCTCGCCCTCGTCGTTGATCATGAACCGAGAATAGACGCCCGCGAAACACCGCGGTGCCCGTGCGAGCACGGGCACCGCGGCGCCGGAAGGGAATCACATCAGGTCGTTCGTCAGGTCACTACCGTGAGATCGCCTCCCACAGGGCCGGAACGTTGGCCGGGGTCCAGCCGGGGATGGACGTGTGGGCCTGGCGGCAGCGGTACTTCACGCCCTCGTAGGTCACCACGTCACCCGCGCTGTAGGCCTTGCCGGCGGCCCAGGCGGTGCCGTCGTCCGGCGGCTCGTTGTCGTCCGGCGGCTCGTTGTCGTCGGGCGGGTTCACGCGCGCCCCGACGTTGACCGCGGCCCACGCGTTGGCGGTCGCGGCCCACTCGGCGCTCTGCTCGCCGTAGAGCCCGGCGGCCGCCTCCAGGGTCGCGCGGCGCGCGTCGGCGTAGTTGGTCCTCGGCCCCATCTCCTCGGTGAGGGCCTTGTACCAGATCGCCGCGGCCTTCTCCCGGCCGATGCCGGTCACGGGCTTGTTGTCGTAGGTCGGCGAGTCGTAGCTGACGCCGTTGATGACCTTCTTACCGCTGCCCTCGGACAGCAGGTAGAAGAAGTGGTTCGCGATGCCCGAGGAGTAGTGGACGTCCACGCTCCCGGCCCGGGAGGACCAGTTGTCCAGCGAGTTGCCGTCCTGGCTCGGACGGGCCATGTACCGCAGCGGCGTACCGTTGCCGAAGATGTTGATCTTCTCGCCGATGAGGTAGTCGCCCACGTCGCTGGGGTTGTTGCTCCAGAACTCCATGGCGGTGGCGAGAATGTCGGACGTCGCCTCGTTCAGACCACCGGACTCGCCCTGGTAGATCAGCCCGGCCGTGTTGGAGGTGACGCCGTGGGTCATCTCGTGTCCGGCCACGTCCAGCTCGGTCAACGGGCTGTTGTTGCCCTTGCCGTCGCCGTACGTCATGCAGAAGCAGCTGTCTTCCCAGAAGGCGTTCACGTACGCCTGGCCGTAGTGGACGCGCGAGTACGCGCCGACACCGTCTCCGCGGATACCGGAGCGACCGTGGACGGTCTTGTAGTAGTCCCACGTCTGACCGGCGCCGTACGCGGCGTCCACACCGGCGGTCTGGCGGTCGCTCGCCGTCCCGTTGCCCCAGGTGTCGTCGCTGTCGGTGAACACGGTGCCCTTGCCCGACTGGGCGCCGCGCAGGTCGGTCGTCTCGTGGTTGCCGCGCCCGGTGTCCCGCAGGACGAAGGAGCCGCCGGAGCCGGACGTGCCCAGTTCGACGGTGCCGGAGTACATGCTGCGGCCGGTACCGGTGTGGACGCCCTGCCACTCGATGATCTTCTTGCCGGTGCCGGCGTCGGTGACGACGTGCAACCGGTTGGGGGTGCCGTCCTTCTGCGTCCCGCCGACGACCGTCTCCCAGGCCAGGACCGGCTTCCCGTCCTCGCCCATCCAGACGACCTTGCGGGGGGCCTTGCTGCCCTCCGCCTTCGGCGTCGCCGGCTTGGTGGACGCCAGCGTCTTCGGCGCGGTGTCCACCTTCAGCGGTCCGATGGCCGACTGGGTGACGCGCGTGATGGCGCCGGACGGCGCGCGGTGCACGATGACCTCGTCGCCGAGGACGGGCAGGCCGTCGTACGTCTGCGCGTAGCGGACGTGCGTGCTGCCGTCCTGGTTCTTGATGACGCTCTTGACCCTGAGTTCGACCTCGCCGCCGAGCTTCAACCGCGACGCGGTCTCGTCCTCCTGCGCCTTGGCCTTGCCGATGAGCGCCTTGTACTCCTGTGGGCTCACCTTCGCCGGCATCTGGCCGGGGTCGCCCTTGGCGGGGGGCCGGGCGGGGGGCTGGGCGGCGGCGGACACGGTCTGCATGCCGAGTACCGCCATCGCGGCCACGGTGACCAGCGCGGTGCCGGTCGTGACGCGCCTTGGCACGCGTCGGGGGGGTGTGGATCTCACACGGTCTCCTTGTCTACCGGCCGTCTGGGGGGTGACGGCGGAGGGGGGCTCGCTCCGCCGGACGCGGGAAAGGCGCCGGTGGAGCTCCGGAGTGCCGGAGAATGGTTGACTCGGGAACGATCGCATGCATTTGTGTGCATGTCACCGTAAAGTTCGCCGCGCGCCCCACACATAGGGAGATCGGGACGAAAACAAGGGAAACCCCTACATGCCGTAGGGGTGGACAGGGGGCTGAAATCGGGAGAAGGTGCCCGCCAACACAGGGGGAATCCCGGTAAGGCCGCTCAGCGGGCGTGGCGGAGGGCTAGCGGGACAGGGTCGCGCCCGAGCCGTCCAGGCCGCCGCCGAGCCCGTCCAGGCCGGAGCCCAGTAGAGAGCCGAGCTGCGTGCGCGACCGGATGCCCAACTTGCGGTAGATGCGGGTGAGGGACGCCTCGACGGTCTTAACACTGAGGAACAACCGGTTCGCCACCTGCTGGTTCGTGGCGCCCTGCCCGACGAGAAGCGCGATCCGCCGCTCCCCCTCCGTCAGCGCCGTGTGCGCCATCGAACCGGACGGCACCGTCCCGTCCTGGAGGCCCATGTCCAGCCGGGCGAGCCGGTGCCGCGCCTGCTCCGCCCAGGGCCGCGCCCCGCACCGCACGAAGATCTCCAGGGCCTCCGCCGCGGCCTGCCGGGCGGCCCCGGCGCGGCGGCGCCGGCGTTCGATCCGGGCCCGTTCGAGGAGGCACTGCCCCGCCTCCAGCGGCTGGCCGAGCCGTTCGAACAGCGTCGTCGCCCGCCGCAGCAGCTCCACGGCCTCGTCGGGTTCGCCGCGGGCGGCGCGCACACAGGCCTCCGCGCGGTCCAGCCGGCCGGTGACGCCGACGCCCCTTGCCCGTCCGCCGACCGCGGCGCGCGTCGCGCGGATCACCTCCTCGGCCCGGTCGACCTCGCCGAGCGCCGCGAGCCCCTCGGCGAGGTCGCTGTGCCAGCGCAGCACCATCGGCGATCGCAGCCCGCGGCCCTGCCCGTCCATGGCGGCGAGCGCGTCGATCCGCCACAGGGTGTCGACCCCGGCGCGGACGTCGCCGAGCCGCATCCGGGCGACACCGAGGACGTGCAGCAGCCGTGTCTGGAAGACGACGTCGTTCTCCTGCTCGGACGCCCGCAATCCCCGCTCGGCGAGCGCCACGGCCCGGTGGATGCCGCCGCCCGCCAGCTCCGCCAGCGCGCCGTGGTACCAGGCCGGTCCGGGGCTGAACGCGGCCTCCTTCGTCACGCGCATCGCCCGGTCGGCGAAGTCCAGCGCCTCCCGGCACCGGCCGGTGCGGACGGCGATCTCCGTCAGGTTCCGCAGGACGTGCACGACCTCCTCGCCGGACCCGCGTTCCACCAGCGCCAGCATCCGCAGCAGTTCGGCGCGCGCCTCGGTCAGCCGGTCCTCGGTGATGGCGCAGTAGGCGGCGATGTACCGCGGGGTGGTGTGCAACTGGCCGTCCAGGGGCGGTTCCGGCAGGCGCAGGGCACGCCGCATGTCGCCGACGTAGTCGCCGCGTCCCTCGATGAGCGCGATGTTGGCGCGCAGGGCGAGGGCCTTGGCCTCCAGCGCCGTGTCGCCCGCGGCCCGCGCGTTCGCCAGCGCGCCGTCGGCCTCGTGTTCGGCACGGTCGGGCGCGCCGTTCAGCAGCGCGCCGAGGGCCATCCGGATCCGGAGCGGCGCGAGCAACGCCGGGTCGCCGTCCGCGTCCACCAGCGCGGCGGCGAACACCTCGCCCATCTCGGCGAGCCCCTGGCCGGACAGGTCGAGCAGGGCGAGCCTGACCCGCACCCGCTGCGCCCGGGTGGCGTCGGCCGCGAGCACGGCCTCGGCGGCGCGGTGCACGAGGTCGGGCAGCCCGCCGTTCGCGCCGGTCTCGGCCGCCGCGACCAGCCACTCCAGCCGCTCGGCCGCCGGTTCGGCCGGTGACCGGTCCGCGGCCAGCCGGTACAGCTCGGCGGCCATCCGGTGCGCCCCCTGCCGGACGGCCTGTTCCGCCGCGGTGACCAGCGAATGCGCGAGTTCGGCGTTCGGGCCGGGGTCGGCGAGGGCGCGGTGTCTGGTCCGTCCCGCCGCGTCCGGGACCACGTCCGCGAGCGCCCGGTGCACCCGCGCCAGATGCCGCGCGTCGGCGGACTCGGCGAGGACGGTGCCGACGGCGGGCGGGGTGAACCTGAGCCCGCCGCCCTCCGTGATCAGCAGGCCCAGGCCGGCGGCGTGCCGGATGTCCCGCGCGGCCTCGGCGCGTCCGGCCCGGCGCAACAGGTCGATCGTCGGCCGGATCGCCAGCGCCGCCATCAGCAGCGTCTCGTGCGCCTGCGCGGGCAGCCGCGCCAGCCGCTCCGCGATCACGGCCTGGACGCGTTGCGGCAGCGGGGCCGGACGCCAGTGCCGGGGAATGCGGTCGGTGAACGCGCCACCGAGCGCCAGCGCGAGGTAGGGGTTGCCGCCGGAGTCGGAGTGCAGGGTGTTCACGACGCGGACGGGAAGCCCGTAGCTGTCGAACATCTCCGCGAGTTCGTCCGGCCCGAGGGGCGGGACGGGCAGGTGCAGGGCGTCGGGGGTGGGAGCCCAGGGCGCGCTGCCCCCGTCGCCGGCGGCGAAACCGTCCGGCCAGCGTCCCGCGACGACGGCCCGCACACCGCGTGCGGCGAGCCTGCGCACGGTGTATCGGACGGCGTGCACCGACTCGGTGTCTAACCACTGCGCGTCGTCGACGGTGAGCAGCACCGGGCGTTCCTCGGCGCAGCGGGCGAGCAGCCCCCGGAAGGCCAACCGGCACGCGACATGGTCGGTCGTGGATCGGTCCGCGAACGACCGGCCGGGCGAAGGCTCGGCTGAACCGTCCGGCGCCCGGTCACCGGACGCCGCCGAATGCGGCACGGGCAACCCCGTCAGCCGGTCGCGCGGCAGATCGGCGATGAGCCGGTCGGGCAACTGGTCGAGCAGCTCGGCGAGCCCCGAGCAGGACACCCACCGCTCGGTCTCCGTGCCCGCGACCCGCAGGACGAGTTCTCCCCGCGCGGCCGCCGCGGCCCCGACCGCTTCGAGCAGGGCGGTCTTGCCGATGCCGCTCGGACCCGTCAGAACGGCACTGCCGTTCGCGGTGAGGCGGGCCTCGATGGACGCGAGCAGTGCCGAACGTCCGACCAGCGAAGGCGGTGCTCCCTGGCGAACTCTCGCCGGCGCCGCACCGACGTCCATGGCTCGCTCCCTTCCGGAGGAATCGGACGCCGTCCCGAACAATAACCACCGGGAGGGACGCCTACAACGGCCATACTCCACACATCTTGGAGCTACTCGCCCTGCCAGTTCGGCCTGCGTTTCTCGGCGAAGGCCGTCGGCCCCTCCCGGGCGTCCCTGGACGTGATGACGGGCAGCGCGATCTCCTGCTGCCTGCGCCACATGTCGTCGGACGTCCAGTCGGCGGACTCGACGATCATCCGTTTGGTCGCCGTGAGCGACAGCGGCGCGTTCCCGGCGATCGTGGCGGCCAGTTCCCGCGCCGCGGCGAGCGCGCCGCCCGGTTCGGTGAGCCGGTTGACGAACCCCAGCTCGGCCATCCGCTCCGCCGGGTACGCGTCGCCGGTCAGGGCGATCTCCATGGCGATATGGAACGGGATGCGCCGGGGCAGCCGCAGCAGGCCGCCGCCCGCGGCGATCAGCCCGCGCTTCGGCTCGGGCAGCCCGAACCGGGCGTCCCGCGCCGCCACGATCATGTCGCAGGCCAGCGCCAGCTCACAGCCGCCCGCCAGGGCGTACCCCTCGACGGCCGCGATGAGCGGCTTGGCCGGTGGCCGCTCGGTGACGCCCGCGAACCCGCGTCCCTCGACGGAGGCGACGTCCCCGGTGAGGAACGCCTTGAGATCCATCCCGGAGGAGAAGGTGCCGCCCGTGCCCGTCAGGATGCCGACGGACAGGTCCTTGCGGGAGTCCAGCTCGTCCATGGCGGCGGCGATCCCGCGTGCGGCCTCGCCGTTGATCGCGTTGCGCACCTTCGGACGGTTGATCGTGACGACGAGGACACCGCCGTCCTCGTGGGTCAGCACGGCTGCGTCGGGGGACGTGGGGGGTCGTCCACCCTCGGTGGACACGGCGTCGGTCATCTCTTCAGGACCTCACTTCGGCTGGAACCGGATACCGCCGTCGAAACGGATCGTCTCGCCGTTCATGTAGTCGTTCTCGACCAGGGACTTGACGAGGTGCGCGAACTCCGACGCCCGGCCCATCCGTTTCGGGAACGGAACGGGCGCGGCGAGCCTGGCCTTGAACGCCTCCGCCTCCTCGCCCTGCCCGTAGATGGGCGTGTCGATGATGCCGGGGCAGATGGTGTTCACCCGCACGCCGATCGCGGCGAGGTCGCGGGCCGCGGGCAGCGTCATGCCGATGATGCCGCCCTTGGACGCCGAGTAGGCGACCTGCCCGGTCTGTCCCTCGATCCCGGCGATGGACGCGGTGTTGATCACCACGCCGCGGGCGCCGTCCTCGTCCACCGGCTCGGTCTTGGCGATGGCGGCGGCGCCGATCCGCATCAGGTTGAACGTGCCGATCAGGTTGACCCGGATGACGGTCTCGAACTTCCCGAGGTCGTGCGGGGTTCCGTCGCGGTTCACCGTCCGGGACGCCCAGCCGATGCCCGCGCTGTTGACGATGACGCGCAGCGGCCGTCCGGTGTCTACGGCGGCCTGCACGGCTGCCTGCACCTGCTCCTCGTCGGACACGTCCGTCTTGACGAAGACACCGCCGACCTCATCGGCGATGGACGTCCCCCTGTCCTCGTTCAGGTCGGCGACGACCACCTTGACACCCTCGGCCGCCAGCGCGCGGACGGTGGCCTCGCCGAGGCCGCTCGCGCCACCGGATACGACGGCGGAAACTCCGTTCAGGTCCATGGGCAGCACCTTACATAGAGACCGAATCCAGTTCGGAGTGATGCTATCGAGATGCCGCCGCCGCGCCCGGCACGCCCACCCCGGCGGGTCACGGACGACGGAGTCACTCTTGGGTCTCCGCAAAGCGCGCGTTTGCTCGCCGCCGCGTCGGGCACCCCGCTCTCCATGAGGCGACCGCGGCAGTCGTGCCGCGGAAAGGAACACCGCAGTGAGGCGTACGGGATGAGTGAACGTCCGGCACAGAGCCAGCCCTACCCGGGACGGACGGGCGACATGGCCCCCGAGCCCCGCGATGAGATGCGCGACTACACGGGCAGCGGCCTGCTCGACGGGCGCCGCGCCTTCATCACCGGCGGCGACTCCGGCATCGGACGCGCCACCGC
Organism: Actinomadura pelletieri DSM 43383; assembly: GCF_003634705.1. Classification (GTDB taxonomy): domain Bacteria; phylum Actinomycetota; class Actinomycetes; order Streptosporangiales; family Streptosporangiaceae; genus Spirillospora; species Spirillospora pelletieri. The sequence continues at coordinate 447,579 of NZ_RBWU01000006.1, read as the reverse complement.
GGTCGCGTTCGCCAAGGAGGGCGCGGACGTGGCGATCACGTATCTGGAGGAGGACGACGACGCCCGGCACACCGCCGACCTGGTCGAGGCCGCCGGGCGCCGCTGCTTCACGTTCGGGGGCGACCTGGCGGAGGAACGGCACTGTCGGGACGTCGTCGAACGCGCCGTCAGCGACCTCGGCGGGCTTGACGTGCTCGTTCTGCATCACGGGACGCAGACGCCGGTGAAGGACGTCCGCGAGATCGACAACGCCCAACTCCAGCGGACGTTCGCGGTCAACGTGTTCGCCCTGTTCTGGACCGTCCAGCAGGCACTGGACCACATGGGGCGCGGGTCGTCCATCATCATCACCGGGTCCATCAACGGGCTGCGCGGCAACAAGACGCTCATCGACTACTCGGCCAGCAAGGCGGCGGCGATGGCGCTGACCACGTCCCTCGCCCAGAACCTCATGGACCGTGAGATCCGCGTCAACTGCGTCGCGCCCGGCCCGGTCTGGACTCCGCTCATCCCCGCGACGTTCGACGAGGAACGCGTCGAGGGCTTTGGACAGCAGGCGCCGATGGGACGCGCGGCCGACCCCGACGAGATCGCACCGTCCTACGTGTTCTTCGCGTCCAACCGGCAGTCGTCGTACTACACCGGCCAGACCCTTGTACCTGCGGGCGGTGAGATCCACCCCGGATGACGGGACATGGCCGTTCCGATGGAGTCGCCTTGACGGAATTGCAGCGCAGCGACCCTGGGGAGCCGGGCTACGGACGCCGCAAGTCCGGCAAGGGTTTCGTGTATCTAGGCATGGACGGCCGTCCTCTGGCCGACCCCACCGAGAAGACACGAATCAAGTCTCTGGTCATACCGCCCGCCTGGCAGGACGTGTGGATCTGCCCGGACCCGGACGGCCACATCCAGGCGACAGGCACCGACGCGGCCGGACGGCGCCAGTACCTGTACCACGAGGCATGGCGGGAACAGCGCGACCAGGAGAAACACGAACACGTCCTGGAACTGGCCGAGCGGCTGCCCAGGGTCCGCGACACGCTCACCGAGCATCTCTCCGGACGCGGCTACGGCCGGGAGCGGGTCCTCGCCGCCGCCGTCCGCCTCATCGACCTCGGCTTCTTCAGGATCGGCGGTGAGGAGTACGCGGCCGGGAACGGAACGTTCGGGCTCGCGACCGTCCTGCGCGAACACGTCACCTGCAGGCGCCGCGAAGTGGCGTTCGAGTATCCGGCGAAAGGGTCGAAGGAGCGCTACCAGTCCGTCGCGGAGGAGGACGTCTGCAAGGTCGTGAGCGGTCTCAAACGCCGCCGCGACGACTCCCCCGAACTGCTCGCCTACCGGACGCCGGACGGCTGGCACGACGTCACGACCACCGACATCAACGACTTCGTCCGGGAGGTCACCGGCGGCGACTTCACCGCCAAGGACTTCCGCACCTGGCACGCCACGGTCCTCGCCGCCGTCGGCCTCGCGGTGTCGGTGCGCGCCGGCGACAGCGACACCGCCCGTAGACGAGCCATCGTCAGGGTCGTCAAGGAGGTCGCCGCCTATCTGGGCAACACCCCGGCCGTGGCACGGGCCTCCTACATCGACCCGCGCGTCATCGACCTCTACGAGAACGACCAAACGATCGCCCCTGCCCTCGAAACGTTGGGCATGGAGACCGCGGAAGGCGAACTGGCCACGCAGGGCCCGGTGGAACAGGCCGTTCTAGAGCTGCTCCGTTCTACCAACTGACGCTCACCAGGCAGAGACACGCTCCCCGGCATGGGTGCTGTCAACCCTCGCGGGAAGGTCCAGACAGTACAGGGCGTACGCGTGCTGGATTACTGGCAGCGCCACGTTCCGTACCCGAACACCCCCGGACGTGAGGCCCTTCTCCGTTCCCTTGTGGGCATGACCGTGGACGGCGAGATCCGCCCTGGCCGAATCGATCGCCTCCCCCAACAGGTAGCTGCCCAGGAACGGATAGATCTCCAGGGGCTCCCCTTCGAGGGTGTCCGCGGACGGCGAGTAGTGGGTCAGGCTGACGATCAAGTCTGCGTCCAGGTCGAGGAGGGCGGCGCCCAGCCGTCCCGCGAAGTCCTTGGTGTGGGAGACGAACGCCTTCATCTCCGGCTCACCGAAATCGCTGGCGCATCGGCCCTCGAACCCGCCGCCGAACCCCTTGCCACCGGCGACGCCCAGTTTCGTCCCACCACAGTCGAGAACCGTGCCGCCGCCTTCGAGGACGATCACACCGCACTCGCGCAGGACGTCCGTGATCTCGTTCTCGGCGCCGGAATGGTAGTCGTGGTTGCCGAGGACGGCGACGACGGGCACCCCGAGATCGCGCAGCTCACCGGCCGCGACCCGGCCCTCCTCGACCGTCCCGTGGCGGGTCAGGTCGCCGGCGACCAGGAACACGTCCGCGTGCTCGGCGAGCGTGGACAGCCGCGTCCGGTACGTCCCGGCCACCTCCGGCCCGACATGCAGGTCCCCCGCCGCGGCCACCCGGATCATGACAGCCGCTCCTCGTCGTCCGGCGCGCCGACCGCGACGACATGCACCTCGTTGCGAATCTCACGTCCCGCCGCGGCGCCCCGCGCGATCTCCTCGACCAGCCGGCGACGCTCCTCGCTCACCACCTCGCCACGCAGATGCACCACGTCGCCGCGAACGTCCACGCGGATGCCCAGCTCGTACGCCTGGGCGGCGAGCCTCTCCTGGATGTGCGCGGATACATATCCGGGCAGATCGGCCATGTCCGTCATGATCGGCCCCCTCCGTACATACCGGAGTACCTTCCCGCCCACCGGCACCCACACCCGGCGGTCACAGGACGTCCGGGCTGATGACGCCGAGCCGGGCGAGAAGCGTCAGATAGGCGTACGCGTACGGGGACCCAGCGGTCTCCGCGGCGACGTGCGGCCAGTCCACCTGTTCCCGAAGCGCCCGGCTCACGTGCAGGAACCCGCTGAAGTCACAGGCGGTCTCGGTGAACGCCAGCAGCCGCATGATCACCAGTTCGGTGGCGGGCAGCACGGGCATGAGCACCGCCCCGACCATCATCTCCTCGGCCCCGTCGAGGAGCCCGCCGTCCACCGGACGGCCGGACGGCGTATGGATCAGGTCGATGACCCGCTCACCGTCGCACGCCTTTTCCAGCCAGTTCTCCGGGCTCCGCAGATGCCTCATGCCCGCGTCCGCGAGCGCGTCCAACGCCGCCGGAACGTCCCGCTCCCGCACCACGAAGTCGACATCGTGCGTCGACACGGCCGCTCCGTGCGCGTACGCGGCGAACCCGCCCGCGAGCGCGTACTCGACACCGGCGTCGCGAAGCGCGGCGGCGGCGCGTTTCAGGCTGGACAGCAGGCCCTCCGCGTCCGAGCCCGCGGCGCCGGACCCCCGCGGCCTGACCTTGGGTTCGGTCTGCACGACCCCCACGCGTTCCTCGCTCGACGACGCTCGCCATGGCGGTACCCCCGGACGCGCATGTCATGCCCGCCGGCGTCCACCGAGACCGAACAAACACGCCATATCGGACGACTTTGCCGACCTGTGATAGACCCCACAATTTTCACAGCGAGTCGTCGAAGTTATCCACAGAACACCGTTCCACTACTCCCCGAGCAACGACCGGGCGACCATAACCTTTGAGCCCCGATTCCAAAATTGTGACCCGGCTCACACAAACGAAAATATGACGGGAATCAGCGCAGGCCAAGGCGGTAAGGTCGCCGACTTCGCGATGCCCGCCGACACGAAATCGGCCAGGGGGATTTGCCATGCTCGCCGGAGAGTGCATACGTTCCTGCTCGGTTCAAGCGGTCCAACTGGCCGCCCGGATAACAGAACACGCATACCGACGCGCGGCCGCGGCGTGCAGGGCCGTCCTCAGACGGCCCGCGCGGACCACACCGGTCGTCCCCCCGGACCACGCCGCCCGAGACGCCGCCGTCGGAAGCCGAATCCGTGCAGACGAGAGGCACGGAACCGGAAGCGACCCCGATCCAGCCGCGCCCTACCCAAGCGCGCCTGGACACCGACCGGTCGCGGCGGCCGAACCCCCTGACGAACGTCCCGTGGGTGACGGCTGCCCGGTAGGCATCACCCGCGAGATCTGGAGTCATTCTGCATACCCCCCGATACCGCCTGAAGCCCGGGATCATCACCCGCGGTCTGGTCCTGACCACGACGACGGCGCTCGGCGCGTCCCTCATCACCGCCGTCCCGGCGGAGGCGACCGCACAACTCGCCCCCACCGCGGCAACCAAGTCCTCCACGGCACGAGCGGCCAAGCAGAAGAAACGCGCGGCCTACGCCGTGAACTACGCCGCCAAACAGATCGGCGACCCGTACCGCTACGGCGGAACCGGCCCCAACACATGGGACTGCTCCGGCCTGGCCGGTGGCGCCTGGCGCAAGGCCGGCGTGAAGCTCCCACGCACGACCCAGCAGATCTACCGCTCGGTCAAGAAGAAGGTCTCCTGGAAGGGAGCCGTCAAGGGCGACCTCCTCTTCTTCTACAGCGGCCGCACCCACATGGGCATCTACGCCGGAAACGGCTACATGATCCACGCCCCCGGCCGCGGCAAACGAGTGAAGAAGGTCAAACTGACCTCCTACTACAAACGCAACTTCAAGGGCGGCGTCCGCCCCGGCCTCTGACCAGGCCCCCGGTCTCACACCGGGACTCCGCTCCAAACCGCACCCCGGATCCCACCCGAGACCAGATCTCCGACCGGGCCCCAGCCCAAGCCACCGACCCGACCGTGAGTCTGCTGTCTCATCCGGGGTGCACTCGCCGGAGGCCCCGCGCCGTTCACCCCGCTCGGCGCGGGCCCTCCACCCCCCGGACACACCGCAACCCGACACGTCCACACCCACCAACGGCCCGGTCACCGGCCCGCTCTCTCACCAGGTCCCCGACCAGGGCTGCGCCCGACGGTGGCCCGGCCTCAGACCAGGCCCTTGACCCGGTCTCTGGTCCGAGATGCATCCAACCGCGACCCCGCGCCGCTCTCCCCACTCGGCGCGGAACCTCCACCCCCGGACACACCGCAACCCGACACGTCCACACCCACCAACGGCCCGAACCCCAGCCCGCCCCGAACCAAGACTGTGCCCCGGACTCTGACCGAGCCTCTGGCCTAACCTCTGATTCGGGACGCCTTCGGCGGAGCCCCCGCGCCGCTTTCCTGCAGAGCGCGGGACCTTCACGGTCCGGCCACACCTCAACGCGACACCGTCCACGCCCACCAGCGGCCCGGTCACCGGCCGCTCTCTCACCAGGTCCCCGACCAGGGCTGCGCCCGACTGTGGCCCGGCCTCTGACCAGGCCCTTGGCCCGGTCTCTGGTCCGAGATGTATCCAACCGCGACCCCGCGCCGCTGCCTCCGCCCGGCACGGGACCTTTACCGTCCGGGCACACCCGTCCCCGCACCATTCGTGCCCATCAGTGGACCGGACTGTGACCGTGTCTCTGGTCTGGTCTCTGATTCGGGGTGCGATCGGCCGAGGTCCCGCGTTGGTTTTCTCGCTCGGCGCCGGGTGTTCAGCGTCCGGTCAGGTCGTAGCTCGGCGACGGCCGTGGTCGTCAGTCGAGTGTTGGGTAGTCCGTGTAGCCGCGGTGGTCGCCGCCGTAGAAGGTCGCGGGGTGGGCCTCGTTGTAGGGACCGCCGGCCCGGATGCGGGCGGGCAGGTCCGGGTTGGCCAGCCACATCTCGGCGAGGGAGATGGCGTCCGCGACTCCATCGCGCAGGGCCTCGACGCCGTGTTCCGGCTTCGCCGGGTACGAGTCGGGGGTCGGGTGCGGGTTCAGGATCAGCGTGCCGGGCCACTCGGCGCGGATACGCCGCGTGATGTCCCGGCCGGCGACCTCCATCACGTGCAGATAGGCGAGTCCGAGCGGGGCGAGGGATGCCACCAGCGCCGAGTACAGCTCGGGTGTGTCGCTCTCACTGATGCCGTTCGCGGTGTTACCGGGAGACACACGGAAGCCGACGCGGTCGGCCCCGATCGCTTCGGACACGGCGCGGGCGACCTCGACGGCGAACCGGACGCGGTTCGCGACCGTCCCGCCGTACGCGTCGGTGCGGATGTTGCTGCCGTCGGCGAGGAACTGCTGGATCAGGTAGCCGTTGGCGCCGTGCAGTTCCACGCCGTCGAACCCCGCCTCGACGGCGTTGCGCGCGGACGCGACGAACTCTTCGACGGCCTGCGCGATGTCGTCCAGGGTCATCTCGCGGGGGACGGGGTGGTCGAGCAACCCGTCCGGGGTGTACAGCCGCTCACCGGACGCGATGGGAGACGGCGCGACCGGCAGCCCCCCGTCCGGGTACAGCACGGGGTGGCCGACCCGTCCGGCGTGCATCAGCTGGACGAAGATGCGTCCGCCCGCGGCGTGCACGGCGTCGGTCACCCCGCGCCACGCCTTCACCTGCTCGTCCGAGTGCAATCCCGGCGTCGAGATGTACCCCTGGCCCCGAACGCTCGGCTGGGTGCCCTCAGTGATGATCAACCCGGCGCTCGCTCGCTGCCGGTAGTACTCGGCGGTCAACTCGGTCACCGTGCCGTCCTCGCCCGCGCGACTGCGAGTCATGGGCGCCATCACCAGCCGATTCGGCAGTTCCAGCTTTCCCACGGACAAGGGTCCGAACAGTTCCTGCATGGCTTCCTCCTAGCGATTTCTCTTCGCTCAGGAACGTATGAGCCGCCATGCACGGGGCGAATCCGTATGGATTCGGTAGTTCGGCCCCGTAGTTTGGATGCGTGCTCTACGGGCGGAACAACGAACAGGCACGTATCGCCGGGCTTCTTACCGAGGCACGCGATCATCGCCGTAGCGGAGCGCTCGTGCTCCGCGGGGAGGCCGGCATCGGCAAGTCGGCGCTCCTCGCCGAGGCGGCCCGGCTCCTCCCCACGGACGGCGTCCCGCATGTCCTGCGGGTCACCGGGGTCGACGCGGAGTCCGGTATCGCGTTCGCCGGTCTCACCCAGTTGCTGTGGCCCGTCCGTGAGCGCCTGGACACGCTTCCCGCCCCCCAGGCCGCCGCCCTGCGCTCCGCGCTCGGCGGCCCGGACGCCGCACCCGGCCGGGACAGGTTCACCACCGGGCTCGCGGTCCTCACCCTGCTCGCCGACCTCGCCGACGAAGGCGGCCCCCTCCTCTGCGTCGTGGACGACGCCCAGTGGCTCGACACCCCGACCGCCGAGACGCTGCTGTTCGCGGCGCGGCGGCTCGCGGCCGAGGGCGTGGTGATGTTGTTCGCGACCCGCGACGACGCCTTCACCGGGACGGGCCTGCCCGAGCTGCGCCTCGAACGGCTCGAACGCCGCGACGCCGAACGGCTCCTCGCGGCACGCGGCCTGTCGCCCACGGTCCGCGCCCGGGTTCTCCGGGAGGCGTCCGGAAACCCCCTCGCGCTCCAGGAGCTGGGCGCGTCCGGGGCCCGGCCATCGGACGGTCCCAACCCGCTGCCCGTCGCCGACCGCGTGCTCGCCTCGTTCCGTGACCAGATCGGCCGGCTACCGTCCGGCACCCGGCAGATGCTGCTCATCGCGGCGGCCGAGGGGCGCGGGCACATGCCGTCCCAGCTGAGGGCCGGGGGGCTTCTCGGCGTGGGCCTCGCCGACCTGGAGGCGGCCGAACGCGCCGGGCTGGTGTCGGTCAACGGGCGCAGCATCGAGTTCCGCCACCCCCTGATCGGGACCGCTTCGTACCACGGCGCGGTCGCGGCACAGCGCGTCGCCGTCCATCGGGCGCTCGCCGAGTCCGCCGACGACGAGGACTGCCGTGCGCGGCACCGCGCGTCGGCGGCCATGGCACCGGACGAGGACGTCGCCGCCGATGTCCAGAGCGCGGCGCGGCGCGCCGTCGACCGCATGGGCTACGCGACGGCGGCGACGCTCTACCGGCAGGCGGCCGACCTGACGCCGTCCGCCCACGCCCGCGCCGCGCGCCTCGGCGCCGCCGCGTCCCTGACGCTCCAGGCGGGACGGCTCGACGAGGCGGCGGACCTCGCCGTCCAGGCCGACGGACTCACCCGCGACCCCGCCGAGCGTGCCCGGCTCGCCCGCGTCCACGCCACGGTGGAGTACGAACGAGGCGACCCCCGCGCGGCGGCCCGCATGCTGGTCGACCACGCCGCCGACGCGGCACCCGGCGAACACGCCGCCATGCTGCGGGCCGGTGCCCTGTGCGGGTGGGCGTCCGGCGAGCCGACGGCCGTGCTGCGCGCCGCCGAACTACTCCCCGGCGACCGCACGGTCCAGGCCCTCGCCCTGCTGGCCCGCGGCGACCACGCACAAGGCGTCCCGCTGCTCACCGACCTCGTCGAGGAAGCACGCGGACGTAACGGAGCCGCACACCCGCGCAGCACGCAGGCCTCACCCGCGACGGGCGACTACTCGCGAACGTCCGCCGCCGCGGTGTCGAGCGCGCTTCGGGTGCGCGGCGCCAACGGAACCGCGCATCCGACCGGCACCAATGAGGAGCCCGCCGCGGACAGCGCCGAACGCGTACGCAGCGCGCAGTTCGCGCTGATCGTCGGGGCGGACGAGGCCGCGCTGGAACTGGCGGGCGCCGAGGTCGCGCACTGCCGCCGGCACGGCCTGATCGGGGCGCTGCCGAACATCCTGCAGACGCTGGCCCAGGCGCAGATCGCGGTCGGCCTGCACGCGGACGCGGAGGCCACCGTCGCCGAGGCGATCGCGCTCGCCCGCGACACCGGCCGCCCCCACCGCGAAGGACGCCTCGGCGCCGTCCTGGCACGGATCGCGGCGATCGAGGGCGACGAGACCCGGCTCCGCGAACTGGTCGCCGAGATCCCCCCGCCGCACGCCGGCCTCGGCGACAGCGCACTGGCCCTCCTCGACCTCGGACTCGGCCGCTGCGACGACGCGCTGCGCCGCTACGAGGAACTCGCGGGCCACGCCCCACCGTCCGCCGCCGACCAGGTCGAGGCGGCCGTACGCGCGGGCCACCCCGCCCGCGCGAAGGCCGCTTTCGAACGATTCCAGGTCTGGGCCGAGGCGGGGGAGCAGCCGTGGGCCCTCGCGGTGTCCCTACGCTGCGAGGGCCTGCTGACCGACAGCGAGAAGCCGTACCAACAAGCGCTTCGGCTACACGAGCAGGCGACACGACCGTTCGAGCGGGCCCGCACCCTGCTCCTCTACGGCGAATGGCTACGGCGCGCCCGCCGCCGCGCCGCCGCGCGTGTCCCGCTCCGCACGGCCATCGAAATCTTCGAACGCCTCCGCGCCACCCCCTGGCTGGACCGCGCACGCGCCGAACTGCGCGCCACCGGCGAATCCGGAGGCTCGACACCGACCGCCCCCGACCTTCTGGACCGCCTCACGCCGCAGGAACTCCAGGTCGTCCGCTTGGCAGCCACGGGAACAAGCAGCCGCGACATAGCCGCGCAACTCTTCCTCAGCCCACGCACGGTCGAATACCACCTCTACAAGGCCTATCCAAAGCTAGGCATCTCATCCCGCAAGGAACTCTCCCGCCTAACCTTGCACCCAACGACGGAGCCCAGAAAAGAAATCATCCACTAAAACACCAACCACTGCCCCCAGAACATGAACGCCCCGCCGCCAACAAAGCACCCCAAACCACCACACCCCGAAACTCAAAGCAGCGTCCTTGCGAACCATCGCCTGCGAGCCGCCACAAACTCCACCGGTTCCCGGACGGTAGAACGTCGGCACCCTGCGCCTATGGAAGGCACGCACCACCTCTCAGACGTGCACCCCCATGGCGCTCCGCCCTGAAATCTAGCAGAGGGTTCGGGTGAGGAATTGTTCGGTTAGTCGCCATGCGCGTTCGGCCGGTGCCAGCTGGTAAAGCATGGGTGCCTTGCGGTTGTGGAAGGCACGCACCACCTCTCAGACGTGCACCCCATGGCGCTCCGCCCTGAGATCTAGGAGAGGGTTCGGGTGAGGAATTGTTCGGTTAGTCGCCATGCGCGTTCGGCCGGTGCCGGCTGGTAGAACATGGGTGCCTTGCGGTTGTGGAAGGCGTGGCCGCCGTCCTCGTGGACGTGGATCTCCATGCCGTCCCGTATGGCACGTTCCACTTTGGCGACGTCCTCACGAGGGATGTACGGGTCGTTCCCACCGAAGTGGAACTGCGCGGGAGCCTGAATGGAATCGATCAAATTCAGGGCGTCCGGCACACCGGATCCGTAGAACGAAACGAGCGAATCTACTTCGGCATTGGCGGCCAGCAGATAGGCGAGGGTTCCACCGAAACAGAAACCCAGAACACCGACCTTGCCCACGCCCGGCAGCGTCTTCAGGACGGCCAGCGCCGCTGCGGCGTCCTCGACGCCTCTCTCCCAGTCGAATCGCGAGGCCATGGAAACCCCCTTGGGGATCGCCTCCTCGCTGTGCGGGATCGTCCAGTTCGGCTGGATTCGCCAGAACATGTCGGGTGCGGCCACGACGTATCCGAGTGCCACCAGATCCTCGGCGACCGCCTCCATGTACTCACCGACCCCGAAGATCTCCTGGACGAGCAGGATGCCGGGTCCTCGGTCGCCCCATACGTGCAGGTTGAACTCGCCGTCCGGAACGATGACCTTCTCAACGCGCGACATATCACTCCAAGATCGCATAGACGGCACTGGCGTGTGCGACGGTCGTTCCGTCGACCGTCATGTCGATCTCCGCGAACGCCAGCGTTCGTCCCAGTTTCGACAGATGGACGCCCACCAGCACGTCCCGTCCCGTCACGGGCCGCTGGAACGACGTGCTGAGCTGCACGGTCGTCATGGGCACGAAGCCGCCCTTGGCCACCGACACGGCGATCACCACCGCCGTGTCCGCCGCCGCCATCAACGCCTGCCCGGACAGCGCGCCACCCTCCCGCGCCAACCGGTCCGACCACGGCAACCGCAGTACGACCGCGCCGTCGTCCCCCACGTCCTCGACGACCAATCCCAGTTCCAGCACCCACGGCGCGAAATTGTCGCGCAGGATCTCTTCGGGCTTCACCGTCACATGATGCACGCTGAGGACATGGACGAGGAGATCTTCCTACCCGCCACCTACGCGTCCGAGGTCCCCTACGACACGTTCAGGAGGTTGCGCGCCACCTCCCCCGTCACCTGGATTCCCGAACCGGCCGTCGGCTCCTGGCCCGCCGGTTCCGGCTACTGGGCGGTGTTCCGACACGCCGACGTCAAACAGGTCCTGCGCTCCCCCGACCTCTTCTCCTCCAACCTCGGCGCCACCCAGATCCGCGACCCCGACACGCCCGAGGACCTCGCGTTCGTCCGCGCCATGATGCTCAACCAGGACCCGCCCGACCACGTCCGTCTCCGCCGCATCGTCGCCGCCGCGTTCACCCCACGCGCCGTCCGCGCTCTGGAAGAGACCATCAACGACCGCGCCCGGACCCTCATCGCCTCGGCCGTCGACACGGAGACGGACTTCGTCGAACTCGCCGCCGACCTCCCCGTCTGGACGCTCGCGCACATCATGGGCGTCCCCGAGTCCGACCGCCGCCTTCTCTACGACTGGGCGTCGCGCGTCATCGGCTACCAGGACACCGAGTACGCGGCCCTCTCCACCGCCGACACCGCCTCCATGAGCCCCATCGCCCGCGCGGCCATGCGGCACCGTCCCACACCGTCCAACCGGCCGGACGGCCGCCCGGTCAACCCGCGCTCCTACCCCGCCCTCGCCGACATGTTCGCCTACGCCCACGCCCTCGCCGCCGAGAAGCGCCAGAGTCACGACATCATGTCCCGCATGCTCGACGGTGGCCTCACCACCGAAGAGTTCGAGAACATGTTCTTCCTCCTCGCGGTCGCCGGGAACGAGACCCTCCGCAACGGCATCCCCGGCGGGCTCCTCACCCTTCTCGACCACCCGTCCGAACTGGCCCGACTCCGCGCCGCCCCGTCCCTCCTCCCCTCCGCCGTCGAGGAAATGCTCCGCTACTGGCCGCCCGTGATGAACTTCCGCCGCACCGCGACGCGACCGACCACCCTCGGCGGCCAGGAGATCCAGCCCAACGACAAGGTCGTCGTCTACCACGCCTCGGCCAACCGCGACGAAGCCGCCTTCCCCGAACCCGACCGCTTCGACATCACCCGCACCCCCAACGACCACGTCAGCTTCGGCTTCGGCCCCCACTTCTGCCTGGGCGCCCACCTGGCCCGCACCCAGATGCGCGCCATCTTCCGCGAACTCCTCCCCCACCGCGTCACCCGCACCGGTCCGCCCGTCCGCCTCGCCTCCAACTTCCAGAACGGCCTCAAGCACCTCCCCGTCCACCTGGCCCCGTAACCCCGTCGCAAACCCCTCCCCGATCTCGGTACCCTTGCCTGACGGGTCGCTAGCTCAATTGGCAGAGCTCCGGACTTTTAATCCGTAGGTTGTGGGTTCGAGTCCCACGCGACCCACCAGCTGTGACCAGGGCGAACAGCAAAGATGCCCGGTTGTCAGGCGCCCGGCGTGCCCACTTCGTCCCTGCGGTTGTTCGAGGCCTGCTCGGCGGCTCGCTCCGGGCTCGGGACGGATTAGCTCTTCTGGGCTTCGCTGGCCAGCCCTGCGGGAGTTGACCACTCCCCTCCTGCCCCTGCCGGCATGGGTTGGAAACTCTTGGTGTGACTGCCACGGGCTTGTGATTGCCGGAGTTGCTGCGCTCGTTCGAAGGCTTGGATGCTGACGAGTGCGTCGTGAACCTGGTATTCGGACCAGATTCGATCGGCGCGGTCGCGCTACTGCCGCCAGAGGCCTTCCACCTCCCGTGACGCCGCCGTCCCGCCTCGTCTGGCCGTTCAACACACGCCCCGCGCCGGAGAACCGGTAGGCCGAGAGAAGCGCCCGGTCGTCTAGTGACCGCAGGCCCGGTGCAGGGCTCGCTTGAAGTCATCGGGGCGGTAGTCGGGGAGGACGGCTGCGAGGTGGCCGTCTGGACGGATGATGTGGACGGTGTTCGCGCCGGCTCGCAGCGCCGGGCGGAGCACATCGTCGGTGTCGATCTCCGGTAGGGGGTGCACCGCCACGGGGATCTGCGCTGAAAGCTCGGCGATTTCCCTGTCGTGGCCGGAGCTTCCGGTCAGGACGACGAAGCCGGTGCCGAAGAGGCGGCGCAGCCGGGTGGGTTGGCCGTCGACGGCGCAGGGGCCGTCCGGGCACAGGACGCCGGAAAGCGGTGGACGGACGGCTCCCGGCTCGTGCGGGAATTCGCTGGTCGGGAGTGAAGGCGTCGTCAATGGCGAGTCCGGGTACCAGTACGGTTCGGCGAGCTTTCCGGAGTCGATGAGTGCTCGTGCGTCGGGGTCGGTGAGGGCGCGCTCCAGTGCCTCGACCCGTCGCTTGCGTTGTTCCTCTGTGTGCGGGACGAGGAATTCCATGGTCTGGGTGGTCACGCGGAGGTTCTCCCCTGCCGCGGCCCAGCGTTCGGTGTGGTAAGTGGTGAGAATGTCCTCCGGGGCCCAGCCGTGCCGGACGAACGCGAGTTTCCAGGCGAGGTTCTCTGCGTCCTGAACGCCCGAGTTCAGGCCGCGGGCGCCGAAGGGGGCGTAGAGGTGTGCCGCGTCCCCTGCCAGGAAGACCCGTCCGGCGGCGAACCTCTCGGCGCGCCGTTCTTGGAAGCGGTAGGCCGAGGTCCACACGAACTCGTAAGGGATGTCGCCGGTGATCCTTCGGATGCGGGCGTCCAGCGCCCCGCTCTCCCGTTCGGCGTCCAGGTCGTAGTGGGCGGGGACCTGCCAGTCGATCCGCCACGTTCCGTCAGGGCAGTGATGGACGAGGACCTGCCTACCCGGATTCCACACGGGGTCGAAGTAGAACCGTCGTTCGCTCGGGAACGGCAGGTCCGCGCGGATGTCGCAGATGAGGAACTTGTCGCTGAAGGAGCGGCCGGGGAAGCCGATGCCCAGCAGTTCCCGGATGGTGCTTCGGAAGCCGTCCGCCGCGACGAGGTGGCTGCCGCGTACGACGGCCCTGCCGGCGATGTCCACCTCTACGCCTGAAGCGTCCTGCCGCAGGCCGGTCACCGGGTGGCCGTACCGGACGTCCACCAGCGGTTGCGCGTCGACCAAGTCCTGTAGGTACGCCTCGACCTCGGTCTGGGAGATGTTGATCCACGGCGGCACCGTGCTGTGGCCGGGATCGGGGAAGGTGACCGCGAAGAGTTCGGTGTCGCGGTAATAGGTCCGGCCGGTCGTCCAGGTCACGCCCCGGGCGATCATCTGCTCGGCGCAGCCGACCCGGTCCAGGATGTCCAGGACGTCGCGCTGGAAGCAGATCGCCTTGGATCCCGTGGGGTCGCGCCGCTCGGCGGCTTCGAGGACGACCGTGGGCACACCGAAACGTGCCAGGAGGAGGGCCGTCACCAGGCCGACGGGCCCGGCACCGGCGATGAGGACCGGCTCGAGCCGGGAGTGAGCCCTCGCGGCGCCCCGCCCGGGCTCACTGTCAGCATCACCGGAGCCGGGCGTCAGCGATGGCGGCGCCGGCCATGTTCTGCCTGCCTTTGATTCCTCGTGGCTCGCGACCAGACCGGCCGGCCGGCCGAGGGTGCGCTTCCGCAGGTGGCGCGCGGATATCCGGCGCAGCGGGGAGGACTTCGCCCCGGCGGTGTGCCAGGTGCCGGTGGCGGAGTGCCGCAGCGCGGCGGCGGACAGCTCGACGAATTTGGGGGCGCCGGTGGAGCCGGACGTGGCGATCAACACGGCGGTGTCGGCGTGGACGGGGGAGTGCCCGCCGCGCGGGCGGTACGGGGTGAGGCCGTCGCCATCATCACCCGTGCTCCGGTGTTCGCCGGGCAGGGGTGATCGGCGAGTGGTTCACCCGAGGCCGGTGCGGTCACCGCGGGCTCACCCCTCGTCGCTCTCCTGCCCGAGGCGTGACCAGATCCGCGTGAGGGCGCGCAGGTCGTCGTCGTCGAGACGGTCGAGGAAGAGTCGGCGCAGGTCGGCATGCTGCTGCTTCCATGCCTTGCGCAGGAGGTTGCGCCCGTCGGGTGTCAGGACGGCGACGTAGCCGCGTCCGTCCTCGGCCGCACGCTGACGCTCGATGAGTCCACGGCGCTCCAGCCGGTCGGCGAGCCGGGTGAAACCACCGGTCGACATCAGTCGGTCCCTGGCCAACTCGGACATCCGCATGCCGGAGCGACCGGCTCGACCGAGCAGGGACAGGACGCTGTACTCGGCCATGCTCACGCCCAGCGGGGCGATCCCCGCCTCGATCTCACGCCAGATGCGGTCGTGGGCGTACAGGAAGCCCTGCCAGGCATCGTTCTCAAGGTCGCTCAGACGTGGAGTCGCCACTTCCGAAGTGTACCGCGACGGCCGTCCTCGGCATATGGAACACATGTCTGCGCAGGCAGCAAGTGGGTTGGAATATTTGCCTGCGCAGACATCTTATTGGGTTCGGGACGTCGAACGGCGTCCGCACGGGACCGTAAGGAGAGCACGTTGTCCACCACCGTCACCGGCGAGCGATCTCCCTTCGAGATCGGCTTCATGACCTTCGCCGAGATCACCGCCGAGCCGGGCACCGGCACGCTTCCCTCCGCGCACCAGCGCGCCCGGGAAACCATCGAGCAGGCGCGGCTCGCCGACGAGGTCGGGCTCGACCTGTTCGCCATGGGCGAGCACCACCGCACCGACTTCGTCGGCTCGGCCCCCTCCGTCGTCCTGGCCGCGGCCGCCCAGGCCACCACGAACATCAGGCTGACCAGCGCGGTCACCGTGCTCAGCTCCGACGACCCGGTGCGGGTCTGGGAGCAGTTCGCCACACTCGACCAGTTGTCCGGAGGCCGGGCCGAGATCATCGTCGGCCGCGGCTCCTACACCGAGTCCTTCCCCCTCTTCGGCAACGATCTGGCCGACTACGCCGACCTGTTCCGCGAGAAACTCGACCTGTTGCTGCGGATCCGCGCGCAGAACCCGCTCACCTGGAACGGGCGGTTCCGCCCCGCACTGGACGCCGCCGACATCGGTCCCCGCGCGATGCAGGAGCAACTGGCGATCTGGGTCGGCGTCGGAGGAACCCCCGCGTCCGCCATCAGCACCGGCCGACTCGGCCTCCCCATGGCCATGGCGCTGTTGCTCGGGCCGATCACACATCACCGGCAGACCGTCGACCTGTACCGGGAGGCCGCGCGGCAGGCCGGGCACGACCCCGCCACACTGCGCACCAGCATCAACCTTCACGGCTACGTCGGACGTACGAGCCGGCGCGCCCGCGACACGATGTACCCCTACTTCGCGCAGGGAATGATGGCCAACAACCACCGGCGTGGCCGCGGGTTCGCGATACCGCGGGCCGCCTTCGAGGCCCAGACCTCCCCCAACGCCGGTCTCGTCGTCGGCAGCCCGCATGAGGTCATCGAGAAGCTGCTGGCCTACCACGAGCTCTACGGCCTGGACCGCGCCCTGATCCAGATCGGCTTCGGCGGGATGCCGCAGGCGGACGTCCTCAAGGCGATCGAACTGCTCGGCACCGAGGTCGCCCCCGTCGTACGCCGCGAGGTCGACTCCCGGAAGGAGCGGGCGGCGTGACCGCCACCGTGAGCGACCAACGGGCTCTCATCGGCGGCCGCACCGGCCGTGCCCCCTCGCGGGAGGAGGCTCGGACACTGCGGGTCGTGGTCGTCAACGGCAGCCCGAGCGAGAAGTCCAAGACCGTCGGACTGGTCGGCGTCGTGCTGCGAACACTCACCAGCGTGCTCGCCGTCCACGACGTCGCGGTCCAGCACACCCGGATCGACGTCTACCGGCTCGGCCCCGCCTTCACCGGAGCCTTCGCGAGGGAGGGCATCGCCCCCGAGATCGAGGACGCGCTCCGCCGCGCCGAGGAAGCCGACCTGCTCATAGCCGCCACCCCGGTGTTCCGCGGCTCATATACCGGCCTGTTCAAGCACTTCTTCGACCTGGTCGACCAGTACGCACTCGCGAACAAGCCGGTCTTCCTCGCCGCCACCGGCGGCGGAGATCACCACGCGCTGGTCCTGGAACACGCCCTTCGCCCGTTGTTCGGGTTCTTCCAATCGATGACCCTCCCGGTCGCCGTCTTCGCATCCTCCGGCGACTTCGACGGCACCACGCTCCTCACTCCGCGCGTCTACGGCCGCATCGAAATGGCCGTGGAGGACGTGAGCGACATCCTCACGCTCGTGGCGACTCGCGGGAGACCGGCTGACTGACACCGGCCGCATCACGGTGACCACAAGGAATACAAGCAAGGAGAAAGCCATGCCGCACACGCCACTTACCACCGACAACAGCGCGGTCGTCCTCATCGATCACGAGGTCGGTTTCTCGAACCTCATCGGATCGCACACGATCGAAGAGAACCTCAACGGCACGCTCGCGCTGGCCAGAACCGCGAAGCTGTTCAACCTACCGCTGATCGTCACCGCCGCTCCCGAGGACTTTCCCGCAGGTCCTCTCTACCCCGAGCTCGCCCGAGTCCTCGGCGACACTCCCGTCATCCACCGTCCGCCGCTCTTCGACGCTTTCGAGAACGACCGGTTCGCCGCGGCCATCGAGACCGCCGGACGCAAGAAGCTGATCATGGCGGGCATCCAGACCGACATCTGTCTCGCCCTGACCGCCTTGACCGCGCTCGACCGTGGCTACGAGGTCTACATCGTCGTAGACGCCTCTGCGGCCACCACCAAGGAGACACACGACACGGCGGTCATGCGCCTTGTTCAGGCCGGCGCGATCCCCGTCAACTGGCTTGCCGTCGGCTCGGAGATTCTCCGCGGTTGGGTCGACCAGCCGCTCGCACCAGCGTTCGGGGAGCTGATCTACGAGCACCTGCCGTCCTGGCGGCACCATCACGTGGCGAACGACGCCATCGCGAAGTACGCCACCAAGTAGTCCCCGAGCCGCACCCCGGGCCGGGCGTGCCCCGTGTAAGGGCCGCCCGGCCCAGCCGGCCTCTCTGCCGGTGCTCGAGATGGGAGTGGTAGATCCGTTCAGCGCCGAAGACCGAACGGCCATTGCCTGTCAACGCACGGTCTATTCAGGCTCGTCAGGGTCGGCAGCCGTATCCGGATCATTCGTGCGTTGCTGCGTAAGGTAGTCGAGAGTGCCTTTGAGCAGCACGAACCACGAGAGAGCCTTGCTGGGTTCCTGGATTTCGCCGCGTAGATATCTCGCTTCCAGGCTGTCTTCGGGCAGAGAAGCCAAGTAGTTGGCGAGTGCCTCGCCGCTGCGGCTGTTCTCGGCCAGCACCGGATTCTTAGAAGAATTCGTCGCGAGAAAATCGCGAAAATTTCGCTCTACCGACGAAACGTCGAGCGCTTCTACGATCTCCTGAGCCTGTGTAATGGTCTCCTTGCTGACCTGCGCGTCCAGGAACTCGTTCGCCAACTCCAAGAACGAACGGACATTGACGATGTGGAAGGGTTGCCTCGCACGTTCCCATACCTCGGCCGACAGTTCGGCCCGCGGGAGCGGTGATCGGCCGCCCGGCTGCTGGACGACCCAGTCCTCGGCCGTCTTGCTCTCGTTGGTGACGAACAGCACCGGAAGGGGGCGGCGCTCCACCTCCTCCAAGAGCTGAACCCACAGCACGTAGTCCCCGATGGCCTGCTCGACCGGCTTGTCCGCATCGGCGTAGCCAGGGGGGATCTGCCGCTCGTACCGGTACGCGGCCTCTTCCCTGACCTTCCGCATGTCCGCGAGCGGCGGACCGATCCGACCTTGGAGCAGCTTCTCGATCTCCGCCAGGATCGGGTCATGGGCCTGGCTGGCGGCCGCCTTGAGGTCGAACCGGTAGAGCTCTGCGACCTTGTCGGTGATATGCACCTGGGTCTCATGCAAAACCTTCACCAGCTCGCCGACCTGATCTTTGCCCAGACCGCGCCGGCCACCGAAATGCTGGAGGTCGTCCTTGATCTTACGGAAGGAGCTGCCGAGGTCACTGCCCAGTTTCGCAACGGCTTTGGCGCACTCGTCGATGATGCCGAGACGACCCTTGAGAAACTCGTCGGCAACGCGGTGCGGAACCCATAACCGGTCACCCAGAAGGCCGAGGGTGCGGACGAACTCCGTGCTTCCCAGCGAGTTCAGCCGGTAGGCGTCGAACAGCGCGTTGGTGTCGAACACGACAAGGCCCTCGGTCAAGAACCGTGCGAGTCGGTCACCGGCAGGCGGACCGAAGTGCCAGGGGAACAGGTCGCGGAGTGACGACGTCTCGGCTGTCGGCGGATTGTCTTGAGCCACACGAGCGAGATTAAAGCGCTGTACTACCTGCGCGCCTCCGCTTTCGGTGAGTCGATCACCTCCTGGTGGAGAGGCCCGCGCGCACCTTCAGCGGGCCCACGAAGGAAGTGCCGCCGCCCATCCACTAGCCGGGGAGGCAGGGTCGACTCGCTCGCGGTCAGTCGGAAGAAGCGCGACCGCCTGTATGAGGTGTACGCGGGCTCGGCGCTTGCTGAGAAGCACGTCCATGTAGGGCGCTTTGACCGAGTATTGCGACCAGCGGTGCGTGCGGCCGGAAGGCGTTCCGTGGGTCAGGTCTTGGCGCGCTGCTGCTTGAGGCGGAGTTCCTCCTTGCGGACTTCGGCTTGGACCGCTTGCTCGCGTTCCAGCCAGTCGGGCCTTTCGGCCTTCAGATCCTCGATCTCGACTGTGGTGAGGGGGCCCGTGATGCCGGCACGGGCCAGACCTGAGATGGAGACGCGGAGCCTGGCGGCGACGACCTGGCGGGGGTGGGGGCCGTGCCGGCGCAGGTCCGCCAGCCATGAGGGCGGGTCGGCTTGGAGCGCGTTCAATTCGTCCCGGGAGACAGGGCCTTCCTGGACTCGGCGGGTGCTGCCGACAGCAGGATCCCCAGCTTCTTGGCCGCGGTCGCGGACTTCATGGTCTGCGGGGTCTTTGCTTTGGACGTGCCCATGACCTCAAGAGTAGCCAGCGGGAGGGAATCGTCTGGACGTGACTAGGGTGGCGGAGTGAGCGATGGTGAGTTCCGGCTGGCCTACGTACCGGGCGTGACGCCCGGGAAGTGGGCCGGGGTATGGGCCGAGCGGGTCCGGGAGGTGCCGCTTCGCCTGGTGCAGACGCCGGCGGCCGAGATCGTCCCCCTGTTGCGGAGCGGTGGCGTGGACGCGGCGTTCGTACGCCTGCCCGTCGACCGCGAGGCCCTCCATGTGATCCCTTTGTACCTGGAGACGACCGTGGTCGTGGTACCGAAGGATCACGCGGTGGCCGCAGTGGAGGAGGTGGAACTCGCCGATCTCGCCGACGAGGACGTGTTCGAGCCACTCGACGAGGTTCTGACCTGGGACGACCGCCCCGGGCAACCCGCCTTCACCCGTCCTGAGAGCACCGCCGACGCGATCGGGTTGGTGGCGTCGGGAACCGGTGTCCTGCTGCTCCCGCAGTCTCTCGCCCGCCTCCACCACCGCAGAGACCTCACCTACCGCACCGTGACCGACGCTCCCCAGTCCCAGATCGGCCTGGCCTGGCTCGAGGCCGTGACGACCGACCTCATGGAGGAACTGATCGGCATCGTCCGCGGCCGCACCCCCAACAGCTCCCGTGGCCGCAGTGCCCCGCAACAGTCCACCCGTAAGAAGCCAGCGCAACAGCGCCCCGCCTCCAAGCACCGCCGCCACAAGCGCCGCCGGAGGTGAGTCGCGCTCACCGCCAGCGCCTCGGTACGGGGGCGCAGGAAGCCGACACGAAGAGCCGCCCGGTGTCGCCCCACGACCAACCGACCTCACAAAGAATCGAGGCTCATTTGCTCGGCTGGGGGACCTTGCAGTCGGCGGTGGGGTTGAGGCCGATGTAGTTGAGCGGACCGGAGGCCAAGGTGATTCCGATCGTGGCGATTCTGGCGCAGCTGCCGTCGAATTGGGTGTAGTAGTGGCGCTGTCCCGCGGCGAGCGCTCCTACGATCAGCCAGGCGACGAGCATCCACCGTCCGGACCTCATCGCTACCTCCGGTGACCGCTTCGCCGACCCTGGGGGTACGACAGTAACGACAAGATCGTGCATAGTTAAGCAAATCGGGCCGGGTGTGTCATGTCACCAACGTCTCGCGTGCGACCGCCATGCTCTCGACGACACTCCGACTACCACCGGAGAATCCCGACCGGCACTCCACTGGCCAACCACGCCGCCGAAGCCGTCAAAGGCGCCACCCGGCGATGAACCGGCTCTCCGCACACACCGCAGGCCAATCCCCCAGCCGACTACCACTGCCCCTCCTTCCGCACCGACCGCTCCGCCGGCGCGCCGAGCGCCGCTGACCAGCCGAACATCTGTCGGCGGCGCCCAAGGACTCGGCTGATGCCCGCGCCAGTCCATCATCGACGGCGTGTCGGCCTCGGCGGTGAAGTTCACTTGCGAGGCCGGCCCGATCGTCACGTCGCTTACGCAGGTGAGGGACGTGCGCGCCACCGGTCCCCTGCCGTCGTGGCGCGCCTTCGTCGATCAGGTGGCGCTCCGTGATCAGCAATTGCTTTTTGATGGCGCCGTCGAACAATTCTCGTGCGTAACTCAATCGAGGGTCGGCGACCTCCGGCGTCCGCTATCTGCTGCGAGCGATTCCTGGTCAGTTTTCGTCGATGGAAAGTGCGTCAAAGAGTTGGCCGCCGGCTTCATTCAGGACGAAATTTGCGCCGAGCGCACCCGTTGAGCTGGGAAAATACACCGACCCGGGCAGCAGTCCCCAGGTTCGGACGCGTCGTTCAGATGGTGTCCAGTGGTCGTCCAGCGCATGTCCAGTGCGGCTGAATAGCTTATACCGCAACAGATCACATCACACCGGAAATGAAGGAAGGGACATGCGCAGTCGTTTGCGGAAAGCTTGTGCCCGGATCGCGGTGGCGATTACCGCCAGTGTCGTGGCCTTCGGGGGCGGAACTCTGGTCGCCGGCCCGGCCGGCGCCGCCGGCTCGTCTAGCACGCCGGTGATCGACGTCACCAACGGTCGGTTCAACGTCATTCTTTCGAACTCTCAGGTCGGGAGGCTGGCGGCAGGGGACAGTGTCACCGCGTTCCACGGTTTCAGTACCTTCCAGAAACTCACGATCCAGTCCCAGGGCTTCGATCTCGAAGGACGTATTCAGGGCAAGCTTCGCAGCCACGACTTCAAGAGCTTGTGGCAGGTCTACAACCTTCCGTCATCGGCCGGCTACAAGGTTTGGGGTCTCAGCTTCAAGAAGGACACCAGTCAGAGCGTCCTGAAGGAGGTCTTCCGCCGGGAGCAGCTGATCGATGTCAATATCGACATCACGTTCCGGGTCAAAGCCGCCGCGTTGCGCGGGGTGTCCACCCTGCGTATCGGGTTCGAGACGCTGAGGCTGGAACTCGACGGAAAGACCAAGGATTTCACGGTTGTCAACCCGGACTCCGGCGGCGCCAAGGACCAGGACGGTGACGACGTCCCGATCGACTTCGAGCCGATCTGACCAAGGCCTCTCGGTGGGTTCTAGGCTGACCCACCCGATGATGCGTTGACGACGGCGGCGATTGGTTCCGGGCAGGCACCGGCACCGGTCGCCGCCGAACCTGGTTGGGTCGGCCCGTGGCAGATGAAACCCTTTCTTTCACGCTGCATATCATGAGGTGCGGCACGGCGGGTTCTGATGATATTCGCCACGGCCACGCGGCCGCCGTGATGCTCCTGCTCGGCGGCTCCAGCGCCGCACTCGCGGACGGCGCGCATTTCACGAAGTGGATGTGGGGTTGCAGGCAGGCGTGAACCTTCACGTGTGCGGTAACGGCGCGGGAGTGTCATCTGGATTCCGGCCGTCGGCGGGGTGGCCTCGAATGGTGACCTGACCCACGGACTGCGTTTCGCCGGCCTCGCCCCGGACGTTCTACAGCGCCGGTCTGCTCACCGGATCGTCGAGCATGGTGGGTGTCTCCCCGCTCGACGCGAGCTGGTCCTCGGCCTCTACCTGCGGATCCAGGCCGGCCCGGGCGCGTGACTGCTCGTACCGGTTGCCGACGTCCTCGGCGAGGCGCAGCGCGGACAGGTGGTGTCCCCGGGCCTCGGCGAGGCGGCCCATGGCCGCGGCGACCTCCCCGAGGCTGTTCGCCACCCGCGCCTCGCCGGCACGATCCCTGACCCGCCGGAACAGGGCGAGCGCCTCGCTGAGGTGGTCGAGGGCCTGTTCGTGCTCACCGCGCAACAGGTCGACGCCGCCCAGGCCGTCCAGTGCGTAGGCCTCGCCGGCCGGCTCGGTCGCGCAGCGGAACAGGGTGAGAGCGTGCGCGTGGTGCTCGCTCGCCCTGTCGTACCGGCCGAGGGCGGACTGGACATGGCCGAGGTACGCCAGCGCGTAGGCCTCGCCCACGGTGTCGCCGATGTCCCGGCAGATGGCGATCGACGCGCGGAGGTCGTCCGCCGCGTCGGCGTACCGGTTCTGGCGCAACCGCACATGGCCGAGGTCACCGAGGCCGCGCGCCTCGGTGCTCTTTGCGCCGGTGAGGCGGGCCAGGGTGATCGCCTCGGCGAGCAGCCGCGCGGCCTCGGGATACCGCCCCTGCCATTGGTGGACGTGCCCGAGATCGCCGAGCGCGCGCATCCGGGCGAGATCGTCCCCGACCTCGTACGCGAGTTCCAGCGCCCGCTGCAGCTCGGCACCGGCCTCGGCGTACCGGCCCTGGTGGATGGCGACGCCCCCGAGGTTGATCCGCAGCCGTGCCGCGCTGCGGTGGTCGGGCACGCTCTCGGAAGCCCGCAACGCGTGCTCGTGCAGGGTGACGGCATCGGCGTAGTGGCCGCCGGTTTCCAGGTAGCGCGGAAGTATCAGGGCGAGCTGCACCGGGTACCAGGCCTGCCCGTGCTCCGCCGCGTGCACCGCGGTGGCCACCAGGTTGGCGCGCTCGGCGTCCAGCCAGGCCAGCGCCGTGCCTTCGTCGTGCAGTGTGGGCAACGCTCCCGCGGGACGCGGGACCCGGGGCCGCCGGTGCCGTTCGGCGGGATACAACACGTCCATCGCCGTGGCCGCGGTGTGCAGATAGAACTCCAGGACGCGGTGCGGCAGGTCAACCTCGCCGTTCCGGACGGCCAGATCCTTGGCGTACGCCCGGAGCAGGTCGTGCATGCCGTACCGATCCCCGTTGCGCTGCACCTGGTGCCTGCCGGCGAGCAGCTCCAGGCTTTCCCGTGCCGTCGCCTCCTCGCCGCCGAGGAGGGCGGACGCTCCGAAGACGTCCACATCAGTACCGGGATGCAGCCCCAGTAACCGGAACATGCGGGCCGCGACGGGCGGCAGGTCTCGGTACGACCAGGAGAACACGACGCCGATGTCGGAGTGCGGATCTCCGGTGGACAGCAGGTTCAGCCGCCTCCGGTGGTCGGCGAGTTCGCCCACGACCTCGGCCAGGTCCACCGGTGCTCGGCGGTGCACCAGCTCCGCCGCGATCCGCACCGCGAGCGGCAGCCTGGCGCACTGTGTCGCCAGCGCCTCGGCCGCGCCGGTCTCCACGGTCACCCACTGTCCCACCAGTCGCCGCAGCAGCGCCAGCGCGTCCTCACGGCGCAGGACGTCGAGGTCCAGGCGGCGCGCACCGTGCCGGACGACCAGGCCGGGCAGGCTGTCGCGGCTGGTCACCAGGACGACGCTGTCGGCCGACCCGGGCAGCAGCGGCCGGATCTGGTCGACCGAGGCGACGTTGTCCAGCAGGATCAGCATGCGACGCCCGTTGAGCAGGCTGCGGTACCGGGCGGCGCGCTCCTCGACGTCACCCGGCACCTGCTCGCCCGGCAGGCCGAGCGAGCGCAGGAACCTGGAGAGGGCGGCGCTGGGGGACACCGGCTGCTCCTGGTCGTAGCCGCGCAGGTCGATGTAGAGCTGGCCGTCCGGGAAGCGGTCGCGGGCGCGGTGCGCCCACCGGGTGGCGAGAGCGGTCTTGCCGACGCCCGCGGGGCCGGACACGACGACGATGACGACCGTGTCCGGTTCCGGCGCGATGGTCAGCCGGTCGAGTTCGCCCAGCTCGTACGCCCGTCCGATGAAGACCGGAACGTCGGCCTGCAACTCGGCGGGCACCGTCCGGTCGGCCGCGACGGGCGCCGGCCCGGTCAGCACGTGGGCCCGCGAATCCTCGTCCAGGATCTGCTGGTACGCGGCGGTCAACTCCGGGCCCGGTGCGACGCCGAGTTCGTCGGCCAGCCGGCGTCGCACCGCGTGGTAGGTGGTGAACGCCTGTGCCCTGAGGCCGGCGGCGGCGTACGCGCGGACGAGCCGAGCCTGCCCCATCTCGTCCAGCGGGTCGGCCGCCGCGACTTCCTCGAACGCGCTGATCGCCCGGTCCACCGCCCCGGTGGCCAGCATGGCGGCGCCGTACCGGCCGAGCGCGGCCCGGTGCTCCGCCACGATCGACAGCACCCGCGGGTGCTCGGCCAGCAGCGGGAGATCGGCGAAGGGCCGGCCCTGCCACAGCGCCAGCGCCTCGGTCAGGGCCGCCACCTCCCCGGCGTCGGCGGCCTGGCGGACGAGGCGGCGGAAGCGCGTGATGTCGATCTGGTCCGCGGGGACGCCGAGGCGGTAACTGTCGCCCAGATAGGGCAGCACCTCGCTGCGGGAGTGCGGCGCCCGCCCGGGTTCCAGCAGTCGGCGGAGCCGCTTCACGTGCGTCTGGATGACATTGACGGCGCTGGCCGGTGGCTGATCACCCCACAGGGCGTCGATCAGACCGGCCAGGCCGACCGGCTGCCCGCCGGCCAGCACGAGCAGGCCCAGCACGGCGCGTTGGGCGGGCGGCCCGAGCAGGAGCGGCTCGTCGTCGAGCCAGGCGCGCATCGGCCCTAGTACCTGGATCCGTAGTGTCGATCTCGCGTCCACTTCCGGTCCGATCTATTGTTAAAAAATCGCTCGGCGATAGCTTATCTATAAGATCCGGTACAAGCGATAGAGATCAACCACATATGTCGCAAATCGGACAGACAGCGCCGAGTGTGGCGGGCATCGTCGGGGCCGTCGGAACCGTCCGAGCCGACGCTCTCGTGGTGTACGAGGTGTTCCTACAAACCGTCTGGGTACACCGGCGGGTTCACCGCTGCGATCATGGTGCGGAACATCGGTATGGAAACCGTCAACGGCTGGGCCCTCGTAGGTTCTCGCCGGACCTGAGCGCGACGGTCGTCGACTTCTGGAAAGGCGACCTGCTGTCGGACGGCGGCGTGGGCGCCACGCGCGACCAGCGGTGGAATGCCGTGGTCCCGGCCTGGCGGCTCGATCGACA
Organism: Actinomadura pelletieri DSM 43383; assembly: GCF_003634705.1. Lineage (GTDB taxonomy): Bacteria > Actinomycetota > Actinomycetes > Streptosporangiales > Streptosporangiaceae > Spirillospora > Spirillospora pelletieri. Next base: position 421,408 of record NZ_RBWU01000006.1, on the reverse strand, counting down.
TCGGCTTCCGCGCCGACGGCACGAGCGACGTGCCGTCCCCATTCAGCGTCAATGACCTCCCGTGTCAGGGGCGCCCTGATCTTCGGCCCACAGTGATTCGCTCGGCCGAGAGGGCAGGACTCGGTACGCCGTACTCCTTTGCGGCGAACAACTCTTCGTACGGCTCGTCCATTGGCGGCCAGACGGCACGGTGCTCCTACAGGCCCGTTTCCTTCGTCCTATATTCAATTAGTCAACCCGCACCGAGGCCCACGGCAAGATCATTCTTAGGCCGTGAAAGGCTCCATGCGCTCGCCTATCGAGCCGTGCTCGACGGCCCCAGGGAACTTCGGGGCTCACTGTCCGGTCAGGCCCAGAAGGTCCAAGCGGTGGGGATACGGAACGCGGCGGCGAGGACGAGTACGGCCGTGACGGCGAGGACGGCAGGGCGGCCGGGTAGCGGTGTCTCGCCGGTGTGGGCGAAGCGGCGGCTCAGCAGCGCGCCCAGTGCCGCGCAGGGCACCACGATCACCAGGCCCTGCACCAGCACCGTGTACAAGGTGCCGGTGGCGAAGTCGGCCGTGCCGGGAATCGCGAGCCAGTCGTCCATGGGCGGGCTGATCAGCCCCGTCCAACGGACCAGCGGCGTGGCGACGAACACCGATCCGGCGGTGGCCACCAGCGCGGAGACCGTGGTGGCCAGCAGGACCAGTGCGGGTCGGTGGGCGCGGTGCCGCGCCGCGACCACGAACGCCACGACGCCCTGCACGAGGAGCATCACGGCTATCTGGGTGTCGGTGAAGGCGACCAGGAAACTGGTGCAGGTCAGCGTCAGATGACAGTCCTCTGCCCAGCGGACGGTGGTGGGGAGGGCGGTCTCGGCCGCGAAGACGAGAACGATGGTCAGGGACGCCGCCGCCAGGCCGCTCGCCAGCCCGATCCGCAGCGCCGGGCTCGGTCGTGAGCCGCGCCGCACGGCGGTCAGCAGCGGGGCGACGCTGAGCAGCAACACCGCCACCGGTACCGCAGGGCTGAACACCAGTGCCTGCACCGGCGGCCAGTCGGTTCCGGTCAGCCGGGTGACCGGCGTGTACCAGGCGCTGGAGCCGGCCGGCCGAGGGGGCGCACCGAGTCGGACGGGCCCCCACCCGGAACTCACACTCTGCCACCAGCTGATGAAGAGCAGCGCCCCGGCGACCGTTGCCACCGTGACCGGTATCGGAGCCGTCCGAGGCGGAGCGTGGCGGATCGTGGACACCGTCCACACCGTCACAGCGGTCATGCCCACCGTAAGCGCGAGCCCGGCGCTGGCGTAGGTCAGGAGCGACAGCCACCATGCTGATTCTTCTGACCACAGCAGATGACCGCCGTGAAAGCTGAGGGGGTCGCCGGCCATGAATCCGGCGACGAGGGCCGTGGGGACCGCCAGGCATGTCCGCAGGTCGGGCCGGTGTTGCGGGCGGTCCGCGACCCATCGCCACAGCGTCGTGGTCAGCAGTCCCGTGACCAGCAGCCAGGTGACCAGCCCGATGATGGCCTGCGGTTGCAGCAGGTTACGGGTGACCAACGCGGCGCTCAGTTCGAACGTGGCGGGTATGGCGAACAGGCCGGCCGTCAGCCCGATTCCCGCCATCTCCCACAGGGACGGTCTCGCGAGCATGGACGGGCTCGCCAGAGCCGCGCGCCGCTGTTCCGGAGTGGGGTGCATGCGCGTCCAGCCGGGCCAGAACCGGGACGCCGACTCGGGCACGTGTCGCAGTGTCCGCTCCATCACCGGCTTGCCGTCGGGCCCGGCCACCGTGGCCGCGGTCGCGTCGGCGTGCACCTCTCGCACCCGCAGGATCGCGTTGCGGGTCAGCACCACTATCGCCGTCAGCACCGCCAGCGGAAGGAGCGTCTCGATCAGCGCCGTCCGCCACAGCGTTCCCGGGGACCAGCCGAGCGGGTCGGTGAGCACCTCGGGATGTGCGGTGACCACCAGGGTCGGGACGAGGGACACCGCGACGAACGCCCACCACAGCGCGATGGTCAGGTAGGTGACATCGACGTCCCGATTGCGCAGATGGGCCAGTTCGTGCCCGGCGACCGCGCGCAGGACGGTGAGGTCGGTGCCGGCCTGTTTCAGCAGCCCGGCGGTGAGCATCACCCGCCGCCGTCCCGGTAACCCGAATGCCAGACCGTCGACCCCGCCGTCAGCCGACACCATCCAGGTCGGTGGGCGGGCCAGGCCCATCTTCCGGCTCAGCGCGTCCAGCCGCTGGGCGGTTTCCGGATCGTCGACATCACGCAGTTCCGCCAGCCGCCAGCGTCGCACCCGCCACCACGGGTGCAGCAAGTACAGCAACCCCGCGAGGCCGAGCATCGCGGTGTCCCCCACCACTACCCAGCGGATCTGGTCGCGGTAGACGGGCAGGTGACACCGCTTGATGCGATCCAGGCCACGAGCGTAGGGCTCGACATCGGCTGCCGTGCGCAGCGGCGTGATGGCGGCCTTCGCGCGGACTTCGCACGCGGAGGCGACCTGCTGGCGGTTCTGATGTTCGGGGACGGCGAAGTACAGGGCGGTGAACGCCAGCGAACCGGTCGCGAGGACCGCCGCGATGAGCAGGAAGAACCGGGTCGTGGTCCCGCTGGGTGGCCTCACTCGGAGTTTTGCCTCAGTCGCCGTACCAGCACCGCCGCGACGCTCTCGGCCGTGGCCGGCTCATGTCCATGGTCCACCACGATCTGCTCGGCCATCCGCCCGATATGAGCGACCTGGTCGTCCGTGAGTTCAAGCCGAGGTCGGTCGTCCTCCCGGCCCGTCCATCGGCGCAGCACCCGGCCCAACGGCCGCACCGGCGCCCGGACGGCCTCACCGGTGATCTCCTCGATCGCCCGGCTCAACACCCAGAGCACGACCGGCGTCAACAGCGGGACGGCCTCGCCGAGCCCCCAACTGATCGGTGCTCCGTGTCGCCGCCCATGACCGGAGAGCGCCTTTTCCTCGGAGCGGAAGAACCGGTCGGCGACCACGGGGAAGGCCGCCCTCTCCTCTGGCGCGACCTCCGAGATCACATCCTGAGCGATCTGGCGTATGTGTGACTCGTGCACGTCCACCTCCGCCATGTTCGCTCTCCGAACCGCTGCCGAGACCACCCTAGGAGCCGGCCGTCCCCCACTTCCATGCACTTGAGCACACAACCGAAACCGTGGTCGCGACCACCTCATAGCCCAAGTAGCGGTATCTCCCTCTGATGCTGGACTGGCCGCGGAACGTATCGTCCGCGACATGCCGGGGGCGGTCAGGCGCGCCAGGTTCGAGTGACGGTTCGCTCGATCAGGTTGACCGAGTCCGCGGGGGTGAGGCTTCGTTGCGCCAGCCAGTCGAAGACGCGGCGGTGCTCGTGGGTGACCGTCTCGTCCTGGACGAGGCTCAGCGGATGGCTCTCACTGTGCACGACGGTGGGAAAAGTGACCTCGAAGGACGGCGCGAACTCCAGGAGAGTGAACGCGTGGAGGGCGGCGCTGTGGTCGGCACCCAAAGGCAGTATCCGCAATTCGATATTGGATAGACCTGCAATCTTTATCAGGTGCTCCAGTTGCCGACGCATGATCTTGGTATGCCCGATCCGGTGCAACAGCACGGCCTCATCCAAGATTGCTGACAGCCGGAGGGAACGCGGTGCCTCCAGGAGCTCCTGGCGTTTCATCCGCACCTGGAGATCGCGCTCGATGACCGCCGGAGGCACCGGAACGATCTCCGCCCATCCCTGGATGACGCAGCGCGCGTAATCCTTTGTCTGCAACAGCCCCGGCACCAACTGCGCCTCATAGGCGAGTGCGAGGTCGGCCTCGTCCTCCAGCGCGCAGTAGGCGGCCTGGTCCGCCGGCAGGCCCGGGTATTGAGTCCACCAGCCGGGTCTGGCCGCCTCGCGCGCCAGGGCGAGCAACTCGGCCATCGCGTGCTCTTCGGTTTGGTAGAGCCGCAGCATGCGCTTGACGTCGGACTCCCGCACCCCGATCCGCGCCGTTTCGATACGGGAAACCTTGCTGGCCGACCAGCGCAGACGCCGTCCGACCGTCTCGATGCTGAGGCCGCTGGCCTCGCGCATGCGGCGCAGCGCGACCCCCAGGCGTCGACGGCGCACGGACGGAGCTTGGGATGTCGGCACGTTCCACTCTTCTCAGGGTGACCAGGAATGGCGACGACCACCTGGAGTTGCGGTTTTCTGAGGTGTTGGATAATGGTCGACCATTTTGACGTGAAACTCTCGGTGCATGTTGCACCGCAGATCTTACCTTAAGATTCGTCCAAAGTTGATGAGAATCCCAAAACGGCGTGTCACCACAAGGATAGATTTGCATAAACAGCTTGGTGCATCAAGCCGTGCATGATGCACGGGCGCGGCAGGTCGGGCATATTTGGAGCAAGGGGAGATAGGTCGCCCCGGGTCCAACCACCCGAGGCGAAGCATTGTGTCGAGTGCCGTGCTCGCGATGGCACGGTATCGGTACATGCCACCTCAGAGGTGGCGACCTCTGCGTCGTGGACTACCGTCCGCCGACTGGGGATGGGAGGACGAACCTTGCCCCTCTGCGGCCCCCTTCACCGAAGCATCCTGGCTCTCGACCTGGAGAGCTCGTCGACCCGCACGGATCTGATCAAGGTCGAGTTGCGAAATCAGCTCTATCTGCTGCTGCATCGGGCGATGCGGACGGCGGGCCTCGACGAACGGTTCTGTGAGCCCATCGAAGACCGCGGCGACGGCGTCCTCGTCCTCGTCCAGCCGACCGACGAGGTGCCGAGGTCACGTCTGCTGGACCCGTTCATCCCGGAGCTGGCCCGCCTGCTGGCGGGCTACAACGCCGCGTTGCCGGACGCCGACCGTCCCGCGCACCGGCTGCGCATGCGCGCGGTCGTCCACGCCGGCGATGTGCTCCGGGACGACCACGGGCTGTTCGGCGCCGAGATCGACGCGGCGATTCGCCTCCTCGACGCCGACGCGGTGCGCTCGGCCCTGCGGCAAGCGAGCGCCCCCCTCGCCCTGGTCGTGTCCCAGCAGATCTACGAGGCCATCGTCATCCACGGATACTCCGGCCTGTGCCCGCAGACGTACCACCGCGCGGTCGAGATCAACGTCTGCGGCCTCACTCGCTACGGCTGGATCCACATACCAGCTACCGGCGACCTCGACCCGCTAAACGACTTCGAATTCATTAAAGGAGTTTAGCATTGGTTACGATCGGCTAAAACGTTGGACACATTACGGGCGCTGAAGTTGGCGTACCCGTAGGCGGTATTGAGATGATTTCCTCGACGTGCGGTCGCGCTCTCGCTCTTCGTCAAAGATGCGAGAGCGCGGCCGCGTTGTGCTACATCTCACACGACAAGGAGCCAGATGATCGCGGGCGCCGCGGAGTTCGAACCGCCAAAGACACAGACTCACTCCCTCGGTTTGCCGCCAGAGCGGACCGGGTGGCGCAAAAGCCGGTTCTGCGGCGCCAACACCGGTTGCCTCGAAGTGAGTCCCCTGGGTGCTGGAATAACCGGCATCCGTGATAGTGTCCTTGACGATTCGAGCCCTGTCATCGCACTCGACCGGATTGTTATGGCCGGATTCCTCGGGCGCATCAAAGCCGGACAGTTCGATCTGAAGTAGAACGAAACATCTTCTTCTGAGAATTACAGGGGCCCGGAAGGTCGCATCGTGCGGCTTCCGGGTCTCTGTGGCATGACCCGTTCATATGGGACGCCCGCCAGATCGTGAAGGTGTGGAGCGAGTTCTCGCGTCATCCTGTCAGTGTCGTCTGGACGAGGGCGAGCACGGCCAGTAGGGCGGGGCCGCGGGCGAGCTGCAGGAGCAGGCTGATCGGGGTCGGGCCGAAGGCTCCGAAATCGATCAGGGAACCTCCGTAGTCGGTTGGTCGTTTCGTCGCTATTCGGTAGGTGACGAGGACTGCCCCCACGGCTGACAGCGCGGCGGTGAGAGCGGAGACGCCGGGCACCAGTGCCGCGGTGACGGATGACCAGACTGTTGCCCCCGCTGCCGGGACCACGAGATGCGCGAGTAGCAGGGATCGGTCCGAGCCGCCCAGTGCCCGGCGGATTGCGGGCGAGCGCGCGATTATGCGGAGTCCTCCGGCCAATCTGTCCACTGCTAGGAACGCCGTTACCAGGTGTAAGGCGGGTAGGAGCGTTGTCAGGCCGATCACGTGGGCCGCGTAGGGCACCGGCATCAAGGCGGCCCAGATGAACAGGCCGGTGGGCATGCGCAGCACACGGGCCAGGTCGGCTCTCACCAGCGCAGCCGGACGTCCCCCTCTGATCGGCGCCGGACGGACTCTCACCGTCATGCGTGCTCGGCGCTCCAGCACGATGGACGAGAAGAAGGTGAAGTCCAGGGACAACACCGAGACCTGGGTCGCGGTCGCCAGTTCGGTCCCGGTGGACACCGATGCTCGAGTAAGCCCGTCCAGGCTCCGGTGGGCCGTGTGGATCGCGAGCGCGGCCACGATCACGGACACGATCGCGCACGTTGTGAACGTTGTTGTGCCGGCCCGTTCCAGCTCTGTCAGTAGGTAGCCGGGTTGCAGGATCGGGATCGCCACGGCGATGGCGGCGAGCAGGTAGGCGACGATGCCGAGTACCCGCTGGAGCCGTCGCATTGATCGCGGTTCGGCTTGGGCGAGCACGCACAGGCACGTCTCGATGGTGCCGATCGACGACCAGAGGACCAGCCATGGCACGAACGGGGCCGTGAGGCCGGCCGTCAGGAGGAAGGCGATGCCGATCGCGGCGCACGCCACCGTGCCGCTCGTCACGACTGCGGCGAAGTGGACGGCCAGCAACCGTCCTCGATCGATCGGTGTGCTCAGCAGCCAGGTTCGTGACGCGGCGCCGGTGTACAGCGGACCGAACGCCAGCAGCGTCCTGGCCAGCAGGGCCACGCAGAGGACCGCGACGACCGCGGAGGTCAGGTGGATCACCGACGTTTCGGACGGCGAAGACGTGCCTCCCCCTCCCTGGTCGATGCGCTCGAGTCCGTCGTGCACGACCTCCCAGACCAGGCCGCCGAGTACCGCCAGGTAGAGGGCGCGTTCGAGGAGCAGGGACAGCGTGGCGGTCAGCGAGTTCCGCGGCTTGCTCGACCGTATTCGACGGCGCAGGTCGCCTGCGCTCGGAACGGTCTCGTACAGGTTGGCGATCGTCACGGTGCGACCTTGATGGCCCGGTCCGCCGTCGCGTCGATCAGCTCCCGATCGTGGGAGGAGAACAGGACGCCCACCCCGGCGGCCTTCTCGCTGTTGATCCGGTTTGCCAGCCAGGCCCGTCCTTCGGCGTCCAGGCGCTGTTCCGGTTCGTCGAGGATCAGCAGTCGGCGCGGGCGCACAAGGCAGGAGGCGAGACCGAGCCGGTGTCGCTGTCCGCTGGACAAGGTGGCGGGAAGTTGGTCGGCTGCCACGGCCAACTCGAGCTCGTCCAATATGGATTGGACCGTCTTGGACGGGTCGGGCGTACCGTGCGCCCAGGCGTACAGGCTCAGGTGGTCGACGACCGACAGATCGGGGAAATAGTCGACATCGTCGAGCAGGCAGGCCATCGCGGAGCGAACCGCCGGATCCGACTCGCGGAGTGGTCTGCCGGCCAGTTCGACACTGCCCTTGTCAAGCTCCTCGCTTCCGGCGACGCACTTCAGCAGCGTTGTCTTTCCCGAACCGTTGGGGCCGACGACGGCCGCCGCCTCACCGGCCCGGAGCGTGAAACCGACGTCTTTCAGAACGGGTATGTCGAAATAGGACTTGTGGAGGTTCGAGACGCGTAAGAGGTCCGGGGCGGCCGGTGTGCTCATGGGAGTGACCTCGTCGCCGGGTCGGCATTCATCGGCGACACGCTAGCAACACGGGATCGGCCCGGGGGGGCTCTGCCGACCGCTGGACCGCGGTCAACCCGCCTACCTGGCCATATGCATGTCGTTTGGGACCAAAGGATCTGGGTGGAGGGACGAAGGTCCCTACTTTTTGTGGGTCGGCGGGCGTGACCATCGTCGTACAGCGCTCCGTGACCGGGCGGACGCCTCTCGTCTCGGTGTTCAGGAGGAATCATGAGTACCGCCCCCGATGTCATCCGCTCCGCCTACGTGCAGCTCACCGTCACCGACCTGGCGGCGTCCCGGTGGTTCTGGGTCGACATGCTCGGCATGCACGTCCAGTACGAGGACGAGGTCTCGCTCTACCTGCGCGGCTCCGACGAGCTGACCCACCACTCCATCGTGCTGCGCACCGCACCCGTGGCGGCGCTCGACCACATCGCCTACCGGGTCCGCACCCCGGAGGACGTCGACCGGGCCGAACGGTTCTTCACCGAACTCGACCGTCCCGTCCGCCGCGTCCCGGCCGGGACCGGAACGCGCGGAGTCGGCGACGCCGTCCGCGTCGTCGACCCGCTCGGCATCCCCGTGGAGTTCTTCCATGACATCGCCCGCGGCGAGCGCCTCATCCAGCGCTACGACCTGCACCGCGGCGCCCAGATCGCGCGGCTGGACCACTACAACATCTGCACGCCCGACATCCCGGCGGCCTACGAGTACTACAAGTCGCTCGGGTTCGGCTGCTCGGAGACCATCGAGGGGGACGGCGAGCGTGAACTGTACGCCGCCTGGATGTTCCGCAAGCCGACCGTCCACGACGTCGCGCTGACCCATGGCCCCGGCCCGTACCTGCACCACATCGGGATGGCGACGCACGAGTCCCACCAGGTGCTGCGGACCGCCGACATCTTCGGGGCGCTGGGCAAGGAGCACCACATCGAACGAGGGCCCGGACGGCACGGCGTCTCCAACGCCTTCTACGTCTACCTTCGCGACCCCGACGGGCATCGGGTGGAGGTCTACACGTCCGACTACTTCACCGGCGACCCCGACTACGAGACGTACCGGTGGAACGTGCACGACGACCGCCGCCGCGACTTCTGGGGCAACGCGGTGATCGAATCCTGGTACAAGGAGGCCAGTCCCGTCCGCGACCTGGACGGCCACCTCCAGCCGATCGCCGAGGGGAACCTGGACGAGTTCTCCATCAAGGTCGGCGCCGACGGCCTCGGCATCGTCAAGCCGTCCTGACGAGCTGAGGGTCCGTGGCGCGTGGCGGCGCCACGGGCCTGCTCCCCCAGGCGGCTCGCGCTCGCTGGTGCCGGCTGCCGTAGCGTTCGCTACCCGTGCCTGTTTGAGAGCACGTCATGCGCAGCCAGGTGAACCATGGCTCGGCCCCAGCTGTACCTAGCGGTTCTCAACGCCTCACTCAGTGCGCCTGCCAATGCGGAGGACGCTCAGGTAACGGCGGGATGCTCGGTCGTCCATGCGCGTGCGGATGCGTTCGGCGATGGCGTCCAGCAGGGGCTCACGGATGTCGCGGGCGAGTCTTCGGTACGGCGACGTCGAGCGAAGGAGATCGGCGAAGTCGTCCCCGTTGAACCACTGAACGGTCGGGTACCAGCGGACGATCGTTGGGCCGAACAGTCCGCCGGGATCCTCGACCTGCCCCCAACCGCCATCGGTGGCGCGCACGTCCTCTTCGAGTGGCGGATCGCCCCAGTCGGGGTTTTCCGGGGAGAACCGCTCATGGAGATCAGCGGTCTCGGCGTACACCTCCGGCTCTTCCGGTCGGCGGACGACGACATTGCCGAGCAGCGCCATCCAACCTCCGGGGTTGAGCACGTCGTGGGCTCGCCGCCAGCCGATCGACGGGTCCACCCAGCGCCACGCCGACGCGGCCACGAGGACGTCGAATCGTCTGCCGTGGTCGTTCCACTTCTCGAATGTCGACTTCTCCACTTCGACATTGCCGAAGGTCGCGAGTCGTTGGCGAGCGAGTGCGGCCATCTCCGCGCCCGGCTCGATCGCGGTCACCGCGCATCGGAGCGCTGCCAGCGAGCGCGTCGCCTGACCGGTACCGCAACCCACCTCAAGTACCGACGACCGTTCGCTCATGCCCGTGATGGAGACAAGGTCAGAGAACATCTCGTCGGGATAACTCGGCCGGACCCGGTCGTAGAGCTCCGCCACCTCGTTGAACACGCGGCCGAGGTCACGTCGCGAACGGTTCGCCATCGAACCATTCTGTCGTTCACGTCGGAGCAGTGGACGGATCGGCGGGTGGGACGCGGGTTCGTGCGAGGCTCGTCCGCCAGGCGGAGGTGAGTCGCCAGACTTCCGGGGCGACGGGCTCCGGTGTGAAGAGCCACATCATGTACTCGTAGGTGTCGTCGCCGACGATCTTCTCCCGCGGCTCGTACGGAGGGTCGCCCGCGATGTGGTACCAGCAGGGGTAGTCGAGATCGCGTAGCAGTTCCATGACGGGCTCCTCCACTCTGCGGTTGGGGAGGATCTCGCAGAAGATCCATGGTCGGTGCCTGCGGATCGTCTGGAGGGCGCCCCTGATCACAGCGGGCTCCGTGGTCTCGGTGTCGATTTTGATCAGCCCGGGGATCGTGGTTCGCCGCGCGCACCAGTGGTCGAGGGTCTCGACCGGCACGTCGAGCTGTCCGATGGGCGTGCGGAATCCCGCGGCGAGGGAGTTGGACAAGTCCGTCTTGTTGGACAGATAGAGGGTCGCGGTTCCGTTGGCGTCGCCCAGGGCGAGCTGCTCGGTATGGAACCGGAGGTCGTTGGTGGCGGCCATCCGTCGCATCAGGTCGGCGAGGGCGGGGGTCGGCTCGAAACCGTACACCGGGCGGTCGGATCGGCAGCCGGCCAGGACGGAGTACAGGCCTATGTTGGCTCCGACGTCCAGCGCGGCACCGGCGGGCGCGTGCCGGAGGGCGGCGAGGAAGCAGGCGGCGGTATCGGGCTCGTAACCTCCGATTCCGTCACGGAGCAGCAGCTTGAGGAGCGAGTGGCCCTTGGTCGGCGGCACGATGATCGTGGCCGGACCCGTCCCGTCGTCGTCCGGTGGTAGCGGGAGTGCGAGTCGCTTCACCGGCCGTGCGGGCGGTGCGGGCCGTATCAGCCGGTGGACGCGGCGGGCCGGTGCGCGCAACCGCGGATGGCGTCTGATGAACGGGCCGAACCGCTTTATCGCCCAGTTCAGAACCGAGGTCCTCAGATCTGTCATGCGTGTGTCTCCTTGGGCTGCGGACGCGGTCACGCGTACTTCGCCACAGAGTCCGGGTCGCTCTCCCCCGGATCTCGGCCGCGCAGTGGCGCGTCGTCCCGTACCGCTCGCAGGTCAGAGTTGACGAGCTGCCGCCCCAGACTGGTTCGAGTTACCTCACTCGGTGGTGGAACACGGGCCACACGCCGACTTCACATAGCCCTTCACCAACAGCGGACGCGGTTGTCAGAGTCTGCTCCAGTCGCCACATGAACACAAGCGATGGGTCCTGATGTGGTTGAGGAATAACCTCAGAACGACAAGGCCAACTGCTCGCCCCTTAAAGGACGGGGCAGTTGGCCTTGTCGTTCTGTGGCGTCAGCAGCCCTTGAAGAGGGCCTGCCAGTACGGGCTGTTCTTGATGACCGGCCGGTCCTTCTGAATGGACAGCATGACCTGCCCCGGGGCCCATGGATCGGCGTCGGTGACGTACCAGTTGCCGGGGAGTTTGTCGCGTGCCACGGTGTAGCCGTAGTTGCTCGTTTCCCAGTGGAACATCGTGGCGGTCACCTCGCGCTGCTTGAGCCGCCGGTCCGCCTCCTCGACCGTGAGTCCCCTGACGTCGAAGCAGTGCAGGACCTCGCCGGGCGCGAACGCGCTGTTCGTGCTGCTGTACTGCTCGCCGGGACGGGCCTCGCGGCCGAACGTGATCCCGGTGGTGTTGCGGTAGCCGATCGGGATGCGCAGTCCCCGAAGGCACTTCCCGTCGCCGCCGCCACCGGTCACACAACGGCCCTCCTCGATCGTTTCGATCCTTCTCGTGTCCGGGCCGTCGTCGCCGTCCTGGGCGACGATCGTGCCGACCGCGCTCGGCGAGGCCGGTACCGTGCTCAGCGTGATCTTCATGCCATGGGCGGCGAACTCCTGCTCGTAGCGGCGCGGATCGGCGAGCGGGTCCTTGATCCGGACCTCGATGTGGTCCTTGCGCTTGACGAAGCTCAGCGCCGCGACCGGCCGTGGGTCGAAGGTGCCGGACCGGACGCTCGTGGACGGTCCGGGATGCGGTCGCGTGGCGTTCTCGGTGGGCTGCACGAGCAGGGCCGTCACGGCGACGGCGCAGGCGGCCGCCGCGGCGACGGGCAGGCCGATCGTCCAGCGGCGGCGGGCGCGCGGCGACCGGGCCGCGGTGGCGTCACCGGTGTCCGCGGCGGTGATCTGTTCGAGGAGTTCCCGCCGTGTGTCCACGGGCACCGGCCGCAGGGCCTCGGCGTCCGAGAGCGGCGCCACGGAACGGATCAGGGAGTCGAGTTCGGTGGTCATGCGGACCCTACCCTTCTGGACGGCACCCGGGCGTCCGGTGCGAGACGATCGGAGTGTTCGGTGGTCGACCCGGCGATCATGTGGCCGGCCCCGCGGCGTTCCAGCTCGCGGGCGAACCGGCGGCGGGCCCGATGGAGCCTGATCCGGACCGCGTTGCGGCTCACGCCGAGCACGGTGGCGATCTGGCCGTTGTCGAGCCCCTCCCAGGACGTCAGACCGAGCAGTTCCCGGTCCCTTTCCGGCAGCGCGCGGAAGGCCGCCCCGAGCTCGGGACGGATCGGCTCGGGGAGCGGCGTCGCCGCCAGGTCCCGGGCGAGGTTCCGGCCGATCCTGTCGGTCAGGTCCCGGTGTCGTCGCTGCCCGCGGTGCAGGTTCGCAAGCGTCCGCCGCGCGACGCCGTACAGGTAGAAGCGCGCCTCTTCGCCAGGTGGTACGTCGTCGAGGCGACGCCAGGCGACCAGGAAGGTCTCGGCTATCACGTCCGCCGCGTCATCGGCATCGCCGGTGCGCCGCCGCACGTAGCCCGTGACGTGTCCGAGGTGAGCTTCGTAGAGCTTCTCGAACCGGGCCGAGCGTTCGTTCCCCAAACCATCTCCTCTCGGCGGGCGCCCGCAGGGACGCCGCGTGCCCGACGGTCAGGGAGTGTCCGGCTCACGGAAGAGCATTTCAGGCGCGTCCGGGTCCGCGCGTACGCGGTCAGGAGGGCGCGTCCCGGAGCCCATTCCATATGAACAACCCTGTTTCACGCCGAACCGCCGTCCGAGTGCGCACACTCCTGGCCGACCGAGTCATCTCCACGGCCGAAGGGTCACGACGCGAGGAGTCACGGGTGGGCGGACCTACCGGAGCCCCGGCTCCAGAGGGGCGGCAGGACGTGGAACCGGTCCGTGAGGGGCGGGCCGCGACGATCTCCGCGTACGGACGGGCACAGCCCTACGTCCTCGCCGCTCCGAGCACGGCCGCCGGTTGCCAGGCGGGCGCACCGTAGCCCCGGAACCGTCGCCGCGCCTCGGATTCGCTCGGGCGCTGTCGCGGTGCCGGGGCCTGGGTGGTGGGCCTACCCGCGGTGGGCCGTGAGGTCAGGCGAGGACCTTGGTCTTCGCCTGTTGGTACTCCGCCTCGCTGATGTCGCCGTGGTCTCTGAGCTGCGCGAGCTTGGCCAGTTCGTCGGCGCTCGTCGGGGTTCCGGCGGTCTCGCGGACATAGCTGCGGAACTGCTCGTCACGCTTATTAATCGCCTGTAGGTCGCGTTCGCCCATGCCCCGGCCGCGGGCGATCAGGTAGACGAAGGCGCCGAGGAATGGCAGCACGATCACAAAGATCGACCACCCCGCCTTTCCCCAACCGCTCAATCGGTCATCGCGGAAGATATCGGCGATGATCCTGAAAATCAGCATCAGGAACAGGACCCACAGGAAGAACCAGAGCATGGTCCAGAAAACGTTCAGCAGAGGGTAGTCCGTCGCGGCGATGGGTCCGGCGAAGTCGTTCATGGTGGTCCTCCAGTCGTGGGCGTTCGCCTCCGATGCGGACCATGCTCCTTACAGCCGTCCTGCCTCTACATCACCCGCGGCGGGTGGCTCTCGAAGCCACGGCCGCCCCTCGGGCGCGGGGCGGCCGCATGACGGACCGCTCACCGGGAAGGTCAGCCGAATACGGAGGGTGGTGGGGGGCATGGCGCATCGAACCGGGACGGTGGGAGGACGAGGGCCGCTGATCGCACTGGCGACCGCCCAGTTCGTCATGGTCCTCGACCAGTCGGTGATGAACGTCTCGATCAGCACCTTGGTGGACGACTTCGACACGACGGTCTCCGCGATCCAGGCGGTCATCACCCTTTACTGCCTGGTCATGGCGATGTTCATGCTGACCGGAGCCAAGATCGGCGACATCATCGGGCGGCGCCGCGCCTTTGTCACCGGACTGGTCGTCTATGCCTGTGGCTCGGCGCTGACCGCGGCGGCGCCGACCCTGGCCGTGCTCGCGCTCGGCTGGTCGGTGCTGGAGGGCGTCGGTGCCGCGATGGTCCTGCCCGCGCTGGTCGCTCTGGTCGCCGACAACTTCACCGGACGGGAGCGCGCGGCCGCCTACGCCGTGATCGGCGGGGTCGCGGGCGCCGGGATAGCGGTGGGCCCGATTCTCGGCGGCTGGGCGACGACCGAGCTGACCTGGCGGGTGATCTTCGTCGGTGAGGTGGTTCTGGTCGCGTTCGTCCTCGTGATGTCGCGGCTGCTGACGGAGTCCGCCCGCGACCGTCAGGCGCCCCGCCTCGACCTCGTGGGCACGGTGCTGTCGGCCTGTGGAATCGGAACGATCGTGCTCGGCACCCTCCAGTCGAGCTCATGGGGGTGGATCCGGCCGAAGGACGCCCCGGTGGAGCCGTTCGGCCTTTCGCCGACGCTCTTCGTCATCGCGCTCGGCGGCGCGCTCCTGTGGGGCTTCGCGGCCTGGCAGCGGCACCGCGAGCGTGGCGCCGGGGATCCCCTGCTGCATCTCGACCTGCTGAAGTCTCCGCCGCTTCGGGCCGGTCTGATCGGCCTGCTGTCCCAGAACCTCATCCTCATGGGCGTCTTCTTCGTCATGCCGCTGTACCTGCAACTCGTTCTCGGCATGAACGCGTTGGACACCGGCGTCAGGATGCTGCCCGTCTCCATCATGATGTTCGTCGCCGCGGCGGCCGGTTCCCGGCTGTCGACCCGGTACTCGGTGCGGACGATCGTCCGTACCGGGCTGGTGCTCACCGGCGGAGCGATTCTGGCGCTGATGGCGACCGTCCGGCCGGACCTGGCGGGCGGCGCGTTCGCGGTCTCGATGGGTGTGCTCGGCACCGGCATGGGGTTGATGGTCTCCCAGCTCGGGAATCTGGTGCAGTCCTCCGTCGGTTCGTCCGGCCGGGCGGAGGCGGGCGGCCTGCAGTACACCGGCCAGCAGCTCGGGTCCTCGCTCGGTATCGCGCTCATCGGTGCGATCGTCCTGGCCGGGCTGACCGGGGCGTTCATGTCGAAGGTCAAGCAGGACGATCGTGTCAGCGCCCAGGTCGCCCAACAGGTCGGCGTGGCCGCCGGCACCGGCGTCGACTTCGTCTCCACCGACCAGATCGGGGCGGCCGCGCGGAAGGCGGGCCTCGATGAGGCCACGACCGACGCGCTCGTCGACGACTACGGGGAGGCGCAGATCCTGTCGCTGAAGGCGGGATTGGTCGCCACCGCGCTGCTGGTGCTGGGTTCGCTGGCCTTCACCCGCGACCTTCCGCGCACGGTCGGGGCGTTGGCGCCTCAATCACCCGCGGCGGAGGATGCGGCGCGACCTGCGTGAACGGTGTCATTCCGCTAGAGGGCCCTTCGAGGACGGACGAGTCGTCCAGGAGCCCGGAAATCCAGACGCGGTATGACGACACGGGAGCGGCAATGTCGACGACATCTCCGAGGACGGGTGGAACCGTCCCTCACCGCGGACAACGCATGACGCTCACCCACACGGTGAACGAGCATCAGGCGATGGCCCTGGCACTCGGCGGTATCTCGTTCGTGCTGGGCGTCATCGTCGTGGCCTGGCCCGAAGTGACCGTCGGCGTGCTGGCCGTGCTCGTTGGGCTCCAGCTCATCTTCAACGGCGTCGTCCGCGTCGCGCAGTCGGTCGCCGGCGGCCTCACCGCGGGCACCCGGACGCTCATGGCCGTGCTCGGGGTCCTCTCGCTCGCGATCGGCGTTCTCGCCCTGCGCGACCTGTTCCAGACCGTCACCGTGCTCGCCGTGCTGTTCGGCATGTTCTGGCTGGTCGGAGGGATCATCGAGGCCATCGCCGTGCTCTCGGACAGGAACCGGCCCGGACGCGGTCCCGAACTGTTCCTGGCCTGCCTCTCGGCGCTCGCCGGAATCGTCGTCCTGGCCTACCCGGCGGCCAGTCTCGTGGCCCTGACCTGGCTGTTCGGTCTCTGGCTGATCACGTGGGGGATCGTCGGCGTGCTCGTCACCCTCTGGATCCGGCATGCCGACAGGAGGGCGGCGTCCGCCCGGTGACCCCGCGGAACTCCGCGCCGGACGGGCTGAGAGGAGGCGACGTGCCGACATCCCACAATGGAGCACCTCGGGCGTGCGACTACGAGATCACGATTCATGGACGGGTCGGTGAATCGCTCCGGCTCGCCTTCGAGGAACTCAGCGTCACACTCCATCCGGCCGAGACGGTCCTGCGCGGGCGGGCACTGGATCAGGCGGCGCTCTACGGGATCCTGGACCGGATCCAGGCGCTCGGGTTCGAGTTGGTCGAGGTTCGCCGACTCCCGTCCTAGTAGGAAGGAGGTCACAGCAGCCGGTACCGACGTGCGCGGCGGACCGCCTCGCCCCGGCGCGTCACCGCGAGCTTCCGGTAGATGTTCTTCAAGTGGGTCTTCACGGTGTTGACCGATATGTACATCTCGGTGGCTATCTCGTCCGTCGTCAGCATCCTGGAGAGCAGGCTGAGCACCTCCAGTTCCCGCTCGCTCAGCCGGGCCACGACGGCGGGGTCGGCATCCGGTTCGTCCAGACTTCCGCCCAGGCCGAGCGGTCTGAGGAACCGGCGGTGCGGCCGCGTCAGCTCCGGATCCTGACGCAACGTGGGAAGCAGCCAGTTCCGGGCCCTGGCGAACGGCAGCCCGATCCTCTCCCGCTCCCCCAGCCGCAGCGCGCGCTCCAGCGAGCGGCGGCCCCGGGAGGGATCGTCCTCCCGGTAGGCCAGGCAGGCGTCCAGCAGCCACGCCTCCACCCGGACGGCGGCCGGTGCGGACGGCTCCCTCAGCACGGGACGGACCGTACGGGACGCCGCCTCCAGAAGTCGTTCGTGCAGGTGGACGCGGGCGAGCGTGACCGCGCCCTCCGCGCCGCCGACCGCACGGGCCGCCCGCTTCGCCTGCACCGGCGCGTCACCGGCGAGGTGCGCCTCGGCCTCGACGAGCCGCATCCTGCGCCGGAACCACGGTGTGGACGCGGCGTCCCCGCCGATGGCGTCCAGCACGGACAGTGCCCGGTCGGGGTGGCCGGCCGCCACGTCCAGGCGCGCGGTGAGCAGGTCGTGCAGGGCGGACAGGAGAGCGTCGGGGGACTCGGCGTTCGCCACGCGGGCCTTGTCCAGCTCGGTGCGGGCCTCGTCCAGGCGGACGTCCTCCAGGGCCACCCAGGCGCAGGCGAGATGGACCGCCGCGACCCGCCGCCCCGCGGGATCGGTGGACACCTCGGGCAGCCGCGCCGCCGCCGCCGTCACCCGGGACGCCTGGCCGAGGCCGCCCTGCAGCGCCTCCGCCAGGGCCAGCGCGCCCAGGCACCGGCGACGCTGAAGATCGCCACCGGTCTCCGCGGCGGGCAGGGCGCGTCTCAGCTCCTCCTCGGCGCGGGCGGGCCGACCGGCGCGCAGTTCCAGGAGGCCGTGCGCGTAGCCGACCAGGGCCGACAGCTCGGGCAGGTCGCGCCGCGACCCGTGCGGGAGGGTGTCCAACAAGGCGTCCAGGTCGTGGACGAGGTCGCGAAGGTCCCGCTGACGCTCCGGGCAGGCGGCGACGAGCCTGATCAGTCCCGCCGCCAGCCGGGCCGGGATCGCCTGGTCGTCCGGTAGGTCCGCGAGGAGTCGTTCGGCCCGGGTCAGGTGGACGGCCCGGCCCGCGTCGTCTCCCCGGTCCACCGACACCGCGGCGGCCACCAGGTGTGGTTCGGGCTCGGCGGCTTCGGCGAGGGCACGCTCCGGAAGATCGTTGAGAAGGGGAGCGAGGACCCGTCCGTCCGACAGGCCGAGGACGCGGCCGATCGCCAGACCGTCGACGACGAGCCGGGAGGCATAGGCCGGGTCCCCTGCCAGGACGGCGTGCCGGGCGGCCTCCTCAAGCGCCCCGATGCGGCTGAACCATTCCGCCGCACGCCGATGCAGCAACGGCACGTCGGACGGGCACTCCTGGCGCAGCGTCAGATTCAGCGCCGCACCGAGCACCGAGTGGAAGCGGTACCACCCATGCTCCACCGGCAGGACGAAGGCGTTCTCGCGGACCAGGCCCGCGAACAGTTCGCCCGCGTCCGGCCCGGCGAGTTCCGTCGCCAGTTCCGCGTCGAAGCGCTCCACGACGCTGAGCCTGAGCAGCAGCCGGCGGACCGCGGCGGCCTGCGCGTTCAACACCTCCGCGACGAGGTAGTCGACGACGGCGTGGTCGTCTCCGGCGAACTCGGCGGCGAAGCCGTCGGGATCCGGATGGCCCTCCATCGTCATGGCGGCCAGGCGCAGGCCGGCCGCCCATCCCTCGGTCCGTTCGCACAGGGCGCTGATCGACTCCGGGGCGGCGGACACTCCATGGTGGGCGAGCAGGGTCCGGGTCTCGCCGTCGTCGAAGGCCAGATCCGCGCTCCGGATCTCGACCAGTTCACCGGTCAACCGGTAACGGTGCAGGGGAAAGGGCGGGTCGGTCCGGGAAATCAGCACCAGCCGCAGCACCGGACCGGCCCCTTTGAGGACGCGGGCCACATCGCGGGCGATCTCGGAGCCGACCGGTGGACGGAAGTCGTCCAGGACGAGGACGACCGGGGCCGCGCGGCCGGACAGGGCGAACATGAGTCGCGCACAGAACATGTCGTGGCCCTGCTCGGCGAGCCGAGGAAGATCGGTCACACCTGCCTGCTCCAGCGCCGCGACCACGAGGCTCCAGAACGCGTGCGGTTCATGGTCCGCCTCGTCCAGGGACACCCAGGCGACCGGCCCGGGGCTGTCGCCCACGGTCGCCCACGACGCGGCGGCGACCGTCTTGCCCGCGCCGGGAGGTCCCGTCACGACCGTGAGCGGGCCCCGCGTGCCCTGGTCGAGCCGCTCCGTCAGGCGGTACCGGGTGATGAACCAGCCGCGTCGGCCGGGCACGCGCACCTTCGCCTTGGCGATCGGCGCCGGCGCTGTCGGACGTCCGCGATCGGAGGCCGGGTCCTGCGCCGGCGCCTCGCTCATGACGGCTCCTCCCCCCACTACGAGAGGGCTGCACACTAGACCAGGAAAACCAGCAAATTCGTATATGACGGTAACTGGGTAATTCTTTGGAGTTACCTATGACAAAACCATAATTGTGGAAAGAAGGGCGAAGTTCCGGAACAAGGGGCGGTGAGGGGGAAGGGGATGCCGTGGGCCCTTATGGAGCAGGAGCGCCGGTCAGTCCTTCCTGACGGGCGCCTGCCATGTCAGGGTGGTTCCGCCGCCGGGTCGTGGCTCGACCGCGCAGGAGCCGCCCAAGGCCTTGGCGCGCTCGTCGATGTTGCGGAGCCCGCTGCGGCGGCCGCCGTCGGGGATGCCGACGCCGTTGTCCTCGACCCGCACCGTGACATCGTCACCGACATCGATGGTCACCGAGGTCTCGGTGGCCTGGGCGTGCCGGGCCACGTTGGAGAGCGCCTCCTGGACGACGGCCAGCAGATGTTCGCCGGTCTCGTCGTCGACCGCGGTGTCGAGGAGGCCGTCCAGCCGCACCGACGGCGCGAACTCCAGTTGCTCCGCAGCCTTGTCGACCAGCTCGTGCAGGCGGCTGCGCAGTGACTCCTCCTCGTCGGGGCCCTGGAGGGCGAAGATGGACGAGCGGATCTGCCGGATGGTGTCGTCCAGGTCGTCCACCGCCCGCTGCACCCGTACCGCCACCTCCCGTCGCTGGGTGAGCTTCAGGGTCGCCATCAGTCCCATCGCGGTGGCGAACAACCGTTGGATGACCGTGTCGTGCAGGTCACGGGCGATGCGGTCACGGTCTTCCAGCAGGATCAGCCGTTCGGCGTCCCGGCGACGCTCGGCCAGCTCAAGCGCCACGGCCGCCTGCCCGGCGAACGCCTCCAGCAGCCGCTGCGTCCCCTCGGAGAACACGGCGCCGCCGGGCGGGTTGATCACCGAGATCACCCCACGCGCCGCGGCGCCCACGCCCAGCGGCACCAGGATCAGCGGCCCGACCCGCACCTGCTCGGGAACCTTCGCCTCGCGGGCCGCCTCGCTCCCGTCGGCGAGCCGCAGCGCCACACCGTCGGCGAACACCGGCCCGGCCACGGAGTGGTCCAGCGGCAGCCGCAACCCGATGAGGTCCTCCGAGCCCGCGCCGTCCGCGCATTCCACGACGAAATGCGTGTCGCCCTCCTCGGCGAGCGCGACCGTCGCCAGCTCGGCCTCGGCGATCTCCCGGGCGCGCTGCGCCACCAGCGCGATCACCTCGTGCGGGTCGGTGCCCGACAGCAGCGCCGTGGAGATCTCCTGGGACGCCTCCAGCCACCGTTCCCGCCGCCGGGTCTCCTCGTAGAGCCGCGCGTTCTCGATCGCGACGCCGGCCGCGGTGGCCAGCGCGGTCACCACGATCTCGTCCTCCTGGTCGAACTCGCCGCCGCCCGCCTTCTCGGTCAGGTAGAGGTTGCCGAACACCTCGTCCCGCACCCGGATCGGGACGCCGAGGAACGTCCGCATCGGCGGATGGCCCGGCGGGAAACCGTATGAGTCGGGGTGCTCGCCGAGGTCCGGCATGCGGATCGGGTGCGGCTCGCGGATCAGCAGCCCCAGGATCCCGTGGCCGTGCGGCCAGTGCCCGATCGCCTTGATCTCCTGGTCGCCGACACCGACGGTGACGAACTGGACGAGCCGCTCGCCCTCCTCGCTGATCACGCCGAGCGCACCGTAGCGGGCGTCGACCAGCGTGGTCGCGGCCTCGGTGATACGGCGCAGCACCGACTCCAGGTCGAGTTCGCTGCCGATCGAGACCACGGCCTCCAGCAGCGCGTGGACGCGGTCCCGGGTCGACCGCGCCGCCTCCAACCGCGACTGAAGTTCGGTCAGCAGGTCGTCCAGCTGCAGCTGCGGCAGAATCAGCCGCGCCGGGTCCCTGCCGATGTCGGATTCCTCAGCCACACCGCCAGTATCACCCACGGCTGCCGGGGAGTCAGGGCGGGGCCGGCGAAAGATCGAATGATCGACGTCGGGGCTCTGGACGGGCGCGCGGATCTCGACTATCGCGCGGGTTCAGCCGATCGGGACGACGGCGACCGGGCACTCGGAGTGATGGATGACGCCGTGGCCGACCGATCCGAGGCGCGGGACGTTCCAGCGCCGGTCATGGGCTCCCACCACCAGCAGGCGTGCGTTGCGCGAGGCGTTGGACAGCGCGGTGACCGGGTGCCCCATGACGACCTCGTCCACGACCTCGACCCGCGGGTACTCGGCCCGCAGGGGCTCGTACGCGGCGACGACCTGGTTGCGCATGCCCAGCTCGATCTGCCCGTAGTCGAAGGCGTAGCCCGCCTCGACGAGGGTCGCGAACGTCTGCCAGGCGTGGACGACCCGGAGTCGGGCGCCGTGCACGTTGGCGGCGTCGAAGGCGTGGTCCAGGACGGCCTCGGCGTCGCCGAGCAGGTCGATGCCCACGACGACCTCGCCGCGGTCGGTGGCGTCCCCGCGCACGATCACGACCGGGACGGGCGAGCGTCCGGCCATCCGCAGGCTCACCGAGCCCAGCAGCAGGCTGGCGAACCCGCCGCGCCCGCGGCTGCCCAGCACCAGCTCGAACGCCTTCTCCGACTGCTCCCGCAGCGCCTGCGGCGCCTCGTTGGTGACCAGGGCCGTCGTCGTGACCAGGTCCGGCCACCGCTCCTGGACGCTCTCCCTGGCGGTGGCCAGGATCCTGCGTCCGACATGGTTCAGGTACTCGGGCGTCTCGGGCGGGACGAAGATCGGCGCCTTGTACGGCCAGCTCTCCACGGCGTGGACGATGTGCAGCGGGCGGTCGCGCAGGACGGCGTCGGCCGCGGCCCAGTCGAGGGCTCGGTTCGCCTGCTCGGATCCGTCGACACCGACGACGATCGGCTCGGACATCGGGTACTCCTCCTGGTGAACGTCGGTCGGTCACCGTGCCGCCGGGCACGGCCACCGGTCTCCACGCTTCCTCGCGGGACGCCGCCGCCGTAGGGCCGTAGGTCCCTCCCCCGCGGGGCCACCGGCCCTTCGAGGACGAGCCGGTCGGCGAACCTGTGGCGTCCCATTCGCCGCTGGGTACCCAAGTCATGACCGTCGAGCGTGAAAGGGCCCGAAGTCTTCGGAGAGGGGCGAGATGAACGTACGCGGCACGCTCACGCGGCACGGACACGACCTGCTCTTCGCCGTGACCGGCACGGGACTGGCGGCCGGGGCCGTGCTGCGCTGGACGGTCGGCACGGAGGCCGGTGACGCCGTCTGGTCGCTGGTGACGGTGATCGCGCTCGTCCCGGCCGTCTGGTGGGTCGTGGCGGGCCTGGTGCGGCGGAGATTCGGCAGCGATGTGATCGCGGTGCTGGCCCTGGCCGGGACCATCGCCGTCGGCGAGGCGCTCGCCGGTGCCGTGATCGCCGTGATGCTCACCGGCGGCCAACTGCTGGAGGAACGCGCGGGACGGCGCGCCCGCCGTGACCTCGCCGCGCTGCTGTCGCTCGCGCCCCGCGTCGCGCACCGCCAGACCCGCGCCGGGCTGGACACCGTCGACGTCGGTGAGGTGCGGCCCGGCGACCGGCTCATGGTCCGGTCCGGGGAGACCGTGCCGGTGGACGGCCAGGTCGAGGCCGGGACCGCCGTCCTGGACGAGTCGACGCTGACCGGGGAGCCGCTGCCGGTGGAGCGTCCCGCCGGGGACACGGCCCGCGCCGGGACGGTCAACGCCGGCGGGCCGTTCGGGCTGCGCGCGACCAGCGACGCCCGGTCCAGCACCTATGCGGGGATCGTCCGGCTGGCGGAGGAGGCCGCCGCCGAGAACGCGCCGTTCGTCCGGCTCGCCGACCGGTATTCGGCGATCTTCCTTCCGCTCACCCTGCTGCTGGCCGGGGGCGCGTGGCTCGCCTCCGGGGATCCGGTGCGGGCCGTCGCGGTGCTGGTGGTCGCCACCCCCTGCCCGCTGATCATCGCGGCGCCGATCGCGTTCGTCTCCGGCCTGTCGCGCTGCGCCCGCCGCGGCGTGGTGGTCAAGGGCGGCGGCGCGCTGGAGCGTCTCGCCCGTGCCCGCGTGCTGTTGTTCGACAAGACCGGCACCGTCACCACCGGACGTCCCGCGCTCACCGAGGTCATCACCGCCGAGCCGGAGCCCGGCACCGACCCGCTGATGCTCGCGGCCTCGCTCGACCAGGTCTCCCCGCACGTGCTGGCCTCGGCGATCGTGCGCGGCGCCACCGAGCGTGGGCTGGCGCTGGCCGAGCCGTCCGACGTGACCGAGACCCCGGGGAGGGGCGTGCTCGGGACCGTCCACGGTCATCGGGTCGGCGTCGGCAAGGCGAGCTGGGCCGGAGACGCCGACGCCGCCTGGCTGGACCGGGTCCGCGGTCGGGCCGCCGCACGCGGCGCGATCACCGTGTTCGTCGGCGTGGACGGGCGGATCGCGGCCGTGCTGCTGCTCCAGGACCGCGTCCGCCCGGACGCGGCCCGGACGTTCCGGCTGCTGCGCCGCACGGGCATCGCGCGGACGGTCATGGTGACCGGTGACCGCGCGGACGTCGCCGAGCCGATCGCCGCGCTCGTCGGCGCCGACGCCGTCCACTCCGGGCTGACCCCCGCAGGGAAGGTCGAGGTCGCCCGGGCCGAGAGCGCCCGCGCGGCGACGGTGATGGTCGGCGACGGCGTCAACGACGCGCCCGCGCTGGCGTCCGCCGGTGTCGGCGTCGCGCTCGGCGCCCGCGGCGCCACGGCCTCCTCGGAGGCGGCCGATGTGGTGATCACGGTGGACCGGTTGGAGCGGCTGGCCGAGACGCTGGCGATCGCGCGGCGCACCCGGTCGGTGGCCCTGCAGAGCGTGCTGGTGGGCATGGGCGCGTCCCTGGCGGCGATGGTCGCGGCGGCGTTCGGCCTGTTGGCCCCGGCGGCGGGCGCGCTGCTCCAGGAGGGCATCGACGTGGCCGCGATCCTGTCCGCGCTGCGGGTGCTCGGCCCGGGACGCGACCGTGCCCCGCGGCTGCACGGCGACGAGGCCGACCTCGTGCGGCGGCTGGACGAGGAACACCGGGCGCTGTGGCCGCGGATCGAACGGTTGCCGGCCCTGGCCGACACGATCGCCGCGTCCCCCGGCCAGGACCGGGACGCGGCGACCGACACGCTCAGGGCGTTCCTCACCGACCTGGCCGCCCACGAACGCAAGGACGAACGGCTGCTCTATCCCGCCGTCGCGCGAGTTCTGGGCGGTTCCGACCCGACCGGACCGATGAGTCGCGGGCACACGCAGATCGCCGAGCTGACCCGGCGCGTCGAGGCGCTCATCACCGAACTGGAGACGAACCCCGCGTCCGTCGAGCCCGCGGACGACCTGCGTCGGACGGTCCTGGAACTGTACGGCGTCCTGCGCCTGCACTTCGCCCAGGAGGAGGAGAACTACTTCGTCCTGGCCGACGTCCACGACGAGACCACCCGCTGAGTCAGGCGGTGTCGTTCTTGTCGGGTGCGTGGACGACCGCCACCGGGCAGGGCGCGTGGTGGACCAGCGCATGGCTGACCGACCCCAGCACCAGGCCCCGGAAGCCGCCGAGCCCTCGCGAGCCGACGACCAGCAGGTTCGCGCCCTCCGACGCGGCGATCAGGACCTCCCGCGGAGACCCGATCACGACCTCGGTCTGCACGTCCACCCCGGGATGGAGTTCGCGCAGCGGGATCATCAGCCGCGCGAGGGCGGTCCTGGTCGCCTCGCGCAGGCCCGTCTCGTCCACCAACGGCGGCAGCCCCTTGGCGGGCTCCTGATCCCAGGCGACGACCGCGCTCAGCGACAGTCCGCGCGCGTCGGCCTCGGCGAAGCCCATCGAGAGCGCCGCCCGCGATGCCGCCGAACCGTCCACCCCGACCACGACGCGTCCGGCCCCCTGCTCCGGGGCGCCGCGGACGATGATGACCGGGCACGCGGCGTGCGCGGCCACCTGCGCGCCCACCGAACCGAGCACCAGCCCGGCGAATCCGCCGAGGCCGCGCGGGCCCAGGACGAGCAGATCCGCGGTCCTGCTCGCCTCGATCAGGCTGGCGGGCGCCGGCCAGCGCCTCAGCACCGCCCGCACCTTCAGGTCGGGCGCCACCTTCCGGACATGCTCCAGGGCGCCGTTCAGGGTTTCCTCCGCGATCTCCTGCAGGTCGAGGACGGGCACGGCGACCGGGCCGCCATGGTAGACGCCCCACGCGTGCAGGACGCTCAACGGGACGCCCCGGGCCCGAGCCTCGTCGGCGGCCCAGTCCACGGCCCGAACACTGCCCTCCGAGCCGTCATAGCCGACGACCACACCCGTGATCGGCTCAGTGTTCATGTCTCCCACCCCTCGCGAGTCGCTGTTCGGTCACCTTCACCCTGACCTGCGAAGGCCCTACCCCGAGAGGGGCGTCGGTCCGCGGAATGAGGGACCTTCGACCCTCTCGCGCATGATCGCGGCGACGCGGGCCGTACGGCGGTGACCAGGGGACGAAGGTCCCTACGGCCCCGCCCGGGCCGAGGACGACGCTGGAATCGGCACCGTGGGCCGCCACCGGACGGCACGCCGACCCGGAAGGAGCTTCGCGATGGCGAGGCAGATCACGACTCCTGGTCACTCCGATCTGGCCCTGGAGCACCGTGTCGCGACGCTGGAGCGGCAGGTCGCCGCGCTCACCGAGGCGACCCGGTTGCTCGCCGCGGCCCTGGAGGGAACTCCGCTGGACCCACCTGACGACGGCGACACCGCTGCGACGGCACGGCGAGCACACGAGCTGCTCCTGCTGCCGCCCCTGACGCACATCCGCCCGCACTGACCGTCCAGGAGGAACGACATGTCCACCCAACGAGCGACCGTCATCGTCGGAGCCGACGGCTCCACACCCTCTGACCGCGCCATCGCCTGGGCCGCCGACGAGGCCGCCCGGACCGGGCAGACCCTGCGCATCCTGCACGTCGTGGAGACGACGACCCTGGACGTCCCGGGGCACACCACCGACGGCATCGCCGAGGCCCTCGCCGAGTCCGGCGACCAGGTCCTCCGCAACGGGAAGGCCATCGCCCACGAGCGGCAGCCCGACCTCACCGTCGAGACCATGCTCATCCGCCAGAAGAACGTGCAGGCCGGGCTGCGGCAGTACGCCGACGAGGCCTCGGCGGTGGTGATCGGCCATCGCGGGCGGGGAGGTTTCGCCGGCCTGCTGCTCGGCTCCACCGGCCTGCGCCTCGCCGGGCACTGCCCCGGCCCGGTCATCGTCGTCCGCGACCAACAGGATCCCACGGCGGACGAGGTCGTGGTCGGCCTGGACCTGACCGAGGACCCGACCCCGGCGCTCGACTACGCGTTCGCCACCGCTGCGGCCCGCGGGGCCCCGTTGCGCGCCCTGCACGCCTGGTATCCCCCGGTGCTCGCCATCGAGACGCGGGTGGAGTCGCGGCTGGTCACCGACATCCTCCGTACCCGTATGAGTTCCGTCCTGGCCCCTTGGCGGGACCGGTACCCCGACGTCAAGCTCACCGAGGACGTCGTCATCGGCCACCCGGCGGACAAACTGACCTCCGCCTCCGCGAAGGCCGCCCTGGTCGTCGTCGGCTCCCGGGGCCGTTCCATCCCGCTCGGCTCGGTCAGCCACGGCCTGATCCACCACGCCCTCGCCCCGGTCGCGGTCGTCCGCCCCTACGAGGACTGACCCCGAAGCTGGGGGGCGAGTAAGAGGGCCGCGGCGGTAGGTCTCGCCTACCGCCGCGGCCCGGTCGTGAACGTGTGGAGCAAGGTGTGGACGTGTGGTGGACGGGTGGACGTCCCTGTCCTGGGACGGAGAAGACCTAGGACAGGGACGCGTCGTTCACCAGTTGTACGTGGGAGAGTTCCAGTAGCCGTTTCTGGGTCGCCTCAAGCCGTTCCACGACGAGTTCGGCGAAGCGGCGTGTCAGCTCGAAGCCCAGCGACGGGTCAACCGCGCAGAACATCCGGACCAGGCGTCCGTCGAACTCGATCGTCTGGAGCGGTGTCGCGGCGACTCCTCCGAGCCGCCACCGGTAGGGGTGGAACAGCCATGACCAGCCCAGGACGGTGCCGGGGCCGAAGGTGTCGATGACGACGGAACCGCGTCCGGGGATGTGCAGGTCCACGGCCACGGTCCCGTCCCGGATGATCCAGAACCGTTCCGCCGGGTCGGACTCGTTGAAGATGCGCCGTCCCGCCGGGACGTCGACGAACCGGGCCGCCTTGGCCAGCCTGGTCAGGTCGGCGGTTCTCATGCCGCCCAGGAACGTTTCGCGGGCCAGATCCGCCCCGGTCACAACGCTCATCCGCCTCACTCCCCTCATGGTCTCCGAGCCCGCATGTGCTCCTGGGTTCCATCACACCGCCCGGCGATGTTCCCGTGGCAGGGCCGAACGGCCTTTCGCCCCGGGACCTCCGCCGGCGGGTTCAGGCGGCCGGTTCGGCGGCCCTCGCCTCGGTGACGACCTCCAGGCCGATCCGCGGCGGGTCCACCAGGGTGTTGTGGACCGTGCAGCCCTCCGCCGCCCTTCGCATCTCTTCGGCGTCGCCATCGGCCAGGGAGATGGGGGGACGCAGCCGCAGCCCGATCCTGGACACCCTCGCCGGAGTGCCCGCGCTCATGGCGTAGTCGGCGGTGACCTCCAACCCGTCCGCGGGAAGGCCACGCCACTGCAGGTACCGCCGCGCGTAGTGGGCCGCGCAGGCGGCCAGCGACGCCACGAACAGCTCGACCGGTGTGGGTCCGCCGTCCATGCCGCCCGCGGAGTACGGCTGGTCCAGGTAAACGACATGGTCCCGGACGAGCACGGCGAACTCGCTGTTCTCACGGTGGATGACTGTCATCTCACCCATCGGGCCACCTCCCGCGTTCCGATCTCCTTGGTCCGTCTCCAGCGTCCCTCGCGGGGGTTTGCGCAGGTAAGAGCCGAAGGTCCCACCCCGTCAGGACGCTCGGCACTGCTCCGTGGCCGCCGCGCCTGCGACGGTGGAGATGACAAGGGAGGACAGCGATGAGGATCATGCCCGAGCACCGTTCCGTCGTCGTGGGGGTGGACGGCTCCCCCAACTCCATGGCCGCGTTGCGGCGTGCCGCGCGGGAGGCCGTCGAACGCCACGCGCGGCTGGACGTCGTCCGCGTCCTGGAAACCGACGGCGCGACCGGAATCCGCCTGCTGCCGACCGCGCGGGAGTGGCTGAGACTCCGCCGTCTCGTGGCGCACACGATCCCGCGCGCCCAGCACCTCGGCACCCGGCTCCGGATCGTCCACGGCACACCCGGCAGGGCGCTCGCGGACGCGGCGGAGCACGCCGAGCTGCTGGTCGTCGGTGCCCGAGCGCACTCCGAGTACGGCAATCCGCTCGGCGGCGACACCGTCCCGGTCGTGCGCGAACACGCGCGCTGCGCCCTCCTGGTCTGCGCCGACCACACCGCCGCGTCCCAGGTCGGCTGATGACGGGAGCGACATATCCGAGAGGATGAGTCCATGGACAGCGCCGCCGTCAGCGAGACCCATATCGGCACCGTCTTCTTCACCGCGGACCGCGCCTACAAGGTTAAGAAGCCGGTGAATCTGGGCTTTCTCGACTTCAGTACACGCGAGTCGCGCGAACGGGCCTGCCATGAGGAAGTCCGGCTCAATCGCCGTTTCGCGCCCGACGTCTACCTGGGCGTCGCCGACGTTCACGGGCCCGACGGCGAGGTCTGCGACCATCTGGTCGTCATGCGGCGGATGCCCGCCGACCGGCGCCTGGCCACCCTGGTTCGGGCCGGTGCGCCCGTCGAGGACGCGCTGCGCGACGTCGCGCGGATTCTGGCGGCCTGGCACGCGCGGGCGCCCCGCGGGGCCGAGATCTCCGCCCAGGGCACCCGTGACGCTCTCCAGGGCCGCTGGAACGACGGTTTCGAGCAGGTCCGTCCCTTCCACGGTGATGTCATCGACGCGGCGACGGCCACCGAGATCGAGGAGCTCGTCACCGAGTTCCTCGCCGGTCGCGAGCCGTTGTTCGACGCGCGCATCGCCGACGGTCGTGTCGTCGACGGGCACGGCGACCTGCTCACCGGCGACGTCTTCTGCCTGGACGACGGCCCGCGAGTCCTGGACTGCCTGGAGTTCGACGAGAAGCTGCGCAGCCTGGACGGGCTCGACGACGCCTCGTTCCTGGCCATGGACCTGGAACGGCTCGACGCCCCGGCCCTCGCCGAACGGTTCGTCAACTGGTACGCCGAGTTCGCCGCCGATCCGGCGCCGCCCTCGCTGCGCCACCACTATGTCGCCTACCGGGCGTTCGTCCGCGCGAAGGTCGCCTGCCTGCGGCACGCCCAGGGCGATCCGTCCGCGGCCGCCGACGCGCGCGCCTACAGCGCCATCGCGCTCCGCCACCTGCGCGCCGGACGCGTCGGGGTGATCCTGGTGGGCGGACTTCCCGGTACCGGGAAGTCGTCGCTGGCCGGGGCGCTGGCCGACCGGCTCGGCTGCTCGCTGCTCAGCAGCGACCGTGTCCGCAAGGAACTGGCCGGGCTCGCTCCACTCGACTCCGGCGCCGCCCCCTACGGCGCCGGCATCTACACCCCCGAGTGGAACCGCCGTACCTACGGCGAACTCGCCGACCGCGCCGCTCGCCTGCTCGGCATGGGCGAGACGGTCATCCTGGACGCCTCGTGGACGTCCAAGGAACCCCGTGACCTTCTCGCGGCGACGGCCGAACGAGAACACGCGCATCTG
Source organism: Actinomadura pelletieri DSM 43383 (assembly GCF_003634705.1). Classification (GTDB taxonomy): domain Bacteria; phylum Actinomycetota; class Actinomycetes; order Streptosporangiales; family Streptosporangiaceae; genus Spirillospora; species Spirillospora pelletieri. Next base: position 391,395 of record NZ_RBWU01000006.1, on the reverse strand, counting down.
ACGTCCCTGCGCTGCGAGGCCCCCGAGGCGCTCACCGCCGACCGGATCCGCACCCGAACGCGTGGCCCGTCCGACGCCGACCCGGAGGTCGCCGCCGCCATGCGCGCGCAGGCGGCACCGTGGCCCGAAGCGGCGACCATCGCCACCGACGGGGAGTTGGGCGACGCGGTCGAACAGGCCCTCAACGCCGTCCGGCCGTACGGCACCGACGTCCTGTGGGCCCGCCGCCCGTTCCTCTCCCCCGACTGACATCCCCCGGCCGACATCCCCCGGCCGACATGCCTGAAGGGCGCCCACCTCGGTGGGCGCCCTTCAGGGTTTCGGAGGGGATTACTTGAGGAGGGGGAGGCGCTTGACGAGGCGGGTATCGCCCCACCAGCGGCCGAGGCCGAGGGTGTCGCCGGCGCTGACCAGGGCGAGGCCGACGAGGAGGATCGCGTAGATCAGGTGGTCGTCCATGAAAGGGTTGTTCTCGGGGGGCAGGACCGCGGTCCACATCATCACCAGCAGGGCCGCGCCGGTCACGGCGGCGATCCGCATGCCGATGCCGAGGATGAGCGCGGCGCCGATGGCCCCCAGGCCGATCATGAACAGCCAGTCGGCCCAGGCCGCTCCGGCGATGTCGTGGTAGAAGCCGGCGAACGGGCCCTTCGGGGCGTTCGCGAGGAATCCCTCGGTGGGGCTGCCGCCGTCGATCCACGCCTTGGCGGCGGGGGTCTCGTGGCCCAGCCCGAACAGCTTGTCCAGAAACGCCCAGACGAACACCCAGCCCACCGCGAACCGTGCCACCGCCCAGACGTAGCGGGCCGCCGGGGACTCGGTCAGCGGCTTGGGGGTCACCACCTGGATCAGGGTGCTGCGCCCGGTACGGCTCTTGTGCTCGGAGACTGCCATCGCCTCTCACCTTCCATCGCATCGCTGATTTCCTCACTACTCACTCAACCGTCTGGGGATTCGGCGCTGTAGGTCCGTTAGGACCTGCGCATCGGGACCAAGGTCCCCGTGTCACGGTGGTTTCGCAGAGCTGAACGTCCCACGATGGAATGGCGCCGAAATGGCGTAGCGCCACCCCCGCGGCCATTACGGCGGCGGGGGTGGCGCGAGCCTTTCCGGTCAGTTCTCCTCGGTGAGGACCTCGTCGACGGGGCGGCGGACGGTGGTCAGGTCCTCCTTGTCCGGGACGCCGAGGCGCAGCAGCATCTGCGGGTACGCGTCGCCGCAGAAGCGGGTCCGGACGAACGCGCGCAGCTCCGGAACCTGCAGGGCCTGCGTGTGGTACGCGGCGGCCAGGTCGTGTTCGGCGGCCCGCAGCAGCACGCGCTGCAGCGCCTGCCCGGCGTCCAGCCAGGCGGCGGGCGTGTCGTCGGCCGTGACCAGCAGGACCACGGCTCCGGCGAGGACCGTCCCGTCGTCGGTGGAGGGTTCGACGCCCCAGCCCTGGCCGCGGGCGAAGTCGCGGGCGGGGAAGTGCGGCTCGGTGCGCGGGGTCTGCCGGGGGTAGGCGCCCTGCTGGACGCCGTCCTTGCGGGCCGTGGCCGGTGCCGGGGCCCAGCGGGCGATCTCCGTCGCGTACGCGGACGTGCGTCGCTGCACGTGTTCGGCGGCGGCGGTCAACGCCGCCAAGGCGCCCTTGACGTTGGCGTCGACGGCCTGGACGAGCCGGCCGCCCTCCTGCTCGGCGGCATGCCGCAGCGACGTCAGGACTCCGGCGGCGACCGGGTCGGGCCGGAACCCGCCGCGGTGGCTGCGGCGCCGCCGGATCTGCGCGTACTCGCGTTCCGCCACGTCGCCCGCCCGCTCCCGCAGCGGTTCCAGGTGGACGTCGGCGAGCAGATGCGGCCGGTCCGGGTCGGGCAGCAGCCGCACGACGGGCTCGAACGCCTGCACGCGCAGCGAGAGCCGCAGGTTGTACAGCGCGGCCCCGCAGCTGATCAGCATCTCGCGGCCGTCCGGGTCCGCGACGTCCAGCCGGCGGTCCGGGTCGGCGCGCAGGCTGATCCGTGTGCCGCTGACCCCGAAGCGCCACGGCTGGGTGTTGTGCACCGACGGCGCCCAGACGGCGTCCTCCACGGCGCGGCGGACGACGTCGGTCACGACGTCCCTGCTCTTCGAAGGCATCATCACTCCCCCTTGGTCACCCCTCCAGCCCACCATTCGCGCCCTGACCTGCGGCAGGGTCGAAGGTCCCCGGCGGCAGGGGCCGTCCGTTGGTGTCCGGCGCGGCCGGGGCGGGGACGTTGGTCCCTGTGACCGTTCGCCGGTCGCTGGGTAACGTCGTCCACGTCACCGCCGAGCCGAGGGAACGATCTGCCATGACCGGTCAAGCCGAAGAGAGCCCACGGACCATCCGGGTCTTCCTGATGGACGATCACGAGGTCGTCCGGCGCGGCGTCGCGGCACTGCTGTCCGCCGAGGACGACATCGAGATCGTCGGCGAGGCCGGCACGGCGGCGGAGGCGCTGGCGCGGATTCCCGCCGCCCGGCCGGACGTCGCCGTCCTGGACGTCCGCCTCCCCGACGGCGACGGGGTGAGCGTCTGCCGTGAGATCCGCTCCCAGATGCCGGAGCTGGCCTGCCTCATGCTCACCTCGTTCGACGACGAGGACGCCCTGTTCGAGGCCGTCATGGCCGGGGCGGCGGGCTACGTCCTCAAGCAGATCCACGGCTCGGACCTCGTCGGCGCCGTCCGCACCGTCGCGACCGGCCAGTCGCTCCTCGACCCCCGGAGCACGGCCCGCATGCTCGAACGCATCCGTACCCGCCAGGAGAAGAAGAAGGACCCCCTTCAGGGCCTGACCGAGCAGGAGCGTCACATCCTGGAGCTGATCGGCGAGGGGCTGACCAACCGGCAGATCGGCGAGCGGCTCTTCCTGGCCGAGAAGACCGTCAAGAACTACATCTCCAACATCTTCGCCAAGCTCGGAATGAGCCGCCGCACCCAGGCCGCCGCCCTCGCCGCCAAACTCAAGACCGATTCCACCAAGGAGAGGCGCGAGTAGGAGCCGGTCGCCCACCTTCGAAGCCTCGGCCGTCGCGGAAACGGCCGAGGCTTCGCGGTTCCGGTTCAGCGGGTCAGGACGACCTTGAGCGCGCCGGTGTGGGCGGCGTCGGCGAAGACGTCGTACGCCTTCGGGAACTCGTCCAGCGTGAAGTTGTGGGTGATGAACCGTCCGGCGTCGAGCTGCCCCCCGGCCACCAGGCGGAGCAGGGTCGGCGTGGAGAAGGTGTCCACCAGGCCCGTGGTGATGGTGATGTCACGGATCCACTGCTCTTCCAGGTGCAGTGTCGCGGGGGCGCCGTGCACGCCGATGTTGGCGATCCGTCCGCCCGGACGGGCGAGGGCGACGGTCAGCTCGAACGCCTCCGGGACGCCGACGGCCTCGATCGTCACGTCCGCGCCGAGCCCCTCGGTCAGGTCGCGGACGGCGGCGAGCGGGTCCTGGCGGGAGTTGTTGACCGTGACGTCGGCGCCGAAGGCCTTGGCCGCCTCCAGCCGGCTGTCGGCCAGGTCGATCGCGACGATGCGGCTCGGGCTGAACAACCGCGCGCCCATGATCGCCGCGAGGCCGATCGGGCCCGCGCCGACGACCGCCACGACGTCACCCGGCCGGACGGCGCCGTTCAGCGCGCCGACCTCGTAACCGGTCGGCAGGATGTCGGCCAGCATCAGCACGTCCTGTGCGGGCACGCCCTCGGGCAACGGGTGGACGGAGGTGTCGGCGAACGGCACCCGCACATACTCGGCCTGGGTCCCGTCGATCTTGTGGCCGAGGATCCAGCCTCCGCCGCCCAGGCACTGCCCGTAGCGGCCCGCACGGCAGAACCGGCACGTCCCGCAGGCGGTGATGCACGAGACCAGGACCCGGTCGCCGGGCTTGACCGTCCGCACGCCCGGACCGACGGACTCGACGGTGCCGACCGCCTCGTGGCCGAGGATCCGCCCATCGGTCACCGCCGGCACGTCGCCCTTGAGAATGTGCAGGTCGGTGCCGCAGATCGTCACCGCGTCGACCCGGATGACCGCGTCACCGTCCTCGATGATCTCCGGCTTGGTGACCTCCTCCCACGCCCTGTTCCCGGGGCCGTGGTACACCAGTGCTCGCATGTCGTCGCTCCTTAGTCGATCTTGCTGCGGCCGTGTCCGGTCTTTGTGGCTCCCCTGAGTTCCCGGGCGATGCCGGCGGCCCATTCGGCGACCTGGTCGTGGTCGCGGAAGTCGCCGCTCGCCCGCTTGGCGATCCTGGAGGCCAGGAAGCCGTGGGCGTCGGGGGACAGGCGTCCACCGAAGGTGGCATGCCCGTGGGCGTGGAGCCGCCGGGCGATCTTGGCGACGCCGGGTGCGGGCGCGATCTGCTTCTCCTCGGCGGTGTGGTCCAGCGGCCCGCTGCTGAACAGCCACACCGGCCGGTGCGCCAGCGCGTCGGCGTGATGGCGGACGAAATGCCGCGCCTCCCGATGCCAGCGCCCCGCGTACAAGGCACCGCCGATGACGGCGGCGTCGTATCCGTCCAGCGCCGCGACCTCGCCGGCCGGGCGGACATCGGCGTCCAGCCCCGCCTCCCGGAGCGCGGCGCCGATCCAGTCGGCGATCTCGGCGGTTCCGCCGCGTTCGGAGGCGTAGGCCACCAGCACCCGCATCATGACGACTCCTCGGGGTTCGGGTCGCGTTCATGGACGACTGCGACCGGGCACGGCAACTCGTGCAGCACGGCCCGGGTCACCGCGCCGAGCAAAGTGGCTGGGGACGAACCGATCCCGCGGTCGCCCACCACCAGCAGCATCGCGTCGCGGGCGCTGTCGGCCAGGACGCGCGCGGCGCGCTCCCGCACGAACCGCTCCTCGACCGCGACATCGGGGTAATCGACCAGGCACGGCCCGACGGCGCTGGTGAACCGCGCCTTGGCCTGTTCCCTGACGGCCTGCGGGTCGGTGAACGGAAGCCGGTCGGGGCCGGGCAGCGCGCCCGGGTCCCACCACGCGCACACCAGCGTGACCACGGCGCCGAGCAGGCGCGCTTCCGCGAGCGCGAACCGCAGCGCGGCCACGCCGGCCGGGGAGCCGTCGATCCCGACGACGATCCGCTTCGCCCGCGCCGGGCCCGCGTGGGCGGGCACGACCACCACCGGACGGTCCGCGTGCGCCGGGACGTGCACGGCCGCCGATCCGAGGGGGAGCTTGTCGAATCCACCCGCCCCACGGGCGCCGACCACGATCAGCGCCGCGTCCGTCGACGCGGTCAGCAGCGCGGCCGAGGGCGTCCCGTCGAGCAGCACCGACCGTACGTCGAGGCCGGGGACGGTCTCGCGGGCGAGCCGTACGCCGTCGTCCAGGGTCAGCGCCCCCATGCCGCGGACGACCCGTTTCGCGTCGTCGTCCGCGGGACGTCGCGGATACGGCCAGTTCCACGCGTGACAGACCCGCAGGGGAACGCCCCGCAGGGACGCCTCGACCGCGGCCCAACGCAACGCGTGTTCGGCGGCCGGTGATGCGTCGAATCCGACCAGGACCTCTCGTCCGTCCATCTCGTCACCTCCTGGGCTTCCAGCCTCGCCCTACGCGGACGCGGGGTTCAGAGGCGTGGGTCCGCCGTTCGAGGGACCTTCGGCCCTAAGGGCCCGGGGACCGCCGGTCAGGCGGCGCGGGGAGCGGCATCGCGGGGAGGGACGACCGCGACGGTGCAGGGAGCGTGGTGCAGCATCGCCGAGCTGGTCGCGCCCAGCAGCAGCGGGTCGACGCCGGCGACGCCGCGATCTCCGACGACCAGCAGGTCGGCGCCGTCCGCCGCGTCCAGCAGCACTTCCCTGGGACGCTCCAACAGCAACGAGACCTCCACGGGAACCTTCGGATAACGCTCGGTCCATGGCCGGACGAGTTCGTCGAGTTCGGCGGCCCGTGCCCGGTAGAGCTTCTTCCTGTCGGTGAAGAGGGGCAGTTCCCAGTCGGGCACGACACCGGGTTCCCACGCCGCGTAGACCACGCGCAGATCGCTCTCGCGCAACGCGGCCTCCTCGATCGCGAAGCCGAGGGCCGCGTCCGCGCTCTCGGACCCGTCAACGCCGACGACGACGAGCCCCCGCGGCCGGCCGTACCGCCGGACCACGACGACGGGACGATGCGTGCACGCGGGCAGCCGCACCGCCGTCGATCCGGCGGGCACCTGGCGCCGTTCATGGGAGCCGACCACGATCAGTTCCGCGTCGCCGGACTCGCGGACCAGCGTGTCGCTCACCGGCCCTCGTCTGAGCAGCCCGTGCACCTTCCCCGGTGCCCCCAGGTCACCGGCCTGGCGGACGCCCTGGCGCAGGAGGTTCTCTCCGGCCCGCTGGAGCGCCGCCTTGACGCGGGGGTCCTCGTGCCCCTCCGGATACGGCCAGTGCCAGCAGTGGCAGATGGTCAGGTCGAGCCCGCGAAGCCGCGTCTCCTCCACCGCCCAGCGCAAGGCGGCGTCCCCGGTCCCGTCGTATCCGAGCAGGACGTGCGACCGTTGGGCTCTCTGCGGCGCGACCATCGCCAGGCCTCCCCCCACTCCTCGGCGCCGGGGCCCGTGGTCGGGTCCGGCGCTTGAAGATCGGCTCCGGAGAGTGGGGGAAGTCCGGCGCCGCTTGTGCGACGTCACTCGCTGCACGGGTGCGCGGGCTCCCGTTCTCCGTGCCGTTCACCCAGGCTTCCCCCACTCACCTCCAGTGAACCTCAGCGCCACCGGCCGCATCAGGGACGAAGGTCCCCCGTCGACGTGCAGTGCGGTACGGGTGGTCGCGACCAAGGTCCCTGGTGCCGTTCTCCCGCCCGACGGAGCCTGGAAGCGTCCGCACCGCACCACCATGAGGGAGACGAGAGGCCACCCGGATAGGGATCAACGGACTGGGCCGCATCGGTCGAAACTACGTGCGTCTGGCCCTGGAGCGCGGGCAGGAGATCGCCGCCGTCAACGACATCACCGACACCGCCACGCTGGCTCACCTGCTGAAATACGACTCGACCCACGGGCGGCTCGGCCGGACGGTGGAGCACGACGGAGCCGCGCTGATCATCGATGGGCGGCGTGTTCCCGCCCACCTCGCACCGCGACCCGGCCGACCTCGACCGGGATGCGGTGGGAGCCGAGATCGTGATCGAGTCCACCGGCACGCCCAAGCCCACGGGCCGGGACCGCACGAGCGGTCCCGGGCCGTGTCCCTTTCTCAGGCCGAGTCCCTTTCTCAGCCGCCCATCACCGAGCGGGTTCCCGCGGCTATCTCCAGGTCTTCGCGGGACGTGACGACGACCGTCGCGACCGCCGCGTCCGGCGGGCTGATCACCGTGTCGCCGTGGACGGCGGCATTGCGCTCCGGGTCGATCCGGGCGCCCAGATAGGCTAGACCGTCGACCAGGCGCCGGCGAACATCGAGATCGTGCTCGCCGACACCGCCGGTGAACACCAGCGCGTCCAGCCCGCCCAGCGCGGCGGTCATCGCGGCGGCGCAGCCGCGCAACCGGTGGTGGTAGACCGCCAACGCGGACACCGCCGCCTCGTCCCCGTCGGCGGCGCGGGACCGCAGTGCCCGCATGTCGCCGGTTCCGGCCAGTGCGCTCAGCCCGGAGCGGTGTTCCAGCGCGTCGCGGATCTCATCGGCGGGGACGCCGTGCGCCAGCAGCCACATCGGGATGCCCGGGTCGATGCCGCCCGCCCGGGTCGCCATGACCAGCCCGTCGAGCGGCGTGAAGCCCATCGTGGTGTCGACCGACCGGCCGCCGGCCACCGCCGACAGCGAGGCGCCCGCCCCCAGATGGCACACCACCAGCCGAAGGCCGCCGTGGTCGGCGGGACCGGCGGGGTCGGCGGGGTCGGCGTCCAGGAGTTCCCCCGCCCGGCGGGCCGCGTAGGAGTGGGACAGTCCGTGGAAGCCGTACCGGCGGATGCCGAGCTTCTCCCGCCATTCGGCGGGCAGCGCGTACGTCGCGGCGGCCTCGGGAAGGGTGGCGTGGAACGCGGTGTCGAAGCACGCCACGGCCGGGACGTCGGGGAACGCCCGGCGGACCTCGCCCAGCGCGTACAGCGACAGCGGCTGGTGCAGCGGCGCCAGTCCGGTCAGCCCGCGCAGCCGTTCGGTGACGTCGTCGTCGATCAGCACGGGTCGGGTGAAGTCGCGTCCGCCGTGGACGAAGCGGATGCCGACCGCGTCCGGGCGCGGCAGCCGCGCCACGGACGCCAGCACGCGTTCGGCCACCCGGTCCGCGCCGCCGGTGGGCATCTCGACGTGTGAGCGGACGGTGTCATCGGCCTCCACCAGGCTGAACTTGACGCTGCTGGAGCCGGGATTCACGGTGAGGATCCGCATCGGCTCAGTACGGCCAGGTCCAGTCGCTGATTTCGGGTGCGTCTTCGCCGTGTTCGCGGGTGTGGGCGCGTAGGCGGAGGCGTTCGTCGGCCATGCGTTGGCGGATGTGGGCGACGCGTCCGCCGAGGGTGGGGACGCGGTCGATGACGTCCATGACCAGGTGGAAGCGGTCCAGGTCGTTGAGCATGACCATGTCGAAGGGGGTCGTGGTGGTGCCTTCCTCCTTGTAGCCGCGGACGTGCAGGTTCGGGTGTCCTGCGCGGCGGTAGGTGAGCCGGTGGATCAGGTACGGGTAGCCGTGGAAGGCGAAGATGACGGGCTTGTCGGTGGTGAACAGCGCGTCGAACTCGGTGTCGGACAGCCCGTGCGGGTGCTCCTCGACCGGCTGCAGCCGCATCAGATCGACCACGTTCACGACCCGGACCCGCAGTTCGGGGAAGAACCCCCGCAGGAGATCGACCGCGGCCAGGGTCTCCAGGGTGGGGATGTCGCCCGCGCAGGCGAGAACGACGTCGGGTTCGGCGTCACCGTCCGTGGACGCCCATTCCCAGATCCCGATGCCCCGGGTGCAATGCGCGACGGCCTCGTCCATCGGCAGCCAGACCGGCGCGGGCTGCTTCCCGGCGACGATCACGTTCACGTTGTCCTGGGACCGGAGGCAGTGGTCGCCGACGGACAGGAGGGTGTTGGCGTCCGGTGGCAGGTACACGCGGACGATCTCGGGTTTCTTGTTCATGACGACGTCGAGGAAGCCGGGGTCCTGGTGGGTGAAGCCGTTGTGGTCCTGGCGCCACACGTGTGAGGAGAGCAGGTAGTTCAGGGATGCGATCGGGCGCCGCCATGGCAGGTCGCGGGTGACCTTCAGCCACTTGGCGTGCTGGTTGAACATCGCGTCCACGATGTGGATGAACGCCTCGTAGCTGTTGAACAGACCGTGCCGCCCGGTGAGCAGATAGCCCTCCAGCCAGCCCTGACACAAATGCTCGCTCAGCACCTCCATCACCCGTCCGGCGCGGGCGAGATGCTCGTCGGTGTCGAGGACCTCGCCCTCGAAGACCCGGTCGGTCACCTCGAACACCGCGCCCAGGCGGTTGGACGCGGTCTCGTCCGGGCCCATGATCCGGAACGTGCGCGGGTTGGCCGCCACGACGTCGCGCAGATAGTCGCCGAGCACGCGGGTCGCCTCCGCGACGCCCGTGCCGTGCTTGTCCGTCGGCACCGCGTACGTGCGCGGGTCGGGCAGTTCCAGCGGGCGCAGCAGCAGCCCGCCGTTGGCGTGCGGGTTGGCGCTCATCCGCCGTTCCCCGACCGGTGCCAGGTCGCGCAGCGTCGCGACCGGCCGGCCGTTCTCGTCGAACAGCTCGTCCGGGCCGTAGGAGCGCAGCCACGCCTCCAACTCCGCGAGGTGGGCGGGGTTGTCCCGGACGCCCGCGAGCGGCACCTGATGGGACCGCCAGGTGCCCTCCACGGGAAGCCCGTCGACCTCCTTCGGGCCCGTCCAGCCCTTCGGCGTCCGCAGGATGATCATGGGCCAGCGGGGGCGGTCGGTCGCGCCCTCGTCTCTGGCCGCCCGTTGGATGCGGCGGATCTCGTCCAGTGCCCGGTCCAGCGCGGTCGCCATCTGTTCGTGCATGACGGCCGGATCGTCCCCCGACACCACGATCGGGGCGTGCCCGTACCCCTCGAACAGCCGGACCAGCTCGTCCTCGGGGATCCGGGCCAGCACGGTCGGGTTGGCGATCTTGTAGCCGTTGAGGTGCAGGATCGGCAGCACCGCTCCGTCGTGTACCGGGTCGGTGAACTTGGTGGAGTGCCAGCTCGCCGCCAGCGGACCCGTCTCGGCCTCGCCGTCGCCGACGATGCACGCCACCACCAGGTCCGGGTTGTCGAACGCCGCCCCGTACGCGTGCGCCAGCGAATAGCCCAGCTCACCGCCCTCATGGATCGACCCGGGCGTCTCCGGCGCCACATGGCTGGGCACGCCGCCCGGGAAGGAGAACTGCCGGAAGAGCCGTCGCATCCCGGACGCGTCCTGGGAGACCAGCGGATAGACCTCGCTGTACGTGCCTTCCAGCCACGCGTTCGCGACCGCCGAGGGGCCGCCGTGCCCCGGCCCCATGATGTAGATCATGTCCAGGTCGCGGGCCTTGATCACCCGGTTGAGGTGCGCGTAGCAGAAGTTCAGCCCGGGTGAGGTGCCCCAGTGCCCGAGCAGCCGGGGCTTGATGTGCTCGGGCCGCAGCGGCTCCCGCAGCAACGGATTGTCCAGCAGATAGATCTGTCCGGCCGACAGATAGTTCGCGGCCCGCCAATAGGCGTCGATCAGGTCGAATTCGGAACCGGCCGGCAGGGTGCCGTTCGCGCTCGTCGACGTCACAATTCCTCCATGCGCTCGTTGATCTCAGCGCATCACACGGCGCCGCCCCAAGATCAGGGCCGAAGGTCACTTCTGGCGGACCGTCCGTCCATCGGGGACGCGCAGGGACCTTCGTCCGTTGTGTGCGAGACGCTCGGGGTATTCGTTGTGAGGAAAGTGAACGAGGAGGAACGCCGATGCGCGTGATCTCGGAAGAGCGGCTCAGCGCGATCCTGGCGGGCCTGCCGGGACGGCCGCGGGTGGTCGCCGGAGGCAACTTCGCCACCCCCCGCCGTCTCATGACCATCGTGGACGGCGCGCTCCCCGAGTATCGGCTGTTCATGCTGAACGCCCAGGGCGACCTGCCCGACCGGGACGGCGTCGACCTGGAGACACCGTTCGTCGGAGCGGGCATGCGCGACCGTCCCAACCTGCGGTACTTCCCCTCCCGGCTGTCGCTGGTGCCCAACCTCCTGAAGGCGGGGCTGCCGCCCGACGTCGTCGTCGTGCAGACCTCCGTGCCCGCGGGCGGGACGGTCTCACTCGGCATCGAGGTCAACGTCCTGCCCGCCGCGATCGAGGCCGTCCGGGCCCGCGGCGGCCTCGTGATCGCCCAACTGAACCCCCAGATGCCGTACACCTACGGTGACGCCGTCCTGGCCACCGACGACATCGACTACGCCATCGAGAGCGACGAGCCCCTCGAATCGCCCGCGGTCCGGCCGCCGGGAGAGGCGGCGAGCGAGATCGGCGGACGGGTCGCCCGCCTCGTCCCCGAGCACGCGACGCTGCAACTGGGCATCGGCGCCATCCCGGACGCGGTCCTGGCCTCCCTGCTGCGCCGCCGGGGCCTCGCCGTGTGGTCGGAGATGTTCAGCGACGGCGTCCTGGCCCTGGAGAAGGCGGGCGCGCTCGACTCCGCGACGCCCATCACCGCATCGTTCGCGTTCGGCAGCCGCGAACTCTACGACTGGGCCGACCGCAACGAACGCGTCCGGATGCTGCGCACCGAGAAGACCAACGACCCGAACCTCATCGCCCGCCGCCCCCGCCTGGTCTCGGTGAACTCCGCCCTCCAGGTCGACCTGTACGCCCAGGCCAACGCCAGCCGCGTGCGCGGCGTCATCTACTCCGGCTTCGGCGGCCAGACCGACTTCGTCGTCGGCGCCCTGCACTCCCCCGGCGGCCACGCCATCATCGCCCTGCCGTCCTGGCATCCCCGCGCCGACGTCTCCACCGTCATCCCCCGCCTGGCGGGCCCGGTCACCTCGTTCCAGCACAGCTACATCGTCAGTGAACAGGGCACCGCGACGATCTGGGGCCACGACGCCGCGTCCCAGGCGCAACAGCTCATCGACCGCGTCGCCCACCCCTCCGCACGCGACGAACTGCGCGAGGCGGGCCGCCAACTGGGCTTCCGCCTGCGCTGACGGTCGTCATCGGGCGATCTGGACGGGGGTTCGTGTCGGCAGGTCGGCCAGCCGGGCGTCGGGAACGGCGACGACCGCGCGATCCTTCGGCCCCACGCGGAGGACGAGTGCGTCGCCCACCGTCCGGACGGGTTCGTCCCGGTCCTTGTCCGGTGTCCATCGCAGGGTCGCGTGGTCGCCGGGGCGGACCAGCTCCGCGCTTCCCGGGGCGAGGGTGACGACGCTGATCGACCGCTGGGCGAGGGCGTTCGGAGGCAGGCGCGGCCCGAGGTCGTCCTTGGTCAGCGGCTCACCGGCCTTCACGGAGCCCAGGGTGTAGCGGTTGACGAGTCCCGCGTCCGGTCCGGTGAGGTCGTCCGCCTTCAGCTGGTGGTAGGCGGGCAGGGCCCGGCGGGTCTCGGTCGGCTCGGACGCGGTCAATGCGCGGACCACCCCGGCGGCCGTGACGCACAGCGGGGCGGCGGCGAGGACGAGCGCGAGATCGCGGGCCAGGCTGGGCGATCGGACCGCGGCCGGAGGAGCGGACGGCGCGGGCGACGGGACGGGACCGCCCGGTGCCGGTGTCGGGGCGGGGGCGGGGGTCGGAGCAGGAGGCGCGGCGGGCGGCGCCAGGCTCAGGACGACGGGCCCCTCTTCTTCGGGGTAGCGCAGCGCTCCCTCGTGTTCGGAGTCGGGCCCAGCCCCGAACCACAGTTTGCGCAACTGACGCCATTGCTCGCGCTCCTCGGCGTACGAGGTCGGCAATCGCAGCCCGATGGCCTGCAGCAGCTTCCAGCGGTGGACGTCGAAGGCCGCACGGATCTGGTTGGCGTAGGGGACGGCCGCGCGCACGGCGGCGAGGTAGCAGACACGAGAGATCGCGGCACCGCACAGCATGACCAGAGGCGCGACGAACCAGGGCAGCAGGGCGAGCGCCAGCGCGGCCCCGACGCAGGCGAACACGAGCGCCAGCAGGCTCAACGTGACCATCAGTTCCACGGCGGCGGCGACCCCCGCGAACGTCCGTACGAAAGGTTCGGGCAGCGCGGCGTACAGGCGCGGCCAGATCGCGTTCGCCGACAACCCGTACTGGAACCATGGATGTTCTTCGGCCGCGCACAGGACGTTTCCCAGCCGGGTCGGGCGCACCCTGTCCTGGCTCCTCGGATAAGAGACCGGCCAAGGATCCGTTTCGAGGTGTCGCAGCTCCGCATGACGATGGACGTGCCGCTTCCGGTAGCGGTTTTCGAGCCGCTCCGGCCAGTACCCCTCGTAGAGCCGGAACAGTTGAGGTCGCACCGCGTTCAGCAGATGGGCGAGCAGGGTGGTGGTCGCGAGCAGCGCCAACCCCGCGAGTAGCCGAAGGTCGGCCGGAACGGCGTCCCACGTCCGGGTGACCGCATCCCACCCGGCTCCGGCCGCGACCAAGGCCGCCAGCGCGCTGAACAACACGAACAACGGGATCCACGTGGTGACCACCAGGCGCTTGCTCAGCAGCCCGGCCGCACCCTCCACCAGACCGCCCAAATCAGCTCCGCCGCACCGGATGGTCGCCGTGGACACACCGCGTTATTCCGGGCTCGACCTCGCGGTAGCGTCCGGGATGCCCGCACTCCTCGCAGTACACGACGGACGTTCCGACCGGCACGTCGTCCTGACCGTGCAGTTCGGGGTCGGAGCGCACGTCGCTCTCTTCGATCAGCGCGCTCGCCAGAACCCGCGGCGGGACGACGCCGGTGATCGTGCCGTCGTCGGCCACCAGGACGACCAGGACGGTCCGGTCCAGCACGCGCTCGATCAGATCGGTCTCTTCGAGCAGACCGGTGACCTGGTCCAGCGACGCCCCGGGCTCGACGCTCAGGATCTCCAGTGACCCGCGCGGGCCGAGCGCCGAGGTGGGACGCCCGTCATCGTCGACGAAGACGGTGACGTCCCCGTCGTGCGCGGGCTCGCCGACATGAGCCACATGAGCCTCGACCGCCAACTCAGCGATCATGCGTTCCGTCATGAATCTCCGTTCCGCGTACCGATCACATCGTTTCCCTACTGCTCGCCGGGCGCCGCGCGTAGGCTTCACAGCAAGGGTGCCGAATGACCAGACGGTTTTCGACGTTTTTGAGCGATGCGGCGTCGCTCACCGGAATGTTCACCCGCGCCCGGCCGATGCCGGCGGGTGCCGAACTCGACCAACTCGTGGACGCGCACACCGCAGCGGTCGAGAGCGGCGATGACGATCCGGCACGACAGGTCGCGCTCCAGCAGGCGTTATTGATCCGGTTCCAGCGATCCGGTTCGTCCGACGACCTCACCCGGTTCCGGCAACTGGCGAGGGCGACGTTCGAGGCCCTTTCCGGCGACCACGACCTGTACCCGGCTGCTCTGACCCACGTTCTGGTCGCGGAGCGGATCGCCTTCCTGGCGGGAGACCAAAACGCTCGCCTCGACGAGGCCGTCGCCGCAGGCGAGGCGTTCCTTGCCGCTCTGCCAGAGCGGGACCGCCCGCTGGAGCTGGCCAACGCCGTCGCGGACGCCCACATGACCGCGTGGCAGGCGTGGAGTCGTCTGGCGAATCTGCATCGCGGGGTGGAACTGCGCCACTTCGTGTACCAGGGCCACGGGAGGCGGTCCCCGGAACGGGCCCAGGCCACGATCGATCTCGCGTCCGCCCACCGCGCCCTGTTCGACGCCTCCGACGAGGCCGCCGCACTCCACAAGGCGGTGCAATACGCCGCGGAAGCGTGCATGCTGACGAGTCTGCGCATGCCTCCGCCGCCCGAGATCCTCGCGACCGCCGCGCTGATCTACATCACCGGGCCCGACGCTGGGAAAGCCGGCGGCGGAAGCTGGCCCGGGATGCCGTCCGGCAGATCCGGCGAGCCCTGCCGGAGATCTCTCCCGAGAGCCCCTACTACGTCGACCTGCTCAACCATGTCACCGGCGTGCTGATGAACGCGGCCGAGATGCTGCAACAACCCGACCTCGCGGACGACGCCGTCCGCAGCGCCGAAATCGCCGAGCGGGCCGCCGGGCCCGATCATCCAGCCCGAGCCGCCGTCCTCACCAACCTCGGGACGGCGAAGCGGACACGGTTCGAGTTGACCGACGACCCCGCCGACGCCGAGGCAGCCGTCGCGGCCTTGCGCGAGGCGATTGTCACACCCGGCGGCAGTGCGTGGACGAGGCTGGACGCGGCGCAGAAATGGAGCCTGTTCGAGGGGGGTCGCGGCCGTTGGGAGTCGGCCATGGACGCCTACCGAACGGCCCTCGACACCTTGCATGACCTGGCAGGCCCGCATCTGAGCCGTTCCGACCGCACGGTGCAACTGGCCCGGCGCGCCTGGCCGGGCCTGTCCGTCGACGCCGCCGCCTGCGCCCTCCAGTTGGACGAGCCCGAACTCGCCGTGGAACTGCTGGAACGCGGCCGGCTGGTGCTGCACGCGCGGGATCGCGCGGACGCGGCCGGAGCGCCCGTCGCCCCGCCCACCGCGGCGGACCTGGTCGCGGGTTGGGCGGTGGACGGACCTGCGGTCGTGGTCAACCTGAGCCGTTGGCGCGGTGACGCCCTGATCGTCTCCGCCGACGGCGTACGGGTCGTGCCGCTGCCGAGGCTGGATTTCGAGGCCGGGCTCGACATCGTCTTCGACTTCCTGCGCTCCTTCGACGAGGACGACTTCCCCGGTGACCCGCGCACGCACACGGGCAAGCTCCTCGCCTGGTGCTGGGACGTGATCGCCGAGCCGTCCTGTCGGAACTCGGCCACGACCGCGACCCGGGCGACGGAGTCGCGCCGCCGCGGATCTGGTGGTGCCCGACCAGTTTCCTGTCCATGGTGCCGTTGCACGCGGCGGGCCGGTACGGCGACGACGGCGGTGGGAACGTCCCCGACCGGGTGGTGTCGTCCTACACTCCGGCACTGTCGTTCCTGTCCGGCCCGGCGCGGGACGAACCGTCGACCGGCGAGCCGCCACGGCTGCTCATCACCGCGATCGCCGACGAAGGACTGCGCCCCGTGGAGACGAAGTTCCTTGAGAGGGACTTCGCGGGACGTCACACCTCGCTCAAGAACGAGACCGCGACACGGGAGCGGGTCCTGTCCGAACTGGAGCATCACTCCTACGTCTATTTCGCGTGCCACGGTCACCAGGACATGGAGCATCCGGTCATGGGCGGGCTGCGGCTCTCCGACGGTCTGCTGACCGTCGGCCGGCTCATCGGTGCCGCCAAGTCCGGTGAAGTCGCCTTCCTCGGCGCCTGCCAGACCGCGGTGGGCGGCCTGCTCAACCTGGACGAGGCACTCAGTCTGGCCGGTGCGCTGCGCCTGGCGGGCTGGCAGGACGTGGTCGGCACCCTGTGGCCGGCGAAGGACAGGGCGGTCCCCCTCGCCGCCCGGCACGTCTTCCGCGCGCTGGCCGCCGAGCCGGGCGTCCGCTCGCCCGACACCGTGGCGCGAGCCCTGCATGCCGCGACCCTGGACCTCCGCGACCTGCTCGGCGCCGAGAAGGTGGACCTGTGGGCACCCTTCGTCCATGTGGGCCGCTGAGCGGCCGCACCGAGGCTGGGCGTCTACCGCTTCGGGAGGGCGGACAGGAAGAGAGAGGGGTACTCGGACGTCGCGGTGTCGTCGACGCCGTGACCGCCGGTGTAGTCGTGCCGCTCGTTGTCGAGCCAGTCGCTGATCGGTTTCCCGTCGACGTCCAGGTGGTGCCAGGCGCCGGAGCCGTCCACGCCGAACCGGTGGATCTTCTGGCGGGCGGCGTAGTAGTCGACGTAGGGGGCGTTCGGGCCGTCGACCTGTTTCCGTAGCGCGTTGCGGAAGAAGACGTTGTCGGGCCCCGACGAACCCGACCATTTCACCGCCTTGGCGCCCGCGGACCAATAGATGGGGTACCAGGTGCCGTCGCCGGGCTTGCCGCCGCCCTCTTCACCGCAGTTGACGCTGCACCTCCCCGGCCGGTGCTCGTACGGGACGGTCACGTTGTTGAGTTCGAAAAGGTTGTGGCGTTCCCAGCCGCCGTGCAGGTTCAGGTCCGAGTCGAAGCTGTTGCCGATCGCGACGTTGCCCGAGGCCGACCACTGGAACGTGAAGTGCCGGAGGTTGCGTGTGGTGTTACCGGCGTAGACCGAGTCCCAGACGCGGGAACCACGGAAATAGCCGTTGCCGCCCGCGCCCTTGTTCCACGACCCGGCGAGGGTGTTGTCAACGATGGAAAGGTTCTTGGCCTCTTCGGTGACGATCGGATGCGAGCCGGTCATGTCCGAGCGGACGCCTCGAACCCAGTCGTTCACCGCACCCTTCAGGACGATGCCGTGCATCTGGCCTGCGGGGTCGAGATTGCCGTAGTCGTGCACGGCGTCCTTCGCCGTCTTGCCTTTGGGTGCCGTCTGGGTGAGGTACAGGTTCTCGATGCCGACGCCCACCACCGGATCGATCAGCGGGGCCGCCTTCGAGGTGTACACCCGTCCGTCGATCATGGGTGATCCGTCCGACGTCGAGTCGACCGGCACGTCGAACTCCAGGGGCTTGTCGAGCGTGATCACCTTGCCGGTGGTGTCGACCTCGGTGATGCCGAAGATCTGCTGCCGCATGTGCAGGTTCTGCAGGGAGGCGTGATCGGCCGGGACCGACATCTCGCCGTAGAACCTCACGCTGTTGGCCGCCCGGATGTTGACATGGCCGCCCACTTTGAAGCCGCCCATGATCGCGCCGGTCGTCCCGGTGTTGAGATAGACCTTGGTCTGGCCCTTCCTGCCCGCGTAGGCGGTCTCGCCGGGCATCGCCCGCAGTGTGGCACCGGAGACCCAGTGGGCGTTCACCGTGCCCTCGAACAGGTCCCGGCGGTTGGCCGGGGCGTTGTCGTAGTTCTGGGGCTCCGGCCGGGGCGCGTCGGCGCGGTACCTCGCGGCCACTTCACGGGAGGCGACCGCGAACAAGCTCCGCCCCGGCCAGATCCAACCGCCCTTCGCGGAGCCCCACACCATGCCGTCCTCGTCCCAGTCGGCGTTGCCGGCGGTCAGGGCGTCATACCGGGTGTCGGCATTGGGCGTGTACACGATCCTGGTTCCCGTGGCGGGATCCGAGCCCGCGCCGGTGAGGACGAGGTAGTCGGCATCGACCCTGATCTGCGCGTCGACCAGGAGCCGTCCGGCGGGAAGCCGGATCCGGCTCAGCTTCGTGTAACCGGCCTTGGGACTGCATTCGGCGCGGACGTGGTCGATCGCCCGCTGGATCCCAGCGCGATCATCGCCTTCGTCGTCGGGGATGACGTCGTACTTGCTCGCGAGCGTCTCCGGCCTGAGGAGGCAGTCGGTGTCCGACGTGAGTTCCGCCTCGGTCGGGAGCCGGGCGCCCGCGCGGTATCCGGCCTTGGACCAGTCGTACAGCCCGTCCACCGGAGGGCGACGGTTGGCGGCGGTCAGGTCGAGGTCGGTCAGCGCCGGACCGGGCGGCTCGTCCGGCACGACCGGCATCGCGCCGCCCAGGCTCACCAGCCCGGCCACGACCATCGCCGAACCTCGGCGCGCACGCATCGAACCGCCGCCTCCACACTTGATCAAGTCGACCAAGCATCAGCGGCGGACTTCCGATGCACAAGACCCAAGGCGTCCGATCAACGAATCGGGCAGAACATGTCAACGACCGCCCGGCGTCTTACCCGATCTTGATAACCATCTTCCCGACATAGTGCTCGTTCAGGGCGCGATGCGCGTCCGCGATCCGCTCCAGCGGGAAGGTCCGGGCGAGATGGACCTCGAAGGAACTCGCCTCGATGATCGCGTTCAGCCGATCGGTGGCGGTGCGATCCCCGTCGTTGTGGAACACCTTCGCCGCCGGGGTCGTCGAGGGTGCGGGATCGACGCCGTTCGGCCACGCGATCCGTCCCGAGTCCTTCACCGCGCGGAGCGCCCGCTCGGCGACTTCGCCCCCTGCGGTGATGAAGGCCCCGTCGAGCCCGTCCGGTGCGAACTCCGCAGCCGCGGCAAGCACGTCGACCTTGCGGCCGTCGATGACGGCGTCGGCGCCCAGCCGGCGGGCGAGGGCGACACCGTCGTCACCGGAGGCGACGGCCAGCACCCGGATGCCGCTGTGCCGCGCCAGCTGCACGGCCATGTGCCCGACGCCTCCACTGGCCCCGAAGACCATGAGCGAGTCGCCCGACCGGAGGTCGAGCACGTCGAAACCGGTCAGCGCGGTCAGGGCGTCCCAGGCCAGCGCACCGGCCTGGTCGGTCGGCAACCGGTCGGGCACATGCGCCACGTACTCGGCCTCGACGGCGCTGTATTCGGCGTAGCAGCCGCTCCGCACCGACGGGATCGTCGCGGCGTAGACACGGTCGCCCACCTCGAAGCGGGTGACGTTGCGCCCGACCGCGGCCACCGTGCCCGCCGCGTCCCAACCGAGGACGAAGGGGAAGGTCGACTTCGCGCCGAAGGCACCGTCGTAGTGCCCCTCGCGCTCGATGACGTCCCAGGACCCGGCCCCCGCGTACTCCACCCGGAGGAGGACGTCGTCGTCGCCGACCTCCGGAACCGGAATCCGGCGCGGCGCGAGTTCGTCGACGCCCCCGAACCGGTCGAGCACGACCGCGTTCATCTCCGTCGGCACGCTCGCGTCGCTCGCCGTGTCCTGAGCCTTGCCGCCCATCGGGCCCTCCTGATTGCTTGAGTGGATCAAGCACATTGGAGCACGATTACTTGAGAGAATCAAGCGATCCTCTAGACTGGGGGCATGTCGCTGCCGAGCAGACCCGCGAGCACCTCGTCCGAGGCCGAGACCGTCCTGTTCGACCTGGTCGACGTCTACGAACGCGCCTACGAGGCGGCCGCGGCGACGCTGGGACTCAGCCCGGCGCAGGCATGTCTGCTCGGCCGCCTCTACGAGCCATGCGGGATGGGAGCCCTGGCCGAGGAGCTCGGGTGCGACGCGTCCAACATCACCCAGATCGTCGCGCGGCTCGAAGCGCTCGGGCTCGCGGTGCGCGAACCGAACCCCCAGGACCGTCGCGCGCGGATCGTCGTGCGAACCCCTCAGGGGGACGAGATGAACCAGCGGTTCGCGAAGGCCTTCACCTTCGGCCGGACGGCGGTCGAACGACTCACCCCCGACGAGCAGAACCAGCTGACGGCGCTGCTGCGAAAAGCCCTGGGGTGACGGTTCATTCCACAAGCCTGCGGGTGACGCGCTTGAAGCCGATCAGTGTGCGGTACCGGGCCCGTGCCGCGAAGTCGTCCATGCTCCATACGACCGGATACCCGACTTCATCACTGAGATGAAGAACCTGGTCGTCATCGACCCAGACACCGACATGGGCGCCCCAGGCATCGCCGGTGGCGTTGAAGAGGACCAAGTCCAGCGGCCGTGCCGCCGGCACCCGAGTCGTCCACTCCGTGTCAGCCCACAACTCGCTCGACCGCAGCGCGGGCGCGTCCAGCCCGAAGTGCATGAGCACCTGATAGGCGAACAGTTGGCAGTTGGCACCGGCGGCGATGCCGGGTTCCGCGGCCACGGCCGGTGACCCCGGAAACCGGGCCCCGACATACCGAACATCCCAGAATTCGGAGGGAAGCCGGGTCAGCACCGCACACCACCCCCCCAAACAGCAGATCCCGCCGACCGCACCACAGGACACCCTGATCTGCACTGGATGCTCAGGCCGGTGAGGCGGAAGCCGCCGGTGCCGTTGCCGTGGCCCGGTCAGTCGCGGAGGCGTTCGACGGGGTGGGGGCCTTCGGTGGCGAGGCGGTACTCGTCGCCGAACTTGTCGCGGTGTTCGTCGATGACACGTTCCTGCGCGCCCCGCTCGGCGTTGATCTTGTCCTGGTACTCCTCGAACCGGCGGTGGGCCTCCTGGACGTAGCCGGTGCCGAGCGTCGTCCAGTCGATCTGGGTGGACAGCAGCTCACGGACCAGGTGCTTGTTCGGCTCGAACGTGACCGGCTCGGGAAGCTGCGGAGCCAGCACGCTCTCGGGGTCGCGGCCGTCGTGGCGGCGCATCAGGTCGCAGGCGATCCGCAGGTGCTCCAGCTCCATGTTCAGGTGCAGCTCCCAGATGCCCTTGACGCGCGGGTCGGTCTCGGTCTGCATGAAGGAGTAGTACATGTAGCACTCGTTGTACTCGTGGTTGACCAGGCGCTCCCACCAGGTCTCGCCCGGGTCGACCAGCGATTCGTAGTGCGTGACGTGCTCTTCCTCGACCAGGCCGATCTCCTGGTAGAGCTGCCGGGCGATCGGCTCCATGTACATCGGGCCGACGTTCATGTAGAAGTTCATCGTCTGCTGCTCGGCCGCCATGATGGTCAGCGCGTGCAGCTTGGAGATCGGCGCGGCCGCGTCCTTGTCGTAGGGTTCGCGGACGTTGTCGACCGCGTTACGGTGCTGCAGGTATCCGGGACGGCCCGGCATGACCTCGGTCAGCTGGTCGATGACCTTCTCGGCCTTGCGGTGCTCGATGATCTCGTACAGGTTGGCGTACCGGTACAGGTGGTCGAAGTCCTCCAGCAGCCCGAACTGGTAGGCCTGCTTGAGGTAGGGGTCGGGCTCCATGCGGGCGACCCAGCCGGTCAGGTCGACGGCGACCTGCTCGTAGCTGATCGTGGTCTCCAGCACCGACGCCTGCCCCGGCAGGAGCCAGTTGACGACCTTCTGCTGCTGCGCCTCGATATAGCGGACCTTGGCCAGCTGCTGCTTGACCTCGACATCGGGACAGACCCGGGCGAAGTGGTGGCTGAACATGATGGCCTCCACCTCGATCCCGTTCATCGCGATGATCCGGCACTTGGTGTACGGGTCGGAACGGTCGGGGTCGACGGGGGCGACGTCCAGCTGGGCCCAGTTGCGCAGCTGGTCGTCCAACGGGATGCCACGATGTTCGAGCGGGTTGAACGCCACCGGGCTCACCTTCCTGTGGGTCTGATCGTGTCGGCGCAACCGCCCCTACCCGAGGAATGCGGCAACGCACATCCGATCCGAATCCCGGCCAAGATTTTGCGGGCTCGCCATTCGGCTCGCTTAGGCGTCCGAACCTCGGGTACGGGACGCGGGTCGCCCACCGCCGGGCGCGACCACGACCCTGAAGCCGGGAGAGCACATGCAGACCACACCGACCGACGCGCGCACGACCGAGGACGTCATCGACCTGCTGCGCGCCCAGCACGGCCGGATCCGCGACCTGTTCGACCAGGTGATGAACACCGAAGGCGAGGAGCGCAAGGACGCCTTTCGCTCGCTGGTGCGGCTTCTCGCCGTGCACGAGACCGCCGAGGAGGAGATCATCCACCCGATGGCGCGGCGGCTGCCCGGCGGCGACGGAATCGTGGACGACCGGCTGGCCGAGGAACGCGCGGCGAAGGAACTCCTCACCGAACTGGACGGCATGGACACCGACGATCCGGGATTCCTCAAGTCGATCGACAAACTGCGCATCGACGTCCTCACCCATGCCCGCGCCGAGGAGCGCTACGAGTTCGACCGGCTCAAGGACGAGTTCAGCCCCGCGCAGCTCAGGGGCTTCGCCGCCGCGGTCCGCGCCGCCGAGGCCACCGCGCCGACCCGTCCCCATCCCGGTACCGAGAGCGCCACCAAGAACCTGCTCGCGGGTCCCGTGGTCGCCGTGGTCGACCGGGTTCGCGACCTGATCCGCGACGCCCGGGACAAGGGCTGACCGGTCGGCGCGAATTTCACTTTCCCTCCCCTCGAACGTCATATCGGGACGACTGTTTCTCGATCACTTCTGGACAGTTTCCGGAAGTCGGGATACAGCTTTGATATGACGGCTCACGATGAGGTCGGGAAGGAGCTGCGGGCCGCCCTGGCCGCGCGGCGGGAACTCGGACACGACTTCGAACCCGAACTCGTCGAGTCGTTCCTCGACCGGCTCGACGCCACGATCGAGTCCCGGGTGGACGCTCGGGTCGAGGCCCGGCTGGCCGAGCGCGCGGCCACCCGACCCGAACGCCGGGGGACCTCCCCGGAGCCGGTGTTCTTCTCCATGCTCGGCGGCTTCCTGACGACCGGGGCGATCGGCGGGACGATGGGCTCCGACGGGCTGCCCGCCGTCCTGCTGGTCTGGATCGTGGTCGCCGTGATCAATGTCGCCGTCATCGTCGGTGGCCGCCCCCGCTGACCCTCAGTCGAGCAGGCCCCACGCCAGGGTCAGCAGCCAGATCGCGAACCAGCAGGCCAGCACGGCCCCGAAGATGATCGAACCCACCCCGTAGAGGGTGTAGGCGATCTTCGTCCGCCGTGGATACCGGCCCAGGGCGGCGGCGCCGTCGCGGCGCCGCACATGGCCGACCCACAGTTTCAGGAACCGGTAGCTCTCCAGCCTGAGGTTCTGCATGCCGAGCGCGTGGTTGAGCATGAAGTAGCCGTCGAGCTGGAGGAACGGGATGAAGTTGGCGACCGCCGAGAGCGTCCCGAACAGCAGCAGGGTGGCGGCGGCATGGCGCAGGACGCCGTCCTCCGGCGCCAGGAAGTACAGCGGCACCACCGGAAGCAGCACGAGCAGGCTCGCGAACACCCCGGCGAACGCCGTGCACACCCGGTGCCACCGGCGCCGGAACAGCAGGACGTCGCTGACCCGGCAGTAGGGCGCCAGCACCGGGAAGCGCCACAAGACGCCGATCTCGGACGAGCCCCCGCCGAAGTGCGTGGCCGTCAGGCCGTGGGCCACCTCGTGCACGGCGACGCTGAGCCACAGGACCAGCGCGACCGTCACCCCCGCCGCCGGGGCCTCCCACAGCCGCTTCGCCTCACCGGCGAGCGTGCCGGCCTCCACGACGACCATCACCATGAGCCCGGCGACCGCCAGCAGCGCGGGCACCATGAAGGGCGCGGAGAACAGCGGACGCAGGTACGGCAGGATCCGGTCGAAGAACCGTTGGGGGTCCAGCAGCGCCACCCGCGCGTTCAGCAGCGTGCGCTTGTCCGGCGCGGGTGCCGGGGGCCCCGGGACGGTGGGCGCGCCGTCGGCGGCCCCGGCGGCCGGGGCCTCGGTGCCGGTGAGGAGGCGGCGGGCCGCCAGGGTGGACAGGATCTGCCGCCACTGTTCCTCGCCGAGCCGCCGGCGGAACTCCGTCGCGTACTCGACGCCGATCTCCTCCAGCGAGGTGCTGCCGTCCAGGCGGCTCATGACGAAGTACTCGCGCGGGCCGATCTGGTAGTACCGGCCGACGACCGGGTCCTTCACGTTGTGCACCAGGGCCGGTCCGCTGCGCACCGCCGGGCCGAGCACGATGTCGTCGCGGAGCCGCGGGCGGGCCGCCGCCAGCGCCTCCCCGGCACTGCTCACCGGCGGTCCGCCGTCGCGTTCATGGAGGCCTCCTCCGAGGACGGCTCGTCCCCCGAAGACGGCTCGTCCTCCCTGAGCGAGCGCAGCAGTAGGTACGACAGGTACGACTCGTCGACGACGTTGGCGCCCAACCGGTTGTTGGTCATGTGCATGTAGGGGGTGAGCAGGATGCGCAGCGCCACCGCCGGGTCGGTGACGGGTTCCCGCCGGACGTCGGCGCCGGCGGCGGGCCACGCGCGACCGCCGTCCGCGCGGGGGAAGACCAGCAGTCCGCGTTCGGCGTGGTCGACGACCCGTTCCCGGAGCAGCGCGCAGTGCTCGGCCCAACTCTGGCTGAAGCCGGTGAGCCGGTCGGGCCGGTTCTCGGTGATCGCGGTGAAGATCTCGTCGAAGCGGCGCCGGAGGTCCTCCGCCACCTCGGCGTAGTTCTCCTGGTACGCGGTGTCCCGCTGCCCCGTGCTCAGCTTGAACCAGTCGTGCCAGAAATGGTGGTACCGCACCATGAAGTCGGCGACCCGGGTCCGGTCGGCCAGAAACGAGATCGACATGATCGTCATGAGCTGGGTGGCGATGCCGAGCGTGGACGGCCGCAGATGCAGGTTCGCCCGGTCGATGAGCCGCAGAACCAGGTCGCTGGAGTGCTCGAAATGCCATTCGGCCAGCTCGACGCCGTGCGGGCCGCCGTACTTGTCGTACTCCGGCTCGTACTCGATGTAGTGGCGGGTGTTGTTGGGCCGCAGCGGCATCCGGCCTTCGGTGCCGTACCGGGCGACCCGCTCCTCCTCGCTGTACTCCAGCCGGAACATGTCGTCGTAGAAGCCGGTGAGGAAGTCCTCGTCCACCTCGTACAGGGCGGGTCGCCGGGCGAGGAAGGCGTCGATCGCCTCCTCGGCGATCCGGCGGACCTCGGGCGCGGCCTCCTCGGTGATCGGCTTGAGCCGAAGCCGCACATGCGGCCCCTCCAGCCAGTAGTTGATGAAGAAGTAGCGGGCCAGCAGCCCGCGCTCGCGCAGGTCTTCCACCAGCGGAGCGACACACTCACCGAGCAGCGGCTTCGGATCGCTGGCATAGAAGATGTGGATGGCCTCCCATTGCCCCTCCGCCACGGCGGGCTCGGTGGCCGTCGTCGTCGCGTCCATCGTGACCTCCCTTGGTCCGCCTTGCCTATTTCCCGGGCCGGTTCTCGACCCGGGTGAGTTCGATGGTCTGCTCGGTGACGAAGGAGCCCTCCGCGGTGCGCAGCCAGAGCTGTTCGTGGTCGGGCAGCATCTCCTGCATGACCACCCGGCTGCCGGCCTGCCGGGCGAGTTGGTCGAGGATGCCGAGCGAGAAGTAACTGTCGAAGTCCACGTACTGCGGTTTGCGGGGCGCGTTCGCCGGACGTTCGCCCGCCGTCCCGTCCGGCGCGTCGGCGTCGACGGCGGCGAAGACGCGGGCGGGCAGATCGTTGTCGCGGCGCCAGCGCTGCCAGGCCAGGAACCACTCCGCGTCCGAGGACGCGGACGCCCGGTCCGGCAGGTGGTCGGGCACCATCTTCCAGGTGCGCCGGGTCAGCACCAGGTCCCGGTACCGGACCCGCGGATGGCCGCCGATCGCCGCGCCGAGCAGCGGCTTGTCGACGCCGTGCCACAGGTCGAGCGACGCCATGGTGGTGTGCGAGAACAGCAGCAGCCCCCGCTGCACCTCCGGAAGCGCCATCGGGACGAGGAACCCGAGGTAGACCGGGATCACCTCGGTGTCCAGGGTGCGGGACCGCAGCAGCACCCGGTCGGTCTCCTCGTCGTGCTCGATGACCAGGTCGGCGATGGGGACCTGGGCGTTCTGCGGACGGAAGCTGGTCTCCCCCGGACAGACCAGCTCGTACGGGGTGACCGGGGGGTGCAGGTTCAGGTTCGTGGTGTCGTAGCCGCCGGTCAGCTCGGCGAACACCGCGCCGTCCGGTTGGAGGTCGGCGAGGATCTGCCGGATCCGTCCGGCCAGGCCCTCATCACCGCCGAAGCAGTGCGCGAACCGTGAGAACAGCAGCGTGAGCCCGGAGTACGTGCGGTTCAGCACGCCCAGCGGACGGCCCCCGTCATCGGCGACCTGGAGGAAGAAGCTGCGCGGGTCGAAGCCGTCCAGGGACGGCGGCAGCTCCTTCGCCACCGCGTCGATGAACTCGTCGTCCAGCACCAGCTCGTCGGCGTCCGCGGGCAGCGCGTCGTACGCGCGGCGCATCCGGTCCACCAGTGTGCGGCGCGCCTCGTCGAGCGCGGTGATCTCCGGCAGCCGCAGCCAGTTGTCCAGCGGGACGTACTCGCCGTCGGCGTCGAAGGCCCGGCGGCGCTGGGACGCCTTCATGAACTGGTCGAAGAAGTCGCGGTGGAACTCGTGGACGAACCGCAGCACGTCCTCGCACCGGCCGCCCCGCCCGTAGCGGGCCAGGAAGAACCCCTTGAGGTTCAGCCGTTGCGGAAGCGTCATGTCGAACAGCGGCAGGACCCTGGACAGCCCCCGCAGGGACGGCAGCAGCGTGCGCTCCCAGCCCTCGCGGTCGGCGGTGATGCGCGCCTCGGGGTGCGAGACGTCCTCGTAGACCAGCGTGCGGGGCGTGGTGACCTCGTTCAGGCCCAGCTCGTGCTGCGCCTCCACGAACTCGCTGCGGACGGAGTCCACCAGCCGCCGTCGCTCGTCGAGGTCGGCGGCGCCGTACAGGGCGAGATGGTCGGCGACCAGGTCCAGCCGCTCGGCCAGGTCGACCGCCCAGGGGCGGTCGATCCGCGCGATGCGGTCACGGAAACCCCGCAGCGGATCGTCGCTGTGGATGTCGACCTGGAGCAGCGGCACGGTCAGCAGGCTCAACCGCAACAGCCGGCTCAGGTACAGCTCGATCGCCTCGCGGTCGCGTCGCTCGGGGTCGGCCGCACGCAGCCGTTCGGCCAGCTCTCCCATCCGGATCCGCGGATGGTCCTCGAGCAGGCGCAGCACCTCGTCGAGCACCGATCCGCGGGACAGGTAGAACAGGTCCTCGCGCAGGGAGTCGAACGTGACGGCGGCCTCGGTGTCGCCGGACCGGTGGGTGCGGCGGACGTAACGGATCCGGTCGCGTTCGCCACTCCAACCGGAGGTGGCCTCGACGGGAAGGTCCTCGCGCAGCGCCGCGTCCTCCATGATGACCTCGGACAGCCGGGCCAGCATCGCCACATTGATCCGGACATGGCTGCTGCCCGGACCGCCGATGTCGTCGGCGGCCAGCATCGCGCCCGTCCACTCCCCGGCCGCCACCGTTCCGTCGGGTCCGTCGGGTCCGTCGGGCTCGAACCCGCCGAAGGCCACGGTGGTGAAGGTGCTGAACGGACTCGTCTTGCACGCGCTGCGGTAGACGTACTCCAGCAGGGATCGCTCGATCCGCCGGGCGCGCTTGCCGAGCGGGCCCGGCGGCGCCTCCAGGTAGGCCGACAGGTAGCGGTCGAGCGACGGGGACGCCAGCAGCAGACCGTGCCGCAGCCGCGGGTCCCGGGCGAGCCCGCGGACGTACTCGCGGCGCTGCCGCAGCTCACCGTCCAGCATCGGCACGCCCGCGGCCAGCACGTCCTCGTACCGCACCCGCAGGTCCAGCCATTCGCCGACGCGCCGCAGGCCGCGCTCCTCGGTGAGCCGCCTGGCCCGTGCGAGGTCGCGTGGCAGCCGCCGGTTGAAGACGTCGCGGCGCAGCGCGAGCAGGTCCCGCCGCAGTCGCTCGTCGACCAGGCCGCCGACCGCGTCGGCGAGCGTGTCGGCCGCCCCGCCCTTGTGCCGGTCCAGTCGCTCTTCCAACTCCAGGACGTCCGCCGTCCAGCGGAGCGTCTCGGTGAAGCGCAACGGCCGCACGGCGTCGATCGGCAGTCCGCCCCGTCGCAGCATGAACAGCGGCGTCAGCAGCCAACCCGCCCTGTCGTCCGGCTGGAACGCCTGGCTCAGCGCGTCAGCGGACGCGGTATCCGGAACCGTTCGCAAAGCCTCTCCCACAGTTCTCGACCTCCCTCAGGCCAGCCGATGGTCGATGTTCGGCTCGCCCGGCCGTTCCCTGCCGACCATCAGGATCAGCAGGGGCCATTCGCCGGTGCCCTCGATGCCCAGCCGCTCGGCATAGGAGACGTTGTCGAACCCCAGCGCCGCGCCGCAGCCGACGCCCAGCGCCGCGGACGCGGTGTAGACCGCCTGCGCGACCGCGCCGACCTCGGCGTTGACGAAGCGGTAACCGCGCGGCCCGGCGACCTCCATGACGGCCTCCGGCCGGGCCAGCACCACCAGCACGGCGGCGACCTGCTCAAGGTTGTAGTTGGGCAGGAAGTAGTTGCGTTGCAGGAACAGCGCCGCGTCACCCGGCGACGCCACACCCAGTTCGTGGCGGGTCGGGTCGTAGTCGTAGCCGCCGCGGGCGACGCCCTCCACATGGTTGGTGAACACCGCCAACCGGGTGAGCCCCGGTCCGCCGGACTCGTCCTTGACGTCGGAGACCAGCCGTCCGCCCGCGGTGCCCGCGACCAGCAGGGCGCTCAACTCGGCCCGGGTGAGGGGACGGTGCGCGCTGA
This sequence comes from Actinomadura pelletieri DSM 43383, assembly GCF_003634705.1. Classification (GTDB taxonomy): domain Bacteria; phylum Actinomycetota; class Actinomycetes; order Streptosporangiales; family Streptosporangiaceae; genus Spirillospora; species Spirillospora pelletieri. The sequence continues at coordinate 362,472 of NZ_RBWU01000006.1, read as the reverse complement.
ACCGGCCGAAGCTGCTGCGCCTTCCCCTGAGCGCCTCGGGCACACTCGCCCGCAGCGGTTCGGGGTCGGGCAGCGCGAGCCGTTCGGCCGCGGGACGCACCGGAGGCGCCGGGATCGCGGCGGCCAGATCCGCGGCGGTGGGACGTGGCCGGTCCGCCGCCAGGATCTCCGCGTGCACCTCCTCCACCTGCGGGAACCGGATCACCCTTCGGGAACGCTCCTCTTCTTGGAGGTGCACCCGCGGACGGTTCACCTCGGCGACCGGCACGGGTTCCGGCGCCGCGGGTTCCGGCGTCGCGTCCGGGACGTCCCAGGGCAGCGGGACGACCGCGAACACGCTCTCGGCATGCGAGGTCAGTCCGAGCAGCCGGTTCAACGCGAGTTCGTCGAAGTTCAGGATCGGTCGCAGCGTGATGCCCTGGGACCGCGACGTCATCTGCCAGGTCCCCAGCAGGGTCCCGATGTCCATGGTGACGACGTGGTAGCAGAAGCTGTTGTACTTGAACGCGTTCGTCCAGAACTTCAGGCTGACGAGAAGGAACTGGTCGGTCGGGACGGAGCCGTCCGGGCCGAGGGCCGCGCGGACCTGGTCCACGACGTCCCCGGCGAGCAGGCGCTGCATCGCGTGGTGCGGCGCGGAGTAGTAGTAGACGCCGGGCAGCATCGGCCCGCGAGAGCCGGTCACCCAGTAGATCTCCGCCGGGTACATGCCGCCGCCGGAGGCCGTCCCGCGCCACCACACCGCGCTGCGGTACTGGGGCAGCAGTTGCTCGTCGCTGTTGGCCTGCACCCCCAGCCTGCGTCCCAGCAGGCCGTAGGAGTCGCGCAGCAGCTCCGACAGGGTGTCGAGCGAGAAGCGCCCGCCTGCCGGACCGGGCCGCAGCGCCGCGTCCAGCGTGGTGCGCTCGCTCGGCGCGCCCGCTGGGCCCGGCAGGGGGAACCGCGTCGCCTCCCGGTACACCTTGTGGCGGCGCGGCTTGTCGGCCCAGTCGGGTTCGAAGCCGATCGGTTCCATGGGCTCGCGGCGGCGGCGGACGATCGCGTTGACATAGTCGTGCACGACGCTCATCGGATTCTCATTTCGCTGGCCGGTGGTCACGGGAACGGGTGCGGCACCAGGTGCAGCTCGGAGTCGTCGAGTTCGGTGGTGCGCAGGCCCGCCCGGCGGAACGCGGTGCGCATCCGGGGCATGTGCAGGGCGCGTTGCCGTCCCCACCCGAAGTCGATGGGCAACAGGCCGGGGACGATGACGCCCGCGCCGCGCACCCCGGCGTCGCGCTGCTCGGGCGAGGTGTGGTCGACGACGATGACGTCGAAGCCCGCCCCGGTCACCGTGCCCGCCAGATAGCGCAGGTCGTCGAGCAGGTCGAGATGGTAGGGGCGCCGGTCGGACCAGTCGCGGTAGACCTCCGCCATCGGCCGCGGGTCGGGGTCGTCGAGCAGGAAGTCCACGTGCCGGGCCATCTCCGGCAGCCCGAACAGGCTCGGATGGTCGGCCAGCGTCTCCACCCGGGAGTAGTCGGCGGCCAGGGCGCGCAACCGGTCGGCGTCGGCGGCCGAGTGCACGTCGAATCCGGGGATCGTGTTGGCGATCTCGCCGAGCGCCGACTTCACCGCGGCCTCGGGGTCCAGGCTCGTTCCGGCGCCGACGCACAGCGTGCCCATGCCGCCGTCCCGCCGTACCCCGACCGCCGTGACGACGGGGACGGGGAACTCGATGCGGGTGTCGAACAGCCGGACGTCGTAGCCGCCCAGGGCGATCCTGTCGACCAGCATCCGGGATCGTGTGTCGGTCAGCGAGTCGGTGGCGATCTCCGGCAGCCGGGCCCTGCCGTACCAGCTGAGGACATAGGCGTCCCGCTCGATCAACTCCAGCAGCCCGTAGAGGATCGCCTCCTCCATGCAGGAGCCGGTGGCGCAGCCGTTCGAGCACTCCTGCAGGTATTTGTTCACCGGATCGTGCACGTGGTAGTACGTCACGATCTCCGGTACCAGGACGGGCCGGTCGTCGCGCAGCGAACGTCCCCACACCCACGGGATCTTCAGTTGCGGGGTGTACCGGACGAAGTAGTCGTTGCCGTCGTAGAAGCCGTCTGCGTAGACCCCGCATTCCAACGGATCGACCGCGTCGTCCCTGACGTTCTCGTAGGAGTCGACGACGGCCGTGGTCACCGAACGCGGGCGCATGCCCGCATGCCGTTCCAGACCCTCCAGGACGCCCAGAAGCACGCTCTCGTCGAAGTTGTACGCGTGTCCTCCCCAGAAGGAGTCGTGCATGTAGCCCTGACCGCGCACGGCCATGTGTCCGATCGCCGGAGCGGTGGTGGTGCATTCGAAGCGGTGCCGCACCTGCGGTCCGAGGGCACCGCAGACGGGGTTGACGTAGGCGTCCACCGACAGGCCGTACGCGTCGGGCGCCTTGCGGCGGAAGGAGTCCGGGGTGCGCTTCGGCCGGGACCGCAGATCTGCGACGGTCCGCTCCGGGTCGTCCGCCGGCCGGTCGGCGCACAGCGGGCAGCCCGAGTCGGCGAGCAGCGGGAAGCGTCTGGTCTGCGCCGAACCGAGGTCGACCTCGTAGACGTAGGGGTGCCCGGCGAAGTCGGTCGGGCGTTCCGCGGCCAGGGCGCACGCGACCCGCGCCACCCGGTCGAGCCCGAACCCGTGGAGGAAGGGGGACTCGCCGACGGCCCGCAACGGGGCACCGTACTCCAGGACGTCGCGTTCGTCGGTGGAGCGGATGGCCTGCCACCGCCGTGCCAGGCAGTTGGGGCATGGGCGGGTCCACCGTCCGCCGTCCAGCACGGTCGCGTACGGTCCGACGACGGCCTTGTCGTCGTGCAGGTGGACGGGGACCAACGCCGTCCCCGGAACGGCGTCCGGGGGGACGGGCGTGGGGCGGGACAGCGCGTCCACGAGTCCGAGCCGGGTCACGTGGATCCGCGGCCCGTCCGCGCCGACGAGCCCGCGCAGGCGCTCGTGCACCTGTGGCCGGGAGTCCTCCCGGTCCGCGGTCACGGTCACTTCACACCCCCCGTGCCAGCAGCACCCGCACCGTGACGAGATGACCGTGGCGGAGCAGGTCGGACGTGGTGGTGGGCACGACGAGCGCGTCCAGGTCGCGGGCGCGCAGGTCGTCCAGCAGCGCGGCCACGGTCGTCTCCGGACGGGACGTTCCCACCGCCCCGGAGCGGATCGCCCGAGGATCGAGCGCGGGGAACAGGGGGTCGCCGAAGTCCACGGTCTCCGTCTCACCGAGCGCCCGCCGCAGTTGCTCGGCCGCGATCAGGTCACGCAGCGCGATCGTCACCGCCGAATCGCGGGACAGCGCGGCGCCCACGGCCCACGGCACCGGCTCGTGGCCGTCGCCTCGCTCGTCACCGTCACCGGTCGTCCGGGCCAGCACCAGATGGGCGGGCCGCCGCGGAGCGAGATCCACCAGCTCGACCGTCAGTTCCAGGTTCCGTGCCGTGCGGACCAGGAAGTCGATCTCCGATCCGTCCGCTGCCGCGGTCACGTCGATCGTCTCGGCGACGGCGCCCGCGGCGGCCTCCCGGAGCGCCTCGTAGGCCAGCGCGGACAGCAGGCCCTGCCGGATCGCCTCGGCCTCGCCGGTTCCGGCGCCGTCGCCCGCGGCCGTGGGTTCGACGTGCAGGGCGGCGTTGGCCGGGGAGAACGGGTGGACGGCGGCGGCCGGGACATGCCGGGACGCACCGTCCAGCAGGGACGTCGCCGCCGGCCAGGGGCCGCCCGCGTCACGGTCGTCGAAGGCCCGACCGGTCGAGATGAGGAGCCGATCAAGTGGGACGGCATCGGGCCCCGGCCGCTCCACCGGGGCGGCGGCCCAGGCACCGGGTCCGCTCCGGGCGACATAGGCGAGCGCGGCGGCCAGCAACGCCCGTGTCCGTGCCCGCGGCACATAGTGCAGGTCGGCTGCGGCGATCAGGCGGGCGGGCGCCGCCGGGTCCGCCGTGGACCCGGCCCGCAGCCGTGTCACCTTCAGCGGCGACTGGTCGAGCGCCGAGTCGTCGAACGCGCCGAACACCCCGACGTGCTCCGACAGCAGGTCCTGGATCGCGATCAGTTCGTCCCTGAGCGTTTCCGGAGTGACCGTCGCGGCGGAGGCCGCCGCCGGCCGTTCCGGGTCGGGGCCCTCCGGGTCGGGACGCCACGGCTCCGGACGCTCCGGCTCGAGGTCGCCCAAGGTCGCGTGCCGCACCCGGGCGTGCCCGTCCGCCACGAGTTCCGCTTCGCCGGGGCCGCAGTCGGGGCAGCCGGGATGCGGGAGCAGCGGATCGCGCGCCGTCTCCAGGGTCAGCCGGTCCTGCACGATGACGGCGCCCTCGGTCTCGGCCGGAAGGCAACCGGTCAGCGTCCGGAACGCCTCGTACCCGAGCATCGTGCCGAACATCCCCGCGACCGGCGGGCGGGGGCCCGGACGGTCGGGTCCGGCGCCGCGCAGCGTCATCCCGCGCCATAGCTCCGCGATCGCGGCCGGGTCCTCGTTGTCGCCGAGCCGCAGCAGGGCGCACGTCCAGCAGGGCGTGGTGCCGGGGCGCAGCAGCGGACCGGCGACCAGAAGGTCTCCGACGGACGTCGCGGGCAGTACGACCCCCCGCCGCGGCGCCCGCACGGTCCGCAGGACCGTTCCGGCGTCGGCGCCCAGGCCACAGGCGATCACCAGGTCGTACCCGACCGGATCGAGGTCCGGCACGGCCACCGACCGGACCTCGGCCTCACATCCCTGCTCGGTCAGCCGCGCGGCCTCGGCGCGCACCGCGCCGGCCGCCGGCCCGTCCAACACCGTGTGCACCGTGCGCAGCCCGTTGCGCAGCAGGCTCAACGCGGCCGCCTCCGCCACCTGGTCGGTGCCGAGGACCAGAACGTCGGCGTCGCGGAACGCGGCGAACCTTCCCACCGCGTCGTCAACGTAGTGCTCGACGTAGTCGAGCTGCGACCGGAAGTGCCGCGCGACGGGCTCCGGCAGCGTCGACGCGCCGGACGGACGGCTGTCGCGGACGAAGCCGCGGTCGAGAAGGGCGCGCACGAAGTCGAGGACCATCGTGCGCTGCGCCGTATTCAACCCGGCGGAGAGTTCTCGTACGGAATTGTGGCCGGTTAGATGCGGCGCCAACATCGCGGCGAAACGGTATGCGGTCCGTCCCTGAACGATGAATCCGTTTTCGCTGTTGCGGAACAGCACACCGCTACCGGTGTCGGCGAACAATACGTCGTGACGAAGCCGCGGACGTACATCCGCAAGATCTCCGCCTGCCATGTTCTTCTCGGTGACGGCACCCGTCGCCCGAGCGTTCTCTCCATTGACCGTCGTGGTCTCCACTGCCGTGGTCTCCTTGCCGTTGAACCGACGCCGGCGGACCGGCGTGTCTCAGCTGAACCGGCGCCCCTCGTCCCGCCGGTAGGCCCAGATCGCCAGGGCGCCGGTGCCCGCGATCCAGAGGCCGAGCATGACCATCGCCGTGGGATTGATCTCGTAGTCGCCCACCGCGGCCCACACCAGCTCCACCGCGCCACGGGTCGGCAGGTACGGCGCCACGGTCTCCACGAACCCGGGACCGTCACCCGGCGGGCCGAGCAGCCCCCCGCCGAAGGCGAGCGGGAAGAACACGATCTGGGTGAACGCCAGCGCCGCCTTGAACGGCATCGAGTAGCCGATCGCCAGCCCCAGCAGGGCGAACGGAATCGCCGCGACCACCAGCGCGCCGAGCGCCGCGAGCAGTTCGACGGGCGACAGCGTGGCGGGGGTGGCGACGACCGCGACGACCACCACCGAGATCAGCGACAGCGCCATGAACACGAATCCGGACAGGATCCGGCCGGCGAACCGCGGGACGGACCCCGCCGGGAGGGTGCGGGTGTAGGAGTCCCACGGCTTCCCCCGGTCCTCCGCGACGCCCACCCCGTAGGTGAACAGGAAGCTCATCATGAGGGCGAACGTCACCACCGAGGCCGTGGCCTGGGTGGCCTCCGCGGGATCGTCCCGGGTGAACGGCACGACGAAGAACAGCATCACCGCCACCGGAAAGAACACGTTGCCGATGACGGCGATCGGGATCCGCACCGTTTCCAAGATCTGGTACTTGGCGTGCGTGGCCACCAGTTGCAGCATGGACTCGCTCCCTCGTCGGCCGCGCTCAGACCGCGGCGGCGTCGGCGTCGCCGGCGGTGGTGATGGACAGGAACGCCTCTTCCAGCGAGGTCGTCCGGATCTCCAGGTCGGAGAACACCGCCCCGGCGGCGACCAGGTCGCGGACGAGCCGGTCGGCGTCCCGGGTCAGCAGGCTGGTGCGCCCGCCCTCGCGCTCCACACCGAGCAGCCCGTCCAGCGGGGGGACGGTGTCGATCCGCAGGCTCACCCGGCGGATGCCGACCATGCCGCGCACCGACTCCAGCGACCCGTCGGTGAGGATCCTGCCGTCGCCCATCACGATGACCCGCTCGGCGAGGGCCTCGATCTCCTCCAGGTAGTGGCTGGTGAGCAGGACCGTCCCGCCGTCGGCGTGGTAGTCCCTGATGCCCTGCCAGAGGGCGTGCCGGGCCTCGACGTCCAGCCCGGTCGTCGGCTCGTCGAGCACCACCAGCCGGGGACGGCCGACGAACGCCAGCGCCACCGCGAGCCGCCGCTGCTGCCCGCCGGACAGGCCACCGGTCTGGCGGCGCTGCAACCCGTCCAGCCCGAGCCGGCCGAGCAGCTCGTCGCGGTCCACCGGATCGGGGTAGTGCGCGGCGACGAAGTCGACGCACTCGGCGACCCGCAGCGTCGCGGGCAGGCCGGTCTCCTGCGGGGTGACCCCGAGTCCTCGCCGACCGGCCGGAGAACGCGGATCGCCGCCGAAGAGCTCGACGGTTCCCGAGGTGGGACGGCGCAGCCCGATCAGCATGTTGATCAATGTCGTCTTACCGGCGCCGTTGGGTCCCAGCAGGCCGACCAGCTCGCCCGCGCGGATCTCCACCGACACCTCGTCGACGGCCACGATGCCGCCGTACCGGCGGGTCGCGGCAACGGCGCGCGCCAGCGTCTCGGCCATAACGGGCCTCCATTCTTCACGGACTTCCATTCACCGCGAAAACCGAATCCGCAGCGCCAAGTAGAACAGCACCGGAAATTTCTCGTCGACCGCCACGGCGCCGAATACAGCGATCCGACAGCAGGCTGACAGTGATCTGTGAGCGCGGTACTCCGGCGCTGAGACCGGCCACTGCCATGCTTCGAAACAGTTGCCCCAACCGAGAGAAAGGATCGATCGTGCGCAAAGACGGAACGGCTCCGGCGCTGTCGGAGTTCAAGGACGGGCTGGACCTGTTGGAGGCCGAGACCTTCGAGATCCAGGACCACACCGGTGGCGTGGAGGAGATGGCCGCCGCCACCACCAGCTGCACCAGCACCACCAGCAGCTGCACCAGCAGCAGCGGCACGAGCTGCTGCGACTAGACGGAGCCGCCATGAACGAGAACAACACCGGCACGATCTCCGTGCTTCGGGAGGAACTCGAACTGCTGGAGACGGAGACGTTCCAGATCACCGACTACGTCGAGGTGATGGACGAGGTCGCCGCGACCACGAGCTGCACCAGCACCACCAGTAGCTGCAGCAGTAGCAGCAGCACCAGCTGTTCGTGACCGGGCAGCGAACGACACCGGAAAGGAGTGACTTGGATGGAGACCAAGCTCGCCGATCTGCGCAGCGACTTCGAGCTGCTGGATGCGGAGACCTTCGAGATCCTCGACTACGAGGACGCTCCCGAGATGCTGGCCGACGGGTGCAGCACCAGCAGCTGTAGCACCAGCAGCAGCACGACCAGCTGCACCAGCACCGCAAGCTGCGCGTGACCGGACGGAAGGGAGTGACTTGGATGGAGACCAAGCTCGCCGATCTGCGCAGCGACTTCGAGCTGCTGGATGCGGAGACCTTCGAGATCCTCGACTACGAGGACGGTCCCGAGATGCTGGCCGGCGGGTGCAGCACCAGCAGTTGTAGCTGTAGCAGCAGCACGACCAGCTGCACCAGCACCGCAAGCTGCGCGTAGGCGGTGGTGTGCCATGGCACGTACGGGCGACGACCGCCTCTCGGATCTGCGTAGCGGAATGGCGACGCTCGAAGCCGAGACGTTCGAGATCCGCGACCATGTCGAGGCCACCGAGGATCTGCTGGGCTGGACGAGCTGTGACTGCAGCACCAGCACCGGATCGAGCACCAGCAGCACCAGCACGAGCAGCAGCACGACCAGCTGCACCAGCACCGCAAGTTGTGCGTGAGCACGACCGCACGTGAGTACTCCAGGGCGGGCCGCCGACCAGCGGTCCGCCCGCCACGCGCCGGCACGCCGCAGAAGGGACCGATGTGAACACAGCCACCGTGGCGAGGACCGATCCGAGGACGGCCGGTGCCTCCACACCGCGGGAGCGGGACAGGGCGCGGGTGGAGGCGTTCCTGCTGGACCGGGCGAGCCGGTCCCCCCTGCGGGTGGTGCCGCGGATCGCCGTCCTGGGCGAGACCGACGTCCTGCGCGCCACGCACACTCCGGCCGGGGCGCGACCGGACGCGCCGTTCGCCCCGGGCACGTTCCCGATCCACCTGACACCGTTCTCGGCGCTGTTCGGCCCGGCCGTGACGGACGGCGCACCGGCGCCGTGTCCGGACTGTCTGGCCCGGCGCTGGCAGCGGTTGCAGAGCGCCGAGGAGCGGGAGGCGCTGGAGAACGGCCTGGACATCCGTTCCGTCGCCGACTCCCCCTACCTCACGGCGTCGGCGCTGGAGATGACGTGGCACCTGTTCGAACAGGTCGCCTCGGCGCCGGCGGACGACGCCCGCGTACCGCCCGTCCATGAGCTGCGATTCGACACCCTCCGGGTCCGGCGCCACCGGCTGCTCGCCGACCCCGACTGCCCCACCTGCCGCCGGCCGCGTCCCGGCGACCGCGACGCCGCCCGGCTGGAGCTGGTCGACCGCGCCAAGCGCGCACCCGACAGCTACCACCTGCGGTCCGCCACGGACTACGACCTGCCGATGGACGCCCTGGTCAACCCCGTGTGCGGGGTGCTCGGACGCGCGGCGCACCATGACGTGACCAGCCCGACCACCGCGCCGGTCAACGGACAGCTCAAACTGCGCATCGCCGACCGGCTCTTCGACGTGCACTGGAGCGGTCACTCCGACTCCTTCGACGACAGTCTGGCCTGCGGCGTCCTGGAGGGACTCGAACGGTACGCGGGAGGCCAGCGGCGAGGTGTCGACGACGTCGTCGTCGACACCTACGAGCGGTTGGCCCCCGACGCGTTGGACCCACGCGACTGCGGCGTGTACGACGACGAGGTCTACCGCACCGACCCCATGTTCACCGCCTTCGCCCCGGACCGGCCGATCTCCTGGGTCTGGGGGTACTCGTTGCGCGACGAGCGGCCCCTGCTCGTCCCTGAACGCATCTCCTACTACATGGAGCGGCGGGCCGGGGACGGCGACTTCGTCCACGAGTGCTCGAACGGCTGTGCCGTCGGCGGCTGCCTGGAGGAGGCCGTCCTGTTCGGGATGCTGGAGCTCATCGAACGGGACGCCTTCCTCCTCGCCTGGTACAGCGGGGCGGAACTCCCCGAGATCGACCCCGAGACCGTACCGGACCCGTCCGCCCGGATCATGATGGACCGGATGCGGATGCACGGCTACGACGTCCGGCTCTTCGACAACCGGGTGGACCTGCCCATCCCGGTCGTCACCGCCGTCGCCGTCCGGCGCGACGGCGGTGTCGGCACGCTGTGCTTCGCGGCGGGCGCCGGACTCGACCCGGCCGCCGCCGTGCGCGGCGCCCTCTGCGAGATCGCCTCCTACATCCCAACGATGCCCGAGCGGGTCACCCGGCTCGGCGACGAGCTGACCGAGATGGCGCGCGACTTCTCCAAGGTCACGCATCTCACCCACCACGCCGCCCTGTTCGGCCTGCCGGAGATGGCCCCGCACGCGCGAACCTTCCTCGCCGACCGTCCCCTCCAGGACATGGCCGACCTCTACCGCGACTGGGAACGAGACCGTCCCCGAACCCTGAACCTCCTCGACGACGTGCGGTTCTGTCGTGACCTGCTCATCGGCGCCGGTTTCGACGTCATCGCGGTGGACCAGACGGCCCCGGAACAGGCGATCTCCGGCCTGCGCAACGTCTGCGTGATCGTCCCCGGCCTGGTACCCATCGACTTCGGCTGGAGCAAACAACGCGTCCTGCAGATGTCACGCCTGAAAACAGCATTCCGACAGGCTGGACGGCGAAGCAACGACCTCCGTGACGAGGACCTCCACCGCGTCCCCCACCCCTTCCCCTAACCCCGCACGCGAACGCGTTACCCGCCCGGTGCAGCGAAGCCGAAGGCAAGTGCAACCGGTCGGATCGCGAAGCGATACCACGTCCGCCCCAGGAACGGTCACGCAGCGAGCCGCCAGGCGAGCAAAGTGGGCCGTTCCTGCAATAAAAACAGCCTCAGCCCGCACGCGAACGCGTTACCCGCCCGGTGCAGCGAAGCCGAAGGCAAGTGCAACCGGCCGGATCGCGAAGCGATACCACGTCCGCCCCAGGAACGGTCACGCAGCGAGCCGCCAGGCGAGCAAAGTGGGCCGGTCCTGCAAGAAAGACGGCCTCAGCCCGCGCGCGAACGCGTTACCCGCCCGGTGCAGCGATGCCGGAGGCGAGCGGAGCCGGGTGGATCGCGAAGCGATGTCGCGTTCGCCTCAGGGACGGTCACGTAGCGAGCCGTCAGGCGAGCGCAGTGGGCCGGTCCTGCAATAAACACAGCGAGCCGCCAGGCGAGCGAAGTGGGCCGGTCCTGCAATTAACACAACCGGTCCTGCAATAAACGCGTGTAGGTGTGCAGCAGGGTCGGCATGGCGAAGCGGTCGAGGCCGTGGCCGCGTAGAAGTCCGGCGTCGAACAGCTCCTCCAGTGCCTCCTCGGTGTCGGGCAGCGATGTGCCCGCCCGGTCCGCGATGTCGTCCGGGCCGAACACCGACCGGGCCCGGGTCTCGGCGAGGGCGAACAGCAGGCGCCGCGCGTCGGGACCGAGCCGCTCGCATGACACCTCGAAGGCGCGGCGCACGGAGATCCGCGGTCGCCGTCCCACCGCCAGCCGACCGAGCGGGTCGGCGGCCAGCCAGGCGACGAAGTCGGCGAGGTCCTGTCCCGGACGGCCGGCGAACCTCGCCGCGGCGATCCGCAGCGCCAGCGGCAGCCCGTCGCAGATCTCGGTGAGCGCGACCGCCGCCGCGCGTTCCCGCTCCACCCGCTCGCGTCCCAGCATGCCCGCCAGTAACTCCAGCGAACTCTCCGTGGGCAGCGGCCCGATCTCGTACGAGCGCACCCGCCACCGCGCGGTGAGTTCACCCAGGCTGGTCCGGCTGGTCACCAGGACCGCGCTGCCGGCGCTGCCCGGCAGCAGCGGCTCGACCTGCCGGGCGTCCTGGGCGTCGTCGAGCAGGAGCAACACCCGGCGATCCCGGACCATGGCGCGGTAGGCCGCCTCCCGCTCGGCCTGGTCCTCGCGGAGGTCGGTGGGTCGCAGTCCCGCGATGCCCAGCAGCTCGCCCAGCAGTTCCACCGGCGGGCGCGGCCGCCCGGCCTCGGTGCTGAGCCGCAGGTACCACTGCCCGTCCGGGAAGAGCCCGGCGACGTCGTAGGCCACCGACAGCGCGAGGGCCGACTTTCCCACCCCGGGTTCGCCGCGGATCGCGGTGACCGCCGCCGTTCCGTCTCCGGCGCTCCTGGCCAGCTCGTCGGCGATCCGTCCGGCGATCTTGCCGCGTCCGACGAATCCGGGCGGCTGCGGCGGGAGCCGGCAGTGCGGCCCCAGGGCCGGCGCACCCAGTGCGTGCGGACCTGGACCGGGCGGGCCGAGACCGGGCGGGCCCGCGATGTGCGGGGCCGGACGCCCCGCCGGGTCGTCGGCGAACTCGGTCAGCTGGATCTCGCCCTTGAGGATGGCGAGTTCCATCCGTTGCAGGCCGGGCCCCGGGTCCACGCCGAGCTGTTCCAGCAGGATGTTCTTGATCTCGTGATAGGCCGCCAGCGCCTCGGACTGCCGTCCCGAGCGGTACAGGGCCTCCATCAACTGCTCCCAGAACCGCTCCCGCTGCGGGTAGGTCGCGGTCAGTCCGCGCAGCTCCGCCACGAGATCGCGGTGGCGGCCGAGTGCCAGGTCGATGTCGATCCGCCGCTCGCGGGCGGCCAGCCACTCCTCCTCCAGCTTCGGCACCTCCTCGCGAAGGAGCACATCGGACGGGATGTTGGCGAGCATGGGCCCGCGCCGTAGCGCGAGCGCCTCGTTGAGGCGGCGGGACTCCTCCCTGGGGTCGCCGCCGCGCCTGGCCCGTTCGACGAGTTGGCGAAAGCGCAGCAGGTCCAACGTCTCCGGAGTCGCCTCCAGGCTGTAGCCCCCGGGCAGCGTGAGAATGGAGCTTCCCGGCGTCCCGTTCGCCGCGAGGGTCTGGCGCAGGCGCATCACGTACGTCTGCAGGCTGGACCGCGGATTGCGCGGGTTGGCGTCCCCCCACACGATCTCGGTCAGCCGTTCGTTGCCCAGGAACTCGTTGGCGTGCAGGAGCAGCGCCGCCAGGACGACGCTCGGTTTCGTGGCCGGGAGTGGAAACGCGTGCCGTCCGTTCGCGATCTCCACCGATCCCAGCAGTCTGAACTGTGCAACCACCGTGTCCTCCACAGCAGTCGTTCGTCCAGCGGCGGCGTGCTCCGCTGGACGTCCCCGTATCCCCGTATGCGGCCGAGTCTCTCCGATCGGAACCGGAATCGGTACTGTCCGAAGGTGGAACATCTTCGTGTAGACGTAGACTAATCAGCTAAAGAATCGCTTAATCGCCGCCATAACAGCGCAAAACGCACCCGGGAGTCGCAGTCGCTCTTGGCCAGCACGCGGGACACGTGCTTCTTCACCGTGCTCACCGTGATGCCCAGCCGTACCGCGATCTGCTGGTTGCCCAGCCCCTCCGCGACCAACTCCGCGACCTGGGTCTCCCGCGGCGTCAGGAACGGCAGCGCGGGCATCCGGGCGGCGTCGCGCGCGAGCGGCGCGAGCTGCCGTCCGAGCAACTCCAGGACGGTCCGCCGCCGGGCCGTGCCGGGTCTCGGAACGATGACGAGAAGCCGGTCGCCGCTTCCGTCCGCCAGTGGCACGAGCAACCGTGACCGGCCGTCGTCCCGGGAGTCCGTCGCGCCGGTGACCTCCTGGAGCCGCACCGTCGCGTCCGTCCAGCCGAAATGCTCGGCGAGCGCGGTCCGCAGCCGGTCGCCGAAGCACGCCATGTCGGCCGCTCCGCGCACATCGTCCAGGACGTGCAGCATCCGTTTGTAGTCGGCGGGATCAAGCGGGCTCATGGTCATGCCACCACAGCGCGAGCTGGGCGCGCCCACGGCAGCCGGCCTTGGCCATGGCGTGCGTCAGATGCTTCTTCACGGTGTCGGTGGTGACGCCGAGCCGGTCGGCGATCCGGCGGTTCGACATGCCCTGCGCGACCAGGCGCACCACGGCCTCCTCCCGCCTGGTCAGCGATATCAGGGCCGTGTTCCGCCGCACGCCGGACAGATGCTCGGACAACCACGGCGCCAGATGGGACTGGAGCCGGCGCAGGATGGCGCGCTCGCGTTCCCCCGGCCCCGGTCCGTACGGAAAGCAAACGCTGATCAGCACCCTGGTGTTCGGGGTCGCCTCGATCGTGCCGCTGAGCGTTCTGGCGAAGTTCTCCGGTCTGGGTCTTCGCCCCGTGGGCGGGGTGCCGGTGGTCACCAGGGCGTGTTTCCAGTCGAGATGCCGCGCCAGCGCGTCTCCCAGACGTTCGAAGAAGCGGTCCTGTCCCACCGCGTCCGCGGACGTCTCGAGAACACGGAATATGCGTTGGTAGTCGTCCAGATCCAGAGTCTGCGAGTCCATGATCGTTGCACGTTAGATCACACCCCCTAACGGGTGGCTAACGTCCGCGTCCGGTTGCTGGTCGAGCGAGGCAGGTACGGCGACGATCCGTTGCCGTCGGGATCGGCGGTCAACGGTTTCGTGGCGGTCAGGACGGGCGGGCCGTTGGTTCGCGGTCCGAGCGGGGCCAGACATAGGGCAGGTCGGCGGGCACGCCCGGGAAGATCGGCCCGTAGAACCCGGGGTCCTTGCGGACGAGCGCGGAGCGATGGCTGAGGTGCAGCGCGTGGTCACCGAGCCAGGGCGGCAGCTCACCGGCGGCGGCCAGCCGCTCCTGGTCGCGGGGCCGCTCGATGCCCGCCACCTCCGCCAGCGCGGCCGTCAGGGTGGCGGCGCACGTGTCGCGGTGCCCGAGCGCGCACCACGAGCGGCAGATCTCCAGCCCGTAGCGGACCAGCGCCTCCTCGTACCCGGTCCACATCCGCACGGCCGGGTGGTTCCGCCAGCCGTAGCCCGGAACCGTCAGCCCGCGCAGGACCTGGATCGCCTCGACGCGCTGCTTGCCGAGCCTGCGCTGGTCGAGGACCCCGGCCGTGGCGGCGAAGTCCGCGTGCGGAAGAAAGGTCTGCACAGTCTGTCCCGGTACCCGCTGTGCGAAGGATCGATCGTCCGGTCAGCCCGCGGTCACCCCGGTCAGCGGGTCGGGACGCCGGTTCTCGCCCGGTGACGGCTCGCCTGCATCTCGATCCGCGCCGGGGACGGCCAGTGCACGTCGTGGGCGCAGCCGAGCCTCTCGAGCAGGCGGATCAGGGCGGCGCTGGGATCGACCTGCCCCTTCAGGACGCCGTGGCGGGCGCTGGTCGGCTCGATGTGGTGCCAGTTGTGCCAGCCCTCCCCGAAGGTCAGCAAAGCGACCCAGCGGACGTTCGACGAGCGGTCGCGGGTGGAGAAGGCCCGGTCACCGAAGCAGTGCGCGACCGAGTTCACCGACCAGGTGACGTGGTGGACGACCGCGTAGCGGACCAGCCCCGCCCAGAAGAGCGCCGTCCAGAAACCCGTCCACGACCACGAGAGCAGGCCCCCGGCGGCGGCCGGAACCAGGAACGACGCGGCCACGATCGCCGGATAGGCCGCGTCCACGCGGCGGATGTCGGGGTCGGCGAGCAGGTCGGGCACCCAGTGCGCGCGGTTGGACCTGCGGCGGGCGCTGTAGAACCAGCCGACCTGGGCGTGCAGCAGGCCGCGTGACAGGGCGAGGCCGGAGTCGCCGAAGGCCCAGGGTGAGTGCGGATCGCCGGGCTTGTCGGAGTACTTGTGGTGCCTGCGGTGCTCGGCTGCCCACAGCGTTGGCGGGCCCTGGAGGGCCAGCGCGCCCGCCAGCGCGAACGTCACCCGGACCGGGCGGGGGCACCGGAACGAGCGGTGCGTCAGCAGCCGGTGATAGCCGACGCTGATCCCGAAGATGTTGACGACGTACATGACCAGCGCGAGCAGGACGTCCAGCGGCCCGATCGCGCGGCCCCAGGCGACCGCCACCGCGGCGAGCAGGACGACGGGAGGCAGCACGACCAGAACGATCAGGTAGGCGTGTCTGCGCGACCTGGAGACCGCGACCGTCTCCCCCATCGACCGGTCCGCCATCGTTCCTCCCAAGGTCGGACCTCATTGAACTGCGGAGGTGAGGCGAACGGCAGTTGCCTGACAGATAGGCAACAGTCACCCTTTGAATCTATTTAGCTACTCCACGTTTACGAAGTCTTGGCGAACGGGCTCGGGACTCCCTAGTCTCTGGCTACTCTCTGGAACCCGGCGGCTACGAGCGCGGAGTTGAGGCCATGCGAACTGACGGGTATCTCGCCACCTACGACGCGCTCGTGCGGGACGATCCGTCCGCCGCGCAGGTCAGGCTGGCCGGTTGGTTACGGACCGGGTGGCGGGATCTGTTCGCCGAGCTGCGCGCCGACCGGCCCGTGCTCACGACCCCGGCCTTCAGCCTGGTCACCCGGCACGCGGACGTCCTCGACGTGCTGTCGCGTCCGGACTCGTTCCCGGTCAGCGCCTACCGTCCGGCGCTGGAGGCCGCGGTCGGCGCCCCGCACATGCTGAGCCTCGACGGAACCCCGATGAACTGGCGCGAGAAGGGCCTGATGCAGGTCATGCTCGCGCCCGAGGACGTCCCCGCCGTGCGCGCGCTCGCGGGTGAGTTCGCCGAACAGGCCCTGGACGAGGCCGACGGGGAGATCGACGCGGTCCATGGCCTGTTCCGGGCCGTCCCGCTACGGGTCTGCGCCCGCTACTTCGGGTTTCCGGGGCCCGACGAGCCGACGCTGTCCCGCTGGTCGCGGGCCATCATGACCGACGTGACCACCAACTTCGCCGGTGAGCCCGGCGTGCGGGCCGCGTCGGTCGCCGCGGGCGCGGAGATGATGGCGTACCTGCGCGGTCTGGTCGCCGAGCGACGGGCGGCGAACGGCGGCGAGGGCGGCGACGGCGGCACCGACGTGCTCGGTCGGCTGGTCCGCACCCGGCTGCCCGCCGAACTCGGGTTCGACGACGAGCGCGTCGCGGTCAACGTCGCCGGGATGCTGCTCGGGTTCGTGGAGAACGCCGCCGGGTCGATGACCAATGTGGTGTCCCTGCTGCTCGGCCGGCCCGAGCTGCACGCCGAGGCCGCCGCCGCGGCCGGTGATCCCGAGCGGTTCGACCCCCATGTCTGGGAGGCGCTGCGGTTCGATCCCTTCCTGAAGATGATCGTCCGCTACTGCGCGCGCGACCATGTGCTGCCCAGTGGGGCGACCGTCCCGGCCGGGCGCCTGGTCATGGCCGCGGTCGCCTCCGCCATGTTCGACGACACCGTGGTCGAGGAGCCCGCGGCCTTCCGTACCGACCGGTCCGAGCGGGAGTGGCTGCACTTCGGTCACGGTCCGCACGCCTGCCTGGGCGTGCACCCGGGCAGGGTCGTCCTCGCCGAGACCGTCCGCAGGGTCATGATGCGGCCCGGTCTGCGCGCGGAGGGGGACGTGCGCAGCGACCGGGGCGTCTTCCCCGACGGCCTCGTCCTGCGGTTCGACGCCCCGGCGCGCGAGGGGGCCTGACCGTGCGCGACACGTACCGGAGCGCCCGCGGCTTCGCCTCCGACGGCGCCCGCAACCGGCTGCGATATCTGGCGCTCACGCGCGGGCGTCCGTTGTGGCGGCTCGCCGAGAGTTCGACCGCGCTGCGCCGCCGCATCAACGCCACCGTGATCGACCAGGCGATCCGGGAGATGCCGCCGCGCCCCGAACCGTTGAGCACCATGGCGCCGTACACGTCCTGGTCGTCGCTGACCGACCGCACCTACAGCGGCCGTCACCTGCCGCCCGTCGCCGACCAGGAGAGCGGCCGTCCGACCGTGGAGCGGGCCGCGGACCTGTTCGTCCGCGACGGCGAGATGACGCCCTGCCCCCGCTCGACCGTCCTGTTCGCGTACTTCGCCCAGTGGTTCACCGACGGGTTCCTGCGCGGGGAGTCCCACGAACCTCGCGACCCGCGCCGCAGCACGTCCAACCACGAGATCGACCTCAACCCGCTGTACGGGCTGAACGCCGAGGCCACCGACGCCATCCGTGCCCATGAGGGCGGCCTGCTCAAGAGCCAACTCCTCAACGGTGGCGAATTCCCGCCCTTCCTCTGCGAACACGGCAAGGTCAAGCCGGAGTTCTCTGCGCTGTCGGCCGTCCGGATGGAACGGCTCACCGACGCGCAGCGCGACACCCTCTTCGCGACCGGCGGCGACCGCGGCAACGTCCAGATCGGCTTCACGATGCTGACGGTGCTGTTCCTGCGCGAGCACAACCGGGTGGCGCGGACGCTCGCGGCGGAGAACCCCGGCTGGGACGACGAACGCCTCTTCCAGACCGCCCGCAACATCGTCATCGTCGAGGTCATCCGGCTGGTCGTCGAGGAGTACATCAACCACATCACGCCGTACCATTTCCGCTTCTTACTCGACCCTCGCCTCAGCCGGATGCTGGCGCGCGCGCCGTGGCACCGCCAGAACTGGGCGTCGGTCGAGTTCAACCTCGTCTACCGCTGGCACAGCCTCGTCCCGTCCAGCCTGGTCGTCGGCGACACCGAACTTCCCACCGTCCGGACGCTGTTCGGGTCGGCGCTGCTGCCCGAGCCTGGGCTCGGTCGGCTGTTCGAGGACGCCGCAGAGCAGCGCGCCGGACGCATCGGCCTGTTCAACACCGACCCGATCCTGCAGGAGGTGGAACTCTCCTCGATCGCCGACGGCCGTGCCCTGGGGCTGGCGTCCTACAACGACTACCGCGCCCACTGCCGGTTCCCCAGGGCACGCGACTTCTCCCAGGTCTCGGGCGTCCCGCGTGTTCGAGACGCGCTGGCCGACCGCTACCGGAGCGTCGACGACCTGGAGTTGTACGTCGGCCTGTTCGCCGAGGAGCCCGCGTCGCCCGCCGCCGTCCTGCCCCCGCTGCTCACGAAGATCATCGCCATCGACGCGTTCTCGCAGGCGCTCACCAACCCGCTGCTGGCCCCCCGGGTGCTGACCGCCGAGACCTTCACCCGCACCGGGCTGCGGACGATCGCCGAGACCCGCACGATCGGCGACGTGCTGGCCCGCAACACCCCGGAGGACCCGCGGCCCCGGTTCGTGAGCATGACGTGGCGAGGAGCGCAGCGATGACCCCGGGCGGTGAGGACGCCGCACAACGGCTACGGGCCGCCGCACGGGAACTCGCCGAGATCGCGCACACGCTTCGTGAGGCGTCCGCGCACGCCACGGCCGCGCTCGCCGATCCGCGGGTCGCCGCCGCCGCGTGCCGGGCCCCGCAGGCGGGATGGCGGGCGCAACGATCGCTGGCCCGCGCCATCACCGATCCCGCCGGGCTCGGCTGGGCCCCGGCGGGCGGCGTGCTCGGCGTCCTCGGCGCGAAGGTCGGTGGGCTGGCCGGCGCGGCGAGCCTGCCCGTCTCCATCATGGTCACGTCGTTGCGGCTGCGTATCGCCGCGGTCGCCCACGCCGACCCGACCCTCACCGAGGATCCGCTGGTGCACCGGCTGATCGAGGCGGTCGGCGCAGGCCAGGCAGACGTGGTCGGCGCGCTGCGCACCCTCGTCAAGGACCGGGGCGGAAAGCGCGCCCTCACCGCCGTGTCACCCGTCTTCAGCGAGATCCTCGCGCTACGCGCGCTGCTCGACCGCAACCCGCTGAACGACCAGACCGCCTGGCTCATCGCCACCGGCATGGGCGCCGCGACCGCCGACCCGCTGACCGGGCTGAGCAACCGTGTCATCGCGCGCCTGGACCGTGGCCGGGGCGCCGCCGTCCGCGCCGAGCCGACCGGGCCGGAGGCCGCCCGGTTCTGCTCGGAGGCGTCCCTGCTCGGCCTGCTCGGCGACCTGATCGCGATCGGGACGTCCGGCCGCGCGCTCATCCTCACCGTGCGCGGACCCGACGACGTCGAACGGTACGTGCTGCTGGCCCCCGGGATGCGGATGGGCACACCCGACGGCGCCTCCCCCGCCGACCTGCTCGGCGCGTTCAGCGCCACCGTCCTGGACAGCGGCCCCTATAGCCGCTCCCTCGCCAAGGCGATCGCCGACCATCGGATCCCGGCCGGCGCCGACCTCGCCCTCATCGGCCACAGCGCGGGCGGCGCCGCGGTCATGAGCCTGAGCCAGGACGCCGCGCTCAACGCCAGGTACCGCCTCACCCACGTCATCGCGATCGGCTCGCCGATCGACTTCAAGGCACCCGTGAACCCGGCGACGTGGGTCGTCAGCATCACCAACCAGCACGACATCATCCCCAGCCTGGACGGACAGGGCGCCGGGAACTGTTTCGCGGAACAGCCCGGCCGGTACGTGGTCGACTACACCGACCCGACGCACCTGTTCCCCGCCTGCCACAGCCTGGAGCAGTACGCCGCCAACGTCGAACACGACCTCCCGGAGGCCCGCGCGCACATCGAACGGCAACTGGCGCCGTACAACGGTCCCGTCGTCGAACGCCGCCTCTACCAGTTGTACGACGACGCGCGCCGCCCGGCGGGCTTCCCGTTCCTCACCGTCGCCTCCCGCGTCGAGCCCACTCCGGACGGGCCGGTGGAACTGCCCGTGTGCACGTCGGACGCGGCGGCCCTGACGGCGTGGTTCACGGTCGACGCCGCGTCGGCCGCCGCCGTGCTGGACGATGCCGTCCCGGTGCGCGCCGGTAGGCGGTCGCTGGTCGCGTTGGACGTCCGCGACCATCGGGAGAGCACGCTGGGCCCACATCACGAGGTCACCCTCGGTGTCCTGATCCACGATCCGTGGTGTCCCCGGCCCGTCGGCGTCTGGCGGGACCTGCGGCGCCCGCCGCAGTGGCGCGGCGCCGGCCTGTGGACGCTCGCCACGGCGTTGAGCACTCCGGCCGCGGGCGCCGCCCACCGGAACCTGTGGAGCGAGCACGCCTTCACCGTCCCGATCCACGTCCGTCTGGACGCCCGAGCCGCCGCCGTCACGGTCGGCGCCCGCGAGGACCGCGCCCTGACCTTCTCCGGGCCGCTCGGCCCGAGCAACCGGTCACGCTGCGGCGAACCGGTCCTGTACTCCATGCTGGCGGACGCCACCCTGCGCTCGGTCGTCCACGCCCAAGGACCGTCCCGCCTGCATCTCGCGCCTCGCGCACGGTTGCACGTCGGTGACGGCGACCACCCTCTCGCCGACGCGTTGCGCGCCCTCGGCCTGGACGGCGCCCGCCCGTTCCTCTGTCACCGCAGCCCGCACCAGTTACTCCGCCGCGACGCGGGCGCGCACGTCTTCCCCGCCTAGGAGGCCGCCATGCCCACCCCTCGCTCGGTCGCCGACTCCGCCGCCCTCCTCCTGGCCGACGCGGAGGCCGTCAACGCCGCCACGTCCCGCCTACGCGCCCTGGCCCGACAGCTCCGGGACGACCCGACGACACCCCCGTGGTTCGCCGCCGTCGCCGACGCCCACCTGACGGCGACGACCATCGCCGCCACCGACCTGGTCCGAGCCGCCACCCACCTCCAAGCCCTCTCCGAAAGCGCCACGAGGTGAGCATCCTTTACCGTTCCCGCGTGAGAACCCGAAGCGTGGCTTGGGCCTGATCGACCACCTTCCGCCAGCCTGGCATGGCGATGAGTACCGCATCCTCAAGCGAGCCGTCGACGGAGCCGAGAAACTCCTCAATCGCGATATGCAGGGCCTCCATCGCTTCGGCCTCATCGATATCCACCAAAACCGCACCGATGTAATCGTGCGGACACTCCGCGACCGAGGTGAGGTCGTAGAGGGCGCTGAGATTCTCATCAAGGTCCTCTATGAGATTCGGGTGTTGATACCTCTCGTCGACCCACATCTTTTGTTGATATTCGATATCGGAAAGAGTGCGGACCACCTCCACCACCATCTCTCGCATCTGTGGAAATTCGATCAACAATTTCTCCGAGCCTCTTGTTCGTCCGCGGAGCCGTGAGCGTGTTCTCGGGGGACACGCTCACGGCCGCGGAGGCGTGTTGCGGATGTGCTTGTCAGCTGTTGATCAGGTCGAGGAGGCGGCTGACCAGGGGGGTGGTGTTCTTGATGACGCCGTCGGCGTATTTCTTGGCCACGGGGTTGACCCCCTTCTTCAGTTCGACCTGGGCCATCTGCACCGCATTGTGCTGGTGACCGAGGAGCAGGTTGAGGAAGGTGGTGTCGAAATCACGGCCCTTGGCCTGTTTCAGTGACTTCATCTCCGCTTCGCCGATGAGCGGCAGGCCACCGTGGGCGGCGTGGGAGTTCACCGGGCCCTGGAGGGTGGTGGGCTTCGACCACGCGGTGAGCCACGAGGTCATCTGCCGCATCTCGGTGGTGCTGTCCTTCTCGAGGGTCGTGGCCAGCGTGTGGACCTCCCCGCGACTGGAGCGGTCCGGGGCCAGCCGGACGATGTCGAGCACCTGCTGACGGTGCGCGATCATCATTTGGAGGAACATGACGTCGTCGGCGTCGTGGTCGGCCGGCGCGCTCTGTTTGGGCTTCGCCTCTGCAGGATCACTCGTGCCGCCGCACGCCGTGGACAGGACGGCGAGGGCGGCGAGCATTCCCGCGAGGACGCTGTGCCGGGAGCGGGGGTGGCGGGTGGCGGGGTGGGGGTGCGGGAGCTTCGGGGTCATAGGGAACTCGTGTGGGTGTTGCGGTAGCGGGGGTTCGGACCGGTGCGGGGGTACGCGCTGGTTCTTCGCATGGACGTCCCTTCGATGTGACTGTTCGCCTGAACGTACGATCGTGCTCACCGTGCGCGGTGGCGCTTAGTTCAAGTGCCCAAACTTTCATGGCCAAGACTGGCACACAGCGCAATGCGGAAGCGGGCTCGTTCGCGGCAGAATTATGTTGATGCCGAGATATCTGACGCCGTCCGGGCCCGCACCGGCGGGTCGCACCCCGCTCGGGGCCCGCGATGGGCGAGAGAGGTGGAGTGGTCGTCATGATCATTGGGGTTCTGAAGGAGGATCCACCCGGGGAACGGCGGGTGGCGGTGACGCCGGACACCGTCCCCCAACTGCAGAAGCTCGGGTACGAGGTGGTCGTCGAGTCCGGCGCGGGAGCCGGGGCTGGTTTTCCCGACGATCAGTATGAGGCGGCGGGGGCCGCCATCGGCGACGCGGCCGCCGCCGATGTGGTGCTGGGCGTCAACCCGCCCGCGCCCGGACAGTTGGACGCGTTGCGACCCGGTGCCACGTTGATCGGTCTGCTGAACCCCCGGCTCAAGCCGGAACTGGTGGAGGACCTCGCCAAGCGTCCCATCACGGCGTTGTCCCTGGACGCCGTGCCGCGGATCTCCCGGGCGCAGTCGTTCGACGTGCTCTCCTCCATGGCCGGCATTGCCGGATACCGGGCGGTGATCGAGGCGGCGCACGAGTTCGGACGGTTCTTCACCGGTCAGATCACCGCGGCGGGCAAGGTTCCACCGGCGAAGGTGCTGGTCGCGGGGGCCGGTGTCGCCGGGCTCGCGGCGATCGGCGCGGCCGGAAGCCTGGGCGCGATCGTCCGGGCCACCGACCCGCGGCCGGAGGTCGCCGACCAGGTGCGTTCGCTCGGCGGTGACTATCTCGCCGTCGCCGAGCCGGAGCCGGACGACACCCCGGACACCGGTTACGCCAAGGAGATGTCGGACGACTACAACGTTCGCGCCGCCGCCCTCTACGCGGACCAGTGTCGTGAGGTCGACATCATCGTCACCACCGCGCTGATCCCCGGCAGGCCCGCGCCGAGGCTGATCACCGCGGAGATGGTGGCGACCATGCGTCCGGGTTCGGTGATCGTCGACATGGCCGCGGCGAACGGCGGCAATGTCGAGGGCACGGTTCCCGGTGAGCGGGTCGTCACCGACAACGGCGTGATCATCCTCGGTTACACCGACCTGGCCGGGCGGCTGCCCGCGCAGGCGTCCCAGCTGTACGGGACCAACCTGGTGAACCTGATGAAGTTGATGACCCCGCAGCGGGACGGGCAGCTCGTCCTGGACTTCGACGATGTCGTGCAACGGTCGATGACCGTCGTCCGCGAAGGTGAGCTGACCTGGCCGCCGCCTCCGGTGGCGGTTTCGGCGGCGCCGACGAACACCCGGCCGGCCAGGCAGGAGGTCGAGGCGGACGCCCCGGAAAGCACGACGAATCCGTTGTTGCGCCGGCTCGGCGTCGCCGCCGCGGCCGCGGCGACGTTCGGTCTGATCGCGCTCTCCCCGGCGGCGTTGCAGGTGCACCTGACCGTGTTCGCGCTCGCGATCGTGATCGGCTACTACGTCATCGGGAACGTGCACCACGCGCTGCACACCCCGCTGATGTCGGTGACCAACGCGATCTCCGGGATCATCGTGGTCGGCGCGCTGCTGCAGATCGGCACGGGCGACGCGGCGATCACCGTGCTCTCACTCGCGGCGATCCTGCTCGCGAGCATCAATGTCTTCGGCGGATTCGCGGTCACCCGCCGCATGCTCGCCATGTTCGTCAGGAGCTAGCCCATGACGATCGCGACCACGGCGACCGCGGCGTACATCGTCGCCGCCCTGTTCTTCATCCGTGCCCTGGCCGGGCTGTCCCGGCACGATTCCGCCCGGCTGGGCAACACCTACGGCATGCTCGGCATGGCCGTGGCGCTCGTCGCCACCGTGGCGCTCACCATCGACGGCGACATCGGCCTTCCGGCGTTCGCGCTGCTCGTGGCCGCGGTCGTGGCCGGTGGGCTGATCGGCCTGAACCGGGCCCGCGCGGTGGAGATGACCGCGATGCCCGAGCTCATCGCGCTGCTGCACAGCTTCGTCGGGCTGGCCGCCGTCCTGGTCGGCTGGAGCGGCTACCTGCACGTCGAGCACCACCCGGAGGGAGCGGAGGCGGCCAAGCTCGCCGGCGAGGACATGCTCGGCATCCACAGCGCCGAGGTGTTCATCGGCGTGTTCATCGGCGCCGTCACCCTGACCGGCTCGATCGTGGCGTTCGGCAAGCTGTCGGGCCGGTTGAAGTCCGCGCCGCTGATGTTGCCGGGCAAGAACGCGCTGAACGTCGCGGCGCTCGTCGCGTTCGTCGCGCTCACCGTCGTGTTCGTCGTCGAGCCCAACCCGTGGGCGCTCATCGCGGTCACCGTGGTGGCGCTGCTGCTCGGCTGGCATCTGGTCGCGTCCATCGGCGGCGGTGACATGCCGGTGGTGGTCTCCATGCTGAACAGCTACTCCGGGTGGGCCGCCGCCGCGTCCGGGTTCCTGCTCGGCAACGACCTGCTGATCATCGTCGGGGCGCTGGTGGGGTCCTCGGGCGCGTACCTGTCGGCCATCATGTGCAAGGCGATGAACCGTTCGTTCCTGTCGGTCATCGCCGGCGGCTTCGGCCTGGAGGCGCCCGCATCCTCCGGCGACGACCAGGGCACGCACCGGGAGATCACCGCGGAGGAGACCGCCGGGGCGCTCGCCGCCGCCTCCTCGGTCATCATCGTGCCGGGTTACGGCATGGCCGTCGCGCAGGCGCAGGCCCCGGTCGCGGCGTTGACCGCGCGGCTGCGCGACCACGGCGTCCAGGTCAGGTTCGGCATCCACCCGGTCGCCGGTCGCCTGCCCGGACACATGAACGTGCTGCTCGCCGAGGCGAAGGTGCCCTACGACCTGGTCCTGGAGATGGACGAGATCAACGACGACTTCGGCACCGCCGACGTGGTCCTGGTGATCGGCGCCAACGACATCGTCAACCCGGCCGCCGAGGAGGACCCGACGAGTCCCATCGCGGGCATGCCCGTCCTGGAGGTGTGGAACGCGCGGCAGGTCGTCGTGTTCAAACGCTCGATGGCGACCGGGTACGCCGGAGTGCAGAACCCGCTGTTCTTCCGCGAGAACACCCACATGCTGTTCGGAGACGCCAAGGAACGAGTGGAGGACATCCTCCAGGCCCTCACGCCGGTGGTCGGCCGCGCCAAGGCCGGCGCGCGGTCCTGAGCCGTCCCGTCGCTGTCACGGCTCCGGTGCTGTGACGTCCAGCAGCCGGGCGGCGGCGTCGGCGAGGGGGATGGCCTCCTGCTCGATCCGGCGGAACGAGGCCTGGCCCGTCGTGACGATGTCGTAGGCGGTCGCCTCGGCCTCGGTGAGGTGTCGCAGGGTCGCCCCGCGCGATTTGAGGGGGCGGCCCTCCTTGTCGTGGTTCAGCCCGTGCTTGGCGTAGCGGTGCAGGTCGGTGTCGTCCATCAGGATCGAGGTGACCTCTTTCGGTGGAGCGCCGTCCGGGCCGGGGTCGGCGAGCGCGGCGCGGAACCGGTCGAGGATCGCGTAACCGTCCGCGTCGATGTCGCCCCAGTAGACGACGTGGTCCGCGGCGCGGATCCAGGGCACGTCAGCGAGCAGGGCGGCGGCCGCCTTGCCGCCGCCCTCGACCACGATCGTGTCCCGTACCGGCGGGAACCAGAGCCGGGAGTCGCGGTTCTCGACGACGAGGACGACCCGCGGGCGGTAGGCGAGGTCGTGGACGTCGCCGGTGGTCCACGCGTCATGTCTGCGCCGACCGGACGCGGCGTGGTCGGGGTCGACGTAGGTCAGGTGCAGCACGGCCGGGCGGGGCCGGACTTCTGTTCGGACGTCGCGTCCGGCGATGTCGCGCAGTAAGGCGCCATGGGTGTCGAGCCACTTGGAGTGCATGCCGGGGACCGGGAGTTGACGCGCGGTCCACGCGCCCGCGTCCCGGTGCCGACGCAGCCAGGCCACCGCCTTGAGCAGCACCTCGGCGTCGTCTGCTCCGATCCGGTAGGCGGCCCGGATGGTGGCCGGGGTGAGCAGCGCGCCGGTGGACCGCAGCGACGACGCGAGTTCGCGGGCGCGGGCGACGTCCACGGTCGGCGGCTCGGTCGGCGGCCCGGTTTCGGAGGTGAGGGCGACGGCGGCGTCCAGGTCGACGACGAGGGTGGCGGGGTAGTCGGCCGTCACACCCCGAACGGACACCGGCTTGCGGACGATCACCACGCCCTCGGGATGATCCCGGTCGGCGAACTCGCGCCAGCTCATATGCCACTCGTGCCAGGCCTCGGGACCGATCCGCGTCACACCCGTGCCGGTCGACACTCCGGGTCGGAGCGGGACGGAGAACATGACCGGGTCGCCGGAGCCGAGATCGGCGCACACGGCCTCCGCCCACTTCCGGTGGATCTTCCGGCGCAACGACTCGACCGCGTCGGCCGGGGTGACCAGACGGGACGTCACGCGCCGGGAACCGCGACGATGGGTTTCGCCCATGACCGTCCCTCACTGTTCTTCAGGATCAGGTATTCCGCGTCCACATGCGGCTCGATGGCGCTGTGCTTGTCGTTGGGGGCGCCGATGACGAGCTGGAAGCCGAGCCCGCGCCACGCGCCGATGGCGCGGCCGGTGAAGTGCGCGTCCGCCTTGATCAGCGCCTCGTCGAGAAAGACGGGGGCGTAGCGGGGACGTTCGGCGCCCGCGTCCCCCAACTGGTAGCGCAGCGCGGCGCCGACGATGAACGCGACCAGCTCCTGGGACTCGCCGCCCGACTTCTCCCCGATGTGGTCATAGACCGCGACATGGTTGCCGGCGAGGTCACGTTTCTCCGCGCTGATCCGCACATGGTTGCGCACGTCGACCAGGTCGGCGAAGTCGGGGGCGGTGCGGCGAATGCGGTCGATCACCTTGGCCATCCGGTGGTAGGCGCGTTCCCGGTCGGCGTCCGTGGCGGCCTTGTCGATGGCGGCGCGGACATCGCGCAGTTCCTTGCGGAACCTGGCCCGGACCGCGGAGTGGCTTTCCTGCGGGTCGATGCGCAGCCGGTGCCCGTCGTCGGCGAACGGCAGCTCGGAGAGGATGCGGTTGACCGGGTCGATCCGGTCGCGGATCTCCCGGACGGCGGCGGCGAGTTCGCTGTCCAGGCTGGTCAGGTCGTTGCCGGAGAGTTTGAGGAGGCTGTCGCGCCACTCGGTCTCCAGCTCGTGCAGGCCGCTGGTCTCCAGGTCGGTGAGGAGGCGGTCGAAGTCACGGTAGGACGCTTCCGGGTCGGTGCCGAGGTTCGGGTTCGGCCAGCGTTCCACGAACGTCGAGAACGTGTCGCGCAGCGCCTTCCGTGACCGTTCGATCGCCTCTTCCGCTGACCTCCGGTCGTCACGCATCCGTTCGACGCCGCGCCGGTGCGCCGCGTCGAACTCTTTCAGCGCCGTCGCCGGGTCGGTGTCGGCCGGGGCGTCGTCGAACAGGCCCGCGAGGTACTCCCGGTGTTCCCGGCTCACCTCGGTGCCGGCCGTCTCGGCGGTGTCGAGCGCCTGCTGGGCGGCGTCCACCTCGTCGACGATCGTCTTCCATGCCTCGTCGAGCCGCTTCACCTCTTCCTTCTGCCGACCGACCCGCTCGGTCAGTCGGCTGAACCGCTCCTTGAGTTCCTCCGCCTCCTGCTGCAACCGGTCGATCTCCGGGTTGCCCTCACGGACCTCCTTGATGACGTCCGCCCAGCGGTTCCGTTCGGTGGTGACCGACTCGACGTCCACCTGGTCCCAGGACAGTTCGGTCAGGGTCTTGTAGGCGGTGCGTCGTTCCTCGAAGGAGTTGAGGTCCCGCTCCGCCTGCGTCGCCCGAGCGACGGCGTCGTCGAGCCGGTCCAGGGCGCGGTCGATCCGGGTGTCGAGGTCGGCGAGAAGCCTGGTGTTCGTGAATCCCAGCAGGTTGGCCCGGCCGTGACCGCCATGCGCGCCCCGGCCGCGTTGCGACGTCTGGCCCGTGATGGTGAGCGCCTTCGAGTACTGCCCGAGCAGTCTCGGCGTCTCGACGCAGACGAAGTCGAACCTGCGGGCGAGTTCGCTCTTCAGCCATGCGGTGAACGGCGACGGCCGGTAGTCGAGCCGGCCGGGAAGCGTCTTGTCGTCCAGCCCGACCTCGTCGCGCATCCCGGTGCGGACGCCCTCGAACTGGACGCGCCGGGCCACGGACACCGTGTTGATCGCCTCGCGGAACTCGTTCAACCGGCCGATGTCGATCAGCATCCGGGTGGCGAACCCGCCGAGCGCGAGGTTGAACGCCTCCCGCCACGGTTCGAACTCCGTCCGCACCTCGATCAGCTCACCGACGAACGGCAGGTCGTCCGGGGTGAGCCCGGCGGCGTCGGCGAGGAGGTCGCGGGCGGCGTGCAGGTCGGTGGGGATGTTGCCGCGCCTGGCCTTGACCGCGTCGCGCTCGGCGCGGAGCCCGGCCAGGTCGCCTTCGGCGGCGTTGCGTTCCGAGGTCGCCTTGGCGAACTCGTTCTGCGCGGTTCTTCTGGCGTCGGTGTCGGCCAGCGCCCGGTGCGCCGTGTCGACCAGCGCGGCGAACTCCTGACCGGTCGAAACGGTCGCGCCGACGGTGTCCAGGAGACGGTCGAGTCGTTGCCGTGCGCGTTCGACCTCGGCCAGCCGCTGTTCGGCCCTGTCGACCTCGCGAAGCGCGGTGTCCAGGCGGTCGCCGCCCGAGGCGCGCAGGGTCTCCAGCACGGCGTCCCGCTGCGACTCCGCCGCCTTGATCAGCGCGGTGGTCTCCGCCACCTCCTTCTCGACGCGGCGGCGGCGTCCGGTGAGATCCCGCTCGGCCTCGCGGAGCAGGTCGAGGCGGCGTTCGTGCCGCCACAGCGCCGCCGGGGACGTCGGGTCGGTGAACGAGCCGACGTCGTCGATCACCCGCGACCGTGTCACCGCGCGGTCGATGGCCTCCCGGTGCTCGCGGATCGGCGTCAGCGCCCGCACCTGCCGCTGTGCGGTGATCATGCGTTCGCGGGTGCCGGACAGCTCGTCGAACTGCTGGACCACCTGGTCGGCCGTGGCCAGGGTGGTCGGCTCCTCCAGGACCATCGTCTTGTAGAGCGCGTCGACGGTGGTGATCTGCTGACCGGCCTGGATCCTGCCGAGCAGCGCGACCGCCTTGTGACCGTCCCCGGCGGCGCCGATGCCGAGCGTGGTGTGCAGCCGGGCGGTGAAGTCGCGGTCGGTGTCGAAGCAGGTCACGCCGGTCGCGACGACCGCGGCGCGGGCGAGCCTGCGGCTCGCGGGACCGTCCAGGTCGCGCAGGTCGTAGTCGTCGTCCCGGGTGGCGCGGACGACCACCACGTCGTCGAGGGTGCGCGCGGACGACGGCACGTACCAGGCCCGGAACGCGGTGAACACCGCACCGCTCGGGTCGGCCCAGGTCATCGCGATCGCCGACCAGGTGTCGCGGCCGTCCCCGCGCAGCACCCGCGACTTCGTCTCGCCGCCCGTCCGTGACTCGTCGAGCTTCCCGCGGGCGTAGGAGAGGATGTTGCGCTGGTCCTTGCCCCGGGGACGGCCGACCACCCCGCCGTTGGACGCCCCGTTGAACGGCGTGGTGTGCGGCATCAGCAACGCGATGTAGGAGTCCATCAGCGTGGACTTGCCCGACCCGGAACCGCCGCTGAACAGGGTCGCGCCGGGGGCGAACCGGATGCGGTGATACCCGTCGTAGCCGCCCCAGTTGACCAGTTGCAGATCCCGCGCCACCCACTGCTGCCCCCGCGACGCCGCCGGAATCAACCCGAACAGGGTGTCGATCATGCTCATGGCGCGACCTCGTTCTGTTCCCGCAGCCACCGGTTCAGCTCGGCGAGCTTCTCGGTGCTCAGCACCACCTCGACCAGCGGCGTGATCCGGTACCGGCCCGCGGACTCCTCCACGAGCAGGCCGTCGGTGACCAGCCGCTGCACCGCGTTGCGGATCTCGCGCTGGCCGCGGGCGAGATTGTGGTCGTCCGGATCGAAGTAGGTCAGCACGGTCTGTTCCAGCTCTTCGATGTCGACCCGCGCGGACGTCTCGCCGGTGCCGCGTTCCCGCTGGTAGACGGTTCGCAGATGGACCAGTACCAGGGTCTCGGCCCGGCTGTAGGGGTCGTCCTTCAGCAGGATCGGGACGTCCAGCTCCGCCGAGCGCACCTGTTGTTTGTAGGCGATGCCCCGGTCGTGATCGACCACAAGGCGGACGAAAAGGTCGTGCAACCGCGACTCGATGATCTGCTGGTTCTCCAGCAGCGTGCGCCACTGCGCCTGGTTCTTCTCGGCCAGCAGGAACCTGCGTTTCAGCAGCCGTACCAGCACCCGTCGCACGTCGACGTCCAGGGTGCCGGTGTCACCGGCGAACAGTTCGGACGGGTCGTCCTCCATCGGAACCGGTTCGATGAACCCGGCCTCCGCACCGGTCGACCAGCCGTCGCCGGCGTCGTCCGGTTCACTCATCGTCGCCCGATTCCTCGGCGGCGGGGTTCGCGGCTCGGACGCCGCCGAACGCGAACCGCCGCCGGGTCTGGTCGGGCCGGACCGCCTCGACGACCGCGACCTCGGCCGTGTCGGTCATGCCGACGTCGTGGGCGATCTCCAGCAGGCCGAGCAGGTCCACCGGCCGCCGTATCCGCTCGTCCGCCGCGGTGAACGCGGCCGCGACGTCAACGCCGTCGTCGCTCGCGAACGTCTCCAGGTGGGCGCGCAGTTCGGCGTACTGCGGACCACCCCAGGCCCGGGTGTCGGCGGACGGGACGTCCTCCTCCTCGTCCCACTCCCGCAGCGGCGTGGGCGGCTGGAGCGGCCGGGGATCGCTCACGGTCTGCCGGAGCTGCCCGACGTCGGCCACCGGCAGGCGGCGCAGCGGGGTGACGACCGCGCCGCGGCGCGACCCCGGCACCCAGGTGTGGAGTCCGGCCATCACCTCTCGCAGCAGTTCGTCGACCTGGCGGTCTCGCATCGGGTCATGGTTGCGGACCTGGGTGGTGATGACGTGCGACGCCTGCCGCTGCGCGACCAGCACGTCCTTGACGCCCTGTTCGATCCGGCGGGCGATCTCGGCGAGTTCCCGCCGCTGCTGTTCCGGCATCAGCTCGGTGAACCGGTGCCGCAGCACGGTCCGCAACAGGTTCCACAGGTCGTCGATCTGTGCCGGGTCGCCGATCAGGCGCAGTGCCCCGGCGAACGCCCGGCCCTCCGGTGTCGCGTCCATGATCTGCCGCCCGCGCTCCAGGTACTCGCGCAGCACCTCACCGGTCGGCCGGACGTCCTGCCGCAGGTCGGCGACCACATCACGCTGCATCGCCTTGATCGACTCGGCGACGCGGGCGAAGTCGGCGGGCAGTTCGCGCGCCAGATGCAGCACGTTCTCGGCCGCCTCAAGAAGCTGGTCGTCGGCGACGGTCTCGACCTCGCCGCCGCGTTCGAGCCGGTCGAGTTCGCGCCGGCGCTGATCGATCTCCGTCTGGAGGCGCGCCATCCGGGCCATCACGTCCGGGTCGGCGTCCTGCGCGAGCCGCTCGACCGCCTCCAGCAGCGTCCGGACCCGGGACTCCGACACCCGTGTCCGCGCGCCGCCGACCCGTCCGGCCACCTCCAGCGCGCCGACGCCGTGCGCGGACAGCCGGTACACCTCGACGTCGTCGGCGACCTGCCGCACCAGCCAGCCCGCCTGCACCCACTGCCTGCACAGGTCACGGGCGTTCCCGGCGGGCAACGGCTGGTCACCGTCGTCGCCGTAGCCGGCGGCCCGCAACTGGTCGAGCGCGTCGGCGAGTTCCGCGTGGGCGTCCGCCACCGCCACCGTCGTCCGCTCCGGCGTGAACATCATCGCCAGGACCGTCACCACGAACGGCGCGTAGGTCCGGTGAAGCAGATCGAGCATCGGGTTCTGGAACGCCCGAAGCGCACCCCGATACGCGCCCTCCACGCCTCTTGTAGCCATCGCCGACCAGAGTAAGACCTACGGCCGACACCGGGTGCCCGGACCCGACACCGCCGTCAGGCGGCCTTGCCGCGGACGATGTGGACGGTCATGCCGGTGAAGTCCAGGGTGACGTCGCAGGGCTTGTAGAAGGGGGTGGAAGAAGGTGACCATCACGTCGAACCCGTTGGGGCTCTGCGCCATCCTCGGGTTGGCGCTGCAGTAGACCTCCCTGGCCGTGATGCCGCCGAGCCGGATCGCCTTCGGGTAGCAGGGGAGCGGAACGCGGTCTTCAAGATGAGCGTGCCGTGCTTCGACCTCAAGGCGGAGGACTGTGCCGCCCGAATGGCCGGCACGCCCATCGAGACGGCCGATTCGGTGAGCACCTGGAGGGAGCGACAGCAGGCGCAGGCGCACGAGTTCCTCGTCCAGGCCGGAACCGCACTGGCGATCATGCTGGTGGTCTCCCTCGCGCTCGGCTGGTTCGTCGCGGGACGGGTCCTGCGCCCGCTGCGCACGATGACCACCACCGTCCAGACCATCTCGGCGCG
The DNA here is from genome assembly GCF_003634705.1 of Actinomadura pelletieri DSM 43383. Classification (GTDB taxonomy): domain Bacteria; phylum Actinomycetota; class Actinomycetes; order Streptosporangiales; family Streptosporangiaceae; genus Spirillospora; species Spirillospora pelletieri. The sequence goes on along the minus strand of NZ_RBWU01000006.1, from coordinate 329,818 downwards.
GAACGTGCGCGAGCGGCTGGCCTTCGACGGCCCCGCGACGAGTTGACGGATCTCGCCGACACCGTGGACGGCCTGCTCGGACGGCTGGAGACCGCCCTCGACGCGCCCGGCCGGCCGCACCGCGCCGCCCTGACGGCCTCGACCGGACAGGTCCGCTTGCGAACCGACGGTGATCGTGACCCCTGGAGCCGCGTGTGTGACCGGCTCACCGGCCTCCATGTCCTCAGTGGAGGCCCGCTCTGGTGGCTGGTGGACGGGGTTCTCCCAACTCCGCGCGGATCGTCTCCTGGACGGCCAGGACCTCGGCCTGCCTGGTCTCCTGGCCGAGCTGCCGCCAGATGGCCAGACTCGCCTCGGCGTGGTCGAGTGCCTCCTCGGGACGTCCGAGCCGCCAGGTCGCGTGCACCAGTTCCTGGAGGGCCGCCGCCTCCTGGAAGGGGAACGCGAGTGCGCGGCTGGCGGCGACCACGGCCCGGAAGTCCTCGACCGCCTCGTCCGGACGGCCGAGTTCCATCTTCGCCCGTCCCCGGTTGGTCATCAGGTACTGCCTGACGACCGGCTGCCCGCCGACCCGGTCCAGCAGCTCCAACCCGCGCTCCAGCCACGGCAGCGCCTCCGCGGGGCGCCCGGCTCCCCGGATGTAGACGGCGCCGATGTTGTTGAGCACCTCCAGGTGCGCCGCCCAGTTGCCGGAGCGCTCGCTGACCGCCAGGCTCTCCCGGTAGGTCCGCAGGGCCTCCTCAGGGCGTTGACCGGCGTGCGCGAGCAGCGCGGACACGTTGAGCAGCCGGTCCAGGACGGCCGTTTCGCCGCCGTCCTTGGCGGCCTGGATGCCGCGACGGATCTGCGCCTCGCCCTCGTCGATCCGGCCGACCTGCCAGAGCCCGCCACCGAGCAGGTACCGCGCCCGGGCCTCGGCGGACGGTTCGCCGCGGGCCCGGGCGGCGTCGGCGACCTCGGCGGCGGGGCCGTTGAGCCGCGGCCACAGGAACGCGAAGTCGCCCACGGGGTCGAGGGCCAGCAGCAGGTCCGCGGCGGCCGCGATCGGCAGGCCGGGGTCCGCGGCGGCCCTGCGGGCGACTCCCAGGATGCCGTCGAGCTCGTGCAGCACCCACGCCTGCCCCTCGGCCAGGTCGGCGAAGGCGAGCCCCGGCGAGTGGGTGGCGGCGAACGCGTCGGCGAGCGTGCAGCCGTTCCGTTCCAGCCGGTAGACGTGCCGGGCGGAGGCGAGATAGTGGTCGAGGACGCGGCCCAGGACGGCGCGCCGGTCGGCCTCGGTGTCCTCTTCCCGGGTGAGCTGGGCGGCGTAGGTGCGCAACAGGTCGTGGAAGCGGTACCGGCCCACGGCGCGCTGTTGCAGCAGGTGCATGTCCAGCAGGTTCTCCAGGATCTGTTCGGCCTCCTCGAACGAGATGTCGGCGATCTCGGCGGCGGTCCGGACGTCGAAGTCGGTGCCCGGGTGCAGGCTCAGCAGCCGGAACAACCGCTGCTGGACGGGGGCGAGATGCCGGTAGGAGAGGGCGAACGCGGTGACCACGCTGCGGTCCCCCGTGGACAGCTCGCCCAGCCGCCGCCGCTGGTCGCCCAGGCGTTCCGCCAGGTGGGCGAGGGTCCAGGTGGGGCGGGTGCGGAGCCGGGCGGCGGCGATCCGGACCGCCAGCGGCAGGAAGCCGCACAACCGCACCACCTCGTGGACGGCCTCCGGTTCGCCGGCGGCGCGCGCGTCGCCGACGATTCGGGTGAACAGCGCGGCGGCGTCGGCGGGCGGCAGCACCTCCAGGGACAGCGTGAAGGCGGCCTCCAGGTCGGTGAGCTGGCGGCGGCTCGTGATCAGTACCAGGGTGTCGGGGCCGCCGGGCAGCAGCGGCCTCACCTGTTCGGCGGTGGCGGCGTTGTCCAGCACGATCAACGCCCGGAGACCGGCCAGTTCGGCGCGCCACAGCCCGGCGCGCTGCTCCACCTCGTCCGGGATCCGCTCCCCCGGCACGCCGATCGCGCGCAGGAGCGTGTCCAGGGCGGCGGCCGTGGTGGTGGGCCGGGCTTCGGCCGCGTGCGCCTTCAGGTCGATGAACAGTTGCGCGTCCGGGTAACGGTCGGCGAGCCGGTGCGCGGTGTGCACCGCCAGGGCGGTCTTGCCGATCCCGGCCATCCCGTCAATGGACCTGATCACCACCGCGGTGCCCGCCTCCCCCTCGTCCGGCAGGGCCGACAGGAGCCGGTTCAGCTCGGTGGCACGGCCGGTGAAGTCGGCGACGTCGCGGGGCAGCTGCTGGACGCGCTTCCCCCGAGCCGGCGCCGGCGCCGGCGCCGCCAGGCCGGGGTCGCTGCCCAGGATCTGCTCGTGCAGTCGCCGTAGCTGGTAGGCGGGGTCGAGGCCCAGTTCCTCCGACAGCGCCACGCGGATGTCGTGGAAGACCTGGAGCGCCTCGGCGCGCCGGCCGGCTCGGTGCAGAGCCAACATCAGCTGCCCGGCCAGCCGTTCCCGCAACGGATGCGCGGCGACCTGCTCGGCCAGCTCGCTGATCACGCTGTGGTGCCGGCCCAGGTCCAACTCCAGTTCGATGTCCTCCTCCAGCGCCGCCGTCCGCCTTTCCTCCCAGCTGTTCATCTGCGGCTCCAGCGCCGGGCATTCGAGGCCCGCCAGCACCGGCCCCCGCCACAGGCCCAGGGCGGCGCGGAACTCGGCCACCGCCTCCGCCGGTCGCCGATCGGCGGCGTACTGGCGCGCCCGCGTCACTCGGCGGTCGAACACGGCGGCGTCGAGGGCGTCCTCCGCGATGTCCAGCCGGTATCCGGTCCCGGCCGCCGCCAGCCCGGCCGACTTCTCCTCGGCGAGCAGCCTCCGCAGGTCGGAGACCAGATTGCGCACGCGTTTCTCCGCGGTGGGGGGCGGCTCCTGCGGCCAGACCGCGTCCACCAGCCGGCTCAGCGGCACCACTTGGCCCGCGGACAGCAGCAGTGCGGCCAGCACCTTCTGCCGCCCGGCCCCCCGCAACCTCACCTGCTTCCCACCGGCCCAGACCTCCAGCGGCCCCAGAATTCTGAATTCTTCAGGCATACGACATCAACTCTCGGCATCCCAGCAGGCAAGGTCGAGTCACCACCCAACTCGACACTGACGCCAGATGCAACACCGATACAGATTAGTGTCGTTACCGATCGATAAACGTACTTTTCACATATCCCACCTGATTCTGTATTCCGATCTCGCCCCCGATGTTATGCCGGGACAGCGGAAACGTCGGATCACGTCCGCGACCACGCGAACCGCCCCGAAGGTGGACGCTCCGTAAGTCGACGAACTCGCTTCAGCGATGGTCGCCGGATGACGTGGACGACCACGCCTCCGTCGCAGCCGAAGACCACACTTGAGATCATCAAAGCATGGCGTATTTCAGACGGCGCAGTTTCGCGCCGGGCCTGCACATGGTGTGCGCCCACGCATTCATGTCAACAAGTTCTGCGGCTCCTGTTACTCGACCCTTGCCGATACTGATCGCTTCATCGAGCGACATCCTCAGCGGGAGACCGAAGAGATCGATGATTCTTGCAATACGCTCCCGAATCGTGCCACCGACGGTCAGATGAGGGACGTTCAGTTCGTTGAAGGTCTGAACGAGAAGTTCATCGGACAGTTTTCTGAACCTCTCGGAGACCGGGTGGCGCCTGTCCGGAGAAGGCTGGAACTCTACCGGCAGGTGGACGTAGCCGTCGCAGGAACGTTTTGCATAGGCTTTGACGATTGCCCCGTACGCATCCATGTACTGCTTGTACGTCTTACGACGGGGGGTGCCGGCGATACCAGTCAGGAGCCTGGGCGGCAGCACGGCCTTCGGATCGACGCCAAGCTGCATCTTGGCAACACCGTAGACCCACTCCTGGATGACGGATCCATCAGAGACGAACGAGCCCGACTGAGCGGCTTCCCGGTGGATACGCGCTTCCAACCTCCCGAGCCCCAGAGCGGCCAGCTCCCGCGCCGACAGTTCCTCAGAACCCCCTCCTGGAACTAGATCCCGCAAGAATTCGTGAGCGGTCATCGCACGTGTGAGCGGAATGCCCGTGGCGATGGACAGTATCTCGGCCGTAGTCGACTTTCCGGTCGAAAAGGTCCCGGAAACCGCGAGCCTCAGTTCATCTTCGATCACGTTCACTCCTTGCAGAGTCGGCGACCAACCTTCCCCCGCAGCCGGCGTCCGGGCGCCGAGGCCCCGCCTGCTTCGGCTGCGCGCGCTTTCCGGATCGCTCCGGCACCTCTGGGTCGCCTGTCGTACGCCTGCGCCTTGCCTGGGTAGGCGTCTCTGGCGCGTAGCTTGCCGGGCGCCGTCCATGCCTGATCCATGCCCGGTCCATGCGGTGGGCGGGAGCGGAAGAGACGACCCCACCCGACCGCGTCCCCGCCGTCAGCGGGGAGGAGGCCATACGCCGGGGCAAAGGCGATACTCCTGTGCACCCTGCTCCCGCGCACCCTGCTCCTGTGCGCCCTGCTCCTGTGCGCCGACCGAGGGGCACCAGAAATGCCCGGTGGAGGTCAGACAGTCGGTGAAGCTGCCGATCGCCGACCGTGAATACGCACTGTCGAGATCGGGAGTGACGATCGTGGCCAGGAAGAAGTCCGTTCCGATCAGCGTGACCTCGTAGGGGTCGAAGCCGAAGCCGTCGTCACCGTAGGGGTTCTCCATGACGCGGGCCCTGAGTCGCGGCACCCGGCACGGCTCGAAGCCGATCCTCAATGGGCCGGCGCCGGTCGGGGACAGGTAGTAGCCGTCCTGGTCCCAGCGCTGGACCATCTCATCGTTCTCCGCTATGAGCAGCTCGGCGCTCTCAGCGGGTATCTCACGCTCGAAATCCCAGCGCCGAAAGGACGAGTCGTCCGTCGGTTCGACGGCCACGCGCAGCTCTGGAAGGTCCCGCTGGAGCTGCTCCAGGAACAGCCTCACGGCGAGTGCTGGAGACTGCGCACAGATGAGCACGGTGTCACACCCTGTGATCACTAGCGTCCAATCTTGGTGGCGGAGCGAACATCAGTCCGCGTATCGGTTCGGCGCCGGGTCGGGGTCGTGTCGTCTCCGCCCTCGGTCGTCGGGCGTACGCGCGGTGTTCTCGCCGGGCGGTGGAGACCCGTGGGCGGCTGGGACGAGGCCCGCCTCGTAGGCGAGGATGGCCGCCTGCACACGGTTGACCAGTCCCAGCTTGGTGAAGGCGCGGTTGATGCGGCTCTTGACGTTGGCCTCCGTCAGGCCCAGCTCCGCGGCGATCTGCGCGTTGGACAGCCCATGCGCGACATGGACGAGCACCTGAAGTTCCCGTTCGCTGAGTCTGCCGAGCGGGCCCGGGAGGCGTGGCGTGGCGCGGGGCGCTCCGTCCACGACCCCGGGTGGCAGCGCCGAGAAGGCGTCGATGAGGCGTTTCGTCACGCTCGGGGCGAGCATCGACTCGCCGTCGGCGACGACACGGATGGCGTGGGCGAGCTGGTCTGGTGGGCTGTTCTTGAGCAGGAAGCCCGCCGCGCCCGCACGGAGCGCCGCGTGGACGTACTCGTCCAGGTCGAACGTGGTCAGCATCAGGACGCGTGGCGGCGGTTCGGGGTGCGGCCAGTCGGTGAGGATCCGCCGCGTCGCCTCGACGCCGGTCATTCCGGGCAGGCGGACGTCCATGACGATGACGTCCGGCCGCAGGCGTCGCGCTTCGGCGACGCCGCTCTCCCCGTCGGCGGCGTCGCCGACCACGTGGAGACCATCGCGGCGGTCGATGACGGCGCGCAGTGCCGCCCGGACCATGTCCTGGTCGTCGACGAGAAGGACGTGGACGGTCATCGGCGCCCTCCGAGCGGGAGGGTGGCGTGGACGCGCCAGCCACCGTCCGGGCGGGGACCGGCCGCCAGGTCGCCGTCGAAGGCGGCGACACGCTCGCGGATGCCGATCAACCCCAGACCGGAGCCGGGGACGGGCCGATGCCCGGCCGGCGGCGGCCCGTTCTCCACCCGGACGCTCAGCGCGCCCGCGTCGACGCACACCCCGATCCGGACCTCGGTGGGAGCGGCGTGCTTCACGGCGTTCATCGCGCATTCCCGCACGATCCGGTAGGCCGACAGCCGGGTCGCCTCGGGAACGTCGCCGGTCGCCTCGTCCAGGGCCACGCTCACCCGGCAACCCGCGGCCTCCAGCATGTGCGCGAGCTCGTCGAGGGCACGCGGGGAAAGGCCGGGTCGTAGGCCCTCCTCCCGGGCGGCGAGCAGCCCGAGGATGCGCCGCATCTCCTCCAGCGCGACGTCGGCCGTGTCCGCGATGAGGGCCACACCATGGCGTCCCAGGTTCGGGTCGTCCTGGAGCACCTCTTCGGTGGAGCGGGCCTGGACGGCGATGGCGCACACGTGGTGGGCGACGACGTCGTGAAGGTCGCGGGCGATACGGGCCCGTTCGGTGAGCACCGCGCGTTCGGCGTTCTCCTCCTGCTCGGCCCGCAGGCGTTCGTTGAGGTCCCTGAGGCGGGCCGCGTCGCCGTCGATGCGGCGGCGGCCCGCGCCGACGAGCCAGGCGACGGCGAAGAACACGACGAACGTCGTCGCGTTGACCGGCTCCATCGCCCACAGCCGTGGTGCGGCGTCGTCCCGGGTGAGCAGCGTGGTCGCCACGGCCACGAGCCCCGCGAGCGTCGTCCCGCCCAGGCTGGACGCGCAGGGGGCGTGGCGGGCGGCGGAGTACACGGCGAGGGCGAGAAAGTAGGGCCCTGGCGTGAGGTGCGGGATGGCGCGCGTCGCCTCGAAGGCGACGAACGCGGCGGTCATCGTCGCGAGGACCACCAGTGGACGGCCGCGCCGCCACACGAGCGGAAGGCTCTGCGCCCCCCACAGCACGACGCCCGTCGCGCTCGGCGACGGTTCCCGGAACAGGATCGCCGTGACGTCGAACGCGGTCAGACCGACACCGAGCAACGCGTCGCCGAGCCGTGGTCGTTTCGCGAGGCGACGGCGCGCGTTCCGCAGGGTGACCGCCGTCCGAGCTGTCCTCATTGCGGCAGAGTAGGCGCACTCGGAGAGTCCGGTGATCATCCTTGCGGACGCATCGAAGGTTGCGCCGGACGGTCCAAGACCGTCTCCTGAGCCGAGGCCCCGCCGTACCCCGCCCTCCTAGCGTCTCCAACTGACCGGCGCGGGCACGGGCCCGCCGTTTGATCAGGAGGTTGGGGAACGAATGAGAACGTTGACCGGCGCCCGAAGGCGTCCCCTCGCCCTTGCCGCCGCCGCCGTGATCGCCGCCGCGATGCCCGCGGCATGGGCGGTGCGGGCCCAGGCGGAGCCCCCTCCGCACGCGCCACCCTCCGCCTCCCATCCGGTCGAGCGCACGGCGCGCGGGACCATCGTCTCCACCGAGGCCGTCGCGGGCCTGACCCGGGACGAGGCCGTCCAGTACCTGACGCAGGCGGGCGTGGACACCGCCGGGGTGCGCCACGGCCTGGACGCCTACCGGATCGTCTACCGCACCATCGAACCCGACGGCCGACCGACGACCGCGAGCGGCCTCGTCGTGCTGCCCCGCAACGACCGACGTGACCTTCGGGTCGTCGCGTGGGAGCACGGGACGATGGTCACCAAGGCGCAGGCGCCGTCCGTCCATCCACAGCAGCGCGCCGACGCGTTCTTCTTCGGTTCGGCCGGTTACGCGACCGTGGTGCCCGACTACCTCGGTCTCGGGCTGGGCCCCGGACGCCACCCGTACGGGGACGTCGCGTCCGAGGTGACCGCGTCGATCGACCTGCTGCGCGCCGCCCGAACGTTCACGGCGGAGAAGCAGCGCCGCCTTCACCATCGCGTGCTGGTCTCCGGGTTCTCCCAGGGCGGCGCGGCGGCGATGGGCCTCGGACGGGCACTCCAGCGCGGCGAGGACGGCTACTACCGTCTGGGCGCCGTCGCCCCGGTCAGCGGCGCGTACGACGTCCAGCACGCGCAGATGCCCGAGGCGCTGTACGGCACCTCGCTCAACCCCAAGCAGAGCACGCTGTACTTCGCCTATTCGCTGACCGCGATGAACCGGATCCACCAGTTCTACGACGAGCCGTCGGAGGTGTTCAACGAACCGTACGCGGCGACCGTCGAAGGGCTCTTCGACGGCGAGCACACCTACCCGGAGATCGCCGCCGCGCTCCCCGCGACACCGCGGGAGCTGCTCACCCCACGGTTCATCGCCTGGGCGTCCGACCCCACCGGAAGCCTGCTGAAGGCCCTGCGCTCCAACGACACCACCTGTACCGACTGGAAGCCGCGGGCGCCCGTCAGGGTCTACGCCGCGACCGGCGACAAGGACGTGACCGTCCGCAACGCCAAGCACTGCGTCGAGGCGCTCCGCGCCAACGGCGTGAAGGCGCCGCTCACCGACTTCGGGGACGTGCTCCACGGTGAGTCCAAGCGCGCGGCGCTCCCCCGAATCCTGACCTGGTGGGACGGCGTGACGCCCTGACCGTCGCCTTGCACGGCCGCCTCAGCGGAACAGGGCCGCCTGAGTGCCCATGATGATGCGGTCGTGCGGGCGCAGGGTCTTCATGACGGTCTCCAGTTCGGGCCGCGCGAAGGCGACACAGCCCGAGGTCGGCCCCGAACCGATGTGAATGAAGATCGCCGAGCCCTTCCCCTGCACGATCGGCGTGTCCGGCATCCGGTTGTAGTTGACGACGACGGCCTGCCGGTACGGCCCGCTCTTCATGATCGCCGACAGGTTCTCGTCGGCGGGCAGGCATTTGCCGGAGTAGTACCGGTTGTAGCGGCGGTCGCCGATCGTCGAGCCCCAGCAGTCGCCGGTCTCGCGGAGCCGCCGGTAGGGCAGCGCGGTCCCGGGGTCGCCCTCGCCGAACGCCTCGGTCAGGCTGTACGAGCCGGTCGGGGACTTGCCGTCGCCTTCCCGTTTGGTGCCCGGCGCGGCGAACCCGCTCCGTCCCACATGCCCGGTGGTGGTCAGGAACGTCCTCCACCGGGCGCTGAAGTGCTTGCGCACGCACTCGGTGACGGTCACCTCGGTCGTCCCGTAGTCGGACGCGACGGCGAGGAGCACGCGCCTGCCGAAGCCCACGTGGTAGCGCGACCTTCCTTCGTTGAGCGCCGCGCAGGCACCGTCCGCCTCCCCGACGTCGGCCGACACCGGACCGGAGAGAGCGACGGGCAGCGCGAACGCGGCGACGGCGAGCGCGACCGGGACCTTCTTCCCGTATCTCATGAATTTTCCTTTCTTAACCAGCGGACGGAACATGGGCTCGCCCTTCTTGCGCGTGAATATCCCGAGATATCGGGATATTTCCATGACCCCGACGACGCCCGTTTATTGGACATTGCCACAGGTCACACCGCCGGTGCGACGAAATTACAAATCCAACATCGACGCATGGAGCGCTTTCGTCATCGCCCAGAAGAAGGTGCCCGGAATGCCCGGCACGCCGGCTCGCACCGGCCGGGCGGAAGCCGGGTTGACCGCCGACGACGTGGGCGGAGAAAGTTCGCACGGGTAGTGTGACGCGGGCGCCGGTCCGGACATCTGCCGGCTTGGAGGCCGAAGGAGGACCGTGTGGGCCGAGCCGCAACAGACCGCCGGTGCTTCGAGGAGATGTACACGGCGGCACTATGACGCCGTGGCGCGCTACGGTCGCGCCGGACGAGTTCATCGGACGACACCGTCGACGTCCTCGGGGGAGACGTTCCTGACGGCCTGGCGCCGCCTGGACGTCGTCCCGCCGGGCGACGAGGCGAGGCTGTGGCTCTACGCGGTCACCCGCCGGATTCTCGCCGACCATTACCGGGGAGCCGCCGGGCACGACACCACCCGCATGTCCGACCGGGGGCCGTCGGCGCTGCGCGCGACCCGCGCCGGCTTCGTGTTCCAACAGTTCCACCTGGCCCCTGGCGCGTCCGCGCTGGAGAACGTCGCCGCCGGGCCGCCGTACGCGGGCCGCCCGCCGGCCGAGCGGCGCGAGCGGGCCCGCGAGGCCCTCCACCGCGTCGGGCTCGGGCACCGGCTGGGCCACCGGCCGCACCGGCTCCCCGGGGGGCGAGCGGCAGCGGGACGCGCTCGCCCGCGCGGTGCTCGGGCGATCCGCCGCCGCTGCTGGCCGATGAGCCGACCGGGAACCGCGGTCAGATCCGCGTCCAGTTCCCCGCCGAGTCCTTCCTGCTGTCGGCGCTGGGCGGCGTCGCGGGGCTGGGCATGGGCGCCCTGGTCACCATGGCCTACGCCGTCCTGCGCGGCCATCCGCCGGCGCCTTCCCTTCTGGACGCTCGCCGGTACGGGGGCCGCGACGCTCGTCGTCGGCGTGCTCGCCGGCTGCCACCCCGCCGTCCACGCGTCCCGGCTCCCGCCGACCACGGCCCTCGCCTCCCCGTGACCGCGGCACGTCCGGCACCGTGGGCCTCCCGGCGCAGGTAATTGTTCGGTAATCAAGCCGACGAGCCGTCAAAAGGCGCAGTTCATTCCCCATAACGCGGAGCTATGACCAATTGTGATGGTCCGCAGTCGTTCTTGAGATGACACTGTGATCTTTGCAGGACGCGACGGCCGTCCACACGCGCACAGCTCCCCGATCCGTGTGCGCGCGGCTCCCCGGTTCCGTCGTCGCGTCGGCCGCCGTCCCGTCCCCCGCGGGACGGCCTCACCCCCGCTCGATGGAGGCATGCGGCTGTGAAACGCAGAAGTCAGTTCCTGGTGGCCTCGGTGGCCGCCGCGCTCGCGGTCACGGGCATGGCGCCCCCCGCCATGACGTCCACGCAGACCGGCAAGAAGCCCGACGCCGACCCCAAGGTCGCCGCGATGGCGTCGGCCGATCGGCTGATCGCCGACAACTCCGCCGACCTGTTCGTCGGCGAGAACGAGAAGTACATCCGCACCCAGGTCGTCGGCACCCCGTGGGACCAGTACTACGTCGCCTACGAGCGCACCTACCAGGGGCTTCCCGTGGTCGGCGGCGACTTCGTGGTCGCCACCGACGGCAAGGGCCGCGTGCGCACCCTCTCGGTCGCGCAGAACCAGCAGATCCGGGTCGGCACCACGGCGAAGGTCAACGCGGCCGACGCCGCCGGACGCTCCCGCGCCGCGCTGACCAAGCCCGACAAGGCCGAACTCAAGCCGCGCCTGGTCGTGCACGCGCTGGGCAAGCCCAGGCTGGCATGGGAGACGGTCGTCAGCGGCAGCGACGACGCGCAGCCGAGCCGGAAGAAGGTGTACGTCGACGCCCTGACCGGCAAGCGGTTCGCCGAGCAGGAGACCGTCGTCGCGGGCACGGGCACCGGCATCTGGGGCGGCCCGAACCTGAAGATCGGGACGACCCAGTCCGGCAGCAGCTACTCGATGCGCGACCCCGACCGTCCCGGTCTGACGTGCGCCGACTACAGCGGCGGCATCTACACCGGGCCGGACGACGTCTGGGGCAGCTCGTCCAAGACCGACAAGGAAGCCGGCTGCGTGGACGTCATGTACTCCGCCGCCGGTTTCTGGGACCTGCTGAAGTCCTACGGGCGCACCGGCCTCCAGAACGGTCAGTGGGCCCCGGCGAGGGTCGGCCTCAACGCGGTCAACGCCTACTGGAACGGCCGGGACGCCCAGTTCGGCCACAACCAGCGCAACCAGTGGCTGACCTCGACCGACGTGGTGAACCACGAGTTCGGCCACGGGCTGGACAACTTCACCCCGGGCGGCATGTCCGGTGGCGGCACCCAGGAGTTCGTCGGCGACGTGTGGGGCGCGGTCACCGAGCACGTCCTCAACAACCCGGCCGACACCCCCGACTACACCGTCGGCGAGATGGTCGACCTGGTGGGCCGCGGCCCGATCCGCAACATGTACAACCCGTCGCAGGTCAACAACGACCCGAACTGCTACTCCTCGTCCGTGCCGCGGATGGAGGTGCACAAGGCGGCCGGGCCGGGCAACCACTGGTTCTACCTGCTCGCCGAGGGCTCCAACCCGGGCGGCGGCAAGCCGAACAGCCCGGTCTGCCAGGGCGGCCAGCTGACGGGCATCGGCGTCATGGAAGCCGCGAAGATCTTCTACAACGCGATGATGCTCAAGACGTCCGGCACCAGCTACGCCCGGTACCGGGTGATGACGCTGACCGCCGCGAAGAACCTCGACAGCTCCTGCGCCGCGTACAACAAGGTCAAGGCCGCCTGGGACGCCGTCCAGCTGGGCGCGCAGTCCGGTGAGCCGAGCTGTACGGCGGGTGCGAAGGACGCCGGCTACACGGTGTTGGGTGGTGGTTCCCCAAAAGCGGCAGCGGCTCCTGACATCAACGTCGAGAACGTCAAGGCGCATCTGCAGCAGTTTCAGAGCATCGCCAGCAGCAACGGCGGCAACCGTCGCTCCACCGGCGGCGGCTACACCGGGTCTGTCTCCTACATCGAGCAGAAGCTGAAGGCGGCCGGGTTCACCGTGACCCGCCAGGCCTGCACGTCCGGATGCACCGCCGGGGCCGGGCCGAACCTGATCGCCGACTGGCCCGGCGGGAACGAGAACAACGTCTACATGTTCGGCGCCCATCTCGACAGCGTCGGCGCGGGTCCCGGCATCAACGACAACGGCACCGGGTCCGCGGCGCTGCTGGAGACGGCGCTCCAACTCGCCCAGTCCAAGCCCACCATGCTGAACCACGTCCGGTTCGGCTGGTGGACGGACGAGGAGCAGGGCCTGCGCGGCTCCAAGTTCTACGTGAGCCGCCTGTCCGCCGCCGACCGGTCGAAGATCAAGGGCTACTTCAACTTCGACATGGTCGGCTCGCCGAACCCGGGCTACTTCATCGACAACATCAACTCGCCGCTGGCGAAGAACCTCAAGGAGCACTTCGACTCGATCAACGTGCCCACGGAGGAGGTCGTCGAGTGCTGCAGTGACGACGGGTCGTTCCGCGACGCCGGAATCGCCACGACGTTCCTGTTCACCGGCGCGCCCGCGCGCAAGTCGGCCGCCCAGGCGCAGAAGTGGGGCGGCACCGCGAACCAGGCGTTCGACCGGTGCTACCACCAGGCCTGCGACAACTACCCCAACAACATCAACACGACCGCCCTCGACCGCTGCTCCGACGCGATCGCCCACGCCCTGTGGAAGGTCGCGGTGGGAGCCCAGTCGGGTTCCGGCAAGAGAAGGACCTAGCCGTCCGGGGACCGGGTGACGCCCGGTCCCCGACCAGGGCCTGTCCGGTCCGGCCTTTCTCCGCAGGGGGTAGGAAGGCCGGACCGGGCGCTTCCGCAATGTCACTCGCGCGAACGAGGAACGAAGTCGAGCGTGGCGGGCCGGTACGGCTGTCACCAGGACTGTTACGCTCGCGACATTTCGCCACAGACTTCCGCGGGAAGGTGGGGGCCGATGCCCAGTCCGTACGAGCATCTCTTCGTCAGGAAGATGCAGAACTGCCTCAACGACCTCGTCAACGAGGGCGAGGCCGCCGGTGTCGACGAACCGGACAACGTGGGCGAGGCCCTCGCCCTCATGCGGGCGCAGGAGGTGCCGGAAAGCAAGATCCATCTGACCTATACGTGGATCAAGGAGTGCGACAGTCCCGTGCTCTGGGTCAAGGAGCACGTGCACGACTATGACGAGGTCCTGATCTGGCACGGCAACGACCCCGACAACGTGGACGACCTGGGAGCGGAGATCTACCTCGACATCGAGGGCGTCCGGCACACCATCACGACGAGCGGCTCGGTCTACATCCCCGCGGGCGTCAAGCACTGCCCGCTCGGGTTCAACCGTGTCGACCGCCCGTTCCGTTTCAGCGCCCTGTCGTTGAGCCCGATCTACAAGTCGGGCGACAACGAACCCGCGTCGTAGAACCCTCCGAGGACACCGCCCCGCCGCGCTGGACCCCGGCGGGGCGGAACCACGCGAACGCCGTCACGCCCCGGCCTGTTTCCTGCCACTTTCCGTAGCGACCGCCGGGCCCGGATCACGGCTCGCGCCGCCGCCGACGTGGTCGCCCGCTCCCCCCACGGGTACGCGGGACGGCGGCCTACCACGGTGTCGGTAGTTGAACGTGTGCGAGACGTTATGCCGAATGAGCAATCTGACGAACCGACATCGTTGGATAATGGTGCGATTGTTCACCATCGGTGATGCTCGGAACAGATTTCCACGGCGAGGGGTTCAGTTCCCGCCGGTAAAGATATACGATGAGGCGCACTCGGTGGCAGCGGAGGACGTTCGTCGTGGACGAATCACGTGCACCAGATTTACAGTCGACCCCGAGCATCGACACATCGGTGTCACATTCGGCGAGGATATGGGATTACTGGCTGGGCGGTAAGGAGAACTATCCCGTCGATCGCCGGTTGGGCGACCAGATCGCCGAAGTGCTTCCCGACATCGTCGAACAGGCCCGCGCGGATCGCCGGTTCCTGAAGCGGGTGGTCGAGTACTTCATCGGGCAGGGAGTTCGGCAGTTCCTTGATATCGGAACGGGCCTGCCGACGGTCGACAACACCCATGAGGTGGCGCAACGTCTCGCTCCCGAATCGCGAATCGTCTACGTCGACAACGACCCCCTGGTCCTCGCGCACGCGCGGGCACTGCTGACCAGCACCGCCCAGGGAGAGACCGCCTACCTCGACGCCGACATGTACGACCCGGAGACGATCCTGCGGGGCGCGCGCGACACCCTGGACTTCTCCCGGCCCGTGGCGGTCACCATGCTGGGCGTGGTGTGGCACATCACCGACGACCGGGAGGCCCACCGGATCATCGGTCGGCTGATGGACGAGACGGCGCCGGGCAGCCACCTGGCCATCGCCCACCCCACGATCGAGGTCACCGGAGAGAGGATGGCCGAGGCGATCCGCCAATGGAACCGGTTCGGGAAGCCACCGGGAATCCACCGCAGCCCGGCGCGGATCAAGGCCCTGTTCACGGGGCTGGAATTGGTCGAGCCCGGAGTCGTGTCGTGCACGCGCTGGCGTCCCGAGGCGCTGCCGTTCGGTGAACCGGCCGAGTCCGACCAGTACTGCGGGGTGGCACGTAAACCCTGATCTGGTCGTCACGACGTCGGATGACATTTTCCTTGGCCCCTTATGGCCTTGGTGGTTCCTTGCACACAACGGCGTGGGCAGGCCATCATCGGCAGGTCATGCGGAACCTGACCGGTCGGTGATCGAGAACTCGGTAAGCATGAGGCCTCCGGCGGGGAGAAAGATGCCTGATGGTATTCATCCCCCGGCCGTAAAACCGTCCGGGACGGTTTCGCGGGTTGTACTTCTATGGCGCTGGAGGGAGGGGCGCGAACCGGTACGGCCGGGAATGAAAATCACGCGTCCCGCACCGCACGCGAAACGTGGGAAGGGGTGGCGGCGCGCCGCCGACGCGGCCGTGGTGGCATGTGCGAGGGAGGACGAGTGACCGTGGCGCCGGGGGGCCTGCTCATCACCCAACTGTCGGATCAGATGAGCGCCGACAAGGCTCCGGGGCCGACGATGCCGCGGCTGCTGCTCGGGGCCCGGCTGCGGCGGCTGCGCAAGCAGCGCGGGCTGGACCGGCTCCACGCGGCCGAGGTGGTCGGCTCCGAGGCCCGGCTGGTGAGCATGGAACTGGGCCTGACCGGCTCCCGGCTCGTCGACGTGGTGGCGCTGTGCGACCTCTACGAGGTCGAGCAGCACGGCACCCGCGTCGCCCTGGTGGAGATGGCTCGCCAGACGCATCGTCCCGGCTGGTGGCAGCCCTTCCGCCCGGTGATCCCCGCATGGTTCCTGCCGTACCTGGGCGCCGAACAGACGGCGGCGATCGTTCGGACCTACAGCGTCCAGGCGGTTCCGGACCTGCTCCAGACTCCG
The DNA here is from genome assembly GCF_003634705.1 of Actinomadura pelletieri DSM 43383. Lineage (GTDB taxonomy): Bacteria > Actinomycetota > Actinomycetes > Streptosporangiales > Streptosporangiaceae > Spirillospora > Spirillospora pelletieri. The sequence continues at coordinate 314,031 of NZ_RBWU01000006.1, read as the reverse complement.
GAGTACGCACGCGCCCAGATCAGGCTGCTGTCCGGCGGGGCCGACGAGGGGCAGATCGAGTCCCGGGTGCGGTTGCGGATACGACGCCAGCGGATCCTTCATCAGGATCCGCCCACCCGGCTCTGGGCGGTCATCGACGAGGCGGCACTGCGCCGGCCCGTGGGCGGGACGAGAACGATGCGCGCCCAACTGAAGCATGTGCGCGACATGTGCGTACTACCGCACATCACCGTCCAGATCCTGCCGTTCGCCCATGGGGGCCATCCGGCGCTCGCCGGACCGATCGCCCTGCTGCGGTGGCGCGAGTCCGAACTGGCCGATCTCGTCTTCCTGGAGCAGCTCGGCAGCGCCGTGTATCCGCGCCGACCCGGTGACGGCGACTTCTACCGTCACGTCATGAACCTCCTGGGGACGCAGGCCCTACCCCCCGAACGCACCCCGGTCGTCCTGGGCCAAATGATCGACACGCTGTGATCAAATGACATCGTAAGGTGTCATATGGCACAGACGTCACGCCTCACCCCATGTCAGGGTGGGGGTCAGCGGTCCACGCGGACGCGTCCGACCGCGAAGTCCCGGCGGCACCCATGAGCGGTGTCCGATCGGTCGGTCGTAGCCGGATGGTGAGGGAGGCGTGTTGACTCGGTTGGTCACGCCCACGACGTGCGCAGTGCGCCGCACCGTGAAACCCGTAGGGGCGGTCGTACCGCCCACCTGTGCTGAGCGCTCCGCGTAACACGGTGACCCTCACCATGTGACTTCCGCCCGGCGGCGGAACCCACCAGGCGATACGACAGTGCTATCGATCGGGACGACATGACTCACCGGCCATTTTATCCCGCAGGTCATGAGGACATCTTCGAGGATTTCCGGCAGTTCCGCGCCGACTGTGGTAAGCCCGACTCCTCCAGCGTCCTCGACAACGTCGCGCGACTGGAACAGTTATTTCCCCTCAAGCATGGCCGCAAGAGCGTGCCGCGCACCCTGTCGAAATCGGCCATGAGCCAGTTCTTCACCGGCTCCAAGGGCACCCTGCCCGCCGCCGGGATAACCGCGGCGCTCATACTCGGCCATCTGCGTTGCGCGGTGGAGAACGGCAGCATCAGATCCGACCCGGAGACCGGCACCCCGCACGACTGGGAATGCATTCTGGAGGCCTGGCAGGCGCGGCTCCGCCAGGCCAAGCGGCAGAACCGGCCCGAGCCGCCGCTCCCCCGGCACGGCGGACGGCAGGACGCCGGCACCTCCTCGACCGCCACCGGCACGGCCGAACCCTCCGGCAGCGGTGGCGCCACCGCACCCGTCGTCCCTCCCGGCCCGGTGGAAGGCGGGAGCCGGCTGGCGGTGATGCCGACGGCGTCGCCGCCGGTTCCGCCGGGCACCACCCGTCACACCGATCCGGTGCATCTGACGCCCGACGAGTCGGCCGCGCTCGTCGCCCATGGCGACTACGGCCTCGTCCTCGCCGAGCACGCCAGGATCGGGGACCCCGAGGCCCTCTACCAGCTCGCCGTCGCTCTCGCCCTCGACCCAGATCACTGCGCGCGGGCCCAGGCCTGGCTGGTCAGCGCCACCGCCGCCCGGCATCCGGCGGCGGCCGGCCTGGTCCCCGAACCCGGCCGGAGCATCGACGTCCACGATGCCCGTGCCCGCGCCAAGGAGCTGGCCCGCCGGGCCGAGGGCTGCGGGCATGAGGCGGCGCTGGAGTTCTTCCTGTCCTGCGTCCAGCAGGCCGCTCTCAGGGCGGTCCCCATCGCGGCGGAGGGCGACGAGCCGCGCTGACGGGCCGGTTCGCGTCCACCGACTCCGGCACGGCGCACACATACGGACATATCACTACAAGGCAGCGGCGTTGTCGTTCGTCCGCGGGCGTACGCGATCGTTCACCGGCGTTCGCCGACGTTCACCGCCGTTCCCGGACATATTTTTTCGTTCGCCGATCGCCCATTGTCGGTGAAGCATGGGCGACGGCCGCGAACGGCACGGAATAGTTCGTCGCGTCGCTGAACTCCCGATGGGCAAGACCATGCTGGAGAAATTCGTTGCTGCCATTCAGGACCACCGTTCGTCGCGCGGCCCATTGCGCCTTCCGGTCTCGTTCACGACCGTGCGGTAATCGCGTGTTCGACCGGGAGAACGAGGTGCCCGCCGACGACACCGGCCCCCGGTGCCCGGACGAGTCCGCGCTGGCGATGGCATTGACGACCGTATGGATGCTCAGGACGGGCCGGCTCATCGACCGCCGGCCGGTTCTGCACGAGCTCAGCGCCGAGGAACTGGTCGAGTTCTGGGACGACCCGTTCGCCGAACCCATCACGAAAACAGCAGGTGCCCTTTGATCGAGAACCGCACCGAGGCCAAGCCGCGCCATCGCCTGCTGGCCGCCAACGACATCCCCGGATTCTCCCGGCGCGACGAGGCCGCGAAGATCGTCCTCCGTCAGGCCCTGTACAGGATCACGAAGAACGCGTGCGAGGCGGCCGGTGTCCCCTGGCGCACGATCCGGCACGAGGATCGCGGCGACGGCATCTTGATGGTCCTCAATTCGGCGGGCCTGGAAACGCTGCTGACGCCCCTCCTGCAAGAGACCCTCACCGGAATCAGGCTCCACAACCGGTGCGTCATCGATCCGCAACACGAGCTCCAGCTACGCATGGCGCTCACCGACGGCTATGTGCACCAGGACCCCTACGGCGTGTCCGGGAAGGCCGTCAACCTGCTCTTCCGCCTCCTGGAGGCGGACACCTTCAAGCGACAGCTGGAGGAGAGCAGCGCCGACTTCGGGCTGATCATCTCCGATTCGGTCTACCAGACCGCCACCGGATACCGCCTGATCGACTCGAAGGACTTCACCGCGACCTGCGTGGACGTCAAGGAGACCCACACCAACGCCTGGACCTACATTCCGTCCGGCTCATGAGGCGATGACCGACCCTTCGGATGGTCGGCGCCGTCGACCCGGACGGTGCCCGGCGTGTCACCGGTCTTCAGGCCGAACGACACGTCCTCGATCATCGGTGCCGGCCGCCCGCAGGTGCCGGGGAACGCGACGGTCCGGCCGTCGACGAGACACGACCCCGGGTGACCGTCCTCCCCTCGGGGTCAGAGCGTCTTGGCGGTGGACCGGGTGAAGAACTCGACCTCGGCTATGCAGACCTGCCGGTCGTCCGCGACGCCGTAGGCGGAACGGATCGTCAGCCGGACCCGGACGACGTTGTCACCGCGAAGTTTGAGCTTCTGTGGCCCTGGGACGTCGTCGAGGTGCAGCGTCGTGGTCCTGCTGCTGCCGTCGGAGGAGAACACGGTCGCGTGCAGGCTCTGCGGACGGGCCTGCGTGGCGTACTTGTCCGGCTGCGTCGACATCCCCGAAGTGATGATCACGTTGAGCAGGCGGCGGGGCTGCGCGAACGTCGCCTCCAGGAAGATGTTCTGCCCGCTGCCGCCGTGACCGGTGCCCCAGAAGGTGTTCTTGAGCGCGTCGAACGCGAACTTGGGCCCGTGCTTGGGGTCGGTGTGCGACGCCTTCGCCGCGCTCGTCGGCGCGGGCGCCCGCTTGACGAAATGGTCGACGACCCCGTTGACCGCGTCGTCGGTCTTCACCGCCGCCGTCCAGACCAGCGGCACGGCGAGCAGGACCAGCGCGGCCCAGGACAGCAGGCGGGCACGGCCACCGCGGCGCAGCCTCGGCCGCTCCCCCGCCCAGGGCGCCTCCCGGGGGACGTCACCGCCGAAGAGCCGCTGCCACCAGGTGCGGGTGCGGTACCCGTCCTTGTCCGCCGCCGACAGCGCCATCGCGCACTGGCGGCAGAAGTTCCGGCCGGGTGGGTTCGGGGTGTCGCACCACGGGCAGGGGATGCCCCCGGACCAGTCGGCGCGCTCGGCGCGCCGCACCTGCGGCCTGGCGGGTTCCGGACGGCCGGGCAGCACGGGAGCGGGGCCGGGCGCGGCGGCGGCCGGGTTCTCGGGAGCGACCGGGATCACCAGCCGCCGGGCCCGCTCGTCCCTGGCGGGCCGCCGTCCCGGCTGCGGGAAGACCCGCACGTCCCCGGGCTCCTGCCCGGGGATCGCCGTGGGCGGCGGCTCCGCGGACACCGGGGGCGGTGCCGTGGGCGGCGCGGGCGCCGGGTTCGGGGGCCCGGGCACCCGGTCGGGGGGCGGCGGCCCGGGTACCGGGTCGGGGTGGGTGGAGGACGCGGTGGGCCGGGCGGGGTCCTCGGACTTCGCCCAGCTCAGCACCGCGCCGCATCGGTCACAGAACGAGCCGCCCTGATGGGTGGCCCCGCAGTTCCCGCAGATTCCGGCCGTCGTCACTGCTCGGCCCCTTTCTTCACAACGTGTACGGCGTAGGGGACATGGGCGGGACGGACGGCACCGACGAGGGCGTCCAGTCTCCGCACGTCCACCGTGGAGGGGTCGGGGACCCTCACGAACACTTCGAGGCGCGGTTCCCGGTCGCCCGGGAACTCGCCGCGCGGCCGTTCCGACCAGGCCGCGCCGCCGCTCTCGACGATCTCGGGCGTCACCCCGAATCCCATCCGGACGGCGGCGGCCAGCCCGCGGCGGGTGCCGCGCATCCGGTGCAGCGCCGTCGCCGCCGCGACCGCGCCGCGGGCCTGCCGCTCGGACTCCTCTCCGTGCAGCTCCGCGCCGACCCATCCGGCGAGCCAGCCGACGAAGTCCATGGGGGCGAGGTCCGGTGAGAAGTACGCCTCCAGGCAGTCCAGCACCGACAGCAGCGGGGCGAACAGGTCGTCGAGACCGGTCACGTACCGCTGGATCAGGTCGTCCTCCGCGAACACCGCCGGCAGCGCCGGGCCCAGCGGAAGCGGCGAGAGCAGGCCGTCGACGGCGCCTCTCATGACGCGCCGCCCAGCACCCGGAGCTTGTGGTCGTAGGAGAACACCAGGGCGGTGGCGTCCAGATCGATCCGGTCGACGGGTTCGCCGCGCTTGCCGGTCAGCGGGTCGGCGGCGTGCAGCCGCACCTCGTCGACGAGCTCCACCCCCGGCACCCGCTGCAGGACGGCGAAGACCTCGCCCGACTGCAGCGGCCGCCCGAACGGCCAGCCCCGGCCGTCCGCGCCGCCGGTCAGCGGGTCGAGGTGGGCGTACAGGGCGTCCAGCGCGGCGAGGCGGACGCGTTCGGCCTCGGTGCCGCCGAACGCGTGCAGCGTGGAGACCACGGTGACGCCCTGGTAGAACGGCGGGCCCACGGCCAGCCTGATCCCGATCGGGCGGCGTTCGTCCAGATGCCGGGTGACCCGGCGCAGCAGGTCGTCGCCCGGCACGAGCTGCTCGAACCGCAACCGGCCGCCCGGGTCGGCGACCGCCTGCGGCACCACCAGGACGCGCACGGCGCCCGCGCCGGACCCGTCCACGGGCAGGCAGCGGATGCGGGCGGCGTCCGGCGCGGCGCGGCGGGCCAGCTCCTCGTAGTCGCGGGGGGTCACCGCCCGGTCCTGGGCGCGCAACGCGATCGGGGCGCGGACCTTGGCCTCCTCCAGCGTCTCGGCGTCGACGCCGCCGCGGGCCGCCTCCCGGTTCTCCACCCGCGCGACGTACGGGATCGAGGTGCGCAGCACGCTCAGCGCCCCGCGCGCCACGTTCCCGGCGCGACCGCCGCCCGTCCGGTAGCGGCTCGCGCGCAGCACCGCGCCCTTGGTCGGGACGGCGCCGTGCTGCTGGAGCCTGCCGTCCGGGGTGCGGACGGCCGGGCCGAAGGAGATCTCGCCCGTCGCCGCGTCGAGCCGGAAATGCGGGTCGGTGGGCCTGGACGCGGAGAAATGCTCGACGACCTGCCATTCCTCCCAGCCGTCGCCGTCGGACGACTCCAGCACCAGCGGCGGGTCTCCGGCCACCACGGGGGCGTGCTCGATCCGGAACCGCTCCCCCGGCACTCCCGCGGCCTCGCCGAGCATCTCGTCCAGGATCGTCTCGGCGTGGATCGCGCCGGTCGTGCCGCCGATCGTGGCGGCCTCGGCGGATCGGACGGTCGGCGACACCGAGTAGAACGGCTGCCCGGTCTGCGGATCGGTCACCCGGCAGCGCAGCCACGCGGCCTCCCGGGTGCCCAGCCGGGACTTCACGTGCCCGTCCGGGACGTGCAGGATCACCTCGCCAGGCCGGTTCAGCCCGCCGGTGCCGTCGGACTCGGCCTCGCACCACCGCCAGCCCTCACCGGTCCACGCCTCCCAGCGCAGCGGCGGCTGCCGGGGGTCGACGCCGACGCCGTCGACCCGGCTGTCCAGCGTGAGCAGCACCGCGCAGGACGGGACCGCCGCCGACAGCCCGAACGCCAGCACGTCCCCCGGACGGGGCACGGCGGAGAAGCAGGCGAAGTCCTCCCCGCCCTGGACGTCGGCGGTGTGGTCGACCGCGGGTCTCCCCTCCGGCTGCACGGCGATCGCCGTCAACTCGCACGGCACGATCCGCAGGTCGCGTTCGGTGGTGAACACGATGGCCTCCTCGTGTTCGGTGCGTTCGCTCGCGACCTCCACGCCGGTGGGCAGCAGCACGTCCTGCTCCTGCGGCGCCGACAGCCAGAACGTCACGTCCGAGCGGGCCGCGGCGGGCGGCAGCAGCGTGATGCCGAGCAGGTCGAGGAACGCGACATGGTTCTTCTCCGGCACCCGGTTGAGCCGGTAGACGAGCTGGTCGACCATGTGCGCGACGGCCTCGATCAGCGTCACGCCCGGGTCGGAGACGTTGTGGTCGGTCCACTCGGGGCAGCGCTGCTGGATGTAGCGCTTGGCGTCGTCGACGAACTGCTGGAAACGCCGGTCGTCGAGGTTGGGCACGGGCAGGGTCATCAGGTTCCGCTCTCGGGGGACGGGCCGGGTTCCGACGGGTCGTCGTGCGACGGGATCACGTAGAACGGGAAGACCAGGTTGCGCGGGTTGTTGGTACCGCGGATCTCGTAGGTGACGTCGATGAACAGCACCGCGCCGTCGTCGGGCGACGTGCTCACCCGCACGTCGGAGACGTCGATGCGCGGCTCCCAGCGGTCCAGGCTGGCGCGCACCTCGTAGGCGATACGGCCCGCGGTCTCCTCGTTGGCGGGCGCGAACACCAGGTCGTGGATCGCGCAGCCGAACTCCGGCCGGACCGGGCGCTCGCCCGGCGCCGTCGCCAGCACCAGCCGGATCGCCTCCTCGATCTCCCGTTCCCCGGTGACCAGCACGATCCCGCCGGACGCGCTGACCCGCAGCGGAAATCCCCATCCCGCGCCGACGAACTGTTCCCCCATCACGTCCCCTCGCTCAGACCGGCACGATCATGACCAGCTTGTTGTTCATCGTGAGCATCGGCGTGACGTTCATCTTTCCCATGGCCTCGACCATCCCGGTGAGCCTGATGTTCGCCCCGGTCAGCGCGATGCTCGCGCCGTTGAGCGCGATGTTCGCCGCGTTCAGTCCGATGCTCGCCGACCGCAGGTCGAGCCGGGTGGCGGCCTTGATCGTCACCACCGAGCCGTCGATCGTCACCGCCCGGGTGCCGGAGATGTCGACGGTGCCGTCGCTCCGCACGGTGAGCCGGGTGCCGGTCTCCCGCATCTCGACGGTCATCCGGTCGTCACCGCTGGAGATCTTGACGCCCTGGCGGGCGGGCGCGTCCAGCAGCTCGATCCGGTTGCCGGTGCGGGAGGCGACGCTGCGCCAGTTCACCCTGCCGGACGGCCCGACCACCGGCATCGGCTGGTACCGGGGCAGCCGGTCGTGGCCGTTGTAGAGGCCGCCGATGACGTAGGGGTGGTCGAGGGCGCCGCGGTCGAACGCCACCAGCACCTCGTCGTTCACGTCGGGCATGAGCAGCCCGCCGCCGCGCACCCCGCCGAACTGCACGACCCGCGCCCAGTCGCTGACGTACGTCCCGTCCAGCCAGGGGAAGCGCAGCTTGACGCGGCCCTCGTTCCGCGGGTCCTGGATGTCGGTGACGATCGCCGACGCCACTCCCGGGACCTTCGGCGCGGCGGGCCCGGCGCTGCCGGAGGCCAGCCCGAACAGCGAGCGGTGCTGGCGGCCGGACACCGTCAGCCATGTCTCGTACCGCTCCCCGTTCATGAACACGTGCCGGGCGGACGTGACGGTGTACTTGCCCTCGAACGGGCGGCCGATCCCGTTCAACGCGACCGGCAGCCCCGGGCGCAGCTTCGGGTCGCCGCGCACCTCGGCCTCCAGCTCGGCGAACGCGGCGCTCACATCGGCGGCGAGCGCGTTCGCGGCCTCCTGGACCTGCGCGAAGGTGTCGTAGGGCACGCCGGTCTCGACGAGTTCCGCCTTCCCGAACGGCCCGGTCGCGGCCTTGCCGGTCAGGCCGATGGCCAGTTCGGGGTTCGTGGTGGCGGTCGCGGTCCCGACCACGCCCTTCTTCAGGCGGACGTCCCAGCCCCGCACCCGCACCCGGTCGACCTGGTCCGACGCGGTGACCCCGGTCCGGCAGCGCAGCAGGTTGACGCCGAACTCCAGCACGTACGGGCTGGACCCGGCCTTGGTGCCCTTGCCCGGCGCGCCCGACGCCGGTTTCGGCTCGACGAACTGGAACATCCCCTGGTCGGAGAAGTAGACGTCGACGCCGTTCTCGCGGGCCAGCCTCGTGAGGAAGTCCCAGTCGGTGACGTTCGGCTGGGTGATCCTGTCGTACACCGTCCTGGTCGGGTCGATCCGGCCGACCTTCAGCTTGTTCCGGCTCGCCAGCTTGCGGGCGATGTCGGACGCCGTCATGTTCTCGTACCCCTCGACCCGCCGGTTGCGCAGCAGCCGGTGCCCCGGATCGTGGCCCCGCACCACGCTGTACTTCCCGGTGCCGTCGAAGTCGGCCTCCAGCGCGGTGACCTCCCCGGTGAACAGCGGCTTGCCGCCGTCCTTGCCGACGGCCATCGCGCGCAGCACCACCTTCGACCCGAGCTTCACCCTGAGCTCCCCCAGCACCCGCTGGTGCGGGTCTCGGAAGCTCAACTGGAAGGAGGCGGGCATGTTCACGCTGGAATCCACCCACCCCTCCACCAGACTTCCCTTCTGTTCGGGCGTCAGCGGGCGCCCGTCGATGGTCACCACGAGCTGGTTGGTGTACGAGCTCGCCGGCTCCTGTCCCCCCACCGTCAGGCCCTCATTTCCTCGGCGGCGGGCAGCAGCAGCTCCCGCCCCGGCACCAGCCGCATCGGGTCGTCGATCTCATTGGCCTCGGCGATCACCCGCCACGCGGTCGCGTCGCCGTACTCCCGCCAGGCCAGGGACGCCAGCGTGTCGCCCGCCACCAGCGTGTGCACGCTGCGCGCGGTCAGCGCCCCCGACGTCGGGTTCTGGCCGGGCGTGTCCCGCGGGATCTCCTCCAGCGACAACCGGCACACCGCGCGGACCGGCTCCCCGGTCGAACTGAACAGCGTGTACGACGCGCTCACCTGCCGCACGTACGCGACGAACCGCACGGTGGTGAACCCGCCCCACTCGAAGATCACCCACGGGGGCGACGCGCGGTCCGGCAGGCTGGACGGCGCGGGCCGCAGGCACGCCAGCACCGCCTCGACGTCCTTGCGCACCTTCGGGCGCCCGGGACGGTCGGAGGAGTCGAGGAACATCTCCAGTTCGAGGGTCTGCTGGTTGGTGCCAAGGAACTCCACCTTCGCCGCCGCCCGGGTCGCGACCGCGGGCGTGTACTGCCAGTTGGCCGACTTGGTCAGCTCCAGTTGCGCCGGGTTGAACTGGAACTTGACCCGCCTCATCAGCCCGCCCGGACGCGTCCCGGCGCCCGCCGGCGGGTTGTGGATGCTGAGCGTCGCCCGGACGTGGCTCGTCCTGCCCGCCATCAGCTCGTGAACCCGTGGTGCGCGATCTCCAGTACTTCCGTCGCCACCGCCGGGCTGCTGGGGTCGAGGGTCGGGCCCGTCCAGCTCACCGGCACCACGTCCAGCAACCCCCAGCGGGCGACCAGCGATCCGTCCGCGCGCAGCGCCTCGATCTGCGCCGTCGGCCGCTTGATCCCGGTGGCGACCGACGAGATCCAGGCCATCACCTTGGTGGTCTCCTCGGTGAGCGGCCTGGTCAGCCGGACGTTGGAGTGCCGCACGCGGGAGGGCAGCTGCCACACGTGCCCGTTGTTGCCGCCCTCTTCCCGCTGTTCGATCTCCACCTGGGCGGCGAGCCCGTCGCACCCGTTGAAGCTGCCCAGGCTCTGCCCGTCGATGGTGAGCCGGAAAAAGACCGTCGAGCCCGGGTCCTTCTTCGTCGTCATCGCACTCCGTTCAGTAGCTCCGCTGGTCGCGCAACCGCCCGACCCGCTCCCGGTCCATCCGCAACTCGGCCCGCAGCAGCCGTGACATCGGCCCCACCAGGCGTCTGGCGAGCTCGTCCAGATCCATGTCCGCCGGCCGCTCGGCTCCGCCCTTCGCCGGAGGCGGCGCCGGCGCCTGCTCACGCTGAACCGGAACGGGCGGCGCTGTCGGCGCGGGCGCCGGTTCCCGCTTCGGCGGCGGCACCGCCGCGCGTTGCACGGGACGGTCGGGTGCGAGCCCGGGGGTCTCCGGAGCAAGGGAGCTCCCGGAGGAGCCCCCCGGGCTCGCGACGGGCACGCCCGGAGCGGATCCGACTCCGGGGACCCGGCTCACCGGATCATGCGACGCGGTGGTGAGCAGAGGCACCGCGGCGCGCTGAACCGGCGGCCGTCTGATGGCGGTCGGTCGAGCCGCCCGAACGGCCCCCACCCGCGCTCCGAGCGGAGCGGCCGCGCGCTGCGACCGCTGGACCGGACGAACCGGGCCCGCTCGCCCCGGCCGAGGAACCGGCCGTGCGGGGGCCGCCCGCCGGGCTTCGCGATCACCCTGTCGGGGCGCGGTCGGCGGAACACCTGACTCGGACGTTTCGGCTCTCGGCTCTACGCCGGGAGTCCTGGCGGGCGGGGCGGCCTGGCTCCGCCCCGCCCTCCCACCCCCGGTCGGACGCCCGGCGTCCGACCGCTGGACCGGAGCGTTCAGCCCCGCCCGCCGCGCCGGCCGCGCGGCGGGCGGGGCCCCTGGAACGTGGGGAAGGCCGTGTCCGCCGTCCTCCCCCACTGATCCAAGCTCCGACCGTCCCGGCAGTGCGGGACGGCGATCAGAATGCGCTTCGCCGGACGGCCCAGCGGTGCGCTGGACCGGCCGGACGACACCCGGCCCGCCGGGCGCCTGCACGGGCGGCTCCCCGCCTCCGGCGTGCGGAGCACCGCTCGAAGAACTCGACGCCGCGGGACGCCGCGCACTCTCGCCCGAAGACGGTGCGCCTTCCTGCGGAGACGACGCGGACTCGGGAAAGCGCGCGGAGTCCGTGCTCGGCGGCTGGTCACCATCGGACGCACTCGTGGGTTTGCGCTGGCCGGAACGTCCCGTGGACGGACCCGCAGACAGCGGCACACCCAGCCCAGGGCCCCGGACAGGCCTCGGAATCGTGGGCGTCGACGACCCAGCCTCCCTCGAAGGCGGCGCGGCCTCGTGCGTAGACCGCGCGGGCTTGGGGCTGGACGGCGTGGCGGGTGACGACGGCGCGACTTTCTGCGGAGACGACGCGGACTCAGGAGAGGACTTGCGCTGAACGGGACGTCCCGTGGACGGACCCGCGGACAGCGGCGCACCCAGCCCAGCACGCCGAACCGGCCTCGGAACCGAGGGCGCCGACGACCCAGCCCCGCCCGAAGACGGCGCGGCCTCACGCGAAGGCGGCGAATCCTGCCGCGTAAGCTTGGGACTGGACGGCGTGGACTCGCGGGACGACGGCGCGGCTTCCTGCGGAGAAGACGGAGACTCGGGAAAGCGCGCAGAGTCCGCGACCGGCGGCTGAACGCCCTCGGACGCACTCGTGGGTCTGCGCTGAATCGGCCGGCCCGTGGGCGGAGCCGCAGGCAGTGGCGCACCCAGCCCGACACTTCGAACGGGCCTCGGCGCCTTGGGCGCTGGGCTGTCGTCCCCTGCGGGGTCCGGTGTGTCCTCGTTCGGCACCGCCGACGACCTCTGACCCGTCGTCGGACGCGCGGCGTCGCGTCCTCGCGTCTCGCCCGCCGTCGAGCGCTGGACCGGCAGTTCGGACGGTTCCGGAGGAGCGCCCGGGGATCGCGCGGGCGAAGAATCCCACGGACCCACGCCTTCGGCGGCAGACCTTCGCTGCACCCGACGTCGCGCCGGGGCGCTCGACCCGGGCGGTTGTCCCGGAACGTCGGGCAACTCAGATGCGGCGGAAGACGATGGAGCACCCGGCGACTGCACGGGCGAAGAATCCGACGACCGCACACCTTCGGACGCGGCCTTACGCTGCACCGGACGACGCGTCGGGGCAACCGAACCAGCCGATGACTCCGAAACGCCGGACACCCCAGAACCACCGGAAGACGATGAAGCACCCGGCGACTGCACGGACGAAGAATCCGACGACCGCACACCCTCGGACGCGGCCTTGCGCCGCACCGGAGGGAGCACGGGCGCACCAGACCCGGACGAAGAATCCGAAACGCCGGACACCTCAAAACCGGCGGACGACGGTGGAGCACCCGGCGACTGCACGGACGGAGAATCCGACGACCGCACGCGTTTGGGCGCGGCCTTGCGCCGCACTGAACGACGCGTGGGGGCACCCGAACCAGCCGGGGCTTCCGAAACATCGGGCACCTCGGAAGAGGGTGGAGTACCCGGGGACTGCACGGGCGAAGAATCCGAAACGCCGGACACCCCAGAACCGGCGGACGACGGTGGAGCACCCGGGGAGTGCGCGGACAAAGAGTCCGACGACCGCACACCTTCGGGCGCGGACTTGCGCTGCACCGGACGACGCGTCGGAGCAACCGAACCAGCCGATGACTCCGAAACGCCGGACACCTCAGAACCGCCGGAAGACAGTGGAACACCCGGCGACTGCACGGACGGAGAATCCGACGACCGCACACCTTCGGGCGCGGCCTTGCGCTGCACCGGACGACGCGTCGGAGCAACCGAACCAGCCGGGGCTTCCGAAACGTCGGGCACCTCGGGAGAGGGTGGAGTACCCGGGGACTGCACGGGCGAAGAATCCGACGACCGCACACCTTCGGACGCGGACTTGCGCCGCACCGGAGGGAGCACGGGCGCACCGGAGCCGGACGAAGAATCCGAAACGCCGGACACCTCAGAACCGCCGGAAGACGGTGGAGCACCCGGCGACTGCACGGGCGGAGAATCCGACGACCGCACGCCTTTCGGCGCGGCCTTGCGCTGCACCGGACGACGCGTCGGAGCAACCGAACCAGCCGGGGATTCCGAAACGTCGGGCACCTCGGGAGAGGGTGGAGTACCCGGGGACTGCACGGGCGAAGACTCTGAAAGTCGCACGCCTCTGGGAGCGGCCTTGCGCTGCACCGGAGGGAGCGCGGGCGCATCGGAGCCGGGCGGTGGTTCCGGAGCGTTGGGGGGCTCGGGTTCGGCGGGGGGCGGTGGGGCGGGCGGGGACGGCGGCCGGGCCTTCAAAGCGCGGGTCTGGCGGGGTGGACGCCTGTGCCCGCGGGCGCTGGTCAGCGGGGTCGCCGGGGGCGGCTCCGGGGTGGACGCCAGCGGCATGGGCGGGGACGTGCCCGCGTGGCGGGGGCGTGGCGGGTCCTCGCCGACGCTGCTCGGCGCGTCCGGGCGCACCTGGCGGGTCATCTCCCCCGAGAGGAAGGGGTTCTGCCACGTCGACAGAGACGCGCCGAAGGAGGTGTCGGTGACCGTGCCCATCGAGGGTGGGCGGCGCGGCGGCGGCAGGGCGCGCCAACCGGCGTCGGGGGCCTCGATGGTGGCGGGTCCCGCCGCCGTGCGAGGGCGGCGGCGGGAGAACAGATCACGGATGCCCATGGTCAGCCGCTCACCAGCGAGGCGATCTGGGTGACGTACCGGCGCCGGTCCGGGTGTTCCAGGTCCATGATCTCGTCGAGGGACCAGTGGAAGTGGTAGGCGATGTAGGCGATCTCCCGGTGCAGGCGTTCCGGCGGGTACGTCACGATTCCCCCAGGCGGCTCCCGGCGAGGTCCACCTCGAAGGACTCCGCGCAGGAGGGGCAGTCGACGGTGGCCAGGGTGTGGCCCTCGGTGTTGATCTGCCGGTAGAAGTCCTGCAGGAACGCCAGGTCGGAGGCGAACAGGCCCTCCACGATGCCGTCATGGACGCTCGGCAGCGACCCCAGCCGGGTGATCACCCGGGCGAGCAGCACCACCGAGAGGTAGGGCGGGTTCTCCCGGACGCGCACGTCCTGGAGGGGGACCAGTTCGTCCTTCGCCGTGGCGAGGCGCATCGTGCCGTCGCGATGGACGGTTCCGGCGTCGTCCACGTACCCGCGCGGAAGTTCGAAGGTGAACTCGGTCCGCATCCGGACCGTGTCCACGAGGGGGGCTGAGCGGCGCATCAGCTCTCTTCGATCTTCATCTCTTCGTACGTGATGGTGATCGTCTCGGTGACGGGCGAGGTGCCACCGGCCTCCAGGTCGTCGAACTGCTGGTCGCTGCACCACGCGTTGCGGAGGTTGAAGCGGCGGACCGGGTTCTGCTGGTAGTCCATCATGATGATCGTGGCGTCCTTGCGGGCCGAGCTCATGTCGCCCTCGAACGACTTTTTGATCCACTCGGTGAACGCCGAACTGCCCGTCGCGGCGCGGACGATCGTGCATTCGCCCGCCTGCGGGACGCCGGGCATCTTCGCGGTGACCGGCTCGCCCTGGGCCGTGTTCTGCTTGAACTCGATCACGTCCTGCCGCTGACCGAGCCCGGTCACCCGGTGCACGTACTCGACCATCACGCCGTCGATCTGGATCCCGAAATTGTGCGAGACGGCAGAGTCGCCCTTTTCGAATGGCATGGTTCTCCTCCTACCTGGGAAAGTCGTCTATTGACGGGGATGCCTTATTCCTCTAGTTCGCCGCCGCCGGAAATCTGCGCCAGCCGGAACACGACGAACTCGGCGGGTTTGACCGGTGCGACGCCGATTTCGCAGACCACGCGGCCCAGGTCGACCGACTCGGGCGGGTTGGTCTCCTCGTCGCACTTGACGTAGAAGGCCTGCTCCTCGCTGGCGCCGAACAGGGCGCCGTCGCGCCACTCGGTCACCAGGAACGCGGCGATGTTGCGGCGGATCCGTGCCCACAGCGCGTGGTCGTTCGGCTCGAACACCACCCACTGGGTGCCGAGCAGGATCGACTCCTCCAGGTAGTTGAAATACCGGCGGACGTTCAGGTAGCGCCAGGCCGGGTCGGACGACAGGGTCCGCGCGCCCCACACCCGCACACCGCGGCCGGGGAACGAGCGGATGCAGTTCACGCCGATCGGGTTGAGCAGGTCCTGCTCGCCCTTGGTGACCTGGAGGCCCAGGTCCACGGCGCCGCGGACGACCTCGTTGGCGGGGGCCTTGTGGACGCCGCGCTCGACGTCGCTGCGGGCCCAGATGCCGGCCAGGTGACCGCTCGGCGGGATCAGCCCGGTCTTCCCGGACGACGGGTCGAAGACCTTGATCCACGGGTAGTAGAGGGCGGCGTAGCGCGAGTCGTATCCGGCGGTCTCCTGCCGCCATTCGTGGATCTGCCGGGCGTTCAGGCCGGGTGGCGGGTCGATGATGGCCACCCGGTCGCCCATCAGCTCGCAGTGCGCGATCATGCCGAGCTGGACGGCCTTGACGCCCTCCAGGTCGATGGCGCCGCGCTGGAAGGCGCTCATCAGGTCCGGGGCCGCGACCATGGTGACCGCGTCGAGGGCCTCCAGCCCACCGAAGCCGGTGCGGTCGGCGGCGTCGCCCAGGTAGTGCTCGGGGGTGACCGCCTGGCCGTCGGCGGTCGGCGCGGCGGGCGCCGCGGGGACGGCCAGCGTCACGCTCTGGTTGTCGGGCCTGGCGATCTGCCCGGAGGCCGCCTCGGTCACGGTGATGAGCTTCGAACGCTCCTTCACCTGCGTGACGATGTAGGTGCGGGTGTTCTTCTTGGTCGACACGTTGAAGCTCTCCGCCACCGTGTCGTCGACCTTGACGATCAGCTTGAACCGGTCGTCGGGCTTGTCGCCGCCCTTGTCGCCGCCGTCGATGTCGGCGACCTCGACGGTGACGGTCCCGCCGGCGCCGGAGGGGAGCGCGGCGACGCTGAACCCGCCGAGCCGGGAGGGCGCCGCCGCGGCGATCTCCTTGGGTCCGGCGTTCGCGCCGTTCCGCGCACCGTTCTGCGACGCCCCGCCGACGCGGACCACGTAGCAGGTGCTGCCGCCGTTGTTGAGGAACCCGTACACCGCGTGGGCGAGGTAGTAGCCGTCGGTGAAGTCCCCGAACGAGGCGACGTACTGCGACCAGTTGGTGACCAGCACGGGTTCGTTCAGGGGGCCTTCGGGAGCGAATCCGACGAAGGCCGCCACAGCCGTGCCCACCCCTTCGATCGGGCGGGCCCCGCTGGCCACCTCCTCGACATAGACGCCGGGTGACAGGTACGTGGGCATTGACAGCTACTCCCCCGGTTGGGACGGATGTGGGTTCATCGAAACCCTGCCGTCCAGCCGCCCTCGCCGGAACGTCCGTCCGTCCCAACCGGAGGGCACCGTCCGCTGCCCGCGCGACCCTCCGGCGGCCCTTTCGGGGCTCAGAACAGTCCGGTCCGTATGGGTTGAGGCGCGGCGATCGGTGCTCCCTGAGGCGTGAGCGTGATCGTCATGAAGAGGTCGCCGTTGTACATCGGCTTCGAGCTGACCCGCCCGAGTTGCGGGTCGATCCAAACCACCTTGTCGTTGTGGTTGACACCGCAGACGGCGTGGACATTCTGGGACTCCACTCGCCTGAACACCACGATGCTCGACGCGCCGTGCCCCGCCTCCTTCAGTCGGGTCGCCACGGCCTCCCACACCCCATTGACCTGCTCCTGCGGGCCGGCCACATCGTCATCGGTCTTCCATTCGGTCTGCAGCCAGGCCTTCGTCCGCTCGTTGCCGCCGGCCTCCACTCCGGCGCCGGCGATCGAGGCGGCCGCGGTCGGGTTGCCGGACCACGAGGCGATGAAGCTCCGCGCGGCGTCGATGCAGTTGCGCCGGTAGGCGTCCGTGGGGTCGTCCCGCTGGGAGTTGATCCCCTTCACCCAGTCGGCGGCGGTGGAAGCGGAACCGGCGGGAGCGTCGGAGTCGGGACGGGAAACCTTCTTGAACGCTCTGGATATGCCCTGGACGAGGGAGAAGCCCAAGGTGGTCGGGTCGGGAAACTGCGTGTAGACGCCGTCGGACGAAGGGAAAATGTTCTCCAGGTTCTCCTGGTCCTGCGGGTCGGGCGGGGCCAGATTGCTCGTGCCGTAGTCCCGCGGGAAGTCCGGCAGGGCGCCGATCGGCCTGGTCGGGACTCGCTGCACGGTCACCCCGGGCCCGTGACCGGGCCGCCGGCCCTCCACCGCCTGGGACGCGGCCGCGTTGCCCGCGGACCGCTGGAGCGCCAGCATGTCGGACACACCTAGAGGTTGGCCGGGGATCGCGGGGTTCGCCCGCTCCTCGCCCGCGCGCGCGGATGTGGCCGATGGGGCACGGGCCCGGGATCGGGACCGCTCTCGCCGTTCACTGAGATCCATGGCAACATCACCTTCCTGCCGTTTCGTCGTACACCTACCGGGTGGGGCGCGTCAGCGGGAGGGTCCGGAAGGGCACCATCGCGGGACCTCCCGGCCGCCCGCTCGGCCGTCCGGTGCCAGAACTCGGGTGCCGGACGGACGCGGCCACGGCACGTGCGCGCACGGCGGGGCACCGCGCGGCCGTACGGGCAGGGAGGCGTGCATCCGAAGGTGCACGCGGGGACATACCGGTGCTTTTCACGGCGGGCTAGCGTCCGATCGGTGAGCATTTGGAGTTCTCTCGACCCGGCGTCGGCGACCGTGGACCCCGGCGACGCCGCGACCGTCACGTTGAAGCTGCGCAACACGACCGATCTGGTCGAGGAGTACCGGATCGGGGTCGCCGGCGGGCCCGGCATGTGGGCCCGGGTGGAGCCGCGGACGCTGCGGCTCTACCCGGGCACGACCGGAACGGCGGAGATCACCTTTCGGCCGCCGAGGACGCCGGACGCGGTCGCGGGCGGGCACCCGTTCGCGGTGGAGGTGACGCCGACCGAACAGCCCGCCGGCAAGACCGTCGTCGAAGGACACCTGACGGTCACGCCGTTCACCGAAGTGCGGGCGGAGCTGCTGCCGCACACCGTGCGCGGCCGGTTCCGGGCCAAGCCGAAGTTCGCCGTGGACAACCTCGGCAACACCCGGTTGACCGCGTCGCTGACCGGCAAGGACAACAGCGGGCGGCTCGGCTTCGAGTTGCGTCCGGCCCACGTGCAGATCGAACCGGGCCGGGCCGCATGGGTCCAGGGACGGATCACCCCGGGCGCCATCACCTGGTTCGGGCACCGCGAGTCGCACCCCTACACGCTGAACGTGCTGCGCTCGGGGGTCGAGCCGGTCGAGGTCGGGGGCGTCTTCGTGCAGGGGGCGGTCATGCCGCGCTGGCTCCTGGGGTTCCTGGGCCTGCTGGTGGCGACCGCCGTCGCGTTCACCATCGCCTGGTTCACGTTCACGCCCAAGTTCGGTTCACGGGCGAGGGACGGCGCCATGGTTCCGGTGGGCAACCCGCTGAGCCTCCCGGGTGACAAGGCCCCGCCACCCGACCAGGAGCCCCGGCAGGAGTCCTCGGCCCCGCCCGAAGGCGGCGGCGCCGAGCCTCCCCCGGCGGGCGAGGGCGACGGCGACGGCGAGGAACGTCCCCTCGGCGGCCCCGGGAACAACCTGTTCTATCTGAGCAAGTCCAGCCCGTGGCCCGTGCCGCCCGAGCCGGGAGAGGAGCCCGCCGTCTGGAGCTTCCCCGTCAAGAGCCCGGGGTTCGAGCGGGTCGGCGACACATGGGGGTGCACGTGGAGTCCCGTGCGGTACACCCTCTGCGGCATGAACGACACCTACAACCCGGACACCGAGACGACCTTCGACTTCTGGGTGCGCTCCAACGGCGATCCCGACGCCAGCGTTTCGGTGATCTTCGACTGGAACTTCGACGGGGACAAGGAGGTGCTCCAGCGCCGCCAGGTCTTCAAGCCGTTCAAGCTGGAGCCGAACCAGGAATGGCAGAAGTACA
The DNA here is from genome assembly GCF_003634705.1 of Actinomadura pelletieri DSM 43383. Classification (GTDB taxonomy): domain Bacteria; phylum Actinomycetota; class Actinomycetes; order Streptosporangiales; family Streptosporangiaceae; genus Spirillospora; species Spirillospora pelletieri. Next base: position 294,958 of record NZ_RBWU01000006.1, on the reverse strand, counting down.
CCGAGGAGGTCGGCCTGGAGTTCGCCGAGGGCGAGAACTTCCAGGACCTGAAGGGCGGCAAGCTGAGCGTCGGGTTCTGGGTCAGGTCGGGCGACTCCCCGATCGAGGTGCGCTCCAACGTCCCGGTGGACCAGGAAATGATCGCCGCGCTCCGCATCCCCTTCGACCCGATCCCCTAGCCCGTCGTCTCGGAGGGGCCGGGTTGGGGGACGCGGAGGGGCGGCCCCCTCCGACCGCCCCTCCGCGTGATCTTCACGGGTCGATGACCGCGAAGACGACCTTGCCGGCGTTGCCGGACAGGGGACGGACGCCCCAGCAGCGGCAGAACTGGTCGACGATCAGCAGTCCCCGGCCCGCCTCGCTGAGCGCGTCGGTCTCCCGCAGGTTGGGCAGATCGGTGGTGGGGTCCTGGACCTCCATCCACAGCGCGCCATCCTCGGTGCGGCCCAGCCGCAGGGTCACGTCGTCGTCGGGTGTGGAGGCGTGTTGGAATGCGTTGGTGACGAGCTCGCTCGCCACCAGGCACGGGACGAAGTCGTCCATGCCCCACTGACCGGTGACCAGCCGCACGAACCGCCGCACCTCCCCGACCACCCTGAGGTCCTGCTTCACCACCATCGCGTTCTCCACGGCCGCCTCGCCCATGATTTCTCCTCACTGTGTGTGACGTGGGGAATACAATGCGCCATTTTCGAGTTACGATGTGCCTACCGCTGACAGGTGGAAGGCAGTGGTATCTCATCCCCCGAGCTCGACAGATTCCGCCGAGAGGTAGGACCATGCCCCCGCGACGCCAACGCCCCCGCGAGTCGCCCGCCCTCGTCGCCTTCGGCCGTCAGATGCGCCGGTTGAGGGAGGCCAAAGACGTCAAGCAGGAGACCATCGCTCATCTAACGAAGGTGAGCGGCCCCCAGGTCAGCCGCATCGAGACCGGGAAGAAGCGCGCCACACGGTCGTTCGTGATCGCAGTGGACGACTACCTGGAAGCGGGCGGCTCCCTCATCAGCTTGTGGGAGGACTTGAACAAGGACGGGCACCCGGTACCGCTGTGGTTCGACTGGCCACAGGTAGAGGCCGACGCGGCCATGCTGGTCTGCTGGCAACCCTCCGTGATCCCTGGGCTGGCCCAGACCCCGGCCTACGCATTGGCGCTGTTAGGAGGCAACCAAGAGGCCGCAGACGCCCGCATCAGCCGCCAAACCATTCTCACCGCAGACACGGACTCCACTCCGCCGATCGTCGCGTTTCTGCTCGACGAGCACGTGCTCCACACCCCTGTGGGGACGCCCGAGACGATGCGGGAACAACTCCAACACCTCTTGGAGCTGAGTTTCTTGCCCAACGTCACGGTTCAAGTAGTGTTGTCTAGTGGCCAGCATGAGGGCGTTTTAGGCGCTTTCGTGGTTGCGACGATGGAGGATCGGAGCGAGATCGCGTACATCGAGACAGCGATCCGAGGTATCACCACGGACAACCCGGCCGATCTGTCTAGCCTGGCGCGAACCTTGTTCGAGCTCCGTTCTCGTGCGCTCTCGCAGGAGATGTCGCGTGAACTGATCCGAGAGGTCATCGAGGAAAGATGGACCTGACAAACGTCAAGTGGCGCAAGAGCACACACAGCGGGCCCAACGGCGGTGAGTGCGTCGAACTGGCGGACGTGGCCGGGGTGGTGGCGGTGCGGGACAGCAAGGACCCGAACGGCCCCATCCTCCTACTGAACCGCACGACCCTGCGAACGGCCGTCCAGTCCACCACCGACATGCACTGACCAGCAGCACCAACCACCCGGCGACGCGGGTGACAGGCGGCTGGAATCGTCCAGGACAATGCCGTGCCCCCGGTCGCCCGGCCAGACTGGTCGCGCAGCGCGCCTACTCATCGCCATGAGCCGTCCCGCATTGGTGATCCGTGTGCTCCAAACGGGTCCAGGCGGCGCGACCGCCGGAGCGCTACATCTGGCAGACGTATCCGTGTGTCTCCAGCCCCTCGGAGACGTAGAGTTCTTCGGCGGCGCTGCCGCGAGACGCTTGGAGCACCTTGACCTCGGCGCCACGGGCGCGTCCCCAGGCCATCGACGCCCGCCAGAGGCTCCGGCCGTGACCACGGCCCCGGTACGCCGGGTGTACGGCGAAGTAGGCGGGCTGCTGGATCGCGTGGCCGTCCGGCCCTGCGACGGTCGTGAGTGGACCGACCGCTCCGACGATCCGATCGTCGGTGACCGTGACGAGGGTCGGGCCGTCCTGGTGCCCGGCCTTCATCCGCTGGTAGAGGAACTGGAAGCCGTCCGGCCCGATCTCGTCGGCGAACGCGCCGAATGTGTCAGCGACCGGGCAGTCGGTGAGGGGGTGGACGCTGCGCGTCAGTCGCTCGTCATCGGAGGAGAAGCGTTTGACCATCACCCTGCCGCGTGCCCCGTCCGGACGGTCGGAGAACCAGATCACTCTGCTGCCGACCCCGGCGCTGTGGAACTTCGCCAACCGGTCGCCCAAGCGCGCCAGTGCTGGGAGGTCGGGCTCCTTAGCGCTGTAGTGGTAGACCTTCACCAGGCCGCCGCCGCGCGTGCTCAGCGCAGGGACGTTCGTCTCCGTGGCCGTGTGAACGATGTCGCCGACGAGGACCCGTTCGTCCTTTGTGGCCGTCCACCGGCGGTCCTTGTCGAACGGGAGGAATTGGCCGGTGCGCGCAACGTCGAGAACGGCGTCGAACAGGTCGGTACAGACGGTCTCAGGTGGCATCGGGCCGAGCGTCGGAACATACGGGACGCGTATCACGGGCTCAAGCCAGTCACAGCGAAATCCCATGTCCCGAAGGCTACCGAGCGTCCCACGTGGCAAGGCCCCGGATCACCGAAACGGTCCGGGGCCTCATCAGAGGTGAGCAGGGCTAGAACGGGTTGTCGTCCCCTGCCGCACAGGAGCAAAGGTTGCCCTCCGACAGGTCGTCGACGTTAGCGATCAGAGTGATACCGGGCGCCTCGATCGCGACCCTCACGGCCGGGACGGCCAGGGCCACGGCGGACGGCTCGACCGTTTTGGGAAGGGCCTGGTCGGAAGTGGTTGCGGTGGTCATGTCTGCCCTACCTTTCTTCGTACGGGTTGACCGAGCCATTCGTAGGGTTGGGGCACCCGGGGGCTCTGGGTGTGGCTGTCATGTGCTTGCCGCCTCCTTCTCTCGGTGCTGGCAGTACGTTGCCAAGGGGGCCTTGGCCTTGCGATAGAGCTGCACGAGCGGCATGCAGGTACCGCAGGTTCCCTGGAGCTGACAGCCGGTGCAGCCGCCCTGCCGCAACAGCAGAGAGTCGGCGATCACTCCCAGGCCGCGCAGTCCTTCGACGCCTTCGGCGATCAGGTCAATGTTCGGGTCGCGCCCCACCTTGCAGATGGACGCCTTGCCGAACGGGTTGACGTGGAAGAACGTGTGCCCGGCCTTGCAGCCGGTGAAGACCTTCCGCTTTCGCAAGTGAGCGGCGGACTGGGTCGGGAGCGTTTCGTCCCCGCCATAGATCGTGGGCACCATGTTGGTGTACTCGTCCATCGGCGCGCCGATCTGCTCTGCCATCGCGCGCATCAGGTCCACCTCGTCCGCGTTGTCGTGAGTCACGATCATCGACAGCGAGAGGGGCAGCCCAGCCTCGTGCGCAGCGGCCAGGCCCTTGGAGAAGAGCCGGAACGCGCCTCTGCGGCCGGTCGTCTTGTCGTAGCCGGCTTCGGTCCCGCCGTAGACGCTTAGGGTGATCCGGTCGGGCGGACGGTTTGCCAGCAGATCGAGAATTCCCGGCAGGAACAGCCGCGAGCCGTTGGAGAGCAGCGTGATCATCATGCCCAGGTCGTAGGCGGTGGTATAGGTCTCGACGAACAGCCGGTCCACCATGGGCTCGCCGCCCGTCATCTGGAGCCAGAGCACCCCGGCGTCTCGCAGGGTGAGGAGAAGTTTGATGCGGTCCTCCAGCTCCAGCCCCTCGAACTTCTTGACGCCGAGGTAGCAGTGGGGGCACCCGTAGTTGCAGCCCAGGTTCAGCTCCCACGACGCCCGCCCGTACCCGAGGCCGGGATCGTCACGTACCAGGACGTGAGGTGAGAGCGCCTTGCCCTCCAGTTCGACCCCCCACGCCTTTCGCGCGGCGGTGGCCAGCCATTTCGGGGCCGGTGCGTCCGGGGCGGCCTCGGCGAGCTCCCGGTACCGGTAGGCAGGCATGGTCCCGCCTGCCTTGCTGCCCGGTTTGACCATGACGTGGCGTCCCATGTAGGGACTGACGATAATCTCGTGCATTGGCGGCGAGGAGGGCGATTTCATAGCTCATGCGCCATTTGGGTGGGCCTCCGGATCGGGCGTTGAGGAAGAGTCGTGTAACCTGACTCGACCCTGACGCAGGGCAGCCCAGACGGACCACGATCGTGCAGAACCTTGCAGCAGTTTCTGTTTCACGAGTAGTACTTGGAAGCCGCCTGGAGGATCGCGCGGGCTTCACCGCCGTAGACGGCAAGCTCGGCGAGCGTGTTGAAGGCACTCTCATAGATCTCGATTTCGGACCGTTGAGTGATGGTCACCTCGGCCGTGAGGAGTTCGGTGATCACTCTCTCGGTGTCGTAGATCCAGAAGGACTTGGGTACCCAGAGACGGCCGGTGCGGTCCGCGGTGAAGGGAATGATGCCCAGGAGGACGTTGGGCCACTCGGTGACGGCGGACAGGCGGGCGAGCTGTTCGCGCATCACGGCAGAGCCTCCGAAGCCGACCCTTAGGGCGGCCTCCTCGATGAGGACGATGAAGGTGCGGGCGCCCGAGCGCATGACGTGTTGGCGCTTCAGTCGTGCGGCGACGGCTTCGGGGAGATCGTTTCGGAGCTTCTTGAACGCGATGACAGTCCGCAGCATGGCTGCGACGTAGCCCTCGGTCTGAAGGACTCCAGGGATGACGCTGGTTTCGTAGATCCGGAACCGTTCGGTACGTTCCCACAGCGGGACGTAGGATTCCTGGACGCTGCGCAACCCGGCTCTCTCGCGCCGCCGCCACTCGACGTACGCCGAGGAGACGTTCAGCATCTTCTGGATGAGGTCGTCGGCCCGATCCGGTGCTCCGCAGAACGCGCACCAGGCGCGGATGTCGTCCACGCTCGGAGAGGTGACGAGCGTGAGGATCTTCGAAGTCTTGGAGACATCCCAACCGGCGTGGCGCGCCAGCTCAGCCCCGGACGACCCCGACCGCTTAAGAAGCTCACGTAGATCGTCGGCGAGTGCTTTGCGGGCTTGCTGGACAGGCGAATCTGCTGGCGGCCGAGGCGGGTAGAGGCGACCGGGCTGCTTGGGCGACATGGCGGAGGGGACAGGCGTGGATCAGAGCACGAATTCCTCGTGCGGTGTAGCCAATGCCCACAGCGCGTCGAATGCCTCGCTGATGGCCTTGGCGAGGTCGATGTTCTCCGTCAAGAACCTGCCGTTCGGACGTCCGTCGCCATCGAAGAGGTTGAACATGATCCGCTCACGGTCGGTCAGCCAGAAATCGTTCGATGGCACGAATAGGCCGGCAGCATCCTCCCGTGGCAGCCAGCGCACGTCTTCGCCGGCTTCGACGGTCTGCCAAGTGCCGGCGTGCTCGAACCGGATGTAGTCGGTCGGGGGCAGCGATACGACCCGAAGACGTCGAATGACCACACCGCGCCCCACGGTGTCGGTGACGAGACTCTGCCAGTAGCTTTCGCGAGGGGGACGTGGCTTGTCCTGGTTCTCGCGCCAGTGCTGGTATGCCGGGCTCTCGGTGTCCACGGCATAGGAGTCACGAAGTTCGAGGTGGTCGAGCGTGGTGGTGGCCGAGCCGAAGAGTTCGGTCCACCCCTCACGGTCCAGCAGCGGGGGAAGCTTCTCCAACACCGTCGCCCCCTTCCAATTCGGCCAAGGCTCGGCGGAGGGCGGGGATCATCCGATCAGGCACGCGGATGACCGTCTCGTGTCCAGGTACCGTCCGGAACAGTTCCTCGACCGCCTTTAAGGTTTCGTCGTCTGCGATCCACGACTGCATCACGATCTCACGCCTGGCGCGGTCGATGAACACGGTCGGCGACTGGCCCTCTTCGCTGCCGGGATCGGTCCCTATGAACTCTAGAGGCATGTCCGTCTCCACACTTCCGCGATGCAGCATCGTGCAACGCCATCTTTCCGCCGAAGGTCGACCACCCAAACCGGGCTGGCCGCGTGCGGCCAGACGCAGCGAGGTCGCGTACATGGAGACGACGGTACGAGGCATCACGACCGACCACCCCTCGGACCTCGCTAATAGGGTGTTCAGGTCTTCGTCACGGTGCCCAAGATCGATGCACCTCAGGCCCACCGAGTAGCGACGAGCAGCCGCGGCCCCGACGGTAGGGATCAGGTGGGGATGTCGCCGGGCAGCAGGCGGCCCAGTTTGCGGTACTCGCGGCGCGCGCCGGCCAGCAGGTCCTCCATGGCGACCGGACGGTCGGCGGCGGCCGCGAGGTAGCCCGCGGTGACGGCCGCGCCGCGGATCGCGCCGCCCGCCAGTTCGAACTCCCGCGCGCACCTGTCGAGGTCGACGTCGTCGGCGACGGGGACCGGCGGGGCCAGGCAGTGCTCCCACAGCGCCCGGCGCTGTGCCGCGTCGGGGAACGGGAAGTCGATGACCAGGTCCAGGCGCCGGGTGAAGGCGTCGTCGATGTTGGCGCGCAGATTCGTGGTGAGCACCGCGATCCCGCCGAACGACTCCAGCCGCTGCAGCAGATAGGCGCTCTCCAGGTTGGCGTACCTGTCCCGGGCGTCCTTGACATCGGAGCGTTTGCCGAACACCGCGTCGGCCTCGTCGAAGAGCAGCACGGCGTCCATCCGGTCCGCCTCGGTGAAGATCCGCTCCAGGTTCTTCTCGGTCTCGCCGACGTACTTGTCGACCACGGCCGGGAGCTGAACGACGTACAGGTCCAGGCCGGTCTCGGCGGCGAGCACCTCCGCGGACATGGTCTTGCCGGTGCCGGACTCCCCGGCGAACAGCGCCACCACGCCGCGGCCCCGGCCGCCGCCGCTGCGCAGCCGCCACTCCCCGAGCACCAGGTCGCGGTGGCGGGCCCGCTGGACGAGTTCGCGGAGCTGCCCCGCGGGTTCGTCGGGCAGCACCAGGTCGTCCCAGCCGACCGCCGGCACGATCCGTTCGGCGTGCTTGTGCAGGCCCCCGGAGTTCTGCAGCCGCGCACCGCGGTGCAGGTGCGCGGCCGCCAGGGGCGCGCCGTCGAGTGCGGCGTAGTCGCGTGCCGAGCGCACCGCGCGGCGGATCTGGTCGGTGGTGAAGCGGTAGGTGGCGGTGGCCTCGTCCAGGTCGAAGCCGAGTTCGCCCGGCAGTTCCGCGTGCCACGCGCCGGCGGCGTGCTCCCACGCCGGAGCGTCCAGGACCAGGGGTTGCGTCTCGGTCCACCCGGGGTCGAACGGCTGCGGCCCCGCCAGCAGCACCGGCACCCGTGCGGACGCCTCCGCGAAGGCCCGCACCAGGGCGCCGTCCGGCAGCGGCCCGGCCACCACGGCGGCGCCCCGCATCGTGGCCTCGCGCAGCACGGCCGGGACCAGCGCCGCGTCCAGCCGGGCCGGGTCGGCGACCAGCACGGGCAGCCCGGCGGACGCCGCGGCGGACCGTGCCGCCGCGACGCCCGAGCCGGGACGGGCCTCGTGCAGGTAGACCAGCGGCGGATGGTCGGCCCGCAGCCGGGCCGCGAGCCCCGCGAGTCCCGTGGGGTCCGCGGCGGCGGCATCGGCGTCGGCCGGCCGGACCACGCCGGCCAGTTCGCCGTCCGGCGTGTCGTCGCCGAGGAGGAACGCGGCGACCCGGTCGGGGACCTGGAGCGCGCGGCTCAGGAACGGACGGTCCCCGTCCTGCACGACGACGAGACGACCGGCGATCAGCGGAGCGCCCACCGCGAACCGGGCCCGCGCCCGCGCGGAGGCCACGGCCGTGCCGCACAGGTCCAGGGCGAGGCCGACGGAGGCGCGGCGGCGGCTCACGTCGTCGTTGAGGTAGCCGTACAGCGGCTCGAACGTGCGGTCCACGTCGGGCGCGAGCGCGACGAGCAGGATCTCCAGGTCGAGCTCGGTGAGGCCGAACGCCCCGGCGAGCCGGTGCAGGCGGCTCCCGGTGCCCGCGGTCTCCGCGAGCTCCTCGACGGCCCGTTCGTACTCCCCGTCGCGGGACGGTCCGGCGCCCGGTCCCGCGGCCAGCCGCAGTGCCGTCTCCGGCGTCACGTGCAGGCCGCGGAACGGGTCGGCGGCGGACGGGTCGGCGCCCGACCGCGCCTCGACCAGCAGCCGGACGCGGGTGCGGAGCGCCTCGACCCGGGCCAGCAGGTAGCCGGTCGAGTCGGTCACGCCAGTGACTTCCGCCGGGTCTCCGACACCCCGTGCCCGCCGTCGCGCACCGTCACCTCCAGCTCGGTGACGGGCGGTCCCGCGGGGATCTGCGGCGACGCCGGGAACGGCGCGACGACCACGAGGTCCAGCGACGGTTTCAGTTCACCGCCGAGCGCCGACCACAGGTCGCTGATCGACCGTGGGTCCATCGGCGGAACGGCCGCGAAGATCGGGATGGACATGCCGGCCGTGGCCAGCAGGCCGCCGGGCGGCACCATGTCGGCGGGCAGCGTGTCATGCCGCAGCAGGCAGCCCAGCACCGCCGACAGCAGCCGGTGCTCGTCCTCGGGCCGTTTCGTCCACGCGGTGATCAGGTAGGAGAGCCGGTAGAGGCGGGGCGGCTGCCGGTAGCGGGTCACCCGGCCGTTCTCCTCCCGCACGCGGACCGGCCCGTGCTCCCGGCGCGCCACGTCCTCGCGGATGTCGTAGAGGTAGGCGTTGACGGTGGGGGTGTTGCGCTGCGCCGCCCAGTCACGGGTCGGCGCGTCGAAGACCAGGCGCACGTCACCGCCGCCCAACGCGCGGGTCGTCACCAGCTTCCGCAGCGCCTCGTCGACCTCGTGGAACATCAGATGTAACCCTCGCGGAGGGCGTAGGCGACCGCGTGGGCCCGGTTCCGCAGCTGGAAACGGGTCATCAGGCCGTGCAGGACGTTCTTGACGGTCCGTTCCGAATAGGCGAGCTTCCCCGCTATCTCGGACGTGTCCAGGCCATCCGCGATGAGGCAGAGCACCTCGCGTTCCCGTTCGGCGAGTCCGGTGGCGGTGAGCCCCTGGGCGTCCATGCGGCGCTGGATCCGGGCGACCTGCTTGAGCAGGCGGCCCTGGAGGTCCGGGGGCAGGCTGCCGTCACCGCCCGCCACCGCGACGATGGCGCGGGCGATGCCGTCGGGCCCGGCCTCACGCCGCCACAGCACCGCGACGACGCCGCACTCCACGATCTCCAGTAGGTGCGCCTCCTTCAGATCGCTGACGATCAGCACCGGACGGGCGCCGATCGACCGCGAGAACCGCCGCAGGACCCCCTTGACCTGGTCGTCCACGGCCTCGGCGACGACAACGGCGACGACGGCGTCGGCCTCGGCGACCAGGGTCAGCTCGGGGCGGCGGCGCAGCCCGCCGACCACTCCCTCGTAGGTGATGGGGTCGGGCGCGTGGACCGCCACGGGAATCGTCTCCATCGTCATCCGTCCCCTCCACCGGTACCGTCCGAAGCCGAGCCGTCCGAGCCCGAGTCGTCCGAGCCCGTCCCGGCCGAGCTTGAGCTGGAGCCTTTGCTGCCGACACCGACCGGAGTCCGGTCCGGGCTCTTCCCGAACACCTCGGCCGGCGGCACGACGGAGCCGCCGAACCGGACGCGCCACACCGTTCCGGCGCCGTCCGGCAGGCCGACGGCGACGACCGCCGAACCGGGCGGGATCTTGCCGGGAACCTGCATGCCGTCGTTGATGAACACGACCCGGGCGAGTTCGGTCCCCGCCTCCGCCTCGACCGACGCCTCCGGCGGGAAGCCCACCGTCCGGACGCGGACCCCCTCCCGCCACGGGCTCTCCCGCAGCCGCCGCGCCAGCGTCACCGCGGCGCCGCGGGCGGCCTTCCGATGGCCCGTCAGCGCGACCGGCCCCGGGAACGCCGCCAGGTTCAGCCACATGCCGGGACGCACCGGCACCAGCAGCGGATACGGCGCGAGCCGGTCGGTGCCGGTGGTGAGCCCGTCGATGTCGGAGACGAACAGGTGCCAGGTCCTCCCTCCGGGAGCGACCCGCCACGGCCCGGGAGCCTCCACGTCGGAGGCCGCAAGATGCAGGGTCACCTCGGTGGCGTCGATGGTCACGGCGCGTACCCGCGGTACATCACGTCCGTCCTGTTCGCACCAGTCCGCCATGCACAGCAGCGCGTGGTGGACGCGGAAGATCGCGCCCGGGTCGGTGGCGGTCCGGGGCACCGGCCCGGCGCCGTAACGCCGCAGGCCGAACAACCATCCGCCGATCCCGAGCCCGGCGAGCGCCAGGAACGCCACCACGGCGATCGCGAGCGCCGGCGGGACACCGTCGTCCTTCTCGGCGGCGGCCCTGGGCACGGCGAGGGGCGGCGCTTGGGGCAGCAGCGACGACGGGGCGACCATGGGCGGCAGGTCGAGCTTCGGTGACGCGCTCGGCTTGACGGGCTTCTTGGTGGGCTTGGGTTTCCCCGACGGGGACTTCGGAGCCTCACGTTCTCCGGTCTCCTCGTCGCCCTCCGGTGTCGGTTCGGTCTCCGGGTCGAACCTCACCGGCCGGGGCAACGCCCCGCTTCGGGGACCGGTGCACGCCTCGTCGCGGCCGGGGTGGATGCGCAGGGAACTGACACCCGCGCGAAGCCCTCCCACCCACGTCCCGGGCGGCAGGCACGCCATCATCCCCCGGAACTCGATATCGTCGTACAGCCCGACGAAGCTGCTGGTCCGGTTGCTCGCCGAGCGGGTCGCGTCGTTGAAGAAGGACCAGTTCTCGTCCATCTTAAGGTCGGTGTCAGGGTTGTTGGTGGCGATGAGCCCGCCGCCGTCCTTCAGGTCCGGTTTCCCGTACAGGCACCACCAGCCGTCATCGTCGCGGCACGTCGTGTCGGCCCGCGCGTCGGCCCGGACGGCGCCGCCCGGGAAACCCACCACCGCGAACGCCACGGCCAGCACGCCGCACACCGCACCGGCCCTCGACCATGGGCCCGGCAACGCGTCCCTCATGCCCCGCTCGACCCCCGAGCCGCCGGAACGCCCGCGTTCGCTTCCATGGCCGACCACCGCTCACCCTCGACGGCGTCCACCCCGACGCCCCGGCCCCCGGTTCGCCCGGCGCCCCCCGCGCGACGGCCCCGCGGGCCGCCGCGTTCACACGTCGACTTCATGGGGATCAGCCTCGCGAACCCCGTTCTCCACCGCAGCCCCGTAGGCTGCCCAACCGCGGTACAGCCTCCTAAGCCCCGTAGGCTGCCCAACCGCGGTACAGCCTCCTATACGCGACCGGCGATCACGCAGTTCAGGCCCTGTCCGGCGCGGAGGCACGCGATGGCCACGGATGTCCGGTAACCGCTATCCCATGATCGTGGGCATAGGGTGGTCTCGCGGAACGCCGGGGAGGTCTCGGTCGCCTCCCCGGCTCAACGGCGCCCCTGCCCGTTACCGGAGAATCTCTTCGGAAACCCGGCAACAGCATTTCTCGCCGCCATCGCAGGCGTGCCCGTTCACGCCGGTCGCGGCGAACGCCAAGGTGCTCTCCCGTTCGTAGACCACGCGTCCGCCGACCAGCGTCGTGGTCACCCGAAGGTCGGGGAGGTCACGTGGGGCCGTGTCGAGGAGGTCGCCGTCGACGATGCAGAGGTCGGCGACCTTTCCCGGTTCGAGGGTGCCCTTCCAGTGCTCCGCGTGGTCCTGCCATGCGACCGTCCGGGTGTAGGTGGCCAACGCCTCCGGCAGCGTGACGCGCTCGGCCTCTCCGGCGACGCTCCCGTCGGCTCCTTCGCGGAGCATGGCCGTCATGACGCCGCGGAGCCAGTGCGGAGCGACCACGGGCGCGTCCGAGCCGGAGGTCACGTTGACCCCGGCCGCCAGCGCGCTGCGGTAGGGCCACTGGTACTCCGCCAGGTCGGACCCGATGATCGATTCGAGGACGCGCCCCTGGAGGTGGAGCAGTTCCGCGTTCATGTTGGCGCCGATGCCGTGGCGCGCCATCGTCCACAGCGTCCGGGCGGACGGGAAGTTGCAGTGAATGACGTAGTGGCGCGGGTCCACCGGGAGCGCGTGGTGGTCGCCCGCCCTGGCATAGGCGGCGACGACCGCGTCGGTCGTGGCGTCGCCGCAGGAATGCGTCCCGACCTGAAGCCCGGCCCGCGCCGCGATCTCGACCATCTCGCGGAGGTTGGCGATCTGCTCTTCGGGCGATGCCCCGTCGATGGTGAGAGCGCCGTTCTGGCCGTCGAGGTACGGCCTGTTCATCCAGGCGGTCCTGAAGCGAGGGATCCCATCGGCGAAGACCTTCACCCCGGCGACGCGGAGCGTCCGCGGGTCGACCCCGTGCGGGGGCTCGTAGCCGGCGAGGACGTCGCGGAGCGAGCGTGGTCCGGTGCCGGCGCTCAGCAGGGCGGTGAGGCGTAGGGGCAGGTCGGCGGCACGTGCCTTCTCCGCGTAGAGCGCGAGGGTCGCCAGGTCGATGCCGGGTTCGGTGGCGCTCGTGACGCCTCGGGAGTGCAGGATCCGCACCGCGGCGTCGACGGCCCGGGAACGTTCCTCGCGGGTGAAGGACGGGACGACACGACGAACCAGATCCTGCGCGGTCTCGCGCAGGACGCCCGTGGGCTCGCCGTCCGCGTCCTTGTCGATGACGCCACCGGACGGCGGGACGGTCTCGCGCGTGATGCCCGCCCTCCGCAACACGGCCGAGTTCACGGTGACGGCGTGCCCGGAGAAGTCGTCCAGGACCACCGGGCGGTCTCCCGAGACCGGGTCGAGGTCGGCGGCGACCGGGGCACGTGGCAGGCGTAGCTCCTGCCAACCCCGGCCCCGGATCCACGCGTCCGGCGCCCGCGCGGCGTCCACGGCGGCGCGCACCTCGGCGACGAGTTCTCCGATCGTGGCCCGGTCGACGTCGATGGTGAACGGCGGAACGCTCAGCCCGTGCGCGTTGAGGTGCAGATGGCCGTCGTTGATGCCGGGGAGGACCGTGCCGCCGCCCGCGTCGATCACGTCCGTGCCGCGTCCCGTGTGCCGGAGCATGTCGCGGGCCGTTCCGACGGCGAGGACACGGCCGTCGCGGATCGCGACGGCCTCCGCCTCGCGGAAGTGCTCGTCGAGGACGAGCACGCGTCCGTGGTGAACGACGAGATCGGCGTCACCGTCCGCATGGTCGGTCCGCGTCATCCTTCTCCTCCGTGCTCGTCCCGTCTCGTTCGACACCGGGGCACGGAACCGGTGTCCAGGGACGGCGCCACGGACGGCGGAGGCGGCATGTCCGTAACCCCTGGACGGATGGCCGCGCCGGATGGCAGTAGTCTCCGCCGTGCTGTTGATAAAGTCAACAGTGATCATTCTTGATCAGGCTCATCATCGCCCTGCTGTAAAGGAAAAACGGCGCTGGTGTTGCCAACATCATCACGCGCAAATTTCGCAAGCGCGATCGATGAGTTTCGGACGCGCGGACGGTCCCTACGGGCATGGACACTCGAACCCTTGAGACACCCGAAGTCGACCTCGTCTACGACGTGCACGGCCCGCTGCCGACCGCCGACGGGCGTCCACCGCTGCTCATGGTCGGCCAGCCGATGGAGGCGGCCGGCTTCACCACCCTGGCCTCGCACTTCGCCGACCGCACCGTGATCACCTACGATCCGCGCGGGCTCGGCCGCAGCACCCGCAAGGACGGCCGCACCGATCACTCGCCCGAGACCCAGGCCGCCGACCTGCACGCCCTCATCGGGGCGCTCGGCGCGGGCCCGGTCGAGATCTTCGCCAGCAGCGGCGGCGCCGTGACGTCGCTGGCCCTCGTCACCGCGCATCCCGACGACGTGACCACGCTGGTCGCGCACGAGCCGCCGCTGATGACGGCGCTTCCGGACGCGAAGGCCGTCGAACGCGCCCGAGCCGACATCCGGGACGCCTACGAGAAGCACGGCATGGGCGCGGGCATGGCGAGGTTCATGGCGATGGCGTCCTGGCAGGGCGAGCTCACCGACGACTACTTCGCCCAGCCCGCCCCGGATCCGAGCGCGTTCGGGCTGCCGACCGAGGACGACGGCTCCCGCGACGACCCGCTGCTCTCCGACCGGTCGTGGGCCGTCACCGACTACCGTCCCGACGTCGCGGCTCTCACCGCGGCGCCGACCCGGATCGTGGTCGCGGTCGGCGAGGAGTCCGCGAACACCTTCACCGGACGGACCGCGGTCGCGACGGCCGAACTTCTCGGCCAGGAGGCGACGGTGTTCCCCAGCCACCACGGCGGCTTCCTCGGTGGCGAGTTCGGCTACGCCGGACAACCCGAGGCCTTCGCCCGCAAGCTCCACGAGGTCCTCGACAACACCGACTAAGCGGGGAACCCGCGAACACCTCCACCGGACGAACCACAGCCGCCACGGCGGAAACGTTCGGCCGGCACGCATAGGGGCACCCCGGCCACTACGGCGGGTTCGCCAGCCGCGTATTCGGCTACGCCGGACGCGGGGCGTTCGGCCGTGGGCCTTAGGGGGTTCTGGGCGACGTCGGGTGAGTTCGACGGGGAGAAGCGAGTCCTCCGGCGCCGGACCGCGCGCCGAAAAGGGGCACGTCACCGGTGCGCCGGAGGACTCGCCGTCCTGCCCTACGGGGTCAGGGTCGTCGGGTCGACGAAGGTGTAGCCGAGGTCCCGGATGCCGTTCACGATCTCCGTGAGCGGGCCGGTTCCGTAGTACGGGTGGTAGAAGGTGCTCGCGAAGCCGTCACGGACCGCGAGGTTGTACTGGGCCGCCCGGACGATGTCGGCGGGCAGACGTGGCGGGTTGTTGTTCTGCGCGTCGGGCTCGTAGTTGCCGAGGTTCTCGGGCAGGACGGTCGCGCCGCCGACGTCACGGACCGGGTACGGGAAGAACTGGCCGATGTACCGCTTTCCGTCGATGGGGCCGCCGGAGAGCTGACCGGAGAAGTACAGGCTGCGCTCCAGCCGGGCGTCGTACGCCTGCTTGACGGCGTCGTAGTCGACGGCCGAGGCCGCGTAGTGCGGGGTCGTCCAGAGCGTGGGCGTGGGCAGCCCGACCGGCCCGTAGGCGGCCTTGCCCGTGTTGATCCTCGTCGCCGCCCAGGTGGCGGAGTCCTCCGGGACCGGTCCGTCGAAGATGACGTTGTCGTTGGCGTCGACATGCGAGGTGAAGAACTCGAAGTCGTCGCCCGTCACACCCGTGTAGGGGTTCTCGACGTCGCTGTACTGGTGCGTGTAGCCGTGCGCCACGATCTTTCCGCCGTTGGCGACCATGTACTTCAGGGCGTTGACCACCTGCGGTCGCTGGGCCAGCGTGATGGTCTCCGGGACGCCACCGTTGTAGACGCCCTTCGGGTCGGTGTAGACGGGAATGACCTGGAACGCGTAGGGGATCCCCTGTCCGGCCAGGTACTGGGCGACGGCCATCAGCTCGTTCGGGTCGCTCGCCGGGCTGATGTCCTCCAGCCGCAGCACCGCGCGGTGCCGGGTGGGCGTGTCCGGCGCGAGGACGTCGAACAGCAGGTCGTGCCAGGCGATGATCCGGTCGGTCTCCTTGGTGTAGGCGTACGGGATCTCACCGAGGTAGGTCAGGTTGCCGGACCTGATCGCCCACGGGAACGTGGTCGCCGGTGAGGTGCTCGTGTCATGCGCCGTCGCGAGCGTGGTCACCGCCGCCGGGTCGTTGATGTGCGGACGCAGGATGCCGCCGTCACCCCCGGCGGGGATGATGCGGGTCAGCGGCGTGCTCTTGTAGTCGACCTTGGTCACGGCGCCGATCGGGTCGAAGGACGACCGGGTCGGGTCCCAGCCGTACTTACGGACGAACGCCGAGGTGCCGATCTTCCCGGCGAGCGTCCAGATGTTGTCGTTGATCCACACGACGGGCCGTGCCGTGGCGGCGACGTCGGAGTAGAACGCGTTCGGGATGGCGTCGGGGATGGAACCGCCGTAGTAGGTCGAGCCGATGTAGATGGTGGCGGTGTGCTGCTCGACCTCCCCGGCGGCGTACTGCGACACGGGCTTGGCCGTGACCGCGCCGAAGTGGCCCGCCAGGTTCGCGGTGGCCATCCCGTACAGCTCCCCGAGGAACCCGTACGGTCCCGTCGTGTCATAGAGCACGAGGGCCGAGGTGGCCCCCGCCTTCCGCGCCGCCTTCGTGCGGGGCGCGACCTTGACGCCCCGTAGCGGACGGACCGCGGTGGCTCCGCGCATCCTGCGCTTGTCGGCCGCGACCTGCGCCTTCGCCCAGTCCCGCAGCTTCAGCGAGGAGGCCGGGCGGGTGGGAGCCAACTCATCGCCATGCCGCCACTTCGGGCCGTCCCGATGTGGTGCGGCCGTGTTCCCGGTCGCGGCGGCGGCCGGGGTCACCGCCGCCGGTAGGGCCAGCGACAGCATCGCCGCCAGCAGGGCCGCCGCTTTTCGGCTGCGCCATTTCATGGTCATGCCTCCACGTCCATAAACGAAGAGTGAAAAGCTCCGTACTCTGACGACATACCGCGCCGGGAGCCCGGTTAATCGGTTCAGGGTGGCGCGATCCGGCCGTTTCGAAGCTTTCCCATCCTCTGGATTTTGAAGGGACTTTACTTCGAGGTACCGTTTCCTCGGAACACTTGCGGAGCCTCGGTCCGGTTCGGACCATCGGACGCTCTGCTTCGTAGTGGGGAGCTGCGAAGTAACCGAGCGTCCACTCATCGTCATGTTAGGAAGCGGGGGTCAGTGGCGGTGTACCTGAAATCAACGATCGGCGTACTGCTGGTCTTCACCGGGATCCTGGCATCTCCGGAGCAGACGCCGGTCATGCGGGTCGCACGCGTCTTTCTTCAGATCACTGGAATCGGTTTCGGTTTCTACTGCCTGGCCGCTATCGGCCTTTTCCTCACCGGTCTCTGGATGCGGATCCAGCCGACCGCCGCCGCCGAGTCACAGCCCCGTCAGCCCAGCGAGTGGCCATGATAGGCCACCTTGCGGTGGCCGGGAGCCTCGCTATCATCGTGCTCGCCGTCGCCTACAACAGTGGAATGTTCGCCCTGTCCCGACGCCGGACGCCGCAGCCGGACGCGACCGACAGGACACGCACCTATGTGTTCATGCTGGCGTGCTTGAACGAGGAAAAGGTGATCGGCGAAAGCCTGGCACGCCTCACCGGTCTGCCACTGAACGACTTTCTGGTTCTCGTGGTGGACGACGCGTCCGACGACGGCACGGCCAAGATCGTCACCGCGGCGGCCGAGGCGGCCGAACCCGGCCGAGTCCACCTCTACCAGCGCAGTTTCCCGGACGCCCGCAAAGGAAAGGGCGCCGCCCTCAACGCCGGGCTGGATTGGTTACGCGAATCGGGGACCCTCGACGGCAAGGATCCACAAGATGTCATCATTTGTGTCATCGACGCTGACGGCAGACTTGACAAGAACGCCGCCGAGCAAGTTGACCCTTACTTCAACGACATAGGCATCGGCGCCGTCCAGGTGGGCGTGCGCATGTACAACCGCCGCAAAGGGCTTCTCGCCCGCCTACAGGACATGGAATTCGTCGTGTACGGCGAGATCTTCCAGAACGCCCGCCGCCATCTCGGCAGCGTCGGCATGGGCGGCAACGGCCAGTTCATGCGCCTGGCCGCGTTGCGGTCACTGCCCGGCCGGCCCTGGAGCGACTGCCTCACCGAGGACCTCGACCTCGGCGTCCGGCTGATCGCCACCGGGTGGCGCAACGCCTACTGCGGCACGGCCGCCGTCCACCAGCAGGCCGTGCTCACGCTCGGGCGACTGCTACGGCAGAGATCCCGCTGGTTCCAGGGGCACATCCAGGCCTCCCGGCTGGCGCCGCTGATCCTGCGCGGGATCGCGCCGCGCCCGGCGGCGGACCTGCTCTACCACCTGTCGAGCCCCGCGCTGCTGCTGCTCACGTCGCTGTTGCCGATCTCGTTCGCCCTCATGATCGGCGACACGGCCGTGGCGTCGATCCGCACCGGGCACAGCCTGCTCTCGCCGTGGTGGCTGCCCTGGTTCTATGTGATGACCTTCGGCATGGCGGCCGCCTACGCGTTCGTCTACCGCAAACGTGAGCCGGTGAGCCGCACGTACTCCTTGCTGCTCGGCCACCTCTACGTGCTCTACGGCTATATCTGGTTCGTTTCGGGCTGGTGGGCCCTCGGCCGTGTCCTGATGGGCAGACACAGCTGGCTCAAGACCGCGCGGACCTAGCCGACCCCCTCCATCGACCACTCTCGGCGTGACGGCCCGGAGCCCTTCGTTCGGCCTCACGCGCCCCCGACCGACCCCGAACACGTCTGCGAGGACCAGAACATGGCCGTTCTCGACCCGCGTCCCCCTGCCCGGAACCGGCCACGAAACGGCGCGGCCGAAACGACGGTTCGCGCCATGGTCGTACTCGGCACCCGGCCCGAGGCGATCAAGCTCGCCCCCGTCGTCCGGGCGATGGACGCCTCCCCGGTCTGCGAACCGATCGTGGTGAACAGCGGCCAGCACCGCGAGATGCTCACGCCCATGCTCACGGCCCTCGGCGTCCGGGCGCACACCGACCTCGGCGTCATGCGGGACCGGCAGCGGCTGTCCGGACTCACCGGACGGCTCGTCACCGCACTGGACACCGTCATCCGCGACGAGAAGCCCGACGTGGTGATCGTCCAGGGCGACACCACCACCGCGATGTGCGGCGCGCTCGCCGCCTCCTACGAACAGATCCCCGTCGCCCATGTCGAGGCCGGGCTGCGGACCGGCAACCTGTACAACCCGTTCCCCGAGGAACTCAACCGGCAGCTCATCGGCCGCATCGCCCGCTGGCACTTCGCGCCGACCGAACGCGCCGCCGCCCACCTGCGCGCCGAGGGGATTCCCGCGGCGGGGGTCCTCACGACCGGCAACACCGTCATCGACAACCTGCACTGGATGCTCCGCCAGGGCACCGGCGAGCAGGCGTTCCGCACCACCGGGAAACGGCGGATCCTCGTGACGCTGCACCGCCGCGAGAACCAGGGAAGCGGGATGCGGGGGCTCGCGGGCGCGGTGCGGCGCCTCGCCGACCGCGGCGACTGCGAGGTGCTGCTGCCGCTGCACAAGAGCCCGACGGTGCGCGAGTCGCTGCTGCCCGGCCTGTCCGGCCACCCCGGCGTCACGATCTGCGAGCCGCTCGGCTACCCCGACTTCACCGCGACCCTGGCCGCGTGCGACCTGGTCCTGACCGACTCGGGCGGCGTCCAGGAAGAGGCCCCCAGCCTGGGCAAACCGGTGCTGGTCCTGCGCGCCACCACCGAACGGCCCGAGGCGATCGACGCGGGCGTGGCGCGGCTCGTCGGAACCGACCCGGACGAGGTGTTCGCCATGGCGTCCCTCCTGCTGGACGACGCGGACGAGCACGACCGAATGGCCCGCGCCGTCAATCCCTTCGGCGACGGCGAGGCCGCGGACCGTATCATCGGCGCCATGATCCGCGACTGCCTCCGGCCGGACACCGAGAACCGTTCCGCGTTAGACGCCGCCGTCTCGACCGGCACCGCTACGGACGACCTGCCGAAACGCACCATGGCAGACGGCACCGTGGCGGCGGACTGATGCCATGCCGGACGTCGGCGACCGCCCCACCACCCACCGGGCGACCCGGGCCCTCCGGTGGTCGCCCGCGCTCGCCCTGGTCGCCCTCCTGACCGTCGCGGCCGTGTCGATCGTGGCCGACCGCGGCGGCGAGGACGCGTTCGTCCGGTGGCGGGACGGCACCGTCCACGGCCCCTGGCGTTCGGTGTACGACGGGCACGGCCTCAACGGCACGCGCGGGGACGTCATCTCGCTGCGTCCGAAGAAGGCCACCGACCCGGCGAAGACGCACGCGGGTCTGGTGGTCTCCCGGGAACGGCACGGCGACATGGAGTTCCGCCTGCGCGCCCGCACCGTCGCCCAGCTACGGGCGGGGAAGCCCAACCCCTGGGAGGCCGCCTGGATCGTGTGGGCCTACTCCGACGACGGCCACTTCTACTACTTCATCCTGAAACCCACGGGCTGGGAGCTGGGCAAACGCGATCCCGCCTACCCGGGTGGCCAGCGTTTCCTGGCCACCGGCGGAGGCCGCTTCTCCATCGACCGCGAGTACACGGTCAGCGTCGTGCACAACGGTGCCCGCATGGCCGTACGGGTGGACGGTGAGTTGCTGACCACGTTCACCGACACCGAACGCCCGTACATGGGCGGGTCCGTGGGTCTCTACACCGAGGACGCCGAGGTCGAGTTCCGGGACATCACCGTCCACCCTCGTCCCTGACCCGGCGAACCGGACGAGGAGGCGTCACCGTCCCGGCGCCGCCCTGGCAGGGCGTACACGAAGAGCGCGATGACCAGCAGCGACGACAGCGCCCACCAGACGTGCGCCTCCCTCCAGGCGACCGGTTCGAGCCGCGACATGTACAGGTACCCGAAGGCGGCCCAGACGCCGGTCACGGCGAGCACGGGCAGGGTGCCGCGGCTCGACCGCATGAGCAGGTAGGGCACCGGCCACGCCAGATACTGCGCGCCGAACCGGTAGGTGACGATCAGGAAGACCAGCAGCAGCGCGAGCGTCAGGGAGACGGGATCGGCGCGGCGCCACCACCACGCGGCGGCGAGCAACGCGACCGCGAGCAGCGGGGTGCCGACGGTCCCGAACCCGGGCGACACCACCTGGTCGCCGCCGGTCACGACCGCGGACCATCCCCAGTCCCCCGCCACGGGCCGTGTCCCCATCGACGCCGACAGGCTCTCGCGCAGCCGGCCGGCGGGCGTCCCGAGGAGCGGCACGCTGCTCAGCAGGAACGCCAGCGGGACCACGGCCGTCCAGGCCAGCACCGCGATCCGCCGCCGCAGCGCGGGCAGCGTCAGCAGGACGCCCGGCAACAGCAGCACCGACCAACTCGCCGACGTCACCGACAGCCCGATGAGGACGCCCGCCAGATGCGCCCGCCCGCCCCGGGCCGCCAGCAGCGCCGCCGCGCCCAACGCCAACGTGATCGGCGCGAACTGGCCATGCAGGGCGCTCACCATCAGCACCACCGGCGCGCACGCGTACTGGAAACCCCGCAGCGCGCGGACCCGCGACGACGGGTCCGAGCTGAGCTTCGCCACCAACGGCACCAGGGCCAGGTCGGCGAGGACGGGCACGACGCGTCCCGCCACCTCCCACGGCAGCCCCACCAACTCGCTCAGGTACCGGACGCCCGCCAGGACGTAGGCCAGCATCGGAAGGAAATGCCAGCCGCCTTCGCGCAGGTGGAAGAGGGGGTCGCGGCCGTCGAGCACGGTGTCGGCGGTGCTGCGGAAGTCCTCGTCGAGGTCGTAGGGCTGGAAGGTGTCCTGCGCGGCGATCAGCATCACCGTGACGCGCAGCACCGCGCCCACGGCCAGCGCCACGGCGAGCGGCGGCGCCCACCGACCACGCTCGGCGAGCAGAGCCAGGGCGAGTCCCGCCACCAGCGGCAGGCCCATCACGAGAACATGGGTCACCGCTGTCCTCTCATCCACCGGGCGGAGTTCGGTGTCCGGCGTCCGGTTCCGTTAGGGTCGGCGATCATATGTCCACGAGCGTACGGCGGGTGAACCCATGAGCGGAACGGCGATGGACCGGCAGGAGGATGCCGGCCTCGCGGGTAGGCGGGTGCTGGTGACGGGAGGGGCCGGCTTCATCGGCGGGCGCCTGGTCGGGGCGCTGCTGGCCGCCGGAGCGGAACCCGTCGTCGTCGATCAGCGTCCGCATCCCGATCCCGCCGTCCGCTCGGTCGTGGGCGACCTGTGCGACCCGGCGGTGCGCGACGCCGCCGTCTCCGCGGACCTGGACGGCATGGTGCACCTCGCCGCGGCCACCTCGGTCCTGCGGTCGATCGAGGACCCGGCCGGGGTCTACCGCCTGAACGTCGACGCCACGGCCGGCCTGCTGGAACTGTGCCGCGAGCGTGAGGTGCCGCGCGTGGTGTTCGCCTCGACGAACGCCGTCACCGGCGACGTCGGCGGCACCCCCATCCACGAGCGGCTGCCGCTCCGGCCGCTCACCCCCTACGGGGCGACGAAGGCGGCGGCGGAGATGCTGCTCAGCGCCTACACCGGCGTGTACGGCATCCAGACCTGCGCGGTGCGTTTCGCGAACGTCTACGGCCCCGGGATGCGGCACAAGGACAGCTTCGTGCCGCGCCTGATGCGGGCCGCGAGCGCCGGCGAGGGCGTCCAGGTGTACGGCGACGGCACCCAGCTGCGCGACTACGTCCACGTCGACGACGTGGTGCAGGCCGTGCTGCTGGCGTGGCGCACCGGGCACACCGGCCCGCTCGTCGTCGGATCGGGCCTGTCCACCAGCGTCAACGACCTGATCGAGGCGGCCAGGGCGGTGACCGGCGCGCCGATTCCGACCGAGTACGTGCCGGCCAAGGCGGGTGAGATGCCCGCGGTCGTCCTGGACATCTCCCTGGCGCGCGAACTCGGCTACGAGCCGCGCCACGACCTGCGCACCGGCATGGAGACCGTGTGGCCCGACTTCGCGCCCGTGGAAGTCGCATGAGCGGCGACGACGTCGGCATCGACCGCGCGGCCGTGGCCGCCTTCACCGCCGAGTACGGGACGCGGCTCCCCCCGATCGCGGTCGTCATCGCCGCCTACGACGAGGAACGGGGCATCGGCGACGTCGTCCGGTCGATCTCGCCGAGCGTCGCCGGGCATGACACCGCCGTGATCGTGGTGGTGGACGGCGCGTCCGACCGCACCGCCGCCGTCGCCCGCGAGCACGGCGCGATGGTCTGCGACGTGCCCGTCAACCGCGGACAGGGCGCGGCGCTGCGCCTCGGCTACCGGCTCGCCCGCGAGGGCGGCGCCGAGTTCATCGTCACCACCGACGCCGACGGCCAGTACGACTCGGCGCAGATACCGCGGGTGCTGCGGCCGGTGCTGGACGGCGAGGCCGACTTCGTCACCGGGTCGCGGCTGCTGGGACGGCAGGAGACCTACGACCGGGTCCGCCGCGTCGGCGTGCACGTCTTCGCGTGGGTGGTCAGCCTGCTGACCGGGCAGCGCATCACCGACACCTCGTTCGGGCTGCGCGCCATGCGGGCGGAGGTCACCGGGACGGTAACGCTCCGGCAGCCGCAGTACCAGTCGTCCGAGCTGCTCATCGGTGTCATCTCGCGCGGATACCGGGTGCGCGAGGTGCCCGCGACGATGCGGCTGCGCGCCGCCGGGACGACGAAGAAGGGCGGGAACCTCGTGTACGGCTTCCGCTACTCGCGGGTCGTGATCGGGACCTGGTGGCGGGAACGCCGCGCCGAACCGGTCGTCTCCGCCCCGGCCTCCGCGGAACGGGTCGTCGGAGCGCCCGCGAAGACGAAGTAGTGGAACAGGACGAACTTCACCACGAACATCACACCGTAGACGGCGAGGAACGCCCCGCCGACGAACGCGGTCCGCAACACGTCGGACTCCACCAGTCGGGGGGCGTACCGGTCCGCCACGTCCGTCGCCCACGCGGACAGGGCCATGCTCGCCACGGCGATCACCCAGTACGGCACCAGTTCGCGCCACAGTGAGGCGCGTCCCCGCCGCCCCCACGCCCACCACCGGTTGAGGACGTAGTTCAGCGCCGCGCCCGCGCCCCAGGCGACCACGGACGCGGCACCGGGGCCGAGCAGCCCCGGGCCGTACATCAATAGCAGCGTCGCCTCGCTCAGCACGGCGGCCAGCACCGAACCGACCGTGTAGCGGGTGAAGATCAGCCGGAAGCCGCGCATCAGTCGGGTGCGGTCCCGGCGTCGGCCGGGACCCGCGCGACCGCGAGGACCGACTGGCCGAACGGCACGGGCAGGACGCGGTCCAGCACCCGGGTAACGGGGACGATCACCCGGTCGTACACGCCGACGGCGCCGGAGTTCGGCTGCTGGGCCCGGCCGAGCCGCATGGCCGTCCACCAGGCGAGCCCGCCGAGCAGGTTCACCGGCCGCGCCAGTTCGCAGCCGAGACCGGCGCGGACGATCGCGTCCCGCAGCGTCGCGGGCGTGTACCGCCGGAAATGCCCGACCTTGCGGTCGAAGTCGCTGTAGAGGCTCTGATAGCCGGGAACCCACAGCACGATCGTGCCGCCCGGGACGACCGAACGCGCCAGCGAGGCCAGGACGGCGGCGTCGTCCTCGAAGTGCTCCAGCACGTTGATGGCGACGGCGGTGTCGACGGGCCGGTCGAGGAGGTCGCCCGCGTCCAGGTCGAACACGCGGACCTCGATGTCGTCCGCGACGCGTCCGTCCGACGCGAAGCGTTTGCTCGCCGACTCGACCGCGCCCGGATCGACGTCGGTGACGACGAGCCGCGCGAGGCCGGAGAACTGGGCCGAGAACTCGCCGAGACCCGCGCCGACCTCCAGCACGGCGGCACCGCAGTGCGGGGCGATCAGGTCGAACTGGTAGCGGCGGTAGCGGGGTTTGTCCGGCCCGGCCGCCTCGGCGTCCCGATCACCGAGGCCGCGGCCGGTGGCGCGCGTGAACGCGCCCTGTGCGTCGCTCATGGGGCTCCCGATCGTCACGTCTCCTGCACGGGACTGGCGTGGTCACGCCAGTTCACCTTCGGTAGCAGAGCCTCGGGGCGCACCCGGTCCGCGTACCGCTTGGCGACGTCGAACAGCGAAGTGATCAGCGTATCGGAGAGCAGGTGCGGGGTCAGGCCGAGGTCCAGCAGCCGGGTGTGGACGACGTTGTAGTAGTGCTCTTCCTTCTCGACCCGGGGGTTGTCGAGGTGGTCGATCTCGACGCCGCCCGGGAAACATCGCGCGACGGTGTCGGCGAGTTCCTGGACGGACATCGCCTCGGTCATCTGGTTGAACACCCGGAACTCACCGCGCTCGGCGGGGTTCTCGCAGGCCAGCTCGATGCACCGGACGGTGTCGCGGATGTCGATGATCCCGCGCCGCTGGCCGCCGGTGCCGTAGACGGTCAGCGGGTGCCCGAGCACGGCCTGGATGACGAACCGGTTCAGGACGGTGCCGAACACGGCGTCGTAGTCGAACCGGGTCGCGAGACGGTCGTCCAGCACGGTCTCGGGGGTCTGCTGCCCGTACACGACGCCCTGGTTGAGGTCGGTGGCGCGCAGGCCCCAGATCCGGCAGGTGAACTCGATGTTGTGGCTGTCGTGGACCTTCGACAGGTGGTAGAACGACCCGGGCCGCTTGGGGTACAGGACGCGGTCGGTGCGGCCCTTGTGCTCGACCTCCAGCCAGCCCTCCTCGATGTCGATCTCGGGGGTGCCGTACTCGCCCATCGTGCCGAGCTTGACCAGATGGATGTCGCGGTCCACCTCGCTGATGGCGTACAGCAGGTTGAGCGTGCCGACGACATTGTTGACCTGCGTGTACACGGCGTGCTTGCGGTCGATCATCGAGTACGGCGCGGCCCGCTGCTCGGCGAAGTGCACGACGGCCTCCGGACGGAAGTCGCGCAGCATCTCGTAGGTGAAGTCGGGGTCGGTCAGATCACCGACGTAAATACCGATCGACTCGCCCGTCACGTCTTTCCACGCCGCGATCCGGGTCTGGAGCGACTCGATCGGTACCAGGCTCTCCACACCCAACTCGTAGTCGTACTGGCGCCGGACAAAGTTGTCGGCGACCGCGACGTCGTGGCCACGGCGCGACAGGTGGAGGGCCGTCGGCCAGCCGAGGTATCCGTCGCCGCCGAGAACTAGAACACGCATGCATCTCTCCCGCTGGTACAGGGGTGTGAAAAGGGAACCGGAACCGCCTCAGTCTGAAGGCAGGCCGGATAAGACCGCGATAAGCATGAATTCCCTCACATGAGCCGAGCCGTCACCGCCATGCCGACCAGGCTTCCCGGCTCACCTAGGCGGACACCCTACAGACCGCCCCACCGTGGTCGCATCATCTGCGTAACCGAACGGGCACCGCCGGAAGTTCCCACATTGCCCCGTCATGTACGGGCCGCCGTCCGGAGATCGAGAAGCCCGAGGTCGAGCGGTGGGGCATGGTCGAACTCACCGGACGTCTCCTAGCGGTGCGCGGCGGCACGCACCTCGATCGGGGGCACTGAAGATCGTAGACGGCGCGCGGTCAGATCAGACCACGGCGGGCCGCGTGCACCCCCGCCTGGAACCGGGTCCGGGCGTTGAGCGTGCGGAGCAGTCGGGCGACGTGCCGGCTGACGGTGCGCGCGCCCATGCCGGTGTACCGGGCCACGGCCTCGTCCTTCAGACCGGCGGCGAGCAGGGTCAACAGGTGCCGGTCGGCGTCGGACAGCCGGGGCCAGACGTCGCAGGACTCTTTGTCGGCGTACAGCGGCGTGGCCTGTTCCCAGCAGTTGTCGAACACGCTGATGAGAATGTCGAGCAGTGTCGACGGACGGATGACGGCGGTCATCCCCGGCTCGTCGCCCTGGAGCGGCATCAGCGCCATCTCGTCGTCCACGATGACGAGTTTCGTCGGCGGGTTCTCCAGCACGCGGGCCTGTTCGCCGAGGACTGCGTCCTGCCGGACCACGTCGCGTTTCCCGGGGATGGCGAGCGCTTCCGGGGTGTAGATGACGTGGTACTCCACCCCGCTCGCGAGTCGTTCGCGTTCGATCTCGTTGGGGCCGACGGGGTCGACGGCGTAGGGCGGCTTGTCGATGGCCTTGACCTGTTTGACCGCGCGGCGCTGCACCTGCTCGTAGCGTTGCGCGACGGCGTCCGTCCCGTCGATGACCTCCACGAGCTTCTGCGGGTTCGTGCGCTGTTCGGCGGCCAGCAGGTCGCCGCTGAGCCGTTTCGCCTCGATGCGCGCGCGGATGAACTCGGTCTCCCGCTTGTGGATCAGCGCCTCGACGACGGCGTCCGGAGGGTAGGGGAGGTATCTCGGATCCGTCCGCTCGCCGGCCGCCGGACCGGCGCAGGCGTCGACGCCGACCATGCCGAGCGACTCCAGTTCGGTGAGCAGGGCCGCCAGACGGGCCCGTGGCTCGCCCGTCAGCTTCACCAGCTCGCCCAACGTGCTGCCGGGATGGTAGAGCAACGCAGAGTAAATGGACTGTTGCGATGCGGTGACACCGAGCGCCGCGAATGGATTCTCACCGGTCGCGGAGGCGGGAGACATGGACGGGATTATCTAGCAGTGGCGGGAGGCAGCCAAGCCTCTACCGCCCATCAAATGCCCACATTTCTCGTGCGGCGCGGCCATGCGGGCCGGAGATCACGTCCGAAACGCGGAAGATCTTACCCTGGCCGCGGCTTCGCCCGTATGTCTTCCACTTCCAGGCCGCCTCGACCGAAACACCAAATGAGCAATTGGATTTTCCGCCCGGTCGGCCCGCGGGGCAAGTGGGTGCGGTGGCGAAGATCGACACCGGCGACAACTCGCCAGAACGCGGGCGTCAAGAGGCTTTCTCGTCCGGGCTCGGCCATTTACCTTTGCCGCACCCCCCACACGAGGAGAGACACATGTCTCACAGACGCGGCCTTCGGGTCGCCGTACTCGCCGTCGGCGTACTGGGCCTCGCCGGCACACAGGGCGTCGCCACGGCCCAACCGTCCGCTCCCCAGCAGCCCTCGCCGTACTCCGCGGCGACGGCGGCGAACGTCCCCGCGGCCATGCTCCAGGCCATGCAGCGCGACCTCGGCCTCACCGCGGCCGAGGCGAAGCAGGCGCTGGCCAACCAGGTCGACACGGGCGCCACCGCCGGCAAGCTCCAGCTGAGGCTCGCGGGAAGCTACGCGGGCAGCTATGTCACCGGCAAGACCGGTGGAACGCTGCACGTGTCCACCACCGATCGCGGCAAGGCCTCGGTGATCGCCGCGCACGGCGCCAAGGCGACGGTCGTCAAGTACAGCCTTGCGCAGCTCGATGCCGCCAAGGCCAAACTGGACCGTGCCAGTGCGGGGAGTGACACCTCGCACACGCCCGTCTGGGCCGTGGACGTCCGCAGCAACAGGGTCGTGCTGCAGACCTCCGCTCCCGAGAAGGCACGCGCCTTCGCCAAGGCCGCCGGGGTCAGCCTCGGCATGGTGACCATCGAGCGCTCGAACATCCAGCCGCGCCCGTTGTACGACCTGCGCGGCGGCGATGCCTACTACATGGGCAGCGGTGGACGCTGTTCCATCGGCTTCCCCGTCACCCGGGGCGGCACGCAGGCGGGCTTCGCCACCGCGGGGCACTGCGGCAAGGCCGGAACGAGCGTCAGCGGCCACAACCGGGCGCAGCTGGGCAGCTTCCAGGGTTCGAGCTTCCCCGGCAACGACTACGCGTGGGTGGCGGCCAACAGCCAGTGGACGCCCACCGCGCGGGTGAACGGCTACGGGAAGGTCGCGGACCGGGCCGTGGAGGGCTCGACCGTGATGCAGGCGGGCCAGCAGGTCTGCCGGTCCGGCTCCACCACCGGTTGGCACTGCGGTTCCATCACGCGGCTCAACACCAGCGTCACCTACCCCGAGGGCACCATCACCGGGGTGACCCAGACGACGGTGTGCGCCGAGCCCGGCGACTCGGGCGGCTCGTACATCAGCGGTACCCAGGCGCAGGGCGTGACGTCGGGCGGTTCCGGCGACTGCAGCCGTGGCGGCACGACGTTCTTCCAGCCGATCAACGAGCTGCTCCAGGTGTACGGCCTGACGCTGTACACCGGCGCCACCGACCCCGGTGACCCGGGCGATCCTGACCCGGGCGACCCTGGTGACCCGAGCGGTTCCTGGGCCGAGGGAACCGTCTACAAGGTCGGGGACGTCGTGACCTACAACGGCGTCCAGTACCGGTGCATCCAGGCCCACCAGGCCATCTCGGGTTGGACCCCGGCGAATGTACCGGCGCTGTGGGAGCGAGTGTGATGACGGGCACGACCCGGCATCCGTGATAAACGGCGCCCCGTACCGCTGACGGGGCGCTGCTCCCCGGGCCTCCTCCCAGCTGCCGCTGGGGGGAGGCCCACTCACGTTGTGGCCTGGACGTCACCCGCCGGGACCACGTCGTCCCGGCGCCGCCGCTGGAACAGGGGGCTGTCGAGGATGCGGTGGTCGTGGCTCGGGATGACCTCGCAGTCCAGGTCGGCGACGAACTGGAAGGTGTCGTAGCACTCGAAGAGGTTGGTGTGGATGGTCGGCGCGACGCACTTGCGCCAGTCGTGCGGGTCCCAGTTCTCGTAGACGCCGATGGCGTCACCGGCGAGCAGGTAGCGTCCGGCGTCGGTCTCGATGAGGACGCCCTGGGAGCCCGGCGTGTGCCCGGGCAGCGGAACGACGGTCACCCCCGGGCAGATCTCCTGCTCGTGGGAGACGGCCTCGGTCCGGTCCCACGCCGACATCCAGGGCGCCTGGAGCCCCGGCAGTTTCTCGTACGCGCGCTCGTGCAGCGGCAAGGGATGGATCGCGTATTCGAGCTCGCGGCGCCCTACCAGGATCCGGGCGTTGCGGAACAGGGCGTTGTTCGAACAGTGGTCCCAGTGCAGATGGGTGTTGACGACGTAGTCGACGTCGTCGGGGTCGACTCCGCATTCGCGGAGCGCGGTCTCGGGCAGCTCCTCCGGTGTGCGTACGAACGCGTAGGGGTGGTGCGCCCGGACGTACTCGGGCGCGAGCGTCCCCGTGTCGACGACGACGCGCGTGCCCGCGGCCTCGATCACGAACATGAACATGTGGATGTCGATCGTCTCGTCGCTGGCCGAGCCGTAGACGGCGGCGGCCAGCGGGACGTTCTCCGACCGTCCGACGCGGATCGCGTTGACGGTGACGCTCATCGCCCCTCCAGAACGTCGACGCCCAGGTCGTGGGCGACCCGGCGTAGGTCGGCGACGGTCCGTTCGGGAAGCAACAGCCCCTCCCGAGCGTTCCGCGCCTCGGCGAGGTCCTCGATCTCACCGGGGTAGCGCACCTCGTCCTCCCCCTCCCGTGAGCCGGCCTTCAGCTCCGCCACCAGGGCCGACATGCGCTCCTCGAACTCCGGCACCGGGCTGAAGGAGGCGATGTCGAGGGCCATATAGAGATGTCCGGAACGGCCCGGTTTCTCGGACTGGTAGGGCCCGTTGACGGCCGACCCGAAGCCGCTCGCGCTCAGCACCCCGGAGAGGACGTCCATCATC
Source organism: Actinomadura pelletieri DSM 43383 (assembly GCF_003634705.1). GTDB lineage: Bacteria > Actinomycetota > Actinomycetes > Streptosporangiales > Streptosporangiaceae > Spirillospora > Spirillospora pelletieri. The sequence continues at coordinate 264,813 of NZ_RBWU01000006.1, read as the reverse complement.
ACCGAGATGCCGTAGCCCTTGTGGCCCGCCATGGGCAGCACGGCGCCGAGCAGGGCCGCCTCGGGGTCGCGGGTGGGCGTGCCGTCCGCGTCGACGGCCCACCCGTCCGGGATCTCCTCGCCCCGGTTCCGCGCGAGATAGATCTTCCCCCTGGCGACGGCCGTGTTGGCGATGTCCAGCACGAACTGCCGGTCGCCGCCGAGGGGCGCCGCGATCGACCAGGGGTTGCTGCCGACGAGCTTCCCGCGTCCGCCCCACGGCGCCATCGCCGGGCTGGAGTTCGTCGTCAGGATGCCGATGCAGCCGCGCGGCGGCGCCATCCTGGTGAAGTACGCGGCGGTGCCGAAATGGTTGGAGTTGCGCACCGCGACGACCCCGACGCCGTGCCGCCCGGCCCGGTCGACGGCCTCCCGCGCCGCCTGCGCCGTGATGACCTGGCCGATGCCGTCCCGGCCGTCCAGGGTCGCCACGGCGCCGGTGCCGGAGACGATCTCGGCCTTGGTCTGGCCGGTCATGACGCCGGCCCGGATGCGGTCGACGTACCAGCCGACGCGCAGCACCCCGTGGGACTGGTGGCCCCACAGGTCGGCCTGCACGAGGCTGTCGGCCACCAGCAGGGCGTCGCCGGACGGGACCCCGCACGCGATGAAGATCCGCGTCGCGGCGTCCCGCAGCTCGTCAGCGGAGATCCGTACCGGCATCGTCCGTCCTCACCTCGGCCCGCCCGCGGGCTCCATCAGAATGAGCCGTTCCTCCGTCATCTCGCGGATGGCGTAACGAGGGCCCTCGGTCCCGTACCCGCTGTCCTTCACCCCGCCGTAGGGCATCAGGTCCGCGCGTGTACTGGACGTCGAATTGATGACGACCCCGCCCATCCGAAGGTTCCGAGCCGCGGTGAGCGCGGTGTCGAGATCGCGGGTGAAGATGCCCGCCTGGAGGCCGTACGGGGTGTCGTTGACCGCGTCGATCACGGCGTCGAGGTCCTCGAACGGAACGACCGACACGACGGGGGCGAACGCCTCCTCGCAGAGCAGCCGCGCCTCGCCCGGCACGTCCACCAGGATCGTCGGGTGCATCACCGGGCCCGACCGCGTTCCGCCCGTGACGACCGTGGCGCCCTGGTCGACCGCGGCGTTCACCCACTCCTCGGCCCGCTTCGCCGCCGCCTCGGTGATCATTGGGCCGATGTCGGTCGCCGGGTCCTCCGGGTCGCCGAGCACGAGCTTGCCGGCCGCGTCGGTGAGTTCGGTGAGGAACTCGTCCAGCACGTCCGCGTGGACGTAGAGGCGCTGCACCGACGTGCACACCTGCCCCGACTTGCGGAACGCGCCCCGGCTGCACTGCTGCGCCGCGGACGCGACGTCGGCGTCCCGGCACACGATGGTCGCGGACACGTTGCCGCACTCCATCGTCGCGCGCCGCATCCCGAGCCGCGCGGAGATGGCCTTACCGGCGGCGGTGCTGCCGGTGAAGGTGATGAAGTCGACCCGCTCGTCGTCGACGAGGGCGTGCCCGACCGGGTCGCCCGGCCCGAGCACCAGGCCGAGCAGGCCGGGCGGCAGGCCCGCGTCCAGCAGCATCCGGCACAGCTCCGCCGCCGCGATCGGCGTGAACGGCGACGGCTTGACCACCACGGCGTTCCCCGCCGCCAGCGCCGGACCGACCTTGTGCGCGACGGTGTTCAGCGGCGAGTTGAACGGGGTGATCGCGCCGACCACGCCGACCGGCTGCCGGATCGTGAACGCCAGCCGGTGCGCGAATCCCGGCGCCGCCTGGATCGGCACGACCGCGCCGTCGATCCGCTTGGCCTCCTCGGCGGAGATCAGCATCGTCTGGACGGCCCGGTCGGTGTCGCCGAGGCAGTCCTTCACGCTGAACCCCGACTCGCGGGCCACATCGAGCGCGAGCCGCTCGCGGTTCTCGGCGATCGCGTCCGCGACCGCCCGCAGGATCTCGAACCGTTCGAGGGGGTTCAGCGGGGTGCGGCTCGCCTCCCGCGCCGCGGACACGGCGTCGGCGACCATGCCGGGCGTCGCGTCGTAGGCCGTCGCGATCGGTTCGCCGGTGAACTTGTGGTGGACGGTGCGTTCGTGGTCGCTGCGCAGCCACTCTCCGTTGACCAGGTTCGCGACCGTGGGTAGCTCGGTCATCTCAGCTGTCCTCTCTTCGTGTCCCGCGTTCGCGAGGCCTCGGTGACCGGGGACCAGCCGGTGTGCCGCTCGTAGGCGCGTCCGGCCCGGAGCACGAGGCCGTCCCGGTGGCGGGCGCCGACCAGTTGGAGCCCGACCGGAAGTCCGGAACGCGTGACGCCGCACGGCACGCTCAGCGCCGGCTGCCGGGTCATGTTGAACGGATAGGTGTAGGGCGTCCACGACGCCCAGAGGTGCGGCGGCTCCGTGCCGGGGCCGCTTCGTCCCGCCTCGAACGCGACGGTCGGCACGGTCGGCGTGACCAGGACGTCGTAGGTCTCGTGGAACCGGGCCATGCGCAGCCCGAGGTCGGCGCAGACCGCCATCGCGTCCAGGTACTCCACGGCGGAGACCGCGCGCCCCCGCTCCGCGCACTCCATCAGCCCTGGGTCCACGCGTTCGAGCCGCTCGGGGGCGTACGACCCCAGCGAACGCGCGGCCCCGGACCACCACAGGGTCTGGAACGCCTCGACGGGATCGTCGAAGATCGGCTCGACCTCCGTCACGTGCGCGCCCAGCTCGGCGAGCACGCCGACGGCGGCGGTCACCAGCGCCGCGACCTCGGGATCGTTTCGGCCGTAGCCGAGGTCCGGGGAGTACCCGACCCGCAGGCCGGAGACGCCCGCGTCGATTCCGACGACGAACGACCCGTCGCGGGCGGGCGCCGCCGCCCAGTCGCGAGGATCGGGCCGGCCGATCACGTCGAGCATGACGGCGGCGTCCAGCACCGACAGCGTGATCGGCCCGCGGTGGGACAGCGTCCCGTTGCTGCCCGGCGGATACGTCGAGACGAGATCGCCGGTCGGTTTGAACCCGACCGTGCCGGTGAACGCCGCCGGGAGCCGGACCGAGCCGCCGCCGTCCGTGCCGACCGACCATGTGCCCATTCCCGCCGCGACCGCGGCGGACGAGCCGCCGCTGGACCCGCCGGGCGTCAGCGCCGGATCCCAGGGGTTCCGGGTGACGCCGAACCGGGGCGAGTCCGTGGTGCCCTTCCACCCGAACTCCGGGGTCGTGGTCTTGCCGATGAGGACGGCGCCCGCCTCCCGCAGCCGCGCCACGCTCGGCGAGTCCTCCGTCCACGGCCCCGACTCGTCGGCGAGCCAGCTGCCGCGCAGTGTCGGCCATCCCCGGGTCCGTTCGAGGTCCTTGACGGTGGTCGGGACGCCGTCCGCCCAGCCGAGCTGCGTCCCGGCCGACCAGCGAGCCTCCGACTCGGCCGCCGCGCGCAGCGCCGAGTCGGCGTCGACCAGCACGAACGCGTTCAGCTCCGCGTCCCGTTCCTCGATGGCGGCGAGCGCCTCCCGCGTCGCCTCCACCGGCGAGACGTCACGCCGCTCGTACGCCTGTGCCAGCTCCGCGGCGCTCATCCCCACGAGATCCGACACGGCGGACCTACGCACCTGCGGTGGCGAAGTCACCGAAGTCGAACTCGAAGTCGGTGAGGTCGGCGACCTCCTGCGCCGTGAAGCCCGGTGCGACGTACTCCAGCCTGAACACGTCGTCGACGCGGCGCAGCACGCACAGGTCGGTGACGACGATGTTCACGCAGTTGCGTCCCGTCAGCGGGTACTCGCAGCTCTTGACGAGCTTCGGCCGTCCCTTGGAGTCGAGGTGCGTCATCAGCACCATCACGTTGACGTCGCCCGCGACGAGGTCCATGGCCCCGCCGATGCCGCCGCCCACCATCTTCGGCGTCGTCCAGTTCGCGAGGTTGGCGACGGCGTCCACCTCGAACGCGCCGAGCGCGACGTAGTCGACCTTCCCGCCGCGCACCATCTCGAAGGACGTCACGCTCTCGAAGAACGAACCGCCCTTCTCCAGGTGCACGTACTGGCCGCCCGCGTTGTAGATCTCGGGGTCGTAGTCGTCCTTGGAGGCGATGGTGCCGTAGCCGAGGACGCCGTTCTCCGAGTGCAGGACGATGTCACGTCCGGAGATGTAGTCGGAGATGAGGGTGGGAATGCCGAGACCGAGGTTCATGTAGCTGCCGCTCGGCACGAGCCCCGCCGCCACCTCCGCCATCCGCCGGCGGGTCAGCGCCTGCTTCCCGTTGTAGGTGCGGGCGCTGTCGGCGCCGCGTCCCTCCCGGACGACCGGGAAGTCGTGCTCGACCTCGACCGTCTTGCGGACCACCCGGCTGACGAAGATGCCGGGCAGGCCGATCCGCTCCGGGTCCAGCTCACCGTCGACGATCTCGTCCACCTCGGCGATCGTGATCTCGGCGCCCTTGGCGAACGCGGGCATGAAGTTGCGGCCGACGCCGTCGAACTCCAGGTTGCCGAAGCGGTCGGCGCGGGCCGCGCGGATGAACGCGTAGTCGACCTTCAGGGCGTGCTCCAGGACGTGCTCGACGCCGTCGATCACGCGGGTCTCCTTGCCCTCCGCGACCGCCGTGCCGACGGCGGTGCGGGTGTAGAACGCGCCGATCCCGGCGCCGCCCGCGCGCAGCCGCTCGACCAGCGTGCCCTGCGGCACCAGCTCGACCTCGATCTCCCCCGCCGCGATCTGCTTCTCGGCCGCCGAGGTCGCCTCCCCCGCACGTGCCGAGAACGACACGATCAGCCTGTTGACCTGCCGGTTCTCAACGAGGCTGATCGAACGGTAGGGGCCCTCGCCGAGCGAGTTGGCCACGAGGCACAGCTGCCGGGCGCCGTGCTCGCGCAACGCGACGGTGAGGCTCGTCGGGAAACTGTGGGTCTTGCCGAACCCGGCGATCGACACGCTCGCGCCGTCGGGGACGTCGGCGACGGCGGCCAGCGGAGACTCGTACACCTTGTTGATGGTCATGCCTGTCCAACTTCCTTTAGCTCTGCACCGCTTGGCTCTACGCCGACTGGCTCTGCACCGGACGGAAGCGCGGCAGCGCGTTGCCGTCGCCGGTGTCCTCGAACACCACTTCGACCTTGTCTCCGATGGCGACCCTGTCGACGTCGCAGTCGACGATGTTCGTCATCATTCGGGGGCCCTCGTCCAACTCAACGTAGGCGAGGACGTACGGTGTGACGCCCTTCCACTCGCCCCCGGCACGGTGGACGACGCTGTAGGAGTAGACGCTGCCCCGGCCGGTGAACTCCTCCCACCGCGTGTTCGCGCTGTGGCAGAACGGGCATATCGGCCGCGGGTACCAGATCGCCGCCCCGCAGTCGTCACAGCGCCTGCCGAGGAACCGTCCCTCTGCCGTCGCCTTCCAGAACTCCGCGGTGTCCGGGTTCACCACCGGCTTAGGCGCGGGCAGAACCGGCGTCCGTACTTCGCCCATCAGGCGTCCCTTCCCAAGATCATCGTGGCGCTGCGCATCCGGGTGCCCAGGTCGCCGCCGTTACCGTGCACCAGGGCGATCTCGCAGTCGGGCACCTGCACTCCCTGGTTCGCCTCGCCCCGCAGCTGCCGCACCGCCTCGATGATCTTCGTGATGCCGCCGCGGTGCCCCGGATGGTTGTTGCTGAGCCCGCCACCGTCGGTGTTGAACGGGAGGCGGCCGTGCGGGGCGACGAGCGTCCCGTCCATGACGAAGCGGCCGCCCTCGCCCTTCTCGCAGAACCCGAGGTCCTCAAGGATTTCCAGGACGGTGATGGTGAAGCTGTCGTAGATCGACACGTAGTCGATGTCGCGAACGGTCACGCCCGCCTGCTCGAACGCCCGCGGCCCCGACTGGACGGCGCTGGTGTAGGTGAGGTCGACCCGCCCGCCGTCGGTGAGCTTCGCCGCCTCGCCCTGGCCCAGGATCTTCACCGGCTGCCGGTTCAGGCTGCGGGCGACCTCGCGGCTGACCACGACCACGGCGCCGCCGCCGTCGGTCACCAGGCAGCAGTCGGCCCGGTGCAGCGGGTCCGCGACGAGCGGCGAGTTGACGACGTCCTCGACCGTCATCACCTTCTGCAGGAAGGCGTTCGGGTTGTGGGAGGCGTGGATCGTCGCCGCCACCTTGATCTCGGCGAGCTGCTCGCTGGTCGTGCCGTACTCGTACATGTGGCGGCGGGCCGCGAGCGCGTACGTGCTGACCAGCCCGGCGCCGGTGAACATGCCCATCTCGAAGCTGTCCTCGGGCCGCAACGGTCCACCGCCGCCGGGCTGGATGCCGGTGCGCGGCTTGCCCGCGAGCGTGATCAGCGCGACGTTGCACTTGCCCGCCGCGATGGCCGCCGCGGCGTGCGACACGTGGTAGATCGGCGAGGCCCCGCCGCTCTCGGTCGAGTCCATGTAGGTGAGGTTGCGAAGCCCCAGGTACTCGGCCATGGAGACCCAGCCGCCGCCATAGCCCGGCGCGTCGTGCCCGAGGAAGAAGCCGTCGACGTCGTCGAGCGTCAGACCCGCGTCCGCGAGCGCGCCGATCGCGACCTCGGCGTGGATCTGCGCGAGCGACTTGTCGGGCAGCTCACGCCCCGGATGCTCGTACGCTCCGATGATGACGGCGGCATCGTTGGCATTCATGTCGATCCTCCTGAACGCTGGGGCGGTACTTCGACGGAGACCCGCCCCGCGGCGGGCCGGGCCTCGGCGCCCGGCCAGTGACCATCGCGTAGTTCGGCGTCGTGCTGGCCGAGTCGGGGGGCGGGGCGCGGCGGGGGCGGCTCGTAGCCGAGCAGCCGCAGCGGGAACCCCTTCTGGCGGCGGGGCTCGTCGAGGAACACCCGGCGGCGCCGGAAGTGCGGGTCCTCGGCCCGTTCCCGCGCCGACAGCACCGGGGCGGACGGGACCCGCGCCAGAGTCAGCTCGCGCAGGCACTCCTCTTTCGAGCGGCTCCCGGACCACGCGTTGATCGCGGCGTCGACCTCTTCGTGGTTCCGCTCCCACCAGGGGGACGGTCGGCTCGCCATGCCGCCGGCGCCGACGAGCGTCGCCAGCGCGGCCCGTTCGGTGTCGGTGCGGCAGGCGATCGCGATCCACTGGTCGTCGCCGGCGCAGCGGTAGACGTCGTGGGGGGTGCTGCCGGGACGCCGGTTGCCGGTCGGTTCTGGAACGGTCCCGGTGTCAAGGTGTTCAAGGATGCGGTCGGCGAGCGTCCAGCTCACCAGCTCCCGCTGTGACACGTCGAGGTACGTCCCGCGCAGGTTCTGGGCGAGGCAGTACGCGATCAGCCCGGCGCCGAACAGGGAGACGATCTGGTCGGGATAGTTGATGTCGGCCGACGACCACATCGGCCGCCCACCCTGGTATCCCGTCACCGACGCCAGACCCGACAGGAGGTCGAGGCTGGAACCGTAGGAGCGGGTGCCCGACTCCGGGCCGGACTGCCCCTGGCTGGACAGCGACAGGTAGATCAGGCGGGGGTTGACCTCCATCAGTGTCGGGCAGTCGATGCCGAGCCGCCGTGTGACGCCGACGGTGAAGTTCTCGATCAGGACGTCGGACCGTTCGACCAGCCGCCGCATCTCCGCCCGCCCGGAGTCGGTCTTCAGATCGAGGGTGATGCCGAGCTTGCCGGCGTTGTTCGACTCGAAGAGCGGCGACTCCTCCGTGACGTCGGCGTCCCCCTCGGTGGGCACGGGCCACACCCGGAACGCGTCGGGACGTCCCATCGACTCGATCTTGATGACGGTGGCGCCGTAGTCGGCGAGGAGCCGTCCGGTCGCGGCCCCGGCCGTGATGGTGCCGAGGTCCAGGACGACGACGCCCGCCAGCGGGGCCGGATCGCCACCCGCGGCGGCACCGTCGCCCCCGCGGATCGGGGGGCGCGGCCCGGTCGTCTCGCCGGTGCCGTGGAGGTCCCGGGGGGAACCGAACCTCCACGGCAGGCCGACGACGGGAGCGAGCCGGGCGGCGCCGTCCGAGACGAAGGACCGCGCCCGGTACTGCGGGTCGGCGACAAGGTCGGCCAGGTCGGCGCCGTACCCGAACGGCAGGCCGAGGCGTTGCGCCTCGTTGTAGATCTCGCGTTTGGTGCGCGCCGCGGCCCATCTCTCGACGGCGGGCCACCAGGTGTCGACGAGGTCCAGGCGTGCCTTGTCGCCGCGCAGCCGGGGATCCTCGAGCGCCGGGTCACCGATCAGCTCGACGACGCTGTCCCACTGCTCGGGCGTGTAGATGAGCCCGATCCATCCGTCCGCGGCCCGGACGGTTCGCCAGCGTCCGATGTTCGTGCCCGTCCGCGTGGGGATCTGACCGGTCTCCGCGTAGACGACGTCGCTCTTCCAGTCGATGTACGCGGCGACGTCGCAGAGCGCGACGTCCACGACGTCCCCGCCCGGGCGCCGCAGCGCGAGCATGGAGCCGTAGAAGCCGACGAACGCGGCGGCGTGCGCCGTCTGCTCGCCGCCGAGGCTGAGCGGCGCCCGGTCCGGCTCGCCGACCATCGCGGCGAGCCCGCCGTAGCTCTCGGCGAGCAGGCTGTCGCCGTGGACGTCGGAGCGTTCGTCGGCGACGCCGTAGGGGGTGAGCGCGACGATCACGAGTCGGGGATGCGCCGAGCGCAGCCGGTGCGGTGTCAGGCCGGTCCGCGCGGCGCGGCCCGGACCGAAGTCGGTGATCAGGATGTCGGCGGACGACAGCAGCTCCGCCAGCCGGGCCCGGCCGTCCGGGCTCTCCGGGTCGACGCACACGCTCTGCTTGTCGGCGTTCAACGCGGTGAAGGTGTAGCCGAGGCCGTCGGCGTCGACCGGCTCCCTCGTCCGCAGCGGATCACCGCCGGGCGGCTCGCATTTGATCACGGTGTGGCCGAAGCCCGCGAACAGCCGTCCACAGACCTGGCCCGCCACGCCTTCGGCCAGCTCCACCACCCGAAGGAGCGGGCCCACGTGTTCTGGTCCGCTCATCGCACGCCGTCGCCCGCGCGGCCGACCGCCTTGCGGTGGGTCGCCTCCGGGTCGTCGAGAACGTCCGTGCGCGCCGAGATCTGGTACCGGACGTCCTCGCCGTACTCGATGGCCTTCGTCCAGTCCGAGATGTACATGGGGATCTCGTGCAGCGCGCGCTTCGACCACGCCAGCGTCACCTGGTTGTGCCGGGCGATGCGCCGCGCCAGGTCCAGCGCGGCCGACTGGAGCTCGTCGGCGGGAACGGCCTGGTTCACCAGGCCCCATTCCGCCGCGGTCGCGCCGGTGATCCGGTCGGCGGTCAACACCATCCACGCGGCCCGCTTCGCCCCGAGCCGCAGCTGCGTGGACGGGCCCGCGAGCCCCGGGTACAGGCCGAAGCCGACCTCGGGCATGCCGATGGGCGCGTCCTCCGCCGCGATGGCAAGGTCGCTGGAGTTGATCAGCGTCAGCCCGCCGCCGAGCGCGAACCCGTTGACCGCCGCGATCACGATCGCCGAATGCGACCTGATCCGGTTCTGGACGGTCAGCCAGCTCGTGTGCCTGCCCGCGCCACGGCGGTCGGTGTCGATGGGCTCCTCTCCGGCCTCCTTGATGTCGACGCCCGCGCAGAACGCGGGCCCGGCACCGGTCAAGATGATCACCTTGACCTCGCCGTCACAGCGGTCCAGCACCTCCAGCAGCGCGGCGCGCGCGGCACGGCTCATCGCGTTGCGCTTCTCGGGCCGGTTCAACGTGATGCGGGCGACGCCGTCGGACAGGTCCTCGTAGCGGACGAGAGAGTGATCAGCGATCGAGTCCATGAAAAATTCCCAACCTTAGGCTGCGGTGACCAGGTCGCCGGTGCTGAACTGCGGAATGACACGTCCGCCGGGGCTCGGACGGAAGACCACGCGAACCGGTTGGTCGAGCCGCGGCTCGTCCGGTTCGTCGGCCAGGACGCTGATGACGAGCGGGCCCTCGGTCAGCCGCACATAGACCAGCCGATAGGGGACCTCGTCGGCGAAGGCGGCGAAATACTTCTGGTGCATCGTGCACCACGACCAGAGGGTCCCGGTTCCGCTCACCGCCTCCCAGGAGGCCGAACCGGAAAGGCACTGCGGACACACCGGCGCGTCGGGGAAGCGGTACCGGCCGCAGTCGGTGCACCGCTGCAGCCGAAGCTCGCCCGCGGCGCAGCCGTCCCAGAACGGCTTGTTCCGCGGGGTGATGTCCGGCAAGAGTTTCTCGTACGCCGCGACGTCCATCGACTGCCCCTCCCTATTCGGTCGTGAAGATGTGCGAAGTCACGATGGGCGAGACGCACATGTACTGCACGGTGTTGCAGTTTTCGACCTGCCGGTCGCCGGCTTCGCCGCGCAGTTGCCGTACCGCTTCCACATGCAGCGCGAAGCCCTGCATGTAGCTTTCGCTGGTATGTCCGCCGGACGTATTGAGGGGCCGCTCGCCACCGAGTTCGATACGACCGTCCCGGACCCATTCCCAGGACTCTCCCCGAGGCGCGTGACCGAAGCCTTCGAGGGTGAACAGGATCGTCGGCAGGAAGTTGTCGTAGACCTGCATGCAGTCGATCTGGTCAGGGCCGATTCCCGCTTTCTTGTACAGCTCGTCGGCCACGGCGGCGCTCGTCGAGAAGTAGAAGTCGGGGCTGATGTAGCTGCGGCTCAGTTCGGCACGTCCGGCCGTGGCGGCGACCTTCACGGGCTTCTTCCGCAGCCCGCGGGCCCGGTCGGCGGACGTCACGATGAACGCGACCGCGCCGTCGTTGATGATGCAGTAGTCGAGTTTGCGCAGCGGTTCGGCGATGAACCGGGACGCCATGTACTCGTCCCGGTCGATCTCCTTCTGGAACACCGCGATCGGGTTGCGGGCCCCGTTCGCGCGGTTGTTGCCGGCTAGCGGTGCGAGGGCGTCCTCCGGGGCCCCGTAAAGGCGGCTGTACCGCTGGTACATCATCGACACGTACGCGCCGGTGGACGTCATTCCGTACATGGCGTCGTACGCCCCGGCGGGGTCCGCGTCGCCGCCACCGTATTTCAGACCGGCCGACCGTCCGTTCGTCGCGTAGACGCAGGCGACCATGTCCGCCATTCCGGAGCGGATCAGGGCGTATGCCTCCTGCAACGCGACACCGCTCATGCGACCGGTGCCCTCCAGGTCGTGGACGAATCCCGGGGCGGTGAGCCCGACGGTCTCCCCGAACTGGCCGTACTTGATGTTGATACAGAGCAGGCCGTCGATGTCCCGCTGGGTGACTCCGCAGTCGTCCAACGCCTCTCTGAACGCCTCCGCGGCGAGTTCGTACGCGTCGTTCGGATGGCTCTTGTCCGCGTACAGCCGTCCGAAGTCCGACGACCCGACGCCGACGATTGCCACATCTTTCAGGGCCATGGCGATATCACCCTCGCACTCGTGCCGACGTGGCTTCACGCCACGATGTGGACTTATGAATTCGGGTGTTGCTTCTCGAGGATTTCCACGGCCTTCAGCGCGGCCTTGGCGGCCGCCCGGACATGGCGGTGCGCGGCCTCCGACGCGCGTTCGGGCGAACGGGCGGCGATCGCCTCGGCGATGTCGAGGTATTCCTGCCGGGACTCGGCGTGCCGCCCGGGGATGGTCACCGAGAGGCTGCGGAGCGCGTGGATCCGCGTGTGCAGGGGCTCCAGCATGGACTTCAGCAACGAGTTGCGGGCGCCCGCGAGAAGCAGGTTGTCGAACTCGTATATGGCCTGGAGGCGTTCCTCGCCGGAGGCGCGCGGCTGGACCTTCTCCACGAGCGCGGCGACCTCCTCGTCGGTCGCGCGCAGCACGAACAGTTCGGCGGCGGCGGGCTCCAGGGCGTCCCGTACCTCGTAGATCTCCCGCACCTCGGCGCTGCCGAGCCTGGCGACGCGGACGCCGCGGCTCGGCGACGGCTCCACGAGACCCAGGGTCTGGAGGTGCCGCATGGCCTCCCGCACCGACGTACGGCTCACACCGGTCAGTTCCACGAGTTCACGCTCGGTGAGTTGACGACCCGGTGGGAGCAGCCCAGCGGCGATCGCGTCACGGATTCGGCGGACGACCATCTCCGGGACGGATTCGGCCGGGCGGTCGATCGTCAGGTCGAGCTTGGGGTCGGTCACGGCAGTCCTTTGCGTTTGTCTGACATAGTACAGAGTATGTCTTCCGATTTATGTCGGTCAATGTGGGGCGAGTCACGACCGCCAGTGCCCCGAGCAGGGCCTTTACGAGGTGGACGTGGCACGCGTCGGCATCAGATCGTGCAGGGGGGAGCCCGCGAGCGTGGGGCCGGTCGTCTGCAGATGGCACGCCACCTCTCCCCCGCCCTCGACGGCGGTGTGCTCCGGCACCCGCTGTTTGCAGATGTCCATGACGAACCCGCACCGGGTCTGGAACGGGCAGCCGACCGGCGGCCGTGCCGGGTCGGGCAGATCCCCCTCCAGGACGATCCGTCCCGACCGCCTGCGCGGGTCCGGGATGGCCGACAGCAGCGCCTGCGTGTACGGATGCGCCGGAGCGGAGTAGACCCGTTCCGCCGGGCCGGTCTCGACGATCCGTCCCAGATACATAACGCCGACCCGGTGCGAGATGTGTCGCACGATGGCCAGGTCGTGCGCGATGAAAAGATAGGTCAGCCGGAACTCCGCGCGCAGCCTCTCCAAAAGGTTGATCACCTGGTTCTGGGTGGAGACGTCCAGCGCGGACACGGCCTCGTCGCACACGATGAACCGCGGGTTCAGCGCGATCGCCCGCGCGATCGCCAGCCGCTGCCGCTGCCCGCCGGAGAACTCGTACGGATAGCGCTCGGCGTAGCTCGCCCGGAGCCCGACCATCTCGATGAGGTCGTTCACCCGGCTCCGCGCCTCCTTCGCCGACAACTTCTCGTGCACGACGAGCGGCTCGGCGATGCTCGCCGCCACCGTGGACGACGGATCGAGCGACGAGTAGGGGTCCTGGAAGACCATCTGCATACTGCGCCGGGCCCTGCGCAGGTTCCCGCCGCGCAGGTGGGTGACGTCGTGCCCGGCGACCTTGATCGACCCGCTCTCCGTCGGCACCAGCTTCAGCAGCGCGCGTCCGGTCGTCGACTTGCCCGACCCCGACTCGCCGACCAGGCCGAACGTCTCGCCTTCCGCGATGTGGAAGGTGACGTCGTTGACCGCACGCACCTGCCGTGCCGCCGCCAGCGTCCGCCTCTTCCGGAACACCACGCTGACGTCGCGGACGTCGACGAGCGGCCCGGTCGTGGACTCCGGCACCGGCGCGCCCGACGACGGCGCCTTCGCGCCGGAACCTTCAACACCTTCGACGCTCATGGGGAACCTGCCAAGTTCAGCTGCTCGGTACGGCAACAGCGGCTGCTGCGACCCGCCTCGACGATCCGGAGCGCGGGCGCGGCGGCCACGCACTCCTCGCTGGTGTGCCCGCACCGGGGGCCGAACCGGCAGCCCTCCGGCATCCGCCACGGCTCGGGGGTGCGGCCCGGGATCGTCGGCAGTTCCTTTCCGCGCACCCCGAGATGCGGCATGGCGCTCAGCAGCCCGGCCGTGTACGGATGTTTCGGCGCGTTGTACAGGTCGAGCGCCGCCGCGGTCTCGACCACTTCGCCCGCGTACATCACCACGACCCGGTCGGCCAGTTCGACGACCAGCCCGAGGTCGTGGGTGATGAACAGGATCCCGCACCCGGTCTCGTCGCGGAGCCGGGAGAGCAGCGCGACGATCTGGGCCTGCACCGTCACGTCCAGCGCGGTGGCCGGTTCGTCCGCGATGAGCAGCTTGGGCTCGCAGGCCAGCGCCATCGCGATCATCGCCCGCTGCCGCATTCCGCCGGAGAACTCGTGCGGGTAGTCCTTGACGCGGCTGCCCGCGTCCGGGATGCCGACGAGGTCGAGCATCTCGGCGGCGCGGGCGAACGCGGCGCGCCGCGTGCCGCCCTTGTGCCGCCGGTAGACCTCGGCGATCTGGTCGCCGATCGTGAAGGCCGGGTTCAGGCTCGTCATCGGCTCCTGGAAGATCATCGAGATCTCGTTGCCGCGCACGTCGCGCAGCGCCCGCTCCGGCATCTTCAGAAGATCGCGCCCCTGGTACCAGATGTGGCCCGAGGTGGTGCGGGAGTACGCGTTCGGCAGCAGCCGCAGCACCGACAGGCTGGTGACGCTCTTGCCCGAGCCGGACTCGCCGACCAGACCCACGATCTCGCCGGGACCGACGTCGAAGGACACGCCCGCGACGACGTTCGTCCAGCCGCGGTCGGTCAGGAAGTCGACGTGCAGGTCCTCGATCCGCAGCAGCTCCCCGTCGTCCCGCTCGTCCTTCTTCTTCGTCGTCATGAGGCCTTCCTCGTCTCGCGGCCGAAGGCGTCCCGGAGCCCGTCGCCGACCAGGTTGAAGCACAGGGTCGCGATCGCGATCGCGATGCCGGGATACACGGCGAGCCATGGCTGGCTGCGCATCTCCTGGAACGCCTGGCCGAGCATGCTGCCCCAGCTCGCCGTCGGCGGCAGGGCGCCGAGGCCCAGCAGGCTGACGGTCACCTCGGCCAGCAGCGCCGACGCCAGCAGGAACGACAGCTGGACGAGCGTGGCGGGCAGAATGTTCGGCAGAACCCGTTTGCGCAGGATCACCAAACTCGGCGTCCCGATGCTCGTCGACGCCTCGATGTAGACCTCCCGGCGGACCTCGATGGTGCTGCCGCGGACCACCCGGTACATACGCGGCGCGTACACGATGCCGAGCGACACCATCGCGGTCGTCAACCCCGGACCGACCGCCGCGATGATGGCGATCGTCAGGACGATCGCGGGGAACGACATCAGCACGTCCGCCGCGCGGTCCAGGAACCAGTCGACCACGCCGCCGAAGTAACCGCTGATCAGACCGAGCGGCAGGCCGATGGCGGTCGCGATCAGGACGGCGAGCCCGGCGGCGGCGAGCGACACCCGTCCGCCGTGCATGAGGCGGGTCAGGGTGTCGCGTCCCAGCGAGTCGGTGCCGAGCCAGTGTTCGGCGGTCGGTCCCGACAGCCGGTCGCTGATGTCGACCTGGGTCGGCCCGTAGGGGGCGATGAGGGGCGCGGCGGCGGTCACGATGATGATCAGCAGGAGCAGGACGCCGCCGACGACGGCCGACCTGTTGGCCCGGAAGCGGCGCACGACCGCGCGCGTCCGGGAGACGTGCCCCGCGGCGTCGCTCTCCTCGCCGTCCTTGACCGGTACGGCGACCGGCTTGCTGATGTCCACGCTCTCACTTGGCGTCATGACGTTCTGACCTTCGGATTGAAGTAGCCGTACGAAAGGTCGACCGCGAGGTTCACGAGCATGATCAGAACGGCTGTGATCAGCAGAATCCCCTGCACCATCGGGAAGTCCCGGGAGAACACCGAGAAGTACGCCAGCTTCCCGACGCCCGGCAGGGCGAACAGCTGCTCGATGACGACGGTCGCCCCGATCAGCCGGTTGGCCTCGACGCCGAACGCGGTGACCACGGGAACGGCGGCGTTCTTCATGACGTGCTTGACGGCCACCCGCCGGGGATGCAGGCCCTTGGCCCGCGCCGTGCGGACGTAGTCCTCCTGCATCACCGAGGTCACGGCCGCGCGGGTCTGCCGGGCGACGACGGCGGTCGGCACGGTCGCGAGCGAGAAGGCGGGCAGGATGAGATGTTGCAGCCACTCCAGCGGGCTCTGCGCGAACGGCACGTACCCGACGGCCGGCAGCATCCGCACCTGGATCGCGAAGACGAGCACGAGCATCATGCCGACCCAGAAGTACGGCAGCGCCATGAACGCGCTCGCGGTGACGGTCGACAGCCGGTCGATCCAGCTGCCCGGACGCAGCCCGGCGGCGAGACCGAGGGCCAGCCCCAGCACCGCCGCGATGAGCAGCGTGAGCGCGACCAGCGACAGCGTGACCGGGAAACCTGCGGCCACCGCCGACCAGACGCTCTGGTCGTCGACGAAGGAGTTCCCCAGGTCGCCCTGGAGCACGTCGGTCAGCCAGTTCCAGTACTGGACGAGGAACGGATCGTCCAGGCCGAGTTCCTCGCGGATCTCCTGGATTCTCTCGGGCGTCGGGTTGTCGCCGGCCAGCACCACCTCCGGCCCGCCCGGCACCAACGCGATGAGGCTGTAGATAAGGAAGCTGACGATGACCAGCAACGGGATCATCGCCAGGAGTCGGACACTGAGCAACCGCAGCACCCGGTGCCTCCGTTCTGTCGGAGCGGGTCCCGGCCGGCACGGACCGGCCGGGACCCGCTCGCTATCGGCGGGTCACTTCTTGATGGCGATGCCGCGGAACTGGCGGGAACCGTCGACGAAGATCTGGAGCCCCATGACCTTGTCGTTCATCGCCATCGGCGTGTTGAGGTGGCAGAGCGTGACCGGTTGCGCCGCGTCCTCGTGGGCCGTCCGGAACAGCTGCTTGTAGATGCTCGCGCTCTCCTGCCGCGTCTCGGCGGCCTTGGCCTTGGTGGCGAGGTCGGTGATCGTCGGGTTGGAGTAGCCGCCCGGGTTGCTGAAACCGTCGGGCAGGTAGTAGGAGGAGACCTGGATGCTCGGGTCCGCGTCGGCCTTCTGCTGCACCATGATCGCGTCCACGGACTTGTTGACGGAGAAGCCCTCGATCAGCTTCGGCAGCTCGACCGGCCGGATGGTCATCTTGATGCCGACCTCCTGCAGGTTCGCCTGGATCAGCTCCGCGACCTTGGTGTAGGCGTCGAGGTTGTTGGTCTCCAGCGTGAACGAGAAGTCCTTCACCCCCGCTTTGGCGAGCAGCTCACGCGCCTTGCCGGGGTCGTAGCGGTAGGCGTCCGGCGAGAGGGACGGGTCCGCCGCGTAGTAGTCGGTCGGGAACATCTGGACGCCCGGCTGGCAGAAACCGCCCTGGAGTTCGTTGACCGCCTCCCGGTTGATCGCGTAGTTCAGCGCCTGCCGGACCTCTTTCTTGTCGAACGGCGCCTTCTTGACGTTCAGCGCGATCGTGAAGCTCGCCAGGCTCGGCTTCTGGCACACGACGAGCTTGGCGTCCTTGGCCGGCTGGTACATGCTGGAACGCAGGAACGTGACATCGGCCGTGCCGGTGATCGTGGCGTTCAGGCGCGCGTTGTCGTTGCTGGAGATCAGGAAGACCATCTTGGCGACGTTGACGGCCTTCGGATCCCAGTAGCCCGGGACCGGCGTGTACTCCACCTTGGTGGCGGGTTCGTAGGCGGTCACCTTGAAGGCGCCCGACCCGCCGGTGGGCATTCTCGCCTGGCTCGGGTCGTCGAACACCTTCGGGCTCATCATCATGCCCGCCGAGCTGGCGAGGATCCCGACGAGCGGCGCCGCGCCCTGCTTCGTGCCGATCTTCACGGTGGCCTTGTCGACCACCTCCACCTCGGTGACGTCGCTCAGGGCCTGCTTGTTGAAGCTCTTGTCGGCCCGGTGCCGGTCGATGTTCGCCTTGACGGACGCGGCGTCGAACGGCGTCCCGTCGTGGTACTTCCAGTTGTCGATGAGGGTCAGGGTCAGGGTCTTACCGGCGTCCCCGATCTTCCATTCCTTCGCGAGCATCGGCCGCGGCTCGCCATTGGCGTCGATCTGGATCAACGTGTCGTAGACCGGATAGAGGTACATCCAGCTGTTGCTGGTGGTGACCTTGTCCGGGTCGAAGCTCGTGTTGGCGACGCTGTACATCCAGGTGAACGTCGCGTTCTTGTCGATCGCCGCCTGGTCCACCGGGGGGCAGGCGACGTTCTGCTTCGGCTTGGCCGCACCACCGCCGCCGCCGTCCGGATCGCCGCTGTCAGCGCTACACGCGCTCACGAGCATCACAAATGTTGCGGCAGCCGCAACGATGAGCTGTTTCCGCATCTAGGGGTCCTCCGAAGCAGGGGATGTGGCGTTGATGGGGGGTGGCCTTGCCCTCCGGTGAAAGAAGTGCCGGACGTCCGAGACGGAGAGGAGAGATCGGGCTAGATCGAGTGAGAGAGGGAGTCAGCGGAAAAGCGGACCCGATCGCTGCGCAGGGTTCCTGCGGTCGGCGGAGACGGGACCGATCGGTTCGCAGGGGCGTCCCTGCGGGGGCTGCCTGGGTGTCACCGTGCTGCCAAGTTCGTACTTTGTCTGATGAATGAGAACATACGTCTGCTTGCCAGTCAAGAACGTGAATCGGCCTGTGCTCGGCCGGGATCGCCGGCGCGAGGACCTGCACGTCGCCGGGCGGGCGCCTGGACCGCCGGGACGACCACGAGACCCCCCGCCACCAAGACCATTTATGGTGAGGGCGGGTGACCAGAGCAGCCGGAGGGCGTCGTGGTGGTGCAGCTACAGGGGATCTCCAAACGCTACGAAAGAGACCGGCTGATCCTTCGCGACGTCGATCTGGAGGTCGCGCCGGAAGAACGCCTGGCCATCGTGGGCGGAAACGGTTCGGGAAAGTCCACGCTGCTGAGAATCGTCGTCGGACTGTCCCGTCCTTCGACCGGAACCGTGCGGTCGCCCAAAGGCGCGATCGGTTACGTCCCCGAACGATTTCCCTGCCATGACCGGATGTCGGCGGCCTCTTACCTGCGCCATATCGGGCGAATCCGCGGGCTACGCTCCCGGGCCGCGCGGCTCCGCGCCGACGAGCTTCTGGAGCGGCTGGAACTCGTCGGCGGCAGCGGCACGCCCCTGCGGCGACTGTCGAAGGGCAACGCCCAGAAGGTCGCGGTGGCCCAGGCCATGATGGTGCCGCCCCGGCTGCTCGTCCTCGACGAACCGGCCTCCGGCCTGGCCGAATCCGTCCACGGGGTGCTGGCGGACCTCCTGCGCGAGGCCGCGTCGGGCGGCGCCGTCCTCTTCACCGAGCATCACGACGAATTCGTGCGGAAGAACGCCACCAGGATCTGCCGAATCACCGAAGGCTCCCTCGAACCGGCGACCTCGCCTCCAGAAGCCGAACAACCCAGGAAAGTATTCAGAGTCGCCGTGGTTCCCAAACCGCCGGCGGCCTCTTGCGAACTCGACTGGGCGAACATGCAGGGTGTGCTTCGAACTCGGCGCAGCGGCGAGGAAGTGGAGATACACGTCCTCGGCGAGCACCAGGAGGCCATTCTCCTCACCGCGTTGCAGAACGGCTGGTCGATCACCGCCGTCACCAGCGAGACATGAGAGGACGGGAACGCACCGTGTTCGCCCTCTATCGTTACAGCTTCACGGGCTTCGTCCTCTCGCAGCGCTATGCGGCTCCCGCCCTGCTCTTCTGCACCGCGGTGGTGGTCGGGACGAGCGCCGACTCGGGCCCACTCATCGGCGCCTACTCGCTGTGCGCCATGTTCATGTTCCTGTGCGCCATCTGGCTCACGGCGACGCTGGTGAACAGCGAGGACCCGGTGCAGCGCGGGGTGACGATCGTCAGCGCGGGCGGCTCGGCACGTCCGCTCGCGGCGACCGCCGCGGTGGCGGTGACCTGCTGCGCCCTTCTCACCGTCTTCGGCGCCGGCTACCCCGCCATGACGGGCAAGCACGTGGTGACGGCGACCGGTGTCGCGGTCGGGGCCGGAGCGCAACTGACGACCGCCGCGGTCGGGGTCGCCGTGGGCCTGGTGTGCTCCCGGCCGGTCATCGCCCGCCAGGGCTACGCGGTGGCGGCCGCGGTCTCCGCCGCGCTCGCGGCCGTGCTGGTGCCGTGGCTGACCCCCGTCCGCCCAACGGTCCAGCTCCTGCTCAGCGACCGATCCCCAGAAGACGTCGCCTCCCCGCTCCTCGCTCTGGCCCTGGTCGCCACCCTCCTCCTGACCGCCTCCGTAGTCGCAACGAACACCATCACGACCCGCCGCAACTGACCCGCGCGTTCTTTCTCAATGGACGGTAAGCCCGGAAACGATTGAAGGTCCGCACTAATATGGACGCGTGCGAACCTTGCCCGGCGTCTCTGCGGCCCTTGCTCTGGCCGCGACAATTACCGGTTGCGGTGCGGGCGTCGTTCAGGTGCCGGTGCCGCGGCCGGACGTCGCCGCCGCCGAACTGTGCAAGAGACTCAAGTTGCCGGACAAGGTCCACGGCCGAACGCGACGCGAGGTGAGCCCGCGATCGACGTTCACTGCGGCTTGGGGATCTCCCGCGATCGCGTTACGTTGCGGGGTTCCGCTCCCCAGACACGACATGCGGGCGATGATCGCCGTCATCAACGGCGTGCAATGGTTGCCAACGCCACAGACGAGACCCGTCACCTTTACGGCCGTGGGACGAAAGGCCTATGTGGAGGTGACGATCCCGCACTCCTATACCAAGGAGGGAAGCGCCGCCGGAGAGATCCTCATGGAATTCAACCCGGCCGTACAGGCGGCCATGCCCGAAAAACCCGAGGGCGAACTCTGAAAGCCCGCCCGCCCCCGATGCGGCGGTGGGTTCCTTCCCAAGGTTGAGAGCAGCATCGGGGGCCGGCCGAACTGAACGCGTCAGAAGCGCCCTGGCCTGGGGGCATGTAGGTCAGGGCGCACGGCCGAGCGCTTCATCATCCCCACACCTTGTGGTAGCCGTACGTGAGTGACGAGTTGACGCTGGTGCAGTAGGCGTAGGACCACACACCGCTGCCCATCCTCCGGGTCGCCCCTTGAACGACCTTGCGATTATTGCATCGCGCCATGGCGGCGTAGTATTTCTGCGTATAGCCGTAGCAGGCCACTCCATGCGTGTTCTTGTCGGTCCACTCTTTACATCACCGCGCCATGGCCAGCGTGACATTAAGGGACGTCCATGAACCGAGAGCGACCGCGGTCAGGGCGAGTAAGGTGGCGATCTTTCGGCGCATGTGCGCCACATCCTTTCAGTGAGGATGGAACCCGAGGGCCTTATCACGATCAGCTTAATCGAAACAAAATCGGCCGTCTTCCGAAAATCGCCGCTCTCGACCGATCCTTCGAAAGCCGTCGGTCGAATCCGCGTTTTCCTGCAAGTGATCCCCGTCGTTCGTCCACAAACGTCGAAGATTTCGACGAACAACGCATCGAGCAGCCGATATTTCGCAGGTGCCGCAACCGCACAAAGCAGGCCGAGGACATCGGTCCGTTTCGGAGCGGATGACGTCGCGATTTCCCATGCGATCGAGTCGCCGTGAGTACGTGGCTGACCTGCCGGGGTGTGCGGCTGACTCAGCGTTTTCGTACCGGATGGCGGGCTCACTGTGCAGAGTGATCCTGGTTCGTCGTGTGACCGCGGTCCTAGTGTCGGACCGTACCGGGCTCTGGGGGGGGCGGGCCCGGTGCCGTTCGCGCCGGCCGCGTCATCGTCGCCCGGCGTGACCCGCACGAGTGGCGGCGTCCTTTCTTCATGCCTGTCGGAGTCCTGGTAAAGCTAGGTCTGGCCTTCGGGCTGCTCGCACCGACGGTCGAGCTGAAGGGAGGTGTCCATTGACCACTCTCGGGGCGCTGGTGCACCGGCCCGGTCTCGACTTGCGGTTCCTCACCGACACGGACGAGGAACGGTACGGAGACCGGCCGGTGGACGGCGTCGTCCAGCCGGAACTGCCGCTCGACGAGTTCCTTCGACGGCGCGAGACCGCCGTGGACCGTGATCTGCTCCGGTTCCTTCTCGTCCTGGTCTCCCCCGCCCTCCTCGATCAGGCCGCCGGACGTGTCGAGGAGTTGCTGGGACGCCTGGCCGATCTCGACGTCGCCGGTGTGATCCTGCGGGCGGGGAGCCCGCCGGACCGATGGATAGCCGCCGGGGAGCGGTGCGGCCTGCCTCTGCTGGTCGTCGCCGACGACGGACCGTGGACGTCCGCGGCCGTCCACGCGGCGATTCTCGACGAACGCCGCCGGCACGAGGATTCGGACGCCCTGCGGGACATGCAACGCGAACTCGTCCGGCCGGACGGTCTGCCACGCCTGCTGGAACTCCTGGCCCGGCACCTGGACGGATACGCCGTTCTCGTCGATCGGTCCGGACGGCCGCACTCGGGTCGTCCACGCGTACCTGACGGTCTTCTCCGGCATGTGCGCGACGACGTCCGGCGGGTCGCGGACGGGCAGATCAGCTCGGCCTCCGTCAGCTACCGGGGCGATCATGTCCATGTGCTGGCGATCGGCGAGCAGCGACGTTCTCCGGTCCTGGTCGTCGGTGGAGGTGATCCGTTCACGCCGGAGGCCCGGCGCCTGGTCACGGACGCGGCCCGGCTGATCGGGACGCGCTGGCGCCTGGACGAGCTCACCCGGCGGCAGGCGCGGGTCGAGGAGGTGGATCTGCGGAACCGGGAGGCCGTGCTGCACTTCCTCATGACCGGTCAGCTGTCGGCCGCCCGTCGTACGGCGGGCGCGTTGCGACCTGAGCTGGCGGACATGGTCCGCGTCCATGTGGCGGAGGGGCCGAAGAAGGCGAGAGACCGGCTCGTGGCGCGGTGCGTCGAGGCGACCGACGACCGGGCGTGGGTCGTCCGGTGCCCCCTCTACGCGCAACATGTGATCGTGCTCGCTCCGGTGTCCGCATCGCAGAGCCGGGAGGACCCCTTCACCCGGGCGCTCCAGGAACTCGTCCCCCGCCGCGGCGACGTGTGCGTGGGCGTCGGGTTGCCGGTCCCGCTGGCCGACACGGGCACCGGATGGGAGCAGGCCTACCACGCGTTGGCCGTCGCCCGGAACAGCGCCGACCGGTTCGCACGGTTCAATCCGCAGGAATCGCTGGCCGGGCTGCTGGGCCCGGACGGCCGTCGGTGGGCGCTCGCGAAACTCCGCCCGCTCCTGCGCCACCGGCCGGACCGCCCGCAGGACCCCGGCGCGGCGGAACTGACGGAGACACTGCGCTCCTGGCTGAGCTTCTCCAGCGGCGTGGCAAGGGTGCTGAAGATCCACCGCAACACGCTGGCCTCCCGCCTGCGCCGGATCGAGGGGCTGCTCGGGTGCGACCTGACCGATCTGGCGACGCAGACCGAGGTGCATCTGGCGCTGCGGCTGGTCGGCTCTCCCGAGGACGAGGACGCGAAGGAGATCACGTTGGACGCCCTCCTCGCGACGGACCATGTGCGGCACTGGGCGAAGAACCAGCTCCAGCCGCTCGTCGACCAGGATTCACCGCTGCTCCTCGACACGTTGCGATGCTGGCTGGACAGCGACGCGAACCTGAAGACCGCGGCGACGAGCCTCGGCATCTCGGTACCGGGTCTGCGCAAGCGTCTCGTCCGCATCGAGGGGCTCCTGGAGCGATCGCTGCTCGGCGCGCCCTCCGTCCGGTACGACCTGTGGATCGCGCTGCACGTCCACGACCGGCACTGACCCACTCTGAACAATCATGTACAGTTTGCGACAGAATTGTCGCAAACGAGGCATGATTGGAGCGGCATGCGCCAGCAGGACGAGATCGTCATCGCGGCCATCCGGTGTCTGAACACGGACCCGACGCTGTCGATGGGACGGCTCGCCGAGGCGATCGGCGTCAGCCGGGCCACCCTGCACCGGCACTTCGCCACCCGCGACGCGCTCATGCACGCGCTCGGGTCCCGGGCGCTGGACAGTTGGGAGACCAGCCAGGACCTCGCCGGAATCGACGAGGCCGGGGCGTCCGGTGATCCGGTCCGTATCGCCGCCGCGCTGGAGACGCTGATCCGCCGGTTCGTCGCCGACGCCGAGGAACACGGCTACGCACTCACCGCGCACACCACCGCGTCCCTCCCGGACCTCGTCGACCGGACCGACCGGCTGGAACGGCGGGAGATCGCCTTCTACACCGCCGCGCAGCGCGCCGGTGTGATCCGGTCCGACCTGCCGGGCGCCTGGATCAGCAACCATGTGTACGGGCTCATGGTCGCCGTCCGCGAAAGCCTCCGCCAGGGCAGCGTCGCCCGGCGCGACATCGAGGAGCACGTCCTGACGACCCTGCGCGCCGGTGTCGGCGGGTCCTCCTCATGACCGCCACCGTGTCGCCGCGGGGCGTCGGCGCCGTCCCGCCGCACCCGCACCGGTGGGCCGGGCTCGCGGTCCTGTCCGCGAGCCTGCTACTCATCGTCATGGACATCACGATCCTCAACGTGGCGCTGCCGGAGATGTCGGCCGACCTGCGGCCAAGCGCGGTCGAGCTGCTCTGGATGGTGGACGCGTACTCGCTGGTCGTCGCGGGGCTGCTGGTGACGGCGGCCGCGCTCGGGGACCGGTGGGGACGCCGGCGGATGCTGGTCGCCGGGTTCTCGGTCTTCGGGCTCGCCTCGCTCGGGGTCCTGGTCGCCGGTTCCCCCGGCGAGGTGATCGCGATCCGCGCGCTGCTCGGTGCGGGCGGTGCGATGATCATGCCGTCCACGCTGTCGATGATCCGGCATCTGTTCACCGACCCGCGGGAACGTGCCACCGCCCTGGGGGTGTGGGCCACCACCGCCGCGCTCGGCGCCGCCCTCGGCCCGATCATCGGCGGGCTGCTGCTGGAGGCGTTCAGCTGGCATTCGGCGTTCCTGGTGCACGTGCCGGTGATGGCGGTCGCGATCGTCGCCGCGCTGTGGCTGCTGCCCGAGTCCCGCAATCCTCGGCCGGGACGCTGGGACGCGGTGGGCACCGCGCTGTCCATCGTCGGGATGACCGCGCTCGTCTACACGATCAAGGACGTCGGGGACGAAGGGATCACCGGCGCGAACGTCGTGACCGGGGTCGTGGCCGTGGCCGGGCTGGGCTGGTTCGTCCGGCGGTGCCTGCGACGTCCGGAACCGCTGCTGGACGTGCGGCTGTTCCGTGGCAGGGCGTTCACCGCGGGCACGGTCGTGGCGCTGGTCTCCAGTCTCTCGATCGCGGCGATCATGCTGCTGCTGGCGCAGTGGATGCAGCTCGTCCAGGGCTATTCGGCGCTGGAGACCGGTATCCGGCTGCTGCCCGAGGTGGTCGGCGCGGCCGTGTTCTCACCGTTGGCGCCCGCGCTGGCCGCCCGGCTCGGCGCCCGGACGGTCCTGGCCGGCGGGCTGGCCGTCGGCGGCATCGGCTATCTGGTGATCTTCGTGGCCGGGGAGCCGCTCGGCTACTGGCCCGTCGCGCTCTCGACGTTCCTGGTCGGTGTCGGCATGGGCGCGCTCGCGGTCGCGTCCGCGGTCATCATGGCCGGGGCACCGCCCGAACGGTCCGGCAGCGCGGCGGCGGTCGAGGAGACCGGCTACGAGCTGGGCGCGACGCTGGGCGTCGCGGTCCTGGGCAGTGTCGCCGCCGCCGTGTACCGGGACGGGCTGTCCGGTTTCGACCTCGCGGGGCACGGCGTCACCGGGCAGGCGGCGCATGACGTCCGGGAGTCGCTCGGCGGCGCGATGGAGGTCGCCCGCGGCGCCGGCGCGGCCGGGAACGAGCTGGCCGCCCGGGCCCAGGAGGTGTTCACCACCTCGCTGAGCTGGGCGGGCCTCGCGGGCAGTGCCCTCATGCTCGCCGCCGCGGCCGTGGTCTGGATGCTCACGCCCCGCGATCTGGACATCGCCGACACCGAGCACTGACCCCTCCGCGGCCCGCCGGTGCTCAGAGCACCGCGTCGAGTTCGTCGGCGGTCGGCGGGTCGGCGCCGGGACGCGTGCAGGTGATCGCGGCGGACGCCAGCGCCGCGGCCAGCGGGCCCGAGAGCGACGCCGCGTCACCGCGCGCCAGCTCGTCGCGGCGGGCGGGGTCGAGCAGGCCCCCGCTCAGCAGGCCGGACAGCAGGCCCGACATGAACGCGTCCCCCGCGCCCACGGTGTCGGCGACCTCGACGACCGGCGCGGGCCGTTCGACCTGCCCGGTCGCGGTGACCGCGACGCACCCGCCGGGGCCGCGGGTGACGACGGCGAGCGCGGGGCCGAGGCGGACCCACCGGTGCGCGACCTCCACCGGGTCGTCCCCCGGATAGAGCCATGCGAGGTCCTCGTCGCTGGCCTTGACCACGTCGCTGAGGGCCACCTGCCGCTCGACCCGCCGCCGTTCGGACGCCCGGTCGCGCAGCAACGGCGGCCTGATGTTCGGGTCGTAGCTGACCGTGGGCGCCGCCGCCATCGCCGCCTCGACCGGGCCCGCCGCGAGCGCCGCCGCGATGGACCCGGCATGCAGGACGGCCGTGCCCGGCGGCGGCTCCGGCCGGGCGGACGTCCAGGAGATCGCGAAGTCGTAGGACGGCACGCCCAGCTCGTCGACCGACACGACGGCGAGCGGGGTGAACGGCTCCGCCCACCCGGCGGGCGTCACCCCGGACCCGGTCAGATGCTCGGTGACCAGGCCGCCGAACGCGTCGTCGCCGAGGCCCGTCACGAGCGTCACGGCGATGCCGAGCCGCCCCAGCCCGACGGCGACGTTCGCGGGGCCACCGCCGGGATCGGCGCGGAACCGCCGTCCGCCGGGGTCTCCGACCAGGTCGACCAGGGCCTCGCCGACCACCACGATCCGGGCCATCGCGTCCCTCCTCAGCAGCCGGCCTCGCCGGACGTCCGCCGTCCCTCCGGCGGCGTCCACATTCTCCTTCGCGCCGGCGGTCGCGTCTGTGGCCGAATCGGGATCGGGTCCGTCACCCGGTCTGGTGGACCCCGTTCGGGGACGGCGCCAGCGACGTGTGCGGAAGCCGGACCGTGACGAGAAGACCGCCGGCCGGGCGGGGAGCGAGGTCGAGGGCTCCGTTGTGCGCCCGGACGATGCCGTGCACGATGGCCAGCCCGAGACCGACCCCCGCGTGTTCCTCGGCCCGCACGCGCTGGGTGCCGCGTTGGAAGGGTTCGGTGAGGGTGGGGAGGAGTTCCGGCGAGATCAGTTCACCGGAGTTCTCGACCCACAGCACGCTCACGTCATGCTGCGTCCGGGTGTGGACCGTGACGGTGCCGCCGGTGGGGTGGTTGTGGACGATCGCGTTCTGAATGAGGTTCGTCACCATCCGCAGGAGAAGCTCCGGGGAGCCGTGGATCTGCGTCTTCTCACCGGTCACCTCAAGGGTGATCTGGCGCTGTTCGGCGAGCGGAAGCAGCATCTCGGCGGCCTCCTCGGCGATGAGCGACAGGTCGACGGACTCGCGGGCGAAGCTCTGCCGGTCGGCGCGGCTGAGCAGCAGGAGGGCCTCGGTGAGGTCGATCGCCCGGGTGTTGACGGTACGGAGGCGTTCGAGGAGTTCGCCGCGGTCCCAGGCGGGATCGCTGCGGGCGACGTCGAGGAGCGTCTGCGAGATGGCCAGCGGCGTGCGCAGTTCGTGGGAGGCGTTCGCGGCGAACCGTTGCTGTTCGGTGACGTGGGCTTCGAGCCGCCCGAGCATGGTGTCGAACACGTCGGCGAGTTCGCGGAACTCGTCGTTCGGGCCGTCCATCCGGATGCGGTGGGACAGCGATCCGTTGGCGGCCCGGCGCGCCGCGTCCGCGATCTGGTTGAGGGGCGCGAGCATCCGGCCCGCGAGAAGCCACCCTCCCACCAGCCCGAACACCAGAAGGAAGAACAGGGCCTGGGTCGCGCGGGGAACGAAGGCGGCCTGGAGATCGGAGCGGTTCGGCATGTTCGGCTGGGGCGGCCCGCCGTACCTCTCGTGGCGCGGCTCCAGGACGAGGACCCCGTCGGGCACGTAGCGCAGCAGGAACACCCACACCACGGCCAGCAGGATGAACCCGGCGACCATGAGGAACCCGGCGTAGCTCAGGGTGAGTTTCAGCCGTGCGCTGAGCCCCGGGCGCCTAGTCACGGGCGCCACCCGGGCCGGCGGGATCGTCGCCGGTGTCGATGCGGTAGCCGACGCCCGGTACCGTCGCGATCAGCCATGGTTGACCGAGACGTTTCCGCAGGGCGGAAACGGTGATGCGGACGGCGTTGGTGAAGGGGTCGGCGTTGGCGTCCCAGGCCCGCTCCAGCAGTTCCTCGGCGCTGACGACACCGCCCTCGGCGGCGACGAGCACCTCGAGCACGGCGAACTGCTTGCGGGTCAGCGCGACATAGCGTCCGTCGCGGAAGACCTCCCGCCGGAACGGGTCCAGCCGCAGGCCCGCGATCTCGCGGACCGGAGGCCGGGCGTGCGCGCGCCTGCGGTCCAGCGCCCGCAGCCGCAGCACCAGCTCCCGGAAGTCGAACGGCTTGGTGAGATAGTCGTCGGCGCCGAGTTCGAACCCCGACGCCTTGTCGTCGATCCGGTCGGCGGCGGTCAGCATGAGGATCGGGATGCCGCTGCCGGAGGCGACGATCCTGCGGGCGATCTCGTCGCCGGACGGCCCGGGGACGTCCCGGTCCAGGACCGCCAGGTCGTAGGAGTTGACGCCGAGCATCTCCAGGGCCGAGTGGCCGTCGCCCGCGATGTCCGCGGCGATCGCCTCCAGCCGCAGGCCGTCACGGATGGCCTCGGCCAGGTAGGGCTCGTCCTCTACGATCAGCACGCGCATCCCCGAAGGGTATGCAACAGGACATATCGCCAGCATATGCAAACGGGACCCCCTGCCAGGGATCATGAGTCTCGCCGCACCGCGCCGGTGGGGTCGGGCACGGTGGCCGCGTCGACCAGCCGCGCCAGGAGCCCGGGGTAGGGCAGCCCGGCCGCGGCGAACATCCTGGGCACCTGCGAGTGGGCCGTCATGCCCGGCATGGTGTTGATCTCGTTGAGGACGGGCCCGTGGTCGGTGAGAAAGAAGTCGATGCGGGCGACGCCCGCGCAGCCGAGCGCGTCGAACATCCGCAGCGCCGCGTCGGTCAGGGCCGCCCGGTCGGCGGCGTCAAGATCGGCGGGCACGGTGAACCGGGCCGACCCGTCGTATTTCGCCTGAGTGTCGAACAGGCCGTCGGCGTGGATCTCCAGCGGCGGCGACGCCCATCGACGGCCATCGGCCTCGCGCAGGACGGCCACGTCGATCTCCCGTCCCGCCACGACGTCCTCGACCAGGATCCGGTCGTCGAACCGCGCCGCGTGGCACAGCGCCTCGCGCAGTTCGGCGGCGTCGCGGGCCAGGGCGACACCGTAACTCGACCCGGCCGAGGCGGGCTTCACCACGACCTCCTTCTCGAACCCGATACCGGCGATGTCCGTCGCCGCGACCAGGCGGCCGGGTGCGGTGCGGATGTTCACGGCTTGGGCGACGAGCTTGGTCGTCCACTTGTCCATGCCGACCGCTCCGGCGCGCAGGGCGGAGCCGACCATCCGGACGTGCGCCAGGGCGCACAACGCCGCGAGAGTGCCGTCCTCACCGGACGGGCCGTGCACCGCCGGGAAGACGACGTCGGCGCGTTCGATCACACCCAACGCCGCCGCCAGGGAGCAGGCCACCCGCGATCCGAGCGCGGCGGCCCCCGCTCGCCACGTCCCGTCACGGTCGATGATCAGTTCCTCGACGTCGAACCCGCCCTCGCGCAGCCCCCGCGCGATCGCCCCGGCCGTGGCCACGGAGACGTCGTGCTCGGCGTTCTCGCCGCCACCGACCACCACGATCCGCCGTGTCATCCGATGCTCCTTCGCACGCGCGGCCCGATGCCGGTGACGATGGTGTGCGGAATGGTCCCGGCCCAGCGGGCCCAGTCCTGGACGGTGGGCGTCGCTCCCCCGTCCGGCCCGAACAGGGTCGCGGACGTGCCGACCGGGAACGCCCGAGCGCCGGTGTCGATCACGATCTGATCCATGGAGATCCGTCCGACGACCGGGAAACGCCACCCATGGACCTCGACACCGGCCTCGGACGAGCACTCTCGTGGGATCCCGTCGGCGTACCCGACGGGCAGGACGCTGAGGTGGGTGGCGCGGTCGGTGACGTACGCGCCGTCGTATCCGACCGGCGTACCGGAAGGGACCGCCGTGGTGTGGACGATCGGCGCGGTCAGACGGGACGCGCCGTGCATGTCCACGGTTCCGGAGGGATCGATGCCGACCAGTCCCGCCCCCACGCGAACAATGTCGAAGTGGGTCGCCGGGTCGGTCAGCGTCCCCGACGTGGCCGCGAGATGGGCCGGCGGCGACCCGAGCCCGCCCGCCTGGACGGCCCGCCGCGCCTGCCGCATGGCGGCGACCGCCGGGACGTTCGCGGCGGGATCGGCCCGGTCGGACAGCGCGAGATGCCCCATGATCCCGACGACGCGGACCTTGCGGGCCTCACCACCCCGCCGAGCGAGATCGACGAGTTCGTCCCACCGCCCGCGCGGACAACCACCCCGCGACATCCCGGTGTCCATGTGGAGATGGACCCGCACCGGCGACGTGGCCCGCGCGACGAGCGCACCCAGTTCGTCCACCGACCCGACCGCGACGTCGACCCCGGCGGCCACCGCCGCCCCGACATCGATCCCATCGGGGTGCAGCCAGGTCAGGATCGGCACCGTCAACCCCGCGGCGCGCAACGCGCAGGCCTCCGCGACGCTCGTCGTCCCCAGCCACCCCGCACCGGCGGCGACCGCGGCCCTGGCGACCGCGACGGCGCCGTGACCGTAGCCGTCGGCCTTGACCACGGCCATGATCGTGCTCTGGGTCCGCGCGCGGATCCTGGCCACGTTCGCGGTCAACGCCACCGGCAGCGTCTGCAAGGTCGGCGGCTCCAGAGTCTCCGCGCGGCGCTCAGGGGCGGCCGTGACCCCGTTCACGGGCGCGTCCCGGGCGTGAACATCGGAGGGCGACCGTCGCCTGCGGCACGGGGATGCCGTTCACCCGGATGCGGCAACCGGACCGGGGGAACCGTGCGGTACTCGAAGTGCCACCACTCGTTGTCGTAGACGCGGTAGAGCCCGTACCGTCCACCGTGCTGTTCGAGCCACCGCGCGCCCTCGGTCGGCCGGACGTCGACCGCGAGCCCCCGCACATGGCTGGACTCCTCCGGCGGCAGCACCCGGCGCCGCGCCGCCGCCACCGAGCCGGTGCGCCGCACCTCCTTCGTGAAGATCTGGTACTGCTCGGCCGGGTCGCGGTACCCCGAGGTGAGGCCGATCAACTGCCCGTACCGCCAGAACGCCTCGGTCCGCGCGCGGGTGAACGCCGCCAACGCCTCCGGTGCCAGCCCACGCAGGTCTTCGGCGGGAAAACGCATCCCCAGCGCCCACTGGCAGGCCAGGAACCGGGCCTGGCCAGGCGCACGGCACCAGGCGACCGGCACCAGCAGCACTCCGACGAGCCGCGTGAGGACGGCCAGGACGCGAACCTTGATTTCCAGGGACGATGTCTTCACCGCTCACCGCCGCGCTCGCCGATACCCCGATCGCGACGACGACCGTCCGATCTTCGGCAGGGCCCGCCACCGAGGATCGCCGGGCCGACGACCGGCACGGATCCGCGCGGACAACGGGACGGTGATGACGGAGATGCGCTGTGGTCCATGCCTCCACTGAAGGCGGCGGGCCGTTGTCAGGGCGTATCCGGTTTTCGATACACCCGCGATACATCGACGCGGGTTCCGACCGCGGCGCCCTCGCCCCGGCGGACCTTCCAACCGTTCTCGGCCATCCGGGAGACGGGTCACGCCCTGCCGCTCTCGGCAGGTGGTTGTCGGAAAGAATTCCGACAACCGCCTGCGGCCATCCGTTCAAACCCGTTCCAGGGGGTTTACTTTTGATGATTTCAAGTCCACCATAATCCATGTCGTCAAGATCACGGCGAAAAAACGTCTCCTCCTACCCCCCGCAGAAAGGGCCTTCCGGCCGGCCGGTTTCCGTCCTGTCCGACAAGCATCGCCGTCGGCACGGCCACGCCCATCTCGCCTCCCCCGGGCATCACAGAACAACGCGAAATTCTTTCGCCATGCCCTGGGGTGAAACCGGTACGGCGCTCTACGCCGAAAAGAAGGAAACGAACGTGTTCAGAAAACCTGCGACGTGGGTCGCCGTTTCGGCGCTCACGGTCTCTGGCTTCGCGCCACCCGCCACCGCCGACACCGTCGCCGACGCCCCGCGAGCCCACCAATTCCAGCGCCTGTACCCGGAAATCGGATCTCCGAACGCGGCCAATCCCAGGTTAGGACCGTCCAAACGAGGCGGAGTGCGCCTGGTGAGTCCGGGAACGGTCGCGGACGCCTCCAAGACGAGGATTCCGGCGCGCGCGCCGTCCGGCACCCGGACCCCCAGGACCGCCGCCCTCGCGTCGGTACCGGTGGGGATCGGCCCGGTCCGCAACGGTACCTTCCTCTCCTTCAACCTGGCCGACTACCTGCAACTCAAGGTGAACACCGGCTCCGGCAACGCGATGGTGCGCACCACCGACATGTCGCTTCCCGGGGTCGGCGGCAACGTGACGGTGGGGGCCGCCTACAACAGCCT
This sequence comes from Actinomadura pelletieri DSM 43383, assembly GCF_003634705.1. Lineage (GTDB taxonomy): Bacteria > Actinomycetota > Actinomycetes > Streptosporangiales > Streptosporangiaceae > Spirillospora > Spirillospora pelletieri. The sequence goes on along the minus strand of NZ_RBWU01000006.1, from coordinate 232,744 downwards.
GCTGCATGCCGCCGACGCGCCGACCGGTGTCGTCTCGCCGGGCTGGCGCACCCGCCTCGGCCAGGACGTCCGGTTATATGAGAACAGCGACGACTCGGTCACTTTCACCGGACCGGACGGGGTGTCGGGCGTGTTCACCCCGTCCGGATCGGGCTACACCTCGCCCAAGGAGTTCAAGGGCGACCTGGTGACCCAGTCCGGCGGCGGATGGAAGTACACCGACCACGGCTCGGGTCAGCGGCATTACTTCGACTCCTCGGGCCTGCCGACCAAACTTGAGGACCGCAACGGCAACGTCACCGATTTCGGCTACACCTCCGGAAACATCTCCACGATCACCTACAAACCCAAGGGGGAAACGACCGGTCGGCAGATCAAGGTCGGTTCGTACGGCGATCGCCTCACCCGGTACGCCCAGGACAAAGCCGGGGGCGGTCGCCGTATCGCGGTCTACACCTACGACGGCGCCGACCGGCTCCAGCGAATCCAGGAGCCGGCGGGTGAGGTGATGTCGTTCGGTTACGACGGCTCCGGACGGCTCAACTCCATTTCCAACGGGAAGGGCGCGGTCACCGAACTGGTCTATGACGGCGACCACCGCGTCCTGTCGGTCACGCGGGTGGGGTCCACCAACCGGCAGGTGACGAGACTGGCCTACCCGTCCGACACCGAGACGCAGGTGGCCGACCCCAACACCGACCAGTCCAAGCCCGTCGAGGACGTCCCGCACACCACCTACACGCTCAACTCCAACGACCGGGTCACCAAGACCGTCGACCCGGCGGGCAAGACCCGTTCCAAGACCTACACCCCGTTCAGCGACGTCGCCTCGTACGAGAACGCCAACCAGGGCATGACCTCCAACACCTTCGGCGCCAACGGCGGCGAGTCGCCGACCCGGTCCGCGTCGCCGACCGGCGCCACGTCGTCGCTCACGTACGGCAACTCGCCCACGGACCAGAACCCGACCGCCGCGTACCAGCCCTCGGCCGGGTCCGACACCCAGGGGAACGCCAGCGCCTACACCTACGACGGTCCGGGGAATCTGTCCTCGGCCAAGAACGCGCTCGCGGCCGAGGCCAAGCTCGCCTACAACGACGACGGCACCGTCAAGGAGTCCACCGACCCCGGCAACGGCACCAACTCCACCACCTACTCCTACGACGACGGCCACCAGCTGAAGTCGGTCACCCCGCCGACCGGTAACAGCCTCGGGCGCAAGAGCTTCACCTACGACGGCTACGGGCGGCTGGACACCGTCACGGACGGGAACGGCAAGAAGACCGGCTACACCTACGACGACAACGACCGCGTCCTGACGATCGCCTACTCCGACGGCACCCCGTCGGTCACCTACACGTACGACCGGGCCGGCAACGTCCGTACCCGGACCGACGCGACCGGCACCACCACCTGGACGTACACCCAACGCAACCTGCTCGGCGGGCGGCACTCCACCTCGGGTGGCGGCGAGATCACCTGGCAGTACGACGCCACCGGAAACCTGGTCGACCAGCTCAACGACGCCGGCACCCTGCACTACGTGCACAGCGTCCGCAACCTGCTGGCCAGCATGACCGACTACGCGGGCAGGACGTGGGAGTTCGACCACGACGACGACGGCAACCGCACCGACACCTACTTCAACCGGACCTCCTCCACCGCATGGGCGATGCACACCCGCAACACCTATGACGGTTCCGGGCGGATCACCCGCATCGTCACCTCGCGGGCGGGTGACGACGGCAAGAAGATCTCCGATGTCTCCTACTGCTACTCCAAACGGGGCTCCGCCACGTCGTGCGACACCGGCAAGTCCAACGACAGCGGTCTGCGGCAGTGGAGCAAGGACAACCTCACCGGAACGATCAGCGACTACACCTACGACAAGGGCAACCGCCTGACCAAGGCCACCAACGTCGCCGGACACACCTACGAGTACCGGTACGACGAACGCGGCAACCGCACCTCCGTCACTAGGGACGGAACCGAGACACAGCGGCTGACCTTCAACTCCGCCAACCAGGTGACGACCGGCGGCGAGACCTACGACGCCGCGGGCAACCGCACCGCCGGAAACGGTCTCGAAGGCACCTACAACGCGGCCCGCCAGACCACCCGGTTCACCCGGGGGACCAGCACGATCCCGTACGCGTACGCCGGCCCCGGCCAGGCCGAGATGACAAGCGCGAAAGGCCTGTCGGTGGTCTACGGGCGGTCTGCGGGCACGAGCGGCGGAATCGTCTCCTACACCTACGGCAGCACCACCTTCTGGATGATCCATGACAGCGGCGGGACTCCGCTCGGCTACCTCGACGACGGCAAGCCGCACGCGTTCGGAAGCGACGGCCTGGGCTCGGTCACCTCGATCGTGTCCCAGGCCGGCACGCGGGAGGCCGCCTACACCTACGGTCCGTACGGCGAGACCACCGCGGACGACGGCCCGCAGTCGGCCCTCAACCTCATGCGCTACACGGGCGGTCTTCACGAACCGGCGAGCGGCCTGCTCAAACTCGGTGATCGCTTCTATGACCAGGGTCGGGGCCGCTTCACCCAACAGGACGTCGTCAACGCCATCGGCGACCCCAGGACCGGCAACCGCTACGCCTACGCCGGCGACAATCCGATCAACAACCTCGATCCGACCGGACACTTCTACGAGCAGTTCAAGATCGATGTCTGCTACTTCGCCTGTGTCGGGGTCGGGGTCGCGACCGGGGACGGCGGGACACGTCCGATCGGCTCGGTGGGCCTCGGCCTGGACGTCGGCGTCGGCGGCTCCGCGACCGCCAACACCGGCCAGGTCCAGTCGGGGCTCACGGTCGGTGGTAGCTGCAGCGCACCGGGCCTCACCGCCGCGTCCGAAATCTCGATGACCGGCGAGGCCGGTGCCAGCGCGGGGGTGACCACGGGCACCGAGTACGGATGTGCCTTGGAGGAGACGTTCACCATGTGACGTCCGCGTGTTTCCGTGACGGCGTGGTCCCGGCCGTTCTCCCCTTGTGGAGCAGCGGCCGGGACCACGCCGGCCCTGGTCACTTCCGCCGCGCCATCCGGGACAATGTCACAAGGGTCATCACGAGGATTCCCACGATCAGCACCGCGGTCAGAACCACCGCTATCGGACTGTTGATTCCGTTGGCCGCGATGATGTTCCCGGCGGATATCGGACCGCGCATCGCAAGCCTCCAATCATTGTGGACGGTGATCGTCGCCGACGCCCGGCATCAAGGAAGTTCGCGGTCCCGTTTCCGGTGGCCTCGCTCGTCGTAGGGCGTTGACCAGCCCTGCTCGGCGTAATTGCGGTTGACGCGAGAACGCAGGCGTCGCGGGACCCAGAGCACGGCGGGCCCGGGTCCTCTCTTCCGCAGTCTCAACAACGTCACCGCCATCACAATGATCATGAAGGCGAGTACCACCACGAAGATCGCGTCCATGCTGTATCACCCACGCTGAGTTCGGCGTCGACCCTTCCTTATTCCCTCACTGGTCGAGCCAAACGACGCCGGGCCGGCACGACGATTCGACGGTGCCTTACCAGTGGTCGTGGTGGAGGGCCTCGCTCAAGGGCCGGCGACGGCGCCAGCCGTGCCGTTCGAGATCCGGGGTGTCGTGATGGCGGGTGACCGGGCCGACGCACAACCAGGCCACCGGACGAATCGTCGCCGGAATGCCGAGCAGGCGACGCAGAAACGGCTCCCGATAGAACGAGACCCAGCCGACTCCCAGCCGTTCCGCGGTCGCCGCCAGCCACAGATTCTGGATGGCCAGGCACACCGAGTACAGGCCCGTGTCGGCGATCGCATGGCGTCCGAGAACCGCCGGTCCGCCGCGCTCGGGGTCGTAGGTGACCACGATCGAGAGACTCGACTCCAGAATTCCCTCGACCTTGATTCCGGCGAACCGGTCCGCGGCGTCCCCTTCAAGGGTCGCGGCGAAGGTCGCGCGTTCGGTCTGGACGTGCGCGTGAAAGGCGCGCCGTACGGCCGGATCGGTGACGAGGACGAAATCCCAGGGTTGTGACAACCCGACGCTGGGCGCGGCGTGCGCGGCCGCGAGAACGCGGTCGAGCGCGTCGTTCGGAATCGGCGCCCCGGTGAACTCGGCGCGCACGTCGCGGCGGCGGTGGATGACGTCGTAGATGTTCAAGGCAGGCTCCCGCTGCGTAGGGCCACCATGATGGTGGCCGCCGGAGCGAGGCCGGTCTTCGGACTTCCGGATCGACGCTCGAATCGTCCGCCTTCCCGACCTGACGGTCAGTGACCGCGCGTGACGCGCATGGACGACGGCTCCCCGGTTACCGCGGCGGGCCCGTGCCGGAATTTCACCGGCTTCCCGATTCTCCCCACAAGGGGCACCTCGCATCAGTACATGCCGCCTCGAATGTACCGGTGTCCGCCGCCGCGGTGTCCGGCGGCGAGTTCGGCGACGAGGGTTTCGACCCGGGCACGGATCTCGTCGCGGACGAGGCGGACGGCGTCCACCCCCTGTCCTGCCGGATCGTCGAGCCGCCAGTCCAGGTAACGCTTGCCGGGAAAGACAGGACAGACATCGCCGCACCCCATGGTGATGACCACGTCCGACGCCTGGACGGCGTCCACGGTGAGCACCTTGGGCGTCTCGGCGGTGATGTCGACTCCCTCTTCCGCCATTACTTCGACCACCACCGGATTGACGTGCTCGGCGGGCATCGACCCCGCAGAACGCACCTCGACGCTCTCCCCGGCGAGGTGGGTGAGGTATGCGGCGGCCATCTGCGAACGCCCGGCGTTGTGCACGCAGACGAACAGGACACTGGGCTTGTCAGGCATCGATCGTCCTCGCTTCCGTACGGCGGCGAACCCACAGGGAGACGTACACCAGGGCCACCAGGACGGGCACTTCGACGAGCGGCCCCACCACACCCGCCAGGGCCTGGCCGGAGGTGACACCGAAAGTGCCGATGGCGACGGCGATGGCGAGTTCGAAATTGTTTCCGGCGGCGGTGAACGCCAACGTCGCCGTCCGCGCATAGGCCAGCCGAACGGCGCGACCGACGATGAACCCTCCGCCCCACATCACCGCGAAATACATCAGCAGCGGCACCGCCATGCGGGCGACGTCATAGGGCCGGTCGGTAATCGTTTCGCCCTGGAGGGCGAACAGTACGACGATGGTGAAGAGCAGACCGTACAACGCGACCGGACCGACCCGGGGCAGGAACCGGTTCTCGTACCAGTCCCGACCACGCGCCCCCTCTCCGGCGCGGCGGGTGAAGTACCCGGCTGCCAGCGGCACCCCGAGGAATACCAGCACGTTCACCACGATCTTGCCGGTCGACAGGTGCAGGTCGTCAGTGGCCAGGCCGAGCCACCCCGGCAGCACCTTGAGGTAGAACCAACCCAGCGCACCGAACGCGACGACCTGGAAGACGGAGTTCAACGCGACGAGGACGGCTGCGGCCTCCCGGTCACCGCACGCCAGGTCGTTCCAGATGATGACCATGGCGATACAGCGGGCCAGCCCGACAATGATCAGCCCGGTCCGGTACTCCGGCAGGTCAGGCAGGAAGACCCACGCGAACGCGAACATCACCGCGGGCCCGACGACCCAGTTGAGCAACAGCGACGAGACCATCAGCCGCAGGTCGCCCGTAACGGTGTCGAGCCGGTCATACCGAACCTTGGCCAGGACCGGGTACATCATGACCAGCAGCCCGACCGCGATCGGCAGCGAGACTCCCCCGACCTCGACCGCGGACAGAACGTCGTCCAGCCCCGGCACAGCGCGGCCGAGTCCGAGCCCCGCGGCCATGGCCACCATGATCCACGCCGGCAGCAGCCGGTCCAGCATGGACAGCCTTCCGACCAGCCCGGTCTCGGCTCCGGTCCGCGCGGTCACGTGCAGGGCCTCCTGCGACCTTCGCCCTGGACGGCACGGGCCGTGGCGGCGAGTTCACCGAGCCACACCGCGACCGCGTCCAGCGCGTCCGGCCGGAGCCGGTAGTAGGTGAACCGCCCGGACGGCTCGGCCTCCACCAGCCCGGCGTGCCGCAGCACCCGCAGATGGTTGGAGACGTTGGTCTGCCTGGCCCCGGTCTCCTCGACCAGGTGACACGTGCACAACGCCTCCTCGGCGAGCAACGTCACGATCCTGGCCCGAAGCGGATCCGCCAGCACCTTCAACACATCAGCCTCTACTGACATCACCATAGGCTGATACGTTATCCGACCGTCCACCCCGGAAGCGACCACGCCAACCGACATGTACTCGCGTTTGAGAGTTCCAACCGGCTTTCCTGGCGTTTTCTCCAAAAAGTACTTATCGTCCTTTCAACGCTAGCGTTTAAGGCATGACTGCCATTGAGAACGCCGTCCATGCCGTTGACGTCACCACTGTCATGGGGCTGCTCTCGGCTCGGCCGCGGCTGCTCGCGCTCGGGGAACCCACGCACGGCGAGGAGGATCTGCTCGCGGTGCGCAACGAACTCTTCCGGCAACTCGTCGAGCTGGAGGGCTACCGGACGATCACGATCGAGAGCGACTGCATGATGGGCCTGATCGTGGACGACCACGTCACCTCGGGCACCGGGGACCTCGACGACGTCATGGCGCGCGGATTCAGCCACGAGTGGGGCGCCTTCCCGGGAAACCGCGAACTGGTGCGCTGGATGCGCGCGTACAACGCGGAACGTCCCGCGTCCGAGCGGCTGCGGTTCGCCGGGTTCGACGGCCCGTTGGAGATCACCGGCGCCGCGAGCCCACGACAGGCCGTCACGGCGCTCCACGCGTATCTCGCCGAACGGGTCGACGGCGGCCTGCTGCCCTGTACAGCGGAAACACTCGACGAGCTACTCGGCGCCGACGACCAATGGACGAATCCGGCCGCGATGATGGAGCCGTCCCAGTCCGTGGGGCGGACGGACGAGGCCCAGCGGCTGCGGCTGCTCGTCGATGACCTGGTCGCCCTGCTCGACGCGCAGTCACCGCGCCTGGTCGCGACGTCCTCACCAGACGACTGGGACCGTGCGCGCATGTACGGACGGACCGCCACGGGATTGCTGCGGTACCACCACTGGATGGCGGACACGTCACCGACCCGTATGGCCAGGCTGCTCGCGGGGCGGGACTCGATGATGGCCGCCAACCTGCTCGCCCTCGCCGACCGGGGCCCGACCTTGGTGAGCGCCCACAACCTCCATCTCCAGCGGCACCAGAGCTCGATGCGGATGGGCGGTCAGCCGCAGGAATGGTGGTGCGCCGGGGCGATCGTCAGCGCTCGGCTGGGCGAGGGGTACGCCTTCGTGGCCACGGCCCTCGGCACGATCTGGCATCGGGGTGTCGGGGCCCCGCCGCCGGACACCGTCGAGGGGCTCCTGTACGCGCTCCCCCAGGACCGATGCGTCGTCGACCCCCGCCGACTGGCGGAGGCCTTCGGCGACGCGACGCCCGCTGCCCGAGAGTCCCCCTGGTTCGGCTACTTCCCGCTGGACCCGGTCCGCGCGGCGCACGAGGACGGGATCGTGTTCGTCAAGGACGCCCGCTCACCGGCTTGACTTCAAGCGAACTTGAAGTCGCACGATCGGGGGCATGGACACGAACCAGGCCACCGACCGTACCGGCGATGCCACCGACGCGCTCATCGCCCTGCTCGACCTCGCGGACACCCTGCCTCAGGCGAGCGAACTGCGCGCGCGTTCCTACGAGTTGCTCGGAATCACCCCCGGAGCGGGGGTGGTCGATGTCGGATGCGGGGCCGGACGAGCGGTCACGGAGCTGGCCGCACACGGCGCGCGGGCGGTCGGCGTCGATCCCAACGAGCGGATGGTCGGAGTGGCCTGGAGGCGCTGGCCCACCATGGACTTCCGTGTCGCCGGTGCCTACGAGCTGCCCTTCGACGACGGGGAGCTGCACGGATACCGGGCCGACAAGGTGTTCCACGTCCTGGACGACCCCGCCCGCGCGGTCGAAGAGGCGCGACGCGTGCTCGCCCCCGGCGGACGCGTCGTGCTGGTCGGGCAGGACTGGGACACCTTCGTCATCGACGCCGACGACCCGGCGCTCACGCGCACCATCGTGCACGCCCGCGCCGACCAGGTCGTGAATCCTCGCGTCGTCCGCCGCTCCCGCAACCTTCTGCTGGACGCGGGCTTCACCGACATCACCGTCGAGGTCCACACGGCGGTCTTCACCGACGAGACGATGCTGCCCGTACTGGTCGACCTGGCCGGAAAGGCGCACGCGGCCGGGGCGATCAGTGACGCGCAGGCCGAATCCTGGATCGACGAGCAACGTGACCGAGGCCGGAACGGACGGCTGTTCTTCGCCCTCCCCATGTTCGTGACCGCCGCCACGCGCCGATGAACATTCGTGTTTTGTGAGTAGGGTGCGTGGATGACGAGCCCACAGCTTGTTCGGTTATCACCCGCGGTACGGCGCAATGCCGTACTGGGTGTCGCGTACGGGGGCCTGCTTCTGATCACCGGTTTCGCGGCCGTCGTTCTGTTCGACTTCAGCGTCGATGTCGGGCTCGATCTCGTCACCGACCCGCAGGACGACCGGCAGCGGCTGGCGGCATGGCGCGGCGCGGCCGTGCTCGCCTACACCTCCGGAAGCGAGGTGGGCCAGGTCTGCGCCGTGATCGCCGGTGCGCTGGCCGTGCGGTGGCTCGGCCGGGAAAGGCGGTGGGCCCGTCTGGTCGCCGCGGTCGGGGCCGGAGCGGGACTGGCGACGACGGGCCTGGGCGTGGCCCGCTGGATGGCCGCCGACCGTATGCGGGAACTGGCGAGGAACCGGATCGAAATCGACGAGGCCCAGGGAATTTACGCCGACCTCGATCCCGCTTTGAGGCGGCACGGCTGCGTTCTGGCCGCCATCGCGGTGGCGTTCGTCCTTTACCTGGTCGCCGCCGGAATCGGAGGCGCCGCAGCCCTGCTGGAACCGCTGTGGCTGCGAAGCACCGTCCTGGCTGTACTGGTGGTGGCGGCAATCCTGGCCATGCCCGTCGTCCATTACCTGGTCAGTCGCGAATTCACCCCGTCGGGAGGATCCGGCTGATCTTTTCGGCGAGGGTCGCCGACCATTCCCGGACGCGCCACGGCGCCGATCGCGTGATCGGCGCCGTGGGCGTTGGGTCGGGCAGGTCAGCAGACCGGTTCGAATTCCGGGTCGTCCGCGGTGGCGGCGTCCGGCGTTTCGGCGGGCTTCGGACGCTTCGGCAGCAGGAACGCGATGCCGATCGTCACGACGGACAGCGCGGTGATGACGACGAACGACAGCCGCATCCCGTCGAGCTGGGCGACGGCCGCGCCGACACCGTCCGCGATCCGGCTCTCCGCGCGTCCCGCCATCACGGTCACGACCAGGGCGGTGCCGAGGGCCGAGGCGACCTGCTGGAGGGTGCCCAGCATCGAACTGCCGTGGGAGTACAGGTCGGCGGGCAGCGCGCCCATGCCGAGGGTGAACACCGGGGTGAACGTCGCGGCCAGCGCGACCATCAGCACGGCGTGCAGGCCGAGGATCTGCCAGTACGGCATCGCCATGGAGATCCGGCTGAGGCCCGCCAGGGCGAGCACGATGACCATGGAGCCGGGGATGATCAGCTTGCGGGCGCCGTAGCGGTCGAAGAGCCGTCCGACGGACGGTCCGATCAGGCCCATCGCGAGCCCGCCCGGCATCACCAGCAGGCCGGTCTCCAGCGGGGTGAGGTCGCGCAGGTTCTGCAGGTAGAGCGGCAGAAGGATCATCGAGCCCAGCATCGCCATGAAGCCCAGCGACATCAGCACCAGCGACAGCGTGTAGGTCGAGTGGCGGAGGATGCGCAGGTCCAGCAGGGGCGTGCCGCGGCGCTGGAGCCGAAGCTGCCGGACGACGAAGATCGCGATGGTGGCCAGGCCGACCAGGACGATCAGCGTGGGAGCGGTCGCGCCGCCCTCACCGAAGCGGCTCAGCCCGTACACCAGGGAACCGAAACCGAAGGCCGCGGCGCCGACGCTGAACCAGTCGATGGTGCTGAGCCGCGGCTCACCGACGTTCTCCAGCTTCGCCATGCCGCGCCAGGTGATCAACCCCGCGATCGGCAGGACCGCCGCGAACAGCAGCCGCCACGAGCCGAGTTGCAGGATCACCCCGGAGATCGCCGGGCCCATCGCCGGGGCGACGGAGATCGCCATGGTGACGTTGCCCATCACCCGGCCGCGGTCCTCCTCCGGCACGACGGTCATCAGGGTCGTCATCAGCAGCGGCATCATCACCGCCGTGCCGGTCGCCTGGACGATCCGCGCGAACAGCAGCACCTCGAACACCGGCGCGACCGTGGCGAGGGCGGTGCCGCCGAGGAACACGCTCATCGCGATGGCGTAGGCGCGGCGGGTGGTGACCCGCTGCAGGAACCAACCGGTCACCGGAATCACCGCGGCCATCGCGAGCATGAACGCCGTCGACAGCCACTGCGCGGCCTGCTCGGTGATGTCCAGGTCCGTCATCAACCGCGGAATCGCGTTGATCATGATCGTCTCGTTGAGGATGACCACGAACGTCGCGAGCACCAGCAGCCGGACCACGGCGGGGGTCTTGCGGGTCTGGGAGGTTCGGCCGGACGGGACGCCATGGCGGGCGCCCTGCTTGGGGGCGGCGGGTTCGGGTGAGCTCTTCATGCCGGGGTAGACCCGTGCCGCCGCGAGAACTCATCGGTCGACGCCAAGATTCGTCCACGTAATCGTCAAGCGGGCGCCGACCTCGACCGATTCGTCGGTGCGGACGGCGCCGCCGTCGTCTACGCGGTCGCGGCGGGGCCGTCGTCGGGGACCGGCGGGGTCTCGTCGAAGATCAGCCACGTGCGGGTGGAGCGGACGCCCTCCACCGTATGGATGCGGGACAGGACGATCTCGCGGAGCGAGGCGTTGTCGGGCGTGCGCAGCAGCATGATCAGATCGACATCGCCGCCGACGAAGGCCATGTGCTCGATTCCGGGGATCCTCCGGAGCTGCGCCGACACGTTCCGCCATGAGTTCTGCTCGATGTTGATCAGAACGTAGGCGGCGGTGCCGAGGCCCACCCGGGCCGGGTTCACCCGGGCGGTGAAACCGGTGATGACATCGTCGGCGATCAGCCGCTCGACGCGCGTGTAGGCGTTGGAGCGCGACACGTTGACCCGTTCGGCGAGCGCCCGCATGGACAGGCGACCGTCGGCGGCCAACTCGCGCAGGATCGCCCGGTCGATGTCGTCGAGGGGCGGCGGCGTTCGTCCGGCGGAACCGGGCGGCAACGGCGCCTCGGAAGACGATTGGTCCATGAAGCTCCCCTTTGATCGACCAAGTGTCCCATTTTGCGGCGGCGTCTTGAGACTTATGTTCTGCCCGGTTCATATTTTTAGCATCGATCGAGTTCGGAGGTGGGGTCGATGGCCGGTCGAACGGAGACGCTGCTCCCCTCGGCGGAGCCCGTGCGGTTCCTGACCGACAGCGGTGCGGCGGCACGCGGACGGACGAACTACCCGGCGCCCGACCCCGAACTCCTCCGCCGGGCCTACCGGGCGATGGTCGTCGGACGGCGGTTCGACGCGCAGGCGACCGCGTTGACCAAGCAGGGGCGCCTGGCCGTGTACCCGTCCAGCCGCGGGCAGGAGGCGTGCCAGGTCGGCGCGGCGCTCGTCCTCGACGAGAACGACTGGTTCTTCCCCACCTACCGGGAATCGGTCGCGCTGGTCACGCGCGGCATCGACCCGGTCGAGGTGCTCTCCCTCCTGAGGGGCGATTCGCACTGCGGCTACGATCCCCGGCGCCACCACACGGCGCCGCAGTGCACGCCGCTCGCGACGCAGGCACTGCACGCGGCCGGGCTCGCGTACGCGGAGCGCCGCAAGGGGACCAGACGGGTCGCGTTGGTGTGCGTCGGCGACGGCGGCACCAGCGAGGGCGACTTCCATGAGGCGCTCAATTTCGCCGCCGTGTTCAAGGCGCCGGTGGTGGTCCTCGTCCAGAACAACCGGTACGCCATTTCGGTGCCGCTGGAACGCCAGACCGCCGCGCCCTCACTGGCCCACAAGGGAATCGGATACGGGGTGCGTTCCGAACGGGTGGACGGAAACGACCCGGTCGCCGTGCTGGCCGTGTTGTCGGCGGCCGTCGAGCACGCCCGGGAGGGAAACGGGCCGTTTCTCGTCGAGGCGCACACCTACCGGCTGGAACCGCACACGAACGCCGACGACCCGTCCCGCTACCGCACGGAGGCGGAGGCCGAGGAATGGCGGCGGCGCGATCCGATCGCACGGTTGGAGGCCTATCTGCGGCGTCGCGGCCACCTCACCGACACCGATGTCGCCGCGTTCTCCACCGAGGCCGAGGAGTTCGCCGAGGGCCTCAGAACCCGCATGAACGCCGATCCGGAACTCGCCCCGCTGGGGTTGTTCGACCACGTCTACGGCACACCGACACCGCAACTCGACGAGCAGCGGGCGCTGCTCCGCGCGGAACTCGACTCCACTCCGGAGGCGCTGTCATGACCACAATGGCGCAGGCCCTCAACACGGCACTCCAGGACGCCATGGACGGCGACGAACGCGTTCTGGTGTTCGGCGAGGACGTCGGGGCCCTCGGCGGCGTGTTCCGCGTCACCGACGGGCTCGCCGCGAAGTTCGGGGACGACCGCTGCTTCGACACCCCCCTCGCCGAATCCGGCATCGTCGGGTTCGCCGTGGGAATGGCGATGGGCGGTTTCCGGCCCGTCGTGGAGATGCAGTTCGACGCGTTCGCCTACCCGGCCTTCGAGCAGATCGCCTCGCATGTGGCGAAGATGCGCAACCGTACGCGCGGCCGGATCGAACTGCCGCTCGTCATCCGCATCCCCTACGCGGGCGGGATCGGCGGCGTCGAGCACCACAGCGATTCCAGCGAGGCCTACTACGCCCACACGCCCGGATTGAAAGTCGTCACTCCCGCGACGGTCCAGGACGCGTACTCGCTCCTGCTGGAGGCGATCGACGACCCCGACCCGGTCGTGTTCATGGAACCGAAGAAGCTGTACTGGTCGAAGGCCGACATCGAGCGGTTGGAACGCACGGAACCGTTCGGCCGCGCCGCCGTACGCCGCCCCGGCGCCGACGCGACGGTCGTCGCGTACGGGCCGGGGGTGCCGGTCGCGCTGGAGGCCGCCGACGCCGCCACGGCCGAGGGCTGGGACCTGGAGGTCATCGACCTGCGGACGATCGTCCCGTTCGACGACGCGACCGTCGCGGCGTCCGTGCGACGCACCGGACGCTGCGTCGTCGTCGCCGAGTCCGCGGGCTTCGCCGGGGTCGGCGCGGAGATCGCAGCCCGCGTCCAGGAACGCTGTTTCCACAGCCTGCTGGCGCCGGTGCTGCGCGTGACGGGTTTCGACGTCCCGTACCCGCCGCCGATGCTGGAGCACCACCATCTGCCGGACGTCGACCGCATCCTCGACGCCCTCGACCGGCTCCAGCGCGACGACCGTCCCGACACCCGGTACCTCGACGTCCGGGACGGTGCCGCATGAGCGAATCGATCTTTCGGCTGCCGGACCTGGGTGAGGGGCTCACCGAGGCGGAGATCGTCGAATGGAAGGTGTCGGTCGGGGACGTCGTGACCGTCGACCAGTCCGTCGTCGAGGTGGAGACCGCGAAGGCGGCCGTGGAGGTGCCCGTCCCGATCGCCGGCACCGTGACGCGGCTGTACGGCGAGGCGGGGACGGTCGTGAACGTGGGCGCGCCCCTCATCGCGGTGACCGCCCCGAAGCCCGCCGGGACGGAGGCCGCCGAGCGGTACCGGGAGGAGGAACGGGCCGGATCCGGCAACGTCCTCGTCGGCTACGGAACAAGCACGACCCGCCGCTCCCGCCGCGCCGCCACCCGTCTCTCCAGATCCCCACACCCAGAAACTCCACGCCCGGAGACTCCACACTCTGAGACTTCCCGTCCGGAAGCCTCACGCTCTGGAAGTACACGCACCGAAATACCACGGGCAGAGACACCACGGGTGGAGACCTCACGGGCGGGAACAGCGCGCGTCATCTCCCCGGTGGTGCGGCGTCTGGCCAGGGAGCACGGTGTCGATCTCGCCGCGCTCGTGCCGAGCGGCCCGGGGGGCGTCATTCTCCGCAAGGACGTCGAGGCGGCCATCGAAAGGGCCCGCGAGGAGGCCGCCGCCGCGACAACGTCCCCGGGAGAAGGCGCGGACGTGGTGCGCATCCCGCTCAGGGGGGTGCGCCGGACGACGGCGGACCGGGTGACCCGCAGCCGCCGCGAGATCCCGGACGCCACCACCTGGGTCGACGCGGACGCCACCCGCCTGCTGAAACTCAGGAGGAACATCCAGCGCACCGACCCGGACGCGGCCGTCGGGATGCTCGCCCTGTTCGCCCGGATCTGCGTGGCGGGGCTCCGCCGATTCCCCGAGCTCAACGCCCATGTGGACGTCGAACGCCACGAGATCGTCCAGGTGCCGCAGGTCAATCTCGGGTTCGCCGCGCAGACCGACCGGGGCCTCATGGTGCCGATCGTCCGCGACGCGCACCGCCTGACGCTGGCGGAACTCGCCGCCGAGCTGAAGCGGTTGACCGGCGCGGCCCGCGACGGCCGGTTGTCACCGGACGACCTCACCGGCGGCACGTTCACGCTCAACAACTACGGCGTGTTCGGCGTGGACGGCTCCACCCCGATCATCAACCATCCGGAGGCCGCGATGCTCGGCGTCGGCCGGATCGCCGACCGGCCCTGGACGCACAAGGGAAAGGTCCGGTCACGCAAGATCACCCAGTTGTCGTTGACCTTCGACCATCGGGTCTGCGACGGCGCGGTGGCCGGAGGGTTCCTCCGTTTCGTCGCCGACTGCGTGGAGCGTCCCGAGACGCTCGTCACCCACCTGTAGCGGCGCGGCGGCGCAGCCCGTCGAACGCGACCTTGCACAGCGCGTCGGCGATCTCGTCCGCGCCCGCTCCGCCACGCCGCGGCCTGTACCACTCGATCAGCGAGTTGACCAGGCCGAACAGCAACCGTGCCGTGATCGCCGGGTCGATGTCGGGACGGATGTCGCCGTCCGCCTCGGCCTGCTCGACCAGCCCCGCCACCAGCCGGTCGAACTCCCGCCGCCGCGCCAGCGCCCGCTTCTCCACGGCGGTGTTGCCACGCACCCGCAGCAGCAGGGTGACGAACGGCTGTTCCGCGACGAGGACGGCGACGCTGGCCCTGACCAGGTGTTCCAGCCGGTCGATCGCGCGCCCCTCCACGGCGGCGGCCTCGTCGGCGGCGGCGAACAGCCCGTCGAGCGCGCGGTCGACGGCGAGCCTCAGCAACTCGTCCTTGCCGGACACGTGGTAGTAGATCGCCGATTTGCTGATGCCGAGGCGCTTGGCCAGTTCGTCCATACTGGTGCCGTCATAGCCGCGCTCGTTGAACACCTTGACGGCGACGCGCAGCAGCGACTCCCTGTCGTAGCCGGGCCGTCCTCGCCGGGTCGCCCGCCCGTCGCGCACATTGTTCACGGTCGCCATTATCGCAGCGCCGCCGCCCTCTGACCGAACGGCCGGTAGGTTCCTCCGGACGGGCCCGCCGAACGCTCGGACGGCGGACCCGTCGAAGTTTCAGGCGCCGGTGGCGACCTTCCACAGATGGCCGTCAGGGTCGCGGAAGTAGCCGGAGTACCCGCCCCACTCGACCGCCGCCGCCTCCTTGACGACGGCGCCTCCGGCGGCCACCGCGGCGCGGATGACCTCGTCCACCGCGTCCTTGGAGTCGGTGACGAAGTGGAACGAGCAGCCACGGAACCCCGAGCCCTCCGCGGAGACGTCCGCGTCCTGCGCCGCCGCCTCCCACCGGTAGAGGACCAGCGCCGAGGACCCGTCGCCGAGGTCGCACTTCACGTAGTCGCCGTAGTCCTGGACGATCTCGCAGCCCAGCCCCTCGGCGTAGAACTTCTTGGCGCGGGCCACGTCCGCGACGCCGAGCATTATGGCGCTCACCTTCAGTTTCGTGTTCATGCGGTTCACGCTAGGCGCGGCCTGATCCGGCCGCTTCTCGATTCCTGATCGCTTCGCACGGGTCCGCCCTGGCCAGAGCCCTGCGCGCCCGTCCGGCCACGCAACGCGACGATCATGGTTTGAAAATCGGTCGAAAAGGCAGAGTTTGTCGCATAAGCTCAGCGAACCTCGCATGCGGTGCGGGCGTCCTACCTAGTGCGGCGGCGACATCGGCTCGAATCGCCGGGTTACATCCGGGCCCGGCGAGGGGAGATGATCAACATGGCACGGCAGCAGCTCATCAAACGCCCCAGACCCCCGCGTCAACCGAGCCCACCCGACCTTCGGACCCCATCTGGCCGCCTCCTGCCGTACTGACCGTTTCAACCCGATCACTCCGGACGGACGCCACGCTGCGTCCACGCGACCAGCCGGTCGAACGCGGTCAGGAAGTCGGACTGCATCGGCCGGACGAGCCCGGGAAACGCGCCGCTCAGCCCATCGGTGTGCGTGCCGCCGGGCACTCGGTAGTACCGGTGCAGCTTCTCCCGTCCCGCCTTCCGGACCATCCCGGCGTACACGTCGCCGTACTCACTGCTCGGCGTCAGAACGTCGAGCGTGCCCTGGACGCTGATCAGCGGACGGGCGATCCGCCCGGTCAACGACACCCGCCGGACGGCTGCGTGCACCTCCCGCGGACGTGACTCATAGCGATAGTCGGTGTCGCATCCCGCGCCCGAACCCTCCTGGCAGAACGGCGTTCCCGCCTCCCCGGGACCGTCATAGGACGGGTCCAGCTCCTCCCGGACGATCCGCTGCAGGAAGTCCCACAGATTCTTGTGGTGGTACTCCCAGAGCGGCTCCGACCCCGCCGGATATCCGGCGGCGAGCATCTCCTCACGCGCCCCCGGCTTGCCCGCCGCGTACCGAGGATAGGCGCGCAGCGCAGGCGGCAGTGTCGTCAGCAGACTGGGCCCTTCAGCCGCGAAGAACAACGCATTCCAGTCGACGCCTCCGCTGTACAGCGACGGGAACCGTTCGAGCTGTCCCCGAACGAGATAACCCCCGGCGGACAGTCCCGCGACATACGTGTGGCGCGGCGGACGACCGTACCTCTGCGCCGCGACACGCTTGGCCGCCCGCGTCAACTCGGCCAGCCGCCAGTGCCATTCCTGGATGGCGTCACCCGGTCGGCGCCCGTCCTTGTAGATGGTGGACCCGGTGTTGCCCTTGTCCGTAGCCGCGAACGCGTATCCCCTGGCCAGGACATGGTCACCGATGATCCGGTCGTTGGCGTACTGCTCCCGGACTCCTGGTGGACCGCTCACGACCAGCCCCCCGTTCCAACGCCGAGGCAGCCGGATGACGAACTGCGAGTCGTGATTCCACCCATGCGTGACGTTGGTCTTGGACGAGTCAGGGAAATAGCCGTCGATCTGGATTCCGGGAACACCCGACGGATTGACCGTCCCGGGCGCCTCCAACCCCGCCCAGTCCGCCGGATCGGTGTGCCCGCCCGGGACCGTCCCGGCCGTCGTCAGATCAGTCAGACACACGGCAGCAGACCGGGCAGCCCCGGGAACCCGCAGCCCTTTCTCTCCACAACCCGTATCCGCCGAGACCGGAACGGCCAGTGACGCCACCAGAGCGGGAACAAGCGCCAGGGCACGCAACATGTCGAACACCTTCCGTGAGGGAATTCACGCACCGTAATAAGCGCCGCCTTTCGCGGGTAAGTGCGAAACGGCCGAACTCGCCCCCTCCGAACGGCACATGACCTTCGGCCTGTTTTCACCGTGCCGGTGGTCGGGCGGTCCGCGCCCCGCGTAATCTCCGTCCATGTCCTCGACGCGCCCGGTGCCGTGGGTGTCGCCCCTCCTCTGCCTGGCGGTACTGGTCGGCGGCGCGTACTACGCCCTCGTGGACGACGGCCCGTCACTCCACCTCGCGGGCTTCACCGCGCTCCTGCTCCTCCTCATCGGCCTCGACTTCATAGACCGCCACATCCCCGCGCCCGCGCTCCTCCTCGTCCAGGCCGCGCTCTATATCGCCGTCAACACGCTGGACGACTCGGGCATCTCGCGCGCCCTGATCGTCCTCGTCCCGTTCACCGCGTACTTCACCCTCGGCCCCCGCACCGCGATCATCCTCGGCACAGGCTGCATCACCGCACTGCCGCTGCTCTTCAGCCTCACCATCCCGAACTGGCAGACCAATGCGGAGCGCGTGTCCGACGTCGTGATGTTCGCGCTCGGCATCGTCCTGGCGATCACGATGGCGGCGGTAGCCGTCCGCGAGCGGGAGGCCCGCGTCCGCCTCGAAGCGACCCTGTGCGAGGTCGAGGCGCTGTCGGCCGCCCAGGAACGCAATCGGCTCGCCCGCGAGATCCACGACAGCCTCGGCCACCACCTCACCGCGATCGCCGTCCAGTTGGAGAAGGCCACCGCGTTCGCCGACCTCGACCCGAACAGCACCCAAAACGCCGTCGCCAGCGCCCGCTGGTCGGCGAACCAGGCCCTGACCGAGGTCAGGCATTCGGTCCGAGCCCTCGGACAACGCCCCTTCCGGCTCACCGACGCCCTCACCGAACTGATCGACCACCTCAACAACGACCGCCTCACCGTCAGCCTGGACGTGACCGGCGACGAGGACGGCCGCCCGTTGACCCCCCTCCACGCGCTGTACCGCGCCGCACAGGAGGCCCTCACCAACGCGTGCCGCCACTCCGGCGCGACCAACGTCCGCCTGTCCCTCTCCTACGAGAACTCGGGCGCGAGCCTGACCGTCACCGACGACGGCCACGGCTTCGACCTGCGCGAAGGGTTCGGTCTGCGCGGCATGCGCGAACGCATCGCGGCCCTGAACGGCCACCTAGACCTGGCAAGCACCTCCGCCGGAACGACGATCTCGATCCAGGTGCCGTGGTGAGGCCCGTCCGCGTCCTCGTCGTGGACGACCAGGAACTCGTCCGCGAGGGCATCGCGTCACTCCTAGGCATCCAACCCGGCATCGAGGTGATCGGCACCGCCGCGGACGGGGCCACCGCCCTGGACGCGTCCGCGTCCGCCGACGTCGTCCTGATGGACGTCCGCATGCCCGGCATGGACGGTGTCACCGCCACCACGCAGATCCTCGCCCGCCACCCGTCCTGCAAGGTCGTGATGCTCACAACCTTCGACGACGACGAGTACGTCGTCCAGGCCATGCGGGCCGGAGCGGCGGGCTACCTCCTCAAGAACCTCCCGGCCGCCGAACTGGCCGCCGCCGCCCGCCTGGCCGCCTCCGGCATCACCCAACTCGACTCCACGATCACCCGCCGCCTCGCCGCCGCCCTCCCCGACCCGGGCGTCCTCACCCCCCGCGAAACGGAGGTACTGCGCCTGATCGCCGGAGGCGCCACCAACAAGGAGATCGCCGCACGCCTCTACCTCAGCGAAGGCACGGTCAAGAACCACATCTCCCGCATCCTGCAACGCCTGGGCCTACGCGACCGCACCCAGGCCGCCCTCTACGCCCGCGACCAGAACCTGCTCTAGCCCAGCTCGCGTTCCAAAACAGCGGCGACCTCCCGATACCGGCTCACCGGCACCAAATGCACCCCGTCGAACGCGCCACTGTCCCGAATGGCGAGCACCTGCTCACACGCCGCCGCGACCCCCGCAGCCCGATCCCGCTCGACGGCGTTGACGAGCTCCTCGGGAATCTCGATATCCGGAATGGCCCCCGCCAGTCTCCGGGCCATGCCCGCACTGGCCAACACCATCACACCCGCGTACACGGGCCCGTCCACCCCAACACTCTCCCGCCACCGCAGCAGCTTCTCCATCGAATAACTGACCTGCACGAACATGAAGTCGGCCGCCCGCTTCCACTCCGGCACCTTCCGCAGCCCGGCCGCCACACCAACCTGAAACGGCTCACACCCAGGAAAAACAGCGTCCCGAGCCTCATCCATCATCGCCCGAACGGTCAACTCACTGGTCCGTCCCCCCACAGACGGCTTATCCCCATATACAAACAGAAACCGCTCAACCCCATACGCAGCAGCCGTCAACAGATCCCGACGAAACCCCAGAAGATTACGATCACGCGAGTTCAAACAAGCGATCCCCCGCGCCCCCATCGCCTGCACCTCATGCGCCACCGCCACACTGGAAACAGTCGCCCGCCCAATGTGGTTGTCCGGAATGAGAAACGAGTCCGCCACCGGACTCAACACCCCGATCTGATGCCGCACCCGCGTCAAATCCGGCCGCGTGGGCGGCTCAACCTCACACACCACCTCAAATCCCATCCCCCGACCGTACCGGGCGTGTCCGCCCCCGTCCCTCGCAACCAAAAAAACGTGACCACCACACCCCCGAAGAGCAGGCCTGATCACCCCCTCCTCCGAGATGCTATGCAGGTCACGCTCTTCTACACCGCAAAGGCGTCCGACCCACACCCCGTCGGACATCGGCCAAATCACCACTCAGGAGTGCCATGTCCGACCCGACACCCACCCTGGACCCTCGGTTCAGCGACCCCGACGCACAAGCCACCCCCTGGGCGACCACACGCGAAACACTGGAGAACGCGCAACTGTTCTGGATCACAACCGTCCGCGCGAACGGACACCCCCACGTCACACCCTTGGTCGCCGTCTGGCTAGACGACGCCCTTCACTTCTGCACCGGCCCCGGCGAGCAGAAGGCGCACAACCTGACCACAAATCCCCACGTCGTCCTGACCACCGGCTGCAACACCTGGAACGAGGGCCTGGACGTCATGGTCGAAGGCGAGACCCACCGCATCACCGACCGCCCCACCCTCGAACGCCTAGCCACTGTATGGGCAACAAAGTGGGACGGCCAATGGCAATTCCACCCCACCGACACCGGCTTCTCTCACGAAGCCTCCGAAACAGCCCTGGTCTTCGCCGTGCACCCGACCAAGATCCTCGCCTTCGGCAAGGGCACCTTCACCCACACCACCTACAACTTCCCCGCCTAAGAATCCCAGCCGTCAACGACCAACCCCCGCGAAGCAGAGCTCCCCACCGCCACCCGCATCGCGAACGGTAGTTGGTATCCGAGCCGCGGGGACCGGGTGCGTGGTCGGTCGCACGTACCGCACCGCGCAACCCGAGGCAGCCCCCGCGCAGACCTACCGCATGAGTGCCGGACAGTCCGGCAGGGATGACGAGGCCCCGCCCAGACAGAGTCACCGGCGGGGCCCTGGCGTGCGAGTGTTACACCGTGCCTAGGTCTCCCGCTTGATACGAGTCAGCAACTCACGCGCGGCGGACGCCGGGAGAGCGAACCTCGGCCCATCCGGAGCCTTGCTGTCGCGGATGCCGACCGCGCCGGGGAGGGCCGCCATCTCCACACAATCGGACTGCGCGCCCGTGCCGCTGTGAGACGACTTACGCCACTCGGTCATTGATAGGTCTCCATGCTCTCTTTGAGGATGGTTCGCGACCTGCCGACAGGTGCCGCTCAGGCCGCGTGCACGGCCCCACCCCAGGCTCGTCCAGGGACGGAGCCGTTACCTGCCTGCTAGGGCATGTCGTGGTCGCCGCGTTTGATCGCTGTCACGAGCTCGCGGAACTTCGGGACAGGGAGCGCGACGCGGGGACCGTCGGGGTCTTTGGAGTCACGCACGCCGATGTCACGGGCAAGTGCCGCTACTTCCACACAACCCGAATCCCCGGAGTTGGCGCTACGGCTGGACTTCCTCCACATGATCATTGCCAAGTACCTCGACAACCTCTCGAAGTCACTCGTTGGGTCACGCCTGCGGGCCTGAAGAGGCCCGGTGCCGCCTAAGCCGCGGGCACGGCCCCATCCAGGATGGGCCGCCGAGCTTGGTTTAGGCCATGTCCAAATCCCCGCGTTTGATCGAGTTCACCAGCTCATGGAAGCGCGCGGCGGGAAGTGCGAGCTTAGGGCCGTTCGGGTCTTTGCTGTCCCGTACTCCGATGCTTCCTGGACGCTGCGCAACCTCCACACATTGGCCTCCAGACGTGTTGCTACGTGACGCCTTACGCCAAACGATCATCGATAGGTCTCCAAAGCTCGTTCGAGGATGGCCCGGGTTGAGCCGATTCCTTCCGCCGTGTCGCTTATCCGGTCGTACCTTACCGCGTACTTCTGGACGTCCCCTAGGTCGGTGACGAGCCGTCCGCGTTCCGGAGCGTCCGCGAATGCGACATCCCTATCATCCACCGTCATGATGCAGAATGAGCCGTCAAGGCCGACATGGGACCTCGCACTTCGCTCGAGAATACGCAGGTTGACGTTGGGTAGCTGCGCGACTGTAAGTAGGCGGCTGAGCTGCTCGCTCATCACGTCGTTGTCCCCTACGGGTTGAGCGAGCACCGCCCAACTCAGGATGACCGTGAAGCGTGGCGGGTCGGGTCGCCCGAACACGGCTTCCTGCCGAGCGAGTCTCGTCTTCACGGCTCGTTCGACGTCATCAACCATCCCCGTAGCCAGTGCGGCCCGCGCGTAGTTCTCAGTCTGGAACAGGCCAGGGACTAGAAGCGCTTCCCACATGCGATGACGTGTCGCCCGTGCCTCGTGCCACGTTAGGCCCGTGAACCAGTCGCCGTCGTCAGACGCTTCCGCCCAGCGTACGAGCCGCGCGAACGGGATCACGGGCTTCCAGAGTTCGTCCAGCCGTTCCGCGTACTTGATCGACAGATGGATGGATGCGTTCTCTACGCGGGAAACATAAGAACGATGGCATCCCACGATGTCGGAAAGGGCTTGGCCGGTCAAACCGGACAACTTGCGGAGTCGCAGCACTTCAAGGGATATGAAGTGCCAGATTGAGCGGTCCGGATCCAGTTCCTCACGCACTGCCACGGGCACCTCCGAGTGTTACTGAGGTTCGCGAACGTAGAGAACCTATACCGGAGGAGCGCATTCTTGTGGCCCGAGATACAAACATCTGCCCTGGGAGTTGGTATCGGGCATGAGCATGCATGGAAGGCATTCCGTCCGACCGCCAGTGCAAGCTCAAACGGCACAGGCTGGAACGGCAAGGCAGGATCCAAATGCCCGTGAGGAGACACAGCAGCACACCGTGCGTCGTATTCCGGATGTGCCCGATGTGCCGGATGCGTCCGCGATGCTGGATATCCTTCAGGTGCTTTCGCCGGTGCATACTGAGCGGCTGGCGGCGCTCAGAGAATTGCAGGAGATTCTGACGCCGGACAGGCGGCTCGCAGCCGTCATCACCGAGGATCGCGGGTATCCGGCGTTGCGCGTCGCACGGCTGGACGGGCGCGGGTCCCTGTTGGTCGGATGTGCGTACTACCGGGGCCTTGGCGCTTGGTGGTTCGTGACCGGCTGGGGCGAGAACACGCGTTGGATCGCCGACGTCAATCGGCTCCACTACGCGGCGCGCGCAGTGGTTGAGCTCTTGGTGGGAGGGCCGGGCCGTGACCGGTGAACTGACCGCGCGTCCAGAGGCACTGGTGCCCGTGGCGGTCGCCGCGTACGAGCAGGCATGGCGTACAGAGCGGATGCCCATGAGGCTGGGGCATGTCGTTCTCGCGATCGCAGAGGACGAGGCCCGGGGTTTGCTGGCTGCGACTGCGGAGACGCGCGCCAGCGACGCTCTCAGAACAGCGTGCGACGTGGTGCACCCCGTCATGCGTTCAGTTCTGTTGACGCAGGGCTACCTCCCGGACACCGCGAACCGGCTGCGGTCGCTGGCGTCCGGGATCATGCGGGACACATTGAACGAGACCGAGACGACCCCGGAGTCTCTTTCTGGCTTCCGAACCCTCACGCGGCGGGCGTAATCCCCCGACGTCCCCTCGCGTGAGCGCCCCGGGACCCGTTCCCCCGATCTGAGTCCCGGGGCACCCATCGCCCCGATCCGCGCGTGTAGGTCTCGCAGCAGCACGAGCGTGGAAGGGGCCGCTGTCCGGCGCGTGACCCCCGTAGGTGGGGTGGGCCATACGGGCGAGGTCACCCGGACAGGAGGACGGCCCCCGGGATCATCGGCACTCCCGGGGGCCGTCCGTGTGCCCCTGTCGATCGTTGCCAGCCCAGGCCCGGGGTCCCGCACCGTCCCGCTGGAGGAGCCGGACACGAGAGATCCGGCTCCGGGGAGCGGCCGACGTCGTCAGCTCTACGCAGAAACACCGGGGTCTTCGTCCGAGTGGAGTGCTCAGACGGGGCGAGGCGTGATTGATCGGTCGTTACTCGGTGTGGGCTACGCCTACGGGGCAGGTCAGGCCGGTGCCGCCTAGTCCGCAGTAGCCGTTGGGGTTTTTGGTGTCCGAGAGGTACTGCTGGTGGTAGTCCTCGGCGTAGTAGAAGTCGGTGGCCTCGGTGATTTCGGTGGTGATGGGGTCGTGGCCTGCCTTCGTAAGAACAGCCTGGTAGGCGTCTCGGGAGGCTTCGGCGGACTTCTGTTGGGCGTCGGTGCGGTAGAAGACGGCTGAGCGGTACTGGGTGCCGATGTCGTTGCCCTGGCGCATGCCCTGGGTGGGGTTGTGGGCTTCCCAGAACACGCGGAGCAGGTCGTCGTAGGTGACCTCGGTGGGGTCGTAGACGACGCGGACGGTTTCGGTGTGGCCGGTTCGGCCGCTGCAGACCTCTTCGTAGGTGGGGTTGGGCGTGTAGCCGCCCTCGTAGCCCACGGCGGTGGAGACGACACCCGGGGTCTGCCAGAACTTGCGTTCGGCGCCCCAGAAACAGCCGAGGGCGAACTCGGCGATCTCCGTGCCGTCCGGGAAGGGCGGGGCCAGCGGGGCGTCGAGGACCTCGTGGCGCGGCGGTACCGGGAGTGGCTGGTCCCTGCCGGGGAGGGCCTTCTCCGGGGTGACCATCTGGGTCTTCGCGAAGCCGAACATGCCTTCAGGTTAGCTCGCGGGCGGAGTCATGAGCGTGGATCTTTTTGGCTGATTACGTCCTGGTAGGTTGCCTGCGTGGTGAAGCGCGGGATGGCGTTCGGGGCCGGGGCGTACGTGCTCTGGGGGCTGTTCCCCCTCTACTGGCCGCTGCTGAAGCCCGCGGGGGCCGTCGAGATCCTGGCGCATCGGATCATGTGGTCGCTGATCGCGGTGGTCGCGGTGCTCGCCCTGCGGCGCAGGTGGGGATGGGTCAGGACGCTGACCGTCCGGCAGGGCGTCCTGCTCGCGCTGGCCGCGGTGGTGATCAGTGTGAACTGGGGCACCTACATCTATGCCGTCAACAGCGGCAAGACGATCGAGTCGGCTCTGGGGTACTTCATCAACCCGCTGATCAGCGTGGTGTTCGGTGTCCTCATCTTCCGGGAGCGGCTGCGGACGTGGCAGTGGTGCGCGGTCGGGATGGGGACGTTGGCGGTGCTCGTGCTGACCGTCGACTACGGGCGTCCGCCCTGGGTCGCCCTGGTGTTGGCCTTCGCATTCGGGATTTACGGGCTGCTCAAGAAGTTCGCCGACATGCCCTCGGCCGAGGGGCTGGCGGTGGAGACGGCCATGCTGTTCCTCCCCACGTTGGGGTTCGTGCTCGTGCTGGAGGGGCGGGGGGACGCGGCGTTCGGGCATCACGGCGTGGGGCACGCGGTGCTGGTCGCGCTGGCGGGTGTAGTGACGGCCGTCCCGCTGCTGCTGTTCAACGCGGCGGCGATCAGGCTGCCGCTGTCCGTCATCGGCATGTTGCAGTACCTGGCGCCGATGTTGCAGTTCGTCATCGGGTTGACCGTCCACCATGAGGAGATGCCCCCGAGCCGGTGGGCGGGGTTCCTGTTGGTGTGGGTCGCGCTGGTGATGCTGACCTGGGACGGCTTGAACGCCGCGCGGCGTGAGCCCGTCCTCGAAACGCCCTAGTCCTTGGTCAGGTGGGGGGAAGCAGGTCGCTCTCGCTGATGGTGTACGTGAGCGGGGGGTAGGTGAAGTCCACTTCGGTGTTCTCGCGGCGTCGTAGCCGGTAGAAGTCGCGTCTTTGGTCGTCGTCGGCCAGCGTGAGGCGCTCGCCTTGGGGGAGGTGGGCGTGCCCGTCGTGAAAGTGGAGGAGGGTCTTGGAGGTTCGGAAGGTGACTCCGAGCCACTGGTTTTCCGCTGTGGACGTGTCCGCGACGATCTTGTGTCTGAGTCGACGGTTCGAGGCGAGGGAGAACGCGACGATGCTGTTGTGGGTGAGGGTGACCTCGAATCTTTCGTTGCCGGGAGTTTTCGATTCGAAGATCAGCTTTCTTGGTGGGCCCGCCTCGGGGTGCTCGTAGCAGGAGAAGACGGCGATGGACGATCCGTCGGCCAGATCGAGGGCCTGGTCGGAGTGGCCGCCCATGGTCCTGTACGCGTTCGTGTAGATCTCGATGAGGGCGTTGTTGAAGTCGGCCGGAAGCGCCAACTTCTCTTGAATCTGTTGCGCCAGGCGTTCGTGTGTCGGCTGGAAACACTGCGTTGGGCTGTTGTATCGCGTGGTGGTGCGTACGAGAGGTACGCCGCCGGTCTCGTCGATCCTGATGAGGACGGCGCCTCGCCGGCCTTTTCCTACGTCTTCCCAATGAACCGATGCGGAGAGTTGTGCGAATAGGTTCTCGTTGGTCGACAACGTGTGCGTCAGGATTTCGGCCGAGATTCTAGACTCGAGGGGCAACGTAGTCTCCTGTATTCATGCTGAAGAGGAGATCGTCGCCGTAGTCGATGAAGGACGAGGTTCTGTTCTCTTCGGCGTACAGCCTGCGCAGCTCTTTCATGCCTTCGGGTGTGGGTGGGCCCAACTTCACCCGGTCTCCGTCTTTTATGAGGTACGTGTGACCCTTCTTGTGGACGGCTTCGGCGCTCGAACAGCGCACCACGTAGCCCAGACGGATGGGGAGCGACTCCGCGTCCAGTGCTGAGGGCCGAATCTCGTGGGTGTACAGGCGATTGGTGGACAGGGGCATGAAGAACACGGAGCCGGGGTAAAGCGTCAGGTCGAACTTCGAAGGGATTCCGGCGCGTGCTTCGGTCGGCTCTTTGAGGCGGAAGTGGAGCTTGGTCAGGCCGCTGGTGCCCCGCATACCGTGGTCGAAGGGGTCTTCGGCGCGGCGCTGCAATCTGTCGAGCCGGTCGTAGAAGGTGCAGAAGGCCATGATGCCGTTGGCGGGCATGTCCTTGGTCTTGTCGGCGTGGGAGGAGATTTTGGCCTTGGACTGCTTGCGCCCGGCGGTGGCAGGGGTGTTGTGGTAGATCTGAGCGAGGACGTGATTGAGCGGCGCCTGGTTTCGGAAGACGGTGACGGCCTCGCGGTTCAGGGCCTCGACGATGCGTGTGTCGGTCGGGCCGAAGTTCTCGGTCGGGCCCGAGAGATTCGTGGAGCATCGGAGCAGGCGAAAATGTAGTTCATCCCCGTCTTGTGTGACGGGTGTTAGATAGATACCACTGCGACGGGCCGTTCCGGGCTTGGTCGACTCCGTCAGTGATTGGAACTCGTGCTCCGCACAGATCTTTTTGATGTGATCGGCGTCGGGGTCGAAGAAGCGGCGGTAGTACACGCCGGCGCCGTGTACGCGGATGGGGACTCGGCCGAGGTCGACGACGGTCCAGGGTTTGTTGTCCTCGTCGTGGTAGCCGTGTGAATGTTCCCGGACGACGAACACTCGATCCGCCGCATGCAGTTGGCGGCCACTGATCCCGGAGACATCGCCACAAAGGTAGACGGTCTTCTCCGCAAGCTCCACCGACCCTGAAGCGAGTTCCTCCAGCGTGACCGTCGACCCGAAGAAGGCTCCGGTCAGGTCATCATCGTGAAACGCCGACGGCACGACCAGAATATTGCTCGCATCGTCGATGTCGGCTTCCACCGGCTCCGTTGTGTCCAACCCCGTACTCGCCATTCGCACTTCGTCCGACCCATCTCAGCGACAACCGGACAGTAGCGGACGTATGGTCCGCAGCCTACAGCTGATCATGCCCTGGCCACGGTGCTCACCGCCGGCGAGGCCCGAAAGTGATCATGGTGTGGCGGAGCTTCGAGTTGGGCGTCGCGCCTATGCCATTCAAGATCATCGCGCGTCGCTCGGAGGCCTCCCGGTGGGAGACGCCCGCAAGTGGTTGGCCTGAGTCGGCCCGAGCTCCCCCCGCCCGGAGGACCTCGCCGAGGCGCCGCGGTCCGGTCGAAGCGCTCCCACCTGGGCGGACGCGTCAAGTTGACGCAACAAATGAGACAACCCATCCAGATAGTGACACGAGTCACCCAGTGGCGACCAAAATACCTAACGTGATAAACCTTGTTGATGTTAAATGATCATGTGATACTTCCAGCGAAACTTACATATCGCCCATAGATCGCAAGAAGCAACAGAAGACTCTTAACACCCATCCGACCCAACGGGGAGTGTGACCGAGCCTGTGCTGCGGGTGGCGGACCTCCTCGTGCGCAAGCCACAGGACGCGACGCTTAACCCGAGGGGCCATCGGTACATGTCCGTTGACGTCGGCGCGGTTTCACGCCAGAAGCCCAAGAACTTCCCGCTCTATCGCACGGTCGCCGGGTTCGTCCGCGACCCGCTCCAGCAGTTGGAGCGGATCAGCACGGCGGGAGACGGCCGGCTCATCCGGCTGGACCTCGGCGCATCGCGCCCCTACCTCGCCACCCATCCCGACCATGTGCAGCAGGTGCTCCGGCGCGAGGCGGAGAACTTCCAGCGGGACGGCGTCTTCTGGCGCCCGCTGCGCGACCTCATGGGCGACAGCATCCTCGCCGAGGGCGCCGAGTGGGAGCACAGCAAGCGGACCCTGCAGCCGGTGTTCACCACGCGCAATGTCAACAGGCTCACCGGGCTGATGGCCGAGGCGATCAACGACGCCGTCGACGCGCTCGACGAACCGGCCCGGGAGGGGCGGCCGATCGACGTGCTGCCGGAGATGGGCCGCATCGTCAACGAGACCGTGATCAAGGTCCTGTTCGGCGACAAGATCTCGCCCGCCGACGCCGACCGGCTGATACCCACGTTCGACCAGATCGCGACGTCGATCTCTTTCCGGTTCCTGTTGCCGTTCGTCCCGCGGGCGATCCCGCTGCCCGGTGACCGGGCGTTCAAGGACGCCGTCCGGGTGATGGACGAGGTGCTCTTCGACCTCGTGGCACGGTACCGGGACGATCCGGGCGACGGCAGCGACATCTTCACCGCGCTCTGCCAGGCCCCGACCGAGGACGGCGGCCCGCCCGACGACCGGTGGATCCGCGACAACCTGCTCGCCATGTTCGCCACCAGCACCGAGACGACGACGCTGGCGCTGACCTGGCTGTGGCCGCTGCTGCACGACCACCCGGACGTCGAGGAGAGGCTGGTCGCGGAGATCGACGGCGTCGTCGGCGGCGCACGCGTCCGTCCGGAGCACCTGCCCGACCTGCCGTACGTGTCCCGGGTCGTCCAGGAACTCCTGCGCCTCTATCCCGTCGGCTGGATGTTCCCGCGCATGGCGACCAGGCCGACCGTGCTCGGCGGCGTCCCCATCGAGCCGGGCGATCCCGTGCTCATCAGTCCGTTCCTCACCCACCGGCTGGCGTCGGTGTGGGACCGGCCGCTGGAGTTCGACCCGGAGCGGTTCACGCCCGAGAACTCCCGCAAGCGGCACCGCTACGCCTACTTCCCGTTCGGTGGTGGACCGCACCAATGCCTCGGCCGGCATGTGTTCAACGTCGAGGCGCAGATGATCCTGACGAGCATTCTCAGCCGATTCCGCCCCTCCCTCTCGGAGACGATCCCGGCCATGCCCCGTATCGGCGCGACCCTGCGCCCGCGGCAGTCGCTGGAGATGACGCTGACGCCCGTCGGGCGGGAGAGGTGACGCGGCCGGACGCACTCACGGAAGCGCGCGACGCCGGGCTGGTCATGGCCCGGGCCGTGAGATGCGCCCGCGATCTCGCCGACCGCGCCGCGGCCTACCCCGACCTGTTCGACGCCAAGCCGATCGACGAGACGCTGTTCAACGCGGTCGCCTGCGCGAACGCGTTCGGGTCGCCGGACCTCGACGCGGCCGGCATCCGGATGGCGGCCCGTACCTCGCTGTGGATCTTCGGCCTGGACTGGCTGGTGGATCATGTCGCCGCGGAACGGTCCGTCGTCGACGACGTCAACCGGCGTTGCCTCGCCGTCGCGGCCGGCGGCCCGCCCGTGCCGGGGGACGGCCTCACCCGTTTCCTGGCCGAGATCCGGGACGACGCCGCGAAGTCGTCCGCCTTCGAGGTGTTGCGCGACGACTGGCTGGCGCAGCTCCGCAGGCTGCTGGAGTGCGGGGCCCGGGAGTGGACGTGGAAGTCGGGTGACCGGGCGAACTGGCCCACCTTCGACGAGTACCTGGACAACGCCGACAACTACGGCTCGGCCTGGGTGAACGTCTCGCACTGGATCGTCCACGCCGACGAGGGCGTCCTCGCCCACATCGGTGAACTCCAGGTCGTGAGCCGGGAGGTGCAACGCGTCCTCCGGCTGCTGAACGACCTGGCGACCTACGAGCGCGACATGACATGGGGCGATTTGAACGCCCAGATGCTCGGTGTGGACCGCGCCACGATCACCGCCAGGATCGACGAGATCGTGGCGCGCTGCCGGGAACTGCTCCGGCCGCTTCGGGCCGACTGCCCAGACGCGGTCGCCTACCTCGAACGACAGATCGGCTACAGCACCGGGTTCTACGGCCTGAGCGACTACTGGGGGTCACTGTGACCGTTGAAGAGGCGAATCCGGCGTCCACCGACACGGTCGCGTCCGACCCCGACGATCTGACCGCGGCCGCGGCCGCGCTGGTGACCGGGCTCGTCCACGAACCATGGGGACGGTCCTCCCCGTCGGTGTACGAGACCGGACGGCTGGTGAGCCTCGCCCCATGGCTGACCGGACACGCTCGACGGCTCCGGTTCCTGCTGGACACGCAGCGGCGGGACGGCACATGGGGCCCACCCGACCCCGGATACGCGCTCGTCCCGACACTGAGCGCGAGCGAGGCCCTTCTCTCCACCCTGCGTCCGCACGAAAGACTCCGGCCGTACTGTCCGCTGCACACCGAGATCGTGCGGGCGGTCGGCAGGGCACTGCGAACCCTGGCGCGCCGCCTCGACGGCAGCAAGGCCGCGGACTACCCGGACGTCCCGGCCATCGAACACATCACCCCGGTGCTCGTCGAGCAGATCAACGGGCATCTCGACCGGCTGCGCCCGCACGCGCCCGGCGCCCTGGCCCTCTGGTGTCCGAGCGGCCGGCTGAGCCCGCCCGCGGGAATGGACGGCGCGGTCGTCGCCGCCGTCCGGGACCATCTCGGCACGGGCGGAGCCGTACCGCCGAAGATGCTGCACGCCCTGGAGATCGCGGGCCCCGTCGCGGGACGTGCCCGCGCGGTCCGTCCCGTGTCGATCCCCATACCGGCGCGTCCGGTGCCGGGCCCAGAGGACGAGCGCAAGACTTTCGCGACCGTCGGCGCGTCGACCGCGGCCACGGCCGCCTGGCTGGGCGGGCCTCGCGCCGCGCAGGGCGTCCGGACCGCGCACTGCGGCCGTGGCCCACGCGACGAGGCACCGGTGCGACGCTATCTGGAGGCGGCCGTCGAGCAGCATGACGGCCCGGTGCCCGTGACGGTGCCGATGACCAACTTCGAGCGCGGCTGGGTGCTGAGCTGGCTCGCGCGGGCCGGAATTCCGCTCAGCGTGCCGCCGGAGTTGCTCGGCCAGATGCGGGCGGCGCTCGGGGAGGACGGGGCACCGGGCGGGCCGGGCCTGCCACGCGACGCCGACACGAGTTCCGGTCTTCTTTACGCGCTCTCACTGCTCGGTGAACCGCACCCGCCCGACCTGCTCTGGCAGTACGAAACGGACACGCATTTCTGCAGTTGGCCCGGTGAAAACGGGCGCTCGGTCACGACCAACGCCCACGTCCTAGAAGCGTTCGGCCATTACTTGCAGTGTGCGGATACCGGACCTCGTAAACGTTACGTGGCGACCATCCGAAAAGTGACCTCATGGCTGATCGACCGGCAGAAGGAGGACGGTCGGTGGGAGGACCGCTGGCATGCCTCACCGATGTACGCCACCGCCTGCTGCGCATTGGCGTTGAACGCGTTCGGCGGGCCGGAATCGGCGGACGCCGTGGATCGCGCGGCCGGATGGGTGCTGGACGGACAACTCGCCGACGGTTCATGGGGACGATGGGGCGGCACGGCCGAGGAGACCGCCTACGCCGTCCAGATCCTGACTCTCCCCCGGGCCGGACGCGACCCCGCACGGACGGCGGCGGTCGGACGAGCCGTACGGCGCGGCACCGCCTACCTACGCGCGGCCGTGCGCACGGCTTCGACCAGCGGGTTCGGGGACATCGACTCCGACAAACCACCTCTTTGGCACGATAAGGACCTATATCGTCCTATAACGATCGTGCAGGCGGCGGTTCTCAGCGCTCTTCACCTCGCCCGGTACGAAGTAGCTGACATCCACGTTTCCAGAAAGTGAATTGCATCACTCCACTCCGCTACCGCCACGTCCCGACCTGGGAAAGGTAAACCATTCACCTTGAGGTGATTTGGTGGCGTTGGTAAGGTTCAGCGGTGCGCTGACCGGTCACCCGGCAGAGCGCCACCCGCACTCACCGCCACCAGTGTCTCGCAGCCGGGCCAGAGCACCCTCGCATTGCGGACACCTTGACAATTGTTGGGGCGATCATCATGCGTTTCCGCAACTCACGGCTGCGGACCAAGATTGTGGCCCTGCTGGTCTCCATGACCGCGCTATGGGCCTTCGCCGCCTGGGTGACGTTGCGCGAAGGTGTGAATCTGCTGTTCGTGAGCACCCTCGACAGCGTGGTGGGCCCGAGCGACCCGCTGCTCGTCGAACTCCAACACGAACGCCGCCTCACGGTGACGCTGATCGCGTCCGGACAGCGCCGTCCCGACCTGCTCGCGGCCCAACGCGCCCGTACCGACCGGGAACGGTCCGTGGTGATCGAACGGGCCAACAGCGGGTCCGTCCACCGCGCCGCGGACGACGCCATGGACGAACGGCTGGACGACATGGTCGAACTGCTGCGCGGCCTCGACCAGGACCGCCAGGCGATCGACACCGGGACCGCCGACCGCCGCAAGGTCATCCAGATCTACTCCGCGGCCATCGAGTCGATCTTCCGTATGTACGACGGAACGACCACGCTCGACGACAGGGGCTTCACCACCGCACTGCGCGCGGAGATCGCCGTCAACCGGTCCTGGGAACTGCTGGCCCACGAGGACGCGGTCATCGCCGGGGTGCTCGCGACCGGCCGGTACACCACCGCCGACCAGTTGGAGATCGCCCAGACCGTCGGCGCCCGGCGGCTGCATTTCGACCGTGCCATGGTCGACCTCGAACCCGCCGACCGGCGGGCCTGGATCGAGCTGACCGGCAACAAGAGGCTCGCGGAGGTCAGGGCCCTAGAAGACGCCCTGCTCTCGCGGGCCAGGCCGGGCAGGCCCGTCCCCCGGTTCCGGGTCACCGCCGAGGAGTGGCGGACGACCACCGAACCCGCGCTCGCCGAGATGCGCACCACCATCCAGAACGCCGGCGACCGGCTGGTCGAACGCGCCAAACCGATCGCCCTCGGCGTCATCATCCGGCTGGCGCTCGCCGGTGGGCTCGGGCTGCTCGCGGTCATCGCGTCCGTCATCGTGTCGATCACCACCGCGCGTGCGCTGGTGCGGCAGCTCGAACGGCTCCGCAACGCGGCGCGGGAACTGGCCGAGCAGCGGCTGCCCGGCGTCGTCGAACGCCTCGGGCACGGCGAGAAGGTGGACGTCGCGCTCGAAGCGCCGCCGCTGGAGTTCGGCACCGACGAGATCGGGCAGGTGGGGCGGGCGTTCAACGTCGTCCAGGAGACCGCGATCCGCACCGCCGTCGAGCAGGCCGAACTGCGCCGCGGCATCCGGGACGTCCTGCTCAGCCTGGCCCGCCGCACCCAGACCCTCGTGCACCGGCAGCTCGCCATGCTCGACACCATGGAGCGCCGCCGCGACATCGAGGTCAAGGAGCTGGAGGAGCTGTTCCGGCTCGACCATCTCGCGACCCGGATGCGGCGCAACGCCGAGAACCTCATCGTGCTGTCCGGCGCGCTGCCCGCCCGCGGCTGGCGCAACTCCGTCCCGATGGTGGACGTCGTCCGCGCCGCGGTCGGCGAGGTCGAGGACTACACCCGCGTCACCGTGCTGCCGTTCGGCCCGGTCGAGCTGGTCGGACGCGCGGTCGGCGACATCACCCACCTGCTCGCCGAGCTGATCGAGAACGCGCTGTCGTTCTCCCCGCCGGACACGATCGTCCAGGTCGGCGGGCACCTCGTCGCCAGCGGCTACGCCATCGACATCGAGGACCGCGGGCTCGGCATGACCGACGAGAAGCTCGCCGAGATCAACGAGCGGATCGCGAACCCGCCCGACTTCAACCTGCAGAGCTCCGTCCAGCTCGGCCTGTTCGTGGTCAGCAAGCTCGCCGAGCGGTACAACGTGCAGGTCTCGCTGAAGCGCTCCGCCTACGGCGGGACCACGGCCGTCATCGTCATTCCCAGGGAACTCGTCGTCGAGGAGAAACCGGCCCCGGTCCGCGCCACCACCCAGAACGGGCTGGAGGTCCGCCGACCCACCACGGTCGGCGCCACGACGGGAACGCACCACTCGGCGGTCGCCTCCTCACCGACCGCCCCGCCCGCGCTGATGGCGGTGCCGCCGGCCCGCGTCGACCGGCCGTCCCAGGCCGAACCGACCGCCGAGCCGATCGTCGAACCGATCGTCGAACCGATCGTCGAACCGATCCAGGCCGCCCCGGCGCCCCAGGGTGATCCGGCGCCTCGAACGGACCCGGGTCCCCCGGATCCGCGGCCCCTGCCGGAGGACGACCAGCACCCCCAGTCGGAGGACCAGCCACCCGTGCCCGACATCTCCACCACCCCGTCCGGTCTTCCCGTCCGGGTGCCGCAGGCGAACCTTGCCGAACCCTTGCGCACCGACGAACCGGTCGTCACCGAAGAGCCGGAGGAGCCTGACGACCCCGGCCGCTCTCCCGAGGAAATCCAGCGGATCATGGGCTCCTATCAGCGCGGCAGCAGGCAGGGCCGCTCTGACGCCGCCCGGACGCAGCAGCGTGACCACAGCAACGCAGCGGAAGGCGAGGAAGATCAGTGACGCAGAAGACCGGTTCCGCATCCGATCTGGGATGGTTGCTGGACGACCTCGTCCACCGGTTGCCGCATGCCCGTAGCGCCGTCGTCCTGTCGGCGGACGGCCTGCTCATGGCGGCGTCGGAGGGCATGACCCAGGACGACGGGGAGCATCTCGCCGCCGTCGCCGCGGGAATCCAGAGCCTCGCCAAGGGGGCGGGAACCAGGTTCGGTGGTGGGCCGGTCCGGCAGACGATCGTCGAGATGCAGTCGGCGTACCTGCTGGTGACGGTGGCGGGCAAGGGCGCGTGCCTGGCGGTGCTGGCCGAGGAGGACGCCGACGTGGGCCTCATCGCCTACGAGATGGCCATGCTCGTCACGGCGATGGGGCACCACCTCACGTCTCCGTCCCGCGCGGAGGTCGCCACGGAGGCACGCTCCACATGATGCCCCCCGAGGACCCCACGCCAGACTTCTGGTCCGAGGACCCGCCGCAGCCGCCCGCGCCTGCACCGGCGCCGGAGAACGCCGAACGCTGGCTCGACGACCGGGCCGGCCCCATGGTGCGCCCGTATGTGATGACGAGCGGTCGCATCGAGCCGTCCCATGGCAAATTCGACCTGATCACGCTGGTGGTCGCGGTCGGTGTGGAACCCGACACCACGATCGGGCTGGGGCCCGAACATCTGGCGATCATCCGGCTCTGCCAGAACGTGATGTCGGTCGCCGAACTCACCGGACACCTCGACCTTCCCGTCGCTACCGTGCGGGTGATGCTCGGCGATCTGCTCGACAAGGGGTTCGTCTCCCTGCAGGAACCGGAACCGGAGGCGGACATGCACGACATCAGGCTCTACAAGGCGGTGATCGATGGTCTCCGGGCCCTCTAGACGCGACGCGCCGAACCGCGGTGTGCGCGCCCGCCGGCTCCCCACCGCGGTGAAGATAGTGATCGCGGGCGGTTTCGGGGTCGGCAAGACCACCATGGTGGGGACGGTCTCCGAGACCCGGCCGCTGCGCACCGAGGAACTCCTCACCGACCAGAGCATCGGCGTGGACGACGTCGCGGGCGTGGAACGCAAGGACACCACCACGGTCGCGATGGACTTCGGCCGCATCACGATGCGGGACGAGTACGTCCTCTACCTGTTCGGCACCCCCGGCCAGAAACGCTTCTGGTTCATGTGGGACGAGGTCACGCTCGGCGCGCTCGGCGCCGTCGTCCTCGCCGACACGCGCCGCCTGTCCGACTGTTTCCCCTCGGTCGACTACTTCGAGCGCCGCAAGACGCCGTTCGTCGTCGCCGTCAACTGCTTCGAGGGCGCGAAACAGTACGAGCTCGCCGAGATCGAGATGGCGCTCAACCTGGGCCCGAAGGTCCCGGTGATGCTCTGCGACGCCCGCAGCCTGGAGTCCTGCAAGCAGGTTCTGATCAACCTCGTCCTGCATGCCATGAAGTACCGCGGACTCACCGAGGCCGAGCCCCAGAAGGCCTGAGCGGCCGCGGCGGCTCAGCCCGTCCGGGAGACGACGTAGTCGCAGAGGTGGGTCAGCGCGTCCCGGGCGGGGATGGCGGGCAGGGTGAGCAGCTCCCGGCGGGCGTCCTCGGCCCACCGGCGCAGGTCGGCGCGGGCGCGGTCCATGGCCGGGTGGGCGCGCAGCAGGGCGAGCGCCTCACCGTGCAGCGCGTCGTCGGTCAGGTCCTGGACGAGGAGTTCCCGGAGCCGGGCGTCGTCCGGGCCGAAGCCGACACCGCCGAACACGTGGTGCACCGGCAGGGTGCGGATGCCCTCGCGGAGGTCGGTGCCCGGTGTCTTGCCGGACTCCTCCGTCTCGGACGCGATGTCGAGAATGTCGTCGGACAGCTGGAACGCGATGCCGATCTTCTCGCACGCGGACGTGACGGTCCGTACGACCTCCGGCGGAGCGCCCGCGAGCAGCGCCCCGAAATGACCCGAGACCGCGATGAGCGAGCCGGTCTTGTCGGCGACGACCTGGAGGTAGTGCTCCAGCTGGTCGGCCCCCGGGGCGGGCCCGACGGTCTCCTGGATCTGGCCGCGGACGAGCCGGCCGAACGCGCGGGCCTGGATGCGGACCGCGTCGGGTCCGAGGTCGGCGAGCAGGTCGGACGCGCGGGCGAACAGGTAGTCGCCGGTGAGGATCGCGACGGTGTTCGTCCAGCGCAGGTTCGCCGACGGCTGGCCGCGCCGGACGGTCGCCTCGTCCATCACGTCGTCGTGGTAGAGGGTGCCGAGGTGCGTCAGCTCGACGACGACGGCGGCCGGGACGATGCCCGGCGCCGACGGGTCGCCGAAGTGGGACGCGAGCAGCACCAGCATCGGCCGGAACCGCTTACCGCCCGCCTCCAGAAGGTGTTTGGACGCGTCGGTGAGCAGCGGGTCCTCGCCGCGCACGCAGTCGAGGAGCAGCGTCTCGACGGCGCCGAGACGCTTCGTGGCGTCGGCCGCGAGCGCGGCGTCGAGGGAGAGCCCGAACGGGCCGGTCTCCTCCGGCCCGCCGGGTCTCTCGGTGGACGGGTGGCTCACCCAGGTCTCCCTACCGGACGAACATGTGGGTCGTGGCCTGTCCCGCAAGGTCCAACACGGGCTGTGGGAGCACGCCGAGTACCACAGTAGCCGTCACGCCGAGCGCGACCGCGACCGCGGTGGCGGGCCCGGCCACGACGACCGGCCCGTCCGCGTCCGGCTCGCTGAAGAACATGACGACGATCACACGGACGTAGAAGAACGCGGCGACGGCCGACGACACGACCGCGACGATGACGAGCGGGGTCGCGCCCTCCTCCACGGCCGCCTTGAACACCGCGAACTTCCCGGTGAACCCGCTGGTCAGCGGAATTCCCGCGAAGGCGAGCAGGAAGAAGGCGAACACGCCCGCGACGACCGGGGACCGCTTGCCGAGCCCCGCCCACCGCGACAGGTGGCCCGCCTCGCCGCCCGCGTCCCGCACCATCGTGACGACCGCGAACGCGCCGACGGAGGTGAATCCGTAGGCCAGCAGGTAGAACAGGGTGCTGGACAGGCCGTTCGGCGACGCGGCGATCACGCCCATGAGCAGGAAACCGGCGTGCGCGATGGACGAGTACGCCAGCATCCGCTTGATGTCGGTCTGCGTGATCGCGATGATCGACCCGATCGCCATGGTGAGAATCGCCACGGCCCACATGAACGGCCGCCAGTCCCATTCGAGGGTCTCGAACACGACGTAGTAGACCCGCAGGATCGCGCCGAACGCGGACACGACCGTGCAGGACGCCATCAGCGCCGTGATCGGCGTCGGGGCGCCCTGGTACACGTCCGGCTTCCACATGTGGAAGGGGACGCCGCCGAGCTTGAACAGCAGCCCCACCGACAGCAGCGCGACACCGGCGAGCAGCAGCGTCTCGTTGCCGGCGTCCTTGCCGATCTGCGCGGAGATGTCCGACAGCCGCACCGACCCGGCGTACCCGTACAGCAGCGCCGCGCCGTACAGGAAGAACGCCGAGGAGAACGCGCCGAGCAGGAAGTACTTGACCGCCGCCTCCTGCGACAGCAGGCGCCGCCGGCGGGCGAGCCCGCACAGCAGGTACAGCGGCAGCGACAGGACCTCCAGCGCCACGAACATCGTGAGCAGGTCGTTGGCCGCCGGGAACATCATCATGCCGCCGACGGCGAACATCATCAGCGGGAACACCTCGGTCTGGGTGATCCCCGCCTGGGCGGTGCGCTGTTCGGCCTCCGAGCCGGGCAGCGCGGACGCCTGCGCGGCGAAGTGCCCGCCGACCGCGCCCGCCCGGCCGTCGCCGCGCTCGGCGATCAGCAGGAGGCTGACGAGCGCCAGAATCAGGATGGTGCCCTGGAGGAACAGGGTGGGGCCGTCCACACCGAGGGCGCCCTCGGCGGCGACATGGTGCGGGTCGTCGCGCCAGCCGAGCACGACCGTCCAGGCGAACGCCCCGGCGAGGCCGAGGAACGCGAGCGGCACCTGGATGTAGTAGCGGGCGCGGCGCCCGACGAACGCCTCGACCAGGACGCCCACCACGGCGACGCCGAAGACGAGCAGCATCGGGGCGAGCTGCCCGTACTCGATGTGCGGCGCGGGGATGTCACCCCCCGGCGCGAGGGCGGCGCCTGCCTGGGCGCTCAGTTGACCGCCGGTGTTCATGGGCGGGCTCCGTTCTCGGCGACATTGCCGGTGATGTCCGGCGCCGGGTCCTGTTTCTCGACCCGGACGAGGGTCTCCTTCACCGACGGGTTGATGACGTTCAGCACCGGCTGCGGGAACACGCCCATCGCGATGATGATCGCGATGATCGGGGCGACGGCCCACTTCTCCCGGGCGTTCAGGTCCTTCATGCCCTCGACCGCGGGGGCCTTCGGGCCGCCCATGGTCCGCTGGTACATCCACAGGATGTAGATCGCGGCGAGGACGACACCGCTGACCGCGAGCGCACCCGCCCACTTGTAGCGGTCGAACGTCCCGACGATCACCAGGAACTCCGAGACGAACGTGGACAGGCCGGGCAGCGACAGTCCGGACAGGCCCGCGACGAGGAACGTCCCGGCGAGGACCGGCGCCGCCTTCTGCACCCCGCCATAGTCGGAGATCTTCGCCGACCGCCGCCGGACGATCATGAAGCCGATGACGAGGAACAGCGCGCCGGTGGAGAACCCGTGGTTCACCATGTACAGCGCCGAGCCGGACTGGCCCTGCGACGTCATCGCGAAGATGCCGAGGACGATGAACCCGAAGTGCGACACCGACGTGTAGGCGATGAGGCGCTTCAGGTCGACCTGCCCGATCGCGAGGACCGCGCCGTAGATGATGCTGAGCACCGCGAACCCGAGCACGACCGGCGTCGCCCACTTCGACGCGCCGGGGAACAGCTCCAGGCAGAACCGCAGCATCCCGTACGTGCCGACCTTGTCGAGGACGCCGACGATCAGCACGAGGGCGCCGGGCGGGGACTGCTGCGCCGCGTCCGGCAGCCAGGTGTGCACCGGCACCATCGGCGCCTTGATCGCGAACGCGACGAAGAAGCCGAGGAACAGCCACTTCGCCGTGGTCGGGTCGATGTTCATCTGCGACAGCTCGTCGAACATGAACGTGCCGCGTCCAAGGCCGCCCTCAGAGGTGGGCTTGCTCGACAGCGGGTACAGCCAGATCACCGCGACGAGCATCAGCAGCCCGCCGAACAGCGAGTACAGCAGGAACTTCACCGCCGCGTAGGAACGCTGCGCGCCGCCGTAGTACCCGATGATGAAGTACACCGGGATGAGCATCGCCTCGAAGAAGACGTAGAACAGGAACACGTCGGTCGCGGCGAACACGCCGATCATGGCCGCTTCGAGGGACAGCAGCAGCGCGAAGTACGTCTTCACGGACCGTTTCGCGGGGACGTCCACACCGCCGGACCGGTCGTCCTGCGTCCATGACGCCAGCATCACCAGCGGGACGAGGATCACCGACAGCAGGATCAGCACCAGCGCGACACCGTCGACGCCGAGCGCCCAGTGGACCCCGAACTCCTTGATCCACCAGTACTTCTCCTCGTACTGGAAGCGGGCGCCGTCCGGGTCGAAGCCCGCCGCCATGACGCCGGTGAGCGCCGCGACGACGAGGGAGACACCGAGCGCGAACTGCTTGACCAGCGTCTCCCGTTCGCGCGGGATGACGCTGAGCAGCACCGCGCCGACCAGCGGCAGCGCGATGAGGACGCTCAGCCACGGAAAGTCGCTCATGAAACGTTCACCACCAGGAGCGTCGCGACGACGAGGGCGGCGCCGACGAACATCGACAGGGCGTAGGAGCGGGCGAAGCCGGTCTGGACGCGCCGGAACCGGCCGGACGTCCCACCGATCCCGGCGGCGGTGCCGTTCACGGCGCCGTCGACGCCGCGCCCGTCGAACCAGACCGCGAGCCGCGTCAGCCACTGGCCGGGACGCATCAGCAGCGACTCGTTGAGCGCGTCGCCGTACAGGTCCTTGCGGGCCGCGACGGTGACGAACGAACCCTTCGGCGCCTCACGCGGCACCTTCCGGGCGCCGTACTGCCGCCACGCGATCGCCACCCCGATGACCATCAGCACGAAGGTGGCGATGCCGGGAATGGCGAGCGGCTTGAACTCGTGCGCGTGCTCGGGCGCCCCGACGACCGGTTCGATGAAGTCGCCGAACCCGCCGAGGACGAGGAACCCGCCCGCGAAGACCGACCCGAAGGCCAGCAGGATCAGCGGCCAGGTCATGACGGCCGGGGACTCGTGCGGGTGGACGTCCTCCGACCACCGCTTCTCCCCGAAGAACGTCATGAACATCACCCGCGACATGTAGTACGCGGTGATGCCCGCGCCGATCAGGGCGCAGGAGCCGAGGATCGCGCCGGACGTGCCGCCCTTGTCGAACGCGACCTCGATGATGCCGTCCTTGGTGAACCAGCCGGACAGGCCCGGGAACCCGATGATGGCGAGGTACCCGAGCCCGAACGTGCCGTAGGTGAGGACCATCACCGAGCGGAGCGCGCCGTAGTGGCGCATGTTCACGTCGTCCTTCATGCCGTGCATGACGGAACCGGCGCCGAGGAACAGGCCCGCCTTGAAGAAGCCGTGCGCGATGAGGTGCGCGATGGCGAACACGTACCCGGCCCGGCCGAGGCCCGCGGCGAGGTGCATGTAGCCGATCTGCGACATCGTCGACCCGGCGAGGGCCTTCTTGATGTCGTCCTTGCCGCACCCGATGATCGCGCCGAACAGCAGCGTGGCCGCGCCGACGATCGTCACCACCAGCTGCGCGGTGTCGGACATCTCGAAGATCGGCCCGGACCGGACGATCAGGTACACCCCGGCGGTCACCATCGTCGCGGCGTGGATGAGGGCCGACACGGGCGTCGGGCCCTCCATCGCGTCCAGCAGCCACGACTGGAGCGGCAGCTGCGCCGACTTGCCGCACGCGCCGAGCAGGAGCAGCAGCCCGATCGCGGTGGCGGTGCCGGTGCTGAGCTTGGTCGCGAGCCCCGCGTGCTCGGCGCCGGTGCCGAGGATCGAGCCGTAGTCGACCGTCCCGAACGTGGCGAACATCAGCGCGATCGCGATGATCAGCCCCATGTCGCCGACACGGTTGACGACGAACGCCTTCTTC
Source organism: Actinomadura pelletieri DSM 43383 (assembly GCF_003634705.1). Classification (GTDB taxonomy): domain Bacteria; phylum Actinomycetota; class Actinomycetes; order Streptosporangiales; family Streptosporangiaceae; genus Spirillospora; species Spirillospora pelletieri. The sequence continues at coordinate 190,587 of NZ_RBWU01000006.1, read as the reverse complement.
GCGGCGGTCGCCGCGGTCGGCTTGTACTGCCAGAACCCGATCAGCAGGTACGAGGCGAGGCCGACGCCCTCCCAGCCGAGGAACATGACGAGGAAGTTCTCGCCGAGCACCAGCAGCAGCATCGCCGCGACGAACAGGTTCAGGTAGGCGAAGAACCTGCGCCGCTCGGGGTCCTCGGCCATGTAGCCGATGGAGTAGATGTGGATCAGCGACCCGACTCCGGTGATCAGCAGGACGAAGCTGATGGACAGCGGGTCCACCAGCAGGTCCATGCCGACCTTGAACGAGCCGACGTCGATGAAGTCCCACAGGTGCAGGGTGCGGCGCCGTTCCTCGGCCTCGTACCCGAGCATCTGCACGAACATCGCCGCGCCCACCGCGAACGACGCGACCGACATGGTGACGCCGAGCAGGTGCCCCCACTTGTCGGTGCGCTTCCCGCCGAGCAGCAGGATCGCGGCGCCCGCGAGCGGGAGCGCGATGAGGAGCCAGGACGCGGCCTGGATGCCTTCCGCTTTCATTCCGTCCGGCCTCTCAGTACTTCAGCAGGTTGACGTCGTCCACCGACGACGACCTGCGGGTCCGGAAGACGGTCATGATGATCGCCAGGCCGACCACGACCTCCGCCGCGGCCACCACCATCACGAAGAACGCGATGATCTGGCCGTCGAGGTTGCCGTGCATGCGGGAGAACGACACGAACGCCAGGTTCGTCGCGTTCAGCATGAGCTCGACGCACATGAACACCACGATCGCGTTGCGGCGTACGAGGACGCCGAGCGCTCCGATGGTGAACAGGATCGCCGAGAGCGCCAGGTAGTGCCCCGGACTCATGAACCAGCCTCGCCTTCACGATTGCCGCCTGTCGCGGGCGACCCGGACTTGACGGAGCGGGACTCGGCGTCCGCGTCCTTCGCCTCCTCCGTCGCGGCCCGCACGGCGCGGACATCGCGTTCGACCGCCTCTTCCTCGGTGCCGCCGTACAGGTCCGCGTGCCGCTCCGCGGTGTCGGTGCGGGCGGCGATGACCGGGTTGACCGACAGTTCGGACGGCGTCCCGTCGGGCAGCAGCGCCGGCATGTCGACGGCGTTGTGCCGGGCGTAGGTGCCGGGGCCGGGCAGCGGGCCCGGGTGGTCGCCGGACAGGAACCGTCCCTTGGACAGGTCCTTCTGCGTCGGCTTCGGCTCCGTCCGCTCCCGGTGCGCCAGCACCATCGCGCCGAGCGCCGCGGTGATCAGCAGCGCGCTGGTCACCTCGAACGCGAACACGTACTTGGAGAACAGCAGCCGGGCGAGGCCCACGACGTTGCCCTCGGCGTTGGCCTGGTCCAGGCCCGCCGCGTTGCTCAGCGCCGCGTTCCCGAGACCGACCGTCAGCAGGACGGCGAACCCGACCGCCGCGATGACCGCCCAGAAGCGTTGCCCCCGGATCGTCTCCACCAGGGAGTCGGTGGACGTGACGCCGACGAGCATCAGCACGAACAGGAACAGCATCAGCACCGCGCCGGTGTACACGATCACCTGCACGAACGCCAGGAACGGCGCGTTCTGGACCGCGTACAGCGCGGCGAGCGACAGCATCACGGTCGCCAGCAGCAGCGCCGAGTGCACCGCCTTGCGCACGAGGATCATGCCAAGCGCGGCGCAGACCGACACGACGGCGAGCAGCCAGAAGAAGAACGGTTCCCCGGACTGCTTGTCCGCGACCTCTGCGGCGAGTACAGGTGCGGCGAGAAGGTGAGCGGAGGTCACTTCTTCTCACCGCCTCTGCGCTTCGCCTTCTCGCGCTTCACGGCCTGGTCGACGCTGGCCCGGCCGCCGTCCTCGGACGGGATGGTCGGGGCGGTCGGCGCGGCGGCGTCGTCCTGCTGCTGGAGGCCGAGGCGGTAGTAGTCCTCCTCGGTGTCGCCGAGCCGCATCTCGTGCGGCGGCGCCTCCATGCCCTCGCGCAGCGGCGCCAGCAGCATCTCCTTGGTGTAGATCAGGCTCTCGCGGCTGTCGTCGGCGAGTTCGTACTCGTTCGTCATCGTGAGCGCCCGCGTCGGGCACGCCTCGATGCACAGCCCGCAGAGGATGCACCGCAGATAGTTGATCTGGTAGGTGCGGCCGTACCGTTCACCGGGCGAGTACCGCTCGTCGGCGGTGTTGTCGGCGCCCTCGACGAAGATGGCGTCGGCGGGACACGCCCAGGCGCACAGCTCGCAGCCGATGCACTTCTCCAGACCGTCCGGCCACCGGTTGAGCTGGTGCCGCCCGTGAAAGCGCGGGGCGGTCGGCTTCTTCACCTCGGGGTACTGAACGGTCTCGCTCTTCATGAACATCTGGTGGAACGAGACCCCGAACCCCTTGACCGGGTTCAGGAAATCAGTGAGTCCCACGGGTGACCTCCTCGGGAGGGGTTGGGAACGTGGAAGCCCCGGCCGGCTCGCGGGCCCGTCCGTGGTAGTGGGGCGCGTCCAGCGGCGGCACCGGGAAACCGCCGGCGGCCGGATCGGGCCGCGGGCCCGCCTCCGCCGCGCCCGGCGCGGCCTCCTTGCGGTCCTCGCCGCCCCGGACCATCTCCCAGATCACCGTGGCGACCAGCACCACCGCCGCGGCCACCGCGGCGTAGATCACGATCTGCCGCATGTCGTAGCCGTCGTTGCGCAGCGCGCGGATGGTGGCGACCAGCAGGATCCAGCCGAGCGAGAAGGGCATCAGCACCTTCCAGCCCAGCTTCATCAGCTGGTCGTAGCGAACCCGCGGGAGCGTGCCGCGCAGCCAGATGAAGAAGAAGATGAACAGGAAGATCTTGATCAGGAACCACAGGACGGGCCACCAGCCGGAGTTGGCGCCCGCCCAGACCGTGGAGATCGGGAACGGGGCGCGCCAGCCGCCGAGGAACAGCGTGGTGGCGAGCGCGGACAGCGTCGTGAGGTTGATGTACTCCGCGAGGAAGAACATCGCGAACTTCAGCGACGAGTACTCGGTGTGGAACCCGCCGACCAGTTCGCCCTCGCCCTCGGGCAGGTCGAACGGGATGCGGTTCGACTCGCCCATCATCGTGATCACGTAGACGATGAAGGACGGCAGCAGCAGGATCACGAACCATTTGTCCTGCTGCGCCGCGACGATCTCCGAGGTGGACATCGAGCCCGCGAACATGAACACCGCGACGAACGACAGGCCCATCGCGATCTCGTAGGAGATCATCTGCGCGGACGAGCGGAGCCCGCCGAGCAGCGAGTACGGCGACATCGACGACCAGCCCGCCAGCACGATGCCGTAGATGCCCATCGACGACATCGCCAGGACGAGCAGCACCGCGACCGGCAGGTCGGTGAGCTGCAACGCCGTCTCATGGCCGAAGATCGACACCTGCGGCCCGAACGGGATGATCGCGAACGAGACGAACGCGGGGACCGCCGCCATGACGGGCGCGAGGACGAACACGACCTTGTCGACCTGGCGGGGGACGATGTCCTCCTTCAGCGCCAGCTTCACGCCGTCCGCGAGGCCCTGGAGCAGGCCGAACGGTCCCGCGCGGTTCGGGCCGACGCGCAGCTGCATCCGGCCGATGACGCGGCGTTCTATCCACATCGTCATCAGCACGGTCACGACGAGGAACGCGAAGACGACGAGGACCTTGCCGCCGATCAGCCACCACGGGTCGTTGCCGAAGCCCTCCAGTGGCGTCTGAGCGGGGGCCGACGGGTTCATTTCACGCCTCCAGCGTTCTCGCTCGCGATCCGCACGACGCCGCCGGCGACCGCGCCCAGGTCACGATGCACCGCGCAGCCCGCCGAGTTCGTCGGCAGCCACACCACCCGGTCGGGCAGGTCCGCGGTGATCTCCAGCGGCAGCGTGACCTCACCGCGCGGGCCCGAGACCGTGACCGTGTCGGTCGCGCCGATCTCCGCGGCCGTCGCGGGCGACAGCCGGGCGACCGCGGCCTTGGCGGTGCCCGCGAGGAACGGCTCGCCGTCCTGGAGTCGGCCCCGGTCGAGCAGCAGCCGCCAGGTCGCCAGCAGCGCCTCGCCCCGCTCGAGGTGCGGCGGCAGCGGCTGCGCGACGCCCGGCGGCTCTGGACGCTCACCGCGGTGGGCGCCGAGTTCGGCCAGTTCGCGGCGGGCCGCGGCCGGTTCGGGGAGGGCCAGATGGACGTCCATCTCGTCGGCGAGCGCGTCCAGGACCCGAAGGTCGGCCATCCGTCCCGCCGCCTTCAGCACGACGTCGAACTGGCGGCCACGGCCCTCCCAGTCGACGAAGGTGCCGGACTTCTCCGCGACGGCCGCGACGGGGAACACGACGTCGGCGCGGTCGGTGACCGCGCTCGGCCGCTGCTCCAGGCTCACCACGAACGGGGTGGCGTCCAGGGCCCGCAGCATCGCGTCCGGGTCGGCGAGGTCGTAGGGGTCGACGCCGCCGACGAGCAGCGCGCCGACCTGACCGTCCAGGGCCGCCGCGACGATCCCGTCGGTGTCCCGGCCGGGCGCGGCGGGCAGTTCCGCGACGCCCCATCTGCGGGCGACCTCCGCCCGCGCGTCCGGGTCGGTGACCGGACGGCCGATCGGCAGCAGCCCGGGCAGTGCCCCGGCCTCGATCGCGCCGCGTTCCCCGGCCCGGCGCGGCACCCACGCCAGCTTCGCGCCGGTCACCTGCGCGAGCCGCACCGCCGCCGTCAGCGCGCCGGGGCTGGTCGCGAGCCGCTCACCGACGAGGATCACGGCGCCGGGCGTCTCCAGCAGCGTGCGGATGTCGGCGCGTCCCGAGTCGCCGACGATGTCGCCGAGGGCCTCGGCCTCAGCGCCGGGCCGCGCCGCCAGCAGCGTGCCGCCGAGCTTGGTCAGCCCGCGCGTCGCGAACGGCGCGACGCCGTACACCTTCAGCCGGTTCTTGCGGTACGCCTTGCGGAGCCGCAGGAAGACGATCGGCGACTCCTCTTCGGGCTCGAACCCGGCGAGCAGGACCGCGGGCGCCTTCTCCAGGTCGGCGTACGACACCTCGATGGGACGTCCCGCGACGGACGAGCCGAGGAACCGGGTCTCCTCGTCCGACAGCGGGCGGGACCGGAAGTCGACGTCGTTGGTGCCGAGCGCGATCCGGGCGAACTTGGCGTAGGCGTAGGCGTCCTCAAGGGTGACGCGGCCGCCGGTGAGCACGCCCGCGGAGCCGCGCGCCGCCGCGAGCCCCTCGGCCGCGATGGTGAGCGCCTCCGGCCAGGACGCCGGTTCCAGCACGCCGTCCTCGTTGCGGACGAGCGGGTGCGTGAGCCGATCCGGCTGCGTCGTGTACGTGAACGCCCAGCGGCCCTTGTCGCAGTTCCATTCCTCGTTGACGTGCGGGTCGTCCCCGGCGAGCCGCCGGGTGACCTTGCCGCGCCGGTGGTCGGTCCGCATCGCGCAGCCCGACGCGCAGTGCTCGCACACGCTCGGCGTCGACACCAGGTCGAACGGACGCGACCGGAACCGGTACGCGGCGCCGGTCAGCGCCCCGACCGGGCAGATCTGCACGGTGTTGCCGGAGAAGTACGACTGGAACGGCCGGTCGTCGGCGACCCCGACCTCTTCCTTCGCGCCGCGTTCGAACAGGTCGATGAACGGGTCGCCGGCGATCTGCTCGGAGAACCGGGTGCAGCGGGTGCACTGGATGCAGCGTTCGCGGTCGAGGAGCACCTGGCTGGACAACGGAAGCGGCTTCGGCCACGTCCGCTTCGTCTCCACGAAGCGGGTCTCACCACGTCCGTTCGACATCGCCTGGTTCTGGAGCGGGCACTCGCCGCCCTTGTCGCAGACCGGGCAGTCCAGCGGGTGGTTGATGAGCAGGAACTCCATGATGCCGTGCTGGGCCTTGTCGGCCGCGGGCGAGGTGAGCTGGGTCTTGACGACCATGCCCGGCATCACGGCGGTGGTGCACGACGCCTGCGGCTTCGGCATCCCGCGGCCGTTGCCCGCGTCGGGGATCTCCACCAGGCACTGGCGGCACGCCCCGATCGGGTCCAGCAGCGGATGCTCGCAGAACCGGGGGATCTGGATGCCGAGCAGCTCGGCGGCCCGGATGATCAGCGTGCCCTTGGGCACCTCGATCTCGAAGCCGTCGATGGTGCAGGAGACCATCTCCACGGCCTTCTCCACCGCCCCCTTGTCGTCGGTGACGGTCACTTGGCACCTCCCCAGAGGGTGGACTTGGCCGGGTCGAAGGGGCAGCCGCCCTGCTCGAAGTGCTGGAGGTACTCGTCCCGGAACAGCTTGATGGACGACACGACCGGGCTCGTCGCGCCGTCGCCGAGGGCGCAGAACGCGCGGCCGAGGATGTTGTCGGAGATGTCGAGGAGCGTCTCCAGGTCCTCCTCGGTGCCCTGACCGGCCTCCAGCCGCTTCAGCATGAGCTTGTACCAGTAGGTGCCCTCACGGCACGGCGTGCACTTGCCGCACGACTCGTGCGCGTAGAACTCCGACCAGCGCAGCACCGCCCGGACGACACAGGTCGTCTCGTCGAAGATCTGGAGGGCCCGGGTACCGAGCATCGACCCGGCGGCGCCGACGGACTCGAAGTCCAGCGCCACGTCCAGATGCTCCTCGGTGAAGATCGGCGTGGACGATCCGCCGGGCGTCCAGAACTTCAGCCGGTGCCCCTCGCGGATGCCGCCCGCCATGTCGAGCAGCTCCCGCAGCGTGATGCCGAGCGGCGCCTCGTACTGGCCGGGCCGGGTGACATGCCCGGACAGCGAGAAGATCCCGAAGCCCTGCGACTTCTCGGTGCCCATCGACGCGAACCAGTCGGGCCCGTTCCCGATGATCGAGGGAACCGACGCGATCGACTCGACGTTGTTGATGACAGTGGGCCCGCCGTACAGGCCCGCGACCGCGGGGAAGGGGGGCTTCAACCTGGGCTGACCGCGGAACCCTTCGAGAGAGTCCAGCAGCGCCGTCTCCTCGCCGCAGATATAGGCCCCGGCGCCGCTGTGGACGACGACGTCCAGGTCGTAGCCGGACCCGAGGATGTCCTTGCCGAGGTAGCCGGCCGCGTAGGCCTCCGCGACCGCCTGGTGCAGGCGGCGGATCACGTGCAGCACCTCGCCGCGCACGTAGATGAACGCCTGGTTCGACTTGATCGCGTACGAGCTGATGATGACGCCCTCGACCAGCACATGCGGGTTGGCCATCATCAGCGGGATGTCCTTGCAGGTCCCCGGCTCGGACTCGTCGGCGTTGACGACGAGGTAGCGCGGGTTCGGGCTGGTCGGCGGCAGGAAGCCCCACTTCATGCCGGTGGGGAAGCCCGCGCCGCCACGGCCCCGGAGCCCGGAGTCCTTGACCGCCTGGACGATCTCGTCCGGTTCCATCCGGAGCGCCTTGCGCAGCGCCGAGTACCCGCCGTCGCGTTCGTAACCCGCGCGGGTGAACGAGTCGGCCTGGTCCCAGTTGCCGGTGAGAACGGGGGTGAGCGTGGTCACTGGTTCCGTCCCTCCTGGCTGCCGGGCTTGGCCTCACCCGTGACGGGCTTGCCCGGCTCGTGCGGCGGCTCGCCCATCTCTTCCGGCTTCACCGGTTCCTCCGGCCGTTCCCGGTCGACGTCCGCGCGCGGTGCGGTCCAGCCCCGCTCCTTGGCCAGCTCCAGACCGCGCAGCGACTCGGGCCCGGCCTGGACGCCCTCTCCGGCGCGTCCGTCCGGGAACCCGGCCAGCACCCGAGACGCCTCCTTCCACGTGGCGAGGTGCTCCGCGCCACGGGACGGCCGCGTCGGCCTACCGGCCCGCAGGTCGTCGACGAGTTGCTTGGCCTTCTCGGGAGTCATGTTGTCGAAGAACTCCCAGTTGACCATCATCACCGGCGCGAAGTCGCAGGCCGCGTTGCACTCGATCCGCTCCAGGCTGACCTTGCCGTCCGGGGTGGCCTCGTCGTGCCCGACCCCGGCGTGCTCGCTCAGCTCGTCCCAGATCTGGTCGCCGCCCATCACCGCGCACAGCGTGTTGATGCACACGCCGACGTGGTACTCGCCGACCGGCGCCTTCTTGTACTGGGTGTAGAACGTCGCGACGCCCTTCACCTGCGCCGGGGTGATCCCGAGCTGCTCCGCGCAGAACTCGATGCCGTCCTGCGTGACATGTCCCTCCACCGACTGCACCAGGTGCAGCATCGGCAGCAGCGCCGACCTCGGCCGCGGATAACGGCCGATGATCTCCTTCGCGTCCCGCTCCAGGCGTGCGCGAACGTCGGGTTCGTACGTCATCGGTCCACTCCCCCCATGACCGGATCGAGGCCGGCGACCGCCGCGAAGCTGGCAGGTGCGACCATGCCGCAGGCCGAACCACGCGCAATGCTCATCGGTCCACGCCTCCCATCACCGGGTCCAAGCTGGCGACCGCCGCGAAGCTGGCAGGTGCGACCATGCCGCAGGCCGAACCACGCGCAATGCTCATCGGTCCACGCCTCCCATCACCGGGTCCAAGCTGGCGACCGCCGCGAAGCTGGCAGGTGCGACCATGCCGCAGGCCGAACCACGCGCAATGCTCATCGGTCCACGCCTCCCATCACCGGGTCCAAGCTGGCGACCGCCGCGATGATGTCGGCGACCATGCCGCCCTCCGACATCGCGGGTGTGGCCTGCAGGTTGACGAATGACGGCTCGCGGAAGTGCACGCGGTACGGGCGAGTGCCGCCGTCGCTGACCACATGCGCGCCGAGTTCTCCGCGCGGCGACTCGATCGGCGCGTACGCCTGCCCCGCCGGGACCCGGAAGCCCTCCGTGACCAGCTTGAAGTGGTGGATCAGCGCCTCCATCGAGGTGCCCATGATGTGCGCGATATGGCGGGGCGAGTTGCCCATGCCGTCCGCGCCGATCGCCAGCTGCGCGGGCCAGCCGATCTTCTTGTCCTCGATCATCACCGGGCCCTTGGCGGTCTGCAGCCGGTCCAGGCACTGCTCGACGATCTTCAGCGACTCCTCCATCTCGTCCATCCGGACGAGGTAGCGGCCGTACACGTCGCAGGTGTCCTGCGTGGCGACCTCGAAGTCGTAGGTCTCGTAACCGCAGTACGGCTGCGACTTGCGCAGGTCCCACGGCAGGCCGGTCGAGCGGAGGACGGGTCCGGTGACGCCGAGCGCCATACAGCCGGTCAGGTCCAGGTACGCGACGTCCTTCGTGCGGGCCAGGAACACCGGGTTGGCGTCCATCAGCTTCCGCAGCGCCTGGATCCGCTTCGGCATCCGGTCCAGATAGTCGCGGATCTTGCTGGTGGCGCCGCTCGGCAGGTCCTGCGCGACCCCGCCCGGACGGACGTAGGCCATGTTCATCCGCAGGCCCGTGATCTCCTCGAACAGGTCGAGGGTGTACTCGCGCTCGATGAACCCGTTCAGCATGACGGTCGTCGCACCGAGCTCCAGCCCGAACGTGGCGATCGCGACCAGATGCGAGGAGATCCGGTTCAGCTCCATCATCATCACGCGGATGATCTGGGCCCGCTCGGGGATCTGGTCGGTGATGCCGAGCAGCTTCTCCACGCTCAGGCAGTACGCCGTCTCGTTGAAGATCGGCGCGAGGTAGTCCATTCGGGTGCAGAACGTGGTGCCCTGCGTCCAGGTGCGGTACTCCATGTTCTTCTCGATGCCGGTGTGCAGGTAACCGATGCCGACGCGGGCCTCGTTCACCGTCTCACCGTCGAGCGTGAGGATCAGCCGGAGCACGCCGTGCGTGGACGGGTGCTGCGGCCCCATGTTGACGACGAGCCGTTCGTCGCCAAGGTCCTCGGCCCCGGCGACGACCTTGTCCCAGTCCTGCCCGCCGACGTCGAACACCCTGCCCTCGGCCGCCTCGTCGGCGGCGTAGGCGTCGTACTCGGTGTACTTGGTCGAACTCATACGTACGACCGCCTTTCGTCCGGCGGCGGGATCTCCGCTCCGCGGTACTCGACGGGAATACCGCCGAGAGGGTAGTCCTTGCGCTGCGGATGGCCGACCCAGTCGTCGGGCATCTCGATGCGCGTGAGCGCGGGATGACCGTCGTAGATGATCCCGAAGAAGTCGTAGGTCTCGCGCTCGTGCCAGTCGCTCGTCGGGTAGACCGGCACCAGCGACGGGACGTGCGGGTCGGCGTCCGGGCAGGTCGTCTCCAGCCGGACGCGCCGGTTGTGGGTGATCGACAGCAGGTGCGTGACGGAGTGCAGCTCGGCGCCCTCGTCCTGCGGGTAGTGCACGCCCGACACGCCCGAGCACAGCTCGAAACGCAGGGACGGCTCGTCCCGCATGGTCTTCGCGACCTCGCGCAAATGCTCGCGCTTCACGAAGAACGTCAGCTCACCACGGTCGACCACGACCCGCTCGATGGCGTCGCCGAAGTCGGGGTAGGCGCGCTCCAACTCGTCGGCGATCTCGTCGAACTCGCCGGGCTCGGCGGTGCCGCCGGGCCCGCCGTACGGGCGGGACGCCGACACCTTCGGGCTCTGCCGGATGACGAGCCCGCCGTACCCGGACGTGTCGCCCGTCGTCTTGGCGCCGAACATGCCCCTGCGGACGACCGGCTGTTCCCGGCGGTCCTCCTCGGCGTGCGCGGGGAGCCGGTCGGCGGCCTGCTCGGCCTGCTGCTCCGGGTGCTGCGAACTCATCACGCCCCCTGTCCGAGCAGCGGCAGCCTGCGCCGCTTCGCCTCTTCGAGCTCGGCGATCTGCTTCGCGCGCTGCGGACCGAGCTTGGTGTTCTGGATCTTGTCGTGCAGCTTCAGGATCGAGTCCAGCAGCATCTCCGGGCGCGGCGGGCAGCCGGGCAGGTAGATGTCCACCGGGACGATATGGTCCACGCCCTGCACGATGGCGTAGTTGTTGAACATGCCGCCGGACGAGGCGCACACGCCCATCGCGATGACCCACTTGGGCTCGGTCATCTGGTCGTAGATCTGGCGCAGCACCGGGGCCATCTTCTGGCTCACCCGGCCGGCCACGATCATCAGGTCGGCCTGCCGGGGCGTCGCCGAGGCGCGCTCCATGCCCCACCGGGAGAAGTCGTGCCGGGGGTCACCGGTCGCCATCATCTCGATCGCGCAACACGCCAGCCCGAACGTCGCGGGCCACACCGAACTCTTTCGCGCCCAGCCCGCCACCTGCTCGACCGTGGTCAGCAGGAAGCCGCTGGGGAGTTTCTCCTCAAGACCCATGGTTAGTCCCACTCCAGACCGCCGCGCCGCCAGATGTAGGCGTACGCGACGAGCACGGTGACGATGAAGAGGACCATCTCGACAAGGCCGAACAGCCCCATCCGGTCGAACGCGACCGCCCAGGGGTAAAGGAAGATGATCTCAATGTCGAAGACGATGAACAGCATCGCCGTCAGGTAGTACTTGATCGGGAAGCGCCCGCCGCCGACCGGCTGCGGAGTCGGCTCGATTCCGCACTCGTAGGCGTCGAGTCTGGCCCGGTTCCATCGCTTCGGCCCGGTGAGCGAGGCCATCACCACCGAGAACCCGGCGAAGCCGAAGGCGAGCACCCCCAGCACAATGACCGGAATATAGAGATCCATGTCTCTACAGCCTCTCCTCGCGACGTACAACGGTGTACGGACCGTCCTCCAGCCCCCACCCACCACCATTCAACGGACGAGCTCCGCTCGACGAGTCGGCCCCTCCGCGAGCCGCCGCCACCCTAGCCAAGGCGATCAATAGAACTCCCCTCAGGGGGTCGGTCTTGCACTGTAGTCCGCTCACCTGCGGAAGCTTGCCTTTCCATGCCGTGCCTCATGCCGCGGGAGCCACCTTCTGCATCGCGTTGATCACGCGGTCCATCGCGTCGCCGCCCTTGGGGTCGGTCAGGTTGGCGAGCAGCTTCAGCGTGAACCGCATCAGCGTCGGGTGCGGCAGGCCGTGCGCGGTGAGGAACTTCATGACGCGCGGGTCGCCGATGGCCTGGACGAACAGTCGGGCCAGCGTGAAGTAGCCGCCGTGCTCGTCCTTCAGAATGCGCGGGTACTCGTACAGCGTCCGTTCGCGCTGGGCGGGGGTGCGGCGCGCGAGCGCCTGCACCATGACGTCGGCGGCGAGCCGCCCGGACTCCAGCGCGTAGTCGATGCCCTCCCCGTTGAACGGATTGATCATGCCGCCGGCGTCGCCGACGAGCAGCATGCCCCGGGTGTAGTGCGGCTGCCGGTTGAAGCCCATCGGCAGCGCCGCGCCGCGGATCTTGGAGGTGGCGTGGTCCTCGTCGAACTGCCAGTCCTCCGGCATCTGCGCGCACCAGCGCTTCAACATGCCGCGGTAGTCGACGTTCTGGAACGCCTTGCTGGTGTTGAGGAGCCCGAGGCCGACGTTGGACGTGCCGTCCCCGACCCCGAAGACCCAGCCGTAGCCGGGCAGGAGACGCTGACCGTCCCACAGTTCCAGCCACGCCTCCATGAACGCGTCGTCATGGCGCGGGGTCTGGAAGTAGCGGCGGACCGCGACGCCCATCGGACGGTCCTCGCGCCGCCGCAGCCCCATGGCGAGGGACAGCCGGGTCGAGTTGCCGTCGGCGGCGACGACCAGCGGCGCGCGGAACTCGACCTCCTCCCCCTCGTGTTCGGCGGTGACGCCGACGATGCGGTCGGTGCGCTCGTCGACGATCGGGCCGGTCACGTTGCAGCCCTGAAGCAGCTGGGCGCCGGCCTTGGCGGCGTGCTCGGCGAGGAGCTGGTCGAGGTCGGTGCGTTTGCGGACGAGCCCGAAGTCGGGGAAGCTCGCGAGCTCCGGCCACGGCAGCTCCACCTTGACGCCGCCGCCGTAGATGCGCAGGCCCCGGTTGCGTCCCCACGCCGGGTCGTTCACGTCGACGCCCATGCCGATGAGCGCGCGCACCGCGCGGGGGGTGAGGCCGTCGCCGCAGATCTTGTCGCGGGGAAAGGTGGCCTTCTCCAACAGGAACACGTCCAGGCCGGCCTGCGCCAACCAGTAGGCGGTCGACGCCCCGGCGGGGCCTGCCCCGACGACGATCACATCTGCGTGCCGGGCGGAGTCGGTCACGGCGAATGTCCTCTTCAGCTCGTTCGCTTGTGAAGTACTTCACAAGGTTCCGAGGGGAGTCTATTCCCTTATCACGACCGGTGCGTAATTCAGGGCCGGTCACGGCTGAAGTGACCCGCGGCTCAGCCCGGATTGACCGCGCGGTGCATCGCGGCGACACCGAACGTCAGGTCGCGCCAGCGCACGTCGTCCCAACCCGCCTCCTGGATCAGCCGCGCCAGCCCCGCCTGGTCGGGCCACGCCAGTGTCGACTCGGCGAGATAGTTGTAGGAGTCGGGATTGGAACTGACCCGCGCCAGCAAGGGCAGCCCGTACCGCAGATGCGTGCGGTGCCCGAACGCCAGCAGCGCGTTCGGCGGGTGGCTCACCTCGCACACCAGCAGCCGCCCGCCGGGCTTGGCGACCCGCCGCAACTCCAGCAGCGCCTTCCCGGTGTCGACGATGTTGCGCAGGCCGAACGAGATCGTCACCGCGTCGAACGAGCCGTCCGCGAACGGGAGGCGGAGCGCGTCCCCCGCGACGAAGCTCAGCCCCCGGACCCCAGCCTGGCGCCGCACCCCGACGCGCAGCATGCCGAGCGAGAAGTCGCACGCCACCGTCTCGGCGCCCGCCTCGGCGAACGGCACCGAGGACGTTCCCGTCCCGGCGGCGAGGTCGAGGATCCGTTCGCCCGGCCGGGCGCCGACCGCCCGGACGACCTCCCGCCGCCACCGCCGGTCGAGCCCGCCGGTCATCAGCGTGTTCAGCAGGTCGTAGCGCGCGGCGGTGCCGTCGAACATCGCGGCGACGTCGGCGGGCCGCTTGTCGAGGGAGGCGCGGCTCATGCGTCCTCTTTCGTCATCGACTTCTCGAACCGCCGTCGCTGCGACCGGACGCCGTGCGCGACGGCGGCCGACATCCGGTCGCGCTGGGCGGACAGCAGGACGTAGCTGACGACGCCGCTGATCGCCAGCGCCAGCAGCAGGAGCAGGAACCCGCGGGCCCCGAACAGCGCCAGCACGCCCGCGGTCACCGCGAAGATCGCGAGCCGCGCCACGGTGTAGAAGATGACGGAACGCATGGTCCTTCGAGAGTAATGCCTACCTCAGCACGTCGCGGAACAGGGCCGGGTCGACGTTGCCACCGGACAGGACCGAGACGTAGGTGCGGGCCTCGGGCAGCTCGGCGCGCCGGTAGAGGAACGCGGCGGTGGCGACCGCCCCGGCGGGTTCGGCGACCAGCCGGGTCTCGCGGGCGAGACGGCGCATGGCGAGGCGGATCTGGTCCTCGGTGACCGTGACGACACGGTCTACATGAGCGCGCATGTGCGCGAACGGCAGATCGCCGACCCGCTGGAGGCGGAGCGCGTCGGCGATGGTGCGACCGGTCCGCTCCGCCTCCCACGTGACGGGATGTCCGGCGGCCATCGACTCCTGTGCGTCGGCGGCGAGTTCCGGTTCGACGCCGACCACCAGCGCCTCGGGGCGCAGCGCCTTGACGGCGGCGGCGACCCCGGAGACGAGCCCGCCCCCGCCGACGGGGGCGAGCACGACGTCCACGTCCGGGCGGTCCTGGACGATCTCCAGCCCGACCGTGCCCTGCCCCGCAATGACCCGGGCGTCGTCGAAGGGCGGGATCACCGCGAAGCCGTGCGCGGCGGCGAGCTTGGCCGCGGTCTCCTCCCGGGCCCGCATGGTCGGCTCCACGTACACGACCTCGGCGCCGAGCGCGACGCACGCGTCCACCTTCACCCTCGGGGCGGTGTTCGGCATGACCAGCACGGCCCTGCCGCCGAGCGCGCGGGCCGCGTACGCGACGGCCTGCGCGTGGTTGCCGCTGGAGTGCGTCACGACGCCGCGGGCCCGTTCCTCGGGTGTGAGAGACGCGATGGCGGAGTAGGCGCCGCGAAGCTTGAACGCGCCGATAGGCTGCAACGACTCCGCCTTCACGAACAGCGACGGCCCGCCCCCCGTGCCCCCCGAGACACCGTCCGAGGCACCGTCCGAGGCACCGCCCGCCGAGCCGGTCGCCGACGTGGCGGCGGGGTCATGGCGGAACGGGACGAGCGGAGTCCGGACGGCGACGCCGGCGATGCGCTCGGCGGCCCGTTCGATCTCCGGCAGAGGTATCAGATCGGACATGATCAAGAGACTACTTCGAGCGCCGCACCGGTCGCGGCCTAAGCTCGTTCCGGTGCTGACCTGGCAGGTCGAGTGCGGTCAAAGGGAGGCTCGCTCCGCATGGGGCGCGCACCGTGGGTGATCCGGCCAGATAGGCCGACTACTCTCCGTGATCTTTTCCCAAACATAGGGAGAAATCGGTCTTGACCCGCCACACTGTTAAACAGTCCACCCGCGCCGAGAGCGGGACAAAGGGGGAGAGAAAACGTGGAGAGCACGAGCGAGCGCCTGCTGACCCCAGGAGAGGTCGCCGCCCTCTTCCGGGTCGACCCGAAGACGGTCACCCGGTGGGCCGCCGCGGGCCGGATCAGCAGCATCCGGACACCGGGGGGCCACCGGCGCTTTCGCGAGTCCGAGGTGCACGCGCTGCTGCGCGGCGAGGAGCCCATCGCCGAGCATTCGGCACACTGACCCGCGGGGCGCGTTGTACGTATTCGGCCCTTGCCGCCCGGACCGCCGCGTGAGGTAGTCCTTCAGGGGGAAGTCCCTCGCCCGGGCGGCCGGGGCCGCTTCCGTTTCCGGGCTCAGTCCGCGTTCCCCTCGGCGTCGTTCGCCGCCCATTCCTCGAAACGGCGGAGCAGGTCGGCGTCCCCGTCCCGCCAGCGGCGCCGCCGGTCCGCCAGTTCCTGCTCGGTCAGCGACTCCGCGAGGAGCCGGTCGTAGTCGGGGTCGCCCGGCTTGATCTCGATATAGGCGTCGGCGATGATCCGCCCCTGGGACGCCTGCGGCCCGGACTCGTCGACATCGGCGAGGACGCTGTGCGGTACCCGGAGCGTGCCGTCGGGAAGCCGGATCACATACATCGTCGATCACCCTCGCGATTTCCCATTGCCGCTCACCTTCGCCGGTGTCCTAGATCCCGAATCCGCGGTTGAAGAAGAGCATGACCTCCAATGCCAATCTGATGTTGCCGGCGAGCATATCCACGAGCGCGGGACGCTGCCGGGAGGAGATCGCGGCGAACGCGTCCGCGAAGAACTCCCGGCGGCCGAGCGTGTTCGGCTGGCGGTGGAAGGCGCTCGCCAGATGCGGCAGGCACTCCTCGTAGAGCCGCTGGAAGGCGGGGCTGTCGGAGGCCCACTCGTCGCCTTCGCCGTCGAGGTCGTCGAGCGCGTGCCCGACCTCGTGCAGCATCACGTCCGGCGTCGGCGACGGCCGATCACCGACGATGATCTTGTGGTCGCCATAGGCGCCGGCGCAGATGTCCCAGGTGGCGCGGCCGGACGGCAGCGGACGGTCGCGCAGATGGCCCATGTCGTCGAGCTGTGGAACGCCGCCCGGCCCCACATAGATGCCGTCGAGCCCGGCCGCGAGCTTCTCCTTCAGCGGCTCGGGCAGCGACGCCAGGCTGTCCACCGCCGCGATCACCTCGGGGCTCGGCGGGCCCTCCCGGACGTCCCACTGGCGGTACAGGACGTTCTCCAGGACGCCGCAGTGGCGGCGGCCGTCGGCGACATGCGGAGTGCCCGGCGGGTACGGCTCCACGCGCAGCCGGTCGTCCTCGAGCTCGAAGTCGCTCCACGAGTAGTCGCCCTGCCGGGGCCTGCCCCGCCTGCGCCTGCCGAACCTGCCCGTGAACCCGCCCGGCGGGTCGCCCGCCGTGTCGCCCGTGTCGGGGCCGTCACGTCCGGCGCGGTCGTCCGGTGCGCCGCCGGGGCCCAACGCGAAGTCGTCGTCGCGGCCCGCCTTGCGGAACCGGCCGAACCGGTCGCGCGGCTGGTTGCTGCGCGGCCGCACCTGCCCGGAGTCGGGCGGCGAGGGCGCGTAGGCGTCTCCCCCGGGACGGCCGTCACCGCGGCTCCGCCCGGCACGCGGCCACTCCCGGTGCCGCGGCTCCCGGGGCTTGCGATGGACGCCTTTGAAGCGCATCGGGCTCCTCTGTCCACGGGACCCGCGGGGGATCGAGCGGCGTCCGCCGCGCGACCGGGTCCCGGAGGAAGGGTAAGCCGGAACCCGACACTCCGTCATCCCCGGGTGTCACGAAGGACGAAATTCCCGGGCATGGACGTCACGCGTAGGAGTGCAGCCCCTCGAACATGTAGTTGACGCCGAAGAAGTTGAACAGCAGCGCGGCGAACGCCACCAGCGACAGGATCGCGGCCTTGCGTCCCCTCCATCCGGCGGTCGCGCGGGCGTGCAGGTAGGCGGCGTAGATGATCCAGGTGACGAAGGACCAGATCTCCTTCGGGTCCCAGCCCCAGTAGCGGCCCCAGGCCTGGTCGGCCCAGATCGCGCCCATGATGATCGCGGCCGTCCAGATCGGGAACGCGAACATCGTGACCCGCATCGCGAGCCGGTCGAGCGTCTCGGCCGACGGCACATGGGCCAGCGCGACGCTCGGGGCGCCGCCACGGGCGTCCTCGCGGGCCTTCAGCAGGTAGAGGACGGTCGCGGCGCCCGCGACCGTGAACGCCCCGGTCGCGATGATCGCGGCGGTGACGTGGATGGCGATCCAGTAGGAGTCCAGCGCGGGGGTGACCGGGCCGACCGAGTCGTACAGGTAGATGTTCGCCACGCCCAACGCGATGACGGCGGCGAACATCACGGGCACGCCGAGGAAGCGGGCCTTGTACTTGACCATCACGACCATGAAGGCGGTGACGGCGGCGAACGAGATGGCGGTGAGGAACTCGTACATGTTGCCCCACGGCCACCGCTCCGCGGCCAGCCCGCGGCTCACCAGCACCCCGAGGTGCGCGCCGACGCCCAGCACGCTCAGGAACACCGCGAGGCGTGCCCAGTCGAACCGGGAGCCGCCCGGCTCCTCCCCGTCCGGAGCGTCCGTGGCGGGGGCGGGAGCGGCGGTGTCGGCGGTGTCGGCGATGGCCTCGGCGCCACCGGCTCCGACCAGGACCTTGGCCTCGGCCTTCTCCCGGACGGACGCCTTGGCGACGGCGGTCGTCGCGGCGCCGCGACGACCGAAGCCCATGTCGGCGGCGTAGGCGACCAGCGCGACGATGTACATCACCACGGTGGTCAGCATGAGCTTGTCGCTCAGGTTCGCGAGGTCGGCGCTGTTCACCTGTTGCTCACCTCGTCACTCCTTCGATTCTGTCGCCGGGCCGGAGTCCGGATCGGCGTCGGCTTCGGGCTCGGCTTCGGGCTCGGGCTCGGCGTCGTCGTTCTGGTCGGCGGCGTCCTGGTCGGCTTCGGGCTCCGGCTCCTGTTCCGGGCCGCGCAGCGCGGTCACGATGTCGTCGAACTCCGCGGTCGGGTTCCCCAACGTGAGGCCGCCGACCTCGACCACCGTACGCCCGCCCTCTTCGGCGCTCGCACGGACCCACACCCTGCGCCGCCGCACCATGAACGAGGCCACCACGCCCAGCACCGCGAGAATGGCCGCGATCAGGGCCGGGACGCGTCCGGGGTCGTGGTTGACCGACAGGGTCGCGTACTCCTTGAGCCCCTCGAACGTGATCGAGCCCGCGCCGCCGGGGAGCTTGAACGTCTCCCCCGGTTCCAGCAGCTTCTGGCCGTCCTTGACGGGCTGGAGCGTCTTGCCGATGCCCTCCAGCCGGTAGACGGACTGCGGGGTTCCGGTGTCCAGGCCGATGTCGCCCTTGAACGAGGAGATCGTGACGACCGGACGCAGCGGCGCCGGGAACGCCGAAACGATCTGCTTGCCGCTCTCGTCGGCCATCGCGGTCGGCCACAGGATCCCGTAGAAGGCGAGCTGGTCCGGCCGGGCGTCGGGAGCCTTGATGACGCCCTCGGACGTCAGGTTCCTGGGCTCCATCTCCAGGAACGGCACCGCGTCCCGGAACGCGACGTCGCCCTTGGCGTCCCGGACGGTGAACACCGGCGCGTACCCGTGGCCGAGCAGGTAGACCTTGGTGCCGCCGACCTTCAGCGGATGGTTGATCCGCAGGTCGTACCGTTCGTCCTTGCCGTCGGGCTCGGCCCGGTAGCGGATCGCGGCGTTGAACCCGGTGGCCTGGCCGCGTTTGCCGCCCTCGGTCTCGTAGGTCGCCTTGAAGTCGTCGAGGCTGATGGTGAACGGGGCGAGTTCGCCGTCGTTGAAGGCCCGTCCGGGCGTGAACTGGTCGTACTGGTTGAGGGAGTTGGCGAACGTCTTGCCCTCGGTCAGCAGCACGTCTCCCCGGTAGCCGAACAGGTTCCCGAGGCCGAGCGCGAACAGCAGTGCCAGCAACGCCAGGTGGAACAGCAGGTTGCCGGTCTCGCCCAGGTAGCCCTTCTCGGCGGACGCCGCGCCGTCGGACACGTCCACCCGGAACCGCCGCCCGCGCAGCACCTTGCGGGCCTCGGCGAGGACGTCGTCAGGGGACGTGTCCGTCTCGAACCGCGCGGACTGCGGCAGCCGTTCCAGACGGCGGGGTGCCGCGGGCGGACGGGCCCGCATCGACCGGTAGTGCTTGCCCGCGCGAGGAATGACGCATCCGGCGAGCGAGACGAACAGCAGGATGTAGATCGCCGCGAACCACGGCGCGGCGAACACGTCGAACATGGAGAACCGGTCGAGCCACGGACCGAGCGTCCTGTGCTCGTCCAGGTAGGCCACGACCTTCTCCGGCGCCTGTCCCCGCTGCGGCAGGACCGACCCGGGAACCGCGCCGAGCGCCACCAGGAACAGCAGGATCAGCGCCGTGCGCATCGTGGTCAGCTGCCGCCAGCCCCAGCGCAGCCAGCCGAGCGGGCCGATGCCGCTCGGGCGCGGCACCTCCTCCGGCGCCTGCCGCGCCGCGGGGGCCCGCGTGCCCGACTCGGGCTCGGACTCCTTGACGTCGTCCCAGATGTCAGTCATCTCAAATAACGGGTTGGAAGCCGCTGATCCACGACTTCAGCTCGATGGTCAGGTCGCCCCACAGGCCGCTCACCAGCAGCGCTCCGATGAGCACGAGCATGCCGCCGCCGGTCCGCATGACCAGAGGGTAGTGGCGTTTCACCGCGCCGAACGCACCGAGCGCCCGGCGGTAGGCGATCGCCGCGGCGATGAACGGCAGGCCGAGCCCCGCGCAGTACGCCAGCGACAGCAGCGCGCCGCGTCCGGCGCTGGCCTCGGTGACGGCGAGGCTCTGCACCGCGCCGAGCGTCGGGCCGATGCAGGGCGTCCAGCCGAGCCCGAACAGCACGCCGAGCAGCGGCGCGCCCGCGAGCCCCGCCGCGGGCAGCCGGCCCGACTTCACGGTCCGTTGCAGCCCGGGGATGAGGCCCATGAACGCGAGACCGAACACGATCGTGATGACGCCGAGGACGCGGGTGATCGGATCCTGGTACTCCAGCAGCCAGCGTCCGAGCCCGCCGAAGATCACGCCGTAGCTGACGAACACGACGCTGAACCCGGCGATGAACAGGATCGCGCCCGCGAGGAGCCGGCCGCGCCGCTGGTCGGCGAGGTCGGCGCCGGACATGCCCGTCACGTACGACAGGTAGCCCGGGACGAGCGGCAGGACGCACGGCGAGGCGAACGAGACGAGCCCGGCGAGCGCCGCCAGCGGTGCCGCCGCGACCAGCGACCCGCTGACGACCGTCTCGGTGACGGTGCTCATGTGCCCGTGCTCATGATCCTGCGCTCATGCTCGTGTGCTCACCGGCTCATTTCTCCGCGAGGACCTTGGTGACCAGCGGGTTCAGCTTGGAGTACGTCGTCGCGCCGATGACGCGGGCGGCGATGCGTCCCTGCCGGTCGAGGACGAGCGTGCTCGGGATCGCGCTGGGCGGCACCTCCCGGAACGCCAGGGTGACCTGCCCGTCCGCGTCGAACAGGCTCGGATAGGTGACCTTGAACCGGCGCTCGAACGCCAGCGCGTTGTCCTTGGAGTCCTTGAAGTTGACGCCGAGGAACTCGACGCCCTTGGCCTTGTTCGCGTCGTACACCTGCTGGAGGGACGGCGCCTCGCCGCGGCAGGGCGCGCACCACGACGCCCAGAAGTTGACGACGACGACCTTGCCCTTGAGATCGGTGAGCTTGACCTGTGTCCCGTCCAGCCGCTGACCGCCGACGCCCTGGACGTTCTTGCGGGCGCCGGGCTTGAACTCGGTCAGGCTGCCGTCGCCGGACACGAACCGCGTGTCGTCGTCGCCCTGCCCGTTCTCGGAGGCGCTGGTCCCGGCGCACCCGGCCAGCAGCCCGCAGAGCGCCACGGCGACGCCCGCGACGACGGCGCGCGGTGGGGAGACTCGGGGGCTCAACGGACCCTCCTACTTCACCGTCCATGTGCTACTACAGGATGTAGTACACAACCTAGTGGTGCGGTCAGGCACCCGCGACACTGGGGCCCTTGGCGATCCCGGCCGCGGGTTCACAGTAGGCGACGTCCACCAGTCGGCTGCCCTCGAACGTGAGGCTGGTGAGGCTCGCCAGCCCGCACTCCCGCCGCTGCGGGTGATGCCAGAGGCGGCGGCGTTCGGCGTGCAGCCGCAGCACCCAGATCGGCAGCTGGTGGCTGATGCAGACGGCCTCGTGGCCCCGCGCCGCCTCCCGCGCCCTGATCACGGCGGAGCGCATCCGGGCGGCGAGTTCCTTGTAGGGCTCTCCCCAGGACGGCCGGAACGGGTTGACCAGGTGCCGCCAGTGCTCGGGACGGCGCAGCGAACCGGCCCCGGCCCCGAACGTCAGCCCCTCGAAATGGTTGCCGGCCTCGATCAGCCGGTCGTCCACCGTCACGGGCAGGTCGAACGCGTCGGCCAGGGGCGCGGCCGTCTCCAGCGCCCGCTGCATCGGTGAGGAGAACAGGGCGGCCACGTCCCGTTCGGAGAACCATTTGGCGGCGGCCTTCGCCATGAGGACGCCGTCCTCGCTCAGGCGGTAGCCGGGCAGTCGCCCGTACAGGATTCCCTGGGGGTTGTGCACCTCACCGTGCCGCAAGAGGTGAACGATCGTCTTCTCGGTCATCGCTCGTCAGATTACCTACGCCCCTGCCTCGCCCTACCCACCGGCCACGCCCTTGGCGACGTGCGCTTCGTCTCGTTCGCGGACGGGCGGTCAGTGCGGCACGGGCGCGACGGCGGGAATGTCGGCGGGGACGGCGGCGCGCAGCGCGGTGACGGCGGCGCGGATGGCGGGACGGCGGGCGGCCTCCTCGCGCCAGACCGCGTACACGCGGCGCGACAGCGGCGCCGCCAGCGGCAGGATCACCACGCCGGGCGGGACGTCGCAACGGCCGAGGCGCGGCAGGATGACGTTACCGAGACCGGCGGCGGCGAGGGCGAGTTGTGTGGCGAACTCGTAGGCCATGTGGTCGATCCTGGGTTCGCTGTCGACGGCGCGCAGCGTTCGCAGCAGCCAGTGGCAGCAGATGCTGTCCGGCGAGGAGCTGATCCACGGGTCGCCGGCCAGTTCCTTCAGGTCGACGGTGGCGCGTCCGGCGAGCGGATGGGTCGCCGGGACCGCCACGTCCGCGACGTCGTCGCAGATGACGCCCTTGTGCAGGCCCTCTGGCAGCGGCAGCGGCTCGTTGTTCCAGTCCTGGACGACGGCCATGTCGTAATCGCCGCGCGACACCAGCGGCATGCTGCGCATCGGGTCTTCCTCGATGGCCTGCACGCGCAGGTCGGGATGCTCGACGCCGAGGGAGCGCAGCGCCGCGGGCATCAGCCCGCGGATCGCGGTGGGAAACGCGGCCACGGTGAGCTGCCCGACGACGGAGCCGCGGTGGGCCTCCAGATCGGCCTGCGCCTGCTCCACGAGCGACAGGATCCGCGCGGCGTGGGCGACGAGCAGTTCGGCGGCGTCGGTGAGGCGCACGCCCCGGCCGTTGCGTTCGAGAAGCTTCTGACCGGTCTCCCGCTCCAGCTTCGCCAGTTGCTGGGAGACCGCCGAGGTGGTCACGTGCAGGACGTCGGCGGCCGCGCTGACCGAACCGTAGGTCGCGACGGAGTGCAGCGCACGCAGCCGTTCCAGATCAAGCATGAAGCAATACTAAATCGAGGTGTCAAGAAGTTCTCGCTTGTCCTAAAGCAAGTGTTTCCTCACGATCAAGTTATGAGTTTGCGCCATGTCCTGCTGGCGACGCTGATCGCGGCGTTGTGGGGCTTCAACTTCGTACCCATCCACTGGGCTCTTGAAGACGTCCCGCCGCTGCTGATGGCCGCGCTGCGCTTCGTGCTCGCGGCGGTGCCCGCCGTGTTCTTCGTGCGGCGTCCGCCGGTTCCGGCGCGCTGGCTCGTCCTGGTCGGCCTTCCGCTCGGCGTGGGGCAGTTCGGGCTGCTGTTCGTCGGCATGCACATGGGGATGCCCGCGGGGCTGGCGTCGGTCGTCCTGCAGATCCAGGCGATCTTCACGGCGCTGTTCGCGGGACTGCTGCTGCGCGAACGGCTCGGCGTCCGGCAGGTCGCGGGCATGGCCGTCGCGTTCTGCGGCGTGGCGCTGCTCGGCATGGTGCAGTCCGAAGGCGGCAGTCCGGTCGACGCCTTTCTCGTCTGCCTCGGCGCCGCCGCCTGCTGGGGGCTGGCGAACGTCGGGATGCGGCAGATGAACAAGGCGGCCACCGGGCCGATCGACGCGTTCGGGTTCATGGTGTGGGTGTCGTTGGTGCCGCCGTTGCCGCTGTTCGGCCTGTCGCTGATCTTCGAGGGGCCGGGGGCGGTGCCGGACGCCGCGCGCGACCTGTCCCTGACCGGGCTCGGCTCGCTGGCGTACATCGCCTACATCTCCACGCTGTTCGGCTTCGGCGTGTGGGGCTGGTTGATACGCCGGTACGAGGCCAGCACCGTCGCCATGTACTCGCTGCTCGTCCCGCCGTTCGGGCTGGTCTCGGCCGCCCTGCTGCTCGGCGAGCACGTGGACGCGCCCCGGCTCGTCGCCGCGGCTCTGATCATCGCGGGGGTCGCCGCGGGCAGCGTCCGGACACGGCCCCGCGTCCAGATCGCGCCGCCCGAACCCCAACCCGTCGAAACGAGGTGAGAGACGATGCGCGGAATCCACGCGTCGCTCGTGACGCCGTTCACCCACTCCGGTGAGGTGGACGCCAAGTCGCTCGAACGGCTCGCCGTGCACTGCCTGGAGAACGGCGCGGACGGCCTGGTCGCGCTGGGCACGACCGGCGAGGCGGCGCTGCTGAGCCCCACCGAGCAGCGGACGGTGCTGGAGGTGTGCCGCGCCGTCTCGATCACGTACGGGACGCCGCTCATCGTCGGCGCCGGAACGATGGGCACCGAGGACTCGATCCGGCAGGCCCGGGAACGCGCCCCGCTGGCGGACGCGCTGCTCGTCGTCGTCCCGTACTACCTGCGCCCGTCCGACGACGCCGTCGTCGACCATTTCGCCGCCGTGGGCGCGGCCGTGGACGTCCCGCTCGTCCCCTACAACATCCCCTACCGGACGGGAAAGCAGCTCGGCGCCGACACCCTCCTCAAGATCCTCGCGCTGGACTGCGTCACCGGCATGAAGCAGTGCGCGGGCGCCGTCGACGCCGACACCATCGCCCTGCTCGCCGCCGGTGCGGACCAGGGGATCCTGTGCGGCGACGACATGTACATCTATCCGATGCTCCAGCTCGGCGCGTCCGGCGGCGTCGCCGCGTCCGCCTGTCTCGCGCCCGCCGCCTACGCCGCGATGGACCGCGCGGTCCGCGACGGCAACGCGGCGCGCGGGCTGGCGATCCACAACGCGCTGCTTCCGATGGTGCGGGCGCTGTTCGCTGAGCCGTCGCCGTCCGTCCTCAAGGCCTGCCTGGCCGAGGAGGGCCTGATCGACACCCCGGCGGTGCGCGCGCCCCTGCACGCACCGGACCCCGCGTCCGTCACCGCCGCCCTGCGGGCCCTCCGCGTCGGCTAGGCGGCCGCCCTGGCCTCGTCAGGCGGCCGACCTGGCGGCGGCTCGGGCGGCGTGCGGGAGGGCGTCCAGGACGCGTCCCAGCGCCTCCTCGTCGTGCGCGGCGGACAGGAACCACACCTCGTACGCGGACGGCGGCAGGTACACGCCGCGTTCCAGCGCCGCGTGGAAGAACGCGCCGTACGCCTTGACGTCCTGGCGCTGCGCGGCGGCGAAGTCGCCCACCGCCCCGTCGGTGAAGAACACCGAGAAGAGGTTGCCCGCGTTCTGCACCGAATGCGGGACGCCCTCCCGGGTCAGCGCCTCCGACACGGCCTTGGACACGATCTCCGCCGCATGGTCGACCGCCGCGTACACCTCGTCGGTCGCGTGCCGCAGCGTGGCCAGCCCGGCGGCGGTGGCGAGCGGGTTCCCGGACAGGGTGCCCGCCTGGTAGACGGGCCCGGCCGGGGCGAGCTGGTCCATGATGTCGGCGCGTCCGCCGAACGCGGCGGCGGGCAGCCCGCCGCCCATCACCTTCCCGAACGTCATGAGGTCGCCCGCCACGCCCTCGATGCCGAACCATCCGGACCTCGACGCCCGGAAGCCCGTGAGCACCTCGTCCAGCACCAGCAGGGCGCCGTACCTCTCACAGAGGCGCTTCAGCAGCGCGTTGAAGCCCGACAGCGGCGGCACCACGCCCATGTTGCACGGCACGGCCTCGGTGATGACGCACGCGATGTCGGTGCCGTGCTCGTCGAACACCGTCTCCACCGCCGCGACGTCGTTGTACGCCAGGATCAGCGTGTCCGCGGTGGTCGCGCCCGTCACGCCGGGGGTGTCGGGCAGCCCGAACGTGGCGACGCCGGAGCCCGCCGCGGCGAGCAGCGAGTCCACATGCCCGTGGTAGCAGCCCGCGAACTTCACGATCTTGGTGCGTCCGGTGAAACCGCGCGCCAGCCGGATCGCCGACATCGTCGCCTCGGTGCCGGAGTTGACGAGCCTGACCTTCGCCACCGGGGTCCGTGCCGTGATCTCCTCGGCCAGCTCGACCTCCCCGGGCGTCGGCGCCCCGTAGGAGGTGCCGCGACCCGCCGCGTCCCGCACCGCCGCCACGACGGCCGGATGCGCGTGACCGAGGATCATCGGGCCCCACGAGCAGACCAGGTCGACGTACTCGGTGCCGTCCGCGTCCGTCAGGTACGGGCCGCGCCCGGACGCCATGAAACGGGGCGTCCCGCCGACGGCGCCGAACGCCCGAACCGGCGAGTTCACCCCACCGGGGACCACATCGACGGCACGATCGAACCACTGCTGAGAGAGATCAATACCAGTCACCGGTTCAGTCTCTCAGTTGCAGTTCGGCGACTTGCCTTGACCTCGCCGGGTACGGGCCGATATTCCACCAAGTACGGCATCGAGGCCGGGCGGGTGTTCTTCGGAGGGGGATGGCTTTCACGGTGGTCAACGGCTGGACGGTCCCCGGCTTCACCCACGAGCGGGAGTTGGGTGACGGCGCCACGGGCCGGGTGGTACTCGCGGTCGACGACCTGACGAGTACCAAGGTCGCGATCAAGTATCTCGACGGCGCGCTGTGCGCCGACGAGGTGTTCCTGACGCGGTTCCGCACCGCCGCGCGGAGCCTGTCCCAGCTCGAGGACCCCAACGTCGTCGACCTGTACGACTTCGTGGAGACTCCGGACGGCGCCGCGATCGTGATGCAGTACGTCGAGGGCGTCAGCCTGCGACACGTCCTCGGCGTACAGGGCCCGACCGGGCCGCTCGCGGCCCTGTCCCTGTTCGGCGGGGTGCTCCTCGGCCTCGCGGCGGTGCACGAGCACGCCGTGTTCGTCCATGGCGCGCTGCGCCCGGGCAACATCATGATCGACAAGGAGGGCAACGCGCGGCTCACCGACTTCGGCACCTCGTCGGCCGGGACGGTGGCGCAGTCCGGTCCACCGTACGCGGCGCCCGAACTGTGGGACGGCGCGTCCGTCTCCGTCGCCACCGACCTGTACGCGGCCACCGCGGTGTTCTACGAGTGTCTCACCGGGCAGCCCCCGTTCGCCGGACGGAACATGGCGCGGCTGCACCGGGAGGCGCCGATCCCCGCCGACGAGGTCCCCGGCCCGCTGCGCGACCTGATCCACCGGGGCCTGGCGAAGGATCCCGCTCAGCGCCCGGCGTCGGCCGCCGACTACCTCGCCGCGCTGGAGGAGGCGGCCGTGTCCGCGTACGGGCCGTCCTGGGAGGCGCAGGGCCGCGGACGCGTCACCGAACTCGCCGCGCAGGCCGCCCTCCGGCCCGAGCCGCCGAAACCGAAGCCGCCGCGCAGCAGCGGACGCAACCCGATCGTCGTCCCCGGAAACCGGGGCGCGGGCTCCCGGACGCGGTGGGCCGTCCCCGCCGTCGCCGCCCTCGCCGTCGTCATCGCGGTGGTGAGCGCCGTGACGCTGCTGACCGGCGGCGAGAAGGAGCCGCCGCCGGAACCGACGTCCGCGCAGCAGGTCAGCACCCCGCAGCCGACGCTGCCGGAGGGAGGCGTCGACCCGGCGCCGCTCGTCGCGCGGATCGACCAGGCCGTCACACAGGCGCCCGGCGCGCTGTTCAACTACCGGCAGACGGGCTGCTGCGGCCTCCCCGGCGCCGCCGGCAAGGGAACGCTCGGCGTGGTCCCCGGCGGGCGGCCGTCCTACACGCTGACGCTGTCGGGGACGGGCGCGGCCCGCAAACCGGTCCGGGCCGTGATCGTCCAGGACCGGCTCTACGTCCGCGCCGGGAAGACGTGGAAGTCGTCGCCGCTCGGCGGGCGCGGCTACCCGGCGCTCGCCGACCAGGTGCGCGTCGGAAGCTCGGTGGCGAACCTGACCGTGCTGCTGCGGTCGGCGACGAAGCTCACGCAGACCTCGTCCAACAAGTCCGGTGTGATCTACGAAGGTGCGGCCCCGGCCGCGGCGCTGGCGCAGAACCCCGGCGTCGGCCCCATGTACACGCGGATGGCGCAGGCGACCGGCGCCCAGGACATCGCGTTCGCCATCAAACTCGACACCGAACACCGGCCCATCAAGTTCTGGGTCCGTGCCGGGCCGGAGAACGGCCGCAACCAGACGCTGCGCGGCTCCTACACCGGGTGGGGCCAGAAGCCCGCCATCCAGGCGCCCCCGAACGCCCCCTGACCGCTCAGCCGGCGGTGTCGCAACTGTCGGAGAGGACTTCGAGGAGGCGGAGCGGGTCGGGGAGCGGTCCGGTCGTCGGGGGCCTCAGCCAGGCGACCTCACGCCCCGACGGGAGCCGGGACGGCGGCGCGGTCACGTAACTGTCCCGGCAGTGCCACCGCATGCCGGGGGTCTCCAGGACGTCCTCCGGGAAGCAGTCGAGGTGGCAGGACCACCATTCGTCCTCGTCGACCGGGGCGCCGCGGGTCGCGACGAAGAACAGGTGCCGGTCGCCGCCGAACGACGCGACCGGCCCCACGGGCAGGTCGTCGCGGTCGATCCGGTCGAGGGCGGCGGCGCCCGCGGCGGCGGGGACGTCGAACACGTCGAAGACCCGCCCGGTCGGCAGGATGATGTTGGCCTGCGGACGTTCGGACCACCAGCGTTCGATGACGGCGGAGTCCACGGTGGCCTGGTGCGCCCACGCCGCCGACACCGGATGCGCACCGGGGTCGGGACAGCCGATCCGGTCGCACGAACACGCCCGGTCACCGCCTTTGCGCACACCGGTTCGCGGCGGATGCGCGCCGGGAAAGCAGGACCAGCCGAGTTCGGCGTACTCCCGCGCGGCCGAGGCCATCCGGTCGCGCGCCGCCCTCAACCGCCTGTTCCCCGAGACAGCCAGCATCTCCGCCCCCAATACCCCAAGGTCGAACGTGGGTTCCTGGCTATCGATGATGCCCGGCGAGGGTGGGGGTCGACACGGCAACCCCCCGAAACGACCCCAAGTGACTAGACATCCCGAACGTTCGACGCCCGCAGAATCCGGGCCGCCTCGGTGGCCCAGTAGGTGAGCGTGATGTCGGCGCCCGCCCGGCGGATCGACATCAACGACTCCATGATCGTCCGGGTTCGGTCGATCCAGCCCTTCTCGGCGGCGGCCTCGATCATCGCGTACTCGCCGCTCACCTGGTAGGCGACGACGGGGACGTCCACGGTGTCACGGACGCGGCCGATGATGTCGAGGTAGGCGCCCGCGGGCTTCACCATGACCATGTCGGCGCCCTCGTCGAGGTCGAGCAGCACCTCGCGGACGGCCTCGTCCGCGTTGGCCGGATCCTGCTGGTGGGTGGAGCGGTCACCGAACCGGGGCGCGCACTCGGCGGCGTCACGGAACGGGCCGTAGTACGCCGACGCGTACTTCGCCGAATACGCCATGATCGCGACGTCGGTGCGGCCGGCGCCGTCGAGCGCCGCGCGGATGGCGGCGACCTGGCCGTCCATCATGCCGCTCGGGCCGACGACCGCGGCGCCCGCCTCGGCCTGCGCGAGCGCGATGGCCGCGTACCGCTCCAGGGTCGCGTCGTTGTCGATCTCACCGGACGCGGTGAGGACGCCGCAGTGCCCGTGGTCGGTGTACTCGTCCAGGCACAGATCCGTCATGATCACTGTGGCGTCGCCGAGGTCGGACGTCAGATCGCGGAGGGCGAGCTGGACGATGCCGTCCGGGTCGTCGGCGGCGGAGCCGGTGCCGTCCTTCACCGCCGGAACGCCGAACAGGATGATCCCGCCGACGCCCGCCTCGACCGCCTCGTGCGCGGCCTTGCGCAGGCTGTCGCGCGTGTGCTGGACGACGCCCGGCATGGACGAGACGGGCTGCGGTTCGGCGATGCCCTCCTTGACGAACATCGGCAGCACCAGACCGGCCGGATCGAGCCGGGTCTCGGCCACCATCCGGCGCAATGCGGGCGTGCGCCGCAGCCGCCGCGGCCGCGCGACCGGAAACCGAGCGGACATGATCTTCTCCCCGTTCCTTGCGGTGGATCCCCTCACCTGCGGCGGCGGGCGCCGCGGCGCATCTGGCTGGGCTTGCGGGGCGGCTCGCCCGCCTCCGCCCGGCTCGCCCGCCAGCGGGTGCCGAACTCGGCGAGGGCCTCCGCCAGCGCCGCCGCCGACGGCTTCTCGGCCATGACGTCGACGCGCAGCCCGTACTCCTCGGCCGTCTTCGCCGTCTGCGGTCCGATCACGGCGATGATCGTCACCTTGTGCGGCTTGCCCGCGATCCCGATCAGGTTCTTCACCGTGGACGACGAGGTGAACAGCACGGCGTCGAACCCGCCGCCCTTGATCGCCTCACGGATCGGCGCGGGCGGCGGCGCGGCGCGGACCGTGCGGTAGGCGGTCACGTCATCGCATTCCCAGCCGAGCTCGGTCAGCCGGGCGATCAGCACGTCGGTCGCGATGTCGGCGCGCGGCAGCAGCACCCGGTTGATGGGGTCGAGGTCCTCGTCGTAGGGCGGCCACTCCCGCGCGAGGCCCTCCCCGGACTGCTCCCCGGACGGCGTCAGGTCGGGCTGGACGCCGAACTCGACGAGCGCGGCGGCGGTCTGCTCACCGACGGCGGCGACCTTCAGCCCGGCGAACGCGCGGGCGTCGAGCCCGTAGTCGACGAGCTTCTCCCGGACGGCTCTGACCGCGTTGGTGGAGGTGAACACCACCCACTCGTACCGGCCGGTGACCAGGCCCTTGACGGCGCGGTCCATCTGCTGCGGGGTGCGCGGCGGCTCGACGGAGATCGTCGGGACCTCGTCGGGGACGGCCCCGTACGCGCGCAGCTGGTCCGACAGCGACGCGGCCTGCTCCTTCGTCCGCGGCACCAGGACCCGCCAGCCGAACAGCGGCTTCGTCTCGAACCAGGACAGCCGGTCGCGCCAGCCCACCACGTCCCCGACGATGATCAGCGCCGGAGACTCCATGCCCTTGGTGTCGGACGCCAGCTTCTGCAGCGTCGAAACGACGGTCTCCTGCTCGGTGGTCGTGCCGTGGCTCGTCATCGCGGCCGGCGTCGAGTCGGGCCGTCCGGCGGCGACGAGGCTCTTGCACACGTCCCCGACCGCGTTCTCCGCGCCGAGGATCACGAGGGTGGCGCCGGAGGCGGCGAACCGCTCCCAGTCGACCCCGCCCCGGGAGACGTCGATGACCCTGACCTCGCGGTTGTCGGCGTCGGTGAGCGGGATGCCCGCGTATCCCGGCACGCCCGTCACGGCGGACACGCCCGGAACCACCTCGAACGGGACACCGGCCTGCGCCAGCGCGCCGCCCTCGTCGGCCAGCCCGCACGCCAGGCCCGGGTCGCCCAGCAGCAGCCGCACGACCCGCCGTCCCTCCCGCGCCGCGCGCCGGGCGTGCTGGACCGGGTCACCGTCCGCCGAATCGATGATCTCCACATCGGAACGGCAGTGCGCCAGGATCTCGGCCGGGCAGTGGGCGCGGTTCACGATGACCGTGTCGGCGCGCTCCAGCTCGGCGGCGGCGCGGAGCGTCAGCAGACCGGGATCTCCCGGCCCCATTCCGACGATCGCGACCCGCCCCTGTTCGACGGTCGTGCTCGCGGCGCCCTCTGAACTCGTGACCGTACCGGCGGTGCCCACCGGGGCCGTGCTCTTCGTGGCGGGGCTCAATCGCGCTCCCCTATCAACTGGTCGGCCCCCTGCGCGAGCAGCCGGTTCGCGAGATCGCGTCCAAGCCGTTCGGCGTCATCCGGGTGGCCGCTTGCGGACAGCCTCAGCTGGCGGCTGCCGTCGTAGGACACGACGGTCGCCGTCAGATGCAGCCTTTCATCAAATTCGACCGAGTACGCCCCCACGGGCGCGGAGCACCCGCCCTCCAGCACGGCCAGCACCGTCCGCTCCGCGATGACGGCACGCCTGGTCGCGGGGTCGTCGACGGCCTCCAGCAGCGCCCGCAGGTCGGCGCGGTCGGTACGGCACTCGAGCGCGAGCGCGCCCTGCCCGGGGGCGGGCAGCATCTGGTCGGCCTCGAAGACCTCGGCGACCGCGTCCAGGCGACGGATCCGCTTCAACCCCGCGTACGCGAGGACGACCGCGTCCACCTCACCGTCGGCGACCTTGCGGAGCCGGGTGTCGGCGTTGCCGCGGATCGGGACGATGTCCAGGTCGGGTCGCATCGCGCGCAACTGCGCGGCGCGGCGCGCGGAGCCGGTGCCGATGCGCGCCCCGCGCGGCAGATCGGCGAGCTTCGCGGGGCCGCACAGGGCGTCGCGCGGGTCGTCGCGGAGGGGCGTCGCCGCGAGGACGATGCCCGGCGACTCCGACGTCGGCAGGTCCTTCAGCGAGTGCACGGCGAAATCCACCTCGCCGGACAGCACCCTGTCACGAAGAGCGTTGACGAAGACCCCCGTGCCGCCGATCTGGGCGAGCAGGGCCTTGGAGACATCACCCTGCGTCGTTACCCCGACCAGCTCCACGCCATGCCCGGTCCGCGCCGTCAACGCGTCCGCGACCTGCTGGGACTGCGTCATCGCCATCAGGCTCTTGCGCGTACCGAGGCGCAGCGGACGCGTGCCCGCGCCGAGCGGACTCCCCTCCCGGACCGCCTCCGCGCTCTCTTCTCCGCTCATCCCTCGTCTCCTTCGCGCCCGGCCACGGATTCACGGGTGCTCACCGCCCGGACGTTCGCGGCTTGCGCGTTCACGTCTTGTACGGTCGTCACGCCCTGACCGTCCGGGCCGGACGGCATCGTGCTCACACAGTCGGCTTCGGCGCAGTCCACGGACGTGTACGAGGGAGCACTCCACCCCGCCGCCGGTTCCTCGCGCATGTCGGCGCGGGCCACCGCCTCCGGGGCCTTCGGGTCGAGGTCGAACAGCTCGCGCAGCGCGTCGGCGTAGGAGTCGCCGCCCGGCGCCGCCGCCAGCTCCTTGACCCGGACGGTCGGCGCGTGCAGCAGCTTGTCGACCACGCGCCGGACGGTCTGCTCGATCTCCCTGCGGGCACGGACGTCCATCTCGGGCAGCCGTCCCGTCAGGCGGGACAGCTCGGCCTCGACGACATCGGCGGCCATGCTCCGCAGCGCGACGACCGTCGGGGCGACGGCGGCGGCCCGGGCCGCGCCGACATAGGCCTCCACCTCGTCGCAGACGATCCGCCGGACGGCCTCGACGGCCGCCGGGCCGATGGCGTGCGCGGCCTCCTCCGCCGTCCGCAGGTCGTCGAGCCCGGCCAACCCGACGCCGGTCAGGTCGCGGACGGACCGGTCGATGTCGTGCGGCAACGCCAGGTCGAGGAAGAAGCGGCGGCGGCCGTCGGCGCCGACGCCCTGTTCCCTGAGCCGCTGCGACGTGAGGACCAGCCCGGTCGCGCCGGTGCACGAGACGACCAGGTCGGCGTCGGGGATCGCGGAGTGGACCACGTCGAGTTCGATCGCCCGGGACGGCGCGTCCAGCGACTCCGCCAACCGCACGGCCCGTTCGTGGGTCCGGTTCGCCACGACGACCTCGCGGGCCCCGGCGCGGCTCAGCGTCGCCGCGGCGAGCGAGCTCATCGAACCGGCGCCGACCACCAGCGCGCGGACGCCCTCCAGCGGGCCGAGATACCGCGTCGCCACGTCCAGGCCGACGCCGACCAGCGACGCGCCCGCCTTGTCGATGCCCGTCTCGTGGTGGGCGCGCTTGCCCACGCGCAGCGACTGCTGCAGAACGTCGTGCAGGTCACGGCCGAGCGTGCCCTCCTCCTGCGCGACGCGGAACGCCTGCCGGATCTGCCCGAGGATCTGCCCCTCGCCGACGACCATCGACTCCAGCCCGCACGCCACGGCGAACACGTGCTGGACGGCCCGTTCCTCGTAGTGGACGTACAGATGGCGGGTCAGATCGTCCGTCGGGACGCCGGAGTGCAGGGCCAGCAGCTCGGAGATCGCCGAGACACCGCCGTGGAACCGGTCGACCACCGCGTAGATCTCGACCCGGTTGCACGTCGAGACGATCGCGGCCTCGGCGACGTTCGGGGACGCGTGCACCGCGTGCAGCAACTTCACCAGGTCGTCCCCGGCCACCGCCGCCCGCTCCAGCACCGCCACGGGCGCGCTCCGGTGGCTGAGCCCCACGACCAGAATGCTCACGGCCTGCCTCCCGCGTGTTCCGGGCGCGTGACCCGGCGCTTCGCTTCCCTCATGCCTCGACGACCGTCTCCACGTACTGCTTGGTGCCGGGCGGCGCGTCGCCCCCGGTCAGGGAGGCGAGACCGTCGGGGCCCCCGGCCTTGCGCTGCTCGTGGAACGCGAGGATCTGCAGCTCGATGGACAGATCGACCTTACGCACGTCGACCCCGTCGGGGACCGTCAGCACGACCGGCGCGAAGTTCAGGACACTGGTCACGCCCGCGGCGACGACGCGATCGCACACCCCCTGGGCCGCGCCCGCGGGGGTCGCGATCACGGCGATGGAGACGCCGTGGTCCGCGATGATGTCCTCCAGCCGGTCGATGTGCTCCACCGTCATCCCGGCGATGTCCTGGCCGACGATGGAGTCGTCCGCGTCGAGCAGGCCCGCCACGCGGAAGCCGCGGGAGGCGAAACCGCCATAGCCCGCCAACGCACGGCCCAGGTTACCCACACCGATGATCGCGACGACCCAGTCCTGGGTGAGGCCGAGTTCCCGGGAGATCTGGTAGACGAGGTACTCGACCTCGTACCCGACGCCGCGCGTCCCGTACGAGCCCAGATGGGACAGGTCCTTGCGGAGCTTGGCCGAGTTGACCCCGGCGGCCGCGGCGAGCTCCTCGGACGACACGGTCGCGACGCCGCGCTCCTGGAGCCCGGTGAGGGCCCGCAGGTACACCGGCAGCCGCGCCACGGTGGCTTCGGGGATGCCGCGGCCCGCGCGGTCGCGTTGGCGGTTCTGTCGAGATGTCACGGCCTGCTCTTCGGCTCGACGCTGGGGACGGGGCGCGCGCCCCGCGCCCCGGTTCGCGCGGGCCGGACGGCCGCGGCCCGACCGCTCCGGGGCTGTCCCCCAGGTTAAGCCCTTGTGAATACGCGCACAAAGTCGGGTCCCGGGAGACGGTTCCGCGCCGGGCCGGGCGTGATCACGAAACGCCCGTGCCAACAGGGGCTTCCCGGGCCCGGCGCGCGGGCCGGACGGCGGCCGGATGTGACCGACCAGACATTCGGTCAGCGTTCGGAACGCAGGGCCGCGACGGCGTCGCGGAGGCGTTGCTCGTCGACCCGCCAGAAGTCGTGCTGGACACCGTTGATCAGCGTGACCGGGATCTGCTCCCAGTACAGCTCGGTGTCCCGCTCCGACCGGGTGATGTCACGTTCCTCCCACGGGACGTCCAGGTCACGGGCGACCCGCTCGATCACCGCGCGGGCGTCGTCGCACAGATGGCAGCCCGGCTTCCCCAGCAGCGTGATCATGATCGCGCCGCCGCCTTCCGGCACGGGCGTCACGGCGTCACCTCCCGGGGAACTCCGGCGCGGCCAGCGGCACCTTGGCGGGGCCGAGCCGCAGCTCGATCACGTTTGTGGTCAGCACATGCGTGCGGGACTCCGCCAGGAACCGCTGTAGATGCGGCTGCCGGCGATGCGCCGCGAACGCCGAGTCGTTGCGGAAAAGCTGGTAGAAGATCCGCTGCGTCGGGCTGCCCACCACCTCATGGCAGGCGAAGATCATCGTTTCGGGTTCGGCGACCAGGGCGGCCTTCACCAGTTCGGTGGCGAGCCGGTCGAAGGCCTCCTCGCGGCCGTCCAGCAGCGTGTAGACGGTGATCTGGCCGCAGGCGCCCGACAGCTCGCCGCCCATGGCCCGCCGGGGCTGCGGGGCCGGGGGCGCCTGCTCGGGAACGCCGGCGGCGGCCAGGGGCCCGCCGAACAGGTCGACGCCGTCCACGGCGGTCGGGCCCGCCGGGTCGCCCGGGAAGCGGAACTCCTCCGCCGGTTCGGTGGGGAAGCGCAGCTCCTCCGCCGCGGCGGGCGGCACCGGAGCCGGCGGCACCGGGTCGGGGAACCGCAGCTCCCCGCGCCTCGGGTCCGGCTGCGGGGTCGGCGCCGGGACGGGCTCGTGCCGCGGTGGTGTGTAGCCCTGCTCCTCGTACCCGGTCACGGGTTCCTCCCGATATTCGTCTTTGTAGTCGTTCCGGTCGTCGTACTCGTCGTAGTCCTCGTAGCCGTCGTCGTCCTCGTACACCGGAATCGTGCGCATGGCGCCGTACCAGACGAGCCCGGCCGCGGCGCCGAGCGCGATCACCGCGATCGGCGCGGGCAGGAACCCGCGGGTGCCGCTGACCACCAGCACCCCGGCGAGCGCGACCAGCGCGACGGGGATGAGCAGGTCACCGGCCTCCCGGTCACGCTTGCTCGCCAGCCACGCGGTGACCCCGGTGCAGCCCACGAGCGCGATCACCGCGACGACATGCGCGCCGTCGATCAGCAGCAGCGGCAGCGCGTCGTAGGTGGAGCCCGGCTTGGGCAGGTCCTTGGACAGGGTGCCCTTGAGCGGGTCGAGGATGAGGATGACGGTCGCGACGACCGTGTAGGAGATCACGAACAGCCAGGCCGCGAACCGTACCTGGACGTACCGTGCGATCAGCTCGATCATGCCGAGCGCGAGCCAGAGCGGCCCGATCAGCGCGGCGCCCAGTTCCATGACGCGGAAGAACAGGCCGTTGAACCCCGCCAGAAAGCCGATCCCCATGGACAGCAGCGCCAACGACAGCCCGACCTGGGTGAAGGACCAGGCGATGAGGTAGAGCAGCCGTTCCTTGGAGGCACGCGAAATCAGCAACCCGGTGGCCAGTAAGGCACCCAGGGCCGCGAGAAGCGCGAGCAGAGCATCGACCATCGCGCCCCATGGTGCCCGATGCGGGAGTCGGAGGGGTAACCGCGTCCGGTGAACGCGTTCCGCCGCCGGCCGCGACCGGACACCTCCGGACGTCATCGGACGGCTTTGGGCGCCGTCCGCCATTGCCCCGCGTACCTCTCGGTATCTAGAGTGGCAGATCACGCCGGAGGTCGTGTACGCCCCGAGGAGAACTGCATGAGCAGCTTGTCCCTCGACGCCGGACTTCTTCCGCTCCCCCGGCCCGCCCGCGGCTTCCCCGACCGGGCCGCCGAACGGGACAGCGACCGCGCCGAGGTCCTCAAGGCACTCGTTCTGCGGGCCCGGGACGGCGACGCCGAGGCGTTCGGCTCCCTCTACGACCACTATGTCGAACTGGTCTACCGCTACGTCTACTACCGGGTCGGGACGCACTCGCTCACCGAGGACCTGACCAGCGAGACGTTCCTGCGCGCGCTCCGCCGGATCTGCGACTTCCACTGGCAGGGCAAGGACTTCGGCGCCTGGCTCGTCACGATCGCACGGAACCTGGTCGCCGACCATTTCAAGTCCAGCCGCTACCGGCTTGAGGTCTGCACCGCCGAACTGGTCGAGCCGGAGCGCCCGCAGGAGGGGCCGGAGCGGGCCGTCCTGGACTCGATGACGAACCGGACCCTTCTGGAGGCCGTCCGCCGACTCGGGTCCGAGCAGCAGGAATGCATCGTCCTGCGGTTCCTGCACGGCCTGTCGGTCGCCGAGACGGCCCTGATCATGGACAAGAAGGCGGGGGCGATCAAGGCGCTGCAGTACCGGGCCGTCCGGTCCCTGGCCCGCCTGCTTCCCGACGACCTCCGCCAGTGACCCGTCCCTCGCCGGCACGTCCCGGGCGCACCGTCCGGTCGACCCACCCGTAACCCCCCGTCCCCCCGATCGTTTTGCGGGCAAGAGAGCGTTGACGCCTGGATTCCGCAAGGGAGCGACCAGTGAGAGCCGGGCGAGGAAAGATCGTCCAACAGGGAAACGCGCTGGCCCGGCTGCGGGTCGGCGACGCCGGGCCCGACCCGCGCTTCCGGGAGGTGCTGCGCGCGCGGCTCGTCGCGGCCGCGGGCGACCGGAGCGAGGACTGTCACAACCACGGGCGAGGCGACGGCCGGGGAGAGGCGGTTGACTAGGCTCACTCCATGATCTCGTTGAGGCAGCGTCCGTTCTGGGCCCGCGGCAGGGACGAGGATCCGGTCCGTGCCGGTAAGGCGGCCGCCGCCGCGGCCGCGGCCGACCAGGCGCCGCTGCCCGCGCCCGACCCCGCCGCGGCGGCGTTCTTCGACGTCGACAACACGATGATGCGCGGGGCGTCCATCTACTACTTCGCGCGCGGGCTCGCGGCACGCCGGCTGTTCACCATGCGCGACCTCGCCATGTTCGCCTGGGGGCAGGCCGCGTTCCGGGTGCGGGGCACGGAGAACTCCGAGCACATCGGCAGCGCCAAGGAGGCCGCGCTCGCGTTCGTCGCCGGGCAGAAGGTCGACGGGATCGTCCGGCTCAGCGAGGAGATCTACGACGAGGTGATGGCCGACCGGATCTGGCACGGCACCCGGACGCTGGCCCTCCAGCATCTGGACGTGGGCCAGCAGGTGTGGCTCGTCACCGCCACGCCCGTGGAGGTCGCCCGGACGATCGCGCACCGGCTCGGCCTCACCGGCGCGCTCGGCACCGTCGCCGAGACGAGCGACGGCGTGTACACCGGACGGCTCGTCGGGAACCTCCTGCACGGGCCCGCGAAGGCGGAGGCGGTCCGGGCCCTCGCGCAGCGGGAGGGTCTCGACCTGGCCCGCTGCTCGGCCTACAGCGACTCGATCAACGACCTGCCGATGCTGACGGCGGTCGGCCACCCGCACGCCGTGAACCCCGATGCCGCGCTCCGCGAGCACGCCAGGGCGAACGGCTGGCCGATCCACGACTTCCGCACCGGCCGCCGCGTGACGATGATCGCCCTCCCCGCCGCCGCGGGCGCGGGCGCCCTCGCGGGCGGCGTCGCGGCCGGCATCGCCCTCCGCCGCCTCTACCGCGCGAACTGACGGGCCCCGCTCAGCCCTCCCCGGAGTCGGCGACGGGCAGCCAGATGGTGAACGTCGAGCCCGTCCCCGGGGTGCTCTCCGCGGCGAGGGTCCCGCCGTGCGCGAGGACGATCTCCCGGGCGATGGCCAGGCCGAGCCCGCGACCGCCGGTGTCGCGGCCCCGGGCGCTGTCGGCGCGCCAGAACCGGTCGAAGACGTTCGGCAGGTCGTCCGGCGCGATGCCGTGCCCGGTGTCGGCCACGGTGATGACCGTGCCGCCTTTGCGCGGGTCGTCCGAACGGTGCGCGGCGAGCGTCACCGAGCCGCCCGGCGACGCGGCCCGCACGGCGTTCGTCACCAGATTGCCGATGGCCTGGCGCAACCGGTCCGGGTCGGCGTCGACCAGCGGCGGATCCGACTCCGGCGTTAGAACCTCCAGCGCCACCCCGGCGGTCTCGGCGTTCGCGCGATGCGCGGTCCGCAGGGTCTCCAGCAATTCTTCGGCGTCCACCCGGACGCGGTTCAGCATCAGCTCGCCCGACTCCGCCAACGCCAGCTCCTGGAGGTCGTCGATCAGCCGCTGTTGCAGCACCGCCTCCTCGTGCAGGGAGGCGAACAGCTCGCGGTCCGGCGGCAGCACCCCGTCGTGCAAGGCCTCCAGATAGCCGCGGATGTTGGCCAGCGGCGTGCGCAGCTCGTGCGCGATGTCGTTGATCATCCGGCGTTGCCGTTCCTCGCCGCGTTGCAGCGAGTCGGCCATCCGGTTGAACGCGACGGCCAGGTCGGCGATCTCGTCGTCGCCGCGGACCCGCACCCGCCCGGACAGGTCGCCGGCGCCCAGCAGCCGCGCGGCCTGGCTCACCGCGGCGATCGAGGACAGCATGCGCCGGCTGAGCAGCACCGTGCTCACGATCATCAACGCGGCCACCAGCCCGGCCGCGGCCAGGGCCCGCTGCGGCTCGATGCTGACCCGGCGTGCCTGGTCGTTGCTGAAACCGAGCTTGAGCTGCAACGGGACCGGCGCCACCGGCTCCAGCCGCCGGGCGTAGACGTGTTCGGTGCAGCGTCGGAGCGCGTCCCCGTTCGGGGCGGACGTCCCGTGGGGCGGCGGCCGGGTTCTCGCCAGGCAGTCCGTGTAACCCCTCTGGTCGGCCTTCCGCTCCGTCGCGGTGCTCTGGCTCTCCCGGTGGCAACGCTCCAGCGTCCCCTCGTTGACGCCGCCCGACGCCTCGACCGTCCAGCCGACGCCGTAGACGACCCGCCGGTTGATCGGGATGCGGTCACGGGTCAGGCAGGCGGCCAGGCGCAGCACATGGCGCCGCTGCTCGATCAGTCTGAGGAACCCGACCGAGTCCGTGGCGCCCGGCCGCGGGGAGGGCGCACCGAAGCGCACGATGACCTGGTCGACCGACAGTTGCGGTCGGGCGTCCAGGATCGTCGCCGGACGGGTCGACGGCGCCCGGGCGGTCCACCCCTTCAAGATGTCGGTGTCGGCGACGACGATCCCGTCGAGCGTGCTCAACCGGATGCGCTGCCCGGTGCGTTCCTCCAGGCCCTGGACCACGCCGGCCACGCCCTCCCAGGTGCCGTGCAGCGTCGCGTAGTCGACCAGGGTCTGGTTGATCAGATCGGCGGTGCGCTTCTCCACCGCGACGGACTCGGTGAGCTGCGCGGTGGTCGCGCGGACCGTCAGCCACGCGGTCGCCCCGGTCGCGACCAGCGTGACCAGCACGATGAGGGCGAACACCCGGACCCGGAAGCGGCGCAGTCCGGGAACCGACCGCCTAGGGCGCGGCACCGGGCCCCATCCGATACCCGCGCCCGTACACCGTCTGCACGTAGACCGGGTCGGCGGGATCCGGCTCGATCTTGCGGCGCAGGTTCATCACGTGCGCGTCCACGGTCCGCTCCAGAACGTGGTGGTCGAACCCGAAGGCGAGCGTGAGGATCTGCGCCCGGGTGAAGACCCGGGCGGGCTCGCCCGCCAGGATCTGCACTATCCCGAACTCCTTGGCGGTCAGCTCCACCCGGCGTCCCGCCACCCGCACCTCGAACCGGTTCGGGTCGACCTCCAGTTCGCCGACGCGCAGCACCGCCTCCCCACCTGCCGGGCCCGCGCCGACCCCGGGCAGCGCCCCGGCCCGGCGCAGCAGCGCCCGCACACGCGCCGTCAACTCCCGCGGGCTGTACGGCTTGGTGACGTAGTCGTCGGCGCCGAGGTCCAGGCCGAGGAGCAGGTCCTCCTCGCGGGAGCGGGCGGTCAGCAACAGGATCGGCACCTGTGACTCCGCGCGCAGGATCCGGCACACGTCCAGGCCGTCCACGCTCGGCATCATGACGTCCAGCACCAGCAGGTCGGGGCGGCGGGCACGGGCCTCCTCCAGCGTCCGCCGACCGTCGCCGACCACGATCACACTGTGTCCGGCCTGTTCCAGGTACACCTGGACGAGCCGCGCCTGTTTGGGGTCGTCCTCGGCGACCAGGACGCGTGAGCCGCTGCGCATGCCCCGACCGTAGCGCTCCCGGCCGATCCGCTCCGCGCCCGTGCCGCGACCATGATCGCTTCTCCGCGGGTTCTTCATCGGATCTTCATGGTCATCGGTTTCAGTCTTCTCCCGCCGGAATTGCCCTCCGAAGGGACAGCGACATGGCCCAGACCACGCCCCCACCGCCCGCCGAGCAGGCGTCCCGCCCGTACGGCGACCGGTACGCGCGTCTCAGCGACGCCGACCGCCGCACCTTCGCCGAGCAGGGCTATCTGCTGGTCCGGGGCGCGCTCGACGAGCCGCTGCGGAACCGCGTCGAGCAGGCGGTGGACCGGGTTTATGCGGGCGAGCGGCGGGCCGGACGACTCGGTCCGAACGGTGACATGCACGTGCTCGGCGCGGTGTTCCGCGACGAGACGTTGACCGAACTGCTGGACCTCCCCGCCACGTTCCCCTGCGTGTGGGGGCAGCTTGGCTGGAACATCTACGTGCACCACAGCCACATCGACGTCAACCCGCCGGTCACCCGGGACGAGCCGCCCGCCTGGCGCTGGCATCAGGACGGCTACCGGCAGAACGCCGACCTGGACATGGAGCCGCGGCCGATGTTCTCCCTCAAGGTCGCGTACGTGCTCAGCGACCTGTCCGAACCGGGTCGCGGCGGCACCCTGGTCCTGCCGGGCAGCCAGTACGGCAACACCCTGGAGCGCACCGAGCCCGGTCCGGACGGTCACTACCCGCGCCCGCCCGGCACCGTGGAGATCTCCGCCGAGCCGGGCGACGCGTTCGTGTTCGACCGGCGGCTGCGGCACTCCCGCTCGGCCAACCTGTCGACCGTCACCCGCAAGATGGTGTTCCTCTGCTACACCTACCGCTGGATCCGCTGGCGCGACGACGTGGCGATCAACCGCCACGGCGACTGGTGGCGGCGGCTGAGCCCGCTGCGCCGCCAACTGCTGGGCGACGCCGACGAGGCCGCCAGCCACTTCGGCTTCACGTTGGAGTCGGGGGTGTGGGACGACGCCATCCCGCTGCGCGCGGAGCTGAAGGCCCGGGGACTGCTCGACCGCAGCCACCACTACCTGCGCTGACCGCCCCGCCCCTCGGGAACGGCTACCCGCGCAGTCGTGCGGTGAGTGCCTCCAGGTCGGGCACGAACCACACGTGTCCGGCGCCGTTCGATTCCTGGACGAGAGCGCGCAGGGCCTTGCTCGTCTCTACATGCCGGGAGATGTCGCCGACGACCGCCAGGCGCAGCCGGTAGTTGACGAACTTCTGCATGACCTCCCCGGCGAACCGGGTGCCGAGTTCGAAGAAGCGCTCGTCGAACCGGGACGCGGGCAGGGCCACGACCTCCGCGCCGAGGAACACCGCGCCGATCAGGTCGAGGGCGTCGTCCACGGTCGCCACGGGCGGGCCGTCCGGGTCGCAGACCAGCACCTGGGTGCCGCCCAGTTCGCGCATCTCGTCAGCCACCGTCGTCCTCCTGGGCGAGTACGTCGTCGAGGAGTCGCAGTACGTCGGCGGTGTCGGCGGCACCGCCCAGAATCACGAACTTCATCCGGCTCCGTTCCACGTCGTGGACGACCTGCACCCGCAACTGCCGACCGGAGTTCCCACCGGTGTTCACCGCGGCGAGCACGAGCGTGCCGAGCCGGTCGGCCGCGAGCCGGTCGACTCCTTCGACCTGCACGATGCTCGACACCTCGACCGACGCGGAGCCACCGACCCGAGGCCGCCCGATCAGAGCCTCAAGGTCGGCGGCGGCGATCCGGTACTGCTTGCCGATCCGCACCGCGCGCAGACGTCCGGCGTGGATGTAACCCCGCACGGTGCGGACGTGCAGGCCCAGAAGGTCGGCGACCTCCTCGACCGAGTACAGTTTATCCTCCATCACCCCCTAAGTTACCTGATATAGGGAACGATACGTACGTTTAGGGAATCTCTTCACTCGTAGGGATTCTTGGGCTTCCTGATCCGTTGGAGGGAGCGGCCGCTCAACTCCTGGACGACCGTGGCCTTCGTGCCGGGTTTCGGCGGCCGCCAGACGCCGACGACCTCGACCCACGTGTCCTCCGGGGGCCGTGGAAGGCCGCGCACGCGCACCGGGAACGGCACGGCGTCCCCCGCACAACACGCGATCTTTAGTCGGGTGACATGCCAGCCGCCCCGCCGGTCCGGGGTCACGAACCCGGTCAGCCGCACCGGTACGCCCTCAAGCTTGGAGGGGTCGCGGGTCTGCGCCTCCCACGCGCGGCCGATGAACTCCTGCATGGTCATGGGGACCGGCGGCCCGTTCGAGGGCAGTCTCTCGAACCCCTCGTCCGGACGGACGGGTGGCGGCGCCGCGCGGCCGGTGTCGCGGCTGACGGTGAACGAGCCGAGCGCGGGCGGGGCGACCAGGAAGACGGCCAGGATCGGAAGGCACAGCAGCCAGGCCGCCCGTGGCCCCCGCGAGTGCTCGTGCCCGTCGTCGGCCGGAGCGGTGTGCCGCCACTCGCGGCGCAGTCCGGCGGCGCCCAGGGCCAGCAGGGCGAGCGCGGCGGGCACCAGCAGGAACCGGAACCCGGGCCTGACGTAGTTGACGTACTCGCCGCTGCCCAAGGTGATCCACAACATCGCCCCCGCGACCAGGATCAGCAGCAGGTTCTGCGCGGCCCTGCTCACAGCAGACCTCCCACGGCCACGCTGACCCCGACCGCGAGGCAGAAGGTCAGCGGAACGAAACGGACGGCGAACCGGCGGCCGAAGAAACCCGTCTGGAGGGCGATCAGCTTCAGGTCGACCATCGGCCCCACCACCAGGAACGCCAGCCGGGCCGTCGTCG
This sequence comes from Actinomadura pelletieri DSM 43383, assembly GCF_003634705.1. Taxonomy (GTDB): domain Bacteria; phylum Actinomycetota; class Actinomycetes; order Streptosporangiales; family Streptosporangiaceae; genus Spirillospora; species Spirillospora pelletieri. The sequence continues at coordinate 146,621 of NZ_RBWU01000006.1, read as the reverse complement.
AGAACTGCGTCAGGCTGGCCGCGACGAAGGCGTCGGCCTCCGAGCAGATGGACATCAGCACCGCCAGCAAGGCCAGGAGCAGCACCGACAGCCACGGGCTTCCCGCCGCTGCGTCGACCCATTCGGCGGGCACGACGACGTTGATGGTGGCGGCACCGGCGGCGCCGACCACCAGGAAGCCGCCGGCGTGCAGGACGTCGTGCCGCATGTCCTGGCGGAACGCCTCCAGACGCCCGGCCGTGCCCTCGGCGTGCGGCCGGGACGGGATCCTGAGCCATTCGCCCTTCCCGACCAGCAGCCATGTCCATCCGGCCAGCACCGCCACCAGCAGCGATGCGACGAACCGGCCGACGACCATCCCCGGGTTCCCCGGGAACGCGACCGCGGTGGCGACCAGCACGACCGGGTTGATCGCGGGGGCGGCGAGCAGGAAGGTCAGCGCGGCGGCCGGGGCCACCCCGCGCGCCATCAGCCCGCCCGCCACCGGCACCGACGCGCACTCGCAGCCCGGCAGGACCGCCCCCATGGCGCCCGCGACCGGCACCGCGGCGCCCGGCCGGCGCGGCAGCACCCGCCGCCACACCGACGCCGGCACGAGCGCGGTGATCGCCGCCGACAGCGCCACCCCGAACACCAGGAACGGCAGCGCCTGCACGCACACCGCCACGAAGATGGTCGCCCACGCGTCCAGCTCGCGTGCGCCGATCTCGGGGGCGACCCAGATCCGTCCGGCCACGAGTAACGCGGCGAGCGGGCCGAACGTCCACGCGGCGCGAACACCGGGCGCGGCGGCTCCACGGCGTCCCCAGTCCGGCGGCGGAAGAAGGTCGTCCTCGGCCACCCGGAGGCCGGCGCGGTCGCTCATGCCCGTCATCGTTCCAGAGGCGGACGGACGACCTCACCGAACTCCGGCATGACACGAAGCACACTGATTCCATGCGAAATTGCGTTTCCGGGCCCGAGAAAACGCGCGGCCCATTATCGTGGCTGGGGCCATTGCTGGTACCGACCGCGCCCTTGCCGCGGCGGTAACGATCATTAGATGTCGCGGCTTCGGGCATGCGTTCCGCCCGGGAACCCGTGCACCCTACGCGACACGAAATGTCGAAAATGATCTAAGGAGATCATGCGGCCCTTACCGGAACCCGCGACCGGTCCCGTCCCCGAAAGTCGAGCCGACCTCGTACGGCGCCGTGTGGTCGAGGCCGTCAGCGACGCGATGTCCTCGGTCCGGCACGTCGAACACGGTGAACTGCACCTCTACCTCGCGCTCCTGCAAGACCGGCTACCGATCTACGTGGGCACGGTCACCGATCTCCACTCCCAGGTCGGGCAGGCCGACGTGTGCAAGAACCTCATGCTGGTCGCGGAGGCGACCATCGGTTTCTACCGCGAGGTCCTGACCGCGAAGGCGGCGGTCCTGGCCAGCCCCGCGCAACTGGTCCGGCTGCGGGAGGTGATGCTCCCCCGCCAACTCGGCCCCCACCAGGCGGAGCAGGCGGTCGCCGCCTACCTGCGCCAGGAGCAGGAGCTGGGACGGGTCGCGGCGGACGTGGAGACCTTGGGCACGGCCCGGCTGCTGCTCGGCGCCTGCCTCAACCATGTCTTCACCGTCCTCCTGCTCGGCGACGACATCCTGCCTCCGTGCGAGGAGTACGTCGCCGACCTCGTCCGAGCTCTGCGCCTGACGCCTGACGCCTGACGCCGGGCCGGCATAGCTTCGCCGGGCAACGGCCACCGTCGTGTCAGAGGGTCTCTCGCTGTTTGAACGCGCCCTCTTTGGTGGGCTGTTGCCCGGCGCCCAGCGTGTGGCGGAAGAGTCCGAAGACGACCGCGCCCGAATGGCACAGGACCCGGATTCCGAACGGCTGCTGCGTCGTACCGAGCTTGGAGTCCTGTGAGTAGCCACGGACCTCGGCCAGTTCGTCGTTACCGCCGTTGTTCAGCAACGCTGCCAGGTGACGCTCCACGTCCGCGGTGGCGTAAGGCCCCGTGGGCGGCAGGTCGGGGACATCTACCGGCGTGGGCGACTCCCCCTTGACGATCTTCTCGGCCGAGCCGGACGCGTCCCCGCTGGGCGGCGCGGTACGCACCCACTGAATGTGCACCTGCGCCTTGTTGGCCAGGACGATACGCGTACCGAACGCAAGCCCATCCACACCGGACTCCATCCCAGAAATCGCCGCACTCTTCGCATCGGCGAGGGTCTGCTCTGCCCATGGATGAAATCGGTCAAGCCTCATCTAGGTCTCTACTCCCGTTATCCACACCTACAGATGAGACCTTCAGTATGGCGTCGAGGGGACGCCGTCATCGTCCATTCCCGGTTCTCACAGGGCGGCTGTTTTCGGTCGACTGATGAGGAGCAGCAGGATGATGGTGAACAGCCCGTAGCGTTCGCCGATGTGGTGCGGATGCCACGTCGTCGTGCCCGCACGTTCCGCGATCGGCGGGACGGAGGACGCGAACCAGGTGAAGCTCATCCACGCCCACCAGATGGCCAAGAACACCAGAGGAACGGCGGTACGGCGTCCCCGGTGTGGTCCTCCTCGGTGGCTCGTCCACGTCCCGGGCGACCATCCGGCTACGGAGCGCATCCGTGCGCTCACTCTGTCAAAGGAACGCGGGGCCCCGGCGGAGGAGGGTCTCGTAGAGCATTCCCTGGACGTTCTCCCGCACGTGATCGGTGATGTTGAAGACCGTCATCGGGTCGTCGGCGGTGTCGGCGTCGTACTCGTCGAGGGTCATGGGTTCCCCGAACCTGATCATCCACTTGGACGGCAGCGGGATCAGGCCCGCCGGGCCGAGCAACGGGAACGTCGGGGTGACCGGGAAGTACGGAAGGCCGAGCAGGCGGGCCAGCGCCGGAATGTCGCCGATCTTCGGGTAGATCTCCTCGGCGCCGACGATGGCGCACGGAACGATGGGGACGCCCGCGCGCAGGGCGGTGCCGACGAAGCCGCCACGGCCGAAGCGCTGCAGCTTGTACCGTTCGGAGAACGGTTTGCCGACGCCCTTGAACCCTTCGGGGAACACGCCGACGAGTTCGCCCTTGGCCAGCAGCCGGGCGGCGTCGGACTTGCAGGCGAGCGTGTGCCCGCCCTTGCGGGCCAGTTGCCCGAGGATCGGGATCTGGTAGACGAGGTCGGCGCCGAGGAGGCGGACCCGGCGGCCCACGTGGTCGTGCACCGCGACCGACAGCATGATCGCGTCGACGGGGATGGTGCCGGAGTGGTTCGCGACGAGGAGCGCGCCGCCGTCCGGGATGTTGTCGACACCGCTCAGTTCGACGCGGAACCAGTGCTCGTACAGGGCGCGGGCCGGGGGCAGCAGGACCGCGGACGTGAAGTCGGGGTCGTAGCCGAACTCGTCCACCTCGTAGTCACCGGACAGGCGACGCCGCAGGAAGGCCAGACCGGACGCGATACCGCGTTCCAGAGCGCCGCGTTCGGTCATCGCGATGTCCGTCCGAGGAGGGCGGTCAGCGGGCCGTGGCCCTGGGCGGCGGTGAAGTAGGCGAAGGCGGCCTCAGTACTGTACTTGGGACGCCACGACAGCTCGTTCTCCAGAGCCGCGGTGTCGATGACACGGCCGAACTTGAGCCAGCGCAGCAGCTCCGGTGAGAACCCGGACAGTCCGGCGAACCGTCGTCCCATGTCGCCGAGCACCGACAGGGACGGCGACGGGACGGGAACGTACGGGCGTCCCGCGCGGCGAAGGGCCTGGGAGAGCAGCATCACACCGTCTCCGGCCACGTTGAAGCAGCCGGGATGGTCCTCGACGGTCATGCGCCGCAGCACCTCGACGCCGTCGTCCTCGTGGACGAACTGGAGTCGCGGGTCGAAGCCCAGCACCGTCGGGACGACCGGCAGCCGCAGATACCGGGTGACGAGGGAGTCGACGCCGGGGCCGAGGAAGTTCGCGAACCGCAGCACCGACACGGTCAAATCGGACCGGCGCCGCATCAGCCCGCGGACGTAGCCTTCGATCTCACCCGCGTCCTTGGCGTAGCCCGACCGCGGCGCCTCGACCGGCTCGTCCCGTTCGGTGAACACCGCCGGGTCCATCGGGGAGGAACCGTAGACGGCCGCCGATGACCGCACGACGAGCTTGCGCATGTCGCACGAACGCTGGCACGCCGCGAGCAGCTGCATCGTGCCGATGACGTTCAGCTCCTTCGCCTTCGCCCGCGGGACGGACGAGGACGTGACGAGGCTGAGATGCACCACGGTGTCGACCCCGGCCGACGCGATGAGGTTCGCGATGCTCGGGGTGCGGATGTCGACGCGGACGAACTCGGTGCGGCCGAGGGACACGCCGTGCGACGTGTCGGGCGGCACGGTGTCCACTCCGATGACACGCTCGATGCCGGGATCGGCCTGGAGCGTGTTCGCGACCCGCGCCCCCAGGAAACGGGACACGCCCGTGACGAGGACGACACGGGCCGCGGCGGCGGGCAAGGAGGACACTGTGCGCCCCACCCCTTACGGCGTGACGGCTACTTCTTGTTGCGTCGCTGGATGCGCGTCTTCTTCAGCAGCTTGCGGTGCTTCTTCTTGGCCATCCGCTTGCGACGCTTCTTGATGACAGAGCCCACGAGACCTCGCTCGGCATTTCCGGTGGTGTGCAGGAGACGGACGTGCCGCAGGCGAGCATCACTCGAAACGCGGGCACGGTCCGCCGCCCAAGGGTACCGCTGTACCGAGAGGTTTCTCGCGTTGGGCCGCGTGATGGACGCGCGGGATCCGATGAGCGTACGGGGCCTGGCACCGCGCGTCGCGCGGCGCCGGGCACCGTTCCGCGTGGGCGGGCTTGCCCGGTGGCCGTGGCCGCCACCGCCCGTCCCACTCGATGTCCGGACCGTTTTACCGGTCCTCGTTCTGTTTCCCCAGCTTCGGGACGATCCCTGGGGACCGTCCCGACGCCCCCTGCACGGCCGGGTATGGAGTAGGCGGCGGGGTCATGGTCCATTCCCCGCCCTTACCCGTTATCCGGCTTCGATGTACGCGTCGCGCAGGTAGTCGTGAACGGCCTGCTCGGGAACCCGGAACGAGCGGCCCACGCGGATCGCGGGAAGCTCGCCCGAGTGGACGAGGCGGTAGACGGTCATCTTGGACACCCGCATCACCGCCGCCACTTCGGCCACGGTCAGGAACCTGACCTCGCTCAGAGGTCGCTCGCCTGAGGTCATCGGACGCCCTCTTCCACACGTGCCGCGCACCGGCCCTTCGGGTGACTTTGATCACGCACGTGTACATCCTCCAGCGTAAATCGCGCACCGGCAGTCGCAAGAGGGGAGTTCCGCACATTTCCGTATCCCGACCTGACCTGGAGGACACAGTGCTGATTCCACACACAGCGTGGACAAGACGGCACAAGGAGTGGCAGACGAACGGTTGTCAACCGGAACCCCGGCCTGACCTGCGGTTCCAACGTTCCCGATGGTGTTGCGCAAGCTCATGCGTCCCGATACGGCAGCCCTGTCACAGGCAGTGACAGACGGGGCGCCCCGGCCGGGAGGTCAGCCGGGGTGCCGCAGGCCCGCGCGCCCCAGGATGTAGGCGGTCAGCGGCGCGTAGAGCTGCGGAGACACGCCGTCGTCGAGCGGAACGACCACGTCGATCTTGCCTTCGGCGGCGCCGGCGAACAGCGCCGGATCGTTACAGTCCGCGAATCCGACGGTGTCGATGCCCGCCTGTCCGGCGGCTCCGGCCCAGCCATGGTCGGCAATGGCCAGATCCGGCCAAAAATCAGGTTTAGCTTTCGTGGAGTCCATGGAAACGCTATCGGCCAGCTCGCGCAGCATGGCCTCCATCGGCTGCGGATCATGCGTGTGATGCGTCCGGTGATCGTCTTCCAGCATCGCCACGCCCGGCTGGGCATAGACGATACGGCGCAGGTCAGAGCCGCCGTCAAAGGTCTCGATCTCGTACGTCCAGCCCGCCGCGGGAGTCAGCAGACGGCACCCGGCCCGCTCCAGTGCCAGCGCGACCGTCTGGTACAGCGGCGCCAACGTCGCCGGGTGGCCGGTCGCCAGCACCACGTTCTCGCGGCGGCGGGCGGCGAGACCGATGCGGTCGCCCATCGCCTCCAGCGTGTCGAGCGTGATCTCCGGGTCGATCGTGTCGACCCCGGTCTCGTGGCGGGGGTCGGGGTCGACGCCGCAGCGTTCGACCATCATCTCCAGGACGGTCTCCTCCGTCCACGACGGCTTCAGTTCGAGGCCGAACTGGTAGTACGGGTGCCCGGCGACCATTCGCCGGTAGTGCCGCAGGTTGTTCTCGCGGGGTGTCGCCACCTCGCCCGCGATCATGTTTCGGACGATATGGGCGCGCAGCTCGTCTCGGGACGGGACCGGGGGGATCGAAGTCATCGGGCCGTCACTCGTCCGTCATCGGGTCGATTCCATGCTCGGGGAACACCGCCCGCCGCGTCGCCAGGATCGCCTGGTCGATCGGACTCGCCGGGTCGTAGCCGTCGCCCCACCTGTTGACCTCCACTTTCGCCGTGTCCGTCCCGTCGGTCATCCTGCGGGGAGCGACCTGCCCGGTCCGCTGGAGGACGAAGTCGCGCCACCCTCCGGGCGTCGGCGTCTCCGGCGCGATCGGGGCGCCCGCCGCCTCCGCCAGCAGATGGGTCCAGGCACGCGGCACGACCTGCACCAGCTCGTAGCCGCCGCCCCCGGTGAGGACCCAGCGGCCGCCCGCGGTCTCGTGCGCGAGCCCGTGCAACAGCCCGTACGCCGTCCGCTGCCCGTCCACGCTGAGGGTCAGATGCGCGAGGGGGTCGAGCGTGTGGCCGTCCGCGCCCTGCTGTGTGACGAGGACGTCCGGGCGGAACCGGCGCAGCAGCGGCGGGACGATCGCGTCGAACGCGCGCAGCCATGGCCCGTCGCCGGCGCCCGGCGGCAGCGAGATGTTGGCGGACGTGCCCGCGGCGCCCGTCTCGTCCGGGAACCCGGTGCCGGGGAACAGCGTCCGCGGCGTCTCGTGCAGGCTGATCGTCAGGACGCGCGGGTCGTCGTAGAAGGCGGCCTGGACGCCGTCGCCGTGATGGACGTCGATGTCGACGTAGGCGACGCGCTCGGCGCCGTTGCGCAACAGCCACGCGATGGCGATGGCCGGGTCGTTGTAGACGCAGAAGCCGCTGGCGGCCCCGCCGAGCGCGTGGTGCAGGCCACCGGCGATGTTGGCGGCGTGCTCGGCGCGTCCCGACCACACCGCCTCCGCGGCGGCCACGGACGCGCCCGCGACCAGCGCGGACGCCTCGTGCATGCCCGGGAACACGGGGTTGTCGGGGGTGCCGAGCCCGTGCCGGGGATCGGCCGCGCCGGTCGCGCCCGCCCGCTTGACGGCCGCGATGTAGGGCTCCTCGTGGACGAGCCGGAGCAGCTTGTCGTCGGCGGGCTCGAACCCCGACACCCGCACGTTGGGCCGGTCCAGTACGCCGAGTTCCCGGGCCAGCGCCATCGTCAACTCGACGCGGACGGGGTTCAGCGGATGGCCGGAGCCGAAGTCGTAGGAGACGAGCCGCTCGTCCCAGAAGATCTCCAACCCGCAGTTCTCGGGCCTCGACGGCCCGGCGGACGCGGCACTGCACATGGACTCACGGTATCGCGGCCGGCTGACGGCCCTACTTCGCGCGCACCGCGAACGCTTGTCCGGGAACCGAACCGCCGGGTCAGGCGTGACCCGCGTGCTCGCGGCTCGGGGCCTCGTCGTCCCGGCGCCTCCCACGTGCCGCGGTGAGGAACCCGATCAGCGCGGCGACCGTCGCGACGCCCTCGCCTACCAGGCTGATCGTCTTCTCGGTGTACCAGACGGGCTCGTGCATGGAGGGCAGCGGTCCGATCGCGCCGACGTCGACGTAGTAGTAGAACACCAGCGCGCCGACCGCGCTGCCCGCCACAAGGAAGGCCAGCAGGTACGACCAGCGGGTCGCGTAGGCGAGGATCACCACCGCGACGACCCCGGCGATCGCCGCCTGGACACGGAAGAGCAGGTCACCGTCGATGGAACCGCCCTGGACGAAGGCCATCTCCGGGGCGAATCTCCAGTGCACGATCGCGTCGGCCGCCAGTCCTGCGGCGACGAGCAGGCGGAGTATGAGTCCCATACCTCCTACACGGGCGGAACCCCGGATCGGCTCAATGTTGAAAGATGAACTTTCGCTCGGGGGCGGCCGGGGCGGCCGGGTTCACCCCTCGGCCAGCTCGCGGCCCCGGTTCCGGGCCGCCTCGATGGCCTCCAGGACGGCGGCGCGGACGCCATGCCGTTCCAGCTCGCGGATCGCGGAGATCGTCGTCCCGCCCGGGGACGTGACCGCCTCGCGCAGCAGCACCGGATGCTCCCCGGAGTCGCGGAGCATCACCGCGGCGCCCACCGCCGACTGGACGACCATCTCCAGCGCGGCGGCGCGCGGCATGCCGAGCAGGATGCCCGCGTCCACCATCGCCTCGACGAGGTAGTAGAAGTACGCGGGGCCGCTGCCGGACAGGGCCGTCGCGCCGTCCTGCAACGACTCGGGGATGCGCAGCACCTTCCCGACCGGCGACAGCAGCTCCTCCGCCAGCTTCAGATGCTCCTCCCCGGCGTGCGACCCGGCCGAGATCACGCTCATCGCCTCGTCCACATGGACCGGCGTGTTCGACATGACCCGCACCACCGGCACGCCCTCCGGCAGCCGCGCCTCGACGAACCCGGTCGTGATGCCCGCCGCCATCGAGATCACCAGCCGTCCGGGCGGGACCCGCGCGCCGATTTCGTCCAGCAGGACGCCCATGTCCTGGGGTTTCACGGCGAGGACCAGCGTCTCGGCCGTCGCGGCGGCCTCCGCGTTCGACACGATCTCGACGCCGTACCGTTCCCGCAGCAGCGCGGCCCGCTCCTCGCGGCGGACGGTCGCCATCAGCTCGGACGGGCGGCGCCCGGCCCGGAGCACCCCGGACAGCAGCGCCTCGCCCATCTTCCCGGCACCCAGAATCGCGATCATCGGCATACCTTGACGTGGGAGAACATCGATCGGTCCAGCCTATCGCCGCGCCCTTTCCCGGCGCGGTTCAGGAGCGTCCGACCAGGGCGCGCATGAAGAAGCGGAGATTGGCGGGCCGCTCGGCGAGACGCCGCATGACGTACCGGTACCAGTCGTGCCCGAACGCGACGTAGACACGGACCTGCGCGCCCTGCGCGGCGAGCCTGCGCTGCTCCTGCGGACGGATCCCGTACAGCATCTGGTACTCGAACGTGTCGGGGTCGCGTTCGTTCAGCACGGTCAGCGCGCCGGCGATGTCGATGAGCCGCGGATCGTGCGTCGCGAGCATCGGATAGCCCTTACCTGCCATGAGCACCTTCATGCACCGCACGAACGACCTGTCGATCTCGTCCTTGTCGGTGAACGCGACGGACGCGGGCGCGGCGTAGGCGCCTTTGCACAGCCTGACCCGCGACCCCTCGTACGCCAGTTCCGCGCAGTGCTCCTCGGCTCGCCGCAGATACGCCTGGACGACGGCGCCCACGTCGGGAAAGTCGCGCCGCAGTTCGTGGACGATCCGCAACGTCGAATCGACGGTGGTGTGCCCCTCCATGTCGAGCGTGACCGTCGTACCGGCGGAACGGGCCGCCAGGCAGATCAGACGCGTGTTGTCCAAGGCGAGGTCTTCGTCGAAGGTCTGCCCGACCGCCGACAGCTTCAGCGACACCTCGGCGCGTGTACCGAGACCGGTGGACTCGAGCCGTTCCAGAAGCTCGACGTACCGCTGGACGCTCGTCTCCGCCTGACCCTTGTCGTGGGTGTCCTCACCCAGCACGTCCAGGGTGACGAGCAGGCCCTCGCCGGTCAGGTCGGTGGTGACGCGCTCCGCGTCCTCGATCGTCTCACCGGCGATGAACCGGCGGACGACGTCGTCCGTGAACGGCGCGGTCTCCACGACCCTGCGCGCGCCGCCACTGCGCGACGCGGCGAGCAACGCCTGACGAAGCACTGTGCGAACTCCTCGTTAACGGACCTCACGACCAGGTTATCTTCGCCGTTGAGAAGCCCGACGCTCAGGCTCCCGCTCAGGACACGGTGTCGAGGCCGTTCCCGCCGCCGTACTGCTGCACGTACTCGTCCATGCGGGCCGTCTTGACCGCATCGAACAGCGCCTTCGCCTTCTCCTGGTTCAGGAACACGACGCTCTGTTTGGCGCGCGTGCCCGTGCCCTTGTGCGGGGCGGTCAAGAACACCACGTCCGACGCCCGGACGCCCCGCATGCTGAGCGCCAGCGAACGCAGGTCGCCCGCCGAGACCTCCTCGTCCACGCTGATCGACTTGGTGAGCGCCGACAGGAACCGGTCGAGCTTGAGCGGGTTCGTGAGCGTCCCCCGGGCCGAGGCCTGCCGGGCGAGGGCCCCGAGGAAGGCCTGCTGCCGCTTGATCCGGTCGAAGTCGCCGTTCGGCAGGTTGTAGCGCTGCCGGACGAACAGCAGCGCCTCCTCACCGTCGAGTTTGTGCTTGCCCGCCGTCCACTGCTTCTTGCGCGCCGGGTCGTACACGCTCTGCTTGATGTTGACGGTGACGCCGCCGAGCGCGTCCGTCATCGACTTGAACCCCTCGAAGTCGATGGCCCCGTAGTGGTCGACGCGGATGCCGGTGAGGTTCTCGATCGTCTCGATCAGCAGCTTCGGCCCGCCGAACGAGAACGCCGCGTTGATCTTCTGGTTGCCGTAGCCGGGGATCTCGACCCACGAGTCACGCGGGAACGAGACGATGTACGCCTTCTTCCGGTCCGCCGGCAGATGCAACAGCATGATCGTGTCGGTGCGCTGCTGCCCCGGCTTCCAGACCTGGTTGCCCTCGCCGGTCGTGGCGGCGTCCTCGCGCGAGTCCGAGCCGACGAGCAGCCAGTTCTCGGTGCCCTCCACGTTCGGGCCCGGCCGCTGCGGCCCCGCGGGCATCACGCCCTTGATGCGGTCGATGTTGCCGTTGTAGGCCGACTGCCGCTGCCACGCCAGCCCGCCGACGCCCGCCACGACAAGGGCGATGAACACCCCGACCGCGATCAGGAGGCGGGGCCAGCGGCGCTTACGCGTCCGCGTGCCGTCGCCGCCGCCGTCCCCCCAGAACACCGCGTTCTCGGCGCCGTCCGTCCCGGCCCCACCGCCCGGACCGCCGCCTGCACCGCCGCCCGGAGCGCCGCCTGCACCGCCGCCCGGACCGCCGCCTGCACCGCCGCCCGGAGCGCCGCCCTCGCGTGGCTCGCCGGACTGCTGTGGCGTGGTGGCGCCGGGGAGATCTCCGGAGGTCATGCCGCCGAAGCTACCAGCCCGATCAGGCCGGGAACGCCTAAGCCGAGCGGGATGTCCGAATCAGGCGACCCACGGGGCCGGGGTAAACCCAACCACCGGCGCAGGGGTCGTCAGGGCGCGAGATAACGCTGGACGGCGGGCGCCACCAGCTCGACCAGTTCGTCCTCGGATGCGGACGCCAGCGGCTCGACGCGCACGACATGGCGCAGGATCATCAACCCGATCAGTTGACCGGCGGCGGCCTGAACCCGGAGCGCGGGCGCGTCGATGGTCTTGCCCGCCCGGCTGAACAGCACGGACGTGACGAACTCGCGCAGCAGGGCCGCCGCGCGCTCGTTCGTCATCGCCGAGCGGAGCATCGCGAGCAGCGGCGCGCGGCGCTCCTCGTCCCGCCAGACCTCCAGCAAGGTCCTGGTCATCAGCTCACCGACCTCGTCCCTGGGGACGGACGCGACGCGCGACAGGACGACCGCCGGATCCACCGGAAAGCGCAGCGCCTCGACGAACACGCCTTCCTTGTTGCCGAAGAAATGGTGGACGAGGGTGGGGTCGACTCCTGCGGCGCGGGCGATGGCGCGCAGCGACGTCCCGTCATAGCCCTTCTCGGCGAAGAGGTCGCGTGCCGCCGCGAGGATCTCCTCGCGCGTCTCCGTGGGTCCGGGTCGCCGACCGGGCCTGCGTTCGGGATCGCGTCCGGAACGTGCCCTGCCCTGTTCGCCCGCGGTTCGCGAGGGGTCGGTCACCGGGAGCCTCGGCGGGTGACCTCCCCCGCCGGGGTGACCTGCCAGGTGCGGTCGGCGGCGGCGAGGTGCAGCCGGGTGAACGCCAGCGCCTCGGCGAGATCCTCCATCCGCTCCACCCGGCTCGACGCCCGGCGCGTGTTGATCTCCATGACGATATGTCCGCCGAAACCGCCCTCGGCGAGGCTCTCCAGCATCTCCGCGCACGGCTGGTTGCCACGGCCGGGCACGAGATGTTCGTCCTTGTTCGTGATGCCCACGCCGTCGGCGAGATGGATGTGCCGCAGCCTGTCCCCCAGGGACTCCGCCATGTCGAGGGCGTCGGAACCGGAGACGGCGGTGTGGGAGAGGTCGAGCGTCACATGCGGATAGTCCTGGTCGACCGGGTTCCAGTCGGGCAGGTACATGCCCGCCTCGGCGCCGCGCGCCTTGAGCGGGAACATGTTCTCCACCGCGAACAGCACGTCCGTCTCGTCCTGCATGCGGGCGATGCCGTCGACGAACTCCTTCGCGTACTCGCGCTGCCACCGGAACGGCGGGTGGACGACGATGACCTCGGCGCCGAGTTCCTCGGCGACCTCCTTGGAACGCACCAACTTGCCCCAGGGCTCACGCCCCCAGACCCGCTGGGTGAGCAGCAGGCACGGCGCGTGGATCGACGTGATCGGCATCTGGTGGTAGTCGGACAGCCGGCGCAGGACGTTCAGGTCCTGCGAGGAGGCGTCCGTGGAGACCATGACCTCGATGCCGTCGTAGCCGAGCAGCGCGGCGATCTCGAACGCGCTCGGAACCTTCTCCGGGTACACCGACGCGGTGGACAGCGTGATCGGCGCGTCCGGGACGCGAAGGGCCGGTGAAGGGACGCCATTGTGCTGCGCGGTCAAGGCTTCCTCGCCAGGAATGGTCGCTCGACAGTGTTCGTAGGGCCGACGGTCGAAAGGTGCTGTACGCAAGCAAAGCCTATGCGGACTCCGCGGTGATGAAACCCTTGCCCCGCGTGATGCCGGTATCTCTTGCACCGGAGTGCACCGGCCCGTGGTAACCGGCGTGGCGGCTACCCTCTGTGCCCGTGGCCGAGATCGCCCGGGGCGCCGTGCCGAGCCCCAACATCTGGAACACGCCCCACATCTACGAGCTGGAGAACCGCGCCGTGGACCCCGACGGCGTGCTCGCGGACGCCATGCGCGCGATCCGCCCGTGGACGGGGTCGGACGTCCTGGACGTCGGTTGCGGCACCGGCTTCCACCTGCCGTTCTTCGCCGCCGACGCGCGCCGGGTGATCGGTGTCGAGCCCCACGCGGGCCTCGCCTCCGCGGCCGCGCGCCGGACGCGGGACCTGCCGAACGTCACCGTCCGCGTCGGCACCGCGCAGGCGCTGCCCCTCCCGGACGCGTCGGTCGACGTCGTCCACGCCAGATGGGCGTACTTCTTCGGACCGGGCTGCGAGCCGGGCCTCAAGGAACTCGACCGGGTCGTCCGGCGCGGCGGCGCGATCCTCATCATCGACAACGACGCGACACGGTCCACGTTCGGCCGCTGGTTCAGGCGCAGCCTGCCGAAATACGAACCGGACGCAGTCGAGCGGTTCTGGACGCGGCGCGGCTACACCCGGAAGCCGTTGACGATCCGCTGGTCCTTTCGGAACCGCGAGGATTTCGCCGCCGTCCTACGCATCGAGTTTCCTCCTGAAGTGGCGGACGCGTGCCTGCGCGAGCACCCCGGCCTGGAGGTGGACTATGCGGTCAATTTGTGGTGGCGTTGCCCCTGAATTACCGGCGGGTCGGACAGCCTGTCGGACGGCGTGCCGCGACCTTGAGATACGGAGGATCGACCATGGGCCGTGCCGCCAAGTCGAGCCCCAGCGCCCCCACCACGACCCCCCGGGACCACGCCGCTCCCCGACCCGTCGCCCGGGGCCGGGCCCTGCGCGGACTCCTCGCCGCCACGGCGCTCGGCACCGCCGGCGCCGGTGCCGGGCTCGCCGGGCTGGCCGTCCAGCGCCGCGCCCTGCGCCGCCTCGAACTGCGCCCCGACCCGTTCGCGGGTGAGCCGTTCGGCTCGCTGCGCGGCCGTCCCGTCTCCGTCCGCGCCGGCGACGGAACCCGCCTGTACGTCGAGATCGACGGCGACGACCGCACCGACCTCGCCGTCGTGTTCTGCCACGGCTGGACGCTCACCCAGGACTCGTGGCACTTCCAGCGCAGGGCCCTGCGCGGCCACGCCCGTCTCGTCTTCTGGGACCACCGGGGCCACGGCCGGTCCGGCGGCTGCGCCCGCGACGGCTACGCGCTCTCCCGACTCGCCGCCGACCTCGCCGCCGTGATCGACGCGACCGTCCCCGAGCGGACGCCGATCGTCCTTGTCGGCCACTCCATGGGCGGCATGACCATCCTGCGCTACGCGGACGAGAACCCCGACCTCATCGGCGGCAGGATCGCCGCCACCGCGCTGCTGTGCACCTCGTCCAGCGGCCTCAGCGAACTCACCTTCGGCGGCCCCGCGCTGCTCGCGCGCACCGCCCACCGGGTCCTGCCCGGCGCGCTCGCCGCGCTCGGCGTCGGGTCCGCCGCCGTCGAGCGGGTCCGCCATCTCGGGCGCGGCGCCGTCACCCTCCTGGAGGACGTGATCGCGTTCGGTCCCGACGCCGGGCCCGCCGCCGTCGCCTTCACCGAACGGATGATGGTCGAGACCCGGATGGACGCGTTCGCCGGATTCCTCCGCTCGATGATCACGACGGAGCTGATCAGCGACTGCGCGTCCCTGGCCGGCGCCCGCAACCTCGTCATCGGCGCGGAGCACGACCGGCTCACCCCGATCGAGCACAGCCTCAAGATCGCCGCCTGTGTGCCGGACGCGCGGCTGGAGATCGTCCCGGCGGCGGGCCACATGGTCATGATGGAACGCCCCGACCTGGTCACCGACCATCTCCAGAAGCTCCTGCTGTCGGTGCCGCCGTCCGCCGCGTCCTGAAGTTGTCACATGGCGGCTCTACGCTTTCGCCATGGCGAAGGCGAAGACGGCGAAGGCCGCCTACCGGTGTTCGGAGTGCGGCTGGCAGACGTCCAAGTGGGTGGGGCGCTGCGGCGAGTGCCAGACCTGGGGCACGGTCACCGAGGCGGCGTCCGCCACCCCGGCGCGGGTCGTGTCCGCCGGGCCGGTCAGCGCTCCCGCCCGTCCGATCGGTCAGGTGGACGTGCGGTCCGCGCGGACGAAGGCCACGGGGCTCGACGAACTCGACCGGGTCCTCGGCGGCGGCATCGTGCCGGGGGCCGTGCTGCTGCTGGCGGGCGAGCCGGGCATCGGCAAGTCGACGCTGCTGCTGGAGGTCGCCGCGCTCGCCTCGTCCACGGAGAAGCGCGAACCGGACGAGAAGTCACGCGTCCTCTACGTGACGGGTGAGGAGTCGGCCGAGCAGGTGCGGCTGCGCGCCGACCGTGTGGGAGCGATCACCGACGACCTGTACCTGGCGGCCGAGACCGAACTGTCCGCCATCCTCGGGCACGTCGACGTGGTGGAGCCGTCGCTGCTCGTCGTCGACTCCATCCAGACGATCGGGACGTCCGAGGTCGACGGCGCCCCCGGCGGCGTGACACAGATCCGCGAGGTCGCCGCCAACCTCATCCGCGTCGCCAAGGAACGCGGCATCACCGTCGTGCTCGTCGGCCACGTCACCAAGGACGGCGCGATCGCCGGGCCCCGGCTGCTGGAACACCTCGTCGACGTCGTCCTGTACTTCGAGGGCGACCGGCACTCCCGGCTCCGCATGATCCGCGCCGTGAAGAACCGGTACGGGCCGACCGACGAACTCGGCTGCTTCGACCTGTCCGAGGTCGGCATCGTCGGGCTGCCCGACCCGAGCGGGCTGTTCCTCACCCGGCGGGACGAGCCCGTCCCCGGCACCTGCGTCACCGTGACGCTCGAAGGCCGCCGTCCGCTCGTCGCCGAGGTGCAGTCGCTGGTCGCCAAGTCGCATCTGCCCTCGCCGCGACGCGCCACGTCCGGGCTGGACACCTCCCGTGTCGCGATGGTCCTCGCCGTCCTCGCGCAACGCTGCAAGATCTCCATGCACGAGCAGGACGTGTACGTGTCGACCGTCGGCGGAGTGCGGCTCACCGAGACGTCCGTCGACCTGGCGCTCGCCCTCGCCGTCGCGGGATCGACCGTCGAACAGTCCCTGTCGAGCACCCTCATCGCCCTCGGCGAGGTCGGGCTCGCCGGTGAGGTCCGTGTCGTGCCCGGCGTCCAACGACGCCTCGGCGAGGCCGCCCGGCTCGGGTTCAAGCACGCCGTCGTCCCGCGCGGCTCCCTCGAACTCGCCGACGGGCCACTACGCCGCGCCGACCCGCAGCTCACCAGCTACGAGGGAATGAAGGTCATGGAAGTGGACAGCCTCCAGCAGGCCCTACAGGTCTCTTTCACGGCACCGTAACGCGAATGGCACTAGAGTGTCACTCAGCGCGATCGACGCTTGCGACCAGGGGAGGAACCGGCGCCCGGCCCTCCTCGGTAAACTGACGCCGTCCAGCGACCTCCGGGGGTCAGGTGCCATCACACGACAAGGGTCATGACGAACGCCGCCGCGCCACATTGGCCGCGGTGGCCCCGGGCACCCAGATTCGCGACGGACTGGAGCGGATTCTGCGGGGCCACACCGGCGGCCTCATCGTGCTCGGGTGGGACAAACCCGTCCGCGACCTGTGCACGGGCGGCTTCGAACTCGACGTCGAGTTCTCCGCCACCCGGCTGCGCGAGCTCGCCAAGATGGACGGCGCGATCGTCCTCGACGACACCCACAACCGCATCGTCCGCGCCGCCGTCCATCTCGTGCCGGACTCGACCATCCCCACCGAGGAGTCGGGAACGCGCCACCGCACCGCGGAACGCGTCGCCCGCCAGACCGGCTGTCCGGTCATCTCGGTCAGCCAGTCGATGCACATCATCGCGCTGTACCTCGACGGCATCCGCTACGTCCTCGAGGACTCGGCGGCGATCCTCTCCAAGGCCAACCAGGCCCTGGCGACGCTCGAACGCTACAAACTGCGGCTGGACGAGGTGTCCGGCACGCTCTCCGCACTGGAGATCGAGGACCTCGTCACCGTCCGCGACGTCAGCGCCGTCGTCCAACGCCTGGAGATGGTCCGCCGCATCGCCGACGAGATCGAGGGCTATGTCGTCGAACTCGGCACGGACGGCCGCCTCCTCTCCCTCCAGCTCGACGAACTGGTCTCCGGCGTCGACGTCGACCGGGAACTGATCGTCCGCGACTACCCGTCCGACGACACCCGCGCCCGCGGCGTAGCCGCGATCCTCTCGGCGCTCGACACCCTCTCGGCCACCGAACTGCTCGACCTCTCCACGGTCGCCGACGTGATGGGCTTCTCCGGCCCCGACGCGCTCGACCTGCCCGTCAGCCCGAAGGGCTTCCGGCTCCTCGCGAAGGTCCCCCGCCTGCCGAGCATGGTCGTCGAACGTCTCGTCGAACACTTCGGCGGCCTACAGAAACTCCTCGCCGCCAGCATCGACGACCTCCAGGCCGTGGGCGGCGTCGGCGAGTCCCGAGCCCGCAGCGTCCGCGAAGGCCTCTCCCGCCTCGCCGAATCCTCCATCCTCGAACGCTACGTCTGACCCCGCCCAGCCCAGCCGAAACCTGCCGCGCGACGTCGCGCGCCCCTCAGGGCGCGACGTAGGTGCCGCGACCGCAGCCGACGATACCGACCAACGGCACGCGAAACGGCCCCCGCCTCAACCTGCCCCCTGACGTCGGGGCCCCTCGGGTCGGCGGCATAAGCGTCGGGACAGGCTGGGAGCCGCGCTCATGGCTCAGACGTCGATTGCGCACAATGGCACGTCTCAAGGCCCCCGCGTCGGTCAGCGCAGGTAGAAGACCTGGCGTTTGGCGTGGCCCTTCAGGGTGGCGACGTAGGTGCCGGGACGGGCGGGGGTGGTGCGGGCGCAGCCGCGGCCGCGGTTCCAGATGATGGTCTCGACCAGGGGGATGCCGCGTCGGAGTGTCGTCTTGGACGACTCGCCGCGGCGGCATTCGGCGGATGACCAGATCCGGTCGGAGCCGGAGGTGACGCGGAGATCCATCGAGGCGCGGTCGAACAAGCATGACCCGCCGCCCATGTTGACCACCGTGACCCGGAACTCGGGCCGGGCGCGGCCCGAGTAGGTGTCCCTGCCCGCCGACAGGTTGACGACGAGGTCGCGGGCACGGCAGGGGCCTCCGCCGTCCGGCGGTCGCGGGGTGGTCGTCGCGGTGACGGTGACCGTCGGCATCGCCGTCGGCGGGGGCGCGGAGGTCGCGCCGGCGACCGCGCCCGCCTGCCGGACCGGCTCCTCGTCCCCGGTGTCACCGGTGCAGGCCCAGGCGAGCGCGCCGACGACGACCAGGGCGCAGGCCAGGGCCGCCGCGCGACGCCGCCGGTATGGATTGAGTCGAGAACCGCCAGGGTCACGTTCAGCGTCCAACCCCATACGGTCAGTATGCATTTCCCGGACCGGAAAGAGCGGACGACCCGCCGCGTGCCACAATGGCGGCGCGCCATGAACTACGACACCGCCTACACCGCCCCGATCCTCGACTGGTACGAGGCGAATGCCCGTGACCTTCCGTGGCGGGCCCCGGACGCGACACCGTGGGGCGTCCTCGTCAGCGAGATCATGCTCCAGCAGACACCGGTGTCGCGTGTCCTGCCCGTGTGGGACGCCTGGCTGACCCGCTGGCCGACGCCCGCCGCGCTGGCCGCCGAACCGTCCGGGGAGGCCGTGCGGGCCTGGGGACGGCTCGGCTACCCGCGCCGCGCGCTGCGACTGCACGAGAGCGCCCGCGCGATCACCGAACGGCATGGCGGCGAGGTCCCGTCGTCGCACGAGGACCTGCTCGCGCTGCCCGGCATCGGCGCCTACACCGCCGCGGCCGTCGCGAGTTTCGCGTTCCGGCAGCGGCATGCCGTCCTCGACACCAACGTCCGGCGCGTCCTGGCCCGGCTGCTGTCCGGCGACGAGTATCCGCCGAAGTCCCAGACGAGGGCGGAGGTGAAGCTCGCCGAGTCTCTGCTGCCCGCCGATCCGCCCACGGCCGCCCGCTGGTCCGTCGCGACCATGGAGCTGGGCGCGCTGGTCTGCACCGCCCGAGCGCCCCGGTGCGTCGACTGCCCGGTCCTGGACAGGTGCGCGTGGCAGCGGAACGGTCGGCCCGCCTACGACGGCCCACCGCGCCGTGGCCAGACCTACGCGGGCACCGACCGCCAGTGCCGGGGCCGCATCCTCGCCGTCCTCCGCGACGCAGAGGGCCCGGTTCCGAAACCGGCCATCGACGTCGTCTGGTCGGACGGCCCCCAGCGGGAACGCGCCCTCGACGGCCTGATCGCGGACGGCCTGGTCGACCCGCTGGACGACGGCCGCTACGCCCTCCCCTCCTGACCGTAGTAATCGCAGGCCCGGCCCGATTAATCGCAGGCCCGGCCCACTGCACTCGCCTTGCGGCTCGCTGTGTTGATCGCAGGCCCGGCCCACTGCACTCGCCTTGCGGCTCGCTGTGTTGATTGCAGGCCAGGCCCACTGCGCTCGCCTGGCGGCTCGCTACGTGACCTGTCCTGGTGCGAACGCGCATCGCTTCGCGATCCGCCCGGTTCTGCTCGCCTTCAGCATCGCTACACCGGGCGGGTAACGCGTTCACGTGCGGGCTGAGGCCACTTCGAAACGACGGCCGCGGCGCTTGCACCGACTGGTGTACACGTGGGAACGCGCTTGCGTCTGGATCACCGCCGGCCGCGCGTCAATCGGACTTTGGCAGCGCGAAAATGACTGGTCAGCAGTGTCCGGTGTTGCCTACGGTGCGAGCGTGCGCGATCTGCTGAGCCTGCCGAAAGCCCACCTGCACGTCCATCTGGAGAGCACCGTCCGGTGGGCCACGTTGCGGGAGATCGGCGCGGCCAACGGCGTGCGGGTGCCCGACGATGTGGGGACGTTCGGCAGTTTCGCCGCCTTCTTCGCGCAGAACGACCTTGTGCGCTCCTGCCTGCGCCGTCCCGCCGACTTCCGCAGGATCGCCTACGAGTTCTGCGCGGACGAGGCCGCGCAGGGCACCCGCTACGCCGAGGCGTCCTTCACCGCCGCCGCGCACGGCGAGCGGCTCGGCGACCTGGACATGCCGCTGGCGGCCGTCCTGGAGGGCCTGGAAGCCGGACGGGAGGCGTTCGGGATCGAGTGCCGCCTCATCCTCGATCACTCCCGCCGCCGATCCGTCGAACGCGCCTGGCGGACCCTCGATCTCGCCCGCCGCCACGACGGAGTCGTCGCCGTGGGGCTCGCCGGCGACGAGGCCCATCCCGGCGACCCGTTCAACGAGGTGTTCGTCGCCGCTCGCGACGCGGGCCTTCATGTCGTTCATCACGCGGGCGAGAGCGAAGGCCCGGCCAGCATCCGGCACGCGCTGGGCCCGGGTGGGGCCGAGCGTCTCGGCCACGGCATCCGGATCCTGGACGACCCGGACCTTGTCGCCGAGGTCCGCGCACGCGGCATACCGCTCGAAGTGTGCCCGTCGTCGAACGTCGCGCTGGGCTTCGCCGTCCTCGACGAACATCCCCTCCCCCGCCTTCGCGACGCTGGTCTGACCGTCACCCTCAACACCGACATTCCCGCGCTCATCGGCACGCCTCTCGCCACCGAGTACGCCCGCGTCCGCGACACCTTCGGCTACGGCGACCGGGACCTCGCCGACCTCGCCCGCGCCGGTGTGGACGCCTCCTTCGCCCCCGACGCCACCAAGGCCCGCCTCCACGCGGCGATCACGACCTGGCTAACAACCGCTCCCGCTGACCCCGCCGGGCCCTTCACGTCGGGCTGAGGGGTTGGACGGCCACTACGGGGCCGTTGCGGATCTCGCGGAGGAAGGGGTCGGTGTCGTCCCGCCACTGGGACGGGGTGCGGACGACGGGGTGCACGGGGAGCGCGAGTCGTGCGGCGGACTCCTGCGCGGCGTCGAACGCGGTGTCCGGCGGGAGGTGCCCGATGACCAGGACGTCGACATCGACCGGGTGCGGGCCGGACGGGTGCTCGTACCGGTCCGCCCAAGCGCCGAAGAGATAGATCCGCCGGACGGCGGGCAGCCGACCGAACTCCTCAGCCACCACCGCGGCCGGGCCGAAGGTCAACATCAGGAGATGGGCGAGCGGCTCGTACAGCGGGCTGTCGACGTTTCGTCTCACCAGGCGTCCGGCCAGGGTGCGGCGGAGGGCGAGGATGCCCGCCCGGGCCAACGGCTCCGCCTCGCGCATCACGGAGGCGAGGTCGGTGTGGAGCATCACGGCGAGGTCGAGCATCGACATCTCGCGTTCCGGGCCCAGCAGCAGCCGGGCGAGGAGTTCGCCCTGCAGGCGCGACCGGAAGATCGGTAGTTGGGCCGGTGCGGGGGCGTGGACGTCGCACGGGAACGCCCGCGCGACCCGCGTCCCATACGAGGGTCCTTCCCGTCGAGATCCCGCCGGATTCGATCGCATGTTCGAACACTACGGCCCGCGTCCGACATCACGGAGCGGAGGCGCCCGGGCGTGCGGAAGGCCCGCACCGGACGGATCCGGTGCGGGCCCTCTGGACGTTGGTCAGTCCTTGTTGAAGTTGACCGCGCCCTCGATGGGCGGCGGGCTGTCGGGGACGGTGGTGGGCTTCGGCACGCCCTTGAAGGTGAACTTGGCGTTCTCGGCCGAGTTCTCCTTGTCGTCCGGGTCGAAGCCCTCGGTGCCGACCAGCACGATCTGCCCGGCCTTCAGCTCGCTGTAGAGGATCTTCTCCGACAGCTGGTCCTCGATCTCCCGCTGGATCGTGCGCCGCAGCGGACGCGCGCCCAGCACCGGGTCGTAGCCGCGGATGGCCAGCAGGTCCTTGGCCTCCTGCTGCAGCTCGATCCCCATGTCGCGGTCCTTGAGCCGGTCATCGACCTTGGCGATCATCAGGTCCACGATCTGGATGATCTCGTTCGGGGTGAGCTGGTGGAACACCACCGTGTCGTCGACGCGGTTGAGGAACTCGGGCCGGAAGTGCTGCTTGAGCTCCTCCGAGACCTTCGCCTTCATCCGCTCGTACGAGCCCTGCTCGTCGTTCTGCCGCGCGAACCCCATGGACACGCCCTTGGAGATGTCCTTGGACCCGAGGTTCGTCGTCATGATGATGACGGTGTTCTTGAAGTCGACCACGCGGCCCTGGGCGTCGGTGAGACGACCGTCCTCCAGGATCTGCAACAGGCTGTTGAAGATGTCCTGGTGGGCCTTCTCGATCTCGTCGAACAGCACCACCGAGAACGGCTTGCGCCGGACCTTCTCGGTCAGCTGGCCGCCCTCCTCGTACCCGACGTATCCGGGCGGGGAGCCGAACAGCCGCGAGACGGTGTGCTTCTCCATGAACTCGGACATGTCCAGCTGGATCAGCGCGTCCTCGTCACCGAACAGGAACTCCGCCAGCGTCTTGGACAGCTCGGTCTTACCGACACCGGACGGGCCGGCGAAGATGAACGAGCCACCCGGACGCTTGGGGTCCTTCAGCCCGGCACGGGTCCGGCGGATCGACTGCGACAGCGCCTTGATCGCGTCTTCCTGACCGATCACCCGCTTGTGCAGCTCGTCCTCCATCCGCAGCAGCCGGGTCGACTCCTCCTCGGTCAGCTTGAACACCGGGATGCCGGTCGCGGTGGCCAGCACCTCGGCGATCAGCTCGTCGGTGACCTCGGCGACGACGTCCATGTCGCCGGCCTTCCACTCCTTCTCCCGCTGGGCCTTCTGGCCGAGGAGCTTCTTCTCGGAGTCGCGCAGCGCGGCGGCCTTCTCGAAGTCCTGGGCGTCGATCGCCGATTCCTTCTCCCGGCGCACGTCCGCGATCTTCTCGTCGTACTCGCGCAGGTCCGGCGGAGCGGTCATCCGCCGGATCCGCATCCGGGAGCCGGCCTCGTCGATCAGGTCGATGGCCTTGTCGGGCAGGAACCGGTCGGAGATGTACCGGTCGGCGAGCTGCGCCGCCGCGACCAACGCGCTGTCGGTGATCGACACACGGTGGTGCGCCTCGTACCGGTCCCGCAGACCCTTGAGGATCTCGATCGTGTGCGACAGCGACGGCTCGGCCACCTGGATCGGCTGGAACCGCCGCTCCAGGGCGGCGTCCTTCTCCAGGTACTTGCGGTACTCGTCCAGCGTCGTCGCGCCGATGGTCTGGAGTTCGCCGCGGGCGAGCATCGGCTTCAGGATGGACGCGGCGTCGATCGCGCCCTCGGCGGCGCCCGCGCCGACGAGCGTGTGCAGCTCGTCGATGAACAGGATGATGTCGCCGCGGGTGCGGATCTCCTTGAGGACCTTCTTCAGGCGCTCTTCGAAGTCGCCGCGGTAGCGGGAACCGGCGACCAGCGCGCCCAGGTCGAGGGTGTAGAGCTGCTTGTCCTTGAGGGTCTCGGGCACCTCGCCCTTGACGATCTTCTGGGCCAGGCCCTCCACCACGGCGGTCTTGCCCACGCCGGGCTCGCCGATCAGCACCGGGTTGTTCTTGGTCCGGCGCGACAGGACCTGCATGACCCGCTCGATCTCCTTGCCACGACCGATCACCGGGTCGAGCTTGCCCTCACGGGCGGCCTGGGTCAGGTTGCGGCCGAACTGGTCGAGGACGAGGGAGGTGGACGGTGCCGACTCCGAAGGACCGCCGGAGGCGGCGGGCTCCTTGCCCTGGTAGCCGTGCAGCAACTGGATGACCTGCTGGCGCACCCGGTTCAGGTCGGCGCCCAGTTTCACCAGAACCTGCGCGGCGACACCCTCACCCTCACGGATCAGACCCAGCAGGATGTGCTCGGTGCCGATGTAGTTGTGGCCGAGCTGCAACGCCTCACGCAACGACAGCTCAAGGACCTTCTTGGCGCGCGGAGTGAACGGAATGTGCCCCGACGGCGCCTGCTGCCCCTGGCCGATGATCTCCTCGACCTGCTGGCGCACCGCCTCGAGACTGATTCCCAGGCTCTCCAAAGCCTTGGCGGCGACACCCTCACCCTCATGGATCAGGCCCAGGAGGATGTGCTCGGTGCCGATGTAGTTGTGGTTGAGCATCCTGGCCTCCTCCTGGGCCAGGACGACAACGCGCCGCGCGCGGTCGGTGAACCTCTCGAACATCTCGTCGCTCCTCACAGAGCGGTTGGCCAGTGTCCGGAACGTCCGAACCTGTCCTTCCGCATGCTAGCCCGCCCCGAGGAGGCCACCCGGTGCACTCCCACCAGGAGACGTTCCCCAGCTAAGCGCTGTTCAGTCTCATCCAACTACCGCATCGGTGCGTCGTGTTCCCGCTACGCCCCAAGCGAACGGTGCCTTTCCGCAGGTGGATCAAGGCGTCGGGACCAGGGCGCCGAATGGGGGTGACGGTGCACGAGCACGGCCTCCGTACCTCTCGCGCGCGGGCGCGAACCGTCCGCGCGCTTCGCCATAAGCGAACGCATCCAGATGGCGCTCCCGAACGAACAGTCTTCGGAAGACGAGCGTCCGGGGCCCAGACGAGCCCCTGGGAGAACTTGGGCGGTGAAGGGTGCTGTGCGGGAAATTGACCACGCGAACCCCGCTGAGGACAGGATGAGTTCACGGGGACGAGGAACGCGCGAAGGCGGCGTGCGGCAGGCGAACCACGTCGCAAGCGAAACATGCCACGGGATGCGGACAAGGGGTCGTCCATGCCAACGGCCGGGCGCGTCGGCTAAGCGAACGGCAGTGGCGCCGAAGAGAACGGTGTTACGAGCGAAACGGGCGCAGCCAATGGGCCACAGAGGAACGCCGGACCTCAAGACCCATCGAGCGAAGGCTTAGGGAACAGCGGCGTTAGGAACACGGGTGCCGTGTGTTCGTCGGTGCCGTGTGAACGTCGCCAAGGGAACGCAACCGTGTCGTGAAGTCGCCGACCGAACAGGCGTGTGAAGTGAACTGAACAACGAACGGCACCGCACACGAACGGCCCGTCTCACGAACGGAGACGGGCCGCCGGACGTCGAGGGGTCAGTTGGCCGCCTCGTACTGTTCGATCACATGGGCCGGGATCCTGCCGCGCTCATTGACCTTGATGCCATTGTTCTTGGCCCAGGCGCGGATCTCGGCGCTGCGCTCGCGGCTGGACGCGCCGCGCTGCCTACGACGGCGGGTGCCCGTGCCCGCCTTGCGCGACTTGTCCACGAACGGCTTAAGAGAATCACGCAACTTCGTAGCGTTGGCGCCACTCAGGTCGATCTCGTAGGAGGCGCCGTCGATCGAGAACGCTACGGTCTCGTCCGCCTCGCCACCGTCGAGGTCGTCGACGAGAAGCACCTGAACCTTCTGTGCCATGGGGACAGACCCTTTCGGCTTGAGCAAACTGCATTCGGTTGACAAACATATACCGAGATGCGCGCCGATGACAATTCAACCGCCAGACTTGAACCCGTACTCGTGACCAAGTCACCTTCGTGGCGGTGACCGGGCGTAATCGTCTCGTTGTTTCCCGCTCGTCCGGTGGCGTGTACGGGCAAGCGGAGGCGACCCGTCAATTCCTTGTCCGCCGACGCGGCCGTGGTGTTTTCGGGCGTGACCGATGTCACGACGCGCCGCGCTGACCTGGGGCGGCGCCCGCGCATTGACCGGGGGTTTGTGGACGGTCGCTCCGGCTTTCGGGCAGGCGCCGTCCGGGGGTAAAAGGCCCTGCGCGACGACCTTAACAGGCCGGGCACAGCGGCACCGCCCCCATCGATTATCTCTGCCGTAACGGCACTAACCGCACCTGGACGGTAATGAGCCGGGCATCGACAGACCTCCACCCCGGCCACTGATCGACGTCCGCGCCGCGCGGTGTGGACGGATAACGGCCGGTCGGCCGGTACCGAAAACTGTTGCCATCACCTCGTGACGGGAAGTCACCATCCGCGGTCCTTACGTAGAAGCGGTCGGCACTCGTCCCTCTGGGAATCAGGAGATTGCGCCACAATCCCACCTTCGCTCCACTTCTTCAAGCCGCGTCCGGGACTGGCCACCGAACGCGTACAGGTACGACCAACGCCCGCCGCACACGCCGGGCGAAAGGTCCGTTCCATGGGAGGCGGCGTCACATCCGAAGTAAGTCCAGTGCGCTAAGTAGGACGAGGAGCGGACCGAAGGCAACGGTTCGGAAGCGCTTCGGAAGCGGGCTTCGAAGCGGCCACTCAAAGCGGAGGAAGCGTCCGGGACGGTGCACATCCCGCGTCGATTCAGGGCCGTAACCTGAACGAGCTGGCATTCGCCGCCGGCGCGCGGTGCGTCCGAAACAGAGCGGGCATCTCCACGAAAGCCGGGAGGGACCCGCGAGCCCAGTCCACATCCCTCAGAGATCACCGGACGGGCGGAGTCGGATCAGCCGCCGCCCGTCCGGGCGAAGACGCGCGAGAGACGATCTCAGAACGCCGATGAATCGGTGGGCGGGCGTTTTACGACCACCGTCCCGGTGAGCCTGTCGTGGCCGGCCTGACGAAGCGGGCCCTCGTACAGGGCTCCCGCGTTCACGACCCAGAAGATGCTCGCGAGTACCCCCGCAACGGGAATCGGGCGAGCCGCGATCGGCAGCGAATAGACCGCCGCACGGGCAACTGCGCGGACAACGCCCAAACGATGCGAAGCCCGAACCGAGTCCGTTTCGGCGTCCCGAGTGTCTTCTGGCCGAACGTCCGCCTCCGGGATCGCCTCAGCCGTCATCTCAGCGTCCATGACGCCACCGAACCCACCCGGCTCTCCAAGGGGCGTGGCGGGCTCGGAGGTCGCTGTGATCGCCTCTGAGTCCGTCTCGTCCCCTGACCCCCCTGAGGGGGGCGTCGGCCCGGCGGTTTCGCCACTACGCGCCTGCGCCTGAGCCTGCGCCGCGTCGGGCACAGGCAACACGTCGGGGACGGCGACGACCTCTATACCTGCGAAACGCTTGCCGAGCGTCCGTCCCCAGATGGCGAGCTGGACGGCCTCATAGAGGAACAGGCATCCGGCTAGAGCGGGCGGAGCGACGACGTCCACGGTGGGCCCGGAAACAAACTCGCGGACGACGATGATGACCGGCACACCGACGACGAGCGTGTCGACGATGCGCGCCAGGAGGCGCTGCCCCGGCTCGGCGAGCGGTGCCTCCGTCACGGGCCTATCCCGTGTACTCGTCGTCGTACTCGTCGTATCCGATCCGCTCGTCGACGACGAGCGTCCCGGCGAAGCGGTCGTGCAGAGCCTGGTGCAGCGGCTGGTCCCAGATCGCCCACAGGTAGGCCATCAGCGCGCCCGCCCAGACCAGCACCATCCCGTACGCGGCGTAGGCCCACACCATCACCGCGATGACGAGGAAGAAGAAGACACCGAGCTGGTAGGCCACATGGACGATTCCGGCACGCCAGATGGCCTGTGTGGTGGTCAGGGGCCCTCCGGCGGGGGCCTGGACGATGCCGAGCCCCATGACGCGCTTGCCGAGCGTCCGTCCGGACATGGACAACTGAACGGCCTCATAGAGGAACGGCAACACCGACAGAACACAGAAGAGCGTGAAAATGATGGGCCAGTTCCACACGCCGCCCTCGTCCTCGGTCTTGCTCCCCGGCTTGCCCAAACCGAAGGCGCCGATCGTGATCGGCAGGACGAGCGCGAACCCGAAGACCGCCACGAGCGCGTTGTCGATGAGGCGCGCACCCGCACGGCGGTGGATCGGTGCCAGCGGCTGGTCACCATCGTGGGAACCGCCGTACTGGTCATACGAGGCGTCATACGGCTCGTGGTGACCGGGCTGCTGTTGCCCCCACTGGTCCTGCCACTGTTGCTGCGGCTGTTGCGGGGGTGGGGGTTGCTGCTGGGGCTGCTGCCACTGGGGACCCTGATAGGGGGGTGGCGGGCCGTAGGACCCCTGCCCTTGCTGCGGCTGGTATCGCCGCCCGCGGTCGGGGTAATCGCTCATTTGGGTCAGTCCTCCAGGCGAAGCAACATCCGGGTGTTCCCCAACGTATTGGGCTTGACCCGATCGAGGTTCAAGAACTCCGCAACGCCCTCGTCGTAGGAACGGAGGAGTTCCTCGTACACCTCTGGCGCCACCGGAGTCCCCAGGATCTGCTGGAAGCCATGGCGCGCGAAGAACTCCACTTCGAAGGTAAGACAGAAAACCCTCCGCACGCCGAGTTCGCGGGCGGTCTGCAGGAGGCGGGCGACGATACGGTGCCCGATGCCGCGACCGCCGTACTCCTTGTCCACGGCGACCGAGCGGACCTCCGCGAGGTCCTCCCACATCACGTGCAGGGCCCCGCACCCCACGATTCGTCCCGGCGTACCGTGCTGGACGTCCTCGGCGACCCAGAACTCCTGGACGTCCTCGTACAGCTTCACCGTGGACTTCTTCAGCAGCCGTCGTCCCGACCCGGCGTACAGATCGACCAGCCGGCGGATCTGGGCAACGTCGGCGGTACGGGCTCGCCGGATCACGACCTCCACAAACAGGCGAGATTATCGAACGCCGCGCCTCCGCCGACCGCCGGTGGCCCCCGGGGACGCCGCCGACGACACCAGGTGATCGGGCAGGTACATCGAGATACGATCAAGCCTCGCCTCTCGTGACGGAGACCACACTTTCGGCCCCTTGCCGCGACCCGGTGCCGGTCGGCCGACAGGCCTCGCCACCAGCGAGTTTCCGGGTTCTGGTTGGCATTCGATGCCGGTTCCGTTAGTGTCCTGCGCTGACATACGGCCGACCGCAGGACGGAGGCCGAACCGCCGAGTCCCCGGGCCGCAACCAGCGCTCCGAGGAGCCGGGGACCCACTTCCGGAGCGTTCGGGGATCCTCCCGGGCTGACACCGTGAGGGGTGAATCCGCAGCCCGCGTGGAGAACGCTCCGCGTGCGCCCGCGGACGGGCTGCTCCAGCCCGAACCCGTCAGCTAACCCGGTAGGCGGACGAGGAGAGGAGAATTCGTGGAACCGTCGCGCCCTGGTTCCCTTTCGCGTTCTACTGCTCGTACGCGATCCGCCCGGACCGGCTCCCGTCGGCCGGGCTCCCGGCTCTCGGCGTCCGGATCCGGTCGGAGCCGAACGGCGCGGTTCGGTGGTCGGGCGATCACCGTGGCGGGCGCGCTGGTCGCCCTCTCGATCGCACCGCAGACGATCACCGTGGCCCATGCCGACCCCGAGCCGTCCACGCAGGAACTCCGGTCCAAGGCGCTCAAGCTCGCCGACCAGCTGGAGCAGCTCACCGAGCAGTACAACGGCCTGAAGGTCAAGCTCGAGCAGTCGCAGCGCGCCGCCAAGGTCGCCGCCGACAACGCCGCGCGGCAGGAGAAGACCCTCGAGACCCTGCGCGAGAAGGTCGGCTCCCTGGCCGCCACCAGCTACATGCAGGGCGGCTCCGACCCGACGGTCTCGTTCGTCGCCTCCCAGGACCCGCAGGCCGTCCTCGACCAGGCCTCCACGCTCCGCTACTTCGCCACGCGCGACAGCAGCAAGGTCCTCGAGCTGATGCAGGCCATGCAGGCCGCACAGCGCGCCCGCAAGTCCGCCGAGGCCCGCGCCCGGCAGGTGACCGAGCTGCGGACACAGCTCGAAGCGCAGCGCAAAAAGGTCACCGACGCCTACGAGAAGGTTCGCGGCCAGCTCGTCAAGCGGGACCCGACCCAGCTCGCCAAGCTTCCCGTCATCGGCACCGGCAAGGCCGCGCAGGCGCTCCGCCTCGCGATGACCAAGATCGGCTCCCCGTATGTGTGGGGCGCCGAAGGGCCGAGCTCCTTCGACTGCTCGGGTCTGACGATGTGGGCCTACAAGCAGGTCGGCATCAACCTGCCGCACTACACCGGCAGCCAGTGGAACGCGGGCACCCGCGTGTCGCGCAGCGAACTCCAGCCGGGCGACCTGGTGTTCTTCTACTCCGACCTGCACCACATGGGCATCTATGTCGGCGACGGCAAGATGCTGCACGCACCCCGCACCGGTGACGTCGTGAAGATCGCTCCCATGGGTGGACGTCCCTTCGCCGGAGGCGTTCGAGTCGCCTGACCGCCACGATCGACCGGAACGCGTCGTCCGACGGGAACGCGCCGCCCGACGGGAGACAACCGGCGGCGTCGCACTCGCGCGGGACGGCCTCGCACTCGCGCGGGACGGCCTCGCACTCGCGCGGGACGGCGTCGCACTCGCGCGGCACGGCATGGCGTTCGTGGGCGCGGCGAAGCGCCTCGGGCCTCCGCCGTCTGGGAGCGGGCCAGACGGGCGGCGGGGCGCTCGCCGGAGACGGAAGCGCCGAACGGACGTTGGCGAGCCCCGCAGGGCACGCTCGACTGAATCCGGGGCGTCTTCTGAACACCGTCCGCGGCGACGCCTTCAGCAGGGACCTACCTGCCGGGCTGTGGGCGCCGCCGCCGCGGGGGCGGACGGAAGTTCAGAAGATCTCGCCGCCTGGATTTCGGTGACGCTCGCCGTCCTCCCCGGACGAGCGTCGTGGGTCGTACTGCTAGATGAGCTGCCTTCGGGCCGCCCACACCACGGCCTCGATAGGGGTGTTGACCTCCAGCCGGTCGCAGATGGTCCGCAACCGGCGCCGCAAGGTCCGGGCGCTCAGTTCCAGCTTTCGTGCCGCCACATCGGCGGTGACACCGCTGGCGATCTGAGCGAGCAGGCGGATCTCCTCCTCGCTCAGCCCGAAATCGTCGGTGCCACGACGTGCGAGTGTGGCCTGTTCCACTCCGTCCTCCCTCGTCCGTGGTGATGACCGCGGGGATGCAGCCGTCCGCTGCACAGGCACGGGTTGGCCTCGATCTGTACGCGCGTTGGGTTGCCGGGTCCGGAGGTCCTCCGGACTTAGATCATCGGGGGTTTTTTCGGTCTCGCGCGCTTGGCCGGAGGTGGCCGTTGGGCCGATTGCGGGGGTGTAGGGGGGAACTCCGGGTCACGATTCACTCGTTGGCCAGCCGAGGGAGTCGGGATGAGATCGCCAGCCATCCGCCCCCGCCCTTCTCGTTGGACTCGCCAGATCTCGCCGTGGTCGAAGATCGTGAATCGTTTCAAGCTACGCTTCGGCTCGGAACGCTAGGCGGCCGGATCCGGCCCGTCAAGCGCTGGTTCAGTGCAATGCGTGCACGGATGGTAGCGGTACGTGACCGCCTATCCGCCAATGCACCCTGCAAAACGCCACTACCTGGGGAAACAGTCCCGGGACGGGACGAGGAGCGAGTTGCCACAGACCAGTATTCGTGAGGTCGCGAGGCGTGCTGGAGTCTCAGTTGGGACCGTTTCGAATGTCCTAAACCGGCCAGACCTCGTGGCCGAAGCTACCCGTAATCGCGTTCGTGCAGCTATCGAGGAACTCGGATTCGTCAGAAACGAGTCCGCCCGACGGCTCCGGAGACGTCCCGAACGCACCGCGGGCGAGTTCGGCGACGAGCCGCGCCGCGCGTTCGGCGTCGTCGTCGAGGACCTCACCAACCCGTACGCGACCGCCGTCGTCAGCGGCGCGGAGGCCGCGCTGAACGCCGCGGGCCATGACGCGCTCTGGCTCTCCAGTGACCACTCCACCGCAAAAGAACGGCGTTCGGTGGAACTGTTGGAAGAGCAGAACGCCGCCGGAGTTCTCATCATTCCGGTTGATTTCGGCTATCAGGACATTTCTCGGCTGCGTGCCGCGGGCATGAGCGTGGTGCTGATCGACCGGGACGTCTCCGACGCGTGCACCGCCCGGGTCGACCATGTCGCCGGAGGCGAGATCGCCGCCGCGCACCTGCTCGGCATCGGCCGGGAGCGGATCGCGTTCGTCACCGGGGCGCCCGAGCCTCAGCCGTGCGTCGAACGCCGCGACGGCGCCGCCCGCACTCTTGTCGAGGCGGGCTTCGCCAAGCCCGTGACGCTCGTTCAGGACGCGCTGAGCCCCACCGCGGGCCAGGCCGCGGCGCACGAGATCCTGGCGATGTCTCCGCCACCCGGCGGCGTGTTCTGCGCCAACGATCTGCTCGCCATCGGCCTGATCAACGAGCTGATCCGGCTCGGCGCCCGCGTCCCGGAGGACATCGCCGTGATCGGCTACGACGACATCGAACTCGCCGCGAGCGCCGCCGTGCCGCTCACCACGATCCGGCAGCCCCGCCGCGAGCTGGGCTGGGAGGCCGCCGAACTGGCGCTGGCCGAGGTCGGCGAGGGCAAGTCGCACCTGCACCGGCAGGTGGTCCTGCGCCCCGATCTGGTGATCCGCGAAAGCGCCTGACCAGGCCTCTCAGCGCTCGGGCTTGACCAGCGGGAACAGGATCGTCTCGCGGATGCCCTTACCGGTGAAGGCCATGATCATCCGGTCGATGCCGGCGCCCATGCCACCCGTGGGCGGCATCGCGTACTCCAGGGCGCGCAGGAAGTCCTCGTCCAGCTGCATGGCCTCCGGGTCGCCGCCCGCGGCGAGCAGCGACTGTTCGGTGAGGCGGCGGCGCTGCTCGATCGGATCGACGAGTTCGGAGTAGGCGGTGCCCAGCTCCGTCCCGAACCCGATGAGGTCCCACTTCTCCGTGAGGAGCGGCTCCTCACGGTGCTGGCGGGTCAGCGGGGACGTCTCGACCGGATAGTCCATGACGAACGTGGGCTGGACGAGGGTGTGCTCGACCAGTTCCTCGAACAGTTCCTGGACGAGTTTGCCCTGCCCCCACTTCGGATCCCACGACACGCCACGGGCGTCGGCGAGCTTACGGACGTCCTCGATCGGCGTGTGCGGAGTGATCTGCTCGCCCAACGCGTCCGACACCGACCCGTACAGCGTGACCCGCGGCCACTTCTCCCCGCCCAGGTCGACCTCGACGCCGTCATGGACCACCACGGTCGTGCCCAGAGCCGCGACGACCGCCTGCTGGTACATCCGCTGCGTCAGGTCGGCCATGTCGTTGTAGTCGAGGTACGTGCCGTAGGCCTCCAGCATCGTGAACTCGGGGTTGTGCGTGGAGTCCGCGCCCTCGTTCCGGAAGTTCCGGTTGATCTCGAAGACCTTCTCGATCCCGCCCACGACGAGCCGCTTCAGGTACAGCTCGATCGCGATGCGCAGGTAGAGGTCCATGTCGTAGGCGTTGATGTGCGTCTGGAACGGCCGTGCCGCCGCGCCGCCGTGGATCGGCTGCAACATCGGCGTCTCGACCTCGAGGTATCCCTGGTCGTGCCAGAAGTCCCGGACGGCGCGGACGGTGTCGCTCCGCAGCCGGGCCATCTTCCGGGCCTCGTCGTTCACGATCAGGTCGACATAGCGCTGTCGGACCCGCGCCTCCGGGTCGGTCAGCCCGGCGTGCTTCTCCGGCAGCGGGCGCAGGCACTTGGACGTGATCGCGAACCGGTCCGCCATGACCGACAGCTCACCGCGGCGGGACGTGATGACCTCGCCCTCGACCCCGACATGGTCGCCGAGGTCGACGTCCCGCTTCCAGGCGTCCAGCTGCTCCTGCCCGACCTTGGCGAGCGACAGCATGATCTGGAGCTCTCCGGTGCCGTCCTTGATCGTCGCGAAGCACAGCTTCCCGGTGTTGCGGACCAGCATGACGCGACCGGTGACGCCGACCTTCTCACCCGTCTCGGTGCCCGGTTCGAGGTCCGGGTGTTTCGCGCGGACGTCGGCGATCGTCGCCGTCCGCGGAAAGGTCACCGGGTAGGGGTCGATCCCGCTCGCACGGAGCCGGTCGAGCTTCTCCCGGCGCACGCGCATCTGCTCCGGGAGTTCGTCGAAGGTGTCGTCACTCACGCCCCAAAGGCTATCCAGCCCGCCGGACGCGTCGCGAACGCGTTCCTCCCGACGCCGCCCTACACGGTGTTGCGCTCGTAGATCAGGCGCAGGCCGATGAGGGTGAGCCACGGCTCGAACACGTCGATGCTGCGGGACTCCTCCAGGACGAGGGGCGCGAGGCCGCCGGTCGCGATGACCGTGACCTCGTCGGGGTCGCCGGCGAGTTCCTCCGACATCCGCTCGACGATGCCGTCCACCTGCCCGGCGAAACCGAAGATGATCCCGGACTGGAGCGCCTCGACGGTGTTCTTCCCGATCACGTTCCGCGGCCTGACCAGCTCGATCTTGTAGAGCTGCGCGCCACGTGTCGACAGCGCGTCGATGGACGTCTCGATGCCGGGCGCGATCGCACCGCCCACGTACTCGCCCTTGGCGGACACCGCGTCGAACGTGGTGGCGGTGCCGAAGTCGACCACGATCGCCGGACCGCCATGCGTATGTACGGCGGCGAGCGCGTTCACGATGCGGTCGGCGCCGACCTCTTTCGGATTGTCCATCCGGACGGGGACGCCGGTCTTCACACCGGGCTCCACGATCACCGCGGGCACGTCACCGTAGTAGCGGCGGCACATCTCCCGCATCTCGTGCAGGACGGACGGAACCGTGGAACACAAAGCGATACCGCTGATGTCGGTGTCGGCGAGCAGCGGGCTCTGCTGGACGAGCCCTTGGAGGACCACCGCGATCTCGTCGGCGGTACGCCGCGGATCGGTGTTGATCCTCCAATGTTCGATCACCTCGTCGCCCTCGAACAGGCCGAGGACGGTCTGGGTGTTACCGACGTCGATGGTGAGCAGCATCAGGTCCCCGCTGATCGGGTGAAGTCAAGGCCGATGTCGAACACGCGCGCCGAGTGCGTCAGCGCACCGACCGCAA
Source organism: Actinomadura pelletieri DSM 43383 (assembly GCF_003634705.1). Classification (GTDB taxonomy): domain Bacteria; phylum Actinomycetota; class Actinomycetes; order Streptosporangiales; family Streptosporangiaceae; genus Spirillospora; species Spirillospora pelletieri. The sequence continues at coordinate 111,965 of NZ_RBWU01000006.1, read as the reverse complement.
GGTAGTCCACCCCGGTCACGGCGACGTCTCGGGCCCGGTCCAGGGTAAGCCCACCGCTGGCCTCAAGCTCCGCCCGCCCCGCCACGAGACGCACCGCCTCGGTCATTTCGGCGTCGGTCATGTTATCCAGAAGAATGCTCGTCGCGCCCACGGAAAGGGCTTCCTCGACCTGTCGGAGAGTGTCACATTCCACCTGAATGTGCAGGGACGGGTACACCGCGCGGATCGCCTCGTAGGCCTTGGTGACGCTTCCGGCCGCCGCGATGTGGTTGTCCTTGATGAGCGCGGCGTCGTACAGGCCCATGCGATGGTTGACGCCGCCGCCGCACTGCACGGCGTACTTCTGGAGGGCGCGCAGGCCGGGCAGGGTCTTGCGGGTGTCGCGGACCTTGGCCTTGGTTCCGGACATGGCGTCCATCCACGCCCGGGTGGCCGTCGCGATCCCGGACAGGTGCGTCAACAGGTTCAGGGCCGTCCTCTCGGCACGCAACACGGCACGGGTCTGCCCGCTCACCGACATCAGCACCTGCCCCGGAACAATTCGCTCGCCGTCCTCGACCCTGGCCTCATAGGCCACGTCCAGTTCCTCCAAGACGACCGAGGCCACAGGGATACCGGCGACCACTCCCTCCTCACGAGCGGTCAGATCCCCGGCGGCGGTGTCCTCCGGCGCGAAGATCGGCATGCTGGTGACGTCGACCTCCCCGTCCTCGGCCAGCGCCGTCCGGACGAGGTTTTCCACAGTTTGTGGATCGAGCCCGACGGCGGCCAACCGCTGCGACGATTCCGGTGTCATGAGCGCTTTCCTTCCAGAGGTTCGTAGGTGGTGGTCAGCTCGTTCCCCACCAGCCGGGTGACGAGATGGCCGCGCCACGCCTCGTCACACCGCTCGGGGAAGTCCTCCCGCCAGTGACTCCCCCGCGTCTCCTCCCGCCGCAACGCCGCCGCCACGATCGCCGACGCGACGGTGTGCACGTTGGTGACCTCCCAAGCCTCCACTCCGGGCTCCACCTCACCCCCGCCCATCTCCGCCAACTCCCGCGCCGCCGTCCGCAACCCCTCCGCCCTCCGCAACACCCCCACATAAGACGTCATAATCCGCTGAATCTCCCCCCGCACCCCGACCCCAAGCAACCGCCCACCACCGCGCTTGGCCGGCACTCCGGTGGAGAGGGGGCCGTTCGAGTGCTCTTCGCCAACGGATCCGCTTGCAGGGAGGTCGTGTTCGAGGGTGGCGGCTATGCGTTCGGCGAAGACGACGCCTTCGAGGAGGGAGTTGGACGCCAGGCGGTTGGCGCCGTGCACGCCGGTGCAGGCGACCTCGCCGCAGGCGTAGAGGCCGGGGACGGACGTCCGGCCGTGCAGGTCCGTGCGGACGCCTCCGCTGGCGTAGTGGGCGGCGGGGACGATCGGAATCGGCTCTGTGATCGGGTCGATGCCATGGTGGCGGCAGGCGGCGAGGATGGTCGGGAACCGGTTCTCCCACATCTCCGCGCCGAGGTGCCGCCCGTCCAGCAGCATGTGGGACGCGCCGGTCTCGCGCATCCGGTTCATGATGCCCTTGGCGACGACGTCGCGGGGGGCGAGTTCGGCGAGCTCATGGCGTCCGACCATGAACCTGTGGCCGGTGTGGTCGACCAGGTGCGCGCCCTCTCCCCGGACGGCCTCGGAGATCAGCGGCTGCTGGCCGCGCGCTCCGTCGCCGAGCCACAGCACGGTGGGGTGGAACTGGACGAACTCGAGGTCGGCGACCTCGGCTCCGGCGCGCAGCGCCAGGGCGACGCCGTCGCCCGTGGAGACCTCGGGGTTGGTGGTGGCCGAGAACACCTGGCCGAGGCCGCCCGCGGCGAGGACGACGGCACGGGCGCGGACGGCGCCGACGCCGCCGGGCTGCCCCTCGCCCATGACGTGCAGGGTGATTCCGGCGGCACGTCCGGCACCGTCCTTCAGCAGGTCGAGGACCAGGGCGTGCTCGATGACCTCGACGCCGGAGTCCTTGAGTGCGGCGACGAGGGCGCGGCTGATCTCCGCGCCGGTCGCGTCCCCGCCCGCGTGCGCGATGCGGCGCCTGCGGTGGCCGCCCTCGCGGGTCAGCGCGATGTCCCCATCGTTGGAACGATCGAAAGCGGTGCCGAGCTCGACGAGGCCGCGGATCGCGTCCGGTCCTTCGGTGACGAGGGTTCGGACGGCGTCCTCGTCGCACAGGCCGACACCGGCGGTGAGCGTGTCGGCCAGGTGCTCCTCAGGCGTGTCGTCCGGGGCGAGCGCCGCGGCGATTCCGCCCTGCGCCCAGCGGGTGGATCCGGCGTCCAGGAGGGCCTTGGTGACGAGCAGCACCCGTCCCCGCGGCAGGCAGCGCAACGCGGTGACGAGACCGGCGATCCCGGACCCGATGACGACGACATCGGTCTCGGTGGTCCAGCCGGGTTCGGGGGCGGCGAGCACGGAAGGGATCATGGGCCCTCCAGGGAGGATCGGTTCTCGTCATTATGACCCTAACCCCGAACCACCCGAACAACCGCCCCCGGACATCCGCCACGGAACCGCCGCGCCCGAGGGAGGCGGTCGCCGCGTCGCCGCGCCGCCCGGCTTCGTTAGGGGTGGGTCAGGTCGCCGCGGAGGGTGGGGGTGTCGGGGACGGGGGCGGCGGGGTCGGAGTCGGTGGCGATGATTTTGTTGGTGCGGTCCACGTGGACGACGCGGGGGACGAACTCGCGGGCCTCGGCGTCGGTGAGCTGGGCGTAGCTGATGATGATGACGAGGTCGCCGGGCTGGACGAGACGGGCGGCGGCGCCGTTGATGCCGATGACGCCCGAGCCGCGCTCGCCCGCGATCAGGTAGGTCTCCAGGCGGGCGCCGTTGTCGATGTCGACGACGGAGACCTGCTCGCCGGGCAGGAGGTCCGCGGCGTCCATCAGGTCCTGGTCGATGGTCAGCGAACCGACGTAGTGCAGGTCCGCCTGCGTCACGGTGGCGCGGTGGATCTTCGACTTGAACATCGTCCGGAACATCAGGACTCCTCGGAGAAGTGGAGGGGGACGTTGTCGATGAGGTGGGTGGCGCCGACGCGACCGGCGACGGCCAGCACGGCGCGTCCCGTGTGGGACGGGGTGATCGGGGTGAAGGTCGCCGGGTCGACCAGCACGAGGTAGTCGAGGTGCAGCGGCGGGTCGGCGGCGGTGGCCTCGTCGAGGACCGCGCTCGCCGCGACCAGAACCGCCTCCGGGCCCTTGGCCGTCGCGTCCGCGCCGGCGGTGAGGGCGCGTGAGAGGGCGAGGGCGGTCCGGCGTTCCCGGTCGGTGAGGTACCGGTTCCGGCTGGAGAGGGCGAGGCCGTCCGGTTCGCGGACGGTCGGGGCGGCGGCGATCTCGACGGGGACGTTCAGGTCGGAGACCATTCGGCGGATCATCGCGAGCTGCTGCGCGTCCTTCTCGCCGAAGATCGCCACATCGGGGCGGACGAGGTTGAGCAGCTTCAGCACGACGGTGAGCATCCCGTCGAAGTGGCCGGGCCGGGCGGCGCCCTCCACGATCTCGCCCATCGGGCCCGAGTTCACCGTGACCTGCGGCTCGTCCGGGTAGATCTCCGAGCGCGGGGGCGCGAAGACGATGTCGGTTCCTTCGGCGGCGCACATCTCCAGGTCGGCGGGGAGCGTCCGGGGGTAGCGGTCGAGGTCCTCGTTCGGTCCGAACTGGAGGGGGTTGACGAAGATGCTGACCACCACCGTGTCGGCGGTCTGGCGGGCCTGGCGGATCAGGGAGCGGTGGCCCTCGTGCAACGCTCCCATGGTCGGGACGAAGGCCAACGTTCCCTTGACCTCGGAGCGGACCTCGGCCAGTTCCTCCCGTGTCCGGACGATGATCGGGGTCACGACGCGTCCTGCCTTTCTGGAGATGACCGGTCAGTCGGCCAGGGCTTCGAGGAGGCGGGCGGCGTCCTCGGGTTTGAGCATTCCGGCGGAGAGGGCGCGGTCGGCGGTGAGGCGGGCCAGCGCGATATAGGCGCGGCGGCTCTCGGGTGAGATCTTGGCGAGTTCGCCGACGTGGTCGGAGACGGTTCCGGCGTCGCCGCGGGCGACCGGGCCGGTGAGGCCGTCGATGCCGAGGCGCAGGCCGTTGTCGAGGGCGGCGCCGAGGAGGGGGCCGAGCATCCGACCGGGTTCGGCGACGCCGGCGATGCGCAGCAGGTCCATGGACTCGACGACGAGGGTCACCAGATGGTTCGCGCCTCCGGCGAGGGCCGCGTGGTACAGCGGACGCGTCTCCTCGGTGATCCAGACGGGTTCGCCGCCCATCTCCACGACGAGCGCCTCCGCGACCGGGCGCAGCGGGTCGGGCGAGGTGACGCCGAAGGAGATGCCCGCGAGACGGTTCACGTCGTCCGGACGTCCGGTGAACGTCATGACCGGGTGCAGCGCGAGCGGGAGCGCGCCGGCGCGGGTGAGCGGGTCGAGGACGGTCGTTCCGTAGCGGCCGCTGGTGTGCAGGACGAGCTTGCCGGTGACGGGCACACCCGCCGCGACCAGCCCGGCCGCCAGTTCCGGCAGTTCGTCGTCCGGGACGGTCAGCAACACCAGGTCGGCGGCCGCGACGACCTCGGGCGGCGGCGCGATGTCCGCGCCGGGCAGGCGTTCGGCGACGCGCGCCCGCGACCGCTCGGACACGGCGGTCGCTGCGATCACGCGGTGGCCCGCCTGGGACAGCGCGGCGCCGAGCGCCGTGCCGACACGGCCGGCGCCGACGATGCCGACCGCGAGCCGGGCGGGCCTGTCCTCCGGGGCCTCCTGCGCGTTCCGGGGGGCGGGACGGGGCGTCCCCGCGCCGGAGGCCGGCCCGTTTCCGGGCGTGGCGGCGGAAGGCGTGTCGTGTGGGTCCATCGGTCGTTCCAGTCCTCGGTAGGTACCGGACGCGCACCAGGGTACCGGCAGGGTCACGCCGTCCGGTGGGTGACGGTCGCCACCCCGGCCCCCCATTCAGTCATGCGCGAGGGACTCCACGACGGACGTTCTCGCGGCGCGCCGCGCGGGCGGCACGGCGGCGCCCGTCCCGGCGAGCCCGGCAAGGGCGACGAACGCGACGACCTGGAGGTAGGGCAGCGAGAACTGCGCGTCGGACGACATCGCGTTCGTCGCGGCCCAGCCGAACGCCACCCCGAGCACCACCCCGGTGAGCGCGCCGATCACGGCCATGACCAGCGCCTCGACGGACAGCATCCGGCGGAGCTGGCGTTTGGTGAGGCCGAGGGCCCGCAGCAGCGCCGACTCGCGGGTGCGTTCCACGACCGACAGGGTCAGCGTGTTGGCGATGCCGAACAGCGCGATGACGATCGCCAGGCCGAGCAGCCCACCGAAGATCATCAGGATCATGTCGACCGCCTTGGTCATCGATTCCTTGAACTCGGCGGTGGAGTCGACCTTCGCGGCCATGTAGGGGCTCGCGGCGTCCTCCACGACCCTGCGGGCGTCGGTCGCGGCCACGCCGTCTCGGGTCTTGACATAGATGGTCGCCGGGTCTCGGACGCCGAAATAACGGGTGAAGTCTGCCTCTGGGACGACGATCCCGTGCAGCCCGGCCCCCGGCTCGTACACCCCGGCGATCTTCACCGGAACGGTGCGGTGCGCCGCCGTCACCTGGACGGTCTTCCCCGCCGCCAGGTCGAACGATCTGGCGGTCCCCACGTCCACCATCGCGGCTCCCGGCCGGCGCGCCGCGTCCAGCGTCCCCTCCCTCAGCTCCGGTTTCATGATCGTGCCAAGGGCGGACGCGGTGACCGTGGCGAGGTCGGCGTTCCGACCGGCGACCTTCGCCTCGTGCGAGCGCAGCTGGATGACGTGGCTGAACTCGGGGCGCCGGTCCAGTGTCGCGGCGAGCGCGCGCGGGACGGTCCCGTTCTCGTTCCGCATGGCGATCTGGAAGTCGACGGGGAACTGCTCCTCCAGCTTGTACGTGGCGGTCGCCTTGCCGCTCGCCGCGACGACCGCGAACAGGCTCATCAGCCCGACGCCGATGGTCAGCGCGATCGTCGTGGTCGCGGTGCGGCGCGGGGCACGCTGCGCGTTCGCGACCGCCAGCCGGCCCGGCACCCCGCCGAACCGGGCCGGGATCGCGCCCGCGAGCCGGCCGAGCGGCCGGACGAGCGCGGGCATCATCGCGACCACCGCGAGGAAGAACACGCCGCCCGCGAACGCGACGACGAACATCGCGGCCTGGCCCTTGGCCATCACGAGCGAACCGAGCCCCCCGACGGCGAGGCCGGCGACGCCGAGCACGGTCGCGATCACTGTGCGCGGCAGGCCGAGCCGGAACCGTCCGGAACCCGGCTCCGGCTCCGAGCGCAGCGCCGCGACCGGCGCGACCCGCGTCGCCCCACGTGCGGGCAGCAGCGCGGACAGGACGGTCACGACGACACCGATCACCAACCCGACCACGATCGTCCGGACGGTGAGGGACGCACCGGCCGACCCCGCTCCCGTGAGCGAGTCGTCCAGCGCCCTCACCCCGGCGAACGCGCCCGTCCCGAGGCCGACTCCGGCCGCGAGACCGAGCAGCGAACCGACCAGGCCGACCACCGCGGACTCCAGCAGGACCCCGCCGAAGATCTGCCGCCGGGTCGCGCCGACACAGCGCAGCAGCGCCATGTCCCGCATCCGCTGCGCGATCAGGATCGAGAACGTGTTGTAGATGACCAGGGCGGACACCAGCATCGCCACCAGCCCGAACAGCAGCAGCCCGGTGCGGATGACCTTGGTGTCGGTGCCCGACTCGCGCGCCATCTTCGCGGCCAGTTCCGCGCCCGTGATGACGCGGTTGGACGGGCCCGCCGCCGTGTCGACCGCCGCCCGCGAGCCGCCCGCGACGTCGATCTCCTCGTAGGTCTTCCGCCCGGTCATCGCCATCGCGGTCGCGGGGTCGAACCCGACGGCGCCGCGGTAGCTCGCATCCTGGTCGATACCGAAGTCGACCAGACCGACCACGATGAACCGGTGCGGTCGGTTCTTGTCATCCAGGATCGAGACCGTGTCACCGACGGTGAAGCCCACCCGCTTGGCCAGATCGGTGTCCAGGACGGTTTCGCTGCCACTGGACGGAGAACGTCCCTTGTCGACGTCGTACCGCAACAGCCGTCCGGTGGGCACCGACATGCCGAGTGTGGAGATGTCGCCGACCGGCTTACCGTCCTTGCCGACAAGGGCGGCTTCCCCGCGGACCAGGCCGTGCACGTCCGTGACGCCGGGCACCGCCTTGAGCCGGTTGAGAGTCTCGGTACCGACCCCCTTCTCGGAGGAGCCGCGACCGACGAACACCGCGAAATCGACCTTGTCGGCCGAGCGTTCGAACGTCTTCGCGACGCCCCTGTCCATCGTGTCGGTGAGGACGAACGTTCCGGAGATGAACCCGACGCCGAGGGTGATGGCCACCGCCGTCAGCAGCAGTCGCAGCTTGCGGGCGCGCAGACCCGCCAGGGTGGTCCGCAGCATCACGCCCCCAGGGCCTTGAGCCGGTCGAGCACCGACTCCGCCGTCGGCTGGACGATCTCCGACACGATCTCGCCGTCGCGGAGGAACACCACCCGGTCGGCGTAGGAGGCGGCCACCGGATCATGGGTGACCATCACGATCGTCTGCCCCATCTCCCGGACCGAGGACCGCAGGAACCCGAGGACCTCCGCGCCCGCCCGGGAGTCGAGATTGCCGGTCGGCTCGTCCGCGAAGATCACCTTCGGGCGGGCGACGATCGCGCGGGCGCACGCCACCCGCTGCTGCTGGCCGCCCGACAGCTCGTTCGGCCGGTGCCGGAGCCGGTCACCGAGCCCGAGCACGTCGACGACGTGGGCGAACCACGCCCGGTCGGGCCGGTGCCCGGCGAGTTCCAACGGCAGCAGGATGTTCTGCTCGGCGGTCAGCGTCGGCAGCAGGTTGAACGCCTGGAAGACGAACCCGACGCGGTCGCGGCGCAGCATCGTCAACCGCCGGTCGCCCATCCCCGTGATCTCGGCGTCGCCGAGGACGATCCGTCCGGACGTGACGGTGTCCAGCCCGGCGAGGCAGTGCATCAGCGTGGACTTTCCGGACCCGGACGGCCCCATGATCGCGGTGAACGCGCCGGTGGCGAACGTGACATCGACCCCGCGCAGCGCGTGCACGGCGGCGTCACCCGTCCCGTAGACCTTCGAGACGCCCTCGGCGGTGACGGCCGGAATCCACCCGGCGACCGGAGTCTCTCCGGACGGACCGGCGTACGTGTTGATCACGGTGACCTCTTCACGGTTCGTTCCTCGCGTGCCTGGTCAGACCACGCTAGGAATCCGTGCCGCTCCCGCCATCAGCCCGGCGGCGACGCTTCCCGTCCACCTCGCGGCTATCCGACGGCGGTTCGTACGACCTGAGTCGTACCGCCTGCCACCGACAAAGCCCCTACGGAAAGCGCCGGAGACCCGATCGGGTTCCGGCGCTTCGACGATCAGCGCATCCAGGGGAGCTGCGAAGCCATCAGGGATCGCTTCGCTGACCGCTCTTGACCAGACCCGTCTCGTAGGCGAAAACGACCGCCTGAACCCGGTCACGCAGGCCGAGTTTCATCAGGATCCTGCCCATATGCGTTTTGACGGTCGCCTCCGAGACGTACAACTGCCCCGCGATCTCCGCGTTCGACATGCCCCGCGCGACGAGCTTCAGCACCTCGCCCTCCCGGAACGTGAGGTTCTCCAGGGTCCGGTGCGCCCTCTCCTCGGCGTCCGGCAGGTGCACCGCGAACCGGTCCAGCAACCGTTTCGTCGTGCTCGGCGCCACCACGGCGTCGCCCGAGTGCACCGCCTTGATCGCCTCGATCAGCTGGGCCGGTCCGGCGTCCTTCAGCAGGAACCCGCCCGCTCCCGCCTTGATCGCCGCGAAGGCGTACTCGTCGAGGTCGAACGTGGTCAGGATGACGACCTTCGGCCCGGACCGCGCCACGACCCGCCGGGTGGCCTCGATGCCGTCCATGCGCGGCATCCGCACGTCCATGAGGACCACGTCCGCCTCCGTGCGGCCGAGCAGATCGAGGGCCTGCACACCGTCACCGGCCTCACCGACGACCTCGATGTCCGGCTGAGCGTCCAAGACCATGGTGAACCCGGCGCGCACCAACTCCTGGTCGTCGACCAGAACCACCCTGATGGGCTCCTCCGCCGGTTCACTCTCGCTCATGCGCGCCTCTCATGCTGTGACTGTGTCGCCCGGTCAAGCCGCTCCCACTTCCTCCCGCACGGGGATCCGCGCGACCACCCCGAAGCCGCCTCCGGGACGTGGCGCCGCGTGGACGCTGCCCCCGTACACGGCGACGCGCTCCTTCATACCGGCGAGACCGTGGCCGCGCCCGTCGTCGCGGGCCGCGGCGCCCCGCCCGTCGTCGTGCACGCTGATCTCCAGGTGGTCCGCGGTATACGACAGGCGTACGGACACGGTCACCTTCGGGCCACCGTGTTTCAGCGTATTGGTCAGTGCTTCCTGGACGATCCGATAGACCGTGAGCTGGCGTCCGGCGGACATGACCATCGGTGTTCCGTCCACCTCGAACGTCACCGTGAGCCCGGACGAGCGGACCTGCTCCACGAGGTCGTCGAGCTGCGCCACCCCCGGCTGCGGCGCGTACGCGCCCGCGTCGTCGGTCTCGCGCAGGACCCCGAGGAGCCGCCGCATCTCCGCCAGCGCCTGGCGTCCCGTCGAGGAGATCGTCTCCAGGGCCTGCCTGGCACGTCCCAGATCGGTGTCGATGGCATAGGACGCGCCGTCGGCCTGCACCACGATCACGCTGACGTTGTGCGCCACGACATCATGCAACTCGCGGGCGATACGCGCGCGTTCGGCCGCCATGGCCACCTTGACCTCGTTGTCGCGTTCCCGCTCCAGCCGTTCGGCGCGTTCCTCCACCGAACTCAGATACGCGCGGCGCGTCCGCATGTGGAGGCCGAGGACCCACACGCCGACCACCATCAGGGTCAGCATGAAGAACGTGTACCGCTTGTCCCCCGCGCCGCTCGGATAGCGCCAGGTCGCCATGACGGCGCCCATCTCCGCGACCACCGCCGCGGCCAGCCCCCAGCGGAACTGATAGCCCGCGGCGACCGTGTAGAGACCCATCAGGACGGCGACGTTCCCCGGTACAGGGTTCACACCGACCAGGCACTGGATGCCCGAGACCACCGCGATGACGGTGAAGACCAGACGCGGGTAGGTGCGACGCAGTACCAGCGGCCCGATCAGACCCACCGTGAGCGCCACGTACGCGACCTCGGTCACACCGTAGGACGCCGCATACAGCCAGGGGAGGGAGAAGAGCATCAACGGTGACGCGAAGCCCGCGTCGACCAGGGGTTTCCGGCGACGCAGCCACTCCCACGCCTGCACGACCATGCGGAAAGGGTACGTACCTCACGGTGTGCCCTGGATCGGCCGCAGGTCGTACCCCCGTCCGCCTCAAGGATGGGCCGAATGGAGTCGGCCTCCACGGTAACGTCACTGTCGTGGAGGCGTTGGTCGGTGAGTGGCTGCCATGGCGCACCGCGATGGAGCGGGCGCTGTACGGGGAAGACGGCTTCTACCGGCGGGGGGAACGTCCCGCCGAGCACTTCCGTACCTCGGTGCACGCCTCACCGCGGTTCGCCGCCGCCATCGCGCGCCTGCTCGTCGAGGTCGACGCGCTGCTCGGACGGCCCGATCGGCTGGACGTCGTCGACGTCGGCGCGGGCTCCGGCCGGTTGCTGAGCAACATCCTGGGCTGTGTCCCGCCCGACGTGGCCGCGCGGCTCGCGCCCGTGGCCGTGGAGATCGCGCCGCGTCCGTCCGACCTGCCCGACCAGATCACCTGGCGCCCCGATCTGCCCGACCAGATCACCGGGCTCGCCGTGGCGAACGAGTGGCTCGACAACGTGCCCCTGGACGTCGTCGAACAGACCCCTGACGGTCTCCGTACCGTGCTGGTGCATCCGTCCACCGGCGCGGAACGTCCCGGGCCCGTGCCGTCCGACGAGGACCACGACTGGCTCGACCGCTGGTGGCCGCTGCACGAACCCGGTGACCGCGCCGAGATCGGCCATCCGCGCTGTGCCGCGTGGGCCTCCGTCGTCGAACGCCTTTCCCGCGGGGTCGCCCTCGCCGTGGACTACTCGCACTTCCGCGAATCCCGGCCCGTCTGCGGAACCCTGACCGGGTACCGCGACGGGTCGACGGTCCCCGCCGTCCCGGACGGCTCCTGCGACGTCACCGCCCATGTCGCCCTGGACTCCTGCAGCGTCGCCGGGGAACGCGCCGGTGCCACGTCCACCCTTCTGACGACCCAGCGCGACGCCCTGCGCGCCCTCGGCCTGTCGGGCTCCCGTCCGCCGATCGAGCTGGCGCACCGTGACCCACGGGGTTACGTCGAGGCGCTCTGCCACGCCGGTGAGGACGCCGAACTGACCGACCCGTCCGGCCTGGGCGGTTTCGGATGGCTGGCCCAAGCGGTACACGTGCCGATCCCCGACGTCCTCACCTCCTGGCCGGCGGTGCTACGCGAAAACGGTCAGCGTTCCACGTAGAGGGCCTGGAGCCCGCGCAGGACGAAGCCGGGCTTCCATTTCGGTTCGGTGGAGAGGCGAAGGTCGGGAATGAGGCGTAGGATCGCTCCATACAACTCGGCGAGTTCGATGCGGGCGAGCGGCGCACCTAGGCAGTAGTGGATTCCGAGCCCGAAGGTGATGTGCGGGTTCGGTGTGCGGGAGAGGTCGAGCCGGTCGGGGTCGGTGAAGACCTCGGGGTCGCGGTTGGCGGACGCGAACTGAAGCGCTACCTCCGACCCGCGAGGAATGTCGACACCCGCGACCGTGATGTCCTCCAGGACCCAACGCTCGAACATCGGCGCCGAGGTGTCGTAGCGCAGCAGCTCCTCGACGGCCGTGGGGACGAGCGACGGGTCCGCCCGAAGCCGTTCCAGTTCCCCGGGATTGCGGAACAGCGACCACCAGCCGTTACCGGTCGAGTTGACCGTCGCCTCGTGACCCGCGTTGAGCAACAGCACGCAGGTACCGATGAGCTCGTCCTCGGTGAGCCTGTCACCCTCGTCCACCACATGGGCGAGCGCGGTGATGAGGTCGTCGCGGGGCTCGGTGCGACGGCTGCGGGCCAGGGCGCGCAGGTAGTCGGAGAACTCCGCGGCCGCGCGGACGGCCGTCCGCTGGACGTCGTCGGGCGGGTTCAACTCGTACATGCCGCAGATGTCGGCGGACCACGGGCGCAGGAGGGGCCGGTCCGCCACGGGGACGCCGAGCATCTCGGCGATCACGTTCACCGGCAGCGGCTCGGCGACCTCGGCGATCAGATCGCCGCCTCCCCGCTCGGCCAGCCCCACGGCCAGCTCCTCGGAGAGCCGCCGGATGGTCGGGCGCAACCCCTCCACCATGGGGGCGGTGAACGCCTTCGAGACCAGCCGCCGCAACCGGGTGTGCACGGGCGGCTCCATGTCGAGCATCCCGGCACGGATGAGGTCCCAGAACGGTTTGAGGAAGTCGGCCTCGGGCTCCTGGCCGAACTCCTCATGGCTCGCGAGGTGAAGGTAGGTCCGTCCTAGCCTTCGATCTCGCAATAACGCGTTCACGTCTTCGTATCGGCTGATCACCCACTGGCGGGTGGGTTCATGGAAGAAGACGGGACTGTCCACGCGGAGGCGCTCGAACGCCGGGTAGGGGTCTGCGACGAATTCGGGAGACCAGGGGTCATAAGTCATGGAGGCCATGCTTCGACGATATTCGCAACTCTCACAGACCGGGTTCGGAGATGCCGTGACCGGCATCGTCAGCGGGCCCAGCGGGCCGGATCTCCCCCGGCACGGCGGGCGGCCAGGGCACGGCGGGCGGTCGATTCGACGATGGCGCGGGCCTCGCCCAGTTCACGGTCGGTCGCGGCGACCCGCACCGGACCGGGAGGCGCGTCGACATGGACGGTGGCCAGGCCGAACAGACGCTGGAACGGGTTCACGGTGAGGCGGACGCTCTGCGCCCGAGCATGGGCGATCACATCGGTGCGGCGGCAGGGCCAGCCGTGCCGGGTGACGAAGACGACGTCATCTGTTCCTGCACCGTCCGCGCGGTCGATCGCGACCGCCTTGGACGACGCGGGCACAAGAGCGACGGCATCGACGTTCGTACCTGGGAACACCTGCGAGACAAGGTGCATCGCGACTTGGCGGGGTGCAACCGGCAGAAGCGTGGACGACAGTGCCTGGCGCTCGCCCGCATAGCCCGCGACGGTGACCTCCACACGCGCCCAACCGAGAGACCGCCACAGCGTCGGTTCGACGATGCTCACGGCCTGGACACGTCCTGGGGGAAGCGTCTGCATCCTTGTCTCCAGGAGCCCGTAGCGGAGACGGATTCCGTCGGGTGACATCGCCACCGTGAAATTGGCGTACATCACCAGCGGCGCTATGACGGCCCGGATGAGGCCGAGTACGACGGGAATGGTGACGGCCAGGATGCCGCCCTCCGCGTAGACCACCAGGAACAGCAAGGACGCGATGAGGAGCAGGATCGTCCCGAGAACGGGGAGCCGCACGATCAGGGAAGCGAGCAGGGCACCGAACGGGACGCGCCACACGTGCCGTTCGGGAGCCTCGGGCGTGTGGCCCGGAAGTCCGGCGGCGCGGGCGAGGAGTTCGGCGCGCAGTTGTAGGGCGGAGCGCCGTCCCAGATAGCGCAGCGCGATCTCGCTCTGCCCGCCGCCCGCCAGTTCCACGCGCACTTCCGCGAGGGCGAACACGCGCGTCACCAGGGGACGGACGAGATCGATGGCCTGGACGCGCGACAGCGGAATACGGCGCTTGTTCTTACGGAGCAGACCGGACTCGACAACGAGATCGTCCCCGTCGACGCGGAAACGGACGGCAAGCCACGTCCAGAGGCCCGTGCCCACGGCGATCAGCCCCATAGGAACGGTGACCACAAGGAACCTGGCTATCACCTCGGGTGTGAGCGCCAGGGCGAAACCGTCGTCCGTCTTGGTCAGCAACAAGGGAAAACCGAGCAGGACGAAGTAGATGATGAGGAACACGAACGCGCGGAGCGGCGCCGTCGCCCAGTGAAGTCTGTGCGTGCCCTCCGAGAACCGGACCGGTGGACGGTGAATCGCTGGCGGCCCGTAGCCGTAAGGCGGCGGGTAAGGCGTCGCAGGCGGCTGACCGTACGGCGGTGGCTGCGGTAGTCCCTGGGGTCCGTGCGGTCCGTAGGGTCTGCTGTAGGGCCCGTACGGGCCGTGGGGTCCTGGCGGGCCGTGGGGTGGCGGGCCGTGGGGTCCTGGCGGGCCGTAGGGGCCGCTCACAGTCCCATGCTCCGTTCCTCGCCTTTCTGGGCGAGGCGGTCGCGTAGATGGGACGCCTCGGCGGCCGGTAGACCGGGAATGGTGGCGTCCGTGGCCGCGGCGGCGGTGTGCATCCGGACGGTGGCGATGCCCATCCATCGCTCCAGCAGCCCCGCCGTCACGTCCACGAACTGCATCCGCCCGTAGGGGACGACGATGAGCCGCTTCACGAGAACCCCGTGAGTGACGATGAGGTCGTCCGCCCGCTCCGCGTAGCCATAGGCCCGACGGTCGAGTCCGGCCATCAACCCGGTGAGGACGACACCCAACACCACGGCGGCGACCCACATGACGGTCGGAACCATGCCACCGTTCACCCAGACGAAGAACGCACCCACACCACCGACCGGGATCGCCCACAGAACGGCGGTGACCAGCCTGTGCCACGTGTGGCGTTTCGAGATCGGCGACCAAGCGAGGCCGTCACCGGCCCTGAACGCCTGGTCCGCCTGGTACAGGGGCCGCGCGGGCGGCTGCCGATGGTCCGGCGGGTAGGGTGCCGGTCCTGGTCCCTGAGCGGAGAACCCTGGCGGTGGACCCCCGTGACCATGGGCATGATGCCCCGCTGCGGGGTCGTAGGGCGGTCCGTCCTGGCTCACGTTCATCCCCACCAGTCAATCGGATAACGAGTGGCGCTCGCCATGGGACCATGAAGTACTGACCCGAGCGGGTGGAGACGCGACCATGACCACCGAACGGATCGTCGGAATCGGTGCGGGCGCCAAGGAGCTCGCCACCGAGGACATGACCCTGAACATCGGCCCCCAGCACCCGTCCACGCACGGGG
Organism: Actinomadura pelletieri DSM 43383; assembly: GCF_003634705.1. Lineage (GTDB taxonomy): Bacteria > Actinomycetota > Actinomycetes > Streptosporangiales > Streptosporangiaceae > Spirillospora > Spirillospora pelletieri. The sequence goes on along the minus strand of NZ_RBWU01000006.1, from coordinate 96,813 downwards.
TGCTGCGACTGCGGCTGACGTTGGACGGCGAACGTATCTCGGCGGCGGAACCCATCATCGGCTACATGCACCGAGGAGCGGAGAAGCTCTTCGAGGTCCGGGACTTCCGTCAGATCATCGTGCTGGCCAACCGGCACGACTGGCTGTCGGCGTTCTCCAGCGAACTCGGCGTGGTTCTCGCCGCCGAACGGATGCTGGGCATGGAGGTTCCGGTCCGCGCCGTATGGGCGAGGACGCTACTGGCCGAACTCAACCGCGTCCTCAACCATCTGATGTTCCTCGGCTCGTATCCGCTGGAGGTCGGCGCCATCACCCCCATCTTCTACGCGTTCCGTGAGCGGGAGGCGTTGCAGCGGGTGATGGAGGAAGTCTCCGGTGGACGCATGCACTACATGTTCAACCGGGTCGGTGGGCTGAAGGAGGAATTGCCCGCGGGTTGGACGGGACGTGCGCGCAAGGCCGTGTCCGAGGTCCGTGCCCGTATGGGCGACATCGACGACCTCATCATGGGCAACGAGATCTTCCGTGCCCGGACCAGAGGCGTCGGGGTCCTCACCCAGGAGCAGATCCTTCAGTACGGGGTGTCGGGGCCCATCGCACGCGCGTCCGGCCTGGATTTCGACCTTCGCCGTGACGAGCCGTACCTCGCCTACGGCGAACTCGACGTCCGTGTGGTCACCCGCTCCGAGGGCGACTGTCTGGCCCGGTTCGAATGCCTCCTCGACCAGGTGCACGCGTCCCTCGACTTGGCGGACGCGTGCCTCGACCGTCTGGTCGAGCTGCCGCCAGGTCCTATCAACCAGCGGCTCCCGAAGGTGCTGAAGGTTCCGGAGGGGCACACCTACGCCTGGACGGAGAACCCTCTCGGCATCAACGGCTACTACCTGGTGTCGCGCGGTGAGAAGACTCCGTGGCGGATGAAGCTGCGGTCCGCGTCCTTCAACAACATCCAGGTACTGAAGGAACTGCTCCCCGGCAACCTGGTCGCCGACATGATCGCCATCCTCGGTTCGATGTTCTTCGTGGTCGGCGACATCGACAAGTGACGCTCGCACGCCGGCGGGTCAGGCGCGGGACGCGCGTGCGGGTCAGGCGCGGGACGCGCCGCGGTCGCGTTCCTCCTCGTCCGGGCCCTTGGGCACCCGGCACGCGTATTCCAGGAACAGCGCGGCGGCGACCAGGACGGCGGCGGCCAGGAACGTCCCGCCGCTGACGAAGAAGTCGTAGCGGGGCGTCGGCTTGTCGAGCGACGAGACGAGACTGGCGGCGAACCCGGCGAAGATGCCCGCGATGACCGCGGCGGAGTGCGCGCTGGCCTTGCCCAGGGCGGCGAGCCGCGCCACCGCCATCGGATCCAGCGGCTTAGGCGCCGGTTTGCGGTTCACGTCACGCGCGCGTCCCGGGCCGGGCCTGTGGCGGATGCGGCGCAGCACGTTCAGGCCCGTGAAGCCCTCACCGAGCGCCAGCAGCAGCAGCGTCGGGACCGCCGTCCACGGCAGCGGCGGCAGTGACAGGTAGGCGGAACGCAGCACCGCCCAGGTGATCACCGCGATGACGACCACGAGGGCGATGAGGAAGAGCGGGCGGGACGGTTTCATGCAGGCTGCTGGAGAGCGAGGTCCTCCCGGCGACGCACGGCCGACGGTCCCCCCTCCGCCTGTTTGGCCTGGGCGAGGTCACCGACACGGCCGTGCCCGGCGAGCAGGACGTCGGGCTCGATGTCGGCCCACGGCACGAGCACGAACGCGCGCTCGTGCGCGCGGGGGTGCGGAAGCGTGAGATCGGGGTCGTCGGACGAGATGTCCCCGAAGGCGACGATGTCGATGTCGAGGGTGCGCGGCCCCCAACGGACACGGCGTTCCCGCCGCAACGAGTTCTCGATGTTCAGGACGCGTTCGAGAAGGTTCTCCGGTGGCAGTCGCGTGTCGGCGATGAGCACGATGTTGAGGAAGTCGCCCTGTTCGGGGATGGTCTCCCCCGGTGGGGCGTAGGGCGCGGTCTCGTAGACGGGGGAGAACGCCACGAAGTTCAGCCCGGGAGCGTCGAACAGCGCGTCCACCGCTTCCTGGATGTTGTCCAGCCGGTCTCCGAGGTTGCTGCCGATCGAGAAGACGACACGGTGCTCGACCAGCATGTGTCCACCGGTGGCGGTGCGGTCGGGCATGCGGTCGGACGCTGTCATGGGCGACTCCTCCTGATCTTCACGGCGATGTCCGTGAAGGGGTGCGGCACAGGGGCGTTCGGCTTGTGGACGGTGATCTCGACTTCGGACACCGCCCTGTCCTCCAGACACTTCTTCGCCAGCCGGTCGGCCAGTGTTTCGAGGAGGTTGACGGGCTCTCCCTCGATGACGGCGACCAGACGACCGGCGAGCGTTCCGTAGTCGACGGTACGCGAGAGGTCGTCCTCGGCTGCGGCAGGGCGGGTGTCGAGGCCCAGTACGGCGTCCACCACGAACTCCTGCCCCAGTTCGCGTTCCGCGGGCAGGAACCCGTGCCGCCCCCGGGCCCGCAGGCCGCGCAGTTCGATGCGGTCGAGCGTCATTCTTCCTCCGCATCCGCGACGTTGAGGACCGGGGAACCGTGATGGAGCAGGAGCCTCCACTCTCCGTCCGCCCGGACGAACACGTTGGTGGCCACGATGCTTCCTCCGGCGAGGAACCCGGCCTCGGTGTCCTCGTCGGCGGTGAGGACGTTCTCCTTGCAGGTCACCACCGCGTGATCACCGTAAACGTCGGTCTCGACGTCGGTCAGCACGAACTGGATGTAGGTCGTGTTGGCCATGATGAGCGCCCAGGAACGGAGCACTTCCTGACGTCCGCGCAGCATCGTCCAGCCGGGATGCACGCAGGAGACCCCGTCGGCGTAGGGACCGTCCGCCCACACGTCGGACATGCGGTCCAGGTCGCCTTCCTCGAACGCCGCGTAGAACTCGGCGTGGACCTCGTCCACGTCGGCGCGGTTCACGGCACGGCTCATCGTGGACGACTCCCGGGGTCGGCGTGGTCGGGGGTCACGGCGGTATCGGGGCCGTCCTCGGTAACGGGACGGGCCGCGCGGACGGCGGCCGCCACCCGTACCGCGTCCGCGTTCGGGCGGACGCGGTGGACCCGCACACACCAGGCACCGGCCGCGGCGACCAGCGCTGTGACGGCGACGGTGGCGTCGTCGCATTCGAGGAACGGTCGGCGGGTCCCGTCGGGTTCCTCAAGCAGCCTTGTGAGGAACCCCTTACGGGACGCACCGACGATGACGGGGTAACCAATGCCGGTGAAGGCGTCCAGGTGCGCCAGCAGCGACCAGTTGTGCGATTTCTCGGGGTTCTTCGCGAACCCCAGACCGGGATCGAGCACGACCATCGACGGGTCGACGCCTTCGTCCAGCACGGCGTCGACCCTGCGGAGAAGCTCGTCGCGCACCTCGCGCACCACGTCCGTGTAGATGGCGCGGGTCTGCATGTCGTGACTGTGACCCCGCCAGTGCATGACGACGTACGGGACACCCGCGGCGGCCACCACTCGCGGCATGTCCGGATCGGCGAGGCCGCCACTGACGTCGTTCACCAGCCGGGCGCCCACACCGACGGCGGCCTCCGCCACCTCCGCGCGCATGGTGTCGACACTGACCGGGACGCCCTGTTCGACGAGCGCCTCTATGACCGGAACGACGCGGCGCAGCTCCTCGTCCTTCGACACACGCTGGGCACCGGGGCGCGTGGACTCGCCGCCCACGTCCACGATGTCGGCGCCCTCCGCGACGAGGTCCAGCCCATGCCGGACGGCCTTCTCAGGGTCGAACCAGGCCCCACCGTCCGAGAACGAATCAGGGGTCACGTTGACCACGCCCATGACAAGGCAACGCCCTGGCTCAGGCAGCCCCGGAACGGTGGCAATGGTCATGACACCCAAGCCTATGCCTTGCACATGTCCGGCCGGAGAGACGCCCTCACCGCCTCATCGCCCACGCCCCGCGACCTGCGACGGCATCCCCGGACCGCGTCCGAGGAGGCCGCCAGGGCAGCCGAAATCTCCAGCCACGAACACGGTGCGGCGGCGTTCCGTCGCCCGGACGGTCAGCCCGGTCACGTCACCGTGGCCGATCCCGAGCCCGGCGAAGATCACCGTTCTGCGGGCGGATCTCCGCGGCCGACCGGAAGCGGAGGCTCCCGCGGCTCAATGACAGCGAAACGGGCCTCAGCGGCACGCTGAGGCCCGTTGAGACGTCCGGTGCCCCCTGGGGTAGGGCGGACGGTCGCTAGCGCCCGAGAATCAAGCTCATCGCCTCGGCCCGCGTCTCGGCATGATCACGGAAGTCGCCGCGCACCGCGGACGTCACGGTCTTCGCGCCGGGCTTGCGCACCCCCCGCATCGTCATGCACAGATGCTCCGCCTCGATCACCACGATCACCCCGCGGGGCTCCAGCACCTTCATCAGGGCGTCGGCGACCTGGCTGGTCATCCGTTCCTGGACCTGCGGGCGGCGCGCGTACACGTCCACCAGCCGGGCCAGCTTCGACAACCCGGTGATCTGCCCCTTCTTGTTCGGCGTGTACCCCACGTGGGCCACCCCGTGGAACGGGACGAGATGGTGCTCGCAGACGGAGTACACCTCGATGTCCTTCACCAGGACCATCTCTTCATGGTCGGCGTCGAACACCGTCGTCAGCGCGTCCTCCGGCGCCTGCCTCAGACCGGCGAACTGTTCGGCGTACGCGCGGGCCACCCTGGCCGGGGTGTCACGGAGCCCGTCACGGTCGGGATCCTCCCCGATCGCGAACAGGATCTCGCGGACCGCCTTCTCGATCCGAGCGTGGTCGAACCCGGGCGGCTCCTGGAGGATCGGCTCCTCGCCCTCCACGAACGCACGCCCCGCGTCGAGGGCGGCCTCCTCCGCGGACCACCGGTCTGCTTCGTGCTGCGAATCGGCCAACGCGGTCAGCTTTCACCCTGGGCCGGGTCGGCGGCCTCCGAGGCGACCCCGCCCTGACCGTTGTTCTTGGTCAGATCGGCGACGTCCTGCGGACCGAGCAGCGCCAACTCCTTCGGCGTCATGATGGGCGGACGGTCGGACGGCAGACGCTTCCCGTACCCGGTGTAGGAGTTCTGGTGCGGCCGCTTCTGGATCGGCGCGAAGATCTGGAGGACCTGCTCCTTGGAGAGGGTCTCCTTCTCCATCAGGTTGACGACCAGCTCGTCCAGGACGTCCCGGTACTCGACGAGGATCTCCCACGCGGTGTCGTGCGCGGCCTCGATGTAGCGGCGGACCTCGTCGTCGATCGCGGACGCGATGTCCTCCGAGTAGTCGCGCTCGTGGCCCATGTCGCGTCCCAGGAACACCTCGCCCTGGCCGGTGCCGAACTTACGCGCGCCGAGCCGCTCGCTCATGCCGTACTCGGTCACCATGTTGCGGGCGATCGAGCTCGCCTTCTCGATGTCGTTGGCGGCACCGGTCGTCGGCTCGTGGAAGACCAGTTCCTCCGCGGTGCGCCCACCGAGCAGCATGGCCAGCTGGTCGGTCATCTCCGAACGCGTCGTCAGGAACTTGTCCTCCATCGGCAGGGTCATGGTGTAACCCAAGGCCCGGCCGCGCGGCAGGATCGTCACCTTGTGCACGGGGTCGGAGTTCGGCAGCGCGTGCGCCACCAGAGCGTGCCCGCCCTCGTGGTAGGCGATGATCTTCTTTTCCTTCTCCGACATCACGCGGGTCTTGCGCTCCGGCCCGGCCATGACGCGGTCGATGGACTCCTCGAGGGTGTCCATGTCGATCAGCTTGCGGTCGAACCGCGCGGTGAGCAGCGCGGCCTCGTTGATGACGTTGGCCAGGTCGGCGCCGGTGAAGCCCGGGGTACGGCGCGCGATCACGTCCAGGTCGACGTCCGGGGCGAACGGCTTGCCGCGCCCGTGCACGCGCAGGATGCCCTTGCGGCCCTCCAGGTCGGGACGGTCGACGGTGACCTGCCGGTCGAACCGGCCGGGACGCAGCAGCGCCGGGTCGAGGATGTCGGGACGGTTCGTCGCGGCGATCAGGATCACGCCGCCCTTGACGTCGAAGCCGTCCATCTCGACCAGCAGCTGGTTCAGGGTCTGCTCGCGCTCGTCGTGACCGCCGCCGAGGCCCGCGCCGCGGTGCCGTCCGACGGCGTCGATCTCGTCGATGAAGATGATCGAGGGCGCGTTGGTCTTGGCCTGTTCGAACAGGTCACGTACGCGGGACGCGCCCACACCGACGAACATCTCGACGAAGTCGGAACCGGAGATCGAGTAGAACGGCACGCCCGCCTCACCGGCCACCGCACGCGCCAGCAGGGTCTTACCGGTACCGGGCGGGCCGTACAGCAGCACGCCCTTGGGAATCTTGGCGCCGATCGACTGGAACTTCGCCGGGTTCTGCAGGAAGTCCTTGATCTCTTCGAGTTCCTCCAGGGCCTCGTCGGCCCCGGCGACGTCGGCGAAGGTGGTCTTCGGGGTGTCCTTGGTGATGAGCTTGGCCTTGGACTTGCCGAAGTTCATCACCCGCGAGCCGCCGCCCTGCATCTGGTTCATGATGAACAGGAAGATCAGCACGATGACGACGATGGGGAGCAGGCTGAACAGCAGGTTCAGGAAGAAGCTCTGCTTCGGCACATCGACGTTGTAGCCGCCGGGCATCTTGCCCGCGTCGGCCTGCTTCTGGAGCTGCTCCTGAAGTCGGAGGCCCTGACCGTCAACCCAGGAGGCCTGCTGCTGCTTGCCGTTCTTGAGCGTCAGCTCGATCCGCTGGTCCTTGTCGATGATCTTCGCGGACTTGACCTGACCCGCGTTGATCTCCTGGACGACCTTGGAGGTGTCGACCTTCTCGAACGATCGGCCGGGGTTGACGCCCCACATCACAAGGGCGATCAAGAGGCCGAACAGCAGGATCCACAGCAGCGGCCCGCGAAAATAGCGCTTCACGTCCATTTATCCGGTTACCCCTCCGGGGCCCGTCCCTCCTGACCAACGTCTGTGTGCGATGCTCGCCCGTCCCGGGGGACGAACGCCGAGGCGACCGACCATGCGTCCCACCGTCGGCCCGTCGCCCGGGGCGCCGGATCCGCCGTGGCGGCTTCCCTCGTGTGGCTCCCCGACCCGAGGGTCTGGGACACCGACGGTACACCGCGGGATGCGGACGACGCAGCCTGCGCTGTTCTCCTGCATCCCACGCATATACCCGTCAACGACCTTTGCAACGATTCGTCACGGGCGCTTGTTCCCTGGCCTCGTTCCACGGGCCCGTTTCCCAGGCCCGTTCCCCGGCCCGGTCAGGCTCCGTTCGCGCCTCCGCCGCCGTACACGTGTGGGGCGAGCGTGCCGACGAACGGCAGGTTCCGGTACTTCTCTGAATAGTCGAGCCCGTAGCCGATGACGAACTCGTTAGGAATGTCGAACCCGATGTACCTGACGTCCACGTCGGTCTTCACCGCTTCCGGTTTGCGCAGCAGCGCGCATACCTCCAACGACGCGGGCCCCCGCGAGCGCAGGTTGCTCACCAGCCACGACAGGGTCAGACCGGAGTCGACGATGTCCTCGACGATCAGAACGTGCCGGTCGAGGATGTCCGTATCGAGGTCCTTCAGGATGCGCACGACACCGGACGACTTCGTCCCCGACCCATAGGACGACACCGCCATCCAGTCCATCGAGGCGGGCGAATGCAGGGCCCTCGCCAGATCCGCCATGATCATGACGGCGCCCTTGAGGACACCGACGAGAAGCAGATCCCTACCCGCGTAGTCGGCGTCGATCTCCCCGGCGAGCTCCTGCACCTTGGCCTGGAGATCGGCCTCCGATATGAGCACCTTCGCCAGGTCAGTGCCCAGGTCCTTCTCGTCCACAATCCCACCCTCATCGCTCAGACCTCGCCCGTCCTGGTGGGACGGACATCACCACGCGCCGTTCTCGCGGCTCACGCGGCGGGCGCGCCGCGAGACGGTCGTGTAACGATTCGTCCACGGCGCGATGTCAAACCGGGCCGAACAGCAGCTTCCCATACCGTCGGACGGCCCGAAGCCCCCCGGGCAGATCCACGTGCCGCTGGCCCCGCCAGGCCGTGACCAGCCGATCCACCGCATCGACGTGGACCGCCGCGAGCGTACCCGGTGGGCTTCCCGCCTTGACCGCCGCCATCCGCAGTACCCGTGTGCGGACGGCTCTGGGCAGGTCCTCGAGTCCTCCCAGGCTGACGGCCGTGCCGTAGCCCTCTTCGGAGGCCTCGACGAGGTCTGCGTAGGCGTGCGCGGCGAGTTCGTCCAGGGCGTCCGCGTCGTCCCGCAGCATCCTGGCCGTCCGTGCCAGTGCCTCGGTCACTCCGGGGCCGAGGGTCTTCTCCAGGGCGGGCAGTGCCTCATGCCGTACCCGGACGCGCGCGTAAGCGGGGTCAACGTTGTGAGGATCGTCCCAGGGTTCAAGCCCCATCGCCTCACAGGCTCTGCGCGTTGTGGCACGGTCGAGTTCAAGCAGCGGCCTCTGGTAGAGAACCCCCTGCGTCTCCCCCTCTGAGGCGGACGGGCGGCGAAACACCGGCGGCATACCGGCCAGGGATCGGGCCCCGGAACCTCGCGCCAACCCCAGGAGAACGGTTTCGGCCTGATCGTTCAGCGTGTGCCCAAGCAGGACGGCCACCGCGCTCAAGCGGCGGGCGGCGTCGTCGAGCGCGTTGTAACGAGCCTCACGAGCCGCGTTCTCCGGACCACCCGGCCCGTCGACGGTGACCGCGATCGACCCGGATGGATCCAGCCCCAGACCCGCCAGGGTCCGCACCACCGCGTCAGCGCGTTCCGCCGAGCCGTCCTGGAGCCCGTGGTCGATCGTGACACCGGCTGCGCTCAGCCCCGCCCTGGGCGCCTCGAAGGCCAGCGCGCCGGCAAGGGCCAGCGAGTCGGCACCGCCACTACAGGCCGCGACCACCACCGCACCCGGCGGCAGATCGGCGACAGAGCGTCTCACCGCGAGACGTACCGCCGCCACCGCCGGATCAGGCCCCATGGCAAATCCATATCACCACGGCGCCCTGATTCTGCTCCCGCTCCCCCGCTCCCCCGCTCAGGCCTCGTTGGCCTTGGGGGGCGCATCGATGGCGCGCGGACCGACGACCCGCTCGATCCAGAGGGTCGGCTCCTTGATCTCGTCATGGGTGGGGAGCGTCTCCGAGGACTGCCACACCTGGTTGAAGCCGCTCATCCCCACTTCGGCGACGACCCTGCGGACGAACCGCGATCCTTCCGCGTACTGCTTCATCTTGAGGTCGATGCCGAGCAGACGCCGGATCGTCTTGTCCAGCTTGGAGCCGCCGTCACGCCGCCCCTGGAAACGTGAGCGAATCTGCTGAACGGACGGGACGACCTCCGGGCCGACCGCGTCCATGACGTAGTCGCCGTGCCCCTCGACGAGGGTCATCACCGCCGTGAGGCGATCGAGGATCGCGCGCTGTTCCGGCGACTGGATCGCGTCGATGAGGTTGGCGTCGCCCCCACGTACGGCGTCCGCGACCGCTTCGGCCGCGTCCCGGATGCGCTCCAGCATCACACCCGGGTCGAGGTCGGACGCGAGAAGGAACTCGGTCATCTGCTCCTGCACGTACTCGCGCAACCAGGGGACACCGGTGAACTGGGCGCGATGGGTCTCCTCATGCAGGCACACCCACAGCCGGAAGTCGTGCGCCTCCACGCCGAGTTCCTGCTCGACATGGACGATGTTCGGCGCGACCAGGGTCAGCCGTCCGGTCGGCGCGTGCCCTGACGGGTCCGGCGGCAGGAACAACTCGTACTGGCCCAGCACACGGCTGGCCATGTAGGCGAGGATGGCCCCTACTTGCATGCCGGTGACGCGCGAGCCCACAGCCTGGACGACGACGTTGCCCGCCCCGCCGAAGGCACCCGGCCCACGCCGCTGGGACATCTGCTCCATGAGCGGTTCGAGCACCACACGGAAACCGTCCACGTTCGCGCGGATCCAGCCGGGCCGGTCCACGATCGTCGCCGGGGCGGGATCGAGCTCGGATGCCAGGCCGGTGAAGTCCCGGACATGCCCGTGCGCGACCTTCGACAGCTCACGCAGCTCCGCCACGACCTCACGGGCCTCGGCATGGCTGACCTGCGGGCCGGGCCTGACAAGCCGGGTTCCGGCCTGAACTGCCACGTTCCAGTCGATCATTGAGGCGCTCATGTACTCCACCGTACGTTCGGAGACGGCGCCGGAGCGCCCCTGCTCAGTCGTTCAACGAACAACCGTCCTGGTTATCTCCCGTACGGGCCTGCCCACACTCCACGCCAGTACCTTGTGGACGCCGTCGAGCGAACGATCTGAGTCAGTTGCACCCACAGGTCGCCAGTGCGGACGCGAGCTGGTCCAGCTTCCCGGGGTCGACCTGCCCCTTGCCGTCTCCCGCCATGAAGGCGAACGCCAGCAACCGTCCGTTCGCGTCATGCGCCAGCCCGGCGAGCGTGCTGACCCCCGCCAGGGTGCCCGTCTTGGCGCGCACGACCCCGGCTCCCGCGCGGCTCGTCGCACCGGTGTAGCGGGGCGGTCCGAGCGTTCCCGAGAACCCCGCCACCGGCATGCCCGTGATGACCGAACGAAGCTCCGGACGGTCCTGACCGGCGGCGATCGACACGAGACGGGCCAGCGCGATCGGCGAGATCCGATTGCGCGTCGAAAGGCCACTGCCGTCGTTCACGACGATCCCTGCCGTGACGCCCAGCCGCGCAAGAACCTGCTGGACGGCCTGAGTGGCACCAACGAACGACATCGGCCGCCCCTGCTTCAGGGCGACCTGCCTGGCCACCGCCTCCGCCACATCGTTGTCACTGTCGGTCAGCAGGTGCTCCACCAACGCCGACATCGGCGGTGACTGGACGGCGCCGACACGCTCGGCTCCCTTCGGCGCGACCGTGCTCCGTCCGACCTTCGCGCCGACCCCGTACTGGGCCAGCAACCGCGCGAACTGTCTCGCCGCCACTAGGGCCGGATCGGGCACCCGCGTCTTCTTGGACGGGTCGAACGGGGCAGCGCGTCCTTTGTCGACCATCAGTGCCGTGACAGGTGCGACTTCGCCATCTGGCAGATAGTTGGGTTTCCACCCCGCGGCCGTGGTGGGCCCCTGGTACGCGGACGTGTCGAAGTCAACACGCACTCGTCCCACACCCGTCCCCTTCAGCGCGGTGGCCGTCTGCCTGGCCAACTCCCGAAGCGACGCGTAGGGCGGATGCCCCGCGTTGGGGCGTGTCGGAAGGGCCGTCAATGTCGGGTCCCCGCCCCCGACCAGTACGATCTCGCCACCGGCACCGCGCACGACCTGCGTGGTGATCCTGTGGGCGGGGCCGACCGACGCCAGCGCCGCCGCCGCGGTCACGAGCTTCGTCGTCGAGGCGGGGGTCGCCGGCCGGTCCGCACGCCACTCGAACAGGGGACGGCGGTCGGCCACATCGATGACCACGGCGTTGAGCTTCGCGCTCGGACCACCGATCAGGGCTGAGAGCCGCCCGCCCAGGGTGGCCGCGTTCGGTGCCGAACCGGACGCCGGGTCGGTCGCCGAGAGCACCGCCGCCCGCGGGGCCGGAACGAGGTCACGTGCGGCGACGCCGGGCGGCTGCGGGGACAGGCGTCGATCCGGTGTGAGTTTCACCACTGCCAAACCGGCGGCAACAGCGAAAACGTTAAGGAGGGACAGCGACATGACCGCGAGGGCACGGGCCCGTCCGGGGACGTGACCACCCCTCTCCCACTCAGCACTCACCAACGTGCGACATCCTTATATAAGGGAAACACTCACCTGTGGGGACGGCCTCGCCCACGGGCTCCCGAAAGACTATTCACTGCCCGCGTGCAGGGAGCGGAGGACATCTTGGATTTCGACGTCACCATTGAGATCCCGAAGGGCCAGCGGAACAAGTACGAGGTGGACCACGAGACCGGTCGCATCCGTCTCGACCGCATGCTCTTCACCTCGACGCAGTACCCCGCCGACTACGGGTTCATCGAACACACCCTCGGGGAGGACGGCGACCCCCTGGACGCGCTGGTCCTCCTGCAGGAGCCGACGTTCCCCGGCTGCCTCATCCGCTGCCGGGCGGTCGGCATGTTCCGGATGACCGACGAGGCCGGTGGTGACGACAAGGTCCTCTGCGTGCCCGCGACCGACCCCCGCATGGAGCACATGCGCGACATCCACCACGTCGCCGAGTTCGACCGCCTGGAGATCCAGCACTTCTTCGAGGTCTACAAGGACCTGGAGCCGGGCAAGTCCGTGGAGGGCGCGAGCTGGGTGGGACGCGTCGAGGCCGAGCAGGAGATCGAGCGTTCCCTCAAGCGCGCGGCGGACCTGGGCGGCCACTGACCGATGACCGTGACCGAAGCGACCCACCCAAGGCGACGCCGCGCCCGGTCGACGGTCCGCCTCCGATCCGCTGGACCGATACAGACGCGACGAGCCGGGACCCGTGGACGGCGCTGACTCCGCTCCCGCGCCCAAGCGACACGACTCGCAGCGAAACGGCTTACAGCGACAGGGCTCACGCAGAACCCTTCCGCATGAACGTTCTTGCGGAAGGGTTCTCGTCGTCCTGGGGGCACGCACCCTTCCCGATGTTCGGGGTGCGCTTCAGCCCGCCGGACGGGTCGCACCGATCAGGTCCCCTCGGTAGATGCTGGACACGCGCACGCGCCCACCGCTGAAGGGCGCCTCGACCATCCGGCCCCTACCCAGGTAGAGGCCCACATGGTGGATCGTGCCGGGATCGGACGTGTCCTTGGCGAAGAAGACCAGGTCGCCCCGGCGCAAGTCGTCGACGGGAACGTGCGGCCCGGACGTCCACTGAGTACCGGTCCAGTGGTCGAGCCGTACACCCGCCTTGTGCCACGCGTACATGACCAGACCAGAGCAGTCGAAGCCCACTGTTCCCGCGCCCTGTGCCACTCCATGACTCGGACCGTCGATCGTTCCGCCACCCCACGAGTACGGAGTTCCAAGCCACTCCAGTGCCGCCCGCACCGCGACCGCACCGCGCACCGCCGCGGAGGACGGCTCTGAACCAGCGAACTCCGCACGCACCTTACGAGCTACCGCCTTCTCCAACGCCCGTTCCCGCGCACGCTTGACCCGGGCCGCATGAGCCTGCGCCCGCCCGAGCCGCCCCTCCAGCCGCCGTTTCTCCGCCTCGATCCGTTGCACGGCCGCCCGCTGCCTGTCCACCGCGTCCTGAGCGGCCCGTTTGGCCTCGTCCGCGCGCTTCGTCGCGGCACTCTGCTCGACGAACGCGACCTGGGCTTGGCGGCGAAACACGTCGGCGACGATCCGGGACGCCCGCACACGCTCCACCACAGCCGCCCGACGTCGGGCGACCATCTCGACCATCACGGCACGATCCATGTAACCCTGCGGGCCACCGTGTCCGGCGAGCGCCGACGGCATCCGCCCGGGGCCGATCCCGCCCTGATAAACCTGTGCCGCGAAGGACGCAAGCTCCCCTCGCGTCTCCTCCATCCTCCGGTCGGCGCCCACCACCCGCACCTGGTTCTCCGCGTATGCCTCTCGGGCACGTTGCAGCTTGAGCCGCTCACCGTGATAGCGCTCTATCGCGGCCTCGGCGGCAACGGTGAGCCGGTCCAGTTCACCGTCCGCCTGCGCGAGCAGGACCTTCGTCCGACCGACCTCGGCAGCCCGCTCCCTGACGCGGTTCTCGCTCCGTTCGACATCGCGAGAACTGGGCGACGGATCGGCGAGGGCGGCACCGGAGCACGTGACCGGTGACACCACGCCCACACCCACGGCAAGTCCCACAGAGAAGGCGAACCGCCGCAGCGCCGCACCACGAAAGAGGGTCGAGAACACTCGGCCGGTCTCTGTCGCACCAGATGCCATGAGCACGTCCTCCCCACGGCCCCTACCACCTAGCGCAAAAGATCACCTACGGAACGTAGTCGACTCGACCAACGGCAAGTACACCGCGCCGCCCTCTCAAGGACTGGAAGGCGGCGGAGCGGGTCCGTCACTCGCGAGCGGCGATTCGGCGGGCGGCGGCTCCGGAGAGGACGGAGGCTCCGTACTGGAGGGCGTCGCCTCACCCGGCCGATGAGTGGCGGACGGTGTGGGCGAACCACCAGAACCGGAATCCGTGGGCGTCGGCGAGGGCGTCGGCTCCGGCCGCGGCCCCGCCGCCTTGGGTCGCCAAGCAACATGCACATGGACCCCGCCCGGGGAGAATGTGATGACTCCCTCCCCACGAGAGTCCGGCCGGCGCGAAACCTGCACCCGCACGGTCACGCCCTTCCCAGCTGAGAGTCGTCCCGCCGCCGGATCCACTCGAAGAGGCCCACGGCTCTTCGCCGCCCACGACACAGTTCCACCCACAGCTCGCAGTTGAACGGACCCACTCGACTCCCCCGCCAGGTCAACGTAGAGCGGAGAAACCCCCAGCGTGCCCTTCTGGACGGATCCAGACGGCTCGACCGCAACTCCAGAAGGTGGTGGCGACTCTTGGAGTGCCGTAGGCGGCGCGGACGACACCCGCGCCCCCAACGGGAACGTGGCGGAGACCGGAGCGAGGTCAAGGTGCCCGACTGCTTCCGGATGGTCCGGAGACGGTCGTGCAGTCTCAGGCCGCTGCGAAATTCCGGGAACCACGGTCGGTCGCGGACCAGCGAGTGTGTCCGCGTCGCGCCCACCCGTACTGGACAGCCCGAACATGAAAGCGATCGCCGCCGCAGAGGCGACGGCCATGACCACCAGTACCGCGACGATCCGTACTGCCTGGGCTCCAAGACCCGTCGGTCGGGGAACGTCCTCGTCCAAGGACGTCCCCACCAACCGGGCTCCCGTACGCACCAGACGCAGCCAGACAGGACACGAAGCCCTGAGCGGCCGTACCGGTCGCCTGGACTGGACCGGGAAGCCATCAGCCGCGAAGGCGGTGAGCCGTGTCGCGACAAAGACCTGGTACCCGACGAGTTCCGGGTCGAAGAAGCAGTTCATGACCCGAAGCCGCAGTTCCGCCGCCGGACGGGCCTCCGGTAGAAGCCCGTACACCTTGGCGGCCGAAACCGTCCGGGGACGGAACGCTCCGCAGACGGAACACTCACCCGCATGCCGCATCAACCGACCGTTCAGCTCGCGGTCGAAGCCCTCCCTCCGCTCCCGAAGCAACCGGGCACGCTCAGCACAGCCGTAAGGACCCTGGTGCGCGAGTATCTCCGCCGTCAACGCCTCTTCCAACTCAGCGTGCGCCTTGTCGAGCGCTTCCTGAGCATCCTTCGACGACACGTCGAACACGGCGGCCAGATCAGTTATGGACAGCTTGTGCCGGACCCTCAGATCCAGAATTTCCCGTGAGGTTGCCGACAGCGAGCGAACCGCCTGCCATGCCACAACGCGTTGATCGACGTCATCCTGGTCATGACTGGCGACCGGCATGTCCGGCGACTGCCCCTCGGGCGGCAACCGACGCGCGCACTCCACCCGGGCCAGGGCGTAGAGCCATGCGCCGAACCGTTCCGGGTCACGCAGTCTGCCGATGTGCGCCTCGGCCACGATGAACGTGTCACGCAACGCCACCTGCGCCGCGTCCCGGCAACGCAACTGAAACCAGCAGTAGGAGTACAGACGTTCGGCATGGGCGTCATACATGGCGGCGGGGGCATCGGGGTCGCGCTCACGCAACGCCTCGACCAGAAGACGGTCGCTCATACCCCAGAAAATAAAGGCTTCGAGCGCTCTTCACCGACCAATTCAAGAGACCGATCCAGGATACCGAACCCCATTCTTACCCTTCCTCACACCTTTTCCTAGAATGTCACGTAAGGCCACCGCCACAGCCCCACCCACAAGGCGGCCACACTCCACCAACCAGGACAATATCTCCTCAACCAATCAATTATATACGTCACTAGCCGACAATTCCCCCACAATTGCCACCGACACACACCCCCGACGCCCGCCCACCCCACCGATCGCCAAGTCGATCTCCAATCCACCTTGACACTGTCACGATGACAGTGTCACCATCTCCTCATGGACGGCACCTGGACGATCGGCGAGCTGGCGGAACACGCCGCCGCGGCGCTCTCTGCGGACGGGTCCACGCAGGTCAGCGGCCGGGTACGCGACCTGCCCAACGCACGACTGATCCGCTGGTACACCACCATCGGCCTCATCGACCCGCCCCTGGGCCGCCGCGGCCGAACCGCCCTCTACGGCCGTCGCCACCTCCTGCAACTGGTCGCCGTGAAGCGACGCCAGGCCACCGGCCGCTCCATAGCCGAGATCCAGGTAGAGCTCGCCACCGCCACCGACGAGACCCTGCAACGAATCGCCGCCCTCCCAACCCCACCCGCCGCCGCCCCAGCGCCACCCGCCGCCTCAGCCCCACCGTCCGACCGAACGGACAAGCCCTCCCGCCCCAACTTCTGGAACGCGCGTCCTGACGTGTCATTTCGCCAGGCAGCCCTGTCCGACGACTACGGCGAGCCGCCCCCACCGGTCGTCCAGGGAGTAAGGCTCGCCCCCGACCTCACCCTCCTTCTGGACGTTCCCGTCCTGAACGGCGACGACCTGGCCGCCATCGAGAACGCCGCGCGCCCGCTTCTCCAAGAACTGCGGCGGCGCGGTCTCATCAGTGCCTCGGAAAACCCCACGTCCCAGTCCGCCCGTCCCACCCGGAGGTCCCAGTGACCGTGCGCATCCTGCCGCTACCCGACACCGAGCCCTCCGACCCCGACCACGGTCTGGGCGCGCTCAGCACCGAAAAGGGCAACCTGCCGCTCGACTCCGTCGACATACACGCCACGATCACCGGCCTGGCCGCCGGAGTGGAAATCATCCAGGGCTTCCACAACCCCCACGACATCCCACTGGAAGCCACCTACGTCTTCCCGCTGCCCGACCGAGGCGCCGTCACCGCACTACGCCTGGAGGCCGCCGACCGCGTCATCGAAGGAACCCTGAAGGAACGCTCCCAGGCCAGACAGGACTACGACACCGCGATCGCCTCCGGGCAGCGCGCCGCCATCGCCGAAGAAGACCGTCCCGACGTCTTCACCATGCGGGTCGGCAACATCCTGCCGGGCGAACGCGTGACAGTCAGGCTGAATCTCGACCAGCCCCTCCCCCACGAGTCGACGACCAGCGCCACATTCCGCCTCCCCCTGGTCGTCGCCCCCCGCTATATCCCCGGAGCCCCCCTGGAGGGTGAACGCACCGGCTCAGGAGTAGCCGACGACACCGACGCCGTCCCGGACGCCTCCCGAATCAGCCCACCCGTCCTCCTCCCGGGCTTCCCCAACCCGGTCTCGCTGGCCATCACCGTCGACATCAACGCAGCCGGGCTCCCACTGATCCAGCTCCGCTCAGCCCTGCACGTGGTGACCGAGACCAAGGACGACGAAACCACGACCGTACGACTCGCGCCGGGCGACCGTCTCGACCGCGACTTCATCCTCCGCCTCGACTTCGCCGCACAGGAGAGCGCGGCCCTCACCCTCGTCCCAGACGACTCAGGCCAAGAAGGAACGTTCAACCTCACCGTGCTCCCCTCCGGCGAGACTCATCCGAGCCCACGCGACGTCGTGCTCGTCCTCGACCGATCCGGCAGCATGCACGGCTGGAAGATGGTCGCCGCCCGCCGCGCCGCCGCCCGCATCGTCGACACCCTCCACACCGACGACCGTTTCGCCGTCCTCTCCTTCGACACTGTCATCGAACGCCCCCGCGACCTCTCCCCCGGCCTGGTGAACGCCACCGACCGCAACCGCTTCCGCGCGGTCGAACACCTGGCGACACTGGAGGCACGCGGCGGTACCGAAATGCTGTCCCCGCTAGACGAGGCCTGCCGCCTCCTGGCCGACTCCACAAGCGATCGCGTACTGGTCCTGATCACCGACGGCCAGGTCGGCAACGAAGACCAACTCCTCGCCCACCTGGAACCTCAACTCCGTGGCGTCCGCGTCCACACGGTCGGCATAGATCGAGCCGTCAACGCAGGCTTCCTGAACCGACTAGCGACCATCGGCCAAGGCCGCTGTGAACTCGTCGAGTCCGAAGACCGCCTGGACGAGGCCATGGAGTCGATCCACCACCGAATCACCGCACCCCTCGCCACGCACCTCACCCTCCACCCCGAAAACCTGGAAATCATCCCCGACTCAGTGGCCCCCGCCAGGCTCGGCGCCCTCTTCCCCGGCGTCCCACTGCTGATCGCCGGCCGCTACCGCGGCACCCCCTCCGGCTCCCTCACCATCCGAGGCACCACATCCACTGGACACACCTGGGAACAACAAGCCACACCCACCGTCACCAAGGCCCCCGCCACCCGATCCATCTGGGCCCGCGCCCACCTCCGCGACCTAGAAGATCGCTACACGGCAGGCGGCCCCGACACCCTCGAACAACGCATCATCGACACCTCACTCCGCTTCGGCGTCCTGTGCCGCTTCACCGCATTCGTGGCCGTAGACGACCGCGTGGTCACCACCGGCGACACCCCACACCAGGTCATCCAGCCAGTGGAAATGCCCCAAGGCTGGGCCGCCCCGGCAGCGGCCGCCCCCATGGCGATGCCCGCCGCCTTCTCCCCCGCCCCAGCACCCCTCACAGCCACCCCACCCCCATCCCCCGGCGGCCCACCACCGGCCTACGGCGCCGCACCCCCCGCCCGCCCCTCCGGCGCACCCCGCGGCAGACGAACCGCAAAGCCGAAACCGCCGTCCGCCACCCCCCAGACGCCCATCGCCGCCTTCCAACAGGAACTGAAGAACATCCTCACCCGCCTACGCCAGGTTCCCAACACCCACGACCACCGCATCCACCACCTCATAAACGAACTTCTCCCCAACCTCGAATCAATCGTCCAACGCATGGAAGCCCAGCACCAGAACGCCAAGCCCCTCACCGACCTCCGCGACGACCTACGCCGCCTGACCCCCACCTCAGACCAAGCCACCACCAACGACCTATGGACCCGCACCCTCCAGCTCCTCGCCTCCCAAGCCGGCGAAAGCACCCCCCGCCGCCCCTTCTGGAAACGCCCCAAGTAACCGACCCAGCCCACCAGAACCGCCCTCAAACAACCAACCAACGACCACAACCAGCCGCACCCACCAGCCGCTCAACACGACCAGAAGGACACCGCCAAACGACGGACCCAAACTCCATGGGCCCCAATCCGGGCTAGGGGCCCATGGAGACCAACGGCCAGCGTTCCACCGAGAAACCGTCCCGAAAACCGCCGAGGCTGAGTAACAGAGCAGCAGGGAGTGCAGCATCCAGAAGTACACCCACGCGATTTCAAAGCAGCGGATACTTCACGACCAGCCAAATCACCCACACGATGTCTTAGAGACCTGCCGGTAGGAACCCCCTACTCAAAGGTCCGGGACGATCTTGTAGGCGGCGCAGCGGCTTGGGGGCCCGCTTCCACTCCGCCGTCGATAGGCGGTGCTGATCCATCAGCCGTCAACGACCGGCCTCCCGACAGGTGATCCACACCTGCGACAGTTCAGTGCTGTCATCACGGACGACGCACCCAGCCACCTCAGAGTGTGACCTTGAAAGGGGCAACGCGGTCGACAGGCGGGGATCGACGGCGCCCCCCGGCTCACTCGGATCCGCTCGTCCGTCGCAGACGCCACGACGCCGGGCGACGGCCTTCGTGATGATGTTGCTGAGCTGAGCGACCCGCTCCGGGGCCTTGGCGGTGACACAGCCAATACCGCGACTCCGGCACAATCTCGTCCCCCTCAACCGCCTGACCGTGGCCAATGCCTGGGCCAGGTCCGATCATGCTCGCGCTGCTACTCATGCGGAAGCCATGGCGGAGGTGTCATGGTCTCCCCTCCGCCATGGCTGCTCGACCGGTTCGATGGCCACGACGTACAGCAGGAACACGGCCACTTCGCTCGGATCGGTCCCACGAACCTCGGTGCACACGGCAGACCGGTCGACGTAGTCGGCCACCTTGCGCTTCGCGTGCCAGGACGGCTCGACCTCATGCCATCGAAAGTCCCAATCCGGGAACTGCGCGCGCAGCCGTTCCAGCTTCTCCTGCCGGGACATCACGGCCGCCACCCCCGGGCGGACATGCGAGCGGACATGATCTGCTCGCCGAGCTTCTCCGGATCCGTGGCCTGCACCAGGCACCGGCCGTCGACCATCGCCCACCACAGCCCGGTGTAGACCCCGAACCACGCCAGCGCGCCGAATCGCCGCGCCACCTCGGCGGCAGCCTGAGCCCGATACTGTTCAACGGTCCAGTGACCGTGCGCGTACCTCGTCCCACTCACCGACCGCACCCCCCACCACGCACGCCGGGCGCGATGGACACCGAGACGGCCTGCGTGATGAGGGATGCCAGCCCGGCCGAGTCCTGCGCCTCCGCCGCCGTGTGCCCACCCAGCCACTCGTCACCACGGTCACGCGAGGCGACCCACGAGACACCCTTGCCTTCGGCGTACTCGATCCGCCAGCCGGGGTGTGCGGCGCGCAGCCGCGTCAACTCCTCCAGCACGCCCGGGTCCATGGCGCCCGCCTTGTCAGACCGGCCATCCTCGGCGTCGAGTTCGGCCTCCGCCCGCTCGACCGCCCTGATCTGCCTGCCGAGCCGCTCCGCCGACTCGGCACGCAACCACCCCACACCCCCACCGACACAGAACCGATCGCTCTTCCGGAACGCCTCCCACGACAGCTCCACCACCGGCAGATGCTGAAACACCCAGTCCCCGTGCGCAGCACCCAACCGCGCCAGAGCCACCGACACTTCCGCGTCACCGGGCAGCGCCGAATTCGCTACCTTTCTCACAGCCGGGACCTCACTTCCGGTCAGACCCCGGGCACGGTGCCGACACACCGCCCGGGGTCGTTCTGCGTGTCCGGAGACACCGTTCGGCCTCCACTCGACCGCATCCGGCGTTAGCGTTGAAGAGGGTGCCTGGTGCCATGCGGAGCTGGCACCACCAGGCAGCGGGTCATCCCGGACGAAACGGATAAGGCGATGGCGGCATTCGGGGAGCGGCTACGCGCGCTCATGGCCGAGCGAGGAATCAGTCAGCGCGAGCTGGCCCGGCGGGTGCCGTGTAACAGCGGCTACCTCTCCCGGCTTGCCAGCGGCAAGAGAGTTGCCTCCGAGAGCTTGGTCCGCAAGCTCGATGATCTTCTAGACGCGGACGGCGACCTCGTGGCCCTCGCTAGGACGGCGGACCACACGGGCGTGCGTTTAGGCTCAGTCACCGCTCGCGGCGTTAGCGTTGAGACATCGGCACCCCCGCACGCAGGAGATGACGACGACGTGAAACGCCGCGCAGCGCTCCAACTCTTGGCCGCGCTCGGGGTGAGCACGGCGACTCTCGGCGCCGAGCCGCTTCGCCATCTGGCGGACCTTGCCCTCACGGCCGAACCCCGCGATTTGGACGACTGGCACCTAGCATGCGTGGATCATCTCCACGCGCTCCGGACCCGAGCAGCCACACAGGCCCGCAAAGACCTGGTCATCGATCTCCTCGCCCTCGATCGTCAGCTCGACGCCGCCCCCGCCGGGGACGTGACCGAGTTGCAAAGGGTCAAGGGAGCTCTGGCGATGCTGCACGCCCACCTGCTGTCCCGGCTCGGTGACCACGGCGCCGCCATTCGCTGGTGGCGGACAGCCCGCGCCGCCTCCGATTCCAGCGGCGACCTGGACCTACGGCTGATGGTTCGCTGTGAAGAGGCCGGGGTCGGGCTGTATGGGCAGCGCGACGTCGGGACGGTATTGACCCTTACGCACTCCGCTGAGCGTATCGCCGGGGACGGCGCGTCATTCTGGAAGGCAGACCTTGCCGGGACCCGGGCCAAGGCTTTCACCCTGCTCGGCCAGCATGATCAAGCAGTTCAAGCGCTCAACAGCTATGTCGGTTACGGCGAACCCGATGCGCCCACCAGCATCCTCCCCACCCTGTGGACCGACGACCAAGCCCATTTCGCTCAAAGCTGGGTGCACGCGGGCGCTGGCGACGAGGCCGCGGCCGACCGGGCGCGGGACCTCGTGCTGGCCCGCAGCGGCGACCGCCAATACGCCGCCAATGTCCGCTTGCACGAGGCTTTGTGCACAGTGGTACAGGGCGGAATCGATCGGGGCGTAAGGCAGGCCGCGATCATCCTCGACACGATCCCCGCCGCCTTCCGAACCCAAATGATCACCGAGGTCGGTCGCACTGTCCTGAACGCCGTCCCTTATGAACAGCGGCACCGCCCGGCCGTCCGCGAATTCCGCCACGTACTCACCACCACCGCACCCAAACCCGCCCTCCCTCCGGCCACCTAATAGACATCCAGCACCAAAAGAGGGCGCGGCAACGAATACGGGCGGGGCACAACCCGTGCCCCCGCCTCCACCTGCGCGATATGGGACCGGGAGTAGCGAGCACGCTGCGCCAGACCGTGCTGGGTGAGACCACGCCGCTTTCGTGCACGTGCCACCCGAACACCAATGGCATCGGAGCCACCATCCTCAGACATAGGCCGCGCCTCTCCTGGTCGTCGCACATTCAGGCTACGAGACAACGCCTTCGCACGTCCTAGATTCCTCGCCTTCCGGCGAACCCAGCGATATGCACCAGGACACCCACCCAGGCCAAAAACCCGTCGACACAGCTCACCACCTCCTGCCGCCTGCCAAACCCAAATGATCATCGCCGTCGGCCGCACGGGTTTGAACGCCGCCCCCCAAGAGCAGCGGCACCACCCGGCCGTCCGCAAATTCCGCCACGTACTCACCACCACCGCACCCAAACCCGCCCTCCCTCCGGCCACCTAATTAGACATCCAGCCCCAAAAGAGGGCGCGGCAACGAAGACGGGCGGGGCACAACCCGTGCCCCCGCCTCCACCTGCGCGATATGGGACCGGGAGTAGCGAGCACGCTGCGCCAGGCCATGCCGTGTGAGACCGCGCCGCTTTCGTGCACGTGCCACCCGGACACCAATGGCATCGGGCATACCATCCTCGGACGTAGGCCGTGCCTCTCCTGGTCGTCGCACATTCAGGCTACGAGATAACGCCTTCGCACGTCCTAGGTTCCTCGCTTTCCGGTGAACTGGGCGGTATACATCAAAGCCACTCCTACCCTGATCAAACACCCATCGTTGCGGCAACCCGCTACCAGACGACTCCCGCCGCCTCTCGAACCCAAATGATCACCGAAGTCGGCCGCACAATTCCGAACGCCGTCCTCCATGCACAGCGGCACCCCTGACCGTCCGCGACTTCCGTCACGCACTTACCACCACCGTGCCCAAACCCGTACTGCCTTCGGCAGCCGTCCCAACTTCTTCTGGTAATACAGGAAGTGGTTCTGGTCACCGCCGACGTCCATCCAGCCAGAACGCACAAGTACCTAGTGGGCTCGCGTGAGACAGGTGTCCGGGGGGAATGCCGAGGAAGCAGAGCGGTGAGTGCTCGGTACGACCAGGTCTTTGGAAGCAGGCACCAGCCGTGATCAGTTTCTGCACCACACGGCCTCGCAGGCACGTCCCCTAGTCGAAACACTCGTTGTGATCGAGCGCGAGGTCTACGCCACTCAAGAGGCCTCGGTGTTCCACAGCGAAGAGCGCTATCGGCGTCAGCTCAGCGGGCCCATGACGGCCCCCAGGCTGGGAGTTGGTGACGGCCCACGATGGCGAGGAGATCGTGGGCTACGCCTACGGCTTTTCACTTCAACCCGACACACACTGGTGGCAGGGCCTGTTGACCCCCCTGGCCGAGGAGACGATACGGGAAACGGGGAGCCGAACGCTCGCGCTGTCCGAGCTCATGGTGCGCGCCCCGTGGCGTGGGCGAGGCATCGGGCGCGGCCTCCACGACGAGCTGCTCACCGGGCGCAACGAGGAACGGGCGACCCTGCTCGTCGAACCGGGCAATACCGAAGCAAGAGGGCGCTACGCCCGATGGGGATGGACCGAACTCGGACGTCTCCGACCTCCTGGGAAGGCGCCCCCGAGTTTCAAGCCCTGCTCCTGACACTGTCGTGATTCCGTCCGCTCGCCCCGCAATGGCGGGCAGGGCATGGCGTACGCCTGCACGACACACTGCTGGACGGCCGGGGCAACGAAGCATTGGCAGGCCCGTCCGGTAAGGCAGAGCCGCGCATGACCGGCGCGCCCACTTACACCGTCGCCCGAGAAGTCGGTCTCGGACCACAGCGTTCGGACGCCTGAATCCCACCGGTATATCTCAAGCTTCATGGAACGTCCTGCACGATGGTCGTGATCTGTGAAGCGCGGGCGCCCTACCCGGCGGGATGGTCTCGGCGACCGAGGCACCGGGCGACACCACTGGTCTGCGAGGGCAACGCCCTGGCGCAAAGCGCATACGCGCGGCGGGCTTGGCGCAAGGTGGGAAAGGGAGCAGCCACTCGCCGACCCGCCACACTTCAATGTGCTGAGCGTCGACGCCGCTCGACGGCATCGACACACCGTAGGCCTGGATCCGCCTCCCACGTGACGGCGCAGATTCGGACGACATCCTCAGAGTTACCGGCAGACCGAACATGAGACGGGGACGCGCTCGCGGTGAGCGCGTCCCCGTGTGGCCAGTCGGTCCGGTTATGCGTGCTTTGGACGGTAGCGGCCCAGAAGCGGCACCAGGTTCAGGATCAAGCCGACCACGGCAACAACGCTGACCAGGTTGGCCCCCGGGTGGAACTCGGCGAAGTTCTCGCTACCGGGCGCGGTTCCGTCCGCGACCAGAACCGTAACCACCGCCAAGACCAGGGCGGCACCGACCTGGGCCGACGTGTGGACGAGACCGGACGCCAGACCCTGTTCCGAGTCGTCGATCCCTTCCGTCGCCTGCGCCATGATCGCGCTGAACCCGAACGCGAAGCCGCCGCCCAGCAGCACCATCGTCGGCAGAATCGAAACCAGGTAATTCGGTGTGTTCCCCGCCGTCAACAGGAACCACGCATATCCGAGGCTCAGGGACGTCAGAGCGCTGATGATCAGTTTGGCCGTGCCGAACCGGTTGATCAGCTGCCCGACGAACGGGGACCCGACGGCCACGACGAGCCCGGCCGGCAGCAACGCCAGCGCCATCTTCAGCGGCGACCAGTGGAGAACGTCCTGCAGGTAGAGCGTCATCATGAACTGGAAGCTCAGGTACGACCCGAACAGGGCGATGATGCTCAGGTTCGCTCGCACGATCGACCCGATCCGCAGGATGCCGAGCCGGATCAGCGGGTGCCGCACCTTGTTCTCAGTCACGAAGAAGGCGGCCAGCAGTACCACCGCCGACGCGACCAACCCCAGCGTGATGGGGTCGAGCCACCCACGTTCAGGCGCGGAGACAACCGCGTAGACAGCGAGCAGCATGCCACCGGTGAGCGTCACGGCTCCGACGATGTCGTGGCCGCCACCAGCCGCAGGCCGGTCCTTCGGGATCAACACGAGACCCGCGACGAGCGCAATGAGGGCGAGAGGCACCGGCATCAGGAACGTCCAGCGCCATCCGATGCCCGTCAGCAGACCGCCGAGGATCAGACCGGACGAGTAGCCGCTGGCCCCGAAGACCGAGAACACCGACAGCGCCCGGTTACGCGCCGGTCCCTCCTGGAACGTGGTGGTCAAGATGGACAGAGCTGTCGGCGCGGTGAACGCGGCGGCAAGGCCCTTGATGAAGCGGGTGGCGATCAACAGGGCACCGTTGTTGACGAGCCCACCGATCAGCGACGCCACGGCGAACACAGCGATCGCGATGATGAATACCTTTCGGCGCCCGAACAGGTCTGCGGTGCGTCCACCAAGCAGTAGCAGACCGCCGTAACCGAGGACGTAACCGTTCACGATCCACTGCAGCGACGTCGTGGACAGGCCCAACTCGGTGCCGATGGACGGCAGCGCGACGCCGACCATCGAGACGTCGAGTCCGTCCAGGAACAACACGGCGCACAGGACCGCGAGGACCCCCCAGAGCCGAGGAGTCCAGGTCTGTTCGGCTGGCGCGCTCTTGCTGGTCGGCGCGCCGACGGTAGAGGCAGCTGAGGTGTCAGTGATAGTCACGACGGAGGACACTACATGCACATGCATTCAATGTCCATGCACTAGATTCCTCGGAACTTAATTCGGATGCATCAGATGCGCGCGCATGCTAGGATCCGCGCCATGAAGGCGGAGGCTGCACTCGTCGACCGGTGGCGTGAGCTCGCGACCTGCTACAACAAGCTCGCGTGCGCCCTCGACCGCGCGCTACAGGACGCCCACGGCCTCACCATGAGCGAGTACGAAACGCTCGACCGCCTCGTGGACGCTCAGTGTGACAAGCCCCGCATGCAGGAGATCGCCGCGGCCATGTACCTCAGCCAGAGCGCCCTCTCCCGCACCGTCGCCCGCCTGGAGAAACAGAACTACGTCCGACGCGACCTCTGCGAGTTCGACCGCCGCGGCGTCGTCGTCGCAATCACCGACGCGGGCCGCCGCTGTCATACCGAAGCCCGCGAGACCCACCTGAAAATCCTCGCCGAGCACCTGGCCCCCACTCCCCAGCCCATCGGCTAGGCATCACGTCCCGACAGGGGGCCAGCACTCAACGAGAGCACCGGCCCGCACACGACGAGTCCCAGCCGTCCGCCAGAATGGCAACACCACCCCGACCGGCCGGAGAAGGCGCCTACTCCATTCCAATGTGGCCGCTCACCCAAGTCCCAAAAGGCCGAACGCTCCCACATACAGCGGCCGTGACGTGATGGTCTGTCACCGATCGCCGTACGATTCGTATGCGCGATACTCACCAAGGTCGTCCCGCATCCATACGGGATTTCCCCACTGCCCGCCATGTTCCAGCGAACCCTCGTAGACGACCTCCAAGAAGCTTCCATCCCTATCGTCCATCACCCCGAGTCGCCGATTCCTGCTGTACAAAAAAAGCGAAACACTGGTGTCAGGCTCCCCGTCGATGAGTTGCATCCCCAGCACACCTTCCCAGCACAATTGGAAGCCGTTGCCTTGCGGAGGTGAACTACGAATAAGGCAGGAGAACGCCTCGTCGCCCATCAAGCAATTCTCTAGAGGCTCAGCAAGCTCAATCTCTTCCTGCAGAAGCGCGCTCAACTCCGCGATGAGCCGAACAATCCACCTAGGCCGCGGGTCATCTCCGTTGATCATCCAACCTCCCTCCCATCAACTCGCTAAGCAAGCATGCAGGGCTACAGGCGACCAGCACGCTGACGGGACCCAGCAACCGAGCGGTCAGAGGGCTATGGGCAGAGGTTCGACCCAGCAGGCACTCACCGTCGGAGATAGCTGTTCGCGGGCGTCGTCAGCGTCTTCCTCGGTTAGGAAAACACCAACCGCCGAAACTTCATGCTCGTCGACTCGGGCCATCAGGACATGGACCATGCGGTACTGCTCCCGGCGTACCTGCCCCGGTTGCACGACGGCTTGAACGAGGTCCTGGACTGAGGCTTTTTTCAGACCGTGCTCGATGCCGAACAATGGCTGGACCGGCCATCTTGGCTCATAGTCTCTGGGCGTGTTGACCTCGTTGAAAAAGCTACGCCGGGTGGGGCCGAGAACACCCTCCCGCCAACCAACCGCCCCGCTGACAACGTAACCGGTGCCGCCTCGACTATCCAGCAGGAAAACCCGGCTTCCCAAGTCACGATAGGGGCCATGCAAACCCCGCTTGATCTTCTCAGCTTCTCCGGGACCAGCACACCGGACAGTCAGCCCGTTCAGATCAGTTTCGATCTTGATGGCCTCGGTCCGGTGGAACAGCAGGTCGATGGTGGTCGTATGGTGGTTACCGAGCCCATCATCACCCTCGATGCTGCGAAGCAGCAGTCTGCAGAAACTAGCAGAGTAAGCCTCAAGAAAGAAACGATGCCCACTACGGAAGATCTGGGCGCCCGGCACCAGTTGGTGGTCTTGACTAAGCCACACCCCACCGCTCACGATCTTGAGGATCCCGACGAACCCGACCGCAGTCAACCTTATCGACCCATCAATCCCCGCCCAGCAACCGCCGTTTACACTC
Organism: Actinomadura pelletieri DSM 43383; assembly: GCF_003634705.1. Classification (GTDB taxonomy): domain Bacteria; phylum Actinomycetota; class Actinomycetes; order Streptosporangiales; family Streptosporangiaceae; genus Spirillospora; species Spirillospora pelletieri. The sequence continues at coordinate 68,816 of NZ_RBWU01000006.1, read as the reverse complement.
ACCTCGAATCACCACATTGCCACGTTCCTCTACCTGGCCCCGGACACTCTCTCCCCGACTCGACCACCTTGCAGACGCCCTCGACGAGCTCGAACATGTAAGCGACCAGCACCCGGGCCTCACCGCCCAAGGCCTCCAGACCGAGGACTAAGCTCGCGGGCTGACCGTGTCCGTGCCCCACACCTTCCCCGCCGTCCATAGGATCACGGGCCCTAGTCGCTGTTGCCCTAGCCCGGCCGGCTCCCTCCACCCTGAAGCAACAACAGCGACGCGCCGTCAACGCATCGTCTTTGGCCCTGGTCGGGGCGTCCGGCGCCTGGAGGCGGCGTCGTCCCCTCGACCGGGAACGGTAATCACATCATGCGGACGGCGCGGTGCAGGCAGCGCGTCGTAGACCGCTGCGAGGGGGCCATGCGGTCTTCCCTGCGGCCAAGCGGTGCAGACGGTGCGCTCGGCACGAGCGGCGGCCTTGACCGTGGCCAGGCACAGCGGCTTAGCGAACAGCCCCCTTCCAAGATCGGAAGGGGGCCTTTAGCTGGAGCCACCTTTGATGGCTCCTGACCTGGTTCCGTAAACCCTCGTAGGGGCGATGAGGACCAGATGGCCAAGATGTGCTGCGGACTCTCTGACCCCGGGTTGCGACCCCTCGTAGGGGCGATGAGGACGCCGCTCGGCTTGTCGATCAGCATGGACACCCTCTCGTTGCGACCCCTCGTAGGGGCGATGAGGACGCTGGCTATCGTTGAGCACCCGGCCGGGCCGTTGGAGTTGCGACCCCTCGTAGGGGCGATGAGGACCGGTCTGGCCGCCGGCGCCCTGCGGGGGCTGCACGGGTTGCGACTCCTCGTAGGGGCGATGAGGACCCGCGCGGCGCCAAGCCGCGCGACACGTCGTGGACGTTGCGACCCCTCGTAGGGGCGATGAGGACGACGCACTGGGCGTGGACCCGCTGCGGGACTGGGAGTTGCGACCCCTCGTAGGGGCGATGAGGACGCCCGCGGCCTCCGGCGAGCGCGAGAAGGCAACCGGTTGCGACCCCTCGTAGGGGCGATGAGGACTGGATCTCATGCAGCACGATCGTGACCGGCTTGGTGTTGCGACCCCTCGTAGGGGCGATGAGGACCCCAGGGTAAAGCTGCTGGCTGGCTGCCGCATAGGCGGCCGAACGGGGCGCGAATTTGCAGCGAACCTCCGGTCGTGCGTGAGACCCCGGTGTGTCGCTGAAACGATCAAGACTGATCTTGGTGGTGCCGTGCACCTCGCCAGCATCTCAGAGCGGTGCGGGCTTTCGTGTTCTCTTGGGTCGGGTTCGCTGCCTGTAGGGGCGGGCGGGGACGGCGGGACCGGCCCGGAGAGGCCGCACGCCCGTCGTCCCCGCCCGGCCCCCCCGGCGGCCGCGGAGCGGGCGCCCTTGAAGACGTAGAGAAAGCGCGGTGACGCCGGGCCCCAGGTCAGAGCCGATGCGTTGCCCGCAGACGACGAGGTAGACCGCGAACGCCCGCCCCAGTTGCGCCAACCGCAGCAGGGCCGTAGCCGTCCTGGCCACCTCATCCTTCTCCGACTTGTCCGCCATCAGGAACAACTCGGCGACCTCATCGACCAACACGACGACGGGAATCCACCGAAAGGCTTCCGGCAACGTCCACCAAGAGAGCACGAACGACCGCGCCGCTCTGAGAGATTCGACCGCGTACGCTCGCCAGCTACCGCACCATGATCCGGCTCTACATCAAGCCGCACATCGGCGAGCTTCGACTCCAGGCCGTACGCCCGGCCCGAACCACGAGGCTCTACCGCGACCTCTTGAAGGGCGGTGGCGAGGACGGCAAACCGCTCGGCATCTCGACCGTCACACGGACGCACGCAATTCTCCGCAAGTCGTTCGGTGACGCCGTCCTGGTCGACGAACTCATACCGTCCAACCAGGTCGAGCGGGCCAGGCCAGAAGCGGCGCTGAACGAACCGGGCTCGGTGCGGATGGCCACGCAGCTTCACACGTTCCTGGCAGCCGTCCGTTGGCATCGGCTATTCGCCTTCTACCACCTAGCCGCCTACACGGGTGCGCGGCGTGGGGAGTTGCTGAATCTGCGGTGGTCGAACATCGACGTCGACGCAAAATAGATCACGATCAGCCGGTCCACAAGCGTCATCGATGGCCTCCGCGAGCACAGCAAGAGTCAGGCGGCTGACAAGTTCCTCGTCGGGGAGAAGTGGCGTGGTCCGGAAGACGGCTACGTGTTCGCGACTGGATGGGGTGACCCGATTCTCCCGGACTCGGTCGGCTGGCTCATGACCAAGACCATCCGGGCCTACAACCGGCCGAAGGAGGGGCCGCGTCCGGCTGAGCCGCTCCCCCACGCTCGGGTACACGACCTGCGGCATATCCACGCGACCACGCTGCTCCTGGCCGGTGTCCCCGTCCATGTGGTGGCCGCTCGACTCGGGCATGCCGATCCGGCGATCACGCTCCGGGTCTATGCGCATGTGATCCGGTCGGCCGAGGTGGCTGCCGCGGACATGTTCGCACGGGTCATGAGCGAGGCGGCCTAGACGCCGCTGTTAGCAAGAAGCCCCCTTCCAAGATCGGAAGGGGGCTTTGCGCTGGAGCCGCCTGTCGGAATCGAACCGACGACCTATTCATTACGAGTGAATCGCTCTGCCGACTGAGCTAAGGCGGCGTGCCGTGTGGGGCACGGCGCGATGCAGTCTACCGGGTCCGTGGGGGTGAGTGTGCACTGGTTATCTAGCGGCAGGTGGTGCCGTCCTTCGGTGGGTCGGTGGAGATGAGGTAGTTGTCGGTCGCCTGGGTGATGCAGTGGTCACCCTGGAGGTAGGCGGTGTGGCCGTCGCCGTCGAAGGTGAGGAGGACGCCGCTGGAGAGTTGGTCTGCGAGGCTCTGGGACCACTTGTACGGTGTGGCCGGGTCGCGGAGGGTGCCGATGACGAGGATGGGGGCGGCTCCCTTGGCGGTGATGGGCTTTGGTTGGTCCTTCGTCTGGGTGGGCCAGTAGACGCAGGGGATGCCGCCCCAGACGACGAAGGGGCCGAAGCGGGGAGCGGCCTTCTCGGCTTCGGCGGCCGCCTTGGCGTAGGTGGCGGCGTCCGGGGGGTTGGGCTTGTCGACGCAGTTGACGGCCATGTTTGCGTCGGTCTGGTTGCTGTAGGAGCCGTCTGGTTTGCGTTCGACCATCTCGTCCGCGAGGGTCAGGAGCATCGTGCCGTCGGACTTCTGTATGGCCTGGGTGAGGGCCTGACGGAGGACGGGCCAGTACTCCTTCACGTAGAGGGCCCTGGCCAGGCCCATGACGGCCAGGGACTCGGTGACCTTTCGCGAGTCTCGGCTGTTCGTGAGGGGTGTCTTGTCCGTCTTGGCGAGGAAGGCCGAGATGGTGGCGAGGACCGCGTCGACGGAGTTGCCGAAGCGGCAGGAGCCTGCTCGGACGCAGTCGTCGGCGAAGGCGCGGAGTGCGGTTTCGAAGCCCTTGGCCTGTTCGATCAGGACGTCGGTCGAGGAGAGTGTGGGGTCGACGGCGCCGTCCAGGACGAAGGCACGGATGTTCCGGGGGAACTGCTCGGCGTAAAAGGCGCCCAGGTAGGTGCCGTAGGAGGCGCCGTAGTAGGTCAGCTTCGGGTCGCCGAGGGCGGCGCGTAGGACGTCCATGTCACGGGCGGCGTTGACGGTCCCGACGTGCGGAAGTGCGGCGGATGCCTCTGATTTGCAGTTCTGGGCGAACTCCTGGCCTTCGGTGGCGAGCGCGTCGGTTTCCTTCTTGTCGTCCGGGGACGCGTCGGTGGCGAAGAAGTCGTCGAGTTGTGGGCCCGTGTTGCAGCGGACGGGGGCGCTGCCCGCGACGCCTCGAGGGTCGAAGCCGACGATGTCGAAGCGGTCGCGCAGGTCGTTTCCGAACGCGCGGGCCGCCTGACGGACGAAGTTGACGCCGGAACCGCCGGGCCCGCCGGGATTGGTGAGGAGTGAACCGATCCGGACGGATTTGTTCTGCGCGGGGAGTCGGATGACGGAGATGCCGACCTTCGCACCGGCGGGTTCCGTGTAGTCGAGGGGTACCTGGACGGTCGCGCACTGGAACCCGTCCCGGCAGTCCTTCCAGGAAGGTTTCTGCTGGTAGAACGCTTCGAGGCCGGCCGGAGCGTTCGCGGACGGCACTGACCGTTGGGTGCCACCATCGTCGTTGTTGTTGCATCCGGTGGCCACGGCGAGTGTCGAGACCACGGCGACACTGATGAACTTCGCTGCCCGCACCTGAACCCCGTCTCATGATTGCGGTACGTACACTGGCGCCTACGCTACGACGTCACGATGGGTAAGGGCTACTTCTCTGCGTAGTCGCGTTCGATGCCGTCCAGTAGCCAGTTCAGGCCCTGGGTGAAGTTCTCCCGACCGTAGAGGCCCTGCTCGAAGAGCGGCTTGAGGTGAGGGAACTCGCCACTCTCCAGAAGCGAGCGGACGTACTCCCGCTCCAGGAGGCTGCTGTGGACGCGTTCCTGACCGTTCTCGTGGACGTGTTGCTCCCGCACCGTGTAGCCCAGCATGTAGTGGTCGATGGTGGTGACGATGGCCAGCATCGCCTCGGGATCGGTGGTGAGCAGTGCGGCCGCGGCCAGGGACTGCTCGACATGACGTAGCCCGTTGGGTCCCACGCGAGGGGAACGGTGGGCGAGTTCGAGCATCCAGGGGTGCCTGAGGCCGACCTCGCGCTCCTTGTGGACGATCTGAAGGATCGCCTCACGCCAGTCGTCGGGCAACTCTCCCTCGACCAGCACCTCCTTGGCGACCTCGTCGTACATGAGGTCGAAGATGTCCTCTTTGGCATCGATGTGGGTGTACAGGCTCATCGCACGGACGCCCAACTCGTTCGCGATACGGCGAATCGACACCGCGTTCAGGCCCTCGGCGTCGGCGATCTTGATTGCGGCCTCGACGATCGCCGCACGCGTCAACTTCGGGCGGCGTCCGCCGCGAGGACGCGTCCAAACATCGCCTGACCTTGCCGAACCTGCCACATCTCGATCTTACGCGATACACCGTATCGATACGGTGTACGGATCTGCTGATACGGTGTACGGTGGTGGCGATACGGCGTACGGGAACGGAGGTGGCCGGATGACCTTCCGGAAGGCGTCGCATGTCAGCGCGGAGGGCATCGACCCGCAACTGCGCAACCTCGCGATCGTCGTGGTGCTCGGCGCGATCATGACGGTTCTCGACGCCACGATCGTCAACGTCGCGATCGCGTCCCTGGGCAGGGACTTCGGCGCGCCCCTGTCGACCGTTCACTGGGTGGTGACCGGCTACACCCTCGCCCTGTCCATGGCGGTCCCTCTGTCCGGCTGGTCGGTGCGACGGTTCGGTGCCCGCACCATGTGGCTCGTCTCGATCGGTGCGTTCGTCGGCGGGTCGCTGTTATGTGGTCTCGCCTGGACTCTCCCCTCGCTGATCGCGTTCCGCGTCCTCCAGGGCGTCGGCGGCGGAATGTTGTTGCCTGTCGGGCAGATGATGCTCGCCCGGGAAGCCGGGCCAGAACGGATGGGCCACGTGATGAGCATCGTCTCCGTCCCGGCCATGTTCGCGCCGCTGCTCGGCCCGATTCTCGGCGGCGTCATCCTCGAAGGCCTGGACTGGCGCTGGATGTTCTTCGTCAATCTCCCAATTTGCGCGTTGGCGGTGGTCGCAGCGCTGTGGGTGTTGCCACGCGACATCGAGCGCAGCGGCGACGCCCGGCTGGACACGGTCGGCATGCTGCTCCTGTGCCCGGGTCTGGCGATCCTGGTGTACGGGCTGTCGGAGGCCGGAAACGGGACGAGCCTCACCGGCACGCGCTTCCTCGCCAGCGTCAGCGCCGGAGCCGTCCTGGTGGCCGCGTTCGTCGCGCACGCGTTGCGCATGGGGGACGGCGCGCTCATCGACCTGCGTCGGCTGGGCACACGGGCGTTCACCACCGCCACCGGAGGGCTCTTCCTCTACAGCGGCGCGATGTTCGGCGTGATGATTCTCGTTCCGCTGTTCGCCGGCATCGTCCGTGGACAGTCCGCTTTGGACGCGGGTTGGTTACTGGCCCCGATGGGCGCCGGCGCGATGATCACCATGTCGGTGTCGGGACGGTTGAGCGACAGGTACGGCGGACGCTGGTTCGCCGTCGGCGGCGTCCTCTGCGTACTCGTCGGCGTACTGGTCCTCACCACCATCGGTCCCGGCACCGGCCGCGCGGTGATCATGGTCGCGATGTTCGGTGTCGGGCTGGGCCACGGCCTGATCGCTCCCTGCCTCCTGTCGATGGCCTACCAGGGCCTGCCACGGACAGCGGTGCCCGCGGCGACGACCGGCGCGAACATCTTGGTTCGCGTGGGTAGCTCGTTCGGGACCGCGGTCATGGCGGTCATCCTGCAGATCGCCATCCGCGACGAGGTCCCCGGTGCGTCCGGCAACCTCGGCGAAACCGCCGGACGGCACGCGTCCGACATGCCCGCGCTGACAAACGCCTTCACCGAGACGTTCTGGTGGGTCGCCGCGATTCTGTTCATCTCCCTCCTCCCGATTCTCGCCATCCCTCGCAAATCGAAGGAGGCCCATGCCCACGCTCTCTGACCATGACGACACCGGCCCAGAGGACGCATTCACCACGCCCGCCACCAGCCCCACATCCACACCCTCTACCGAGAGCACCGGGCCTGAAACCGCGCCCGCCCACGCCACGGACCTTCTGCGGTGGGCAGGCCTCGCGCGGCACCCGCAGAGGGCACACGGCGGGCCGCGGACCAGTTCGCGCAGGACGGCTTCGATCGCGGGAAAGGGGTAAGCCTGAGGACACGTGCGCGATGCTCCCGGCCAGATCCACGTCCACTAACGCGAAGGATCAGAGCGAGGACGCATTCGCCACGCCCAGCAACTGGGGTGCGTCTCAAAGTGCCGTCAGAGCGCTCGTCTGAACACTCACACCGTGGCCAGGTCGCCAGCGAGGTGGACTTCGCTTTACGGGCTGTCCCATATCCGCCCATCCTTTTGTTTGGACGCTGGCGCGTGGCTGAAGGCGACTTGGTCACGCCGGGACCAAGTCCGCGAGCCCTGACGATGACGGGATCAGACTTAAGAACGCGTGCACCATGCGCGCACCCATGCCCGCGTCGACACCCACTGACGACGAAGATCAGGCCAGGACGCGTCCAGCTCTGCGGCCACGCCCCACTGACGATGGAGATCGGCCCGTGGACGGGCCACCATGCCGGGCCACTCCCGGACGCGCCAGGCACACGGCCACCCCCACCAACGCGCCAGGGGGAGTCAAAGGCCGCGTACACGGCGCCCCACTGCCAAACCCGCAGCCACACCCGCTCGACGAGGAACAGCCCAAGGACACGTCCACCACGCCACCACGCGGCCACGCGGCCACGCCCCATTGACGACGGGAGACCGGCCTGTGGACGGGCCACCATGCCGGGCGACTTCTGGACGCGTCAGGCACACGGCTGCCCCCACCTACGCGCCAGGGGGTGTCTGAGGTCGCGTTCACGGCGCCCCACTGCCAAGCCCGCTCGACGGGGAGCAGTCCAAGGACGCTTTCGTCATGGCCCGCCACGTGGGCACGGCCCATTGACGGGGGAGCAGGCTGAGGCGCGGTCGTCATGGTTCGTGGGCGGGGTCAGGCCCACTGACGGGGGGATCGGGTTGAGGGCGCGTTCGGTGTGTTCGGGGGTGGGAGCGCGGGCGTGTTTTCGGCGGTTTCGTGGGCATTGTCATGCGCGGGTGGGTGTCGGGTGTGATGCCTGTCGCGTTTCCGGTGGAGGGGTTGAACCTCTCCTTACGCCTCCGTAAGTTACGCAAACGTAGGTTTCTCTCCGACCAGGGAGGCGTCTTGGTCACCGCATCGGCGCGCGCCACGGCGAACGGTGCGCCTCGTTTGAGGAAGCGGATCGAGACGGCGGTACGTCAGCTGACGACACCGCTTCTGCCGGAGGACTATCTCGGGCTGGTGAATCCGCTGTGGTCCAGCGCGGATCTTCGGGGGCGGGTCGAGGCCGTCCGGAGGGAGACGTCGGACGCGGCCACGCTGGTGATCAGGCCGGGGCGGGCCTGGCGGAGGCACCGGCCGGGCCAGTGGGTCAAGGTCGGCGTGGACATCGATGGGGTGCGGTACTGGCGGACGTTCTCGCTGTCGTCCCCGCCCCGGCGGGACGGGCGCATCACCATCACCGTCAAGGCGGCGCCGGACGGGTTCGTCTCCGCGCACCTGGCCAGGGTGGTGCGGCCCGGCACGATTGTTCGGCTTGGGCTCGCGGACGGTGAGTTCGTCCTGCCGCCGCGGGTTCCCCGGAAGCTGCTGTTCGTGACGGCGGGGAGTGGAATCACGCCGGTCATGGCCATGTTGCGGCAGCTCGGCGGCACGCCCGACATCGTGCTCGTGCACTCGGACCGGACGGAGAGCGACGTCATCTTCGGCGCCGAACTCCGTGCGATGGCCGGGCTGCGGCTGCATGAGAGGCACACCGGGCCGGACGGAAGACTCAGCCCGTCCGACCTGCCCGGTATCTGTCCGGACTGGGCGGAGCGGGAGGCGTGGGCCTGCGGACCCGGGGAGATGCTGGACGATCTCGCGGGGTACTGGCATGCCGCCGGGGCCGAGAAGAGGTTGCGCGTCGAACGTTTCCGCACCGTCCTGAACAGTGGTGACGGCGAAGGCGGGCATGTCACGTTCGCCAAGAGCGGCGTCGAAGTCGACGTGGACGGGGCGACGCCGCTGCTCGTCGCCGGGGAGAACGCGGGGGCACTGCTGCCGAGCGGGTGCCGGATGGGCATCTGCTACAGCTGCGTCGGCCGGTTGCGTTCCGGCCAGGTCCGGGATCTGCGCACCGGTGAGGTGCACGGCGAGGAGGGCGAGGTCGTCCAGACCTGCGTGTCGACCGCCGCCGGGTCCGTGGAGATCGAACTCTGAAGGAGCACGAGAAGATGACCGCCGGTCAGCTCACCGTCGACGACTACGATGCCCTCGCCCGGGAACTGGACGCGCTCCGCGACGAGATCTTCAGCGATCTCGGTGAGCGCGACGCGTCGTACATCCATCGTGTCATCCGGTGGCAGCGAGGGCTGGAGGTGGGCGGTCGGGCGCTGCTCATGGCGTCCTCACTGCCGCCCGCATGGATCGCCGGGACCGTGACGCTGGCCGTCGCGAAGATCCTGGAGAACATGGAGATCGGGCACAACGTCATGCACGGCCAGTGGGACTGGATGCGCGACTCGAAGATCCATTCAACGACCTGGGAGTGGGACAACGTCTCGCCCGCCGACCAGTGGAAGCGTAATCACAACTACCTTCACCACACCTTCACCAACATTCTCGGCAAGGACAGGGACGTCGGTTACGGCATTCTGCGGGTCACGCCGGAGCAGGAATGGCGGCCCGCACACCTCGCACAGCCGATCTACAACGTGTTGCTCGCGATGTTCTTCGAGTACGGGGTCGCGTGGCATGACCTGGTGGTCGACGATGAACTGGAGGGTGAGGAGCGCGAGGAGGCGAGGAGGGCGGGTAAGCGCGCGATCGGACGAAAGATTCTTCGCCAGTGGGGTAAGGATTATGTGGCGTTCCCGCTGCTCAGCGGCCCGCAGTTCCTGTCGACGCTGGCCGCGAACTTCACCGCCAACGTCATCCGCAACGTGTGGGCGCACACGGTCATCTTCTGTGGGCACTTCCCCGGCGACATCGAGGTGTTCGAGGAGGAACGGCTGGAGGGCGAGACGAAGGGCGAATGGTACGCCCGGCAACTCGTCGGCTCGGGCAACATCTCCGGCGGAAAACTGTTCCACCTGATGACGGGCAACCTCAGCCACCAGATCGAGCATCATCTCTTTCCGGACATGCCGAGCAACCGGTACTCCGAGGTCGCGCCGCGCATCCGGGCGCTGTGCGAGAAATACGGCCTGCCCTACCACACGGGGTCGCTGTCCCAGCAGGTGACGAGCACCTGGAAGAAGATCATCCGCTACTCCGTCCCACCCAGGAAGGCGCCACGCAGGAAGCGGACTCAGCCGAAGGCCTGGGCCACGGGCAGATAGCGGCGGGACGGACCGCCCGCCATTGTGCCGTACCTCACCTAAAGGGTCCGCGACATCGTTCTGCTCTCGGAAGGCGGCCCGCAGGAGGTGGACTCGGCCGCGAGGCTCGGCCACAGGCACATAGAGACTGGACGGATCACCGGCAATGGCGACCGGTGGCCCACTTTCGTGGGTGTAGCGTCCTGCACGGGACGCGCACCTGGAAGCGTCCGCTAGGCCGTCCCGCCTTCGGAAGGCGTCGGGCGGAAGGTCGGTTCAGTCCCTAAGGCCCCAGGCCTCGGGCATACGGAGACTGGACGCAATCGGCGATGAGCCGTGCCCAGTCCGTAGGTGCAGTGTCCGAGCATGTGACGGGAGCCTGAAGGCGTCCGCCATGCCGTCATGCGCCCGGAGAGCGCCGTGCGGAAGGTTGCCTCAGACCGAAAGGCTCTGGGCCGGGAGGGAGACCAGAACCGGGGCGTCACCGGTTATGGCGTACTACTCCAAAACCGTAGGTTTGCCGCCAAGCGAGGGTTGAGCGGTTGGTTTTCGCTGTGTCGTCCTGTCTCGAAGGTGCTGTGCAGAGGGTGGGCTTAGCCGAGGGCTTGGGCTACGGGGAGGTAGAGGCGGGATAGGTCACCGGTTATGGGGGCGCCGTGTTCCATAACCGTGGTGGTGAATGCGGGGCGTAGGCCGTGTGACTCGGCCCAGGTTATGAGTTCTGGGTGTCTGTGGTCGATGTCGAGTCGGACCGGGCCCTGCGGGATTATGTCGGCCAGGAGTGTGAGGGCCGTTTCGGTGTCCTGCGCGATGAGCGGGCCGACGACGGCTTGGGCGTCATTCTGCCAATGGGCTCCGAAGCCCCTGATTTCAGGGCCGTCCCGGACGACGCGGAACGTTTCGCAGAAGGTGGGGAGGCCCTCGATCAGTTGTGCGCGGTCGGCGCCGAACACCTCGGTGTCGAGCGCGTGGACGGGCGCCATGTCGGTCGCCTCCGCCGGGACGGAGGTTCCCTGCCTGACCACGTTCTGGGCCTCGCCCTGGTACGACGTGCACAGTCCCACCGCACGGAAACCCAGACGTTCGTACAGGGGGCGTCCGTAGTCGGTGGCGGTCAGGCAGAAGCTGGCGGTGCCTGTGTGGTCCATTGCGTGCCGCATCAGGCGGCTGCCCAGGCCGCGTCGCTCGTGACGTTCGGCGACGAGCATCATGCTGATGGCGGCGACGTTCTTGCCGTAGGCGGTCGACACGACCGTCCCGGCGAGTTCGCCGTTTCGGTCGTCGATGCCGTACACGTCGCCGACCGAGAACAGGAACCGCCACTTGTGCTCTTCGCGTCCCCAGTCCCGGGCCTCGGCAAGGTCCTGACATGCGGGGAGGTCGTCGATTCCGAGCAACCTCACCGGCCCGTCCGGCAATGGTGAATTCACGCGTCGGACGTTAGGTCGAACACGTCCCCGCGCACAAACGGTTTTTGTGTTGCCGATCGGCTCCTAGTAGACGTCGACACCGAAGGCGCTGAGCACCTTGTCGATGGGTTGGAAGTAGGATGACCCGCCACTGTTGCAGTCGCCGCCACCAGCGGCTTCGAGGCCCAACGCGATGGTGCCGGTGAAGAAGGGGGCGCCCGGACGCTCGCCGGACGCCGCGCAGATGTTCGTCCTCGTCAGGCCGGTGATCGTCCCCTCGGGGTGGTTGACGCTCACGTTGACCGCCGTGACCGTGCCGCACTGCACACCGGTGAGGGGGCTGAGGCGGCAGAGGTTCTCGCCGACCTTCGGGCTGCGCGCGGCGGTGATGTCATGCGCTCCGCCCACGCCGCGGATGCTGCCGGGCCGTTCCATCTTCGGGCTGACGTAGCGGGCGAGCCCGATGGTGTTCGCGACGGAGACGACGGTGCCGAGTTCGATCTTCAGTCCCGAATCCAGGTAGAGCTTCAGGCCCGGTTCCGCGCAGCCGCCCGACGTGAGGAAGTAGTACGAGCCGTCCTTGCGCACGTTGAAGCCGAGGGTGCAGCGGACGCCGCCGCTCGCGTAGATCGGCTGGCCGCCCTCGGTGTTCGGCACGGCGATGGGGATGGCGGTCACGGTCGGGGTGGGCTCGACGGTCTCGTTCGGCGTGGGTTCCGGTTCCGGTTCCGGTTCGGGTTCTGGTTTGGGTTCCGGCACGACTCCCGGGCCAGAACTGGAACCGGGCCCGGGACGGGGACCGCGGTCGGTCCCGGGACCGGGTGCGGCGCCCGGTGGGGGTGCGGGAGCGGCGGCCGCACGGCGGGGAGCGGCGGCGGCCGTTCGGCTCGGCGTCGGGGTGGGGCTCGTGGAAGCACGGCGACGTTTGGGGTCGGACGCGGAGTCGTCCACGAAGTCGGCTTGGGGGGCGCGTGCGGTTTGGGGGTCGGGGACGGGTGTGGGAGCGGGAACCGGAGCTGGACCGGCCACGGTTTCGGGAGCCGAGGGCGCCAGGTAGGGAGCTGCGGCGACAATGGCTGCCGTTCCGCAGACCAAAAGGATCAGCGGACTGGGTCTCACGGGGCCTCCTGGGTGGCGGGTGAATGGGAACGCCCAGGATGAGGCGGGTTTCCGAATCATCCAGAAGGATGAAGCCCCCGGCAAGGGTGCAAATCTGCCAAGGTTGGCGGCGACCTTCTATCAAATGCCAGGCCAAGGCCAGAGAGAGACCGTTGAGCTCAGCCCCCTGGTCAGCGGCGATGGCCCGTCCAGGCCGCCTTCCCGACCTGTATTTCGTCGCCGAGCGCGCCTGAGCGCTGACATTTCGTCGTCATCCACGCGCCCGCGTTGGCGTACCGCGTACTGCCCGCACCGATGCGACCTCTGCCGGAACCGGTGCGTGATGCCCTCCACCGTCCTGGCCCTGCCATGCCACTGTCGTTGTCGGCCTGGCTTGGTTGCGAGGCGGGGACGGGGTCAGTCGGGCTCGGGTGGGTTGTGCATGGCGTCGTGTTGGCGGCGGGGGGAGCAGACGGAGGCGGAGGGGCAGGAGCAGCGGCGGGAGCCTACCTTGACGGTCACGCGGTCACCGGGGACGTTGTAGCCGATGACCTGGCCTTCGCCCTCGGGGGTGCTCACCCGTGATCCAAGACGGGGTGCCTTCTCCTTGAACTCCATGTACAGCGGGTGTTCGTACTTGAGGCAGCACATGAGGCGTCCGCACGCGCCGGCGATGCGCAGGGGGTTGACGGGAAGGTCCTGTTCCTTCGCCATGCGGACGGAGACGGGCTCGAAGTCCTTGAGGAAGGTGGCGCAGCACAGGTCGCGGCCGCAGGGGCCGATGCCTCCCTGGAGGCGGGCCTCGTCGCGGGGGCCGACCTGGCGGAGTTCGACGCGTGCCTTGATGCCGCGGGCCAGGTCGCGGACGAGGGCGCGGAAGTCGACGCGTTGTGGGGCGGTGAAGTAGATCTTGAAGACGTTCTCGGTGTCGAGGTAGTCGACGCCGATGACCTTCATGGGGAGTTCGTGTTTGCGGATGAGGCGTTTGGCGATCGCGCGGCCTTCGGCGCGGCGGCGGCGGTTGGTGTCGTCGCGGGCCAGGTGTTCATCGGTGGCGGGGCCGGCGCATTCGGGGAGGCCGTCGATGTCCTCGGAGACCCATTGCGGGGCCCAGACGCATTCGGCGACCTCGGGGCCGGAGTCGGTGGGGACGAGGACCTTGTCGCCGACCTTCGGGGAGTGCGGGCCCGGGTCGAGGTAGTAAAGGCGACCGTAACGGGTGAAGCTGACGGCCATCACCATGCCCACGGGTTTGCTCCGTTCGCCCGGTTCCGTGCGATCCACTTTAGGTGTCCGGGACGGGAAGTTCACCAGGTGGCGTCGGCGAGGTCCTCCCCGGGGACGGCTCGGGCCCCCTTGCTATAGAGGTCTCCGGCGGTGGCGAGGATCGTCTTCCCTGCGGGTGAGATGTCGAGGGCGGTCAGTTCGTTCTTCACCGGCCGGCGCCACAGGACCTTGGCGGGTTTTCCGGTCAGGGTGAACGTCTGCACTGTGAGGTGGGAGTTCTTCATGATTCCGGCGACGACGGTCTTGCCGTCCGGGTTCAGAATCGCGGTGGTGCCGCCTTCGGGCAGGTTCAGGACGGCCTTGCTCACCTTCAGGTCGCCTGAGGCGGCGTTGGTGTCGAGAGTGCGGAGCTGGTGGGTCTCGCCGGACGGGCGTACCGGGCTCCAGACGAAGGCGAGTGTCGTGCCGGACCAGGAGAGGCTGCCGACACGGGCGGGCAGCTTCGTCGTCCACACTTTGCCGGTTCCGGTTTCGGTGGAGATGACGTCGAGGCGTCCGCGGGTGCGCTGGTAGGTGACGTAGGCGATGCGGGTGCCGTCGGGGCTGACGGCGAGGTCCGACCAGGAGGTGGACACGCCGGGGACGGTGGCCTTCGGGACGTCCTGGAGGGCTTCGGGACGTCCGTCGTCGTCCAGCGTGAGGCGGTGGAACTTCACCGTGCGGTCGGCGTAGGTGGCGACGACGTAGGAGCCGTCCTTCACGGCGTCGACGCGGTGGAAGCGGCGGCCGGCCGGAGCGGCGACGGGCAGGCCGACGTCATCGCCGGTGCGGACGTCGCGGACGATCAGCGCGGCGCCGGACGCGGCGACGCCGACGACGAACCGCGGCTCGGTCTCCTTGGATTCGGAGGCCGGCTTGGCGTCGTGCCGCGGCTTCTCGGGGGTGCGCTGGTGGCGATGGACGAGGTCCATGCCGCCGGCGACGAACAGCGCCGCCGCGGCGGCGACGGCGAGGGGAACGGCGCCCCTCCAGGGTGGGCTCTCCATCGGGTCGCACCTGCCTTTCCGCAGCTCTGGCGCTTGTCCGCCTTGCCCGTCGTTTCTACCTCATCTCCGGCCGGACAAGAAGACGTGGAGTCAGCCGAGTGCGGAGCGGGCGGCGTCCACGAGACGGGCGCGATAGGACGCGCCGAAGAGCGCCACGTGCACGAGCAGCGGATGCAGTTGGTGCAGTGGGACCCGTTCGCGCCATCCGTCCGCCAGTGGCGCGGACTCGTCGTAGGCGGCGAGGATCCGGTCGAGGTGCGGCGTTCCGAACAGGGCCATCATCGCCAGGTCGGTTTCCCGGTGGCCGCCGTGCGCCGCCGGGTCGATCAGCAGCGCGCGGCCGTCCGTCCACAGGACGTTCCCCGACCACAGGTCGCCGTGGACGCGGCTCGGCGGCTCGGGTGGCCCGGCGAGCGCCTCGACGTCGTTCATGACGCGTTCGACCAGGCGGACGTCGGCGGACGACAGGTGCCGGGCGCCCAGTCGCAGGAACGGTTCGAGGCGACGTTCGGCGTACCAACGGGACCATGCCCGGTCATCCGGGGTGTTGTCCAGGGGAAGGTCTGCGATGTAGCCGTCCCACGGCGCGCCCTGGACGGACGGACGGGCGCCGGTGTGGAGCACGGCGAGTTCACGCCCGAACCGTTCCGCGGTGGACGGGTCGGGCGACGCGGACGGCAGCCACGGCAGGACGAGCATGTGGTCGTCGGCCGCGACCACCTCCGGGACGGGTGTCCCGCGGCCCGCGTCGGCCAGCCAGCGGAGCCCGGCCGCCTCCGCCGCGAACACGCCCGCCTGGTCGGACGCGGCCTTCACGAACACCTCGCGGCCGTCCGCCAGGGACGCGCGGTGCAGCGTCCACGCATGGCTGGAACCCAGGTCGCGCACGCCGTCCACACGCGTGCCGAGGAGCCGTTCGAGTCGGTCGCGCAACGGGTTCCTCAGTGCTCCTTGAGCGCGGTGCGGATCTCCTCCAGCAGGCCCGGCATCGCCGCCTCCACCTGCTCCAGAACGAGGTCGAAGTCGGCGCGACCGCCGTAGTAGGGGTCGGGGACGTCCAGGTCGGACGGGTCCGCGTCGGGGTCGAACTCGCGCAGCAGCCGGACCCTGCCCCGGGACGCCGCGTCCGGCGCCATCGACAGCAGGGCCCGGCGGTGTCCTTCGTCCAGAGCGATGATCAGGTCGTACCGGGCGAACCAGGACGGTTCGAACTGCCGGGCGATGTGCGCCGACCGGTAACCCGCACGGCGTAGCGCCGCGACCGTCCGCTCGTCGGCGTCGTCGCCGACATGCCAGCCGCCGGTGCCCGAACTGTCCACCTCCACATCGAGGCCCTCGTCCTCGACATGGTGGCGCAGGACCCATTCGGCCATCGGGGAACGGCAGATGTTTCCCGTGCAGACGAACGTGACGCGGTACGACATTCCTCCATCATGCCGCAGCCGCTCAGGACTCGACGATGACGGTGTCCACGCCGGGAACGGCCTCCAGGACGGCCTTGATCGACTTCACGTCGACACGGTAGGAGAGCCGAACCCGGAAGCATGCGGGGATGTCGCCCGCCCGGACCTCGTCCGGGAAGTCCTTCCAGTCGCCCTCTTCCGTGAATCTCCGGTATCCCTCCGCCTGGGATTCGTACTCGACGCCCCGCACACCCGGCAGGGCTCGCACCCTCCGGTCGATGTCCTGCCTCTGCTGCTCGGTCACCTCCTTCCCCTCGCAGGTCCGTTCGCTCGACGTCTTCGCGCACAGGAACACCGAGATCCTGTGCTCGCGGGGCTCGACGGCGGCCCCCACGAACTTTTCGCCGCCCGGCCGATCAAGAATCGCGTTGCCGGCCACGGCCGCACCGCCCACGGCCACGACGGTCGCGGCGACCACCAGCATCGGACGCGCGAACGCCCTGGTCCGCCTGGCCGGGAACGGCGGTGGCGGCGGAACGTCCCCGGGCTGGACGATCTCTCCGACATGACGCAACGCGTCCCTGAGACGTGCTTCGGGCCCGTTCACGGCTTCTCCTCCAGCATGCGTCCCAGCGCGGCGACCGCACGGGACGTGGTCGACTTGACGGTGCCCCGGCTCACCCGCATCGCGGCCGCGATCTCCCCCTCGGACAGATCACAGAAGTAGCGGAGGACGAGTGCCTCACGCTGCCGGACGGGGAGCCGGTGCAGCGCCTCCATGACCTCCCGCCGGTCCTCGGCGACCAGCGCCTCCGCCTCGGCCGACCAGACGGGCGGTTGGTGGACGACGCGCAGCGGCATCCGGCGCCTCCGCAGCACCGTCCGCGACCGGTTGAGCACGGCGGACCGCACGTATGTGAGCGCCTTGTCGCGGTCGTGCAGGCGCGGCCATCGCCTGTAGAGGCCCGCGAACGCGTCCTGGACGATGTCCTCGGCCGTTCCCCGGTCACCGACCATGACCAGGGCGAGGCGCGTCAGCCCGAGCGCATGCCCGCGGTACAGATCGGTGACCTCCGACGCCGCGTCACCGGAGGCGGCGGTTCTCGACGCGTCCGGCGGACGGGGCCCGTTCCGCGCCCGCGGCGGTTCTGGTGGACGCTCGGTCGCCACTGCCTCAGCCTTCTTCATGGGCGGGACCTCCGGAGGGGACGCGCCCACGGCCTCCGGTGGGGACGCGCCCACTCCTGTCGGACCGTGTCAGGACTTGGGGGACGAGCGACCGCTGACGGTCGGGGAGTTGACCTTCCATGTCTCAGAGACGCCGTCGTCTCTCCCAGGTTGCTTTCGTCGCGGAAATACACGAGAACGACCATGCGAAGGGCCCCGGACCATCGCGGTCGGGGCCCTTGGCCAGGTGAGAACCCGTGTCAGCGGCGGACCGCGTTCAACGCGTCCACGATGCCGCTGCCGAAGAAGCCGTTCCGGCCCTCCGACCCTTCACAGGTCTGCGTCGAGGTGTTCTTCACCCACGTGCCGTCCCGCAGCGTGTACCAGACGTATTCGACGGTCCGCGGGCTCGGGCACTCCTTCACCGTCGCGGTGCCGCGCAGGATCCCTTCGACGGCGCGCGGGTCCAGGCTGAGGCCGCCGTGGCGGCGGTCCCGGTGCCCGTACTTGCTGACGATGAGCGCGGCGACCCCGGCGGCGTGCGGCGACGCCATCGAGGTGCCCTGGAGCGACTGGTAGTAGGCGCAGTCGTCGCCCTTGCAGCTGCGGACGATGAACGGCACCTTCGGCGTCCCGTCGTCGTTCAGCTCGCCGCGGGCCTTGGCGAGACGCTCGGGGTAGGCGGCCCAGATCCCGCCGCGGTCGTCGGGACGCTGGTCCGGGTTGTCGACCTTGTCGCCGCCGGGCGCGGCCACCGCGACGTATCCGCGGCCGAAGCTGCTGTAGTACGACTTGCGGGTGCTCGGCCCGGTCGCCGCGACCGGAATGACATGGTCGCCCTCGCCCGGCATCACCTTGCAGCTCGCCGGGATCGTCCGCTCGTAGGGCTTCTCACCCGGCCTGGACGGGAAGTCGGGGCTGCCGGTGTCCACGTTCGTCTTGGTGTAGTCGACGCGTTCGTTGCCCGCGGAGTTGACCAGGGTGACGTCGCGCTCGTGCGCGAAGTCCAGGGCACGCTGCACGGCCTTGATGATGGTGCGCTGCTCCAACTGGTCCTCGGGGCTGTCGGCCGGATTATTGCCACAATTCCAAAGCCAAGGGTCAACGTAGAAGGACATGTTGACGACGTCGATGCCGTTCTTGGCGGCGTACGTCAGGCCGTCCACCGTGGGCCCTACGAAGAAGTAGCCGGAGTCCTGGCCGACGCGCAGGTTGACGATCGACACGTTCGGCGCGACGCCGGACATGCCGATGCCGTTGCGCGGCGACGCGATCGTGGACGCGACATGCGTGCCGTGGTCGTTGTCGTCCCAGTCGGCGGGGTCGACGCACGAGCTGAACTCGCACGGACCGTCGACCTCGTTGCCGTCCGCGTCGGTGGGGATGTCGCGGGTGAAGTTGCGGCTCAGCTCGCGGTTGAAGTTCGCCTTGATGTCGGGGTGGTCGCCGTCCACGCCGGTGTCCAGGACACCGACCAGGACGCGCTTGTCACCCGGTTCCTCCTTGTACGAGCCGTCCTCGGTCGCGTGGATCTGCTTCATGTCCCACTGGAGACCCGCCAGCGGTTCGGCGTCCTTGGACGGTTTCCCGGGAGGAGCCGGCGCGTTCTTCGTGCCGACGACTTCCTCGGGTTTCTGGGCCTCCCGCGGCGCCTTCTTACGCGTCGTCGGTGCCTGGCCGAGGATCCGGTTGTGCGCGACGCCGTCCAGGGCCCGTTCGTCCATCGCGTCCCGCACGAACTCGGGGTTGTCCGACACGACGGTCGCTAGGCCCACATCCCGGTTCTCGTGGACGATCTTCCCCCCGGCCTCCTTGACCGCCCGGTGGGCCTTTCGTGGGGAGACGTCCTCCTTGTAGAGGACGACGTACTCCGAGACCTCACCTCTGTCGTGTGTCGGATTCGGAGCCGCTGACGCTGGGATCGCGAGGGCCGTCAGGGTGGTGACGGCACACGCGGCGGAAACCAGAACTCGCCGCAAAGCAGACCTCCTGGCCGTGGGGAGCTGACCCGGACATTCGGGGTCGGCCTGAGCGAGCAGAAGGTACGTGAGTGCCCGTTGAGAGATGCGTACGGTTATGTAACGAAAAGGAAGACTTTATGTAAGTCGCGAATTTCGGTCGTCTCCGCTCCCGGAACGGATCCGACCCCGTGCCGCCCGCGCGCGAAGCCTCAGCCGGTGCGCAGCGCCAGTGTCAGTGCCTCGAACGCCAGCTGGGGGTTGACGTTCGCGTCCAGCCGCTCCCGACAGACCATGATCGCGTCCAGGCGGCGGAGCGTGTCCTCGGGACGGTCCCGGCCCGCCGCCGTCCGCAACTCAGGCCCGAGGTCGACGTTGACCAGCTCGGACGCCGCCCCCAACTGGAGCGCCAGCACGTCACGGTAGTAGGACGCGAGGTCGAGGAGCGTCCGGTCGAGGGCGTCGCGCAACAGCCGCGTCGCCCGGGACTTCTGCCGGGCCTCGAGGTCTTTGAGGGGGCCTGCCGTGCCGCGTGGCATTCGTCCCTTCTCGCTCTCCCCCAGCGCCTTCCGGAGGGCCGACATCTCGGCGTCGTCGAGTTCCGCCGTCTGCGCGTCGCGTTCCGCCTTCGCCGCGTCCACCAGGGTCTCCGCGGCGGCGACCGCCGGGCTCACCCCGGTCAGGCGGCGCGGGACCGCCACGACGCCGTCCCGCACCTCGCGCATCCGCGGATCGGAGGCGAGCCGGCGCGCACGGTCGATATGCCCCTGCGCGGCCCGCGCCACCACCTCGGCGGTGTCGCGATCGACCCCGTCACGTTGGACGAGGTGGTCGGCGATGGCCGCGGTCGGCGGCGTCCGCAACACCGCCTGGCGGCAGCGCGACCGGATGGTCACCAGCAGATCCTCGACCGACGGCGCGCACAGCAACCAGATCGTGCGCGGCGACGGCTCCTCGATGGCCTTCAGCAGCGCGTTCGCCGCCCGCTCCCCCGCCCGTTCGGCCTCCTCGAACAGGACGATGCGCCAGCGCCCACCACCGGGCGTCGACGCGGCGCGCAGCACCAGTTCCCTGGCGTCGGCCACGCTGAACGACAACCCCTGCGGGCGGACGACCTCAACGTCCGCATGCGTGCCCTGGAGTACCTGGTGGCAGGACGGGCAGTGCCCGCACCCGCGCGGCACCTGCTGGCACTGCAGCGCCGCCGCGAACGCCCGCGCCGCGGTGATGTGCCCGGAACCCGGAGGGCCGGTGAACAGCCACGCGTGCGCCAGGTCGCCGTCGCTCTCCGCGGCCGACGACAGCTGCGCGACGACGGACTCCTGCCCCACCAGGTCATCCCAGACGCTCATGGCTACGAGGCTAGCGGGGTCAGAACTCCGTGATGGCCGGGAAGGTGCTCGTCACGTCCTCGGTCCCGGCGGGAATCGGGTCGGGAAGGATCTCGCGGATCCGGTACTGGATCTCGCGGCTCAGCTCCGCCTGCGGACGGCTCGCGTCCACGACCAGGTAGCGGTCCGGGTCGGCCTCGGCGAGGGCGCGGAAACCGGCGCGGACGCGTTCGTGGAAGTCGTCCGGCAGCGACTCGATGCGGTCGGCGGGCGCGGACAGCCGGTCGCGTCCGTCCTGCGAGGGGATCTCCAGCAGGACGGTCAGGTCGGGGACGAGACCGCCCGTCGCCCAGGCGTTCACGCGGGCGACGTCCTCGACCCGCTGCTGCCGCCCGAACCCCTGGTAGGCGAGGGACGAGTCGACATAGCGGTCGCTGACGACGATCGCACCCCGATCCAGCGCGGGCTTGATCACGTTGGCGACATGGTCGGCGCGGTCGGCTGCGTACAGCAGACTCTCGGCCCGGTCGGACAGCCCGGTGGTGTCACGGTCGAGCAACATCGCGCGCAGCCGCATACCGATCTTGGTGGCGCCCGGCTCGTGGGTGGTGACGACGTCATAGCCGTGGTCGCGGAGCCAGATCGCGGCGAGCCGCGCCTGCGTGGTCTTCCCGGCGCCCTCACCGCCCTCGAACGCGATGAACACGCCGCGCTGCCCGCGCTGGACGGGCTGCTGGTCGGCGGCGGAGACCTGCTCCGGCGGCGTGTAGACCTCGCCGTTCAGCGCGGCGCGCAGGTCGGGGACGAGGGGGATGCCGCGCCGATCGTCGAGCCGCCGGTACGCGACGACGCCGATCAGCAGACCCACGACGGCGGCGATGAGCAGCGCGGCGGCCGTCCCGTCGAAGTCGTACCCGTCGCCGATGGCGAGGCGGTGCGAACCGACCGCCCCCGCGATCAGCGGCACGGCCGCGAACACCACCACCCCGGTGACGACGGCGACGGAACGCAGATAGCTGGACGGACGGGTGTCGTCCGGCGCGTCCGGGTCGGCGAGCGCGGCGGTGCCGTTCGCCCACGCCACCCCGGCGAACACGCCCAGCAGACCCGTCGTGAACACCACGACGACGAGGTTCAGGACGAGCGCGGTCACGACGAGCGTCACCGCGGCCGCGACGACGGCGAGGCCGATGAGCCTGCGGCGGCTGAACGGCACAAGGACGCGCGGGCCGAGGAACAACCCGAAGGCCACCCCCAGCGTGAGGCCGGTGAGGACGGTGCCGTAGCCCGCGTTCCCGCCGCCCAGCTCGCCGGTGCGGACCCGGGCGACGGCGACGATCGCCTCCGACGTGAGAGCGGCCGTGGCGACGGCGAGGCCGAACCCGCGGGCCGCCGCCGTCCCCGGCCCCTGGAAGATCAACTTAAGCGGCGCCGGGGCGTGGATCGGCTCCGTCGCCGGAATGGCACGGATCGCGGCGACGACCACCGCCGAGATCAGGAAAACGGCGGCCGTCACGTAAAGGGCGAGGTCGTCGCGGGAGTCGCGGCCGAGCGTCCCCTCCGCGATCAGGGCGAGGACGACGAACAGCAGCGCGGCGACGGGCGCCGGGCCGTACAGGACACGGGCCGCCACCCGGTGCGCGGCGGCGCGCGACTCGTCGTTCTCGGTTCCTTCCGCGACGAGCGCGGGCAGCGAGGCGCGTGCCGACGACGTCCACAGCAGGCTCAGGCACGCGACGAGGAACGCGGCCGCCATCGTCCACACGAGCGTGTCCACCAGCGGGACCGTCACCAGGACGGCCGGCCGCAGCACATCCGCGATGATCAGCATCAGCCGCCGGTCGACCCGGGCGGCGAGCGTCCCGGCGACCGGGGCGAGCAGCAGCGCGGGCAACAGCAGCAACGCCAGGACGCCACCCACCGCCTGCACGCGGACCGCGGCGTCATCGTCGCGGGTCAGCGCCGCGGCCATCGCCGTCAACGCGGGAACGGCGAGCCAGAGCCCGAGGCCCGACACCGCCAGGGCGGTCCGCAGCCGCCGAAACGACCTGGTCAACGCAAGCGACGAATCTCCCGGCGGCGGTGACGCGGCGGGGTGCGGCCGGGATGCGCCCGTTCTGGTCATATCGATCAGGGTATCGGCGCGGATGTCCCTAGGAACTGGACTTTGCGGAGGTTCGACGGCGCGGTGCCGCCTTCTTCTTCCCGCCTCCCGCGGCCACCTTCTCCCGCCGCTCCGCGAGCAGCTCCGCGGCGCGCTGGATGGTGATCGACTCGACCTCGTCGCCCTTACGGAGGCTCGCGTTCGTCTCCCCGTCGGTCACATACGGGCCGAACCGCCCCTCCTTCACCACGACCGGCTTCTCACTGGACGGGTCGACGCCGAGCTCACGCAGCGGCGCGGCCGCGGCGGCCCGACGCCCCCGCTGCTTCGGCTGCGCGAACAGCTCCTTCGCCTGCTCCAGCGTGACCGTGAACAGGTCCTCCTCCGAGGCGAGCGAACGGCTGTCGGTGCCCTTCTTGATGTACGGGCCGAACCGTCCGTTCTGCGCCGTCACCTGCTCGCCGTCCAGCTCGCCGAGCGTGCGCGGCAGCGACAGCAGCTTCAGCGCGTCGTCCAGCGTGACCGTGTCCAGCGACATCGACTTGAAGAGCGAACCGGTGCGCGGTTTGGGGGCGTCAGCCTTCTTCGTCCGCTTCTTCTTCTCGCCCTCGGCGGGCGGCGGCGGCTCGGGCAGGATCTCGGTGACGTACGGGCCGTAGCGTCCCGACTTGGCGACGATGGTGTGCCCGGTCTCCGGGTCCGTGCCGAGTTCCCGGTCACCGGACGGCTGGGCGAGCAGCTCCTCCGCCTTCTCGGCGGTCAGCTCGTCCGGCGCGATGTCGTCGGGGATGTTGGCGCGCTGGCCGTCCCGGTCGAGATACGACCCGTAGCGGCCGACCCGCACCACGATGTCGGAGTCCTTGATCGGGAAGGAGCTGACGCCCTTGGCGTCGATGTCGCCGATGTCGCCGACCAGCTCCTTCAGGCCCTCCTCGCCGTCGTCACCGAAGTAGAACCGGGTCAGCCAGCGGACGCGCTCGGCCTCGCCGCGGGCGATCTCGTCGAGACCGTCCTCCATGTGCGCGGTGAAGTCGTAGTCGACCAGGTTGCCGAAATGCTGCTCCAGCAGGTTCACCACGGCGAACGCCAGGAACGACGGGACGAGCGCCGTGCCCTTCTTGAACACGTACTCGCGGGCCAGGATCGTCCCGATGATCGAGGCGTAGGTGGACGGGCGCCCGATCTCCCGCTCCTCCAGCTCCTTGACCAGGCTCGCCTCGGTGTAGCGGGCCGGCGGGCGGGTCGAGTGGCCCTCCGCGTCCACCGCCTTCGCGGTCAGCGGGTCGCCCTCCGCCAGGTTCGGCAGCCGCCGCTCCTGGTCGTCCCGGTCGGTGGACGGGTCGTCCGCGCTCTCCACATACGCCTTGAGGAACCCGTAGAACGTGATCGTCTTACCGGTCGCGCCGAACTCGGCCCGCTCGCCCTGCGTCGACTCGCCGATCACGCGGATCGACACCGACTGGCCGGCCGCGTCCTTCATCTGCGACGCGATCGTCCGCTTCCAGATCAGCTCGTACAGCCGGAACTGGTCGCCGGACAGGCCCGTCTCCGCCGGGGTACGGAACGTGTCGCCCGCCGGACGGATCGCCTCGTGCGCCTCCTGCGCGTTCTTCACCTTGGACGCGTACACGCGCGGCTTGTCGGGCACGTACTCGCCGCCGAACAGCGCCGCCGCCTGCCGCCGCGCCGCCGTGATCGCCGTCTCCGACAGCGTGATCGAGTCGGTTCGCATGTAGGTGATGAAGCCGTTCTCGTACAGCTTCTGCGCCACCGACATCGTGTACTTCGCGGAGAAGTTCAGCTTCCGGCTCGCCTCCTGCTGGAGGGTCGTCGTCCGGAACGGGGGGTACGGCCTGCGGGTGTACGGCTTGCGCTCGACGGACTTGACCTCGTACGGCCTGCCGCGGAGCCGCTCCGCCAGCGCCCGTGCGGCGGGCTCGTCCAGGTGCAGCGCGTCCCGGGTCTTGAGAGTGCCGTCGGACGCGAAGTCACGGCCCTGCGCGACGCGCTTGCCGTCGACGGAGACGAGCCCGGCCTTGAACGCCTTGGGCTCCTCGTCCTTGCCGGTGTCGAACTGCGCCGCGATGTCCCAGTAGTGGGCCGGGACGAACGCGATCCGCTCCCGCTCCCGCTCGACGACCAACCGCGTCGCCACCGACTGGACCCGGCCCGCCGACAGCTTCGGCATGACCTTCTTCCACAGGACGGGGCTGACCTCGTACCCGTACAGGCGGTCCAGGATGCGGCGGGTCTCCTGCGCGTCCACCAGACGCATGTTCAGCTCGCGCGGGTTCGCGGCGGCGCGCTGGATCGCGTCCTTGGTGATCTCGTTGAAGACCATCCGGTGGACGGGGACCTTCGGCTTCAGGACGTCCTGGAGATGCCAGGCGATCGCCTCGCCCTCCCGGTCCTCGTCCGTCGCGAGGTAGAGCTCATCGGCCTCGGCCAGCAGCTTCTTCAGCTTCTGGACCTGGCTCCTCTTGTCGGAGTTGACGACGTACAGCGGCTCGAACTCGCGCTCCACGTTCACACCGAGCTTGGCCCACGGCTCGCCCTTGTACTTGGCCGGCACCTCCGAGGCGCTGCCCGGGAGATCCCGGATATGGCCGATACTGGACTCCACGATGTAGCCACGCCCCAGGTACCCCGCGATCGTCTTCGCCTTCGCAGGCGACTCGACGATCACCAGGCGGGTACCGGAGCCGTTGCCCCGGCCACTGCTCGCGGTGCCGTTCTTGGCTGGCACAGTCGCTCCAACCTCGCTGTCTCGTCCTCTTGAACAGGCTCTCTCTTACAGACTTCGTACAACGTCGCGGGACGGCGCGTTCATGCCCGCGGGTGGCCGCCCCGGCCCCGCGATCATCGCTCCGCCCCGGAAGACGAACGGGATTCTCACCGCCGCACGCCCCAGACAGGATGACATGCCGCCGGAGGCCATGCGGACAGGGCCGCCAGGGTACGGTGCCGCGCTCCCGGTCATCCGGGTAATAATGGTCGCAATGGCGGAGTACACCTACCTCGTCCTGTCACTGCCCCGCGGCACCACGCGCGATACCGCCCGGCAGATCCTCACCGAGCACGCGGAGCGGGGCGGCTGGGAAATCGATCGGTTGCGCCTCTACCCGGACGGCCGTCGCCGTATTCAGCTCCGCCGCAAGGTCATCCGCGTCGTGCGCACGTTCTGACCGGCCCCCACCACCCTGCGGACGAGCGGCTTCACTCGGCCGATACAGGCGGTCCGCCCGAAGTGTAGCACTACGTACGTCCAGCGTGACACACCGTGAAGCGCCGTCTGTAAGGCTTCGCCCGTCCCGGATCGCGCCTTCCGGGACGGGCGAAGCGTTCTCACGGCCGCCGGGTCACGGCGACCCCGAGGTCACCGCCGGCCGATCCGGACCCGGCGGGACAGCGCCAGTCCCCCGGTGACGGCGGCCAGCAGCGCGGACGCGGCCAACGTCCACATCGACCCGACCTTCTCCTCCGCCGCGACCCGCTCGACCGGCCCGAGCTCACGCGCCACCGCGGACACCGGCACGCCCGCTCCGCTGTCGGCCGGACCGTCCACGAGCGACGCGACGAACGGCTTCGCCGGAATCATCCGGCCGTTCGACGGGACACCCAGGCCACCGGGCAGATTCGTCCACGTCACGGGCACGTCGCTCGTCCGGTGATACGAGTGGTAGCCGCCCGGGGTCGAGTGGTAGCCGTCCTGGGCGCCCTCGCACAACGCGCCGGCGAGACCGACACCCGCCGCGGCGTTGCCGCACACGTCCGCCGGGGCCTCGACCGGCGCGTTCCCCTGATTACCGGTGAGAACGCCGCCGACCCCGGACGTGTACTGGTCGCCGCCCGAGTCGCTCCTGACATGGGCGCCGCCCTCGCACAGCCCGGCGGCGTGCCCGACCACCGCGGCGGCGTTCCCGCAGGCCGTCACCGGGATGCTGATCGGGGAGTTCGCCTGATTTCCGGAAATGACGCCATAGGCTCCGTCGGTGAACTGCTGGCCCGTCCCGTGACCTCCGTTGCGGACGGACGCGCCGCCCTCGCACCCGGCCACCGCGTTGCCGACCGCGTTCCCGCAGACGTCGACGGGCACACTGATCGGGGCGTTGGCCTGGTTGCCGCTGCCGACCCCGAACACACCGGACGTCTCCTGCCCCGACCCTGTGGGACCGCCGTTCTTCACGACGGAACCTCCTTCGCAGCCGGCGGCCGCGTGCCCGACAACGGCCGCGGCGACCCCGCAGGCGTTCACCGGCACGGACACCGGCGCGTTCACCTGGTTTCCACCGAGGATGCTGTGCGTCCCGTCGCTGAACCGGCCGCCGGAATCACCGTCCACGACCTTGGCGCCGCCTTCGCAGCCGGCGGCGGCGTGCCCGACCACGGCCACGCCGTTCCCGCAGACGTTCACCGGCGCGGACACCGGGGCATTGACCTGGTTGCCGGAACCGACGCCGTCCGCCCCGGACGTCATCTGCCCGCCGGCACCGCCCTTGCCGACCTTCGCGCCGCCTCGGGACCCGGCGTGGGAGGTGCCCACCAGGGACGCGCCGTTGCCGCTCACGTCGACCGGCGCGGAGACCGGCGCGGAGACCTGGTTACCGCCGAGAACGCTCCCGGTGCCGCTCGTGATGTCGGCGTAGGCGCCGGCCGGGATGGTGCCGAAGGCGACCACTCCCGCAGCCAGGACCGCGGCTCGGGAAGTGCCTTTTGCCCACGTTCGCATGATGCTCCGTTCCAGGAAATGGGGGGATGACGAGACACACGGGTCTCGTTCGATGAGGTGAATGGACAGGACACCTGTCCGGCAGAGTTGATCGAGGGTCAGTCGGGCACGACGGACGGCTCGTCCACGGCCGTCCGAACAGCCGAACGCACCACGGCCCCGGCACTGACCAGCAAGACCGGCGGCGGTGCCGGCACCCGAGGAAGAACACTCGGCACGCCCGACATCACGGGACCACCGACCACAGAAGGATCACTGGCCGGCTCAGGCACCGGCTGTGGCCGCGGCACATCACTGCCCGACGCCTGAGAGACCTCACCCGAACGCCCCATCGGGCGCACCTTCACGGCACCCTTGTCCGGGCCCCGAACCTTGGCGACTTCACGTCCACCGGTGACCTTCCGAGAAGGCGACGCATCCGACGTCACCACCCGCTCGACGACCGGCTTCACGCGCTCGACAACCGGCGCGGATCGTTCCGGCGGCCGCTCCACGACGGCCCGCACCACCTGTCGCTCGGTCGTGACCTCGATCGTCTGTTCCAGCACGGGCGCCTTCACGACCACGCGCACCGTCACGGCCGGAACCTCGTCGGCATGCGCGCTCTGCCCCGCGCACCCGAGCAGCCAGCCCCCGATCAACAACCCGCCGAGGATGAGCAGCCGCCGGAGAAACGCGACACGGCGCGGGGGGACGATCGCCCCTGCCCGCGCCGCGCCACTTGCCACCGATCAACCTCCGTCGTGCCCAGATCACCCTCGACGAAGGGTAACGGTACCACCACGGAACGCATCGGCGAGGGCAAAATCAGGACCGCTCGAGAAAGGTGTCGAGCACCCGCGCCCCGAAACGCAGACCGTCCACGGGAACGCGCTCATCGACGCCATGGAACATTCCGGAAAAGTCCAAATCCGGGGGCAGTCTCAGCGGCGCGAAACCGAAGCACCGCATCCCCAACCGCGCGAAGGCCTTGGCGTCCGTCCCGCCGCTCAGGCAGTACGGCACCGGCAAGGCCCCCGGATCCTCCGAGGTCAGCGCCGCCTCCATCGCCGCGACGAGCGCCCCCTCGTAGTCGGTCTCCAGCGCATGGTCATGATGGACGAAATCCCGCTGAACGTCCGGCCCGAGGAGTTCATCCACGACCGCGAAGAACTCCGCCTCATGTCCGGGCAAAAACCGCCCATCGACCTGCGCGGTGGCCGACTGCGGAATGACATTCGTCTTGTACCCGGCATCGAGCCGCGTCGGATTGACCGTATTCCTGAGCGTCGCCCCGATCATCCGCGCCAGCGGCCCGATCTTCTCCAGACACTCCTCCGGCCGCTCCGGATCGAACTCCACCCCGTACGCCATGCACGCCCGCTCCAGGAACGCCCGCACCGACTTCGTCAAGCGCACCGGGAACTCATGCGTCCCCAACCGCGCGACCGCCCCCGCCACCGCCGTCACCGCGTTGTCCGGATGCACCATCGACCCGTGCCCGGCCGTCCCCCGGGCCCGCAGGTTCATCCACGCCATGCCCTTCTCGGCCGTCTCGATCAGATACATCCGCCGATCCCCGGGCACCGTCAAACTGAACCCGCCGACCTCCCCCACGGCCTCCGTGCACCCCTCGAACAGCTCCGGATGCTCCTGCACCAGCCACTGCGCCCCCCACTTCCCCCCGGCCTCCTCATCGGCCGTGAACGCCAACACGACGTCCCGCGGCGGCCGCCGCCCCTCCCGCAACCGCTGCCGCACCACCGCGAGGATCATCGCGTCCATGTCCTTCATGTCCACGGCCCCACGGCCCCAGACACACCCGTCCGCGATCTCCCCGCCGAACGGATCCCGCGTCCAGTCGTCCGCCTGCGCGGGCACCACGTCCAGATGCCCGTGCAACAACAACGCGTCCCGCCCCCGGTCCTCCCCTTCCACCCTCGCCACCACACTGGCCCGCCCCGGATGCGACTCCAGAATCCGCGCCTCCAGCCCGACCTCCGCCAGCTTCTCCGCGACATACTCCGCCGCCACCCGCTCCCCGGGCCCCGAATGATCCCCCGGGTTGCTCGTATCGATCCGAATCAACTCCTGGCAGAGCCGAACGACCTCATCCTCAGCACTCACCTGCTGAACCACACCGACCCCCTCGAGTCCTCGCGTACCGTCCCATGGTGCCCCGCCGCTCGACTTCGCCGCACCCCGCCACCTTTGGTATGGTGAACCCCGCCGCAGCCCCACTGCGGCCTGCAACCGGTCCGGGTGGCGGAATAGGCAGACGCGCTAGCTTGAGGTGCTAGTGCCCTTCACGGGGCATGGGGGTTCAAGTCCCCCCTCGGACACCAACCATTTCCCCATATAGTGCGGGATCGAGATGCGCCTCGGCCCGCACTTTTTGCTGCTCGGGGTGGTAGGTGAGCTGTAGTCCGAGCTTGCCGTACAGGTCGGCCTTGTGCGCGGGATCGGCGGTGGCCAGCGCCTGGGTGTAGTCGGCGATCTCCTCAATGAGAGCGGCGATGTCGGCCTCGGTGAGGTGTTCCTGGCTCTGGGCAGGGCGCAGTTGCGCTTGGGCGGCAGTGCGCTGCTGCTGGACCTGGGTGATCCACCCGGCGATCATCGCCGGGTCGGTGCCCTCGTCCAAGGCGTCCAGCGCGGCACGGTAGCGGGCGAGTTTGCGGTCGCACTCGTCGATGGTCTGCCGCGCGAGGGTCGTGCTGGGGTCTTCGCTGACGCCGCCGCCTTGCGCGGCCGCGATCGCCGCAATGGTGTCGGCACGGCGGTGGGGAGCGAAGTAGCGGCCCAGCCACCGGTCCAGACGGGGCAGCAGGACGCTTTCGCGCAGATAGACGTTGCGTGGATGCATGATCCTGTTGGCCAGGGCGTATTCCTCGGGGAAACGGCAGCGGTAGTAGGGCGCGCCGTTGTTCCAGGAGCCCTCCATTTTGCGGTGGCAGATGCCGCAATGCAGGATGCCCCGCAGCATGTACAGATGACGGGCACGGTGTGGCTTGTGCCGGGCCGGTCCGTGACCTCGGGCCGCTAGCAACTTCTGGGCGGCCTTGAAGGTCTCCTCGTCGATGATCGGTGGATTGACGATGTCGTTGGACCACACCCACTGGTCCGGGGTGTTCCAGACCAGCTTGGTCTCGTGGCCGAGGGTGACGTCGTGGACGTCGATGAGGACTTCGCGTTTGCGCTGCTTGTTCCAGACCTGACGGCCGGTGTAGCGAGGGTTGTTCACGATGACGCGGACAGCGCTCTTGGACCAGGCCAGGCCGCAGCGGTGCCGGTTACGCGCCCGGTCGTAGGCCGACGGCGACAGGATTCCGTCGGCGGTGAGTCCTTCGGCGATGGCGAAGAAGCCCTTGCCCGCCAGGAACTCGGCGAAGATCCGCTGGACCACCTCGGCGGTGTACGGGTCGATCTCCAGCACGTGCAGCCGCTTGCCGTCGGCGGCCTTGCTCGGATTGGGGTGCGGTCCGGCGTCGGCCAGCCGGTATCCGTAGGGTGGGCGCCCGCCGATGTGCCGGTTGGAGGTCTGTGCCAGCGCCGCCATGGTCGCCCGCACCCGGGTCTTGATCCGGGACCGTTCGCCTTTGCTGATGGATCCGAACGTCGACATGATCATGTCGTGGGCTTCGTTGGCGGGGTCGATGGGCCCGTTCACTTCCGGTACCCACAGCGGCACGTTGTAGTGCTCGAACAACGGGAAGGTGTTGCCGAACTGGTTGCCGTAGAAGGCCCGCTGTGGCTCACCGACCACGACGGCGTCGAAGGCCCGGTGAGGGTTGGCCAGCTCGGCCAGGAGCAGGCTGGCCTGGGGGCGGCGGGCCGGTGGGATGGACCGGGACTTGTCGATATCGAAGTACTCGGCGACGATCACGCCGCCGCGAGGGGTGACGAGTTGCTCGGCACGGGAGTACTGCCAAGCGTGGGAGGCTTCGGGGTCTTGACGGTCTTCGGTGGAGCACCGTCCCCAGAACGCTAGTTTGATCATGATTTCCCTCGGATGAACGAGATGCTTCTCAGTTCGTGCGCCGCTGCCGGATGTCGAGGAGGAGCCGGAGCAGTGCGCGTGCCGCCTCGGGCGTCAGAGGGGGTGGCTCGGCGGGCAGCTCTACGGACACGGCGTCATCGGCCACATCGCAAGTCAGATCGGCGCGTGGCCCATCTGGCTCTGCTTCGGCAGCGTATTGGCTGTTCAGCGCCGTGCACCTTACCGAATGGTGAGTGTTCTGTTTCCTCTGCCCCATCATGCATCACCGTCCCCATGGCGGTTGTCTCCCCGGAGTCGCTGCTCAGCGATGCGGCATAGATCTGGGTTCTGTTCCACGCCGATGAAGGAGCGGCCGAGGTGCCGGGCGGCGAGACCGGTGGTGGCGTCCGCGGTGAACATGTCCAGCACGGTGCCGCCGGGCCGGCATCCGGTGGCAATACAGGCGAGCGGCACCTCGATCGGCAAGATGTGCCGCTGCGGGCGAGGCGGCAACGACCAGACGTCGCCGACGGGCGCGAGCGGGAACGGTTCACGATCGTGCCGTTTCCGCGGGTCGGCTGCCGCGCGGCATCGGGTGCGGCAATAGCCGATCCCCTTGCCGCTCTTGCCGCTGCCGCGCTGGTGGACGTGCCGCCTGATGCGCTGCCAGCCGCACCGGGGCGCCTGACTCTGCCGCTCCTGTTCGGCGCTTGGGTTGTGGTCGAGGCCGAGCTCAGTGATCAAGCGGTCCAGGGGGCGGCGGATGGCGTCACGGTCGAAGGTGTACTGATCTGTTTTGACCAGCAGGAGGATCAGCTCGTAGGAGAGCGCGAGCCGGTCCGCGGCTGAAGTCTTGGCCATGGTGGGCTGGTTCCAGACGATCACGTTGCGGACGATCCAGCCGTCGTCTTGAAGCGCGAAGGCCAGCTGCCAGGGCAGGCCGATCAAGGAGGTGGCAGGCAAGCCGGTCATCGCGTGGTCGCGGATCCGGCGACGGTGGCGGCCTGCGGGCGGGCCGTCCCATCCGGTCTGGCCGGCATAACGATCACTGGTGATCAGCCAGGCGGTCCCCTGCTCGCCCAGTACGCGGTGGGCTTGGGCGAAGAGGCGGCGAAGGGCGGCGAGGTAGAGAGCCGGTGTGGGCTCGCGGCCGTAGCGGGTCGGCTCATCTGCGGCCGTATCGCGTGGCTGCGGTCTCCATGGTGGTGGGCTGGTGACGATGCAGTCGGCGGATCCGGCTGGCATCTCGGCCAGCACCTGGCGGGGGTCTCCGGCGTAGAGGGCGTGGG
This sequence comes from Actinomadura pelletieri DSM 43383, assembly GCF_003634705.1. Classification (GTDB taxonomy): domain Bacteria; phylum Actinomycetota; class Actinomycetes; order Streptosporangiales; family Streptosporangiaceae; genus Spirillospora; species Spirillospora pelletieri. The sequence continues at coordinate 36,055 of NZ_RBWU01000006.1, read as the reverse complement.
TCGTGTCGTGCCAGTAGGGGTCGCGCACCTGTTCGTTCCCTCCTATGCGTGCAGACCGGTTTCCAGTACGGACGCGATTGTCGGCACGAGCCTCATAGGAACCTCTTAGAAGCGGCCTCCACCTCGGGCGTTGCCGTGCCGTTGCGCGCTGACCGAGGTTGCCGTTGCCGCTGCGCCGTTCCGTTCGGCGCCGGTTTGCCGGTCGCATTGCCGTGCTCGCGGACGGCCGATCTGCCGTTGCCGCTGCGGCACGCCGACGGTCGGCGTCTGCGCCATGCCGGGTGCGAGGGAAGCGGGCCCCTTGCCGAAGTCCGGCAGGCCCGGTCCAAGTCTGGTTGTGCCACGGGCTGTTATGCGGCGGCGTATGGCCGTTGGGGTCGCGGCGCTGAGATTTCGCATAGATCCCTCTGACCGAGACGGCGGGCCGCGCCTGTTGAGAGGTTTCTATGCGGGGGTGTGGCGTCCTGAGGGCGCCGGGGCCCCGCAGGGGCCGATCCGCCCGCCCCGTGCGGGCCGGGTCCCCGTTCCTTCGAGGCCGCGTGACCGTGGCCGGAAGGAGATGACGGTTCCGCTGGCCCGGCCCGCATCCTCCCCGGCCGCTGCGGGGCCCCGGTCACGTCCATCAAGGAGGTGGCTGATGCGCTCCAAATTGTCCCGGTGGGCGCCACCGACCGCCGCTGTGCTGGTCGGGGTCCTGCTGGTGGTGTTTGCGGCGCCGGACGCGTTCGCCGATGCGCTGGCGGCGCCGCCGCAGGATCTGAACACGGTGATCAACCGGATTACCAGGTGGCTGGTGGGGTTGCTGGTGTCGCTGGCGACCTTGTTCTTGACGGTCGGTTTCATCCGGTACCTGCTGGCCGGCGGCGATCCGGGTGAGGTGGGCAAGGCCAAGAACACGTTGAAGTACGCCGCGATCGGCTACGGCGGCGCGGTGATGACACCGGTCCTGGTGACCATCCTCAAAGGCTTCGTGGGCGGCTGATCGGCGATGTCCACTGCTCTGCGCACCTGGCTCGCCGTCTTTTGTTGCTGCGCTGCCGCGTCGGTCGCGGTGGCACTGGCCGCCGTCCCCGCGCAGGCCACCGTGACGACCGTGCCGCGGGGCGCAGTGGCTGCCGAGCCGCCGCCGACGCCGAGTTCTTCGCCCCCGGCACCGTCGGGGACACCGACCAGCCCAAGTCCATCGGCGCCCGGCGCTCCCAGCCCGAGTACCTCCGCACCGGCCAACCCGAGTTTTTCACCGGGGACGCCGACCAGTCCGGAAGAGGATTCGGGTGGGTGCGGGTGGTTCGACGTCGCGTGCAAGGCCAAGCAGGCGATCAACAACTGGTTCAAGGACCTGGTGTCCTCCGCGATCAATCCGGTGTTCGGGCTTCTGGGCGAATCCCTGCTGGTCACTCCACGGCTGGATCAGACCAGCCGGGTGCAGGGCTTGTGGACCGGGTCGCTGGTAGTGGCCAACTCCTGTTACGTGCTGCTGGTGCTGGCCGGTGGGCTGACCTTGATGGGCCGCCAGACCCTGCAGAGCTCCTACGCGGTCAAGGACATCGCGCCCCGTCTGGTGGTCGGCATGGTGGCCTCCAACACCAGCCTGATCCTGATCGGGCAGTCGATCGAGTTCGCCAACGCCTTGTCGGCTGCACTGATGGGCCAGGGGGTGGATCCGCAGCAGACGGCCGATCAGCTCCAGAAGATCATCATCCACTCGCTCAACCCCGGAGACGTCGGGATGTTCATCGTGCTGGTGACCATCTGGGCGGTGTCGCTGGGCGTGATCCTGCTGCTGATCTACATCACGCGGGTCATGCTCACCATCTTGCTGATCGCCGCCGCCCCGCTCGCACTCGCGTGTCACGCGCTGCCGCAGACCGAGGGGCTGGCCAAGTTGTGGTGGCGCTGTTTCTTCGGCGTGCTGGCCATCCAGGTCGCCCAAGCTTTGGTGTTCATCGCCGCGATGCGGGTCGTGCTCACCACCGACATGGTCACCATCTTGGGCTTTCGCACCCCCGGTGACCAGGTGGACCTATGGACGACGATCTGCCTGCTGTACGTGCTGGTGCGCATCCCCTCCTGGATCTCCCGCCTGATCTGGCAGGGCGGCGTGATCAGCCGCAGCCCGATCACCCGGACGGCCAAAATGATCGCTTCGTTCTTCCTGTTCCGCGGGCTGCTCGGACGGCTCGCCGGGGCCCGTGGCAGCGCGGGCAGAACACCTCCTCCGCCCCCGCCTGCGGGGCGCTCCACGGGCCCGTCAGTTCCGCCCCTTCCCCCGGGGCCGAAAACGCCGCCTCCTGCGGGGCCAGGCGAGATGGCGCAGCCACGGTGGGGACCGGCGCACGGGCGGTGGATGCCGCCCGATCCGGCCTGGCACGAGCGCGTGCATCACGGACGTCCGGCACCCGACAGCGTGGGTGAGCAGCAGCGCTGGGGCCGCCCGGAGACCACCTGGACACCTCCGCACGCCGGGGACTGGCGCGCACCGCCACCCCAGCCAACGCGCCCGCCCCCTCCGGCTCCATATCAGCCCGACCCGCACCGCCCGTGGAAACGGCCCAGCTGACGGAGGTGACCAATCATGCCGCCCGACGAGCACAGCGTCCGAATCCCCGCCGATGTGGAAACCCCCGACAAGATCCTGGCCGGCCTTACCGCCCGCCAGGTAGCCATCCTGGCCGCGACCGGTGCGGTGCTGTGGCTGGCCTTCACCGCCACCCGCGGCCTAGTGCCGTTGCCGGTGTTCGCTGCGGCGGCGTTCCCGTCCGGGGCAGCGGCCGCCGTACTGGCGCTGGGTCGCCGCGACGGGGTGGGGCTGGATCGGCTGCTGCTGGCAGCGATCCGGCACGCCCGCTCCCCGCGCCGCCTAGTCCTTGCCCCCGAAGGGGTCGCCGCGCCGCCCACCTGGGCACAGCAGAAGCAGCAGCCACTGCCCGCGCCGCTGCGGCTACCCGCAGCCGCGATCTCCGCTGACGGTGTGATCGACCTGGACGCCGATGGCGCGGCGGTGGTGTGCCAGGCCAGCACGGTGAGTTTCGCATTGCGCACGCCGCAGGAGCAGGCCGCACTGGTGGGGGTGTTCGGCCGCTGGCTGAACTCGCTGTCGGGCCCGGCGCAAATCGTGGTCCGCGCGCAGGACGTCGACCTGGCCCCGCTGATCTCCGGGTTGCGCGACCACGCGCCCACGCTGGCCCACCCGGAGCTGGAACAGGCGGCGATCGAGCACGCCGATTTTCTGGCCGACCTGGCACGGCGCCGGGACCTGCTGCGCCGCCAAGTGCTGCTCGTGCTGCGCGAACCGCACCATGGCCGTGCCGGTGACGGGGCCGCACAACGGGTGCTGCGCCGCGCCGACGAGGCCGTGCGTGCTCTGGCCGCCGCAGGCATCACCGTCCGCGTGTTGCCCGGCGGTCACGCCACCGCGGTGCTGGCCGCCTGTTGCAACCCCTGGCACACCACCCCGGCCGGGGCAACGGATCAGCGGGCGGCACCCGCCGAAACGATCACATCCGCTGGAGGATGGGGATGACTCTGCTGAAAACCGCACGCTCGCGGTTGCGCCTCGGCACCGGTACACGCCCGCAAACAGGCCCGGCGACGGTGGGACCGGACGCAATCGAAGTCGGTACGCGCACCCTGAACCTGTCCGACGGCGTCTGCGCGTCGTTCGCGATCACCGGGTACCCCGCAGAGGTCGGCCCCGGATGGTTGGAGCCGCTGCTGACCTACCCCGGTCGGGTCGAGGTCGCGATACACATCGAGCCGACCCCGCCGACAGAGGCGGCCGATCGGCTACGCCGCCAGCTCGCCCGGCTGGAATCCTCGGCCCGCTCCGACGCCGAACACGGCCGCCTAGAGGACTTCCAAGCCACCGCAGCCGCAGAGGACGCCCGCGGCTTGGCCGCCGCGCTCGCCCGCGGGCAGACCAAGCTGTTTCGCGTCGGCCTGTACTTCACCGTGCACGCCCCCGACCAGGAGGCGCTGGAGGCCGAGTGCTCGCAGGTGCGGGCGCTGGCGTCCTCACTGCTGCTGGACGCCGCCCCGGCCACCTTCCGCCCGCTGCAAGGACTGACCACCACCCTGCCGATCGGCGTCGACGGTCTGCGCATGCGCCGCACCTTCGACACCCAAGCGCTCGCGGCCAGTTTCCCGTTCAGCTCGCCCGATTTGGACGCGCCGGTCACCGACACGACCGTGCTGTACGGGATCAACACCGCCTCCTCCAGCCTGGTGCTGTGGGACCGGTGGGGCCTGGACAACCACAACTCGGTCGTGCTGGCCCGCTCCGGCGCCGGCAAGTCCTACCTGACCAAGCTGGAGGTACTGCGGTCGCTGTACGCCGGAGTCGAGGTTGCCGTCATCGACCCCGAGGACGAGTACGCCCGGCTGTGCGGCGCGGTCGGCGGCTCCCACATCTCGCTCGGCTCTCCCGGCGTCCGCCTCAATCCCTTCGACCTTCCCGCCTTCAACGCCGGGACGGACGCGTTCACCCGCCGCGCGCTGTTCCTGCACACCCTGATCGGCGTGCTGCTGGACGAGCCGCTGGACCCGGCTAGCAAGGCGGCGTTGGACCGGGCGATCGTGGAAGTGTACGCCCGAGCGGGCATCACCAGCGACCCGCGCACCTGGACCCGGCCCGCCCCGCTACTGGCCGACCTGGCCACTGCGCTGCGCGACGACACCGAGGATCCGAGAGCTGGTGAGGTCGCCGCCCGGCTCGCTCCGTTCGTGACTGGCACGCACCGGGACTTGTTCGACGGCCCCACGACCACCCGGCCGGACGGGCACCTGCTGGTCTTCTCGCTACGGGATCTGCCCGACGAGCTGCGCGCCGCAGGCACCCTGCTCGCGCTGGACGCGGTCTGGCGGCGGGTGTCCAACCCGCGCGACCGCAAGCGCCGCCTGGTGGTGGTAGATGAGGCATGGCTGCTAATGCGCGAGCCCGACGGCGCCAAGTTCCTGTTTCGCCTGGCCAAGTCTGCGCGCAAGTACTGGTGCGCCCTGGCGGTCGTCACCCAGGACGCCGCCGACCTGCTCGGCACCGGGCTCGGTCAAGCCGTGGTGGCCAACGCCACCACGCAGATCCTGCTCCGCCAAGCCCCGCAGGCCATCGATGCTGTGGGGGACGCCTTCAACCTGTCCGAGGGCGAACGCCAGTTCCTTCTGGCCTGCTCTCGCGGCGAGGGCCTTTTGGCGGCCGGCTCCCATCGGGTCTCGTTCCAGGCCATCGCCTCCCCCGCCGAGCACAGCGTGATCACCAGTGACCCCGCGGAGCTGGCCGCACTCGACGCCGGCTCTCGTGCGGACCTGGCCATCGACACCGACGACGAACTGGACATCGAGCCATGAGCTCTACGCCATTGAGCCTGGTCCGGCTCCGGCCGTCCCAGAACGCATGCCAGAGCCGGTCGCCGCGTCCCTCGCCGACCGAGCCACCCGGAGCGCCGTTCCTGCGCGACCCGGACGCGTTCATCCACAGTCTTATCCACAGGGCAGAGGACTTTGTGGGCAGCTACGGGTGGCTGTGCGGCGCTCTGCTGGTCTGCGCGGTGACGGCGTTCCTGACGGTGCGGCACTGGCGGTGGCGGCGCCGGCACGACCGGCTCGCCGAGGGAGCGCGGCAGATCACCGTGCTGCCGCCGCCCGAGGTGGACCCGGATGCCGCACACGAGCTGTGGGCCAACCTCCTTGGCCTGCTGCGCCCGGCCTACAAGCGGCTGCTGACCGGGCAGCCGCACCTGGCCTGGGAGTACGCGTGGGACACCGCCGCCGTCCAGATCCGGTTGTGGGTGCCGGGCACGGTGCCGCTGGGATTCATCGAGCGGGCGATCGAGGCGGCCTGGCCCGCAGCCCGCACTGAGACCGCTCCGGCCTCGGCATCCCCCCTCCCAACGGGTGCTGTCGCGGTGGGCGGCCGGTTGCGGATGGCCCGTCCCGACTGGCTGCCGCTGCGCGCCGACCATCGCGCCGACCCGCTCCGCGCCTTGGTCGGCGCCGCCTCCGGGCTGTCCCCAGGTCAGCGCGCGATCGTGCAGATCTGTGCCCGGCCCGCCACCGGCCGGCGGCTGGCCAAGGCCCACCATGCCGCGGCCGCACTGCGCGGCAGCACCGCGTCGCAGCGGCCCTGGGGATGGTTGTTCGACCTGATCACCCCGTCCGCGGCAGCGCGGCGTCCCACAACCAGCGCTTACATGGCCCACCCCGAGCGCGCCGCCGAGGTACGCGCCATCTTGGACAAGGCTCGGGAACCGCAATGGGAGATGACGATCAGTTACGCGCTGGCCATCAGCCCGGACACCGTGCCCGTGACCACTCTCGACACCGCCGCGAAGTCGTCCTCGACCACATCAAGTTCGGACGGCACGGTGACACCCCGGCAGGGGGACCGCGCGGTGCGGCGTGAACTGAGGCGCGGGCTGCGCGGGCGCGCGCACGCGATCGCCTCCGCCTACGCGCTCTACGCGGGGCACAACTACCTGCGCCGCCATCGGCTCTGGCATCCCGAGACGATGTTGGCGCGTCGGTGGATGCGACGTGGCGACCTGTGCTCGGTCACCGAGCTAGCGGCGCTGGCGCATCTGCCTTGGGACTCGGCCGTTCCCGGCCTGTCGAGGGCGGGCTCCAAAGCCGTCCCGCCACCTCCGGGCATTGCCACGCCAGGCCCGGACGCCAAGCAACTGGGTGTGAGCGACGCGGGGATCGTGCGGCCGGTCGCGCTGGGCGTCGCCGAGGCACGCCACCACATGCATGTGCTCGGCGCCACCGGATCTGGCAAGTCGACCCTGATGACGCACATGATCCTGGCCGACGCCCAAGCCGGGCGCGGCGCGGTCGTCATCGACCCCAAAGGGGACCTGATCGTCGACCTACTCGCCCGGCTGCCCGAGCACGCCGCCGACAAAGTTGTCCTGTTCGACCCCGACCAACGTCGCCGCCCGGCGCTGAACGTCCTACAAGGACCCGACGCGCATCTGGCCAGCGACAACCTGGTCGGCATCTTCCACCGGATCTACAAGGACTTCTGGGGACCGCGTACCGACGACATCCTGCGCTCGGCCTGCCTGACGCTCTGGCACGCCCCCGACGCCACCCTGGCCGACATCCCCCGGCTGCTGGCCGACCCGGCCTACCGGGCCCCTTACACTGCCCGAGTCCGAGACCCGATCCTGGCCGACTTCTGGGCCTGGTACGACGATCTGTCCCCCGGAGCACGCGCGCACGCCACCGGCCCCGTGCTGAACAAGCTGCGCGCGTTCCTGCTGCGCGACTTCATCCGCTCCACCCTCGGATCGGGGACCTCCACCTTCGACCCCACCACGGTGCTGGACGGTGGACTGCTGCTGATCCGCGCCCCCAAAGGCATCCTCGGCGCCGACGCCTGCGCGGTGTTCGGCTCGCTGATGCTGGCCAAGATCTGGGAAACGGTGTCCAACCGGACCCGCCACGGCCAAAGCGCCCGCGCCGACAGCGCGCTTTACGTGGACGAATGCCACAACTTCCTCACCCTCCCGCACGGCCTGGCCGACCTGCTCGCCGAGGCCCGCGCCTACCGGCTGTCGGTCGTGCTCGCCCACCAAGACCTGGCGCAACTATCGCGGGAGCTGCGCGAGGCGATCTCGGCCAACGCCCGCAACAAAGTCTTCTTCGCCGTCTCCCCCGAAGACGCCCGAACGCTCGAACGCCACATGGCCCCCAACCTCTCCCAACACGACCTCGCCCACCTGGACGCCTTCCAAGCCGGCACCCGGCTGATCGTCAACGCGGCCGAGACTTCCGCCTTCACCCTGCGCACCCGGCCGCTCCCACCCGCCGTCCCCGGGCGCGCCAAGCTGATCCGCCGCGTTTCGGCCGAAACCTACGGCGCCCGCCCTCAGCAGCGTCCACATCGGGCACGCGCCGACGACCCACGCGCCGATCCCCGCGCTGAACCGCCTCCCGCCCCCGACGTCACGTCCATCTGACCCGCCCGCCCGCTGCGGCTACCGCATCCCCGACGAGGAGGGGAAGACGATGACCACCCGCTACGTTCCGCCGGTTCCCCCGTCTGCTCCCGACGCCGCCAAAGCGACCAGTGGACTCAAGCAGCTGGGACCGATGCTGCTGGCCTCCCGACTGACCCAACGCGACCTCCATGTCCTGCGCGCCCTGTGGGACCATCACGTCCTCACCACCGGGCAAATCGCCCAGCTCGCCTACCCCAACGCCGACCGCGCCCGCCGCGGCATGCTCCGCCTGACCAACCTCGGAGCAGTAGAGCGGTTCCGGCCCCTGCTCCCCCCAGGCAAAGGGACCGCGCCCCTGCACTACACCATCGGCCAAGCCGGCGCCCACGTGATCGCCGCCGACCAAGGCATCCCCTTCGCCGACCTGGGCTACCGCCGCGACCGGATCCTGGCCTGGGCGCTGTCGCCCCAGCTCGCGCACCTGATCGGCGTCAACGGGATCTTCACCGCCCTGGCCGCCGCCGCCCGCCATCACCCCGCGGCCGACCTGGTCCACTGGTGGCCCGAACGCCGCTGCAGCAAAACCTGGGCGCCCTACATCCGCCCCGACGGATACGGACGCTGGTGCGAACACGGCATATGTGTCGACTTCTTCGTCGAGTACGACACCGGTACCCAGCGCCCTTTGAAGAAGGTCGTCGACAAGCTGCGCGGCTACGCCAACCTCGCCGCCGCCGACGGCTTCACCACTCCCGTGCTGATCTGGACCAGTAGCCGGCGACGCGAAACCAACCTGCTCGCCGCCATCGGCACGCCCCTCGTCCCGGTGTTCACCACCACACCCGACGCGATCAGAGACGAGCAGCTGGGACCGGCCGGACCGATCTGGCTCCACGCCACCTCTCGCGGCGGACCCCCGCGGCTGCGGCTCAGCACCCTGGCTCGCTACGCCCGCCCGTTCCCGCCCCATGGAGACACCGATGAGGAGATTTGAGCGCCCCCTCTCCGCTCACCGCCTGGCGGTCGCCGCCTGCCTGACCGCGTCAACGCTCACAGCATGCGCACTGCGGCCACCGGTGAACGCCGACCACCGCACCACACCTTCATCGGCCAGCCCCACTCCGACACCCACCGCCGCAGCAACGGCCGACGTGACCGAGCTGCTCCCGCTCACCCAGCAGCAGCTGACCGGCGCGATTCGGCTAGCGGTCGGCTTCACCACGGCCTACGGCAGCCACCGATATGACCGACCACCGCAGACTTACCTCGCACGACTGCGGCCCATGACCACACCCGAGCTCTACGCCGCGCTGGCTCGCGCGGCAAGCACCCCTTCCCTTCAAACGCAACGCATACGCGACCACGAGATCGCCGCCGCGCACGCCACGGCGACCAAGATCCGCACCATCGGCCCGAGCTCACTCATCGTTCTCATCGACCTGCAGCAGGACGTCACCACCACGGCGGGCCGCCGCCAGCGCACTCAGCATCTCGCCGTCACCACCATAAAGACCGGCCAAGACGGCTGGGCCGTCCACGACATCCAACCCGGCAACGCTGGGAATGCCGGAGACACCGATGCGAGCCCCGGTTAGCCGCAAGAAGGTCGGGCGGCGCGCCCTGAGCGGTGACACCGGAGCGGTCCAACTCTGGCTGGCCGTTGCTGCCGGAGCGCTCATGGTCCTGGTCGCGGTGTTCCTCGGCGCCGGAACCGGCAGCGACACCAGCCCGGCCGGATGCCTACCCCAGCCCGGCACCTCAGATGAAGCCGAAGGCACCATCCCCGCCAACTACCTGGCCCTTTATCGGAAGGTCGGCAACGAGTCCGGTATCCCTTGGACGATCCTGGCTGGCGTCGGCAAGGTCGAATCCGACCACGGACGTGACCTGCGGCCCGGCTCTGGAGTGCGCTCCGGCGCCAACTTGGCCGGAGCCGCCGGGCCCATGCAGATCGGTATCGGTGGTAAGGCCACCGACAACTGGGGCGGACCACCTCGCCAGCGTTGGCAGGACCGCGAACGAGACGGCGGATTCGCCATCGACGGCAACGGCGACGGCTGGGCCAACGTCTACGACCCCTCCGACGCCATCCCCGCGGCAGCCAACATGCTCAAAGCCTACGGCGCCCCCACCAACATCCCCAACGCCCTGCTGCGCTACAACGGCTCCACCGAATACATCGGCAAAGTGCTGAACTGGGCCCGCCGCTACGCCCACGACAGCGTCCAAACGATCACTGCGGCCAACAACGTCTCCTGCCAGCCCGGCGGTGTCCCCGCCCAGCCCGCCAGCGGCACAGCCGCCAAGGTGATCACCTACGCCCGCGCGCAGCTCGGCAAACCTTACATCTGGGGAGCCGACGGTCCTGACGCCTACGACTGCTCCGGGCTGACCATGATGGCCTACCGCGCCGCCGGCATCAGCATCCCCCGCACCACCTTCGACCAATGGCGCCACGGCACCCACATCCGCCGGGGCAACCAGCAACCCGGAGACCTGGTCTTCTTCAACTCCGGCCCGGGCAGCAGCCCCAGCAATCCCGGACACGTCGGCATCGTCCTCAACGCCCACCAAATGATCAACGCCCGGTGCACCACGTGCCGTCCCGGCATCGCCGTCGACTCCTATGGCCGGCGCGCCGACCTGGTCGGCTTCGTTCGGCCCACCCAACGGTGAGAAGCGCTCGCCAGTAAACATCGGCGTTCATGGCCACCACGGATGCAGCATCTTGTGACTGCCCGCTTTGCGGTAGACCGTGCACGCCGTGACGAGCCAGGGGGACGGGGCTTGCCTCCGGCAATCCCCGCAGCTGTGTGGTCGAAGCCTCCGAAACCCAAGAACTGATTCTGGCTTGGCCGAGTAAAGTTGTCTCCTAAAGAACTTCCCAAGGCCTGCGCGAGGGCTCGATCAGCCCAAGCCGGCCGCTCTTGGTCGCCGTGCTGGGCGTGAGATAGGCTCCCCAAGCCTGAGAAAAAGCCGACCGGGACAGCCTAGGCATTTACCGTCCTATCAATGCAGGCGCTTTCTCGCGCACGTGGCTCGCGGCTTACCTGGAGGCAGCCCGCCAGTTCAGGCCGGGCCATCAGCAACGCGCCCAGATGCAATCGGCGCAGAGAACAGGAGCTCGGCCACCATTCGTGTGCCCTCCCGCTGTATTCACCAAACGGACCTAGGAACCTGCAGCGCCCCCCTATTAGGGGACCCAATAGCCCGCCCACTTAGGATCAGGTGGGAGAACTGGCACATTTGACCAGCTCAGGACGTCTGAGCACACCTCTATGAAACCGCGACTGGCTAGTCAGAAGGACTACCCAGAAGCGGAGGTGGCTTGGTTGAGGCGGGACGGGGGTTTGATGAAAGCCAATGGAGTGTCTCTTTTGTTGTTATGAGAGGGAAGGTCTTGCTGCCATTATTCTTTGATATAGCCCTAGAATGGACCCTGCGCCGATCATCAATCCTCCGAGAATGATCAATGTGTGGCGCGCACGGCTCCGCAAAATGGCTGGTCACACGGCCGTCAATGGCCTCGAAATAGCGACTCCGGACATATTGCATTCCCGGACAATGGGAGGTTTAATAGTAGGTAGCAGAACACAAGAGTGACGCGCAAGCGTCACGAAACGATCGGAGTCGGATCGTGTCGAACTGGATTCCGGGAAGGGCAATCCCGATCAACGTTCCGGGTGATGATCTCACCCCAGAGGACATGTCCCGAGTGACCCCCGATGATTGGGCGGACGTGCGCACGCTGGCACGCGGCTACTGCCGCGCGGTCGACGGAACGCGGTCACGTAAGCGCATGGACGGAAGCGCAACCGTCACGCGAAGCGGGCACGGCGTCTACGGCACCGATGACGTCTCGGACGACGTCACGCAAGATGCCGTTCTGATGTTCGCCTCACGTCTGCGGGACGTGCTGAAGTCCTGCCCTACCGCTTCGCTGTGGGTCGACTCCCGCGAAGTGGCAGCGTGGCAGTACCGCCGTAAGGACGGACAGACCACGATCATCACGCGCAAGACTCTTCTGCGCTGGGCAGTGCGGGACGCTGCGGCGCGCAACGGGTACCGGCTGGACGTTCCGCCAGACGAGATCACCGAAACCCCCGGCGCTCAGCGCATGCGCGGAGTCCCGCACGCTGAGAACGTGACGGCACTCGCAACGGCGAACGGCGTCTCACAGCTCAGCGAAGCGATCATGCGCAAAGCATGGGGTGACGGTAGCGAGTTCCCGACGCTGGCAAAGATCATCTTCCTGGCTAGCGAAGCGGACGATCTGAAGCGTGCGGGCATTCTCTCTACCGTCGCGCAAGCCGAACACGGCGGAGCCTACGGCTCACGCTGGAACGTCCGTCGCACGCGGGACAAGGGACGTCGGGAGTGGGAGACGCTTTCCGAGCGTCTTGACGACGCGCGCGACGAAATGGTGCACAAGAGCATGCGCCCGAGCGAAACGACTGGTCACGCGGAGCAGGCAGAGTAAAGGAGGGCAGTAGGGAGGGACCCCTAGGGGTCCCTCCCTACTGGCCTGGGTGGCCCCGAGCATGATCACTTACGAACTCAATCACGAATGCCGAACGGACAGTCATGATCAGTGCGTCACAGAGACGTACGACGTGATCCGTGACGATCGGCTGATCACCGGAGAGATCAGCTATTGGCGTCACCTCCATGTTTTGACGCCAGGTGATCAAAATCCGTACGCGGGCGGGTACCCTACGCGCGATGCGGCAACCGAAAGCCTGTAACGGGCTCTCCGCGCGATACCAGACCCCCTAGGGCATGCCCTAAGGGGTCACAACTGCTCTGAGAGCCTGCCACCGGTCCGACCGTTGTTCCATACCCTGACTGGCCAGTCTGCGCACATAGACGCGCACGCACCAAACGGCGGAATCTAGACCGTAGCCGTTCCGGCTCATCCGGCAAAAAGAATCTTGAAGAGTGCCGACGGTTCGGCCGTTCCGGCGCCCGTATTAGAGTGAGAAGCGGATTTCACGCACAGCGCGGACAACGCGCTGACTGTGCACCGCTCACGGTATCGTCCGCGCGTATCGCGCGCGGCATGTCCCCGTTGTGCACGCACACGGGAGACGGAATACGAGGTACCGGAGAAAGCCGTTCGCCGGGCGAACACAAAATTTTGAATGTCGCCGACGGTTCGGCCATTTCGGTGCCCGTATTCAAGTGAGAGCCCGAAACGGGGGGCGGCGCATGCCGCACGTGCCATGGCGCGTGCGGGTTCGTCACCGCCGGATATCGGGCTAGCTGTGGCTCTGGCCCCCGCTCGGGGAGGGATGCGTCCCGGTCTCCCCAGCGGCACAGCACCTTTTGCGGGACGCCCACCACTGTTCCCGGCCGCGCGGTCCGGCGGGCCAGGGATCGCGCGCTGGGAACGTGGCTGGACAACCCGTCTGCCTGATCGCCGGCACTGGAGGAGCAGACCGTCCCAGGTCGGCGGACGGGCGGCGGCAGCGCAGCTCCTGGACGGCATTTCCGACACGCCACCTGGTTGTGGCCTGGGCATCGGGCCTGGGCCCCGCCGTTCAGGAGGCTGAAGTGAGTGTGCAGCAGGCGCTCGCGAACATGGTCAAGGACGACCTGAAGGCCAAGACCTTCTCCAGCGGGTCCAAGGGCTTCCACGCCACCGGCAAGATCACCGTGGACGGTGACCGGTACCAGGCGCAGGCCCAGGCCGTGCTGATCGGCTCGAAGGCCGACCCGAAGGTCAAGGTCCACGCCAAGCGGGACGAGGCGGTCTCCGTGCTGGCGGCCATCGCCGAGAACCTGGCGCCCAAGACGTTCTCCTCGGGCCGGACCGGCTACTACGCCACCGGCAAGGCCGAGATCGGCGGGCAGCGCTACCAGGTCCAAGCCCAGGCCGTGCGGCTCTGACCCCAGGTTGCGGGGCTGGGATGTCGCGTGTCTCCCGGCCCTGCCCCGTCCCACTGGAGGATCGCCATGTCCGCACCACGCGTCGGTAAGGACCGGTCGCCGTGGCGGGTGTACACCCGCAACCCGGCCACCGGTGTACTCGTCCACGACGGGCTGATCTACCGGGGCGAACGCTGCGCCCAGCGAGAAGTCCGCAAGATCAACCGTGTGCTCGGCTTGCCCGCGGAAGCGCGGCCGGTCGACTGATCCCCATAGACACCCCGCCGGGGTGACCGTGCCCGGTCACCCGGGCTGGGGTTGGCTCATCCGCCCGGTGAGAGGCGGACGGGCTTACGGGCCGAGATCAGGGCCCCTCGGCCTCGACTGTGCTCGGCGAGTCTCGAACTTGACTCCGTTCTAGGTGGCTTCCGGCACACCACCCGCGAACCTGCGGGCGGTGTGAGGTGCGGAGTTACGAGGCGGCGCGCAGTCTCCCGGCTAGTGGACGCGGCCAGTCCACGCCACCGGCTCCCGAGCACAACGCATCACGCGGCCAACGGCCTGCGTGAACGCCGACCTGCGAACAACCCCTCAGTTCCGCAAAGGAGGCGGTCCCGTTGCGGCCCCTGCTTCACCCTCACCTGCACCACGACGACCACCACCGCGCCCACCTGATCGCCCCGGTCGCCATCTTGCTGGCCGAACTGGCAATCATCCTGCACCTGCACATGGTTGCCCTGCACCTGGCCCTGGCGATTGGCGCGTTCGGCCGCGAGACCTACATCACCCTGCGCCACCGCCGGACGGACAGCCCCGTCCAGTAACCCAGCCCAGCCTCCCGCCCGGGGCCTCGTCCCCCCGGGCGGGAGTCCTCCCCTGCGATTTTGCGAGGTGATCGTGATGGGCAAGGTGTCCATCCGCTCCGGCGTTGGCGGCCCTGACGGCCCCCTGGCCCGCCTTCAGCCGTTCGATACTCACGGCGCCATGAGCGCCGTGCCCTACGCACCGTCCTCGACGGGACGGTTGCCGCTGCCCTGGGCGCGCCAGTACGACAGTGACGCTCGCGGGCCGGGGATCGTCTACACCGTCCGCTCCTATGCCACACCGATCGCCTGGGTGCGTGCCGACGGACGGACGGTCATCCCGCCGGTGTCGTATTCAGCGACCACGACCCGGCACCAGAACCTGTGCCGTGCTTGGCTGGGCGCCGCCGCTACGGCTTACGAAGGAGCGGCAGCGGCATGACCCAGATCATCAAGTCCAGTACGGGCCGTGCGGCACTACCACGTGTACGACTCATCCCTCGGTTGTCTGCCCGAGTCTGATCCGTACGTCACCGATGACCCGAGCGACGCGGTGGAGACGCTGGCGAGTCTGCTGGCCGACTGGGGTGAAAGCGACGACACGGCCGACGGCGCGTACGCTGCCGAGGTCGCCGCCACCTACCGGGCTCCAGATCAGGAGGCCAGCGGGAAGGGCTGCATTGCGCTAAGCCGCTTGGAGTGCGGCCACGAGGTGTGCGAGATCGTCGGGTCGCGGTCATTCGAGATCCCGTTTGTGACGAACCGGATTGCTTGCGGTACTGCCCTGACGACCGGTGCCGCACCGTCGTGTTGGTGCTGCGGCACCCGCTTTGTGCTCTGGGACGCCTGTCCCTGGCTCGACTGACATCGGACTGTGGCCGTCACCGGCTTCCCGCCAACTGTCCCGCGCACCCTTCCGTTGGCAAGCGTGGGATTTGGAGTGATTTCTCGTACCCGAAGGAGAACAACCCATCAAGGTGCCCAATAGCAAATGAACGAGAACGAGCGGCTGATTCAGCTACGAGAGCAACTGAACGAAGTAGCACGGGTTATCAGAGAGTGGGACGCGGATCGCTGGCGGATTTCACATAAAGAGAACCACGAAGGCGGTGCTTTCAGCGATTGGCACGGCTCGGACGACCAAGCCGTGGAGATCGTGCGCCGCGTGCAAGACATTCTTGGCGAACCAGCCCGAGCGAAGCCCGTGAAGATCTGTCCTCCGGATGACGAATGTGAAGACTGCTCAGCTATTGCCGCGTAGCTAAATCCATCTGGTGCAGGAGCACGTGACAGAGCAGCAGTCGGTGATTGAAGACGCCCGTTCCTCTGCGCCATTGCCGACTCCGGGCATTTCCTCGACAACGGGGCCGACCACGGAGCGCCACGGCGCTCATCTCTCCGCGTCCGCCAATCCCGGTTCTCGGTCTGGACGAACCGTCTCCGAATTGTCGGAGGCATGAGTGCGTCCGGTCGGTGACCAGATCAAGGCGCGCAGTCGCCGCTCGCGTCCCGTGCGAGCGGTCAACCAAGAAGGGGGTATCCATCATGTCCACACCCACCGGCGACGCGATCACCGAGCGGTGGCTGTCTGAGCTACTGGCCGAACTCGGTGACGGCCCCGATCAGATTCACACCGCCCTTCGCGAAGCGAAGATCACTGGTCAGCGAGGCAGCCGGTATGACTGTCCCCTGGCCCGGTACGTCGCCGACCATGCGCGCAAGCGGGTGCCGTCGGCCCAGGTGAAGGTCCGGGTCTACGAGGGTGCAGTCGTCGTGGAGATCGAGGAATCCGACACCGGCGGGTACCGCGAGGTCGGCGTGGAGCAGTCCGAGGCCGTGAAGCGGTTCGTGCAGGCGTTCGACGGCGGCTACTACCTCGACCTGGTCGACCGGGCAGCCGCCTGACGCCGACAGCTACTCCCGAAGGTTCCGGCTCATGCGCCCGCGCGGGCGCGGTACGAGCCGGTCTGATCGTCCCGCAGGTCCCTGGCGAGGGGGTGGGGACCTGCGGGACCCGGCCGATCGGTGCACCAACGCTCAGCTCTGGCCGCGCCGCCGGCCTGGACGAAATGGGGGTTTCTTGAGTGCCCATCAACGATGCGATCACTGATCGGTGGCTGGCGCAGGTGCTGAGCAAGCTGGGAAACACTCACTCAGCCGTCGCTGCCAGGCTGCGCGCGGCGCAGGTCACCGGCCGCCCGGGAGACCCGTGCGCGTGCCCCATCGCGCGCTACGTCCTGGCCCGGGTCCGTGTGCATGTTCCGTCCGGCCCGGTGCTGGTCACCGTCACCGACAAGGTGTTCGTCGACATCGATGCGCCAAGCGGTGACGGCTACCGGTCGGTCAGCGCGACGGTTCCGGAGCCGGTCACCGAATTCATCACGGCCTTCGACTACGACGATCACGAACCGCCGTGCCTCTACGGCGACCTGATCGAACCCGGCTTCGCATGAGCTCCCGCGCTGGTGCGCTCGCACAGGCGGACGCTTCCTGAGCCCGCAACGTCGGGTCCTACACCGGGCCACTGCTGCCGCAAGCCCGCGAACCCACTCTTTCCGATCCGGTCCCGCAGGTCCCGACAGGGGGGACGGGGCCTGCGGGACCTCCCATCTGCGGGAGGGATTACATGACCACGATCGAGGTGAGCATTGACGTCCACCGCCTCGACGATGTGACCTTCACGGTGGACACCGGCGAGTTCCTGGAGTCGATCGGGCCGGTCGACCGCAAGGTCGAGGACGCGCTGAACGAGGCGCTGGACGCCTACGTCGACGAGCACGCCTACTACCAGTCCGAACGGTGGTACAGCCTGCTCCACGAACGCGACTCACAGAAGGTGCTGCACCACGCGCTGGCGACCGCGCTGGGCATCGACGCCGACGAGGTGTCCACCGACTACTCGTTCTGCACCTGTAACTGGGAGAACCATCTGTCCGAAGACCTCGGCGGCACCCTGTGGGATGTCGCCGACGGACGCCGGTTCCTGACCATCGAGTCCGGCGAGCGCGGGTTCATGAAAGCCGCCGTCGAGGTGCGCGCGATCACGTGCGAGGAACCGGCCTACGTCATCGCGGTCAACTCCACCGAGGTCAATATCGCCTGCACCGCCTGCGACTTCACCCTGGACACCGGACACGACCGCATCCCCTGGACCGACCTGACCCGCGCCGACGATGACGGATGGGCGCGCGACGGGCTGTTCTGCCCGCGCTGCCAAGCCCCGCTGACCGCCGAGGTGCGGATCTAACCCGGCCTTCCTGGCCGAGCGGGCGCGCTCCCTCGGTGGAGTGCCCCGTGGGGACGGAACTCGAAGGGGCGAAAGCCGCTGTCGGGAACGTGGTCCTGGGCGGAAGCCCAGAAAGGTGGGGTTCAACTCCCCCCCGTCCCTACGCAACGCGCTTACCGCACGCAGGGAAGACGGGATCCGTGAACGAGTACACCGTGACGCTGAACGTCGCTGAGGAGCCGTCGGGCTATGCGTGGAGATACATCACCCGGTCGAGAGCGCCGCGTGCGCCTGTGAGGCAGAACGGGTCGCCGCCCGGCGGTTCCGGAACGCGATGACCGCCCGCCAGGCCCGCAACTGCCGCGCCACCGTCGCCATGACCGTGCCCGGCGTCAACCGCTGGTTCTGGTGAAGCTGAACCAACCGACCCCCTGGCACGAGCCGACCGCACACCCCAGGACAGGAGGTGACTGTTGATGATCGAACTACCGCACAGCGGCCTGAGCGTGCCGCATACCGACCTGCATGTCATCAGCCTTCGTGAGGCCATGCACTCCTACGGCGTTTCCTTCACCGCCGTGCTGGCAGTAGGCCAGCGAGTCGTCGGCGTCGCCGAGAACGACGGTCGCGGCGGTCCAACGATCTTCCAGCCCGGAGCAGGCAACGTCTTCACGTGGCGGGACATGGAAGCCTTCGCCGCGCAGTGCCGACACGGCGGCGAACCGGTGGACGTCGGTGGGCTGCTGGACTGCCTCGTCGATGAGTACGACCTCGCCCGGCGCCTCGCCACCGCGGCAGAGCTGGGGCGGACCCTGATCCGCGCGGTCGTCATGGACCGCTACCCGACCAACGTGGTTGAGGTCGACCCGCCGGCAACAGATGCCCAGCGCGCTGCCCTGATCGCCCATCTTGCCGACGTGCCCGTGCCCGACGGCGCCCGCTGGGAGATCTGGGACGGCCACCGCTGGTCCCCCCTGACCAGCCAGACACCGTGACCGATCAGACCTGGTGGCCCCTTGTTCGGCCACAGCCCGCGTGACGTCGGGCGCATCCATGCCCCGGCGAGCGTCCAGGAGACGCCGCTATCGATCGCCAACAGACAAACGGAGGGACCCGATGAGCGATCGCGAAGTGTTTCAGTTTCTGGCCTTCCGGTGGGACATCACCAAGGCCCAGCAGATCGCAGCCGACCTGCCGGTCCACCGGTTCGACCCACGGCCGTGGTTCGGCTGGCTCGCCGCGATCGCCCTGGACGAGGACCACATCCCCGCCGTGGATCTGGATCGCCCGCTCATCGCGGTGCGGCTCCGCGAGGCCGACGGCTCAGCAATGATCATCGACGGGTGGCATCGCGTCGCCCGCGCTCAGCGCGACGGAGTCACGGAGCTGCCGATCGTGGTCCTGGATGAAGACCAGGAATACCAGGTGCGGATCTTCGGCGGCGACAAGGTCCCTTGCTCGCCGTGAATCGCCCTGGTCCGGACGCGGGCATGACGGCCAAGGCCGCGCTGCACTGCCACCCACAAGCGCTCGGTGTCACGTCGTGGATGTCTGTATCCCATCTCGACCTGAGGGGCGGTCCCGCACTGCCTGCATCGTCACCGGCTGCCCGGACGAGGTCCGCGAATAGGCCGAGACCCAAAGCCACACGCCTGCTGGCCCTTCTCATGCCCACCGGCACGGCTCGCCGCCAGGGCGAATCGGAGCCGGTGACCGCTCACCAGGTGTGGACATGGCGGGGCGGGAGATCGCGCTGACGGGAGGCGACTCCTCCCGTCGCGCCGACTCTGCGAATGACCAGCCATGGACCGTTTTCGGTCCCAAGCTCCGGAAGGGAGTGCCAATGCCTTCAACCACGACCTATCGCGCACAGCGGGCCCTGACCGGTGACGAGCTGACCGCAATCAGGAAACAAATCGAGGCCGCCGGTAGTCCTGCGGAGATCGTCGCCACGGTGGTGCGCGCGGTGTTCACCGTATTGCTGGCGCCGCTGGGCGAGTCACTGGACGACTACAACCGCGACCGCCAGCTCATCCCCGGCCAGTTCGCCCTCCCACAGACGCAATGGGAGGCGATCAGCGACGCGGCGCTGAACCGGGCTGACGCCTTCGCCGCCCGTGCCCTGCTGGCGTTGGAGCTGATCGACGTAATGCCGTGCACCTATCCGGACCCGGACGCGCCCGTCCCACCGGTAGAGCGGGTCGATCAACGCCCCTATGAGCATGTGCTAACCGTCGCGCGGGAAGCCACCGACGTCATCGCCGCCGCCAGCGCGCACTGTGACCGGCTCGGCGCCGCTTTCGGCGTCGGCTCGCCGGAATACCGGGAGGCGGTCACGTCCTGGCAGCACGGCCTGTCCCGGCTGTTCGCAATGGGCTTGGGTGCCCGGACCTACGTCACCCGCGACGGTCAGCTGTCGCTGCTGGTGCGCTGCGAGCCCGGGTTCCTTTACGGCATCGTCTTCCACCCGGTGCAGCGCCGGTGAACCCGGGACGGGTGCCGCGCGGTGATCAACGACGACGGTCACGCCTGGACCTACCTGCGCGATGACCCGGTCTGCCCGGACGGCGACCATACACCGTCCTACCCGCTGGACGCGCCCCACCCGGGCATCTGGCAATTCCATTCCTGACCGCGCGTCCACACGTGCGGCCCAGCGGCGCGAATAACCCGCCCTGCGCCGCACCGGCTGACTGCTAACGCCCCGAGGGCTGGGCCCACGGGGGCGTGCTTGTTCCCCCGGGGCGCCGCTGCCCGCACACGGGCCGCCCACGCAACCCGCCCGCCCCTTGCTGGGCTGCCCACGCTGGGTCAGCGGCGCCCCGGGCCGTTCCCGCAGAAAGGGGAGAGTCCCGCATGTCCAAAGAGACCTTGCAATGGCTGAACCAGAACACGCTGATCGGATTCACCGACAAGCGCGGCACGGCCTGGCACTACCGGGCCGACCTGCAAGGCACCGAACCCAACCACTACCCGGGCGCCATCCCGGTCGGCGACGTCAGCCGTCGTCTGTTCCACTGGGAACCGGTCGAGCAGCCAATCTACGTCCCCTCCTCGGGGATGGAGTGGACCCCTAACGGGCACGTCCCGATCCCCGGCACGGTGGAAGCGGTCACCGACACCGGCGTGCTCAAGCTGGCCCCCCTCCCGGATCGCAAGGCAATCCAGCGCTCCGACACCGGCCACACCATGGGGATCTTCACCGATTCCTACCAGCCGCACGAATACAACGAGTGGCTGATCAACACCATCGCCACGCTGCTGGACGACGACCTGTCGATTGGGTCCGCCGGGCTGCTCAAGAACGGCGCGGTCGCATGGGTGTCGGTCGAGGTCCCCGACAACGTCACCACCCCCGAAGGCGTGGAGTTCCGTCCCCACCTGTTCGGCGCGACGTCCTTCGATGGGTCGCTGGCCACCACGTTTAAGCGGGCCGTGACCAGCATCGTGTGCGACAACACCATGGCCGCCGGGCTCGGCGAGGCCGGCCAGCAGATCAAGATCAAGCACTCGCGGCACTCCAAGCTGCGCATCGGCGAGGCCCGCGAGGCGCTCAACATCATCTACCAGGTCGCCGACGACTTCGCCGCCGAGGTCACCGCGCTGTGCAACACCCGCGTCAGCGACGCCGAATGGGCGGCGTTCCTGGACGCTCACGTGCCGATGCCCGACGAGCCGGGCCGCTCGCGCACCCTGGCCGAGAACAAGCGCGACACCCTCGCCCGGCTGTGGAACCACGACAACCGCGTCGCGCCCTGGAAGGGCACCGCCTGGGGCGTGGTCCAAGCGGTCAACACCTACACCCACCATGAGCAGACCGTCCGCGGCGCGGAACGCGCCGAACGGAACATGCTTCGCGCCGTCACCGGCGGCGTCGACGAGCTGGACCACACCACCCTGCACACCCTGGCCACCGTGCAGAACGACCCGGCGCTCCTGGCGGCCTAGCTTCTCGGCCAGCGCGGGTCTCGGTGGGGCGCCGTGCCTGACACGGCGCCCCACCGATCCGAAGCCGCGTAACAACAGCCAGCACCCTGATGCGAAAGAATAAGCGCTACGAATTACGCGGCGGCAAATCAACGCTTTGAGGGCGCATGTGCGCCCGTTTCGGGTTACCCGTGCGGTGGCGTCTCAGCGACATGTCGATCAACCGTATTCAGCCGATTGGAGAGAGCAGAGAGGAGTGACGTCATGAGCAATTGGGCCAAGGCATATGTGACGATCGATGGTCACGATGTCTTCCCCGCCGAAGTGGCGACCTGGACGTCGGGGAACGGCGCCGCATGCCCGCGCTTCACCCGACAGGTCGCCGAACGAGTCGTCGAAGCCGTCACCAAAACCAAGCAGCGAGAGTCCTACGACGACGCCGAGGAGTTGTTCTGGGACGGTGACGTGATCATCTGCCGGGTCCCGGGAACCCAAAGCCAGGAAGGGTACGAGCCCGAACGGATCGAACCCGACCACGACGGCATGTACGCGATCGGGTGGAAGGCATGGACCTGGTCGGAAGTGTGGTGCCAGGGCGACACACACCCCGGTGAGCCCGATGACCTGGCCACACCAGTGGCAATCCTCACCTGGGCTGAGCTCGACCAGAGCAGGCCCGACGCACAGCCCGCCCTAACGGACGCAGCGTTCTGCGCTCCCTGCCTAGAGCGGGCGCGGGCCGCCCATCCGAAGGCCATCGTCACCTCCCTGCCCCCGCTGTAACCCGCGCAATGCACCGCCCGCATGGAGGCGGTGGCGAGCCGAGCCGGGCGTCGCCAAGGCAGACCAGATAGGCCGAGATCGCGGCCCCCTCCCGAGCATGTGGCCACAAAAAGACGCAGCCCGGTGACGCTCTGTATTGCCGTCGGGAGTTACCGCTTCAGAAAAGGGGAAATTGTGAATGTCACCGTGACGGTCGAGGTTTTTCATAACGTATCGAAGGATGCAGCGGGGAGACATCTGGGTTTCGACGGCTACCAGCAAGGCCATCCTGTGGTGAAGGTTTTCGAATTCCCAATGGAAGCCAACGAAGCCACTAAGCCGGTTCGCTTCGCCGAGACAGCGTTCCAGATCGGCAACGAGCTCCACGAACTGAGCGCGGACTATTACCGCCGCCGCCTTCGCTCGCTCAGCTTCCCCAGAAGCTCAGCGTGTTGCAGCAGGTGATGTTGCCTGCGTGAAGGTCAGGTGTTGTCGGCGGGTGAGGTCGCTGCTGACTAATAGTGTGTGGCATCTTCGGCGTGGTGATCATGGCTGCTGGTGGCTTGCCGACCTGCCGCAACCGCGGGCACGGCACGAAGCGGGATGTGCCGGGAATGCCGTCCAGGAGCCGCTACCGCTCGGCGCGCGCCGCTCGGACAGCGGCGTCGGCCCGCAGATCCTCCTCCTCAGCGGACGACCTCCCCGGCGGCTGCCTCTAGCGTCAAGCAGCGTGCGGGTATTCGCTGCTCGGTTGCGGCAGTCGCAGTGTTGGCACCAACCACGAAACTCGGCAGTCTTCCTCGGTGAGTGCGTTGTCTGGACGATGACCAGGCTGATGTCAACGGCAGGCTACGCGAGTTCCTCAAGATTTGGCCCGGCATGCTCCTCCCGGATCTACCGGCGAATCCCCCGCGACACTCTGATTCCGGCGTGTAGGGGTGGCCACCTGGCTGACCTGCGACCCAACGGGTGTTCGTCAACTCAGCGAAGGGTCATTACCAATCGCTGGAACAAGGGAGCTCGCCATGGGGGTAGCGGTCCTGCTCGTACTGCTGGCCAGCGCGATCAGCACCATCATCGCGCTCTTGGCCTTCATCCTGACGTATGCAGAGCAAGCGTCGTACTTCTGTGCTGTCCGGAATGGAGGTATGACCTTCGTTGCAGTCGTCACCTTGTCTCTCGTGGTGCTGGGGTTCCTCTGGACGGCCAAGCCTGGAGACCAACCTGCGACCGAGTCTCCGATTCCGGTCACCCGGTCGGCCATCCCGTCAGCACAGCCGTGATCCCAACCAGATTGCCCAATCTCTGGACGGACAGCACGGCCCGATGGGAGGTTCACATCGAGCAATTCGCGTGCAAGTTCTCCTCCGGAGCCGAACTGGAGCCAGGCCGTGGCTGCACCCGCCGGACCCGACGAGGATCCCGAGCGGATCCGACAGGTTGACCGGGAGATCGAAGTGTTCCAACAGCAACGGGGGGACGGATTCTATCGACTGGCCCGCAGCCAGGGACTGTGCCACGACGATGCCCTAGGGATCCTCCAGGACAGCCTGCTCGCACTGCGGAAGCGCCTGATCAGCAAGGGGCCAGTGAAGAATCAGCTGGGCTACTTTTGCACGATCGTGAAACATCAGATCATCGATCATTCCCGCCGGGTGGCCAGGCTCGGTGAGACACCCCTAGACATTACGACGTTGGACAGTTCGGCTTCGGGGTCACTGGACGTGATCCCGCAAGCGAACACCGCCAAGCCACGGTTGCCAGCGAAGCAAGCAATGCTGGAGGCCGCCACTCAGGCATTCGATGAACTCCCCGGCCATCTGCGCGAGGTGTACGAGCTTGCGGTGTTCGCGCAGTTGGAACCAGCCGAGATCGCGCAGACCTTGGGTAAGAGACCGGCGACGGTCCGATCCCACCTGTCCAACGCACGCGGTCAGGTTCAGCGGCGGGCTGAAGAGCTCCTCCACGCGCGAAAGGACCCTCCTCGCATGGAACGGGAAAGCAAGGGGGGAGACGGTGATGAGTGATGAGTTTGAGTCCCTCCTTCGGGACCAGTTCGACGATCGATACGACGCCGAGCACGAAGCTCGGCGGCTTCGCCACGCAACTGAACGACTCTCCCACGATCCAGCAGAAGACCAGCGTATCCAGGACATCGTCGATGCCGTCGACCACGCGTTGGCAGGTCAGGCTGAGCACGAAGCGGCCACCAGCGAGACACCACCGCAGGGTGAGCCTCCCCCTGAGACACCCGGTGTCGATCTGCCAATGGACACGGGAGGCCAACGGGCCCCCGACCCGCCGGTTGCCGCCATGCATCCGCCCGCCCGCTTCCCCGGGCGGGCACCCGGTGGGCGGCGGCACTCAAGGTGGTCAGCCGGACACACAGTTCCCAGCGACTTCCTGATCTGGCTCTCGGGCACAGAAGCGGGGATTCTTGAACACGCCCCGGCCGACCGCGCGAAATATGTTGGCATTGGCGGTGCCATTCTGACTGCTGGGACCCTCGTCACCGCCTCGATGTTCCTCGCCTTGCGCATGGCGGGGGGTACGCCGGTCTGGGCCGCGGTCATCCTCTCAGCGGTTTGGTTCCTCATCATGGTGAACCTGGACCGATATCTAGTGGTCTCGCTGCAACGTAGCCAGAGCACACCAAGAACGCTGCTCGGAATGCTGCCCCGCGTATTTCTGGCACTGTTGATCGGCGCGGTTATGTCCGCCCCACTGGTGCTCCAGGTGTTCGACAGGGAAGTCCAGGTGGCGGTGAGTGAGCTACAGGCTGACGCTTCCCTCCGATTCCAGAAAGAGCTGGCCGACAGCCCCAGCGGTCAGCGCATACGCGTGTTGGAACGGCAGGAGGGCGACCTGCGGGCCAAGATCACGGCGGGCAATCGACCCGGGCAAGTCCAGGAAGCGAAGCAGACTCTGTCTGGAGTGCAAGGCGAACTGCAACGCCTACGCGCAGCGCAAAAGGACCAACAAGAGGTGTTCGAGCGCGCCAACAGCGGTGATTCGGGCCTGCTGATCCGGCTCAAGGGACTGGACAAGGCATCCGAGGGAGACAGCCGGCTGCAGTGGGCCCGGCTCTTGCTGTTCTTGTTCATCACCATCCTCGGATGCCTACCGGTCATCATGAAGGCCCTACAACTGTTTGGTCCGCCCAGCGCGTATGACTACGCGCTGGAAAAGCACCGCGAGATGAACTGGCACCTGCTCCAGGACCAGTTGCGCAGCCAACAGGATATCGGCCTCATGGAGAACAGCGGCCTTGAGGCGTATACTCGCATGCTCCATAGCCGCCGAACCGAGATGCTCGAAGATCTCGTCGAGCGGACACTCGAAGCCGAAACTCGCGTCTATGAGGCCGATCTCAGCCGATGGCTTGAGACCCAGCTTCATCAAATTCAACAAAGGTCACCAGATCACCACACGACGGAGGTGAGGCGGCCTTGAGGCTGAAATCTACCGCCTTGAATTCAATTGATCTTTCGACCATCCCTGCGAGCGCCGGCTGCCGCCAGTTCACCAAATGAGATGTCGTCCAGGGAGAAACGTCGGTGCTTCGACCTATAGTGTGGCCATGCCGGTTGAACTCCCATACCTTGTCCTGCTGGTCGATGAACTGAGACCGGCCTTCGACAACCACTTCGGGACGAAACGACACCTGCTTTCTGGTGAACCACCCACTGACCCTGGCGTTTATGTATGGTCGTCAATAGGTCGGATGCTCTATATCGGTTCGGCGAAGTCTCTCGCCGTGCGCCTAGCAAAGGAACAGGGTTTGATCGACGGGCATGATCCAGACAATGAGTGGGAGGTCACCGTCATTCACCAGCTCAAACGCTTCGATGCGACGGTCGAGTGGGTTCCAACTGTGAGCCATCGGGACGCGCTCACGCTGGAGCGGCGTCTCATCGAGTGGCATCGGGCCTGCACTGGTAACGCGCCGCCAGTCGCCGGCTGGGAAGCCAAGCGTGGCAGCCGACGATGGCTCGCTGAACGTTGGGCCCGCAAGCTGTGGAATCAACGCGCCGCCGACAGTACCTCGCTCACCGAGACGGCAGGCAGGTGACCTTCGGTGCCTCGTGTTTGCGTATCTCCTTGCGGAGATTGTCGTTCTCGACGGTGAGGACGTGGATGGCGCGGGCGAAGGTTTCGCTCGCGGTCCGGTAGTCGTCGCGTTCGGTGCGTAGTGCTGCGACTTTGGCCTTCAGACGATCGATCTGTTCGTGGAGTTTCAGCTCAGAGTCTGGGATGCCGAGACGTGCGCGGCGTTCGGCGTTGAAGAGATCCTTGAGATCGACATGTTTGTGGGTCAGTTTGTTGCGTTTCAGCCCGGCTTCGGCGGCAAGGGCGACGATGGTCAGCTCGCCCGAGGACCTCAGGGGCTTTCCGGCGAGGAGGCGGTGCATGGCGGCGGTGATGGCTTCTCGCTCTTCGTCGTGGGTCATCGCTGCACTTCCGGAGTGGTGGAAACGATCCGGGTCTGTTCGTGCCGGTCGATGATCGCTTGGAGAGCGGAGATCCTCTGGCGGAGCCGGTCACGAAGTGGGATGGGGGTCAACGGGTTCGTGACTTCCTCGGTGAGTTGGTCGATCTCCTCGCGGATGCCCGCCATGTGGGTGTCGGTGCGGGCGATGTTGGAGCAGGCCGGGTCGCATCGGTCGATCGCCGGTGGTAGGTCACGGCTGGTGTTGCGGGCCCGGTCGGGGTGGCACAACGCTTTGGATGGATCGTTGTTGCAGGTCAGGAACGCTTCGGGGTTGTCGTAGACGTTGAAGCGTGGTTCGGCGAGCAGAGTGTTGGCTTGTTTGGGGGTGAGGAACATGCCTTCGAAGCGGGCTGCGCCGTCGGTGGCGGCGGTGAGCATCTGGTGTGCGGCCGGGCCGGAGATGCCTTCACCGTGCTGGAGGCGGTCGGCGAGGTCGCTGAGGTAGTCGGCCATGGTGCGGGCGGTTTCGATGTCGAGGATTCGGCGTAGGCCGTGCCGGGCCTGGCCGCAGTAGCCGTCGGTGATGGTCGAGGCCCAGGGGCGCAGATGTCCGTACTGGGTCGCCAGGGCCAGGCGGCCGCCGGGGAGGCGGGCGATGTGCCAGGCCAGGGTGCGCCGAAACCGGGACAGTCCGATGGGGCCCTCGGGGTCGGCCGGGATGGCCTCGGCGACCAGGCCTCGCTGTTGGGCGTAGTCGTTGACCCAGGTGATGAACTGGGCGATCCGCTGGCCGGCGGTCTTGGCGGTGATGACCTGGCCGGTGCGGCGGCGCCGACCATGGGGTCCGTTGGGCCCGGGGTCGGCGTTGGCAGGTGGGCCGCTGGTGTTAGTACGGCCGTGTCCGCGGACGGTGGGTGGGCCGCTGAGCCAGTGGGGGCTCAGCGGGAACAGGAAGCCGATCGTGGTGAGCTGTTCCAGGATGGCGATGGCGGTGTGAACGATCGGCAAGACGGTCCACTGGCGCGGTCGTCCTTCGGGCGCGGGAGTGCCGCTGCTGGTGCAGGTGCCTTTGAACTGCTCGCCGTGGAGCCGGAACCGCACGACCCCGTCGCCGCCAGGGCCGCAGCCAGGGCCACTGCCAGGGTCGGGGGCGGGGCAGCAGCCGACTCGCAAATGCAGGACTTCGGCAGGACGAACGCCGCTGAGGTAAGCAACGATGATCATCGCCGCGGTAGCCAGCCGGGTGGCCAGCAAACGTGCCTCGTTGTAGCTGATGCCGGTCGCCCAGGGGACGCCGTGCAGCAGGGCGGTGATCGGGACGTTCAGGGGTGCGCTGTCGGCCACTTTCAGTAGATCTCGCCTCTGGACGTGGCGGCGGATCATGTTGTTGACCTGGGCGAGGCTGGCGCCGGTCAGACCGGCCAGGTAGGACTTGGCGATTGATCGGCGGCCTTTGACGATCTCGCCGGGCAGAGGCGTACCGGTGCGCGTGTGCTCATCCAACAGTGCGCGCAGGCGGGCCCCGGCCGCGGGAGTGGTTCGGGCGCCGATGTTTGCTTGGAGACGTTGTTGTTCGGCGAGCGCGGCCAGGATGTCAGGGGCGAAGTCCTGGACGAACCGCTGTGCCCAGATCAGCAGCGGTGACATGACCGCAGGGTGGATCGGTGGCGTGGTGTTCTCGTTAACGCCTGAGTCGGTGGGCAGGAAGTCCCGCATGCCCTGGGTCTCCCATGGCGGCATCACCACCCGGTCCGTGCGTGGCAGGCGGGGAGCGAAACCCCAGAGCAGGCTCACCGAATACAGGGCGCGCACGCGTGTGCCTTGCGAGACCGCCAAGCCCGCGATGTGCAGGGCGTAGTCCTGGTGACAGTCGTCATCGACGTCGGCCAGGCGGATCACGCCTCGCTCGGCGAGCCAGCGGGCGTAGCGTCGCCACGCTTCGACCGTGGCCGCGATCGTGGCGGCGCTGGGCTGCTCGGCGCGGGACCTCGCCGCACGCTCCAGCAACTCCGGTGGGGTGGGCAGGTTCACCAACGCCCATCCGGCGCGTTTGAAGGCTAGGCGCAGCGGCTCGGGGAAGGTGCACCAGTTGAGGCTGCGTCCGGTTTCGTGGTGGCGGTTACTGAGGGGCGCCAGGTCCCACACGTCCTCGCCGAACCGGGAGATCGCGACACTGATACTCGCCGGGAGCCGCTGTGGGGTGGCGAAGGGTTCATGGTCGGCGGGCTGGATCTCAGCGGCCCGGCCCCCGGCGCGCACCCCCGTGTTCATCTCGGTGTTCATCTCGGTGTTCATCTCGGTGTTCATCTCGGTGTTCATCTCGGTGTGCGCCGTCTGTGGCGTGGTGCCAGAGGTCATGACGCGTCGTATCCGCGGCGAAGCAGCCGGTCGATCAGGAGCCGGTCGTCTTCGCTGATACGGCGGGTCGCCTCGGCGCGTTCCGCCGCGGTGGTGTGGCCGTTCAGCAGGTGGCTGAGCCGGAGGTAGTGGATCTTCCAGTCCTGTTCCCAGACCGGAGCCTGCACGATGGCGCGCAGCGCTTCCAGCGCTTGGTGCAGGTAGGCCAGCCGGGGCAGGTGGCGGCGGGTGGCGACCGCGTTGCGGCAGGCCAGGCAGATCAGGAACGAGGCCGTGCAGGGCTGGCCGGGTTCGCTGAAGGGGCTGGCCGTGAAGTCCAGGCAGGCGCCGGTCGCGGTGTCCAATGCCCCCTCGGCGACTGCGCGGAGCTTGGCCGGGTCGTCGATGACGTCGGTGAGTTCGTCGGCGGAGGCGCCCAGATGGATCCGCATCTGGACGGTGGCGGCGGCGTGCGCGGCCGCGTCCGTCAACCCGCGAACGACGATCTGCTCAAGCTCGTCTCGGACGGCGGGATCACGCAACAGGTAGACCGATTCGTGGGTGGCCGGGGTGTTCTGGGCGGGTTCCCGGCGCACCAGCACCTGCACGGTCCGGCGCAGGCGGCGCAGGCTGACCGTGAACGCAGCGGTCCCGTCCGACAGGTCCTCAACCAGACCAGAGCGGGTGGCCCACTGTCGCTGGACCAACTGGTTGGGCACGCCGAGGTGGAACACCCCCTTGCCGGGACCGGCGTCGGTGGCGCGGCGGCTGATCAGCAGCCGGTCGGTCGGCCTGCCCAGCAGCTCCAGCGTGAGCCGGGCCGGCTCGGTCGCCTCGATCGCCTGGCGCATCAGCCGACCAGCCGAGCCCGGGCCATGGTCGACGAGGTTGGCCGAGGAGTAGCGCAGATGGGCCGGGCGCCGGCGCTTGTAGATCTCGGTCCGGTAGATCTCCAGGCCGTTCTCGCCCATACCGGGGGCGTCGTCGGGCACTGGCATCTGGTCCAGCACGGCCCGGTTCCAGCCCTGATCGCAGATCAACAGCACCGCCAGCGCATACGCCTCCTGCAGTGTCAGCAACAACCGGCCCCAGGTCTGCTCCGCCGCCCGCCCACCGCAGGCGCGGACATAACGGGCCAGCACGGTGCGCTGCTGCCTTCGCCCTCGCGGCACGTCCCCGGTCCGCAACACGCTGTCGAGGGCCTCACCGATCAACCAATCGGCGCTGCGCGGCGCGAACTCGCCCGCATGCCAACGGCCCAGATGCGCGCGGCCCTGCCGGATGCGCGTCAGCGCGCTGTTGAAGGTGACCGCCGCGACCGCCCGGATCCGCTCGAACTCCTCGCGGGTGTAGGCGGCTTCGGTCGGGTCGGGTCTCTTGGGAATGCGACGGCCCGCGACAGCGATGGTCTCGGCCGCAATCCCCGGAACGTGGGGAAGCCACTGGCGCGTGACGCTGATGCCCACACGCCCATGGACGGTGTCGGGTCGCGACAATCGCCAGCTCGCCCAGACCGCTGGCGTGATCTCACCCGCCTTCTCCGGGGGATGGTCCAGGTCGGCCACGTGGCGCAGAAAGGCGCGAATCACCTTGTAGCCGGTTCGGCATGTGGCCGCAGCCCGCCAGTTGCGATCCGGCCCGGCCAGCCGCTCGAACCCCGCAGCGCACGCCCTCAGCAGGTCCCGGGAACCGGGAAGCACCGAAAAGTCATAGCGCCCTTCGACACCGCCGGACTCGCCGAACACCGTCACCACCAGGCCGCCCTCATCGAATGCGGCCGGGCGGACATAACCGCCGGGCGGCAAAGCGGCCTTGCGCTGCCCACGCCCCGACCCCACCTGGGTTACTCCTCGCCCCAGGGACTGCCGCTCAAAGCGCCGACAGCGTCATCCTCGACATGGCCCACGGCAGCCTGGCCGGGGTCGAGGTCCATCACCAGACGACTCGCACTGGCGACCCGTGCCAGCACCGCCTCCAGCCCGTCGGCTTCGGGGTCGTCCAGGATCGACACCAGCCGCAGGCCGTTCAGCGGCTCCAAGTAGATCATGCGTGTCGTCTGCTCGCTGCGATGCCCAAGCAGGTCCTTCACCAGGTGAAACGCGTCCCCGTAGACACGCCGGACATGGTCGCGTTCACCCTGGGACAAGCCGAACCGCCGGTCCAGCGCACGGTGCAGCGTCACCAGCATCTTCAACGCGAACGAGTGCCGACAGGTGTGCGGCGAGATCCACACCGGCTTGCCGAACCGGGCGCACCGCTCGCTGCCCGCCGCGAACACCGCCTCCCACGAGGTGTAGTCCATCGGCATCCCGCCCTCGGTCAACCACAGCTGCACCGGTTCCAGCCCATCGCCGCCGCGCAGAAACAACCGACGTCGCTCCTCGGCATCCAACTCGTTGATCGGAGCATCGGCCGCCCTGCCCAACGCATCCTCGAAATGCACCCGGCGCTGCCGCCCCGA
This sequence comes from Actinomadura pelletieri DSM 43383, assembly GCF_003634705.1. Lineage (GTDB taxonomy): Bacteria > Actinomycetota > Actinomycetes > Streptosporangiales > Streptosporangiaceae > Spirillospora > Spirillospora pelletieri. The sequence goes on along the minus strand of NZ_RBWU01000006.1, from coordinate 4,302 downwards.
CGAGATCCTGGTGATGACCAGCTTCCCCCGCAGCGCCTCATAGCGGCCGGCACGCTGCGCCCGGCCGACAGCCGCCCGGCGACCGGTGGCCATGTAGGCCGCCACCGCGGCCACCGCGCTGACCGACACATAGAACATCCGCTCGCGACGCTTGGCGATCGCGGCCGCCACCGTCCCCTCACAGAAGGACGCACCGGCCATCGCCTCCGGAACCTCCAACGTCAGCAGACACCCCGCCTCACGCAACCGCAGCCCGCTGTCGAACAACAGGTCAGCGAACGCCGAGTTCCTGCCGTCGTTCCGACCCCGCCAGCCCGGATCCGGCAACCCCCGAGCGTCATACCCGCGCAGCCCGATATCCCGCCATAACCGAAACGTCCGCGGCGTCACCCACTTGACGTTCGACGCCCGCACATCCTTCGGCCGGTTGGCCGCCACCTCCAGCCGAGTGCCGTCCCGCCGAGCGACCGTGCACGTGGCCACCGGGCTGCGCTCAAGGTGGCCCCTGGCCACCGCCCAGTCATACAGCAGCTTGAACGCCGCAAGCTCCCGCGCCCACTTCGCCCCGCCGATCCGCCGCGGATTGTCCGGCGACCGACGCCGCCACGCCTCATAGTCGTCCAGGTCATCACAGTCAGCCTCGTCCCAGTACAGGCCCCGATGCCACAAGAAGGTGAACCACAACCGGTAGTCCTTGACATACGACTTCTGGCTCTCCCCGGCCAGAAACGCGAACCGCGACCGCCGGAAGAACGCCGCCAACCGAGGATCGACCCTGCACACCGGGTCGATCAGGATCGGCATGCCCCGCTCGATCCCCAGCCGCCGTTCCCGCCCGTCGATGTCCGCCCACTCCCGCAGCAGATCGCCACACCCCTCCGGCGCCTCGACCTCCCGAGCGGTCCAGTACAACGACCACTCACCGGCCAACGCGGCGGATCCACCGACGAGACCCCCGGAAACGACCACCCCCCAACCGTAGAAGTCCGACTACCGACAGTGATCGAGCAACACGCCTGAACCTGCAAGGGAACTCAGCGTCGGAGACCTGGTCAAGATCGGGCTGCTGTGGTTGTCGTGCGAACCGGCTGGCTGGCAGCCCATCACCGATCACCACCCTAACGACATCACCGCCACCCACGAGGGCGAGCATGGCACCCAACCGTGGAGATCCTGATCGCGTCGGGACGCAGGTCGGTCCGCGCGGCCACGAACGGCAACGTACGAAAGGAGGAAGGCGCTAATGACCCTCGGCTGGCCTGCGGCATCGGGTTGGCAGTCCACTAACGGCGACACCATCAAACACCTCGTCGCCTGGCAATGGCAGGCCGGACAGCTGATCTGCGTGTCATGCATGCCGATCGGCACCGGGCTGGAACTGTCGGATCGGTTCCCCGAATGGGCTGACGTGATCGGTGAGGTCTACCCCTGGACCATCCCCGACGGCACCGCCGAAGACGACTTAATCTGCGACTTGTGCGGCCAACCGATCATCGCCCAAATCGCCTAGCTGACGACGGGGACCCGGCCCACTACCGCACCTCACAGAGGTTGGAAGACGCCGAGTCTTCCAACCACGACGGGGGAAGCCGACCGTGCTAAAGCGGCACCGACTCACGCTAGCTGGAAGGTGCGGCGCTCTGCGTGAATGCGGTCGCGCTACCTGAGATGACAGACCCAACCAATTCGCGCCGCGCGGGATGCCGGTGCGGAGCCTTTTGTGTACTCGGGGGAGGACAGCGTGCTGACATCGGTGCACTTGATGGCCGGTGGTGGAGGTGATCTGGCCGGGTTCGCGCTGGCCGGTTACGACACGCTGGCGGCGGTCAACCATCTCCAGGCCGCAGTGCAAACAGTTCTGCTCAACCGGCCGGGGAACGGCATTGTCGAGGACGTCTCGCGGCTGGACATGCTGAGCCTGCCGGGCGCCGATGTGCTGGTCGCCAGCCCGATCTGCACTGAGGCGGCGCCTGCCGGCGGCAACGCCGTCCGCCAGCAGCGCCAGCAGCCGTGGGCGGCGACGCGGGCGACAGCGTGGTGCCTGATCCGCTACGCCGAGATCCACCGTCCGGCCGTGATCGTCGGAGAGAACGTCCTGCGGTTCGCGCGCTGGGACCTGTTCGAGCCGTGGCTGAAGGTGTTCGAGGCGATGAACTACACCGCCCGGATCGTCCCGGTCAACGCCGCGCACATCTCCTCGCCCGGCAACCCGGCCGCCCCACAAGTGCGCGAACGCCTGGTGTTCGTGCTGGCCCAGCGCGGTATCGAGGTCGATCTGGAGGTGCGCCCCGCAGCGAGGTGCCGCGTGTGCGGGCCCGTGCAGGGCGTGCGGTGCTGGAAACCGACCGCGACCATGATCGCTGGCCACCTGATCGGCGACTACGACCCCGGCACCGGCAGGCACGGCGCCTACTACTACCTCTGCCCGGCCGGACATGGCCGGGTCGAACCAGCCACGACCGCGATGGCCCCGGGGATCGACTGGTCGCTGCCGATGCGGCTGGTCGCCGACGGGCACCGGCGCGGACTGTATGCTCCCGCCACCCGAGCCCGGATCCGGCACGGCCTGACCCGCTGGGACGGTCGCCCCTTCGTGGCGATCCTGCGGCGGCACAAAATGTCGGAATCGCTGGACGGCCCGGTCGCCACGATCACCGCCGCGGGCACCCACCACATGCTGGTCCAGCCCGGCGACGACCGGACCATCGATGGCTGCCGGGTGCGGATGTTCACCACCCCGGAAAAGGCATACGCCCAACGGTTCCCTGACAGCTGGAAGTTCGTCACCCGGTTTCCCAGGGCCGACCGGGACAAAGTCCCCCACGGTGCCACGCCAGATGGGCTACTCACTGGCAACGCCGTCCCCTCGAACATCGCCGAATGGGCGGGCGAGCGCATCAAATACGCTCTCACCGCTTGACCGCCCAATCCGGCTCCTGCGATATGTGAAAGGAGGCCACTGTGCGGACGATCACGCTCGGAGAAAACGACGACCAGCCTAGCGCTTTCGTTTCCGATTTGACCGCTGGCGACAGCTACGCGCCCTGGTACATGGATGGTCCCGGCGCTTGGCAAGAACTGCTGGAAGACCCTGTCCAGCACGGCGACGAGATCTACCTCTACCACGTCTCCGATGATGGAGCCTCTCCCGCCATCTTCGACGCCTCCACGCTGGTGCGCGTCCGGTGAATGCCGCAAGAGCTCGCGGCTCGACGGCTCGGCCACCAAGGCGGTTCATAGCCAGGCGAAGAGCTGAAAGCCGAGCGCCGGGCACGCACTTCAGCCACCCGGTATCGCTCCGTGAATCGAGTGGTTTCCGGCGTGGCTCCTCCTGACCGCCTGAACGACATCGTTGCCCCGCTGGAGGCGATCAATCATGTTTCTGTCGACGTTGCGAACGAGTCTTCGAGCGACCTTGAGTCCGCTGCTACGGATGGTCTGGGATGGCGAACGCTTGGCCGGTTGGCGCTGCCGTGCGGCAGTGTGTCTGGCGGGCGCTCACCTGGACCATGTCACCGCTGGGCAGACCGCCGTCGCGGTGTGCGGCTGCGGCGAACCGGTCGCCGAATACTTCGGGGACTGGTTCCACGTCCTCAACCCAGAGCTGCGCGGCACCGATGACCACTGGGCCAAGCCGACGCCCGGGACGGTGGTCCGGTACCGGCACTGGCGGCCCCTGGACACGCTGGACCCGCCATGAGCCACGAGCAATGGCCGGGCGTGGATGAGGCCGTGGCGGCACTGCGCGAGGCGTTCGGAACTGCCTACGTCGAGCACACCGGTGGCGGCTGCTTCTCCATCTACGTCCCGATCGAAGGGATGGGCGTTCTGTCGGTCGGGGACATGCACGGACCGCTGGGCGACAGCAACCACGGCTGGGGCGTTGAACTGATCGACCCCGACGGCGACTACGCAGGGCCGGTCTGCAATGTGCCAGACCGCAGCGTCCCCAAGCTCATTGAGGCGCTGCGCGCGTTCCTGCGCGACGGCACCCGCACCGGGCTGACCCACCACGACCTGGTGTGCATGCGTCGGGACCAGCATCACGCCGACACCGGGCATTTCGTCAACCCAGCACACGCGGGCGATCCCGAATGCATTGAATGCCAGGAAATCCACCAAGGATTCCAGGCCGACGAACAATGAGGCAGGGCGGCGCAACATTTTTCACGAAGGCGAGCCTCATGGGGCTCCGGCCTGGCGGTTTAGACGTCATCTCATTTGGCGAGTCGGCGGTGACAGATGAGGGTGGCGGCGATGCCGACGAAGGCCAGGAAGTGCTCGGGCTTGCGTTCGTAGCGG
>NZ_RBWU01000005.1 GCF_003634705.1 Actinomadura pelletieri DSM 43383 | reverse complement strand
CGGAAGTTAAGCTCTTCAGCGCCGATGGTACTGCATGGGAGACTGTGTGGGAGAGTAGGACACCGCCGGACATTTTTTGTAGGAAAGGGCCCCGCCGTTCGGCGGGGCCCTTTCTCATTTCGGGGCTCATGTGTCCGTGTTTGTTGTCGGTTGCTTGGCGGGTGCGAGGGGGATGGTTCCACCGCTGGCACTAGGGTTCGGTCTCTGGCTTCCGACAGTGGGGAGATCACGCATGGGTGACGTGGGCACCGGCAAAGTGGTGGTGAACAGGGCGATGTCGCTGGACGGTTTCATCGCCGGCCGCGACCACGCCATGGACTGGATCTTCGACTACATGACCTCGGACACGGTCCCGGAGGTCATGGAGGCCACGGGCGCGATGCTCATCGGCCGAGGCACGTACGAGGTCGGCAAGCGCATGTCCAAGCAGGGCCCCGAGTACGAGGGTGGCGCACAGTTCGTCCTCACCCACGAGCCCCCCGCCGAGCCGGACCCTGCCGTCACCTTCCTCACCTGCGGGCTCGAGGAGGCCGTTGCCACCGCACGCGACGCCGCAGGCGGCAAGAGCCTGGAGATCCTCGGCGCCGACTTGGCCGCGCAGTGCCTGACCCGCGGGCTCGTCGACGAGATCCTGGTGTACGTCCTTCCGGTGCTTCTCGGCGATGGCGTCCGCTTCTCGCCTCCGAGCCTCGAACGGATCGACCTGGAACCGTTCGGCAACACCCAACTGGGCGCCGTCACGATGCTCCGCTTCCGCGTGCGGAAGTAGGCGCACCCGCTGATCGCCGACGCGGACGGTGTCGGCATCGACGATGCGGTGCGCGTAGGCCGTAGCTCTGTTCGAGGAGCGACCTGGAACCCTGGGCGGCTCGTTAGACGTCGTCGCCTGCCAGGACGGTGTCGGCGTCCACGATGCGGTACGCGTAGCCCTGCTCGGCGAGGAAGCGTTGGCGGTGGGCGGCGTAGTCCTGGTCGAGGGTGTCGCGGGCGACGACGGCGTAGAAGCGGGCACCGGCGCCGGAGGCCTTGGGGCGGAGGAGGCGGCCGAGGCGTTGGGCCTCCTCCTGGCGTGAACCGTAGGCGCCGGACACCTGGACGGCGACGGACGCCTCCGGAAGGTCGATGGAGAAGTTCGCGACCTTCGACACCACCAGGACGTTGATCTCGCCCGAGCGGAACGCGTCGAAGAGTCGTTCGCGTTCGCGGATGCGGGTCTCTCCCTTGATGACGGGAGCGTCCAGGAGGGCGCCGAGTTCGTCGAGCTGGTCGATGTACTGACCGATGACCAGGGTCTGTTCGCCCTTGTGCCGGTCGACGAGGGCCTGGATGAGTTTGGTCTTGGTGGCGGTGGTGGCGCAGAAGCGGTACCGCTCCTCGGGTTCGGCGGTGGCGTAGGCGAGGCGTTCGGAGTCGGTGAGGGTGACGCGGACCTCGACGCAGTCGGCGGGGGCGATCCAGCCCTGGGACTCCATGTCCTTCCACGGCGCGTCGTAGCGTTTCGGGCCGATGAGGGAGAACACGTCGCCTTCGCGGCCGTCCTCCCGGACGAGGGTCGCGGTGAGGCCGAGCCGGCGGCGGGCCTGGAGGTCGGCGGTCATGCGGAAGATCGGTGCGGGCAGCAGGTGAACCTCGTCGTAGACGACGAGGCCCCAGTCGCGGGCGTCGAAGAGCTCGAGGTGCGTGTAGGCGCCCTTCCGGCGCGTCGTCATGATCTGGTAGGTGGCGATCGTGACGGGACGGATCTCCTTCTTCGTGCCCGTGTACTCGCCGATCTCGTCCTCGGTGAGGGACGTGCGGCGGAGCAGTTCCTGCTTCCACTGGTGCGCCGAAACGGTGTTGGTGACGAGGATCAGCGTGGTCGCCTCGGCGCGGGCCATGGCGGCGGCGCCGACGATGGTCTTGCCCGCGCCGCACGGCAGGACGACGACGCCGGAGCCGCCGTGCCAGAACGTCTCGGCGGCGTCGCGCTGGTAGGAGCGCAGGTGCCAGCCGTCCTCGACGAGGGAGATCGGGTGGGCCTCGCCGTCCACGTACCCGGCGAGGTCCTCGGCGGGCCAGCCGAGTTTCAGCAGGGCCTGTTTGAGCGCGCCGCGTTCGCTCGGATGGACGGCGACGGCGTCCTCCCCGATCCGCTCACCGATCATGCCCTTGATCTTCTTCGCGCGGAGGACCTCCTCCAGCACGGACCGGTCGGAGGAGGCGAGGACCAGGCCGTGCGCGGGGTCCTTCTCCAGCCGCAGCCGCCCGTACCTGGCCATCGTGTCGGCGACGTCCACGAGCAGCGCGTGCGGGACCGGGTACCGGGAGAACCTGATCAGCGTGTCGACGACCTGTTCGGCGTCGTGGCCGGCGGCGCGGGCGTTCCACAGCGCGAGCGGTGTCACCCGGTAGGTGTGGACGTGTTCGGGTGCCCGTTCGAGCTCCGCGAACGGCGCGATCTCCTTGCGGCAGGCGTCGGCCAGGTCGTGGTCGACCTCCAGCAGCAGCGTCTTGTCGGACTGGACGATGAGCGGACCGTCGGTCAAAGCGAAAGCCCCCGTCGGGATGGGATGTTCGAGGCAGCGCGCTCGTGCACGTTACCCGAGGTGCCGGCGCGAGAGTTCAACGTCCGCCGCCGCGCGGTTTATTGCGCCGGGCCGGACTCCGCCGGGTCAGACTCCGCCGGACGAGCCGTAGTCCGGCTCGGCGGTGTCCAGGATCGCGAAGATCACGATCACGGTGATCGCGATCACGATGGAGGCGGCGAAGATGGCCCAGCTCCAGAAGGTGAGGTTGCGGGCGGAGCGCGGGTCGGTGTGGATGCGGCCGAGGGCCATCCCGGCCGTGACGATGCCGGGGATGGCGAAGATGTTGCAGCACATCGACAGGGCGATGGCGTTGCAGACGAGGGCGGCGATGGCGGAGCCGTTGCTCGCCGAGCCCTGCGGCACGCCGGGAGGGCCGTAGCCGTGCGGGTTCCAGCCGCCCCCGTACGCGCCGCCTCCGTACGCGCCGCCCCCGTACGCGCCGCCTCCGTACGCGCCGCCCCCGTACGCGCCGCCTCCGTACGCGCCGCCCGGGTCCCAGCCCTGGGATCCGCCGCCGTACGGGTCTTCCCAGCCCGACGGCGGAGCACCTCCGTATCCGCTCATCGGGAGCCTCCTCACGCTGTTCGCCGGACACGCTACCGGTCCGATGGCTCTCGCTTTGACCGTATTTACGGTTCGTCGGTTCCCGGGGTCAGGATGTGCTGTCGTCGGTCAGTTCCGACACTCCGGTGATGCGGTGCAGCGCGAAGCGGTGCACGGCGGCGCGGGTGGCGTCGTAGCCGGTGAGGAAGCCGCCTTCGACGCGGACGGGTTCGACGATGCGGCTGGACGCCTGGCCCTGCTGGTCGAGGTAGCCGATCCAGACGCGTCCGCCACGGTCGGCGGCGCTGCGGAGCCGGTCGATGGTGGCCATCGCGGGGGAGCGGGGCGGTTCGCCGGGCGGGGCGTCCGCCCGTAGCCGGGCCTGCTCGGCGCCGAGCCTGGCCGCCTCGTCCCCGGCGCGCACGGCCCGGACCGCGGCGTCGATCATGGAGGCGTCGGTGCGTTCCGCGGGCCGCAGCCGGACGATCTCGGCGGTCGGCGGCGGCTCGGCGCGCTGGGCGTCCGGGCGGGTCACGATCACGCCGCCGCCGGGGGACTCGGCGACCGGTGCGAGACCCATGGCGCGCAGGCCGTCGAGGAGGTCGGCGCGCTGCAACGCGGACGCCAGGACGGTCGGGGCGAGGCGGTGCAGCCGGAGCGCGTCGGAGCGGCGGTCGGCGAGGATCTCGTCGAGGGTGCTGGACGAGTCGGTCCGGACGTAGGAGGCGAGGGCGCCGACGCGCAGCTGCCCGTGGCGGCGGGCGACGTCGTCGATCAGGTAGGTGAGCGGCTGCGGCAGCGGGGTCGCCGAATGCCGGGTCAGCAGGCCGGTGAGGTCGGCGGCGGTGCGGCCCGCGTCCAGGGCGCGGCGGATCGACTCGGGGGTGAAACGGTAGACGGTGGCGCCGCCGGTGGACTCGACGTCCGCGGCGAGCGCGATCTCCCGGGCGAGTTCCGGAACGAGCGGGCCGGGCGCGACCGCCGTCAGGTCGGCCTGGATGAGGATCTCCTCGACCGGGGCGGGCAGGTGCTTCTCCAGCGTCGGTTCGGGGTCGGCGCCGTTGAGCAGGTCGCGGGCGAACGGGGCCAGTTCGCCGAAGCCGGTGAAGCCGAGCGCGGCGGCCTCCCGCAGCGTCCAGCCGACGAGCCGGTCGCGGTTGGGGCCGCCGCGGCGGGGCCGCAGCCACGCGATGCGGGCACGGAGCGCTTCCTCGGTGACGGCGCCGCGGCCCGCGTCGGCGAGAACGTCCAGCGTCGCCCGCCGGGTGGTCGAGGCGCCGCCGCGGACCATCGCCTCGCTGAGCGCGTTGATGAGCCGGTCGCGGTCGTCGCGTTCCCCAGCGAGGCCCGCGGCCCGGCCGGACTTCAGCCAGCCGTGGGCCAGTTCCGTCCAGCGGCCCGCGGCGTCGCGCATCAGCCACAGGTCGTAGGCGGGGGTCGGCAGCCATTCGCCGTCGAGGTCGCCGGTGCGGGTCAGCAGCCCGGCCGCGTAGGCGACCTCCGTCAGCAGCGCCGCCTTCCACTCGGGGACGTCCAGCAGCGTGGCGGCGGCGCGCAGGTCGCGGACGGCGAGGCCGCCGCTGCGCAGCACCGGGGGCGGGTCGAGGCCCCAGCGTTCCAGCAGCTCCTCGATGAGCCGGACGGCGTTGAACGCCTCGCCCGCCGCGGCCCGGATCACCACGTCCGCGGAACGCGGTTCGCGCTGGGCGGGGGTGAGCGGCGGTGGGTCGGCCGGGACGTCCCGGAACAGCCGTCCGCCGCGCAGATGCAGCGCCACCTCGCGGGGCAGAGTGACGGTCCGGTCGTCCTCGGCGGCGAGGAGACCGCGGGCGAGGAGCCGTTCGATGGGGGTGGCGGCGGTGTCGATCCGGACGGGACGGCGGGCGTCGGAGACACGTCCGACCGGCGGGCCCCAGATCAGGTGGTCGAGGGCGGTCCGCGCCTCCGGACCGGCGTCGTCGATCAGCGGCGCCGGGTCGCCCAGCAGTTCGGTGAGCCGCTGGAGCAGGCGTCCCGAGTCGGCGAACCCGCGCGGCGCCTCGCCGTCGAGGTCGGTGACGAGGTCGGTGAGCCGTTCGCGGGAGTATCCGGCGAACACCTCCCGGACGGGCGGGCCGAGCCCCGCCGGATGGGGCAGCGACTGCCGGACGCCGGGCGCCACGGCCGGTGCCCCGTCGCCCCAGACGAGCCCGTACCGGCGGAGCGTTCCGAGCGCGTCCTCGACGCGTTTCGGAGGCGCGTCCATTGCCGCGGCGAGCGACTCCGTGCCGGTCTGGTCGGGCTCGGTGGGCGCGGGCAGGACGAGCAGCGCCTCCAGGACGGCGAGGGTGAACCGGTCGAGGCGGTCGAGGGCGCGGGACACGGCGGCGGGCGTCGTGGCGCGGGCGGCGAGCGCGGTCAGGTCGGCGGGAACGGGCGCGAGGAGTTCCGGACGCGCGGCCAGCAGCGCGCGAAGCCCGTCGTCGTCTCGCGCGCGCAGCCAGTCCGCATACGTTTCCATGCCGTTCCTCAACCTTAGGTGGCGTCCATGACGAACGCGGGTCAGGGTGCCGGTGCGCGTTCCATGCGCATCAGCCCGAGACCGAGCCGCGCCCAGCCTTCCACGAAGCGTTTCTCGTCGATGCGGGCCGGCGGTTCGTACATCGACTCGTTCGCCAGCCAGTAGTTCACCACCGCGCCGCCGAGGACAGCCGCGATCGCGGGCCAGTCCTCATCGGTGCCCTCGAACTCGGGCTGTGCCGCCAGCCAGGTGGAGATCCCCTCGTAGAGGGGGTTGACGATGCCCTCGCGCATCTCGGTGACCAGGTGGGGGAACTGGTCGAGGTCGCGGAACAGCACCCGGATGAGGTCCTGTTCCGCGCGCATCTTCGCCAGGCCCGCCTCGCAGGTCGCCCGCAGGCGGATCTCCAGCGAACGGTCCCCGTGGACGGGCGCCTGGTCGAGGACGTCGCTGATCTGCCGGCGGGTCAGATCGATGTGCTCGCGGACGGCGGAGGCGAGGACCTCCTCCTTGGACCGGAAATGCCGGTACAGGCCGCCCGCGCCCGGGGACAGCCCGGCGGCCGCCTCGATCTCCGCCACCGACGTCGCCGCGTAGCCGCGCTCGGCGAACAGCCGGAGCGACTCGGCGACGATCCGCTCGCGCGTGGACATCGGCATCTGCTCCTAACCTCCATGGCCCCGCTCCTCCAGGGACCCCGCTCCTCCGGGGCCCCGGCCCCGCCATGGGCCCGCCGCCCGGTTTCGACGCACGAAGTGAGGCGCCGGTGCCCGTTCGGCGGGGCACCGCGCCGCCTGAGCCTACCGCCGCACCTACCAGGGACTGCGGTCCGTCGTGCGGTGTCCGACTGGCCGCATGTCAGGGGCCGTCGGTGAGGGGACCGTGGCTTCTTCACCGTGTGTTACGCCTCTCTTCACTCCCGGGTGCGGATAGAGTTTCGGTGCCCGCGCCCCGTCGCCGAAAGGGGCGTCGTCGGAAAGGTCGGCGATGTTCGAGTCTCCGCGGAAGGCGACCGACGGGACGTTCCTGCCCGAAGACTTCGTGGTGCCCACGCTGGTGGCCGGTTCCCGGTTCCAGATCCGTCCGATCACCGTGCACGACGTGGTCAAGGACTATGGCGCCGTGATCGGCAGCCTGGACCGCCTCGCCGGACGGTTCGGGCCCGAGTGGGGCTGGCCGGACCGCGAGTTCACCTTCGAGCAGGCCCTCATCGACGTCGCGTGGCTGCAGAAGGAGGGCCAGCTGCGGCGTTCGTTCAGCTATGTCGTGATCACCCCGGACGGGGAGCGGCAGCTCGGCCGCATCCATGTCGCGCCGTCCGACGACCCCGCCGTGGACGCCGTCGTGGTGTTCTGGGTCCGGGCCGACGAGGAGAACTCCGCCCTGGACAAGGAGCTGGAGGAGTTCGTCCGCGAGTGGGTCACGACGGCCTGGCCGTTCGACAGCGTCCGCTTCCCCGGCCGGGACTAGTTCGTACCGGACGCGCCTTTTGCTCCGGGTGGCGTGTTCAAGTACTGCGTTTTCCCTGGTCAGGTGGTTCGTGGCCGGGGGGTCGGGTATAGGGAGGTCACGGGCGGCCGATCCAGGTGCACCGGGCACGCCAGATCCGGTCACGGCGGAACGGTCCCCGCGAGATAAGCCCGCGCTCTCCTACTCGGATCCCGTCGCATCGCCACTACCAGGGGAGCGCGGGTACTCGCGTGCGTGCGCGTCCTCCTACCCTGTGGGACGTGCGCGATCTCGCTTTCGAAGCCGTGGGTTTCGACCTCGACCTGACGTTGGCCGACACACGGGCCGGAATCGGCGCCGTGTACGCCGCCCTCGCCGCGGAGACCGGCGTGCCCATCGACACCGACCTCGTCGTGCGGCGCATCGGGCCTCCGCTGGAGGTGGAGCTGGCGTACTGGTTCCCCGCGGCGGACGTGCCCGCGATGGCCGCCCGCTACCGGGCGATCTACGCCGACATCGCGGTCCCGGCGACCGTGCTGATGCCGGGCGCCGCGGCGGCGCTGGACGCGGTGCGGCGCGGCGGCGGGCGCGTGGTCGTCGTGTCGGGCAAGAACCAGGCCGACACCGAACGGACCGTGCGGTTCCTCGGCCTTGAGGTGGACGTCGTCGTCGGGGGCCTGTTCGGCACGGACAAGGGCGCCGCACTGCGCGAGCACGCCGCGGGCGCCTACATCGGCGACCACACCGGCGACGTGGACGCGGCCCGCGCGGCGTCCGCGGTCGCCGTGGCGGTCGCGACGGGCGCGTACGACTCGGCGGCGCTCTCGGCGTACGGCGCGGATGTCGTTCTGCCGGATCTGTTGGCCTTTCCCGAATGGCTCGGCGGGTTCCGGGCGTCCTGAGCTGCGTTGCGATATTCGGATGCCGTTGTCTGACGTCCGGGATAGCTTCTGAACGTCTACCCCGTGGGCGTCGCGAAGTGTGCCCGGTGTGTACATGGGCCCGGGGCGAGGCACTAATCTTGAGGTCGATTTCAGGACGATTACCGAACGAGGTTTCCCGTGCCGACTGGCAAGGTCAAGTGGTACGACTCCGACAAGGGGTTCGGCTTCCTCACGCGCGATGACGGCGGTGAGGTCTTCGTGCACTCATCGGCGTTGCCGGGCGGGGTCACGTCGCTCAGGCCGGGCCAGCGCATCGAGTTCGGCGTGGTCGAGGGACGCCGCGGTCAGCAGGCCCTCCAGGTGCGGGTGCTGGAGACGCTGCCGTCGGTGGAGAAGACCATGGCCAAGCAGCGGCGCAAGAAGCCCGACGAGATGGTCGTCATCACCGAGGATCTGATCAAGCTGCTGGACGGCATCTCCAACACCTACCGGCGCGGCAAGCACCCGGCCCCGGCGGAGGCGAAGAAGATCGCCACCGTGCTGCGGGCGGTCGCCGACGACCTCGCCGCGTCCTGAGAACGGCCCTGTCCGGGGCGTCTGATTCGGGTGGCCTCCGATCCAGGTGGATCTGTCCGCACGTTCAGGGGTGCATCTCGGGATGCGCGTCCTTGATCGTGGGCGGGGTCCGGTGCGCGCGGCGGCGGGTCACGGCCTGCCGCCGCAGCAGCAGCGCCAGCGACACCGCGAGCGCCGCGGACACGACCGCCAGGGCGACCCGTCCGTCCGCGACGATCGACATGCCGAGGCCGAGCAGCCCGCCGACGACCCAGACGAGCTGGTGCAGGGTCTCCGAGACCGCGAACGTCGACGAGCGCATCTCCTCGCCGATCTCGCGCTGCACCACCGCGTCCATGGACAGCTTCCCGAGGACCTGACCGAGCCCCGCCGCGGCCGCCACCGCCAGCGCCGCCCACAGGCCGAAGAACGCGGCGCCGACGGCGCAGACCGCGGTCACGGACGCCAGCGTCGCCGAGACGATCAGCCGGGGCGCGCGGGCCTTCATCCACGCGCCGAGCGTCGTGCCGATGAGGCCGCCCGCTCCGGCCGCCGCCACGAGCATGCCGAGCGCGACGTTGTTGGACACCGGGTCGAACCGTTCCTGGCGCAGCAGGAACGCCAGATAGATGATCAGGAAGCCGGAGAGTATGCGCAGGACGGCGTTCGCCTGCATCGCCTCGGCCACGACCGGGCCGACACGCGGCAGCGTCCGCCACCGCCGCCCCTGTGGCGCGCCCTGTTCCGCGGGACCCGCGTCCGAGCCGTCCGCCTCCGGTGTCGCGGCCGGTTCGCTCGTCGGGGCGAGGTCGGCCTCGGGAACGTCCACATGTCGTGGCAGCCGCATGGTGAACACGACGCCCAGCAGGAACACGACCGTGCCGATGCGCAGCACCCAGTCCGCGCCGATGAGCAACGCGAGACCGCCGCCGATCGGCGCGGTGACCGACGCGGCGATCAACCCCGCGAACGCCGACCGCGCGTTCGCCGTCACCAGCGTGATCTCGTCCGGCAGGACGCGCGGGGTCACCGCCGCGCGCAGCACCCCGTACGCCTTGGACAGCACGAGCACGCCGAACGCGGCGGGCAGGAAGGTGACCTGGTCGCCATGCGGCAGGGCGCTCGCCATCGCCCAGCACAGCAGCGCGCGGAGCACGAACGTGCTGGCGATCGCGTACCGGCGGACATGCCGCGCTCGGTCGAGCGCCGGGCCGATCAGCGGGGCGACCAGTGCGAACGGCGCCATCGTGACGACGAGATAGAGGGCGACCTGGCCGCGCGCCTGGTTGACGTCCAGGCCGAAGAACAGCGTTCCGGCGAGCGCGACGGTGACCAGCGCGTCGCCCGCGGAGTTGATCGCGGACGCCTCGATCAGGTTGCCGAGGCCGCTGCGTCCCGCGCCCTGGGCGTGCGTGACGCGGCGGGTGAGCCGTCCCGTGCTCGCCATGGCCGCACGGGTGCCGCGCGCCGCCCGCGCCGCACCTGTGGCACCGGCGCGTACGGACCGCCCGAACAATGTCCGGTCACCCATGCGCCTGATCTCTCCCCGCGGTGTGCTGGTTCCACCGGCGCCCCGGCCTTTGATTGAGAGTACGTTCCCTGCTGGGGGACCTGCTCACCCTTGGGGCGTCAGTGGTCGTTTTCCCTGGGAAGGGCCGTTGAAGTGCCCGGCCACGTCGTTTCATGGGTGAGAATTGACACGTGAGCCCACTGCCTCAGTCGTCCCGTCCGGCCCGCCGGACCCGCACGCCCGTCGTCGACACCGCCTGCGCCGAGGCCGTCGCCCTCGCCCGCGAGGCCGCGGAGGAGACCGCCCGGCCCGGTCAGGTCGGCGAGCATCTCGGCCTGCGCGCCGAGGGCGACCGTGTGGTCACGCACTACTTCGAGTGCCTCGACCCCGCCTACGAGGGGTGGCGCTGGGCGGCCACGGTGACGCGGGCGTCCCGCGCCAAGGTCGTCACCGTCAGCGAATGCGTCCTGCTGCCCGGCGAGAACGCGCTGCTCGCGCCGCCGTGGGTGCCGTGGCTGGAACGGCTGCGGCCCGGCGACCTCGGCCCCGGCGACCTGCTGCCGACCGCGCCCGACGACGTCCGGCTCGCGCCCGGCTACGCGCAGGTGGACGACTCCGCCGACCGCCAGGCGCAGTGGGAGCTCGGGCTCGGCCGCGTCCGCGTCCTGTCCCGGGAGGGGCGGGACGAGGCCGCCGCGCGCTGGTACGACGGGGTCGCCGGGCCCCGCGCGCCGATCGCCGCGTCCGCTCCGGCGCAGTGCTCCACCTGCGGGTTCTACCTGGCGCTCGCGGGTGAGCTGCGGCAGGTGTTCGGGGTGTGCGCGAACGAGTACGCGCCCGACGACGGGCGGGTGGTCTCCGCCGACCACGGCTGCGGCGCCCATTCCGAGGCGGTCTCGATCCCGGCCCTGTCGGAGCACAGCCCGCCGGTCGTCGACGAGCTGGGCTACGAGGTGCTGCCGTCGCTCACGGCGGAGGCCGTCAGTCCGGACGAGCGGGCCGTGTCCGTGGACGAGAACGCCGCGTCCCTGGACGACGAGGCCCTCGGCCACAGCTGACGATGCCTGATCTCGGGACAGGGCCTGATCTCGGGGCAGGGCCGGATCTCGGGACGCGCGCCCTGCGTGAGCGCGTGCTGCGCGCCTGGAGCGAGTCCCCGGCCCGGTTCCGCGAGGACGCCAACGCCGAGGAGGACTACGCCCTCGGCGGCTACCGCGACCGCGTGGTGGTCGAACTGGCGCAGAACGCCGCCGACGCCGCGCTGCGCGCCGCCGTTCCCGGGCGGCTCCGCCTGACCCTCCGCACGTCTCCGCCTGAGGCGGTTCTGACGGCGGCCAATGTCGGCGCGTCCCTGGACGCGGCGGGCGTGGAGGCGCTGTCGACGCTGCGGGCGTCGGCCAAGCGGGACGACGCCGGCGCGGCGGGACGGTTCGGCGTCGGGTTCGCCGCGGTCGCCGCCGTCAGCGACCGGCCCTACATCGTCTCCGGTGGGACGGGCGTGCTGTGGTCGCGTGAGCGGGCCAGGGAACTCGTGGAGCAGATCCCGGCGCTCGCCGACGAGCTGGAGCGGCGCGGCGGGCACGTGCCGCTGCTGCGGTTGCCGTTCGCCCTGGACGAGCCGCCCGCCGAGCCGCCCGCCGAGCCGCCCGCCGAGCCGCCCGAGGTTCCGCCGGGGTTCGACACGGTGGTGCGGCTGCCGTTGCGGGACGAGGCGGTGGAACCCGTCCGGCGGCAGCTCGCGCAGGCGGGCGCGGCGCTGATGTTGGCCCTTCCGGCGCTGGAGAGCATCGAGATCGACGTGGACGGTGACGTCCGTGAGCTGACGGCCGAGCATCGTCCGTCCGGCGAGACGGTCATCGACGGGGCGGTGTGGCGAACCGTGGAGGCGCACGGGGAAACGCCCTCGGCGCTGTTGGAGGACCGTCCCGTGGAGGAGCGTGGACGTCCGTTCTGGCATGTGCGGTGGGCGCTGCCGGAGGACGGTCCGCCCGAGGGCACACCGGCCGTCCTGCACGCGCCCACGGCCAGCGACGAACGGCTGGACCTGCCCGCGCTGCTCATCGCGTCGTTTCCGCTGGCACCCGACCGGCGGCACGTCGCGGCCGGGCCGCTGACCGACTTCCTCGTCGACCGGGCCGCCGACGCCTACGTGCGGCTGCTTGAGGAGCTTCCGGTATCGCCGCGCGTGCTCGGGCTCGTGCCCGGCCCGGTCGGCGCCGGGGAACTCGACGCCCGGGTGCGGCGCGCGATCCGGGAGCGCCTCCCGGAGGCGCCCCTCCTGCCCGACCGGACACGCGGACGCGACGCGGTCGCCCTGGACGCCCCCGCCGCGTTCGTCGAGTTCCTGGGCGATGTCGTGGCCGGGCTGCTGCCGCCCGAGTGGCCCGCGCGGAGCCCGGCGCTCACCGCGCTCGGCGTCCGCCGGATCGAACTCGCCGACGTCATCGACGAGCTGGCCGCTGTGGAGCGAGAACCGGCGTGGTGGCACCGGATGTACGGGACGCTCGCCGGGGCCGCCACAGACGGTCTGGGGGCCCTTCCGGTGCCGTTGGCCGGGGCCGCCGGGCGGACGGTGCGCGGCCCGCGGGGGCTGCTGATCGCCGACGGTGTCGATCCCGCCGGTCTGGACGCGCTGGGCCTGCGGTTCGTCCATCCGGAGGCGGTGCATCCGCTGCTGACGCGGCTCGGCGCCGTCGAGGCGGGACCGCGGGCCGTCCTCGCCGACGACGCCGTGCGCGCCGCCGTCCGGGAATCGATGGAGGCCGACGACCCCGACACGGTCGCGGAGGCGGTCCTGGGGTTGGTCGCGGCCGCGCGGATCGACCCCGGTGAGGAGCCCTGGCTCGCGGAGCTGGCCCTGCCCGGCGAGGACGGGGACCTGTACCCGGCGGGCGAACTGCTCCTGCCCGACAGCCCGCTGCGGGCCCTCATGGCCGAGGACGCGCCGTTCGGGGTGGTGGACGGTGACCTGCTGCGAAAGTGGGGCGCGGACACGCTCACCGCCGTCGGTGTCCTGCACGGGTTCGCCCTCGCGACGGCCGAGGACGTGAACCTCGCCGGGCTCGCCGACGAGGCCGAACCCCTCGACCTCGACGACGAGGACCTGTGGGCCGAGGACGTGCTGCGGCGCACCGGCCCGGCCGACCTGCCGCCGCTCGTCCCGGAGTTCGTGGCCGTCCGCGACCTCGAACTCGTCGACGACTGGTCCGCGGCGCTGCGCGTTCTCGCGGAGCCGCCCTGGCGGGCCGCGATCGTCGATCCGGTTCATGTGGCGTTGCACGACGGTCGGCGAGTGACGGTCCCGTCCTACACGGCGTGGTGGCTGAGCCGGCACCGCGTCCTGGACGGACGCCGCCCCGGCGAGTACACCCTGCACGGGGACGAGGCCCTGGAAGGGCTCTACGATGTCGCGCCCGACGGTTTGGACGAGCGGTTCCTGCTCGCCTTGGGCGTGCGTACGTCCCTGGAGGATCTGCTCGACGAACCCGGAGGCGCCCAGGAGTTGCTCGACCGGCTCGGTGACCCGGAACGGCGCGTCCGCCGCGCGCGACTGGGCGGGCTCTGGACGGCCCTGGCCGACACACCGGACGCGGCCGTCGAACCACCCGACCGCGTGCGGGCGGTCGTGGACGGTGAGGTCGAGGTCGTGGACGCCGCCGACGCCCTCGTTCTGGACTCCCCGGACCTTCTCCCGCTCCTGCGGGGCCAACCGCTGGTCATCGCCGCCCAAGGACGGGACGTGCGGCTCGCCGAACTCCTCGACCTGCCCCTGGCAGGTGAGGAGGTACCGGGTGTCGTCCAGTCGGTGGGCGAGAAACGACCCGTGCCGGACGCGGTCAGGGCCGTCCTACCGGACGCCCCCGCCGACTACCTCGCCCACGATCGACTCGTCGTGGACGGCCAGGAAGTGTCGTGGTGGACCAGAGACGGCGAAGTCCACGCGAGCGGAGCCGCGGGCCTGGCCCGCGCACTGGCCTGGTTCACCGGGGAGTGGACGTCCCGGCTGATCGTCGAAGCGGTCCTGCGCGACCCCGACGCGGTGCCGGACCTCCTGGCCGAGACCGACCTGGACCCCCTCGACGACCCCCACGACGGGGAGCGCTAACCGGCGTGTTCGCGTCGTTCGGCGCGCGCGGCCTCCTGGCGGGCGCGCTGGGCCTGGAGCCTCGGGACGTACCAGACGCCGAACATGCCGCTCGCGAAACCCGTCACGCACACCCACAGCCACCAGCGGTCCTCGGCCGGCAACCCGATGATGAGCAGCACGACGAACGCCACGGCCCACGCGGCCGCGCCCGCGGCGGCGATGCGGACATCGTTGGTCTTCATGGGCGGCGGATCCGGGCGGCGCGGTCGCGTCATGCGGTCAGAGTACGCGCCGGGCACCCCGAGATCCCGTACGACCCCGTCGATGACCAGCCGGAAACGGCGACCGGGCCTTCGGTGGGCCGGATCCGCATGGCAGCATGGCAGACAGGAGACCGATGACGATGACAGCGCCAATGACAGGGCCGAAGACCGAGCCGGGGACCCAGCCGGAGACCCAGCCGGAGACCGAGCCGGAGACCCAGCCGGCGACAGAGCCGGAGATTCGAGGCAGGGGTGATTCCGGGCCCGGGTTGGCCGAGGAGCTGCGCATCTCGATCGCGCGGCTGTCGCGGCGCCTGCGCACGCTGCGTCGACAGGCGGGCGGCGACCCGCGCGCGGACGGCCCGGCGCCGCTGACGCTCACCCAGTTCGCCGCGCTCGCCGCGATCGAGCGGCACGGTTCGATGACGCCGCGGGAACTGGCCGACCACGAGAAGGTCCAGCCGCCCTCCATGACCCGCGTGATCGCGTTCCTGGAGGAGCGGGGCCTCGTCGCGCGCAGCCCCCACCCGACGGACGGCCGCCAGGTCGTGCTGAACGCGACCGAGGCGGGCGCCGAGCTGCTGGCCGACGAGCGGCGCCGCAAGGAGGCGTGGCTGGCCAGAAGGCTCACGGAGCTGACCGACGAGGAGCGGGAGATCCTCCGCCGCGCGGCGCCGATCATCGACAAGCTCAGCCGCTCCTGAGCGCTCTTGCCGGAATGCCGGAGGTCCGGATACCGTTAGCAGGGTTAATGACTTCTGCTAAGGAAAAACCCGGCGAGGCCGAGGGGACCGCGAGAAGCCGCCCCCACGGCCGACGGCCCGTGCGTCCCCGGCACGCGGCCGCGACCCCCGTCACCCCCGTCACCCGCACCGCGCCGTCCTGCCCCACCGCCCCGACCGCAGTCCTCGGCAAGGCGGACGTGGCGGAGCCGGAGCGTACGGACACCCCCCAGCCTGTCGAACAGCCCGTCGAGCCCGTCGAGCCCGCTGAACTCAGCGAGAGCGTCGCGCCCGCCGTCGACGAGGAACCGGAGGAGCCCCGGTCCGGGGGCATGTTCCGGTCACTGCGCGTCCGCAACTACCGGCTCTACGCCGCGGGCCAGGTCGTCTCCAACACCGGCACGTGGATGCAGCGCATCGCGCAGGACTGGCTCGTCCTCGAACTGACGCTCGGCAGCGGCACCGCGCTCGGCATCACCACCGGCCTCCAGTTCCTGCCCCTGCTGCTGTTCGGCCTGTGGGGCGGCGTCATCGCCGACCGCTACTCCAAGCGGCTCCTGCTGATGCTCACGCAGACGGCCATGGGCGTGCTCGCGCTGATTCTCGGCTTCCTCGCGATCACGGGCGCCGCGCAGGTGTGGCACGTGTACGTGCTGGCGTTCGGCCTCGGTCTCGCGACCGTCATCGACAACCCGGCCCGGCAGTCGTTCGTCGTGGAGATGGTCGGCAAACGCGACCTGCCGAACGCGATCGCGCTGAACAGCGCCACCTTCAACGGCGCCCGCCTGCTCGGCCCCGCCGTCGCCGGTGTGCTGATCGCCCTGATCGGCACGGGCCCGGTGTTCCTGGTGAACGCGGCGTCGTTCGGCGCCGTCCTGTTCGGCCTCTACGCGATGCGGACGGACGAACTCCACCCCGCCGACCCGGTGAAACGTGCCAAGGGACAGCTCCGGGAAGGCCTGAGCTACGTCCGCGGACGGCGCGACCTGATGCTGATCATCGTGCTGATCGGGTTCCTCGCGATGTTCGGCATGAACTTCGGCACCACGGTCGCGCTGGTCGCCAAGGAGGTCTTCCACACCGACGCGTCCGCGTTCGGCCTCGCGTCCAGCATGCTCGCGCTCGGCGCGCTGGCCGGCGCGCTGGTCGCCGCCCGGCGGGTGGCCAGGCCGCGGCTGCGACTGCTGGTGGCGGTGGGCCTGACGTTCGGCGTGCTGGAGATCATCACCGGGCTGATGCCGACGTACTGGTCGTTCCTGGTGCTGCTGGTCCCCACCGGCGTCGCGATGATGACGATCATGACGGCGGCCAACTCCAGCATCCAGCTCGGCGTCGCGCCCGAGATGCGCGGCCGGGTCATGGGCCTGTACATGCTGGTGTTCCTCGGGTCGAACCCGCTGGGCGCCCCCACGGTCGGCTGGATGGCCGAGCACTTCGGCGCCCGCACGAGCATCGTCGCCGGGGGCCTGATCTCCGCCCTCGCCTCGATCGCCGTCGGCGCGCTGGCCGCGCGGGACCACCCCGCGTTCGTCCGGATCCGGCGGGGCGCCCTCGCGTCCCGCGTGTTCCGGGCTTCCCGCGCCTCCGGTGCTCGATCCGCGTGACAACGGGTGCCATCTGCTGAAATGCTGGCCGGGTGGCCCTCCGGACGCTCCCATGAGGCTTTTCGTGGCGCTCGTACCGCCACCGGACGTACTTGACGAGCTTGAGGAGGCCGTCCGCCCGCATCGCGGCGCGGTGCCCGAACTGAAATGGGTGCGGCGTGAACTGCTGCACGTCACGTTGACGTTCCTCGGCGAGGTCGACGACCGCACCCTGGCCCGGCTGCTGCCCCGGCTCGAACGCGCCGTCGCCCGACACGAGCGGATGTCGCTGTCGCTGGCGGGCGCGGGCGCCTTCCCCGGCAGCGGAACGCACGCCCGCGTCCTGTGGACGGGACTGTTCGGCGACCGTCGCGGCATCGCACGGCTCGCGGCGTCCACCACGGCCGCCGGGCGCCGCGTCGGGACGCTGCCCGACAAGCACCGGGGCTTCCGGCCCCACCTGACGCTGGCGCGGTCCAGACGGCCCATGGACGTCCGCCCCCTGCTGGAGGCGCTGTCGGCGTTCGCGAGCGCGCCGTGGACGGCCGAGTCGGTCCAGCTGATGCGCAGCCACCTGCCCGGCAAGGAGTACGGCGAGCTGACCTACGAGACGTTGAAGACGTGGTCGCTGCGTCAGAGTTCGGGCGGCGGCGGCGCGGGACGGTCGTCCGGCGGCCCCCAGGGAAGGCCGTAGCGCTCGCAGGCACGGCGCAACTCGTCCGCGTCGAGCGGGAAGCCCACCTGCCGCAGCACCCGCCCCGACGGGCTCCACACCACCAGCGGCGAGATCCGCTCGGCCGCCTCGTCGATGCCGACGCCACCGACACGGTCGCGGCCGAGGTCCCACTCGACCCGGCCGCGCCGGGTGACGACCGCGAGCCCGGCGGACGACACGCGAAGCTGTGAACGGTTGCGGTCGTACAGCCAGTAGCCGACGAGGCCGACGACCAGACCCGCGGGCACCGACCAGGACGCGGTGGCGTTGAAGCCGCCCAACTCCGGGCCGAGCCAGACGGCGCCGAGCAGCGCCACGGCCTGGCACAGCAGGACGCTCATGCCGTACGTCCCGGCCCGGGAACGGCGCGGCGCGTCCAGCAGGGCGCCCGGCGCGGTGACGGGACCGGGCGGCGCGGACGCCTCCAGCGTGAGATCGTGCTCGCCCGAACGGTCGTCACGCCGTGCCGACCCCGCGTCCTGCCCGGTGTCGGCGCCCGCCTCCTGCCCCGCGGCGCTCTGCGAGGTCACCGACGCGGTCGCCGGCTCCGGGTCGCCGGGGGTCTCGGTGAGCGTGGACACGGCGGAGTGGAACGCGGCGCTGAGGTACGCGTCGTACTCGGCGTCGTTGACGGGCAGCCCCGCGCGGCGGGCCGAGTCGCGCAGGTCGGTCCGGGAGATCCGCAGCGCCGACAGGGGAGCGGCGAGGAACTCGTCGCCGTCGGTGTCGTACAGCCGGACCCAGGCGTGCCCGGCGATGGTCAGCAGCTCGATGCCGCCGATGCGGTCCTCCGGCATGGTGACGACGATGTCGCCCGCCGCGTCCGCCCAGCCGAGCCCGCCGTCGGCGACCACCAGCCGGCCGCCCGGCACCCGGGCGAAGATCTCCGGCAGCCACTCCAGCCCGTAGGAGGCGCGGCGCGGCGGCCGGGTGGCCGGGGTGATCACCCGGTAGCCGTGGTCGTCGAGGGCGTGCGCGAGCTGGAAGCCGTCCAGCCCGTCGGCGGGCAGCCGGGCGACGAGCTCCAACCGGTGCCCGAACGCCAGCGCGGCCAGCTCGGCGCGGCGCGGCTCGCCGCTCACCGGGTCGAGCCGCAGCCCCGGACCGACGACGACCGCGGCGACGTCCCCGGCCCGCAGGTCCTGCGCCTCGCGGCGGCGGCCGGGACGGGCCCGCACCAGCAGCCGCTCGGTCGTGATCGTCCAACGGACCTGCGTGGCCCGCAGCAGACGGCGGCGCGCGGCCAGCACACCGAAGATCGCGGCGAGTGCCCAGCAGCCCGCGGCCAGCCGGGCGCCGAACTCGCCGGTGCCGTCCGCCGCGATCTTGCCGATCATGATCGCGCCGAGCAGCGCGGTCAGCGCGCCGAGCAGCACGATCCGGCGGCGGCTCGGCTGCGGCTCCGGGGTGTCCAGCCGCTGCGCGCCGCCCGACCCGGCGCCGGCCGCGGCCGACACGGTCTCGGTCGGGGGCGGCTCGTGCGCCGCGGCGAGCAGGGCCGCCTCCTGGTCGAGCAGCCGCTTCTCCGTCGCGTGGTCGCGGGGCAGCGCGCTGCCGACCGGATCGCCGTCGTCCAGCCCCGGGACGCCCAGCGCGTCGTCGAGCGCCGGATCGAGCAGGTCGGTCGCCTCACCGTCCAGGATGTGCACGGGAATGCCGAGCCGCCGCGCCGTGACGAACACGGCGAGCGGTTCCAACCCCATCGAGGTCATTCCGCCGACGGCGGTACGCCCGAACCGGTGGAACACGGTGAGGACGCCGTCGCCGGTCGTGATGGCCAGCGCCTCGATCCGGGACCGCTCGTAGGAGACCATGCTCAACCCGCCCGGCCCGATCCGTTCCAGACCGTCGGTGGACAGCCGCCAGTACGGACGGGGACGACGCCGCCGCGCGTCCGGGGCGGCGCCGAGCAGCCACGGGATCGCGGCGACGACACCGATCAGCGCGGCCCACAGCCACACCGGACGGATCGGCAGCAGCGCCAACAACACCGCGAGCAGGGCGAAAGGGCCGACGGCGACGGGACGCCACCGGCCGCCGGGTCCCGCCAGGCCCACCAGCTCATGCTCCACAGTCCGCATCCTCACACGGGCCCCCGCGGGCCCGTCTCCCCCTTCCAGGATCCCGTCGCCGTCCGGAACCGACTTCCATCGTGCCGGTCAGGTCGGTCTTGCCTCGCGGCGCCCCACCGGTTCCAGCGCCCGCTCCCGCTTCCGCCCGTGCTTCCCTCCGTGCCGTCGCCCGTGCCGTCGCCCGTGCCGTCGCCCGTGCCGCCGTTCGCGCTCCTGTTCACACCGGGGCCCGTCATCGGCCCCTCGACGAGCCGCCGCGCCTGCGCAGCAGCGCGTAGCCGACGGCCGCGGCGATCGCGACCGCGAGGAACAGGCCCGTCCTGGTGCTTCCGTTGTCGCGGTCGCTTCGTTCGATGTCGGCGGACGTCCCCGAGTTCTTCGGACCGCTCCGCCCGGACGGCGACGGCCGCGCCTCGTTCGGCAGCGGCACCCGGTAGACCGGCGTGTTCGTCCCCTCGGACCCGGCCAGCAGCGCGGTGCCGTCGGCCGTGTACGTCACCGACTCGCCCTGCGGCTGGAACGGCAGGTCGATCGACTTCAGGGACTTGCCGGGCCTGCCGTCCGGGCCCACCGAGTACAGGCGCGCGCCGAAGTAGGTCCGGATGACGCAGGTGCGCCCGTCGGGGGAGAACGCGCCGTCGGTGGACATGGCGGGCGCGTCGCCGATCTTCCGCATCACGTTGTAGCCGCCCGTCCGCAGTTGCGCCGGGCCCTCGTAGAGCTTGCCGCCGAACACCTTGCTGGCGATGTAGACGCGGTTGGTCCTCGGGTTGATCATGAAGGTCTCGGCGTTCCGTGGCCCGTCCGCGTATTTGATCTTGAAGGCGGTGGCGCGGAGGGTCTGGCTCCGGAGCCGGTCCGGCTCCGGAATCCGGTACAGGGTCACATACGGCCACGCGCCGCCGAGGTTGTCGCCGATGTCCGCCACGAAGATCGCGGGACGGCCGCGTCCGTCCTTGCCGAGCGCGATGCCCTCCCAGTCGCGGGCGCCCGCGCCGCCGACCGTCAGCACGGCCTGGACCCGTCCGCCCGAGTCGAGCGCGTAGATCTTCGGGACGCCGCCGGAGTCGTTGTGCGTGTAGACGACGCCGGGATGCCGCGTGCTGGCCGCCAGGCCGCTGGACTCGGTGATCCGCGGGTCGTTGATCGTGAAGGCCACCCTGTCGTCCCGGGCGGAGACTCCGGCGGTCGCGGCGGCGCCGGGGACGCCGGGGACACCGAGGAGCACCGGGCCGCCGGCGAGAACGAGCGCGGTGACGAGCCGGACGGCCCCCCTGCCGGACATCCCGTGATCATCCCCGTTCCGCACCCCGTCGATCACCCGCCCTCAGTTCAGCAGCGCACCGAGGACCGCGGCAAGGACGAGCGCGGTCAACACGGTGGGAAGCAGCCAGCGGGGCGCGCGGTTCACCCTCTGAGCTTATTCGGCGTCGTGAGCGGGTCGAACCGCACGCCCCCCGCGCGCATCTCACCCAACATGTGCGGACTGTTCGGGCTGGTGCGTTCACCGTTCGCCGACGACCCGGGGCGGGCGTCGGACGTGTTCGTCGCGCTGGGCGCGCTCGCGGAGGAACGCGGTACGGACTCGGCGGGGCTGGCGCTCCTCGGCGGATGGCCCGGCCTGGCCGGCCTGGCCGGGCTGCCGGGCGGGCGACCCGAGCCGGGCGGAGGCTGCCGTGTCGTGAAGGGACGCGGCCGCTTCTCCGGGATCTGGCGGTCGGAGTTCCTGCCCGAGCTCGACCGCGCGCCGGTCGTCCTCGGGCACACCCGCTGGGCCACGCAGGGATCGACGGCCGAGCCGAACAACGCGGGCCCGCTGGTCGTCGCGGGGGCGGACGGCCCCGCCGCGATCGTCGTCGCCGCCCACAACGGCGACATCGACGCGGCCGGGCTGCGGTCGCGCTTCCCGCTGCCGCCCGCCGCCGGAACGACCGACAGCGAACCGATCTTCCAGGCCCTTGCGGGCTGCGAGGGCCCCTCGGACGTGACCGGGGTACTGGAGGCCCTGGTCGGACGGGCCGCGCTGGTCTGGGTCGACCGCGACCGTCCGACCGAGGTACACCTGGCCCGCGCCGCGCTCAGCCCGCTGACCGTGGCCGTGGACACCGACCAGAACATCTACTGGGCGTCCAACCCGCGCTGGTTCCGGGAGGTGCAGGAGCACACGCGGGTCACGTTCGTCACCGTCGTCATGCTCCGCGAGGGCACCTACCTGAAGGTCGGCATGGAACAGCGTCCCGGCCGCCGGGACGTGCCCGACGTGCTCGCGACGGCCACGTTCCTCCCGACGGCCAGGGACACCGACATGGACGACCGCGTCTGGACGGGCTTCACCCCCGACGACGAGGAATGCGACCGCGCGGGCCTGCGCCACCGCGTACTGAACCGTCCGGGCGGGCCGGACGGTTCGGTCCTTTCGGTCGCCTGACCGGTCAGAGGCGCTCGACGACGTAGTCGACGCAGGCGGTGAGGGCCTCGACGTCGTCCGGGTCGATCGCCGGGAACATGCCGATGCGGAGCTGGTTGCGGCCCAGCTTGCGGTACGGCTCGGTGTCGACGATCCCGTTGGCCCGCAGCGCCTTCGCGACGGCCGCCGCGTCCACGTCGTCGGTGAAGTCGATCGTCCCGACGACCTGCGAACGCTGCGCCGGGTCGACGACGAACGGCGTCGTGTACGACGTCTTCTCCGCCCACGTGTAGAGCCGCTGGGACGAGTCGGCCGTGCGGGCCGTCGTCCAGCCGAGCCCGCCCTGGGAGTTCATCCACTCGATCTGCTCGGCGAACAGCAGCAGCGTCGCCACGGCGGGGGTGTTGTAGGTCTGGTCCTTGGCGGAGTTGTCGACCGCCGTCTTAAGGTTGAGGAACTCGGGGATGTACCGGTCGGAATTGGCGATCTCGTCGATCCGCTCCAGCGCCGCCGGGGACGCCAGCGCCACCCAGAGACCGCCGTCGGCCGCGAAGCACTTCTGCGGCGCGAAGTAGTACACGTCCGTCTCGGACACGTCCACGGGCAGGCCGCCCGCGCCCGAGGTGGCGTCCACCAGCACGAGCCCCTCGCGGGCCGTGGTGCCCGCCGGGCGCCCGATCCGCATCGCGACGCCGGTCGAGGTCTCGTTGTGGGTGAGGGCGTAGACGTCGACGTCCTCCTCGGCCGACGCCTCCGGGTGCGTTCCGGGCGGGCCGGTGATGACCGTCGGCTCCCCGAGCCACGGCGCGGTGGTGGTGACCTTGGCGAACTTGCTGGAGAACTCGCCGAACGTCAGGTGCTGCGACCGCTGCCGGACGAGCCCGAACGCGGCGGCGTCCCAGAACGCGGTGGTGCCGCCGTTGCCGAGCACGACCTCGTACCCGTCGGGCAGCGAGAACAACTGCGACAGGCCCTCCCGGACACGTCCGACCAGGGACTTCACCGGCTTCTGCCGGTGCGAGGTGCCCATGTAGGTGGAGCCGGACTCCGCGAGCGCCGCCAGCTGCTCGGGACGGACCTTCGACGGGCCGCACCCGAAGCGGCCGTCCGCGGGCTTGATGTCGGCGGGAATGTCAATGGTGGGATTCGCGCTTTCGGTCACTCACGCAAGGCTACTTGACCCGCCGTATGGCCCAGGTCAGCAGGGCCACAAGTGCGACCGCGCAGACGGCGCCGACCACCGCGGGCGGGTAGATCCAGTCGTCGCCACGCGCGCGGGCGCGCACGGCCGTGCGCGCGGAGTCGTAGGTGAGGAACGCCAGGAACGCCGCGGAGATCACGGCGGCGACCCGTCCGGCTGCGGCGTTGGTACGGCGGCGCCGTGTCTCGCGTTCCGCCTCGTGGCGTCGAAGCTCTTCGAGAGCCTCGTCGCGGTCCTGGCCCACGCCGCCCATCATGCCAGCGGTCAGCAGACCGGGGGGCGGGTGTCCGGCGACGAACCAGGCCCCCGGCCGGACCCGGGGGCCGAAACACGTCTGTTCGGGGGATGGGGCGAGGGGGGACGTGCGGCCGGTCAGCCGGCCTGCGGCTTGACGACCTTCGCGGCCCCGGGCACGTCGTGGATGGACCGGGTTCCCGGGCCGGTGTACCTGGCGCTCGGACGGACGAGCCGTCCCGTGCGCTTCTGCTCCATGATGTGCGCGGCCCACCCGGCGGTGCGACCGCAGGTGAACAGGGCGGGCATCATCGCGGTCGGGACCTCGGCGAAGTCGAGGACGACCGCCGCCCAGAACTCCACGTTCGTCTCGATCGGACGGTCCGGACGGCGTTCGCGCAGCACGGCCAGGGCGGCGTCCTCCAGCGCCTTGGCGGCCTCGAAGCGCGGCGCGCCCAGTTCCTTGGCGGTGCGGCGCAGGACGCGGGCGCGCGGGTCCTCGGCGCGGTACACGCGGTGCCCGAAGCCCATCAGCCGTTCGCCGGAGTCGAGGATGTCGGTGACGACCTTGCGGGCGTCGCCGAGCTGCTCCACCCGCTCGATCATCGGCAGCACCCGGGCGGGCGCGCCGCCGTGCAGCGGGCCGGACATGGCGCCGATCGCGCCGGAGATGGCGGCCGCCACGTCCGCGCCGGTGGAGGCGATCACGCGGGCGGTGAAGGTGGAGGCGTTCAGCCCGTGCTCGGCGGCCGACACCCAGTAGGCGTCGATGGCCTGGACATGCTTCGGATCGGGCTCGCCGCGCCACCGGACCATGAACCGCTCGGTGATCGTCGTCGCCGCGTCGATCTTGTCCTGCGGGACCATCGGTACGCCGATGCCGCGCGCCGACTGCGCCACGAACGACAGGGCCGTCACCGACACCCGGGCGAGGTCGGCGCGGGCCTCCTCGTCGGAGATGTCGAGCAGCGGCCGCATCCCGTAGGCGGGGGCGAGGGTGGGGAGGGCGCTCTGCACGTCCACCCGGACGTCACCGGACGTGACGGGCAGGATGTGCGGTTCGGCGGGGGTGAGGCCCGGGTCGAAGCTGTCGTCGACGAGGAGTCCCCAGGCGTCGCCGAAGGAGACGCTGCCGACGAGTTCCTCGATATCGACTCCCCGGTACCGGAGGGCGCCGCCCTCCTTGTCCGGTTCGGCGATCTCGGTCTCGAAGGCGACGACCCCCTCGAGCCCGGGTTTGAAGTCGGACATGTTTCGTCCTGCCTTTCGTCTCCAGGAGTGATAAGGCGGTGCCGTGCCATTGAACCCTGTCGGCTTTACCGTCCAGTACCCAGGGTGCGTGCGAGTTGCACAACGGCCAGGTGAGAGGCTCAGACGCTGTGGAATCCCCAAAGCCCGACCCCGCGCGGCTCCGCAGTTCCTACGAGGGCGGCGAACTGTCGGAACGCTCCCTCCCCGCCGACCCGTTCGCGTTGTTCGCCGCCTGGTTCGCCGACGTGCACGCGTTCGGCCTGCCGGAGCCGAACGCGATGGTGCTCGCCACGGCGTCCGCCGACGGCGTTCCGAGCGCCCGGACGGTCCTGTTGAAGGGATACGGGCCGCGAGGGTTCCGTTTCTTCACGAACCTGACGTCCCAGAAGGGCCGTGAACTCGCGGAGAACCCGCGGGCCGCGCTGGTGTTCCCCTGGCACGCGATGCACCGCCAGGTCCGGGTCGCCGGGCCGGTGGTCGAACTGACCCGGGACGAGGTCGCCGCGTATTTCCAGACGCGGCCGCACGGGTCGCGAATAGGCGCGTGGGCCAGCGAACGGCAGTCCGGTGTCATCACCGGACGGGACGTCCTCGAACGGCGGTTCGCGGAACTGGCCGAACGCTGGCCCGAGGAGCCACCGGACGCGGCGACGCCGCTGGAGGGCGCCGTCCCCCTGCCGGACTTCTGGGGCGGCTACCGCGTGGTCCCCGAGTCGGTCGAGTTCTGGCAGGGCCGCCGCGACCGCCTCCACGACCGGATCCGGTACCGCCGGGTGACCCGGGAGAACACGGACGAATGGGTGGTGGAGAGACTGTCTCCGTGACGCAGGAACAGCAGTCAACCCCCCAGGACGCTACTGACACCCCCCGAAGACGGCGAAAACGGCAGAACCGACGAGAACGGCGGAACCGGAGCGGCGGGCTGCGGCGGCTGGCGATCGACACCCGGCCGCTGGCGCAGCCGGCGTACCGGCGGCTGTGGGTCGGGCAGGGCGTGTCGTTCATCGGGTACCAGGTCACCGCCGTCGCCGTTCCGGTCCAGGTGTACGACATGACCGGGTCGTCGTTCTGGGTGGGCGCGCTCGGCGTGGCCGGCCTCGTCCCGCTGATCGTGTTCGGGCTGTGGGGCGGCGCGATCGCCGACCACATGGACCGGCGCAGGCTGCTGCTCATCGCGTCCTGTGTCACGTGGGCCGCGACCCTGCTGCTGTTCCTCCAGGCGGCGCTCGGCATCGAGAGCCTCGGCCTGATCATGGCGGTGGTGGCGATCCAGTCCATCGGGTTCGCGGTGTCCTCGCCCGCCCGCAGCGCGATCATCCCGCGGCTGATCGAGGCGCCGCTCGTGCCGGCTGCCAACACGCTCAACTTCACCGTCCTCCAGGGCGGCGGACTGGCCGGCCCCCTGTTCGCGGGCGTGATCCTCGTCCACTGGGGATACGGCGCGGCGTACGCGGTGGACGCCGTCCTGTTCACGGTCGCGCTCTACGCGGCGGTGCGCCTGCCCGCGATGCCGCCGCTCCACGACGTCGTCGGGGCCCCGGGAATGCGGTCGGTGCTCATCGGCCTGCGCTTCCTGGTGGGGCAGCCGGTCCTGATGATGTCGTTCGTCGTGGACATCATCGCGATGGGGATCGCGATGCCGCGCGCGCTGTTCCCCGAGGTCGCCGAGACCCGTTTCGGCGGTGAGGAGGCGGTCGGATACCTGTTCGCCGCCATCGCCGTCGGCGCGTTCCTCGGCGGGCTGTCGTCCGGATGGATCGGGCGCGTCCACCGGCAGGGGATCGCGCTGATCGTGTCCATCGCGATCTGGGGTCTCGCGGTGGCCGCCGCCGGGCTGACCGGACACCTGTGGCTCGCGCTGGCGCTGCTCGCCGTCGGCGGCGCGGCCGACCTGGTGTCGGCGGTGTTCCGCCAGTCGATGCTCCAGACGTACGCGCCGGACGAGATGCGCGGCCGCCTCCAGGGCGTCTTCACCGTCGTCGTCGCGGGCGGTCCGAGGCTGGGGGACGTCCGGGCCGGTGCGACCGCGAGCGTCACCGGTGTCACCGCGTCCTGGGTGGGCGGCGGACTGGCCTGCGCGGTCCTGGTCGTGCTGGTCGGGTTCGCCGTTCCGGCGCTGTTGCGCTACGACACGCGCACCGCCGAACCGGTGCAGGCCGAACCGGTACGGGTGACGAAGTAAGAGTCAGCGAAGGGAGGTGAGAGTCAGCGAGGGGAGGTAGGAGTCAGCGAGGGGAGGTGAGAGTCAGCGAAGGGCCGCGGCGACGACCTTGAGGTCGTCGAGGAAACCGGCGTACATCGCGTCCCGGTCCTCGGCCCGCAGTACGGCGGACGGATGGATCGTCGCGACGACCCGTGCGTCGGACGTCTCCTGATCCGGAAGGTCGAGCAGCCGTCCACGCTCCTTGGTCACGCGGAATGACGGCCCGAGCAGCGCCTTGCCCGCCGTGGCGCCCAGCGTCACCACCACGTCCGGGTCGAGCAGCCGCAGCTCCGCCGCCAGCCAGGGACGGCACGCGCGGATCTCGCCCGCGCTCGGCGATTCGTGGATGCGCCGCTTCCCGCCTTCCCGCCGCTTGAACTTGAAGTGCTTGACGGCGTTGGTGACGTACACGTCGCCGCGCTCGATGCCCGCCTCCTCCAGTGCCCGGTCGAGGATCCGTCCGGCCGGGCCGACGAACGGATGTCCCTTACGGTCCTCCTGGTCGCCGGGCTGCTCGCCGACGAACATGACTCGTCCGCCTGGAGAGCCCTCGCCGAAGATGGTCTGGGTGGCGTTCTCGTACAAGCCACAGCCCCGGCATCCGGCCGCCGCGTGGCGCAGCTCGTCCAGGTCGCCTCGTTTTTCGAGGGTGTCGGGCAGGAAAAACTCGGCGCTTTGGGAAGTTTTCGCGCTCATCGTTCGTTGTCCCTACCCAGCTTCAGGGGGATATTCGCTGGGCCCGGCGACGCGAGGTCCGAGCAAGTAGACTCCTGCCCATAAGAGTGGAGGGAGCTGTGACCTCACACGGCCTGATCGATACCACGGAGATGTACCTCCGGACGGTTTTCGAGCTTGAAGAGGAGGGGATCGTTCCCCTCCGCGCGCGCATCGCGGAGCGGCTCTCCCAGAGCGGCCCGACGGTGAGCCAGACGGTCGCGCGGATGGAGCGCGACGGTCTCCTACGGGTCGAGGGCGATCGGCATCTGGAATTGACCGAGAACGGTCGCGGTCTGGCCACGCGCGTCATGCGCAAGCACAGGCTCGCCGAGTGTCTCCTGGTCAACGTGATCGGGCTGCCCTGGGAAGACGTCCACATCGAGGCGTGCCGGTGGGAGCACGTCATGTCCGAGGACGTGGAACGCCGCCTCGTCGCGCTGCTGGACAATCCGACGACCTGCCCGCACGGAAACCCGATTCCCGGCCTGGACGAGCTGGGCGGACGCGGCGCCTACGCCGATTCGGGTCCGCTGTCGGTGATGACCGTCGTGGCCACCCCCGGTGGCGCGGGAGCGGTGATCCGACGGATCAGCGAGCAGGTGCAGAGCGACAGCGACCTGATGCTTAGACTCAAGCAAATAGGGATACAACCGGGACGAGAGGTGACGCTTCGGGCGACCGATGACGGGGTGCAGGTGATCAGTGACGACGATGCCGACAGTCCCGCGACGGAACTGCCGCGCGACATCGCCGAACACGTTTTCGTCAGCAGGCGCTGACACGATCGGCGTGCGTGCTACGGGGGTGCGTACGGGTCCGGGTGCCTTTGTCCGAGGTGCCCATGCACGGGGAGTGTTCGTCCGGGCTGCCTGCGTACGGGGTCATGTACGGGGTGCGGTCTCGACGGTCTATACCGAAGATCTCCACAGTGGCGGGCCGTTCGAGCGCACCCCCGTGGCGGGTTCGTCGTTCAATACGACGGGAGAGGTTCGCGCGGCGCCCGTGCCGCGACACCGGGTGACCGTCGGGCGGGGCGGCGGTGGGTGGCCGCGCCCGGACGACGCGGTCGCCGGACGGCTTGGTCAGGGTATCGGGATGGGGACATGAACCACTGGGGGGAAGCGCCCGACGAGGCGCATCTGCCACCCGAGACCGTCCTCAACCAGATGGAGATGGCGGTCATCGTCTGCGACCGCTTCAGCAACGTCATCTACGGCAACGCCTTCGCCCGCCAGCTCTTCGGGTTCGGCGGCGACGAGATCATCGGCCACTCCATCCTCTCCCTCGGCATCGCCGAGGAGGACCACGAGCAGGCCACCGAACTCGCCCGGCACGTCCTCAAGGGCGGCGTGTGGGAGGGCACGTTCTGCAACCTGCGCGTGGACGGCACCACCGTCTACACCCGCGCCCACGCCGTGCCGTTGCGCCACCCGTCCGGCGCGGTCGACGGCGTCGTCATCTTCGCCCGCGAGGCGCTCCGCTCCAACCAGCGCGAACAGGACCGCTACGGCCTGATGGAGCGCATCGGGGAGCGGCTCGCCGGGTCCCTGGAGCTGGAGAGCACGCTGCGGCGGGTGGCCGACACGCTCGTCCCGCAGTTCGCCGACCACTGCTTCATCGACCTGTACAGCGGCGACCGGCTCTACCGGCGGGTGTCGCGGCACGCGGGCGGCTGGGAACCGCCGCCCGGCACCTGGGCCGAGGTCGGCGAGCCCGTGTCCTACCCGCCGGGGCATCCCAGCGAGAAGGCGATGAACCGGCGCGACGCCGTCCTCGTCGAGGACATGATCCAACACCGGTTCGCCGCGCCGAACGAGTCGACCCAGCGGCTCGGCGACTCCATGGGCGTCACCTCGGTGATCTCCGCGCCGCTGCTGGTGCGCGGTGAGCTGCTCGGCGTGATGAGCCTCGCCCTGTCGAACCTGTCCAAGCGGCCCGACCCGCACTACGACGGCTTCGACCGCGACCTGCTCGGCGCCATCGCCAGCCGCGTCGCGCTCGCCGTCGACAACGCGCTGCTGTTCGAGGAGGAGCGCGACACCGCGCTCGCCTTCCAGAAGCATCTGCTGCCCGGCGACCGGCCGCCCCGTCTGGACGGCCTCCAGATCGCGTGGCGGTACGAGCCGGCCCGCCCGCTGGAGTCGCACGGGCACGGCATCCAGACCCAGGTCGGCGGCGACTGGTACGACGTGATCCCGCTGTCGGCGGGCCGTGTCGGGCTCGTCATCGGCGACGTCGAGGGCCGCGGCGCCCGCGCCGCCGCCGTGATGGGCCAGCTCCGCGCCGCGCTGCGCGCCTTCGCGCAGGACGACAAACCGCCCGCCGACATCCTCCGCAAGCTGGACGAGTGGGTCCGCACGATGACGCGGCCCGAACGGATGCGGTCCGGCTGGAACAGCGACGACCTCGTCCGTCCGCCGCTGGTGTCCTGTACCTACTTCGTGTACGACGCGTGGTCACGGGTGCTGGAGTTCGCCAACGCCGGGCACGACCCGCCGCTGCTGGTCGTCGACGGTCAGGTCGACGAGCTGCCGTTCGAGAGCGAGGGCGGCATGCTCGGCCTGCGCGGCCCGGGGCTCGGCGGCGAGATCCTCTTCAACGAGGAGTCGACGGAGCTGAAACCCGGCTCCACCCTCGTCCTGTACACCGACGGCCTCATCGACCGCAGGCCCAAGGACGACGGCGACCACTACACCCGCGAGGAGTCCCGGGAGCTGGTCCGCGCCGCCGTCGCGAAGGTCGCCCGCGGCGGGGTCGAGGCGATCGCCAACGCCGCCTACGAGGCCGTGCCCGGTGACATCGACGACGATGTCGCGATCGTCGTGATCCGCACCGCCGGGGACGAGCTCGCCGTCGAGGAACGCACCTTCACCGCCGAACCGATCATGGTGTCGGAGGCCCGGCGGATGGCCGCCGACGCGTTCGCGTCCTGGGGGATGCTGGACGAGCAGTCCGAACTCGCGTGCCTGCTCGTCTCCGAGGTCGTCACGAACGTCGTGCTGCACGCGACGGCGACGCCCGCGCCACGGCACGAGATGGTCGTCCCGGTCGCCGCCGGGACGCCGGGACGCGGCGGGGAACCGCTGAGCGCGCCGCCGCCCGTCCAGTTCAACACCGACTTCGGCAACGGCACCCTCGACGCCGCCCCCTACGACCGGGGTTCGTTCGGCGCCGACTCCTTCGACGGCGGATCGTTCGACGGCGGCGCCTTCGACGAGGACGACTGGAACCTCGGTGCCGAACTCGGCCGCCGCGAGCCGCCGACCAAGGAGTTCCGGCTCCGGCTCCGCCGCGGCGCCGACGCGATCTGGGTCGAGGTGTTCGACTCCGACATGCGGCTGCCGCGCATCCGCAGCGCCGGGGAGACCGACGAGGGCGGGCGCGGCCTCTACCTCGTCGACCAGCTCGCGAGCCGCTGGGGCGCCCGGCCCACGTCCGACGGCAAGGCCGTCTGGTTCGAGCTTCCGCTGGCGCCCTGACCGCCATGCGCGCGTGGGTGGTGGACGAGCCGTCACCGATCGCGACGGACCCGCTGCGGCGCACCGACCGGTCAGGAGATCGGTTCGGCGGCGACGTGCGCCCAGGTCTGGGTGAACCACAGTTCGCCGCCGATGACGCGGGGCTTCGCGCCCGTCCGGGGCCCGCCGTCCACCTCGTCGACGAGGGCGACGCGGATGCGTTCGGCGGTCTCGTCGTCGCACGCCCCCGCGAGCCACGGCTCCACCGGGCGTTCCACGGTGAACACGTCGAGGCGGCGGATGCTCCCACCCGCCGAGGTGATCATCTCGGTGAGCCGGGCGATGGTCGGGGTGCCGGGATGGTCGGGGTCACGGAGCCGTTCGATGCGGTCCCGGTCGGGCCCGACGAGGTTGCCGCGGACCAGATCGGCGATGACGACCCGGCCGCCGGGACGGCACACCCGCAGCAACTCGCGTAGCACATGGTCGGGGTCGCCCAGGTTGTAGAGCGAGAACCGGGCGGTGACGAGGGAAAAGGTGTTGTCCCTGTAGGGCAGCGCGGTGGCGTCAGCGCGGATGCGGACACCGTCGGGGCCCACCGGATGCGGGATGCGGTCCTCGCGTGTCGTGGCCGCCGCGGAGGCCGGGAGCGCGTCGCCGTCCGCGATGCGGACCGGTCCAGTCCCGAACTCGACCGTCGACATGCGCCGCCGCGACGTTCCCGACGCGGGGACGCCCGCGGGCACGGGCGCGGTCACGGGGACGGGCATCGCGTCGACGGCGGTCATATGGCGTACCTGCGGGCCGAGTGCCGCGGGCATCGGGCCGCGTCCGCGCGCGACGTCCAGACAGACGTCGTCGCGGTCGGGTTCGACGAACTCCAGCAGTCGCCTCAGGTGCGGGGCGATCACGCCGCCGTTCTCCTGCATCGCGGTCGGGCTCCCTCGACTCGAACCGGCTCCGCCGGACGGGGTACCGCTCGGAGGCGCCATCGGGCGTCGAACGGGGCGTGGATCCGGTTTCGTCAGTTATGACTCACCGTCGAGGGCGTAAGTTCGGAATTCTCTACAGACTTTTTGGTCGGCGGCCACGTCAGCCGCGCAGATGGTTGCCGTACATCGTCAGGACCACCAGAACGAACACCGTGATCACC
This sequence comes from Actinomadura pelletieri DSM 43383, assembly GCF_003634705.1. Classification (GTDB taxonomy): domain Bacteria; phylum Actinomycetota; class Actinomycetes; order Streptosporangiales; family Streptosporangiaceae; genus Spirillospora; species Spirillospora pelletieri. The sequence continues at coordinate 737,575 of NZ_RBWU01000005.1, read as the reverse complement.
GCGACACGGGTGGGCATCGGCAGGCGGAGCCGCACCGCGGCCCAGCGTATGCAGAACGCGGCGAGGAGTGACACGACGATGAGGGCGAGGATGCCTTCCATGGTCACCTTCCGTCCGGGGGGAGTGCCGCCTTCTGGAAACGATAGACGTCCACGGCCCGGGTCACCCGGATCTGCGCGAGAGGGAGGCGCACGGATACCCTCCCCTGCGTGGCAGATGTGATGGAAACAGACGGCCGGGACGGGCTTGACGGCGTGATGACGACCCTGGCCCGCGCGCGGATCGGGCTCGGCCTCGCGGTGTTCGCGGCCCCCGGGCCGGCCATGCGGGTGACCGGAATCAGCCGTGGCACCGACCCCGGCCGTGACCTCATGGTCCGGCTGTACGCCGCCCGGGAGATCGCCCTCGGCGCCGGATACCTGCTCGGCGGCGACGCGGCCGCGCGCCGTCAGTGGGCGCGCATCGGCCTCGCCGTGGACGCCCTCGACGCGTTCAGCGCCCTGCGGACGCGGTCCCGGCTTCCGATCTGGGTCACCGCGGGCGCCGTCGGCATCGCGGGGACCGCCGCGGGCCTGGGCGCCGCGAAGGTCGCCCACGACGTCCTCGGCTAGCCGTCCCACCACTAGCCCGCGGCTCGTCCCGTCGGTCGTCACGAGGACGGTACGGGCGTGCCCGCCGGGTGATCGGGTACGGGCGGGGCATGACGGCAGGGACGGCGACGGCGGCGGACGAGCGGACCATGCCCAAGGGCAGGGACCTCTATGTCGTGCTCGGGGCGCTGATGCTGGCGTTGCTGCTGGCGGCGCTGGACCAGACGATCGTGTCCACGGCGCTGCCGACGATCGTCAGCGACCTCGGCGGCCTGAACCATCTGTCGTGGGTCGTCACGGCGTACCTGCTCGCCGCCACGGCCTCGACACCGCTGTGGGGCAAGCTCGGCGACCAGTACGGGCGCAAACGGCTGTTCCAGACGTCCATCGTGATCTTTCTGGTCGGTTCGGCGCTGTGTGGCATCGCGCGGGACATGACCGAGTTGATCGGCTTCCGGGCCGTCCAGGGCCTCGGCGGCGGCGGGCTGATGGTGCTGGTCGTCGCGATCGTCGGGGACGTGGTGTCGCCCCGCGAACGCGGCCGTTACCAGGGGCTTTTCGGCGCGGTCTTCGGCGTGGCGAGCGTGTGCGGCCCGCTGCTCGGCGGCTGGTTCGTCGACAACCTGTCGTGGCGCTGGGTGTTCTACATCAACCTGCCGATCGGCGTCGTCGCTCTGCTGGTCATCGCGGCGGTGCTGCGCACGACGGGCGAGCGGGAACGGCACCGCATCGACTATCTCGGCACCCTGCTGATCGTCGGCTGGGCCGTCGGCCTCGTCCTGATGACGACCTGGGGCGGGACGACCTACGACTGGCTGTCGGCGCCGATCATCGGGCTCGCCGTGGGGTCGGTCGCCCTGATCGTGGTGTGGCTGCTCGTCGAACGCCGCGCGGCCGAGCCGATCATGCCGCCGCGGCTGCTGGCGAACCAGGTTTTCGCGTTGGGCGCGGCGATCAGCTTCGCGGTCGGATTCGCGATGTTCGGCGCGCTGACCTTCCTGCCGATCTTCCTTCAGGTCGTGCACGGCGTGTCGCCGACGCTGTCCGGCGTTTACCTGCTGCCGATGATGCTCGGCATGCTGGTCGCCTCGATCGGCTCCGGCCAGCTGATCAGCCGCACCGGCCGTTACAAGGTCTTCCCGGTGGTCGGGACGCCGCTGATCGCGCTGGGCATGTACCTGTGCTCGCGGCTGGACGAGAACGCCTCCACCGTGACGATGAGCCAGCGGTTCGCGCTGCTCGGCTTCGGGTTGGGCCTGGTGTTGCAGGTCCTGGTGATCGCCGTGCAGAACGCCGTGCCGTACGGCGATCTGGGCGCGGCCACGTCCGGTGTGACGTTCTTCCGGCAGATCGGCGGATCGTTCGGCGTCGCGGTGTTCGGTTCGATCTTCAGCAACCAGCTCGCCGACCGCATCGAGGATCTGGCGCGGGTACTGCCGCCCGGGTTCAACCCGGCGGCCGTCCAGGGGGATCCGGGCTTGCTCGACAGGTACCCGGCCCAGGTGAAGGACGAGGTCCTGCACGCCTACGCGCAGTCGATCGACGCCGTGTTCTTCTGGGCCGTCCCGGTGGCGCTCGTCGCGTTCGTCCTGACGTGGTTCCTGCGTGAGGTCCCGCTACGGGCGACCTCGCAGACGCGTGACTACGGCGAGGGTTTCGGTGCCGCACCGACCGTCCGTTCGTCCAGGCACGAGATCGAGCGCGCGCTGAGCGAACTCATGCGGAAGGACCCGAAGGCCCGGGAGCTGTACGCGCGGCTGAGCACGCTGGCCGGTGTCGCGCTGCCGCCGGGCAGCGTCTGGGCGCTGTGCCGGATCGCCAAGGACGGGACGGTCACCGGCAAGGCCCTCGCCGAACGCGCCGGAGTGCCGATCGAGCAGGGCCGCCCGTTCGTCGACCGGCTCGTCGACGCCGGGTACGTCCGGCGCGTGAACGGCGCCCTCACCATCACCGGCCCCGGGCGGGCCGCCGCCGAGCGCCTGTTCACGGCCCGCCGCGAGGGCCTGGCCCACCACTTGGAGGGATGGTCGCCGGACGAGCATCCCGAGCTCACCGACGTCCTGCGCGGGCTCGCCGAGGCGTCCCTCGGCGACGAGGCGGACGGGGCGACCTGCCTGCGCGCGATGTAATCTCGAGACACTCACCGAATCTCGCTCGGTCGCGGGACGGAACCGAAGAACTTGGAGGCGCAGTGGCCGAGGCGTACATCGTCGGCGCGGTCCGGACCCCGGTCGGCACCAGGAAGGGCGCACTGAAGGACGTCCACCCCGCCGACCTCGGGGCCCACGTGCTGAAGGAACTCGTCAACCGCACCGGAGTCGACCCCGCCGCCGTCGAAGACGTGATCATGGGCTGTGTGATGCAGGTCGGCCCGCAGTCCCTCGACATCGCGCGCACCGCGTGGCTGTCGGCCGGGCTGCCCGAGTCCGTGCCCGGCGTGACCATCGACCGGCAGTGCGGGTCGTCCCAGCAGGCGGTCCACTTCGCCGCGCAGGGCGTGCTGTCGGGCACCCAGGACCTCGTCGTCGCGGCCGGGGTCGAGCAGATGGCCATCGTCCCCATGGGGTCGTCCGTCACCATGGCCCTGGAGAAGGGGATGCCGTTCCCGTTCGGCGAGGGCTGGACGGAACGGTACGGCAGGCAGGAGATCTCCCAGTTCCGCGGCGCCGAGCTGATGGCCGAGAAATGGGGCCACAGCCGTGAGGACCTGGAACGGTACGCCCTGGAGAGCCACCGGCGCGCCGCCAAGGCCATCGAGGCGGGCTACTTCGACCGGGAGATCGCGCCGATCGCCGGGCTGACCCGGGACGAGGGGCCCCGCCCCGACACGACCCTGGAGAAGATGGCGGGCCTCAAGCCGCTGCGCGACGGCGGCCGGATCACCGCCGCCGCGGCGTCCCAGATCTCGATCGGCGCGTCCGCGCTGCTGCTCGCGTCCGAGGAGGCCGTCAGGCGGCACGGCCTCACCCCGCGCGCCCGCGTCCACACCCTCGCGATGTGCGGATCCGACCCCGTCTACATGCTGACCGGGCCCATTCCCGCGACGGAGAAGGCCCTGGACCGTGCCGGGCTGAAGATCGGCGACATCGACGTCTTCGAGGTCAACGAGGCGTTCGCGCCCGTCCCGCTGGCCTGGGCCCACGACACCGGCGCGTCGCTGGAGAAGACCAACCCGAACGGCGGCGCCATCGCGCTCGGCCATCCGCTCGGCGCCACCGGCGGCGTCCTGATGACCAAGCTGCTCCACGAGCTGGAGCGCACCGGCGGACGCTACGGGCTCCAGACCATGTGCGAGGGCGGCGGCCAGGCCAACGCCACGATCATCGAGCGGCTGTAGCGGCCCGCGTCTCGGTGGGGGTGCGGCCGAACCGGGCGCGGAAGTGGCGGGCGAAGTGCGCCTGGCTGGAGAACCCCCACCGGTAGGCGATGTCGGCGATGGTCGTGTCCGCCGCGCCCGGCGCGGTCAGATCGTCATGGGCGCGCTGGAGGCGCCGTTCCAGGATGTACCGGGACGGCGTGGTGCCCGCCGACTCGAAGATCCGTCCGAGATGCCGGACCGACACCCCCATCACGCCCGCGACCTGGCTCGGGGTGAGACAGGTGTCGTGCAGGTGCCGTTCGATGTAGTCCTCGGCGACGATGCGCTGGGTCTGGTACGCGGCGGGCGCGGCGCGCCCGCCGGACCGCTCGGTGGCCAGCATCCTGATCAGGTCGAGGACGGTGTCGCCCGCGCCCGCCGGGTCGCCCCCGCGCGGGTTCTCCAGGACCGAGCGCAGCGCCACGACCAGCTCGCCCTCACGGGCCGTGCCGCGCCCGAACAGCATCGGCGCCGGGACGCCGCCCGGCATGCACAGCTCCGCGAACAGGTCGCGCGGGATGTCGACCAGCAGTTGCCGCATGGACGAGGAGAACCCGAACAGGTACGGCCGCCGCGTGTCGTACACGACCAGGTCGCCGGACGTGGCGGACAGACAGCCGTTCTCGTGGAGGAACACCGCCTCGCCCGTGACCAGCAGCGACGCGAACACCGAGTCCTTCGGGGCCGACCGGGCCACCTTCGGGGTGCGTTCGATGGCGTGCGCGTTGCCGCTGATGTCGGCCAGCTCGACGTCCCCGAGCTTGAAGTTGGCCTGCCGCGCCAGCAGGCCCCGGTCCGAGTAGGAGGAACAGGACAGCCCGACCAGCGCTCTGCGGTTGTAGTCCTCCCAGAACTCGATGCGCTCGCGCGGATCGACCTCCTCCGTGCTCGCCTGGGAGATCATTTGTGCAGGTGCCGGCATGGTGAGCTCCTCCCCGGGTCGGCCGAACCCCCTCATGTGGAGCCTATGCGGTGTTCGACGCTATACGGCCAGGTAACCCCCGTCGACCGGCAGGATCGCTCCGGTGACGTACGACGCGCCGGGGGAGCACAGGAACGCCACCACGGACGCGATCTCCCTCGGCCGCCCGTACCGTCCGGCCGGGATCCGGGCCCGGACCGCCTCCGCCGCGGGCGGGTCGTCCAGCAGCCCCCGCGCCAGCGGCGTGACGACGAACCCGGGCGCGACCGCGTTCACGCGCACGCCGTCGGCGGCGTACTCGGCCGCCAGGGACCGGGTGAGCTGCGAGATCCCGCCCTTGCTCGCGCTGTAGGCGGGACGGTCCCGGCTGCCGGAGAAGGCGAACATCGACGAGACGTTGACGATGGCGCCGCCGCGGCGGGCGAGCGCCGGACGGGCCGCCTGGCACGCCACCATCGTCGCGGTCAGGTTGATGTCCAGGACGCGGCGCCAGCGCTCCAGGTCGTACTCGTCGCGGTCGTGGCTGACCCCGGCGCAGTTCACCAGGACGTCCAGCGGGTCCGCCTCCGTGATCAGCTCGGTCAGGCCGCCACCGTCCAGAACGTCGTGTTCCACGATGCGGACGCCCGTGTGCCGGGGCAGTTCGTTCGCGTCGGCCGGGCGCAGCCCGAGCGCGATGACCTCGGCGCCCAGCTCGGCGAACATCGCCGCGGTCGCGGCCCCGATCCCGGACGTGCCGCCGGTGACGAACGCGCGGCGCCCCGCGAACAGGCCCGGCTCGAATCCCTCGATCATGGCCGCACCAGCACCTTGATCTCCTCCATGGTGTTCATCAGCGTCTCGAACCCGTCGCGGACCACGTCCGGCAGGGCCACGACGGAGGTGACGATGGACGTGAAGTCCATGCCCTCCTCGTCGACGAGCCGGATCAGTTCGGGGTGGCAGTCGCGGTACCCGACCGAGGCGATGATCGACTGCTCGTTGTTGACCAGGGCGAAGGCGTCCACGGCGAACGTGCCGCCGAGGCCGAGCAGCACGACGCGGCCGCCGCGCCGGGTCGCGGCGAGACAGTCGTTCAGGGTCCGCTCGGTGCCGACCGCCTCGAACGCCAGATCGGCGACCCCGACGGGCAGCTCACCGGCGTCCACGGTCTCGGCCGCGCCGAGCCGCTCCGCCAGGTCGCGGCGGCTCGGCGACGGGTCGCACGCGATCACCCGGCCCGCCCCGTAGCGGACGGCGAGCTGCACGACGAGCAGCCCGATCGGTCCGAGGCCGACGACCGCGACCGTCTCACCGTTCCGGAGCGCGGAACGGCGCAGGCCGTGCAGCGCGACCGCCGCCGGTTCGAACACGGCCGCCTGCTTGAGCGAGACCCCGTCCGGCAGCTTGTGCAGCATGTAGGCCGGGACGTTGGCCCGTTCCGCCAGGCCGCCGTCGCCCATCAGCCCCGCGAAGCCGAAGTGGTCGCACAGGTTGTACTCACCGGCCACACAGCGCGCGCAGGTGCCGCAGCGGTAGTGCGGCTCGACCGCGACCCGGTCGCCGGGCGCGAACCCGGTGACGTCCGGGCCGACCGCGGTCACCGTCCCGCTGAACTCGTGCCCGAGCGTCAGCGGCGCGGTCCGCCCCGACTCCGGATGCGGCGTCCCGACCGGGATCGCGTGCGGCCCGTCGGCGTACTCGTGCAGGTCGCTGCCGCAGATCCCGCAGTACGCGACGGTGATCGTGACCTCCCCGGGGCCGGGGTCGCGGGACGGAACGTCCTCGACCCGGACGTCCCGTGCCCCATGCCAGACCGCCGCTCTCACGCGTGCACCCCTTTCCGTCGCAGGACGGCCGGGGCCGTCTCACGAAGCCCGAACGACAGCGCCACGACGAGCGCCGCGCCTCCGGCGGCGATGAACATGGCAGCCTCCAGTCCCCAGATGTCGGACGCGCGCCCCGCGACCAGCGGGCCGAGGAACCCCCCGGCCAGCTCGCCCACGCCCATGATCACGCCGAGCGCGGTGGCGAGCGCGGCGCGCGGTACGGTCTCGGCCGGAATCGTCGCCATGAACAGCGTGAAGCAGCCGAGCCCGGTGTAGGTGAGGATCATCAGTGTGCCGAGCAGCACCGGGCTCTCCACGTACACCACGGCGAGCGGGCAGAAGACCGCCACCGAGGTGAAACCGATCAGCGCCTTCCGGCGCCCGATCCGGTCGGAGATGCCCGGAGTCGCGAACCCCCACAGCACCCAGGCGACGCCCAGGCACGTCATGACGGCGCTCATCGTCCCCGAGCCCCAGCCCTTCTCGTCCGTCAGGTACTTCGGCGTGAAGGTGATCAGCGTGACGAACCAGGTGAGGTAGCACGGCGCGATCAGCATGCAGAGGACGACGTTGCGCAGGCGCAGCACGTCCCGGATCGGGACCTTCGGCGCCGCCGGAGCGGCCCTGTCATTCGCGGAGGACTTCGCGGAGACCTCCGCGGTGACCTCCCCAGGGGCCCCGGACGGGGCCTCCCGCAGACGCGGCGCGCGCTCCAGGACGTACTTCGCGATCAACCCGGCGATGATCAGACCGGGCACGATCGTGACGAAGAACGCCGTCCGCCAGCCGAAGCTGTCGGCGAGCCACACGACCACCACCGGCGCCACGATCCCGCCGAGCAGCCCGGCGGACGAGCCCTGGAGCAGCCCCATGTTGAGGCCGCGCCGTGACTCCCGGGACGCCTCGACCATCAGCGACTGCGCCATCGGCAGCACCGCGCCCTCGGCGGTGCCCATCAGCGCGCGTGCCGCGAGCAGCCCGACGAACCCGGTCATCAGCCCGGACGCCGACGAGAACAGCGAGAAGAGCACGACGGCCGCGATCAGGATCGGCTTGCGCCGTCCCAACCGGTCCGACAGGCTCCCGGCGAACATCCCGGCCAGCGCCCAGGTCAGCGCCAGCACCCCGGACAGGAACCCGAGCTGCGAGTTGGACAGCCCGAAGTCGTCGTCCATGTAGGGCGCGAGGAACGCCAGGGCCTGCCGGTCGAAGAACACGAAGCCGAAGGCCAGGAAAAGGATGACCAGCAGCCGGTTCTCGTACCGGTCGGAGGTGGTCGCGGGCTTGGCCCGCGTGAGGAGGTTGGTCATGGTCTAACGGAAGAGCGAGTCGATGTAGTCGGCTCCCAGGCCGACCTTCTCGTAGTGCTTGCGGCACATGTCGATGTAGTCGTGGACGTCGAAGAACCCTTCGGCCTCACCGTTCTCGTCCAGCCAGATGAGGGGGCCCTTGACGATGAACAGCGTCTTCATCGGCTCTTCGTGCTCGTAGGCGACGAGCGTGTGACCCTCACCGGGCGACTCGTAGACGAAGTCACCGGCGGTGGCCGTCCACGGCCGCTCCAGGTATCCCCACTTGCCGGAGATGGTGTAGGCGAACACCTCGTGCGGGTGGTAGTGCCGGTTGACGAGCCCGGCCTCCTTGGACCGCAGGATGTCGGACCACGTGTTGTCCTTCACGTTGATCCACAGGGGCCGCGACCCGACCGTCTCGGTGAACGGCACGTAATACCGGTCGTCGTCGGTGGCGACATTCGGGATGTACACCTCCGGCAGGGCGTCTGGCCTCAGCGAGTTCTCGATCGGCTTGAGGTCCTTCCAGAACTCTGAACCAGGGGCTTCCGGCATGTGAACGCTCCTCTCACATCGTGTTGCCGTGAGTGAACCTCCTGCCCGGCCTCCGCGTCTTTCCTGTGGCGGACGCCACGGTTTGCAGATCTCAGACATCGCCCGTGGGACCCGGCCGATGACGGGCTTCTCTACGGCTCCTCGGCGGTGAGACCCTTGTAGTAAGCGGCCTGCCCCGGATAGTAGTCATCGAAGCTCGGTTCGGGCCCGCCGGAGATCACGGCGGTCAGCCGGTCGAGGTAGTACTCCCAACCCGGCCCGGTGGTGGAGGCGTCGGTGTCGGGGTCCAGATGGTGGACGAAGGTCAGCGTCGTCACGCCGTCGGCCTCCGCGAGACGGGCCTCCAGATGCCAGCGGCCGTACTCGTCGACGGCCTCGACCTCGAGCCGCCGGGGCGGCTCGCAGGCGATGATCGTCAGGTCGCTCTGCGGCTGCCCCTCCTCGTGGGTCAGCGTGAGCTTCGCGATGGTGCCGGCGCCGCCCTCACCGCTCCAGTGCGCGAACCACCGGGCCGTCCGCTCCGGTTCGGTGATGCTCGCCCAGACGTCCTCGATCGTCGTCGTGAACCGGCGTGTCAGCTGTAGGTCGGCGCCGGTCGCGGTGGCGAGCAGCCTGCCGGTCGGTGTCGGTGTCATCCCGCGCTCCTTGAGTTCTCGGCTGGTCCTTCGGTTTCCGGACGTGCGCGCCGGTCGCGCCGGGCGCGGTGCACCTCGGTCTCCAGGGCGTCGAGGCGCCGGTCCCACAGCTGCCCGCGGACGGTGGCCAGCCACCGGTCGATCTCCGCGAGGGCGCCGAGTTCGGCCCGGTAGTGGCGTTCCCGCCCGACCAGTTCCGCCGTGACCAGGCCCGCCTCGCGCAGCACCCGCAGATGCCGGCTGACCGCCGGACGGCTGATGTCGGGGAACGCGGCGGCCAGCGCACCGGCGGTGCGCGGCCCGTCGCCGAGCAGCACCACGATGCGCCGGCGCACGGGATCGGCCACGGCGTCGAACACGTCCATGGCCCAATATGTAACTTATGTGTTACGCGTTTGTCCAGTTCGGGGTCTTCAGTGCCCGTGGAGCTCCTCGATGGACGCCCCGGCCGCCCGCGCCGCGATCACCTTGGCGAACGTCGGGCAGTCGAAGAGGTCCTCGTGCGGGCAGGCCAGGGCATGGGCGACCGCGGTGCGGGCCGTCTGCGCGCGGGCGATGTGCTCGTCCAGTTCGGTCAGCTTGCGCCGGGCCAGGTCCCGCCAGCCGTCGGCGGCGGGCGCGTGCGGGCCGAGGAACGCCCTGATGTCGCCGAGCGGGAAACCGACGTCCCGCAGCGCGAGGATCGCCCCGACCAGCCCGACCGTCGACGGCGGATACCGCCGCCGCCCCGACACCCGTTCCGGCGGCGGGAGCAGGCCGAACTCCTCCCAGTAGCGCAGCGCCGAGGCGGCGACACCCGTCCGGCCCGCCAGTTCACCGATCGTCAACCGCTCGTCCGCCATCGTGGCGCCAAGCGTACGTGACCGCTACGGGGCGGCCAGTTCGGCGAGAACGGCCGCGTGGTCGGACGGCCAGACCCCGTCGACGGGCCGGTCGCCCACCCGGCGGACGGAGCGGACATGGCCGATCCCGCCCGGTCCCGGCGGCCCCACATGGACGTAGTCGATGCGGCCGGCGGGTTCGAGGGTCCGGGCCGCGTAGGGGTTGGCCGGGTCCCAGGTGGCGGCGGGCGCCGCCGGGTCGGCGTACTCCCAGGCGTCGAGCAGGACCTGACCCGGGACGGCGGGCGCCGTTCGGTACCCACCGAGCAGCCGCATCTCGTCCGAGTCGGGCAGGGCGTTGTAGTCGCCGGTGACCACGGGAGGAAAGGGCCCGTGGTTCCCGTGGGCCGCGACGAACCGAGCCAGGGCCGTGACCTGGGCGCACCGGACGGCCGACTCGTGCGGCGCGGAATTGAGGTGGACGGTGAAGAACGGCACCGGGTGGACGGGGGCGTCCACCAGCGCGAACAGCGCCTGATGGCCATCGTCACGCCCGCCCTCGGCGGGCAGCCGCAGCACATCGCGGTCGACGATCGGCCAGCGGCTGAGGACGGCGTCCCCGACATCGGCCGTCGAGCCGTCGAGCCGGGCGTGCCAGCGTCCGGGACGGTCCGAGGCCGCCCAGGTCCAGTGCATCCCGAGCCGGTCGGCGAGCCACCCGGCCAAATTCTCCGCACCGTCGCCCCAGACCTCCTGCAGTCCGACGATGTCGCAGTCGAGGTCCGCGAGCGTCGACGCGATCGCCTCCCGGCGCACCTCCCACGGCCCGAACCGCCACCACACGTTCCACGTCAAGATCCGCATGTTTCCCCGTTTCCCTCACAGACCGCCCACCGGGGTCATTGTCGTGGAACCCCGGCCCGCGAAAACGGTGTTCCGGTAACCAACCGTTGGGTGTGGGGTGGTGCGGGAGGCGGAAGGTCTGCGATGTGGGGGAGTGGTTCTCGCGCGAGATCGCGGACGCCGGACGGCTACGGCTGTTCTGCTTCTTCGTGGCGTTCATCGCCGGGTTCCTGTTCATCCGGTTCAGCGTCCGGATGATCCGCGCCCAGGTGCGGTGGTGGCCGGGGAACGTCACACCGGGCGGGCATCACGTTCACCACGTGGTGTTCGGGCTGGTGTTCATGTGCGTCGGCGGGGTGGGCGGCCTCGCGATCGAGGAGGACGCGTCGGCGTGGGCGGCGGGAGCCGCGGCCCTGTTCGGGGTGGGCACCGCCCTTGTCCTGGACGAGTTCGCGCTCGTGCTGCACCTGGAGGACGTGTACTGGAGCGAGCAGGGCCGGTTGTCGGTCGAAGTGGTCTTCATCACGATCGCGCTGTGCGGGCTGCTGCTGCTCGGGTTGCGGCCCCTCGGCGTGGACGAGGTCGCCGGGGACGGGTGGTGGACGATCGCGTTCGCGCTGATCTTCAACCTGTGCGTCGCCATCGTCGCGCTGCTCAAGGGCAAGGTCTGGACGGGCCTTCTCGGGCTGTTCATCGGGGTGCTGGCCATCGTCGGGGCCGTCCGGCTGGCGCGGCCGGGCTCCCCGTGGGCGCGGCGCCGGTACGCGGAGGGGTCGCGCAAGGAGCGCCGGGCGCGGGCGCGTGAACGCAGGTACCGGCAACCGCTCGAACGGTTCGGTGACCGGCTGAGCGACCTCGTCGCCGGGAGGCCCTCCGGCGAATGACATCTTTCTGAAAAGACCGCGAACTATTTCCGGGGGTTCAGACGTCTCACTGTGTGGTGGCCGTGGCCATCGGGGGACCACGGCCACCACACGGACCGCGGGCGGGCGGTCGGCCGGGGGCGTCGCACGGCGGGAAAATCAGGTGGGATTGTCTGATCTGTTTGGCATGCTTGGAACGTGAGCGCGCGTGCGATGAGTCCTGTCCTGGTCGGGCGGTCGGCGGAGTTGGCGGAGCTGGCGGACGCCCTCGCGACCGCACCCGGGGCCGTGCTCGTCGGCGGTGACGCGGGCCTCGGCAAGACCCGTCTGATCCGCGAGTTCACCGGGGGCGTGGACGGAGCGAAGGTCCTGGTCGGCGGGTGCCTGGAACTCGGCTCGGACGGTCTGCCGTTCGCGCCGTTCACGACCGTCCTGCGGGGCCTGGTCCGCGACATCGGCATCGACGGCGTCGCCGGGCTCGTGCCGCGCGGCGACACCGGCGGGCTCGCCCGGCTGCTGCCGGAGTTCGGGGAGCCGGAGTCCGACGCGGCGTCCGACGAGGAGCGCGCCCGGCTGTTCGAGGTCATGCTCGTGCTGCTGGAACGGCTGGCCGAGCGCGAACCGGTCGTACTGGTCATCGAGGACGCCCACTGGGCCGACCGCTCCACCCGTGACCTGCTGGCCTTCCTGATCCGCAACCTCGGCACCGCGCCGGTCCTGATCGTGGTGACCTACCGGACGGACGAACTGCACCGCACCCATCCGCTGCGTCCGCTGCTCGCCGGGCTGGAGCGGGCCGAACGGGTGCGCCGGGTACGGATCGAGCGGCTGTCGCGCCCGGAGGTCGCCGCGCTCGTCGCCGAACTGCTCGGCGCGCCGCCGCCCAGGAGCCTGGTCGACCGTATCGCCACCCGCAGCGAGGGCAACCCGCTGTTCGTCGAGGCGCTGCTCGACGATGACGGCACGCTGGCGTCCGAGCTGCCCGAGTCGCTGCGCGACCTGCTGCTGGCCGGGGTGCAGCGGCTGCCGGAGGAGACACAGGAGGTCCTGCGCGACGCCAGCGGCGGCGGCACCCGGATCGAGCACGCGCTGCTGTCGGCCGTGACCGGGCTCGGAGACGCGGCGCTGACCCGGGTGCTGCGCCCGGCGGTCGCCGCGAACGTGCTGGTGGTGGACGGGGACGGCTACGCGTTCCGGCACGCGCTGATCCGCGAGGCCGTCCACGAGGATCTGCTGCCGGGCGAGTACACGCGGCTCCACAAGCGTTACGCGGAGGCCCTGGAGGAGGATCCGGGGCTCGTTCCGGCGGGTCGGCTGTGGGTCGAACTGAGCTACCACTGGAACGCGGCGCACGACAGCACGTGGGCGCTGGTCGCGTCCTGGCGCGCCGCCGCCGAGGCCCGCAAGGCCGTCGCCTACGCCGAGTGCCTGGCGATGCTGTCGCGGGTCCTCGAACTGTGGGACCAGGTCCCCGACGCGGGGGAGCGCATCGAAGCCACGCACATCAAGGTCCTGCAGGACGCGGCGGCGGCCGCGGACCAGGCGGGGGAGTTCGACCGCGGTATCAAGCTCGCCACCGCCGCGCTCCGCGAACTGGAGGACGAGCCCGAGCCCGACCCGGAGCGCCGCGCGGGGCTGCTGGAGCTGCGCGGCCGGATGCGCTACCAGATGGCCCGTCCCGGCTTCGTCGAGGACCTGCGCGCCGCGGTCGACGCGCTGCCCACCGACCCGCCGTCCGCGGCGCGGGCACGCACGCTGGCCACGCTGGGCAACTACGTCCGCATCACCACCCACATCGACGAGGCGCTCAAGGCGGCGGCCGAGTCCCTCGCCACCGCGCGGCGGCTCGGCGACGCCGTCACCGAGGCCGAGGCGTTGATCACCGGGTTCTGCGCCGACATCAAGTACACCAGCGACGCCCACCTGTTGCAGGTCGAGGAGACCGTGGAACGCAGCGGCAACCAACGCGTGCTGCTCCGCTACCACGTGATCAAGTCGCATTTCCTGGAGGGCGCGGGACGCCACGAGGAGGCCGTCGCCGTCGCGGCGCGCGGCAAGGAACTCGCCCGCCAGTACGGGGTGGCGCGGACGCAGGGCACGTTCATGTCCATCAACGAGGCCGAGCCGCTGGTGTCGCTCGGCCGGTGGGACGAGGCCCTCGCCGTCCTGAACCACGCCATGGAGCAGGACCCGGCGATCACGACGCGCACGTCGCTGCTCGTCCTGTCCGGCTGGGTGGCGCTGGCGCGCGGCGACCTGGAGACGGCCCGCGCGCGGCTGGTCATGGCCCGCGAGATTTTGAACCTCAAGATGCGGTGGCTGAAGACCCAGGACTACTTCACCATGCTCTGGCTCGAGGCGAACATCGCGCTCGCCGAGGGGCGCCCCGAGGCCGCGCTGGACGCGGTCGGGCCCGTCCTCGACCACGGTGGCCTGCCGGACGACGCCCGCTACGCCTGGCCCGCGCTGATCGCCGGTGCGTCGGCCTGCGCGGAACTGGCCGCCGGCACTCCCGGCGGCGCGCCCGACGACGCGCCCTACGCGGCACCCGACCCGGGGGCCGCCCGACTGCGGCGGATCGAGGAGCGGGCGAACGGGCTCCACAACAGCGGGCCGCTCCAGCAGGCCTACCGGCTGACGTTCGCCGCCGAGCTGTGCCGCGCCCGAAACGTTCTCGACCGGGCCGCGTGGGACGAGGCCGCGGCGGCGTGGGAGGGGCTCGGTAACCCGTACCACCGGGCGCGGGCCCTGTACCGCGCGGCGGAGGCCGCGCTGGTGGGCGGCGACCATGACACGGCCGCCGACCGGCTGCGCGTCGCGGCGGAGCTGGCCCGTGAACTCGGTGCCGTGCCGCTCGCCGAACAGGTGGCCGACCTGCTGCGCCGCACCCGGTCACCGCGCCGCAGCGACACGACCGCGCCGCTCGGCCTGACGCCCCGCGAGTACGAGGTGCTGCGGCTGGTCGCGGAGGGACGCAGCAACCGCGACATCGCCGAGGCGCTGTTCATCTCGGTGAAGACGGCCAGCGTGCACGTCTCCAACATCCTCGGGAAGCTCGACGTGACGAGCCGCGGCGAGGCCGCCGCGAAGGCGCACCGGCTGGCGCTGTTCCGGTCCGGGCTCGAGCCCGGCACGGCCGGCACCCCGGTAGGCGCCTGATCCGGCGGCGGGGATCTCCCCTCCCAGGACCCCCGCCTCCGAACCGTCGGACCACACGGGAACTACGTGGCCGGCCGTCGCGATCCCGGCCCGCGGAAGCAGGCGGTGCTTCGCCGCCTGGAGAGGCGTCCCGGGAACGTTCCGGCCACTACCCAGTGTCGCGGTACCAAGGCCCCGAAGCGGCGGACGACATACCGCCCGGCGAACGGAAATTCCCTACGACGCTTGACCGTGTGCCGTTACTCGTCTTCGTGAACTGTCGTCGTCGCAGGTCAGCGCGGTACGCGGGCGACGCAGAAGACCGTCTGGCCGAACGGCGGCCGGACGAACCGTTCGATGACACGGGTCAGCGGCACGACCGTCCGGTCGTAGATCTTGACGAGCTTCGGGTCCGGGTAGCCCGCGCCGCCGCGGCGCACCGCGAACCACCAGGCGATGCCGCCGAGGAAGTTGATCGGCTTGAGCACCTCGGGAACGAGCCCCGCCGCGCGGACGGTCTCCTCCAGCGTCGCCGGGGTGTACCGGGTGACATGGCCGACCTTGCGGTCGAAGTCGCCATAGAGCTGCATGTAGCCGGGAACCCAGATCACGATCCGGCCGCCGGGCTCGGTGACGGCGGCGAGGTCCCGCAGCGCCTGCGCGTCGTCCTTGATGTGCTCCAGGACGTTCATCATCACGACGGTGTCGACCTTGCGCCGGATCTCGATGTCGGCGGGCAGCGCCAGGTCGATGACCTCGACATCGTCGTTGCCCTCGTAGCGTTTGCGCAGCTCACCGACGCAGTACGGGTCGTTGTCGCTGACGACGAGGTAGTCGAGGCGTCCGGCGAACTGCTCGGAGAAGTGCCCGAGCCCGGAGCCGACCTCCAGCATGGACCGCCCGACGTGCGGCGCGACCGTGTCGTACTCGTACTTGCGGTAGTTGCGGGCCTCGTCCCCGCCCAGATGGTTCTCCAGCGCCCCCTCTCCGGCGGCGGGTTGGACCACGTCGCCGTCCGGCTCGGGATCCCTCGCCGGCTCGGACCGTTTCTGGCGGCTGCCGACGAGGTTGAGGAGGGTTCCGGCGATGGACTTCTTCTGACCAGGTGACTGCATACTTCCCGCTCGCTCGGTGCGTTGGCGTTCGGCTTCCGGGACCTTTGATCTCCGGCACGAAGGTGCGCCAGTCTACCGCCGCGTAGACCCCCGCCAGTGACACTCGACACGGGCGCTCGACACGGACGCTCGACACGGGCGGTCAGCCGACGGTGCGGTGGACGTCCTCCCGTTCGCTCGGCCCCGGTTCGGACGACGCGATCCACGGACCGGGGATGGACGCGTCGAGGACGCCGTCCTCCACCCAGGCGAACTCGCCCGCGAGGACGGCCCGCGCGAGCTTCACGTCCATCGCGTCGGTGTTGCGCCACAGCCCGTCGAACAGCTCCTCGACACGGACGCGCGCCTGGCGGCAGAACGCGTCGGCGAGCTGCACGGCCGACTCACCGGGGTGGGGTGTGCTGGTGCTGACCGGCGGTCCCGCCTCGGACGAGTCGGCGTGGGCGCGAACGCACACCGCGCTCATCGCGAACAGCTCGGCGCCGATGTCGACCATCCGGCCGAGGAACCCCTGCCGGCGTTCGAGACCGCCCTGCCAGCGTCCCGCCGCGTAGAAGATCGACCGGGCGAGCTTGCGGGACGCGCGTTCGACGTACCGCACGTGTTTGGCGAGCGGCCCGAACTCGCCGTACGAGGTCGGGCGTTGGCCCGCGCCGGTGACCAGCGTCGGCAGCCAGCGCGCGTAGAACCCGCCGGCCTTCGCCGCCGCCCGCGCCTTCCGCGCGACGGTCGCGTCCGGGTCGATGATGTCACCGGCCACCGACAGGTGCGCGTCCACCGCCTCCCGCGCGATCAGCAGATGCATGATCTCCGTGGAGCCCTCGAAGATCCGGTTGATGCGCAGGTCGCGCAGCAGCTGCTCGGCGGGCACCCCGCGCTCGCCGCGCGCCGCGAGGGACTCGGCGGTCTCGTAGCCGCGGCCGCCGCGCAACTGGACCAGCTCGTCCGCGACCCGGTACGCCATCTCCGACGACCACAGCTTCGCCAGCGCCGCCTCGATGCGGATGTCGTTGCGTTCGTCGTCGGCGAGCTGGCCGGACAGGTCCAGCATCGCCTCCATCGCGTACGCGGTCGCCGCGATGAACGCGACCTTCTTCGACACGGCCTCGTGCTCGCCGACCGGCCGCCCCCACTGCACCCGCTCCCGCGACCACTCCCGCGCGATCTTGGCGGCCCACTTCCCGGCGGACGCGCAGGTCGCGGGCAGCGAGAGCCGTCCGGTGTTGAGCGTGGTCAGCGCGATCTTCAGGCCCGCGCCCTCCGCGCCGATCAGCGCGGACCCCGGCACGCGGACGTCATGGAAGCGGGTGACGCCGTTCTCGATGCCGCGCAGCCCCATGAACGCGTTGCGGTTCTCGACGGTGATGCCGGGCGTGGACATGTCGACGACGAACGCGGAGATCCCGCCGCGATGGCCGGGCGACTTCGGGACGCGCGCCATGACGACGACGAGGTCGGCGACGACGCCGTTGGTCGTCCACAGCTTGACGCCGTTCAGGACGTAGTCGTCGCCGTCGGGGACGGCGGTGGCGCGCAGCCGGGCCGGGTCCGAGCCGACGTCGGGCTCGGTGAGCAGGAACGCGCTGATCTCGGTGGCGCAGCGCGGCAGCCACAGGTCCCTCTGCTCGCGCGTCCCGAACAGCTTGACCGGCTGTGGGACGCCGATGGACTGGTGCGCCGACAGCAGCGCGGCGATCGCGGGGCTGGCGGACGCCACGACCATGAGGGCGCGGCCGTAGTAGAGCTGGCTCAGCCCGAGCCCGCCGTACTTCTCCGGGATCTTCATGCCGAGCGCGCCGAGGGCCCGCAGCCCGGTGATGACCTCGTCCGGGATGCGCGACTCCCGCTCGATCGCCGTCCCGTCGACCTTCGAGGCGCAGAACTCGGTGAGGGCGGCGAGGAACTCCTCGCCCTTGCGGCGCGACTCCTCGTCCGGGCGGGGATGCGGGTGGACGAGATCGAGGCGCAGGTCACCGAGGAACAGCTGCCGGCCGAAGCTGGGCAGCCGCCATTCGGTCTCGCGCGCCTCCTCGGCGACCTTCCGCGCCGTCCGTTCGTCGACGTGCCCGCGGCCCTGCCCCGGTCGTGTCTGCCGGTGGGTCTGCCGCCGGGTCTGCTGTGCCCGCTCCGTCTGGCTCATGCGCGCTCCTTGTGGGAGACATGCCCGTTTCCCGCAGTTACTCCCCAGTTGTACTGCCCAGTAGTCCTGGTCATGAGCACGGCTTTTCCCAAGTCCGGATCCGGAAACCCCGCCCGGACACGCGCCGGAAATGATGCAATGGGCTCAACCGTCACCGAAGGCCTTGCCACGACTCGGCCAGAGGGGTTCGCTGTGCGTGATGAGTGAGATACGCAGACCCACTCTTATCGCTTCGGTGCAGCGTGCTCTGCGACTCATGGAGGCGGTGGCGGCGCATCCGAACGGAGCGCCCGCCAAACGACTCGCCCGCGAGGCCGATCTTCCGCTCGCCACGACCTACCATCTGCTGCGCACCCTCGCCCACGAGGGCTACGCGGCCCGGCTGTCGGACGGCGTGTGGGTCCTCGGCGAGCGCATCGGGTCCCTGCACGGGCAGAGCCGGCGGCAACGGCTGTTCGCGAGCATCCGTCCGGCGCTGACGGCCCTGCGGGACGACATGGGCGCCGCCGCCTACTTCAGCATGCTCCAGGACGACGAGATCCGCCTGATCGACATCGCCGACGGCCCCCGCACCCCGCGCGTGGACCTGTGGGTCGGCTTCGAGGACGCCGCGCACGCCACCGCCATCGGCAAGTGCGTGCTGAGCCAGTTCGACGACGAGAACCGCCGCGACTACCTGTCCCGGCACCCGCTGGTCGACCTGACCCCGAACACCATCACCGAACCGGGACGGCTGCTCCGCTCCCTCGAACCGTGCGGCGGGCTGCTGTTCGACCGCGAGGAGTACGCCCTGGGCACCGGCTGCGCCGCCGTCCCCGTCACCGACGCCACCGGCACCACCGTCGGCGCCCTCGCCGTCTCGTGCCCGCCCGGCAGGCTCCCCCGAATCGCGGGTTCGGCGCACCGGCTGCGCGCGACCGCCGAACGGCTCCAACGCGCCCTGACCCTGACCGCCTGACCCTCCGGATCACCGTGCCCCTGGCCCTTGCCCCCGCCGATGGAGAGGGCCAGGACGGTGCTGTCAGCGGAGGCCGTGTTCAGGACAGGCGGCGGCGCGTCCAGTAGAAACAGAGGCCCGTCAGCCCAAGGGCCAGCACCACGAACAGACCGGTCTCGGCCCACTGGAGCGGCCAGAAACGATCGGCGGGGTGGTAGGCCACCTTCTGCTTGTAGCCCTTCTTGGCGAGGTCGTCGAAGCACGCCTGCGGCGGACCCTCCGGAGGCTCGCCATTCGGGCCCGGCGGCGGCGGGGTGCACGGGGCCCCGGCGGCGAGGACGATCGGTATATGGCCGACCTTGTCGCCGGACGAGTCGACGGTCTCGTTCGTGAACGTCCAGGCCCCCGGTTCCGGCTCCACCTCGACCCGGAGGAACGCCCGCTGACCCTCGTCCCGCATTATCATCATCTCCCCGTGATTCTCGGACGTGATCGCCACGGTTTTGCTCTCGGACGGAATGATGTTGGGACGGATCCACATCGGCACCGCGACCTGGAGGCCGACGAACACGGCCAGCGTGATCGCCATGGCCGGCAGCGTGCGGCGGACGATCACCCCGACGGTGACGCCGAGCGCGAACGCGAACGCCGCGTAGCCGATCGGGACGATGCCGCGCGAGAGGAAGACGAGCGGTGTGATCCGCGAGATGTCGTCGCTGGCGGCCTTGTCGAAGGGATCCGACCACCAGTCCGCGGCGAACACCGCGATCCCCGTGGCGACCATGGCGGCCACGCCGACGACGGCGAGCTTGACGGCCAGCCAGCGCGTCCGCGTGATGCTCTGGTTCCAGACGAGCCGGTGCGTGCCCTGCTCGATCTCGCGGGTGATCAATGGCGCGCCCCAGAAGATCCCGATCAGGCCGGGCAGGAACGCGACGATGAGGATCACTGCGCCGAAGGCCATCTCGTGGTCGTCGAAGAACCGCCGGGTGAATTGCGAGCAGTCGCCCTGCGCGGTGCAGGAGGCGAATCCGGTGTTGAACTCGTCCGCCATGCCGGGGCCGGTGATCGCGAGAGCGGCGCAGAGGACCGCGAGCCCGCCGAACACCACCGCGGCCTGGACGCGGAACTGCCGTAGCGTCAGCCAGATCATCGAACCGCCTCCAACGTGGAACGGGTGGGCGTGTCGCTCATGTAGGCCAGGACCAGGTCTTCCAGTCCGACCTGACCTACGGTCCATGCCGGGTCGTGGATCGCGCCCTCCGTCCGGACGATGAAGGTGCTCTGCCGGTCGGTGTGGCTCTCCGACACGACCTGCTGGTCGGCGGGAAGCGTGGCCGGGTCGCGGCGCGGGCCCGTCAGGCGGTGGTGGGTGGCGAGCAGGTCGTCGACGTCCCCGGCCACCCTGACCCGGGAGTCCACGAGCACGACCAGGTAGTCGCACGTCCGTTCCAGGTCGGACACCAGGTGGGACGACAGGACGACGCTGAGGGAGTGCTCGACCGCCGCCTCCATCAGATGCTGGAGAAATTCGCGGCGGGCCAGCGGGTCGAGCGCGGCGACCGGCTCGTCGAGGATCAGCAGCTCGGGCCGTTTCGCGATGCCGAGCGTGAGGGCGAGCTGGGCGCGCTGCCCGCCGGACAGCTTCCCGGCCCGGCGCGCGGGGTCGAGCCCGAGCCGCTCCAGGCGCTCACGGGCGATCGCGGCGTCCCAGCCCGGGTTCAGCCGGGCGCCCAGCCGGAGATGGTCGGCGACGCTCAGCCCGGCGTAGGTGGGCGTGTCCTGCGCGACGAATCCGACCCTGGCGAGTTGGCCCGGTCCGTCGGCGGGACGCCCGCCCAGCACGCGGATGCTGCCCGCGCTGGGCGCGAGCTGCCCGACGGCGAGGTTCAGCAGGGTCGTCTTCCCGGCGCCGTTCGGCCCGACTAGGCCGATGACCCGTCCGGCCGGAAGGTCCAGCGTGCAGTCGGACAGCGCCCACCGCTTCCCGTACTTCTTGCCCAGGCCGCGGGCCTCCAGGGCGGCGGTCATGCTATGTCCTCCTGGCGGGCGGACCGAAATGTGGTCATGAACAGCGCCTCGATGCTCTCGTCGTCCATTCCGGCCATCCGCGCCTTGACGAGCCAGCGCTCCAGGTCCTTGCGCAGCGGGCCGTGCGCGGCGAGCGAGTCGCCCGCGAGGGTGCGCGTCACGAAGGTGCCGACCCCGGGCCGGGGCTCGACGAGACCCTCGCGCTCCAGTTCCCGGTATGCCTTCAGGACGGTGTTGGGGTTGATGGCGAGCTGTGCGACCACGTCCTTGACGGTCGGCAACCGGTCGCCCTCGTGCAGCAGGTCGAGCCGCAGGGCGTGCTTCACCTGCCGGACGATCTGCATGTACGGCGACACCCCCGACCCGGAGTCCAGATGGAACTCGATCACCGGCACCTCCATTTAACTATCATGTTAGTACTTTAGCTGTATGGCACTGCGGGATGTCAACGAACACTCGCTTTGTGCCTACGGCCCGGTTCGGCGATGCTGGGGAGGTGTCAACGGAGACTCTGAACGGCGCCGCCGAGTTGCGCGCCTTCCTGCGCGGGCTGCCCGGCGTCGACCGGGTGGGAGCCGAGGAGCGGGCCGCGCGGCTGGCCTCCCGGTCGATCAAGACGACGGCGAAGGCCGAGGCCATCGATCTCGCGATCTCGATGGTCGACCTGACCACCCTGGAAGGCGCGGACACGCCGGGGAAGGTGCGGGCCCTGTGCGCCAAGGCGGCGCGGCCCGACCCCGCGGACGGGACGGTGCCGAAGGTCGCGGCCGTGTGCGTCTACTCCGACCTGGTGGACGTCGCCGTCCGGGCGCTCCAGGGCACCGGCATCGGGGTGGCGAGCGTCGCGACCTCGTTCCCGTCCGGCCGGGCCCCGCTGGAGGCCAAGCTCGCCGACACGCGGGCGGCGGTCGCGGCGGGCGCCGCTGAGATCGACATGGTGATCGACCGGGGCGCCTTCCTCGCCGGCGCGTTCGGGAAGGTGTTCGACGAGATCACGGCCGTCAAGGAGGCGTGCGGCACGGCCCACCTGAAGGTCATTCTGGAGACGGGCGAGCTGGCCACGCTCGACAACGTCCGGCGCGCGTCGTGGCTGGCGATGCGGGCCGGAGCCGACTTCATCAAGACCTCGACGGGCAAGGTCTCCCCGGCGGCGACGCTGCCCGTCACGCTCGTGATGCTGGAGGCCGTCCGCGACTACCGGGCCGCAACCGGACGTCAGGTCGGCGTCAAACCGGCGGGCGGCATCCGCACCACCAAGGACGCCGTCCGGTACCTGGTGCTGGTGAACGAGACCGCCGGGCCCGACTGGCTGACGCCGGAGTGGTTCCGGCTCGGCGCGTCCAGCCTGCTGAACGACCTGCTCATGCAGCGCCGCAAACTGTCCACCGGCGTCTACTCCGGTCCCGACTACTTCACGCTGGACTGACCATGGTCTTCGAGTACGCCCCCGCGCCCGAGTCGCGCGCCGTCGTCGACATCCGCGCCTCGTACGGGCTGTTCATCGACGGCGAGTTCGTGGACGGACACGGCGAACCGTTCAAGTCCATCAACCCCGCCGACGAGAGCGTCCTCGCCGACATCGCCCGCGCCGACGAGAGCGACGTCGACCGTGCCGTCACGGCCGCCCGCACCGCCTACGACACGGTCTGGGGCCCGATGCCGGGACGGGAACGCGCCAAGTACCTGTACCGCATCGCGCGGATCGTCCAGGAACGGTCGCGTGAGCTGGCGGTGCTGGAGTCGATCGACAACGGCAAACCGATCCGCGAGTCACGGGACGTGGACGTCCCCCTGGTGGCGGCGTGGTTCTTCTACTACGCGGGATGGGCCGACAAGCTCGCCCATGCCGGGTTCGGGCCCGACCCGCGGCCGGTGGGCGTCGCGGGGCAGGTGATCCCGTGGAACTTCCCGCTGCTCATGCTCGCCTGGAAGATCGCGCCCGCGCTGGCCTGCGGCAACACCGTCGTGCTGAAACCCGCCGAGACCACGCCGCTGACCGCGCTGCTGTTCGCCGACATCTGCCGGCAGGCCGACCTGCCGCCCGGCGTCGTCAACATCGTCACCGGCGCGGGCGACACCGGCCGCGCCCTCGTCGCGCACGACGGGATCGACAAGGTCGCCTTCACCGGGTCCACCGAGGTGGGACGGGAGATCGCCCGTGTCCTGGCGGGCACCGGCAAACGGCTGACGCTGGAACTCGGCGGCAAGGCCGCCAACATCGTCTATGAGGACGCCGCCCTCGACCAGGCCGTCGAGGGCATCGTCAACGGGATCTTCTTCAACCAGGGGCATGTGTGCTGCGCCGGGTCGCGGCTGCTCGTCCAGGAATCGGTCGCCGAGGAGGTCCTCGAACGGCTCAAGGCCCGGATGGCGACGCTCCGCGTCGGAGACCCGCTCGACAAGAACACCGACATCGGCGCGATCAACTCCGCCGAGCAGCTCGCCAAGATCCGGGAGCTGTCGGCCGCCGGGGAGGCCGAGGGCGCCACCGCCTGGTCGCCGCCGTGCGAGCTGCCCGCGCGGGGCTTCTGGTTCGCGCCGACGGTGTTCACCGACGTGGCGCAGTCGCACCGGATCGCGCGGGAGGAGATCTTCGGGCCCGTCCTGTCGGTCCTGACGTTCCGGACGCCCGACGAGGCCGTGACCAAGGCCAACAACACCCCGTACGGGCTGTCGGCCGGAGTCTGGACCGAGAAGGGCGCCCAGATCCTGTGGACGGCGCAGCGGCTGCGCGCCGGAGTCGTGTGGGCCAACACGTTCAACAAGTTCGACCCGGCGGCCCCGTTCGGCGGCTACAAGGAATCGGGGTTCGGCCGCGAGGGCGGACGCCACGGACTGGAGGGCTACCTCAGTGTCTGACCGGACGCCCGAACGGCTGGCCGTTCGCAAGACCTACAAGCTGTTCATCGGCGGCGCGTTCCCCCGATCGGAGTCCGGCAGGACATACGTGGTCACCGACGCGAAGGGGCGGTTCACGGCCAACGCCGCGCAGGCGTCCCGCAAGGACGCCCGTGACGCCGTCGCCGCCGCCCGCAAGGCGTTCCCCGGCTGGTCCGGACGGACCGCCTACAACCGGGGTCAGATCCTGTACCGGATCGCCGAGATGCTGGAGGGCCGCCGCGACCAGTTCGTCGGCGAACTCCGCCACGCCGGTGCGTCCAAGGGCGACGCCGCGCAGGAGGTCGACGCGGCCGTCGACCGGTGGGTCTGGTACGCCGGGTGGGCCGACAAGCTCGCCGCGGTGACGGGCGCCGCGAACCCGGTGTCGGGGCCGTTCTTCAACTTCTCCGCCCCCGAACCCACCGGTGTCGTCGCCGTTCTCGCGCCCGACTCGCCGCTGCTCGGGCTCGTCTCCGTGGTCGCCCCGGTGATCGTGTCGGGGAACACGTGCGTGGTCGTCGCGTCCGAACCGGCGCCGCTGCCGTCCATCACGCTGGCCGAGGTGCTGGCGACGTCCGACCTGCCCGGCGGCGTCGTCAACGTCCTCACCGGGCGCCGCGCCGAGATCGCACCATGGCTCGCCTCCCATATGGACGTCAACGCCCTCGACCTCACCGGAGCCGCCGCCGAGCACGTTCGTGACCTGGAGGGCGACGCCGCCGGGAACCTCAAGCGCGTTTTTCGCGACACCGGGACCGACTGGACGGCCGAGCCCGGAACCGCCCGGATGACGGCGTTCCTGGAGACCAAGACCGTCTGGCATCCCATGGGCGTCTGAGAGGAAATGACGCGCCGTGTGTAGAGCGTCACAAAGTGTGGAATAGATCTCCCCGTATCTGATCATCACGGGGGGGAGATCAGTGCCTACCAAGACGGCGTCACGTACGAAGAGCAGTTCGAAGAGCACGTCGAAGACGGCGAGAGGCTCGTCCAAGAGCACGGCGGCCAAGAAACCGGCCGCCAAGAGCACCACGGCGCGGAAGACGTCCGCGGCGTCCAGCCGGACGTCCTCGGCCGCCGCGACCCGGGTGACCAAGGCCGCGAGCCAGGCCAAGACGGCCGCGACGCAGATGAAGTCGGTCGCGACCAAGGCATCCTCGTCGGCCAAGGCCATGACGGCCATGACCAAGGCGATGACCAGCGCGACCAAGGCCATGTCCGACGCCGCCAAGGCGATGGACGCGGCCGCCAAGGTCATCACCACCACCGCCAAGAGCACCGGAAGCCGGAGCACGACGGCGAAGAAGAGCACGTCGTCCAAGTCGGGCACGTCGTCCCGGTCGGGCACGGCGGCCAAGTCGGGCACGGCGCGCAAGTCGACGTCGGCCGCGTCCAGCCGGACGAAGTCGGCGACGACGTCCCGGCGGACGGCCGGGTCCAAGACGTCCGGCACGGCGAAGAAGTCGACCACGGCCAAGAAGACGACCACGGCGAAGCCGCGGACGTCCGCGGCGCGCAAGTCCACCTCGTCCTCGACCCGAACGACCACGAGGGCAAGGTCCGGCACGGCCAAGGGGTCCGCCAGATCCGGGACGGCCCGGACGGCGACCGCGTCGCCCGCCTCGCCCGCATCGCCCATGGTCGACCCGAAGCCCGGTTCGCTCCAGCACTCGACCCGGACCGACGGCGGGTTCCTCAGCGGGCTCACCGCCGGGCGCGAGCGCTGAAAGGCCATGGACGAGAAGGACATCCTGGAGCGCATCAGCGAGTACGTCGGCGAGGAGCAGCGGCTCCGGGAGCGCTACCAGCGCCGCGAACTCGGCCGCGAGGAGGAGCACCGGCGGCTGGAACGGCTGGAGGTCGCACTCGACCAGTGCTGGGACCTGCTGCGCCGCCGCCGGGCCCGGCTGGAGGCCGGTGCGGATCCCCGCGACGAGGACGTCAGACCGCCCGACGAGGTCGAAGGCTATCTGCAATGACGGGCCGCGGAACGCTGCGGTTCGGGGTGTCCCTCGAACCGGACGCGTCGACCCCGCTGCTCGACATCGCGCGGAACGCCGACCGCTTCGGCCTCGACTTCCTCGGCGTCCGCGACCAGCCGTACCGGCGCGGCACCGCCGACGCCGTCACGGTGCTGGCCGCGGCGCTGACCGCCACGACCAGGATCCGGGTGCTGCCCGCGGTGGCGTGCCTGCCGCTGCGGCCGCCCGCCGTCCTCGCCAAGGCGATCGCGACGATGGACCGGCTCAGCGGCGGCCGCGTCGAACTCGGCCTCGGTGCGGGACTGTCCCTGGAGGGCGTCGAGGCGTACGGCGGGACACGTCCCGGCGACGGGGCCACGGCGCTGCGCGCCCTCGCGGAGGCCGTGCAGATCATCCGGATGCACTGGAGCGACCAGAACGGGCTCCATTTCCGTGGCGAGCACCACCGGTTCACGGCGTTGCAGGCGGGCCCGGCCCCGGCGCACCCGATCGGCATCTGGCTCGGCGTCACCGGGCCCCGCGGCCTCGCCCTGGCCGGACGCGTCGCGGACGGCTGGATCGCGCCGTCGTCGCTCGTCCCGCCGAGCCGGCTCGCGGACGGGCAACGGCGCCTCGACACCGCCGCCGCCGAGGCGGGCCGCGACCCCGCCGAGATCCGCCGCGTCTACATCTGCGAGGGAACGATCGACGGACGAGAGACCCGCGGCTTCCTCCACGGCCCGCCGCGCCAGTGGGTCTACGAGCTGTCCGAACTGGCGATCGGCCACCGCGTCGACACGTTCTTGTTCGGCGGCGACCCCGAGCAGTTGCCCGAGTTCGCACTGGAGATCGTCCCGGCCGTCCGCGAACACGTCACCCGCGAACGGACACCCACCCAGGACAACGTGTCCCCCCCGGGGGACCGTGTCCACCCAGTGACCCCGTCCACCTCGTGAGTGTGCCGGACGTCGATCACATGCGCTCGGGCGTGGGGACGCCGAGAAGATCGAGGCCGGTGACGAGCGTGCGCAGCGTCGCCGCGCACAGCGCCAGCCGGGACGCCTTCGTCTCCTCGTCGGGGGCCTTCAACACCGGGCAGTTCTCGTAGAAGGTCGTGTAGGCGTCCGCGACCGCGTAGACGTAGGACGCCAGCCGGTGCGGTTCGGCGGTGTCGCCGGCCTGCTTGAGGACCGCGCCGAACCCGAGGAGTTCGAGGGCCAGCGCCCGCTCCGCGGGGTGCCCGACGACGATCGGACCGGTCGCGTCGCGCGGGTCCAGGCCGCCCTTCCGGAAGATCGACCTGATCCGCGCCGTGGCGTACTGGAGATACGGGCCGGTCTTGCCGTTGAACGAGATCATCCGGTCGAAGTCGAAGATGTACTCGCTGTCGCGGGCCACCGACAGGTCGGCGTACTTCACCGCGCCCATGCCGACGTCCCGGACGATCTCCGCGCGGGTCGCGTCGTCGAACGGCTCGTCGTGCTGGATCTCGTCGAACACCGCCCCGGCCCGCTCGACGGCCTCGTCCAGCAGCTCGGACAGTTTGACGGTCCCGCCCGCGCGGGTCCGCAGCAGCCTGCCGTCGGTGCCGAGGACGCTGCCGATCTGGGCGTGTTCGGCCCGGATATCGTCGTTCAGCCAACCTGCCATCCGGGCGACGGCGAACACCATCTGGAAGTGCAGCGCCTGCGTCGAGCCGACCACGTAGATCATCCGGTCGACATGCTCGGTGTCGACCCGGTACCGGATCGTGGCGAGGTCGGTCGTGGAGTAGTTGTAGCCGCCGTCGCTCTTGCGGATGATCACGGGGAGGGGCTCGCCCTCGCGGCCGGTGAACCCGGGCGGGAACGCGCACAGCGCCCCCTCGCTGACCACCGCGATGCCCTTGTCCTCCAACTCCTGGACGGTCGGGCCCAGCAGGTCGTTGTAGAAGCTCTCGCCCTTGATGTCGTCGTCGGTGAGCGTGATGCCGAGCCGTCCGTAGACGTCGTTGAAGTACTGCTTGGACACGTCCACGAGGATGTTCCACAGCCGCAGCGTCTCCGCGTCGCCCGCCTGGAGCGCCACGACCCGCCGGCGCGACCGGTCGGCGAACTCCTCGTCGCCGTCGAACTTCCGCCGGGCGGCCTGGTAGAACTCGGTCAGGTCGCGGACGGACGCGTCGCCCCGCGCGGCGGCGTCCTCACCGAGGTCGAGCAGGTGCTCGATCAGCATGCCGAACGGGGTGCCCCAGTCGCCGACATGGTTGTCGCGGACGACGTCGTGCCCGAGGAACGCCAGGATGCGGGCGATGGCGTCCCCGACGATCGTGGTCCGCAGATGCCCGACGTGCATCTCCTTCGCCACGTTCGGCGAGGAGTACTCCACGACGACCTTCTGCGGCTTGTCGACCGGGGGGACGGCGAGCCGTTCGTCCTCCAGGGCCCGCTGCGCCTCCGCCGCGATCCATGCGTCGCTGAGCGTCAGGTTGATGAAGCCGGGCCCGCTGACCTGCACGTCCGACACGACACCGCCGGTGTCGAGGTTCGCGACGATCTCCTCGGCCACCTCTCGTGGCTTGCGGCCCAGCTTCTTGGCCAGCGGCAACGCCACATTGGCCTGAAGGTCGGCGAACGACGACGGTCGGATGACCGGGTCGGCGTCCGCGTACGACGGTCCGAAGGCGGCGGCCAGCGCGGCCTGGACCCGGGCGGCGAGTACGAGTTGCGGGTCGGACATCCCCCAAGGCTATCGGCGCGACGCTGTGTTTGTTGAAATCCCGCTCAGGGCCACTCGCCTGGCGGCTCGCATCCCTGCTCGGGATTGTGCGAGCGCTGCATCGCTTCGCGATCTGGTCGAGGAGGCTCGCCTTCGGCGTCGCCACCTCGACCACGTAACGCGCTCGCGCGGTGGCTAAGGCTGTTTCTGAACGGACCCGTTCTGAACGGACCCGAGGTCTCCGGGCGGCGGTTCTTCGGTGCTGTCGCGTTCGCCGTGCGTTCGGCGGCCGAACCGGGACGTGCGGGTCAGCGCGACCTGCTCGCGGATCCGTTCCACGATCCGCCCGGCGGCGAGCCGGTGCGCCAGCTCGCACGCCGAGGTGATCGCGCGGGCACGGGAGGCGCCGTGCGCGATCACGACCGTGCCGTTCAGGCCGAGCAGGACGCCGCCGCCGTAGGTGTCGGGGTCGAAGCGGTCGCGCAGGTCCCGCATCCGGCGGCGCTGGAGGAGGGCGCCCATCCGCGCGGCGGTGCCGGTGGTCATCGTCTCCCGGACCTCGCCGAACGCGGTCCGGATCGTGCCCTCCATGGTCTTCAGCGCGACGTTGCCGGTGAAGCCGTCGGTGACGACGACGTCGACACGGCCGCTCAGCAGGTCATGGCCCTCGATGTTGCCCGCGAACTCGATGCCGTGGTTGCCGCCGCCGGACAGCAGCTCATGGGCCCGTTTCGTCGCCTTGTTCCCCTTGCCCGGCTCGGCGCCGATGTTGAGGAGGCCGACCGTGGGACGGTCGAGCCCCAGCAGGATCTGCCCGTAGGCGGTACCGAGCGCCGCGAACTGGACCAGGCCCTCGGGCTTGACGTCCGCGGTGGCGCCCGCGTCCAGCAGGATCGTCGGACGCGGCCGGGTCGGCAACGTCACCGCGATCGCGGGCCGCATCACGCCCTGCTGGCCCTTCAGCCGCAACCGCGACGTCGCCACGACCCCGGCGGTGCTGCCCGCCGAGACCAGCGCCGACGCCCGCCCCTGTTTGATCAGATGGCAGGCGATCGCGATGGACGAGCGGGGCTTGCGCCAGCTCGCCAGCGCGCCCTCGTCCATGTCCAGGGCCTCGTCCGCGTGCACGATCGGGATCTTGCCGACGGCGTCGTAGCGCTCCAGCTCCTGGCGGATCCGCGCGGCCTGCCCGACCAGGACGAGCCCGACGCCGTGCTCGCGGGACGCCTCCACCGCGCCCGCGATGATCTCCTCAGGGGCGTGGTCGCCGCCCATGGTGTCGACCGCGATCGGCAGCGGACGGATCGCGCCGGTGCCGGTCATGGCCGCTCCAGAGGGGTGACGGGGAACAGGGGAGGGAAGGAGGTCGAACGCGGTGCGCGGCGATCACGCGGCTCATCGCATCGTAGGACGTTCCTCCTTCCGCCATGACGACTACCCGTCCTTCGTCCGGCAATCCGCGCCGAGGCACGGCTTGTTCTCCACGACCGGTCGCCCGTCCACGAGGATCGTGTAGTAGCTCTTGCGCGTCTCCTGTTCGCCGCTGCCGAGAACCTCGACGGTCTTCTTGTCGGAGGTCGTGCCGGTGCAGGACACGCGCATCTTCGTCTTCGTCCAGCCGGGCAGGTCCTCGCACTTCAGCGGCGACGCCAGACTCACGCCGTGTTCGCGCAGCTCGGCCGCCGCCGTCACCGGCAGCGCCGCGCGCAGCGCGGACTGCGTCTTGTACTGGAGCTCCTCACGGCCGGTCAGCAGGAACGCGACTCCGCCGCCCACCAGCACGAGCAGGAGCAGCCCCGCGGACCCCAGGATCAGGACCTTCCCGCGCTTCGTGCCGGTGACCTTCCGGCTCATCTCCACGACCTTGTGACGTATATCCACGACTGGAACGTCACCGTCAGTGGTTGGTCACATGCGACGGGTGAAGGTTTTTTCCGTCCCGTATGCGGATTCTTGCCCGGACGGCGTCCGCCGCGGCCGTGGCCGGGTGGAGCGAAGGTTCTTGCGGAGTCCGGCTCCGGAGAGTCTCCTGACGCAGCGGCCCACGTGCCGTTGTCGTTGTACTGGGGATGTGACGCCAACGATGATGTCCAGGCGATTTGGCGGGATTGCCGTGACCTGCTTTGTAGCTCCCGGGCGGTGGGCATCAATTCGGCATGAACCCGTCTTAACGGGTTGAATGGGGGTGTTCTGAGGAGAATCGATCACGGTCCGTGATGACGCACCTCAGGGTGCGCCTCCCGCTGACAGCAAGGAGAACCAACACGTGACACTGGTGAACGACGCGGCACCCGCGGTGCGATCCACCGGTCGCAAGTTCCGCGCCTTCACGGCGAAGCACCTGGACGAGCTCACCGCTCGCGCGGGGCTGTCGCCCGAGCAGCGGCTCGCCACCCGGGCGGTGGCGACGGTTCTGCCGTTCCGGACGAACGCCTACGTCGTCGACGAGCTCATCGACTGGTCGGCCGCGCCCGACGATCCCATGTACCGGCTGGTCTTCCCGCAGGAGGACATGCTGCCGGCCGAGGACGTCGCGCACCTGTCCGACCTCCTGCGCCGCGAGGCCCCCAAGGCGGAGATCGAGGCCGCCGCCCATGCCGTGCGGATGAAGCTGAACCCGCATCCCGCCGGGCAGATGGAGCTGAACGTTCCCAGCTTCGGCGACGGCAAGATCCCCGGAATGCAGCACAAGTACGACGAGACCGTTCTGTACTTCCCTAAACAGGGGCAGACCTGTCATGCCTACTGTACGTACTGCTTCCGCTGGGCCCAGTTCGTCGGCGAGGCCGACCTCAAGATGGCCGGAGACGACGTCACCGCCCTGCGCGACTACCTCGTCACGCATCCCGAGGTCACCAGTGTGCTGTTCACCGGCGGTGACGCCATGATCATGGGTGAGCCGGTACTGCGCCGCTACATCGAGCCGCTGCTCGACCTCGAACAGCTCGAGTCCATCCGGATCGGGACGAAGTCCCTCGCGTACTGGCCGCAGAAGTTCGTCACCGACCCGGACGCCGACGACATGCTGCGCCTGTTCGAACAGGTCGTCGAGTCGGGCAAGAACCTCGCCTTCATGGCCCACTTCACGCATCCGCGCGAACTCGAACCGCTCATGGTCGCCGAGGCGTGCCGCCGGATCCGCGACACCGGCGCGGTGATCCGCACCCAGTCCCCGGTCATTCGGACGATCAACGACGACGCCGTGACCTGGGAGACCATGTGGCGCACCCAGACCCGGATGGGCCTGGTGCCGTACTACCTGTTCGTCGAGCGCGACACCGGCCCGCAGGACTACTTCGCCGTCCCGCTCGTCCGCGCGTACGAGATCTTCCGGGACGCCTACCGCAACGTCTCCGGGCTGTCGCGCACCGTCCGGGGCCCGTCCATGTCCGCCACCCCGGGGAAGGTCTGTGTCGACGGCGTCGTCGACCTGCACGGCGAGAAGGCCTTCGTCCTCCACTTCATCCAGTGCCGTGACTCCGACCTGGTCGGCAAGCCGTTCTTCGCGAAGTTCGACCCGAACGCGGTCTGGCTGGACGATCTCGAACCGGCCTTCACCGACCGCTTCCCCTGGCAGAAGTAGCAGTCGCCGTCGGCGTGTCCGCCGCCCCCACGAGCGGACACGCCCCGCGGGAGGCGCCGCGACCGGACGCCCTACCGGTGGCCGGGCGTGTGCCCGTACTCCTTCCGGAACGCCTGGATGAACGCGGACGGGCTCGCGTATCCCACCTCGTGGGCGACCGTGCCCACCGGGTGGAAGTCCAGCAGCACCCGGGCGGCGCGCAGCCGCAACAGGGTCCGCCAACGCGTGTAGGGCATGCCGAACTCGCGGACGAAGTCACGCTGCAACGTCTTGACGCTGACGCGGAGCCGGAGGGCCCACTCGTCGAGCCGCGTCGGATCGGCCGGGTCGTGGGAGAGGCTCCGCGCGACGGCCAGCGCGAACCCGGTGCCGCCGCCGGTGCCCGCGTCGGTGTTCGTATCGTGCGCCGCCGAACCGTCCGGTGCGCCGATGCCGGCCAGGATGCGTCGGCGGGCGGTGAGCGCGGTCGTCTCGTCGCAGCCGCGCCGGGCGAGCAGCGTGATGAGCCGTGCGGCCTCGTCGTCGACCGGCACCGGCCCGGCGCGGAGACCGTCCAGCGCGGGCGGTTCCTCACGCAGGCAGATCCGGTAGACGGTCTGCCGGTCGCCCGCCCGCACCTCGTGGCTCACCGCGCGCCGCGCCCAGAACCCCTCCCCGGCGCCGACGAACCGGACGGACGAGCCGTGCAGTGTCGCGAGCGGCCCGTCCGGGGACCAGTACAACTGATGGAGAAAGTCCTGACGGCTCTCGCCGAACGCCAACGCGACGACCGACCGGTACCGGAGCACGAGGATCCCCCCGGGATCACCGAGCCCGTAGCCGAACTCCTCGCAGATCTCCGGGTCCACCACCGGATGACGCGTCACCGACACAGGGTGTCCTCCCAGCGATATCACCAAGGTTAAGTAAGGCTTACCTTAGTAGCCATGTCTTTTGCCATGACCAGCGCCACCACCAGGGGACTCGCCGCCGTGTGCGCCGCCGCGCTCATGCTGGCGTCCGCCTGCGGATCCGGGAACTCCTCGACGGAGTCCGGCTCCGGCGGAACGCGGGTCTTCGCCGCCGACAACGGAAAGATCAAGATTCCGGCCGAGCCGAAGCGGGTCGTCGCGACCGGCTACGCGGTGCCGGTGCTCATCGAGTTCGGCGCCCCGCTGGTCGGGATCTCCACCTGGAAGCGCGGTATCCCGATGATGAGCGCCGAGGACCGCGCCACCTACGAGAAGCTGGACAAGGTGGCCGGTGAGTCGGCCGCCGAGACCAACTACGAGGCCGTCGCCAAGGCCGACCCCGACCTCATCGTCATCGGGGTGCCGAAGCCCGCCCTCGGCGACATCAACATGAAGCGGCTGGAGTCCGTCGCGCCCGTCGTCGTGCTCGGCCCCGCGTCACCGGCCGACTGGCGGGACCTCTCCCGCCGCCAGGCCGAGGCCGTGGGAAGCGTCGAGGACTACGGCAGGGCCAAGGCCGAGTACGAGCGGAAGGCCGCGACGATCGCGGCCAAGTACAAGGGTGCCCTGGCGGGCCTGAAGTTCGGGCACGTCGGCTCCTATGGCAAGGTGGCGTCCGGGACGTTCATGCGCGAATACGCCCGATCGTGGGGCACCAACGTCGCCGGGGACATCGGCGTCTCCTACTACGGCGAGGTCAAGGAGAAGCGCGGCGGCGGTACCAACGTCTCCGAGTATCCGTCGATCGAGAAGCTGTCCGAAAGCCTGGGGGAGGCCGACGTCATCACCTACACCCTCGAACCGGACGGCACGGTCGGCCCGGCGGTGAAGTACGTCCTCGACTCCGACCTCTGGAAGCGCCTGCCCGCGGTCAAGGCCGGCCGCGTCTACGGCATCCGGTACACGCAGGCGGCGACCTACCCGTCCGCGCTGAAGACGCTGGACGCCCTCGACCAGGCCCTCGCGCCGCTGCTGAAGTCATGAAGATGGACCGCAGCGACCCGCGCGGGCGGGTCGCCGAACACCACCGCTCCGGGACGGGCGTCGCGCGCATCGGCTACCCGATCGAGGTGCGGACGGCCACCGTCGCCCGCCGGGAGCGGCTGACCCCGAACATGCTGCGGCTCACGCTCGGCGGTCCCGGCCTCGCCGGATTCCACAGCTACCAGTGCGACGACCACATCAAGATCGTGTTCCCGGACGCGGATGGAACGCTCCGAACCCCCGTCCCGGGTGACGATCTGGAACTCGACTGGCCGCGCCCGCTGCCACCGACGCGCAAGTACACGGTCCGGCGCTACGACGAGAAGGCCCTCGAGCTCGACCTCGACTTCGTGCTGCATCCCGGTGGGCTCGCCTCCGCCTGGGCGGACGGCGTCCCGGTCGGCGCGCAGGTCACGATCGCCGGGCCGCCCGGCGCCAAGGCGTTCCCGCACAACTACGACCACTACGTGTTCGCGGTCGACGCCACCGCGCTGCCCGCGTTCGCGCGGTGGCTGGAGGAGGCCCCGCCCGGTGCCCGCGCCCACGCGGTGATCGAGACCGACGACGCGGCCGACCACGCCTACCCGCTCGCCGTCCGCGACGGCGTCGAGATCGTGTGGCTCACCCGGCGGGACGGCCGTTCCGAGCTCGCCGACACGGTCCGCGCGCTGCCGCGTCCCGGCGGCCGGACGTTCCTGTTCGCCGCGGGCGAGGCCGACGCGATCAAGCCGCTGCGCGGCTGGAGCAAGGGCCGGGCCGACGCGCTGTTCACCGGCTACTGGAAGCGCGGAGTGGCCGGGCTTGAGGATTGACCTGACCGGGCACGCCACCACCGGGCGGGTCGCGTTCCTCGTGGTGGCCGTGCTGGCGTTGGCGGTGCTCGCGGTCGCGAGCGTGTCCGTCGGCGCCCAGGCCGTGCCGCCGGAGGAGATCTGGCGGGTGTTCACCGGGGGCGCCGGGGCGGAGGCGGAGTCGATCGTCCGCGACATCCGGGGGCCTCGGACGGTCCTCGCCTGTTGCGCCGGCGCGGCCCTGGCCACGGCCGGGACACTGATCCAGACCATGACCCGCAACCCGCTCGCCGAGCCGGGCGTCCTCGGCGTCACCGCCGGCGCCGCCTTCGCGATCACCCTCGGCACGGTGCTCGGGGTGACCGGGTCGCAGCCGTCCCGGATGGCGCTCGCGGTCGGCGGGGCCGCGCTCGCCTCCGTCGCCGTGTACACGGTCGGCCGGACGTTCCCGCTGCGGCTCGTGCTGGCGGGCTTCGCGCTCACCGCCGTCCTGGCCGGGCTGACGCTCGCGCTGCGTCTGCTGTTCCCCGACGCGCTCGACGAGTACCGGTACTGGCACGTCGGGTCGCTGGCGGGCCGGGAGCAGACGCCGCTGGCGCTGCCGCTCGCGGTGATCGTCATCGCTCTGGCCGGGGCCGTGCTCGTGACGCGTCCGCTCGGCGGGCTGATGCTCGGCGACACCGTCGCGCACGCGCTCGGCGCCCGGGTCCGGCGCGTCCGGATCGCCGTGCTCGTGTTGATCACCCTGCTGACCGGTGCCGCCACCGCCGTGGCGGGGCCGATCATCTTCGTGGGACTGCTCGTCCCGCACCTGGCGCGGCGGCCCGCGGCCGGGTCGGTCGCGTGGCTGATGGCGTACACGATGGTGCTCGGGGCGGTGCTGCTCGTCGCCGCCGACATCGGCTCCCGCGTCCTGCTCCCCACGGGCGAGCTGCCCGTCGCCGTCGTCACCGCGTTCCTCGGCGGACCCGCGCTCATCTGGATCGTCCGGCGGCACGGGACGGTGGCCCTGTGAACACGCTGGTCGTGCGCGCGGGCCCAGTGTCGGCGCTGGTGGAGCGGCGGGCGCTGGTCGCCTCCTGCGCCCTCGTCGCCGCCATCGCCGGGCTCGCGCTGGCCGCGCTGTGCCGGGGCGACTCCTGGGACGCGCCCGGCGAGGTCCTGCGCGGGCTGCTCGGCCACGGCGACTCGGCGGTCATCGTCCGGGAGTGGCGGCTGCCGCGCGTCACCGCCGCGATCGTGTTCGGCGCCGCGCTCGGCGCGGCGGGCTCGGTGTTCCAGAACCTCACCCGCAACGCGCTCGGCAGCCCCGACGTCATCGGCCTCGACGCGGGCTCCTACACCGGCGTCCTCATCGCGATCACCCTGTTCGGCGGGACCGCGGCGGGCCTGGCCACCGGCGCGCTGGCGGGCGGGCTCGTCACCGCCGCCGCCGTCTACGCGCTGGCGTTG
This sequence comes from Actinomadura pelletieri DSM 43383, assembly GCF_003634705.1. Classification (GTDB taxonomy): domain Bacteria; phylum Actinomycetota; class Actinomycetes; order Streptosporangiales; family Streptosporangiaceae; genus Spirillospora; species Spirillospora pelletieri. The sequence goes on along the minus strand of NZ_RBWU01000005.1, from coordinate 701,229 downwards.
CGGTCCGGGGTCAGCGGGCTGCGGCTCGTCGTCGTCGGGATCGCCGTGAACGCCATGTTGACCGCGACGAACTCCTGGATCGTGCTGCGCGCCGACCTGGACGTCGCCATCGCCGCGACCGGCTGGCAGGCGGGCACCCTCAACGGCGTCGAATGGGCGGGCCTGCGGCTTCCGCTCATCGTCATCGGCGTGCTCGCGGTGCTGCTGGCCGCGCTGTCGCAGGGCATGCGGCAGGCGGCGCTCGGCGACGACCTCGCCGCCGCGTCCGGGCTCGGCCTCGGCCGGTTCCGGTTCCTCGCGGTGCTGGCCGGGGTGGGGCTGACCGCGGGCGTCACCGCCGCCGCCGGACCGATCGTGTTCGTCGGACTCGTCGCCCCGCAGATCGGCCGCCGGATCGCGGGTGCCGCCGGGGTGCCGCCGCTGCCCGCCGCGCTGACCGGCGCGGCGCTGCTCCTCGCCGCCGACCTCGTCGCCCAGACCGTCCTGTCGCCCGTCCAGCTCCCGGTCGGCGCCGTGACGACGGTGCTCGGCGGAGGTTACCTCTGCCTGCTGCTCTTCAAGGAGGTCGAACGGGGATGAAGGGACGGCTCACCGCCCGCGACGTCACCCTCCGCTACGGCGACCGGGTCGTGTCGGCGGACCTGGACCTCGACGTCCCGGACGGCGCGTTCACCGCCATCGTCGGCGCCAACGCGTGCGGCAAGTCGACGCTGCTGCGCTCGTTCGCCCGGCTGCTCGCGCCGTCGTCCGGCCGGATCGCCTTCGACGGACGGGACGTGCGAGACTACCGCCCGAAGACCATCGCCCGGGAGATCGCGTTCCTGCCGCAGGACGTCGTCGCGCCGGAGAACATGGTCGTCCGGCAGCTCGTCGCCCGTGGCCGCTACCCGCACCAGACGCTCCTGTCGACCTGGTCGGCGGACGACGAACGCGCCGTCACCGCCGCGATGACCGCCGCGGGCGTCACCGACCTGGCGGAGCGGCGCATGGAGAACCTGTCCGGCGGGCAGCGGCAGCGGGTGTGGATCGCGATGGTGCTGGCCCAGGAGACTTCCTACCTGCTGCTGGATGAGCCCACCACGTTCCTCGACATCACGCACCAGTACCAGCTCCTCGCGCTGCTGGCCCGGCTGCGCGACGACGGCCGGACGATCATCGCGGTGCTGCACGACGTCAACCAGGCGTGCCGGTTCGCCGACCACATCGTCGCGATGCGCGACGGCCGGGTCGTCGCCGCGGGCGCGCCCGCCGACATCGTCGACGCCGCCCTGATCAAGGAGGTGTTCGACCTGTCCTGCGTGATCACGCCCGACCCGGTCACCGGCACCCCGATGATCGTTCCGACCGGGGAGTACGCGGGATCGGGTAGCCGAGCGAAGCTCGTCCGTTGAATGGCGGTGGGTGGGGGCTGGAGGACGGTCAGGTCCCGTGGATCCCGATGAGCGTGGCGCGGGCGAGGGTGTGGGCGGTGATGTTGAAGCCCACGGCGGCCGGAGGCGTGTCGGAGCCGAGACCGAGTGACTCCACGTCCAGCGCGTGGACGGTGAACACGTAGCGGTGCGGGTCGCCGGGCGGCGGGGCGGCCCCGCCGAAGTCCTTGGTGCCGAAGTCGTTGCGGGCGTGCACACCGACCTTGGCGTCCTCGGTTCCGGCGCCGGTGGGCAGTTCCGTGACGTCCGCCGGGATGTCGAACAGCGACCAGTGCCAGAAGCCGCTGCCGGTCGGCGCGTCCGGGTCGAAGCACGTCACCGCGAAGCTCTTCGTCCCGGCGGGGAAGCCCGACCAGCGCAGGTGGGGGGACACGTTGCCGCCGTCGTACACCTGGCCGTCCGCGAGACGCTCACCATCGGTGACGTCGTCGCTCGTCACGGTGAACGACGGGACCTCGGGCAGAAAGTCGTGCGGAAGCGGCGGCCTACCGGCCATGATGCCCTCCTCATGGGACTCGATGAGAAACGTGGAGCGATGTCCCCTCATCTTTACCAGGGGCGCCTCAGGGCAGGACGGCTCCGGTCACTTCCCGGTCGCCTCGACGTAGGCGGCGACGACCTCCTCGGGGTCGCCGTCCATGTGCATCCGGCCCTCGTCGATCCAGATGACGCGGTCGCACATCTCCTTGATCGTGTCGAGCTGGTGGGCGACGAGGAACACCGCGCCCGCCTCCTTGCGCAGCTCGTCGATCCGGCGCTTGCTCTTGGTCCGGAACTTGGCGTCACCGGTGGCGAGGGCCTCGTCGATCAGCAGGACGTCATGGGTCTTGGCCGCCGCGATCGCGAACCGGAGCCGGGCGCCCATGCCGGACGAGTACGTCCGCATCGGATACTGGATGAAGCCCTCTTTCAACCCGGCGAAGTCGACGATCTGCTGGTACCGGGACCTGGTCTCCGTCGGGGACATGCCCATCGCCAGGCAGCCGAGGACGATGTTGCGCTCGCCGGTGAGGTCCTTCATCAGGGCCGCGTTCACGCCGAGCAGGGACGGCTGCCCGTCGGTGTAGACGCCGCCGCTGTGCGGGGGCAGCAGCCCGGCGATGGCCTTCAACAGCGTCGACTTGCCGGAACCGTTGGTGCCGATGATGCCGACTGCCTCGCCCCGGTAGACGACGAACGACAGGCCCTTGATCGCGTGGACCTCCGTCATCGACGGACGGTTCCGGCGACGCACCACCCGCGCGAACGCCGACGCCGCGTTGCCCTTGCCGCCCGCGCCGTACACCCGGTAGATGATGTGCAGATCGTCGACGACGACGATCGGCTCCCGGTTCGGGTCGATCTCCACGCTGTTCCCGCGCACCTTCGTGTCAGCCACGGCCGTACCGCTCCTCGGCTTTGTAGAAGTACAGGAACCCGCCGACCAGCATCACCACGGACCAGATCCCGGCGGTCAGCCACAACTGACCCACGTCCATGGGGTACTTGCGATCGATGTACTCGCGGTAGTCGCTGAGCAGCACGTGCCTGCTCAGTTCCAGGTAGATGTACGCCGGGTTGAGCTGGAGCAGCTCGCCGAGGATGGGGTACTGGGAGAGCTTGGAGCCCTTCTCCAGCAGCGACGGCAGGCTGAAGATCACACCGGACGCGTAGAGCCAGGTGCGCATGACGAACGGCAGGAGCTGCGTGACGTCGCGGTTGAACGCGCCGATCCGCGCCATCACCATGCTGATGCCCACGTTGAACATGAGCTGGAGCATCACCACGGGCACGAACAGCAGCAGGTACAGGCTGAGCGGCTCGCCGTAGGCGAACACGATCGCGAACAGCACGCCCAGCGACAGCAGCAACTGCTGGAGCTCGACGACGGCGATCGCGAGCGGCAGCGTCGCCCGCGGGAAGTGCAGCGCCCTGATCAGCGACAGGTTGTCGCCGACGGACTTGGCGCCCGAGGTGACCGACCGCTGTGTGAAGCCGAACAGGAAGACGCCGGTCACCAGGAACGGGATGAAGTCCGGCAGCCCGCGGCTGAGGCCGAGCAGCAACCCGAAGATCAGGTAATAGACCGCCGCGTTCAGCAGCGGCGTGAGGACCTGCCACACCTGGCCGAGCCGCGAGTCGCTGTACAGCGAGATGTTCTTCGCGGACGCGAACGCCCAGATGAAGTTCCGGCGTGCCCACACGCTCTGGAGGTACTTGCCGAGCGGGGGGCGCGCGGCGCTCTGCCTCAGCCCGTGGCGGGCGGCGTAGTCGGCCAGCTTCTCGTTCACGTGAGGAGGCTCCGCGATCGTTCCGACCGACTCACCACCCGGGGAACCGAGCCGTTCCGGGTGACTCATGCCGCGAAGCCTATTGCAGTCGCCGAGTCCGGAGTGACGTACACCCTCATGTGACCCCTGATTTGAGATCTTTGCGGAATCATGTCGCCGTCCCTGGGGATACCCGGGGCATGCGCGTCAACCGTTCACGGCGTCCCCACGCGGGTGCCGCCGCGCCGACCTGGCCCGTCCCGCCGCGCCGCCACCGGACGGCGCCCGAGCCGCGTCGTGGCCTGCTGCGCAGGCTCGGACGGGTGGACCGGTGGGCGTTCGACCGGGTCGCGGCGGCACGGCTGCGCGGGCTTGAGTACGTCCTGCCGAGGCTGTCGAGGTTCGCCGACCACGGCGTCCTGTGGTTCACGACCGCGGGTGTGCTGGGGGCCACCGGACGGGCCCGGCTGCGGCGGGCCGCGCTGCGCGGCTCCATCGCGATCGCGGTGGCGAGCCCGGCGGTGAACCTGCTCGGCAAGCAGGCGTTCCGCCGCAAGCGGCCCGTCGTCGACCTGGTGCCGCCGATCCGGATCCGGTGGAAGCTGCCGACGTCGCACGCGTTCCCGTCCGGGCATTCGGCGTCGGCGGCGGCGTTCGCGACCGGTGTCGCGCTGGAGGCGCCGCGCCCGGTGGCCGTGCCGGTCGCGGCGACGGCGGCGGCGGTCGCGTTCTCCCGCGTCTACACCGGCGCGCACTACCCGGGCGACGTGCTGGCGGGCGTGGGGATCGGCGCGCTGGCGGCGCTCGGCACGCGCATGGTGTGGCCCGCGCGCCCTCCGGTGGCCCGCGTGACCCGGAGCGAGGACGCGAAGGGCCTGGTCAGCGAGGACGGCGACGGGCTGGTCGTGGTCGTCAATCCCGGATCGGGCGGTGTCGGAGGCGCCACCGCGGCGATCCTGCCGGGCCGCCCGGATCCGGTGGTCGAGCTGCTCCGACGGGAACTGCCCGCGGCGAAGATCGTCCGGCTCGGGCAGGACGAGGACGTCGACAAGGTGTTCGGCGAGGCCGCCCGGCGGGCCGCGGTGCTCGCGGTCGTCGGCGGGGACGGCACCGTGAACGCGGGAGCGCGCGCCGCGCTGAAGCACGATGTGCCGCTGCTCGTCGTCCCCGGCGGGACGTTCGACCATTTCGCCCGCGCGCTCGGCGTGGAGTCGGTGACCGACGCGGTCGCCGCGTACCGGGACGGACGACTCGGCCACGTGGACGTGGCATTTGTCACACCCGTCAGCGGTACGGCGGCGGACAAGGAGGAACGGCTCTTCCTCAACACGGCGAGCTTCGGAGCCTACACCGAGCTGGTCGACCGGCGAGAACGGCTGGAGAAGCGCCTCGGGAAGTGGCCGGCGCTCGCGGTCGCCGCCGTCCGCACGCTGCGGCACTCCGAACCGGTCGAGGTGACCGTGGACGGCCGGGACCGCCGCGTGTGGCTGGCGTTCGTCGGGAACTGCGCGTACGGGTCGCGCGGCGCCGCCCCCACCTGGCGCGACCGGCTCGACGACGCGCGGCTCGACATACGGATGGTCGCGACCGGGCGCCGGGTTCCCCGCGTCCGCGCGGTCGCCGCCGTCCTGGTCGGGCACCTGCACATCACGCCCGGGTTCCGCGCGTGGCGGGCCTCCGGGCTGGAGCTGGCGTCCCGGTCGGGCGGGCTGCGGATCGCCCGGGACGGTGAGGTGTCGTCCTCGCCGGGGCCGGTGCGGTTCGGCAAGCACCCCCGCGCCCTCGCGGTGTTCACGCCGGTCGCCTCCGGGTAGGGGACGAGGCGCCCGCGGAGGAGGAGGCAGCACATGACGACCGATGACACCGAACCGGGGGTCGACCCCGGCGACCTCACCGACGACGACCTGTTCCGTGAGCTCGCGCACCTGTACGCGACGCGGATGGACGCCCTCAGACACGCCGCCGACCAGGCGTACGGGGAGCACACGCGCCGGATGAACCAGCTGGAGGCCGAGTATCTCCGCCGGTGGCCGGGCCGCGAGATCGACCCCGAGCGGCTGCGGGAGGGCGCGCGGGCCCGCTGACGTGCCTGGATTCGCTGTTGTCCGGGTGTTGTTCGCGCAAAGACGCGGGCGTGTCGGGCCGGCCCGGGGGAGGGTTCGTTGCGGGATCCCCGTCGGGGGATCCGCGGGGGGTGTGGAGTTTCGTGAGGCGGACCCGGACCGGCGGGGGGAGACGACCCGGCCGGAGGAGGCCCGGTGGCGCGAGGGCCCAGGACACGAGAGCCGGTGGCGGAAAGGGACGGTTCCATGCACGGCAGCCGGAGTTGCGGGACTGCGTCCGGCAGTGGTGGCCGCTCGTCGCGGGCGCGCTGGCGACGACCGGGCTTCTGTTGGGTGCTTACCTGGGGCTCGCGCGGGGGTCCGGCGCGTCCACGGCGCAGGCCGACCGTCAGCAGGTGCCGCGGAACGACGCCTTACCGGTGAAGGCGGTCCCCGACCGGGGAACGCGCGCGGAGCCGATGAGCACTTACACGACCTGGTTCGAGCCCGGAGAACCACGGGTGCGCAACATCGCGCTCGCCGCCGAGATGCTGGACGGGCACGTCGTCGCGCCGGGCACGACGTTCTCGTTCAACGATGTCGTCGGCCCGCGCACCGAGAGCCGCGGCTACGTGCCCGCGCCCGCCATCATGGGATCGCGGCTGGTGAACGATGTGGGCGGCGGCGTCTGCCAGGTGTCTTCGACGCTGTTCAACGCGGTCTTCCGCGCGGGGTTGGACATCCGGAAGGCGCGCGCGCACTCGATGTACATGCCGGAGTATCCGGAGGGGCGAGAGGCGGCCGTGTCGTACCCGGGCCTCGACTTCACCTGGCGGAACGACACGAGACGTCCCGTGCGCATCGAGGTGGTGCACGGCGCGTCGTCGCTGACGGTGAACCTGTGGGGCGAACGCCGCTACCAGGTGAGGTCCAGGTCGTCCGAGCGGTACGGGGTCACGCCGTTCGGCACGGGTTCCGGACGCGGGTGGGACTGCGTGCCCACCCGCGGGCGCAACGGTTTCGAGATCGACGTGTGGCGGACGCTGCTGCGGGACGGCCGCCAGGTCCGCCGGGAGAAGTTCCACACCGAGTACCGTCCACAACCCAAGGTGACCTGCCTGGAGTGAGACGTTCGGGCGGGCGCGTGTCATGGTGAACAGATGGCAGTACGAGAAGGAACGTACGAGCTGGGACCGGACAACGGTCGCCTGCTGGTCAGGACGGGCCGCAGCGGGCTCGGCCGGCGGGCGGGCCATGACCTGATCCTGGAGGCCACGCGCTGGTCGGCGACGGTCCAGGCCCGCGAGCCGCTGGACACCTCGTCGGTCGAGGTGGTCGTCCCGCCGGACGGGCTTGAGGTCCGCGCGGGCACCGGCGGCGTCAAACCGCTGACCGACCAGGACCGCGCGGAGATCGAGAAGACCCTGGGCAAGGTTCTGGACACCCGGCGACACCCGGAGATCACGTTCACGTCGACGAACGTCGGCACCGACGCCATCGAGGGCGACCTGAAGATCATGGGGCGGGTGAAACCCGTCCGGGTGACGGCCGCCCTGGAGGGCGACGTGGTGCGCGGTTCCGCCACCGTGACGCAGAGCCGATGGGGCATCAAGCCGTACTCGGCGTTCTTCGGGGCCCTCAGGCTCGCCGACGACGTCGAGGTGGAGTTCGAGGTGACGCTCCCCGCCTAGCGCGGAACCGTTTCCCGTCTGGCTCGGGACGCGCGGGCGAACTGGTCGTCCAGGCTGCGCGGAAACGGCAACATACGGTGCATGTGTCGCCACGGTTCGTATTGGCGGACGGCGTTGAACCCGGCGGCGGTCACGACGCGTTCCACGTTCGGACCCGGCGGGCAGGCCGGGTAGGCGTCCAGGTGCGCGACTCCCGGTGGCAGACCGTCCGGCCTCCGCGGCGACACCAGCGTCATCGGGGGTCGGACGCCCTCGACGGCCGCCATGTCCCGCGCGTAGGCGACGAGTTCGAGCGTCTCCGCGTCGGGCCCGCTGTGGACGATGAGCCAGCCGTCCACGTCGAGCGGCTCCGCCGGTGGGTCGGCGAGCGTCAGCGGGACGACCTCCGTGGAGACCGAACACAGGTAGGCGTGGTGCGCGGGGTCCAGGGGTTCGAGGACGAACGTGCGGTCGAAACGCGGCGGGTCGGCGGGAAGCAGCGGCCGGTAGGCGTCCCAGCGCAACAGCCGCGCCAGATGGGTGACCCGCGGGCCCGCCGGTCGCGCGCCCGCCGGAACGCCCGTCAGCTCGCCCCTCAGCCCGGCGGGGAAGGCGTCGACGATCACCTCGTCGGCGGCCACGCCGTCGAGGGACGACACGACGTGCCAGCCGCCCGTGACACGCGGATCCGCCGCGAACGGGGAGGCCGTCGCCACGGTCACGGGACCGTCCCGGCGCAGCGTGTGCAGGACGGAGCGCAGGCGCGTCAGATGCCCGAGCCCGTCCCCGGCCGCGTAGCAGGCGATCAACGGACCGCGTCGAGGACGGCGAGGTACCCGGCGGTCTCCGCGGCCGGGGTGAAGTCGCGCCGGATCCGCTCCGCCGCGGCGGCGCCGAGCCGCGCGAGGTCCGCGTCGGCCGCCCGCGCGGCCCGGTCGATCGCCGCGCGGCAGGCGTGCGCGTCACCCGCGCGGAACACGAAGCCGATCTCGTCGTCGGCCACGTCCGCGAGCCCGCCGCCGTCCGAGGCGATCAGCGGCACGCCGAGTGCCGCCGCCTCCAACGCCACGTTCGGCATCCCGTCGTAGAACGACGGCAGGGCGACCAGGTCGCAGCTCGCGTACACGGCGGGAAGCTCGTAGCGGTCGAGGAACGGCAGGAACGAGTGCGGTACCGAGTCCGCGCGGGCGCCGAGCCACTCCTGCACGGACTCCTCGACCTCGCCGACCAGCAGCAGATGGAACGCCTCGGCGTGCCCGGACGCGGCCAACGCGTCCAGGAAGAACCCGACGCCCTTCTTGACCTTGAGCTGCCCGATGAGCCCGACCGTGCGGCGCCCCGCACGGACGTGCTCGTCCCGCCACGCCAGACCCCGTTTCCGCTCGGACGGCAGGATCCGCCAGTGCGCGGTGTCGACGCTGTTGGCGACGAACGTCACCGCCGTGTCCGGCGCGAGCGCGGTCACCAGCGGAATGTGCGAACGCGCGACGACGCACACGCGGGCCGAGGCGCGCAGCGCGTCCGTCAGCACGCCGCGCCGCCGCATCGAGAACGCGCCGACGTCGATGTCGTTGCCGCGCAGCAGCGTGACCAGCGGCGCGTCCAGCAGCGCGGACAGGACGGGCGCCGCGAGCAGCGCGTACACGCCGCCGAACGCGACGACATGGTCGTAGCCGGTGAGGTCCTCGGCGGTGAGGGTCGTCCACAGGCGCCGCAGCGCGTTCTCGGCGTCGTCGCCGAGCGGGGCCGTGACGAGCCGCCCGCCGTGCTCGCGCGTGACGCCCCACGGGCTCGCTCGGCGCGTCAGATGCGCCACGTCGACCTCGACGCCGGCGCCGCGCAGCCCCCGGACGATCCGGTCGCACGACTGGGACATGCCGCCCCGGCTCGGCGGATAGTGCTCGGTGATCCACAGGACGCGGGGCATCAGCTGTCCACGAATCCCGTGTCGTCGTCCGGCCCCCAGTCGCCGCCGTGCGCGTAGTCGTCGCCCGGGTCGAACGCCCCGCGGTCGTACTCGTCGAACGAGGCGTACCAGGTCGCGTCGGTGTAGGCGTGGGAACTGCTCTGGTAGTAGTGGCGGCGGTATCCGGTCGTCCACGCCGGCTCGTGCGGGTCGTGCGTCCCGTAGCCCTGTGCCGCCGCGCACTCGGGGCACAGCCCGCCCGGCCCGGCGTGCGCGGCGCAGACGGGACGGCCGCACCGCCCGCACGACGCGACCGCCGCCTGCCCGCAGCGGCCGAGCACGAAGAACCCGGTGGTCACCTGGCAGCGGGTCACCGTCACCGGGCCCTCCTCGCCGCCGTGCCCGGCGGCGTCCACCGGAACGGCTCCGTCGACACGTGCAGGATCCGGTCGATCATGGCCTGGTCCTCCAGCGGTCCCGGGAACTTGCCGTTGGCGCGGATCACCATCCGGGCGCCCCGCTTGACCCGCACCCTGATCCAGCGGGGCGGCGGCGCGGTGGGCGGCCGGACGACCGCGTCCTTCGCCAGCCGCCTGGTGACCCGCACGATCTGCACCGTCTTCGACTTGCTCTTGAGCTTGACCTTGCCGCGTGCGTTCTTGCGGTACTTGCGATTCCTGATCCGGTCGGTGACGTCGAGTTCGACGACGCTGCCGTCGCGCAGCTCGGCCCGTATCCGCAGCCACGGGTCGACCACGTACCACTGCCGCATCGCCGAGATCGGATGCTGGGTGGGCACGTGCTGCTCCGGCCCCTTCTTCTCCGGGACGTTGGAGCCCCGCATGTCCGCGGCGACCGACAGCACCCCGTCGGGCGGCATGTCGGCGGCGAGGATCCGCAGCATCGGCACCAGGACGCCCGGGACCCGCTTCGGCAACCGCCATCGGCGCCGCCGCACCTCGGCGCCGTGCCGCGCGAGACTTTGGATCACCGGCTCCCAGTCGTCCCGCCGCAGCGACACCGAGCAGGCGCGCTCCAGGATCAGCGCCCGGTGCAGCGGGTGGAACCGCTCGATGGCGGCCTTCTGCTTACGCCAGAACATCGCGAACCACCTGTCGATCCGATGGCGCGATCGTACGGTAGACCTCGGCCAGCAGAGCCCGTGACCGCGCCCAGGTCAGGCCCCGCTCAATGCGTTCGCGGCCGCGTCGTCCCATCGCGGCGGCCTCGTCCGGATACTCCAGCAGGATCCGGACGGCCCTGGCCAGTTCGGCGGGACGGTCGGCCGGGACGAGCCGTCCGTGCACGCCGTCCGCCATCAGCTCCCGTACCGCCGGAAGGTCGGACGCCACCACCGGCACGCCCGCCGCCATCGACTCGATGACCTTCAACGGCGCGCAGCCCTGGTCGAGGTTGCGGGCGCAGCCGGTCAGCGGCGCCACGGACGCCTCCGCGTGCGCGAGCCACGCCGCCACCTCGGAGTGCGGCAGCGTGAACCGCCAGTCGACCCGGTCGGCGACCCCGAGCCGCTCGGCCAGCCGCCGCACCGGCTTCGCCCGCCGCTCCGGGACGGACGCGCACACCACGAGCCGCAGGCCGTCCAGGTCGGCGAGCCGCGCGAACGCGCGCATCAGCACGTCCAGGCCCTGCCAGGGCTGCAACGCGCCGACGTACACGATGTAGCGTTCGGGCGCGTCCACGGGACGCTCCGCCGGCCCGGGGACCTCCGCGCCGTTCGGCACCAGATGGATCTTCGCCTCCGGGACGCCGAACCGCCGCACGGCCGCGCCGATCACCGCCGAAGGCACCACGATCGCGTCGCTGCGCTCCAGACAGAACCGTTCCAGCTCCCGGACCTTGGCGAGCGTCCCGGGCGCCGCCCACGGCCAGGTGTGCGCCATCTCGATCGACGGGAGCCCGTTGACCTCGTACACCACGCGGTGGCGGCGGCCGTCCGCGACGGCCGGTAGAGCGCTCCACGGATCCCGGACGTGGCAGACCTCCAGGGTGTCGCGGTGCGGTTCGAGATGCGCCGCGACCCACCGGGAGAACGCCTCGGCCCGGTCGATCAGGTTCGGCACCGGCGTGTCGAAGCGGGCGACCTCCCGCGTCCCCTCCCGTTGGTACCGGGGCAGGTCGGCGCCGCCGATCACGGCGAGCAGCCCGCCCCCGAACCGGGCGAACAGCTCGTCGGCCATCTGCGCGATGTGCACCGCCGAGCCCTTGCTGGACGGAAACCGATCGAACGCGACATAGGCGGCCCTGTGCCCCGCGCCGCCCCCGTGAACCACCCGCACCCGGGCACTTTATCCGTCTCCGGTGAAACAGGGTGGAGCACCACGCGAGCGTCGGGCTCATACCTGAGCCCATACCGGGGCCGACACCAGGGCCCACACCAGGGCCTGTGTCAGGGTTTGCGGGCCATTCCGCCGTAGCCGTGGACGTGAGGGGGTTCGCCCGTCGAGGGGTCCGGCCGCCAATGGGAGACCGAGACGACGCCCGGCTCCAGCATCTCCAGACCGTCGAAGTACCCCGCGATCTGCTCGGGGCTGCGCAGGGTGTACGGCTGCGCTCCGGACTCGGCGTACTTCTCGGTGCTGCGCCTGGCCTGCTCGGACGTGTCGGAGGAGTCCCACACGACGAGGAAACTGCCCGACGGCACGCCCGCCATCGTGTCGGCCACGATCTGCTTGGCCGTCTCGTAGTCCGGACAGAACCCCAGGACGCCCATGAACATCACCGCGATGGGCCGCTTGAAGTTCAGGACGTTCGCGGCCTCCTCAAGGATCCGCCGCGGCTCGTGGAAGTCGGCGTCGAGGTAGCCGGTGACCCCCTCCGGCGTGGTTCCGCGCATCAGGGCGCGCGCGTGCACGAGCACCATCGGGTCGTTGTCGACGTACACGACACGTGAGTCGGGAGCGACCTGCTGGGCGACCTGATGGGTGTTGGACTCGGTGGGCAGCCCGGCGCCGATGTCGAGGAAGTTGCGGATGTTCTCCTCGGTCGCCAGGTACTTCACGGTGCGGCTCAGAAACCGGCGGCCCTCCTTGGCCTCTTCGAAGATCTCGGGATGCAGTGCCGCGGTGGCGTCGCCGACCGCCCGGTCGACCTCGTAGTTGTCCTTGCCGCCGAGCCAGTAGTTCCACGTCCGTGCGGGGGAGGGGATGTCGGTCCTGAACCGTGCCTGGACGTCCTCGGGCAGGCGGGGGGCGGAGTGCGCGGATGAGCCGCCGGGGGTGGTACCGGATGGGGGCATGGTCGGCTCCTCTGTTCTTGACCGCTGAGAAGGATCTTACGTTTCACCGACCGGCGCGTGAACCGGCGCCGAATTCCGTCCGCGCGTTCCGGACCGTTCCGTCAGACACACCTCGCCCTCCTCAACGTGGACGGGACACCCGGGCCTCGTCCCAGACCGGTTCCGGGGACTCGTAGACGGAACCGTCGGCGCCGAACACCAGGAAACGGTCGAAGGATCGCGCGAACCAGCGGTCGTGGGTCACCGACATGACGGTGCCCTCGTAGGACTCCAGGCCTTCCTGAAGGGCCTCCGCGCTGGCCAGGTCGAGGTTGTCGGTGGGCTCGTCCAGGAGGAGGAGCGTGGCGCCGCCGAGTTCCAGGAGAAGGATCTGGAGACGGGCCTGCTGACCGCCAGAAAGGGTCTCGAAGCGCTGTTCCGCGCAGTGCTGGAGTTCGTATCGGGCCAGGTCGCTCATCGCGTTGTCGCGCAGCCGGGCGTGCTCGGTCATCACGATCTCGCACGGGGTACGTCCGGCCAGGTCCGGCCGCGCGTGGGTCTGCGCGAAGAGACCGGGGACGACGCGCGCCCCGAGACGTGCCGTGCCGGTGTGGGCGACGGGCGCCGTCGGGGTCGCGCCGCGCGGAAGCGTCTCGGCGATGGTGGCGAGAAGCCGCAGGAAATGCGACTTGCCCGAACCGTTGGAGCCGAGGACGGCGACGCGTTCGCCGTACCAGATCTCGGTGTCGAACGGCTTCATCAGACCGGTCAGTTCGAGGCCCTCGCAGATCACCGAGCGTTTGCCGGTACGGCCGCCGCGCAGGCGCATCTTCAGGTTCTGGTCCCGGGGCGGGTTCTCCGGGGGGCCCGCCTCCTCGAACTTGCGCAGGCGTGTCTGCGCCGCTCGGTAGCGGGACGCGAAGGAGTCGTTCGTGCTTGCCTTGACCTTGAGGTTGTTGACGAGTTCCTTGAGCCTCGCGTGTTCCTCGTCCCAGCGGCGGCGCAGTTCCTCCAGGCGTTCGTTGCGGTCGCGGCGGGCGGCGGCGTAGGTGGAGAAACGGCCGCCGTGGATCCAGACGCGGGACGCCTCGACGGTGACGATGCGGTCGGCGGAACGGTCGAGGAGTTCACGGTCGTGGGACACGAGAAGGACCGTCTTGGACGTCTCGCGCAGCTTCTCCTCAAGCCATCGCTTGCCCGGCACGTCGAGATAGTTGTCGGGCTCGTCCAGAAGGAGGACCTGGTCGGGGCCGCGCAACAGCGCCTCCAGCGCCAGACGTTTCTGTTCGCCGCCGGACAGCGTGCGCACCTCGCGCCACCGACAGGAGTCGTACGAGACCCCGAGGGCCGCGACACAGCACGCGTCCCAGAGGACCTCGATCTCGTAGCCGCCCGCGTCGCCCCACCCGGACAGGGCCGTGGCATAACGGAGCTGGGTCGGTTCGTCGTCGCGTTCCATCATCGCCAGTTCGGCCGCCTCGACCGCGGCCGCCGCATCGCGGACCCGGGGCGGCGCGACGGAAAGCAGCAGGTCATGGACGGACGAGTCGTCCCGCATCCCCCCGACGAACTGCCGCATCACGCCGAGCCCGCCGCTGTGCGCGACCGTGCCCTCCTGCGGGGCGAGGTCCCCGGCGATCAACCGCAGAAGCGTCGTCTTCCCCGCCCCGTTCGGGCCGACGAGCGCGGCGACCGCGCCTTCCCCGACGCGGAATGACACGTCGTCCAGCAGGATGCGGCCGTCCGGCAGAACATGACGAACGTGACCGACCTCGACGTGTCCCATGGCGCCGAGTCTCGAAAAGGCCGACTGCCGCGTCAAGCCAATTTCGGCGCCCGGCGACCGGTCCCCTCGCGGGCCGGTGGGCTCAGTTCGTGAGCAGCGAACGGACGTGGGACGCGACGGACGCCAACGGAACCTTGACCGTCTCGCCGGTGGCGCGCGTGGTGATCTCGGCCGTTCCGTCGGCGAGGCCGCGGCGGCCCACGGTGACGCGGAACGGGATCCCGGTCAGTTCGACGTCCCGGAACTTCACGCCCGCGCGTTCGGGACGGTCGTCGACGACCGTCTCGACACCGGAGGAGGTGAGCGACGTGTAGACGTCCTCGGCGGCCTGGGCGACGTCGGCGTCGTCCGACTGCGCGGCCACGACGGCGACCTGGAACGGGGCGACGGACAGGGGCCAGACGATGCCCCGGTCGTCGTGGTGGTTCTCGACGATCGCGGCCATCGCGCGTTCGATGCCGATGCCGTAACTCCCCATGATCACCGGGACGCGACGGCCGTCCGGGGCGAGGACCTCGGCGCCGAGCGCGCGGGCGTAGCGGTCACCGAGCTTGAAGATATGGCCGACCTCGATGGCCCGCTGGATCTCCAGGGGTTCCCCGCAGCGGACACAGGGCTCGCCCGCCGCGACCTCGCGCAGGTCCGCCCACAGACCGACGTCGAGGTCGCGGTCGACGTCGACGCCGCGCAGGTGGACGTCGTCGGTGTTGGCGCCGGTGAACATGGCCCGGCGACCGCGCAGCGACTCGTCCGCGATCACCGGGAGCGACACGCCCACCGCCCCGAGACTGCCCGGCAGCGCGCCGAGGGCGTCCCGGATCTCGGCCGGGTCGGCGGCGCGCACCGCGGTCGCGCCCGTCGCGTCCACGAGCTTCTGCTCGTTAAGGGGGTGGTCGCCGCGGAGGAGGACGAGCGTCAGCGTGCCGTCCAGGATGTGGACGAGGGTCTTGATCTGGCGGTCGGCGGGCGCGTCGTAGGCCAGCAGGTCCTCGATGGTGCGGACGCCCGGAGTGTCGAAACGCTCGGGGGCCGGGAGGCCGGGCTCGTCGGAGGCGGCCGGCAGGACGGACGTCGCGCGTTCGATGTTCGCCGCGTACCCGCAGGCGGGGCAGTGGACGAGACGGTCCTCCCCGACGCCGGACGGGCACATGAACTCGGTCGAGCCGGAACCGCCCATGGTGCCGCTGGACGCCTCGCACGCCAGCGCCGGAATGCCGAGCCGCTCGAAGATCCGCGTGTAGGCGCCGTGGTAGGCGTCGAACGAGACGTCCAGACCGGGCCGGTCGATGTCGAAGCTGTAGGCGTCCTTCATCGTGAACTCGCGGGTTCGCATGAGGCCGCCCTTGGGGCGCGGCTCGTCCCGGAACTTCGTCTGGAACTGGTACCAGTGCTGTGGAAGCTGCCGGTAGGAGTTCAGCTCCCCGGCGACCGTCGCGAATATCTCCTCATGCGTCATGCCGAGGGCGTGGTCGGCGCCGCGCCGGTCCGTGAGCCGGAACATCTCCCGGCCCATCAGCTCCCAGCGGCCGGAGCGCTGCCACGGCTCGGCCGGGTGCAGGGCGGGCAGCAGCATCTCCTGCGCGCCGATCGCGTCCATCTCCGCCCGCACGATCGCGATGATCTTGGCGCGGACACGGACGGCCAGCGGCAACAGAGAGTAGTGCCCGGCGGTGAGCTGCCGGATGTAGCCCGCGCGCAGCAGCAGCCGGTGGCTCGGCGCGTCGGCCTCGGCCGGATCGTCACGGAGCGTGGGCGCGAACATCTGGGACCAGCGCATCCCGCGAGAGTAGCGAAGGCGCCCATGCGCGGCGAAAAGCGTCGGTGCCCCTGTCGGCAGTCGGTACCCTATGGCCGTGAGTCGAGAAGGTGTGACGCCGCAGAGTGAGGATTTCTCCGCCTGGTACAACGAGCTGGTCGTGCAGGCGCAGCTCGTCGACCGCGGACCGGTGCGCGGCACGATGGTCATCCGACCGTACGGATACCGGGTGTGGGAGCTGCTCCAAGCCGACCTGGACCGGCGGATCAAGGAGGCCGGGCACGACAACGTGTCCTTCCCGTCGCTGATCCCGGAGTCCTACCTCAAGCGTGAGGCCGAGCACGTCGAGGGCTTCTCGCCGGAGCTGGCGGTCGTGACGCACGCGGGCGGCAAGGAGCTGGACGAGCCGCTGGTCGTCCGGCCCACCTCCGAGACGATCATCGGCGAGTACATGGCCAAATGGATCGACTCGCACCGTGACCTGCCGCTGCTGCTGAACCAGTGGGCGAACGTCGTCCGGTGGGAGATGCGGCCCCGGCTGTTTCTGCGCACGACCGAGTTCCTCTGGCAGGAGGGCCACACCGCGCACGCCGACGAGGACGACGCGATGCGCGAGACGATGTGGGCGCTGGACGCCTACGCGGGCGTCGCCAGGGAACTCGCGGCGATGCCGGTCGTGCCGGGGGAGAAGACGCCGGGCGAACGGTTCGCCGGAGCCGTCCGCACCTACACGCTCGAGGCCATGATGCGGGACGGCCGGGCGCTCCAGGCCGCGACGTCGCACTACCTCGGCACCAACTTCGCCAAGGCCTTCGAGATCCAGTACCAGGACGAGGCGGGCAAGCTGACGCTGGCGCACACCACGTCCTGGGGCATGACGACCCGGATGCTCGGCGCCGTGGTCATGACGCACGGCGACGACAAGGGACTCGTGCTGCCGCCCCGGCTCGCGCCGTACCAGGTCGTGATCGTCCCGATCGGGCGCAAGGAGCAGGGCGAGCAGGCCGCGACCGAGGCCCGCAGGCTGGGCGCGGCGATCAGGGCGATGGGCATCCGGGTGCATGTGGACGACAACCGTCCGCAGCTCTCCCCGGGGTTCAAGTTCAACGAGTGGGAGATGCGCGGCGTCCCGGTCCGCGTCGAGCTCGGCAAGCGCGACATCGACGCCGGTGTCGCCACCCTCGCCCGCCGGCTCCCGACGGTCGAGGGGCAGGGCAAGGAGCAGATCCCGCTGGACAAGCTGCCCGAGCTGCTGCCCGGGATCCTCGCCGACTTCCAGTCGTTCCTGCTGGCCAGGGCCGAGGCGTTCCGCGAGGACAACACCGCCGCCGTGGACGGCTGGGACGCGTTCGTCGCGCAGGTCGCGTCCGGGTGGGCCCGCGCGTTCCACTGCGGCGACACCGCGTGCGAGGACGACGTCAAGGCCGAGACCGCCGCGACACCCCGGGTCATCCCGGCCGACGCGCCCGACGAGACGGGCGCGTGCGTGAAGTGCGGGCGTCCGTCCGCCTACGGCCGGCGCGTGATCTTCGGCCGCGCCTACTGACCGAACCGGTCCCCGCGGCGAGACGACCCCTGACCCGGTCGGCCTTTGGCCGTACCGGTTCAGGGGCCGGTCAGGTGTCGCTGTCCTTGAGCTTGCGGCTCGCGGACAGCCGTGTCAGGTAGGGCTGGACGAACCACGCCCACCCGGACAGCAGCAGGACGACCGCGATCGTCACGACCGTCAGGGCCGCCTTCTCCTCCAGCGACTCGACGATCAGCGTGGTCGCCGCGGTGATCGAGATGCTGAGCGCGAACGCGCCGAGGATCCCGAACCGGTTCGCGCGGCGGATCAGCAGCGGCTTCTGCCCGAGCTGGAACAGGATCCGGTGCTGGAACACGGGGGCGATGAAGCAGATCGAGGCGAACGCCGCACCGAACAGGGCGATGTAGAACAGCGTCACTCCCGGGCCGTCGACCTCGTCGAAGTTCGCGGAGAACGGCACGGTGAGCAGGAAGGCGAAGAGAACCTGCACACCGGTGACCGCGACGCGGAACCCCTGGAGGAGTTCCATCAACTGTCGGTCGAGACGTTCGTGCTCGGTCTCGTTGCGGGGCTTGTCCGCAGGGTTCACGGTCATGGAAAAGATCTACCCTGCGAAACGGACATCAGTCAGGTAAGGGACGGTGGTTCCACCCGCATCGCCAGCATCGACACGTCGTCGCGAAGGTCACCGTCGCAGAACTCCAGCAGCACCCGCTCCACCCCGGCGAGCATCCCCTGGGGGGTGTCGCCCGCGTGCGCCGCGAGGGTCTCCAGCAGACGCTCCTGCCCGAACTCCTGCCGCATCATGTCGCACGCCTCAAGGACGCCGTCCGAATGCAGGATCAGCGTGTCGCCCGCGGTGAGGTCGACCGTGTCCAGGCCCGGCTCGAAGTCCTCGAACAGGCCGAGCGGGACACCGCCGCGGGCCGCCGTCCTGATCACGCCGTCCGCGCGGACCACGATCGCCGGGGGGTGGCCGGCCGTGCCGAGCGACACGATGACCTTCTCGGTCTCGACCGTCAACCCGGCCATGACGGCGGTGACGAAGCGGTCCTCGTCCAGCAGCGCCTCGTTCACGATGCCGAGCACGTCCCCGGGCCGCGACCGCCACCGGGACGCCAGCCGCGCGCAGTGCCGGGCCGTGGCCGTCACCGCCGCCGCGTCCTCGCCCTTGCCGCACACGTCGCCGAGGATCAGACCCCAGCCGTTCTCGGTGCGGAACACGTCGTAGAAGTCGCCGCCGACCTCCGAGCCGTGCGTCGCCGTCAGGTACTTCGCGGCGACGCTCACCCCCTGGATGGTCGGCAGCGCCCTCGGCAGCAGCCCGGCCTGCAACGTCTCCGCGACCTCCGCGCGGCGCCGGTACAGCCGCGCCGCCCTGATCACCAGGGCCAGATACCGGCCGAGGCGCTGGACGACACCGAGGTCCATGAGGTCGAACGGGCCGTACTCGCCGCTCGCCGCCAGCGTGATCGTTCCGATGGCGCGGTCGCCGTCCTCGATCGGGACGCTCAGCACCGAGGTCGCGCCGATCTTGCCGCAGACCGGATGGCCGTCCGGGCAGGTCCCGAGGACGTCGAGGCTCTCCACATGCGGCCGCAGCGCGCTCTGCCGGGTGACGAACACGGTGTGGGGGAGCGTGCCCTCGATCGGGTCGACCTCCTCCAAGGTCCGCGCGGCCTCCACGGAATGCTCGTCGTCCGGGCCCATCACGACCTGCCGTCGCAGCGGCGCCTTGCCCGCGACGTGGGCGCCCGCGGGCGCGGCCCCCGCCGGGCCGCCGCCGCTCGGCACGGTCAGATCGATGAACGCCCAGTCGGCCAGTTCGGCGGCCAGCAGCCTGGCGCACCGCCGGACCGCGACCGTCTCGTTGAAGACCGGCTCGTCCAAGAGCAGTTCGCTGGCGGTCGCGAGGACGTCCATCCGGTGCACGATCGTCGCGACGGCCTCGTCGTCGGCCGGGCCGCCCGATGCGCCCCTGGTCTGCGCGACCTTCGCCCGCGGGGAGCGCGCCGGGTCCTGCCCGTCCTGGGCGGCCGTGTCGTCGGTGGGGGTGTTCGTCGGACCTGCGGCCACCATGACCATCGGATCGGGTTCGCCGCGGATCCACACGCGCGCGAACGTCACCACGGCGTCCACCGGACGGTCCCGGCCCAGGAACCGGACCTGGACGCGGCGCCGCCGCCCCGTCCGGACCACCGCGGCGAGCTGCGACCGCACCGCCGCCCGGGTCGCCATGTCGCAGAACGCCGTGAACTGCTTGCCCGACACATAGCCCGACGACGTGCCGAGCAGCGTCGCCGCCTGCCGGTTGACCCGCCGCACGCTCGTGTTGCGATCCAACAGGAACAGCGGCACGGGGGCGTCCTGGAAGACCGTCCGCAGGACCCGCCGCTCGTTCTCGGCCGCCGCCGACCCGCCCTGCTCGCCGACGTGCTCGCCGCCCATCGTGCGCAGCACGGTCAGCGCCAGCTCCAACTCGACCAGCGCGGCGTCCAGCGTGACCCGGAGATCGGGTTCGGGCACGCCAGCGGCCTGGCGCAGCTCACCGATGCGCCCTTCGAGGTCTGAGATCTCCCGCATCAGGGTTTCGGGTTCGAGCTGGTCGGGCCGATCGTGCATCTGGTCTCCCTCTCATCCGGTCACACGGCGGAGCCGAGGTGGCCTCTGTCCTTCCGGGACCGGAAGATCGCCGGGCCGACTTCCGCGGTCCGGCAGTGCGCAGCTTATGCGCCGCACCCGTATGCGCCTAGATTTCCGCTCTACGGAAGCCCCTGGTGACCGACGATACGCTGGGCGAGCGCGGTGAGCTTCACATGACGTGTCTGTGAGATGCGCCGGAGCTCGGCGAACGCCTCGTCGGCGTCGCATCCGAGCGCGTGCATCAGGATGCCCTTCGCCTGGTCGACGATGGCCCGTGCCTCCACCGCCTCCTGCAACTGGATGGCGGTGCGGTGCACGTCGTCGTACTGCTGGGTGTTGCTGACCGCGGCGGTGCCCTGCGCGATCAGCAGGGACGCCAGCGCGTGCCGGCCGTCCCCGAGCGACTTCGGCGTCACCCCGTACAGGGTGAGCGTGACCAGGACGGGCGGGTTCAGATGCGGGGCCGTGGTGAAACATCGCACCCCGCGGCGCAGCATGTCGGACATCGCCTCCGGCCAGCGGGTCTCGCCGAGGATGTCGTCCGACGACAGTGTCCGGCGGTCCAGCACCACGTCGAAGATCGGTCCGTGGCCACGGGACAGTTGCCGGTCGGTCACCTCGGCGAGGTCGGGATGGCTGGCCGCGGCGGCCAGCGGCTCGGGCCGGGTCTCCTCCGGTGCCGGGACGTCCGGCGGGAACACCTCCGGGGCGGGCGTCTGCGCCGGGACGCGCGGAACCTCCCGGGACGGGTCGGGCGGCAGCCCGAGCGCCGACTCCGGATCGTTCCTGGTCGCGTCCGGCAACGCCCAGCGCACGCTCGCCGCGCCCGCGCATCCCGGGACGGCTCGCGAGGCGAGTTCCGTCACCCGGTGCAGGGTGCCGATGTCGGACGACTCCCCGACCATTCCGAGCCGGGCGATCTCCAACGCGAGCTGGTCCGTCAGGACCGTTTCGGTGGGTGTCACCCTTACGACTCTACGCGTCCGCCGCGCTAGTTGTTCGGGGGCGCCTTGCTGATCTTGCTGAGCGGACCGTCCTCTCCGTCGGCGAGGGCCAGGTCACCGATGGACACGATGCCCACCGGACGCTGCTCGTCGTCCACGACGGGCAGCCGCCGTACGGCCTGTTCCACCATCAGCCGGGCCGCCGTCACGGTGTCGTCGTCGAGTCGCAGGGTGGTCAACTCGGCCGTGCACACGTCCCCGAGGGGGGTGAGAGAAGTGTCACGGCTCTCCGCGACGGCCCGGACCACGATGTCCCTGTCGGTGATCAGGCCGCAGAGCCGTCCGGCGTAGGTGACCAGCACGTCCCCGATGCCCTGGTCCCGCATGACCTGGGCGGCCTCGTACAGCGTCGCGTCCAACGGCAAAGTATGGGGCTTGGCCGTCATCACGTCGCGGACCCTGTTCATGGTTTCTCTCCTCTGTCGGCCCTGGGTGGGCCTCCACCGTCGAGAAACGCGGGCGATCGCTGGCATCGCCTGGGCACGCCCGGCGGCTCGTTCGCGCGGGCGTCGGGTCGTTGCGTGGTGACGACGATGGGTTGGGGTTGATGGCTGACCGGATGAGTTTCGCTCTCGGTACCCGGTGGACAACCCCTCATGCACCGAACAGGACGATCCCGCAAGCACGGGGCACCTGCGGGATCGTGTTCTCCCGGATCCTCGGAAGAGGCCGGATGCTCAGGCGGCGAGCACGTGGTCGGAGAGGGCTTCGCGGAGTTGCTTACGACCGCGGTGGAGGCGGGACATCACCGTGCCGATGGGGGTGCCCATCATCTCGGCGATCTCCTTGTAGGCGTACCCCTCGACGTCCGCGAGGTACACCGCGTCGCGGAAGTCCTTGGGCAGGGCCCGCAGGGCCGCGGCGATCCCGGCGTCGGGGATGCGGTCGAGCGCCTCCGACTCCGCGGACCGGAAACCGGACGAGCTGGCCTCGGCCTGGGCGATCTGCCACTCCTCCAGTTCCTCGGAACCGGCGCGCTGGGGCTCGCGCTGCTTCTTGCGGTAGGTGTTGATGAAGTTGTTGGTGAGGATGCGGTGCAGCCAGGCCTTGAGGTTCGTGCCCTCCTGGAACTGGTGGAAGTTCACGTACGCCTTGGCCAGGGTCTCCTGGACGAGGTCCTCGGCGTCCGCGCTGTTGCGGGTCATGCGGACCGCGCTGGCGTACAGCGGGTCGGCGAGCGGCAGGACGTCGCGCTCGTAGCGCCGCGTGCTCTCGATGGTGGCGCGGTTCTTGGTGGCGCGGTTCTTGGTGGCGCGGTTCTTGTCGTCGCGTTCGGTGTCGCGGCGGATGGTGGCAGCGGTCATCGTTCGCTCCCCGTGGATAGTGGCCCGTGGCCGTACCGGTTTCTGGCGCGTGTTCGGGGGCACGCGCGGACCGGGCGGACGAACCGCCCACCGTCAGGTGATACGTGCCACCGTTCCCGGCGGGTTCGCGTGGGGCCTCGTTCGAGGGTCGGGCCGAGGCTCGTGCGTCGGATCGGCTGTGCCAGGGCGACCCCGTTCTGCGGGACGTCGCGGGCCGTGCTCGATCAGAAAGATTCCACCCGCCGGTGGTCTTCCTGTCTGGTAAGACGCGGGGGAGGGGGCGAATGGTTGCGTCCGGCCACGTGTCGTTCATCACATGCTGCTGCACACCAACTGGATCTTGCGATATGGGCCCGGGCCCGGGAGCCCGGCACGGCCGGGCTCCCGGGGGTTGTCTTCCTGGGTTGTCTTTCTGGGTTGTCTTTCTGGGTTGTCTTTCTGGGCTGGTCGGGTCAGTCGAGCAGATGGTCGAGGGCTCTGGCGACGAGGGCGCGCTGGTCCGCCGCCGGTGCCTGCTCGATGCCGAAGCCGAGCAGGACGGTGTCCCTGGTCGCCACCGCCGAGACGGCGTCGATCTGGGCCTGCGCGCGGACGAACTCGGAGGTGTTCCCCGGGCTGCCGGGCGGGGCGCCCTGGACGGCCCACGGGCCGAGTCCGGTCTCGAAGCCTTCGGCCTCAGGCTGACCACCGGACATGGTGAGCCTGGTGTCGTCGATGAACAGCCCGGTTCCGCCGGAGCCGGGGTCGCTCACATAGGAGATGGACACCTCGACCTTCTTGCCCGCGTAGGCCGACAGGTCGAACGCGACGGGCACCCAGCCGTTGGAGTTGCCGGTGATGGCGTTCCACTGGCCGGACGTCCCGGTGTTGCGGCAGGGGTTGCCCCCGGTCAGGTAGTGGCCGAGGAACGGGTGCATGGCCAGGAGGTAACCCTGTTCGCAGTCCGTCGGGACGTTGGTGCTCGTCCGGCCGTTCTTGTCCGGCAGCGTGGTCCAGTCCTCGGCCCCGGCGGTGTGCGCCTCGACGATGATGTTGTCGTAGCCCGTCTCGGTGCTGTAGGAGAGCTGGGCCTGGAGGGTCGGCGCCTGCGCGGCGGTGACCGTGGACAGGTCGACCGTCCGGGTCAGTCGCCGGTAGCTGGCGTCCTCGTGCGCCCCGGCCACGTACCACTGGCCCTCGATGGGCTCGGTGGGTGCGGCCGCGCCGGTGTAGTCGCCCGCCTTCCAGCTCTTGAACTGCGGGAAGTCGTCCTTGGGCAGGACGCTGGAGGTGACCTGGAATCCGCCCGCCTCGTTCACGGGGTTGGTCGGGGTCCCGGTCAGTTTCGAGGTGACGTTCTTGTACGGGGTGTCGGTCCCGGCGAACGCGGTCGGTGCGCCGACGAGTTGCCTGTCGTAGGCGCCCAGGTAGTACTGGAAGAAGTCGTCCGACAGCAGTTCGCAGTCGTCACGGAAGTTGCTCGTGACCACGCACGGCTTCTCGGGGTGGCCCTTCAGACCGTAGAAGATGCCTCCGCCGTTGAGACGGCTGACCGGGCCGTAGTATCCGGTCGTCTCACCGGCGTGCAGGAGCTTCCCGCCCTCGTTCAGGTAGGAGCGGACCGACAGGACGAGGTCCTTCGCGCGGTCGGCCACCTGCGAGTCGGGCTGGTCTCCGAGGTAGGTCTTCACCGGGTCGTCGGCGGGGTCCTGGGTGAGACGGTTGTCGCCCAGGTACCAGACGACCGCGTCGAAGTGGCCCAGAACGCCGAGGTCATGCGGGACGCCGTCCTTGTCGATGTCCCAGACGAGCGGCTTGTGCTTGGCGGACTTGACGAGGTCGGCGTACTGCTGGGCGTAGCGGGGCTTGTTCGTCCCGGCCGGGTACTTCGGATTGATTCCGGTGTAGTCCTCGTCCGCGATGACCAGGACATCGGCCTTCTGCCGGTCACGGACGGTGTAGGTGAAGTGCTTGCTCTCGACGACGCGGATGTTGTCCTTCCTGCCGCTGAACCACACCTCGACCTTGTCGCCGGGCTTCTGCCGTCTGACCTGGCCCCGGAACTCGCCGTAGTAGGTGTCGTTCTCGTCGCCGTACCGTTCGCCGCCGTCCCATTCGTGCACGCGGGTGGTCTGCTCGCGGCCGCCGTTGATCCGGTAGTGCAACTGCTTGTGCCCCAACGACCTGCGGATCACCGAGGCGACCTCCTGCGAGTCGCCGTACGACGTGGTGAACGCGTCGGTCTCGAAGTCGGGCGCGGTCCGTCCGACGGGGGAGACGGGCTCGTCCGGGTTCTGCGCGGACTTGCCGACCGCCAGGGCGAGCGGCAGGTTCTTCTGGAACTCCTTCTGGACGAGCGTCTCGTCGTCCGGGAACTCGAAGACGCTGCCGCAGTTCTCGGGCTCCCACTCGTCGTCCGGGTCGGACCGCGCGGCCGTCACGCAGGTCGCCATCTCCGGGGTGATCGACAGGGCGCCGTAGGCGTTGTCGGCCTGCCCGTCGGTCTCGCCGTTGGTGGTGTAGAGCTGCGCGCCGAGTTCCGGGGTGTAACTGGGGACGGCGGGGTGGTCGATGTCGCCGAGCAGCGCGTCGTGGATCGCGTCGTCGGGGCTGCGGGTCAGCGCCTGCCAGCCGACCCCGTGCAGCAGCAGTTCCGCCGCCGAGTGGTAGTTGATCAGGTAGGCCGGGCGGAGCCGCTTGTAGAGGTCCATCTGCGCCCGGGTCTCGGGCTCGGACGCCGGCGACTTGCCACGGTAGGTCTGGCTGGCGGGCTGCGGCGAGGAGCCCTCGTTGTCATAGCCCCACTTGTAGGGGAAGTTGCGGTTCAGGTCGATGCCGTCCGCGCCGGTGATCTGCCCGTCGCCGTCGTTGTCGCGGACGTTCTTGCGCCAGAGCCGGAACCCCTCGGTGAACGTCAGATCGTAGCCGTCGACGTTCACGACCGGGACGAACCACAGCTCGGTCGAGTCGACGATCTTGGTGATCTCGGCGTTCTTGCCGTAGCCCTCGACATAGTGGTGCAGCAACCGGCGCACCATCTCCGGCGTGATCCACTCGCGGGCGTGCTGCGCCGCCTGGTAGACCACGACCGGCCGGTCGGTCCGCTTGTGCCGCGCCACGTCCTTGGTCACCCGGACGGCGGTGATCGGCTTGCCCTGGACGGTCGTCCCGATGTCCACGGCGGCCGCGATGGACGAGTGGTCGGCCGCGACCTTCAACAGCTCCTCGCGGAGGTTGCCGGGGCCGGTGTAGGGGCGGAACACCTTGGGCGCGGCCGCCTTGGCGCGCTGCCTGGCGTCCTTGCCGCCGACCTTCTTCACGGTGAGGCCGAGCCCGTGCCGGTTGAGCGCGGCGGCCTGGGCGGCGCTCAGCACGGCCTCGACGTGGGCGCCGCCCTTCTTCTTGCTCTTGGAGAACCGGACGTCCTCGCGGTCGAGGCCGGCCGCGTTGAACAGCTTCACCTGGGCCGCGTCGAGGTCGGCCGCGTAGACGTCGACCGCGGCGCCCGCGGACGCGGGTCTCGGTGCGGCGTCGGCGGGAGTCGCCACCAGCGTTCCGAGCAGGAGCGCGGCGGCAGCGAGGAGGGGGGTGAGTCTTCGATGCCGGAACATCGTGCGCGACATGGCGCCTCCCTGACGGGGGGATCACAACGGTCGCGTGATCTTCTGCCGAGGAAAGATGGGTGTCAATGGGCCTTTAGCGGCATATGCCGCATTCGGTCATTGCCGGGGTCGGCCACCGGGGTCCCGGTGCCGGTCGCGGACGGGTCGGATACCGGGAACGTCTTCCGCCCTGGCCACTCCTGGCCCCTTGGCGCGCCCGGTTCGAGAGCGGGCGGCCACCTCCGGCCGCATGAGTTCCGCGGACTCCCAGCGACGATCCGCTTACACGAGGTAACCTCTCCTTTACCAAGAGTTGCCGGGAGCGCCTTGCCCCCTCGCTCTGGAGGAGGGAGACCGCGTGGTCATCGCCGACCTGCTGGGTGTCGCCCGGATGGCGGCCATCACCCTCGACGACGACGGCCGTGTCGTCCACTGGGACGACACCGCGACCGACCTGTTCGGCGTCGGGCGGCGTGAGGCCGTGAACCGCCCGCTCGGCCTGCTGCTGCGGCTGCCGCCCGAGGTCCGCGGCGTCTTCGAGCCGGAGATCTTCGGGCATGTGTGGTGCGGCGCCTGCACCGTCCCGCGCGTCGACAACGGCCGTCCCGTCGAGGTCGCCTGGTGGGTG
This sequence comes from Actinomadura pelletieri DSM 43383, assembly GCF_003634705.1. GTDB lineage: Bacteria > Actinomycetota > Actinomycetes > Streptosporangiales > Streptosporangiaceae > Spirillospora > Spirillospora pelletieri. The sequence continues at coordinate 674,467 of NZ_RBWU01000005.1, read as the reverse complement.
TACCCGATCGAGTCCGGCGCCCCGGGCGACGGCCAGGGCACCCCGGGCGACGCCCAGGACGTCCGTGTGCTCGCCCTGGCGGCCGACCTGTGCAGACTCCGCAGGGACGGTCCCCGCGTCACCATCGGCGACCAGCCCGTCGAACCGCTCGACGGGTACACCCGGCACGCGTCCGGGGCTCGGCTGCTGCGCGTCGAACCCGTGCTGGCCACACCGTCGCTCCAACCCGCCTCGGCCCCGTACGCCGCCCCCTACGCCGGGCCGTTCGCCGCGCGCCTGGCCGAACTGCTCCCGGGCGTCGGCGCCGCGACGTCCGAATGGCTCGCCTCGCGGGTGCTCGGCCTCGGCTGCCCGGCCGTCTCGCTCGGGGTGACCGTTCCGCTGCCGATCGTCCCCTACACGGGGCGCGCGACGCCCGTCCCCGGCTCCGCCGCGTCGGTCCCCGGCTCCGCTGCGTCGGTCCCCGGCTCCGCCGCGTCGGTCCCCGGCTCCGCCACGTCGGTCCCCGGCTCCGCCACGTCGGTCCCCGGCTCCGCCACGGCCCGTCCGCAACCGCCCCACAGCTCACGCCCGGACGCGACGCGTCCGCCCCCCGACCCGAGTCCGTGCCCTGAGAGGGGATTGGAGACGATGGCCGTGCGGGAACCCCTGACCTATCTCGGCGAGGCCGGACAGCAGATCGGCAGCTCGCTCGACCACCTGCAGACCGCCCGGACCCTCGCCGAGGTGCTCGTGCCGCGCCTGGCCGACTACGCCGCCGTCGAACTGCTCGAATGCGTCGCCACCGACTCGGCGCCGCCCGCCGCCCAGATCGACGAGACCACGCAGATGCGCCGCGTCGCGGTCGTCCACAACGACGAGCCCGGACGCTGGGACGACGCCGTCCCCGAGGGCGAGGCCCTGCTGCTGCCGCCCGGCACGCCGTTCGTCCAGGCCATGCGGACGGGACGTCCCGTGCACATCCCCCGCGTCGGGGCGAAACGGGCCGCCGAGCTGTCCGCCCTGTTCGGCGACCGCGACCTGCGGGCGCTGTTCACCGGCCGGACGATGCTGGTCGTTCCGCTGATCGCGCGGGGACGGGTGCTCGGCACGTGCAAGCTGCTCCGCAAGCCCGACCGGGCCGCGTTCGGCGACCTCGACCTCGCCATGGTGGACGAGCTGGCCCGGCGCGCCGCGCTGTGCATCGACAACGGCCGCCTGTACCGGCGCGAGGTCCAGGTCGCCGAGGAACTCCAGCGCAGCATGCTGCCCGACGACCCGCCGGACGTCGCGGGCGCCCGCGTCCGGTACCGCTACCGTCCCGCCGAGCAGGCCGTCAACGTCGGCGGCGACTGGTTCGACGCCATCCCGCTACCCGGCTGCCGACTCGGCATCGTCGTCGGCGACGTGATGGGCCACGGCCTCACCTCCGCCGCGATCATGGGCCAGCTGCGCACCGCCGTCCGGACCCTCGCCGCCGAGGACATGCGGCCCGCGCGACTGCTGCGCCAACTCGACGGCCTCGCCCGCCGCCTCGGCGAGGGCTACCTCGCCACCTGCCTGTACGCGGTGTACGACCCGGTCGAGCGGCGATGCACGCTCGCCAACGCCGGGCATGTGCCGCCCGTCCTGGTGTCGGCGCTCGGTGACAGCCGCGTCCTGCAGCTCCCCTCCGGTGTGCCGATCGGTGTCGGCGGCGAGCCGTTCGAGGCGATGGAGGTCGAGGTCGAGGACGGGGCACAGCTCGTCCTGTGCACGGACGGCCTGCTCGAACGCCGCGACCGTGACATCGAAGAGGGGCTGGCCGAACTGCGCGAACGACTCGTCGACGCGACGACCGACCTCGACCTGACCTGCGACTCCCTCCTCGACGGCCTCGCCGCGTCCACGCCCGCCGACGACATCGCCATCGTCGCGGTCGGGTTCGACGGGATCCCCAAGGACGACGTCGGCACCTGGTCCCTCGCCCCCGAGCCGAGCACCGTCCCGTGGGTCCGCTCGCAGGTCGCCGGAAAACTCGCCGAGTGGAACCTCGAAACGCTCACCGACACCGTCCAGCTCCTCGTCAGCGAACTGGTCACCAACGCGCTCGTCCACGGCGCGGGCGCCATCGACCTCCGCCTGATCAAGGGCTTGAGCCTGCTCTGCGAGGTCTATGACGACGGCGCCGACCTGCCGAGACTCCGGCACGCCGACGCCACCGACGAGTCCGGCCGCGGGCTCCAACTGGTCAGCCATCTGGCCTCCCGCTGGGGAACGCACCGCGCCGAACGCGGCAAGGTCGTCTGGTTCGAACACGACTTCCCCCCGCCACGCCCGCCGGGATAGCGACCCCATGTCGGCCATGCGAGGCAAATGTCCCATTCGCGCCAGTTAGTTTTCTCCAGTCTCGTCCGGTCTCATCGATATTGTTGACATGCGCCGAGGCCCCACGGGGGAACAGTTGGGTGAGAAACTGACGCTGCCCGTCCCGGAAACGCTCTACGGCACCTACGCCGTGGCGCTCTCCGAGCCCATCACCGACCCCGCCCGGCTGGCCCGCGACGAGGTGGCACGCCGCACCGCGCCCCCGCTCCGCGACCGGGTCCTCGCCATGCTCGACAGCCCCATGCTCACCCTGGACCAGCGCCCGGCATCGGACTTCCCACCCCTACCCCGCGACCTCCTCGCCGCCTACGGCGCCGCCCCGTCCGACCTGGCGGCCATCGACACCGCCGCCCACCTCCTCGCCGTCCGAGCCGCCTACCGCCCCGGCCATCCCCCCGCCCACGAATGGTCGGCCCGCGCGATCGCCGGCGCCATCGCCGCCGCCCTGGCCACCCCCGTCATAGACGTGTTCACCCCCCAGGTCCTCGCCCTGAGCCACCTCGAACGTTCCCTTCCCGGTCCGGACGGCACCGTCCGGCTCACCGACTGGATGCTCCTCCCGCACACGTCCGGCCCGCGCGGCTTCTCCTTCAGCACCAGGGGCCTGGCCCGCTACGGCCTCCCCGAACTCCAGACCGACGACGTCCCACCCGCCCTGGTGGTGTCCTGGGGCCGCCTCCTCAACGGCCTCGCGCTCCGCGTCCTCGAACTCTGGCTGGACGAACTACGCGTCGAACAGCCGTCCGTCATCGACCTCCCCGAGATCATCTCCGTCGGCCTCCGCGACATCGCCGCGGCCGAGGGCACCGACGACCCGTCCCACCGCGAGGTGGCCGTCCGCCTCCACCTCGCCCCCTCCCCGGACCTCGCACTCGTCGCCCTCCCGGCGGAAGACGACCTCGAATCCCTGTGCGCCGCCCTCTTCGGCCCATCACAAAGCCACCGATGACCTTGCCCATGATCTTGATCTGAGCGCAGGATCGACACGTGAGATTCGGCCCGCGCGACCGTAGCCCCGAGCCCGAGGACCCCGACGCGACGCCACCTCCCGGCCCCTACCCGGAGGACGTCCACGTGGCGGGCAGAAGCTCCGCCCCCCGACCCAAGCCGGCCGACCGGCAACCCCCCGCCTCCCAACCCTGGACCCCCCACACCCGCCCACCCTCAACCTGGGCACCCCCCGCCCCACCACCACCCGCCCAGACCCCCCAACCCTCACAACCGACCGGCGCGACCACAAAACCCCCCGCCGGCTCCCCGCCACCACACGAGGCGCCAGGCGAAACGCGACCTTCACCACCACGCGAACGACCGACGGCCGTCCCATCCGATCCGTCCCCCGGCCCGCCGCAGGGCTGGACCCCACACGGCCCAGCCGGACCATCGACACCGCCCGGAGAGGCACCAGCCGCCTGGACACCCCCTGAACCGCCACCCGGCGAGGCTTCCTCGGCACCGGCCGCGCGACCACCGTCCCCCGGCGGCTACCCGTCGCCCTGGACACCACATGGCCCGCCCGAGCCAACTGTCGAGGTACCGCAGGCTCCAACACCAAGCCAACGATCGACACCTACGACCTACGGGCCTACCGAGCCGTCGGCCGGCGAGCGTTCAGAGTCCTCGGCATCGGAGGCGCGGTTGTCGTCGGCCGGTGAGTCGCCGTTGGGTTGGGCTCCGCGCGGGGTGGCCGGACCGTCTCCTAACGAGGGAGGACACCCTTCAGCACCGGGAGGACGACCGGCGCCTGGGCCGCAGGGGTCAGCCGGGCCACTGTCCGGTGAGGCTTCTGAACCCGCCGCCTCAGACACGCGACCACAATCGTCCGCTGGCTCTCCGTCGGCTTGGGTGCCGCGTGGGGTGTCCGGGCCGCCGGCTGCGGGGGTACCGCAGGCTTCAACACCGAGCCAACGACCGGCGCCTGGAAGCCATGGGTCTGCTGGGTCGTCGTCCGGTGGGGGTTCGGGGTCTTCGGCGTCGGAGGCGCGGTTGTCGTCGGCCGGTGAGTCGCCGTTGGGTTGGGCTCCGCATGGGGTGGCTGGACCGTCGTCTGGTGAGGGAGGGCGGTCGTCAGCGCCGGGAGGACGATCGGCGCCTGGGCCGCAGGGGTCAGCCGGGCCACTGTCCGGTGAGGCTTCTGAACCCGCCGCCTCAGACACGCGACCACAATCGTCCGCTGGCTCTCCGTCGGCTTGGGTGCCGCGTGGGGTGTCCGGGCCGCCGGCTGCGGGGGTACCGCAGGCTTCAACACCGAGCCAACGACCGGCGCCTGGAAGCCATGGGTCTGCTGGGTCGTCGTCCGGTGGGGGTTCGGGGTCTTCGGCGTCGGAGGCGCGGTTGTCGTCGGCCGGTGAGTCGCCGTTGGGTTGGGCGCCGCATGGGGTGGCTGGACCGTCGTCTGGTGAGGGAGGGCGGCCTTCAGCGCCGGGAGGACGACCGGCGCCTGGGCCGCAGGGGTCAGCCGAGTCGGTGCCCGGTGAGGCTTTCGAGTCCTCCGCCTCAGACACGCGACCGCTGTCTTCTGGTGGCTCGTCGTTGGGGTGGGTGCCGCGTGGGGTGGCTGGGCCGTCTTCTGGTGAGGGTGGGGGGTCTTCAGCTTCGGGAGGACGCTCGGTGTCGGGTGGGGAGCCGTTGGCCGGTGCGTCCTTTGGGGCGGCCGGGGCGTCGGGTTGGAGGGCTCGTGAGGAGGGTCGGGACGGGGTGGAGGAGGATCCGTTGACTTGGGGGCGGCGCGATGCAGGGGCCGAGGCGCCGCCTTCGTGGGGGCGGACCGTGGGGCGTCATGAGCGAGCCGATGAACCGTTCCTGCCGGGGAAGGGGTTGTCGGCCGCGCCGCCATCGGTGACGGTGCCTGAGCCGCTGCCGCGCCCGCGGGCCGTTGTGGATCCGCGGCGGCGCAGGGCGCAGGCGGACGCGTTCGTCGCCGAGTTCGTTGGTGGTGCGACGTGGCGGGCGACGCTTGCGGTGTTGGACGGAGCGTTCCCGGGGCTCGGTCTGGCGGCGACGCTCTCACGGCGGGCCGACGAGCTGTGGCGCATGGTCGACGCCGCCGACGGGAGGGCGGCGGCCAGGCTCGGGGTTCCGCTGTGGCTGGACGAGGCGGGCATGGTGTTCGACCTCAGCGCGCACCTGGGTGGGCGTGCCGTGCGGGCGCCGCTGGCGGGACGGGCCGCGCCACCGCGGGCGTCCAGGCCGTACGCGGGGGCGTTCGTCATCGACACGCTCGATCCGCTGCGGTACCACCGGGCCGTGGGCGGGCCGCGGGCGCCGCGTGCCCTGGCGGGCGACCATGTGCTGCCGGTGCCGGACGAACCCGAGGACGACGACACCGGAGTCGTGATCGTCGCGAACCTGCGGTCGGCGGGGGTGCGGGTGCTGGACTCGGCGGCGCTGTGGCGGTACGCGGGCCAGATGGTCACGGACACGCTGCACGAGGCGTCGCGTCCGGAGACGCGGGCTCGGGCACGCAGGGCGTTGCGGGCGTTGCGGCACGTCGTCTTCGTCGACCCGGACCTCGGTCTCGGGCTGTGCCTCCAGGTCGACGTGGCGCGGGTGCCGCGGTGTCTGCTGGCGTTCGGCGTGGACCGGACGGAGGGCCTGTCGCGCTTCGTCCGGCCTTGATCACTCGGCGGCGCGCAGCCAGGACAGGTCGCTCTGCCGGTCCGTGGGAAGGGCGCGGATGAGGTCCACGAGTTGGCGCGGTGGCGCGGGCGGCGCGTCGCCGTCCGGGACGACGCCGCAGACGAGCGCGTCCGGTGTTCCGGCGGCGGTGAACGGGCCGAACTGGACGACGCCACCGCCGCGCAGCGCCGCCAGCTCGGTGAGCAGCGCGCCGAGGGCGCTCGAATCGTCCGTGCCGCGGGCGTGGTCGAGCAGGTCTTCGGCGAGTTCCTCGGGGCGGCGTCCCGAAAGGTGGTACACCGTCCCGCGGTAGGTGCCGGTGGACTGCGCGGCACGCTGGTCGCGGACCCGGACGCGCAACCCGTACTCGGCGGCGCAGCGTTCGTAGGCGTCGGCGAGCAGCGTCTCACCCTCGCCCTCCTCGCTGAGCAGGACGCCGGTGACGACGCCCTCCTCGCGGTCCAGGCGGTCGAGCATCTCCCGGTGGAGTTCCACGACGTCCCGCTCCACCGCGTCCAGCGATCGGGCCAGCGCGCGCTGCGCCTCCCGGTCGAGGTCGAGGCCCGCGAGTTCGCCGGACAGGTCGTTGAACTGCTTCTCCAACCGCTCCACCCGGCCGGTGATGGAGTCGAGCCGGTCGACGATCTCGGTGGGCGGGTCCTCGGACTGCTGCGGCGGGATCGGGATGCCGGCGGGTTCGGTCGCCTCGTCCACCACCGCCTTCAACGCGTCGTGCCGGCGCGCCAGCTCCGACACCTGGCCGCGCAGCTCACGCAGTTCCGCCTGGGCGCGGGGCAGCCGCTTGTCGGACGCCAGGTACAGTTCGCGTCCGGCGATCGCGAGGCAGAGCAGGACCAGGATCACGGTGGTCATGGTCACGACGATAACCACCCGCGGCCCGATTGGCCGAGAGCGCAACGGATCTCGTCCGAATGACCCGACAATTTCCGGTGGCGTGTCGCCGCCGGAAATACTCGGGAGCGCGGTCGATCAGCCGAAAAGGCCGCCCAGCAGGCCGCCGAGGATTTCCGCGGCGCCGCCCGCGATCTCCCCGGCCACATTGCCCGCGACCTCTCCGGCGACGTTCCCGGCGATCTGTCCGGCGGCCTGGCCCGCGTATCCGGCGACCGCGTTGCCGAACGCGTCCACGGGATGGCCCGCGACGTAACCCGCGACGTTCTGCGCGTATCCGGCCGCGTCGCCCATCGCGCCGATCGCCATGCCGCCCGCGATCCCGGCCGCCGCGGCCCCGCCGACCACGCCGGCGGCTCCGCCGACCGCACCGGCGGCGGCGCCGTAACCGCGGTGCCCGTGGTGGCCGGGCGGACGGTGGTGATGGACGTGCACGGGCGGCTGACCCGGATGCCCGTGCGGCGCGGGCGGGTAGGGCATCGGCGGCGGTGCGGCGTGCGGCGGTGGGTAGGCGCCTCCCTGCCCGGGTGCCGGCGGCAGCGGGCCGCCCGGCGGCGTGTGACCGGGCGGCGTGTGACCGGGCGGCGTGTGACCGGGCGGCGTGTGACCGGGCGGCGGAGGCGGCGGCGGGCCGCCGTGGCCGGGCATGGGGGAGTGGCCGGGGAGGCCGCCCGGAGGAGGCGGCGGGAACGGCTGCCCGCCCGGGTGGTGACCCGGTGGACGGGCCGGTCCGGGCGGCGGCGCGTGGCCCGGGGTCTGCATGGCGGCGGGCGCATGGCCCGGAGTCTGCATGGCGGCGGGCGCATGGCCCGGAGCGGGTGCGGGCGGCGGGACGTGCGCGCCGCCGGGGTGACCGTAATCTCCGGGCCCGCCGTAGGACGCGGCGGGCCGTGCCGCCGGTGGAGGCGGCGGGAACGGCGACCCGCCCGGAGGCGGCAGCGGGCTCCCGTGCGTGGCGCCGCCGGCGGAGCCGGACCGGGACGATCGCGGCAGCGCCACCGCGGCCTCGAGCCACTGGTTGATCTTGGCGTTCCAGTCGGTCTCGGCGGCCTCCGCGTGCGACACCTGGAAGACGCCGAACGACTCGTCCGTGGGGGTCTTGCGGTCCTCGGCGCGGAGCACGAAGGCCATGCTGCGCGGGCTGGCGACGAAGCTCAGCCCGACCTTCTCGATCCGTCCCGCGTACGCGGAGGGCGGGTTGAGATGGATCTCCTGGTGGAACGGGAGTTGCTGGGACACGCCCCTCAGCTTGGACGACTCGAACGTGACATTGGTGATCTGGAAACCGAGCCGGGCGATCGCGGCGAGCACCCACTGCTGCGACTCCAGCGGCTCCACGGAGATCGGGTCGATGTCGCCGGGGTCGGGCTGCCCCTTGGCATCGACCTCCGTGCACATGCCGATGGTGAAGCCGGGCAGTTCGTGGCCGAGCACGGTCGTGAACGGCAGCTCGTACGGCAGCGGGATGGAGAACGCCAGGTCGCGCTGCTGCGCGGCCTCCAGCCGGAACCCGCGCGTGAGGGCGCCCCGGTACACCTCGGGTCCGGCCGTCTCACCGCCGTAGCCGTTCTGCATGCGCGGCATGAGCGCCAGCGTCACATGGCGGATCTCCACCGGTCCGGCTCCGCCGCGCAGGTGCACCTTGCCCGCCACGACGCCACCGGGTTTGCAGTTCGGCTCCGAGAGGATCGTGTCGACGGACGGCCCGCCGCCTGCCATCTGCCCGTAGGACACCGGCCGTTCCCTTCTCCCGACGGCGAGGACGTTCCCCGCACCAGTCGTGCGCACGGCTCTCCGTGACACCCGGTCACGGATTCCGGCCCATACATATGAGACTCACTCCACCATGCCACTGGTTTCACCCCGAGAGCGGATCCCGCCCCCATTTCACCCGACCACATCCCGACAAACCACCCAATACCGCCAACTACCTCGAACGTCGGACGCCCCGTCCCGACAACAACCCACAACCCGGTGTCGCCGCTATGCCAGACCACGGTGCCGGCCGATCACCACCGTTGTGGACGGGCTCAACCCTCGTGAAGGCGCCGCCGCCACACTCCTCGTTGCCCACCCAAGGACCTTCCAGCACACCACTCGCCCCCCGGTGGGCTCCCCCCGAAGTATCGGACGTCCCTTGCTCGACGGGCTCGAACTCGGTTTGGTGGTGTGCCGTGCGATGGTGCCGGTCGGCCACCGGGTTGTGGACGCGGGGTCCACCTGTTGGAGGTGACGCGGCCACGCTCCTTGAGGCGTACCTGAGGGCTTTCCGGCGCACCACTCGACTGTCGGTGGGCTTCCCCTCAGGCGTGTCGGGGCGTTCTTTGCTCGACGGGCTCGAACTCGGTTTGGTGGTGTGCCGTGCGGCGGTGCCGGTCGGCTACCGGGTTGTGGACGCGGGGTCCACCTGTTGGAGGTGACGCGGCCACGCTCCTTGAGGCGTACCTGAGGGCTTTCCGGTGCACCACTCGACTGTCGGTGGGCTTCCCTGCAGGCGTGTTGGACGTTCTTTGCTCGACGGGCTCGGGCTCGGGTTGGTGGTGTGCCGTGCGATGGTGCCGGTCGGCCACTGGGGTGTGGACGCGGGGTTCGCCTCTTGGAGGTGACGCGGCCACGCTTCTTGAGGCGTACTTGAGGGCTTTCCGGCGTGCCACTCGACCGTCGGTGGGCTTCCCCCGGAGTGTCGAACGTCCCTCGGCCGACAGGGCTGCCAGTTCGTGCTGGCGGTGTGCCGTGCGATGGTTTCGGGTGGTCGCCACGGTCGGGGTGTGAGTTGCTTCAGAGGCGTGTGGATGGGGTTGCTCGGTGACGTAAAGCGAGTTTCTCCTGGTTCACCCGAGGTTCGCCGGCCTGCCGCCCGGTGCCCGGTGGGCTTCTCCGGGGGCGGGCGGCTTCCGTCTTGGTGGCGGTTGGGTGGTGTGGGTTTACTCCTTGGTGGTTACGGTTACGGGGGCGTAGCCGAGGTTCTCCAAGGGGTCGCGGATTTGGGTGGCGTCGCCTACGGCGATGATGGTCAGGGCCTCGGGGTCGATGTGCTTGCGGTAGGCGTGGGCCACGCCGTCGGGGGTGGAGGCGCGGACGGCGGCCAGGTAGGCGCTGGGGTAGTCGACGCCGAGGCCGTTGGCGGACACGTCGGCGAGTTCGGCGGCGACGGCGCGGGCCGTTTCGTACTCGGCCGGGGCGCGGTCGGCGAGGGCGCGGACGGACGCGCCGTGCTCGTCGGTGTCGATGCCGCGGGAGACGATGCCGCGCAGTTCGGACAGGGCGTCCGTGACGGCGTCGGCGGTGACCTCGGTGTGCACGGCGCCCTGGGCGAGGAACAGTCCGCAGTGCCGCATGCGGAGCAGGCCCGCCCGCATTCCGTAGGTGTAGCCCTTCTCCTCGCGAAGTACCGCGTTGAGCCTGGACGTGAGGCCGCCGCCGAGGACGTGCGACGCGACCGTCAGTGACGGCCAGTCGTGGTGGGAACGGTCGGGGACGCCGTGCCCGAAGGCGAGGTAGGTCTGCACGGAACCGGGACGGTCGACGACGACGATCCTGGCGGCCGACTCCGGCATGATCCGGTCGGCGGTGGGGAGCGGTCCGCCGGTGCCCGCCCAGCCCGTCAGGGCTGCCGTGAGCGCCGCGTCGGCGTCCACCCCTGAAAGATCACCCGCGACGACCGCGGTGGCCTCGGCGGGCACCACGGAGCCGTAGAAGGCGCGGACGTCGCTCCCCTGGAGCGCGTCGACCGAGGCGCGGGAGCCGCCGGTGGGACGGGACGCGCGGGCCTGCGCCGGGAACATCACGGCGCGTACCTCACGCATCGCGCGGGTGCCGGGGTCGGCGTCCTCCTGCGCGATCTCCTCCAGGCGCTCGCGGACGAGGCGGCGGACGTCGGCGTCGTCCAGCGCGGGACGCCGGACCACCGAGGAGAACAGGTCGAGGGCCTGGTCGAGCCGCGTCACCGGGACGTCCAGCGCGATCCGCAGCGCGGTCAGGTCGGCGGAGGCGTACAGGCTGGCGCCGAGCCGTTCGAACGCGGCGGTCAGCGCGGTGCCGCCGCCGGGCTCGGTGCCCTCGAGCAACGCGCGTGCCGCGAGGGTGGCGACGCCGTCGAGATCGCCCGGTTCCCGGCCGGCGCCCGCGTGCAGGACGAGCCGGACGGCGGCCAGGCGACGTCCGGGCAGGTCGCAGCGGAGCGTGCCGGGACCGGCGGGGACGCGGCCCCCGGTCGCGGCCGGGAACGCCCATGCGGGGACGGGCCCGGGGACGGGACGGGGCTGGAGGGTCAGTCCGGTGCTCACGAGGCGCCTCCGTAGGTCAGGGCGGTGCGGGCGCCCGGCCCGAGCCACCGGCCCGCCATCTCCTTGATCGCGTCCGCGGTGACCGCGGCGGCGCGGCCCGGGGCGGTGAAGACACGGGCCGGGTCGTCGAACTGGGTGGCGTTCTGCGACAGGGCGTTGGCGAGCCCCGTGACGGTCTCGGTCTGCTCCAGAAAGCCGCGTTCGGCCTGCGCGGTGGCGCGGGCGGTCTCGTCGGCGTCCGGGCCCTCGGCGGCGAACCGTTCGAGTTCCTCGTCCAGCACGGCGGCGATCTTGTCCGGTTCCGGCCCGACGGCATCCACGATCGCCAGGGACGGGCCGGACGCCAGCCGGGTCACGCCCGCCCACACCTCGGTGGCGATCTCGTCGCGCCGCACCATGCGGTCGTACAGGCGGGAGCCGGAGCCGCCGCCCAGGATCTCGACCGCCAGTTCGGCGGCCTCCACGTCGTCGCCGCCGTCGGTGGGCAGCGTGAACATCGCGAAGTAGGCGGGGGACGGAACGTCCTCGTCCAGCACTTCCTCCCGGACCCCGGTCAGCGGGCCGAGGTCGCCGGACCGCGCGGGCGGCTTCTCCGGGCCCGCCGGGATGCCGCCGAAGTAGCGCTCCACCGCCGCGATGGTCTTCTCCGGGTCGACGTCGCCGACGACGGACAGGACGGCGTTGCCCGGCGCGTACCAGGTGGCGAAGAAGTCGGCGCAGTCGTCGAGGGTGGTGGCGTCCAGGTCTTCCATGGAGCCGATCGGGGTGTGCGCGTACGGGTGCCGCTCGGGGAACGTCAGCGCGCACAGCCGCTCGAACGCCGTCCCGTAGGGCTGGTTGTCGTAGCGCTGGCGCCGTTCGTTCTTCACCACGTCGCGCTGGTTGTCGAGATTGGCCTGGGTGAGCGCGGCGGGCAGCGTGCCCATCCGGTCGGCCTCCAGCCAGAGCGCCAGCTCCAGATGGCTGACCGGGACCGTCTCGTAATAATTGGTGCGTTCGAAGGACGTGCTGGCGTTGAACGCGGCGCCCGCGCTCTCCAGCAGCGCCGCGTGTTCGCCTTCCGCGACGTTCGCCGAGCCCTGGAACATCAGGTGCTCGAAGAGGTGGGCGAGGCCGGTGCGGCCGGCGCGTTCGTGCCGCGAGCCCACCCCGTACCAGATGTTCACGGCGGCCAGTGGTACGACATGGTCTTCGCAGACCACCACGCGGAGGCCATTGCCGAGCGTGTGCTCATGCAGCGGCTGTTCTGCCACGGAGCGCTCCCGTCCGTTCGATGGGTCGGCCGGCGGACAGCACCGCGCGCGTCGGCGGGACATGCCCAGGCGGCGGGCTTGATCTCGGTTTCACCGTACCGGGTAGGTGCGGCCGTGGGCGCGTCCGCGCGAACTGTGGATAACTTCGGCGATCGGCCGGACGCCGCGCGGTCACCGGACCCCGCGCGATCGGTCGGACCCCGCGCGATCGGTCGGGCGCCGCGCGATCGGTCGGGCGCCGCGCGATCGGTCGGGCGCCGCGCGATCGGTCGGGCGCCGCGCGATCGGTCGGGCGCCGCGCGATCGGCCGGACGCCGTGGGGTCACCGGACGCCGCGCGGGTCACCGGACGCCGCGCGAGTCATGAGACCGCGCGGGGGGTGTTCACGAGGTGGCGGACTCGTGCGCGGCGATGGCGTCGTCCAGTGACCGGTACAGGACGAAGATCTTGGTGAGCTGGGTGATGTGGAAGACGCGGCGCACCCGGTCGTTGACGCCCATGAACGACATCGAGCCGTCGCGGGCGCGGAGCCGGTGGTAGACGCCGACCAGCACGCCGAGGCCGGTGGAGTCGAGGAAGGTGACCTCGCCGAGGTCGATGACCAGGTGGGAGCCGCCGTCGTCGATGATGTCGAGCAGCGCTTCGCGTAGCCGGGGACTGGTGAAGACGTCGATCTCACCGTTGATCTTGACGACCGTGAGGCCCTTTTCGACACGGTGCTCGACGGCGAAGACCACCGATGCTCCTCTCTGCCGGTCATCTCCTCATGACCCGGGTGGGGACCTTCTTGTTACCCGTGTGGTCCGCCGTTACGCACCCCTCAACCGGTGTGGAACAGGGCCCACACCACCTTGCCTCTCGGCAGTGTGCGCCACCCCCATCGGGAGCTGAACGACTCCACCAGGTGCAGGCCGCGGCCGGTCTCGGCGATGTAGTCCGGTTCCCTGCGGCGGGGCGCGGCACGGCTCGCGTCCATGATGCCGCAGAGCAGCCAGTGGGCGTCGAGGCCGAGTCGCAGCCTGATCGCCGACGGCGCGGAGCCCAGCGGGTCGGCCGGGTCGCCGTACACGCCCTCGTGGTGTACGGCGTCGCCCGGCCGACCGTTCGTCCCCCCGCTGTGCCGCAGCGCGTTCGTGACGAGTTCCGACACGACGAGGCCCACGTCGTCGGCCAGTTCCGGCAGCCGCCACTCCATGAGGCGCGACACCGCGAAGTGGCGGGCCGCGGTGACCGATTCCGGATCCGGTTCGACCGTGTAGGAGACCGTGGCGCCCCGCAGCTCGGTCAACTCCCGGACGGCCGCGTCCAGGCGTGGCGGCAGGTCAGCGGACTCCGGGACGGGGATCGAGGGCGCGGCGCGGTCGTGCGGGTCGGCCGGCCCCGCTACGGGGCCGAGCTCCCACCGCGTGTCGTCGTGCGCATGGCGTGACGTCATTCCAACCGGACCCCGCAGAGTGATCTCGTTGTGCAGCCGTGCTCGGAAGTCTCGTGCGTTATCCTGCGCATCGTAGCGTGCGAATGCAAGGCCCAATGCACGTGCATCTGCTTCGGCAGAGCGCGGGGAGGCGTGGAGGGCGCGGAAGTGATCGGAGGTAGCCGCAGGACACAGATGCCAGTGACACACTAGGTTCGCTGTCCGCCGAATAGCCGGGAGGTTGGGCGTGACTCCAGAGACGCCGGGAAGCGGGTCGACGGTTCGCCGGATCCTGCTCGGGTCGCAACTTCGCCGTCTGCGTGAGCAGAAGGGCGTGACCCGTCAGGACGCCGGCTACGTCATCCGCGCGTCGGAGTCGAAGATCAGCCGCCTGGAGTTGGGGCGAGTCAGCTTCAAAGAACGAGACGTGGACGACCTGCTCTCGCTGTACGGCGTCAGCGACGCGACCGAACGCGAGGCGCTGCTACAGCTTGCGCGGGAGGCCAACACCCCCGGATGGTGGCACCGGTACAACGACGTGTTGCCGAACTGGTTCCAGACCTATGTCGGTCTGGAGGAGTCGGCGGCGTTGATCCGCACGTATGAACTGCAGTTCGTCCCGGGACTGCTGCAGTCGGAGGGGTATGCGCGCGCGGTGATCCGCCTGGGCAACGCCGGAGCCACAGCACAACAGATCGAACAACGCGTGGAACTTCGCCTGCGACGGCAGGAACGACTCACGGGCCCGGAAGCGCCGCGCCTGTGGGCGGTGGTGGACGAGGGGGCGCTGAAGCGTCCCATCGGAGGCCCGGAGGTGATGCGGGGACAGTTCGAACATCTCATCGAGATGTCGAAACTGCCGAACGTCACCATCCAGATCATGCCGTTCAAGTTCGGGGGCCACGCCGCCGAGGGAGGCGCGTTCACGATCCTGCGCTTTCCCGAGCAGGACCTGCCGGACGTGGTTTACGTCGAGAACCTCACCGGCGCGATGTACCTGGACAGGCGCGACGACGTCGACACCTATCTGCAGGCGATGGAACGTCTGTGCGTCGACAGTGCGACCCCGGAGAGCACCGTCGAGCTTCTCGGTGATTTTCTCAGAGAGACATGATGCTCCAAACCGACTACGACAACGGGATGCCGGCCGCCAACCTTCACGGGGCCCGGTGGCTGAAGTCCCGGCGAAGCAATTCCCAGGGGAACTGTGTTGAGATCGCCGAACTGCCCGACGGGCAGGTGGCGATGCGCAACTCCCGTCATCCCGACGGTCCCGCGCTGATCTACACCCGCCCTGAGATCGAGGCGCTCATCCTTGGAGCCAAGGACGGCGACTTCGACCATCTCATCGCATCCAGTAACTGAAGACCGCCAACCACAGCCGATGACCGGCGAACGGCCGCCGACCGAGCGTGCTACAGGAGAACGAGGTTCTCACCTCGGCGAGCGGCCCGACGGTCAGCCGAACGGCGACGGGTCGACCCGGTGAACCGAATGTCGACCCGTCCGCCGACGAACAGGGGCCACCCCGAATGTGGGTGGCCTTCTCGTTGCGGGCCCCGTGCCGCGTCCGCGCGGATATCGAAGCGTTCCGTGGCTAGCCGCAGTTGCCGTAGGGCGCGGTACCGCCGTTGCCGCCGAACCGGACGCACGTGCCGGGCGCCTTCACGTACACCGGACCCGCGTACCAGGCGAACGAGCCACTGTCGGCGATCCTGCTGCCGCCCTTCTTCTGGATCCACACCGAGACCGGGGATTTCGTGCCCACCTTCCGCGTCTTCATCGTGACCGCGCAGTTGTAGGTGGACTTGTTGTAGAGCAGGTAGGCGGTCCCGCCCGGAACGCCCAGCGAGCGTTGCACGTAATAGCCGCTCCCATGACCGCCGCTGTTGCAGACCTGCTGCGGGCTGTACTTGTTCGCCGGCTCCTTGGGCGGCGTGCCGCCGCCCCCGCCGCCTCTCGACGGTGTGGCGCCCCCGTCGGGCGGAGTGCCCGGTTTCTTGGACGAATTAGGATCCGCCGGGCTCGGGCTCCGGTCACCGTTCGGCCGTCCGGACTGGGTGTTCGCCGGGTTCCGAGCCTCCCCGCCAGGACTCGCCACGGTCCCGAGGCCGCCTCGGGCGCCCTGGTCGTCGCCGGACGCGGCCCGCTGGTCCTTGTCGTCGCCGGCACCGGCGCTCGTCGCGGCCCAGACGGCACCGCCCGCGATGACGGCCGCCACCGCCGCGGCCGCCGCGACCGGAATGAGCCGTCCACGCCTCCCGCCGCCCGACCCGGCCACGGGGGAGGGCACGCCCGCCGAGCCCTGCGGGTGACCGCCGTACCCGCCGGGCCCCTGGGGCGGCGGCTGCTCGACGAAGGGAGCGGGCTGCGGTGCCGTCCCGTGCCCGGGGCCCGTGGGATTCGTGGTGCGGTCGGCCGGCAGAACCGAATCAGCCGCGTGAGACGCCCCCGGGAAGGCGGGCAGCGGCTGGACGGGCGGAGCGGACGCCGACACGCCGCTGGCCGCGCCGACGAGACGCTCCTGGGCCTCCCTCGCCGTCGGACGATGCGCGGGCTCCTTCGCCAGACACGCCGCGACGAGATCGCGCATCGGCCCTGACAGGTCGCCGAGATCCGGTTCGCCGGTCAGGATCCGGTGCATGACCGAGGCCATCTCGTCGTTGCCGAAGGCGGGACGTCCCGTGGCGGCGAACGTCATGGTCGAACCCCAGGCGAACATGTCGGACGCCGGGCCGACCTGCCCGCCGGTGAAGTGCTCGGGCGCCATGTAGGCGGGCGTGCCGACGTTCTGCGTCTCACCGGCGGCGTCCAGGGCGCGCGCCACGCCGAAGTCGATGACGCGGGGCCCGTCCGGTCCCATCACCACGTTGTGGGGTTTGAAGTCGCGGTGGACGATCCCGGCCTGGTGGATGGCCGTGAGCGCGGTCAGCGTGCTGATGGCGAGCCGCTCGAGGGCTCCGCCCGTGCGAGGACCGTCCGTGCGCACCACATGGTGAAGCGACAGACCGCGGACGTATTCGCTGACGATGTAGGGCTGGTCACCGGCGACGTCGGCGTCGAGAACCTGGGCCGTGCAGAAGCGCGCCACGCGTTTGGCGACTTCGAGTTCCCGGACGAAACGCGCGCGGGCCGTCTCTTCTCCGGCGAGTCCGCCGTGCAGCAGCTTGATGGCGACATAGTCCACGGCGGGGTCCGCCACCGGAGGGGACCCGGCCTCACCTGCCGGTCGGCCCAGGAAGACCGCACCCTGCCCACCCTCGCCGAGGCGGCCCAGGATCTCGTATCCGCCCAACCGGGTCGGGTCGCCCGACCGCAGCGGAAGGGCGTCCGGCATCGTCCTGTCCGTCACACCACTCGCTTCCCGTCGCCTCCGGTTGATCAGCAGTGCACCAGCCTAGGCCAGATGATGGGATGTGCTTTGCAACACGGTTGATCAGCGGGTTGCCGCCGTGAAGCTAAAAGGACTACAGTCCGTATATGGGAGGGGATGTCCATGGACCGTGGTCCGGCCGGTGGGAGGCGCGTCGACCTTGAGCTGATGCGGACGCCGCCGCCGAGGGAACGGGCGGACGCCGCGCGCAACCGGGTCAAGGTCCTCGAAGCCGCCGCCGCCCTCTTCGCCCGCCACGGCGTCGAGTCGGTCTCGATGGACGCGGTCGCCGCCGCCGCGGGCGTCGGCAAGGGAACCCTCTTCCGCCGGTTCGGCGACAAGGCGGGCCTGGCCGCGGCCCTCCTGGACGCCCGCGAACGCGACCTGCAGAACGCGATCCTTTCTGGACCCGCCCCCCTCGGCCCCGGCGGCGCGAACACGACCGTCCGGCCGTCCGAACGCCTGCACGCCTTCGTCGACGCCTACCTGGACTACGTCCTGGACCACCTCTCCCTGGTCCGCATGTCGGAGACGGCCTCGCCGGGCGCGCGCTACCGCATCGGCGCCTACGGCTTCTGGCACCGCCACCTGACGATCCTGCTGGACGAGACCGTGCCCGACGCGGAGGCGCTGGCCCACGCCCTCCTGGCCACCCTCGGCGCCGAACATCTCACCGCGATGGTCGAGAGCCTGGGCCCGACCCGCACCCGCGCCGCCGTCCACGCCATCTTCAACGCACCGAACTCCAACCCGCCGACCGCCCGGTAACTTCGGCCGCGTGGTGTCGGTGCTCGCGGTGGTGATGGGGTTAGGCCGGGTCGGGGGTGGGACGTCGGGTGTCCTGCTCCGCCCGGCCGTCCTCTTTGCCCGGTGGGCCCTCCGGGGCGTGGTTGCGTTCCAGGCGTGCGGCGACCACCAGGGCGCGGAGTGAGGTGGTCTTCACGCGGTCGCGCGGGGAGTGGGAGCGGGTCCTCGGAATGCTGCTCGGCACGGTTGACCTCCATGGGGGCTGGACCTGAGTGCTACCCGGGCGACCGGATTTCGCACGTTAGTTGCAACCGCAAGATCTTTTGGGCTATTCCGAGTGATCGCATCGTGGTCA
The DNA here is from genome assembly GCF_003634705.1 of Actinomadura pelletieri DSM 43383. Taxonomy (GTDB): domain Bacteria; phylum Actinomycetota; class Actinomycetes; order Streptosporangiales; family Streptosporangiaceae; genus Spirillospora; species Spirillospora pelletieri. The sequence continues at coordinate 656,163 of NZ_RBWU01000005.1, read as the reverse complement.
CAGGTACATGCCCGGCGCCTTTGATGACTCTGGGCCGGTCATGTGCAGGTCCGTGGCCTTCAGGGTGCGGAGTTCGGTTGCGTCCGACGATGTGGCGAGGCGTTCGGACTGTGCGGCGACGGCGCGGTCGAGGAGGTTGCGGATGAGTCGCCCGTTGCCGAAGGACGGTCCGCGCGGAACGTTCCGGAGCAGGCCGCGCAGCCGCGCCGGCACGTCCGCGGCGAGGGTGAGGCCCTCCGCGGCGGCGAGGCGGTTGAAGATCTCGACCAGCTCGTCGTCGGAGTAGTCGGGGAAGGCGATGCGCTTGGGGAACCGCGATTCGAGCCCGGAGTTGGCGGCGAGGAAGGTGCTCATCTCCCGCTCATAACCCGCCGCGATGACGACCAGGTCACCGCGGTACTCCTCCATGAGCTGGACGAGCGTGGACACGGCCTCCTGCGTGTAGCCGTCACCGGTCAGGGAGTACGCCTCGTCGATGAACAGGACACCTCCAAGGGCCTGCTCGACGGCGGCCCGTACGCGCGGGGCCGTCTGGCCGGTGTAGGAGCCGACGAGGTCGGCGCGGGAGACCTCGACAAGGTGGCCGGACGAAAGCAGCCCGAGGTCGGCGTAGACGGCCGCGACGAGGCGGGCGACGGTCGTCTTGGCCGTCCCCGGGTTGCCGGTGAACACCATGTGGCGGGTGGGCGCGCCGACCGGCTGCCCGGCCGAGCGGCGCAGGTCGGCGGCGCGCACCTCGGCCGCGAGGCGCCGCACCTCCCTCTTGACGTCCGCGAGGCCGACGAGGGCGTCCAGTTCGGCGAGGGGGTCGGTGACGGGCCGGACGCGGGCGGCGCCCGACAGCGTGTCCGGGACGTCCTCGGGGAGCAGCGCGGCCAGGTCCTCCGGGCTGGGGTCGCTCAGCGCGGTCACCCGGCGGGCCTGGAGCGCGGTGGCGCGCTCGCACAGGTTGCGCATGGCGCGGGCGTTGCCGAAGGAGCGGCCGCGGGGGGCGCGGCGCAGGAGTTCGGCCACCCGGTCGCGCACGCCCGGCTCCGGTCGTAGCCCGATGGCCGCCGTCCGCGCCTCGAAGATCTCGATGAGCTCGGCGTCGGTGAAGTCGGGGAAGCGGACCGTGCTCGGGAACCGCGACGCGAGTCCGGGGTTGGACGCCATGAACCGCTGCATCTCGCGCTCGTAGCCGGCGATGACGACGACGAAGTCGTCGCGGTGGCCCTCCATGAACTTCAGCAGCTCGGCGATGGCCTCGGGGCCGTAGTCCTCGTCCACGCCCTCTTGGACCAGCGAGTAGGCCTCGTCGATGAACAGGACCCCGCCGACGGCCCGCCGCGCCACGCTCCGCGTCTTCACGGCGGTCTCGCCGATGTAGGTGCCGACGAGCGACGAACGGGTCGCCTCGACCAGATGTCCGGACGAGAGCACGCCGAGGTCCTTCAGAACGCGGGCGAGGAGCCGGGCGACGACGGTCTTGCCGGTGCCGGGGCTGCCGGTGAACACGGTGTGCCTGGCGGGCGTGTCCGCGGCGGGCAGCCCGGCGTCGCGGCGCAGCTTCGCGGCCTTCGCCCCGGCGACGATCAGCTCGATCTCGTGCTTGACGGCGCCGAGGCCGGTGAGGGCTTCCAGTTCGGCCATCGGGTCGGCGCCGGGCGAGTCGAACGACGCGGGGATGTCGGAATGCTTGACGACCAGTTCCTGGCCGGGTTCGGTCCGCTCGCGCACCGAATCCACGACGATGTCGGCGAGCCGCTGCGCGAGTCGGGCGTTGCGCAGGTTCCGGACGGGCGTCGCGTCGGCGAGCACCCGCCCGGCGGCCGTCAGGGCGCGTTTGTGCGCACGCGCCCCACGCTGCTGGACGGCCCGGTTGAACAGTTCCGCGTGCCCTTCGGCCGTGAACGGGTGCGTTCGGACCACCTGGAACCGCAGGGCGAGCGCGGGGTTGAGTTCGCGGATCAGGTCGTCGCCGCCGGGCTCGCACAACACCACGACGTGCAGGTCGTCATGGACGTCGATCGCCCGGTGGAGCTGTTCGAGGCTGGCCTCGCCGCTGCGGTCGTCCCGGGAGATGTCGTCGAGACCGTCGATCACCATGAGCCGGACCCCGTCGCTGTCGCGGGCCTCGCTGTAGAGCTGCGAGGTGGCGGCCGAGATCTCCTTGGCGGCGAAGAAGTCGTCGGACAGCCACAGCGGCGGGTCGGTGATGCCGTGCCGCTGGACGAGTTGGACGATCTCCTGGGCCGCGTCGCGCTTGCCGGTGCCGTCCGGGCCGACGATCATCAGCCGGACCGGTCCGGGCCCGTTCGCGATGTCCTCCAGCGCGGCGACGACCTCCGGCTGCCCGACCAGACCGGTCTCCACCTTCGTCCGGCCACGGGCGCCGCGCGGGCGGGGCCGGGACGCGCCGAGGTTCGCGGCGAGCGGGTTGACCATCCGGCGGCGCGGGGTGAACAGACGCCGAACGTCCTCCTGGAACCCCTGGATCGGAATCCACACCCGGTCGGGGCCGACCGGGTGACCGGGAAGCCCCTGGACGGCGCCGGTGAAGCGCATCGCCATGTCGAGCCAGCCACGGCAGGCGTCGACGGCCCCGGCGCCGACCGCCCGGGCGAGCCAGGCCCACTCGTCCAGCGACCATGTTTCCCGGTCGAAGGACTCGCGTGCGTCCTCGAACCGTCCGAGCAGTTCGCCGTACCGGTCCTCGGTGAGGACGACGGACAGTTCGGCGGGCACCTGCTCCCGACCGGCCTGGAGCAGCAGGTGGACGAGCAGGTCGTCGGCGGTCTCGCGGTGGGGGGCGATCTCGCGCAGGTGTTCGTGGACGGGCAGCAGACCCGAGCACACCCATTCCAGGTGGCCGATGGGCCCGGCCAGTTCGGGCAGGGCGGCGACGACGTCGTCGCTCGCCTGCGCCGCCCACAGGTCCCGGCGCCGTTCCAGGGGAAGTTTGAGCCAGTCACCGGACGGGGGGTTCTCGAACAGCTCCAGCAGGGCCCGGCGGCGGGCCTCGAACGGTTCCAAACCCTCGAAGACGCCGAGCGACTCGCGGGCCAGTGTCAGTGCCAGGTCCTGGTCGCCGCAGTCTTCCAGCCACTCGAACGCGCGGAACTCACCCGATAGAGCGCTCCAACCCTCCCTGGTGTGGTCGGTGTCCGATGGTGCGTCGAGGTAACGCCCGAAAAGCTCGCTGTACAGGTGGCTGAAGACTCCGGAGTAGACGGCCGCGGCGCCGGGCAGGTAGGCGAGGGTACTGATCATCTCGGCGGCGACCAGCGGCGCGGGGTTGGTCATCATCGCGTGCCGGTCCGTCGTCAGCGGGACGCAGCGGGGGTCGTTGACGAGCGCGTCGACACGGTCCCGGATCTCCTCGTACAGGCCGTCCGGAACGCGCCACGGCCCGACCGCGTACAGGTCGATGACGGGTTCGTCGGACACGAGAAGTTCAAGATGTTCCGGCAGCCGCACAGAGTCCCCCTTGATCACAGCGAGCCTGGCCGGACACCTTATCGACGGACAACGGGCAGGCGCGGACGTCAACGAAAAATCGCCAGATCTTCCTTCTTGGGGGAAATCCGGAGCAATGCTGACGATCTCGTGCGGGATCGAGGCTGCCGCAGCCGCTCAACTGGGTACGTACACCGGGACCGTCCCCCCAACGGTCCGTTCCGCCGCGGTGCGGCACGCTCCCGCGAACTCCGCCGGGCGCGGACGGACCTCCGCGTCGCCGTCTCTGGAGAGTCACGTGATCACGAAGCTGCTCGTCGCCAACCGTGGCGAGATCGCCGTCCGCGCCTTCCGCGCGGCCTACGAACTCGGCATCGCCAGCGTCGCCGTCTACGCGCACGAGGACCGGCTGTCGCTGCACCGGCAGAAGGCGGACGAGGCGTACGAGATCGGCGAGCACGGCCATCCCGTCCGCGCCTACCTGGACGTCGACGGCATCGTGGAGACCGCGCTGCGGGTCGGCGCCGACGCCGTGTACCCCGGATACGGGTTCCTGTCGGAGAGCCCGGAGCTGGCGGAGGCGTGCGAGCGCAACGGGATCACGTTCGTTGGCCCGCCCTCCTCGGTGCTCAGCCTCGCGGGCAACAAGATCGAGGCGGTCGCGGCGGCGCGGCGCGCGGGGCTGCCCGTACTGCGGTCGGCGACGCCCGAGCCGGGCGCGGAGCTGGCGGCGGCCGACGAGGTCGGGTTCCCGCTGTTCGTGAAGGCCGCGGCGGGCGGCGGCGGGCGCGGGCTGCGCCGTGTCGAGCACCGTGCCGACCTTGAGGCGGCCGTCGACACCGCGCGGCGCGAGGCGGAGAGCGCGTTCGGCGACCCGACGGTGTTCCTGGAACAGGCGGTGGACAGTCCCCGCCACATCGAGGTGCAGATTCTCGCCGACGGCTCCGGGCACATCGTCCACCTGCGCGAACGCGACTGCTCGGTGCAGCGCCGCCACCAGAAGGTGGTGGAGATCGCCCCGGCGCCGAGGCTGGACCCGGACGTGGCGCGGCGGCTCTGCGAGGACGCGGTGAAGTTCGCGCGCGAGATCGGCTACGTGAACGCCGGCACCGTCGAGTTCCTCGTGGACGAGCACGGCGAGCACGTCTTCATCGAGATGAACCCGCGTATCCAGGTCGAGCACACCGTGACCGAGGAGGTCACCGGGGTCGATCTCGTGCAGAGCCAGCTGCGCATCGCGGGCGGTGAGACGCTCGCCGACCTCGGCATCGCGCAGGACGAGGTCACGGTCAGCGGGTTCGCCGTCCAGTGCCGCATCACCACCGAGGACCCGGCGAACGGCTTCCGTCCCGACACCGGCAAGATCTCGGCGTACCGGTCGCCCGGCGGCGCGGGCGTGCGCCTGGACACGGGCACCGCGTACGGCGGCGCGATCGTCTCCCCGCACTTCGACTCGCTGCTGGTCAAGCTGACCTGCCGCGGACGGACGTTCGAGGAGGCCGTGGGCAGGGCACGCCGCGCCGTCGCGGAGTTCCGCATCCGGGGCGTCGCGTCCAACATCCCGTTCCTGCGCGCGCTGCTCGACGAGCCGGACTTCCGCGCGGGCGGCGTCACGACGTCCTACATCGCCGACCATCCCGAACTGCTCACGGCCCGGTCGAGCGGTGACCGTGCGACGCGACTCGTCCGGTACCTGGCGGACGTGACGGTCAACAAGCCGCACGGAGACGCGCCCACCGACCTGGACCCGGCGACGAAGCTGCCGCCGCTCTCCCTCGACGGCCCGTTCCCCACAGGTTCACGAGACCGGCTGTTGGCGCTCGGCGCGCGCGCGTTCGCCGAGCGGCTCCGTTCCCAGAGCGCCCTCGCCGTCACCGACACCACCTTCCGGGACGCGCACCAGTCGCTTCTCGCCACCCGGGTACGCACCTACGACCTGCTCGCCGCCGCGCCCTACCTCGCGCGCATGACCCCGCAGCTTCTCTCCATCGAGGCATGGGGCGGCGCGACGTACGACGTCGCGCTCCGCTTCCTCGGCGAGTCGCCCTGGGACAGGCTGGCCGCGATCCGTGAGGCCGCTCCGAACCTGTGCATCCAGATGCTCCTGCGCGGCCGTAACACCGTCGGGTACACCCCGTACCCCGACTCGGTGGCGCGTGCCTTCGTGAAGGAGGCCGCTAGTACCGGTGTCGACATCTTCCGCGTGTTCGACGCGCTGAACGACGTCGAACGGATGCGTCCGGCCATCGACGCCGCGCTGCAGACACACGCGCTCGTCGAAGGAACCCTCTGCTACACCGGCGACCTGTCGTCACCCAACGAGCGGCTCTACACCCTCGACTACTACCTGCGCCTCGCGGAGGAACTCGTCGAGTCCTGCGTCCACATCCTGTGCGTCAAGGACATGGCCGGACTGCTCCGCGCCCCGGCGGCCCGCACGCTCGTCAAGGCCCTCCGCGAGCGGTTCGACCTGCCCGTCCATCTGCACACCCACGACACGGCCGGTGGCCAGATCGGCACCTACATCGCCGCCATCGAGGCCGGTGTCGACGCGGTGGACGGAGCCGCCGCGCCGCTCTCGGGCACCACCAGCCAGCCGCCCCTCCAGGCGATCGTCGCCGCGACCGACTCCACCGACCACGCCACCGGGATCGACCTGGACGCGCTGACCGTCATGGAGCCGTACTGGGAGGCCGTCCGGAAGCTGTACGCGCCGTTCGAGATGGGGCTTCCGTCGCCGACCGGTCGCGTCTACCGGCACGAGATTCCGGGCGGGCAGCTGTCGAACCTGCGGCAGCAGGCCGTGGCGCTCGGCCTCGGCGACCGCTTCGAGGAGATCGAGCGCCTGTACGCGGCGGCCGACGCGATCCTCGGACGGCTCGTGAAGGTCACCCCGTCCAGCAAGGTCGTGGGTGACCTGGCCCTGCATCTGGTCGCCGCGGGCGCCGACCCCGCCGACTTCGCCGAGAACCCGGAGCGCTACGACATTCCCGACAGCGTCATCGGCTTCCTGAACGGCGAACTCGGCGACCCTCCGGGCGGCTGGCCCGAGCCGTTCCGCACCAAGGCCCTCGCCGGACGCCAGTACACACCCGCCCGCGCCGAACTGGACGGCGCGGAGGAGAAGGCCCTGCACGGCCCCGAAGTCCGCGAGACTCTGGACCGCCTTCTGTTCCCCGGCCCCGCGAAGGACTACCGCGAGGCCCGCGCCGCCTACGGAGACCTGTCCGTCCTGCCCACGGGCCCGTTCCTCTACGGGCTGCGCGCGGGACAGGAGGTCGCGTTCGACCTCGAACCCGGCGTGCGCGTGCTGGCCGGTCTGGAAGCGGTCGGCGACATCGACGAGGCGGGGGTGCGACAGGTCATCTGCACGGTGAACGGCCAGCTCCGCACGCTCTCGGTGCGCGACAAGTCCGTGGTGTCGGACGTGCCGCCCGTCGAGCGGGCCGACCCGGACGAGCCCGGCCATGTCGCCGCGCCGTTCGACGGTTCGGTGACGCTCCGCGTGTCCAAGGGCGACGAGGTCGCCGCCGGGGACGTGGTCGCGACCATCGAGGCGATGAAGATGGAGGCCGCCATCACCGCGCCCGTGTCCGGCGCCGTCGTCCGGCTCGCGGTGCCCGGCACCACCCCGGTTCAGGCGGGCGATCTCCTTCTCGTCATCGAAACCTGAAATGCGTCGCCTGGTTCAGGATGTTCCACGATCGGGTACTGAGAACGGGTGACCCGTTCCCTCCCGGCCGGACGAACAAAGGACACCGCCCTGAACGCCAGCGACGCGCCCAGCGTGCCCCCCCGTGCGACCGTGAACCGTGCGACCGTGAACCGCGCGCCCGCGGACGGCGCGTCCACCCGGGCGCGCATGGACCGCGCGACCGTGAACGTCGTCGACCCGATGAAGGACTACCTCTCCCGCATCGGCCGCACCCCGTTGCTCACCGCCGAGCAGGAGGTCGACCTCGCCAAACGCATCGAGGCAGGGCTGTTCGCCCGCGAACGCCTGGAGACCCTCGGTGACGACCTCAGCCTCCAGGACCGCACCGACCTGGAATGGATCGCCGCCGACGGCCAACGCGCCAAGGAGCACATGGTCGAGGCGAACCTCCGCCTCGTCGTGTCGCTCGCCAAGCGGTACATGGGCCATGGCCTGCCGCTGGGCGACCTCGTCCAGGAGGGCAACCTCGGGCTGATCCGCGCCGTGGAGAAGTTCGAGTACCGGCGCGGTCTCAAGTTCTCCACCTACGCCGTCTGGTGGATCAAGCAGGCGATCAGCCGCGCGCTGGCCGACCAGAGCCGGACGATCCGCATCCCCGTGCACGTCGTCGAGGTCCTCAACCGGATGACACGCGTGCGGCGGCGCATGATGCAGGACCTCGGCCGGGAGCCGACGTCGCAGGAACTGGCCGTCGAGCTCGACGTCACTCCGGAGAAGGTCGAGTGGCTGCGCAGGCAGGCCCGTGAGCCGCTGTCCCTGCACACCCCGCTCGGTGAGGACGGCGACGGCGAACTCGGCGACGTCATCGAGGACCCGGACGGCGGTGACCCCGCCGACGTCGTCGCGTCCTCGATGCTGCGCGGACGGCTCGACGCCGTGCTGGAGACGCTCACCGAACGCGAGGCGGGCGTCATCTCGATGCGGTTCGGGCTGGCGGGCGGCGAGCCGAAGACGCTCGAGGAGGTCGGCAAGGTCTACGGGGTGACGCGCGAACGGATCCGGCAGATCGAGTCCAAGGGCATGCACAAACTGCGGCATCCGTCCCGCCGCGAGACCCTGGCCGACCTGCTCGGCTGACTTTTCGCGCCCCGGCGGCCACCCGCCACCGCCACAGCCTGCCTTCCGGGAGGAGTGAGAAATCTCCTTCCGCGGTCGGATGACAGCGAGGAGGACCCCGAGGAGACTCACTCTGGGTGTGCACATAACTGGAGAAGAGGACCATGGCGAAGCGGTTCGACCTACGGGGACGGCTCGCCGACATCACCGCGGCCTGGGGTGCCGCGGTCGTCGTCACACTGGCACTGACGGTGACGCCCGCCCAGGCGGCGGCGGTCACCGACCAGGGCAATCCTGCACAGGGCAATGCCGGACAAGGCAGTGCCATACAGGGCAATGCTGTACAGGGCAATGCCGGACCGGCGGCCTCTGCCGGTGTGGCACTCGCGCGTCCGCCGACGCGGCCGTTCGACCCGGCGATGCTGCGCGCCACTCTGGACGCTGCGCGTGAGGCGGGCATGTACGGGACGTGGTCGGCCGCCCAGGACGGGCGCACCACATGGAACGGAGCGTCCGGTGTCGCCGACGTCCGGACACGGCGACCCGTCAAACAGGGCATGCCACAGCGCGTCGGAAGCATCACCAAGACGTTCGTCGCGACCGCGATCCTCCAACAGGTCGAGAAGGGCCGCCTCGAACTCGACGCACCGGTCGGCCGGTACCTGCCCGACATCTTTCCCGGACGGCACGGCAAGCAGGTCACCGTGCGGATGCTCCTCAACCACACCAGCGGCATCGGCGACTACGTGTACCTCGCGTTCCCCTCGTTGTCGGACCTCTCGCCCAAGAGCCTGGACGAGAACCGGTTCCGGCGCATCACACCGGAGCAGCTCATCACCTGGGGAATGCAGGCGCCGCGCACCGGTGAACCGGGCGAGCGTTACTCCTACTCCAACACCAACTACGCCATCGCGGGACGGCTCCTGGAGAAGGTGACCGGCACGACGGCGGAGCGGTACATCGACCGGAACGTCATCGACAAGGCCGGGCTGAAGCACACCTACTTCCCGTCTCGCGCACGCATCTCCGGCCGGCACTCGCGGTTGTACGAGTCGCTCTACCAGCATGTGGAACCACCCCGCGACTACAGCACGTACGACATGAGCTGGGCATGGACGGCGGGCGCGCTGGTCTCCACGATGGACGACCTCAACCGCTTCTACCGCAGGCTTTTCACCGGTGAACTCATCGGCGAGGACGCGCTGGCGCAGATGCGACGCACCGTCCCCGTCAAGGACGCGGACGGCGACGTGGTGATGAACTACGGTCTCGGGCTCTACTCGACCGAACTGCCGTGCGGGACGTTCTGGGGCCACGACGGCAGCGTCTTCGGGGCCGGAACGCAGTCGCTGTCGTCCGCGGGTGGGGCGCGGCAGATCTCCCTGACCACCAACCTCGCGAAATATTCGAAGCTCGACTCCAACGGCGTGCCCGTCCCGCATCCGATCGACAGTGCGCTGGGCGCGCACGTGGTGGAGGCGCTCTGCGGCAGCAGGCCCGTCACCGAGTCGCCCAAACGGGAACGTCCGGTCCGGGTGCTGCCGTTGCAGTCGCTGCGCATCGTCGGCTGACCAGTCGGCCGGGAGACGTGGGCTGAACGGAACCCGAGGCGTTCGTTCAGCCTAGGTCGGACGGGTCGGTGTTGGCACCGCACAGAAGGACCACGACCCGTTCGTCCGGGGCGGGCCGGTACGCGCCCGAGCGGAGCGCGGCGACGGCGGTGGCGGCGCCGTGCTCGATGACCAGGCGATACTCGGCCCACACGAACCGGCGCGCCTCGACGATCGCCTCCTCGGAGACGAGGACCGGGAGGACCCCGGTGTGGGAGGCGACCGAGAACGCGATGTCGCCGAGACGGGTGGCGCCGAGCGAGTCGGCGGCGATGCCGGAGACGTCCACGTCGACCGGACGTCCCGCGTGCAGCGCGCGTTCGAGGGTCGGGATGCGTTCGGGCTCGACACCGACGACGCGAGCGGTCCCCGTGAGCGCGGTGGCGATGCCCGCCATCAGCCCGCCGCCGCCGACCGCGACCAGGACGGTGTCGATCTCCCCGCCGGTCTGTTCCAGGAGTTCCAGGCCGAGCGTTCCCTGACCGGCGCAGACCGCGGGCAGGTCGTAGGCGTGGCAGAACAGCGCACCGGTGTCGGCGGCGCGTTTGGTGGCGGCGTCCTGCGCCGCGGCGTACCGGGTGCCGACCTGGACGACCGTGGCGCCGAGCGCGCGCAGCCGGGCGACCTTGACGGCGGGCGCGGTCTCCGGCACGTACACCTCGGCGGGCACGCCCACCTTCGCCGCCGCGTACGCGAACGCGAGGCCCGCGTTGCCTCCGGACGCCGCGACGATCCCGATGTCCGGCAGCCGCCCCTCGGCCCGCGCGGCGAGGACGTGGTTGAACGCGCCGCGCGCCTTGAACGACCCGGTGTGCTGGGTCAGCTCCAGCTTCAGCCACATGCGCGCGACGGGCGAGGCGGGCGCGAGGGGCGCGGGGTCCACCTCGACCACCGGCGTGCGGCGGATCCGGTCCGCGACGCGGTCGGCGGCGGCCTCGACGTCCGAAAGCGTGATCACTGGATGTCCCTCCGTCTTCGACCCGCGTCAGTACCAAACCCCAAGTTGAAACCTGTCATGATCCGGTTTCCGGGGCAACCCTGAAAGCTCAGTCCAGGGCGGCGGCGCGGTCGAGGAGGGCACGGCGTTCGGGCTCGTTGTGGGTCAGTTCCGCGGCGCGCTCGAACTCCGCCCTGGCCTCGGCGGTGCGTCCGAGCCGGGCGAGCAGGTCACCGCGAACGCTCGGCAGCAGGTGGTAGCCGCGCAGGGACGGTTCGTCCACCAGCCTGTCGGCGAGTTCGAGGCCCCGGGCCGGGCCGTGCGCCCTGCCGACCGCCACCGCCCGGTTGAGTTCCACCACGGGGGAGGGGGCGACGCTCGCGAGAACCTCGTAAAGCGACGCGATCTGCGCCCAGTCGGTGTCCTCGGCCGTGCGGGCCTGCGCGTGGGACGCGGCGATCGCCGCCTGCAGAACGTACGGACCGAGCGGTTCACCGATCGCCTTGGCGCGCAGCAGCGCCGCGAACCCGCGGTGGATGAGGAGACGGTCCCAGAGGCCGCGGTCCTGCTCCAGCAGCGGGACGGGCTCACCGGACGGCCCGGTCCGCGCCCGCGTCCGGGACGCCTGGATCTCCATCAGCGCGACGAGCCCGTGCACCTCGGGTTCGCCGGGTGCCAGTTCGGCGAGGATCCGGCCGAGGCGCAGGGCCTCCTGGCACAGGTCGGTGCGCACCCAGTCGCTTCCGGCCGTGGCGGTGTAGCCCTCGTTGAAGATCAGGTAGATGACCTCCAGGACGGACGACAGCCGGGCCGCGCGGTCCGGCCCCTCGGGCACCTCGAACGGCACGCCCGCGTCCGACAGCGTGCGCTTGGCCCGGACGATCCGCTGCGCGACGGTCGGCTCCGAGGTGAGGAACGCCCGTGCGATCTCCCCGGTGGTGAGCCCGCCGAGCATCCGCAGCGTCAGCGCCACCCGGGCCTGGGTCGACAGGACGGGATGGCAGGCGGTGAAGACGAGCCGGAGCACGTCGTCCTCGATGTGGTCGTCGTCGGGGACGTCGGGTTCCGGCGCGGGCCGGGACTCCAGGTCGCGGCCGATCTCCGCCAGCTTGTGCTCCAGGCGCTGGTCACGGCGGAGCCGGTCGATGGCGCGACGCTTGCCGACGGCCATGAGCCAGGCGCCCGGATTGTCCGGGACGCCTGACTCGGGCCACTGTTCGAGCGCGGCGACCAGCGCGTCCTGCGCGAGTTCCTCGGCCAGCCCGATGTCGTGCACCATCCGGGCGAGCCCCGCGATGATGCGGGCGGCCTCCAGCCGCCACACCGCGTCGACGCGCGCGTGCACGCCGGACCTGTCCGCTGTCGTCACGCCGCCGATGAGAGCACCCGCACCGGCCGTCGCGCAAGCTCACCGGGCGTCCGGCGCCCGGTTCACCCGCGAAAAGCGCTCATGCGCCGGGGGCGGGGTCGCCCGGGCCGAACACCTGCTGGATCACGCCCTCGCCGTCGCCGACGATCGCCCAGAACCGCTTGGACAGCTCGATGGCCTCTTCCCTGCTGCGGACCTCGATCAGCGCGAACCCGACGACCGTCTCCTTGGCCTCGGCGAACGGCCCGTCGGTGACGGTGACCTTGCCGCCGGACGAGACGATGCGGGTGCCGCCCGGCTCGAGACCGCCGGTCGCGAGCAACACCCCGGCCTTGGACATCTCCTCGATGAACTTGCCCATCTCCACGAACATGGACTCGTCCTGGTTCTGGGCGGCCGAGCCGTCGTCCGTCGTCATCAGCATGAACCGCATCGCGGGCTCCCTCGTGTGTCGTGGGCCGGTCCCTTCCGGCCTCTCATCGAACGCGTCGAAGAGGGGACGGCGGATTCGACATCGCGGCCCGAGTTCTTCAAAGATTTTTTTGGAGAACCCGTATCGTGGCAGGTCGCGACGGGTATGGGCCGGTTGTTCAGCGTACATCTCGGTAGATCAGTACGAACTGGGACAAACGTGCCAGTGGGCAAGTCAGGGATTTACGAGTAACTTCTCCGTCGAGAAAGGTACTTGCGCTCCCGAGGAGGCGTCCCATGGGAGACCCCGCAGCGGGCGGCGAGGGGCCGCCGGCGTCCCAGGGCACCGGCGCGGTGCCGCAGTCCGCGCGCATCTGGAACTACTGGCTCGGCGGCAAGGACAACTACCCGGCCGACCGGACCGCGGGCGACCGGTTCGTCGCCGTGTACCCGCAGATCGTGGACATCGCCCGGCAGTCCCGGGCGTTCCTGTCCCGCGCCGTGCGGTACCTGGCCGCCGAGGCGGGGGTCCGGCAATTCCTCGACATCGGCACGGGCCTGCCGACCGTCGACAACACCCACGAGGTCGCGCAGCGCGCCGCGCCGGACGCCCATGTCGTGTACGTCGACAACGACCCGCTCGTCCTGTCCCACGCGCGCGCCCTGCTGACCAGCACTCCCGAGGGGGCCACCAGCTACATCGAGGCCGACCTGCGCCACCCGGACCGCATCCTCGACGGGGCCGCGCGGACGCTCGACCTGGACCGTCCGGTCGCACTCATGCTCCTGAACATCCTCGGGCACGTTCCCCGCTACGATGAGGCGCGCTCGATCGTCGCCCGTCTGGTCGGGGCGCTGGCGCCCGGCAGTCATCTGACCGTCGCCGACAGCACCGACGTCTTCACCGGTGAGCGGTTCCATGCGGCGATCAAGATGTGGAACCAGGCGAGCGACACCCCGTACTACCTGCGCACACCGGAGATGATCGCCGGGTTCTTCGAGGGCCTGGAGGTGCTGGAACCGGGCGTCGTGCCGGTGACGCGCTGGCGGGCCGCGCCCGGCTCGTCCGGGGAACCGGACGAGGTGGACGAGTTCTGCGCCGTGGGACGCAAACCGTCATGAGCGCGAGCGAACTGAACGGTGACGAGATGAACGAAGGCGAGCTTGACGTGAGCGAGCTTGGCGTGACCGAACCCGGCGTGCGTGAGCCGGGCGCGGACGACCTCCTCGACGATCCGGACGGTTCTTCGCTGGAACGGGCCGTCTCCGCGGAGGACTACCGGTCCGCCGGCCCGACGGTGCTGCGCATGCTGGTCGGGACGCAGCTGCGCCGTTTCCGCGAGATGGCGCGGATCTCCGTCGAGGACGCCGGTTACGAGATCCGCGGCTCCCACTCCAAGATCAGCAGAATGGAGCTGGGCCGTGTCGGGTTCAAGGAACGCGACGTCGCCGACCTGCTGACCCTCTACGGCGTCACCGACCCGTGCCGCCGCGATCCGGTGCTGGAGCTCGTCGACCTCGCCAACCGTCCCGGCTGGTGGCAGGAGTACGGCGACCTGGTGCCCGGCTGGTTCGAGCCCTACCTCGGGCTGGAGCAGGGCGCCGTGGTCGCCCGCGTGTACGAGGTCCAGGACGTCCCCGAGCTGCTCCAGACGCCCGGTTACGCCCGCGCCCTCATCGCGGCGCGGCATCCGGAGGCGTCCGCGGAGGAGATCGAACGGCGGGTCGAGCTGCGGATGCGCCGCCGCCGGGTGTTCGACCGCCCCGACCCGCTGAAGCTGTGGGCGGTCGTCGACGAGGCCGCGCTGCGGCGCGTGGTCGGCGGCGCCGAGACGATGGCCGAGCAGATCCGCTTCCTGATCGACATGGCGCGGCTGCCGAGCGTCACCGTGCAGGTCCTGCCGTTCGCGTCCGGCGGGCACGCGGCCGAGTGCGGTCCGGTGACGCTGCTGCGGTTCGCCGAGCCGGAGCTGCCCGACGTCGTGTACCTGGAGCAGCTCGCCGGCGCCCTCTACCCGGACAGGCCCGCCGACATCGCCCGGTACCGGGACGTCCTCAACAGGCTCGGCGTGCAGGCGGAACCGCCCGCCCGCACGCCCGTCCTGCTGCGGAGCGCCATCGACCAGCTCGCGAGCACCGCGGGCTGAGCTTGCGGGTCGCGAGTCCCGTCACCTGGCGACGGGACGGTAGGTCGCGACGATGACGCCGGTCTTGAAGGACTCGGTGCCGGCCAGCTCGAACGAGGCGGAGAAGTCCGCGCGGTTGAGCAGTTCGTCGGGGTCGCCGGTGCCGACGATGACCGGGTGGATCCACAGGCGCAGCTCGTCCAGCAGTCCGTTGTCGACGAGCGTCCGCGACACCGGGCCGAAGCCGTACTGGAGGATGTCCTGGCCGTCCCGCTCCTTCAACCTGGTGATCTCGGCGACGGCGTCGGCCCGGCGGATCACCGTGGTGTCGCCCCAGCCGGGCTTGTTGAGCGTGTCGGACACCACGTAGTGCGGCAGGGTGTTCATGCGGACGCCGAAGTCGCCGGTCGCCTCCTCCATCGCGGGCCACGCCTGTGAGAAGCCGTCGAACGTCCGGCGTCCCATGAGAAGCGCGTCGCAGGAGAAGAGCAGGTCCTTGGCGTAGGCGGCGGCCTCGTCCTGGAAGTACGCCGACGTCCAGTTCTGCGGCTGCTCGATGACGCCGTCCAGCGAGATGTACGTCGAGCTGATGATCTTACGCATGGTCTCCTCCGTCGGTTTCGATATCGTCCGCCTTCCGGCGTCGTGGACCCACGATGCGCCGGACCGTTTACGGGATCCTTACGGTCCCCTTCCTTCAGGGCCGCGACTAAGGTCGGGATGTGCGTTTCGGGGTACTCGGACCGCTCGCCGTGTGGACCGACGACGGCGGGCTCGTTGCGGTGCCCGGGTTGAAGGTCCGCGCGCTGCTCGCGGACCTGCTGGCGCACGAGGGACGTCCGGTGCCCGCCGACCGCCTGATCGACGACCTGTGGGGCGAGGCGCTGCCCGGGAACCCGATGGGCTCGCTGTCGGCGAAGGTGTCGCAGCTCCGGCGGGTGCTGGAGGACGCGGAACCGGGCGCGCGGGCGCTGGTGGAGTCGCGTCCCGCCGGGTACCTGCTGGGCGCGGCCGACGCCCGCGTCGACGCCCGCCGGTTCCAGGTTCTGGTGGACGAGGCGCGCGAGGCGACCGAGCCGAAGGAGCGCGCGGCGCTGCTGGCCGAGGCGCTCGGGCTGTGGCGCGGCCCCGCGTTCGCCGACCTCGCGGACGAGCCGTTCACCCGCGCCGCCGCCGCGCGGCTCGAAGAGCTGCGGCTGACCGTCCTGGAGGAGCACGCCGAGACCCGGCTCCTACTGGGCGAGCACGGGGCACTGGCCGGAGAACTGCGTGACGCGGTCGGCGAGCATCCGTTGCGCGAGCGGCTGCGGGCCGCGCACATGCTGGCGCTGTACCGGGCGGGACGCCAGAACGAGGCACTGGAGAGTTTCGAGCACTACCGGACGCTGCTCGCCGACGACCTGGGCCTCGACCCCGGCACCGGCCTCTCCGATCTGCAACGCGCCGTCCTCCGGCAGGACCCCGCCCTGGACGCCCCGCCCCACCGCGAGCCGGGCCCGCGGTCGAACCTGCCCGTTCCGACCACCGAACTGATCGGCCGCGACCAGGCCGTCCGCCGCGTCCGCGCCAAGATCGGCACCGACCGGCTCGTCACCCTGACCGGGCCCGGCGGCGTCGGCAAGACCAGGCTGGCGGTGGAGGTGGCCGCCGGGCTGGTGGACGCGTTCGGCGACGGCGTCCGGATGGCGGAGCTGGCCGGGTTCGAACGCTCGACGCTCCCCGATCTGGCCGAGGCCGTCACGGCGATCCTCGACATCCGGGACGCGCCGGGCGCGCCCGAGGCCGCGCTGGACCGGCTCGCGGCGGCGCTCGGCGCCCGCCGGTTGCTGCTCGTCCTGGACAACTGCGAGCACGTGATCGACCAGGCCGCCGAGCTGGTGGACAGGCTGCTGCGCCGGGTGCCGGGCGTGCGGATCCTCGCGACGAGCCGGGAGCCGCTCGGACTGCCCGGGGAGGTCGTGTGGGCCGTCCCGCCGCTGGAGGTGCCCGGTGTCGGCGACGACCCGGCGGCGTCGAGCGCGGTGCGGCTGTTCGCGGCGCGGGCGGAGGCGGCCTCGCGCGGGTTCCGGCTCGACGACGCGACGTCGGGGCCGGTCGCGGAGCTGTGCCGGCGGCTGGACGGCCTCCCGCTCGCCCTGGAACTGGCCGCGACCAAGGTGCGGACGCTCGGCGTCGAGGGCCTCGTCTCCCGGCTGGACGACCGGTTCCGGGTGCTGTCGTCCGGGCATCGCGGCGCGCCCGCCCGGCAACGGACCCTCACCGCGGTGATCGACTGGAGTTGGGATCTGCTGACCGGGCCGGAACGGGCCGTCCTGCGGCGGCTGTCGGTCCATGCCGACGGCTGCGCGCTGGAGTCCGCCGAGGCGGCGTGCGGCGGCGGGGGCGTCCCCGAGGCGGAGGTGCTGGACCTGCTGGTGCGGCTGGTCGATCGCTCGCTGGTCGTCATGACGGAGCGTCCGGGCGAGGGCCCGCGGTACCGGCTGCTGGAGTCGATCGCCGCGTACGCCGCCGAGCGGCTCGCCGAGGCGGGGGAGGAGGCACGCGTCCGGCGGGCGCACAGCCGCCACTACATCGACCTGGCCGAACGCGCCGCGCGCCACCTGCGCGGGCACGACCAGACGCGCTGGCTGCGGATCCTCGACACCGAGACCGCGAACCTGCGCGCCGCGCTGGACGAGACCGTCGCCGACGGCGCGGCGGACGACGCGTTGCGACTGGTCGACGCGCTGGCCTGGTACTGGTTCCTGCGCGGCAGGTTGACCGAGGCGCTGCGTTCGCTGGACACGGCGCTGGAACTCGACGGCGCCTCACCCGGCGTCCTGGCGCGGGCGTTGACATGGCGAGCGGGCCTCGCCGCCCTCAAGGGGGTGGACGGAGACCTGGCCGCGGCCCGCCGTGACGAGGCGTTGCGGCACGTCGACGCGACCGCCGACGCCGGTACGCGGGCCTGGGCACGGTGGTTCCTGACCCTGGCATATTTCCAGGTGGACGATGTCGCGGAGGCCGCGGTGACGCTGGAGGAGGCGCTGACCGGGTTCCGCGCGTCCGGTGACCGCTGGGGCGAGGCGGCGGCGCTGGCGCTGCGGGCGATGCACGGCCACGCCCACGGCGACCCGGCCGCGATGCGCCGTGACGCCGAGCGGGCGGACCGGCTGTTCGGCGAGACCGGCGACCGGTGGGGACGGCTCCAGGCGATCGAGGGACTCGGCGCGCTGGCCGAGCTGACCGGCGACTACGACCGGGCGGAACGGCTCCAGCAGGACGGCCAGCGGATGGCCGAGGAACTGCACCTGTGGCCGGACGTCGCGTCCCGGATGGCGTGGCGCGGCTGGATCGCCTACCTGCGCGGCGACCAGTCGTCCGCGCGGCGGCTCTTCGGCCGCGCGATGCGGGTGGCCGTCGACCAGGGACACGCCTCGGCCGTCACGTTCGCCGATCTCGGGCTCGGGCTGGTGGCGCTGGCCGACGGGCGGCTGGACGACGCGCAGGACCGCTTCGAGACCATGCTCCGAGCCGTGTCGCCCGAGGAGTTCCCACCCCTGTACCTGCCCCTGATCCAGATCGCCCTAGGCCAGATCGCGGAGGCCCGCGGCGACGCACCCACCGCCCTGACCTACCAACGAGACGCGCTGGCCGTCGCGATCAGGTTGGAGTCGCCGCGTGACCTGGCCGGCGCCCTGGAGGGCCTGGCCGGTGCGCTGACCCTGTCCGGGCGGCACCGCGAGGCGGCCGAGGCGCTGGGGAAGGCCGCGGCGATCAGGACGGACTCCGGAGTGCGCCCCGGCCCGACCGAGTGTGCCGACATCGACCGCGCGTCCGACCGGGCGCGCGGCGAGTTGGGCGAGACCGCGTTCGCGGCGGCCGCCTCGGCCGGGGAGGCGCTGGAGCCGGCGGAGTTCCTGCGGCGCGCCGAGGCGATGCCGCCGGAGGGAACCTCGATTTGGTCCCGTAAAGAGTAGTTTGTTCGTATTGCAAGTGTGTTGCGATACGGCACAGAAACGGCACGAGCCCTTGTGACGTTCCCGGGCGTGAATGATCATGAACGGTCGTGAGGCGTCGGGGGTTGGTGCTCAGCCGGATGGCCGGTGACCGGTCGCTCGTCCTCGCGGCGTGTGCGACCGCCTTGTTCGCCACCACCGTTCTTGCCGCTCTCGTCGGCTATACCGGCTCGGTCACCCGTGACGGGCTGCGGCGTACTCTTGCGGACGCCACGTTCGAGACGGCGGGGACGACCGTCGGGACGCATGTGCCCGCCCGTCGGCTTGACCAGGTGCGCGCCCAGGTCGAGCGGACGCTCCAGCGTATTCATGGGGACGTTCCGCTGTCGGTGTCGATGAGTGCGCGGAGCGACACCTACACGCTTCCAGGGCAGGAGAAGAGCGACCATCCGGAGTTGACGGCGTTCGCCACCCACACCGGGATCGAGAGGCATGCGCGGCTCATCGGTGGACGCTGGGCTCGTGAGGGTGGGCGTGAGATCGAGGCGGTGTTGTCGGGGGCGGCGGCACGCGCCATCGATGTCAGGGTCAACGACCTGCTTACTCTGCGTGGGCGTGTTGACCGGGACGCGGTGGTCAAGGTCCGGGTTGTCGGGCTGTTCGATGTGTCCGACCCGGACGATTACTTCTGGCAGGACGATCGGCTTCTCACCGCTGGTGTTGAGAAGCTCGACTACACGACTTATGGGCCGTTCGTGGTGCCGCCGGGGGTGTTCGCTCAGCGGTTCAACGGGTCCGGGCTGGACGCACGGTTCACGGTGTTGCCCGACCTGAGCCGTCTCGATGTCGACGATCTCGAACCGCTTCGCGCGCGGCTCGCCGGGGCCGATGACGCCTTCGCGGCGACGGGCGAAGGGACGCAGTTCGTCATCGTCACGCGGCTGTCGGAGCTGGCTCGGCAGCTGAACGACGCGGTGCTCGTCGCCCGGTCCACCATGCTCATCCCGATCATTCAGCTCGTCCTGCTCGCCGGATGCGCGTGGCTGCTCGTCGCCCGGCTGATGGGCGATCGCAGGCGCGGAGAGGTCGCGCTGCTGCGCACCCGCGGCATCGGGAAGCGGCAGCTCGCCGTCCTTGGACTCACCGAGGGTCTGCTGATCGTGCTGCCCGCGGCGGTGTTCGGGCCGCTGCTCGCCGGGCCGCTGCTGCGCCTCGCCGGGTATGCCCCGGCCGTTCGGGGCGCCGGGCTACGGCTGGACGCGGGTCCGCTCGTGCCGTTGTGGGGCGTGTCGGTGGTGGTGGCGGTGGCGTGCGCGGTCACCTTGACGACTCCTGCGCTGCGGAGTGCCGACCGGACGTTCGTCGAGGTGCAGTCCGGGATCGGGCGGCCCCCGCGTGGGCTGCTCGGGTCGGGTGTCGACCTCGCCCTGTTGCTGGTCGCCGGGCTCGCGGTCTGGCAGCTCGGTCGGTACGGGGCCGCGGGGGTGAATGCCGCTGCGGGGGTGGACCCCGTCATAGTCTCCGCTCCGGCTTTGGCGTTGCTCGCCGGAAGTGTGCTCACGCTTCGGCTGCTGCCGCCTGTCTGTGGTGTCGCCGAGCGGGCCGCCACGCGGCTGGGGCCGGGGCTCATCGCCGTCCTGGGCACACGGCAGGTCGGTCGGCGCCGCCTCCGGTACGCGGGGCCGGTGTTGTTGCTCGCCATGGCGATGGCCGTGGGGGTGCTGTCGGTGACGACGATGGCGACCTGGCGCCGGTCGCAGGTCGACCAGGCCGACTTCCAGAGCGGCGCCGACCTGCGGCTGGTCGGTAAGGATCCCACCGCGAACCCCGTGCCGCTCGGCATGGGCGGACGGTTCGCGGCGTTGCCCGGCGTCACGTCCACGACCGCGGTTCTGCGGATGGACGCCGAGGTCGGCGACGCTTCGGTGTCCGTCCTCGGCGTGGACGTTCGGGCGCTCGGTCCGGTGCTGCGCGTTCGGCCCGATCTGCGGCGGGGAATGCGGCTCGACGAACTGGCGAAGGCGCGCCCCGCCATTCCGGCGCTGACTGTCGAAGGACGGCCGGGACGGCTGAGCCTCGATCTGCGCTTGCGGCGTGTGGGGCCGGTTCCCGGTGGGCTGAGGGATCAGGCGCCACCGGCCGGTACTCCGTTTCGGTTCGCGGTGACCGTGGTGGACGCCCATGGTCTCGCTCAACAGGTGCCGCTGCCCGTTGTTCCCGCCGATGGCCGCACGCGCACCCTCACGTTGGACGCCGCCGCCCTGGCCGGGCCGGGTGGCGCCCTCGCCTACCCGCTGTCGGTCCGCGGCCTGCATTACTTCTATGACCTCAACCCCGTCGCCGGTCCGCTCGAACTCGACCTCCTGCGCGTCCACGGCGCGACTCCTCCGGCGGGCGGGCGTTGGGACGCCTTCGGCTGGACGGCGGGCGACACGTCGCCGAAGGCCGTCCCCACCGCCGCCGACCTGCCGCGCGGGCTGCTGCGGCTGTCCCTCCCGGCGACCCCGCACGAACGGGACCGTTTCTGGACGTCGCACGAGTACATCCCCGTCCTCGGGCAGGAGGCCCACGCGATGCTCGCCACGTCCGCGGCGCCGTCCCATGACCCGGCGAGCCCGGACCGGCGGCCGTCCGTTCCCGGCGTCATCACCCGGGCGATGGCCGAGCGCGCCCAGGTCGGCGTCGGTTCCACCGTCACCGTCAGCGCTACCGGCGGCGATCAGCGCATCGATGTCGTGGGGGTCGTTCCGGCGCTGCCGAGCGTCCCAGTCGACGAACCGGGCGCCCTGATCGACCTGCCCACCGTGACCGAACGGCGGCTCGCCGTCAGTGGCGCCGACCCGGCGGACCTCACGCCGGGCGAATGGTGGGCGTCGGTTCGGGGCGGTCGCACCGGCGCCGCCGTGCGCGTCCTCGCCGCCCACCCCGGCCGGGGCAGGGTCGAGGCCGACCGGGCCGCGCTGCGCACCCGGCTCCGCGACGCCCCGCTCGGCGCGGGCCTCCAGAGCGCCCTCGTCCTCGGCTTCGGCACCGGGCTCGTCTTCGCCGTCATCGCGTTCGTGGTGAACGCGGCGGTGACGGCCGGGGAACGGGCCCGCGAGTTCGCCGTGCTGCGGATCCTCGGGGTCCGGTCCCGGCAGGTCGCCGGGATGCTCGCGATCGAACAGGCATATCTGGTCGCGTTGGGCCTGCTCGGCGGGACGGTCCTCGGCCTGGTCGTGGCGCGTCTCGCCGTCCCGCACATCGTGGTCGGCGTGCGGGCCGCGCGGCCCTACCCGCCCGCCGAGGCCGTCGTGCAGTGGCCCGTGCTGCTCGCGATGATCGTCGGGGTGACCGTGGTGCTCGGGCTGGTACTGCTGCCGTTGTTCGCCGCGTTGCGTCGCCGAGACGTCGGTGCGGGAAGCCGCGTGGGGGAGGACCGGTGAGGGGGCCCGCGCTACGGTCGGCCCGCGCGCATCTGGCGCCGCTCGGCGCCCTGGCCGTGTTGATGTTGGTGGCGGCGGTGCTCGCGGTCGTCGTCCCGTCCCGGACGGCGACCGGATACGACCGTGCCGCAGAGGACGCGGTCGAGGGCACCGACCTGCGCGTGGAGGGCAAAGCGGCGGGTCCGATCGCGACGAGCCTGATCGCGTCGGCCCCGGAGATGCAGGTGCACGCGACGACCTGGCAGACCTACCTGCCGCCCTCCCTGCGCCGCGCCACCGGTGAACCCGAGCCGTCGATCAGCACGGCCCGGCTGATGGAGACGCTGGCGTCCTCGCCGCAGCTGATCACGCTGACCTGGGACGAGGGCGCGGCCGAGCGGATCCGGATCGTGCGCATGGCCCGGGACGCCGACCTCCCGCGCGCCGCCGAGATCGGCGTCATGATCTCCAAGAGCTTCGCCGACCGGACCCGCCGACGGCCGGGCGACCCGCTCGTCCTCCTCGACGAGAATCTTCCCGACGATCCGCTGCCCGCCCGGATCGTCGGCGTGTACGAGGCGAAGAACGCGGCCGACCCGTACTGGACGCCGCGTCCCAGCCTGCTGAAGGCCCAGCGCATCGTCATCGACAAGATGGGAACGGAGGCCGACTTCGGTAGCGCGCTGATCGAATCGCAGGAGTACAGCCGCCTCGTCCGGAACCCGCGCAGGCAGCTCACCTTCACCTGGCGCTTCCCGATCCGCTCCGAAGTCGTCACCATGGACGACGCGATGGCGATGGCCGAAGACGTGGAGGCGTACCGATCCAAGGTCCATGGTCTGCCCGGCGTGTTCCCCGCCACGGTGGAGACCGTGCTGGACAAGCGGCTTGAGGAGTACAAGAGTCGCCTCCACGCGGCCCGGTCCGTGCTCGGTCTGGCGTTCGGCGGGCTCGTCGCCGTCGCGGCCGGGGTGCTGCTGCTGGCCGCCGGGCTCCTCGGTGAGCGGCTGCGGCCCGTCCTCGGGACGATGCGGGCGCGCGGCGCGTCGCTGCGGCAACTCGCCATGCCCGTCTGCGGGGTGACGGCGCTCGCCGTCGTCCCGGCCGGTGCCCTCGGTTACGCGGTGGGACGTTGGGCGAACGCCGGGCCGCCGCAGTACGGCTCGGCCCTCGCGGTCGGGGTGCTGGTCGCGGCCGTTCTCATCCTGTCCGGGGCGATGGTGCTGCGGGAACGGGGCGGCGGGCTGGAATCGTCGTCCGGCCACCGGGACGACCTCGGCGCGGCGCGGCCGACGCGGCGGCGGCCCGTCCTGGAGGCCATGCTCGTCGCGGTCGCCGTCGGCTCCGTCGTGCTGCTGCGGCGGCGCGGCGGGGGCGCCGCGGCCGACCCGCTGATCAGCGCCGTGCCGGTGCTGCTCGGCGTCGCGCTCGCGGTGCTCGTGCTGCGCGCCTACCCGTACCTGCTGCGCGCCGCGGGCCCGTTCCTGCGGCGCCGTCGCGGCGCGGTCGCCTTCCTCGGTCTGGCGCGTGCCTCCCGGCAGAGCCTCGTCGGCGTCCTTCCGCTGGTCGTGCTGTTGCTCGCCGCCAGCGTCGCCGGATTCACCGCGACCGTCGACACCGCGCTGCGGGACGGGCAGGAACGCGCGTCCTGGGCCGAGGTCGGCGCCGACGCCCGCATCGAGGCCGGTCCGCTGGACGAGGCGGGCCTGCGCCGGATCCGCGCCGTGCCGGGTGTGACGGGCGCCGTTCGCGTCCGCGTCATCGACGTCGTGACGACCGCGTCGAACACGGCGCCGATGACCGTCGTCGGCGCGGACCTCGCCGCCTACCGGGCGCTGGCACCGGACGTCCCCGGCGTCCCGGCGAGCGGCGTGCTGGCGTCTCCGCTCGCCGCCCGGGGCCTCGGCTCCGGCGCGGTGACGCTCAGCCGGTCCGGCATGGACCCGATCCAGATCACGTCGCCCCACGTCATCGACCACTTCCCGGGACGATCCCCGAACAGCCCGTTCTTCGTCGTCCCGTTCGACACCGTCGCGACCGCCACGGGATTCCCGTCACAGGTCTTCGTCACCGGACACGACCTGGACGCCCGTGCGCTGAGCGCCGCCGCGCCGGGCCGCGAGATCGTCATGCGGCGGGACGTCCTGCGCGACATGACCGGCATGCCGCTGGTGTCCGTCGTCCGGGAGACGTTCCGGAACGGCGCGCTCATCAGCGGCGTGTTCGGGCTGCTCGCCGTCCTGCTCGTTCTGATCGTCGGAGCCCGCGCCCGGGGCCGCACCGTCGCGCACCTGCGCGCCCTCGGCCTCAGCCGCCGGCAGAGCCACGGCCTCGCCCTCGTGGAGATCGCGCCCGTGCTGCTCTGCGCCGTCGGCGCCGGGTGGGCGTTGGGCCTGCTGCTGCCGGAGATCACCGGCCCGGCCGTGGACCTGGATCCCTACACCGGCGGCCATGCCGTCACCGCCCACGTGCCCGGCCCGGCCGCGCTGCTCGGGCTGCTCGGCGCGCTGCTGCTCGCCGCCGCCGCGGCCGTCGCCGTCGACCGCGTCCACGACACCCGCCCCGGCACCGTCCTCAGAACGGGGGAGTGACATGAACCGCACACCCGACCTGGCCGAACTGGAACGCCGCGCCGCCGAACGCGGCCCGGTGTACGGGGAGGGCGCCCATATCGTCTGCGACAATCTGGTCCGCATCTACAAGGCCGACGGCATCGAGGTCGTCGCGCTCCAGGGCCTGGACCTGCTCGTCGACCCGGGTGAGCTGGTCGCGATCGTCGGCGCGTCCGGCTCCGGCAAGTCCACGCTGCTGCACATCCTTTCCGGCCTGGACGTTCCGACCGCGGGCGTCGCCCGCGTCGCCGGATCCGACCTGCTCACGATGACGTCCAGGGAACGGCTCCGGTTCCGCCGCGAACAGGTCGGCTTCATCTGGCAGCAGACGTCCCGCAACCTGCTCCCGTACCTGACCGCCGCGCAGAACGTCGAGCTGCCCATGCGGTTCGCGGGACGGTCCCGGCGCGTCCGCGCCACCCGCGCCGCCGAACTCCTCGGCATGCTCGGCGTCGGCGACTGCGCCGGACGCCGTCCCGCGGAACTGTCCGGCGGGCAGCAGCAGCGCATCGCCATCGCCGTGGCCGTCGCCAACGAACCCCATGTCGTCCTCGCCGACGAACCCACCGGCGAACTCGACACCGCGACCGCCGCCGACGTCTTCGCCGCGCTGCGCCGCGTCAACGAGGAACTCGGCACCACCACCGTCGTCGTCACCCATGACGCGCAGGTGTCCGAACGCGTCGACCGCACCGTCGGCATCCGTGACGGCCGCACCAGCAGCGAGGTCCGCCGCCGCGCCGCGGGCGACGGCACCCGTACCGCCGAGGAGTACGCCGTCCTCGACCGGGCCGGCCGCGTCCAGCTCCCGAAGGCGTTCACCGAGGCCCTCGACATGCGGGACCGCGTCCGCCTCGACCTGGAACCCGACCATGTCGCCGTCCGGCCCGACCGCGAGGACGCCCCATGACCGAACCCACGAGCGAGCCCACGAGTGGGCCCTTGCACGAGCCGATGGTCGCGGTGGAGGCGCTGACCCGCACCTATCGCACCGGCGAGATCGAGGTTCCGGCCCTGCGCGGCGCGTCCTTCACCGTCGCCCCCGGTGAACTCGTCGCGATCAAGGGCCGATCGGGGTCCGGGAAGACCACCCTGCTCAACCTGATCGGCGGCCTGGACTCCCCGGACGGCGGCACCGTCCGCGTCGCCGGCCGCGACATCGGCGCCCTCGGCGAGAACGATCTGCTCGCCCTCCGCCGCGACCACATCGGGTTCGTCTTCCAGTCGCACGGCCTGATACCCGTCCTGTCCGCCGCCGAGAACGTCGAGGTTCCGCTGCGCCTCGTCCGCACGCCGCCCGCCGAGCGCGACGAACGCGTCCGGCTCCTGCTGGCCCTGGTCGGTCTCGCCGACCACGCCGCCCAGCGCCCCTACGAACTCTCCGGCGGCCAGCGCCAGCGTGTGGCCATCGCCCGCGCCCTCGCCAACCGCCCCCGCCTCCTGCTCGCCGACGAACCGACCGGCCAGCTCGATTCCGAGACCGCCGCCGCGATCATGCCGCTGCTCCGCGCCGTCGTTTCCAGCGAGGGCGTCACCGTCCTTGTCGCCACCCACGACGAGGCACTTCTCGCCGAGGCCGACCGCGTTCTCCACCTGGAGGACGGCAGGACGACGGAAGCCGCCGCCTGACCTTCATTTCACGGATTCACCGCCCACCGGCCGCGCACCGCTCCACGGACTGCACGCACTCCCCGGCACATTGTGACCGGAGCGTATTGCGTCCGCAAAGCTGATCTTGTCGTCGATCGACGGCATCGGGGTTCGCGCATTTTGGCCTTGTCCAATGGCGAGGCTTGCCCTAACAATAGGATCGATCATCAGCCAATTGGGCGTCCGACGCATCACGGAATGGCTGTTCCGACCCGCCCCGCGCCCGATCCGACGGCCCTGGCGGCGATGCCGGGCGCCGATGTCCACCGCCGCCACCCGGGCGTACGCCCCGGAGCGGCCCGAGCGCGGCCCGTTCATGTTTCCAACTCGTCTTTGTCCACGTCCACAACGCGGGCCGCCGGACCCGATGTCCGTGCCGGGGGTCGCCTCCGTATCCAGGGCAGCGGGCTTTTTCCATTACCGGACGCGATCTTGGAACGGTCCTTGTGAAAAGAATGGTATTGACGTTCGATAATCGATGATCAAGTTTGATGATGCCGCGCCGCCGGACCATTGAACGCCAGGTCAAGAAAAGTTAAAAACCGGTGATTGACAGCCCCTGGGGTGAAAGTTACGCTCCATTCAGATCCTGGATCAACATCCATCGACGAGTACCGATTTAATCCGGATTGCCGGTACTCGCCTCTTCGGTCGCCGAAGAAGAAGCGTCAACTCCCAGCGAAGAGGAATCACATGCGTAAAGGGATCGCAATTTCCGCCGCGGCAGCCGCCGCCATGGCCCTGACAGCGGCGTCCGTCTCCCCCGCCGCGGCGTCCGGCGGCCGTCTGCTCGAACGTGGCCCCTCGGGCGTCACGATCGAGATCGCGACGGTCAACGGATCCGGCTGCCCCATCGGCACCGCCGCCGTCGCCCTGTCCCCGGACAAGGAAGCCTTCACCGTCACCTACAGCGACTACATGGCGCAGGCCGGCGGTCAGTCCAAGCCCCTGGACATGCGGAAGAACTGCCAGATCAACATGAAGGTGCACGTCCCCCAGGGCTTCACCTACGCGATCGCGAAGGTGGACTACCGCGGCTACGCCTTCCTGGAAAAGGGCTCGAACGCCACCATGAAGGCGAGCTACTACTTCCAGGGCATGACGAGGGGCGGCTCCGTCGAGAGCGGCCTGAAGGGCCCCAAGGACGACAACTGGCAGGAGACCGACCTCGTCCCGATCGAGGAACTCATCTGGAAGCCCTGTGGTGAGCTGCGCAACTTCAACATCAACACCGAGCTGCGTGTGACCGCGCCCACGGACAAGACGAAGACCAGCTTCATCACGATGGACTCGACGGACGGCAGCATCAAGACGGTCTACCACTTCAAGTGGAGGACCTGCCCGTAGTCCCCCCGTAGGCCCCGCGTAACCCCCTCCAAAGGAGAAAGAACAAATGCGCAAAGGAGTGACTGCTTCGGCAGCATGCCTCGCCGCCCTGACGATGGGCGCGGCTATGGCGCCGACGGCGTCGGCGGACGCGAACGCGGCCCCCGACCGCATCACCATCGAGGTGCAGACGGTCAACGGCTCCGGATGCCCGAGGGGCACCACGGCCGTCGCCCCGTCGCCGGACCGCACCGCGTTCACCGTCACCTACAGTGACTACATGGCGCAGGCCGGCGGGGACTCCAACCCGACCGACATGCGGAAGAACTGCCAGCTCAACCTCAAGATCCACATCCCGCAGGGATTCACGTACGCGATCGCCAGCGCCGACTACCGCGGCTACGCCTACCTGGGCAAGGGGGCGTCCGCCGTCGAGCGTGCGAACTACTACTTCCAGGGCATGTCCAGCACCACGCCCGTCACGCACAACCTGCGTGGTGCGTACGACGGCAACTGGCAGTTCACCGACCGCACGCCGGTCGCGGAACTGGTGTGGAAGCCCTGCGGTGAGGACCGCAACCTCAACATCAACACCGAGCTGCGCGTCTACGAAGGCAACGACAAGGACGAGACCAACTTCATCTCCTTCGACTCCGCCGACGGTGACGTGAAGACGATCTACCGCTTCCAGTGGAAGAAGTGCTGACCTGATTCCACGTTCGGGCCGCGCCGTCATCCAGACGGCGCGGCCCGTCCGCGTCGTGCGGGACCGTGCCGCATCCGTCCACGCGCGGCGCGACCCGGTGGGTCACAGCTTCTTGCCGACCCCCGCGGCGACCTTCAGGCTCGTGCGCGGGGCCGTCTCGTCGGGCCACCAGTCCTGGACGTCCACCACACCGGGCTCCATCAGCTCGAAACCGTCGAAGAACCGGACGATCTCCTCGCGGGCCCGAAAGCACATGGGGGACGGCGAGTTCGCCGAGATCTCCTCCAGCTTGGCCCGGGCGGCCGGGTCGCTTCCGTCGGAGCAGAACTGCGAGAGCATCATGTGGCTGCCCGGTGCCAACCGGTCCCGGTACTGCGCGATCAGCCCCGCCGGGTCATGGTCGTCGGAGATCAGGTGGAACAGGCCGACGAACAGCACCAGCATCGGACGATCGAAGTCGATCAGTTCGGTGACCTCCGGGTGGCTCATGAGCGCCCGCGGCTCGCGCGCGTCGGCCTGGATGGAGACGATGCCCTCGCTGCCCGCCAGCAACGCGGTGTTGTGGACGGTCACCAACGGGTCGTAGTCGACATAGACCACACGGGCCTTGGGATTGACGGCCCGGGCGGTCTCGTGCACGTTCGGCGCGGTCGGGATCCCGGTGCCGATGTCGAGGAACTGGTCGATGCCCTGCTCGGCGCACATCCGAGTCACCCGGAGCAGGAACCGGCGCTGCGCCTTGCCCAGCACGGGCAGATCCGGGGCCAGTGCGATGACCTGCGCCGCCGCCTCGCGGTCGACCGCGTAATTGTCCTTGCCGCCCAGCACATAGTCATAGGCGCGGGCGTGGCTCATCTGTGTGGGATCCACGCCGGGGGGAACGAATTCCTGCTCGCTCATGATCGTGGTCACCCCGTGTTTTCTGAGGAATGTCCGTTTTCGACGTTCGTTGGGGGATCGTCGGAAGGATCAGCGTAGCCGGGCCCGTTGGAACGGTCGAATAAGATCACGAAATAGGCCGTCCCAGGCCACGAACGACGTACCGGGACCGCCCCCATGGGCCGGGCCGGTTGCGCGAACGGCCGGTCGCGGGCCATCATCGACGCATGATCTCCATCAGGAAGGGCGGCGACGCCCACGCGCGGTGACCGCGCTCGCGCGGCGCGAAGACGCCGCCCACCCGCACACCGATGTCCGATACGCGAGTTCGCACGACCGGTGGCGGGAAGCAGTGAAATTCCGCCGGGAGTGGCTCGACCACGCACTGTCCACCCGTCCGGCCGACCGGCGCACCACCGAGAACAGTCTGACCGCGATCTACGCGAGGCTCTCCCGACCCCGGCCACGGTTCGTCTGGGTCGACTCTCCGAAACAGGCGATGCCGCTCGTCGCCGACCGGCCCACCATTCGGGATCTGTACGCCTGGGTACATGGCCCTCGCCCGCCCGGGGAGCCGCCACTGGCGAGTGATCTGGCGATGATCGCGCACCGGCTGCGCGTCGCGCTCGGCGCCGGTGTCGTCCACCCCGATCCCGAAATGTGCCCGGCTCGCGACGGCAAGCGTCGCGTGCCCTGGCCGAACCTGCCGCCGCAGGAGGCGTTGCGCGCCGGCGTTCCGCTGGGCGTCGTCCTGCACCGGGGGATTCACGACGCGATGCACCGTTCCCTCGGCGCCGGGCTCCGCGACCCGGTCCGCCGCGCGCTGACCGGTGGCGGCCCTGGTCCGGTGTGCTGGTACGGGCAGCAGGACGCGGCGTGGATCGCCTACTACGACGTCCTGCGCCGGGTCGGGCTCGCGCAGTACAAGCCGGGCGATCTCCACCATCTCGAACACTGGGCCGCGCTGGCACGCTCGTGCGGATGGTGGTGGCCCGGCGACGAGGTGTGCGTCGTGGTCGAACGGCCCGAGTCCGTCCACGTCGAGCCGGTATGCGGGGCCTGGCACGACGAGGTCGGGCTCGGGCGCGACGGTGTCCGCTATCGCGATGGCTGGCACCCGCGCCCGGGGTGAACCCCCGTCGGCCGGGACGAGACCTGCGTCTCGTCCCGGCCGGCCCCCGCCGACGGGCCCGCATGGGCGAAAGTGACCCGTGCCGTTCCCCAACGGCCTGGTGAACACGTGATCCGCGTCTCCGGGACGCGTGGTCCGCGTCCCCGGGGATGCGCCAATCCCCGGGGACGCGCCCGGCCGCGCTGAACCGGCCGGGGGAATCGGGCAGCGGCCGCGTCCTGGCGCGGCCGTCCATGATCTGACCGATTGTCCCCACGAATAGGGCGGCCGCCGCCCCGATCACAAGAGTCCGGACGGATCCAGACAAGGCCGGACATGTCCGGACGCGGCGACCCGCCGGTGAGCGGCCCGCCGAGTAACCCCAGAAAAGGGCCTGAGCAGCGATTTCGTTGATACCGTCAAACTGGTTGTTGCGTCATGGTCAACGCCATACGATCGTGATTCGGCCGGGGGCGGCGGCCGGTAAGAAAGTGCCGGCAGGAAAGAGTGACGACAACCCCCGATAATGTGATTGGGTCGGTCAGTGGACTTTGCCGACATGCCGTCCGCCGCGGGCGCGGAGGATGCCGCGGCGTACCTTGAACGACTGGTTCGACTGCGCGTCTGGGCAGGTCGCCCGTCGCTTCGCCGGTTGGCGTCGCTGTCGCGGAGCGCCGCCGCGCCCGGCGGGCATATGGTCGACCAATTGCCGCGCAGCACCCTGTCCGAGGTGCTGAATGGCAAGCGGCTTCCGCAGTTGCCCAGGATGGAATTCGTCGAGGCTTTCGTCGCCGCCTGCCTACGGGCACGGAACGTCCGGCAGGACGTCATCGACACCGTGGTCGAACGCTGGCTCGCGGAATGGTGGCGCCTTGAGACGTCGGCGCGGCCGGGTCCGAGCCCTGACGGGACGCCCGTCGAGACGAACGGTGTCCCGGCCGGGACCGGAGACGGCCGGGAGAACGCGGGCCGCCCCCTGGTCGGTCGGAGCGAGGCCCTACGCGGCTTCGCCGAGGTCGTCGACACGCTGGCCGTCACCCGGACGTGCCAGTGCCTGGCGATCGTCGGCGACCCGGGCGTGGGCAAGACCCGATTACTGGACGAACTCGCCGCCATGACCGCACGCCGGCAGGCGTTGGTGCTGCGGGGCCGTGTCGGCGAGTTCGAGCAGGAGTTACCGCTCGCCGCGATGGTCGACGCGCTCGACGGCCACCTCGAAGGGCGGGAGGAATGGGTGCGCGACCGCCTCGGCGCGGCCTCCCTCCGCCTCCTCGCGACCCTGTTCCCGTCGCTGTCGGACGCCATCGAGGACGACGCGCTCATTGACGTCGATCTCGGTGCGTCCGTGCGGTACCGCGTGTACCGGGCCGTCCGCCGGCTGCTGGAGGAACTGGCGAGGCCGTCCGGTCTCGCGTTGCTCCTGGACGACGTCCACTGGTCCGACAACGACTCCGCCGAACTGTTCGCCCACCTGCTGCGCCGTCCACCGCGCGGCCCGGTGCTGATCGCGATCGCCTACCGTCCGGCCCAGGTGTCCCCGGCGCTCGCGCGCCTCGTGGGCGCGCAGCTCGGTCCCGACCGCATGGTGACCGTGCGGCCGTTCACCCCGGCGGAGACGCGGGAGTTCCTCGGTTCAGAGGTCGGCGGCGCGGACGTCCGGCGACTGCATGAGGCCAGCGGCGGCGTCCCCCTCTACCTGGAGGCCCTCGCCCGGATGGGGGTGACCGAACCCGCCCACGGCGCGACGGCACCGGAACCACCCGGCATCCCACCCGCCGCCACGACCGCGCTGGAACGGGAACTGGACGGCGTCTCACCGGAGGCGTCGCTCGTCGCGCGGGCGGCCGCGATCGTCGCCGACGAGTTCGACGTGCCGCTGGTGGCCGTCGCGTCCGAGTTGGACGAGCGCACCGTCGTCACCGCACTGGACGAGATGGCCGCGCGTGACATCGTCCGTCCCGCGGGCGCAGGGGATCGGTTCCGGTTCCGTCACCCGCTCGTCCGCAGCGTCGTCCATCACCGCGCGGCCCCCGCCTGGCGGCTGTCGGCGCACGCCCGGATCGCCGCCCACCTGGAACGCGTCGGCGCGCCCGTCACCGTCCGCGCCCACCATGTCGTGCGCTCGGGCCGACACGGCGACGAGACGGCCGTCGCGACGCTGACCGAGGCGAGCGAGGTCATCGCCGCGAACGCGCCCGCGAGCGCCGCGCACCTGCTGAGCAGGGCGCTGGAACTGATGGGAACCCGGGACGACGCCGACCGCCGCCCGGACCTGCTGCTGCGGCTGGCCGAACTCCAGCTGTCGGCGGGCCGTCTCACCGAGGCCGGAGACACCGCCCGCGAAGCCCTGGAGTCGCTGCCGGACGACGACCACGTACGGCGCACCCGGGCCCTGTTCGTCCTCACCATGATCGAACGGCTGCTCGGCAGGCCGCAGGAGAGCCGGCGGCTGCTGCTCGGCGGCCTTCGGCACGGCACCGACCGGCAGGTCGACGCGAACGTCCGGCTCCGGCTCCGGCTCGCCGCGGACGACCTGTACCGCGGCGACCCCAAGGCGGCGGAGGCGGTCCTGCGCACCCTGCCGGCGGACGCCCCCTCCTGGGACACGGCCCTGCGGCTCGAGGTCGCGGCGATACGCCCGATGGCCGCGTTCGCCGCCCGCCGCCTCGACGACGCGGCACGCCATATCGCCGCCGCCGACCGCGTCCTCGCCGACGCGTGCGACGGCCGTCCGCCCGAGCACCTGCCACTGAAGTCCCTCAGTTGGCTCGTCTGGACGGAACTGTTCCTGGGACGTTTCGATGGCGCGCTGCGACACCTCGACCAGACCCTCACGCTGACCCGCGCCACCGGGCAGACCCTGGCCCACACCGTGATGCTCACCGCGACGGCCCGCGCGTACGCGATGCTCGGCCGCCTGCGCGAGGGAGCGGCCGTCGCCGAGGAGGCGGCGCGGCAGGCCGACGCCGCCGGCTCCCGCCAGCTACGGGTCATCGCGCTCGCGCAACAGTGCCTCGTCGCCGCGTCCGCCGGAGACGGCCCGGCGGCGCTGCGCCATGCCGACCAGGCGGTGGCGGACGCCGAGGACGGTGCGGAGTGGTGGGCGTTACAGGCGCACTTCGCCCGCGCCACCGCGCTGATCCACGCGGGCCTGCTGGAACCCGGGATCGAGGCCGTGGCGCGGCTCCACGGCGGTGACGCGCTCACGCTGGATCAGGCGAGCCTGCTGTCCTGCTGCGAGTTGGCCGCGCACGCGGAGGCGGAACGCGGCCGGTGGACGGCCGCCCGGCGGTGGGCGGAACGCGCGGCCCGATACGCCCACCGCGAGCTGCGGACCAACACCGGTCTCGTCCACCTCGCCCGCGCGCACGCCCTGCACGGCACGGCCCCGGTCGCGTCCGCCCTGCACGCCCGGACCGCCGCGGAGATCTTCACCGGCACCGGCCAGCGGGTCGAGGCCGGCCGCGCCCGGCTCCGCGCGGCGGCCGGTCACCTCGACGCGGGCGAGCGGGCGCGGGCACGCGATGAGCTGGCGAACGCCGCCGAGATCTTCGCGAGTTGCGGCGCGCTGGGCCTGCACACCGAAGCGCTGCGCCGCCTCGCGCCCCTCGACCGAGCCCCAACCTTGACCGAGCCCCAACCTTGACCAGGCGGTTATAGAACCAGTAGGTTATCAACCCTGGTGGAAGGGGTGGTCATGAACGGACTGGACGCCACATTCGCGGCGTTGGCCGATCCCACGCGCCGGGCCATCCTGGCGCGGCTGCGCGCCGGTGAGGCGAGCGTGTCGGAACTCGCCGCGCCGTTCGCCATGAGCCAGCCCGCCGTCTCCAAGCATCTGAAGGTCCTGGAGCGGGCGGGGCTGGTCTCCCGCGGTCGTGACGCGCAGCGCCGCCCGTGCCGGCTCGAACCCGGCCCGCTCAGGGAGGCCGCCGACTGGTTGGCGACCTACCGCGCCTTCTGGGAAGACCGCTTCCAGAACCTGGACGCCCTGCTCGACGAACTCAAAGGACTCGGCGATGAATGAGAGAGTGGAGTCGTACCGGCGCCGCGCGGACGCCTTCGACGCGAAGGTCGCCGCCGTCCGCCCGGACCAGTGGGACGACCCGTCCCCGTGCGAGAAGTGGACCGCGCGGGACGTCGTCCGGCACATCGTCGACATGCACGAGGTGATGCTGCGCCCGCTGGGCCGGGCGCTCAGCGCCGCGCCGTCCGTCGACACCGACCCGGTCGCCGCGTTCCGCGCCGCCCGCGCCGACATCGAGGCCGTCCTCGACGACCCGGCACTGGCCGGGCAGGAGAGCGACACGCCGTCCGGCCGGCTGACCGCGCTGGACCACATCGACCAGGTCGTCAGCCGAGACCTGCCGTTGCACGGCTGGGACCTGGCCAGGGCCACCGGGCAGGACGACACGATCGACCCGGTCGACGTCGAGGCCTACTGGTCGGACATGCGGAACATCCCCGACGAGATGATGGAGCGGTTCCGGACGCCGGGCGCGTTCGGTCCGGGCGTCGAGGTCTTCGGCCCGCGGGTCGAGGTGGACGAGGACGCGCCGTTGCAGGACCGTCTTCTCGGCTTCATCGGCAGGGTCCCCCGTTGGCGCCCGTGACGGTCGCGACCCCCTCCGACCGGGCGATCGTCATGACCCGGACCTTCGCCGCGCCCCGCGCCCTCGTCTTCGCCGCCTGGACGAGACCCGAACTGGTGAGCCGCTGGTACGGGGCACACGGCTGGGACATCGTGTCGGCGACGATCGACCTGCGCGTCGGCGGTTCCTGGCGCTTCCTCTGGCGGGGACCGCACGGCGCGAGCATGGCGGCCGGCGGCGTCTACCGCGAGGTCACACCGCCCGAACGCCTCGTCTACACCGAGTCGTTCGACGAGGCCTGGTACTCGGGCGAGGCCGTCGTGACCCACGACTTCACCGAGCGGGACGGTACGACCACCCTCGACACGACCTTCCTGTTCGACTCTCGCGAGACCCGCGACCGTGTCATCGAGTCGCCCATGGATCGCGGCGTCGCCGAAGGCTACGACCGCCTCGACGACGTCCTCCACGAACTGACGCACCCCTGAGTTCCCAGGGCGAGCAGCCCCCTACGCGGGGAAACGCGTGCCGAGCCGCCTGGCCGCGGTCTTCCCCGGCGAGCCCCGCCCCGCCGGCACGAGCCGCTGACCGGCCCGCTCACCCTTCGGTCCCGAACTCCCAGTGCCACGGCTCGAACGGGCTGCTGTACGCCCACGCCGGATGAATCCAGCCGTACTTCTCGGCGTGGGCCTCCATCCAGTTGAACTGGACGGAACCCGAGTTCTGGATCCCGCCGCACAGGTCGACGGCCTGACCCTTGCCGTGGTTGCTCGTCCCGGGAACGGCGGCGAACCCCGGCCGCTGCGCATAGACCCGATGCTGGTCCGAAAGGTTCCGGTACGCGTCGGTGACACAGATGTCACGGCCGAACCGGCGCTTGTACGCCTCGTTCAACTTGTAGAAACCCTGCGCCGCGTCCGCCCGCAGCTTGTGCCCCTTCTGCGGCAGCGCGCACAAATACTTTTCGGGAATCAGCCCGTTCGGATACTTCTTGGCGTCACTCGACAACCCCTTGTCGCATCCGAGCTGGAACCGTTTCAGCCGGGTCGTCGCGAGTTTGTCGAGCATCGCGTTGAGCCGCTCGGTCAGCTCCTCCGACTTGTTCTTCAACCCGTCCACCTCCTGCTGGAGACGGGTCTGCTCGACCGCATTCCGCGACTGGAGATCCTGCGCCGTCGTGGCGAGCCGCTTCCGCCGTTCCTGAAGCTCGTCCGCACGGTCCACGAGGGCCTGCTGTGACGTGGCGAGCAACGTCACGTCCGCCGTCGACCGCAACGTCTGACCGGGATCGCCCCTACCGAAGATCGCCATCGACCCGGCCGCGCCGCGCTGCTGGTAGGAGGTGTTCGCCAGCCTGGCGATCGGCTCCCGGATCCGATTCAGCTCCGCCTCGGCCGCCGCGAGATCCTTGAGGGTGTCCCGCAGCTTGACCTGCGAGGCGGCCAGGTCCTTCTTCCGGTCCTCCATGCGCTTGGTGGCCTGCTCAAGCTGGGAGCGTGCCTTGGACGCCTCACGGCGCAGCGCGTCCAGGGTGTCGACCCGGCCCTGGGCCGCCGCGGCGGCGCCCTGCGGTGAGATCAGCGTCATCACCAGGAAGACCGCGGTCAGCGCCGCCGACCGGGGATTCGGCACGGTGGTTTTCCTCCTGATGCCCAAATGCGAACAGCGGCAGAACGCTACTACAGGTTCTACGCGGACCTGTCCGTAACCGGTTCAGCGGCCACGGTGACCATACTGTCGCACGCACCACCGCGCATGCCGCCACCGGACCTCCACCCACCCCGGCGGACACGCCCGCCGCGTCCCCGTCACAGACGGCGACGGCTTCGGCTTCCTCCGCGTCGGAGTCACCTTGGGTGTAGGCACCCGCCGAGGCGCCTTCGTCGCCACCAGCGGCTCAGGCTCGGGCGGCACATACTCCCCGAACGTCGGCGCCTCCTCCGGCGTGACGGCGGGCGTCACCTTCTGCCCCACCGTCTCCGGCCGCTTGCGCACCGGCTCGTCCCGCAGCCCGAACGCGACCACCGACGCCACCACGACGGGCACCAGAAACGCAACCACGATCAAGCCGACCCGTCCCCTGGCCGACCGCTCGTCGACCTGGCCGTCCTTCGGCTGCCCACGATGCCGACCCGTCACGGCACCGAAGCGTACCGACACCACCCCCACCAGGCCTAGAGGCATAAGGAGAAGCGCTCAGCACTCCCCATCCCCTAGGCTGGGAACGCGTCCGCTACGCTCATACCGCAGCGACGACATGCCTCCGTAGCTCAGGGGATAGAGCACCGCTCTCCTAAAGCGGGTGCCGCAGGTTCGAATCCTGCCGGAGGCGCCCACTCCAACGCGCTGACCAGTCGGAATGTAGACCCCGGTCGGCGCGTTCACCATTTCCGTTGAGCAATCTGGGACGGTGTTGGCGCATTGATGGCACCATCGGCCCACGTGCGCTTCCGACCCGGCACGAATGCCGCGATTCTCGTAGCCGCGTCCTCGGCGACCGCGGCTCACACGTCAGCGCTGAAAGCGGCCGAGAATCTCCGATACGACCTTGAGGTCCATCCCCCCGCGGCATCGACGCCGAGCCGTGCCAGAGGTCGTGAAGCCGGACCGGGGGAGTGGCGTCCTGACAAGAGCCTCCTCGACCTCATGCGGAGGGGATGGCTGTCTATCGCCATAGACGTTACAAGGCAAGCTGCCTAGACAGGACTCGTCCGGAAGGCTACCGTCTCGAGCATGGAAACGCCGGAGACAACCGAGGTGACGATCTACAACGCCACCGCGACCCGTGACGGCAGGTACTGGAAGGTCAGCGTTCAGGACCTCCCGGACGGACGCGCCGCCCAGGCCCAGGGCACGACCTGGACCGAGGCCCAGCACAACGCGATGGACTGCGTGCAGAGCCTGTTTCCCGAAGCCCCGGACACGGTCGGCGTCCGCCTGATCCCCGCCGACCCGAGGGCCGCGGCCGCGATGACGGCCGTATGGGACGCCCGCGGCGCCCGCGTCAGAGCCGAGAACGCCGAGCGCGACGCCCTCGCCACCGCCGTGGCGACCCTGCTCGACCAGGGGTGGAGCACCCGCGACGCTGGCAAGGCGCTCGGCCTGTCGCACCAGCGAATCAGCCAACTCAAGCCGACCGGCGACGCATAGGCCGGAACACGTCCCTCTGACCTTGCCTGGTTAGGGGCACATCCGGCGCCCGCGGGCTGGTTACCCGCATACACGGGCGACTGTAGTAGGCCCCCCGGATGCGCGGGCATTTCCCGGTGTGGCGGGTCGGGGCGCGCACGTCCCCGTTCGGCGCGCACGCCTGGTGGAAGCCGGCGGCCGCCCGTTGACGAGGGCGACGACTTCACCGGGTTCCGGGCGTTGATGACGGTCGAACCGAGCGCACGCCCACCAGCCGCTGATGCACCAATGGAGAACGAACCTTTGTGAGGAGATGGGATCCGTGTTCACCAGTCTGCGAACGGCGCGCAGAAGCGACGACCTGGATCCTGACGGCGATCTGGAGGTTGAGCCGGACGACAGACCGGACGTGCCGCTGCGGGTCGGTCTCCGTGACTTAGTCAGAGTCACACGCGGGCACCGGAAGGCCATCGCCGTCGCCCTCGTGTTCTCGCTCCTGGCGTCCGGCATGGGGCTCGCACAGCCGCTTCTGGCGACCAGGACGATCCAGCAGTTCTCCGACGGCCGCCCGTACGCGACGTTCGCGGTGCTGCTGGGCGTGGTCTTCGTCCTCGAAGCCGTCGTCGCCGCGATCGCGGCGTACTCCCTCGAACGCACCAGTGAGGGACTGGTGCTGGGGCTGCGGTTACGCATCGTCGACAAGTTGCTCCGGCTTCCCATGCGCCGCTACGAGACACAGCGGCTCGGGGACCTGCTGTCGCGCACCACCTCCGACACCACGATGCTGCGCGACTCGCTCGCCTACGACCTGTCCGAGGTCGTCGTGGGCCTGTTCGTGGTGACCGGCGGCGTCGCCATGATGCTGTGGCTGGACGCCGCCCTGTTCCTGATCGTGCTGGGCATCGTCGGCGTGATCGGCGGGCTGACCATGCTGCTGCTGGCCGGGATCCGCAAGGCCGTCGAGGACGCCCAGGACAGCCTGGGCGGCGTGTCGGCGGAGCTGGAACGGGCGCTGTCGGCCATCCGAACCGTCCGGGTCATGCGCGCCGAGGACCGGGAGAACGAGCGGATCGGCCGGCTCGCGCGGAACGTCTACCAGCAGAACCTCCAGGCGGCCAAACGTGACGCCGTCATCGGTCCGATGATGACCCTGGCCATGCACGGGTCGATGATGGCGGTCCTGGTCGTCGGCGGCATCCGTGTGGCCAAGGGTGACGCCTCGCTGGCGAACCTTGTCGGATTCCTGCTGTACATCACCTACATCGCCACTCCGATCGCCAACATGTTCGACGTGATGGCGACGCTGCAGCGTGGTCTGGCGGCGTTGCAGCGGATCGAGGACGTCACCCGGCTGCCTTCCGAAACCGACCGTGCCTCCGCCGCCACGAAAGCCGGCCACAAGATTCAGTCGGACACCGCATCGTCGGGGACCACGAAGCCGTCGCCGAACGGAACCACCGCGGAGGTCGAGTTCCGGGATGTGACGTTCAGTTACGACAAGGGGCGACCGGTCCTTCGGGGCGTGTCGTTCAAGGTTCCGCGCAACACTCACGTCGCCCTGGTCGGCCGGTCAGGAGCCGGAAAATCGACGTTGTTCGCGTTGCTTGCCCGGTTCTATGACGTTGACGGCGGGCAGATCTTTCTGGAAGGCACGGATGTCACCGAACTGGGCGTGGACGAGTGCCGTTCCAGGCTGGGTCTGGTGGAGCAGGCGGCCCCGGTGATGCACGGCACGCTCCGGGACAACATCGTCTATGCCAGGCCGAACGCCACCGACGCCGACATCGACCGAGTGGTGGAACTGGCGAGCCTCGGCGACCTCGTGCGCCGACTGCCGAAAGGTCTGAACACCTCGGTCGGCGAGCATGGCGACATGTTGTCGGGTGGTGAACGACAGCGTGTCGCGATCGCCCGCGCACTGCTGCCGAAGCCGCGCCTGCTCCTGCTGGACGAGCCGACGTCGCAGCTGGACGCCGCGAACGAGGAGGCCCTCACCCGGACGATCGCCAAGGTGGCGCGCGAGTGCACGCTACTGGTGATCGCGCATCGCCCGTCGACGATCCGCGCCGCCGACACCGTCGTCCTTCTCGATGACGGCAAGGTCGTCGCGACGGGAACTCCTGAGGAGGTCGACGCGACGCGCGGCCTTCGGTTCGACTGAACGTCGGTCTGCGCGTCCCAGGCCGCACCAGGCTCCCGCTGATGTGTCGTCACGTCCCACATCGGTCGCGAAGCGTGGTTTCCGGCGGTGAAGGACAGTGTCGGCTTCCCCTCTCAAATCCCGGCGCCGGGGCCTGATGGAGATGCATATGTTCGCCCGAGAACGACGGGCCCCCAGGCCGGAAACCCAGACCGGCAACCGTCCGAACAATTCCTCGCCGCCCGGCGACAGGATCGGCGATCTCGACCTCGGTGTCTACGGGTGCAAGGCGACCGTCGCCGGAGCGATCGGCAAGTCGTGGCGGGTGCGGTGCTGGTCCTCGCGCCCGGTGGTGCCCTGTCTGGCACACGACCAGCGTCACCACCGACCTGGACGCCCTACGAACCGGCCTCACCGAATTCCTCACCGGAGCCTTCAATCGGGACCGGCACAGTCGACCGGGGCGGATAGCGACTCCAAGCCGATCCGGACCCTGCGCCGCTTTCGGAAATCTGCCCAGTGCAGCCGGATAGCGGCCCGCCGTGATCGGCCACCTCGCCCACGGGCGTCCATGACCCCTTAGGCAGGGGACCGGATGTTCAGACGCGGCGCAGGCCCGCGATGACGAGTTCGACCAAGTGGCGTGCGTCGTAGCGGGGGTCGTTGTTCGCGCCGATGCAGAGGTTGCCGATGCCGCGCATCAGTTCGTAGGCGTCCATGCCAGGACGGATCTCGTCCGCATCGGCCGCCGCGTCGAGCAGTTCGGCGCAGACGGGGACGAGCCGGTCGAGAAAGTAGGCGTGCAGAGTCTCGAAGGCGGCATTGTCGGACCGTAGTGCCTCGGCGAGGCCGTGCTTGGTGACCAGGAAGTCGACGAAGAGATCGATCCACCCCGCCAGAGCCGCGTGCGGGGTCGAGCTGTTCGCCAGCAAGGTCGGTCCCGCCTCCGCGCATGCCTCGACCTGGTGACGGTACACGGCGACGATGAGGTCGGCTCGTGTCGGGAAATGCCGGTAGATGGTGCCGACGCCGACCCCGGCCTCGGCGGCGATCTCGCGCACGGGCACATCGACGCCCGCGCGGGCGAAGGCTGCGGCGGCCGCGTCCAGCAGAACCTCCTTGTTGCGCCGGGCGTCGGCCCGCTGTCGCGGGGCCTGTGACCCCCTGGCGCTATCAGCCATGGTCCCCACCTCTCTCACCCGAGGGTTGATAAGCGGAACGCTGTTCCGTATCCTGCTTCCGGAACAAGGTTCCGTTTGTTCAGAATGCCAGAACGAGCGGACAGGACCAAGCCGCGCAACACATCAAGGAGAACCGTCATGAGGTACCGCACCTTGGGCCGCACCGGAGTGCAGGTCAGCACACTCGTGCTCGGCGCGATGAACTTCGGCGCAGTGGGACGTACCACCCAGGACGAGGCCACCGCCATAGTCGACGCCGCTCTGGAAGGGGGGATCAACCTCATCGACACCGCCGACATGTACAGCCGGGGCGTGTCGGAGGAGATGGTCGGCAAGGCCATCGCCGGCCGCCGCGACGACATCGTCCTGGCCACCAAGGCGAACATGCCCATGGGCGATGATCCCAACCACCAGGGCAGTTCGCGTCGCTGGCTCATCACCGGACTCGACAACAGCCTGCGCCGTCTCGGCGTCGACCACGTCGACCTCTACCAGATCCACCGGTGGGACCCGACGACCAGCGACGAGGAGACGCTGTCGGCCTTGACCGACCTTCAGCGCGCGGGCAAGATCCGCTACTTCGGCTCCTCGACCTTCCCGGCCTACCGCATCGTGCAGGCCCAGTGGGCCGCCCGGGCGAACCACCTGAGCCGCTACGTCACCGAACAGCCCAGCTACTCGATCCTGCAGCGCGGAATCGAGGCCGATGTGCTTCCCGTCACCGAGGAGTACGGGCTCGGCGTGCTGGTCTGGAGCCCCCTTGCGTCAGGTTGGCTGTCCGGCGCCGTCCGCGCGGGCAGGGAGGTCACCACACACCGCTCAACCATGATGCCGGACCGCTTCGACCCCGCCCTGCCACACAACCAGGCCAGGTTCGACGCCGTCGAGCAGCTGGCCGAGGTCGTCGACGAGGCCGGTCTCACAATGATCCAGCTCGCACTCGGTTTCGTCACCGCACACCCGGCCGTGACCAGCGCGATCATCGGCCCCCGTACCGTGGAACACCTCCACTCCGCGCTCGCCGCCGCGGATACCGTCCTGCCCGACGACGTACTGGACGCCATTGACGCCATCGTCGCTCCAGGCGTCGACCTCGCCGCCCACGAGAAGCACGACACCCCACCCGCCCTACTCGACAAGGCCCTCCGCCGCCGCTGACCCTCCACACCAAGACCCGAACAAACCGCAAGCCACCTCGGACCAACTCAACGATCACACCGTCTAGGCCCCGGCAAATGCTTGAAACAACCGCCCCGCCAGCCACCACCGGTGGAGCAACCGAATCCCTTTCACGGCGCTGGCGGGTCGTCACCGTGCAGCATCTCCACCAGCACGAACATGGCGTCGACGAGAATGCCGACATCCAGACCGCCGACCGCGAACGGCGACACGATCAGCTACCTCACCCGTGCGAGCACTGGCGGCATTGGATCGAGGAATGCTCGCCGTGCATCGGTCGGGTCGAACGGAGTCTTCGCCGCTGGGACGGCTGTGAGATCCCCTCAGGGGTCTTTGGTCGGTGACCCCTGTGACTGGGGACCTCCCTTCGCTCATCCCGGTTGGGACATGCCCTGGTTGTTGCGGGACATGACGTTGGTGGCGCAGGCCACGCCGGTGAAACCGAGGTGCCTCGATGGGCACTGGTCGGGTAGCGTGCGGGCCATGTCGAGTCCCGAGTCGGACAAGGTGGGGGCTTTCGGTCACGCCGTCAGCCCCTGAACCACTGAGCTCGTAGCCCCTGCCGTCGCGCCGCTTCTGTGGTGGGACGAGTGCGCCCTTGGGGCTGGCCGCGGTGACGAGATGACCTTCTCGTGCTTCTCCTCACCTCGGAGCCACTCGATGCCTTACCCGCTGTACCTGCTTGCCATGGCGGTCTTCGCCATGGGCACCTCGGAGTTCATGCTCGCCGGCCTCTTGCCGGACATCGCCTCGGATCTCGACATCACAGTCGGGACAGCGGGCCTGCTCACCCCGGCCTTCGCGATCGGCATGATCGTCGGTGCTCCTCTTGTGGCCGCGCTTGCCCGCGACTGGCCCAGTCGCTCCAGCCTTCTGGGGTTCATTCTCACTTTCGCGGCAGCTCACGCCGTGGGCGCCAACACCACGAGCTTCCCGGTCCTGTTCGCTACCCGGGTCGTCGCCGCGCTCGCGAACGCAGGGTTCCTTGCCGTCGCTCTGACGGCTGCCGCAACGCTGGTCGCGCCCGACAAGAAGGGACGTGCGCTGGCCGTGCTGCTGTCGGGCACGACGCTGGCCACGATCGCCGGTGTCCCTGGCGGGTCGGTACTCGGCACGTTGCTCGGCTGGCGGGCCACGTTCTGGGCTGTCGCCGCCCTCTGCCTGCCCGCAGCTCTCGGCATCCTGAAGGGGATCCCAGCGGGACGTGTGAAGGAAGCGGCGACCGGCGGGCCAACCTTGCGAACGGAGCTCGCCCAGCTCAAAAGTCCCCGATTGGTGCTGGTCATGCTGCTCGGGGCGCTGGTGAACTCGGCAACCTTCGCAAGCTTCACCTTCCTCGCCCCCGTTGTGACCGACACCGCCGGGCTGGGCGAGCTGTGGATCTCTGTCGCCCTGGTGCTCTTCGGTGCCGTTCCTTCGTCGGCGTCACCGTCGCCGGACGGCTGTCCGACCGGCGCCCTGCCCTAGTCCTCGAGGTCGGTGGTCCGCTACTGCTCGTCGGCTGG
Source organism: Actinomadura pelletieri DSM 43383 (assembly GCF_003634705.1). Lineage (GTDB taxonomy): Bacteria > Actinomycetota > Actinomycetes > Streptosporangiales > Streptosporangiaceae > Spirillospora > Spirillospora pelletieri. The sequence continues at coordinate 612,149 of NZ_RBWU01000005.1, read as the reverse complement.
CCGGCCTTGGCCATGCTGGCTGACGAGCCGGTAGCGCTGCTCGCCCTCGTGTTCGTTCAAGGCGCGCTGTCGTTCGCGCTGGGCAGCACGCTGATCACGCGGGTCCTCTACGAGGCGGCTGGAGCCCCCACCATGGCCGGCTCGTATGCGACCGCGGCACTCAACGTGGGCGCCGCCGTCGGACCACTCGTCGCCGCGACCACCCTCAGCGCGGCCGGGGACCTCGGGCCGCTGTGGGCCAGCGGGCTCCTGGTCGCTGTCGCGCTGCTCATCGCGTTCCCCCTCCGCACTGTGATCGCGACCGGCCGACCCGCCGAGGTGCTCCAGTGACGCATGCGAACGCCTCCTTGAACATCGAGGGACGCGGAAGGCTTATGAAGCGCCGCCGCAGCCGCCCCATCGCGCACGTGGCCGCCGAGACCGGCGTCTCCCGCGCCTGCCTGCCCGAGTGGAAGAGCCGGTAGCGCCGCGGCCCTCGTGCGCTCCCTGACCTCGCGGGCCTCTCAGCACAAGCGGACCAAGCCCTACACACCCTGGCACAACGGCAAGGTTGGACGACGCTACCAGCGCATCCTCGCCGAGGAACTCCTCTACGCCCGCCAGTGGACCTCGGAACGGGCCGAACACACTGAAGGAGAGCGAGCCCGGACGATCGCGGTCTGGAACATCCACTACAACTACGACCGGCCTCAGACCGCCACCGATAACCGTTCTTCAGCCTCACGCCTCCGCACGAGCGCTACCAACGTCATGGCCAGCAACACCTAGTAGGTGGGTTCGGCGGTGGGGGTTATTTCGGCGGTGCAGTAGCGGCAGCGGGTGGCCTTGATCGGGATTTCGCTGAGGCAGTGCGGGCAGTCGCGTTCGGTGGCCTGCTTGCCGCGGTCCATGCGCTCGATGAGTTTGGTCGTTGGCAGCACCACCAGGAAGTACACGATCGCGGCCGTGATGGTGAAGGCGATGGCCGAGGTCAGAAAGATTCCGTACGGGAACTGTGTGCCGCTGATCGTGACGGACAGGCGGGTGTAGTCGGGCTTGCCACCGATCAGTGCGATCAGCGGCGTGATGAAGGAGTTGGCGAAGTCCTTCACGAGGCCTGCGAACGCGGCTCCGATGACGAACGCGACCGCGAGATCGACGAGGTTTCCGCGGAAGAGGAACTTCTTGAATCCGCTCATGCCGGGGCTCCAGGGGGTCGGGAATGCGAGAGAGCGCAAGAACGGCTACGGATCGTAATGAAGTCCCGTGGGGTTCGCCAAGTCGGAGGAGGGCTCGACAGGGCGCATGACGTGGGAACTTAAGCCCTGTTGGCCGACGATCGTCAGTTCCGGACGGGGACCGCGCGGCTGGCGTCCGGAGTCCGGTGGGTCTCTGCCGGAGCTGTGGGCTTTCGGGTGGTTGGTGGATGGGGCGTCGGTGTCTTGTGGGTGCTGGTGTTGGGCTTGGCCGGTGGGGGCGGTCGGTGGTGACTAGGGCGGGATGGGGGCGTGGTTGGTGTGTTGGGAGTGTGGGTTCCTGTCGGAGTTGTGGCTTTCGGGTGGTTGGTGGGTGGGGCATCGGTGTTCTTGTGTGGGTGCTGGTTTGGGCTTGGTCGTTAGGGAGGTGGTTTCTGTTGGGCTGTGGCTTGTGCGTGGTGGTGGGTGGGGTTCTTGGGTGCTGTTAGTGGGAGCGGTTGGTGATTGTTAGGGAGAGGGGGGTGGTGGTTCCTGCCAGGGCTGCGGCCTGTGCGCGGTCGGTGGCCAGGACCGCCAGGGCTCCCTCGTGGGTGCCGTTCTCGTGTGGGGACGGAACGGCGAGTACCGGGACCGCGGAGACCACGATTCGGGCCTGCCCCTGGAAGGGGGCCGGGTCCCGTGGGGCGGTCAGGACGTCGATGTGGTCGCCCGGGCGGACGAGGCGGACGGCGTCGGCGTCCGCGATACGGACGGGGGTGGCGACCGTGCCGGGGGCGTGGCCGCGTAGGAGGGCGGCGCCGACGACGCGGGCGTCGGTGAGGGGCTCGCCCTTGCGCATGGGGGCCGCGAGGATGCGGCCCGTCCCGCCGGAGCGTAAGGCGCCGGAGGGGACGGACGGGGGAGGGAGTTGCACGGGTCGCAGGTCGGACGGGGTGAGGGTCGTCCCGGCGGGGAGGTCGCGGGCGGCGGCGAGGACGCGGACGGACGGTGGTGCGGCGGGGCGCAGCGCCAGTAGGGCGAGCCCGGTGGCGACCGCGGCGAACAGGGCCGCCAGGGGACGCCGCAGGCGGGTCGACCGGACGTTCACGGAAGCTCCAGGGGCAGCTTGATGCCGTCCAGGACGTTCGGGCACGGGCATGGGCGGTCGGTGGGCAGGGCCTGGACGATGTCGGCGACGAGGGCGCGGAGGCGGCCGATGTTCTCGCCGAAGACGCGGAGCACCTCTTCCATCGTGACGCCGTCGCCCTCCTCGATGCCCGCGTCGAGGTCGGTGACGAGGCACAGCGGGGTGTAGCAGAGCGCCAGTTCGCGGGCGAGGACGGCCTCCGGGTGGCCGGTCATCCCGATCAGCGTCCAGCCCTGGGCGGCGAACCACTGGGATTCGGCTCGGGTGGAGAAACGCGGCCCTTCGATGACGACGAGGGTCCCGCGGTCGACGGGTTCCCAGCCGGAGGCGCGGGCGGCCGTCACGGCGGTGCGGCGGCCCGTCGGACAGTACGGGTCGGAGAACGAGACGTGGACCGCGCCGTCGTCGTAGAAGGTCTGCTCCCGTCCGGACGTGCGGTCGGCGAGCTGGTCGGGGATGGCGAGTGTGCCGGGACCGTGGTCGTGGGTCAGGGAGCCGACGGCGCTCGGGGCAAGTACCTGCCGGACGCCGAGGGAACGCAGCGCCCACAGGTTGGCCCGGTACGGGATCTTGTGGGGCGGGAACCGGTGGTCGCGGCCGTGCCGGGGGACGAACGCGACACGGCGGCCCGCCAGTTCGCCGACCGCGATCGTGTCGCTCGGCGGACCGTACGGGGTCTCGACCCGTACCTCCTCGATGTCGTCGAGGAACGAGTAGAAGCCGGAGCCGCCGATGACCGCGATCTCGGCGACGGGTTGGGAACCGGAAGGCTGAGTGGGCATGGCGCCGACACTAGCCACCCCGGGTCGGCGTCCGTCAGCCGTCCGCCGATTGTGGATAACTCACCGAGAAGGGGCCCGGCGGCGTGGCCGGGCCCCTTCCCTTCCCCGTCCCGGCCGAAGCCGGGGGACTGTGCGGCGTCAGCCGACCGGGTCAAGCACCTTGGCCTGGTCCTCGGACGGTTCCTCCTTGGCGAGACGGCCCGGCGCCCAGATCCGCCGACCGATGTCGTATGACAGGGCCGGAAGCAGGAGGGACCGGACGATGATGGTGTCGAGCAGGACACCGAACGCGACCGCGAAGCCCATCTCGACCATGAACACCAGCGGCAGCGTGATCATGGAGGCGAACGTCGCCGCCAGGACCAGACCCGCCGAGGTGATCACACCGCCGGTGACGGTGAGCCCGCGCTGGATGCCGCGGCGCGTGCCGAGGATCTGCGACTCCTCCCGGACGCGATGCATCAGGAAGATGTTGTAGTCGACCCCGAGCGCGACCAGGAAGATGAACGCCAGCAGCGGGAACCCGGAGTCGACGCCCTCGAACCCGAAGCCGTAGTCGAAGATCAGCGCGCAGGCGCCGAGCGAGGCGAGGAACGACAGCACGACGGTGCCCATCATCAGCAGCGGCGCGACGACGGCGCGCAGCAGCGCGATGAGGATCAGGAACACCACGCCCAGCACGATCGGGATGATCACCTTGTTGTCGCGGGTGGCCGCCCGCTTGATGTCGAGGGCCGTGGCGGTCATGCCGCCGACCTTCGCGTCCGCGGACGGCACCTTGTGCACATTGGCGCGCAGCCCGTCGATGGTGGTGCGCGCGGCCTCACTGTCGGCCGAGCTCTTCAGCACCGCCTCGTACTTGACCAGCCCGTTCGCGGTGGCGGGCGGGCCGACCTCGGCGACACCGGGTGTGCCGCGGACCGCCTCGGCGATCTGGCCGGACGCCGACGCCTTGCCGATGACGACGGCCGGTGCGCCCGATCCGGCGGCGAAGTGCCGGGAGACGACCTCCGAGCCCTTGATCGAGTCGGGGCTTCCGGTGAACTGCCCGGCGTCGGACAGCACGTCGGCCTTGAGCGAGCCCAGACCGAAGGTGAGGACGATCAGGCCGAGCATGGTGACGGCCCACAGCATCCGCGGACGCTTCCCGACCAGACCGGCGACGCGGCTCCAGATGCCGTGTTCGGCCTCGTACGCCTCCGGCTCCAGGTACTTGGCGTCGTACCGGGGGATCAGCGGCCAGAACAGCCAGCGGCCGAAGATGATGAGCAGGGCGGGCAGCAGCGTGGTCATCGCGGCGAGTGCGGTGACGATGCCCGCCGCGGCGACGGGACCCATGCCCGCGGTGGAGTTCAGCTCGGCGAGCATCAGGCACAGCAGACCGACGGCGACGGTGGCGGCCGACGCGATGAGCGCCGGTCCGGCCCGGTGCAGCGCGAAGGCCATGGCCTCGTGCCTGTCCTCGTGCCGGTGCAGTTCCTCCCGGTAGCGGGCGACGAGCAGCAACGCGTAGTCGGTGGCCACACCGAACACAAGGACCGTCAAGATACCGGCGCTCTGTCCGTTGACGGTGAGGTCCCCGTACTTGGCGAGCAGGTACACCAACGACTGGGCGAGCCCCAGGGCGAACAGGGCGCTCAGTACGGGCACGATCCACAGGACGGGACTGCGGTAGATGAGCAGCAGCAGGACGATGACGACGCTGCCCGCTGCCATGAGCAGGAAGCCGTCGATGGTCTCGAACACCTTGAACTGGTCGGCGGCCATGCCGCCGGGGCCGGTGACGTGCGTGGTCAGTCCGGGCGGGCCGCGCTTGGCGTGTTCACGCGCGTCCTCGACCGCCTCGATCGGGTCCTCGTCGGTGAGGGGGACCAGCGTCTGAAGGGCCTTGCCGTCCTGGGACGGGAACGGTCCCTGCGCCTTCTGCGCGCCGGGCAGCTTCTCGAACACGGCGACGTCCGAGGCGGCCTTCGCGCGGTCTTGGGGGGTGATTCCGCCGGACCGCTCGTAGACCACGACCGCGACCATGATCTCGTCCTTGCGGAACTGCTTCTCAAGCTCGACGACCTGCGTCGACTCGGCCCCGCCGGGTAGCCAGGACGCGGCGTCGTTCTTCTCGACATCGCCGAGTTTGCCGGCCAGCGGACCGAGGGCGACCAGCAGGACAACCCACAGGGCCAGGACCGCCCACTTGGTGCGCCGACCAGCGATCACCGCGGCCAGGCGGTGGCCCCGAGATCTGGGTGGAGCCGGGCTCTGTTCGCTCATGTTCCTCTCCTGTGCATCCTGGCGATCAAGATATATCGCGTTGGCCCACAGTGTCTCGATCGCCGAGACATGTCAAGTAGTATCGCGAAATTTCCCACGCCGATGTGGCATTGCTTCTCTAGAAGAGAGTCTCTCTACTATCGAGAGTGTTGTCAACTGGAACGGTGCGTCCCAGCCATCCCCGTCCTCTCAATGGTCTCCAACGGGTCTGACACTCTGCCTCCGGCGAGAGATGGGAAACGGGCTACTCCCTTGGGGGCAAGGGGTGTCCGCGCCTATACCCCTTGAGATGTAGTGGCCGCTGTGACCTGCGCCACGGTCGTCCGAAATTACCTTTTTAGGACGTTGTGACCCGCGCCAGAGCAGGCGAAACGGACGGCTGGGGGTCCACGTCCTGCGCGCATGGTGTGGCAGAAGCGGGGCGCGCTGGTGGGGTGGTAGTGCTGGAGCGACGGATGGTTTCAGTTGCGGCAATGCGGAGAGGGGGCGGCGCGTGCGGCGGGGGCGTGTCTCAATGAGCCGTCGGGAGCGCTCGCCTGCGCAGCCAGGCCATCAGCGAGGTCGCCTCACTTCACAAGGTGTCGCCGTACGTTCCACTTCCGGTCGCCCGTTGGACGATGGCCGCCTGTTCCCGAAGCCTGCTTAGGCGCTACAGAGTTGCCGGTCGTGGGAGTTCTGCCGAAACAGCGCCGCGTCCCCGGTCACCGACGAGTTTCACGCGTTGGCTGGTCGTAGAAGCTTCCCGGGGCGTGGGCGGGCAATGGCTGAAGCCGGAGGCTGCCCGGTCGGACTCTGGTCCGGTGGGCCGCCTCCGGTTGCCGGAGGTTCCTTGAAGGTCAGGCGACCTTTTCGGAGGAAGACGAGGAGGACGTGCCCGAGGACGACGACGAGTCGCCACCGGACGAGGAAGAGGAGGACGAAGACGACGAGGAGGCGTGCGACTTGGACGACCCGTTCCCCGAGGACGAACCGTTGGACGAGGCCCCCACCGTCGAGGACTTGCCCGAGCCGCGGCTGTCGGTGCGGTAGAACCCGGAGCCCTTGAAAATGATCCCGGCCGCCGAGAAGACCTTGCGGAGCTTGCCGTCGCACGCCGGGCATTCGGTCAGCGCGTCGTCGCTGAACTTCTGCACGACCTCGAGAGGCTCGCCGCACTCGGTGCAAACGTACTGATACGTCGGCACGGTTCCTCCTCGCTGACTCAGCCCGGCCGCCCGGGCTGGCACTCACTCTTGACGACTGCTAATGGTACCGATGGTTGGAACAGTATTCGCCCCCCGGTCTCTTCCCTGGCCGGTCGTAGACATGTCGTCCAAGGAACAGCCTGGGGGGAGATGACGTCGAAAACATGGTTCAGGTGCCCGTCTCGCCGAACCAACCCGCCAGCCGTCCCTTTCGGCTGACGGCGCGGAGGCGGCGCTCGGCGGCGTCCCGTACGGCGGTGGTCGTCACGACCAGCAGGGTGTCGCCGGCCTGCAGGGGCGTGGTGGGTTCTGGGACGAAACTCGACCCGTTCCGTACGACCAGGGTGACGGACGCGCCCGGCGGCAACCGCAACTCGAATATCTCGACACCGCTCAGCATGGAGTCCGCCGGTATCCGGACCTCCAGCAGGTCTGCGTGCAGTTCCTCCAGGGGAGCGGCTTCCACGTCCAGCTCCCGGGTCTGCTCGTCACTCTTCAACCGGCAGAGACGGGCCGCCAAGGGCAGAGTGGGTCCCTGGAGGAGGGTGAACACCACGACGATGTTGAAGACGATCGCGAACAGCCGGTCGGAGCCTTCGACGTGTTCCACCATCGGGATCGTGGCGAGGACGATCGGAACGGCGCCACGCAACCCCGCCCACGAGGCGAACATCTTCTCGCCCCATGAGAACTTGAATCCGATCGTCGACAGCCACACCGACAGGGGACGGGCGATCAGCAGCAACACGAACCCGATCACAAGCGCGGGCACGATCTGGCCGGGCAGTTCGCTGGGCGAGGCCAGCAGGCCCAGCATCACGAAGAGTCCGATCTGGGCGAGCCAGCCGACGCCTTCGGCGAAACCGCGTGTGGCGGGACGGTGCGGGAGCCGCGCGTTGCCGAGGACGACGGCGCTGACGTACACGGCGAGAAAGCCGCTGGCGTGCAGGAGGGTCGCCGCGCCGTAGGACCCGATCGACAAGGACAGCACCGCGATCGGGTAGAGGCCGGACGCGGGCAGCGCGATGCGGCGCAGACCCTGGGCGCCGAGCCAGCCGATGGCGACGCCGAGGATGCCGCCCGCGACCAGTTCGTACACCATCACGCCGAGGAGTTCGGCGATGTTGGGCGCGCTCGCGTGCGCGCTGAGCGTCACCACAATGATCACGACGGGGGCGTCGTTGAAGCCGGACTCGGCCTCCAACAGCCCGCTCAGCCGGGACGGCAACGGCAGCCGCCGTAGCACGGAGAACACGGCGGCGGCGTCGGTCGGGGCGAGGACGGCGGCGAGCAGGAACGCGGCCTGCCATTCCAGTCCGACCAGCCACATGGCGGCGAGCGCGACCACGACGATGCTGATCAGTGTGCCGATCGTGGACACACTGAGCGCGGCGGGAACCGCCGGGCGGACGTGCCGCCAACTGGTGGTGACACCGCCCTCCGCCAGGATCAGGACGAGTGCGGCCAGGCCGAGCGTCTCGGCGAGTTCGACATTGTCGAAGTTGATGTGGAGGGGGCCGGACTCGCCGATGAACAGGCCGAGGCCCATGTACGCCAGGAGGGTGGGGAGCCCAGCCTTGTGCGACAGTCGGACCGCAACGATGGCACAGAGTACGAGCGCGGACCCGAGGAGTAGCCAGATGTCGAGATGCACATCCCGCCCTTCGGGTCGACGAAGTTGATCGTTTAGGAATCCTACAGATTCGGTGGCCGATCGCATACCTGTGGTTCAGTGACGGCCGCCGTACGCGCTCTTCAACGCCGTCTGACCTGCGCATTTACCCTGTTGAGCATGTTTTGCACGTCATGTCCCATAACGTCGACGGTGACGTTGTCGCTCACCCTTGCCGGAAGTTGCACCTGTGACGGGACGGACCGCCGCGACCGCGCCAGGGGGACACTCCACCAAGGGCGCCGCGAGGGGCACCCGCCACGGTCCGCCCCCGGGCACGCCACATCCCGGCGTCGCGGAGACGAACAACCCAAACGACGTGCGCCTCGGTCCTGCAAGAAGGCCCTACCGCCCCAGACTCAGAGCGACGCACTGACCTTGAGCTTGATCGCCTGCCTCAGTTCGACGGCTCACCCGACCTTGGCCGCTTCCCCGGAGACTGACGGCTCTCTGAGCCTGGTTGCTCACCTGGGCATGGCTCCTCATCCGACTCGCTGTGTTTGCCGGCGCTTGACGGCTCCCTGAGCTTGGCTGCTCACCTGAGGTTGAGGGCCCACCTAAGACCGACCACCCACAGAAGCTGACCGCTGAACTGAGCCTGACGGCTCACCCGAGCCGTACGAAGCCCCCGGCCGGTGTCACGACGGCGCGGACTCGCTGGTCATGGGGTTCGGAGGGCAGCGCCGGGAGGAGTTCCGTCTCGTACAGCGGTGCCACGGTCAGGATCGCCGGTCCGACACGTGCGAGCGCGCGGTCGAAGGATCCGCCGCCGCGTCCGAGGCGCATGCCGGTCTGGTCGACCGCGACCGCCGGGGTGAGGACGACGTCCGCGCTGGCCACCGCGTCCGGTCCGCGGGGCGGTTCGGACGGCTCCAGACACCCGCGTGGCCCAGGGACGAGCGAGTCGGGCCCCTCGTACGACGCCCAGTCGAGATCACCGTCCGGCAACAGCTTGGGGAGCAGCACGTACGCGCCGCGTTTCCACAGCGCGAACAGCAGACCGCGCGTGTCCGGTTCCGTCCCGATCGAGACGTATGCCGCGATGGTTCCGGCCATCTCCACCTCCGGGACCGTCAGCAACGCGTCCCGGATGGACCGTCCGGCCGCGGCGCGGGCTTCGGGCGGCATGGCCGCGCGTCGTGCGAGCAGGTCGGCCCGTAGTCGAGCCTTCGAAGCGATGTCGTGCACGTGCTGTCCTCACGGATGGCTAGGGTCTGTCTATGGCCCACTCTGCACCTGTGCTCAAGGCCGTCGTCCCGGCGGCCGGTCTCGGTACCCGATTCTTGCCCGCCACCAAGGCGACGCCCAAGGAAATGCTGCCCATCGTCGACAAACCGGCGATCCAGTATGTCGTCGAGGAGGCGGTCGACGCCGGGCTCAGCGACGTCCTGATGGTCACCGGACGGAGCAAGCGGTCCATCGAGGACCACTTCGACCGGGCGTACGAGCTGGAGGAGGCCCTGCGCGCCAAGGGCGACCAGGAGCGGCTCGAGGCGGTCCACGAGTCCAGCGACCTGGCGATCATGCACTATGTGCGGCAGGGGGAGCCGCGCGGGCTCGGACACGCGGTGCACTGCGCCCGCCAGCACGTCGGGGACGAGCCGTTCGCGGTGCTGCTCGGCGACGACATGATCGACTCCCGTGACAAGCTGCTGCACCGCATGATCGAGGTGCGGCGGCGGCTCGGCGGCAGCGTGGTCGCGCTGATGGAGGTCGAGCCCGACCACGTCTCGGCGTACGGGTGCGCGGCCATCGAGGCGACCGACGAGGACGACGTCGTCCGGATCTCCGACCTGGTCGAGAAGCCCTCCGTCGAGGAGGCACCGAGCAACTGGATCATCATCGGCCGGTACGTCTGCGACCCGGCGGTGTTCGACGTCCTGGAGAAGACCCCGCCTGGGCGCGGCGGCGAGATCCAGCTGACGGACGCGTTGCGCACCCTCGCCGACATGCCCGCCGAGCAGGGCGGGGGCGTCTACGGCGTCAAGTTCCGCGGGCGCCGCTACGACACCGGCAACAAGCTGGAGTACCTCTGCACGGTCGTCCAGTTCGCCGCGGAACGTCCCGACCTGGCGCCGGAGTTCCTGCCGTGGCTGCGCGAGTTCGTCAACGAACACGGCAAGGCGGGCGACGCCTGACCTCGTGTGACACCGTGAGCATGAGCACACCGTGAGCGGAGGACACCGTGGGCATGGGACGGCATGAGAACGGTTGACGAGCACCTGGCGGACATCCTCGGCAGCGTCGCGGTCCTGCCGCCGCTCGACCTGGCGCTGCTTGAGGCACAGGGCGCGGTTCTGGCGGAGCCGGTGTCCGCGCCGGTTCCGCTGCCGCCGTTCGACAACTCCGCCATGGACGGTTACGCCGTCGTCGCCGCCGACATCGCGGCGGCCACCGAGGCGGATCCGGTCGCGCTGCCCGTCGTCGGGGACATCGCCGCGGGCGACACCGGCGTGTCGGCGATCCGGCCCGGTCTGACCGCCCGCATCATGACGGGCGCGCCGCTGCCGGTGGGCGCCGACGCGGTCATCCCGGTGGAGTGGACGGACGGCGGCAACGCCACGGTCCTGATCTCGCGGTCCGCGCCGCCCGGCCATTACATCCGGCGGGCGGGCGAGGACGTCTCCGCCGGTCAGATCGTCGTGCCCGCGGGCACACGGCTCGCCGCCCCGCAGCTCGGAATGATCGCCGCGGTGGGACGGTCGAGGGTCACGGTCCGTCCGCGTCCGCGTGTCGTGGTCGTCGCCACGGGGGACGAACTGCGCGAGCCGGGCGAACCGCTCGCCCCCGGCCAGATCTGGGAGTCCAACGCCTACATGCTCACCGCCGCCGTCGTCGAGGCCGGGGGAGTGGGCTACCGGCAGGCCACCGTGGAGGATGAGCCCGGCCGGGTAATGGAGATGCTCGAAGACCAGCTCGCCCGCGCCGACGCCATCGTCACCACCGGCGGCGTGTCCATGGGCACCCGGGACGTGGTCAAGGAAGTGCTGTCCGGAACGGGGACGGTGGGTTTCCACAAGGTGCGGATGCGTCCCGGCAAGCCCCAAGGGTTCGGCCTCCTGGAAGGCACACCCGTGTTCACCCTCCCTGGGAACCCGGTCAGTGCCTACGTCTCGTTCCAGGTCTTCGTCCGTCCCGCACTGCGCGCCATGCAGGGGCTGCCGCCCGAACCACTGCCGAAGGTGCGCGCCGTCCTGGCCGAGGACGTGAAGTCACCGTCGGGGCTCCGCCATTACCTGCGCGGCGAACTGTCCTTCAGCGACGGCTCGTACACGGTCACGGCGGCCGGAACGCAGGGTTCTCACCAGCTCGGCTCGCTCGCGTCGGCGAACGCGCTCATCGAGGTGCCCGAGGACGTCGAAACCGTCCCCGCCGGTTCCCACGTGGAGGTCATGAGGTTGCCGTCATGAGTGCCATGGGCTCCGAATTCACCCACCTGGACGACTCGGGCGCGGCCCGCATGGTCGACGTGTCGGCGAAGGACGTCACGTCCCGTACGGCGACGGCGACGGGGTTCGTTCGTCTGTCGAGCGCCTGCGTCGCCCTACTGCGCGCCGGGGACGTTCCCAAGGGGGACGCCCTGTCCGTCGCCCGCATAGCCGGGATCATGGGGGCGAAACGCGTCCCGGACCTGGTCCCGCTGTGCCACCCGATCGCGCTGCACGGCGTGACCGTCGACCTGGAGGTCCGGGACGACGGCGTCGCGATCACGGCCGTCACCCGCACCGCCGACCGGACGGGCGTGGAGATGGAGGCGCTGACCTCCGTCTCCGTCACGGCCCTCGCGCTGGTCGACATGGTCAAGGCCATCGACCCCGCCGCCGTGATCACCGATGTGCGGGTCGAGGAGAAGACCGGCGGCAAGACCGGAACGTGGCGGCGATGAGCAAGACGATGATCAAAGCGATGGCGGTGACCGTGTCGAACCGGGCCGCGGCGGGCGTCTACGCGGACAAGTCGGGGCCGGTCCTCGCCGCCCTGCTGGAGGACCTCGGCTGCCAGGTGGACGGCCCGATCATCGTCCCCGACGGCGAATCGGTCGCCGACGCACTGCGGGACGCGGTCGCCTCCGGCTACGACGTGGTCGTGACGACCGGCGGAACCGGCCTCACCCCCACCGACCGGACCCCCGAAATGACACGCCAAGTGATCGAACGGGAGATTCCGGGCATTGCCGAGGCGATCCGGCTGGAGGGACACGCCGTGGTGCCCACCGCGATCCTCTCCCGGGGCGTCGCGGGCGTCGCGGGCCGCACGTTGATCGTCAACCTGCCCGGCTCGACCGGCGGCGTCCGTGACGGCATGGCGGTCCTCGGCCGCGTCCTCGTCCACGCCGTCGACCAGATCAACGGCGGCGACCACCCCCGCGCCTAGGCGCCCCCACCGCCGAAGGAGATCATCGATGACCGTCCTGACCGACGCCCGGATCGTCCTGCCGGACGGCGTCCACCACGGCGATCTGCACATCGCGGACGGCAAGATCACCACATCCGCCACGGCCTCCGGCGAAACGATCGACCTCGGCGGCCGGTATGTCGTCCCCGGTTTCGTCGACATGCACGTCCATGGCGGCGGAGGCGCCTCCTACCAGCTCGGACGCCCCGACGAGGCGCGGCGCGCGGCGGCGTTCCACCTCGCGCACGGCACCACGACCACGATCGCGAGCCTCGTCTCCGGCGACCCGGACGAACTCGGCGCCGCCGTCGCCGGTCTCGCGGAACTCGCGGACGACAACGTGATCGCGGGCGTCCACCTGGAGGGCCCCTACCTCGCGCACGACCGCCGTGGCGCGCACGACCCCGCGCTGCTGCGGACCCCCGACCTCGACGAGTTCCGCCGCCTCCGCCGCCTCGCCCGCGGCCACCTCCGCATGATCACCCTGGCACCGGAACTCCCGGGCGCGCTCGACCTGATCAAGGAGGCCGCCGACACCGGCGTGATCGCCGCCGTCGGCCACACCGACGCCCCCGGCGCCGTGGCACGGGCCGCGTTCGACGCGGGAGCACGCGTCGCGACGCACCTGTTCAACGCGATGCGGCCGCTGCACCACCGGGAGGGCGGCCCGGTGGCCGCCGCCCTGAACGACCCGCGCGTCACCATCGAACTGATCAACGACGGCGTCCATGTGGAACCCGCCGTGGCCCGGATGGCGTTCACCACCGCCGGAGCGTCCCGCGTCGCGCTGATCACCGACGCGATGGCGGCGACCGGAATGCCCGACGGCGACTACCGCCTCGGCGTGATGGACGTGGAGGTCCGCGACGGCAGCGCGGTCCTCGCCGGCGGGACGTCCCTCGCCGGCAGCGTCATCACGATGGCGGACGCGTTCCGCCAAACGGTCGTCAACCTCGGCGTGCCCGTCCACGAAGCCGCCGAGGCCGCGTCCCGCGCCCCCGCCCGCGCCCTCGGCCTGGACACGCGGATCGGGTCCCTGGAACCCGGCAAGGACGCCGATCTCGTCGTCCTGGACGACGACTTCCGCGTCGACTGGGTGATGAGACGCGGGCATCGAGTGTGAACGAACGTCCCGCGTGCCCGATTTCTCGGGAACAATTGATGGCGTCCAGACGTCCGACCAGGGAATCATGGAAGCGTGGAACGCTTGCGGGGATGGCCTGTCACCCTGACCGAGGGCTCCGTCGGGCTACGCCCGCTGCGGCATCGCGACGCCGCCACCTGGCGTGAACTGCGCGTACGCAACGCCGACTGGCTCCGCCCCTGGGAGCCCACCAACCCGGAGACGCCGCTCTTCCGCAGCGGCCTCGGCCCGTACCTGAGCATGGTCCACACCATGCGCCGCGAGGCCCGCCAAGGCCTCGCCCTTCCCTGGGTCGTCACCTACGACGACCAGTTCGCCGGGCAGCTCACCATCGGCGCGATCGTCTGGGGCTCGGCCCGCTCCGCCCAGATCGGCTACTGGATCGACAGGCAGGTCGCCGGCCGCGGAGTCATTCCCACCGCGGTCGCCCTCGCCGTCGACCACTGTTTCTTCACCGTCGGACTCCATCGCCTGGAGGCGAATATCCGCCCCGAGAACACCGCGAGCCGCCGGGTCGTCGAAAAACTCGGATTCCGCGAGGAGGGAATTCGCCGCCGCCACCTGCACATCGACGGCGCTTGGCGCGACCACATCTGCTACGCCCTGACCGTCGAGGACGTCCCCGGCGGCCTGCGCACCCGCTGGCTCGCCGAGCGCAAACAGGCATTTCCCCGACGCACTTGAGTCGGCCGTGACTTTCTCTCCGTAAGATTCCTGCGTTCGAGAAGCCCGAGCAAACGGAGAGTAACGGCGAGATCGATCTCGCGACACACCGCCCCTTATGCTCGTCAACCTCTGACAGCCCCTCGTACCGTGCGGGACGTGGCCCTGCTCCCATTGCACGTTCGCGCGCCGAAAGTCGGCCCGCCGGCGGAGCGTGCCCCGGGACGGTGGAGCCGATGAGCAGCGCGGTCCTGTACCTCGCCATCGTCGCCGTGTGGGCCATCGTCCTCGTACCCATGTGGCTGCGCCGCGACACTGAAACGACCGGAATCACCCGACTCCTCCACAAGCGTTCCGAGGAGCCCCTCGTCGAGGACGACGAAGCCGACGAGGCCCCCGAGGTGATCCCGGAACCGCCTCCCCGCCGCCGCACGACCCGCGCCACCGTCATCGCCCGCCGCCGCCGCCGCACCACCGGCCTCACGGCCCTCACCATCACCGCCGTGACCGTCGCCACGTCCGGCCTAGCCCCCTGGTGGATCACCGTGCCCCCGGTCGTCCTCCTGGCCGGCCACCTGGCCCTGCTCCGCGTCGCCGTCGGCATGGACACCGCCCGCCGCCAGGCCGCCGCCGCGGCGGCCGCACGCGCCCGCGCCCTAGAGGCCCGCCGCGCCGCCGAACCCACCGAAACCAACGAACCCGCCGAAGTCATCGAACTGGTCCCCGCCGACGACGTCTTCGACCAGTACGCCGACGACCGCCGCGCCGTCGGCGAATAACCCGTGCACGACCACCCCCTCAAGTTTGCTAACCTTACGGAGTCCTCGGGGCTGTAGCGCAGTCCGGTAGCGCACCTCGTTCGCATCGAGGGGGTCAGGGGTTCAAATCCCCTCAGCTCCACTCCGGACCTGGGACCAGCATGGTCAGCGACGTTGTCGCTTTCCCGCTGGTCCTTCGTCATGTTTACCCGGGGGGCGACCCCCGGACCCCCGATGTGGGGGGCTTTGCCCCCCACGCCCCCCTTGTGGGGGCTTCGCCCCCTACATCCCCCTTGGGGGCTTCGCCCCCTTGCCCCCTTGGGGGCTTCGGCCCCCTGTGGTCCGTGCGGGGGGGCTTTGAGTGGCCGTACAGCAGCGAAGTACAGCTATGTCTTCGCAGGCTGAGGACACGCCGGCGTGGCGTGTTGAACATGCCGATCAGCTCGCCGTGGTGCGTCCTATTCTTGGACGGCTTGGGCAGCGGATGAGGTTGTGCAGGAGGGACACCGCCCGCATCGGCGGCCGTCGCCGTAGACCGACCACAGCGGAATGATGCTCACCAGAATCTCGTGTCGGTGGGACCGGGGCCACGGGTTGGAGGGCGCGGCGGGCCGTACGGTCTGGGAGTGGGCGTGACGGTGACCCCTCAGTGAGGGCTTCACCACGCCCACCGTCTCGGGTCGATCTCGTCTTGGAGACCCTGGGGCCTCAGGGGCGCTTGTCGTCGGCGGGATCCTCGCCGTCCTCAGTCGGACGAGCAGGCGTCGTTACCCTTATGGGTGGGGCTATCGCAGCCGCGGCGTCCCTCGGGTCCTGAGGTAGCACCTCCCACGGGCCCTCCTCGGAGCGCCACCGGTATGCGGTGCCGTCCCACACGGCCAGCATCACCCCGTCCCGGTAGGTGATCTGCACCTGTGGCAAGCCGGTCTCCTCGTCGCGGACGATCTCCGCGACCAACTTCGGTGCCCGGTGGCGGAGTGCGGCCAGCAGGCGCTTCGCCGGGCCGAGGTCCTCAGGTATCAGCATGTTGTCCTCTCGGCGGTGGCCACGCCCCGGCACCCGCGCAGGCGCCGGGGCGTGGCGATGGGGGGCGGCGCGGCCGGGACGGCGAGCGCCCGCGGCGCCGCCTCGGTCTAGCGGTTCGGGTCCGCGACCGGTTCGACGGCCGGGATGTGTAGGAGCAGTAGGGCCAGGTCGTTCGGGTTGGTCGCGCGGAGGTCGGTGATCACGGCGGGCCGCGTCGCGTGGTCGCCCTTGCGTTGCGCGTGCCAGCGTGGCTCGACCTCCTGCCACGCGAACCACCAGTCGGGGAACTGCGCGCGCAGCGTCTCCAGTTGCTGGCATTCCGCCTGCGTCATCGCGGCCACCGGCTCCGCACAATCTGGATCCGCTCGCCGAGTTGCCCGGGGGTGTCGGCCTCGACCAGGCACCGGCCGTCCACCATCGCCCACCAGCGGCCGGTGTACGGGCCGTGCCAGGCGGAGACCGTGTAGCGGCGCTCCAACGCCCTGACCACCGTCGCGTAGTCCCAGAGGTCGGGGGGCGGGGCGGCCGGACGTCCCTGCGTGCACCTCGGCACGTTCATCGCACGCACCGCTCGGTGGGCGTCCCGCTCTCGACTTCCAGTTGGACGGCCTGCTCGATGAGCGACTCCAGCTCGACGGGGTCTGTGGCCTCGGCCGTAGGGTGCCCGCCCATCCAGTTGGCGCCGCGGTCGCGGAACGCGACCCACGGGACATCCCGGCCCCCGGCGTACTCGATCTGCCAGCCGGGGTGCCCGGCGCGGAGCCGCTCAAGCTCCTCCAGCACGCGCGGGTTCTTGGAGCCGGTCGGCATGCCCGCTCCGGCGGATTGCGCATCTATGGCGTCGAGTTCGGCCTCCGCTCGTTCGACCGCGCTGATCTGCCTGCCGAGCCGCTCCGCCGACTCGGCGCGCAGCCAGCCCACACCCCCACCGACGCGGAAACGGCCGGTTTTGCGGAACGCCTCCCACGGCAGCTCGGTCACCGGCAGGACCTGGAACGCCCAGTCGGCGTGCGCGTCGCTCAGCCGTTTCAAGACCGCCTCGACCTCGCCGTCGCCGGACGACGCCGGATTCGCTACGTTCTTCACAGCCGGAGATCCCTTCCGGTTAGGCCTCGGGGCACGGTGCTGACACACCGCCCGGGGCCGCTCTATGTGTCCTGGGACACCCGTTCGGCCTCTACTCGACCGCGTCCGGGGCTAGCTTGGAAGGCGTGGTCCGTGGGCCGCCAGGTGCGGACCACAACCTGAAGCGGTCCACACCGAGACGAAACGGTGAGTGGCGATGGCTGATGAGTCGTTCGGGGAGGTGCTCCGGCAGCTCATGGGTGAGCGCGGGCTCGGCGTTCGAGCCCTGGCCAGGCAGGTGCCGATCGACCCGTCACACATCTCCAAGCTCCGCCTCGGCCAGAAGGGCACATCCGAGGCGACGGCAGCGCGACTCGACGAGATCCTCGGGGGCGGCGGTCGCCTCGTCGCCCTCCTTCGGACCACAGAGCCGGCCACGGGTCCCGGGCGAGCCGACGGCGACATTGGCGACAATGAGGACGTGAAGCGCCGAACTCTGCTTGGCCTGATGGCCACCGTCGGAGCCGCGAGCTCTCTGGCTCGTGACGCCGAGCCGCTACGTGACGCGTTCGAAGCCGCGGTCGCCGCGGATGCCAGCGACCGTGACGCCGACACCTGGGAACGCGTAGCCCACGACTACGCCCGCGAGGTCAGTTGGTCCCCCGCCGCGACCCTCCAGCCGGAGCTGACGGCGGATTTCGACGAGCTGACGCGCCTGGTTCCGTCCGCCCGGGGAACGGCACGCACCCGCCTGATACACGTGGGTGCCCAATTGGCCGCGCTCATAGCGATCAACCTGACCATCCTGGGCGAGGGCAGGTCTGCGCGTCGCTGGTGGCGCACGTCCGCACGCGCCGCCGACCAGACCGGTGACCACACAACAGCCGCGCTGATCCGCGGACGCGCGGCCATCTCCTCTCTCTACACGCCCGAGCCCCGGCTGTCCGTCATCAAGGCGGCAGAGGAGGCGATCACGGTCGGCCGGGCCGCCCCTGCCGGTGTGGTCTCCGGACACGCGGCCAAAGCCCAGGCGCTCGCCGAGCTCGGTCGGCACGACGAAGCCGCGGAAGCCCTCGACGAGCTACGTGACGTGTTCGAGCGGCTCCCTGAGTCGGTGCGCACCGATCGGGGCAGTCAGTGGGGGTGGTCGGTCGGTCGTCTCCACTTCGTCACCAGCCTCGTCCATACCTGCGCCGGAAACATCGCCCCAGCCATGGCCGCCCAGGACGCCGCGCTGGCCCTCTATCCAGCACGGAATTGGCAGGCACGCGGGCAGGTCGAGATGCATCGGGCCGGTGCGCTGATCCGCGCCGGGGACATCGAGGAGGGCGCCCGTCATATGACACAGGTCCTGGAAGGCCTTCCGGCCGAACGGCGCGGCGACGCCTTCCTGCGGGGCAGCGCCATGACCTCACTACGGCTCACCGATTCCGCCCAGGCCGGGCGACCCTCGATCCGGCAGGTGCGTGAACTGCTCGCCTCCATAGGAGACTGATGACCTCGGACCTCACCTTCACCCGCCATGACTCAGCGGACGCGGAGTCCATCCTGGGCAGCGTGATCGTGCCGATTTACGTCGCGTCACATCAGGACGTGATCGACCAACCGTTCTACTCCGCGGAGCGGTTCGCTGAACGATTCCCCGGCTACGCCAAGGCGCCCGGGTTCGAGATCGTCATCGCTCACGTGGCCGGTGAGCCGGTCGGCCAGGCGTTCGGGTACGCGCTGCCGGTGAAGGCCCGTTGGTGGGACGGGTTGACGACGCCCGTGCCGGACGGGTTCACCCGCGAGACCGGGGGGAGGACGTTCGCGTTTAATGAACTGATGGTGATTCCGCAGTGGCAGGGCAAAGGCGTGGCACACGCTTTGCACGACGCGCTGCTGGGCGGCCGAGCCGAGGAACGGGCCACGCTGCTGGTCCGCGAGGACAACGAGTCGGCGCAGCGGGCTTACGCGCGGTGGGGATGGCGCAAGATAGCGAAGGCACAGCCGTTCCCCGACTCTCCGCACTTCGACGTGATGATCGTTGACCTGCCTCTGGACGGCGTCGACACGCCGTAGGCGCGATGATCTCGCAAGCACCGGCGCCCGCCCTCTGAACGAAGGTGGGCGCCTTTTCGCGATGTTCCACGAGTCCGAAGGCTCCGGCGGTGCTCATCAGGGCGCTGACGCCAGGCCCGCTTCCGTGCGGGGTCCTATGGGAAATATGTGGGACGACCATTTAGATCAGGCTGCGTCAGCCTGGGCGAGGCTGGGTGTTTGAGGGGGCTGACCTGCTAAGGCCTTGATCGCCGCAGGTGGTCGACGATGTCCGACCTCGTCCGCATCGAGGGGGTCAGGGCTTCAAATCCCCTCAGCTCCACCTTCGGACCTGGGACCAGCATGGTCAGCGACGTTGTCGCTTTCCCGCTGGTCCTTCGTCATGTTTTCCGGGGGCCCCCGTTGTGGGGGCGCGCCTCTGTTCTGCGCGGGGCGCTGTCGGCGGGGCCAGTTTCTGCACCGCGCGGCCAAAACCGAAGTCTTAGGTGCCGTCCTACCGCTGTCCGGCATCTGCGCCGCCGCTCTTCGCGAGCTTTGAAAGGACCAATAGGCGGCCCGTTCGGCGGCATGAGATGCCTGGACGGCGCGAGGTCCGGTCACCGCGCCCGGTACAGGCCGTGGGAGACAAAACGGTCCAATGCTGTGGTGTTACGGCCTTCCAGGTCTGGTTAGGCGAGCCGGGAAGCAAGCAGGGGTTACTGCTGCGCTATATCACTATGTGTGTTCAAGTTAATACATTGAGTAATAGCTGGAGGGGTGTCGGCGCGGTGGAAATGCCACGCCAGGCTCCTTCCGCAGCAACGTATCCCTTCGCCAGGAAGAGAGGCTCCGTGTCCTCCATTACCAGGAAAACCGCCGCACTGACCGCGGCCGCCTTGGCCGCCGCCGGGATCGTCGGGGGGTTCGCTCTGCCCGCGTTGGCCGATCTTGGCGGCGCCTCTGCCCCGGGAGTTCGCGCCGCAGCCATCGTCAACGCCGACGGGTCGGTCGTTCGCTCCAGGGGGTCACCGGCGTTCGAAAGATCGCCACCGGTCAGTACTGCGTGCGGATGGACGATGACATCGACGCCAGCCGGGTCGTTCCGGTCGCTTCGGTCCAGTGGAGTAGTACCCCCTGGGACGCGAATGTCTTCCTGCGGCACGACAACGCGGGCTGCGCCGACAGGGAAGTCTTCGTCGGCACCGGCGTCGCCGCTGGTGCGCGGGACATCGGCTTTCACATGATCGTGCCCTGACCTGACCAAGGACGGCGCGAGCCGGATTGGAGCGGGCCGAGCTTTTCGCCCGCTCCGATCTGGCCGCCATTCCTCCTGCTCGGCAGAAGTTTAGGGCGGTTTCGATCTCGGGAATCGGCGACTTTCCGCGGGTGCGTTAGCGCATGGTTCAGGCGGGCCGTCTTTTTAGTTGAGGGTCGCCCCGGCTGGCGCGTGTGTTTGGCGGTCTCCAGCGAGGGGCGCTGAATGGCGTTCGACGGTCGCTGGGATTGGTGGGTGGAGGTGGTGTTAGCCGATGTTCAGGTTGCCGTTGATGTCGCGGAGTTGGATGACGCTTTGGGCCTGGCCGCTGAAGACGTTGACTACGCCGTCGTCGGTCGCGGAGGCCTCGGTGTGGGCCTGGTTCCAGAGGCCTTCCAGTTCGCTGCGGAAGTCCGGGTCCTCGTCCAGGAGGCGTCGGACGGCGCCCTGGAGGATTTCGGGCTCCTCGGCGCCACGGGCGAGGGCTCTCTCCTCGGACGGGCGGCCGTGGAAGCGTTCACGGACGCGGCGGGTGATCTCCATGACGGCGGCGCGTACCGGTTCGCCCGCGACCTCGACGGCCTTGCCCGCCAGGGCGGTGGCGATGGCCACGGTCATCGGCTCTGTCATTCATTCAGTTCACCATGTCGGGGACGCCGATGAGAAGGCTCTATTGCGGGCGATCTTCGTAAGGGGCCGGGGTGGAGTTTTCACGTCCGCCCCGGTCTCCCCTACCACATGAAGATGCGCCAGCGCATGGTGATCCCATCTATGTGGAGGCGTCGTGCGTTCATGTGCGCACGACGCTCTAACTGGTCATCGCCCCGAGGCTCTCGCTCGGGGCGCGCGGGTCAGCCTAGCTCGTTCCAATCGGTTATGTCGCACGATCGGATGTTATTGCGGCTATGCCTGGCACGTCCGTTTCAGATGTGAGGTGGCTGATCGTTTCAGCTAATCGGGCATAGGGGGTGGAAAATTGGTTTTTCGGGCATGGTTGCGACTTTGTGGCCTCGGGTCGGGTGGGGTTTGTGGGGGATTGGTGCGGTTTGCTCTTTGGGGGTGGTATCGGCGTGGGTGATGGGGTGTGCGATGACTTTCCGGTGGGCGGATGGTCTACCTCTTGGAGGCCGTCGCGATGACTGGAGGACAGATGTGTGCGTGGACGGAAGCCCACCGGTCTGGGCCGAGGGGTGGTCCCCCCTCGGGTGACTGTCCATCTCCCCTGGACGGCAGGTTGCTCGAGCGGGCGATCTACTTCGCGTTGACGGCCGTCCAGGGGGTCACGCCCGACATGCTGGGGCGTGGGACGCCGTGTGGGGAGTGGAACCTCGAGATGCTGTTGCTGCATCTGCGTGACTCGCTCGCGGCCCTGTACGACGGCGTCTGCCTTGGGCGGGTCGCGATGAACCCGGAGCCGCTCGTCCCGGAGGAGGATCCGGTGTCCGCGGTGCGGGTGCGTGCTGTTCGGTTGCTGCGGAAGTCGCTGTGCCCGGGGCGGGTTGAGATCGGTGATCGCAGTATGGATCGGGAGTTGATGGCCGCCGCAGGAGCGATCGAGGTGGCCGTGCACGGTTGGGACATCGCGCAGGCGTCGGGGCGGCGGGCGCCCGTTCCGCCCGCGTTGGCGGACGAGTTGCTGATGATCGTGCCGTTGTTGGCGCCCGAGCCGCAGGATCGGTGGCCGTTGTTCGCCGAGCCGGTCGAGCCGGGTGTGGACGCGGGGGCGGGAGATCGGTTGGTCGCCTTTCTCGGGCGGCGGCCGTTGGGCTGAGGCGACCAGGCACGTCCGGCATGGCACCGGAAAATCTCTCCAATCCGAGATTGAAGGGGTTCGTCACGGTGTTTCGTGTCGGGCGGGCGGGGCAGGTCCGAAAAGTGTTGATCATGAACGGTCCGCCGGAACTCGGTGTGGAGCTGGTCGGGTTCGAGGCCGGAACGTCCACGGTGGCGCCCATCCTGAATCTGCGGGTCGGGTTGCGGCGGCTGGACGGCGGGCCCGTCCAGTGCGTCCTGCTCACCACGTTCGTGACTCTCGCGGAGTCCGGTCGGGCGTGGGCGCGCGGTGGTGCGACCGTGCCCACCTTTCGCGGTGGGACGGAGGCCACGCTCGGGTTGACGTGCGGCCATGTGGATGAGGGGCCTTCTGGGGATGACGGCGGTGTGCCGCTCAGGCTGGCCTTCGACGGCACGGTCTTCTACCCCGGCGAGGACGGGAACCGGCACACCGGGCAGGCCCCCTGGCGGCATGAGATGACGGCCCTGTTGCCCGTTTCGATCTGGCGTGACCTGCTGGCCCGCTGTGGCCGCAGGGCCGAAATGAACGTGGCCGGACGGATCCGTCCGGTCGCCCGTGAACTGGACAGGGGAGGGAGTGAGAAATGAGCAAGGGAAAGCGTCTGGGGCCCGGTCTGCTCCGGCTGACCGTCGCGATGCTGGCGCTCGCCGTGCTCGCCGTGGTCGTCAAGGCGATGCCGACGCCGCGTCGACGGCGCGCGAGAAAGTCCGCATGACGATCATCGACAGGCAGTTGGTCGGCTATCTGAAGGACGCGCACGCGCTGCAGCAGCATGTGCAGGCCGCGCTCAGCGAGTTGCTGACCGCGGCGGCGGACGAACCGGAGATGTGCGGACCGCTCGGCCGCTACGCCGAGCGGTCCCGGGCGCATACGCGGGCGATCGAGGCCCGGTTGCGGGCGCACGGTTCGGCGCCGTCCATCGTGCGGGACGCGGGGATGTTGTTCGCGGCGGTGGTCGAGGGCGGGCTCGGCCGCAGCCGCCGCGACCCCGTGGGCAGGCACATGCGGGACGCCTATGTCGCCGTCCACCTCCAGATCGCCGCCGGTGAGATGCTGCGGCGCGTCGCCGAACGGGCCGGTGACCCGGAGACGGCGGAGGCCGCGGCGGCGATGTGCGACGACGCGTACGCGATGTCGCGTGCCCTGTCCGACCGGTGGGACCTGGCCGTGGACATGTCGCTCAGGCAGCATGGGGTTCGGGACGTTCCGCCGCCGCCCGGGGCCGGGAATTGAGGGGTCGCCCGGTCAGTCGAGTCGTGCGTTCAGTGCCTTTTCGATGGCGGTCAGTTTGTCGGCCAGGTGGAGGAGGGCGCTCACTGTCGGGTCCTCGGTTCCGGGTATGGGCTGGGATCGTCGGTAGGCGGATTTGATCTCCGTCCAGCGGGCCTGCTGTTCGGGGGTCAGGGTGCCGCGAAGTTCGGACAGTTTCAGCAGGTTCGCTTCGGCGTCCGAGGTCAGGGTTTGGGATTCGGCCTTGTAATGGTCGTCTATGGCGGCTTCGAGTTCGGCGGCGTTCATCACGGGCAGGACGCGTTCGGCGAGCTTGTTCATGTCGCGGTAGGAACCCTGGAGCCGGAACGGAGGCTCGGTGCGGGCGGAGTCGTCCTGGGCGGCGGAGGCCATGTAGGCGCGGTTGACCGTCAGGACGACCCGCTGGACGTGCAGCAGCCTTTCCAGAACGGCCAGGATCTCGTCCAGCTCGGTCTGGGAGTACGGGTGGGACAGGCGGTCGGGACGCGCGGTCTCGTCGCCGGAGGCCAGCCGGACGAGCAGTTCCACGTCGCCGCGGTCGCGGGTGGTGAGCGGAGCCAACACCGGGTTGGACGTGAGGGCGTTCTCGATGAAGCTGAGCGCGAACAGGTCCTCCTTGCCGGACAGGACGTCGCCGAGGTTCCAGACGTCGGCGCGGTTGGCGAGCATGTCGGGAATGCGGAAACGACGCCCGGACTCGGTGTACGGGTTTCCGGCCATGCACACGGCGAATCGCTTGCCGCGCAGGTCGTAGGCGCGTGCCGCGCCGTCGATCCGGCGTTGGGCGTCGCACAGCGGAATGAACTTCTGGAGGAATTCCGGGGACGTGTGCTGGATGTCGTCCACATAGAGCAGGACGTTGTTGCCCATTTCGAGGGCGAAATTGATCCGCTCCACCTCCCGGGCGGCGGTGGCGTTCGGTGCCTTCGCCGGGTCGAGGGACGTGGTCTCGTGGCCGAGGGCCGGACCGTCCACTTTGACGAGGGCCAGCCCCAGACGGTCGGCGACGTACTCCATGAGGGTCGTCTTGCCGTAGCCGGGCGGGGAGATGAGCAGGAGGAGACCCATGTGGTCGGTGCGTTTGCCTTCGCCGGACGAACCGAGTTGTTTGGCGAGGTTGTCGCCGATCAGCGGTAGGTACACCTCGTCCACCAGGCGGTTGCGCACGAAGGCGCTCATCGTGCGTGGTTTGAGCCCGGTGATTCCGAGGCGTCTTCCTTCTTCGGCGATGACGGTGTTGCGTCGTTTCTGGTAGGCGCGGAACTCGGGCACCCGGTCGGCGTGGAAACGGCGGGTGCGGGTGAGCAGTTCGTCCAGGCGGACGGAGAGACGGCCGCCGGTGATGCGCGGATGGTCGCCGAGCAGGTCGTCGACCGTCGCGGTGAGGGCGGCGGGGGAGTCGTAGCGGGGGGCGTCGCACAGCAGGGCGGCGACGGCATCGGGGAGGTCGGACGGGTCGTCCGCGAAAGGGGCGAGCCAGGCCATGGCGAGTTGGTGGCGGGCGGCGAGGTCGCCGCCGAGCGCGTGTAGCTCGCTGTTCAGGACGGCGTGGTGATGGCCGAGGCCGTCCAGCAGGTCGCGGGCTCCCTGGGCGGTGACGAACCCCTCCGGAGTGGCGGCGAGTTCCTCGATCAGGTACTCGGCCGCGATCGCCGCGTCCGCCTCAGCGGGCAGTCCGGTGCGGTCGATGAACTCGCCGATGGACGCGGCCAGCTCGGACGCCAGCGCGGTCAGGGCGCCGGGGCTGCCCCACGCCTCGCGGACGCGGACCAGGGAACGGGCGCGGGTCGTCCAGGCGGCGCGGTCGCCGTCGGCGGGTCCGTGTGTCCAGAAGAGCTGTGCGGCTGCGCGGGCGGCGGACGGGTAACGCAGCAGGCCCGCGTCCGTGTGCAGGCGCACCACTGTTTCCAGGATGCGCGCCGCGTCGTGGTCGTGGACGCCTCGTTCGTAGCCCTCGTCGTAACGGTCGGCCGCCGCGTCCCGGACGAGGGACAGCACACGATCCCCGGCCACGGCCTGGCGCAGCACGTCGGGGGCCGTCCCCGCGAGGATCGACGTCGCCAGGTACTCGGCGCGGTACATGTCCGGGGTTTCCGAGACGAGGCTCTGGCTCCACAGGTGGCGGGTCGCGATGAGGGCGTCGTCGCGGACCGGCGCCCGGTAGTCAGTGCCGGTGATCACGAAGTCGAGCGAGGCGCGTTCGGCGGTCCCGTGCGGAACGAGGGTCAGCTCGACCGGACGGGTGTTCACGGCGAAACGGTGCCGTCCGAGCCGGATCGTCCCACCGTCGTCGCCGTAGAGGTCGAGCCGGTCGCGTAGCGCGCGCCCGGCCTCCTGGCGGGCGGCCTTGACCCGGCCGTCCAGCTCCTCGGCGCGGACACCGTCGTCCAGGGCCCGCAGCTCGCCGGCGATGGCGTGCAGGCGGGCCACCATCGGATCGGTGGCGAAGTAGGTGTTGACCTCGTCCGGGGACGCGAGCGCGGCGGCGCGGCGGCGGACGCCGGACAGGATCCGGTCGGCCGACTCCATGAGGCGGTCGGTGCGGCGGGCGCGCTCGTCCAGAAGCGCCTGCTTACGGGACGAGAACGCCTCGTACACCTCGGTCCGCTTGGTCTCGAGTTCGGCGAGGAACTCGTCCAGGTCGGCGAACCGGGCCTGCATGGTCTCCAGGCGGAGGAGCAGGCGGCCGAGCTGCTCGTCACAGCCCTCGGGGGTGGCGGCGGTGGCGAGCGCGCCCGCGATGGCCCGGTCGAGCAGGGCCAGTTCGGCGGCGAACGCGGCGCGCTCCTCGCGTTCGAGGAGTTCGCGGCGCCGGTTGTCCAGGACGGCGCGGGCCCGGTTCAGCCCACCGAGGACCTCGCCGACCCGTTCGAGGATCGCGGTGCGGGCGGTGGCGTCGGTGAGGTCGAGTTCGCCGACGACCTCGGTGACGATCCCGAGGCCCTCGTTCTGCGCGTCGAGGAGGTCGGCGAGGGGCGCGGCGTCGGCGGACGTCTCGATCGCGTGCGCCGCCTCCGCGATCCGGTCGACCTCGGCGTGGTAGCCGGTGAAGGCGTCCTCGCGGCGCAGGAACTCGACGGCGCCCTGACCGGCGTCCCGCAGCTCGGTCTCGACGGTCGCGGCCAGTTCGTCGAGCCGGGCCGTGTCCACATGGCGCAGGTCGCGAAGCGTTTCGATGTGCCCTTGGGCGCGGCGGAACTCGGCGAGCCGCGTCATCCACCCGTCCGCGCTCTCCGGCGGCTCGGTGCGCGCCCGCCGGACCAGGGCCGCGACGGCGTCGGCGGTCTCGGCGACGGACGCGGCGGCCTGCTCGGTGAGCGCGCGGACCTTCTCGTACTCCTCCAGCACCTGACCCGCCGTGGCGCGGACGTCGGCCAGCGGCGCCGCGAGGTCCCCGATCTCGTCCCCGGCGAGCCAGTGGTGCAGGTCGGACGTGCGCGTGCAGGCCGCGATCAGCGCCTCGAAGACACGGGTGGACGGCGACATCTCCTCGACCATGCGGGCGACGGAGAGGCACTCGGAGATCCCCCGGACCAGGTCCGCGTTCCCGATCCGCTCCAGCGGACCCGTGCCCACGGGCTGCGCGGCGGCGTGCGCGTCGGACACGAACGGCGTCGCCCACAACCGGACCGGGTGGACGCGGGCCGCCTCGTCCGTGAGCGTCCGCATGACGACGAGCGTCCCGTCTTCGAACAGCGCGTGGCCGTGGCAGGTGATCGGCGTGGTGACCTGCTTGCGGATCACGTTGTACGGCAGGAGCAGCGACCTGCCGTCCGCGCGCGAATGGAACACGTACAGGACGTCCTCGCCGTTCGGGGACCGGACGACGCGCTCGTACTCCAACCCGGTGACGTCGGTGTCGAACGTCTTCACCACGCCCGTGTCCAGGCAGTAGCCGCCGGGGAAGACGATCCCGTGGTCGTCGGGCAGCCGGCGACACGCCCCCGCGATGCCGTCGAGCCGCACGACGTCCTTCGTCCGGACGTTGAACACCAGGTGCCGCCACCCGGTCTCGTTGTACGGGCGGATCCGCAGCAGGATCAGTGCCCCGACCCGCGCGTACAGGACGTCCGCGTCGGCGAGCGACTGGAGCGGCTCGTCGACGGGTTCGGAGTAGATGCCCTCGCCGGTGTCGGTGTCGTCCTCGACCTTGACGGTGAGGGTGCCGCCGACCGTCGCGACGAATACTTCACCGCCGATCGAGATGTGCGGGTGTCGCCCCAGGACGTGCTCGTCCCGCGTCGCGGCGGTCCAGTCGACGTCGTGCGGCGACGGGAACGCGTGGTCGCGCTCGCCTTGGTTGTCCTCGTAGGTGACGGCGCCGTCCCCGGACATGGACGTCCGCCACCGCAGCACCCGCACGTCGGACAGGCGCGGCCCGGTCTGGAATGCCGCGAGCAGCCGCCCCTCGACGAACCGCAACTGGAGCAGCCGGGCCTGCCGGTAGTACCGGTACATGTCGGCGAAGTCGCGCCGGAACCGAGGATCGTCCAGGAGACCCGGCACCGCGTCGGTCCCCACCGGGACCAACGCGATGCCGCCCCCGTCGCCGGCCTCGCCGGACCTCGAGAACCTGTGCAGGGAGAACACGTCGTCGACCGTCGTCTCGGACGTCGAGCCGAGGGACGCGTTGTTCCCGAACAACAGCACGTCGCCGAGAGCCACCACGTCGCGGGGCACGCCGGGACTCGCCGTCCGGATCCGTTCGGTGCCGATCAGCGTCAGTTCCGCGCCGCCGAACACCTCCAGCCGCCGGGCGTTCAGCGTCTCGGCCCGCCGCGCCAGCTCCCCGGCCCGCTCCGCGAGCCGCGCCCGCAGCACCTCGTACGTGCCGTGGTCCAGCTCCGCACCGGTCGTGGCTGTACCGGTCGTGGCAGCCGTGGCCGCTTCGGGCGTGGCGGGCGCGTCCCTGACGTCCTCGATCACGGGTTCGTCTCCCCTCCGTCCTTTGTGCGGTCCGTTACCTGGACGCGGTGGTCAGGTCGGTTCCGTTGAGGTCCGACAGCCGCGTGTCGGCGATGCCCAGGCGCTGGGCGGTGTCCAGGAGTTGCTGGACGGCCGCGCCGTCCGGGCCGCCGGACTTGAGCATGCGCAGCAGCACCGCGGAAAGGGTCAGGTCGCGGACGCCGTCCGTGGAGAGCGAACCGAGGATTTTCGCCGCGTCGTCGGTGAAGCTTCCCGAGCCGTCCAGCCATGGCCCCGCGACCGCCTGCGCGACCTTGGAGTTCTGGACGAAGCCGTCCACGCCCTTGCCGAGGGCGATCGAACCGACGAGCCGGTCGAAGAACACGGTGTCGCCGCCGACGATGTCGATGTCGGCCTTCTCCAGCCCGGCCGCGAGAACGCCGGCCTGCGCCTCCGCGACCCGGCGCTGCGTCTCGATCCCGGCGAGACGCACGTCCTTCTCCGCCTCCAGGCGCAGCCGGTACTCCTCGTGCTGGCGGGTGGCGTCGTCGAGCGCGGCCATCGCCCCGGCCTTCTCCGTGAGGCCCTCCGCCTCCGCCTTGAGGCTCTCCCGGATCCGCGCGGCCTCGACCAGCGCCTTCTCCTGCGCCACGGCGGCCTCGGCACGGCCGACCTTCTCGATCGCGTCGGCGTCCCGCTCACGGACCTGCACCTCGGCGAGCCCCGCCGCGGCGGCCTCGGCCCGCAGCCCCTCGGCCAGCCGGATCTTCGCCTGCGCGTCCAGCTCGGCGGCCTCCTGCCGGGCCTTCGCCATCGTCAGCTCCTCGCGGGCCCGGTGCGCGGCGGCGGCCTCCGCGGCCTCGGCGGCCTTGATGTCCTTGACGAGGTTCTCCTGCGCCTCCGCCTCCGCGTGGATGATCACCGACTGGCGGGCGCGCTCGGCCTCCTCGACCGTGCGGAGGCGCTTGATGCCCTCCTCCTGCTCGGCGACCGTCCGCTCCACCGCGATCCGCTCCCGGACGACGTTGGCGATCTCCCGCTTCTCCGCCTCGACCTCCTTGTCGGCGGCGATGCGGGTCAGCTCCGTCTCCCGCTCGCGGGCGATGACCTCGAGGACCCGGTCCTTCTCGATGCGCTCGCTCTCGATCGCGAGGACGCGCTCCTTGTTCTTCGCCGCGACCGAGACCTCGCGCTCCTTGTTCTCGTGCTGGACGCCGAGCTGCTCGTCGGTGCGGATGTGCGCGGTCTGCGCCCGCAGCCGCTCCTCCGCCTTGACCCGCTCGATCTCCGCCTGCTCACGGGCCCGGACGGTCTCGACCTCGCGTTCCTGCCGCAGCTCCGCGTCCGCCTGGCGGCGTTCGAGCTCCAGGATCGCCTCCCGCGCCTCCACGTTCTGGCGGGTGATCTCCTTCTCCTCGTTGCGGGCGTGCTCGTTGGTGCGGATGTGCTCCAGCGCGGTCAGCTCGGTGATCTTCCGGATGCCCTGGGCGTCCAGGATGTTCGACTTGTCGAGGGACAGCAGCGGGGTCTGCTCCAGGTAGTCGATCGCCGCGTCCTCAAGGCTGTAGCCGTTCAGGTCCGTGCCGATGACCCGGATGATGTGGTCGCGGAACTCGTCGCGGCGGGTGTAGAGGTCGGTGAAGTCCAGGTGCTTGCCGACGGTCTTCAGCGCCTCGGAGAACTTGGCGGCGAACAGCTCCTGCAACGTCTCCTGGCTGCTGGCCCGCGCGGTCCCGATGGCCTGCGCGACCTTCACCACGTCCTCGACGGTCTTGTTCACGCGGACGAAGAACGTGATGCGGATGTCGGCCCGGATGTTGTCCTTGCAGATCAGACCGTCCCGTCCGGTGCGTTCGATCTCGATGGTCTTGACCGAGATGTCCATGAATTCGGCGCGGTGCAGCACCGGCAGCACGATCGCGCCGGTGAACGTGACGTCGACCCTCTTCAACTTGGAGATGATCAGCGCGCGGCCCTGGTCGACCTTGCGGAACAACCGGGTCACCATCAGCACCAGGCCGAGGGCGATGAGCAGGGCGAGCGCGAGGAGCACACCGGCTCCTATCGTGATGGTGTCCATCGACATTCCCGTCTGTTTGGGGGATGCGGGGCAGGTCAGCGTGAGGTGGGCAGGTCAGTGGGTCGGCCGGGCGGGGCCCGGTCGGTGGGCTTGGCCGGTGGGCCCGGTCAGCGGGCGAGGTCTTCGGGCCGGTCGTACGCCGCGTCGTGCGGCATGACCCAGAAGAACCGGCCCTCCGGATCGAAATCGAAGATCAGGGCTCTGCTGCCGGTGGTGAGCACGGCGCCTTCGACGGTGTCCTTGGCGAGACCGGCCACGGGGATGTCCATGGCGGGCTGCCGCACCTGGACGATGGCGGACGAGCCGTCGGCCGCGGTGACCTCCGCCTGCCCGAAGTCGGGGCCGACCCGTCCGGTGCGGATGACGCAGGGGAGGCCCACGAAGTCGCGTAGCGAGGCCTCCACGGCTCCCTGGAAGACGCGGCGCAGCGGCAGGACGGTCACGCGCGTACCGAGCCAGGCCGCGACCAGCGCCACGGGCAGGACGAGCGTCCGCGCGACGGTGCCGTCGAACAACGCCGTACCGGCGAGGCTGACGAACCACGCGAGCGCGATCAGCAGGGACAGCACGACCGTGACGGGAACTCCGCCGAGGCCCAGAAAGGCGAGACGCTCGGCGACGAATCCGTCTTCGGCACCGTCTTCGGCACCGCCGAAAGCGTCCCCGACATCACCTCCGGTGCCGGGGAGTTCGGTGCCCAGGCCGCCGAGGAGGGCGACCGTCCAGTACACGGTGACGACCAGCAGAGAAAAAGTGAAGAGCGCCGTCGGGAAACCGAGCGCGGCGTCGATGAATTCGCCCATGTGAAATGCACGCTTCCGCATCGAGGACGTCAGTGACCGTGCCAGAGCGCGCGAGAACGCCCTGGCCAGGGGAGTGAACGTGAAAGAAGTGGCCCCGTCGGGGCAGTGGCCGATGCGGCTAGCTATCTGGGAAGGCGTGCGCCAGTGCGGCGACGGTCAAACCGTAGGGCCGCGCGCCATGCAGGGGCAGACGCGGCGCACACAAAGAATGCCGGTGAGTCATTGAACCCCTTCTGGTCGGAGACGTATCCGTCCCGCCGACCAGACTTCCCGGCACACCAGTAATTAGCGTAGCTTACTTCTCGTGTTAAGGGAAGTCTCCTTCGATCCGATCGACGCGAACTTTCAGGTTTCGTGGAGGTCGTCCCGAGGTTGGGTCCAGCGGGCGCGGGTACGTTCGCGGCCCATGAATCCGCAGCTCAGCCACCCGATCTTCGTTCTCGGATGTCCGCGGTCGGGCACGACGTTGCTGCAGCAGATGCTGCACTCGCACCGGCGTGTCGCGTTCCCGTCCGAGACCCGGTTCGTGCACACCTCGTACGAGGTGCGGCACACCTTCGGCGATCTCGAGCGTGAGGCGAACCGGCGGGCGCTGGCGGAGTGGATCGTCCACGGCAAGGACACCAAGTTCAGGGTCCTCGGGCTGGACGCCGACGAGACGATCGAGGAGATCGTGCACGGGCCGCCGACGCTCGGGTCCGCGCTGGCGATCATCTTCCGCGGCTATGCCCGGCGACACGGCAAACCGCGCTGGGGCGACAAGCGTCCGAGCTACTTCCGCCGGGTGACGATGCTGCGGCGGTTGTTCCCGGACGCCCAGTTCGTCCATCTCGTCCGGGACGGCCGGGACGCGGTGAGTTCGCTGGTGCGGATGCCGTGGTTCCACGGCGACATCTACGCCGCCGCGCTGACCTGGCGGGAGGCGATCGACACGGGGAGGGCCCTCGCGTCCCGGCTCGGTCCCCGTACGTTCTACGAGCTTCGGTACGAGGACCTCGTCGCCGAACCGGAGGACGAGCTGGTGAAGCTGTGCGCCTTCCTCGGCGAGGACTACGACCCCGAGATGACCAGGGCGTACGAGCACGCCCGCCGGACGGTGCCGTCCACGCGCAAATGGCATCTGCGCACCCACGAGGCGCCCAACACCCGCGCGGTGGGGGCGTGGCGGGACCGCCTGCCGGTGTGGGAGGCGGACCTGGTCGAGCACGTCCTCGCCTCACGTCTGGTCGACCGGGGCTACACGCTGACCGGAACACCGCGACCCTCCGCCGCGCACCTCGCCAGGTTCCACCGCATGGCGGCGCACCGTTGGCGGTCACGGCACGCCCACGCGTTCCTGGACCGGCTCGCGCAGGCCCGGGAGCCGAACCCCGTCGTCTCCCGGCTGAGGGGACCGGTGCCGGTGTCCGGACGGCCGGACGGGCGCTGAGCCGCCGTCCCGAACGCTGTCCGAAACCCTCTGGAACGTGCCGGGCTCCGGCGCCCACCCGGCGCCCGCCGATCGCCCGCCCGGACCGGGGCCGCCGGGGAACCATGCAGGTGACGTGCCGTCGTACCGCCCGCGAGAACGAACGGTTCGATGGGGCGCGCGGGGACGATGAGGTCCGGCCCCGGCGGCGCTGGGTCCCATAACGGAACACCTTACCGCTCAGTAACTTTGCGCCGATTTACCGTCTCCGCTGACATAATTTACGCGACAGAGACATGGTTGTGTCCGATCGTTCACATGTGGACCTGAGACATATCCTCCATTTCCATGTATGTTGCGTGTTGCTCGTCTTCCGATAGCTATCGCCTGAAATTCGATGATCCTCTGACAAAGGAGGAGTGCGGTGACCGGATCGGAAACAATTTCCCGCGGCGAGCTGGAAACGTGGCTTCTTGACAGGATCGCCTTCTACCTCGACAAGCCTCCCGAAAACATCGACCCCGCGGTCGAACTCGCCCGCTACGGAGTGGACTCCGTCTACACCATCAGCATCATCAGCGACATCGAGGACCACCTCCAGATCGAGGTCGACGTAGCCGAGGCCCGGCGGCGGGAGACGGTCACCGACCTCACCGACTACCTGCTCGAACTCGTCGCGTGATGGACCTCGCCTCCACCGGGGCGAGGGCCGCGGGGACGGGGCCCGAGCCCGTCATGGTGGTGCTCGGCGACAGCGTGGCCGAGGGCCAGGCCGACCCCGATCCCGGCGGCGGATGGCTCGGCTGGGCCGGACGACTGGCCTGCCACCTGGGCATTTCCCGTGCGGAACTGCTCAATGTCGCCGACCCCGGCGCGACGATCGAGGACGTCGTCCGCGACCAGCTCCCCGCCGTCCGGCGGCTCCGGCCGCGCCTGCTGGTGCTCGGCTGTGGCATGAACGACGCGCTGCGCGGCTTCGACCGGACGGAGGTCGCCGCCCGGCTCGACGAGCTGTTCGGCTGGGCCCGGGACGTCGGCGCGGTCGCCGTCGCCATCCCGGTGCCCCGGCCGCCGCTCCTCGACCTGTCCCCGATCTCACAGTTCCGTAAGAAGCGGACCGTCCAGCGTATTTCCGACCTCAACGACGAGCTCGGACGCGCCGCACGCGAGTTCGGAACGACCTTTCCCGAACGGGAGGCGGTGGCGAAAGTCGCTGACCCGGCGATGTGGAACGCCGACGGAATCCACCTCAACCCGAGGGGACACGCCTATGTCGCGGAGGTGATCGGTCATATCGCGGGAAGCTCGCTCGGCGAGCGGGTCCGCTGAGGCTTCGACCGATGTCCGGGCCGCCAATTTTCGAACTCTGGGACAAAGATGAAGAAACCATTCTTCGCAACCCGGTCGCTGATGCTCGTTCCGCTGGCGCCGCTCCTCGCCGTCCAGGCCTGGCGAACGGTGCGGCGCCCCCCCCGGCTCGACCCCGCGGCGGGCGACGAGCACGGTTTCCTTCCCGGCCCGGACCCGACGGGTGCCGGTCCCGTGTTCCGCGTCGTGGTGATCGGTGAGTCGACCGCCGCCGGGGTCGGCGCCTCCCGGCACGAGCGGGCGTTGCCTGGCTTCCTCGCCGAGGCGCTGCGGGAACGTCTGCGGCGGAGCGTGGCATGGTCGGTCACCGGTGAGAGCGGCGCCACCGCCCGCCGGGTCGCGACCGCGCTCGTCCCGGCCGCCGGGCTCGTCGACAGGGCGTCCGCCGATCTCGTGGTCGTCACCGTCGGAATCAACGACCTGATCAGGAGGCGTTCGCTGCGCTCCTGGACGGCCGACGTCACCGACCTCGTCGACGTTCTGCGGACCAGGTTCACCGACGCGACCCTCGTCCTCGCGGGAATGCCGCCCGTGCACCGCTTCCCGACGATCCCGCGACCGCTGCGCCTCGTCCTCGGCGCGCGGGCACGGACCATGGACCGGATCATGGCGGACGCGGCCCGTGCGGGCGGTGCGCTCCACGTGCCCGTGGACGAGGTGATGGCCCGTGACCGCCGCCTGTTCGCCTCCGACGGCTTCCACCCGTCGCCCGACGGCTACCGGGCCTGGGCGGAGGGCCTCGCCGACGCCGCCGCCCCGGCGTCCCCGGCCCCCGGCGGCGAACTGACCACGTCCCAGGGCGAGTGAAGAGAGCGGATCAGATGACGACCCCCGGAACGTTCCGCGCCGCGGTGGAGGCCAAGGACCTCGCCGCGATCGGCGCCGCACTCCACCCCCGCATCGCCTTCCACAGCCCGGTCATGGTGAGGCCCTACCTCGGCCGCGACGCGGTCTTCCCGCTGCTCGGCGTGCTGCTGGAGGTCTTCGAGGACTTCCACTACACCGACGAACTGGTGAGCGCCGCGTCCACGGCCCTGATCTTCGACGCCCGGGTGGCGGGCAGGGACGTCCAGGGCCTCGACCTGCTCACCTTCGGCGACACCGGCCTCGTCACCGACCTGACCGTCATGGTCCGCCCCCTCCCCGCGGCGATGACACTCGCCCGGGTCGTCGGAAGGCGACTGGAAGCGAAGGGACCCGAAATCTCCCTCGCTCCCCACCGAAGAACCGCCCCACCCCCAGGAGTCGAAGACCAAGATGGACGGTAAGACCTCCCCGAACCCCGCACCCCCCGCCACCCCGAACCCACCGACACTCGCCCCGAGACCCACCCTCGCAGCGCCACTCACGAACTCCACGCCCGCCGAGAACACCGCACCCGTTGAGGCCGCTGGGCCCGCCACGAACGCCGCGCCCGTTGAGGACGCCGCGCCCGTTGAGGACGCCGGGCCCGTTGCAACCATCGGGCTCGCCGCGAGCGCCGTGCCTGCCACCAGCGCCGTGCCTGCCACCAGCGCCGTGCCTGCCACCAGCGCCGTGCCTGCCACCAGCGCCGTGCCTGCCACCAGCGCCGTGCCTGCCACCAGCGCCGTGCCCGTTGCGAGCGTCGGGGGTGTCTCGGAGGTCGGGTGCGGTGAGTGGGGGTCGGGGGCGCATCGGGTCGCCGGTGAGTTGGATCGGTATCTCGGTGATCCGATGGACGATGCCGCCGGGCCGTTCTCCTACAGGGCGATCGTCGAGGCGGAGGAACGGGACGAGCTTCCGCCGGGAGCGGTCGAGGCCGTCCGGGCCTGGGGGTTTCCGGAGTATCTGGTGCCGAGTGGCCTGGGTGGGCGGCTGACGACCTTAGAAGAGCTGTTTCTCGTCACACGTGCGCTCTCGCGCCGCAGCGTCACCGTCGCGGTGATGTACGGGTCGGGGTTGTTGGCGGTGAACCCGGTGTGGCTGTGGGGGGACGCGCGGCAGCGCAGGACGGTCGCAAAAGGGGTGCTGGGCGGTGACCTGGCCTGCTTCGGTGTTTCCGAGGCCGACCACGGCAGCGATGTGGCGGCCTCGGAGTCGGAGGCCGAGCTTCAGGGGGACGAACTCATTTTGACCGGGACGAAATGGCCGGTCGGCAACGCCACCCGCGGACGCTTCGTGACCACCTACGCCAGAACCGGCCCGAGAGACTTCTCGCTCATCCTGGTCGACAAGGACGAACTCGACCCCGGCACGTGGTCGACGCTGCCGCCGGTGCGGACGGTCGGACTGCGCGGCCACGATCTGAGCGGAGTCGCGTTCACCGGGGCGCGCGTCCCGGCCGACAGTGTGATCGGACGGCGCGGCTCCGGGCTCGTCCAGACGCTGAAGACGCTCCAGATCACCCGCACGGCGATCGCCGCGCTGTCGGTCGGGACCATGGACGCCGTGGTGCGCATCGGGATGGACTACGCACGGCACCGCACCCTCTACGGCTCGGACATCTACCAGATCCCCGTCATCCGCGACCATCTCCTCAAGGCGCATCTGGACCTGCTGATCGCCGAGTGCGTCGCGATCCCGGTGGCGCGGTCCCTGACGCTCGCGCCGGGGCGGCTGAGCCTGTGGTCGTCGATCGTGAAGTACTTCGTGCCGGTGCTCGGCGAGGAGGTCGTGGGCAGCATCGGGACCGTCCTCGCGGCGCGCGGCTACCTACGCGAGGGCGTGGCCCATGGCGTCTTCCAGAAACTGCAGCGCGACCACGCGATCGCGAGCATCTTCGAGGGCACCACGCACGTCAACCTCGCGAACGTCGCCGGGCAACTGCCGTACCTGGTCGACCCGCCGGAGGAGACGGGCCGCGAGGACGACCTGCTCGCCGACCTGTTCTCCTGGACGCGGACACCGCCGGCCTGGGTTCCCGACGGCCGCGTGCTCCAGCTCACCAACGAGGGACGCGACGAAGTCGGCCAGCGGTTCGAAGTGATCTGCGAGGAGCTGCTGACCGCCGCCGTCGCGCACGCCGCGCCGGGCGTCGCGGCCGAACTGAAGGACCTGATGTCCGGCATCGGCGGGATGCGGGCCACCCTGGAGCAGGGCGTTCGGGCGAGTGCGGGCGACACCGCCTCGGTGGCGGCGCTGGCACGTGCCAAGCGCTACTGCGAACTGCACGCGATGCTCTCGTGCGTCCTGACGTGGCTGCACAACCGGCACCGGTTCGGCGGGCCGTTCGCCGACGGACAGTGGCTCGTGCTGTGCCTGCAACGGCTGGTTCAGCGCGTCCAGCCCGACACCTTCCTGTCCGAGGACTTCCTCCCGCCCCTGGAGGACGCGATGTTCCGCGCCGCCGACGAAGGCCGCTGGTTCTCGTTGCTGTCTCTGGCCGACCTGTCGCCGACGACGTGATGGGGACGGACGATGCGCAAGCGCCCCCAAGACTTCGTATCGCTCGTCCGGGAGAACGTCCAGGCGCACGGTGACGACCGGGCGTTCACATTCATCAGCGAAGAACCTGCCCGAGCGGCCGGGAAGTACAGGGAGAACGTGCTCGGGTTCGCCGAACTCGACCGCAGGGCCCGCGGGCTGGCGTGCCGCCTGGAGGCGCGCGGTCTGCGGGACAGGGCCGTCCTGCTGCTGTATCCGGAAGGCCTGGAGTTCGTGGCGGCGTTCCTCGGTTGCCTGTACGCGCGGGCCATCGCCGTCCCCGCACCCCTTCCCGACCTGGACGCCGAACGGTACGGACGCACCCGAAGGATCATCGAGGACGCCGACATCGCGCTGATCCTCACCGACACCGCCCACCGCGACACCCTCGACGCCTGGCTGACCGAAATCGACCTCGCGAACCGCGTCGAGTGCCTCGACACCGAAACACAGGGCGGTGACGACCCCGACGCGTGGACGCCACCGCGCCTCACTTCGGACACCCTCGCGTTCCTCCAGTACACGTCCGGCTCGACCAGCGAACCCAGGGGCGTGATGGTCACCCACGGCAACCTGCTCTGCAACGGCGAGGAGATCAGACGGCGGATCGGCGGGACGTCCGAGACCGTCGGCGTCGGCTGGGTGCCGCACCACCACGACATGGGCCTCGTCGGCCAGTTCCTCCAACCGCTCTACCTCGGCTGCCGTTACGTGTTCACCTCGCCGATCACCTTCGTCAAACGTCCCGTGGTGTGGCTGGAGCTGATCACCCGTTACCGGGGCACGGTCACCGTGGCACCGAACTTCGGCTACGAGCTCGCGCTGCGCCGGGTCACCGACCGCCAGCTGGAGGGCCTGGACGTGTCGTCCCTGCGCGTCGTGAAGAACGGCGCCGAACCCGTCCGGGCCGCGACGCTGGAGAGGATGACCGAGCGTTTCGCCCCGATCGGCTTCCGGCCCGCCATGTGGATGCCCTGCTACGGGATGGCCGAGACCACGCTGCTCGTCACCGCCGCGCCGCTCGGCGGTGGCGCCGTCGTCCGCGACTTCGACGCTGAAGCCCTCACCGGCGGCACGGCCGTCCCGGCCTGCGCGGACAGCCCGTCGCGTCGGCTGGTGAGTTGCGGGCGACCCGTCACGCTGGACGTCCGCGTCGTCGACCCCGACACCCGCGTACCCCTGCCGGACGGACGCGTCGGCGAGATCTGGGTCAAGGGTGGCAGCGTCGCCCCGGGCTACTGGAAGAACGCCGAGGCGAGCCGCGAGACGTTCGGCGCGCACACGTCCACAGGGGCAGGCCAGTATCTCCGCACGGGCGACCTCGGGTTCCGATCCGGCGGAGACCTCTATGTCACCGGCCGGATCAAGGACCTCGTCATCGTCAACGGCCGCAACATCCACGCACACGACATCGAGGAGGTCGCCGGACGGACCCACCCGGCGACCCTGCTCGGCGCCGCGTTCACCGTCGATGACGGTGTGCGGCGGGAGCATGTCGTCCTCGTCCAGGAGATCAGTACGAGGGCCGCCGCCGGGACATCGCTGGACGAGCTGGCGACCCTCATCAGGACGAGCGTCGCCCGCGCGTTCGGGCTGCCCGTGCTGAGCGTCGTCCTGTCCGGGCGCGGCACGGTCCACCGGACGACCAGCGGAAAGACGCGCCGCCAGCACACCCGGGAGGCGTTCCTGCGCGGCGAGATCGTCGCCCTCGCCGCGGACGTCGAGAACGGCCTGCACGAGCGGTCCGCAGCCGCCGCCAGAGACTCCCAGTGAACTAGGAAAAATCCCCCTAACCCAAGCTAGTCAAAAGCATGACTAGTCAGGTCGTTGTCTGCTACCGTCGGGTACACCCTGAGTCAAGGCGGGGAGAAGGCCGATGGCGCTACGTCACGCGGTGCTGGCGGCGCTGCTGGACGGCGAGTACAGCGGCTACCAGCTGGCCAAGATCTTTGATCTGTCGGTCTCCAACTTCTGGCACGCCGTACCGCAACAGCTCTACACGGAGCTGGCGAGGTTGGAGACCGAAGGACTGATCAGCGGTCGGAAGATCATCCAGCACGACCGTCCCAACAAGCGCGTGTACACCGTCACGCAGGCCGGTGTGGACGAGCTCGAACGGTTCGCGGCGACCCCCGCCAAACCGGGCATCATCCGAGAGAACCTGCTCGTCATGGTCCAGGCCGTGGACCACATCTCCGCGGGCCCCGTCATCGCGCAACT
The DNA here is from genome assembly GCF_003634705.1 of Actinomadura pelletieri DSM 43383. Classification (GTDB taxonomy): domain Bacteria; phylum Actinomycetota; class Actinomycetes; order Streptosporangiales; family Streptosporangiaceae; genus Spirillospora; species Spirillospora pelletieri. The sequence goes on along the minus strand of NZ_RBWU01000005.1, from coordinate 572,403 downwards.
CGAAGAGCGGGCGCTGGCGTCCGCCGCCAAGATCGAGGTCTTCGAGCGCACCCTGAAGCATCTGCGCGGCGACATGGACGAGGAGACGTATCTGCGGAGCGGCTCCCCGATCGGCCCGTACCTGACGTGCCTGCGCGGCCTGCGTTTCGAGCAGGAGAACCACGAGTGGTTCACCGGCACCGCCCGGTTGCTCCGCGCCCGGGCGGGCGCCCATGCCGAGGACGGTGAGCCGCCATGACCGCGTGCACGGCGCACCGGCACCACCCCCCGCGCCCCTCCACGGTGCCGTGCCCCCGCGGTGCCGGATCCGGGCGACACGCCTTAGTCAAGGAGGCGTTCACCATGTCGGGCGAACACCGCACCATCGAACTCCCCACCACCCCACCCGCCGTCCAACCGAACGGCGCCACCCGACCGCACGCACCACCACCGCACGCACCACCACCCCCGGACGACAAGCCCGCCGCGAAGCTGCTCGGCGAGCTGACACTCCCCGCCGAACTGGAGTCGGTGCCGCGGGCCCGTCGCTTCAGCCGCTCGGTCACCGTCGGCTCCGACATCGGACACGTCGGTGACGACACCGAGATCCTGGTGTCCGAGCTGGTCACCAACGCCGTCCGGCATGTGGCGATCCCCGGCTCGGTGCTGCTGCTCAGGCTGCTGCGCGCCGGATCCCGGCTCCGCGTCGAAGTCCACGACCAGAGCGCCGCCGTCCCCCGGGCACGGCCGCTCGACCTCATGGACGAGACCGGACGCGGCTGGTTCCTCGTCGCGATCATGGCCGACCGACACGGCACGGACCACACTTCGTCCGGCAAGTCGGTCTGGTGCGAACTGCACGCCTGGCCGCCGGACGCGAACTCGGGGCACTGAGCCCGGTTCCGCGCCCGGCCCCCCGGCCCCGCCGGCCCCCGCCCATCCCCGCTCGGCGTTGGGAGGCACCATGCCCGTTGACTACTACCGCTCGGACGGGAGACCCGCCACGGCCGAGGAGGCCCAACGGCTCCTCCTGGACGTACGAGGACGGCTCCTAGCGCAGGACGTCGTCCGTGTCGGCGCCGTGGTCGTCGTCGTGTCCACCTGGTTCACCGTGATCGACCTCGGTGTCACGGCGAACGGCACGCCCCTGCTGTGGCAGACGATCGTGTCCGACCTGTCGACGCACGCCGACGTCGGCCGGTACTCCACCCGGGAGAACGCCGCCCGCGGCCACGCTCGCGCCGTCACCATGATCACCGACCGGCTTCGCGGCCTGGTCGCCCGCGCCGCCCTGGACGAAGCACACCCCTGACCCCACCCACCCCCGAACCCCACCCCCCGAACCCCACCCCCGAACCCCAACAACCCCCCACGAACGGACCGTCCGAGACCGACAGCTCCCCGCACAAGGTTGTGATCTGATGGTTGGCGAAGGACAACCGGCGGACCCCTACGCGCCCGCCCCCACCGGCGAGACCCCGCACCACGCGTTTACCCGAACCGCGGGCAGGCGCAGACGCCCGATCCGCGTGCGGATCACGGCCCTGCTGCTGGTCCCGCTGGTCTCCCTCATCGCCCTGTGGACGTTCGCCGCGAACATCACGCTGGGCGACGCGTTCGACAAGTACGACTTCTCGACGACGTACGAGAACGTCGGCCTTCCCGGTCTCCACCTGGTGAACCAGCTCCAGGCCGAACGTTCCCTCAGCGTCGTCGCGCTCACCGGCCGCGACGCCCAGGGCGGGCGGAGACTCGACGGTCAGCGGGCACGGGTGAACGCCCTGGAGGCGTCCTTCCGCAGGAGCGCGCTGTCGGCGGAGGCGAGGGACGCCGCCGAACCCGAGACGCGACGGCGGCTGTCCGCCGCGATCGAGGCGCTGGACACGCTGCCGCGGCTGCGCGCCCGGGTCGACGCGGGAACCGTCCAGCCGCTCCAGGTCATCAACTCCTACAGCACCGTCCTGGACGAGGTCATCAGGGTCTTCGACGGGCTGGTGGCGGTGAACGACGCCGCGATCCTGACGCAGGGCCGCGCGCTGATCGGCGTCGGCAACGCCCGCGCCTACATGCTCCGCGAGGACTCGCTGGTCACCGTCGCGATGGCGCGCAACGGGCGACTCACTCCCGCCGAGCACACCGCGTTCGTCCAGTGGGCCGCCGAGGGGCGCCGCGAGTTCGAGGCCGGGCTCGCCGACCTGAACGCCGAGACCCGCGGACCGCTGGAGCAGCTCGCCGCGTCCGACCGTTTCGCCCGCTACCGCGCCGCCGAGACCGCGATCGTCAACGCCCGCGACGGGCGCCTGCCCGCCGAGGCGGCGGACTGGCAGGCCACCACCCAACTCCTCGCACAGGCTTGGGCACAGAAGATCACCCAGGCGAGTCTGACGCTCAACGAGATGGCCGAGCCGATCGGGCAGCGGATCATCATGCGGCTGGTCGTCGCCGGCGGGTTCGGCCTGCTCGCCGTGGTCGCGTCGATCGTGCTGTCGCTGCTGGCCGCCCGCAGCCTGTCCCGCGAGCTGCGCGGGCTGCAACGCGCCGCGCTGCACCTCGCCGAGGACCGCCTGCCGAGCGTGGTCGCCCGGCTCCGCCGCGGCGAGGAGGTCGATGTGGACGCGGAGGTCCCGCCGCTCGTCGGAGTCATGGGATGGGGCCGGACGAAAGAGGTCGCCCGTGTCGGCGACGCGTTCACCAAGGTGCAGCGCACCGCCATCGACACCGCCGTCCGCGAGTCGTACCTGCGGGAGGGCATCAGCCGCGTGTTCCTCAACGTCGCGTGGCGCAGCCAGTCGCTGCTGCATCGCCAGCTCCGCATGCTGGACGAGATGGAGCGCGCCGCGACCGACCCGAAGGCGCTCGAAGACCTGTTCCGCCTCGACCATCTCACCACCCGCATGCGGCGCCACGCCGAGGGCCTGGTCATCCTGTCCGGGGCGTCACCCGGCCGCGGCTGGAGCAGGCCCGTGCACGTCGAGGACGTGCTGCGCGGCGCCGTCTCCGAGGTGGAGGACTACACGCGCGTCGAGGTCGTCGTCGTGTCCGGGCAGGCCGCGGTGATCGGCGAGGCCGTCGCCGACATCGTCCATCTGCTCGCCGAACTGATCGAGAACGCCACGGTGTTCTCGCCCGCGCCGACCGAGGTCCTGGTCCGCGGCGAGATGGGCGCCAACGGGTTCGCCGTCGACGTCATCGACCGCGGCATCGGCCTCGACCAGTCCGAACTCGACGCGCTGAACCTGCGGCTGTCGCGTCCGCCCGAGTTCGACCTCGCCGTCACCGACCGTCTCGGCCTGTTCGTCGTCGCCCGCCTCGCCGGACGGCACGGCATCAGGGTCGCGTTGCAGCCGTCGCTGTACGGGGGCGTCAGCGCGGTCGTGTTGATCCCGCGCGAACTCATCGTGGACGCCGACCAGCCCGACGACGAGGACGACCCGCGGGCCACGGCCGACGACGTCCCCGCCGTCCGCCCCGACCCCGGACGGAACGGCACCGCCGGAACGAACGGCACCCCGCACCCATGGCCACCGACGTCCCCACCGATCCATGGGGCCATGCTCAACGCGCCGATCCCTGAACCGACGGCTTCGGCGCCCTCCGAGGGCCCGCCGGAGTATGACGCGACGGCGGGGTACAGCGCGCCGCCGTCCACCGAGGACCGGCCCTCGTGCGAACGGTACGAGACCCCGCCGTCGCACGAGACCCCGCCGTCGCCGTCATACGAGGCCCCGCCCGCGTCCTTCGGTACCCAGCAGGCGGGCGGCGGACGGGCACCACTGCCCCGACGTGTGCGAGGCGGCAACCTGGCACCGCAACTACGCGACGACCCCGCCGGACCCGTCCCTCCCGAGGCCGGACTCTCACCGGAGACGGACGACACGGTCGCCGCGTGGGAGGCGCGCTCGGCGGAGGCGTCCCGCGACCTGTTCGCCGCGCTCCAGGCCGGATGGCTGCGCGGCAGGGACGACGAGGACGCGGCGGACGACAGGGAGGCACGATCATGACCCAGCATGGAGTCGCGGCGGAGCTGAACTTCCTCCTGGACGATCTGATCGACCGGGTGCCGCAGATCCGCAAGGTGGTCGTCCTGTCGAGGGACGGGCTCGTCATGGGCCGTTCCCGGGGCGTCGCCCGCGACGACGCCGAATACCTGGCGGCCCTCGCCGCCGGATTCCACAGCCTCGCCTTCGGGGCGAGACCGCAGCTCGACTCCGGTGAGATCCGGCAGACCCTCATCGAGATGGACCGCGGTCTGTTCTTCGTCGTCCCCGCCGGCGCGAACAGCTGTCTGGCCCTGCTGAGCGAGGCCGGGGCGAACGCGGGCCTCGTCGCCTACGAGATGACGATGCTGGTCAAGCGTGTCGGCCGGCAGTTGTCCACGGGCCTCAGGCAGAGCGGGCCCGCCCCCGGAGCCGGGTGACCGCGATGGACCGCGACGCCGCCGACCGCGCAGGCGCGGGCCGGGAACGGTGGCTGGACGCCGCCGCCGGACCCGTCGTCCGCCCCTACGCGGTGACCCGCGGCCGCACCCGCCCGAACGGTGAACCCCTCGACATCGTGACGATCCTCGTCGCGACGGGCAGGCGGCCCGCCGAGCCCGGACGGCTGTCCCGCCCACAGCGCCGGATGCTGGCGCTGTGCAGGCGCCCGTCCGCGCTCGCCGACCTCGCCTCCGACCTGGACCTGCCGCTCGGCGTGATCCGCGTCCTGGCCGGTGACCTGCTCGACTCGGGGCTTGTGGACGTCCAACGGTGGTCCCCGCCCGACCCGTTGAACGCGAACTCCACGGGACGGCCGCACACGGACCCGAACCTGCTCAGAAAGGTGCTCGATGAGCTCCGCGCCCTCTGACCCCCGACCGGCGGAACCGGACGGCCTCCCGCACGACTCCATGGACGACTCCATGGACGGCCCGCGCGTCGCACTGAAGATCCTCGTCGCCGGCGGGTTCGGCGTCGGAAAGACGACGCTGGTCGGCGCGGTGAGTGAGATCCGCCCGCTGCGCACCGAGGAGGCGCTGACCGATGTGAGCGTCGGCGTGGACGACCTCGACGGGGTGGCCGCCAAGACGACCACGACCGTGGCGATGGACTTCGGCCGCATCACGCTCCGCGACGGCGTCGCCATCTACCTGTTCGGCACGCCCGGCCAGGAGCGGTTCTGGTTCATGTGGAACGAACTGTCCCTCGGGGCGCTCGGCGCGGTCGTCCTCGCGGACACACGGCGGCTGACGGCCAGCTTCGCGTCGATCGACTACTTCGAACGCAAGGGAACCCCGTTCGTCGTCGCCGTCAACTGCTTCGACGAAGCCGAACGGTACGAGCCGCACGAGATCCGGACGGCACTGGCCCTCGACCCGCACGTGCCCGTCCTGCTGTGCGACGCGCGCCTCGCCACGTCGGCGAAACAGGTGCTGGTGTCGCTGGTCGAGCACGCGCTACGCCTGGTCGGCGGCTCCAGAGTCCAGGGTGCACACCCCTGACGGTCAGTTCTCACCCTCCGGCCGCTCGTCGTCGGTCGCCGGGGGACCCATCACGATCTCGTCCACCTCGACGTCGTGCCCGTCCGCGCAGCGAACCCGCGCGGTCACGGCCTCCCCGCAACCGGCGTGCGTCAGCACGACCTGCCGTCCCTCCTCGCCCGGCAGGTACGTCTCGCCCCACTCCATGAGCCCGACGAGGGTCGGGGCGAGGTCGCGGCCCATCTTCGTCAGGTGGTACTCGTAGCGGGTGCGCTGCCCCGGCTCCTGGTAGGGCTCCCGGCTGAGCAGGCCCGCCTTGACGAGGTGACGCAGGCGTGCGGTGACGGCCGATTCGGTCATCTCGAGGTTGCGGACGAAGTCACCGAAGCGGTTCGTCCCGAAATAGGCCTCGCTGAGCACCAGCACCGCCGACGGCGGGCCGAGCGCGGCCAGCGTCCTCGCGACCGGGCAGTTCTGCATCGACCAGCTGTCACGGTCGGCGAAATGCCCCTCAAGTGCGATGGTCACCCGTCCACTATAAACGTGCTGACTTTGCTTGACCAAAGTCAGCAGGCTCGCTAGCCTCCCTGACTATGGTGGAACAAAGTCAGGTGCGTCCCGGACGGGTGCTGGCGGTCCTCTCCGCCGCCTCGTTCCTGGCGGGCCTCGACCTGTTCATCGTCAACGTCGCGTTCACCGACATCGGCCGCGACTTCGCCGGTCGGCCGATGGCCGACCTGTCCTGGGTCCTGAACGGCTACGCCATCGTCTTCGCCGCGCTGCTGGTCCCGCTCGGACGGCTCGCCGACCGCTATGGCCGCAGGCGCGGACTCGTCGCCGGGCTCGTCGTCTTCACCGTCGCGTCCCAGGCGTGCGCGTCCGCCCCGTCCCTGTGGTGGCTCGTCGCCTTCCGCGTCGTCCAGGCCGTGGGCGCCGCCGCGCTCATCCCCACCAGCCTCGGGCTGCTGCTCGCGGCGTACCCGGCGACGCGCCGCGCGGGCGCGGTGCGAATCTGGTCCGCCTCCGCCGCCGTCGCCGCCGCGGCGGGCCCCGCGGTCGGCGGCGTGCTCGTCGATCTCTCCTGGCGCTGGGTCTTCGAGATCAACATCCCCCTCGGGATCATCCTGACCTTGCTCGCGCTGCGGCTGGTCCCCGACTCCCGCGAGGGCACCACCGCCCGAGTCCCCGACCTGCCCGGCACCGTGGCCCTCACCACCGCGATAGCGCTCCTGGCCCTGGGCCTGGTGAAGATCAATGACTGGCCCGGCCAGCGAACGGCGCTCACCCTGGCCGCGGCCCTGCTCGGCCTCACCTGGTTCTGGCTCCGCTCCCGGCGCCACCCCGCACCCGTGATCGAACCGTCCCTGCTCGCCGTCCGCACCTTCTCCTGGTCGAACGCGACGATCCTGCTGTTCAGCGTCGCGTTCGCCGCGAACCTCCTGCTCGGCGTCCTCTGGATGCAGCAGATCTGGCACTACTCGCCCATCAGGACCGGGCTCGCCGTCGCACCGGGCCCACTGATGGTGCCGATCATGGCGATCGTCGCCGGTCGGCTCGCCGCCCGCCGGATGCCCGCCGGTCTGATCACCGCCGTCGGATGCATGCTCTGCGCGCTCGGCGTCGTCATGATCGCGATGAGCCTCGGCCCGGCACCGGCCTATCTCTCCGGGCTGCTGCCGGGCTGGCTCATCGGCGGCGCGGGCGTCGGCCTGGCCCTGCCCACCATCCTGTCCGCCGCCGCCGTCGACCTGCCGTCCCACCGCTATGCGACCGGCAGCGCCGTCGTCACCATGAGCCGCCAGATCGGCACCGTCCTCGGCGTCAGCCTCGCCGTGGCGATCCTCGGCACCCCGCACGGCCACCCGGACGCGCACATCGGTTACCTGCACGCCTGGCTGATGGTCGCCGGGTTCATGGCGATCGCCGCGATCGCCGCCCTTGGCATGAACCCGCGCCGTCTTCGGCCCTCCCCGACCGTCCCCGACACAGAAACGGAAGTGATCGCAGGCACCTCCTGACCTCGCCCCACCCACTCGGGGCGCCGGACGAAACCTTGACCCGGACCCGACGGCCCGGTTCGCCCGGACGCCCCGCACCACAACAGGCACCTCATCCGGAGGAGGTGCCTGTTGCACCAAGTCGGTCACCAGAACGGCGTCACCAAAAAGGATCGAACCACGACTAACAGCAACCACCCCGCCGAAGCGCCCCAGAAAGGAAATGGTTCGCTCACCGACGCCCAGGGGCGGACACCCAGACAAGACTGGATTTCTCGCATCGCGTCTGTCCCGCCGAGGCCGTCGACCCTCTATGGTGACGGCATGCTGAATGCAATGGAATGGCGGGATTTCTCCTGGATGTCGCCATGCGGATAGGGGCCGCCCCGCGAATCGCGCTGGTCGGCGTCCTGGCGGGCGGGCTGCTGACCGCATGCGGACAGGGCGGAGACAACTCCCTTCTCGACAAGTCCACGCTGGTCGTCGGCGTCCGCCCGGACCTGCCCGGCCTCGGACTACGAGCACCGGACGGCCGGTTCGCGGGCTTCGACATCGACGTGGCCCGTTACGTGGCGGACAGGCTCGGAAAGAAGGTCCGCTTCGTCGAGGCGCTGGCGTCCGAACGGATTCCGCTCCTGACCTCGGGACGCGCCGACATGGTCCTCGCGACACTGTCGGTCACACCCGAACGCAAGACGCAAATCGCCTACGCGGGCCCGTACTACATGTCGCACCAGGACGTCCTCGTACGTTCGAACGAACGCGGGATCACCGGCGTGCGAAACCTCAAAGGTCGCCGATTCTGCGCCGTCGAGGGAGCCGACCCCACGAAACGGCTCCTGTCGATCCACGGAATGACCGCCCGGATCGTCCCCGCCAAGGACTACGACCAGTGCATGGCCATGATCAAGGACCGCCGGGTGGACGCCATCACCACCAACGACGTGATCCTGGCAGGCCTCGCCCGACGCGAGGGCAGCGGCTTCCGGCTGATCAACGCCCGGATCAGCGAACAGAACACCGGCATCGGTCTCCAGCGCGGCGACCCCGACGGCTGCGAGGCCCTCAACCGCGCCATCACCCAGATGTACCAGGACGGGACGGCCGCCAAGCTGATGCGCAAATGGTTCGACGGCACCGGCCTCGACCTGTCCATCATCGAGATCCCCCAGTTCGAGGGCTGCGACTGACGACGGCCCCCCGGCACCAGCCGCTCCCGCCCGCCATGTCATACCTGGATCGTCGCCAAAACCCGGTACAGCCGCTCGGCGACCCCACGCGACAGCGCACGCTCCCGCAACCCTCCGACGATCTTGCTCTTCAGCCGGGCAAGGCGCCGGTACACGACACGGCGACTCACCCTGCCGGTCAGGTCGTCCTCCAACCTCATGATCACCTCATTGAGGTCGATGGCGGCATCCGACCGGATCTCACCCGCGACATAACCTCGACTCACGATCGGCCGCAGCCGCCCGAGCGCCTCGACCACCCCGCCCGGCTCCGCCCCCCGGCTGGTGGCCGCCGGAGACGGCGCTGCGATCACCGGTGACCGCGGCGCCGACACGAGCACCGCGACGGCCCCGACCACCGGAACCGCGACCACGAGCGCGACCGCCGACAACCGGACACCCGCCGAACGACGACGCCGAACCGGAGGACGCAGGGTCTTCGTCCGCCGATCCCTGGACGACACGAGCCCAGCCGTAACGCCGCCCATCCCGCGACCTCGCGCCGTGAACACCACCGTCGACGGCTCATCCCGCCCGAGGAGCCCGGCGATCTCCGCCGCGGAAGGCCCGTCCACCGCGGTGGCCGCGAGGCAGCGCTCCGCGAGCACCGCCGATCCCCCCGCCACCCCGGCGGGCACGCAGGCCGCGACGATCGCGCCGAGCGCCCGCACATCATCAACCCTGCTCTGCGGACCGGCCACACCACGGCCAAGACCACCGAGGCCGGTATCAACCACCTTGACGTCGCCGGACGCGAGAACGACCTTGCCCGCCCGCAGCCCGCCATGCGCCACACCCGCCGCGTGCGCGGCGGCGACCGCACCCGCGATCTGCGCGCAGACACCCACGGCGACGGACACGCTGAGGGGACCGCTCCGCAGCCTCTCGGCAAGCGTCTCCCCGTCCAGGAACTCGGTCACGACGTAGCACACAAGGCGCCCGGAGGCGTCGCGGATCTGGTCGCTGTCATAGACCCGCTCCAGCGCGGGATGGGAGAGCCCGGCAGCACGGTTGACACCCTCCTGGAACGCCTGGCGCAGGTCACCGCGAGCCGACACGAGCAGCTTCACCGCGACAGTACGGTCGAGCAGCTCGTCCCGTCCCCGCCAGACCTCCAAACCGCCGTCCGGACAGGCGTCGAGACGCTCCACCAGCCGGTAGCGCCCCGCCAGCCGCAAGCCCGATTCCACCCGAACCCACCCTTGTCGCAGGCGCCGGTAACGCCCGGTGTGCCCGCTGATACGCACCGCCCGCCGCACGGGGTTCGACGGCCCGCTATGTCAGATTCTCTTGGCAGCCTTGGAGAACCGTCCCGCCCCCTTTCCAGCGATCGTCCGCCCACCCACCCGCGCCGACTACTCGGAACGTGACATCGAGCCGGAGATCACCCTGAACTGTCTCGCGTCGACGACACGCAGGGCGGGCCAGGCCGCCTGACCAACGTAGCGCCCTGGAGTTGCCTGGTCGGGCGCCGAGTTCGACGGCCCGACCAGGCATTGTCCCGGTTACAGGTACGGGCGGGTGATCAGCTCGATCGCGTGACCGGCGGGGTCTTTGAAGTACACCCCTCGACCGCCGTGCTCGTTGTTGATCTCGTTCGGTCGTCGCATCTGCGGATCGGCCCAGTGCTCGATGCCGCTCTCCTGCAGCCGCTGATACGCCCGATCGAACAGCTCGTCGTCGATCAGGAACGCGTAATGCTGCATCTGTATCTCCACCGGCGGCTCGGCGAACTGAAGCAGCACACCGTCGTCGAGCTGGATGTTGGTGAACACGCCCCAGGATGGTGCTTCCGGCACTTCCAACAACTCTCGGAAGAACCGAGCCGACTCGTTGCGGTCCTTGGCGGCGATGATGGTGTGGTTGAACGTGACTGTCACTCGGATGGCCTCACTGTTGTTCGACACGAAGAACGGGCTCGCTGTGCGCGACCACTGGGAGGTCCGCGTGCCGAACTGAAGGGACGCCTTCTCCGCGCCCGCCGTGCGATCAGCCTTCCACCGGAAGACCCATCTGTGCGTGGCGTAGCGCCGGTCCGGTGTTCACGTTCATGACCTTACTTGACCTCGCTACTTGCACCACCGAGACAGCAATCAGCGACTGGGTGGCTCGTCCCGTTCTGCTGACCACCAGGCGTTCCGTCGACTACCAGCCCACGGGACACGCCTCTACGGTGCGTTCTCCTGATCGCCCTGATGCGTCGCGAGCCAGGTGAAAACGCTCCGCTGTGTAACCGGCATCACCATGTCAGGAGCGACAAGCGCACGTCGCCCTCGCCCCGGCACCCGATCGCCGCCTAGTCGGCCGGGGCTGCTGGGCCGCAGCGTTGAGGTCCGCGGTGCCCGCGCCGTGACGGCAAGCGCGCCACCCGCCGGGGGGCTAGGCGGCCTCAGCGCCCGGACCCCCGCGGCCGCCGACGCCCAGCCACCACGTCCTGCAAGAAGCCGTCCTCGTCCTCGAGCTTCGTGTCCGCGGGTTCGGCGTCGCCTGCGGACACGGCGGCCTCGGCCGTCTCGGCGGTGGACTGCGCCGCCTGGTCCGCCGCAGCAGCTCGACGCCGACGAGTGGCTGTGTCCTGTGAGAAGACCTAGTCATAGCGTCCCTGAAGCATCTGAATCGGCCCGTCCGGTCATCGCCAGGCGGCTAGCGTCTCCCTCTCCACCGCATGGCGGACTCCTTGTCTGCCGCCGTCGGTAGGACGAACTCCGCACCCGGCAGCCTGGCCCGACTCGTCCGCGCGAAGATCTCGTCCAGGCATCCGGACTCCACGAGCAACATCAACGCTCGCGCACGGGGGCGGGGGAGGCCTCGCACCGAACCTTTGGTGCGAGGGCCCCTTGCTCTGATGGCGGTCGACGGCACGGTCGTAGTCTGTGGCGCCCCTACCGGAGCTGCTGGGCCCTCGCACCGAAACTTCGGGTGCACTGCCTTCGCACCTACCACTACGAAAAGGGTGAGCGCCTGTGAGTAGGGATCGTCCACCGGTGTGGCGAACGAGCCGCGTTCACCGGAGTCCAACGCGACAGGGCCACGGAAGTCAGCCCCGCGCCGTTAGACCGGGCGAGCTGCGACGCCGCGCCCGCCGCGTTGGCGCCCTGCACATGCCCGACGGCAAACCAGCGCCGAGCCAGCGGCACCGCACTGCGCCCCGCGCGTAGCGAGTCGATGAGGTTGCGCGGCGCAAGCGGCCCCCCGGGCGCTCGACGCCCGCCTCTGGCCAGGCTGCTTACGCGCGACGGCGGCGGCGTCTTGCCGGCGTTGCGGTCATTGCTACCCCGTAGGGATGCGGATCCGGCGTCCCGAGCTCTGTGTGAGTCACTGACCGTCATGACGCAGCCTCTGCTGGTCAACGCCGGAAGCCCGCTCCACCAGGTGTGCTGTACCCGCCGAGCTCGGGACTCGCCAATGGCGCGCACATGTCGGCCGAGCCGACCGGCCCGCCTGCCCCCAGGCGACGCGGGCGCCGGTAGAAGAAGCCGGAGTGAACTCTGGACGCCGGGCTGTGCGACGGGTCAGGCGGCTTGGAGGCGAGAAGGTGGTGGGCGGCCGGTGATCGGCATTGCGCGTTGGTCGGGTGGCGGACGAAGCCGATAGCTGTAGCACCCGCTTTGCGGATCTCGGGTGATCTCTATTTGATCCGGACGGGTGTGTTTGAAGCGGTTGTGCCAGCCGCAGCACAGGGTGAGTTGGTCGATGTCGGTGGGGCTCCTGCCGAGGGCCCAGCCGTGAACGTGGTCGACTTCGCACAGCGATCCTGGGACCTCGCAGCCCTGCACGGCACACGTGGGATACATGGTTTGCAGGACGCGGCGTTGTGCGGAGGTGGCGATCCGGACGGTGTGCCCGAGATAGAGGGGGTGCTGGCCGGAGCCCAGGAGCAGCGGGGACAGCCCGGCGTTGAGGGCGATCCTGCGGGCCTGTTCGGCCGGGATCGGGGTGCCGTCGATGAGGCGCGCGGGAGTCGTTCCGCCGGTGAGAGTGTCCAGGTCGCAGATGACGGTGACCCGGGTCGCCTTGTGCCCACCGGCCAGGACGGACGTGAGTGCGGCCGCCATACGTTCGGAGAGATCTCGGTGGTCGTCGACCCCAGCCGGTTTGGCGAGCGGTGCGAGCGTGCCGTCCCAGATGGCGGCGTCTTCGGCGTTGAGCCACCCCTTGATGTAGCGGCCCCCGTCCAGGGAACGGGTGGAGTCGATCCAGGATCGCTCGTATCCGCGCCTGCTGTCGCCGTCGGGGTTCTCGTTGCCGTCCCGTTCGGCGATCACGTCACGGATACGCTTTCCGAACGAGGCGACCTTCCCTGCTGAAAAGTCCTGGTCGGCCATACCGAGCAGGATGTCTTCGGCCGCTCGGCAGTCCTCGTCATCGAGGCGGGCGACCGCACCCGCGATGGTGGTGGCGTATCCGAAGGAAAGGTCGCCCGCCGCCCACCTCGTGGTCACTCCTCCGAGGCGATCGCGTTGCCGGGCCAGGGTGAGACGCTCCTTGGCCCGATTGTCGCGCATGCCCATCCGGTGCCGGAGCCAAGCCTGGGTGGACGGGTAACCCCACCGCCGTACTTCCCCTGCCCGGTCCACCACGGACACCAATCCGGCAAGGGCGGCTTCAACCTGGTCGGTGGCTGCCGCCAGAGTCTCGGAAAGCTCCATACACGCGGCTGCCGAGTCCGGGACGGCGCGCTGAGCGAGTTCGGCGGCGATGGCAGAAAGAACGCCCACCAACTCAGCAGTGGAAGCCCCCTCCCAATCCCCTTTGATCGAACTCATGTTCTAACCCTATCACCCCACCCCCCACTCCACCCTCGCCAATAGACTTCCGCAAAGCTAGACTCTTGTTACCACCCAATCCTTATCTTTTTCCTTTTTGGGTATCTAATGGGACAGATGCCTCTTATTATCTCGATTGGTTCGCCTCAGTAGCGTTGAGCGACCACGACCCATTGGTTCATCCTGCGGCAAGGGCACGCAGTCGCAGCTCGTCTCGTTGCATGGCCTTGGTCGGCTTTGCCATGATCTGGAGATGGATCGTGCAGTGATCGATGCGGGGTGGCTAAGGCTGCGCCCGTTCACGTCGACGGACATTCCGTGGGTCTATGAGGTATCGCGGGATCCGGCGTTGCAACACTTCGTTCAGTTACCGTCGCCCTACCATCTGAAGGACGCCGCGTTCTTTGTCGACGAGGTCGCCGTCGGGGGCTGGGATAGGGGAGAGCGGCGGGAGTTCGTCGTCGAGGAGGCGTCCAGCGAAACTCCACTCGGTCGGGTGGGGCTGAGTGGGCCTTCGAACGGGTCAGCCGAGATCGGTTACTGGGTCGACCCTCGGGCTCGCGGACGAGGCGTTGCCACCGACGCCGTCCGGACCGTGTGCCGGTGGGCCTTCACGACGCTGGACCTGGACCTGATCGAGTGGCGCTGCGAGGTAGGCAACACCGCCTCTCGCCGCGTCGCCGAGAAGGCCGGATTCTTGATCGAGGCCACGCTTCGCAAACGAGTCATCCATCGCGGGACGAGAGTAGATGCCTGGTTCGGCTCTCTTCTCAAAACCGAGGCTGCCCGGCTGAACACATGATTACGTACGGTTGTCGAGGGCGACGTCACGTTCGCGCCCCGTCAGACATCGCCGCCACTTTGATGCGTTTACTACCTATAAGACATGTTCGGCCCTGGCCGCGTGATTATTTGTCAGCGGCCCTGCGGCGGGCGCGGTAGGCGGCGACGGTCGTTCGGCTGGCGCAGGTGTTGGAGCAGAACCGGCGGCTCCGGTTCCGGGAGTCGTCGACGTAGAACCGTGCGCAGCCGTCTGCCTGGCATCGGCCCACGGTTACATCGGGATCCCCGCAGATCACATGAGCGAGCGCGGCGGCGCAACTACGTCCAAGCCAGGAAGTGGGGTCTTCTCCGTCGCGCGCGAAGTGAAGGTGTGGCCCGCCGCTCAGGTCGTGCGTACTCACATACATCGCGGGCGGGAACTTCTCCAAAAGGAGATTGATGGGTTCGATCGGCCCCGGGTCCGCGACGGCGGCGACCGCGTCACGCAAGGCCGGGAGAAGAGCCGCGAGCGTCTCGCCGTCGGGTTCGGCTATGCGGTGCTGGGCGAAGAACTCCCGCCGGAGCTTGCTGGGCTCGTCGCCGTTGACCAGTTCGACGGCCAGCCTTGCCAGATTGCCAATGTAGGCGACATAACGCACTTGGCCACCTACTTCCTCGGCCGCATAGTAGGCCACATGGGTATGAACACCACCTACATTGCCAGATCCGCGGAGTGCTCAGCGCGGTCGTTGAAGCGTGCAGGCCTCTAGGACCTCGCGCTGGGGCTTCCAGCGGCCGAGGCGACGGCGCTGCGGGCGGAAATCCTGACTGACAGATTCTTCTGGCGGCTCGATAAGGCGGCTGACACCTAGACTGCGGTGTCCGCGTTGTGCCAAGAGGACCCGGCGCTTGGCGGGTTCTACGATGCTCAGCTCGCCTATACCCGGCTGCTCTTCGGCATGGACCCACGCTCCGATGACACGACCAGGGTGCGTGCAGGCCTTGCCGCCGCAGTACAGGACGAACGACTCGCGAGCTGGGCGACCCTCTGGACAGGCATCGTCACCGAGCGATTCGACAACGCCCACGAGCACGCGAAACAGCTCTACTCTCAGGCCCTCGAATCAGCCGTGAACGATGAGGACCTCTTGTTGGAGTCCTATGCGATCCGGCACCTGGCTGCACTGGCGTTGGACAACGGCGACGCGACCGGAATCGATCAGCTGCGCAGGTCGTACCACCTGCGCGCCGCGCTCGGCGCTCGCCCGCAGACCGCGGCCGCGGCGGTTACCTACGCCGCTGCGCTCCCACCGTGTGATGAGGCCGAGCAGCTGAACAGGCTCGCCACGCGAACAGCCCGTGAACTCGGACTCACCTGGCTGATCCAGAGCCTGTAAGAGCCGAGCCGCCACCCGAACCCACTGCAGCCGAGCTGCCCGGTGAGGACGCAGCCAGCCAAAGAGGGACCAACAGCCTGCGGACAACGAACCGGCAACGAGACCAACCACCCAGACCACCACAGGCACCACTCACAACAAGCAATTGATCATCCTCACGGTCACCAACCACCCCACCTGCACATCAGCCAACCGCCCCGTCCACCCAAATTCCGATCACCGTAAAACGCTGGCCCGAGTCCAACTGCAAACACCGCAACCAACTCCGCCCTCCCACCACCCCCACGCCACCACCGCCACGCCGCCGCCACCACCGCCACGCCACCGCCACCGCCGCCACCGCCACGCCGCCGCCACCATGCCGCCGCCACCATGCCGCCGCCACCATGCCGCCGCCACCACGCCACCGCCGCCGCCACCACTGCCCAGGGCACAACTGATCACTAGGTGTGGCCGCAGTCCCGACTCCTTGTCCGTGGCTGGGGCGGTGGGGGCGGCGCGTCGGGCGGGGGCAGGCGGAGCCTGCCCGACGAAACCTGCACGAGGGGCCGCAGAGGCTCCGAAGTCAAGGGTGGGACGGAGTCCCATCGCGAAGCGACGCCGAAGGCGCCCTTGAGTTTGGAGGGGCGGCCCCGTACGCTGCGCCGCCCCCACCGCCCCGAATTATGAAGGCCGTTTCACGACACACACGGCTACTCCAACTAGAGGGCGCCCCGGTGCGACACCTGACCATGAAACAAGCATTTGTGCCGTACGAAATGAACCCACTAACAAGACGTGGCGCCCGGGTCGACACGTGAGACCAGACCAGGACGAAGCCAGACGAGCAAGGAACGAGGTCTCAGAGAAGGGGCGATGGCACCGGCGCCGCCGACCGGTTAACTTGGCGCATGACATTCGTTGCGGTGGCAAGTGGTGGCAGCACGGCCTCGGAGGACGCCGCGGGCGGCACGATCGTTGTGACGCTGTTGTTGCTCGTGGTGGCGCTGGCTGTGCTGTTGCCATTGCGCGCCTGGCGGCCGACCGCGTTTGGACGGCTGCGATGGTGGGTGCTCGGCATCGTAGGCGGCGGCCTGGTGACCACACTCATCGTCGATCCGCTAGGCGTGCTGGTAACGCTGTTCCTGACGGCGCTCCTGATGATCGTGGCCTGGCCTGTGGTGGCGCTGGCCGCCGTAGCGACAGGAGTGTGGGCCGTTCGGTCCGGTATCCGTCCAGGCCAGGCGGCGGCGCGTGCGACGTGGGTGCGCCTGGTGTTGACATGGTTTCTGGCGCTATTGGCCTTGTACGGCTACGGCTTGATGAACACGAGAACCATAGAGAAGGACCCCGGAGACGCCTGCCGGTTCTCGGCAACGGGATATCAGCCGGACGGATCGATGAGCCTGCTGCCTCTGTCGGACACGACCTGCGGCGCCGACTCGGTCCCCGGCTTCGTCAATCCCCTGCTGATGCTATTGACCGCACTACTGGTGATCTGCGTCATCGGCGCGGTGGCCTCACACCTTCAACCGGACAAGCCCGAATAAGAGAAACCCTCAACACGCTCACGACTGACAGCTCTACCCTCTGGTAATGAGCCTTCGCGAAGAACGGCTGAGCGACTCGGATGCTGTGCGGGACGTCCACTTGCGGGCCTTCGGCGACCATGGCCAAGTAGTGGCGGACCTTGTCGACACTCTCCGAGACACCATCACGCCCGGGAACGGGCTCTCACTGGTAGCCGAGCACGACGAACAGGTCGTCGGGCACGTCATGTTCACCCGCAGTCTGCTGGACGCGCCTCAGCGGCTGGTGGAGGTTCAAGTGCTCAGCCCCTTGGCCGTCCGACCGGAGTACGGCGGGCGAGGCATCGGCTCCGCGCTGGTCCGGCACGGCTTGGAGATCCTCACGGAACGTGCCGTCCCTCTCGTCTTCCTGGAAGGCGACCCGACCTACTACTCACGCTTCGGATTCACTCCAGGCGGAGACAAGGGTTTTCGGAAGCCGTCCTTGCGCATCCCCGATGCCGCTTTCCAGGTCGTCACACTGCCGGAGTACGAGCCGTGGATGACAGGGACGCTGGTCTACTCGGAGCCATTCTGGCGACACGACGCGGTCGGCCTGCGTGAACCTCCCACCCCCTAGGTCCTGTTCCTAGATCATGTGCGACTTCGGCGTGCCCAGAACAGGGCGTGGCCGCTATCGCCTTCGGGGACGAACTGCCGGTCGGTGACCTGCAGGCCGCTCTCGTCGAGCCGGACCGATAGGGCACGGCGTCGGTGTGGCTCCACCACATGGTGGCGGGACCACCGAGCCAGTTGGCCTGGGTTCCGGTCCAGGCGTCCTGACCGGTGGTCGCCAGTAGCCAGCCGCCGGGGCGCAGCCACCGGGTGATGTTTTGCAGGAGCTAAGGTTGCTGATCGAGCGGCATGTGATCAGTGCATAGAGGCAGACGATGGCGTCGAAGCTCTCAGGTAGCAGCTCGAGTGCCGTGGCGTCTGCGCGGATGAAAGTAGCGTCACAACCAGTGACCGGGCTCGTTCGATTTGAACGTCGCTGATGTCCACGCCGGTCACCTGGTGTCCAGCGGCGGTGAGGCGCCGGGCCACCGGGACGCCGCAACCACACCCGAGGTCCAGGACGTGCCCGCGCTCGGGAAGACGCACCACCAGGTCAGCCAACCAACGGTCATACTGCTCGATCGTGTCGTCGTCACTGCGGTAGTGGCGAGACAAAGCGTTGTAGCCGGAACGGACCAGCTCGGTGGTATCGGTGTCCATGCCGACAAGCAAAGGCCCTCGCCTGCGCGGGAGGCGACGGGATCGCGGAGCCAGATCTTGCTGGACGCGACGTCGATGGTGCCTCGGTAGATGACCTCGCGCCGGTCGAAGCGCGTAGCCGCGGCGCGGAACTGGCGGAGCTTGTTAACGGCGCGCAGCCCGTCCAGCACCGTCGCCCACGTTCCGTCACGTGACCAGCGACGATGTCGCTTGTAGACGGTCTGCCTCTTGCCGTACTGCGTGAGCAGGTCCCGTCACGGACAACCGGTCCGGGTCCGCCAGAACACCCCATTCCTCGTCCGACGGCGGTCTGCCCACCGGCCACCACGACCAGGGTTACCCGGCAGCAGCGACTCCAGCCGCTCCCACTCTCCATCGGAGATGGCATTTCGATCCAGCGCGCAGCAGACCTACAGGCCAGCCGGATCAAGATCCAGGGAACACGCTCTAGCAGCCCGGCCGGAGACATTTTCACCGTCCTTCGCGCCAGCCGCCCCAGCCGCCTCGCAGCACCCACTGCAACGCTGCATGCCCGACCATACGCGGAGAGTGACTTCGGAATTCCCGGGAAGGCTGACGCAGGTCAACCGACACGGGCTCAGGGGGCAGGACACCGGGCCGCCGCACCGATGAGTTCAAGAGTGCCCTCAGGTCTACCTCCCAACAGGACGACCAACTCACCGACGTAGCTCTGGAGTAACGCATGGGACTCATCCACATCGAGATGTTCGCGACCCTCGACCTGGTCGCACAGGCCCCCGGCGGCCCCGAAGAAGACCCGGCAGGAGGATTCCCGTTCGGCGGCTGGCAGGCGCCCCTGCTGGACGAGGTCGCCGGGGCACAGATCGGTGCCGCGTACGAGGGCACCGACGCCCTGCTGCTCGGCCGCCGGACGTACGACATCTTCGCCGCCTACTGGCCCCACCAGGAGGGCGGCGAGGACAACGAGATCGCCACGCTGTTCAACAGCGTCCCGAAGTACGTGGCCTCCCGGGGCGAACCCGATCTGTCGTGGGAGGGGTCCACGCAGCTCGGCCCGGACCTGGCCACCGCGGTGCGCGAGATCCGTGACCGGCACGAGAACGTGAAGGTCGTCGGAAGCCTGGACCTGGTGCAGACCCTTCTACGCGAGAAGCTCTTCGACCGCCTCGACCTCTGGGTACACCCGATCGTCCTCGGCGTCGGGAAAAAGGTGTTCGAGGCTGGCGCGGTACCCACGAACCTCACGCTCCTCGAACCTCCGAAGTCCAGTCCGACGGGGACCGTGTACCTGCGCTACGGACTCGCCGACGGCACGCCCAGAACAGGAGACATGAGCGCACCCGATCGCGGTGTCGAACACAACGAGTGAAGCCGTCCACACCACGGGACCGGTCTCACCGACACGGAAACAAGCCAGGTTTGTCTTACCTCGGCGTAAGGCTCCACGGTGTCGACAGCGCGACGACCTGCCCCACCGAGGACGCGGACGCCACGCGACGGCCCGACGACACTCCGTCGCGCTGGCCGAACCGGACAAACCGGTCTACCGTCGCCCCATGGTCATGCTACGTGTTGCTTTGATTACAGTAATCGCTGTCGTCACTCTCGGCAGCGGCGTCGCCAACGCAGTGGAAACCCGACGATTTCTGGGGGAGGGCGGCAGCGACTTCGGTCTCGCTCTCACCTACGCGCGCGCCCACGCCAAGCGCCAGGCCGAGCAGGCCGGATTCACCGACTGCGTAGAAATCTGGAAGAGAGAGTGGGCCTACACCGCAAAAGTGCTCTGGGAGTGCACCAGATAGCCCCAAAAGCTGTCGTCCCCGGCCCTAGCACCTCCAAGGTCGCCAGCGGTGAATCCGACCGAGCGAAAACAAGAAGCTGAAGTCGCACCGCAGTAGGTCGCCTGAAGACCAGGCGCAACTCGCCAAACCGAGCTCCCGCCTCCTCCCCGTCCGCATCCCAGGTTGTTAACGACCAAGACGGCCGTCGCGGTGCTGGATCGCCCCGCACGAGTGAGCGAACGAACTCTGGGGCGAGGCCATTTCGGGAGTACCTGCGCCGCGTGGCTCTCTTGGCGCGACACTACGACGCCGACGACTAGTGCTCGTTCTACGACCCTGCGGCCACCGTAAGCCCGTCGACCCGAGTGGGCCCGGCAGTGCTGGAGTGTCTACGCGTCCCTCCACCGATGGGCAACTTCGTCGCTCGTGCTGACGTACGAACGCGGCGGCGGCTTCGGGATGTGCGACGGCCGCTTCGTTGACATACACGGTGACACCGTGAAGGTGGGTGCCCTCCGCTTGTGCGGAGGGCACCTCTCGTGGTTGTTAGGTGTTTTTGATGGTTTGGGTGAGGTGGTGGAGGGTTTGGGGGGTGAGGAGGAGTTTGGGGCCGTGGGGGTTTTTGCTGTCGCGTATGGCGATGGTGTCGTCGATGCGGGCGAGTTCGACGCAGTCGCCGCCGTTGTTGGAGCTGTGGCTGGACTTGCGCCACTTGGCGGTGCTCAAGTTCATTTCAGCCACCTTCGGAGGTTGGTTGGCTGGTTGGGGGCGGGTGCCCTCCGCTTGTGCGGAGGGCACCTCTCGTGGTTGTTAGGTGTTTTTGATGGTTTGGGTGAGGTGGTGGAGGGTTTGGGGGGTGAGGAGGAGTTTGGGGCCGTGGGGGTTTTTGCTGTCGCGTATGGCGATGGTGTCGTCGATGCGGGCGAGTTCGACGCAGTCGCCGCCGTTGCCGGAGCTGTGGCTGGACTTGCGCCACTTGGCGGTGCTCAAGTTCATTTCAGCCACCTTCGGGGGTTGGTTGGCTGGTTGGGGGCGGGCGCCCTCTGCTTGTGCGGAGGGCACCTCTTGTGGTTGTTAGGTGTTTTTGATGGTTTGGGTGAGGTGGTGGAGGATTTGGGGGGTGAGGAGGAGTTTGGGCCCGTTCGGGTTTTTGCTGTCGCGGATGGCAATGGTGTCGTTGACGCGCGCTAGTTCGATGCAGGCGCCTCCGTTGGACGTGCTCCGGGAAGCCTTGCGCCATGTGGCGGTGGTCAGGTCGACCATCTTTCTTTCACCGTCCTTAGTATGAGGTCCTTGGACTGGCTCACTGGTAGTGCCAATGAGCGTAGATCTTTCATCGTTCGGGAGAGGGTCGCCAGGTCTTCCGGCTCACTCATGGTGAGCCCACGGGCGCCGGACTCGACGTATGCGACCTGAGTGCGGTCCTCCATAGTCGCGATGTAGAAGGAGCCGCTGTTGCCGTCGTGTTCGGCGCTGGCCGGAACGATCTGGATCGAAGCCCTCTCCAGAGGGATCGTAGCCAGGTGCTTCAGTTGCTCCCGCATGATCTCGGCGTTGCCGGCGGGACGGTAGAGAACGCCCTCGTCCAGGAGAAGCGAGTACTTCGGCGGATTCTTCCTGGCGAAGACCTCCTGGCGCTTCATGCGCGCTTCGACAGCCTCCTCATCTCGGAGTAGGACGGCGGCATACGCGGGGGTCTGGAACAGGCCGTCGACGACCGAGAGGCTGTAAGACTCGATCTCGTCGGCCTCCGGCTCGACGAGGTACCAGTCGAACCAGAGCGGGAAGGCGGCGTCCTTGACCAGGTCGTCGTAGAGATCGAGCAGCTCGTTGTTGGCGCCGAGTTCGCTGTCCAGGGACGCGGCGAACTCCCGGGTGCAACGGGCGCGGCCGTTTTCGACTGCGCCGATGTACTGGGGGGTGACACCCATGCCGTTGTGTGCGCGACATGCGAGATTCTCTTGCGTCCAGCCCTTGGCCTTCCGGAACCGGCGGAGCCGCCGACCAAACGCGAGCAGGGTCGGCGAGACCGTTCCCCGCTTCCTCTGCGGAGCCATGACTCCATCCTCTCTCAAGTACAGCCCAACTGACTATCAACTGGATGGTCTGCATTTGGGTGACTTGTCGACTGCGGCCTGCGATTTGTCACACAGCGTAGCCTTGTCATGGCTGAATGGGGTCGGCAATCTCCAAACTCGTTGTGAAAGGACGGCCGACCATGATCGATATGGGCGTCGAGGCCGGGGCAATCTCCATACGGTGTTCTGCGCGTGCGCCGGGGAAAGCGCGTTCGTGGGTCGGTGGTGTGTTCAGCGCGCAGAAACTCGGTGATGACTACACCGCACGTACTGTCGTCACTGAGTTGGTGACGAACGTGTATAAGCACACTGACACGGAAGTCGTTCTCGTACGTCTTCTGATAGAGGACGGTCGGCCCGTAGTAGAGGTGGAGGACGGGTCCGACGTGGTTCCGGTCGTTGGTGGCGGGGACGGCACCGTGGAGTCTGGACGGGGGCTGCTCATGCTGTCGATGCTCGTCCAGGACTGGGGCGTCCGGGTGCTGCCCGGTGGCGGGAAGGTCACGTGGGCGCGGCTCGGCGAGTGAGAGTGGCGAATCTGCCGGGTGTTATGTGGTGGTGGCGTGTCCGGTACGGGCACGCCACCGCAGAACGGCACTTGGACGTACTGGCGTCTGCTATGTCTGAACGCGGCTGGTCACTTCTGAAGGTGTACGTGGAGTCGCCACCGACGTTGTGGGTCTTCTCTAAGGGCGCTGAGGATGAGGCAGTAAGCGTCCGTGCGAAAAAGGTCCGTGGACGGTGGGATTACCATGTTTGGCCTTGCGTCCAGTATCCGTGCTCCTCGGCTATCAAGGTGGCGGACCTGCTTGATGGCGTTCTGCGGGATCAGGTGAGGGCGCCGGTCTTGGGGACCGGCGCCCGTGCTCGGTCAGTCGGCGAAGATGCCTGAGGTGGCGTTGACGAACGTCGCCGTGATGGCGGCGGCGCCGTCGGAGGCCAGGAAGGCGGCCGTGTCGGCGATTTGGGCCAGGGTGGGGGAGCGGCGCAGCATCCGCATCTCGTTGAGCTGGTTCAGCAGGGACTCGAAGGCCGCGTCGTCCATGTCGAGTCCGTGGCCGGCGAGGCGCCTGCGGGTCAGGGTCTCGGAGAGTCCGGCGGTCCAGATGCCGATGACGCGGACGCCGCTCGGGCCTACTTCTTGGGCCAGGTTCCGGACGAGGGTGTCGATCGCCGCGTCCGCCGGGCCGGTGCCGCCCATCATGGGGCTGCCCTTGGCGGAGCCGCTGTTCAGAGTGAGGATCACGCCGGAGCCCTGCTCGGACATGTGGCGGGCGGCGGTGCGGGCGGTGATGAAGTTCGTGGTGATGCCGGTGGTTATGGGGTGGAGGAAGTCCTCGGCGGTGATGTCCGTCAGCGGGGTGCCGTGGACGTCGCCGCGGGAGGCGAGGTTGAGGGACACGTCCAGGCTGCCGGAGCTGTCGATGACGTGACGGGCGTGGTCCTCGACGGCCTTCTCGTCGAGGGCGTCGACGACGGCGACCTCGGCGCGGCCGCCGGACGCGGTGATGTCGGCGGCGACGGCCTCCAGGGTTTCGCGGGTGCGGCCCGCCAGGTGGACGGTGGCGCCGTGGCGGGCGAAGGTGCGGGCGATCGCGCCGCCGATCGAACCGCCGCCGCCGTAAATGATCGCGTTCTTGTTCTTCAGCATGGTCTCGCTCCGTTCGGTGTGAATGAACGGTTGTTGAGACGTATGGGAGTGGAGAACTAATCGGTGACGGTCAGCGGGAGGCCGAAGGCGGGGAACAGGTGCGGCTCGAAGGACGTGATCTCGACGATCAGGCCGTCCTCGACGCGGAGGACGTCGAGGACCTGGGCGCGGTAGACGCGGGTGCCCGGGCGTTGGACGTAGCCGCCCACCGCGGGCTGGCCGTTGGCGTGGGTGGGTAGGTGTTTCCAGCGTCCGAAGTAGTGGGGGGACGAAGGATCGAACGTCTGCTTGAGCATGGTGACTACCGCGTCCCGGCCGCCGAACCAGAGGGGGTTCGGCGGCATGGTGATCCGGACGTCCTCGCGGAGCATCGCGGCCATGGCGGTCGTGTCGCCCTCGGTGGCGGCCTTCATGTAGCGGTCCAGGAGGACGCGTTCTGCGTCGGAAGGGTTCGTGTCACTCGGCCATTCCTGGCGCCGTTCGGGGAGGTGGGTGCGGAGGGTGCCGCGGCCCCGTTGGAGGGCGCTGTTGACCGATGCGACGGTCATGTCCAAGGCGGTCGCGGTGTCGGCGGCGGGCCAGCCCAGGACGTCGCGCAGGATCAGCACGGCGCGTTGTCTGGGTGGGAGGTGCTGGATCGCGGCCAGGACGATGAGTTGCAGGGTTTCGGACGTTTCCGCTGCCGTCTCGGGGTCCTCGTCGGGGAAGGGCTGTAGCCAGGGGAGGAACGGTGACGGCGTCACGTCGTTGGTCGGGGGGATGGGCGACGGGCCGTACCGCTGGGGGCGCCGGTCGTTACGGCGCAGGAAGTCCAGGGCCGTGTTCGTGGCGATCTTGTACAGCCAGGCGCGGAGGGTGGAGCGTCCCTCGAAGGTCGTCCGGTTACGCCAGGCTTTGAGGAGGGTGTCCTGGACGAGGTCCTCCGAGTCGTCGTAGGAGCCGACCATCCGGTAACAGTGCACCTGGAGTTCGCGTCGGTACGGCTCCACCAGTGCGGCGAACGACCATTCGTCGCTTGTGCGGGCGGCCTCGGCATCGTCCGGATTCGTTACGGGGTTCTGCGTTACGGATTGGGCTGCGGTCCGGGCCAGGTGGTGGAGGCGGCCTACGGAGGAGGAGAGGGACTTCACGGCCGAGTAGAACGGGTGGGGACGCTCCGGTGTGAGGGCCCTGACCTGCCGCTCGATGTCGGAGATCAGGTCGTGGACGGTTCCGTTGGTCGGAGCCTGCCGGGTTCGGTATGCCTTCTGGCGGCATGCGGGGGAGCAGTACAGCGAGGCGCGTCCCGGCCGTCCGGTCGAGGTGGGCAGGGGTTTTCCGCAGACTCGGCATGCCGTTTCGGACATGCGGTCATGGTGTCATGCGAGGGCCTGTCTTACTCCGGCGGCTATTTCCAGGTCCTCGCGGGCGGTTATGACCAGGGTGCGGACGCGGGTGTCGGGGGACGTGATGTCGGTGTCTCCGTCGGCGGTGACGTTGAGGTCCGGGTCGATGGAGGCGCCCAGGTAGGCGAGGTCCTCTACGAGACGCATGCGGACGGACGGGGCGTGCTCGCCGACGCCGCCGGTGAACACCAGGGCGTCCAGGCCGCCGAGCGAGGCGGTCATGGCGGCGGCGCAGGCGCGGAGGCGGTGATGGTAGGCGTCCAGGGCCGCGAGGGCGTTGGCGTCGCGTTCCTCGGCGAGTTCGCGGATACGGCGCATGTCGCCGGTGCCGGTGAGGCCGCGGAGGCCCGAGTCGTTCTCCAAGGCGGTGTTGACGTCGTCCGGAGAAAGGCCATGCTTGATCAGCCATAGCGGGATGCCGGGGTCGATGCTGCCCGCCCGGGACGCCATGATCAGCCCTTCGAGTGGGGTGAACCCCATGGTGGTGTCGACGGACAGGCCCTCGGCGACGGCGCACAGGGACGCCCCCGAGCCGAGGTGGCACACGACCATCCGGGGCGGGACGGCGCCGAGCAGTTCGCCCGCCCGGCGGACGGCGTACGAGAACGACAGGCCGTGGAAGCCGTAGCGGCGCAGGCCGAAACGCTCGCGCCAGGCGGCGGGCAGCGCGTAGGTGGCGGCGGCGTCGGGGAGGGTGGCGTGGAACGCGGTGTCGAAGCACGCCACGGCGGGGACGTCGGGCAGCACACGGGCGATCTCCGACAGGGCGCGGAGGGACGCGGGCTGGTGGAGGGGAGCCAGGTCGGTGAGGTCGCGAAGGTGCTCGGTGACCGTGGGGGTGATTCGGGTCGGTTTCGTGTAGATGGGGCCGCCGTGGACGAAACGTATGCCGATCGCGTCGGGGGTCGGCATTCCGGCGACGATGTCGGCGATCTCGTGACCGGCGCCCGAGTCTTCGACGAGGAGCGTGTCGTCGGCGTCCAGCAGGCTCACCTTCAGGCTGCTGGAGCCGGGATTGACCGTGAGGATCCGCATCGCGTCAGTGCGGCCAGGTCCAGTCGCTGATTTCGGGTGCGTCTTCGCCGTGTTCGCGGGTGTGGGCGCGTAGGCGGAGGCGTTCGTCGGCCATGCGTTGGCGGATGTGGGCGACGCGTCCGCCGAGGGTGGGGACGCGGTCGATGACGTCCATGACCAGGTGGAAGCGGTCCAGGTCGTTGAGCATGACCATGTCGAAGGGGGTCGTGGTGGTGCCTTCCTCCTTGTAGCCGCGGACGTGCAGGTTCGGGTGTCCCGTGCGGCGGTAGGTGAGCCGGTGGATCAGGTAGGGGTAGCCGTGGAAGGCGAAGATGACGGGCTTGTCGGTGGTGAACAGCGCGTCGTAGTCGCGGTCCGGCATCCCGTGCGGGTGTTCGCTGGACGGTTGCAGCCGCATGAGGTCGACCACGTTCACGACCCGGACCCGCAGTTCGGGGAAGAACCGCCGCAGGAGGTCGACCGCGGCCAGGGTCTCCAGGGTGGGGATGTCGCCCGCGCAGGCGAGAACGACGTCCGGGTCGGCGCCGCCGTCCGTGGACGCCCATTCCCAGATCCCGATGCCCCGAGTGGCGTGGGCGATCGCGGCGTCCATCGGCAGCCAGTCGAGCGCGGGCT
The DNA here is from genome assembly GCF_003634705.1 of Actinomadura pelletieri DSM 43383. Lineage (GTDB taxonomy): Bacteria > Actinomycetota > Actinomycetes > Streptosporangiales > Streptosporangiaceae > Spirillospora > Spirillospora pelletieri. The sequence goes on along the minus strand of NZ_RBWU01000005.1, from coordinate 545,526 downwards.
GCTTCCCGGCGACGATCACATTGACGTAGTCGCGGGAGCGGAGGCAGTGGTCGGCCACGGACAGGAGGGTGTTGGCGTCCGGTGGCAGGTACACGCGGACGATCTCGGGTTTCTTGTTCATGACGACGTCGAGGAAGCCGGGGTCCTGGTGGGTGAAGCCGTTGTGGTCCTGGCGCCAGACGTGTGAGGAGAGCAGGTAGTTCAGGGACGCGATCGGGCGCCGCCATGGCAGGTCGCGGGTGACCTTGAGCCATTTGGCGTGCTGGTTGAACATCGCGTCCACGATGTGGATGAACGCCTCATAGCTGTTGAACAGACCGTGCCGCCCGGTGAGCAGGTAACCCTCCAGCCAGCCCTGACACAGGTGCTCGCTCAGTACCTCCATCACCTGGCCGGACGGGCCTTGGTGCTCGTCGGTCGGAAGTCGTTCGCCCTGGAAGACGCGGTCGGTGACGTCGAACACGTCACCGAGCCGGTTGGAGGCGGTCTCGTCCGCGCCCATGATGCGGAACGTGGACGGGTTGGCCTTCACGACGTCGCGCAGGAACGTCCCGAGCGCGCGGGTCGGCCCGGACGTCGTGGTGCCGGGTTTGTCGACAGGGACCGCGTAGTCACGGAAGTCGGGCAGGGCGAGTGGCTTCAGCAGCAGTCCGCCGTTGGCGTGCGGGTTGGCGCTCATCCGCCGTTCACCCTCGGGGGCCATGGCCCGCACCGCCTCGATGGGGCGCCCGTCGTCGGTGAACAGCTCGTCCGGATGGTACGAGCGCAGCCACTGCTCCAGGAGGGCGAGGTGCTCGGGGTTGTCGCGCACGCCCGAGAGCGGGACCTGGTGGGAGCGCCACGTGTTCTCGACCGGCAGACCGTCCACCTCCGCGGGGCCGGTCCAGCCCTTCGGCGACCGTAGGACGATCACCGGCCAGCGGCGCCGCTCGGTCAGCCCCTCCTCCCGGGCGCCGCGCTGGATGTCGGCGATCTCGTCGAGGGCCTGGTCGAGCGCGGCGGCCATCTTGCGGTGCATGGACGCCGGGTCGTCCCCGCTCACCAGGAACGGCCGGTACCCGTAGCCGTCGAGCAGCTGGGCCAGTTCCTCCTCGGGGATCCGGGCCAGCACGGTCGGGTTGGCGATCTTGTAGCCGTTGAGGTGCAGGATCGGCAGGACGGCGCCGTCCTTCACCGGGTCGAGGAACTTGTTGGAATGCCAGCTCGCCGCCAGCGGGCCCGTCTCGGCCTCGCCGTCGCCGACGATGCACGCCACCACCAGGTCCGGGTTGTCGAACGCCGCGCCGTACGCGTGCGCCAGCGAATAACCCAGCTCACCACCCTCATGGATCGACCCGGGCGTCTCCGGCGCCACATGACTGGGCACGCCGCCAGGGAAAGAGAACTGCCGGAACAGGCGCCGCATGCCCGGCTCGTCCAGCGAGACGTCCGGGTACACCTCGCTGTAGGTGCCCTCAAGCCAGGCGTTCGCGACGGCCGCCGGACCGCCGTGCCCCGGCCCCATGATGTAGATCATGTCCAGGTCGCGGGCCTTGATCACCCGGTTGAGGTGCGCGTAGCAGAAGTTCAGGCCGGGGGTGGTGCCCCAGTGGCCGAGCAGCCGCGGTTTGATGTGGTGCGGCTGGAGCGGCTCGCGGAGCAGCGGATTGTCGAGCAGGTAGATCTGCCCGACCGAGAGATAGTTCGCCGCTCGCCAGTACGCGTCGATCCACTGTGCGTCGATTCCCCGCGTTTCGTCGTCCGTCAAGACGCCGGACCCCCTTCGGTGTCGCTCCTCGCCGAAGGTTCACGTCCCCCCTCTTCGGACACTCAACCGTCCCCGCCGACCCACCCCGCACGCCCGCACTGGTTACAGGAGTGTGGTGATTACAGGTGGTGACAGAGCCACGGCGGCGGGATGCGCATGTGTCCGTCGTGCCGCCGTGGCTTTGTCCCCCCAGCCTGTTGACGGCACCGGCTACAGAGGCGGTCGCCGCGCCCCCAGAAGCCGCGCGGTTCCGCCTCGCCCCCCAGCGAACCGGTGGGCCGTCTCATCAGGTGCGTTGCAGCCTGCCGTGTACTCGCGCGTAGGTTTGCAGGTTCAGGGCCGCGCTCGACGGACGGTCGCCGATCTGCGACGAGAGGTTGACGGTCGGCGACGAGTGGGCGACGGAGCGCGACATGCGGCGGTGGTCGCAGCCGGGACATGATTGGGCTGATGGGAGGCCTGATGAGTGCATTCTTTGCCGGACGGACCTTGCGGGAACTGGGGCATGCCCTGCGTTCCGGGGACGAATCGGCGACCGGGCTCCTGAGCCGCGCGCTGGAGGCGATCGACGCGGACCAGGACGCCGATCCGACGCTGAACGCCTTTGTGACCGTCGACCGGGAGGGCGCCGAAGCGGCCGCCCGCCGGGTCGACGAGGAACTCGCGTCCGGCGTCGACCGGGGCCCGCTGCACGGCCTGCCCGTCGCCGTGAAGGACATCATCGACGTCGCGGGACTTCCGACCGGCATGGGGTCGGCGCACTTCACGGGGCATGTGGCGGAAACGGACGCGGCGTGCGTGACGATGATGCGCGCTGCCGGAGCGGTGATCGTCGGCAAGACCGGCACGCACGAGTTCGCCTATGGCGGGACGGGCGACGTGTCGGTGCACGGGCCGGTCCGTAACCCGCACGACCGGGAGCGGATGTCGGGCGGCTCCAGTGCGGGCAGCGCCGCCGCCGTCGCGGCCGGAATGGTCCCGCTCGCCCTCGGCACGGACACCGGCGGGTCCGTGCGGATCCCGGCGGCGTTCTGCGGGATCGCCGGGTTCAAACCGGCCTTCGGTGTCCTGCCGACCCGCGGGGTGTTCCCGCTGGCGGCGTCCTTCGACCATGTGGGCCTCCTCGCCGGGTCCGCCGACGACTGCCGCATCGCCTACCAGGCGTTGACCGGTTCGGTCGGCGCCGCTCCGTCGCCGGTGGACGGCGGTTCGGGAACCGGCGGTGAGTACAGCGTCGGCTGGATCGAGCCGCTTGCGGCCGACCCCGAGGTGGTGCGGGTCGTCCGGGCGTGGTTCCCGGACGCGCCGTCCGAGCGGCTCGACCTGGACGAGATCCGGCGGGTGTTCCGGGCGATCCAGGAAAGCGAGGCGTACGACGTCCACGCCGAACGGGTCGAGAAGGCGCCGGAGCTGTACCAGCCGGCCACCCTGGAACGCCTGAAGCAGTCGGCGCGGGCACCGGGCTGGCGGTACGTCCGGGCCGTCCGGGAGCGGGAACGCGTCGAGCGGGACATCGCGGAGCTGCTGGAGCGCTACGACCTTCTGGCCCTGCCCACCCTCCCGATCACCGCACCGAAGATCGGTGAGACGGAGGGGCCGTTCGGGCCGCACATTCCGCTGCTGGTGAGCCTCACCTGCCCGTTCAACCTGATCGGCCTGCCCGCGCTCTCGGTGCCGGTCGGAACGGTCCGCGGCCTGCCGGTCGGGGCGCAACTGGTCACCCGGCGCGGCGCGGAGGATGTGCTGTTCGAGGCCGCCACGCGGCTCACGGGCGGCCGACCGGGCTGACGGTCTCGCACAGGATCTCGGTGACGAGTGCGGGTGGCACATCGGCGCGGGCGGCGACCCGGACGACCTGGCGTGCCGCCTCCGGCGGGCGCATGGCGATGATCCTCGCCGCCGCGCGGATCGCGGCGAGCCGTCCCTCCGGTGAGCCGAACGCCCCGCCCTCCCGGTGGACGAGGTGAGCGTTGGTATCGGTGGGGGCGGCGGTGTCGGTGGGGGCGTTGGTGTCGGTGGTGTGGCTGGGGGCGGCGGTGGCGGCGGGCCCGTTGCAGACCTCGTGGACGGCCCTGTCGAAGGCGCTGTCTATGACGGTGTCCATCAGCGGTGTCCGGGCGCGGAGGGCGTTCCGGACCGCCGCGCGGCCCCCGGACGCCAGGACGCCCGCGGGGTCGTGGCCCGGAGGCAGGGTCGCGGTCTCGACGGGTCCGCCGACTCCGGCGAGCCGCTCCCAGACCCGGACGGCTCCGGACCGTCCGGCGGGGTCGCCGTCCAGGGCGAGGAGGACGCCGACGCCGTCCAGGTCGGCGATGTCCGCGAGGGCATCGAACTGCTCGGCGGTGAGCGTGAGACCGCAGGTCGCGACGGCCGCGTACTCGGCGGGCCCGGCCATCGTGACCGCGATCGCGTCCAGCGGCCCTTCGACGATCACGGGACGTGCCCCGGCGGCGAGCCGGTCACGTGCCTCGTGCAGGCCGTACAGCAGCTCGCCCTTGTGGAACAGCGACGTCGCGGGGCCGTTCAGGTACTTCGGGCCCGGAGCGTCGTCTCGGCGGCGTCCGATGAAGCCCGTGACAGCGCCGTCCGGTGAGCGGATCGCGAACATGGCCCGGTCCCTGAACGTGTCACGAATCCCCTCTCCGTTGCCCGGGCGGGGGCCGGAACCAGAACCAGAGCCGGGGCTTGGGCCGGAAGCGTCGGTGGGGCGGGCCAGGCCCGCAGCGGTGATGTCCTCGTCGGTGTGGCCGAGCCTTCGGAGGTGGTCGGTGAGCGCGCGGGGTCCGCTCGGCGCGTAGCCGATCCGCCAGCGGCGCTGCACGCCCGGGGGGAAGCCGCGTCCGGACAGGTAGTCGGGCACCCAGTCGTCGGTGAGCCGGGCGTGGAAGAAGCGTTCGGCGTCCGCCATGATCTCGTTGCGGGGCGCGCCCGACACGCGTCCGTGCACGCGCCGGGCCGTTCGGAGGATGCGGTCGCCGATTCCCGGGCCCGCCCAGAACGCCCGTGCGGGGAACGCGGGCATGGGCGGCTCCAACCCGAGCCAGGACGCGACGAGGAATGCCACCGAGTCGGCCTCGACCCGCCGCACGCCACGTCCGGGGGCCTGCGCGACGAGGGACGTGAGGCGACTCTCGGCGTCCGGCGGGGGCGGGTCCCGCCTTTCAGAGAGGGGCAGACCCTCCGTCTGGGATATGTCGAACACGGCGCGCGGCGCACCCGTCCGGCCGAGGACGCGGATGCCGGTCTCGCCCTTCCTGACCTGGCGGCCCGCGGAACGCCACGCGTCGTAGGAGCGGACGTCCGTGGCGCCGCGCCACTGCGCGCCGATCAGCAGGATGGCGGTGTATCCGTGGTGGCGTCCGTGCAGCACGGCGCGTTCCAGCCACCACGACCAGGGACGAGTCCCGTCCCGGAGGCGGGCCGTTTCCTGGTCGGCGATGCCGCGCAGGAGACGCCGGTCGTCCGGCCGCATGGAACCTCCTCGCCTCTGGGACGGGCGGGGAAGCCACCGGTGTTCATACCCGCTCGACGGGCGCCCGCCTACAGGTACAGGCCGAAGAATTCCTCCGGGTGGTCCAGGAGCGGCGGCAGGTCGTCGGCGCTGAGCGTGATCAGCTCCTTCTTCGTCGGCTTCCGGGGCGTCTTCTTGCCGTCGCGACCGTTCTTCTTCGCGGCGAACGCGGCGGACGCGACCCGGTCGGCCTGGTTGGCGACGGCGACGTCCAGCATGTTGCGCATGAGGCGGCCGTTGCCGAACGACGGGCCGCGGGGCGCGCGGCGCAGCATCGCGTGCAGGGCGTCCTCGGTGCCGGGCGCGAGCCGGAATCCGTCCGCGGCGGCGAGCTGCCCGAACACGGTGATCAGCTCGTCGTCGGTGTAGTCGGGGAAGTGGATCTGCTTGGGGAAGCGCGAGTCGAGGCCCGGGTTCGCGGCGAGGAACTCCGCCATCTCCTGCTGGTATCCGGCGACGATGACGATGAGGTCGTCGCGGTGGTCCTCCATCAGCTTGACCAGCTCGGCGATCGCCTCGTGCCCGTAGTCGCCCTTCAGCGGGGACTGCGTGAGCGTGTACGCCTCGTCGATGAACAGGACACCGCCGAGCGCGCGTTCCACCAGCCTGCGGGTGCGGGGCGCGGTCTGCCCGATGTACTCGCCGACGAGATGGGCCCGGGACGCCTCGATGAGATGCCCGGACGACAGCACCCCGAGCCGCTTGTAGATGCGGCCGAGCAGCCGCGCCACCATCGTCTTGCCGGTCCCGGGGTTGCCGGTGAACACCATGTGCCGGGTCGGCGGGGTGATCTGCAACCCCGACTCGCTGCGCAGCCGCGCGGCATGCGTTCCGGCGACGATGAGCGAGATCTCGTGCTTGACGGTTTCGAGGCCGGTGAGCGCGTTGAGTTCGGCGAGCGGATTCCCGGCGGCGTACGAGGTGTCCAGCGTCTCCGGAATGTCCTGCTTCCGGATGGTCAGCCTGCCGTCCGGGTTCTTGCCGTCCGGGTTCTTGACGTCCAAGTTCTTGACGTCAGGGTCTCTGCCGTCCGGGTGTCTGGCGTCGGCGCCCCGGTCGGCCGAGGCGGCGAGGTCCCCGGGAACGGTGCCGTTCACGTTCGCGCCGTTGACGGCGAGGTTCTTGGCCGCGAGACCGTTGGCGGCAGGGCCGTTGGCCGCAGGGCCTTTGGCGGCGGAGTCCCGGGCGGCCGAGTCCCGGGCGGCGCGCGCGCGGGCGGCGGCGACGACCTGGTCGGCGAGGTGCGGGGCGAGACGGGCGTTGCGGAGCGTCTGCATCGGCGGTGTCAGCGCCAGCAGCGCGCCCGCCGCCTCGATCGCCTGCCGGGTGCCGCGGGCGCCGCGGGCGTCGAGCGCGCGGCGGAACAGCTCGGCATGGCCCTCGGGGGTGAACGGTCGGGTCCGCGCGATCCGGAACCGCTGCGGCAGCACGGGGTTGATCTCCCGGATCCGGTCCTCGCCGCCCGTGTCGCACAGCGCGACCAGGTGCAGGTCGGGGTGGACGGCCAGCAGCCGGTGCAGTTCGACGGCCAGGGCCTCGCCGTTGCCGGGGTCGGTGACGATGCCGTCCAGGCCCTCGATGATGAGGAGCCGGTCACCGGCACAGTCGCGGGCGTCGGCGTGCAGTTTGGCGACGGCGTCCGACAGCCGCTGCCCGGTGAACAGGTTGTCGGTGATCCAGTGCGGGTCGCGGCCGAACGCGAGCGCCTTGGCCAACTCCTGCGCGGCGTCGCGCTTGCCGGTTCCGTCCGGGCCGGCGATCAGCAGCCGGACGGGTTCGTCGCCGCGGGTCAGTTCCTCCAGCGCCCGCACCACCTCCGGCTGACCGACCAGGGACGTGGCGATCTCCGGACGCCCCCGCGTCCGCGACCGGGCGTTCCCGGTCTCCGCCGGGGCGGCCCGCAGCGTCTCGGTGAGCGGGTTGACGACGCGGCGGCGCGGCGCGTACAGGCGCCGCAGGTCGGTCTGGAACTGGCCGACCGGGATCCACTCGGCCTTCGGGAACCACGGGTCGCCCGGCAGGCCCTGGACGATCGCGATGAACCGCATCGCCATGTCGAGCCACCCACGGCACGCGTCGGCGGCACCGGCGACCAGCGCCCGCACGAGCCACGCCCGCGTCCGTTCCTGCCACGCGCCCGGTTTGAACCCGCGACGCTCGCCGGGAAAACGCTGCTGCAGCTCGCCGTACCGGTCTTCGCCCAGGGCGGCCGCCAGCTCCGCCGGGACACCCTCCATGCTGCCCTGGAGCAGCAGTTGGATCAGATGGACCTCCACGGTCTCGTCGCGGGGCGCGACGTCCGTCAGATGCTCGTACGCCGCGAGCAGCCCCGCGCACACCCATTCCAGGTAGCCGACCGGGCCGAGCAGCTCAGGCACGGCCGTGACGATGTCGTCTCCGGCGTGGTTGTGCCAGTGCTCGCGCAACTCCATCTTGGGCAGGTTCACGTCGCAGACGGGCGGGTCGTCGTACAGCCGCAGCAGCGCCTTGCGGCGTTCCTCCAGCGGCTCCACGCCCTCCAGGACTGACAGGCAGTCGCGGGCCAGATCGATCGCCAGTTCCCGGTCGGGGGCCTCGATCAGCCAGTCGACCGGTGGCCGCCACCGGCCGCCCGGCGCGTCCCAGCGGGTCATGCGGGTGCTGAGCGGACCCGGGTTCACCAGATGCCGGTACAGCAGCCGCTCGGGCAGCTGCGACCACGAACCCGCCTTGATCGCCCCGCCGCCGGGCAGGAACGCCAGAATGCCGAAGATCTCCGCGGTGACCAGTGACGCCGGCAACGTCAGGAGCTTGTGCTCGTCGGTGGTCAGTTCCGCGGCCCGCGGGTCGGCCGCGAGCCCGTCGATCCGCGCCGAGATCTCCTCGAACAGGCCGTCGGGAACGCGCCATGGACCGTACGAGTAGACGTCGAGCACCGGCTCGTCGGTGAGCAGTAGCTCCAGATGCTCCGGCAGCCGCAAAGAAGTCTCCCCAAGGCAGTTCAAACAGAGGTACAGCCTACGTTTCCGAAGGGACTGCCGGGTTAGCGGTCACCCCAATGGGTGATATTGGGCATGTCACCTACTGGTCGGGCGGGAAATGCAATGGTCAGGCGGGTGGTCAGGCGGGTGGTCGGGCGGGCGGTCGGGACGGGACGGTCAGGACGGCCGGAGCCCGTGGGCGAGGATGCCCGCGGTCGCCGCCACGGCCTTGTCGTCGGCTTCGGCGTCCGCATCCGGTCGGGTGATCAGAACCGCCAAGATCAGCGGCGCGCCGGACGGCGGCCAGACGACGGCGATGTCGTTCGCGTTGCCGTGGACGCCCGCTGTGCCGGTCTTGTCGCCGACCGTCCAGCCGCCGGGCAACCCCGCGCGGATCCGTTCGCCCCCGGTCACCGTGGCCTTCATCCAGGCGACGAGCCGCGCACGGTCGGCGGGCACGAGCGCGTCGCCGACGGTGAGCGCCTGCAGATTCCGGGCCCACGGGGCCGGCGTGGTCGTGTCGCGGAGTTCCCCGGGCCGCCATCTGTTGAGCCCGGGTTCGACGCGGTCGCTTCGGCTGACCGTGTCGCCGAGCGAACGGAAGAAGGCGGTCAGGCCCTGGGGTCCGCCGATCTGCTTCAGCAGCAGGTTCGCGGCCGTGTTGTCGCTTCTGGTGATGGTGGCCCGGCACAGTTCGGCGACGGTCATCCCGGTGCCCACGTGCTTCTCGGTCTCGGGTGAGAACGCGGACAGATCGTTTCTGCCGTAGCGGATGACGCGGTCCATCAGGCCCGGGTCCGTTCGGCGTGCCTTCCGGAGGACCGCGGCGCACGCCATCACCTTGAACGAGGACGCGAAGGGGAAACGCTCGTCCGCCCGATGCGCCAGGACCTGTCCCGTCCCCGTGTCGATCGCGTACGCGCCGACGCGCACGTCGCGGGCCTTCTCCAACTGGAGGAGTCGCCGTGTGACATCGGCCTGCGATGCGCTCGCCTGCGGTGCGCCGGTCTTCGGTGCCGGTTTCCCTGTCTTCCATGGCTTCCCTGTCTTCCCCGTGTTCTTCGCGGACGGGCTCGGGTCGGAGTCGCAGCCCGCGAGGCCGATGAGGAGGCAGAGGGTGAGGAGGGCGGCGCCGAGTGGTGTCCGGAGGGGGCGGGCGTGCGTCGTCATGGGGTACGCGAGTCCTTGTCGCCGGGGGTCGGGGGTGCCGTGGAGCCTCGGACGATCAGTTCGCCGGGCAGTGTTCGGGGTGGGGGACGCCGGCCCGCGAGCAGGTCCAGCAGCGCCGTCATGCCCTGTGCGCCGAGTTCCTCGGCGGGCAGCCGGATGGTCGTCAACTCGGGCTCCAGCGCGGTGGCGAGCAGGACGTCGTCGAACCCGGTGACCGACAGGTCGGACGGGACGTCCAGGCCGCGGGCCCGCGCCGCCTTGTAGGCGCCCGCCGCGATCAGGTCGTCGTCGCAGACCAGCGCGGTCGGTCGTTCGGACCGGTCCAGAAGCCGCCCGGCGGCGTTCTTGGCGGACGTGACGTCGATCGCGCAGGTGGCACGGGTGACGGTTCCTCCGGGCAGGGCCGTGACGGCGGCGGTGAGGGCGTCGGCGCGGGCGCGGAACGTCCACTGGTCCACGGCCGCGGCGACATGTCCGATACGGCGGTGGCCGAGCGCGCCGAGGTGTTCGACGATCGCCCGCATCCCGTCGGCGACGCCGAAGTCGACCGTGGGGACGTGGTCACCGGCCGGGCCGCTGTCCAGCATCACGGCCGGTGTCAGGCGGTACTCGCGGAGCGCGCCACCGACCGTCGTCGCCGTCGTCGACGCCGCCATCGAGGACGCGAGGATGCCGTCGATCGCCTCGTGCGGCGCTGTCCAGGGGCCGTTCCGGGGGGTGCGGTCGGTGACACCGTCAGCCGTGACACCGCCGGGCGTGACGCTGTCGGCCGTGACGCTGTCGGGCGTGACACCGTCGGGCGTGACACCGTCGGGCGTGACGCTGTCGGGCGTGACGCTGTCGGCCGTCTCCGCGGTCGCGGACGGGTCGTCCTCCGGCCAGGTGGAGACGACGACGCCGAAGCCGTGCCGGGCCGCGACCCGCGCCGCGCCCGTGTACACGGGGCCGAAGAACGGCGCGGTGAGCGTCGGGACCATCAGCAGGACGGTCCGGGTGGTGCCGAGCCGCAGGTTCCGCGCCGCCTTGTTGGGCCGGTAGCCGAGGCGTTCGGCCGCGATCCGCACGCTGCGCGCGGTGGCGGGGGAGACCCGCCCCGTCCACTTGCCGCCCAGCACGAGCGAGACCGTGGACTGCGAGACTCCCGCCTCCTGAGCCACGTCCTTGCTGGTGGGACGGCTGATTGCCGGCACCTTTCGCCTCCCTGGAGGATCATGGGTCGAACTCAGACTAGCGCCGCGGCCCCGCGCGGTGGTACGTATGACCCAGGGCGGGTAATACGTATGACTGCTTCGGGGGCCGAGCATGCGCGGTTATGTGCGGGGACTGGTCCGGGGATCCGTGCCGGGGTTCGTGCAGGGATATCTCGCCTTCCTGAGGAGGCCGTACGCGGGGCGGCTGCTCGGCGCCACGCTCCTCGGCCGGCTCCCGAACGGGATGGGGATGCTCGCCGTCGTCCTGCACATCCGCGACGACGAAGGCGGCTATCCGCTGGCCGGGACGCTCGCCGCGATCCTCGGGCTGGCCACCTCGGCGGGACAGCCCGTCCTCGGCCGCGCCATGGACCGGTTCGGGCAGCCGCGCGTCCTGCTCCCGGCCGCGGCGGCGTCCGCCGCGGGCTTCGGGCTGCTCGCCGCCGTCGGCGCCGGTCCGCTGCCGGTCGCCATCGCCGCGGTGGTCGTCGCCGGGTTCGCGACACCGCCGCTGGAGGCCGGGCTGCGGGCCCTGTGGCCGGACGTCCTCGACGGCCCCGAGCAGGTCGACGCCGCGTACGCGCTGGACGCCGCCGCCCAGGAACTGCTCTTCACCGTCGGTCCGCTGCTCGTCGTCGCCGCGGCCGTGGTGAACACCGAGACCGCGCTGCTGCTGACCGGCGGGCTCGGCATCGCCGGAACGTTGATCGTCGCGCTGTCCGGGCCGTCCCGCCGCTGGACGGGCGAGCCGCGCGCCGCCGACTGGGCGGGCCCGCTGCGGTCCCCGGGCCTGCGGGTCCTGCTGCTGTCGCTGGCCTGCGCCGGGATCGCGCTCGGCGTGTACGCGGTCGCCGTCGTCGCCTACGCCGAACGGGAGGGCACGGACGCGGCGTCCGGGCTGCTGCTGGCGTGCATGGCGGCCGGCGCGCTCATCGGCGGGATCGTCTACGGCGCCCGGCGATGGGCGGGCGCGCCGCACCGGAGGCTGCCGTGGCTGCTGGCCGCGCTCGCCGCCGGGTACGTCCCGCTCGTCCTCGCGCCCGGCCTGGCGGGCATGTCGGTGCTCGCGTTCCTGTCCGGGGTGTTCCTCGCGCCCGTACTGGCGTGCAGCTTCACCCTCGTCGACCGGCTCGCGCCGAGCGGAACCGTGACCGAGGCGTTCGCGTGGGTCGTCGCCGCGGTCGGCGGGGGCGCCTCGGTCGGCTCGTTCGCCGCCGGGCTCGCGCAGGACCTCGCGGGCGTTCGCGGCGCGTTCGCCGGGGCCGGCGTCGGGGGCGTCCTCGCCCTGGCACTGTGCCTGCTCGGCGCCAGGACGCTGCGACCGCGCACCGCACCGGCCGTCACCGCCGAAGCCCCCGCGTGATCGGGGGTCGAGCGGGTCAGACCCAGGAACCGAACCAGATTCGGTCGTGCCAGTCGTCGTACGGGATCGTCTCGGCCGACAGGATCGGGTGGAAGTACGCGAAATTCACCAATACCACCAGCAGGTATGCGCCCGCGGCCACGGCGCCGACCCACCGCCTCGTCCCCGCTCCGGGCGGTGGCGGACTCGGACGGACGGGAGGCGTCCTGTCAAAGGCATCGAAACCCTCCAGCCCGTCGCCCTCCTCCGCGTCGCGACCGTTGCCGCCGAAACCGCGGTCGCCGGGGCGTGCGACGTGCGCGCCCCCGTACCAGGACGTCGCGGGCCCCATCACATACCCGAGGACCAGGACGACCGCCAGCACCATGAACGGAACCAGCGGCGTCGCGTAGAACAGGAACATCGTCCGCTCGGAGAACGCCGGAAAGAACCAGGGGACCCAGCCGACGACGAAGGCCCACACGATCGCCCCGGCCCGCCAGTCCCGCAGCATCAGCCAGATGAAAGCGACCGCGATCAGCGCGAACAGCGCGCCCCACCACAGCGCGGGCGTCCCGATGCCGAGGATCTCGCGGGAGCAGCGCGCCGCGCCGTCGCAGGCGTTCTTCGGCTCGCTGTAGAAGAACGCGACCGGACGTTTCAGGATCGGCCAGTCCCACGGCCACGACTGGTACGGATGCTTGTCGTCCAGCCCGGAATGGAAGTTCAGGATCTGCCTGTGGTAGCTCCACAGGCTGGGCAGGGCCTCGAACGGTCGCAACAGCAGATGGTCGGACACGTCACCGCGTCCCCACCCGCCCGGCTTGAAGATCCAACCCCACCAGGACGCCAGGTAGGTCAGCAACCCGACCACGACGAGCTGCACGAACGCCGGGACGGCCTCCAGCAGCAGCATCCCGGTGGCCGGTGACCGGACCCCGGCCGCGCGGCGGGCGCCGTAGTCCCACAGCACGACCATGATCCCGAACGCGGCGACGTAGAAGACGCCCGTCCACTTGGTGGCGCAGGCCATCCCGAGACAGACGCCCGCGGCCCACCTCCAGCCGTGCGCGAGGAACGGCCCGTAGAGGGACCCCTCCGCACCGGCGGGCGAGCGTTCGAGTTTCTCGGCGAGGATGCGGCGGGAGCGATCCCGGTCGTTCACCAGGCACGCGAACCCGGCGAGGACCCAGAACATCACGAAGACGTCCAGCAGCGCGGTGCGGCTCGTCACGAACGCCAGCCCGTCCACGGCCAGCAGCAGGCCCGCGGCGCAGCCGAGCAGCGTCGACCCGGTCATCCGCCGCGCGACCCGGCACAGGATCAGCACCGACAGCGTTCCGACGAGCGCGGGCACGAAGCGCCAACCGAACGGCGTCGCGCCGAACATCCACTCGCCGAGCGCGATCATCCACTTGCCGCCGGGCGGGTGGGCGATGAACGACGGTCCGTTCCCCCAGATGTCCGCGTTCTTGTCGGCGATCAGCATCTTGTCGGCGTTCTCGACGGTGTTGTGCTCCCACCCGAACTTCAGCAGGGACAACGCGTCCTTGGCGTAGTAGGTCTCGTCGAAGACCACCGCCTTCGGCGACCCGAGCCGCTCGAACCGCAGGTAGCCCGCGAACAGCGTCACCAGGAGCGGCCCCACCCAGGACAGCGCCGCGCTGCCGGGGATCGCGGGGGCGAGCCATTCCCTCAGCGGAGGCCTGCGCCGGGATCCGTGAGCTTGCGCGGGAGCCAGATCCGTCGTCGCCATCCTGTCATCGTACGGGTGTACGGAAGGCGGCGGTTTCGGGTGGAAGAATGGCCATGTGAAAGGGACATTGCTGCTCGCGGCGGCGCCGATCGGACGGCCGGAGGACGCCTCCGTCCGGCTCCGGGAGGCCCTGGCCGGGACACCGGTGATCGCGGCCGAGGACACCCGGCGGCTGCGCCGGCTCGCGGGTGATCTCGGCGTGACGCCGAGCGGGCGCGTCGTGTCCTTCTACGACCAGAACGAGAAGGCGCGGGCGGCGGAGCTGCTGGAGGACCTGCTGGCCGGACGGGACGTCCTCGTCATCACCGACGCGGGCATGCCGGGCGTGTCCGACCCCGGATACCGGATCGTCCGCGCGGCCGTCGCCGCGCAGGTACCCGTCTCCGCGCTGCCCGGTCCGTCCGCCGTGACGACGGCGCTGGTGGTGTCCGGGCTGCCCACCGACCGGTTCTGCTTCGAGGGGTTCCCGCCGCGCAAACCGGGGGAGCGGGCCCGGTGGCTGGCGGCGCTGGCGGACGAGCGCCGCACCCTGGTGTTCTTCGAGTCGCCGCGCAGGCTGCCCGCCACGCTCACCGCCATGGCGGACGCCTTCGGCGCGGACCGTCCGGCCGCCGTCTGCCGGGAGCTGACCAAGACCTACGAGGAGATCCGCCGGGGGACGCTCGGCGAGCTGGCCGCGTGGACGGACGGCGGCGTGCTCGGCGAGATCACGCTCGTCGTCGGCGGGGCCCCAGAACCCGAGGGCCTCACCGACCCGGCGGACCTCGCCGCCGCCGTCGCCGCCCGGGAGGCCGCGGGGACGCCCCGCAAGCAGGCGATCGCGGAGGTCGCCAAGGAGAACGGTGCCCCGAAACGTACCGTTTACGATGCCGTTGTCCGGGCCAGGAATTAGATGGGTGGCGTCTAGAAGGGGCCGTCACCCGAAGCGGAGGTGAGAGCCATGCGGGACGCGTGGTCGAGCCACGAGGCCTGGGTGTTCGAGTGCCTGAACTGCTCCGCGACCTGGGCCGAGGACCTGGAGGCCCGCCACTACGGTGACGGCCACGGCAACCAGGCCGTCGTGTACGCACGCGGAGGCCTACCCTGCACCACACCGTGGGTGGACCGTTCCTGCCCGAAGTGCGGAAGCCAGAACGTCAAGGCTCTGTCCGCGGTCCGAGCAGGACACGACGAGGTGGTGAAGGCGCGCGGCGGCGCCGACGTGGCGATGGTGTACCACCTCCGCCGCATGCACGCCTGGTAGCCCGACCCGGTGAACCCAGTCGGCCCGCCGAGCCAGGCGAAAACCAGGCCAGGCCGCGTGACGACCAGGCCCCGTGAGGGCGAGACCAGGTGATGAGCAGGCCGGGTGATGAGCAGGCCGGGTGATGAGCAGGCCGGGTGATGAGCAGGCCGGGTGATGAGCAGGCCGGGTGATGAGCAGGCCGGGTGATGAGCAGGCCGGGTGATGAGCAGGCCGGGTGATGAGCAGGCCGGGTGATGAGCAGGCCGGATGATGAGCAGGGCGGATGATGACCAGGCCGCGTGAGGGCGAGGCCGGGTGACGAGCAGGCCGGGTGTGCTCCGGCCGGGGGTGCTCGGGCCGGGGTTTCGAGCCGGGTGAGAGTCAGGTTGCCGGGACGTTTTCCGGTGCCGTCTTTGTTGAGTCGCGCCGTTGGAGGCGGCGGCGGGCGGTGCGGGTCCAGCCTGCCACCGTTGCGCGGGATTCCGGTCTGAACGCCAGTCCCGCGGCGATCGCGGCGAGCGGGACGGCGGGCAGGACGTACCGGTAGTCGAACTCGGCGGTCGCGGCGGGGGCCAGCAGGAGCCCGGTCGCGAGCGTCCAGGGCAGCAGCGCCTCGCCGCCGAACCGGCGCCACAGCGGCACCAGGCCCGCCAGCCCGACGAGCAGGATCACGCCGACCATCGTCCCGCGCAGGTAGAAGACGTCCTGGTAGCCGCGGGCGGCCCCGGCGAACGGTTCCACGACCCGGGGTTGGGCGTTGCCGCGCTCGTAGGCGCGGGCCTCGGCCGCCGCGATCGAGTTGTGGTCCATGTGCCACTTCGGCAGCGGCTTGCTCGTCCGGCGGAACTCGTACTGGGAGTAGGTGTCCTTGTCGGGGAACACCGTCCGTTCCCAGCGGAAGACGCGGAAGAAGTCGTGCGCGACGACCTTCATGTAGTCGAGGGGCTGCGCGAGGATCGCGCGCTTGGCGAAATCGTTGCTGAGCGCGTTGTTCTCCGGGCTGAACCGGGCGCCGGTGTAGCGGTTGAGCGGGGACCCGGCGTTCCAGATGCCGTCCTGCGAGTTCGGCAGCCGGTTCGCGGGCTCGACGCACAGCGGGTACTCGCTGACCGGCAGGTTCTTCATCTGATGGCAGTCGGCGAACTTGTAGACCCGCGCGTACAGGAAGATCCCGTTGCTCTCGGTGATGGCGAACTTGTCGCTGTCGGCCTTGTACCAGCCCATGTAGGCCAGCACCGGCAGCATGCACGCCGCGAGCGTGGCCGCCATGACCTTCCAGCCGGTGCGCCGGATCAGCATGTACACCAGCACGCCGAGCAGCACCGGCATCCCGACGGAGCGGGTCAGCCACGCCATGCCGATGATCAGACCGACCGCGGCGGCGATCCGCCAGGACGGACGGTCGTGCCACAGCAGCAGCGTGACCGCGCTCATCACGAGGAAGGTGAACAGCGTGTCCGACAGGACGAGGTGTTCGAGCTGGAGCTGGTAGGCGTCCAGCAGCACGGGCGCGGCGGCGAGCGCGGCGCCCCAGCCGGGCAGACGGAACTTCCGCCGCAACAGCGCGTAGATCATGACGCCCATGGCGAGGCCCATGAGGTGCTGGAGGGCGGCGACGAGCGCGAAGCTGTGGAACGGCTTGAGAATCCACAGCAGGAAGGCATAGCCGTCGGGCCGGAGCGGATGCGGATACGGCTCCATGGCGACGTGCAGATAGTCGAAGCTGTCGTTGAAGAACATCACCGGCTGGTAGCCGAGCATCGCGACCAGCCGCAGCAGCGCCGCTGTGGCGATGATCACACTGAAGGCGGGGTGGCGGCGGACCAGTTCCCACGGGCCGCGGCGGCGCCCCCTGCGCCTGGAGTCCGCGGACTCGGACTCGGATTCGGGCGACTCCGACTCCTCGGACGAGCCGTCCGGCGTGCCGCCCGCCCCCGGACGTGCCCGCAGCGCCTCGTCGGGATCGGGGACCGTCGTCGTCCCACCCGTCGTCCCGCCCGACGCCGTTTCACCGGGCGTCGTATCGTTGTGCGCCGCCTCGGTCGGTACCGTGTCTTCCAGCGCCGTCTCGTCCAGCACGGTCTTGTCCAGCACAGCCTCGTCCAGCACAGTCTCGTCCAGCACGGCCTCCTTGGGCGCGCCGTCGTCCAGTGCGGTGCCGAGCCCCGTGTCGACCGCGGTACTCAGCGGCGATTCCCCCGCCAAAGCCGCACCTCCCCTTCGGTGTCGGGCCCCCTGTCCGGCGGCACTGGGTTGTTCACCGGTGCGCGTCACAGCCGACCCACCCCTTCCGGGCCGGTGTGCCCGTATGCTTGACGTCCTAGCCTGCCGCCCGAGACCGTGGCGGTGTCTGTTTTTTGGGTTGCAAGTGGGCAACACGATACGGGTGCTCTTGTCCAGAGCGGCCATCAATACCCGTCCTCGGCAGGCATCATGAACGACGAGCATGTGAACGACCAGCTCGGGAACACGAGCATGAAGCGACGGGCCGCCTCGCGGAACAACTGAGATTAGTGGATCACATCGCGAACGGTCACCAGGGGTAATGAAGGAGATCGCGTGGAACTCTCCGTAGTGATGCCGTGCCTGAACGAGGCCGAGACGGTCGAGACCTGTGTCCGCAAGACGATCGGTTTCTTCGAGGAGCAGGGCATCGACGGCGAGGTCGTCATCGCCGACAACGGCAGCACGGACGGCAGCCAACAGCTCGCCCGGGACGCGGGCGCCCGTGTCGTGCCGGTCATCGACAAGGGGTACGGCAACGCCCTGATGGGCGGTATCAGCGCCGCGCGCGGCCGCTACGTCGCGATGGGCGACGCCGACGACTCCTACGACTTCACGACGCTCGGGCCGTTCCTGGACGAGTTGCGCGACGGCGCCGACCTCGTCATGGGCAACCGCTTCAAGGGCGGCATCGCCGACGGGGCCATGCCGCCGCTGCACCGCTACCTCGGCAACCCGGTGCTGAGCTTCGTCGGACGGCTGTTCTTCCGCAGCAAGATCGGCGACTTCCACTGCGGGCTGCGGGCCTTCAACAAGGAGTCGATCATGCGGCTCGGTCTTCAGACCGGCGGCATGGAGTTCGCCAGCGAGATGGTCGTCAAGGCGACCCTCCAGGGGTACGACATCCGTGAGGTCCCGACGACGTTGTCGCCGGACGGCCGTAGCCGCGCCCCGCACCTGAACACCTGGCGTGACGGATGGCGGCATCTGCGCTTCCTCATGCTCTACAGCCCCCGCTGGCTGTTCCTCATCCCCGGTCTGGTCTTCATGACGGTCGGGCTGCTCGCCGGGATCGCGCTGTCCACCGGCCCGGTCACGGTCGGGGAGATCGCGTTCGACGTCGACACGCTCGTCGGCGCGGGCGCCGCGCTGGTCATCGGCTTCCAGGCGGTGCTGTTCGCGCTGCTCACCAAGGTGTACGCGATGCAGGAGGGATTCCTGCCGCATGACCGCCGGGTCCAGAAGATCATCGACTGGTGGAGTCTGGAGCGCGGTCTGCTGCTCGGCGGGGTGCTCGCCGTCGCCGGTCTCGCCGGTCTCGTGGCGTCGCTGCTGCACTGGCGGGTCAACAGCTTCGGTGAGCTGGACCCGCGCGAGTCGCTGCGCATCGTCGTGCCCGCCGCGACCGCGCTGGTGATGAGCCTCCAGGCAGTCTTCGCCTCGCTGTTCGTCAGCATCCTCGGCATCCGCCGCCGCCAGCACCCGCCCGTCATCGACCCCGCCGAGGAGGCCGCGGGCGTCGTGGACGCCGCCGCCCGGCGGGTCGCCCGGGGCGAGACCGACGACAGGCCGGAGTCTGGGAAGGCGGCGTCTGAGCAGGCGGAGTCCGAGACGGTGAAGGCCGACACGGTGAAGGCCGAGAAGACGGAGAAGGCCGAGGCCCGCGAGAACGCGGCGCGGAACAAGGACGGGTAGAAGGACGGGTCGGACACCACTTCCCGGACGTTGATTTATCATCATGTGAAGCCACCCGAAAAACCAAGCGGACAGATCACCGCGAAACGCCGAGAACGTGCTGAGCGTTCTGGGCGACGCGCCGGAGCCGCGGTCGTGCTGTGCCAGGCTTGACCGGCGATGGACCACCGATCTGATCGCCCGGCATCGGGGGGCAGTACGTCGATGAGCACGCGAACTCGGGTCGTCGCACGGCCACCGGTCGCGCCACCGGATCGGCGCGGCGGTTCGGCCGGGCCGAGCCGCCGCCGTTGGGTGTGGCTGTTCGCGGTCGGCTGGCTCGCGCAGGTCGGGGTCCGGCTGTGGCTCGGCTCCGGGCAGACGGTGCCGGTCGCGACACCGGACGAGTCGGGGTACCTGTTCGCGGCCCGCGTCCTCACCGGCGGGCCCGACGCCGACATGTCGTCCGGAACCGTGTACCGCGGCGGGTATCCGCTGCTGCTGACGCCCGCGTTCTGGTTCGGGGACGACCCGGTGACCGTCTACCGGGGCGCTCTGGTCATCAACGCGCTGGTCAGCGCCGCCATGTTGCCGCTGGCGTTCCTGCTGTTGCGTCGCCTGGGGGTGCGCGCGCGGTGGGCGTACGTCTTCGCGCACGTGACGGCGGTGCTGCCGAGCGTCGTGTTCTACTCCGAGTTCGTGCTGACGGACGCGGTCCTGCCGGTGATCTTCATCGGGTGGCTGCTGCTCGTCCACACCTGGATGAACGGGCCGCCGCCGTCCGGACCCGGCTCCGCCGAGGCGTCGTCGCGCGGGTCGGCCGCGCGGGCGACGTTCGCCGGGGTCGGCGCGTCGGCACTGGTCGCCTACACCTACGCCTGCCATTCGCGCGGGGCGATCCTGCTGGCCGTGCACGGGGCGCTGCTCGCGACCGCCGTGCTGTGCCGCTGGCGGTCCTGGCCCGGCACGTTCCTCGTCGGCGCCGTCGCCGCCGTGGGGACGTCCGCCGGGACGCTGCTGAACCGGTCGCTGCTGCCGCACATGTACCCGCACGGCGACAACGACCTCGGCGACAACGTCGTCCGGCGGCTCACCACCGGGGACGGCTGGGGCTGGATGCTGTCGATCGGCACCGGCCAGGTCTGGTACCAGGCGGTCGCGACCGGTGGTGTCGCGGCGGTCGGGCTCGTCGCCGTCGCGTTCGCCGCCGTCCGTCCCGCCGGGACGCTCACGGACACGGAAGGGGCGGCCGGACGGACACGGGCGCTGGCCCTCGGCGTCCTCGCGGTCGTGGCGGGCATCGCGTTCGCGACCTCGGCGGCGCTGCCCGTCGAGTACCGCATCGGCAACTACGTGTACGGCCGTTACCTCGCCTCCGTCACACCGGTGCTGTTCGCCGTCGGTGTCGCGGTCCTGCTTCGCGCGTCGCACAAGGCGCTGCTGTGGGCGGTGGCCTCGGCGGCGGCGATGACGGTCGTCGCCGCGTGCGTCGTCCAGTGGTACGCGGGCGACCTGCTCACCCAGTACACCTACACGGCGTTCGACTTTCCCGAGACGTCGTTCCTGACCTGGGACTGGGCGTCCTTCCGGCTGTGGGCCGCCACGCTCACCGGGCTCGCGCTGCTCGGTGCGTCCGTCGCCCTCGCGCGGCTTCGGCGTGGTGGTCCGGTGTTGCTGGCGGGTGTGCTGGCCGTCGTGGCGGTCGGCATGTGCGTCACCGCCACCGACCGCATCGCCCGGCCGCTGGTGCGGAACGAGACCGCGCACACCGACCTCAGGGGGAGCGTCGACCTGCGGGCGCAGCGGTCCATCGCCGTGGACTGGAACGTCCCGTGGACGATCCGGCTGTCGCACTACTACTGGGCGTGGTGGGGCGAGGGCAGTGTCTTCGACGCCCGGTGGACCCCGCCGCCGCGGGACGCGGACATGGTCGTTCTGGCGTGGCCGAAGAACGTGCCCGCCGAGGCGTCCTGGCCGCGAGGCGCGCCGCCTGGCTGGCGAGTCGTCGACAGCCGCCGCACCGCCAACGGCGACTGGGTCGCCTGGACGCGCTGACCGCCTGCACGCGCTGACCGTTTGGACGCGCTGACCGTCTGGACGCGCTGACCGTTTGGGTGCGCTGACTGTCTGGACGCGCTGACCGTCTGGACGCGCTGACCGTTTGGGTGCGCTGACCGTTTGGGGCGTTGGCCGTTTGGGGCGTTGGCCGTTTGGGGTCCTGATCGCCTTGGGGACGTCCGTCTGGGGTGGTGACTGCCTGAAGTGTTGACTGCCTGGGAGCGCTGACCGTCTGGGGTGTTGATTGCCTGGGGATGTCCGTCTGGGGTGTGACCGTTTGGGGTGTGACCGGCTGGGTGTGTCAGTTGCCGGGCGGGTGCCAGAGTTGTAGGACGCCGTCCGACGAGCGCCACATCAGCCGCCACCCCTGCGCGGTGGACGGACGCCAGCCGCCGCCGATCTGCGACTCCATGCCCCGCCAGCGCGTGTACAGCATGGGGCCCTCGGTGGCGTTGCGTGGAACCTGCCCCAGGTAGTGCGGGAAGTCGCGGATCTCGCCGTGCCAGACCGGGTCGCCCCACACGTCCCGCGTGTAGAAGGTGAGGGTCTGCGCGAGCCGCCGGTCGGCGCAGATGAGGGTGATGTCGCGGTGCCCGGCGAGGTAGCCGCGCAGTTCGCTCCACGCCGTGTCACGGGGCAGGTCGGGGACGGTGCGGATCGCGGCCGTCGCGTACGTCCCGCCGAGCGCAACCGCCAGGACCGGCACCACGACCGTCCGCAGCCGGAACCGCGCCACCGGCCCGGACGGCAGCATCCGGAACAACAGGATCAAGGACCCGAAGCCACCGGCGAGGAGAGCGGGCAGCACCGCGAACCAGTACCGCTGGAGCCAGGCCCGTAGTGAGATGTCGTTCGGGTCGAGGACGCCGGAGAACAACGTCAGCGGCACGGCGAGGGTGAAGAACCACACCAGGACCAGCGCCAACCGCCGGTCACGGGTGACGGCCCACCCGACGACCGTGAGGGCCAGCGCGGCGGTGAACACGAGCCCGAGGGGGTTCCAGTCGTGCATCGCGCGCAGGAACGAGCGGGCGGCGAGTTCGCGGGTCACGTGGTCGCGGGACTGGCCGCCGTGCTCGGCGGCGGAGATCAACCCGGCGAGCGGCGTGCCCCACACGAGCTGGTTGTGGACGAGGTTGACGGCGAGGATCGCGGCCATCGGCGCGCCGACCGTGACGTTGCGGCGCCACGGGATCCGCAGCAGCGCCAGGTACAAGGGGACGGCGAGGAAGAGGAACGCCAGGAACTCCCGGACGAGGAACGCCGAGCCGAAGCACACCCCGGCGGCCAGCAACATGCGGGTCTGCGCCCGTCCCGTCCGGCGGGCGGCGACGACCAGGCCCGCCATCCCGATGGTGAACAGCCCGGCGCCGGGCATGTCGGGCAGCATCACGCCCGTCGACCAGGTGATCTCGTGGCCGAACGGGTTGGTCATCGTGAAGAACGGGTGGACGAGCAGGATCGCCGCGGACGCGACGCCCGCCACGTCCCCGAACAGCGACCGGACGACCAGGTACGTTCCAACGAAGAACGCGCAGCCGCCGAACGCGGCGACGACGAAGTACGCGGCCTGGCCGTCCCCGAGGATCTCCTGGACGAGCCGCGCGGGCAGCACCAGGCCGATCCGGGTGACCTGGTGGGGGACTTCGGAGAACGGCCACCGGTCGAGCGGGATGTCGGGCCATTCGCGGGCGGCGAGCCACACGTAGTACGGGTCGAAGTACAGCGGCGGCGTCATCAGCACCCACTGCGTGCCGATCGTGGCCGCCGAGACCAGCAGGGACAGCCACAGCACCCGCCGTGTCCGCCAGATCCGCCACGTCCGCGCCGCACGCCATGATCGTCGGAGCCGTGGCGTCCGTCCGGCGCCGGTCGCCGCCTGGTCGGCGGTCGGGCGGTCGGACGTGGTCTGTGCCATTCCTGGCTCCCGCTCCACTGATCATTGCTGCTGACGTGCCCCGCGACGCCGGACCAGGTTACTCGCGTGCCGGGGCGCCCGTGACGCGACTACCCTTGA
The DNA here is from genome assembly GCF_003634705.1 of Actinomadura pelletieri DSM 43383. Classification (GTDB taxonomy): domain Bacteria; phylum Actinomycetota; class Actinomycetes; order Streptosporangiales; family Streptosporangiaceae; genus Spirillospora; species Spirillospora pelletieri. The sequence continues at coordinate 522,653 of NZ_RBWU01000005.1, read as the reverse complement.
CTCCATGTCCTCGTCAAGCCGTCACATCTTGACCGCGCCCGCCTGGCCGTACGCCAACGGGCCCCGTCACATCGGGCACGTCTCCGGATTCGCGCTGCCCGCCGACATGTTCAGCCGCTACCAGCGGATGGCGGGCAACAAGGTCCTGATGGTCAGCGGCACCGACGAGCACGGCACACCGATCCAGGTGCAGGCCGACAAGGAGGGCGTCACCGCGCGGGAGCTCGCCGACCGCTACAACGCCGTGATCGCCGAGGACCTGCACGGCCTCGGCATGACCTACGACCTGTTCACCCGGACGACGACGCTGAACCACTACGCGGTCGTCCAGGAGATCTTCAAGGGCCTGTACGACAACGGCTACATCTTCCCGCAGAAGACGATGGGCGCGATCTCGCCGTCCACCGGCCGGACGCTCCCGGACCGCTACATCGAGGGCACCTGCCCGATCTGCGGGTACGACGGCGCGCGCGGCGACCAGTGCGACAACTGCGGCAACCAGCTCGACCCCGTCGACCTGATCAACCCGGTGTCGCGGATCAACGGCGAGAAGCCGACGTTCGTGGAGACCGAGCACTTCATGCTCGACCTGCCCGCGTTCACCGAGGTCCTCGGCCGGTACCTGCGCGGCAAGCAGAGCGGGGCGCTGGCGTGGCGGCCGAACGTGCTGAAGTTCGCGCTGAACCTGCTGGACGACATGCAGCCCCGGGCGATCAGCCGCGACCTCGACTGGGGCGTCCCGATCCCCCTGGACGGCTGGCGCGACAACCCGGCGAAGAAGCTGTACGTGTGGTTCGACGCGGTCATCGGCTACTTCTCGGCGTCCGTGGAGTGGGCGCGGCGGTCCGGTGACCCGGAGGCGTGGCGCGCCTGGTGGCAGGACCCGCAGGCGCTGTCCTACTACTTCATGGGCAAGGACAACATCGTCTTCCACGCCGAGATCTGGCCCGCGATGCTCCTCGGCTACAGCGGGCAGGGCGACAAGGGAGGAACGCCGGGTTCGCTCGGCGCGCTGAACGTGCCGACGGAGGTCGTGTCGTCGGAGTTCCTGACGATGGAGGGCAAGAAGTTCTCCTCGTCCCGCCAGGTCGTCATCTACGTGCAGGACTTCCTCGCCCGCTACGACGTGGACGCGTTGCGCTACTACGTCGCGATCGCCGGGCCGGAGAACCAGGACACCGACTTCACGTGGGCGGAGTTCGTCCGCCGCAACAACGACGAGCTGGTCGCCGCGTGGGGCAACCTCGTGAACCGTTCGGTGACGATGGCGGCGAAGAACTTCGGCGCGATCCCCGAGGCGGGCGATCTCAACGACACCGACCGGGCATTGCTGGATCGCAGCCGCCGCGCGTTCGCGACGGTGGGCGCGGAACTCGACCGGTCCCGGTTCAAGAACTCCATCACCGAGGCGCTCGACGTCGTCCGCGACGCCAACAAGTACCTGTCGGACCAGGCGCCGTGGAAGCTGAAGGACGACCCGGCGCGCGTCAAGTCGATCCTGCACACGGCGCTGCAGGTCGTCGACGACGCCAAGACGCTGCTGACCCCGTTCCTGCCGCGCTCGTCGCAGAAGGTGTACGAGATGCTCGGCGGGCAGGGCGAGTGGAGCGGCATGCCGAGGCTGGAGACCGTGTCCGAGGAGGGCGGCCCCGACTACCGCGTCCTGACCGGCGACTACGCGACGGAGGCGCGCTGGGAGTCCGCGCCGATCAAGCCGGGGGTGCCGCTGAGCAAGCCGACACCGCTGTTCACGAAGCTGGACACGTCCGTGGTCGACGAGGAGCTCGCCAGGCTGGAGAACCGGTGAGTCCCGACGGGAACGGGCAGAGCTCGCGCTCGTTCCCGCCGCTTCCCGAGCGCCTTCCGGTGGACGTGTTCGACAGCCACTGCCACCTCGACATCGTCGACACGCCCGTCCAGGAGCAGTTGAGGTCGGCGAAGGCCGCGGGCGTCACCCGGATCGTCACGATCGGCTGTGACCTGCCGTCGTCGCGGTTCGCCGTGGACACCGCCGCCGAGTTCGACGACGTGTACGCGGCGGTGGCGATCCACCCGAACGAGACGACCGGGATCTCCGACGCCGTCCTGGCGGACGTGGCACGGCTCGCCGCGCACCCGAAGGTCCGCGCGATCGGCGAGACCGGCCTGGACTACTACCGCGACTGGGCCCCGAAGGACGACCAGCACCGCGCCTTCCGCGCGCACATCGCGATCGCGAAACGCACCGGCAAGGCGCTGGTCGTCCATGACCGCGAGGCGCACGACGACGTCCTGCGGATCCTGGACGAGGAGGGCGCGCCCGACACGGTCGTGTTCCACTGCTACTCCGGTGACGCCGCCATGGCGGAGATCTGCGCCGAACACGGCTACCTGATGAGTTTCGCCGGGAACGTCACGTTCAAGAACGCCGAGCCGCTGCGCGAGGCGTTGCGGGCGGCGCCGCTGGACCTGGTGCTCGTGGAGACCGACGCCCCGTTCCTGACTCCGGTCCCGCACCGGGGCAAACCGAACGCCTCGTACCTGATCCCGTACACCGTGCGGGCCATGGCGGAGGTGAAGGGCGTGGACGTGGCGGACCTGTGCGCGGCCATCGCGGCCAACGGCGAACGGGCCTTCGGCCCCTGGTAGCCGGTGGGAGCGCGCGATGGGAACGCGCAGTGGGAGCGCACGGTGGGAGCGCACGGTGGGAGCGCACGGTGGGAGCGCGCGGCCGGTGGGCGGACGGTGACGGCCGGAGGGCGGCTGCGACAATTCGGGGCGTGGGGAGATCAGGCGTGGGGGAGACACGGGCGGCGCTGCTCGGCCCGGCGGACGTGCGGGAACTGGCGGCACGGCTCGGTGTCCGGCCGACGAAGACGCTCGGACAGAACTTTGTGATCGACGCCAACACCGTCCGGCGGATCGTGCGCACCGCCGCCCTGACCCCCGACGACGTCGTGATCGAGGTGGGTCCCGGGCTGGGGTCGCTGACGTTGGCGCTGCTGCCGGAGGCGCGCCGCGTCGTGGCCGTGGAGGTCGACGCCGCACTGGCCGCGGCGCTGCCCGCGACGGTCGAAGCGCGGGCGCCGAGCCTCGCGGGGCGGCTGGAGGTCGTCCACGCCGACGCGATGGCGCTCACCCGGGTGCCGGGGCCCGAGCCGACCGCGCTCGTCGCGAACCTGCCCTACAACGTGGCGGTGCCGGTCGTCCTGCATCTGCTGGCCACGCTGCCGTCGCTGCGAACGGCGCTGGTCATGGTGCAGGCCGAGGTCGCCGACCGGATGGTCGCCGCGCCCGGCGGCAAGATCTACGGTGTTCCGTCGGTGAAGCTCGCCTGGTTCGGGGAGGCCCGCCGGGCGGGGGCGGTCGGACGCGCGGTGTTCTGGCCCGCGCCGAACGTCGATTCGGGCCTGGTCGCGTTCACCCGCCGGGACCCGCCGCCGACCACGGCGACCCGCGCGGAGGTGTTCGCCGTCGTGGACGCCGCGTTCGCGCAGCGCCGCAAGACGTTGCGCGCGGCCCTGGCGGGCTGGGCCGGGTCGGCCGCCGCCGCCGAGGACGCGTTGCGCGCCGCGGGCGTCGACCCCCGACTTCGGGGGGAAGGCCTGGACGTGGCCGCCTTCGCCAGGATTGCCGAGTATGGTCCTTCACGCCGGGGGGATCATCTCCCGACTGCTTAGCGTGCCGGGTGGCAGCGTGCCGGGTGTGACCGGGCCCGGTCTGAACGGGCCCGGTCTGAACGGCCTGGGGAACGTGCCGGGTGAGCGCGCCGGGGTGTGAGCGTGCCGGGCGGACGCCGCCCACCGGGGGCACGAAAAAAATCGAGATGAGCCGGAGGTCGATGTGAAGGCGCGTTCGCGGACGGCGCGGGCGAGGTTGCCGATCGTGGGGACGGCCCTGCTCGCGACCGCGGCGGTGGTCGCGACGGTGGCGGCGGGCTGCGGGGGCGGAGCGGGCGCCGCACCGAAGATCACCACGACGGCGCGCGCGGGGGTGGCGCCGGTGCCGCCGAAGGAGGGCGCCTATTTCGGGGCCTGGGTGCCCCCGGACGACGCCGACGGGCCGCGATCCGGGACGCCGTCCGGCTCCCCGTCCGCGAGCGGCTCGCCTTCGACGAAGCCCACCGGCAAGGAGGCGGAGAAGCCGGGCATGGCACCCGTCGTCGGGTTCGAACGAGACCTTGGACGGCAACTCGACATCGTGCAGAGCTACCGGAGTTGGGGGGCGGAGTTTCCCTCCGGACTCGACAAGTCCGTCACCGACGGCAATCGCTACCTGCTGCTGACCTGGGCCGAAGCCGACACCCGGAAGATCGTCCAGGGTGAGCACGATGAGCTGATCCAGCGCCGTGCCCGCGCCGTCAAGGCCCTCGGCAAGCCGATCTTCCTGCGCTGGGCGCCGGACATGGACAAGGCCGCCCACAGGAAGCGGATCCATTCGCCGGAGGACTTCGTCGCGGCCTGGAAGCATCTGCGGTCGATCTTCACGCGGGAGGGCGTCGACAATGTCGCCTGGGTCTGGTGTCCCTCCGCCCGCGGCTTCGGCGGCGGCGACGCGGGCGCGTTCTACCCCGGCGACGACCAGGTCGACTGGATCTGCGCCAACGCGCAGCCCGGTACCGATTACGAGTACCGCGACCTGTCCGAGGCCGTGAAGATGTTCCTGCAGTGGGCCCGGGACCGCGAGAAGCCCATCATGGTCGCCGAGTTCGGCGTCCCCAAGGCCTACGGGGAACGCCGCGCCGAGTGGCTGCGGGAGGCGTCCAAGACCCTCCAGGACCCGCAGGTCAAGGCCGTCGTCTACTTCAACTCCGACGAGCAGGCCGCGGGCGTCCGCGACAGGCGGCGCGCCTACTCCGTCAACGGCGACAAGCCCGCCGTCTCCGCGCTCCGCGAACTCGCCACGACCCCCTACTTCAACCCGCGCAACCTGCCCGTGACCAGCAGCGGGTGACCCACGGGTCACCCGGCCCCCCGAATTGGCCTTAGGGTTTCGGACGTGACCGCAGTGAGCGTACGCGTACCGGCCAAGGTCAACCTCCAGCTCGGCGTCGGACCGATCCGCGACGACGGCTACCACGACCTCGTCAACGTGTTCCACGCCGTCTCCCTGTTCGACGAGGTGACGGTCGAACGGGCACCCGGGCTGGAGGTCCGCGTCCAGGCCGCCCCGTACTCGCGGGTGCGCGTCGACGGCGTCCCCGTCGACGACGACAATCTCGCGGTCAGGGCCGCCCTGCTCGTGGCGGCGCGGCTCGGCGTCGAACCCGATGTCGCGATCCGGATCCGCAAGGCCATCCCCGTCGCGGGCGGCATGGCGGGCGGCAGCGCCGACGCGGCCGCGGCGCTCGTCGCCTGCGCCCGGCTGTGGGACGACCGGGAGCAGCCCACCCTCACCCGCGACGATCTCATGGACCTCGGCGCGGAACTCGGCAGCGACGTGCCGTTCGCGGTCCTCGGCGGCACCGCCGTCGGCCTCGGCCGCGGCGAACGGCTCACGCCCGCCCTCACCCGCGGCACCTTCCACTGGGTGTTCGCGACCGCCGACGGCGGCCTGTCCACCCCCGCCGTCTACGCCGAATGCGACCGGATCCGCGCGGAGCGGGGCGAGGCCGCGGCGCCGCCCCGGGTGTCGGAGGAGCTGATGACGGCGCTCGCCACCGGGGACGCCAAGGCGCTCGCCCTCGCGCTCACCAACGACCTCGAACCCGCCGCGCTGTCGTTGCGGCCGTCGCTGGCCCGCGTCCTCGACGCGGGCCGTGAACTCGGCGCCGCCGCGGCGCTCGTGTCGGGCTCCGGGCCGACCTGCGCGTTCCTCGCCGAGACCGGGGAGGACGCCGCCGACCTCGCCGAGGCGCTGGACGGCACGGGTCTCGCCGAACAGGTCCTGCGCGCGGACGGTCCGGTCCCCGGCGCGGCCACCCTGTAGCGGAACCGGGGCCCGGGAACCCGGCTTCCGGGGGTCTACCCTCTTCGGCAAACCGCTTCCCAACAAGAAGCTTTCCTAATAAAAAAGGGTAGATGCGCTCGTCACACAAGCGAACTTCTTGCTCACGGTGGACGTCTTGTATCTGTGACACCGAATCCTCAGGCGCCGAAACCGCTGGCGAGGTGGAGCGATGACCTACCTGTCCGCGCTGCTGGGACTCCTGGCGATCGCGATGATGACGACGCTCGTGCTGCTGGCCGTCCGCCGCGACCGGGACATGCGCCGTAACGCGCCCGCACTGGTCGTCGCGGGACGGGCCCAGGCCGCCGGGATGGGATCCTCGACGGAAGGCGGTTCGACCCAGCCGCCGACCGTGCGGTGACCCCCTGAACCGGCGAGGAGAACCATGGCAATGCTTCTAGGGCTCGTCATCCTGCTGGTGCTCATCCTGGGACTCGTGGCCGCGGTCGTGGTCATCATCATTGCGGTGGCGTCCAGTCGGAAGGAGAGCGGGAACACCGCCGTTCCTCCCGGCCACGACCCCGGATACGGCCCCGGATACGGCCAGGGGTACGTCCCGCGGTACGGCCAGGAATACGGCCCGCCGTCGGACCCGCCGTTCGGGCGCTGACGGGCGGACTCGCGCGGCCGATTCCGACGGGGGTCGGGGCCGGGGAGTGGGACGGCCGAGTCGCCGGGGCCCAATAGGCTGGGTGGCGTCGTGAATCTGATCAATCTTGAGAATGTCGCCAAGGCCTACGGGCCGAAACCACTGCTCGACGCCGTGTCCCTCGGGATCGACGAGGGCGACCGCGTGGGCGTCGTCGGCCGCAACGGTGGCGGCAAGAGCACGCTCGTGTCCGTGCTGGCGCGGGAGACCGAACCCGACGAGGGCCGCGTCACCCACACGCGCGGCCTGCGCCTCGGGCATCTGACCCAGCGGGACGAGTTCCCGGACGGGGCCACGGTCCGGTCCGTGGTGCTCGGCGACCGCGCGGAACACGAGTGGGCCGGCGACGTCCGCGTCCGCGACGTCCTCGGCGGCCTGATCGCCGACCTCGACCTGGACGCGCCGCTCGCGGGAATGTCCGGCGGGGAGCGCCGCCGGGTCGCGCTGGCCCGGCTCCTCGTCCCCGAGTCCGATCTGCTGCTCCTCGACGAGCCGACCAACCACCTCGACATCGAGGCGATCGACTGGCTCGCCCGGCACCTGAAGAGCCGCGCCCCGGGCGGCGCGGCGAAGGGCAGCGGGGTCGCGCTGCTCGTCGTGACACACGACCGCTGGTTCCTGGACGAGGTCACCGACCGGACGTGGGAGGTCGTCGACGGCCGCGTCGAACGCTACGAGGGCGGCTACTCCGCGTACGTCCTCGCGAAGGCCGAACGCGCCAGGATCGCCGCCGCGACCGAGGCCAAGCGGCAGAACCTTCTCCGGAAGGAGTTGGCGTGGCTGCGGCGCGGCCCGCAGGCCCGCACGTCCAAGCCGAAGTTCCGGGTGGACGCCGCGCAGGCGCTGATCGCCGACGAGCCCCCGCCGCGCGACTCGGTGGAGCTGACGAGGTTCGCCACCGCGCGGCTCGGCAAGACCGTCCACGACCTGGAGGACGTGACCGTCCAGGTGGGCGGCGATGGGGAAGCCCCCGCGTCCCGGACGATCTTCGAGCGCATGACGTGGCGGCTCGGCCCCGGTGACCGGGTCGGCCTGGTCGGTGTCAACGGCAGCGGCAAGAGCACCCTGCTGCGCCTGCTGGACGGCACCGTCCAGCCCGCGTCGGGAAAGGTACGGCAGGGCAAGACCGTCCAGCTCGCGCACCTGACCCAGAACCTCGAAGACCTGGAACCGTCCCGGCGCGTCCTGGAGTCGGTGGAGGAGATCCGCCGCCGCATCACCGTCGGAAAACGCGAATGGACGGCGAGCCAGCTCCTGGAACGTCTCGGCTTCCACCGCGACCGGCAGTGGACGCCCGTCGGTGACCTGTCCGGCGGGGAACGGCGGCGCCTCCAGCTGCTCCGGCTCCTCATGGGCGAACCCAACGTCCTTCTCCTCGACGAGCCGACCAACGACCTCGACATCGAGACGCTCACCGAGGTCGAGGACATCCTGGACGGCTGGCCCGGAACGCTGGTCGTCGTCAGCCACGACCGGTACTTCCTGGAACGCGTCACCGACCATGTCGTGGCGCTGCTCGGCGACGGCCGCGTGTCGATGCTGCCCGGCGGTGTCGACGAGTACCTCGACCGTCGTGCCGCCGGGACCGCTCCGAAACCGTCCCGTCCGGAGAACACGGTCGTCGAGAAGGCCGCGCCCGAGAAGACCGCGCCCGCGACGAAACCGAAGGCCGGGCAGGACTGGAAGGCCCGCAAGGAACTCGACCGGCTCGAACGTCGCCTGGAAAAGCTGGCCGGGCAGGAGGCCGCCCTGCACGAGCAGCTCGCCGCGCACGCCACCGACTACGCCAAACTCCAGGAACTCGACGGGCGGCTGAAGGAGATCCAGGCCGAGGCCGCCCGTGTCGAGGAGGAATGGCTGATGCTCGCCGAGGACATCGGCTGACGGGACATCGGCTGACGGGACATCGGCTGACGGGGCATCGGCTGATAAGAACGTGCCCGCCGCGGGCCGTTACCTGTCGAAGGGGATCAGCAGCGTGCGGAGGAGGTCGGCGAGGGCGTCCCTCTGGTCGGGGCTGAGGGCGTCGAGGATGACCTGCTCCCGTTCGAGCAGGTCCGCGAACGCGGCGTCCACCCGGGTCCGGCCCGCGTCGGTGAGACGCACCAGGACGCCGCGCTTGTCCTGCGGGTCGGGATGCCGTTCGACGAGCCCCGCCGCGGCGAGCCGGTCGATGCGGTTCGTCATCGTGCCGGACGTGACCAGCGTGGCCCGCAACAACCGCCCGGGGCTGAGCTGGTAGGGGCTTCCGGCGCGGCGCAACGCGGTGAGGACGTCGAACTCCCACGACTCCATGTCGTGCTCGACGAACATGGCGCGCCGGGCGCGGTCGAGATGCCGGGCGAGGCGGGAGACGCGGCTGAGGACCTGCAATGGCTGAACGTCCAGGTCCGGACGTTCGTTGTTCCACGCCTCGACGAGCCTGTCCACCTCATCCTGCATGCGGACACCCTACTCGTCCGGGCATCGGCTGACGGGGTCGCGTCGGCCGGGGTCCACCGATCGGTGGACACGGGGTTCAACCGGTCTTGCCTCATGCGGAGAGGGTGCCTGCGGCCGGCATTTCCGGTAGGACGAACCCTCCGGGAAAGTGGCCCGGTGGAGCGCCGGGCATCCCTGGCGCGCGACCGCCGCGTGATGTGTCGCCGTCGGCGGCAACGTCGCCACAGGGCGATCTCGACAGGGCGATCTCGAACGTCGGCCCGTCGAACACGTGTTGATCACCGCGGTGCCCGGTCGCGCGTTCGACCGGGCCGCCGCACAAATGAAGCGGCATCCGAGGTCGGGTCGGTGTCCGCGCCCGTGAAGAAGGGCCCGGTCGTGCGGGTCGACGGGACGTCGAAGGGCACCGAACGCGAAGGCAGGAAGCACGTCGAGCGGCTGCCGGCGCAGACCGCCGAGGTTCGGGCCGCACATCCGGAGGTGCGGGTCGAGGAGGGTCGAGGAGACGGGCGGCCCGTCACCCGTCCCGGCCCCTGGCCGCCGCGGCGGTCGGTCCTTGACACCGGGGCACCCGGCGAGCACGCTGTCTCTTGACGTCGAGACAAATGGGGGGCGGGGTCATGAACGCGGAGGCCGGGAACATCGGGGTCAGGCACGCGGTGTGGGATCCCGCACAGTACGAGGCGTTCGCCGGTGAACGCGCCCGACCCTTCGCCGAACTCGTCGCGCGCCTCGGTGACGCCGCCCCCGGCCGGATCGTCGATCTCGGCTGCGGCACCGGGGAACTGACCGCGACCCTCGCCGCCCGCTGGCCGGACGCCGTCATCGAGGGCCTGGACGGCTCCACCGACATGATCGCCGAGGCGCGGCGGCGGGAGATCCCGGGACGGCTGAGCTTCCGTGTCGGCGACGTCGCCGCGTGGAAACCCGAACGTCCCGTCGATCTCATCGTGAGCAACGCCGTCCTGCACTGGATTCCCGAACACCCCGACCTGCTGCCCCAGTGGGTCGACGCGCTCACCCCGGGCGGGAGGCTCGCCTTTCAGGTGCCCGGCAACTTCGGCGCGCCCAGCCATGTCCTGCTCCGCGAACTGGGCCGCTCCGACCGCTGGCGCGACAAGCTCGGCGCGCTTCAGCGGGACAATCCCGTCCTCGACCCGGCGGGCTACCTTGACCTGCTGGCCCGCCATGGCTGTGCCGTCGACGCGTGGGAGACCACGCACGCCCAGGTTTTGCACGGTGACGACCCCGTCCTCGAATGGGTGAAGGGGAGCACCCTTCGTCCCGTGCTGTCCGTGCTCGACCCCGAGGAGACCGAGGAGTTCCTCGCCGCCTACCGGGAACGGCTCCGGCGCGCGTACCCGGCCGCGGCCTACGGCACCGTGTTCCCCTTCCGGCGGATCTATGTGATCGCCACCCGACCCGATTCTTGACATCAAGATACGGGTCGAGCATCATATGTCTTGATGTCAAGAGATACCGGCTATGACCGACATCCTCACGGACGGGATGCCGCCCGATCCTGACGAGGAAGTGACTCGTTCCCCTGCGGTGCAATCTCGGACAGGCCGGGCGGTATCCGAAAAATCCGGTTCCGTAACCCGGGACCGGCGACCCCTGACCGGTGGCCGAACCAGAAGAACTCCGGACGGCCACCGGTCGCACCACGGGAGCCACATGATCACCGGAGTCCATCACATCCTGCTCGCCGCGCCACCGGGCAGCGAGGACGCGCTCCGCGCCTTCTACACCGACGTCCTCGGACTCGAAGAGATCACCAAACCCCCCGAACTCGCCCGACGAGGCGGAGCCTGGTTCCGCACCACCGACCGGCACGGGCATGGAAACGGGCACGGCATAGAACTGCACCTCGGCATCGAGGACACCTTCCGCCCCGCCCGCAAGGCGCACCCCGCACTCCTCGTCCACGACCTCGACGCGCTCGCCGCACGCCTCCGCGCCGCGGGCCACGACATCACCCCGGACACGCTGCTCCCCGGACACCGCCGGTTCTACGCCGACGACCCCGTCGGCAACCGCCTCGAATTCCTGGAACCGGCGCGCCCCTCACGCTGACGGATCCGTGAACTCCCCGTCACGCCGACCCCGACGCTGAGCCTTCTCCGCCTTCGCCGCCGCCCGCTCCTCGGCCTTCTCCGCCTTCGCGGCCGCCTTCTCCGCACGCTTCTCCGCGCGCTCCTGCTCCTTACGACGGCGCCGCGGATCCAGCGACGGCCTCGGCTCCAACCCCGACAGGCCGTTCCACGCGAGATTCACCACATGCGCCGCCACGTCCTCCCGGCGCGGCTTGCGGACGTCCAACCACCACTGGCCCGTCAACGCCACCATGCCGACCAGACTCTGCGCGTACAGCGGCGCGAACTTGTCGTCATAACCATGCCGGTCGAACTCCTGCGCGAGGATGTACTCCACCTCACCCGCGATCTCACTCAGCAGGCTCGCGTAACTGCCGGTGCCCGTACCGCCGTGCGAGTCCCGAACGAGAATCCGGAAACCGTCCGGATGCTCCTCGATGTACTCCAACAGCGCCAGCGCCGCCTTCTCCAGCTTGCTCCGATAGTCGGTCACCGAGTTCAACCCCTCGGTCACCAACCTCAGCAGCCGCTCGAACTCCCGGTCGACGACGACCGCGTACAACCCTTCCTTGCCGCCGAAGTGCTCGTACACCACGGGCTTCGACACGCCCGCCGCGGACGCGATCTCCTCCACCGACGTGCCGTCCAGCCCACGCTCGGCGAACAGCGTCCGACCGATGTTGAGCAGCTGCTCACGTCGTTCCTTACCGGTCATCCGCTTTCTGCGGGTCCTGGGAACGGGTTCTGTCACGTCACCAATTGTGGCGGTCAAGCCGCCCGCTTGGTGCGTTTCGCCGCCAGCCTCTCGTCGCTCGGCCAGCGGACGTCGTACGCCCAGCCCGCCTTCTCCAGCAACCAGATGATCCGCGCGCTGATGTCGATCTGCCCCTTCAGCACCCCGTGCCGCGCACAGGTCGGGTCCGAATGGTGCAGGTTGTGCCACGACTCGCCCAGCGACGGGATGGCCAGCCACCACACGTTCCGGGACTTGTCACGGACCTCGAAGTCCTCCCTGCCGAACGTGTGACAGATCGAGTTGATCGACCACGTGACATGGTGCACCAGCGTGATCCGCACGAACCCGGCCCAGAACAGCGCCGTCAGGAACCCCGCCCACGACATAGTGATCATGCCCCCGATGAGCGCGGGCAGCAGGAACGACACCGCCACCAGGCCCGGGAACGCGAGATGGATGCGCCGGATGTCGGGGTCGTCCAACAGGTCCTTGGCGAACCGCCGCTTCGACGTCCGGGCGCCGTCGAACAGCCAGCCGTAGTGCGCCCACGCCAGCCCCTTCGTCAGCGCCTTCCAGTCACTGCCGAACCGCCACGGCGAGTGCGGATCCATCTCCTTGTCGGAATGCTTGTGATGGCGCCGGTGATCGGCCACCCACATGATGACCGGGCCCTCCATGGCCAGGCTCCCCGCCAACGCCAGGAAGATCTTCAGCGGCCGCTTGGCCTTGAACGAGCCGTGAGTGAAGTGCCGGTGGTACCCGACCGTGATGCCACCCGCGGTCAGGACGTAGAACACCGCCATGAGGACGATGTCCGTCCAGCCGAGAAACCTGCCCCAGGCCAGCGGAATCGCAGCGAAGAGGGCCAGGAACGGCACACCGGTGAACACCGCGACGAGCACCCGTTCCGCGTTCCCCTGAGGCTCGGGCTCGATTTCCGGGCGCTTCTGTGGACGAGGTGGGTCCTGGGCTGGGGCCGTGGTCATCCGTCACCCCTCTCTCTGCGACTTTGCTTAGCCTTACCTACGCCAACGTAACCTACGGAACCGTAAGTTGACAGGGCCGGACAGTAAATTCAGAAGGAACGCCTTACAGGCCACGAGACGCGTATCGAACCGACGAGCGCCAAGTCCACGGACGGGTGACGATGCCCCTCTCCGGGACGAACGCTCCACGCTCACCAAAGGTTCGCTCGCCGCCTCTTGGTCGGCGATCCCTTCGGTGACCAGTTCTTCCTCCTTGTCAACCGCCGCGTCTCCGCCGAGACCGACGTGCCGTCCGCGCCGTGGCCCTGACCGGACGGCACGGAGATGGCCTGCTCCGTCATGGACCTTCTAAACCAATCCCGCCCAAATCACCCCAGCTCCGGCCATCTGCAAAGAGTAACGGATCGGCCACGAAGAGTTAAAATCAGTGGTACGGTTCACCCATGACTGGACCCATGCCGGACGAGGTCCGAGACAAGCTCAAGCCCAAAGCCATCGAACTCCGCCGCCGGGGCTGGACCTACCGGGAGATCGCGGGTTCGCTCGACATCTCCCTCAGCACCTGCTCCCTCTGGCTGAGAGACATCTCCGCCCCGCCGCGAAAGGGCTACTCCCAGGAGCGGGTGGCGGCCATGTGGAAGTCCCGCTGGGAACCCGTCCACACCGCCCGCGAACAGGAACGCCTGAAAACCAAGCTCACAGCGTGCCATCAGATCGGCGACCTGGACGACCGCGACATCCTGATGCTCGGCGCGCTCGCCTACTGGTGCGAAGGAGGCAAGGACAAGCCCTACAAGCGAAGCGAGTTCGTCTCCTTCATCAACAGTGACGCGGCTCTGATCGTCCTCTTCCTGCGCTTTCTCAGCGTTGTCGGGGTGCCCGCCGAACACATCCAATTCCGGCTGCACATCCACGAGACGGCAGATCTGGCGGCGGCCACCGCGTACTGGGCCGAACTGGTCGATACTCCCAGTGACCGGTTCCAAACGCCGATCATCAAACGCCACAGGCCGAAGACCAACCGAAGGAACCTCGCTCAGGCCTACCGAGGTTGCCTGCTCATCACCGTGAGGCAGAGCGCGGATCTCTACCGCAGGATCGAGGGTTGGGCCCACGCCGCCATGCTCGGGCCGGAAGCGGCCGAAGCTCGACTCGTCACCCGCTCGGACGAGACGATCCGGAAGATCGTCAACAAGCGGTGTCCCTCCGCGGAATGAGGTGGGCCCGATGCCCTCCGGCTGGGTATCGTGGGGCCGGGCAGGCGCTCAACAGAGGAAGCCTGCCGGTCCGCCGTAGCGTAATTGGCAACGCAGCGGGTTTTGGTCCCGAAGACTCCAGGTTCGAGCCCTGGCGGCGGAGCTGTCCGAAATGTGCCAGATGCCCCGTGGGTGGGCGGCGGGGTGACAGGTGGAGAGTGGGCGGTATCCTGCCCGTGTCGGGTGCGTCCGGTCGTGATGTCGCAGGTGGGCGCGCTCGTTACCAATCCCGACCGTGATGCCGAGGAGCCTCCTTGTGAGCGCTGCGAGCCGCCCGGCCGCCGTCATCGTTCTCGCCGCGGGCGAGGGCACCCGAATGAAGTCCCGCACCTCGAAGGTGCTGCATGAGCTGTGCGGGCGAAGCATGGTCGGCCATGTGCTGGCCGCCGCCCGGGAGTTGGAACCCGAGCGGCTCGTCGTGGTCGTCGGGCACCGGCGCGAACAGGTCGTCGACCATCTCGCGCGGGTGGAGCCGGACGCCGAGACGGCCGTGCAGGAGCGGCAGAACGGGACGGGCCACGCCGTCCGGATGGCGTTGGAGCAGACCGGTGCCCTGGAGGGGACCGTCGTCGTCACCAACGGCGATCACCCGCTGCTCCGGGGCGAGACGCTCGGGGCGCTCGTCCGGACGCATGAGGAGCAGGGCAACGCGGTCACCGTCCTCACGACCGAGATGCCCGACGCGACCGGTTATGGCCGAATGGTCCGGGCCGCGGACGGCAGTGTCGAGGCGATCGTCGAGCACAAGGACGCGTCCGAGGAGCAGCGCGCCATCCGCGAGATCAACGTCGGCATGTACGCGTTCGACGGCGCACTTCTGGTGGACGCACTCAAGCGCCTGACGACCGACAACGCCAATGGTGAGGAGTATCTCACCGACGTCGTGGCGATCGCCCGCCAGGACGGGCACCGGGCCGGGGCGCACCTGGTCGCCGACTGGATCGAGACGCAGGGCGTGAACGACCGGGTTCAGCTCGCGCAGGCGCGCCGGCAGTTGAACGACCGGATCCTCGAAGCCCACATGCGGGCCGGGGTCACGATCGTCGACCCGGCGACGACGTGGATCGACGTGCAGGTGACCGCCGACCAGGACGTGGAGATTCTCCCCGGAACCCAACTGCACGGCCGAACGCATCTCGGTGAGGGTGCCCAGGTCGGGCCGGACTGCACGCTGACCGACACCCGGGTCGGCGAGGGAGCCCGTGTGGCCAGGGCCGTATGCGTCGAGGCGGAGATCGGCCCGGGCGCGTCGGTCGGCCCGTACGCCTACCTGCGGCCGGGAACGCGACTGGGCCGCGAGGGCAAGATCGGCACCTATGTGGAGACCAAGAACGCCGACATCGGTGAGGGCTCGAAGGTGCCACATCTGACGTATGTGGGTGACGCGGAGATCGGTGAGCATTCCAACATCGGGGCGAGTTCGGTCTTCGTGAACTATGACGGGGTGCGCAAGCACCGCAGTGTCATCGGCTCGCATGTGCGTGCGGGCAGCGACAACATGTTCATCGCGCCGGTGACGGTGGGCGACGGTGCCTACACCGCGGCGGGCTCGGTGATCGTCCAGGACGTCCCGCCGGGGGCGATGGCGGTCGCGCGGGCCCGGCAGCGCAACATCGAGGGCTGGGTCGAGCGCAAGCGCGCGGGCACGCCCGCGGCGGAGGCCGCCCGGCGAGCCCGGGAGACCCCGGCGGAGGACGCGCCGTAGCGACGGTGGGTTCATCAAGGACTGCCCCGCCGAGACGGTGGGGGCGTGGGGGACAGCGGTGTCTTCCGACAACAACTAGGCAACCCGTGCGCTGGACTTGTGTGGTGCCCGGGAAGTGGGGACAACAACCCACATGAAGCATGTTTCCGTTGAGGGGGAGTTGTCAGAGGTGAGTGGGATCAAGGCGAGTGGCCAGAAGAAGCTGATGCTCTTCACCGGCCGAGCCCACCCGGACCTGGCCAGGGAAGTAGCCGACAACCTCCATGTCGAACTGACGCCGACGTCCGCTTACGATTTCGCGAACGGTGAGACGTTCGTTCGGTTCCTGGAGTCGGTGCGTGGTTCCGATGCCTTCGTGATCCAGAGCCACACCGCCCCCATCAATCAGTGGATCATGGAGCAGTTGATCATGGTGGACGCGCTCAAACGCGCGTCCGCCAAACGCATCACGGTGGTGGCACCGTTCTTCGGCTACGCCCGTCAGGACAAGAAGCACCGAGGCCGCGAACCGATTTCGGCCCGCCTGATGGCGGACCTTTTCAAGACCGCGGGCGCCGACCGTTTGATCACCGTGGACCTGCACACGGCCCAGATCCAAGGCTTCTTCAACGGCCCGGTCGACCACCTGTTCGCCTTGGACCTGCTGGCCCGCCACTTCGAGAGCCGCCTGGACACCTCCCAGGTGACGGTCGTGGCACCCGACGCGGGCCGGGTCCGGGTCACCGAGCGCTGGTCGGACCGCCTCGGCGGCGTCCCCATGGCGATCATCCACAAGAAGCGCGACCCCGACGTGGCGAACGAGGTGAAGGTCTTCGACGTCGTCGGCGAGGTCGAGGGCCGCACCTGCGTCGTCGTGGACGACATGATCGACACCGGCGGCACGATCGTGAAGGCCGCCGACGCCCTCTTCGACCACGGCGCCACCCGGGTCGTGGTCGCCGCCACCCACGGCGTCCTGTCCGGCCCGGCCGTGGACCGCCTGAAGAACTCCCGGATCTCGGACGTCGTCCTGACGAACACCCTCCCCATCCCCATGGAGAAGCAGTTCGACAAGCTGACCGTCCTGTCCATCGCCCCCCTGGTCGCCCGCGCCATCAACGAGGTCTTCTCCGACGGCTCCGTAACCAGCCTCTTCGGCGGAATCTCGTAATTTATTGCATTTCACTCCTCCTTCGGGCCTGGCGGCTCGCTGCGCGATCAGGTTCTCGCTTCGCTCGCACCTGCCTTCGGACGCGATCGCGAGTGTTGAGGTTGTTGCGGGGTTGCGCAGGCGGGCTGGGGTCGTTGGTCAAAGGACCTGCGCGGCTGTCGGGCCTGGCGGCCCTGGTGTGTTTATTGCAGTGCACTCCTCCTTCGGGCGCTGCGCGCCCCCATCGTCGTGAACTGCGATGCGATGCCGGGTACGCAGTGCAGGGTGACGGAGTTGCGCCGGGTCCAACGCCTCTTCGGGCCGGAGTCCTATCGTTCAAGTGCGCTGTGGCCTCCGTCCTCTGCGCAACCCTGCGACGACCTCAGGGTTTGCGGTTGCGTCCGGAGGCAGGTCAAGCCTGCGGGTGCCTGGTCGCGCCGCGAGCCGTCAGGCGAGACGGAGCGATGGAGTTGCACGGTTGCGGCCACCTCAGTCGTCCGTACGGGCTGACCTCGGCTTGCCTGCGCAACCCCGTGCCAACCTGGGCCACTGCGATCGCGTCCGAAGGCAGGTTCGAGCTTGCGAGAACCTGATCGCGCAGCGAGCCGCCAGGTGAGTCGGAGCGATGCCAGCGATCGCCCGCAGTGCACGACGATGGAGGGCGCTCTGCGCCCGAAGGAGGAGAGCAGACGGAGCGATGGAGTTGCACGGTTGCGGCCACCTCAGTCGTCCGTACGGGCTGACCTCGGCTTGCCTGCGCAACCCCGTGACAACCTGGGCCACTGCGATCGCGTCCGAAGGCAGGTTCGAGCCTGCGAGAACCTGATCGCGCAGCGAGCCGTTAGGCGAGTCGGAGCGATGCCAGCGATCGCGCGCAGTGCACGACGATGGAGGGCGCTCTGCGCCCGAAGGAGGAGTGCTCTGCCATAAACACAGCAGCGAGCCGTTAGGCGAGTCGGAGCGGTGCCAGCGATCGCGCGCAGTGCACGACGATGGAGGGCGCTCTGCGCCCGAAGGAGGAGTGCTCTGCAATAAACACGCGCTAGACTTGGGCAACCCGCGTCTGCTTCAGGTTGTTCAGTGCGAGTCGTGATGGTTCCGCGCTCCCTGGGGGACGCAAAGAGTCTTTGAATCGCTCGTCCCTGGTCGGCGCGCGAGGATCGCCACTGTCCGTAGCGGACGTCCAAGGGTGGACGGCCGTGGATCGCAACATTGAGGAGTTTTCGCCGTGTCCGAGGTACGTATTGCCGCCGAGCCGCGCACCGAGTTCGGTAAGGGTGCCGCGCGGCGCACCCGCCGGGCCGGCAGGGTGCCCGCCGTGCTCTACGGTCACGGCACCGACCCGCAGCACATCTCGCTGCCGGGCCATGACCTGATGCTGGCGCTCAAGACGCCGAACGTGCTGTTGACCATCGAGGGGCTCGGGGACGGTACCGAGCTGGCGTTGCCGAAGGACGTGCAGCGCGACCCGATCAAGGGGTTCCTGGAGCACGTGGACCTGCTGCTGGTGAAGCGCGGGGAGAAGGTCGTCGTCGATCTGCCGATCCAGCTGGTCGGTGATGTGGTGGCGGGTGGCCAGGTCGCGCAGACGGCCGTGGAGATCTCGGTGGAGACCGAGGCGACGCGGATTCCGGAGTCGGTCGAGCTGGACATCAGTGAGCTGCAGATTGACAGTCAGGTGCTGGCGAAGGACCTGAAGCTTCCGGCGGGTACGACGCTGGCGGCGGACGAGGACGTGCTGGTGGTCCAGATCACGGATGCGAGCGCGGCGACGGAGCCGGAGGCGGAGGCCGCCGAGGGTGAGGCGGGCGAGGGCGCCGAGGGTGAGGGCGAGTCCGCCGAGTAGCTCGCTGTTCTTTTCACGGCCCCCACGGTGTGTGCACCGGTGGGGGCCGTGTTCGTCGGGTGTGGAGGTGTTTCGGGTGGGCGCGGATCTTTGGTTGGTGGCGGGTCTGGGCAATCCTGGGCCGTCGTATGCGAGGAACAGGCATAACGCCGGGTTCATGGTGGTGGACGTGTTGGCGGCGCGGATGGGTGGACGGTTCAGGTCGCATCGGGCGCGGGCGGAGGTCGTGGAGGGGCGGTCGGCGGGGGTGCGGGTGGTGTTGGCGAAGCCGCGTTCGTTCATGAACGAGTCGGGTGGGCCGGTGAAGGGGTTGTGTGATTTCTACAAGGTGCCGGTGGAGCGGCTCGTCGTCGTGCATGACGAGTTGGACATTCCGTTCGGTGCGGTGCGGTTGAAGTCGGGGGGCGGTGACAATGGCCACAACGGTCTGCGTTCGGTGACGAGGGCGTTGGGGTCGAGGGAGTATCTGCGGGTGCGGTTCGGGGTGGGGCGTCCGCCGGGGCGGATGGACGCGGCGGCGTTCGTGTTGAAGGACTTCTCCGCGGCGGAGCGCAAGGATCTCGATCTTGAGGTGGATCGGGCGGCGGATGCGGTGGAGGCCCTTGTGTCGGTGGGGCTGGAGGCGGCTCAGAACGTCTTCCACGCGGGCTGACGAGTGGTCAAAGGGGCAGGTCAGGGCGTGGCCGGATACGGTCAGCGGTTGGAGGTGTACGCTCCGGTCGGTCGTTGACCGCGGGTGCGGGGCGGGGTTTCTCCGCACGTCCGGGGTGGTTTGCCGCTCGTGGTGGTGTGGTGGGCGCGGCGGGGCTCTGACCACGGTAAAGAGGTCGTAGGATGCCCCTCTGATGAGGTTCATGATGTTTGTGAACCTAGGGCGACGTTCAGCCGTCTTCGGTGTGAATCGCGTCACCGGGGCGCGCGTGTTGCAGGGGATTGGTGAGGGGTTTATGGCCGTCGTTGACAAGGTCCAGGCCGAGTCACCGATCAGCTATGAGCACAGCCGCGCGTCGTTCCAGAGTTGGAGCGGTCTCTACCGCGGTGTCGCGGGATGTCTCGACTTCTTCAGCATGTTGCTCGCCGGTGTGATCGCGTTCGTGCTCCGCTTCCCGGGGGTGCCGTCCGCTCCGAACGTCCCGTATGTGGCGTTGACGGTGGCGCTTCCGGTGCTGTGGCTGCCGACGCTGATGCTGTGTCGGGCGTACCAGCCGCGGTACATCGGCGTGGGCTACGAGGAGTTCCACCGGGTCATCCGCGCGGGCTTCATCTTCACGGCCACGTTGGCGATCGTCGCCTACGCGACGAAGACGGAGGTGGCGCGCGGCTATGTCGTGATGGCGATGCCACTCGGAACGTTCCTCAATCTGGTGGCCCGGTACCGGCTGCGCAAGTGGCTGCATCGCAAGCGCTGGAACGGCGAGTGCATGCGGCGCGTGGTCGCGGTGGGGCACCGGACGTCGGTCGCCGATCTCATCAAGGTGCTGCGGCAGAAGCGCTACCACGGGATGGACATCGTGGCGGTGTGTCTGCCGCCCGCGCTGGCCGCGGGCGACGACGCCGTGAGCGAGGTCGAGGGCGTGCCGGTGCTGGGCGATTTCGGGCAGGCCGCTGCGGTGGCCGACCGGATCGGGGCGGATTCGGTGGCGGTGCTGGCCTGTCCGGAGATGGACGGGGTGGCGTTGCGGCGGCTGGCGTGGCAGATCGAGCGGGACGACGTGGAGCTCGTGGTCGCGCCCGCGTTGATGGACGTGACCGGCCCCCGCATCTCGATCAGGCCGGTGTCGGGTCTGCCGTTGCTGCATGTGGAGCACCCCGAGCTGGACGGCACCCGGAAGGTGTTCAAGGGTGTGTTCGACCGGACGGCGGCGCTGGCGGGTCTGGCGCTGTTGAGTCCGTTGATGCTGGCCGTCGCTGTGCTGATCAAGGCGACGAGCGAGGGCCCGGTGATGTTCCGGCAGGTGCGCGTGGGGCGCGGTGGCCGCGAGTTCACCGTGCTGAAGTTCCGCACGATGGTGCAGGACGCGGAGGCCCGCAAGCTGGAGCTGATGCGGCAGAACGAGAACGACGGCGTCCTGTTCAAGATCCGTGCGGATCCGCGGATCACCCGGGTGGGACGGTGGCTGCGCCGGTACTCGCTGGACGAGCTGCCGCAGCTGATCAACGTGGTGCGCGGTGACATGTCGCTGGTGGGGCCGCGTCCGCCGCTGCCGGAGGAGGTCGCCCAGTACGGCGGCGACGTGTACCGGCGGCTGGTGGTGAAGCCGGGGTTGACGGGCCTGTGGCAGGTGAGCGGCCGTTCCGACCTGACGTGGGAGGAGTCGGTGCGGCTCGACCTGCGGTACGTGGACAACTGGACGCTGGCGCTGGACCTGCAGATCATGTGGAAGACCTGGTCGGCGGTCTTCCGTGGGTCCGGCGCGTACTGACCGGTTCCGGCGCACCTCGCCCGGTGGGGCTCGCGGTGCGCATGAGATGGTGGGCCGAGCGGACAGCCGATTTCGGGAATGTGAGCGGACGAGATGACGGTGCAAGCGGTGGCGGACGATCATGCCGTGGCGGCGGAGTTGGCCGCCGAGGCGGGCCGGCTGCTGCTGGACGTGCGGGACGAGGTGGGGTTCGCCGACGCGCGGGCCCTGAAGGACACGGGCGACGTCCGGGCCCACGAGTACCTCATGGCGGCGCTGGCGGAACGCTGTCCCGGCGACGCGGTGCTGTCGGAGGAGGGCCGGTCCGCCGTGGCGGGGAAACGGGCCGTCGCGGGGGGTGGCGCCGACCGCGCGCCGACGCGGAACACGGCCGACGCGGAGCGGCTCACCGCCGACCGGGTGTGGATCGTCGACCCGTTGGACGGCACCCGTGAGTTCTCCGAGGAGGGCCGCCGTGACTGGGCCGTCCATGTGGCCCTGTGGCGGCGGGACGGTGCCGAGGGTGGCCGGCTCACGGCGGGCTCGGTGGCGCTTCCGGCGCAGGGGCTGACGTTGCGGACGGACGCGACCGGCGGCGCCTGTCTCGTCCGGGCCGACGCGGGGGAGCCCGCCGAGGCCGCGCTGCACGTCCCGGCCCCGGACGCGGGCAAGCTCCGCATCGCGGTCAGCCGTACCCGTCCGCCCGAGTTCGTCCGGCGACTGGCGGAGCGGCTCGACCTGGAGGTGGAGCTGGTGCCGATCGGCTCGGCGGGGGCGAAGATCTCCGCGGTGCTGCTCGGGGAGGTCGACGCCTACGTCCACGCGGGCGGCCAGTACGAGTGGGATTCGGCCGCGCCCGTGGCCGTCGCGCTCGCCGCCGGAGCCCATGCGTCCCGGATCGACGGGTCGCCACTGAACTACAACCGGAAGGACCCCCGGCTGCCGGATATCCTGGTGTGCCACCCCACGTCGGCGTCGACGCTGCTGACCGGCATCCGGGATGTGCACGACGCCCTGTCCTGACCAGTCCTTTCACCATCCGATCAGCGGACGGGATGGTGCCGGGCCGGGCCGGTGTTCGATCCCGGTGGGGAACGCGTCCCCGTGGCGGCCGCGTCCCGCCGGTCGCCCCTTGCCAGAAAGGCGGAGAAGCCCAACGATGTCCCAGACCGTGCAGCGTTGCGACTATCTGCTGTCGCAGCTCGACGTCCTCGAGGCCGAGTCCATCCACATCTTCCGGGAGGTGGCGGCCGAGTTCGAGCGGCCGGTGCTGCTGTTCTCCGGCGGCAAGGACAGCATCGTGATGCTGCGGCTGGCGCAGAAGGCCTTCTGGCCCGCGCCGATCCCGTTCCCCGTGATGCACGTCGACACCGGGCACAACTTCCCCGAAGTGATCGAGTTCCGGGACCGCCGGGTCGCTCAGACCGGGGTCCGGCTGGTGATCGCGTCCGTGCAGGACTCGATCGACAGCGGCCGGGTCGTGGAGCAGAAGGGGCGCCGCGCGTCCCGGAACCGGCTCCAGACGACGACGCTGCTGGACGCGATCGAGGAACACCAGTTCGACGCCGCGTTCGGCGGGGCGCGCCGCGACGAGGAGAAGGCCCGCGCGAAGGAGCGGGTGGTGTCGTTCCGGGACGAGTTCGGGCAGTGGGATCCGAAGAACCAGCGCCCGGAGCTGTGGAACCTGTTCAACACCAAGATCGTGCAGGGTGAGCATGTCCGGGTGTTCCCCCTGTCGAACTGGACCGAACTCGACATCTGGGACTATGTCCGGCGGGAGGAGCTGGAGCTTCCGTCGATCTACTTCGCGCACACCCGCCAGGTTTTCGAGCGGGACGGGCTGCTGCTGGACGCCGAGACCGGGTTCGCCAACCGCGGCGACGACGAACCGGCGTTCGAGGCGACCGTCCGGTACCGGACGGTCGGGGACGCGTCCTGCACGGGCGCGGTGAAGTCGTCCGCGACGACGCTAGACGAGGTCGTCGAGGAGATCGCGGCGACGCGGATCACCGAGCGCGGGCAGACCCGCGCGGACGACCGCACCAGCGAGGCCGCGATGGAGGACCGTAAGAAGGAGGGCTACTTCTGATGGCCGGCGCGAACGAGGCCGCCGGGGGCTCGTCCCCCAAGGGCATGGATCTGTTGCGGTTCGCGACGGCGGGCAGCGTCGACGACGGCAAGTCCACGCTGATCGGCCGGCTGCTGTTCGACTCCAAGTCGATCTTCGAGGATCAGTTGGAGTCGGTGGAGCGGACCAGCGCCGACCGCGGCGAGGAGTACACGAACCTCGCGCTGCTGACCGACGGCCTGCGCGCCGAGCGGGAGCAGGGCATCACGATCGACGTGGCGTACCGGTACTTCGCGACGCCGCGCCGCAAGTTCATCATCGCCGACACCCCGGGGCACATCCAGTACACCCGCAACATGGTGACGGGCGCGTCCACCGCCGACCTGGCGATCATTCTGGTGGACGCCCGCAAGGGCATCCTGGAGCAGTCGCGGCGGCACGCGTTCCTCACCACGTTGCTCCAGGTCCCGCATCTGGTCGTGGCGGTCAACAAGATGGACCTGGTCGACTACGACCGGGACGTCTACGAGCGGATCGTGGACGAGTTCACCGCGTTCGCCTCCAAGCTGGAGGTGACCGACCTGACGTTCGTGCCGATCTCCGCGCTGCACGGCGACAACGTCGTGTCGCGCAGCGTGAACATGCCGTGGTACGAGGGGTCGTCGCTGCTGCACCATCTGGAGCATGTGCACATCGCGTCCGACCGGAACCTGATCGACGTGCGGTTCCCGGTGCAGTACGTGATCCGCCCGCACGCGTCCACCGACCCCGACCTGCACGACTACCGCGGCTACGCGGGCCAGGTCGCGGGCGGTGTCCTCAAGCCCGGTGACGAGGTGCTGCACCTGCCGTCCGGGCTGTCCACGACGATCACGCACATCGACGGGCCGCGCGGCCCGGTCGACGAGGCCTACGCGCCGATGTCGGTGACGCTGCGGCTCGCCGACGACATCGACATCTCCCGCGGCGACATGATCGCGCGTCCCAACAACCGGCCGGAGGTCGCGCAGGACATCGACGCGATGGTCTGCTGGATGACGCCCGACCGGACCCTCACTCCCCGGACGAAGCTGATCATCAAGCACACGACGCGGACCGCGAAGGCGGTGGTGAAGGAACTGCACTACCGCCTGGACGTCAACACGCTGCACCGTGACGAGCAGGCCCCGGCCCTCGAACTGAACGAGATCGGCCGGGTGTCCCTGCGGGTCACGCAGCCGCTGTTCGTCGACGACTACGGCCGTAACCGGCTCACCGGCGGGTTCATCCTCATCGACGAGGCCACCAACAACACCGTCGGCGCCGGCATGATCACCGGGGCGCGCTGACCGGAGGCCGCCGGGCCCGGTCCCGGCGGCATTCGGCGCGGCGGGCCGTCCGGGCTTCCGGTCCCTTCCTTCCTCCCACCCCATAGGCAGGTCCTCGATGCCCCCATCCGTCGGAGTCGTCCTCCCGACGCACAACAGGCCGGAGCTGCTGCGCCGCGCGCTGGAGTCGGTGCTGGCGCAGGAGTACGACGGCGAGCTGCGCGCCGTCGTCGTGTTCGACCGGGCCGAGCCGGACGCCTCGCTCGCCGGCGACCGGGTCGAGGTGATCGCCAACACCCGGGCGCCCGGCCTCGCCGGCGCCCGCAACTCCGGGATCGACCATCTGGACACCGACCTCGTCGCGTTCTGCGACGACGACGACCAGTGGCTGCCCGGCAAGCTCGCCGCGCAGGTGAAGGCGCTGGAGGCCGAGCCCGACGCGGTGCTGTGCAGCTCCGGCATCGTCATCGACTTCGACGGGCGCGAGCTGCCCCGCCTCGCCGGCACCGACCGTGTCACCTACGACGCGCTGATCCGCGACCGGATGATGAGCGTCCACTCGTCCACCTATGTCGCGCGCCGTGAGCCGCTGGTGGAGATCGGCATGGTGGACGAGACGATCCCCGGCAGCCAGGGCGAGGACTGGGACCTCGCGCTCCGCGCCGCCCGCCGCCACCCGGTCGTGAACGTCGACGAGCCGTACGTCCGGGTGCTGTGGGGGCTGACGTCGTACTACGCGCAGGCGTGGGAGACGAAGGTCGCGGCGCTGGAGTGGTTCCTGGAGCACTACCCGGAGATCGGCGAGGTGCCGGGCGCGGCGGGCCGCGTCTACGGGCAGCTGGCGTTCGGGTGCGCCACCGTCGGCCGGCGGCGGGACGCGCTGCGCTGGTCGGCGCGCGCGATCAGAGCGAACCCGAAGGAGCGGCGGGTGCCGTTCGCGCTGGCCGTCGCGTCGGGCGTCGTGTCCGGCAAGCGCGTCCTGCTCGCCCTGCACACCCGGGGGCGCGGCATCTGACCGATGCCTGCCGTTTCCCCGGCTTCGGCCACCTTTCCCGGTGTTCGCCGGTACGTTGATTGCCCGCCGCAGATCTAGAAGTCGCAGCTCAGAACTCGCAGCCTCAGAAGTCGCAGTGTCGTAAGGAGCCTCTCAGGTGAACATCTCCGTCCGCCGCATCGCCGCGTCCGGGACGACCGTGCTGGCGCTCGCGCCGGCGCTCGCACTGACCGCATCGCCCGCGCACGCGCAGATCGATCTCGACGCGGTCGCCGAGGGCATCACCGAGAGCGGCTACTACGTCGACTCGCGCGCCAAGTACTACCGGACGGACGGCGCGCAGGAACTGCTCCGCTCCGCGCAGGGACGGTCCGTCCCGGTGTTCGTCGCGGTCGTCCCCGCCGGGGAGGACGCCGGGCAGATCGTCAAGCAGCTCCCGGCACTGGTGAAGCGCAAGGGGACCTACGTGGTGCTGGCGGGCGACCAGCTCAAGGCGTCGTCCAACACGCTTCCGGACGCCCAGGTCCAGTCGGTGTACTCCACGGCCGTCCAGGGCAGCAAGGGCAAGCCCGACCTGGCGCTGCTGAGGTTCGTCCGGACGCTGCCGGAGTCGAAGTACGCGCCGCCGAAGCCCGGCAAGCCCGGCAACAACGGCAAGCCCGCGCCGGAGTCGCAGGTGCAGCAGCAGGAGGAGCGGACCCTCGCCCAGTCGCAGCCCACCGCGCCCGCGGCGGGCTATGTGGCCGCTGAGGAGAAGGACGGCGGCTCCGCGATGCCGTTCGTGCTCACCGGCGCCGGCGTGGCGGCCGTGGTCGCCGCGGGGGGCGGGTTCCTGCTGTGGCGCCGGCGCTCCGCAACGCCCGCACCCGCCGCCGCGGGTCACGCCCCGGCCGCGGGCGGGCCGGCCCCGGGCGCCCCTGCGCCGGGAGGTCAGGCGCCGGGCGCGCAGGCGTCCGCCGAGGCGCCGAAGCCGGAGGGCCCGCAGCAGCCCGAGCCGCCGAAGAACGCCTAACACCTCCTCCGACGGGCCTCAGCCCGCACGCGAACACGTGACCCGCCCGGTGCAGCAAAGCCGAAGGCAAGCGATACCGGGCGGATCGCGAAGCGATGCGCGTTCGCACAGGAACGGTCACGTAGTGAGCCGCACGGCGAGCGCAGTGGGCCGTTCCTGCAATCAACTCAGCGCCCGTTTCCCGGAGCCGCTGAGCTGTTCGCGGCAGCCCCGAGCCGTTGAAGAACGGCTAGGGGCGCGCCAGCAGGATCAGATGGCGTTCGCCGACGCCGACTGTCAGGGCGGTGCCGGGGGCGCCGCCTTGTGTTGTGACCACCTCGCCTGGACGGCTGCGTGGCGCTCGTTTTCCGGAGCCGAGCTGTCCGCTGCCGCCCGCGCCCCAGGTCAGCGTCGTGCCGTTGGTGAGGACCGCCGCGCCGTACGCCTCGCCCGCGAAGACCTGCGCGACCCCGCGCAGCCGCTTCTCGTCGCCGCGTCCGACGACCTCGACGGGGGTCTCGCGGAGTTTCAGCGTGCCGTCGCCGAGCTGTCCTGCGGTGTTGTTGCCCCAGGCGACGACGGTGCCGTCCGCGCGGACCGCGTAGCCGTGCTTCTCCGCCGCCGCGACCGAGATGACGCGGTCGAGGACGCCGTTCCCGCCCACGCCGCGTACCGGTGCGGGGGTGAGGCGGCCGTTCCGGGTGCCGTCGCCTAGCTGGCCGAGGTCGTTGTGCCCCCACGACACGACGCGCCCGTCGCGGAGCAGCGCCAGGCCGTACTGGCCGCCGATCGCGATGCGGACGACGTCCTTCAACCGTCCCGCGCCGTCCAGGCCGCGCACCGGCACGGGTAGGGAACGGTCCTCGCGGGTGCCGTCGCCGACCATGCCGTAGTCGTTGGCGCCCCACGCGAGCACCTGCCCGTTGCGGCGCAGCACCAGCTCGGTGTGCCCGTCGGCGGCGATCGCGGCGACGTCCCTCAGCGCCCGGCGGCCGTCCGGGGACTTCACCGTCGTCGGGAAGCGGGGGCTGGTGCGCTCGCCGATGCCGCGCTGCCCCGACGACCCGTCGCCCCACGTCACCACCGTCCCGTCGCGGCGCAGCGCCATGGAGAAGTCGTTGTTGGCGCTGACGGCGACGACGCCGGTGAGCCGGCCCGGGCCGCCGTCCGGGGCGAGCACCGGTACCGGGACGCGGCTGTCACGGTTCGTGCCGTCGCCGAGCTGGCCCTGGTCGTTGGCGCCCCATGCGACGACCGTCCCGTCCGCGGCGATGGCCAGGGAGTGCCGGGCGCCGCCCGCGACGGCGCGGACCTCGCCGAGCCCGCCGACCGGCGCGAGCCCCGTCTCGATGGACGCGCCGGGACGGCCGAGCTGCCCGTTCTCG
The DNA here is from genome assembly GCF_003634705.1 of Actinomadura pelletieri DSM 43383. GTDB lineage: Bacteria > Actinomycetota > Actinomycetes > Streptosporangiales > Streptosporangiaceae > Spirillospora > Spirillospora pelletieri. Next base: position 494,733 of record NZ_RBWU01000005.1, on the reverse strand, counting down.
TTGAGCCCGCTCGTCAGGACCGTGCCCGTCCGTCCGCTGTCGGAGCCCGCCGCGGGCGGTGTGGAGGACGGCGGCGCCACCGCGGGCGACGCCGACCCGCCGCACCCCGCGGCGGTCAGCAGCAGAACTCCGAGGACGAACGGGCGGCCTAGACGAATCATGCCTTTCGGACGCACGCGAACAGGTGCCTGGCGTAGTTGTCCTCGTACGGGGGGCGGGCGTCCTCGTCCGGTCCGAGGTCGACGATCTCGTCGAACGAGGTGTTCTCACGCAGGAACCGCTCGACGTGCGACGGGTTCCAGCCGCGCAGCGACTCGGCGAACCACTTCTCGTTGTCCTGACCGGTGTCGAAGAACAGCACCCGCCCGGTGGCGCGGTCCAGCAGCCGGATCAGCTCCTCGGCGCTGACCGAGCCGCGGCCGAGGACGAAGTGGTGCAGCAGGCTGAAGCACGACACGACGTCCCAGCGGCCCGCGTCGTGCCCGCCGAGGAACTCGACGCAGTCGCCGCTGGAGATCACACCGTCCGGAAGCCCGTAGATCGCCTGACCCAGCGGTACGGCGAGCGGGTCGCGCTCGATGCCCTCGGCGTCGAAGCCGCGCTCGGCCATCTTCGCCACGAACCAGCCGTAGCAGCTCGCGACGTCCAGGTACCGGCCGCCGGCGATGCCGCGCTCGCCGAGGAACGCGTCGATCTTGGCGAGCCGGTCGGTGCACTGCCGGACCGTCGTCCAGCCCGACTCCAGCTCCGGCGCGTCGATCGGCTGGTACAGCTCGTGGGTGCCGTCCAGCCAGCTCATCTTGAGCAGCAGGTCCTGCAGGGGGGTGGTGACGGGCAGCCACTTCGCGACGACGTCGGCGCCCGTCGCGCCGCTCATCGCCGCGATCGCGAGCCGGTGGTGGCCGTCGAGGATCTGGTAGCGGTCCGAGCCGCGGACGGGCGCGACGAGCACCGGGTCCTGCGGGCCGCTCTGCTGCGGGCGCGGCGCGGCGCCGGGGACCTCCTCGCCGCGGTAGCGGGCGACGAACGCGCGGGCGGCGGCGAGCACACCCGCCTCGTCCGTCCCGCCGAAGTAGTTGCCGCCCGCCTCGATGCAGCGCAGCCCGAGCCGCCCGTAGGCGCTGTCGAGGATCTGCCCGTCGGTCAGCTCCCCGTGCTCGTCGGCGAGCCGCAGCAGGCCGACGTGGGGGCCGTCCAGGAACGGGGTGGACGGCCACAACAGGTCGCCGGTGCGGTCGGCGAACTCGCGGGCGGTCCAACCGCCCTGCGCGCCGACGAGCAGCCGGTCGAACCGGACGGGCACCTTCCACGGCCGGCGCAGCACGGCGGTGGACACGGCGACGCGGGCCGCGGCCGGAATCGGCAGCGAGCGTCCCGCGTCGACCAGCCGCCCGTACACGGGGCCGCTCGGGGCGAGCCCGCTCTTGCGCAGCACCGCGCGGGATTTGCGGCGTACCTGGTCTATTGCTGACATGGCTTTCAGTTCCTGGCTGGTGTCGTGTCGGCGACCGGCGGGACGGTGACGCCCCCCGGCCCGGATGCGGCCGCGCGGCCGCGCCTCCCGCGGAGCAGGGAGGTGAACCCCGTCAGGGACAGCCGCTCGCGGCCGGCCCAGAGCAGGGTGAGGTACAGGATCGCGCCCGGGACGAGCCCGCAGGCCAGCGCCACCGGGTCCGAGCCCGCGACGAGCCGGACCGCCAGCGGCAGCGCCGCGAAGCTCACCAGCGCCGCGCCGCCCGCCCAGAACAGGCCCGCGCTCACCGGTGACATGCCGAGGATGCGGCGGACCTGGACGAGCGCCAGCAGCGTCCGCACCAGCAGCGCGCACGCCCGCGCGAGCGCCGCGCCCGCGATCCCGAGCGGCGGGATCAGCAGGACGTTCAGCACGAGGTTCACGCCGAGCGCGGCGCTCTGGTTGACGAGGCTGAGGCCGCTGCGGCCCGCCATCAGCAGCATCACGTCGCGGGCGCCGGTGGCGGTCGCGACGAGCATCGCCATCGCGAGGATGACCGTGACGGTCTCGCCGTCGCCCGCGTAGTCGGAGCCGAACAACGCGATGTACACGGGCGCGCCGACCGCGATCGACAGGTGCACCGGCCACGCGAGCGCGAGGTTCCACGACGCGCACACCGCGAACACCCGCTGCGCGCCCGCCTTGTCGGACAGCGCCATCAGCCGGCTCACCGCGGGCTGCATGACGTTCTGCACGGCCTGCGTGACGAGCTGGCTGATCACGATGAACCGGGTCGCGGCCGTGTAGATCGCGGCCTCGCGGGGCGAGCTGAGCGCGGCGACGAGGACGATGTCGGCCCGCTGGAACGCCGACTGGCAGATCTGCGCGAACGCGCGTGGCGCGGTGAACCGCCAGAAGTCGCCCGCGAGGGCCCGCCGGCCCTGTTCCGTGGGGGCCGCGTCCCGCCGCGCGGGGCCGCTGATCCTCCGGTACCAGAGTGCGGCGATCGTCAGGCACGGCAGGTAGGGCGCGGCCCATGCGAACGCGAGCCATACGGCGTCGCCGCCGAGCGCCGCCGCCACGACGATCCCGGCGACCTGGAGCGTCTGCCGCAGGATCTTGTCGACCAGGACGGTCGGCCGCATCGATCCGTACCCGCGCGTCGCGGCGAGCAGCGCGTCGTGCGCCCCGGCGAGCGGCAGGAACAACGCCAGCACCCGGACCATGTCGGCGGCCTGGCCGGGGTCGTCGGCGCCGATGTGGCCCGCGGTCCAGGGAGCCGCCAGCGCCAGGACCAGCCCGGCGAGCGCCGCGGTCGCCGCGACCGGGATCAGCGCGACCGGCACCGTCCGCAGCGCCGCCGCCCGGTCGCCGAGCGCGAGATGGCGCGGCACCCAGCGCAGCAGCCCGGCGTCGGTGCCGAGCCCGGAGACCGCCTGCAGGATGATGAACAGCGACGTCGCCGCGAAGAACGTGCCCGCGACTCGCTGCGAGTACAGGTGTGCGACGAGGAAGACCAGCGCGAGGCCCTGCACGCCCGCGACGGCGGCGCCCACCAGGTTGAGGGCGCCGCCCCTGGCCAGCCTGTTCATGTTGGGGCCGCCGGAACGTTCCGGCCCGTCCGCGGCGGGCCCACTCACGGCGGGCCCGTTCGCGGCGGGTCCGTTCGCGGCGGGCCCGTTCGCGGCGGGGCCGGGCGCGGAAGACCCGGGCGCGCAAGACCCAGGAACGGGCCCGTCCGCTGCGGCCCGCGGATCAGGATCCGGCATGCCGGCCGGTCTTGTGCGGCTGCTTGCCGTAGCGGCCGGTGCCCGGTGCCGCGTCCGACGGGCCCTTCGGCGCGGCCGGGCCGTCCTTGCCCTCGGGCGGCTCGGGCGGCATGTACTTGGAGATGTCCTCCTGCGTCCGTGTGGCGGCCGACTCCAGCGCCGCCGCGGCCTCGGCCCGCTCGGCGTCCGTCGGCTCGCCCTGGCCGACGCCCTGCGTGACGTCGGTGGGGGAGACCGGCTTGGGCGCGACCGGCTTGCCCGGACTCGCGGGCGGCTCCAGGCTGAGCGGCGCGCCGCGCCGGCCCGAGCCCTGCGGCGGGCCCCCGCGCCGCGGGTCGCCGTGGCGCGGCTGCCGGGGCGACGACTGCCGCGGGTCCCCGGTCCAGGGCTGCGGCTTGATCTGCTGCTGTCGCTTGGGCTGGCCCTGCTCGAGCTGGGGGAGGGCCTGGGTGGTGAGGGACGCGGAGTCGGCGTCCTCGTCCTCGTCGCGGAGGCGGCCCGGCCAGTAGCCGCCGTCCTCCGGCGAGTCGGGGGCCCGCGGGTCCTCCGGGCCGGGCTGGTCGTCGCCCCAGCCGAGCGGCGGCGCCTCGGTCTGGGCGCGGGTCTCCCAGCCGCCGCGCGTCGGCCGGCCCTGGCGGGGCGGCTCCAACTGCCGCGCCGGCCGCGCCCCGCGCTGCTCCGCCGGTTCCAACAGCGCGCCGAGCACGGTGACGCCGGCGCGCTCGGCCTCGACGTACGCCTGCCGCAGCTCCTCCTTCGTCGTCACGCCCTGGTTCACGACGAGGATGACCGCGTCCGCGAACGTGCACAGCGCCTGCGCGTCGGCGTCGTGCAGGCTCGCCGCGTTGATGACGAGGTACTCGCTGCGGCGGCGCAGCACCTTCACGGCCTCGCGCATCCGCGGGCCGCTGAACCGGTGCGCGGCCTCGCGGGCGCGCGGCCCGCGGGGCAGCAGCCGCAGCTGCGAGTCGGTGTGGATCAGCAGGGTCGCCGGGTCGGTGCCGCTGAGCAGCGTGTCCGACAGGCCCTTGCCGGGCCGCGCGCCGAACAGCCCGGTCATGTCGGCGTCCTCGGTGGTCGCGTCGATCATGATGGTCTTGGCGCCGGCGAAGGCGAGCGACACCGCGAGGTTCGCGCTGGCCAGCCGGGCGCTGCCGCCCGGTGTGGCGTTGGACACCAACAGTGCCGTCGGGGTCTGCGGCGCGGTCGCGACCACCGCGGCGCGCAGCCGCCGGTACGCCTCGCCGACCGGGCTCTTCGGCGCGCTGACCAGGGCGAGCGTGTCGCCGCCCGGACCGCCCGCCGGGATCGTGGCGAGCGCCCGCAGGCCGAGGCCCTCGATCGCCTCGGCGTTGCGCAGCCGCTGGTTCAGTCGCTCCCGCAGCAGCATGACCGCGAAGCCGGCGACGAGGCCGAGGATGAGACCGCCCGTGCCGTACATCGCCGGGCGGATCAGGCCGGGGCCGCCCGGGGCGTCCGCCGGGGTGATGACCTGGCCGGGGTCGACCGGGGTGCTGGCGATGTCGTTGGACTGCTCGTCGATCACGCCGAGCTGGTTGGTGTAGGCGGTGATGCGCTGCGCGAGGGTGGCGCGCTTGGCGCCGCTCAGGGTGACGAGTTCCCGGTTGGCCTGCTGGAGCTGCAGCTCCACCTTCTCCGCCTGCGCCTTGAGCTTGGCGAGCTGGTTGTTCACCACGCCCTGCGCGCGCTGCTTGCGGTACTCCAGGTAGGCGTCGGCGAACGCCTGCGCGCCCGCGCGGGCGCGCCCGGAGTCGCTGGTGGTGTAGGTCAGGTTGAGCACCTGCGTGTTCGGCGGGACGGACACGGCGACCTTGCCGTCCGGTTCATGTCCGAGCTTCTTCTCGACGATCTTCGCGACCCCGTCGGTGGCGACGAGTTGCGCCTCGGTCTGCAGGTTCACGAGGTCGTCGCCGCGGCCCTCCGGCGAGTAGGGGTTGCCCTCCAGCGGGCTGACGAGGACGGTCGCCGTCGCCTTGTACGGCGGCGGCACCGCGATCTCCAGGACGATGCCGGCGCCCGCGCCGAGCACGCCGAGCACGATCAGCGCCGCGGTGTACCGGCGGACCAGGGACAGCAGCTGCCCCCCCTGTGGGTCTGCCGCTTGGTCAGCTGCCACGGCGATCCCCCTCGTGAATCTGGGTCGTGCTTCGCGAATGGTTCATCTTGACTTTATCGGCGCGTCGCACGGGGACGGTTCTGTTCATCTCTACCTCGTCCGGGGCCGGTGGCTCGATGGGGCGGGCGGGTGGGAGCCCGCCGGGGGGCCCGGGGCGGGGGTCCGGCGGGAGCGGGTGCGGTCAGCACGATGGCGCGGGCGGGGTTGGCGGACTGGTCGAGCGCCAGCACCCCGCTCGCCACCTCGCGGTCGAGGGCGCGGCCCCGTTCGACCACGACCAGGACCAGGTCACTGGCGGCGGCCGCGGCGATGGTGTCCGCGCCGTTGATGTCGGGCGTGGTGATGACGACGACGCGCGAGTCGCGTCCCGCCCGGTCGACGGCGCGGGTGAGCTGCCGGTCGTCGTCGCTGCGCACCAGCCGGACGCCGAACGCGCCGCGGCCCTGGTCGGGGCGCGGCGGCTCGGGGGCCGCGCCGTCCGCGGTGACGCGCAGCACGGTCGCGGCCGAGCCGCCCTCGGTGCACAGCTCGGCGAGCTCGTAGGCGAGTTCGACGCCGGCGGTGCCCGGCACCCCGGCGACGAGGACGGTCGTCGCCTCGGCGTCGAACACGAGGTTGCGCAGCCGCCGGCAGACCTCGCGGTGCCCGCCGCCGAGATTGCGCGCCTCCACGATGATCGGCAGCCGGGCGTGCAGCCGGATGTCGGCGGGCCGCCGGATCCGCCGCGGCCGGGTCTCGCGCAGCAGCACGAACGCGATCCAGCCGAGCAGCCCGAGACCGATACCGGTCGCGACCGCGATGTCGCGGTTGGGATCGTCGCGGCGCTCGGGCAGCGTGGCGTCGCGCAGCACCTCGCCGGGCTGCTCGGCCCGGCTCTTCAGACCCGAGATCTGCTGCTGCACGTCGCGGATCTGCTTGACGATGGCCTGGCGGCGGGTGCGGGTGGTGATGCGGCGCAGCTCGTCCTCGTCACCCGGCAGCGCGTCGAGCTGCTTCTTGAGCAGTTCGAGGTTCTCCTCCAGCGCGGCGCGGTTGCGCCGCTGCAGCTCGCCGAGGATCTGCTGTCGCAGGCCCAGGTACGCGTCGGCGACGACCCTGGCGCCGTTGCGCGCGGTCTGCGGCGTGTCGCCCCGCACCCCGATCGTGAACACGTGCGTGTTGGACGGGACGCTCAGCTCGATCCGGTCGCGGAGTTCCGCGCGGGTCCCGTCGAACCCCGGTGTCGCCGCCAGCGTCGCCAGCACCCGGGTGGACCAGACGAGCTGCGCCTCGGTGTCCATCGTCGTCTCGCGCGGGTTCCGGGTGTAGGTGTCGATCGCCGAGCCGATGTTGATGCCCGGGTGCAGCGCGACCGGCGGCGCGAGCACCGCGATGCGCGCGGTGTACGTCGCCGGGGTCAGCGCGATCCTGACGGTGGCGAGCGCACAGCCGGCCAGCACCGCGATCACCAGCACCGTCAGGTGCCGCCGGACGACACCCGCGTACCGGGTCACGGGGATCGAGTCCGGTGCGAGCGGGGGCTCCGCCTGCACGCTGGACGGGCCGAGGGTGCGCTTGCTCATCGCGCCGCCGTCTCGGCCGGACGCGGGCCCACCGCCGGGACATCCGCCGGACCCGCCGCCGGGACGTCCGCAGGGCCTGCCGCAGGGGCGTCCGCCGGGCCTGCCGCCGCGACGTCCGCCGGGCCTGTCGGCGGGACGTCCGTCGGGCCTGCCGCCGGACCCGCCGCCGGGCCTGTCGGTGGGGCGTCCGCCGGGCCTGTCGGTGGGGCGTCCGCCGGGCCTGCCGCAGGAACCGCCGCCGGGCTTGTCGGCGGGAGGCCGCGCGTCCTGCTCATCGGGCGTCCCGGCGCCAGGCGGGCTCGGCGCCGAGGAGCGCGGCGAGCTTGTCGTCCCAGGGGGCGTAGTGCTCGGACAGGCGGCGGTGCAGGTGGTCGGGCAGCGGCGACCCGGGGCGCGCGTTGTGCCGCTCGAACGACGCGGGCCGCCACGGCGGCAGGCCGAGGAACTCCAGGATCGCGTCGTAGCAGGGTTCGGGCTCGGTGAAGAAGTCCTCCGCGTACAGGACGTGCACGCGGTCGCGTCCGAACAGCTCGAACAGCCGCGCGATCTGGTCGGCGTACTGGCCGCGGTCCACGTACGAGTGGTGCCGGTGGCTGTGGCTGACGTACCCGGGGTCGGCCCGGAGCTTCTCGACCTCCCCGGCGAGCCGCTCGGGCTCCAGGTCGAGGGCGCGCTCGAACGGCTCGGTCTCGAAGCCGCGCGCCGACTCGTGCTTGTGCGCCGAGTACGCCCGGATCACCGGGTCACGGAGCAGCACGATCAGCTTCACGCCGGGCAGGTCCCGCGCGATGCGCTCCGCCGCGACCGGATGGTGCATGTAGTAGCCCGCCGACTCGAACGCCAGCGGGCGCGCGCCCTCCATCGCCGCGGCGACGCGGCGCTCGGTCAGCGAGCGGACGGGGAAGTGCCCCCGGTACCAGCCGAGACCGCGCGTGTAGTTGACGTCGAAGTAGTGCACGCCCTTGTGGAAGTTCGGCTGGACGGCCGCAGGGTGCGCGGCCAGCGCCCGGAACAGCGACGTGGTGCCGCCGCGTTGCGTCCCGACCATGAGAAAGTCGGGCAGCATCCGGGCGCCGGCGGTCAACCGCCCGCCGACGCGGGTGGCGGCGCGCCCGGTCTCCTTGACCCACTGCGGGGCGTCGCGGCGCGAGATCACTGGTTCCTCCCGTCGGTTGCGTCGGTGTGCAGGAGCCCGAGCAGGCGCTCGGCGTCGGGGCGCAGCGGCCCGCCGATCGGCTCCTGTGCGGCCAGCAGGTAGCGGCGGCACAGCTCCAGCAGGTACAGGCGGACGGTCGCCGCCGCGGCCTCCCCGGTCAGGCCGAGGGGTTCGAGGACGGCGGCGGCGCCGTCCGGCCATGTCGCGTAGGGCGGCCCGGACGCGGTGCGCATGGCCTCCTGCAGCCGGTAGTGCAGCAGGTCGAAGCCGTTCGGGACGCCGCGCGCGAAACGCTCCCAGTCCCACAGGCGCAGCACGCCGCGGTGCCAGGCCATGTTCCACGGCGTCCAGTCGCCGTGCCAGGCGCCGAAGTCGAGGACGAGGTCACCGTGCGCCTTGCCGACGTGCTCCACGACCTCGCCGAACCGGTCGCGCTGCCGGTCGTCGGCCACATCGGCGACGCTCGCGGCGACCGCGTCCAAGAAGGGGCCGTCGCGTAGGGCCGTCCGGTCGACGCCGCCGACCTCGAACAGCGCGCGCATCTCGGCGACCGGGGCCTGCCCGCGCGGCCGCCAGCCCCGCGCGCTCGTCGGCAGCGGCTCCAGGACGAGCAGGTCGAGCGATCGCCACGTCCCGTGGTACAGCAGCCGCGGGACGTGCAGGCGCCCGGAGAGCCTCCCGTCCAGGTACCGCAGGGCGTCGGCCTCCCCGGCGAGCAGACCGCGTGCCGTGCCGGTGTCGCCGACCTTGACGAACGCGAGCGGCTCCCCGCGCTCCGACAGCACGTGCAGGATCGGCTTGCGGTTGGCGCGGGCGCTGCCGAGGCCCACGCTGACCACGACGGGCCGGTCGAGCAGCTCGGCGAGCCGGTCCTCGATGGACGGGCCCCCGCCGGTGACGCGCAGGCGGTCCTTCAACGTCCGCTCCGGAAGCCCGGTGCGGACGGCCGTGGCGGTGAGCCCGCGCGAGACGCGCTGTTTGACACCGAGGTCATGGCTGTAGCGGCGCAGCGCGCTCGCCGCCGCGCCGGGCAGCCCGGCCGGGACCAGCAGCCGCGGGTGCTCGGCGTCCGGCAGGAACGCGAGCTCGCGGCGGGCGCCCTTCGACTCGCCGGGGCGGACGGGCTCGACGCGCGCGTCCGGCCACAGCTCCGCGACGGCCTCGATCCAGGCGTCCCGCACCCGGCCCCCCTCGGGGCCCGCGCCGCTCACCGGGACGCCTCGGCGGTCAGGGCGCGCGCGAACGGGCGGTACGCGGGGCCGCCGCGCGCGTCCCGCCGCGCCCGCCACATCAGCGCGACCGCGATCATCACCGTGTACAGCGGTACCTCCACCATGTCGTAAGTGATCATGAACAGTCCGCAGGCGATCAGCACGCAGCAGCCCGCCAGCGAGTACTCGCCGCGGTCCCGCCAGTGCCGGAAGAACCGGATGGCGAAGAAGGCGCAGAACGCGACCGTCCCGACGAGCCCGTTGGCGAACAGCAGCAGCCACAGATGCCCCTGCGTGCCGAGCGGCGGCGAGCCGCACGCCTTGCAGCCCTGCTTGTCGCCGCCGGACACCTGACCGAGGTCGCCCTGCACGTCGCGGGTGGAACCGAACCCGACGACGGGGGAGCCGCTGAGCGCGCTGCGGGTCGTCTCCTCGGCGAGCATCGTGCGGCGGTTGTTGCTGTGCGGGTTGTCGAGCCGGTCCTGGACGAGGCCGGGCAGCGGTGACAGCGCCACCACGATCGCGCCGGCGGCGAGCATCCCGGCCGTCCAGGCGATCACCCGCGGCCCGCCGACCTGGATCAGCTTGACCACGCCGAACAGCCCGATCGCGCCGAGCGCCGCCCACAGGCCCCGGTTCAGCGAGTACACGACCGGCCACAGCGACGCGGTGAGGACGGCGAACCCGACCACGCGCCGCCAGGTGCGCGCATGCACGATCCAGGTCAGCAGGAAGTAGGGGAGGAAGAACGCGTAGGCCGCGCCCCAACTGTTGGCGTAGGCGAACGGCGCCATCGGCCGGGCCTGCTCGAAGCCGAGGATCGACTCGATGTCGGCGACCTTCGGATGGACGATGTCGCGCACGAACGAGTTGCTCGTGAGGCCCTGCGGCAGCAGCATCTCCATCGGCGAGGTGAGCTGGATGGACGGGAAGAACGAGCCGATCAGCCCGCCCACGGTCGTGAAGACGAACATGTAGCCGAGCAGCTTGCCGATCCGCCCGGACGACAGCTCGCGCTCGCTCATGTTGCCGATGTACAGCAGGACGACGGTGAACGACACGTACCAGCCGAGCCGCCAGCCGTAGACCAGCAGCCGGCTGAACCCGCCGCCGGGTTCGGCGAGGGGGGCGTCCGCCCACAGCACGAGCACGCCGAGCACGACCCAGACGAGGAAGAACAGCCAGGCGCCGAACCCGCCGGGCGCGACGAGGGTGCCGCGCCGCCGCCACAGCGTCACCGCCATCGGCACCGTCATGACGAGCAGGACCACGTTGGCGAGACCGAGGAACCACCACACCGGAAAACCCAGGAACGCGACGCTGAGGGGCCAGCCCGGCCGCAACCGCCACGGCAGCAGCCGCGGCGGCGCGAGGGGTGTGCTCCCCGCGATTCCACGCATCCCGGTCAATCCCAGCTCCGTTCCCCTGGACGCACCGCCCGGGTGCGCGGTCCGCGCCGCCCGGTCGCCGGACGCACCGCCGCATCTGAGGGACGTCCGTCCTCCCGCCAGGGGGGACAGTGGGCGGTGGCCGGTTTCGGTCACGCTTTCCGGTCGTCCGTAGTCGACGGAGAAGCGTCCTCCCGAGGTGCGCAGCGTACCTCGCGGGGCACACCGGACGGGCCCGCGAACCGTGGCGCACGTCCGGGACCGCCCGGAAATTCCGCTCTTCGGTAGTTGAAACCGAAAAGTTAGGGACTGGTTCGACGGCGTCGATGGTCGGCTGGCTACGCTGACACGGCGCCGGTCACCTTTTATGCGCACGTTATGACAGCTATTGCTACTTGGCACGGAGGGGTCGATGGGCAGACGAAGGTGGGGGGCCCTGGCAGCGGGCGCGGCGCTCGTGGCCGGGACACTGGCGGGATTCGCCGTCACCGGTCCGGCGCACGCCGACCAGCGCGGGTCCGAACCGGGGCACGGCCGTGTGGTCGGCGCGAACCCGGCCGACAACACGCCGTACGTCCTGGACGGTGACGTGAAGTCGATCGTGAAGATCGGCTCCAAGATCTACGTCGGTGGATCCTTCACCCAGGTGAAGGAGGTCGGCGCGCAGAAGCCCACGCTGACCCGCAACCGGATCTTCGCCTTCGATCCCGGCACCGGCGCGATCGACCCGACCTTCGCGCCCAACCTGAACAAGGGCGAGGCCAGCGTGCTGCTGCCCGCGCCCGACGGGCAGTCCGTCTACGTCGGCGGCAACTTCAGCGAGATCAACGGCGTCCGGCACTTCGTGCTCGCCCGGCTCAACGCGCAGACCGGCGCGCCGATCACCGCGTTCAAACCGCAGCTCGACGCCCGCGTCCGCGACCTGCGTCTGGCCGGCGGCCGGCTGTACGTCGCCGGTACCTTCGCCACCGTCGGCGGCGCCGCGCGGCCCGGTCTCGCCACGCTCGACCCCACGACCGGCGCGCGTGACGACTTCATGAGCCTGAACTTCGCCGGCACGCAGACCGGCGACGGCGTCACGCAGGTCTACAAGATGGACGTCAGCCCCGACGGCTCCAAGCTCGTCGGCGTCGGCAACTTCAGCTCCGTCGCGGGCAGCACCCGCCGGCAGATCGTCATGCTCGATCTCACCGGCCAGTCCGCCTCGCTCGCGAACTGGGACACCACCCGCTACGGCGACCAGTGCTCCCAGTCGTTCGACACCTACATGCGCGACATCGCGTTCTCGCCCAACGGCAAGTACTTCGTCGTGACGACCACCGGCGCCTACGGCGGCTCCGTCAAGCTGTGCGACACGCAGGCCCGCTGGGAGAGCGCCGCGACCGGCGGCGGCCAGCAGCCCACCTGGGTCAACTACACCGGCGGCGACACCTCCTACGCCGTCGAGATCACCGACACCGCCGTGTACGTCGGCGGCCACTTCCGCTGGGCCAACAACCCGTTCCTCGGCGACCGTCCCGGCCAGGGCGCCGTCGGCCGCGAGGGCATCGCCGCGCTCGACCCCGAGAGCGGCCTGCCGTTCAGCTGGAACCCCGGCCGCGACAAGGGCGTCGGCGTGTTCGACATGCTTGCCACCGACGAGGGCCTGTGGGTCGGCAGCGACACCCTGAACATCGGCGGCGAGTACCACCCGAGGCTCGCGCTGATGCCCCTCACCGGCGGCACGGTGATCCCCGCCTACAGCACCGGCGAACTGCCCGGTGACGTGTACTCCGGCGGCGGCACCGGCGTCGGCGCCCAGAACTACCTCAAGCACCGCTCGTTCGACGGGACGACCACCGGCGCCGAGGTGACCGACAACACCGCCGGCTTCGACTGGCGGCAGGCCCGTGGCGCCTTCATGATCAACGGTGAGCTGTTCTACGGAAGCTCCGACGGCGCGTTCCGCCGCCGCACGTTCGACGGCACGGCGCTCGGCACCCCGACCACGATCAACACCGCCGACCAGCTCACCAACATGACGACCTGGCACGGCCAGGTGCCGAACATCACGGCCATGTTCTTCTCCAACGGCCGGATCTACTACACCCGCGGCACGACCGCGCTCTACTACCGGACGTTCAACCCGGAGAGCAACGTCGTCGGCGCGCAGGAGTACACCGCCGTCGGCAACCTCACCGGCATGAGCTGGGCGCAGGTCGGCGGCATGTTCGTCGACGACGGCAGCCTCTACTACGTCAACAGCACCAACGGCCGGCTGTACCGCCTGGCGTTCTCCGAGGCCGGCGTCCCGTCCGGCACCAGCACCCAGGTGAGCACCGCCGACTGGCGCGGCCGCACGGTCTTCCTCTACGCCGGGACGCCGAACCAGGCGCCGACCGCCGCGTTCACGTCCAACTGCAACCAGCTCGAGTGCTCGTTCAACGCGGCCGGTTCCAACGACTCCGACGGCACGATCGCGTCCTACGCGTGGGACTTCGGCGACGGTGAGAACGGCACCGGCGCCACGCCGCAGCACACCTACGACGAGGCCGGCACCTACACGGTCAAGCTGACCGTGACCGACAACCGCGGCGGCACGGGCACCAAGACCCAGTCCGTCACGGTCGCCGCCGACTCGACCAACATCGGGTACCGCGGCGGCGCGGGCGGCAACGCCAACGTCAAGACGGCGTTCGCGCAGATCCCGCCGGCCGTCCAGCCCGGCGACGCTCTGATCATGGTGCTGACCTTCAACAGCAGCAACGCGACGATGACCACGCCGCCGGCCGGCTGGACGCAGGTCGACACCCAGACCGCGGCCGGCGCGACGTCGGTCCTGTGGAAGCGGGTCGCTCAGGCGGGCGACGCCGGCCAGCAGGTGAACATCGGCCTCAGCGACTACACCAAGGCCGACATCCGGCTGGTGGCCTACGAGGGCACCAACACGACCGACCCGATCGCTGCGGTCGCCAAGGGCGCCGACGCGGCCACCACCACCTCGCACACCAGCCCGACCGCGACGGTCGCCGGGTCCGGCGCCTGGGCGCTGACGTACTGGAGCGACAAGTCCTCCAGCACCACCGCGTGGACGGCCCCGGCCGGCGTCACCACCCGTGGCACCGGCATCGGCTCCGGCGGCGGCCGCATCACCGCCCTGATCGCCGACAGCAACGGCACGGTCGCCACCGGCGGCTACGGTGGCAAGACCGCCACCACCGACGCCGCCAGCCGCGCCGCGATGTGGACGATCGTCCTCGCCAAGAAGTAAACGAAGGGGGTAACCCCTGAACCATCGGCGGGCCGGACGCTCCAGGCGTCCGGCCCACTGCTGTTCGCGGGGTCATTGCTCGGCGATGGCACGGTTGCGACCGGTGGTCACGGTGGCAAGAACGCCACCACTGACGCCGATGGCCGCGCCGTGATGTGGTCGGGCGCTCGGCCCGTTCGATCGGGAGCGTGGCCGGGGTCTGAGTCAAGCCGCTCGGCACCGGTGGCTACGGCGGTTGGTCAGTCGAGGGCGGAGAGCGCCCGGGGGAGGCTCAGCGGCTCATGGGATGAGCGATGAGCTTCCCCCGGGGCGACGTGGCCTCGGGGCATCCGCCCCATGACGGGACGTGCCGGCTCGTGTTCCGCTCTGCTTCGAGCGGTCAACGGGTCAGCAGAAGTCGCGCCACGCGTTGCGGCTGTGGGAGTCGAGGAGACGGTAGTCGCCGGTGGGCCAGTTGAGGTCGAAGTAGGCGACCCACAGGGCCTTGTGCTTGGCGAGGTAGGCGTTGGTCTCGCGGATCCAGGCGGCGCGGCGGTCGCCCTTGTCGCCCTTGACGAGGAAGCTGCCGGTCTCGGCGACGCCGAAGGGCAGGTTCTCGGCCTTGCTGGTGGCGATCACCCGGTCGTACATGGTGGCGGGGGAGTCGTAGATGCCCTTCTTCCAGCTGAGGTTGTACACGTCCCAGCCGAGGACCTGGATGACGTCGCGGCCCGGGTAGTAGTCACGCCAGTCGCGCTTGGACAGCGGGTCGAGGCTCCAGCCCATGAGGACCAGCGTTGCGTGCAGTCGCGGGTTGTCGGCCCGGTCGGCGAGGGAGCGCAGCCGGCGCCACGCGGCGCGGTAGTCGGCGGCGGTGAACTCACCGGCGGCGATGTTGTCCTCGGGCTCGTGGTAGTAGACCCAGTAGACGTCGCGGTCACGGGGCGCGGTGGTGAACCACTGGGTCAGCGCCTTGTCGTGCTTGCCGGCGAGGATGTCCTTCGGGGCGAACTTGAACGAGATGATCGGCGGGCGCGTGCCGGTGTTGGGGTTGCCCGGCCACGCGGGCGGGACGCCGCGGTAGAACAGCCGGACGGTCTCCAGGCCGCCGTACACGTCGTCCATGCGGCCGAGGGCGCGCTGGAACGTTTCGCCCGGCTTGAGTTCGAGGGAGAGGCCGCAGAGCGTCCGGCCGACCGGGGGCGTGCTGGGGCGCTGCGTCGGCTCCGGCTCCGGCACGGTCCAGGTCGGCTCGGGGCCGGGGGTCGGCAGCGACGTCGCCGACGGCTTGGGCGTGGTCGAGGCGGACGGCCGTGGGGACGGCTTGTCGCCCCGGCGGGTCCGCAGCAGAAGGCGCGGGCCCTCGCCGGTCTCGCGGGAGCGCAGGGACGCGGCCGACCTCTTGTTCCGGTTCGTGATGGCGAACGCGTAGCGGCCGGGGCCGCGGACGACGTCGCCGACGTCGAAGGAGATCCGTTTGCCGCGGACCTCGGCGGTCGCGACGACCTCGCCCGCGACGGGACGGTTCCGCCACAGGGTGTCGTTCTCCGTCCACGAGGCGGGCAGGACGCGCAGCTCGACGCGGCGGGGCCGGTTGTCGGTGCGCTCGAAGGTGGCCTCGACGCGGGCGCCGGTGAAGTCGGGTGTCCCGGCCGGCACGTCGAACGCCATGTACGCCTCGGTGTTCCACGCCGGCCATGCCGACGCGGTGATCTTCTTGGCGTCGCCGAAGCCCTTGCCGGGCATCTCGCGGACCACGTAGGTGTCGGCCGACGCGGTGACGACGGAGCCGTACCCGCCGGACGCGGTGCGGACGTCGCGGTCGATGACGCCGCCGCCGAGCGCGATCGCGCCCGCGGAGCCGCCGACGACGAGGACCATGCCGGCGGCGGTGAAGTAGAACGCGGAGCTGCGCCCGCGGCGGGAATCGCGTGGAACCGGCTGGGAGCGGCGTGGGTCGGGCCGGTGATGGCCACCGGGGAACGGGTTATTACGCACCGTCTGCCCCTTTCCTCTCGATGGTCTCGCCCTTTATCTCACAAGGGCGGCGGTGCGCGCCACGCATCGCGTCCCCGAACAGGAAGGCGGCGCCGGATACCGGTGGGCTCAGCCCGCCGGGAACATTCCGATGCGACCGTGGTACTCCTTGCCGAGCTGGTCGGTGTCGCTGCCGACCAGCAGGCCCTTGGGGTGCGCGACGAGGGCCTCGACACCGTGCCCGAGCGTCCGCGTCGGGTTCCAGGCGAGGGCCTTGCCGGTGGACGGGTTGAGCGCGCCGATGCCGGGCCGGGACACCGAGCCGGGGCCCGGGTTGTCGCGGCCCCTGGGGTTGTCCAGCCAGCGCTGGTGCCCGCCGACGTACACGGCGACGCCGGTGATCGAGGTGGACAGGAGCGTGTCGCCGCCGGTGTGGTTGACCCAGGTGGGCTTCTGTCCGGAGCCGGTGCGGGACGCCTCCCAGCGCGCGGCGGTGTCGCACAGCGTGCTGGTGCCGTAGGGCCCGCCGGTGGTGACGGCCACGAAGTACTTGCCGTCGGGGGAGAAGTCCATCCCGCGCATATAGGTGTCGAACGCGTTGAGGTTGCACGCGTCGGCGTACTCGGTGGTCGCCCAGGTGGACAGCTTCGCCGCGCCCTTGCCCAGGTTGATCATCGCGATCTGCGGCCGGCTCTGGCCGTTGACGCGGGTGAACGTCCCGTTGATCACCATGCGGGTGTCGGCGGGGTCGACGGCGAGCTTGTAGACCTTGAGCGCGCCCGAGCGCGGTGTGGTGACGCTGAAGTTGAAGCCGTTGTCGGCGACGCCGGTCAGCGAGTCCAGGCGGGCGACCGCGGTGCGGGCCTTGCCGCCGGCCTTGGTGAACGTGCCGCCGATGTAGAGCCGCGCGCCGCGCCGCACCATCGTGGTGACGCGGTAGTTCACGTTCGGCTTGAAACCGGTGTGCACCTGGTTGGTGGTGATCTTGAGGGCGGTGACCGTGCCGGTCTTCTTCCCGTTGACGTTGGTGAACGTCCCGGCGATGTAGACCCAGGCGCCGCTGCCGGGCTGGAGCGCGTGGACGGTGCCGTCCACCTTCGGGACGAACGTCGTGCTGATCTTCCCGGTCTTCATCTCGTAGGCGAACAGGTTGTGCCGCTTCAGCGCCTTCTTGCCGCTGCCCGCCTCGCGCACCTGCTCGAAGTTGCCGCCGACGACGACGAAGTCACCGACGACGGTGATGGCGCGGACGGTGCCGTCCAGGACGTGCGGGGTGTTGTTCACCGGGTTCGCCGAGACCACCTTGGACTGGGCGAGGTCGGCCGAGGCCGCGCCCGCCGTCGCCGGAAGGGCGAACGCCGCGAGGGAGGTGGCCAGGATGCAGGCGGTGCTTCGGCGCATGTATGGGCTCCGGGGTACGACCGGGGATGGTGTTGGCACCCTGTCTTATCACAAGGCGAGAAATCGGGCAGCCTTTCCGGGAATGGCGCCCGGAATGGGACGATGATCACTCCATCCGGCTCTTGCCCTGGCGGATTCGGGCGACCGTAACCCGGACGAGATAGGACCCGAGTTCCACCGTGTAGCGCCGCCACAGCCGGCGCGGCTCGCGGGCCAGCCGGTACAGGAACCCGACACGCAGCTTCAACACCCACGCCGGGTAGTAGTCGCGCCGTTCGGCGAGGTGCTCGAAGTAGGCGCCGCAGGTGATCACGACGGGCGCGGTGAGCCGGTCGCGGTACTCGATGACGAACCGCTGCTGGAGCGGCGTGCCGAGGCCGACGTGCAGGATGTCGGGGGCCGCGTCGTTGATCTCGGCGACGAGGCGTTCGGCGGTCGCGGCGGGGATGCGGCCGGTCTCGTCCGCCCAGTGCCCGTGCCGCGTCCCGGCGATCTCCAGGCCGGGAAACCACTTGCGGACGTTCTCGGCCGCCTCGTCGGCGACGCCGGGCGCGTTGCCGAACAGGAACACCCGCCAGCCGTGCTCGGCGGGCTGCCCGAACAGGTCGTCGGTGAGGTCGTCGTTGGCCATCCGCCCCGGCACCGGCCGGCCGAAGATCCGCGCGGCGAGCACGACGCCCCACCCGTCCGGGAGGTTCAGGTCGAAGGCGTTCATGAGGGCGCGCAGCTCGTGGTCCTTCTGGGCCTTGAGCACGTAGTCGGGGTTGGCGAAGGTGACGGTCAGCTTCGTCCGGTCCTTGACGGCCCTCTCGACGAAGGACCGGAACTGCGCGACGCCGGTGCGGCTGATGCGGACGCCGAGGACGTCGACGGTGTCATGCGGCCATCGTTGGTCCACGCTTGCCCTGCTCTCGTGACGTGCCGGAAAGACCGGGGGATGCGGCGGAAGAGGGCAGCGTATCCCGGTTTCGGGCATCACGGCGGTGCATGACCAGCAGGACGGCGCCCGCGCCGGCGGTCAGCACGACCATCGTCCACGCGAGCGGGACGGGTTCGACGCCGAACAGCTTCAGCGACGACGCGACGAGGACGAGCACGAGCACGCGCCGGATCAGCTTGGACGGCGCGCGCGAGGAGATCTTCGAGCCGAGGTAGACGCCGGGGATGGAGCCGACGAGCAGGGCGGCGGTGACCTCCATGCGGAAGTCGCCGAACAGCAGGTGGCCGAGGGCGGCGGCGAACACGAGCGGGACGGCCTGGAGCAGGTCGGTGCCGACGAGCTGGTTGGCCTTGAGCGCCGGGTACAGGGCGAGAAGCGCGACGATGATGAGGGAGCCGGAGCCGACCGAGGTGATGCCGACGACGACCCCGCCGACCAACCCGACCAGGACGGTCGGGACGGGCCGGATCTTGACCCTGGGCACCTCGCCGTCGTCCTCGCCGGGCTCCCCGCCGGACGCGGCGCGGGCCCGGCGGGTCAGCTGACCGCGCAGCACGAGGCCCGCGGCCGCGATCATCAGGGCGACGCCCATCGCCTTGCTGATGAGGGTTTCGACGGACTCGCCGTCGCCGAGGGCCCGTGCCAGCAGCACACCGGAGAAGGCGGCGGGCACCGAGCCCACGCAGAGCCAGCCCACGAGCCGCATGTCGATCGTGCCCTGCCGGTAGTGGACGGCGCTGCCGACGGGCTTCATCACGGCGGCGGCCACCAGGTCGCTGGACACGGCGGCGAGCGGGCTGACATTGAAGAACGTCACGAGCATCGGTGTCATCAGGGCACCGCCGCCCATGCCGGTCAGCCCGACGATGATGGCGACCAGGAACGAACCCAGCGCCATCGTCCAATCGAAGTCCATCGGCATGACCTACCTGCTATGTAGGAAAAATCCCGTATCACCATAGAGGATGCCCTCGGCTGTGATAACCGCGGCGTCGGAACCGAACCCTCCAGGCAAGGCAGGCGAGGCGGGTAGGCAAGCCGTGCGGCCCAGCCGGGCGGGCGAGTTCGGGCGGGCCCGTTCAGGCGGGCTCGAGCAGGTCGGGCCCGTTCAGGCGGGGCGGACCCAACCGCCGTCCACCAGCAGGTCGAGGACCTTGTCGACCGCCTGCTGCGGGCTCATCCGCGAGGTGTCGAGCGTCAGGTCGGCGTCCTCCGGCTCCTCATAGGGGTCGGAGATACCGGTGAACTCGGGGATCACGCCCGCGCGGGCCTTGGCGTACAGGCCCTTGCGGTCGCGCCGCTCGCACTCCTCCAGCGGCGTCGACACGTGCACGAGGATGAAGTCGCCGACGGCGGACACCATCCGCCGGACCTCCGCGCGGGTCGCCGCGTAGGGCGCGATCGGCGCGCAGATGGCGGTGCCGCCGTGCCGGGTGATCTCGGCGGCGACGAAGCCGATGCGCCGGATGTTGAGGTCCCGGTCGGCGCGCGAGAACGTCAGGCCGGACGACAGCATCCGCCGGACGACGTCGCCGTCGAGCAGCGTGACCGTCCGGCCGCCGCGCTCGATCAGCGCGTCCGCGAGGCCGCGGGCGACCGTGGACTTCCCGGAGCCCGACAGGCCGGTGAAGAACACGGTGATGCCGCGGGAGAGCTTCGGCGGCCTGGCCAGCGCCAGTTCCCGGGCGACGGCGGGCGGGGTGAACCAGTCGGGGATCGGCTCGCCGGCGTCCAGCAGCTCGTCCAGCCGTTCCCGGGTCAGTTCCGCCTGGACGTGGTCGGGCTCGATGCGCGCCACGGGCCGCCACACCTCGACATCGGCGTCGTAGGCCCACGGCTCCGGCACGACGGTCGGGACGGCGGTGCCCTCCACCTCCCGGTCGGCGAGCAGATGCGTGGCGCCGTACGCGGCGGCGACATGTGCCTGGAGCTGGACGTCGCGCTTCGGGTCCGTCGGCTCGGCGCCGCGAACGGGCAGCGGGACGGGGACGACCTGGGCGCCGTCCGGCAGTTCCCGGCGAACGCCCAGCAGGGCCCGGACAAGCGACTCGTCGTGCTCGCCGCCCAGCAGCGGCAGCACCAGGACGGTCGCGCCGAGCCGCTCGGAGACCTGCCTGATCTGGCCGAGCTGCTTGCGGTGCAGGGGCTCGCGGGTGGCCACCGCGAGCTTGTTCACGGGGGGTGTGGGGGGTCGTCCCCCCTCGGGTGGAGTTGTGAGCTTGTTTACGGGGGGTGTGGGGGGTCGTCCCCCCTCGGGTGGAGTTGTGAGCTTGTTTACGGGGGGTGTGGGGGGTCGTCCCCCCTCGGGTGGAGCTGCAAGTGTGGGGCCTTCGGAGGGTTCGAGTTCGTCGGGGCGGCGGCGCAGGCCGTGGAACGGTCCGTGGGCGGGGGCGCGAAGGGCCTCCAGGGGCCCGGCGAGTCGCCAGCCGTGGCTCGTCGGGTCCTGCCATGCCTCGGTGACCCGCAGCACCGCCAGCGGCACGCCCTCCGGGTCCTGGAGGACGAGCCGTTCGTGACCGGTCAGCTCCTTCGGAACCGACAGGGTGACCGGGACCGGCCAGGGGGTGCCGTCCGCGAGCCGTCCACCGGCGATCACCATGGCGGTGTCGAACGAGCCGAGGAACCCGGTCAGCGGCCGGTACACGCCCGCCAGGATCAGCTCCAGGTCGGCGAGCTCCACCGGGCCGGGGGTCCAGGCGGGCAGGTCGCGCAGCGTGTCGGGAAGGCCGGCTTCGGCGGTCACCGCGATCTCCGATCTTGCCCGGCGGAACGCCGGGCTGAACCGTGTGCATGGAGTTTCCGCAGGAAAAATACTGCGCCGACCGGACTCCCGCACCACCACCCCGCAAGGTCGATCTCAGATGTCCCGGTTTCAGACGACCCGGTTCTCAGCTGTCCTGGTTCTGAGATGTCCTGGTTCTCAGCTGTTCCGGTTCTGAGATGTCCCGGTCAGATGACCCGGGCGAAGCGGTTCTCCGGTTTGCGGATCACGAACGTGACGTCGCTATGGTCCGCCGGAAGGCGGCCCCGGCTGACCAGCGACACCAGTCGGCACACCAGCGCGACCAGGCCGGTACCGGCGCCGAGGGCGTCGATGGCCTGGCGCGAGGTGTACTCCTCGGAGATCACCAGCCCGCGCATCACGCAGTACCACTGCATACCCGCACGGGACGCCACCCGGTCGTAGATCGCCGGCGGCGGCCCGGTGCGGATCACCGGCCGCGGCGCCGGCTGGGGCCGCTCCGCGGTGCCGTTCCCCTCGCCCGCCGCCGCGCCGGGCCCGGTGCCGGCCTCGGTGCCGGGCGTGTACGGGACGCGGGCGTGCGCGCCGCGCGGGCCGCGTCCCGGGCGCATCCGCCGTCTCCGGCGGCGGCCGGAGGCGTGCATCCAGCGCGGCAGCGTCCGGTCGAGGAAACCGAACGCGGTGCCGCGGTCGCGCAGATGGACGAGCAGCAGCCCGCCGGGCTTGAGCGCGGCCACGAACCGGTCGAGGACGAGTTCGGCGTGCGGCACCCGCTCGATCAGATAGGAGGCGTGCACGATGTCGAAGGCGCGCGGCGGCAGCGGAACGGTCCGCAGGTCGCCCAGATGCCAGGTGTCGAGGTCGGGGCGCTCGCAGGTGTAGGCGCGCAGCTCCGGAGACTCCATGTCGACGCCCGTGACGTGGTGTTCGCGGTCGCCCACGTCCAGGCCCGTACCCCAGCCGCAGCCCGCTTCCAGGATGTGGATCCGCTGCAGGGGCTTCTCTAGGGCGTACTGGCGGGCGCGTTCTGAGAAGAGATCGCCGTCGTTGACCGGCGGCGTACGCAGATCGGTCACAGTATCGCAGCGTAACCGTTCGACTGCGGTCCGTCCGCTATTTGCCTATTCTTGGCCGCCGACGTGTCGCGTTGCGTCGCCGACGGTGTTCGCCGTGGTCTCATTCGGCCCGTCCGCACCACCGGTTCGGGGCGCGGCACGACGGAACGAGCGTCGGTGGTGGCGCGTACCCTGGTACGCGATACCGGGATCCGGGTGGGTTTCCGGGTTTCCGGGCTGCCCTGCTCCCGGTTCTATGAGGCTCCCTCGGCTTGATGAGCGGACGAAGATGACGCTTTCTGGACTTGTTGATCTGGCGTGCTCCGGCCCCGGGCTGGAACGCGCCCTCGCGGCGGCGCGTACGGACCGCCAGATCGTCGCCCCCGCCTCGGTGTGGCCGGTCCTCGCCGCGGCGCTGGGCCGCCGTGTCGGCGGCGCCGCCGGGGGCGGGGTCGTCCTCGCGGTGACCGCCACCGGCCGGGAGGCGGAGGACCTGACGGCCGCCCTGACGAGCCTGCTCGACCCGGGCCGGGTGGCGCACTTCCCGGCGTGGGAGACGCTGCCGCACGAGAAGCTGTCGCCGCGTTCCGACACGGTCGGGCAGCGCATCGCCGTGTTGCGCCGTCTCGTCCACCCGGACGCCGCCCTGCCGGACGGCGCGGTGTCCGGCAGGGCGGACGGCGCGGCGGGCCGGGGCGGCGCGCTGGACGTGGTGGTGACGCCGATCCGCGCGGTGCTCCAGCCGATCGTGTCGGGTCTCGCCGATCTGGAGCCGCTGCGGCTGACCTCCGGCGAGGACGCCGACATGGACGACGCCGTCCGCAGGCTCGTGGACGCCGGGTACCACCGCGTCGACCTGGTCGAGAAGCGCGGCGAGATCGCGGTGCGCGGCGGGATCCTCGACGTGTTCCCGCCGACGGAGGAGCATCCGCTGCGGGTGGAGTTCTGGGGCGACACCGTCGAGGAGATCCGCTACTTCAAGGCGGCCGACCAGCGTTCCCTCGACGTCGCGCCGGCCGGGCTGTGGGCGCCGCCGTGCCGCGAGCTGCCGCTGACGCAGCGGGTCAGGGAGCGCGCGAAGCTGCTGGCCGAGGAGCATCCGGCGCTGGAGGAGATCCTCGGCCGGATCGCCGACGGCGACACCGTGGAGGGCATGGAGGCGTTCTCGCCCGTCCTCGCCGAGAGCATGGAGCTGCTGACCGACCTGCTCCCGGACGGTTCGGTGCTGCTGGTGTGCGAGCCGGAGCGGATCCGCACCCGGGCCGAGGAACTGGTCCGGACGAGCCAGGAGTTCCTGGAGGCGAGCTGGGTCAACGCCGCCGCCGGGGGAGAGGCGCCGATCGATCTCGGCGCCGCCGCGTTCCGGTCGTTGGAGGAGGTCCGCGAGCACAGCGCGGAGCTGGGACTGCCCCGCTGGAGCGTGACAGCGCTGAACCCCCTGGAAGCGGGGGCGGCGGCGGGCGGGGTCGACACCGGCACCGCCGAGGTGGTCAATCTCGGGGTGCGGCCCGCGGAGGCCTACCGGGGCGACACCATGCGGGTCGTCGGCGACCTCAAGGGTTGGGCCGACGACGGCTGGCGTGTGGTGATGGTCACGGCCGGGCACGGGCCCGCGGAACGGCTCGTCCAGCTCGTGGGGGAGGAGGGCGTCGGCGCCCGGCTCGCCGATCTGGCCGGGCCGCCCGAGCCGGGGCTGGTCACCGTCACGACGGGGCTGCTGGAGAAGGGGTTCGTCTGGGAGCCGCTGAAGCTGGCGGTGTTGACCGAGACCGACCTGTCCGGGCAGAAGTCGTCCACGAAGGACGCGCGGCGGATGCCGTCGCGGCGGCGCGGCGGCATCGACCCGTTGCAGCTCAAGCCCGGCGACTACGTGGTGCACGAGCAGCACGGCGTCGGACGGTACGTGGAGATGGTCAGCCGGACGGTGCAGGGCGCCACCCGCGAGTACCTGACCCTGGAGTACGCCAGGGGTGACCGGCTGTTCGTCCCGACCGACCAGCTTGAGGAGCTGACCCGCTACGTCGGCGGCGAGGCGCCGAGCCTGCACCGGCTCGGCGGCGCCGACTGGCAGAAGGCCAAGTCCCGGGCCCGCAAGGCCGTCCGGCAGATCGCCGGGGAGCTGATCCGGCTGTACTCGGCGCGGATGGCGAGCCCCGGCCACCCGTTCGGCCCCGACACCCCGTGGCAGCGGGAACTGGAGGACGCGTTCCCCTACGTGGAGACGCCCGACCAGCTCGCCGCCATCGACGAGGTGAAGGCCGACATGGAACGGCCCGTGCCGATGGACCGGCTGATCTGCGGCGACGTCGGCTACGGCAAGACGGAGATCGCGGTGCGGGCGGCGTTCAAGGCCGTCCAGGACGGCCGGCAGGTCGCGGTGCTCGTGCCGACGACGCTGCTGGTCCAGCAGCACATGTCGACGTTCACCGAACGGTTCGCCGCGTTCCCGGTGGTGGTGAAGCCGATCAGCCGGTTCCAGTCCGACAAGGAGATCGACGAGACGCTGCGCGGCATGGCCGACGGCACCGTCGACGTGGTCGTCGGCACGCACCGGATCCTGTCGTCGCAGACCAGGTTCAAGAACCTCGGGCTGGTCGTCATCGACGAGGAGCAGCGGTTCGGCGTCGAGCACAAGGAGGAGCTGAAGCGGCTCCGGACGCAGGTGGACGTGCTCGCCATGTCCGCGACGCCGATCCCGCGGACGTTGGAGATGGGCCTGACCGGCATCCGGGAGATGTCGACGATCCTGACGCCGCCGGAGGAACGCCATCCCGTCCTGACGTTCGTCGGCCCGTACGAGGAGAAGCAGATCGCGGCGGCGATCCGGCGCGAGCTGCTGCGCGAGGGACAGGTGTTCTTCGTCCACAACCGGGTCCGGTCGATCAACAAGGTGGCGGCGAACCTGGCGAAGCTCGTCCCGGAGGCGCGGATCGGGATCGCGCACGGCCAGATGAACGAGCACGAGCTCGAACGCGTCATGGTCGACTTCTGGGAGAAGAACTACGACGTCCTGGTCGCGACGACGATCGTGGAGTCGGGCCTGGACGTGCCGAACGCGAACACGCTCATCGTGGACCGCGCCGACATGTACGGCCTGTCGCAGCTGCACCAGCTCCGCGGCCGTGTCGGACGCGGCCGGGAACGCGCCTATGCCTACTTCCTCTACCAGCCGGAGCAGACGCTGACCGAGACCGCGCACGAGCGGCTCTCGACCCTCGCGCAGCACACCGAGGTCGGCGCCGGTATGTACGTCGCGATGAAGGACCTGGAGATCCGCGGCGCGGGCAACATCCTCGGCGCCGAACAGTCCGGGCATGTCGCGGGCGTCGGGTTCGACCTGTACGTCCGGATGGTCGGGGAGGCGGTCCGGGATCTGAAGGAGGGCGGCCGGGAGCCGGAGGCCGTGGAGACGAAGGTGGAGCTGCCGGTCGACGCGCACCTGCCGCACGAGTACGTGCCGGGCGAACGGCTCCGGCTGGACGCCTACCGCCGTATCGCCGCGATCACGTCCGAGGAGGAGATCGGCGCCGTGCACGAGGAGCTGAAGGACCGGTTCGGGCCGCTGCCCGTCCCGGTGCTGAACCTCCTGGACGTGGCGCGGTTCCGGACGAAGGCGCGCCGTGCCGGGCTCAGCGACATCACCGTCCAGGGCAACTTCATCAAGTTCACGCCGGTCGACCTGCCCGACTCGATGCAGGTCAGGTTGCAGCGGCTGTACCCGAAGAGCATCCTGAAGCCGGCGACCGACACCCTGCTCGTCCCGGCACCGAAGACCGAGGCGATCGGTGGCCGTCCGCTGCGCGACCAGGAGCTGCTGGGCTGGGCGACGGACCTCGTCGAGGCGCTGTTCCCGGCGGCGGCACCCGCCCCCGCCAGCCGGTAGTCTGACGCGAATTCCACTTGATCACGACGAGACGAGGTTTCCGTGCCTGGTAAGTCCGTGCCCGGCAAGTCAGCGAAGGTCGTGGCCGTGGCCCTGGTCGCGGCCGGCGCGCTGACCGGTTGCGGAGGCTCCCCCAAGGTCGGAGCCGCCGCGGTGGTGGACGACGACCGCATCACCGTCACCACGCTCAGCCAGACCGTCCGCGACTGGCGGGAGCAGTTCCGCGCCGACCCGGTGGCCAACCAGCTGCGCGCCAACCCCGGCGATCCGGCGCAGCTCGCCGGTGAGTCCGACTCCGACGTGCGGGGCGCGCTCACCCTGCTGATCAACTTCCGGGTCGCCGAGGAGGCGGCCGAGCGGGCCGGGGTGAAGGTCACCGGAACGCAGGTCGACCAGGCGGTCGGGCTGCTCGACGCGGACGCCAACCGGATCATGGGCCGTCCGCCGACCGTGCGGGGCGGCGCCGAGTCGATCACGCTCGCCAGCGGGCTGCCCCGCCGGTACACCCGTGACCTGGCCCGGCTCGTCGCCACGCAGATCGCGGTGCGGCAGGCGGGGATGCAGTGGCCGGGGCTGTTCCGCGGCACCGCGAGCGCCATGGACATCGACGTCAACCCCCGGTATGGGAACTACGACCCGCGTGAGGTCGGGGTCGGGCCCGTCCGGTACCGGCTGTCCAGCCCCGATTCGGGTATCTGAGGCGCATGAGCCTGACACTGCTCGCGACCACGCACCGGGTGGCGCCGGGCCTGCTGACCTGGCGCGCCTGGGACGCGCTCCGGTCGGCCTCCACGGTCGGGATCCGCGCGGGGCATCCGCTGCTGCCGTCCCTGCACGACGCCGGGATCGCCCCGGAGGTCGTGGACGAGCCCGACCCGGCCCGGCTGGTCGCCGACGCGCGCCGCGCGGACGTCCTGTGGGTCGCCGCGCCGGACGGCGACGAGGCCCTGATGCGCGAGATCGGCCGTCTTGTGGTCGAGGTCGCCTCCACCGACACGGAGAGCGAGCCGCTGGACGTGGAGGTGCTGCACGGGTCGTACGACCTGCCCGGCGCGCGGCTCCTCGATCTGGTGTCGGTGATGGACACGCTGCGCCGCGAATGCCCGTGGGACCGCAAGCAGACCCACGCGACCCTCGTCCCGTACCTGCTGGAGGAGGCGTACGAGGTCCTCGACACGATCGAGTCGGGCGACTACGGCGCGCTGCGCGAGGAACTCGGCGATGTGCTGATGCAGGTGGCGTTCCACTCGGTGGTCGCGGCCGAGCGCGACGACGACACCGCGTTCACGATCGACGATGTGGCGGGCGCGATCGTCGACAAGCTCGTCCGGCGCCATCCGCACGTGTTCGGGGACGTGACCGTCTCCGGCGCCGACGAGGTCAACGCCAACTGGGAGCAGATCAAGGCGGCGGAGCGGGCGGAGAAGAGCGGCGCGGACGCGTCGGCGCTGGACGGCGTTCCGATGGGACAGCCCGCGCTGTCGCTCGCCGCGCAGTTGCGGCGCCGCGCCGCGCGCATGAACGCCCCCGCCGACCTCGCGGAGAACCTCACGGCCGAGTCCGGGGCGGCCGAGTCCGGGGCGGGCGAGTCCGGGGCGGGCGGATCAGCGGCGGGTGAGCCGGGCGCCGGGAGCGAGGTGGGCGCGCGGCTCTTCGCGATCGTCGGCGAGGCGGCGGAGCGGGGAGTGGACGCCGAGTCCGAGTTGCGGGCGGTTTCCCGGGTATTCCGCGATCGTGTCCGAGCGTGGGAACAACGGCAACCGCGAAGCGGCGGAGACCAGCGGAAAGACGACGCCTGACACGTCTGATTCGCGAGGTATTCGCCGAAATATCGCCAATGGGGTGGTACGACCGCGGTCGCGCGTCTACTCTGAGCGCGTGTCGGCTGAGGCGGATGAGGACTCCGGGGACCCCGAAAGAGTGTCGGGCGTCCCGATTCCGGCGCGCCCTCGCCCCACCCGCCGCTCCCGCCGTCGTTTCTTCGCTCCCTCCACCTCCCGCCGCGAGCGGGCGCGCGCGTTCCGGGGCCTGAGCACGCTCAGCGGCCTGTCGGGGCTTCTCGTCGCGCTCGTACTGCTCCCCACCACGTGCGCGGCGGGCATCGGCGCGCGCGACGCGGCGCGCTGGTTCCAGGCCGAGCCCAAGGGATTAACGACCTCCGGCGTTCCGCAGCGGTCCAGGATCCTCGACGCGGGCGGACGCACCATCGCCACGTTCTTCTACCAGAACCGGGTGGACGTCCCCCTGTCGCAGATCGCTCCCGTTCTCCGCATCGCGGTGCTGGCCATCGAGGACAGTCGTTTCTACGACCACGGCGCCATCGACGCCCAGGGAACGCTCCGGGCGTTCCTGAGCAACCTCGGCAGCGGCCAGGTCCAGCAGGGCGGTTCCGGCCTCACCCAGCAGTACGTCAAGAACCTGCTGATCACCCAGGCCGAGTCGGACACCGAGCGCAAGGAGGCCCAGGAGGTCTCCGCCGCGCGCAAGATCCGGGAACTGAAGTACGCGGTCGCGCTGGAGAAGCGGTTCACCAAGGACGAGATCCTGCGCCGCTACCTCAACATCGCCTACTACGGCGACGGCGCCTACGGCATCGAGGCGGCGTCCCGGCACTACTTCTCCAAGCACGCGTCGGAACTGAACCTCGCCGAGGCGGCGCTGCTCGCCGGGATCGTCCGCTACCCCTACGCCTACGACCCGACCCAGCACCCGACCGCGGCCCGCGACCGGCGCAACGTCGTCCTGAAGCGGATGGCCGACCTCGGCTGGATCGACCGCGCCACGGCGGAGGCCACGGCGAGACTGCCGATCCGGTTGAAGGTCGACAACGTCAAGAGCGGCTGCGTGACGAGCGAGGCACCGTTCTTCTGCGACTACGTGCAGCGGGAGATCCTGACGAACCCGGTGTTCGGCCAGACGGCGGACGTCCGGGAGAAGCTGCTCAAACGCGGCGGCCTCACCATCCACACCACCATGGACCGGCGCGCGCAGAAGGCCGCGCAGCGCGCGGTGGACGGGCACGTCCCGCCCAAGAACTCCGCGCGCAAGGCCGCGGCCGAAGTGATGGTCGAGCCGGGCACCGGCGAGATCAAGGCGATGGTCGTCGACCGCGAGCTCGGCCCCGACAAGGAACGCGGCAAGACCTGGATCAACTTCGCCGCCGACGCCAGCCACGGGTCCAGCATCGGTATGCAGGCCGGGTCCACGTTCAAGGCGTTCACGCTGGCCGCCGCGCTGGACGAGGGCATGCCGTTCGGCACCCGGCTGTTCGCGCCGCGCAAGTACACACCGGTCGGCTACCGCAACTGCGACGGCGAGC
The DNA here is from genome assembly GCF_003634705.1 of Actinomadura pelletieri DSM 43383. Classification (GTDB taxonomy): domain Bacteria; phylum Actinomycetota; class Actinomycetes; order Streptosporangiales; family Streptosporangiaceae; genus Spirillospora; species Spirillospora pelletieri. Next base: position 465,510 of record NZ_RBWU01000005.1, on the reverse strand, counting down.
GCGTCGGTGACGCGTCCGCGTCGCTGGGCAACGCCGCCGACGGTGAGGGCGGCAAGAAGTTCAGCCTCGTCACCGGCACCCACCACTCCGTCAACACCTTCTTCCTCGCCCTGGAGAAGGAGGTCGGCCTCTGCGACTCGGTCAAGATGGCGGAGAAGCTCGGAATGCGGCAGGCCAACGGCAAGCCGCTGGAGGAGGTCCCGTCCTTCACGCTCGGGTCCAACCCCGTCTCGCCGCTGCGGCTCGCGGCCGCGTACGCGGCGTTCGGCGCCCGCGGCAAGTACTGCGAGCCGATCGCCATCAAGAAGATCACCAACGCGGCCGGAGAAGAGTTGGAGGTTCCGCCGCGCGAGTGCAGGCAGGCCATGGACAAGGGCGTCGCGGACGCCGTCAACCATGTGCTGAGCGGCGTCCTCACCAAGGGCACGGCGCGCGGCCTGGGCCTCGGCCGCGACGCCGCGGGCAAGACCGGCACGGTCGACGACTACTCCGCCGCCTGGTTCGCCGGCTACACACCGGACCTCGCCGCGGCCGTGTGGGTCGGCGACCCGCGCGGCGGCTACAAGTACCCGATGGACAGCCTGTGCATGGACGGCCGCTGCTACGGCGCCGTGTTCGGCGCGACGATCCCCGCGCCGATCTGGAGACAGAGCATGCTCGGCGCGCTGTCGGACACGCCCGCGTCCTCGTTCCGCCGCCCGCCGTCCCACTTCTTCAGCCAGGGATCGGGTGAGGAGAAGGTCAAGCTGCCCGACGTGCGCGGCATGAAGCTGGACGAGGCCGTCAAGAGGCTCCGCGCCGCCGAGTTCAAGGTCGTCGTGGGCAGGCCCGTCAAGTCCCGCGAGTTCCCCAAGGGCAGCGTCGCGGAGATGACGCCCGATCCCGGCTCCGTGGAACCGGGCGAGACCGTCACGCTGCGCGTCAGCAAGGGACCGGGCCCGCGCGACGGCGATCCGCTGCCGCCGATCCCACCGGTCACCCCGCCGCCGACCTTCCCGGGTCTGCCCGGCGAGGGCGGGCAACAGGCCCCGGGCTGACCCGGTTTCGCCCGCCTTCCCCGGGCATTGACCCACCCGTGCGACCACCCGTGCGACCCGTCGATGCGACCCGCGCCACGGAACCGCGCCGTGTGATCATCCGGACGGCGGGTAGATCAACGATCGGGTGTTGACCTGCGCAGATCTTGCGGAAATCCGATCGGGGGGACGATCGTCATGCGAGCCATCGCCGTGTCCGAGTACGGTGCCACACCGGCGCCGATGTACCTGCCGCGTCCGGTGCCGGGGCCCGGAGAGATCCTGGTGAAGGTGATCGCGGCGGGGCTGAACCCGCTCGACTGGAAACTCGCCGACGGGATGCTGAAGGACACCGTCGACGCGTCGTTCCCGCTGATCCTCGGCCAGGACGGCGCGGGCGTCGTGGACGAGGTCGGCGCGGGCGTGACCCGGCTGCGGCACGGCGAACAGGTCTACGGGATCTTCGCCGCGCCGGACCGGGGCCTTGGCGCGTTCGCCGAGTACGCCGTCGTCCGGGAGGACGGCCCGGTCGCCAGGATCCCCGACGGAATGATCTACACCGAGGCCGCGGCGGTGCCGACCGTGGGTTCGGCGGCGCTCGCGATGCTGGAGCAGGCGCGGGTCGAGGCCGGACAGACCGTCCTCGTCGTCGGCGCGACCGGCGGCGTCGGACAGTGCCTCGTGCAACTCGCGTCCCTCGCGGGCGTCAAGGTCATCGCCACCGCCCGCGCCGACATGGCCGGAACGATGCGGCGCCTCGGCGCGGACGAGACCGTCGACTACTCCCACGCCGACCGGCCGCTGAGCGAACTCAACGCCAAGGTGCTGGCCGTCCACGACGATGGGATCGACGCCGTCCTCGACCTGGTCGGCGACACCTCCACCACCGAGAACCTCGCGCGGTTGCTGCGGCCCGGCGGGACGTACCTCAGCGCCGTCTGGGCCGTCCACCCCGACTCCATGGAGGCCAAGGGCCTGCGCGCCGTCAACCTGGACGACCGGCCCTCGGCCGCCGCGCTGGAGCGGCTGTCCGACCTCATCGACGCGGGTGACCTGCGCGTCCGCGTCGAACGCGAGATCCCGCTGGAGGAGACACCGGACGCCCTCGCCGTCAACCGGGTGGGCGGTGCGCGCGGCAAGACCGTGATCCGCGTCTGACGCCGGGTTCGATCGGGCGCCCGGCGAGCACTATTTCGCCCCGTTACGGGCATGCAGCCCCACGGGAGGAAAATCACATGAACCAGAGCAGTACGGGCGGGCGGGACGAGGACGACCGCCGCACCCGGCTCCGTGACATCGACGAGTCCCTCGACCGGTTGCGCGCCGACCTCACCCCGCCGTCCGGCGACGCCGGTGACAACGTCGACTCCGGCCAGTACCTCGCCGCCCGGCAGGAACTGGAAGGCCAGATCGAACTGCTGGAGTACGAGCGCGAACGCCTTCGCGTCGAACTCGGGGAGGCTTGAGCGGTCCGTCCACCATCGCGGGCCCCGTCCATGGCGGGGTCCGTTCACCTGCGGGTTGCACCTGCGGGTCGGCCTGCGGGTCGGCCTGCGGGTCAGCGGGGCAGGCGTAGGACGAAACGGGCGCCGGGGGCGCCGTCGAGACGGTCGGTGAGGACGAGCGAACCGTCATGCGCCTCGGCGATGTCGCGGGAGATCGCGAGACCGAGCCCGGTGCCTCCGGCGTCGCGGTGACGGCCCTCCGCGAGGCGCGCGAACCGTTCGAACACCCGCTCCCGGTCCTCGGGCGCGACACCGGTCCCGTCGTCGATCACCTCCACCACGGCGGTCGGCGGGTCCTCCTGCGTGCCCAGGATCACCGTCACCTCCGAGGCCGCGTGCCGGTCGGCGTTGTCGATCAGGTTCGTCAGCAGCCGGGCCAGTTCGCGGCGGCCGCCGTCCACCGTCACCGCCCCCTCGGCCAGGACCGTCACCTGGGTGCGGAGCGGGCGGCGCAGCACCTCCTCGTCGACGAGTTCGGTCAGGTCCACTTCCTCGCGCGGGAAGTTCCGGTCGGCGGTGAGACGGGTCAGCGCCCGCAGGTCGTCCACCACCGCCGTCAGCCGGTCGGTGTTGGCGAGGATGGCCCGCAGCGCCTCCGGCAGATCGGTGTCGTCCGGGTCCGACAGCGCCAGTTCCAGTTCCATCCGCAGCGCGGCGAGCGGGCTGCGCAGCTCGTGGGACACATCGACCACGAAGGCGCGCTGCCGGGCGACCGCCTGCTCCAGCCGGTCGAGCGTCGCGTTGATGCTCCGCGCGAGCCGTCCCACCTCGTCGAGCCGGGACGGTTCGGGCACCCGGCGCTCCAGGTCCGTCGCGGTGATCTCGTCCAGCTCGCGGCGGATCTCGTCGACCGGGCGCAGCGTGCGGCTCACCGACCGCCACGTCCCATAACCCACGAGCAGGGTGCCTCCCAGGGTGCCCATCAACAGCAGCAGGGCGAGCTTCGGCTGTGGCAGCAGCCCCGGATCGGGCGCCAGCGAGAAGACGAAATAGGTGGACGTCCCGGTCTGCACCCGGTACTCGACGATGAGGAAACAGCGTCCGCCGGGCGCGTCGACGTCGCAACTGCGCCCTTCCCGGCGATCGTCCGTCGGCACGGGCGGCGGGAACCGCACCGGCGCGCGGCCGCGCATCCGGGGGGACGCCGCGACCACCCGGCCCCGCTCGTCCAGGACCTGGAGCAGCTCGCCGCCCGAGCCGCCGATCTCCGATCCCAGGGTGCCGTTGTTGATCGCGACCATCACCCGGCGGCCGTCCTGGGAGATGTCCAGGACGGCGTCGGTGTGGGCCTGCTCCCGGCCGCCCGCCAGCACCAGTACCGACATCGCCGTGAACAGGACGAGGGCGACCAGCACGGCCACGAGCGTGACCCGTACGCGCAGTTCCGGATGGCGCAGCGCGGTCCGCCAGAGCCATCGGGTCAGGCGGGGGCCCGGTCCACGAGACCCGTCATCGCGACCTTTGGACTGGGTGGGGCGGACACGTATGGCGACCTCCCGGAACTGTTCCTGGCAGTACCCGGTCTTTCTTGCCGGAACAGGGCAAACACGACCGTGCTGGGCAGGTAAAAGATCGTTCAGCCGCGTCCGGTCGGACGGTCCGCGGAACGTCCGGTGGCGGCCCCGGCGGCCGGGAGCGGCGAGCCAGTTGGGCGGGGCGGGGGGCGCGCCGATAGGCTCGGTGGCTGCACAGAACCGCACGGATGTGACAGATCCACATCCGGTCATATCGCTCTTCAGGGGGTTCCCCGTGTCGTCGATCGAGGCCGTACTCGCCAGGGAGATCCTGGACTCCCGCGGCAATCCGACCGTCGAGGTCGAGGTCCTGCTCGCCGATGGGACCGAGGCGCACGCCGCCGTGCCGAGCGGGGCCTCCACCGGCCAGTTCGAGGCCGTCGAACTGCGGGACGGCGGTGAGCGCTACGGCGGCAAGGGCGTCCGGAACGCCGTCAAGGCCGTCAACGAGACCATCGACGAGAAGCTCGTCGGCTACCCGGCGTCCGACCAGCGGCTGATCGACCAGCTGCTGGTCGACCTGGACGGCACCCCGGCCAAGTCGGCGCTCGGCGCCAACGCGATCCTCGGCGTCAGCCTGGCCGTCGCCAAGGCCGCCGCCGACTCCGCGGGCCTGCCGCTGTTCCGTTACGTCGGCGGCCCCAACGCGCATCTGCTGCCCGTCCCGATGATGAACATCCTGAACGGCGGCGCGCACGCCGACACCAACGTCGACGTCCAGGAATTCATGATCGCGCCGATCGGGGCCGCCACCTTCGCGGAGGCGCTGCGCTGGGGCGCCGAGACCTACCACGCCCTGAAGTCGGTGCTGAAGTCCAAGGGCCTGGCCACCGGACTCGGCGACGAGGGCGGCTTCGCGCCGGACCTGCCGAGCAACCGCGAGGCGCTCGACCTGATCATGGAGGCGATCGGCAAGGCGGGCTTCGTCCCCGGACGCGACATCGCGCTCGCCCTCGACGTCGCCGCCACCGAGTTCCACTCCGACGGCCAGTACACCTTCGAGGGCGTCAAGCGCTCCAGTGACGACATGGCCGCCTACTACGGCGCGCTGATCACCGAGTACCCCCTGGTCTCCATCGAGGACCCCCTCGACGAGGAGGACTGGCCGGGCTGGGAGGGCCTCACCGCCGCCGTCGGTGACCGGGTGCAGATCGTCGGCGACGACCTGTTCGTCACCAACCCCGAGCGGCTGGCCCGCGGCATCGGCGCCCGCGCCGCCAACGCGCTGCTGGTCAAGGTCAACCAGATCGGCACGCTCAGCGAGACCCTCGACGCCGTCTCGCTCGCGCAGACCAGCGGCTACCGCTGCATGATGAGCCACCGGTCCGGCGAGACGGAGGACACCACGATCGCCGACCTGGCCGTCGCGACCAACTGCGGCCAGATCAAGACCGGCGCGCCCGCCCGCAGCGACCGCGTCGCCAAGTACAACCAGCTCCTGCGCATCGAGGAACTGCTCGACGACGCCGCCCGCTACGCCGGCGCCGCGGCGTTCCCGCGCTTCAACGCCCAGGGGTGACCCGACCGGAACCTTGATCCGGGCTTCGTGGCGTTCGGGTCGCGGACGGGTGATCCCGTCCACGACCCGGGCGTCCGCGAGTCCGTCCGACCAGGCAGGGGACACATGGCTGAGGACAGGGCAAGGAAGGGCGCCAAGGACGGGTCCGCGGGCGGTTCCGGTGGGTCCGGGCGCGGCGCGGGAACGCAGCGGAGCAACCCGGCGCTGACCAGCCGTGCCGCCATCCTCGCCGTGGTGGTGTGCGCCATCGCGCTGAGCCTGGCCTACCCCGTCCGGGAGTACATCGCCCAGCGCAAGGAGATCGCCGACCTGCGCCGCCAGGAGGCCGCCGCCCGGCGGCAGGTCGAGATCCTTGCCCAACGCAAGCAACAACTCGGTGAAAAGTCGTACATTGAGCGTGAGGCGACGCGAAGGCTCCATTACTGCCGTCCTGACGTCAAGTGCTACATCGTCGTGGACGACGGTCCGGAAGACGGGCGCCGGGCCCGCAAGGGCGGACCGACCAGCAGTCCGCCCTGGTACGAGACCCTGTGGCGGTCGGTGGAGGCGGCCGACCGACCGCGCTGACGCGTCCGCCGGAGGGGTCGATCGGAGGGGCGGTGCGGGAACGCGCCGTTCGAGGGCGGATTTCGGGAGTACCGGGGTGGGGACGTCGTGATCGGAGCACATGACACGGCCGCGGTCGCGGCCCAGCTCGGGCGGCCCCCGCGCGGTCTGCGCCGTGTGGCGAGCCGGTGCCCGTGCGGGCTGCCCGCCGTCGTCGAGACGGCGCCGCGGCTGCCGGACGGAACACCGTTCCCCACGCTCTTCTACCTGACATGCCCGAAGGCCGCGTCCGTCATCGGAACGGTCGAGGGCAGCGGGATCATGCGGGAGATGCAGGCCAGGCTCGCCGACGACCCGTCGCTGGCGGCCCGCTACGCCGCCGCCCACGAGGACTACCTGCGGCGCCGCGACGAGGCGGCCCGCGACGAGGGCATCGAGCCGCTGCCGGAGGGCATGCAGAGCGCCGGCGGCATGCCGGAGCGCGTCAAGTGCCTGCACGCCCTCATCGCCCACGAGCTCGCCGTGCCCGGCGTCAACCCGTTCGGCCGGGAGGGGCTGGACGCGTTGCCCGAATGGTGGCGCTCCGGGCCCTGTGTCCAGGTCGATCCGGAAGCGTGCGGTTCGAAACCTTTCGATGCGGAACCACTCGATGCGGAACCAGGGGAGGAACGGTGACGCGTGTCGCCGCCGTCGACTGCGGGACGAACTCCGTCCGGCTGCTGATCGCCGACATCGCGCCGGGTGAGGGCGGCGGGACGCTGACCGACGTCGAACGCCGGATGGAGATCGTCCGGCTGGGGGAGGGCGTCGACGAGACCGGACGGCTGTCGCCCGCCGCGCTGGAACGGACGTTCACCGCCATGCGCGGCTACGCCGAACTGATCGAGCGGCACGGCGCCGGGCACGGCCCGATCAAGACCCGGGTCGTGGCGACCAGCGCCACCCGCGACGCCGAGAACCGGGCCGACTTCGTCAGCGGCGTCCTCGACATCTTCGGTGTGGTGCCCGAGGTGATCAGCGGGGACGAGGAGGCCGAGCTGTCGTTCCTCGGCGCGACCCGGGAACTGGCGGCGCTGCGCCCCGCCCGCCCCTACCTGGTCGTCGACATCGGCGGCGGCTCCACCGAGTTCGTCGTCGGCAGCTCCACCGCCGACGTTGCCCGGTCCATCGACATCGGCTGCGTGCGGATGACCGAACGGCACCTGAAGGACGGTGACCCGCCGTCGCCGTCCCAGATCTCCGGCGCCGCCGCCGACATCGACGCGGCCCTCGCCACCGTCCGCGAGACCGTGCCGGTCCACGAGGCGCGCACGCTCGTCGGCCTCGCCGGGTCCGTCACCACGGTCGCCGGGATCGCGCTGGACCTGCCGGAGTACGACTCGTCGCGTATCCACCTGTCCCGGATCACCGCCGCGCAGGTCCACGAGGTGACGCGGCGGCTGCTGCACGCGACCCGCGCCGAGCGCGCCGAGATCGGCGTCATGCACCCGGGGCGGGTGGACGTGATCGGCGCGGGCGCCCTCATCCTGGATCGGATCATGCGGGAGTACGGGTTCGGTGCCGTCGTGGTCAGCGAGCACGACATCCTGGACGGTCTCGCCTGGTCCCTCGTCTGAGGCCCGCGCGGGGGCGTCGTTCTCAGCGCTTGAGCCGGGACACCAGGGCCGGGATCAGCACCGCGTTCGGGTTCTGCTGAGGGACGTAGAGCACCGGCGCGGCGCTGTTGGACTGCTGGATCCAGACACGTCCGCCGTCGACCGTCGCGCCGGAGATGGCCGACCAGCTGAGCGACACGCGGTTGCCGCGGACGCCGCCCGGGTACACGGTCAGGCCCTGCGCGACGTCCACCGACTCTCCGGCGCGGACGCGTCTGGCCAGTTCCTCCACCAGCCGCCGCTCCGCGAACTCCTGGCACAGCTGGATCAGCCGTCCCCACACCTGCTCCGGCTCGTCCTTCGCGCCCAGCCCGCCCCGCTCGATGACCACCTCGACGCGCGGCCCGCCCCGGAACGGGAACCGTCCCGCCTGGAAGATCCATTGATGGGCCGGGGCGCGGCCGGAACCGGTCGGTCGCTCCGCCGCCCAGTACGCCACCCACTCCACATGTGGCCACGCGAGCGTGGCGTTCCCGTACGCGACGAACCGGTCGTCGGCGTAGAGCTGCAGGTCGCGGACGTTCACGTCCAGGGGCTGGACGGCCGGACGGGCCTCCCAGGTCTGCCGGGAATGCGGGGCCGCGTGGGGCGTCCCTGGCCCGGTCTCGGGCTGTGCCATCCGCCGGGGCTCCTCGTACTCCTCCCGCGGCCGCTGCTCCCGCGCGGGAAGGCGCAACCGCGGTGGACGGGACGGCTCCGGGTTGAGGCGTTCCGTCCAGTTCTCGCCGTCCCACCAGCGCAGGCTCCCCGTGCCGTAGGGGTCCGGATACCAGCCCGGTTGCGACACTTCCTGCCTCCGCTTCACGCTGCGCCGGGCACCCCGTCTGCCCGACCGGCGAACGCATCGTACCGACCGGGAGCGGCTGTGCAGAGAGATGGGCGGAACCCGGCCACCGCCTGTGGCGTGCGACGATCGGTGGTATGACGACCGGCAACGCCCCGTTCGTACCGCCCGGATCCGGATGGCCGGAAGACCCCGCGAGCCCCGAAACGCCCGTCGCGCACGGCACCGGCGACGTCGTCGAGCTGGCCGCCAAGGCGCCCGATCTCGACGAGCTGTGCGCCCGGCAGTCGGTGTGCCGTGCCTGCGACCGGCTCGTCGAGTGGCGGGAGAGGGTCGCCGTCCAGCGGCGCAGGGCGTTCGCCGACGAGGAGTACTGGGGACGGCCCGTCGCCGGCTGGGGCGACCCGGAACCGAGGATCCTGATCGTCGGGCTCGCGCCCGCCGCGCACGGCGGCAACCGCACCGGACGGATCTTCACCGGGGACCGCTCCGGCGACTGGCTGTTCGCGTCCCTGCACCGGGTCGGCCTCGCCGCCCAGCCGACCAGCGTCCACGCGGGCGACGGGCAACGGCTGATCGGCGCGCGGGTGGCGGCGACCGTCCGGTGCGCGCCCCCCGACAACAAGCCGACGCCGCTCGAACGCACGACCTGCCTGCCGTGGCTGTCCCGCGAGGTCGAACTGGTCGCGGGGAGCGTCCGCTGCATCGTGTGCCTCGGCGGGTTCGCCTGGCAGGGCGTGTGGCCCGCGTTGAAGAACGCCGGGTACGGGCTGCCGCGTCCCCGGCCGAAGTTCGGTCATGGCGCCGAGATCGAGCTGACGCCGCCGCCGTCCGCGAAGGGCGGCGCGCCGGGGCCCGTGCTGATGCTGGGCTGCTACCACCCGAGCCAGCAGAACACCTTCACCGGGCGCGTCACCGAGGACATGCTGGACGCCGTCCTCACCCGGGCCCGCGACCACCGCTAGCCCGTTGTTCGGCGTGGGTGAGGGGTGTGTGGGGGTGTGTGGGCGAGGGGCGTGGGGCAGGGCCTTGGCCAAGCGGCCGGGGTGGTCGGACCGACCCCGCCTCGGCCCGCCGTCCGCGGCCGCTTGGCGCCCCCGTTCGGCCCTGTCCCGCGTCTTTCTGGTGCTTCGTCGGGTGAGATGCCGTACGGAACGAAGAAGTTCGCGGTATGTGCCAAGTGGGTGAGTATGTCCGCTGCGCGGGTACCGCTTCGGGCATGGCTTCTGATCGCGGTTCCGCGAAGCACATCGTGATCGTCGGCGGCGGGTACGTCGGCATGTACACGGCATTGCGCCTGCAGAAGAGGCTGCGCCGCGAGCTGCGCAGCGGCGAGGTCGTCGTGACCGTCATCGACCCCCAGTCGTACATGACCTACCAGCCGTTCCTCCCCGAGGCCGCGGCGGGGAACCTGGAGCCGCGCCATGTCGTGGCGCCGTTGCGGCAGGTGCTCGGCAAGTGCCGGATCCTGAACGGCTTCGTCACGCGCATCGACCACGCGTCCAGGAGCCTCACGGTCCGTCCCGCGGGCTCGCAGACCGCGGGCGTCTCCGACCGGAAGGTCGGCTACGACATGCTCGTGGTCGCCCTCGGGTCGGTCTCCCGGACGCTGCCGATCCCCGGCCTCGCCGACTGCGGGATCGGCTTCAAGACCATCGAAGAGGCGATCTTCCTGCGCAACCACGTCCTGCACCAGCTCGACATCGCGGCGTCCAACGTGGACGACGAGCGGGTCAGGAGGCGCGCGTTGACGTTCGTGTTCGTCGGCGCCGGGTTCGCGGGCGTCGAGGCGATGGCGGAACTGGAGGACATGGCGCGGGACGCCTTCAAGGCGTACCCGACGCTCGACGAACGGGAGATGCGCTGGCTGATGGTCGAGGCGACCGACCGGATCCTGCCCGAGGTGGGGCCGGAGATGGGGCACTGGACCGCCGAGGCGCTGCGCCGCAGGGGCATCGAGGTCAAGCTGGAGACGTTGCTGAAGTCCGCCGAGAACCGGCGCATCGTGCTGAGCGACGGGGAGGAGTTCGACGCCGGGACGCTCGTGTGGACCGCCGGGGTGAAACCGCATCCCGTCGTCAAGGACAGCGACCTTCCCCTGGACGACAGGGGACGCGTCAAAGCGACCGCGGAATTGACCGTCGAGGGGCTGGACGGCGTCTACGCGGCGGGCGACAACGCCGCCGTTCCCGACCTCACCGACACCGGTGACTTCACCGCGCCCAACGCGCAACACGCGGTTCGCCAGGCCAAACGTTTGGGTGACAACATCGTGGCGGATCTGCGTGGAAAGCCGCGAAAACCGTATGTGCATGGCTATGTCGGCTCGGTGGCGAGCCTTGGCCTGCACAAAGGCGTCGCGAACGTCTACGGCGTGAAGCTGCGCGGACTCCCCGCCTGGTTCATGCATCGGACCTACCATTTGTCGCGGATGCCGACGATAAATCGGAAGTTCCGGATCACCATGGACTGGACGCTGGCCATGTTCTTCCGGCGCGAGATCGTCTCCCTGGGTGAGTTGGAATGGCCGCGCCAGGAGTTCGAACTCGCGGCCGGACGCCAACACGACACCTGACCGAAGGACTCCCGCCCCGCGTGATGGAGGCGCTCGCGTGAGATGAAGGCGCCCGGCCCGTGGGCGCCGGGTCCGACCGCATCGTCGACCTGCCTTCAACGGATGCGCCGAGAGGGAAGCCCTGCAGGGCGGTCGAGGGCGCAGACCGGCCGTCCGAGCGCGGCCGCCCACGGCGCGCGCACATCGGAAACCGGCGCGGAGTCACCGCGCGAACATATGACGAAGGCGCCCCGCATACTTGGGCGTCGAATGCCCGGAACCGGCCGGACCCGGCCGGGTGCGCGTCCGGCCGTTCTCCCCTGCCGCAACGCTCTGGCCTGCGAAAGTACGCGGAGGGACGAGCGCGGGATCCCCGCCATTCCCCGGAACCGCCATGTCCACACCCCCACGATCAGCACAGAAGGGCCCAACGGGACGGGCAGTTCACTCGATATGATTGCGCCGCCCCTGTAGCCCAATGGCAGAGGCGGGCTCCCTAAAAGAGCCAACGTGTCGGTTCGAGTCCGACCAGGGGCACCCAACGGTCGGCCGGCGCTTCTGTCAGGGGCGCCGGAACACCGATTTCCCGCACCCGGACCGGATGTCCGGGGAGACGAAACCGGAACTCACAAGAAAACCGGCATTACGGTGAAATGTTGTGGAGTTCGGGCCTGTGTTACGGGAGCGACGGAATGACGGGTTCGCTCCGTCATGTCGTCCCGGGGCCGGATGCCGTCGAGGAGCCGCCGGTCAGCGGCGTGGGTGGAGGCGAAGACGGGGAGCAGGGCAGGGGTGAAGACGGAGGTCGTGCCTCGACGTCGATGGTCGGGCCCTGTCGATGATCAGCCCTGTCGATGATCAGCCGTCTCAGTGATCAGCCCCGCGCCGGTGGCGTGGGGCTGATCGTTGTGGGATCTCTGCGCCAGAGTCGTGGCGCGGCATGGCGGCACGACGGCGGGGGCATCCGTTGGCGGGATCCCACCGGGTCCATGTGAAGTTCACTGTGAAGGCCATGGGGGTCCCGCCGGCAGGCGGGACGCGTGGAGCGAAGGCTCAGTAGTGCCGCGCGCGGCGGGTGCGCTCGTGTTCGCGTACCAGGGCCGCCGCGTATCCGTGGGAGAGGTTGTGCTCTTCGGCCAGCCAGGAGCTGCGCTCCTCGCAGCGGGTGAACGACGGGCCGTTCTCGATGGCGGTGAACCACTCGGGGATGTCACGTCCTGTGACTTGCGGAATGCGGGCGATCAGCTTGCTGTGCGTCTCCGGCGAGTGGTTCAGTGACAATTGGCACCTCCAGGTCGCGGGGCTCTTCCTGCTGACTCTGCAACACGAGTCCGGATGTGACAACCCCCTAACGGGGACCTATCTTTTACGCAACGTAGATCATTTATAACGGGGATGTCCTCCGGAAACGAGCAGGTCGGCGCCCTGTCAAGTGGACGGCCCGCCACAGAGGCGTTTCTGGCAGCCCCTGACATACCGGCGCCGCCCAGGACACGCGCGCCGCCCTGCACAGACGCCGGCTAGGACAGGCGCTCCACCACCATCGCCATGCCCTGGCCGCCGCCGACGCACATCGTCTCCAGCCCGAACTGCCTGTCGTGGAACTTCAGGCCGTTGAGGAGCGTGGAGGTGATGCGGGCGCCGGTCATGCCGAACGGGTGACCGACCGCGATCGCGCCGCCGTTGACGTTGAGCTTGTCGATGTCGACCCCGAGGTCCTCGGCGGACGGCAGCACCTGCGCCGCGAACGCCTCGTTGATCTCGACGAGATCGATGTCGTCGATCGTCATGCCGGCCTTCGCGAGCGCCCGGCGGGACGCCTCGACCGGGCCGAGCCCCATGATCTCGGGGGAGAGGCCGGTGACGCCCGTCGAGACGATCCGGGCCAGCGGGGTGATGCCGAGTTCGGCGGCCTTGGTGTCGCTCATGACGATGACCGCGGCGGCGCCGTCGTTCAGCGGACAGCAGTTGCCCGCGGTGACCGTTCCGTCCGGGCGGAAGACCGGTTGGAGCTGCGAGACCTTCTCGTAGGTCGTCCCGGGACGCGGTCCGTCGTCCTTGGCGAGGACGGTGCCGTCCGGCAGCGTCACCGGGGTGATGTCCTTCTCCCAGAACCCGTTGGCGAGCGCCTTCTCCGCAAGGTTCTGCGACCGCACGCCGAACTCGTCCTGCGCCTGCCGCGAGACACCGCGCGCGCTCGCCACGTTCTCGGCGGTCTGACCCATCGCGATGTAGATGTCGGGGAGGGCGCCGTCCTCGCGTGGATCGTGCCACACGGGCGATCCGCCTTCGCTCGCCTTGGCCGTGCGGGCCTGCGCGTCGGCGAACAGCGGGTTCTGCGTGTCGGGGAGGCCGTCGCTGCTGCCCTTGGAGAACCGGCTGACGGTCTCGACGCCCGCCGAGACGATGACGTCCGCCTCACCGGCCTTGATGGCGTGCAGCGCCATCCGGGTGGTCTGCAACGAGGAGGAGCAGTACCGGGTGATCGTGGCGCCGGGCACGTCGTCCCAGCCGAGCAGCACGGACACGACCCGGGCCATGTTGTAGCCCTGTTCGCCGCCGGGCAGTCCGCAGCCGAGCAGCAGGTCGTCGATCTGACTCGGCTCCAGCTCCGGGACCTTGGCCATCGCGGCGGTGACCATCTGGGCGGTGAGGTCGTCGGGCCGGACGTCCTTGAGCGACCCCTTGAAGGCGCGGCCGATCGGCGAGCGCGCGGTGGCGACGATGACTGCCTCGGGCATGCGAGTCTCCTCGAATGTTACTCGGTGGTTCACCCAGCAATCTAACCGCTACCTCACATACCCGTATATCGCGGGTATCAGTTTCATTACATGCAACGTCCGATAAAGGTGGTTCCGCTTAGTTCCCGAGCCGGTGATGACATTCGTCCCATGCGGCCGGGACGGCGGAACCCGGACGCTGTTGCACGGCGGAACCGTACGGCCGCCGCAAGCGCGGGCGGCGGCCGTACGGGGAGTCAGTCGGATGACTGGCCGGGGCTCGTCGCAGGTGACCGGACGAGCCCCGGCCTTGTCCTTTCCGTCCCTTCCCTGCGTCCCTTCCCTGCGTCCCTTCCGGGGTCTCCGTTCCCGGCCCGGTTCACAGATCGCGGCGGCGGAAGGAGATCGCCGCGAGCCCGAGGACGAGGACGGCCCAGACACAGGTCCAGCCGAGGTAGGCGGCGGTGAGCGGGGTCCGGCTCAGGAACGGGAAGTCGTCGAACGCCGGGAACTGCGCCAGCACGGCCGGGTCCTGGAAACCGCGCATGGCCCCGCGCCAGAGACCGTCCGTCGGCAGCAGGACCAGCGACACCGTCCCGACCTGCTCCATGCCCTTGTTGCCGAGGGCGTGCCCGACCCCGCCGACGACCCCCGCGATCCAGGTGGCGCCGAACAGACCGACCGCGACGATGCCCGACGCCATCGGCGAGACGACGGTGGACAGCATCAGCGCGAGCGTGAGCAGGACGGCCGTCTGCGCGGCGAGCAGCGCGAGGCCGGTCACCGGCTGCGGCGGCCAGTACCCCGTGGTGATCCACACGATGAGGAGCTGGGTGAGCCCGGTCAGCGCGATGTAGCCGCCGCCGAACGCCACCAGGCCCAGCCACTTGCCGAGCAGCACCGCCGACCGGTGGACCGGTCGCGCCAGCATCGTCAACGCCGTTCCGGACTCGATCTCCCCGGCCAGGGTGGGCCCGGCGAGGAAGGCGGTGCCGAGGGCGGCGATCAGACTCAGCCCGAACATCACCAGGTTGAGCACCTGCGATGCCGCGAGCCTCGCCTCACCGCTGGTGAGCGTGCCGAAGTTCGCGTCCAGCCGGGAGAACCCCCAGGCGCTGAGTCCGAGCAGGATCAGCGTCATCACCGCGAGCGCGCGCAGCACCCGCCGGCGACCGGCCTCCCGCAGGGTGAGGGCGGCGACGGTGAGCACGGTGCGGGCGGTACGGGCGGTGTGGGCGGTCATCGGCGGTCCTCTCCGGAACCGGCGCGCAGGATGTCCAGGAGGCGCCGTTCGAGGCTGATCCGTCCGGGCTCGACGGCGTGCACCCGCACACCCAGGACGACCAGGTCGGCCACCAGGTCCGGGACGGCCCCGTCGTCCGGCCCGGCGTCCTGGTCGGCGGGCGGTTCGACGACGTACTCGTCGCCTTTGCGGGTGAGACGGCCGGCGGCGGCGAGCCGTGCCTCCGCCTCCGCGCCCACCCCGTCCAGCCGGAGCCGCAGCTCGCGCCGGCCGAGCAGCTCGGCCAGGGTGCCGGACGCGGCGACCCGGCCCCCGTCCAGGATGACGACCCGGTCGCAGACCCGCTCCACCTCGCCGATCAGATGCGAGTTCAGCAGGACGGCGACCCGCCGGGACCGCAGGGACAGCAGCAGGTCCCGCACGTCGGCCCGGCCGATCGGGTCCAGGGCGCTGGTGGGCTCGTCCAGGACGACGAGTTCCGGGCGCGCCACCAGCGCGACGGCCAGCCCGAGTCGCTGCTGCATGCCCTTGGAGAAGCCGCCCACCCGGTCGCCGGCCCGGTCGGCGAGCCCGACCATGTCCAGACACTCGCGCCGTTCCGCGACCGGCACCGTGACTCCCGCGAGCCGGACGTGCAGATCGAGCACCTCGGCCGCGGTGAGCCACGGCTGATACCGGAACAGTTCCGGCAGGTAGCCGACACGGGCCCGGGCGCGCGGGTCCCGTGCCGGCCGTCCGAGCAGCAGCACGTCCCCCGCGTCCGGGCGGACCAGGCCGAGCAGGATCTTGATGACGGTGGTCTTTCCGGCCCCGTTCGGCCCGAGCAGGCCGACGATCTCACCGCTGCCGACGCCGAAGGACACGTCGTCGACCGCGACCCGCCGCCGGTACCGCTTGCGCAGCCCCGAGCACCACACCGCCGGTGCCGGGGGCAGTTCGGCGAGCAGCCGCTCCGCCGCCTCGGTGTCGCGGGTCATCGCAACCCCCTCGCCACCGACAGCACCTCGTCCGCGCTGAGCGAGCCCGCCACGCCGGTGACGACGCCGTCGTCCACCCAGACCACCCCCGCCGCCGTGCCGTCCCGTGTCCTGAGCACCGTGGCGGGCCGCCCGCCGACCTCGGCGGTGGACGTCTTCGTCTTCTCCGTCGACACGAACAGCGGCAGCGTCGTCCCGCCCCCGGTGAAGGTGCGCAGTTGCGACCTGACGTTCTCGGGGAGCGTGGGCAGTGACAGCAGGTAGTCGCGGGCCGTCGCGAACGGGACGCCCGAGGAGTACACGGTGGGCGCGACCGCGCGGGCCACGATCAGCGCGGGCATGGCGCGGCCCCGCGACCAGACGGCGACGACCCCCGGGCCGGCGCGGAACCGGAACCTGCTGCCGTCCAGGCCGGGAGGCGGTGGCGGCGGCGTCCCGCCCGCGGCCCGGACGGTCCGCGCGGTCTTCTCGACCGAGAACGTGAAGAGCGCGCCGACCTGCCCGCCGACCCGGTAGGACGGCTCTCCCGTCACGCCCCGGGGCAACCTGTCGACCCGCGGGACGGGAAGCCCCGTGGCCTGCCGCGCGGCGTCCGCGCCCGGCGCCGGACGCAGATCGGCTTCCGCGGTCACCCTCAGGTCGCCAAAGGCCGACAACTCGGGCATCCGGACCAGGTCGGCCCGGGGGGCGGTGATCGGGGCGACCTGCTCGGTGCGGAAGACCCGTAGCCAGTCCGCGGCCGCCGCCACGCCGGCCCCGCTCAGGATCGCGGCCACCCCGAAGATCGCCACCACGGGGTTGCGCAGCTTCGTCCGCCACCCGCCTCCGCCGGCCCTGGTCGTGGGCCGTGACCCTTCCGTGGCGACCGCGGCGGCCAGGCGTTCCCAGCCCTCGTCCACGTCCACCGGGGGCCCGGCCTCCAACGCGTCCAGCGCCGCACCGGCCGCCGCCGCGTCGTCCTGGGCGGCCGCCAGCCCGGACAGGCACACCGCGCAGCCGGCGACGTGCTCGCGGTCGGCGCCGGCGACACCCGCCGGCTCGTCGACGAGCCGGCGCAACGTCCCGTCACTCGGATGACGCATGACGGTTCAACTCCTTGCCAAGAGCGGACTCGGCGCGCCGCACCACGGTGCCCACGCTGCCTGGGGAAAGGTCGAGGGCGGCGGCGACCTCCGCGTAGCTGAGGCCGCTGTGCCGCAGCACGAGGGCGACCGCCTGCCGGCGCGGCAGCCGCGCCAGCGCCGCCCGCACGCGGCGCCGCTCGTCCCGGGTCACCACCGTGTCGGCGATGTCCGGGCAGACTTCGACGGCGCCCTCCGCGGCCTCCTCGCGGGAGGCGCGGCGGCGGCCGGAGCGCAGATGGTTCAGCGCGGTGTGCGCCGCGGCGACCGACAGCCATCCGGCCGCCTCACCGGCCGGCACCGAGGAACGCGCGAACGCGAGGAACACCTCCTGCGCCACGTCCTCGGCCTCGTCACGGGACCCGAGCACCCGGGCGGCGACGGCGACGACCCGCGGATACGCGGCACGGAAGACCTCCTCGAGGTCGGGCCGGACGACCCCCGCCGCACGCCTCGCCACCGTCCCGCCGCCCTTCCGCTCGGTCACCGCACCGCGCCCCGCACCGGACGGGGCCGAGGGCAGCGCGGCGGCCGGTGCGCTCCCACCATGCCCTACGACGTCCATACCTGTAGAGCACCGCCGAAGCCCCTCATGTGACACACGCCGGACGAATTCGAAACGTCCGCAGGTATCGAGAGCCCGTTCCCTCCGGCCCGCCGCTGCTCGCGGGCGGCCGTCTCGGCTACCGTCGAGAAGGGGAATCCTTCCGGACCCGCTGAGCAGGGCCGCAACGCCCGGAGCAGCACACAGGAACGACAAGGATGTCGCGGTGCAGGTACATGACTCGCTCGTCGAGCTGATGGGCAACACCCCGCTCGTCCGGCTGCGCAAGGTCACCGGCGGCCGCCAGGGGGCGCAGGTGCTCGCCAAGGTGGAGTACCTCAACCCGGGCGGCTCGGTGAAGGACCGGATCGCGCTCCGCATGATCGAGGCGGCGGAGCGGTCCGGCGAACTGCGGCCGGGCGGGACGATCGTCGAGCCGACGTCCGGGAACACCGGGGTCGGGCTCGCCATCGTGGCGCAGGACCGGGGCTACCGGTGCGTCTTCGTCTGCCCCGACAAGGTCGCCAAGGACAAGATCGACGTGCTGCGCGCGTACGGCGCGGAGGTCGTGGTGTGCCCGACGGCGGTGTCGCCCGAGCATCCCGACTCCTACTACTCGGTTTCGGACAGGCTGGCCGCCGAGATCCCCGGCGCGTGGAAACCGAACCAGTACACGAACCCGCAGAACCCCGTGTCGCACTACGAGACGACGGGCCCGGAGATCTGGGAGCAGACGGAGGGACGCGTCACCCACTTCGTCGCGGGCATCGGCACCGGCGGGACGATCTCCGGCGCGGGCCGCTACCTCAAAGAGATCTCCGATGGCCGAGTGAAGATCATCGGCGCGGACCCGGAGGGGTCGGTCTACTCCGGCGGCAGCGGCCGTCCCTACCTCACGGAGGGCGTGGGCGAGGACATCTGGCCGGAGACCTACGACCGGGACATCTGCGACGAGGTCATCGCGGTGTCCGACAAGGACTCCTTCAACATGACCCGTCGGCTGGCCCGCGAGGAGGCGCTGCTGGTCGGCGGCTCGTGCGGGATGGCGGTCGTCGCCGCCCTGCGCGTCGCCGCCGAGGCCGGTCCGGACGCCGTGATCGTGGTCCTTCTCCCAGACGGCGGCCGCGGCTACCTCTCAAAAATCTTCAACGACGAATGGATGGCGGACTACGGCTTCCTCATTCCCAGCACGGAAGAGGCCAGGGTCGGCGAGGTCCTCACCCGGAAAGGGCGGACGCTGCCGGAGTTCGTCCATGTCCATCCGCATGAAAGCGTGCAGACCGCCATCTCCATCATGCGGGAGTACGAGGTGTCCCAGCTCCCCGTCATGAAGGAAGAACCGCCGGTCATGGCCGCGGAGGTCGTCGGGTCCGTGGTGGAAAGCGACCTGCTAGATATTCTCGTCAAGGAACACGCCAGACTTTCCGAGCCGGTCGAAAAACACATGTCGGCGCCCCTTCCGACCATCGGTTCCGGTGAACCGGTCAGCAAGGCCGTGGACGTCCTGGAAAAGGCTGGCGCCGCCGTGGTCCTCGTGGACGGTAAACCCAAGGGCCTGGTAACCCGCCAAGACCTCCTGGCCTTCCTCGCCTCTCCGAACCACTGATCACGGAAGACTTTTATGATCCGGCGGCGCACACTACTCCTAGTACACTGGGCGCGCCCGTCCGTGCATCGACCTGCGTCTGTTTTCGCAAGAATGCGGGACTTCACAAGGTTCGGGTTGCGCATATGTATGCTTGTGATCCGATCAAGGTCGATGGAATGATCAATTTTGATTTCGATGAGGACGGACGTCTCATTGGCATGGAAGTTTCAGAGGCCAGGAGTAAGCTGCCTCGGCGGGTGCTTGATGCGGCGGAGCGGCTTGACGGCGATGATGAATGACCGACGTGGCTTGGGGCGTGCTCGTCTGCTTCGGTGGTCCGCGGCCGGGGTCCGACGGGTCGGCTACGAGGATCTGGTGCGGTTGTTCGAGACCGCCGAAGAGCGGGACGGCCTGGATCATGGAAACCGAGGCTGGCTGGAGGAACGTCACCGGGAAGGTGACCGCTTTTTCCTGGTGCGGCTTCCTCGGCGAGACCATCGTGCCCATGTCAGGTGTGCGCTCGTTGTGATGACCGAGAGGAATCGGGGTGTCTGGATGCACCTTGACGTGCGACGTAGGACCTATGTGGGGCTACGTCGGGCGAGTCAGAAGGAGATGGAGGATCTGACTCTCAACCTGGCGGTCAGGCTGCCTTTCGTGCGTATGCCGGAGGATTCGCTCTTTGATCCAACGGTCGATTTCTCGTAGCGCTGTGGCCTGGTGTAAGAAGAAGCGCCGAAGGTCTTTGACCTTCGGCGCTTCTATAATGTCGGGTTGCGTGGGACGGCCGGTGGGCGGCGTTGCGGGCCGGCCCGCGCAACCCGACGTCTGTGGGTGCCGGGTCAGCGGCGCCCGGTCGGGATGTAGTCCTCTCGGGTGTCGGACGGCCTGAGCTGCTTCTTCGGCTGGTCGCCGTGTCCCGGCCACCAGGCCCGGTGGCCCAGCATGGCCGTGAGGCCGGGGACCAGGAACAGCGCCATCACGAAGGCCGAGAGGGCGATGCCCAGGGCGATGGAGAAGCCCATCTGCTGGAGCATCGACACCTTGGCCAGCAGCATGACCGAGAAGGTCCCGGCGAGGATCAGACCGGCCGCGGCGACCGTCGGACCGCCGTGCTCGACCGCCAGGGCGGCGGCCTTGCGCGGCTCGTGGCCCTCCTTGGCCTCCTCGCGGAGCCGTGCGGTCATCAGGATGTTGTAGTCGGTCCCGATGGCCAGCACGAACAGGTACAGCATGATCGGCAGGTGGAAGATCTCACCGGGCTCGCCCAGCAGGCCCTGGAAGACGTACACCGCGGAGCCCAGGGTCGCGGCGAAGCCCAGGAGGACCGCCGGGACCAGGTACAGCGGGGCGACCACCGAGCGGAGCAGCAACAGGAGGATCAGTGCGATGAGCACTCCGGCGACCGGCAGGATGACCGACAGGTCGCGGTTGACCACCTTGTTGATGTCGCTGTAGATGGCGGTCTCACCGCCGACGAACACCTCGGTGCCCTCGGGCGCGATGTCATGGACGGCCGGACCGAGGTCCTCCTTGACCAGGGTGATCGCCTTGTTGTCGACCGGGTTGCCGTTCAGGACCAGGTTGACCTGGCCGATCTTCGGGTTCTGGCCGAGCACGGCGGGCTGGACGCCGCCGACACCGGGCAGGGACTTGGCCTTCTGGCCGAAGGCGTCCAGTTCGGCCTTCGTCAGCGGCTGGCCGTCGGTGGAGCGGACCATGACCTCGACCGGGGTGTTCTGGCCGGCGGGGAAGCCCCGCTGGAGGTCCTTGTTGGCCTGCGCCGACTCGGTGTCCTGCGGGAAGCTGGACTGGAAGTCGTAGTCGGACTTGAACCCGACCGCACCGGTCGCCAGCGCGATCAGCAGGCCGCCGGCGACCAGCGCGACGACGGCCGGACGCTTGCCGACCATCCGGCCGAGCCGGGCTGCGGTGGCGGCCTTCGGCTGCTTCTTCCAGGACTTGGACGGCCAGAACACCGCGGTGCCGACCAGCGACAGGATCGCGGGGAACAGCGTCAGCGAGGTGATGCCCATCACGATGACGCCGATGGCGAGCGACGGACCCCAGGCCGCGAAGATCCCGAAGGACGCCAGCATCAGCACCAGGAACGTGGCCGCGATCGCCGCCGCCGCGGAGGTGATGACCTCGCCGACCCGCTCCACCGCCGAGACCAGCGCGGTCTTGCGGTCCTCGCCGGCGCGGAGGCGTTCCCGGTAGCGGAACAGCAGGAACAGGTAGTAGTCGGCGCCGACACCGAACAGGACGATGGTCAGGATGATCTGGAGGCTGTCGTCACCGCTGAAGTCCAGCACCTTGGACGCGGCCCCGATCAGGCCCATCGACACCTGTTCGGTGGCGATGATCACAATGATCGGCAGAATCGCCGCCAGTGGCGCCCGGAAGATCAGCAGGATCAGTCCGATGATCAACGCGAAGGTGGCGATGGTGATGAGCAGGAAGGACTGGGTGAAGGAGTCCTCGTTGTCGACCCACGCGGCCGGCTCACCGCCGACCTTGGCCTCAAGTCCGCTGCCCAGCTCCTTGGGCAACTGCGTGCGGATGTCCTTGATCGCCTGACTCTGGTCCTTGGCGGCGTCACCCGACGCCATCTCCATCGGCACGCTGATCAACTGGATGGACTTGTTGGGGGCGACCGCCTGGGGACCGGTCTCGAAACCGTGCACCGTCGGGTACTTCTTGGCGGCCAGGTTCTGGGCCGCCGCGGCGATCTTGGTGCTGTCCGCGGGAGTGATCTTCCCGCCGTCGGAACGTTGCACCACGATCAGCGCCGACATGTCGGCCTGGTCCGGGAACGCGTCCTCGGCCACCTTGGCGGCCTGGACGGACTCGTACTTGGACGGCAGGAACTCGCCCTGGTCGGATTCGGTGGCGAGCTTGGGTGACAAGGCGATGATGAGGACCGCGGCCGCCAGCCACGCCGCGATCGTCCACCATGGATGTCTCACGACGAAGCGCGCAAGTCCAGCGAACATGAGGTTTTCCTTAGCTCGGTGTGCAAGCTCGGGGTTTCGAGCGGGGATACCCGTAAAACGGTAGAGAACGCTGGCCGCGCTGTGGTCAACCCGCGTGCCGAAATGAAGGCTGATACCTCCGGGGGATCTCCTCATCCTCGAGGAGGGGAGTGGGCCGGATAGCCTCGTTCCCATGGACAACGACGTTCAGCAGGGCTTCGACACACTGGCCGTCCACGCGGGCCAGGAGCCGGACCCGAGCACGGGGGCGGTCGTTCCGCCGATCTACCAGGTCTCGACCTACAAGCAGGACGGCGTCGGCGGGCTGCGCGGCGGCTACGAGTACTCTCGGTCGGCCAACCCGACACGAACCGCGCTCGAAACCTGCCTGGCCGAAACCGAGGGCGGCACGCGCGGGCTGGCGTTCGCGTCGGGGCTCGCCGCCGAGGACGCGCTGCTGCGCGCGGTCTGCCGGCCCGGTGATCACGTCGTCATCCCCAACGACGCCTACGGCGGCACCTACCGGCTGTTCGCGAAGGTCGCCGAGCCGTGGGGCGTCGCGTTCGACGCGGTGCCGCTGGGGGACGTCGGCGCCGTCCGGGCCGCGGTGCGGGACGAAACGAAAGTCGTGTGGGTGGAGACGCCGACGAACCCGCTGCTCGGCATCGCCGACATCGCGGCGCTCGCGTCGGCCGCGCACGACGCGGGGGCGCTGCTGGTCGTCGACAACACGTTCGCCTCGCCGTATCTGCAACGGCCGCTGGAACTCGGCGCGGACGTGGTCGTCCACTCGACCACCAAGTACATCGGCGGGCATTCCGACGTCGTCGGCGGCGCGCTGGTCGTGTCGGACCCGGCCCTGGGGGAGCGGCTCGCGTTCCACCAGAACGCGATGGGCGCCGTCGCCGGACCGTTCGACGCCTGGCTCACCCTCCGCGGGATCAAGACGCTGGGCGTGCGGATGGACCGGCACTGCGCGAACGCCGAGAAGATCGTGGAGATGCTCGTCCGGCACCCGTCCGTCCGGCAGGTGCTGTATCCGGGCCTGCCGGGCCACCCCGGGCATGACATCGCGGCCAAGCAGATGAGGGCGTTCGGCGGCATGGTCTCGTTCCGGATGGAAACGGAGGAGGCCGCCGTCCGCGTGTGCGAGCGGACGAAGCTGTTCACGCTCGGCGAGTCCCTCGGCGGCGTCGAGTCGCTGATCGAGCATCCGGCGCGGATGACGCACGCGTCGGCGGCCGGATCGCCGCTGGAAGTCCCCGCCGACCTGGTCCGACTGTCGGTCGGCATCGAGGACGCCGACGACCTTCTCCGCGATCTGGACAGGGCCCTGGCCTGACGCTTTTCGCCCGGTACCCGCCCCTTACACTTGATCAAGGTTCTATACTCGGCGCGCCAGGTTCGTACGGAAAGGTCCACGGGTGCGCAAAACATTGGTCTGTGGGGCGGTGTTCGCCGCGGCATGTGTCTCCGCCGTGGCCGTTCCCGTGGGGGCCCATGCCACCACGCCGGCGCCGACCCCGCCCGTACCGTCGACGCCGCCGGGAGATCTCGGCGGATCGGGCACGGAGTCGCCGTCGACGTCGTCCACGACGCCGCCACCGAGCGGTCCCGAGAGCGGTCCCCAGGGCGGGACACCCGGTGGGACGCCGGGTGGGACGCCCGGCGCGGAGCCCGCGCCCGACGGGGAGCCCGACGGCACCGTCACCGCGCGGGCGGTCATGATCACGCCCGAGCTGCCGAAGTTCCGCACCTACTCCTACGGCAAGTCGCCCGCGCAGCGCCTCGACGCGTACTGGCGCGACGAGGGCCCCCGGGCGAAGCCGCGCCCGGCGGTGCTGATCCTGCACGGCGGCTACTGGCAGTCCGGAGACAAGGGCGGCGGCTGGAAGTACTTCGCGCGACAGCTGACCGAACAGGGCTTCGTCGTCCTGTCGGCGAACTACCGGCTCGCGCCGAAGGCGCAGTGGCCGGCGCAGCGGGAGGACTCGCTGTCCGCGCTCGACTTCGTCAAGACGCACGCGCGGCTGTGGAACGCCGACCCGTCACGTGTCGCCGTGCTCGGCTCGTCGGCCGGCGGGCACCTCGCGACGCAGATCGGCACGCTCGGAACGGGCACCGCACAGGTCCGCGCCGTGATCGCGCTGTCGCCGCCGAACAACCCGCTGATGGCCTTCCGGGACGGTGTGCAGCCAGGCGCGTCCCCCCGGCAGGTGAAGCTGCGGCAGGCCGTGACCGACCTCATCGGTTGCGTGCCCGACATCGAGGGTGACGACAGCGGTGACCGCGACGACTGCTGGACGCGACTGGACGACGCCAGCACCATCACGCACGTGTCCGCAGGCGACGCGCCGATGCTGCTGATGCACGGTACCGGCGACTTCGTCCCGGTGGCGCAGAGCACCGAGCTGGCGCGGGCGCTGCGCGAGGCGGGCGTCCAGGCGACCGTGAAGTCCGTCGAGGGCGACCTGCACGCGACGCAGATGCTGGACGACCAGCAGACCTTCCCGACGATCGTGAGCTGGCTCAGGAAGCACCTGGACGCGCCCGCCGAATAGACGCGCCCGCCGAATAAGGGCGAACGGGCCGGCCGGGCAGGGACGCCTCCGAGCAGAACCGGGCGGCCTCCGGCCCGGTCGGCTCCGCTCGGCGCGGACGGCGGCGCCCCCGCCGCGGTCTAGGCGCGGGATGACACGGTTGCTCAGCCCGGTCGGCGGTCGCGGCGCCCATGCCGGTGGCGATGAGCCGGGCGGTGGTCGTTCAGTGGGTCGCGGTCGAGCGGCGCGCGTAGCGCGAGGATCTCGCCGGAGACGGCGGTCGGCTTTCTCAGCGGCGGTTGCGGCGTGTGCGGAGGTAGTCGCTGACGACGTACTCGCCGAGGCGGTCGGCGTCGGGGGCGAACACCCGGCCGCCGTTGCGCCGCGCGACCTCCTCCACGAACGACACGAGCCGCCGGTCCTCGGCGAGCATGAAGAAGTTCATACAGGCGCCGCGCCGCGTCATCTTGTCGACCTCGGCGAGGGTCAGGACGAGCGTGTCCGTGGACGGCGGGTAGTCGAACAGCGAACGGCCGTCCGGGCGCAGATGCGCGGTCGGCTCGCCGTCGGTGACGACGAGGACGATCGGCTCGAAGTCGGGATGCCGGTCCAGATGCCGTCCCGCGATCATCAGCGCGTGGTGCAGGTTGGTGCCCTGCACCATGTCCCAGTCCAGGCCCGCCATCTCCGTCGGGTGCAGAACCCGCGCGTAGTTGGAGAACCCGATGATCTGGATGGCGTCCTGCGGGAACTTGCTGGTCACGAGGGTGTGCAGCGCGAGGGTGGTCTGTTTGGCGACGGCCCAGGTGCCGCGCAGCACCATCGAGTACGACAGGTCGACCAACAGGCACACGGCCGCGCCCGTGCGCCGCTCGGTCTCCTGGACCTCGAAGTCGTCCACGCTCAGCCGCACCCCGCCCGGACGTCTCGACCCGTTGCCCGTCACCTTCGCGATCTCGACGGTCCCGGGTTCGTGCAGACCGGGCTCCGGGACGCCGGGTTCCCGGAGGTTCGCGGACGGGCGGGTCACCACCCCGGCCCCGGCGTCCATGGCGCTGCGGCGGATCGCGTTGCTCACCGTCCGGACCACGTCGAGCGGCTGCTCGTCGCCGAACCTCCACTCGCGGCTGGCGCCGGTCAGCTCGCCCGCCTGGCCCGCGTCCCGCTGCTCGTGGTCGCCCTGCCGCCCGGACGTCAGCCGGGAGAACACGCGGCGCAGCGCCGTCTCGCCGAGGCGGCGCACCGCCTTCGGTGTCAGCTCCAGCTTTCCGCGCGTACGCCGCAGAAAGCCCTGCCGTTCCAGCTCCGCCTCGATGCGACGCAGCTCGGCGAGGTCGTCGACGGCCTGCCGGCCGAGGGCGCGCCGGACGGCGTCCTCGTCGATGTCGTCGAGCCGCGCGCCGGGGTAGTCCTGCCCGAGGGCGGCCTCCAGCTCGCTGAGGTCGGCCAGCTCCGCGAGCGCGGTCGTGGCGTCGCCCATGCCGAGCGGGTCGTCGCCGGTCATCTCCTCGGGACGGCCCCAGCCGAGGTCGGGACGGCGGGCCCGCAGCGCGTCGCCGAGACGCGCCATCTCCATGGCGAGACCGGCGTCCTGCATCGCCTGGTCCATCAGTCCGGCCAGCTCCGCGCGCTGCTCCGGGCTGAGCGAGGCCAGCAGCCGGTCCATGGCGGCGGCGCGGCGGGCGAGGGCGTCGACGAGCTCGTCGAGGTTTCGTGGGTTGTCGGGGAACATGTCCCCGTACTCGCTCATGAAGCGGTCGAAGTCGTCCTGGGTGTGCTCGCCGCGCGCGTCGCGTTCCAGCATCGCGTTCAGCGCGGCCATCATGTCCTTGACGCGTTCCATGGCGGCCGGGTCCTGGTTCTCCAGGGCCTGTTTCATGCCCTGGAACTGCGCGTCCAGGACCTCGCGGCGCAGCAGGTCCTTCAGCCGCTCGAACGTCTGCCGGGCGGCGTCCGAACGCCACTCGTAGTCCGACAGCCGCCGGATCGCCCGGGACGTGTCGGACGGCAGCGTGTCCAGCTCCGCCTCGCGTAGCCGCGCCTCGTCGCTCGGGTCGGGGAACAGCTCGGCGCGTTCCTGCCCGATCGCGGTGTCGAGGAGGGCGCGGGCCTGCTCCAGCGTGCCGTCGAGGCGGCCCCGGTCGCGCAGGGCCCGGCGCCGGTCCCGCACCTGGCGGAGCATGTCGTCGAGCCCGCGGCGGCCCCGCGCGCCGGGCAGACCGCGGCGCAGCAGTTCACGCAGCGCGTCGTCAGGGCGCGTGCCGTCCAGCACCGAGTCGCCCATCGCGTCGAGGGCGTCGCGGACGTCGTAGGGCGGGGCGAGCGGGTCGGGCCCGTCCTCGTACGCTCCGTAGCGGTAGCGGCTCATCGAAGCTCCTTCCGCGTGGAGACCCTCTGCACGCGCGGCTCGGGTGCGACTCTTCAGGTGCGGTAGACGGCGGTCCCGTCGCCTCGACCCGCGGTGACGTCCTTCGACAGGCGCCGGGTGAGGAACAGGCCCTCCAGCGCGAACTCCAGCGCGGCCGCGGCCTGCCCGGGGGACTCCCCGCTCATGCCCAGCCGATCCATGATCTTGGCGAGGCCGGGGACATGGCCGATGCGGCGCAGCAGCTCCGCCGCCGGGACCAGCTCGCCCGACTCGACGGACTCCCCGGCGTCGAACTTGTCGAGCAGCCCGTTCAGGTCGGCGGCGCCGAGCGTCCGTCGGTAGGTCTCGGCGACGGCCCGGCGCAGCAGGTGTTCCAGCACCTCCTGCTCGCGGCCCTCCTCGCTGACCTCGAACTCCACCTTGCCCATCAGGGACGGGACGACGGCGAGCAGGTCGCAGACACGGGCGACGGGCTGGTTCTCGCCGGTCAGGGCCGCGCGCCGCACCGCGCCCGCCGCGACGGTCTCCGCGCCCGCGAGCGCGAACCGCGCCGACACGCCGGAGCGGGAGTCCACCGCCGTGGACTCGCGGACGAGCCGGGTGAACCGGCCGATGACCTCGACGAGATGGTCGGGCACCTCGGCGGGCAGGCCCGCCAGGTCGGCGAAGTCGGACTCCTGCCGGATCAGCGCGAGTTCGGCGTCCAGTTCGAGGGGGTAGTGGGTGCGGATCTCGGCGCCGAAACGGTCTTTCAGCGGGGTGATGATGCGCCCGCGGTTGGTGTAGTCCTCAGGGTTGGCGGACGCGACGAGCAGCACGTCCAGCGGCAGCCGCAGCGCGTAGCCGCGGACCTGCACGTCGCGTTCCTCCAGGACGTTCAACAGCGCCACCTGGATCCGCTCGGCCAGGTCGGGCAGCTCGTTGATGGAGAAGATGCCGCGGTTGGTGCGCGGCACGAGCCCGAAGTGGACGGTCTCCGGGTCGCCGAGCGTCCGGCCCTCCGCCACCTTGATCGGGTCGACATCGCCGATGAGGTCGCCGACGCTGGTGTCGGGCGTGGCGAGCTTCTCCCCGTACCGGTCGTCGCGGTGGCGCCACTCGACGGGCAGGTCGTCGCCCGTCTCGGCGGCGAGCCGGCGGCAGCGCACGCACACCGGCGCGTACGGGTGGTCGTTGATCTCGCAGCCGGCGATGACCGGGGTCCACTCGTCCAGCAGCCCGGCCAGGGTGCGGATCAGCCGCGTCTTGCCCTGCCCGCGCTCGCCCAGCAGCACCAGGTCGTGCCCGGCGAGCAGGGCGCGTTCCAGATGGGGCAGGACGGTGTCGTCGAACCCGAGGATGCCGGGGAAGCGCGGCTCGCCGGATCGCAGCCGGGTGAGCAGGTTCCGCCGGATCTCGGCCTTCACCGAGAGCCGGACGTGGCCGGTGGTGCGCAACTCGCCCAGAGTTGCCGCGCTGGATGGGGATTCTCGGGGTGTGGAAGAACGCACGCGATCGACACTACGTCGCGGGTACGCGCCGTCGCACCCTCCGGTAAGGGATTCGTCCGCTTTGCCGGTCTTTACCTGGGAGTGTCCGGTCGGATCGGGTGTTTGGGTGGAAACGCCGCGGCGGGGGAGACTGGAAGGGTGAACGATGCCGGCGAAATCGAGTGAGGGAGGCGGCGCCGATGGCGCGATTCGGTGATGGCCTGGCCCTCGGACCCGACCTGTCCAAGGCCGCCGCGTCCGCGGTGGAACAGGCGCTCGCGCCGCTCAGCGCGGCGCCCGACCTGGTCTGCGTCTTCATCAGGGCAGAGGACCCCGGCGAGATCGAGGCGGCGGCCGCCGCGGCGGTACGGGCGGCCGGGCCCGCGGTGCTGCTCGGCTGCAGCGCGTCCGGCGTGATCGGCGCGGGACGCGGCGTCGAGGAGACGGGCGCGGTCAGCGCCTGGGCGGCGGTGCTGCCCGGCGCGCGGCTCGACCCGTTCCGGCTGGAGACGCTCAAGGCCGACGACCGCCTGGTCGTCGTCGGCATGCCGGAGGGGCAGGACGACGACGTGGTCGGTGTGCTGCTGACCGACCCGTACAGCTTCCCCGTGGACGCGTTCGTGGAGCGCTCGGACGACGCGCTGCCCGGCCTGCCCCTGGTCGGCGGGCTCGCCGAGGGCAGGGAGCGGGGCGATGCGCGGCTGTTCGTCGGCGGCGAGGTGTACGCCGACGGCGCCGTCGGCGTCGTGATCGGCGGGAACGTCGCCGCCGCGACCGTGGTCAGCCAGGGCGCCCGCCCGATCGGCCCCGACATGGTGGTGACCAGGGCGGCGGAGAACATCCTGTACGAGCTGGCCGGGGTGCCCGCGCTGGAGAAGCTGGAGCAGATCGTCCTCGGACTGCCGGAGGACGAGCAGGAACTCGCCGGCCGCGGCCTGCTGATCGGGGTCGCCATGGACGAGTACGCCGACGAGCACGAGCACGGCGACTTCCTCGTCCGCGGCGTCGTCGGCGCCGACACCGACAGCGGCGCCATCGCGATCGGCGACGTGGTGGACGTCGGCCGCACCGTCCGGTTCCAGGTCCGCGACGCCGGGGCCGCCGAGAAGGACCTGGCCGAGCTGCTCGAACGGTTCGACATGGCCCCGGTCGAGGGCGCGCTGCTGTTCTCCTGCAACGGGCGCGGCCAGGCCATGTTCCCCGACTCCGACCATGACGCGAAGGTGCTCGACCGCGCGTTCGGGCCCGCCGGGATCGGCGGCTTCTTCGCCGCCGGTGAGATCGGCCCCGTGGCGGGACGCAACCACGTCCACGGGTTCACCGCGTCGATCCTCGCGTTCGGCCGCGCCGGAGAACCCGCTTGAGCGATGTCGAGTCGGGCACGGCCGAGTCGAGCACGGCCGAGTCGAGCACGGCCGAGTCGAGCACGGCCGAGTTGGGCGGCGCCGCACGGCAGCAGGGGCTCGTGCTGGCGGTGGACGTCGGCGGGACGAAGCTGGCCGCCGCGCTCGTCGATTCCGAGGGGCGCATCGCCGTCTATGACCGGGTCGCGACACCGAACCCGGCCGTCCCGGACGGCGGCGGCCGCGACGCCGAACGGCTGTGGCGGACGTTGCGCGCGCTGCTCGACAAGCTCGTCACCGACGCGGGCGACCCGCCGCTCGCGGGCGTCGGCGTCGGCTGCGGCGGGCCGATGACCTGGCCCGCCGCGAACGTGTCGCCGCTCAACATCCCCGCCTGGCGGGACTTCCCGCTGCGGGACAGGCTCCGCGCGCGGTACCCGGACCTACCCGTCCGCATCCACAACGACGCCATCTGCGTCGCGATCGGCGAGCACTGGCGCGGCGCGGGACGGGACCGCGACAACGTCCTCGGCATGGTGGTGTCCACGGGTGTCGGTGGCGGGCTCGTCCTCGGCGGACGTCTCGTCAACGGCGCCAGCGGCAACGCCGGGCACATCGGCCATGTCGTCGTCGACCCGGAGGGACCGCCCTGCGCGTGCGGGGGCCGCGGCTGCCTGGAGGCGGTCGCCCGCGGCCCCGCCCTCGTCGCCTGGGCGCGGGAGCGGGGCTGGCGCCGGGAGAACCCGCACGCCACCGGGGTCGACCTGGCCGCCGACGCGCGGCAGGCGCATCCGGTGGCGGTCGCGGCGATGCGGCGCGCGGGCCGCGCCCTCGGCGTCGCGCTCGCGTCCGCGACCCACCTGTGCGACCTGGACGTCGTGGCGGTCGGCGGCGGCCTGTCGCAGACGGGCCCGCTGCTCTTCGACCCGTTGCGGGAGGCGTTCGGGGAGCACGCCGGGCTGGAGTTCGCGCGCCGCGCCGAGATCGTCCCGGCGGAACTCGGTCAGACCGCCGGACTCGTCGGCGCCGCCGCCCTGGTCCTCGCGCAAGATCATTACTGGAGTGCGGGTTGACCATGGCCGGTGCGAAGATCAGGTCATGAGCGAAGCGAACCGGGGGACTCGGGGGCCCACCCCTCACAGGAGACAGGTATGAGCACGGTCACCGTCGACGATGTGCGCGCCGCCCGGGAACTGCTCGACGCGGTGGCCGTCCCCACCCCGCTGATCCCGTCCCGGGTGCTGTCGGAGCAGCTCGGCGGGCCCGTCCTGCTGAAGTGCGAGAACCTGCAACGCACCGGCTCCTTCAAGATCCGCGGAGCGTATGTACGGATCGCCGGGCTCAGTGAGCGCGAACGCGCCCGCGGTGTCGTCGCGGCCAGCGCGGGCAACCACGCGCAGGGCGTCGCGCTCGCCGCGTCCATGCTCGGCTGCAAGGCCACCGTGTTCATGCCGATCGGCGCCCCGCTCCCCAAGATCGCCGCGACCCGTGGCTACGGCGCCGAGATCGTGTTCCCCGGCCCGTCCGTGGACGACTGTCTCATCGCCGCGCGCAGGTACGCCGACGAGTGCGGCGCCGTGTTCATCCACCCGTTCGACCATCCCGACGTCGTCGCGGGCCAGGCCACCATCGGCCTGGAGATGCTGGAGCAGTACCCGGACGCCCGGACGATCGTGGCGCCGGTGGGCGGCGGCGGGCTGCTGGCCGGGATCGCGGCCGCCGCCAAGGGCGCGGTGAAGGAGATCGGCGGCCGGGACATCAAGATCGTCGGAGCGCAGGCGAAGCGGGCCGCGGCGTTCCCGGCGTCGCTCGCCGCCGGCCGGCCCACGCAGATCGAGGTCGAGCCGACGATGGCGGACGGGATCGCCGTCGGACGACCCGGCGACCTCACCTTCGCGATGTTCACCGAACTCGTTGACGCGGTCGTCACCGTCACCGAGGAGTCGATCTCGCAGGCGCTGCTGCTGTCCCTCGAACGCGCCAAGCAGGTCGTCGAACCGGCGGGCGCCGCCGGTGTCGCGGCGCTGCTCGAACACGCGTACGCGGTGGAGCCGCCCGTGGTGGTGCTGCTGTCGGGCGGCAACATCGACCCGCTGCTGCTGTCGAAGGTGCTGCGGCACGGCCTCGCCGGGGCGGGCCGCTACCTGGTCGTCCGCTGCCGGTTGAAGGACCGTCCCGGCGCGCTCGTGACGCTGCTGGGCGAACTCGCGGAGCTGGGCGTGAACGTCCTGGACGTGATGCACGAGCGGGTCGCGGCCCGGTTGCACGTCGAGGAGGCGGAGGTCCTCATGCACCTGGAGACGCGTGGCGCCGACCATTCCGAGGACGTCATCGCCCGGCTCCGCGAGAAGGGCTACACCCTCACGCTGAGCTGACCCCGTTCCCGGGGTGCCGTTACAAGGGGTGCGGCTACGGAGACGCGGCTACGACGCGCGGCTACAGGGTCGGCTTGCCCTCGGAGTAGAGCCAGGTCCGCGCCCAGCCGTCCAGGTCCTTGCGCGACATCCGTTCGGCGAAGCGGACGAAGTCCGCCGTCGAGGCGTTGCCGTGCATGTAGGCGGCGGGCCACGCCTTGAGCAGCCGGAAGAACGTCTTGTCGCCGACCGTCGTGCGCAGGACGTGCAGCGCCATCGCGCCGCGTTCGTAGACGAGGCCGCCGAAGATGTTGTCGCGGCCCGGATCGGCGACCCTGCCCGTCCACAGGCGCTCGCCCGGCGGCGTCTCGTAGACGGCGTCGAAGCTCTCCTGCACGGGCGTGCCCTCGAACTTCTCGGAGTACAGCCACTCGGAGTAGGTGGCGAACCCCTCGTTCAGCCAGATGTCCGACCACCGCACCGGGGACACCGCGTCCCCGAACCACTGGTGACCGATCTCGTGGGCGAGGAGCGTGCCACGCGGAATGGAGCCCGGCGTCCGGCCCAGGTCGTACACGGGACGGCCCTGCGTCTCCAGCGCGTAGCCGACCCCGGCCTTCACCGCGATCCCGCCCGTCGAGGTGAACGGGTAGCGGCCGTACAGAGACGCCAGGTAGTCGGTGACCGTGGCCGTTTGGTCGTGGAACTTCTCGGCGTCGTCCGGCTTGACGGTCAGGGAGCGGTCGACGGCCGTGAGGTTCGGCACGCCGGTGTCGGTCCGTCCGTCGAGGACGTCGTACCTGCCGATGGCCAGCATCGACAGCTCGCTGGCCATGGGACGGCCCATGACCCACCGGGTGGTCGTCCAGCCGTTCCGCGTCCACTTCCCGCGAAGGTCGCCGTTGGCCAGCGCCGTGAGGTCCTTGGGCGTGGACAGGACGAACGTGTACGTCGCCTTGTCGGTCGGGTGGTCGTTCACCGGGAACACCGTCGCCGCGCCGAACGGCTGGTTCAGCATCACCGCGCCGTCGGACGTCGGGATCCAGCCGGACGTGCCTAGCGTCGGGTCCTTGATCGTCTGCGGTACGCCGGAGTAGGAGACGGTCACCGTGAAGTGCCGGTTCCTCCGCAGTCCCTTGCGGGGTGTGATCACCAGTTCCTGCGCGCCGGTCCGCTGGTAGGTCGCCGTCCGGCCGTCCACCCGCAGCGACGAGATCTTCAGCGGCCCGAGGAAGTCCAGGTTGAACCGGGACAGGTTCGCCGTCGCCCGCGCCTTGATGTGGGTGACGGCCTGGATGCCCTTGGTCGTCGGGTCGTACTTCAGGCCGATGTCGTAGTGGGCGACGTCGTAGCCGCCGTTGCCCATGTCGGGAAAGTAGGGGTCGCCCGCGCCGGGCGCCCCCGGAGAGAACCGGGCGCGTTCCTGATCCGCGGCGGCGCCCGCGGGCGCCGCCGTCACGGCGAGGACCGTGGCGGCGCCCAGCGCCACGGTCGCCAGGACTCTGGGGGTGGTGTTCATCGCACTTTCCTCCGTGTCCATGGCTGGCCGCCCCCGTCAGGCGCCATACCGTGATCAAGACTTTCTTGTGCGACACGGCTGAGGCAAGCGTGAAGCGGCCCCAAAAGCCCGGCGAGAGGGCGGTTTCCGTGGCCGGTTCCGGCATCGGATCATCGGTTTGTGTCTTTTTAGGGACAGACCGGCACGCCGATCCGGTTGTTCACCGGACGTTCACCCCGTCATTTGGCCGGGCGGCCCTGCTGGTAGAGCCAGTCGTCGAAGAACGCGTCGAGGTTCTTCCCCGAGATCCGTTTCGCCGTCGCGATGAACTGGGCCGTCGTCCCGCTAGAGTGCCTGCGCTCCTTTGTCCACGTCTGGAGGATCTTGTAGAAGGCCTCCTCGCCGACCCTGGCGCGCAGGGCGACCAGCGTCATACCGCCACGGTCGTACACCGACCGGCCGAACATCTGCCTGCGGCCCGGGTTGCCGGGTGGCACGTCCCACAGCTCCCGCGCGCGCGGGCTCCCGTACCGCAGGTCGAACTGCTCCTGGACGGTCTTCCCGCCGCTCCGCTCCTCCCACAGCCATTCGGCGTAGGTCGCGAAGCCCTCGTTCAGCCAGATGTCCTGCCATTTGGTGACGCTGACGCTGTCACCGAACCACTGGTGCGCCAGCTCGTGCGCGACGATCGTCGGTTGCAGGCCGAACGACCCGTACACCGGGCGGGTCTGCGTCTCCAACGCGAAACCGACGTCCGCGTTGTCGATCAGACCGCCCGTGGAGGAGAAGGGGTAGGGGCCGAACAACTTCACCCACTCGTCGGTGATCTCGGAGTTCAGCCCGTGGAAGGTGTCGAGGTTCGCGCTGACGGTCGGGTCGACCGCAGTGATGACGGGGATGCCGCCGGCGGTCCGTCCCGTCCGCACGTTGAACCGTCCGACGTCGATCGTCGCGAGATAGGTCGCCATCGGCGCGTCGACACGCCACTTGGAGGTGGTGGTCGCCGTCGTGGTCGCCGCCCCGGCGGCGTGGTGCGCGATGGGGCTGATCTCCGGTCCGGGCCGGGACGGGAACCCGCTCGGCGGCGTCTCCGGCGGGATCGGGGGGCCGGTGGGCAGGCTCGGCGGGCCGCCGGGGAGGTCGGGCGTTCCGCCGGAGCTGGTGGGCGGCGTCTCCGGCGTGCCGTTCGCGATCGCCGTCAGCCCGGCCGGCACCGTGAGCTCGAAGTCGAACGTCGCCTTGTCGCTCGGATGGTCGTTGCTCGGGAACCAGGTGTGCGCGCCGCTCGGCTGGCATGCCACGAACACGCCGTCCGGGGTGCGGATCCAGCCGTACTGGCCGAGCCCCGAGTCCGACGCCGGCTCCGGAGTCCCCGAATAGGCGACGACGGTCGTGAACTTCGCGCCCTTCTCCAGCGGCTTCGCGGGCGTGACCTCCAGTTCGGCGCCGCCGCGCTGCTGCCGTGCCGGGGCGCCGTCCACGGTGATCGACGACACCTCCAGACCGGTCAGGTCGAGGTTGAACCGGGCGAGACGCTCGGTCGCCACCGCGGTGATCGTCGCCGTCCCGTCGAGTTGCTTCGCGCCGTCCGGGGTGATCGTCAGCTTCAGCGCGTAATGCTGGACGTCGTAGCCGCCGTTGCCGTTCCCCGGCACATAGTTGTCGCCCGCCGTCGCCGGGCCCGCCGGTCCGGTCGCGGCCGACTCCGAAGGCGAACCGGACGTTCCCCCACCCTCGTCGAACGACACGATCTGGCAGGCCGCGGTCAACGAACCCGCCACGGCGAGAGCGGCCACGCCGGCGGCACCGCGGAACGCGACCCGCGAGCCGTGACGGCGAGGACTGGGGGAGTTTCCGGCCATATGCACGGGGCCAGCCTGCCCGTGCCGAGCCCATGGCGGCAACTCGACGGTCAACTCGGCGGGCACCCGGCGGGCACCGCGCGGCATGTTCTCAGCGGTGGGCGTAGGGGTCGGGTTCGTGCCCGTCGGCCCGGACGACGACGGTGCTCGCCACCTTGTCGTGCAGGGCCTGCCTGCGCGGATCCCAGAGGATCCACAGGACGTCGATCAGGCCGATACAGCCGCAGACGCCGCCGAGCACGCTGTAGAACGCGGACCGTCCCGCGGCCTGCCCGGAGCTGATCGCCTGCCGGTCCTCCGCCCGGACGACGCGGATCCGCAGCAGCATCTTGCCGAGCGTCTGTCCCCGCTTCGCGTGCATCAGCCAGAAGTAGAGGAAGGCCAGGACCACGCTGATCGCGTTCGTCCCCACCTGGGCACCGTTGTACACCGAGTCACCGGGCTCGGGGTCGAACACCCGGCCCCAGTCGATGAACGGGAGCGAGATCAGCACGGACACGACCCCGAGTAGGACGGCGTCGACGATGCCCGCGCCCAGCCGCGCCCAGCGGGACGCCATCCCCGCGGCCGGGTCGACATACTCGCCCGCACCGCCGCGGTAGGCGGGCAGGGGTTGCCCGTACCCGGATTGCCCGTACCCGGGCTGCCCGTACCCGGGTTGCTCTCCGTACGGTTGCTGGCTCCCGTAGGGCTGCTGCTCCCCGTAAGGGTGCTGGCCCCCATAGGGCTGTTGACCCCCGTAAGGCTGCTGGCCTTTGTAGGGTCCCTGCTCGGATCCGTAGGGCGGTCCGCCCTGGGGTCCCGGGCGTTCGGGCTGCTGCCGGCCGTACGGCCGATCCTCCGGCCCTCCCCCGGACGCGGGGTCGTTCGGCGGTTGCGTCATGTCGTCAGGGTGGCCACGCCACCGCCGTCCAAACCTCGCCGCGTCCGGAGCAGGAGAAATGTTGCAAAAGGGTGATCAAGTGGAAGGACGTTCGGCGTCCTGTGGCTGGGGTTGCGGGGCCGGCGCGTAGGGGTTCGGCAGCCACGGCGCCGCCTTGACGACCACCGTCCCGGACACCTTGTCGTGCAGGGCCTGCCGGCGCTTGTCCCACAGGATCCAGGCGAGGTCGAGGATGCCGACCAGCCCGATGAGGATCGACGCGGCGGGTACCAGAAGGTTGAGCACCGTGGACCCGATCGAAATGGCGTACACGAACGCCTGCCTGCCGAGCGCCTGTCCCCAGGTCACGGCGGTGTGGTCGGACGCCTTCACCACCCGGATGCCGAGGGCCTTCTTGCCGAGCGTCTGACCCCACCTGGCGTGCAGCACCGTGTAGTAGGTGAAGCCCAGCAGGAACGTGATCGCGTACCCGAGCAGCAGTATGGGGACGTTGTAGAGGTCCATCGGGTCGCTGATCGGCTCGCCGGAGTCCACGGACTCCCGCAGCCTGTCCCAGCGGATGGAGAACGCGAGGGCGGGCATCGCCACGACGCCGAGGAGCATGGCGTCCAGGATTCCCGCGCCGAGGCGCCGGAGGCGTCCCGCCAGAAGGTCCTGGGGGCCGCCGTACCCGGGGTGGGGGACGCCGTATCCGGATGGCGGCGGTGGCGCGGCGGGCAGCGGCTGACCGGGCTGGGGGTGAGGGGGCGCGAAACCCGGTTGCCCTTGGCCGGGCTGGTCGCCGTACGCGCCCTGGTACGGCGGTGGACGGTCCGTTGCCCCGTCCGCGGTGGGGGTGCCCGGGGCCTGCGGGCCCGGGGTCTCCGGGTCGCCGCCCGCGGGCCGGGGGTTGTCAGGCGGTACGTTCATGGGCCCCAAGTGTGCCGGTAAACGGCACGAACGGTGTCGCCGACGAACACCGGCCCCGGACGGAAGGCGTCCGGGGCCGGTCTTCCCCCGAGCGGTGGAGGGTCTGCGGGAGGGTGCGGTGGAGGGTGTCAGAGGTTGCCGCGCCGCTCCTGCTCCCGTTCGATCGCCTCGAACAGCGCCTTGAAGTTGCCCTTGCCGAAGCCCAGCGAGCCGTGCCGTTCGATCAGCTCGAAGAAGACCGTGGGACGGTCCTGGACGGGCTTGGTGAAGATCTGCAACAGGTAGCCGTCCTCGTCCCGGTCGACGAGGATCCGGCGCTTCTGCAGCTCCTCGATCGGGGCTCGCACCTCGCCGATGCGCGCGCGCAGTTCGGGGTCCTCGTAGTAGGAGTCGGGGCTCTCCAGGAACTCCACGCCCGCCGCCCGCATCCGGTCGACGGTCGAGAGGATGTCGTTCGTGGCGAGCGCGATGTGCTGGACGCCGGGTCCGCCGTAGAACTCCAGGTACTCGTCGATCTGCGACTTGCGCTTGCTCTCCGCCGGTTCGTTCAGCGGGAACTTCACCTTGCGGGTGCCGTCCGCGACGACCTTGGACATCAGCGCCGAGTACTCGGTCGCGATGTCGTCGCCGACGAACTCGGCCATGTCGGTGAACCCCATGACCCGGTGGTAGAAGTCGGCCCACTCGTCCATGCGCTCGACGTTGCCGACGCAGTGGTCGATCGCCTGGAAGAACCGCTTCTCCGGCGGCGCCACGACGGGGTCGGCGGGCTCGAAGCCCGGCAGGTACGGGCCGGTGTAGTTGGAGCGGTCGACCAGCGAGTGCCGGGTCTCCCCGTAGGTGGCGATCGCCGCGATCGTCACCTTGCCGTGGTCGTCCTCCAGGACGTGCGGCTCCTCCAGACCGGTGGCGCCCTGCGCGAGGGCGTAACGGTAGGCGGCGTAGACGTCGGGAACCTCGATCGCGAGGTCGACGACGCCGTCGCCGTGCGCGGCGATGTGCCGACCGAGATCGGTGCCCGCCTTCACCGGGCCGCGGAACACGAACCGGGCGCCGCCGGACTCCAGTACGTGCACCGCCTCGTCCGGGCTGCCGTTCTCGGGGCCGCGGTAGGCGACCCTGCGCATCCCGAACGCGGTCGAGTAGTAGTGCGCCGCCTGCTTTGCGTTGCCCACGGCGAAGACGACGGCGTCCATGCCCTTGACCGGAAACTCATCCATGCCACCCAATCTCGGCATGCGCCTACAAGGTGTGCAAGAGTGAGTTGAAAAGCTGGGCAATTTGTATAGTGCACCCTGGTGTGGACCGGTCGCTCTGTACATCCTGACCAGGGTGCGGAGGGATGGGTGTGATGATCGACGAACTGGACGGACGGCTGATCGAACTCTTCACCGCCGAACCGCGCATCGGGGTACTGGAGGCGTCCAGGCGGCTCAAGGTGGCGCGGGGGACCGTCCAGGCGCGACTCGACCGGCTGGCCCGGGACGGCGTCATCGCGGGCTTCGGCCCGGAGATCGACGCGGCGGCGCTCGGCTACTCCGTCACGGCGTTCGTCACGCTCCAACTGCGGCAAGCGGGCGGGCACGACCCGGTGGCGGCGCGGCTCGCGCAGGTGCCCGAGGTGATCGAGGCGCACACGATCACCGGGCCCGGTGACATGCTGTGCCGGATCGTCGCGCGGAGCAACACCGACCTGCAGCGCGTCATCGACGTGATCGTGGACGTGTCGGGCGTGGAGCGCGCGTCGTCGGTGATCTCCCTGGCCACCCAGATCCCCTACCGCACGCTTCCGCTGGTCCGCGCGGCGTCGAACCGGTCCTGAACCGGCGGCGGGCGCGGGCGGGCCCGCCGCCGGTTCGGCACGGCGAAGTCCGGAGCGGTCCAAGGGACCCTCGCGGACCGGGCAGGGGTCAGCCGGCTCCGTAGGGGGTGGCGTCGAGGATCTCGACGGTCATGCTGCGGCCGTTGGGAAGGGAGTAGGTGGCCTTGTCGCCCACCTTCTTGCCGTTGATCGCGGCGCCGAGCGGCGACTTGGGGGAGTACACGTCGATGGGGGCGCCGACCTCCTCACGGGACGCGAGCAGGAAGGTGACCTCCTCGTCGTCGCCCTCGAAGGAGATCGTGACCGTCATGCCGGGGCCGACGACGCCCTCGGTCCGGGGCGCCTCGCCGACGCGGGCGTTCTCCAGGATGCCCTGGAGCTGGAGGATGCGGCCCTCGATCTTGCCCTGTTCCTCCTTGGCCGCGTGGTAGCCGCCGTTCTCGCGCAGGTCGCCTTCCTCCCGCGCCGCCTCGATCTTCTGCGCGATCTCGATGCGGCCCGGGCCCGACAGGTGCTCAAGCTCCGCCTTGAGCCGGTCGTACGCCTCCTGGGTGAGCCAGGTGACGTTGTCAGCGCGGGTCTCGGTCACGGGTACTCCTCATCCACATGTTGCGATCTCGCCCGCCCGTGTGGAACGGGTGTCACATCGACATGAAGTGCGGCCAGGTGAAACCTCTAGCCTATCCGGTGTGTGCGGGTAAAGATTCCCTGAACTCGGCGTCTGCAACCCGCCAATCGTGTCTCGACCCTCACCGGGTGTATCGGTGTCCTAACGAGACCGGAACCGGCGTTCTTCCCGGTGTCCGGCGGGCGGTCAGACGGTGCGGCAGGCGTGGATCCTCGCCCCGGTGGCCCGTCGGGTCGTCCGGAGCGTCACCGTCCCGTCCACGCTCGACTTGCCCGCGGGCGCGGCCACCTCCTGCGCGTCGAGTACGGCGAAGTTCTTGTCGAAGGCGTCGACGGTACAGCGCACCTCGTCGCCCTTCCCCTTGGCCACCGAGTAGTTGACCACGACCGAGGTGTCGGCGATGTCGTAGGTGACGGTCTGCGCGACGATGCCGGGTGTCTGCCCGGCGTACGCGGCGATGATGCCGAACCCGCCCGCGGCGAGCGCCGTGACGATGCCGATGACCACCAGCCCGAGACGCCCTCCCCGAGACTGGGGGGACGCCGCTGCGTCCGGCGCGCTTGTCGTCATGGCGGGGAATCTCCGTGCGGTGGGCGAACGTTGTCAGGGACAATTCTCGTCTGTCATGGCGCGTGCCTCGAACCGGGGTCCGCTCACACGGTCCGAACAGGAGATCCCTTAGTGTCCGAGGTCATCGACGACAACTCGGTCGAGAACACGGCCGACAACAACATCTCGGGCGGTGCGGACGAGCCGCTGCGCCTCATGGCGGTGCACGCCCACCCCGACGACGAGTCCAGCAAGGGCGCGGCCACGATGGCGAAGTACGTCGCCGACGGCGTGGAGGTCCTGGTCGTCACCTGCACCGGCGGCGAACGCGGCGACATCCTGAACCCGGCGATGGACCGTCCGGAGGTCAAGGCCGACATCGGCAAGGTCCGCGAGGAGGAGATGGCGCGGGCCCGGGAGATCCTCGGCGTGCAGCAGCGCTGGCTCGGCTTCGTCGACTCCGGATTCCCCGAGGGCGACCCGCTTCCGCCGCTGCCGGACGGCTGCTTCGCGCTGGAGCCGCTGGAGATCGCGGCCGAACCGCTGGTGCGCGCCGTCCGCGAGTTCCGTCCGCACGTGATGCTCACCTACGACGAGAAGGGCGGCTACCCGCATCCCGACCACGTGAAGTGCCACGAGGTGTCGGTGGAGGCCTTCGAGGCGGCGGGCGACCCGGAACGCTACCCCGGCACCGGCGAACCGTGGCAGCCGCTGAAGCTCTACTACCACATGACCTTCAACCGGGAGCGGATTCTCGCCCTGCACAACGGCATGCTGGACGCCGGGCTGGAGTCGCCGTACGACGAGTGGCTCGACCAGGTCGACGAGAAGCAGGAGCAGCGCGCGAAGTGGGACGTCACGACGCGCGTCCCCTGCG
Source organism: Actinomadura pelletieri DSM 43383 (assembly GCF_003634705.1). Taxonomy (GTDB): domain Bacteria; phylum Actinomycetota; class Actinomycetes; order Streptosporangiales; family Streptosporangiaceae; genus Spirillospora; species Spirillospora pelletieri. The sequence continues at coordinate 424,147 of NZ_RBWU01000005.1, read as the reverse complement.
CCGAGCACTTCGAGACCAGGGACCGCGCCCTGCTCGCCCACGCCACCCAGATCGACCCCAACGGGTTCTGGTTCGTCGTCCCGATGGACGTCCAGCGCGAGGCATGGCCGACCGAGGACTACCATTTGGCCAGATCCCTCGTCGACACCGAGCTGCCGGAGGACGACCTGTTCGCCGGGGTTCGGGAAAAGGTGTGTACGTAGTGCCTGCCCTCACCGCCATTCCGCTGAACGACGACACGGTCAGCCCGGGATTCCTGGGCTTCGCTGTCTTCCTCGCCCTGGTGGTGGCGACGATCTTCCTCGTCCGCTCGATGAACAAGCAGATGAAGAAGATCCAGGCGCCCCGGGAGGCGGACCTCAAACAGCAGGAGTGGGAGCGGGCCCAGGCCCTGAAGGCCGCGCGGAGCGGCACGTCCGGCGCGGCGTCGGCGGACGACGAGGATTCCTGAGCAAGGCGAGCATTCCGGCGAGTATTCCTGAGCACGGCCGGGGAGGACCTTGGACGTGCGTGCGAACCACGGGGAGTCCAAGCACGGGGAGTCCGAGCACGGGGAGTCCAAGCCCCGGGAGTCCGAGGCCGACCGGGACGCCGCGCTCCGTCGCGATCTCGACCGCCATCTCGCCGCCACGGTCGGCGGCGAGGGCGAACCGGACGCCGAGGGCCTGGCCCTGCTGGACCGGGAACGCTGGGCGGAGGCGCGGGACGCCCTGGAGGACGCCCTGCGCCGGGCCGAACACGAGGGCGACCCGCACGCGGTCCTGTCGGCGCGCGGCGATCTCGCCCGCGCGCTGATCATGACCGGGGACCTCGACCGCGCCATCGCCCTGCTCGGACCGCTGCCGGACGAGTTCGCCGCCCTGCCCGAACCCGACGACGACGGCCGGGCCCGTGCCCTCACCGCTCTCGGCGAGGCGTACCTGCGCGCCCGCCGTCCCATGGCCGCGATCAACTTCTTCGGCCAAGCGCTGGAGATCATGCGAAGGCGGGGCGCCGTGGAGCGGCAGGCCCGGCTGTTCGTGCACCTCGCCGACGCCGCCCGCCTGCGCGGCGACTCCGCGGCCGAGGGAGCCGCCCTGGACCGTGCCGCCGAACTCGATCCGGAGGGCGGCACCATGGGGGAATGTCGGTTCGCGAATTGATCGTTCTCGGCTCCGCCAGCGCGGTGCCGACCAAGGCCCGGAACCACAACGGCTACCTGCTGCGCTGGGACGGCCACGGGCTCCTGTTCGACCCGGGTGAGGGCACCCAGCGTCAGATGTCCCACGCCGGGGTCTCGGCGAACGACGTGACCTGGATCTGTGTGACCCACTTCCACGGCGACCACTGTCTCGGCGTGCCCGGCGTCGTCCAGCGCATCGCCCGCGACGGCGTCGCGCACCCGGTGGACGCGGCCTTCCCCGCGAGCGGCGCCGGCTACTGGGAGCGGCTCCGGCACGCGGCCGTCTTCCGGGACACCGACGTGATCCGCGAGCATCCCGTCGCGGGGGAGCGGATGCCGCTCGACACCGGCGACGCCCCGTTCGGCCTGGTCGCGCGGCGCCTGTCCCATCCGGTCGAGGCGTACGGGTACCGGCTGGAGGAACCGGACGGCGTGACGATGCTGCCCGCCGAACTCGCCGCGCGGGGCGTCCGGGGCCCGCTCGTGCGGCGACTCCAGGAGGACGGCCGTGTCACCGCGCCGGACGGCCGGACCGTCACGCTGGAGGAGTGCAGCGTCCGCCGCCCCGGGCAGAAGGTCGCGTTCGTCATGGACACCCGGCTCTGCGACGGCGTGCGCGAACTGGCCGACGGCGTGGACATGCTGGTCATCGAGTCCACCTACCTGCACGAGGACGCCGCTCTCGCCGCCGAGAACGGGCACCTCACCGCGGCTCAGGCGGCGAAGACCGCGGCGGAGGCGGGTGTCCGGCACCTGGTCCTGACGCATTTCTCGGAGCGGTACCACGCCGCGGACGAGCCCCGTTTCGCGGACGAGGCCGCCGCCGTGTTCGGCGGCGAGATCACCCTCGTCCACGATCTCGACAGGATCGCGATGCCGTCGCGCCGCCTAACCGGGCGGGAAGCTGGGCAGGATCTTGGTCATGGCTGACGAAGGCGATGTCGTGGTGATCGGACTCGGACCCGGTGGAGAGGACACGGCGGGACGGCTGGCGGAGGCGGGCCTGTCGGTCGCCGCCGTGGAGTCTCGCCTGGTCGGCGGCGAGTGCCCCTACTACGCCTGTGTGCCCACCAAGATCATGGTCCGGGCCGCCGGGCTCCTGACGGAGGGCGGTCGGGTGCCCGGGATGGCGGGGGACGCGACCGTCCGTCCCGACTGGGCGCCGGTCGCGACGCGGATCCGGGACGAGGCGACCGACGCGTGGGACGACAAGGTCGCCGCCGACCGCCTCACCGGCAAGGGCGTACGGCTCGTCCGGGGGGAGGGCCGCATCACCGCGCCGTCCGAGGTCACCGTGAACGGCCAGGTGTTGCGCGCCCGCCGCGGCATCGTCCTCAACACCGGCACCTCTCCCGTCGCCCCGCCCATCGACGGCCTGGCGGACACCCCGTACTGGACGAACCGTGAGGCCGTCCAGGCCACCGAGGCCCCCGAGTCGCTGATCGTGCTCGGCGGCGGCGTGGTCGGCGCCGAGATGGCGCAGGTGTTCTCCCGCTTCGACACCCGGGTCACCGTCGTCGAGGCCGCCGACCGGTTGCTGCTCAACGAGGAACCGGAGTCCGGCGCCCTCCTGCGCGAGGTCTTCGAACGCGAGGGCATCGGCGTCCGCGCCGGCGTGAAGGTCACCGCCGTGACGTACGAGAACGGCGAGTTCACCCTGCGCCTGAACGGCGACGCGGACCAGGACCTCAGCGCCGACCGGCTCCTCGTCGCGACGGGCCGCCGCCCCAACCTGCGGGGCCTCGGGCTGGCGCACGTCGGCCTGGACGAGAACGCCCGCCAGATCCCCGTGGACGGCCATATGCGCGCGGCCGAAGGGGTGTGGGCGATCGGGGACATCACCGGCATGGGCCAGTTCACGCACGTGTCGATGTACCAGGCGGCCATCGCCGTCCGCGACATTCTCGGCGAGGAGGGCTCTCCCGCCTCCTACCGCGCGGTGCCCCGGGTCACCTTCACCGACCCCGAGATCGCCTCGGTCGGCCTCACCGAGGCGCAAGCCCGCGACCAGAACCTGCCCGTCCGTGTCGGCATGGCCCAGATCCCCGAGTCGTCGCGGGGCTGGATCCACAAGGTCGGCAACGACGGCTTCATCAAACTCGTGGAGAACACCGAGTGGGGCACCCTGGTCGGCGCCACCGCCGTCGGCCCGTCCGCGGGCGAGATCCTCGGGTTCCTGGCCGTCGCCGTCCACACCGAGACCCCGACCGCGGCCCTCCGCGAGATGATCTACGCCTATCCCACCTTCCACCGCGCCATCGAGGCCGCCCTCGCCGACCTCGCCTGAACCTGCGGATCGAGAACCGGCGGACAGGACCCGCCGGTCCGGGCGTGAAGCGACGTCCGGATCGGGCAGGATCGTTGGCATGAACCGGCTCAAGGACGCGACCAGCCCGTACCTGCTGCAACACGCGGACAACCCGGTCGACTGGTGGGAGTGGAGCGACGCGGCCTTCGCCGAAGCGCGCCGACGCGACGTTCCGGTCCTGCTCTCCGTCGGATACGCGGCCTGCCACTGGTGCCACGTGATGGCGCACGAGTCGTTCGAGGACGCCGAGACCGCGCGGCTCATGAACGAGATGTTCGTGAACATCAAGGTCGACCGGGAGGAACGGCCGGACATCGACGCCGTCTACATGGAGGCGACCCAGGCCATGACCGGCCAGGGCGGGTGGCCGATGACGGTGTTCGCGACGCCGGAGGGGCATCCGTTCTACTGCGGCACGTACTTCCCGCGGGCGCAGTTCCGGGCGCTGCTGCAGGCCGTCCACAAGGCGTGGACGGAGAAGCGCGACGAGGTGGCCGGGCAGGGGAAGCAGGTCGTCGAGGCGCTCACCGCGCGGGAGGGCGGGCTCGGCGGGGCCGAGGCGCCCGGGGAGGAGATGCTCGCGAACGCGGTGACGGCGCTGGCCGGATCGTACGACGCGGCGCGCGGCGGGTTCGGCGGCGCGCCGAAGTTCCCGCCGTCGATGGTGCTGGAGTTCCTGCTGCGCCACCACGCGCGGACCGGTGACGACGAGGCGCTCCGCATGGCCGGGCACACGCTGGAGGCGATGGCCCGGGGCGGCATGTACGACCAGCTCGGCGGCGGCTTCGCCCGGTACTCGGTGGACGCCGGATGGGTCGTCCCGCACTTCGAGAAGATGCTGTACGACAACGCGTTGCTGGCTCGGGTGTACGCGCACTGGTGGCGGTTGACCGGAACCCCCTTCGCGCGGCGGATCGCGTTGGAGACGTGCGACTGGATGCTCCGTGACCTGCGGACCGACGAGGGCGGTCTCGCCTCCGCGCTGGACGCCGACAGCGAGGGCGTCGAGGGCAGGTACTACGTGTGGACGCCCGCGCAACTGCGGGAGGTCCTCGGTGACGATGACGGCGCCTTCGCGGAGAACCTCTTCGAGGTGACGGAAACGTTCGAGCACGGGACGTCGGTTCTTCAGCTCCTGAACGACCCCGCAGACGTCGAACGCTACGAACGCGTCCGGACGGCCCTGCTCGCGGCACGCGCGCACCGGGTTCCCCCGGCGCGGGACGACAAGGTCGTCGCGGCGTGGAACGGGCTGGCCATCGCGGCGCTCGCCGAGTGCGGCGCGCTGTTCGACCGGCCCGACCTCGTCCGCGCGGCCGAGGAGGCGGCACGGCTGCTGGTCGAGACGCATCTGCGTGAGGGACGCCTGGTGCGGACGTCGCTGGGCGGGACACCGGGCGCGAACGCCGGTGTTCTGGAGGACTACGCGGACGTGGCCGAGGGCCTGCTCGCCCTGCACGCGGTCACCGGCGACCCGCGGCAGGTGCGGCTGGCGGGCGAGCTGCTGAACACCGTCCTCGCACGCTTCGAGGACGGGTCCGGCGGGTTCTACGACACCGCCGACGACGCCGAGCGGCTGTTCCGCCGTCCACAGGACCCGACGGACAACGCGGTGCCGTCCGGGCAGTTCGCCGCCGCGGGCGCGCTGCTGTCGTTCGCCGCGCTCACCGCGTCGGACCGGCACCGGCAGGCCGCGGCGGAGGCGCTCGCCCCGGCGGCCACGCTCGCCGCCGCGCACGCGCGGTTCGCGGGCTGGGGGCTGGCCGTCGCGGAGGCGCGGGCCGCGGGGCCGGTGGAGATCGCGGTGATCGGGGACCCGGGCGACGTGCGCACCGAGGCGCTGCACCGCACCGCGCTGATGGCGGTGGCGCCGGGCGCGGTGGTCAGCGTGGGCCCGCCGGACGCGGCGGGCGTTCCGCTGCTGGAGGGCCGCGGGCTGGTGGAGGGGGTCCCGGCCGCCTACGTGTGCCGCGGGTTCGTCTGCCGCCGGCCCGTCACGTCTCCGGCGGAGCTGAACCGGGAACTACGTCGGCAATTGGATTGATCCTCCATTTTATGGCAGCGTGAACTTGATCTCGTTTACGCCTACGGTCGCCATGAGGTGGCTGGGGTGACGCTGACCCGACGTGGATCCCTGGACGAGGGTGGCCGGTGCGCCGCCGGGGTATCTGGACGGTGACCCGCCCTCTCCGTCATAGTCGTGTCCGGAGCGGTCAGTGATCAGGGTCAAGGAGACGGGGACCGAGCACAGCTTTTCAGGGAGTGCCAGTGGGGAAGTCGACCCGGCGGGTCCTACCGACGATCATCGGTGTCTCCGTGCTGACGACTCTCGCCGCCGATGTCGTCGTGCTGGCGGCACGCGGCGGTGACGCCACCACGTCCGGAGTCGGCGGACGCACCCGGTTCGTGGCCGCGTCCGACAGCACCGGTTCGTCGCCGAACACGGTCGCGCCGCTGGGCCGGCGGCTCACCCCGCATGTGCTGGTGGCCGCGCCGTCCGCCCTCCCGTCCGCCGTCGTCGCCAAGATCCGCGGGGTCAAGGGCGTGCAGGGCGTCGAGGTCGTGGACGCGGTGCAGGGCATGGTCGCGGGCAAGCGGGTCGGGCTGCTGGGCGTCGACCCGTCCACGTTCCGCAACTACACGCCGAAGCCCACCGCCAAGTCGGACGCGCTGTGGCGGAACGTGGCGTCCGGCGACGTCGCGATCTCCTTCACGATGGGCAGCGACGGCGGGGTCGCGCTCGGCAGCCAGGTGCCCGTCGGCGGACGCTGGAGCCAGACCCCGCTGCGGGTCGGCGCGTACGCGACGATGGGCATCGGCGACATCGACGCGGTGATCTCCCGGACCACCGCGCGGGCCCTCGGCATGCCGAGCGGCAACGCGATGTTGATCAGCGTGCCGAAGACCGAGCCGAAGACCTTCATCAAGAAGATCCGTAAGGTGCTGCCCGAGCAGGCCAAGGCCGTCGCCGTCAACCCGGAGATCGACTATCCGACGCCCGGGGACGTGCCGGGCGGGGAGATCCCGCGCGGCGACGTCATGACGGCCGAGCAGGTCCGCACGGTGATCAAGGCCGCGTACACGCGGCTCGGCTGGCCCTACGTGTGGGGCGGGGAGTCCGAGGCCGAGGGCGGCTACGACTGTTCGGGCCTCATGCAGTTCGCGTTCGCGAAGGCCGGCATCAGGCTTCCGCGCGTCGCCGCCGACCAGGCGCGCGTCGGCTGGGTCATCCCCTACGCGAAGGCCAGGCCGGGCGACATGCTCATCTGGGCCAACGACCCGACCGCGCCCGGCTACATCTCCCACATCGCGCTCTACCTGGGCAACGGCAAGATGATCGCGGCCCCGCGCAGGGGCACCGTGGTGCAGGTGCAGAACGTCTACACCCGCAACATGCGCGGCGCCGTCCGGGTGAGCCCGAAGCGGGCCAACGGCCTCCTGCGCTGACCCGCGGGTCGACGCGGGTCGACGCGTGTCGTCGCCGGGGGCGGCGGCACAGCGCCCTTTCGTGTTGAGGTCCATGCGGGCCGGCCGGTCGGCGAACCACCGGTCGTCGCACTGGCGTCGGCGGGACCAGGGGCTGTAATTTTGATTACATGGCTAACAGCGAATCGGCGGAGCAGCTGCGCGGGTGGTTCTCCGGACGGCTTCCCGACGACTGGTTCGAGGGCGCGCCCGAGGTCGTCCTCGACCGTGAGGAGGTCAGCGTCGTCGGCCGCCTCCCCGAACCGGCCGCCGCCGCCGAGGCGTCGGCGGCCGAACGCGCCGGTGTGATCGCCGGGCATATCCAGCGCTTCCGTGAGGAGACCCGCGACCGGCGCATCGGCATCGCCCGCGAGGCGGAGCGCCGCTTCGGGCACAAGGTGTCCTGGGGCGTCGAGTGCGGCGGTGAACGGGAGATGTTCACCACCCTGTCGGTGCCGGTCATGACGCGGCTCCGGCAGCCCGAGCGGCGCGTCCTCGACACGCTCGTGGAGGCCGGTGTCGCCCGCAGCCGCAGCGACGCGCTCGCCTGGTGCGTGCGGCTCGTCGGCAAGAACACCGACGCGTGGCTCGCCGAGCTGCGCAGCGCGTTGCAGCACGTCGAGCGCGCCCGCGCCGCGGGCCCCCAGGCCTGAAGACCCGTGCCGGGCCCCGGCGCGGGGGCGGGGCCCGGCCCCTTCCCGGTCGCGGTCGGCGCTCGCCGAGAGGGGACGGGAGGACCGGGCCGGAGCAGGCCACCGAGCCGGATCGGAACGCTCCACCCGTTAGCCTGAAATGACGGAAATAGTGGGGAGAAGCTGGTGAGACAAGTCGCGCCGTCGGGCCATAATTGAGCGTCCTCCCGCCAGGGACGGCCGCTCGAAGGGAAGCCCACATGGGGGATCGGCGCACGGGAAAGTCGCGGGACGGCATGCGGGACGGCATCGGTCGTGGCATGCGGCGTGCGGGCGGGCGGCTCACCTCCTCCCTGCGCCGCAGCGGCCCGTACGCCGCCGTCCGCGACGTCGTCTACCGGATGTACGAGCACCGGGTCGAGGCGTCGCTGCCCAAGGACGTCACCCCCCGGCACGTCGGCGTGATCCTGGACGGGAACCGGCGCTGGGCCAGGTCGATGGGTCTCACCGATGTGAGCTCCGGGCACCAGCGCGGCGCCCAGAAGATCTCCGAGCTGCTCCAGTGGAGCGCGGAGGCCGGGGTGGAGCACGTCACGCTGTGGCTGCTGTCCACCGACAACCTCAATCGTCCGGCCGTGGAACTGGACCCGCTGCTGGAGATCATCGAGAACACCGTCCGCAAGCTCGCCGCCGACGGCTGGCATGTCAAGCCCGTCGGCGCCCTCGACCTTCTGCCCGACAAGACCGCACGTGTCCTGAAAGACGCGGGTGAGGCCACATCCGACGCACCCGGCCTGATTGTGAACGTCGCGGTTGGGTATGGAGGTAGGCGTGAGATCGCTGATGCGGTGCGCTCACTGCTCATCGAGCAGGCGAGCCGGGGCACCAGCATCGAGGAACTCGCCGAGGTCCTCGACGTGGAGCACATCGCGGAGCATCTCTACACGCGCGGCCAGCCGGATCCGGACCTGGTCATCCGAACGTCGGGGGAGCAGCGTCTCTCCGGCTTCATGCTCTGGCAGAGCGCCCACTCGGAGTTCCACTTCTGCGAGGTCCACTGGCCGGACTTCCGCAAGGTCGACTTCCTCCGGGCCATGCGCTCCTACGCCGCGCGGCACCGGCGCTACGGTTCCTGACGGCCCCTTTCCGGCCCCACCGCCCGTGCGGCGGACCGGCGCGCGTACGTCCCCCATGATCAGGGAGATCGAGTGGCCACAACCTCCGCGCGCCGTCCCGGCACGTCCGGGAACCCGGTGGGGAACCCGTCAGACAGGACGGAAACACCCGTCCCGGGTCGGCGCACGTACGTCCTCGACACCAGCGTCCTGCTCGCCGACCCGGGAGCGCCGACCCGGTTCGCCGAACACGAGGTCGTACTCCCCATCGTTGTCATCTCCGAGCTGGAGGCCAAACGGCACCACCCCGAGCTCGGATACTTCGCCCGGCAGGCCCTGCGCATGCTGGACGACCTGCGCCTGCGCCATGGGCGGCTGGACGAGCCGGTCTCGGTCGCGCCGGTGTCGGGCGGGGAGCCGCTCGGCGACCAGGGCGGAACGCTCCGAGTCGAGCTGAACCACTCCGACCCGTCCGTCCTCCCGGACGGGTTCCGGCTCGGCGACAACGACACCCGCATCCTGTCGGTCGCGGCGTGGCTGGCCCAGGAGGGTCGCGACGTCGTCCTGGTCTCCAAGGACCTGCCGATGCGGGTGAAGGCGTCCGCGGTCGGCCTCACCGCCGAGGAGTACCGCGCGGAACTCGCCGTCGTCGAGTCCGGCTGGACCGGCATGCGGGAGCTGGAGGTGTCGGGCGCGACCGTCGAGGAGCTGTACGAGTCGGGAACCGTGGACCTCGACGAGGCCCGGGACCTGCCGTGCCACACGGGTCTGCGGCTGCTGTCGGAGCGTGGCTCGGCCCTCGGCCGGACGCAGCCGGACAAGTCGGTGAAGCTGGTACGCGGGGACCGGGAGGTGTTCGGGCTGCGCGGCCGGTCCGCGGAGCAGCGGATCGCCCTCGACCTGCTGATGGACGAGGACATCGGCATCGTCTCACTCGGCGGGCGGGCCGGCACCGGCAAGTCGGCCCTCGCGCTGTGCGCGGGCCTGGAGGCCGTGATGGAGCGCGGACGACACCGCAAGGTGGTGGTGTTCCGTCCCCTGTACGCGGTCGGCGGCCAGGAGCTCGGCTACCTGCCCGGCACCGAGAACGAGAAGATGTCGCCGTGGGCGCAGGCCGTCTTCGACACCCTGTCGGCGGTGACGACCCCGGAGGTCATCGACGAGGTCGTGGACCGTGACATGTTGGAGGTCCTGCCGCTCACCCACATCCGGGGCCGCTCGCTGCACGACGCGTTCGTCATCGTGGACGAGGCGCAGTCGCTGGAACGCGGCGTGCTGCTGACCGTGCTGTCGCGGATCGGCGCGGGCTCCCGGGTCGTCCTGACCCATGATGTGGCGCAGCGCGACAACCTGCGGGTCGGGCGGCACGACGGCGTCGCCGCGGTGGTGGAGAAGCTCAAGGGGCATCCGCTGTTCGCGCATGTGACGCTGACACGGTCGGAGCGGTCGCCGATCGCCGCCCTGGTCACCGACATGCTCGGCGACGTCATCGGCTGACGGGCGAGGCAGCCGGGGCGACACAGGACGAGAGAAGGGACGGGTCCCGGCGGTCCGGTGTGCGCCGGCCGCCGGGATTCGTGGTTTCGGAACGCTCGTCGGATTTCACTCCACGGAATGTGATCAAGTGGACTCGTTCCGTCAGCCTGTGATGAAGGTCACAGGTGTCGGCATGAGGGCGTGGAACCCCTGCTCTCGTTGTGGTTTCGGCGGTTCGTCCGGCCGGTTGACAACGGTCACGGCCGCAGCTTTCGTCTCGATTCGGTTGCGGAGCGACCCTCGGCCTCGGGCATTGTGTCTCCCCGTAAGCACCCCCCAGCGGTGCCGGGTCGGCGCGCGTCCCCCCATCAACGCGCGCGACGGCAGGGGGTGGAATCAGTTCGTGCGCGTGTCCATGCTCGTGCGACCGTCGGAAGGACCGCCTTGTACGGAGAGCATCCCGGCTCCCCTAGGCGAGACGATCGACAGGATTTCGACTTCCGGACCCCCGTCCAGACCGTCGACCCCTTCGCGGCGCCCCCGACGCCACCGACGCCGCAGGCGTCGCCCTCCTCGCCGCACGAGGACGACGTCAAGGTCGCGGGCAGCGTGCCGCGCCAGGCCGGCGCGCCCGCGGGCGACACCCTCGGCTTCCAGGCGTACTCCGCCGAAGGTCTCCGCGCCGGCGCTCCTGGCGAGGCGCCGCGCGACGAGCTCACTCCCGACCATCCGGCCCCCACCGACCGCACGGGCCGGGGCGGCCCCGGCAGGAGCGGCGGCAAGAAGGTCGCGGCCATCGCCGCGGGCGCCGTGGTGCTGCTCGGCGGCGGCGCCGTCGCCGTGTTCGCGCTGACCGGCGACTCCGGCGGCGGCGACAGCGCGAAGATCAGGCCCGACCGACGGACCGTCGCCGACCCTCCGCCGCCGGTGGACCCGAAGGTCTTGGAGGAGCAGCGGCGCCGGCTGGCGCTCGACCGTGCCTCCCGCGAGGCGCGCGAGGACGACGGCAAGGTCCCGTCCCTGCTCCCGAAGGGCAAACCGCTCCCCACCAAGAAGCCAGAAGACGGCGGCGGCGGTGGCAACGGCGGCGGCGGTCCGACCGGCGACCCGGTCCCGGCGGGCGAGGCGCAGAAGATCGCCAAGAGCCTGATGCCGAGATACGGGTTCTCCGGCGACGGCCAGTTCGGCTGCCTGGTGAAGTTGTGGAACAAGGAAAGCCACTGGAACGTCCACGCCGACAACCCGTCGTCGGAGGCGTACGGCATTCCGCAGGCCAACCCCGGTTCCAAGATGGCCAGCGCCGGACCCGACTGGCAGAACAACGCCACCACGCAGATCAAGTGGGGCCTCGGCTACATCAAGGGCCGCTACAAGACCCCCTGCGGCGCGTGGTCGCATTCCCAGTCGGTCGGCTGGTACTGATCCGACCCACGTCTCCGGACGCTCACCGGGGCTTCTGGGACGTGCCCGTCATCTTCAGTACGTCGAGCGCCGCGTCGAGCTGCTCGACGGTCAGCTTGCCCTCGTCGACATAGCCGCGCTCCAGCACCACCTCGCGGATGGTCCTGCGCTCGCTGAGCGCCTGCTTGGCGACCTTCGCGGCCTCCTCGTACCCGATGTAGCGGTTCAGCGGCGTCACGATGGACGGCGACGACTCGGCGTACTCGCGGAGCCGGTCGACGTTCGCCTCGATGCCGTCGACACAGCGGTCGGCGAGCAGCCGTGACGCGTTCGCCAGCAGGGTGATCGACTCCAGGACGTTGCGGGCCAGCATCGGCAGCGTCACGTTCAGCTCGAAGGCGCCGGACGCGCCGCCGAACGCGACCGCCGCGTCGTTCCCGACCACCTGCGCGGCGACCTGCGCGACCGCCTCCGGGATCACCGGGTTCACCTTGCCCGGCATGATGGACGAGCCGGGCTGCAGGTCCGGCAGCCGGATCTCGGCGAGCCCGGCGCGCGGGCCGGAGCCCATCCAGCGCAGATCGTTGACGATCTTGGTGAGGCTCACCGCGACGGTGCGGAGCGCGCCGCTCGCCTCCACCAGGCCGTCCCGGGCGCCCTGCGCCTCGAAGTGGTCGCGGGCCTCGGTCAGCGGCAGCCCGGTGGCCCGCGCGATCTCCGCGATGACGAGGCCGCCGAAGCCGTCCGGGGTGTTGATGCCGGTGCCGACGGCGGTGCCGCCGAGCGGCAGCTCCGCCAGTCGCGGCAGGACGGCCTCCAGCCGCTCCACACCATGCCCGACCTGCGCCGCGTATCCGCCGAACTCCTGGCCGAGCGTCACGGGCGTCGCGTCCATCAGGTGGGTGCGGCCCGCCTTCACGACCGTCGCGAACTCGGCGGCCTTGCGGTCCAGCGCGTCCCGTAGATGCCGCAGCGCGGGGATCAGGTCGCCGAGGACGGCTCCGGTGGCCGCGATGTGGATGGACGAAGGGAACACGTCGTTCGACGACTGAGAGGCGTTCACATGGTCGTTGGGGTGGACGGGACGCCCCAGCCGTTCCTCCGCCAACGTCGCGACGACCTCGTTCGCGTTCATGTTGGACGACGTCCCGGACCCGGTCTGGAACACGTCGATCGGGAACTGGTCGTTCCATCTGCCGTCCGCGACCTCGCGGGCGGCCTCGGCGATCGCGGCGGCGAGGTCGGCGTCCAGGACCCCCAGTTCCGCGTTCACCGTCGCCGCGGCGGCCTTGATGTGGCCGAGCGCGGCGATGTGCGCGGGCTCCAGCGTCCGTCCCGAGATCGGGAAGTTCTCCACCGCGCGTTGCGTCTGCGCCCGCCATTTCGCGGCCGCCGGAACCCGGACCTCGCCCATCGAGTCGTGCTCGACGCGGAACTCCCGCTCGTCCATGCAAGCCTCCCCTTCGCGTCCTGAGCCGCCACTCATGGCAGCCGGATGGGTGGCTCCCGCATTCCCCAAGGTGGGGTGTGTCACTCCTTGGTGAGCGTGTAGTTCTTGCGTTCGCCGGGGGTGCCGAGGGGTTTGCGGCGCCCGTTGACCCAGATGTCGCAGGCGGACGCGTCGTAGATGACCGCGTTGAGGCGTGGCTGGTCGTACCGGCGGGCCTCGCCCTCCCGCAGGGTCTCGTCGCTGAGCACGGCGCCGTCCGGGACCGACACGAAGACCTTGCAGACGGAGTTGCGGGCGCGGATGGTCAGCGTGCTGTTCGCGACGCCGGCCGGGATGTCCTGCGCGTCGCCCGCCGGACTGGACGACGCCTCGGTCGGGGTCGGTCCCGAGTTCTGCCGTGTCATGCCGATGATGAGGGCGGCGGCGCCGATCCCGCAGGACGCCACGGTCGCGCCGAGCAGCCCGATCACGACCATCACGCGGTACCGGGGCGTCTGCGCGCGCCGCGCGGACCGGGGGCCGGTGAGGACCCGGTCGAGCCGGTCGACCGCGCGGGCGTGGCTGAGCCGGCGGGTCGGGTTCTTCTCCAGCAACCCGACGATCACCGGCGTGAGTTCGCCCGCGTTCTGCGGGGCGGGCGGCGACTCGTTGGCGAGCGCGCTCAGCGTCGCCATGACGTTCTCGCGTTCGAACGGCGGATGGCCCTCCAGCGCGGCGAACAGCGTCGCGCCGAGCGACCACAGGTCGGAACGCGGCGTCGCCCGCTCCCCGGCGGCCACCTCGGGCGCGACGTACGCGGGCGAGCCCATGAAGTGGCCCGTCTTCGTCAGGCTGGCCGAGCCGGAGGAGTAGGCCAGGCCGAAGTCGGTCAGGACGACGCGGTCGCCGTCCAGGATCACGTTGCTCGGTTTCAGGTCGCGGTGCACGATCCCGGCCTTGTGCGCGGTGCTGAGCGCGTCCAGCAGCGCGCGGCCGATGTGCGCGACGCGTTCGGGCGGCATCGGCCCCGACCGTTCGATGAGCTGTTCGAGGCTCGGCGCCTCGATCATCTCCATCACGATCCAGGGGCGCCCCTGCTCGATGACGACGTCGTACACCTCGACGATGGAGTGCGTGCGCAACTGTGCCGGCGCACGTGCCTCCCGGAGGGTGCGGCGGTAGAAGACCACCCGGTCGTCCTCGGAGAGGTTCTCGGGGACCCGCAGCTCCTTGATCGCGACGGAGCGATCCAGAAGCTCGTCGTGCCCTCTCCACACGATGCCGTTGGCACCCTTGCCTATTTCCGAGACCAGCCGGTAGCGCGTCGCGAGAACGAGGCGCTCTGACTGTGACATGGCGGAAAAGATACCGGAGTGGCCCGGTGGACATCCCGGAGACGGCATGACCAATGTGGATTTCGGGCCAGTAATGTGGCCTTCCGGCAAGAAACCTCCGGAACGGGCGTCAGCGGCGGCCGATGCCGAGGACGGGTCCGGTGGTGTCGGCGAAGAAGTCCTCGCCCTTGTCGTCCACCACGATGAACGCGGGGAAGTCCTCGACCTCGATCTTCCAGACCGCCTCCATGCCCAGCTCCGGGTACTCCAGGACCTCCACCTTCTTGATGCAGTCCTGGGCGAGCCGGGCGGCGGGGCCGCCGATCGAGCCGAGGTAGAAGCCGCCGTGCTCCTTGCAGGCGTCGGTGACCTGCTTGGACCGGTTGCCCTTGGCCAGCATGACCAGCGAGCCTCCGGCGGCCTGGAACTGCTCGACGTAGGAGTCCATCCGCCCGGCCGTGGTCGGGCCGAACGACCCGGACGCGTAACCCTCCGGGGTCTTGGCCGGGCCCGCGTAGTAGACGGCGTGGTCGCGCAGGTACTGCGGCATCGGCTCGCCCGCGTCCAGCCGCTCCTTGATCTTGGCGTGCGCGATGTCGCGGGCCACGACGAGCGGCCCGGTCAGCGACAGCCGCGTCTTCACCGGGTACCGGGTCAGCTCGGCGCGGATCTCGTCCATCGGACGGTTCAGGTCGATCCGGACGACCTCGTCGTCCAGGTGCTCGTCGGTCGTGTCGGGGAGGTACTGCGCCGGGTCGGTCTCCAGCCGCTCCAGGAACACGCCCTCCGCGGTGATCTTGGCGAGGGCCTGCCGGTCGGCGCTGCACGACACCGCGATCGCCACCGGGCAGGACGCGCCGTGCCGGGGAAGCCGGATCACCCGGACGTCGTGGCAGAAGTACTTGCCGCCGAACTGCGCGCCGATGCCGAGCCTGCGCGTCAGCTCGAACACCTGGAGTTCCAGCTCCAGGTCGCGGAAGCCGTGCCCGAGCGGCGAACCCTCGGTCGGCAGCGCGTCCAGGTAGTGGGCGGAGGCGTACTTGGCGGTCTTCAACGCGTACTCGGCGGACGTGCCGCCGACGACGATCGCCAGGTGGTAGGGCGGGCACGCGGCCGTGCCGAGCGAACGGATCTTCTCCTCCAGGAAGGACATCATCCGCTTCGGGTTCAGGACGGCCTTGGTCTCCTGGTACAGGAACGACTTGTTCGCGCTGCCGCCGCCCTTGGCCATGAACAGGAACTTGTACGCCTCACCGGGCGCCGCGTACAGCTCGATCTGCGCGGGCAGGTTCGTGCCGGTGTTCTTCTCGTCCCACATCGTCACCGGCGCCATCTGCGAGTAGCGCAGGTTCAGCTTCGTGTACGCGTCGTACACGCCGCGCGAGATGTGCTCCTCGTCGTTCCCGTCGGTCAGGACGTGCTGGCCGCGCTTCCCCATCACGATCGCGGTGCCGGTGTCCTGGCACATCGGCAGGACGCCACCGGAGGAGATCCCCGCGTTCTTCAGCAGGTCCAGCGCCACGAACCGGTCGTTGGGGGACGCCTCGGGGTCGTCCAGGATCCGGCGGAGCTGCGCCAGATGCGCCGGACGCAGCAGGTGCGAGATGTCGCGCATCGCGGTCTCGGTCAGCAACCGCAGAGCCTCCGGCTCGACCTGGAGGAACGTCCGCCCGTTCGCCTGGAAGGTGGCGACGCCGTCCGTGGTGAGCAGCCGGTAGTCGGTGTCGTCCGGGCCGAGCGGCAGCAGGTCGGTGAAGGAGAACTCAGGCATCTCAGGAAGATCCTCGCGCGATGACGATGGGGGTCGCCTCACAGGTTACGGGTTCGGCCGGGACGGGTTCAGCAGGGGCGGGGCCAACCGAGCCGGGTTCGGTCGGGGCGGGCTCGCGGGGGGCGGTCCGGGCGCATAGGCCGACGACGACGCCCGCCGCGACCAGGGCGGCGCCGGTCAGGTCGGCGAGGCTCGGCCGGGCGATGCCGAGCACCACCGTCGTGATCACCGCGCTGATCGGGATCACCCCGGCGAACAGCCCGGCGCGGTCGGCGCCGAGCCGTCCGATCGAGCCGTACCAGAGCAGGAACGCGATCGTCGTGACGAACACCGACAGGTACGCGAAGCCCGCCAGCTCGCCCGCCGTGGGGGTGCGCACGACGCCCGTCCCGTCCACGGCGAGGCCGACGACCAGCAGCATCGGCGCGGCGAGCGCGGTCGAGTAGGCCGAGACGCGCAGCGGGCCGAGGCGCGGCAGCAGCGGCACCGCCAGCAGCGAGAAGCAGACCTCCCCGGCCAGCGCGCCCAGCGAGAGCAGCAGGCCGCGGACGCTGCCGCTGCCGAGCCCGTTGGCGAGCGCGGCGCCGGACGCCACCACGCACGCCGCCAGGACGAGCATCGGGGCCGGGCGGCGTCCGTCCATCAGCGGGCCGATCAGCGCCAGCACGATCGGGACCGTCGCGATCACCGTGCCGATCGTGGCCGGGCTCGTGTCCCGCGTGGCGGCGACGATGCAGACGTTGAACGCGACCAGGCCCGTGCTCGCCAGGGCCGCGAGCAGCAGCCAGTCCCGAAGGGAGGGGCGGGTCGGGGACGGGCGCGGCGCCGCCGAACGCCGGGCGGGACGACCGGCGAACCGGACCACGGCCAGCAGCACCAGGGCCGCGACCGTGTACCGCGCCGCCTGGCCGCCGAAGACGGGGTAGTCGGCGATGGTCGCCGACACGGCGGTCAGCGATCCGACCAGGAACATCGCGGATCCGGCACCGATCATGCCGCGCTGGTGGGAGGAGTTCATGAGCGGAACGCTAGAAGTCCGCTTGGCCCATCCAACAGTGCCAATCGAGGCCGGTGAGAATGGGCCATTAGACGTTGCGTGACGGCGCACTCCCTCTTGACGCTGAGAGTCATGTGACCGACCTTCATCTCCCGATCGACCGGTCCGCCGGTCGGCTCGCGGCGCAGATCGCGGCGGGCTTCCGCGCGGCCGTGCGCGCCGGACGGCTGACCGCCGGAACGCGACTGCCGTCCAGCCGCGACCTCGCCCGCGATCTGGACGTCTCCCGCGGCGTCGTCGTCGCCGCCTACGAGCAGCTGACCGCCGAGGGATTCCTGGTCGCGCGGCGCGGCGACGGCACCCGCATAGCCCCGCTGGCCCGCCCCGACTGCCGTCCCACCGGCGCGCCCCCCGACACGGCGCGCGGCGCGTCGGGTGGCGCGTCGGGTGGCGTGTCGGGTGGTGCGTCGGGAGGTGGGGCGCGTTCGGCCCGCGACCCCCGGCCGGACGCCACGCTCCCGTACGACCTGTGGCCGAGCAAACCGGACCTGTCGGCCTTCCCACGCGAACGCTGGATCGCCGCCGCCCGCGCCGCGCTGCGCACGCTCCCGCACGACGCGCTGACCTACCCCGACCCCGCCGGCATCCCCGCCCTGCGCGCCGAACTCGCCGACTACCTCGGGCGGGTCCGGGCGGCCCATGCCGACGCCGACCGTGTCGTGATCATGAACGGGGTGGCGCACGCGCTGTCCGCGCTGCTGCGCACCCTGCGCGCCGACGGCCATCCCGTCCTCGCCGTCGAGGACCCGACCAGCGACCGGCAGTTGCCGATGCTGGACGCGTCCGGCCTGCGCGTGGTCCGCGTCCCCGTCGACGCGGACGGGCTGGACGTCGCCGCCCTCGCCCGCACCGGGGCGCGGGCCGTCCTCGTCACCCCCGCGCACCAGTACCCGACCGGTGTGGTGCTGTCCGCCCGCCGCCGCGCCCAGCTGATCGCGTGGGCCAGGGACGTCGACGGCCTGATCCTGGAGGACGACTACGACGCCGAGTTCCGCTACGACCGCGAACCCGTCGGCTGCCTCCAGGGCGTCGACCCGGACCGCGTCGTCCTGCTCGGCTCGGTGAGCAAGTCCCTCGCGCCCGCGCTGCGCCTCGGCTGGGCGGTCGCGCCCCCGGCCGTCGCCGGGCGGCTGCGGGAGCATCGCGGCACCACCGACCTCGGCGCGCCCGTCCTGGAGCAGTACGCGCTCGCCGAGTTCCTCCGGAGCGGCGGGTACGACCGGCATCTGCGCACGATGCGGCGGCGCTACCGGGCCCGGCGGGACGCGCTGGTCGACGCGCTGCGCGTCCACCTGCCCGGCGCCGTGGTTCACGGCGTCTCAGCGGGCATTCACCTGTACGTGGAGCTTCCCGGAGGATGCGACGAGGACGAGGTGGTGGCCCGCGCCGCCCACGCCGGGGTGTCCGTCGCCGCCGCCCGTCCCATGTGGTCGCTCGGACGCGCGGCCGGCGCCCCGCCCGCACTCGTCCTCGGATACGCGGGTCTGTCCGAGCCGCGGCTGGTCAAAGCCGCCCGACTGCTCGGCCAGGCGGTTACTCCCGGTGCTGAGGGGTAGAACGACATCCCCGAGGTAGGAGTGATCCATGAGTCTGGAAGAGGCCGCGAGGCAGCTGAGAATGGCGGGCCACGACGCGCAGGTGGCCTTCGACTGTGTCGGCCTGGGCGACCTCGAGAGAGCGCAGGAGCACGCCGTGACCCTCCGGGCCGCGGCCGACGCCGCCGAGGTGGCGCTGAGCCGCGCCCTGCGCGACCTGACGCCCGAGCAGGCCCTGGCCGAGGGCGACCGCGCCGTCCGGGCGCTGGAGATCGGCTGAACCGGCCCGCGCGTCCCATGAGTTCGTACTCTCAGCCGATGAGGCGCTTACGCATTCCCCGTACGGCGATGAGCCACATGAACGCCGCGAACACCACGAGCCCGGCCAGGTGCCCGAGGTCGGCCAGCGGCTCCAGGCCGAAGACCGCGTCGCGGACCAGTTCCACGCAGTGGTACAGCGGGTTGAGGTAGGCGGCGTTCTGTGCCCAGCCGGGTAGCGAGTCGATCGGGAAGAACGTCCCGGCGATGAGGAACAGCGGCGTCACCACCCCGGTGATCACGTAGTCGAACGAGTTGATCGACGGCACCACCGAGGACGTCCACATCCCGAACAGGCCGAAGCCGAGCGCGGTGAAGAACGTCACGAACGGCACCAGCAGCATCCCGAACGCCGGATCGAGGCCGAAGAACATCCCGACGACGATCGGCGTGCACGAGTACACCGCCGACTTCGCCGCGATCCACAGGGCCTCGGCCGTCACCAGTTCGTGGACGTCAACGGGCGCCGCGAGCATCGCGTCGTAGGTGTGCTGGAACACCCGCCGGATGTAGCCGTTGAACATCCCCGGGAACACGGACGTGAACAGCGCTGCCGTGCCGACGACGCCCGTCGCGACGAAGTCGAGGTACCTGTAGTCGCCGACCACCGCGACCAGCGAGCCGAACCCGTAGCCGAACGCCAGCAGGAAGAACGTGGGCTCCACCATCGAGGCGAACGACTGCGACCTCCAGTAACGCTTGTAGAGGGCCAGTTCGTGCCGCCAGATGCCCCGCACGGGCGCGAACTCGAACCGCCGAAGCCGAGGAGCCCGCTCGGCCCGTACCGCCGTCTGCCCGCTCATTCCACACGCTCCCCGGTGAGTACCACGAACACGTCCTCCAGGCTGGCGGCACGGCGGACGCCGTCCGGGCCCAGGTCGTCGGCCAGGGAAGGCGGCATGGTCTCGGCCTTCAGCACCGACACCGACGGGCCGGTGCGGCGCGTGGGCAGCCCGGCCGCCTGAGCGAGCCGCTCCACCTCCGCCAGCCGGTCGGGCGGCCCGTAGTGCTCGACGACCTGATCGCCCGCGTACTCGGCCACCAGGCTCGCCGGTGAGCCGCGGGCGATGACGCGGCCGTGCGACATCAGCGCGCACTCGTCCGCGAGCCGTTCGGCCTCCTCGATGTAGTGCGTGGACATCAGCACGGTCGTGCCGCCCGCCCGCAGCCCGTCGATCAGGCCCCATAGCTCCGCGCGGACCTGCGGGTCGAGGCCGACGGTCGGCTCGTCCAGCAGCACCAGCGCGGGACGGTGCACCAGGCCACGGGCGATCAGCAGCCGCCGCCGCATACCGCCGGACAGGTCGTCCACCTTGGTCGACTGCCGCTCGGTCAGGTGCGCGAGGGCCAGCGCGTCGTCCACGGCCTGCCGCCGCGCCCGGCGCGGCACCCGGTACAGGTGCGCGAACACCTCCAGGTTCTCGCGGGCGGTCAGCTCCTCGTCGAGGTTGTCCTGCTGCGGGACGACCCCCATCGCGGCCCGCGCGCGCTTGGACTCCTCCGGGACGCGGAAGCCGAGCACGTGGATGCTGCCCACGGTGGCGATCGCCTGCGCGGTGAGCATCTTCATCGTGGTCGACTTCCCGGCGCCGTTAGGGCCGAGCAGCCCCAGGCAGATGCCCGGGGGGACGTCCAGGTCGAGCCCGTTCACCGCGGTGAAGTCCCCGAAGCGCTTCACCACGCCGCGCAGCCTGATCGCCATCTCCTCGGGCGACCCGGAGGAATCCTCCTGATCAGAGGCGGTCTGTGCACGTTGCACGGTCATTCCCTCACATTAAGGAGTCGGGTGGGCTCGGCCCCAATGGTTTTCTCGCGGTGGGCCGTGATCGCGCCGGTTAACCTCGTGATGTGGACGTCCCCCAGCGAGATCGTGAACCGCGTCCGGCCACCCGTAGGACCGGGAAGGTGACGAGCGTGCGCGACCTGCGCGCGTCCGACGCCGACCGCGAACGTGTCGTCGCCGTCCTCAGTGAGGCGGTCGCGGACGGGCGCCTCACCGCCGACGAGCACGCCGACCGGGTCTCCCGCGCCTACGCCGCCCGCACCCTGGGCGAACTCACCGGTCTCACCGGCGACCTCGGCCCGGAGGAGTCCCAGCCGATCCTCGTGGACGACCGTCCCGTTTCGGTCCTGTTCGGCCGCACCCGCCGGGACGGGCGCTGGGTCGTCCCGGTGAAGCTTCCCCTGCTCGCCCTGTTCGGGACGGTCGAACTGGACCTGCGCGAGGCCGTCCTCCAGCGCCGCCACATCGTGGTCGAGTCGATGGTCCTCGGCGGCCGGATCCGGCTGCTCGTGCCCGTGGGCGTCCGCGTCGACGTCACCGGGCGCACCATCCTCACCGCCCGCGACCTGCGGGACCGGCCCGACAACGACGGCCCGACCATCGAGATCGGCGGCACCATGATCTTCGGCTCGGTCCGCGCCCAGGCGCCCAGACGCACGCTGCGCGCCCGCGTCCGTGGCCGCCTCGGCCGGAAGAGGTAGGGCCGGAAGAGGTAGGGCCGGAAGAGGTAGGGCCGGAAGAGGTAGGGGCGAGGGAGGTGGGGCCGCGGACGGCGGGCGTCCGCGGCCGTCCGTCACACCGCGGTGTCGAAGTTGATGGAGCTGTAGGCGCGCAGCTTGCCGAGCTGGTGCTCGCTGGAGATCATCCGGATGGTGCCGCTGCGCGAGCGCATGACGAGGGAGTTCGTGACGGCCGTGCCCTTGCGGTAGCGGACGCCGTCGACCAGCTCGCCGTCGGTGATGCCGGTCGCGGCGAAGAACACGTCGTCCGAGGTCACCAGGTCGTCGGTGGTCAGCACCCGGCCGAGGTCGTGACCCGCGTCGATCGCCTTGCGCCGCTCCTCCTCGTCCCGTGGCCACAGCCGGCCCTGGACCACCCCGCCCAGCGCCTTGATCGCGCACGCCGCGATGATGCCCTCGGGCGTGCCGCCTATGCCGAGCAGCAGGTCGACGCCCGTGTGCGGACGGCACGCCATGATCGCGCCGGCCACGTCGCCGTCCATGATGAACTTGATCCGCGCGCCCGCCTCGCGGACCTCCTTGACGATGCCCTCGTGCCGGGGACGGTCCAGGATGCAGACGGTCACGTCGTGGGGTGAGGAGCCCTTGGCGCGGGCGATCGCGCGGATGTTGTCGGCGATCGGACGTTCGATGTCGACGACGTCGGCGGCCTCCGGGCCCGTCACGAGCTTCTCCATGTAGAACACGGCGGACGGGTCGAACATCGACCCGCGCGGCGCCACCGACAGCACCGCGATCGCGTTGTTCATGCCGAGCGCGGTGAGCCGCGTCCCGTCCACCGGGTCCACGGCGACGTCGCACTCGGCGCCGGAGCCGTCCCCGACCTCCTCGCCGTTGTACAGCATCGGCGCGTTGTCCTTCTCACCCTCGCCGATCACGACGACACCGCGCATGGACACGGTGTTGATGAGCTGGCGCATCGCGTTCACCGCGGCACCGTCGGCGCCGTTCTTGTCCCCGCGGCCGACCCAGCGGGCCGCGGCCATGGCGGCGGCCTCGGTCACCCGTACCAGCTCCAACGCCAGGTTCCGGTCCGGGGCCGCGGGTTCGGTCGTGAGCGGAGAGGAAACGGTGGACTCATCGGTCATGACGGCGCGGCCCCCTTGTTGGGTGGTGAACACGTTCTGTTGTGACTTCGGATTCTCCGTGGACCGGACGTCCTGCAACAAATTGGACCAGACCAGCGGGTCACCGGTCGTACCGGCACGGATGGCGTGTTCAGGTCGCCGCGACGGTGTAGCCGGAAGTGACGGCCGCACGGGGAAGGGATGTTTCCCCCTGGGAGAGGGCGTAATCTCAGGCATCATGAGCAGCCATATCGACGTTCCGCCCGGTGGGGTGACCCGCACCGAAGGCGCGGCGCCCGCCGACGTTCCCGCGCGCAGTTCCGACCGCGGGGCGGCCACCCGCGGCGCCCTGCTCGCCGCGGCGAGGGACGTCTTCTGCGAGTCGGGGTTCGCCCAGGCCGCGGTGACCGACATCGTCGCGAAGGCGGGCGCGAGCGTCGGCAGCCTGTACCACCACTTCAGCGGTAAGGCCGATCTGTACCTGACGCTGTACGAGAACTTCCAGAACAGCCAGCAGGTGCGGACCCGCCAGGCGATCAACGCCGTGCGGGAGGCGGGCGTGACCGACCCGATGCAGCAGTTCCTCGCCGGGGCCACCGCCTACTTCGACGGCTGCATCAAGGAGCGCGACGTCGCGCGGCTGTTCATCTCCGGCGACGGCCCGCCCGGCTTCGACCGGGTGATGCGGCAGCGGCTCGGCACCTGGGCACGCCGCAACGCCGCCCTGTTCAACACCGCCGACGGCGGTGTCGACGAGGCCCTGGTCATGGTGCTGACCGGCGCGATGGCGGGGGCGGTGTCGGAGGTCTCGCTGATGGACGACGAGGACGCCGCCCGCAGGCTCGCCGACGAGATCGTGGCCATTCTCGGCACGATCAGGAACCCCCGTACGGGGCACGGCTGACCGTACGGGATCCTGGAAGGGTGACCGACAAGAGGCAGTCCTCCGTCTCGGACACGGAGGCACAGCGCGCGGACGCTTCTCAGGACGCACATGAGGACGCCCCCGGGGACGTCCCCGAGGGTGCTCCCGCCGGGCGTCCCGTGATCGAGGTGAGTCCGGGCACGCACAAGCGGCTGACCACCGGGCTCGGCGGCTTCACCATGGCGATGGGCGCCTGCCTGCTGCTCGTGCTGGTGATCTACGCCATCACGCCGCGCAGCGACGAGGAGGTCCTGCCGACCGTCGACTACGGCTCGCAGCTGTGGGTGATGCGCAACGACGCGCCCTACACGGTGCACGCGCCCGAGGGGCTCCCCGCCCGGTGGCGCCCGACCAGCTCTCGCGTCCACGGTCTGGACGGCGCGGACAAGCAGAAGCCCGTCGCCTGGCATCTGGGCTTCGTGACGCCGAACGACGAGTACGCGGCCCTGGAGCAGAGCAACGAGAAGGCGTCCGAGTACGTCCCGCGCATGGCCAACAGCAGCAAACCCACCGGGACGCACCAGGTCAACGGCGTCGCCTGGACGAAGTACCACCGCAAGGACAAGAAGGCGAACTCCCTCGCCCGGACCCTCCCGGACGGCGTGAGCATCGTGGTGACCGGCACGGCGTCCTACGAGGAGCTGGCGGTCCTCGCCGCGTCCCTGAAGCCGCAGACCAAGAACGGCGCCGGGCTGACGCCCAAGGCGACCGCCACTCCGGGGTCCTGACCGACCCGGACGGCGTGATCAGAACGGGGCGGCCGAGTCGCCGTTACCCGGCCGTTCGAGGGCGGCGGCCAGCCGGGCCCGTGCGCCCTCCAGCCACTCCTCACAGATCGCCGCGAGCTTCTCGCCCCGCTCCCACAGGCCGAGCGACTCCTCCAGCGTCAGCCCGCCCGCCTCCAGCCGCTTGACGACGTCCGCCAGTTCGTCGCGTGCCTGCTCGTACGACGGCTTGTCCGCCGTCCCCTTCTCGTCCGCCACCTGCCCCACCCTACGGTCCTTCGCTCACGAGTCCGCGCGTTCGGTGACCGTGACCCCGAGACGGCCGGAGGCCAGCCGCACCTGGAGCCGCTCGCCGTCCCGCACCGCCGACGACTCCCGCACGACCGACGCGTCGTCCCGCTGAACGATCGCGTAGCCGCGTTCGAGGGTCGCGGCGGGGGAGAGGGTCAGCAGCCGGGCACGGGTGTGGGCCAGCTGGTCACCGGCCCGGTCCAGCGCGCCGGACAGGCAGCGCCGCGACCGGTCCCGTAGCGCCATGACCTGTTCGGACTGCCGTTCGATCTCCCGTACCGGGTCGGCCAGCGCGGGCCGCGACCGGATCGACCGCAGCCACGCCTCCTCCCGCTCCAGCCCGCCCGCCAGACAGCGCCGTCCCCGGTCGCGCAGTTGCCGGACGAGCTGAAGCTGCTCCCGGACGTCGGGAACCGTCTTCTTCGCCGCGTCGGTCGGAGTGGACGCCCGCACGTCCGCGACCAGGTCCAGGATCGGGGAGTCCTGCTCGTGCCCGATGGCGCTGACAACGGGAGTACGGGCCGCGGACACCGCGCGGACGAGCGCCTCGTCCGAGAACGGCAGCAGATCCTCCATCGCGCCACCGCCCCGCGCGATGATGATCACGTCGATCTCCGGGTCGGCGTCCAGCGCGCCGAGCGCCTCCATCACCTCGCCGACCGCGTACGAGCCCTGCACCGCGGTGTTCTCGACCCGGAACGCCACCGCCGGCCACCGCCGCCGCGCGTTCTGCAACACGTCGTGCTCGGCGTCGGAGTCACGGCCGCAGATCAGCCCGATCTTGCCGGGCAGAAACGGCAGCGGCCGCTTACGCTCGGGCCGGAACAGCCCCTCGGCCGCCAACACCCGCTTGAGCCGTTCCAACCGGGCCAGCAGCTCCCCGACGCCGACCGGCCGGACCTCCAGAACGCTGAGCGAGAACGTCCCCCGGTTGATCCAGAAGTCGGGCTTGGCATGGACGACCACGCGGGCGCCGTCCGTCACCGCCGGCCCGGCCGCCTCGAACACGGCACGCGGCCCGACGACCCGCACCGACATGTTCGCCACCGGGTCGCGAAGCGTCATGTAAACCGTCCCGCCGCGGGCGTTCAGGTCGGTGATCTGCCCCTCGACCCAGATACGGCCGAGCCGACCGATCCAGCCACTCACCGCCTGCAGAACCGTCCGCACCGGGACAGGGGACTCCGCCGTGGTCTCCATCGCCATGCAGAAAGCCTATTTACTACAGGCCCGGCTGTGTTTATTGCAGGCACGGCCCACTTCGCTCGCCTGGCGGCTCGCTGCGTGACCGTTCCTGGGCGAACGCGACATCGCTTCGCGATCCGCCCGGCTGCGCTCGCCTCCGGCGTCGCTGCGCCGGGCGGGTAACGCGTTCGGGTGCGGGCTGAGGTCGTTGTGTTGGTTGTAGGACCGGCGCACTTCGTTCGCCTGGCGGCTCGTTGTGTGACCGGGCCTGGGTGAACGTGCTTCGCTTTGCGATCCGCCCGGGTCGCTTGCCTTTGGCGGTGTTGCGCCGGGCGGGTCACGCGTTCGCGTGGGCTGAGGTCGCGTCGTGACAGGTTCTGGGGCGCGTTTCGTTGGGCTTTGCGTGGTCAGCTAGTGCCGTTCAGCTTTGCGATGCGGCGCTCGTACATGCGGATGACGTCCTCGCGGGCGGCGTGCTTGCGCTCGTACTCGCGCAGCAGCTTCACCTGGTCGACGGACAGGCCGCGCAGGCGCGCGCGCAGTTGCGGCAGCGTGGCGTTGTCGTAGTCGGGCACCGGAAGGCTCTCCGCTAGGCGCTCGGCCTCGGCGGGCGCGGCGGGCTTGCTCTCCGGCCTCGGCTCGAACTCCGCCTTGCCGTTCGAGCGGGCCTCGTCCTTCGGCCGGTCCCCGGTCTTGCCCGTCGATTCGGCGTGGCGCCTGCCGAGTGCGCCGGGCTTCGCGGGCTTCGGCGGCGGTCCGGGACGGGCGTGCTTCGGCGTGTGCCGCGTCCCGCCGCCCGGCTTGCCGATGGAGATCTCCTCACCGGTCGGCCGTCCCGCGTGCTTCGGCTGCGTGGGCCCCGGCTCGGGGGCGGACTTCGGCTCGGGCGCGGGTTCGGGCTCCTCGCCGTGGACGCGTTCCAGGACCCGTCCCACGACCTTCTCGGCCGTGCCCTGGACGTCGTCGCGTAGGCGTCCGAGGACCGGCTTCACGCCGCCGCCCTCGGTGATCTCCTTGAAGTCGCGGGTCACCCGGTCGCCGAGCAGCAACGCCCGGCCGACGCCGAACATGGCCAGCCGGACGGCGTGCAACGGAAGGTCACGGACCTGTTCGCCCACCGTGTCCTGTACCTGTTGTTTGAGGCGGCGCGGCGATTTCGTCATCGTCTTTCCTCTTCCTTGCCGCATCGAACACCGGATCGGTCACGCGGCATCGCTCGTCGTTGGTCACTCTGCCCCACGGGTGCGATCATGGTCACCCCGAGTTAATGGAAATCTGTCCAAAATCGGCGTGCGAAGGATCACAGCGCGTTCCACCTGGGGTTCGTCCCCACCGGGGACGGGCTCTCACCCCGTCAGGCGGGCGTCTCCCGCCGCTGTGCGGCCCCCGTGCCGTCAACTCGTACGATAGACGCATGACCGCCAACACCGAGCGCCGTGTCCTGCTCGCAAAGCCGCGTGGTTACTGCGCGGGCGTCGACCGTGCGGTGCAGACGGTCGAGATCGCCCTGGAGAAGTACGGGGCGCCGATCTATGTCCGGAAACAGATCGTCCACAACG
Source organism: Actinomadura pelletieri DSM 43383 (assembly GCF_003634705.1). GTDB lineage: Bacteria > Actinomycetota > Actinomycetes > Streptosporangiales > Streptosporangiaceae > Spirillospora > Spirillospora pelletieri. The sequence goes on along the minus strand of NZ_RBWU01000005.1, from coordinate 396,869 downwards.
TCCATGTCGTCAAGACGCTGGAGGAACGCGGCGCGATCTTCGTGGACGAGACCGAGGAGGTCCCCGAGGGCGCCATCGTGGTGTTCTCCGCGCACGGTGTCGCGCCCGTCGTGCACGAGGAGGCGCAGAACCTGGGTCTGCGCACCATCGACGCGACCTGCCCGCTGGTCACCAAGGTCCACAAGGAGGCCGTGCGGTTCGCCGCGCAGGGCTACGACATCCTGCTGATCGGGCACGAGGGTCACGAGGAGGTCATCGGCACCACCGGTGAGGCGCCCGACCACATCCATCTGGTGGACGGCCCGGACGACGTCGTCAACGTCACCGTCCGCGACCCGGAGAAGGTCGCGTGGCTGTCGCAGACGACACTGTCGGTCGACGAGACCGTCGCCACCGTCGAGAAGCTGCGCGAACGGTTCCCCAAGCTGACCGACCCGCCGTCCGACGACATCTGCTACGCCACGCAGAACCGGCAGGTCGCGGTTAAGGAGATGGCGGCCCTGTCCGACCTCGTCATCGTGGTCGGCTCGACGAACTCGTCCAACTCCGTGCGGCTCGTCGAGGTCGCCAAGGAGCATGGCGCGGACGACGCCCACCTCGTCGACTACGCCGAGCACATCGACCCCGCCTGGCTGGAGGGCGTCACCACCGTCGGCGTCACCAGCGGCGCGTCCGTCCCGGACGGACTGGTCCAGGACGTGCTGGCGTGGCTGTACGAGCGCGGCTTCGGTCAGGCGGAGGAGATCGAGTCCGTCTCGGAGCACATGCGCTTCTCGCTCCCGAAGGAACTCCGCAAGGACCTGCGCATCACGCCCGTCTGATCCCTCAGTCGTTCTGGTGGGAGCGGCGCCGCGTCCGGGCGTGGGATCCGGTGGCCGACTTGGCGGGCGCCTCGTCCCACCGGACGGGGTTCTCGTTCTCCTCCTTCTCGAAGAGGCGAACCCCGGCGAGCTTGTCCCGTAGTTCCCGGATGTTCGTCCTCAGCCCGCGGGCCAGGCAGATGGCCACGACCAGCGCCGTGCCGAAGAACAGCCACGGCGCGGCGGACGCCAACGCGGTGAGCACGCCCACGGTGAGGCCGCGCAGCAGCGAACCGTGGCCGAGCGTCGTGACGAGGACGACCGTGAACGTGGCGCCGAAGAACACCACGGGCGGGCTCACGACGAGCGTGAGCAGGTCGGCGGGACGCGTCGCGAACGCGGCGAGCGCGCAGCCGATCGCGAAGCCCGCACCGGCGAGCAGCGGCACCCCGAACCAGCGCGACAGCAGCCCGCACACCACCCCGGCGCCGAACATGACGACGATGCCGCCGCGCCCGGTGAGGCTGGTCGCGCCGCTCGTGGAGGCCGCCGCCCGCGCCCGCGCGGAGGCGCCGCGTTCACGTGCCACCTGACCCCCTGGCGCCGACGACGCGCCGCCCGGCGTGTCGCGTACCGTCGAAGGACTCTTCGAAGAACTCGTCGTGGAACTCATCGCCACCCCTTCCGCCGGTCGTTCTGCTCAGGGATGGGCCGTCCGCCGAAACCTATCGCCTCGGCTCCCGAGCGCGGCCGAGGACGTTCCTCGCCGCCGGAGACGTCGTCGGGGAGTCGGTCGTCCGGAGGGGCGGAGAACGGTTCGTCGTGGGCGGTCAGTTCGGCGGCGGAGAGCGCGCGGGGGCTCTCCTCCACGGGGCCCGGCCCGTCCAGGCCTTCGTCGACCACGCCGAGTTCGTTCAACTTGCGCGCGCTGACCAGCACGCGGGTTTCGAGCGTGCCGACCGTCCGGTTGTAGGACTTGATGGCGCCGGTCAGCGCACGGCCCAGATCGTCCACATGGCGGCCCATCGTTCCCAGGCGCTCGTACAGTTCCTTGCCGAGATCGAAGACCGCGCGCGCGTTCCGTGACAGCGCGGCCTGCTGCCAGGCGTAGGACGCCGTCCGCAGCATCGAGATGAGCGTCGTCGGTGTGGCGATGTGCACGCGGCGGCGCATCGCGTACTCCAGCAGGCCCGGGTCGCGGTCGAGCGCGGGCGCGAGGAACGCCTCACCCGGGATGAACAGGACGACGAACTCCGGAGCGGGGCTGAACGCCTGCCAGTACGACTTCGCCGCCAGCCGGTCGACATGGTCGCGCAGATGCCGGGCGTGCGCGTCCAGTCGCACCGGATCGCCGCTCTCGGCGGCCTGCAGGTACGCGGCCAGCGAGACCTTGGAGTCGACGACGATGCTCTTGCCGCCCACCAGCCGTACCACCATGTCGGGCCGCACCCTCCCGTCGACGGTGACGGAGTCGGCCTGCTCGTCGAAGTCGCAGTGGTGCGTCATCCCGGCGAGTTCCACGACGCGGCGGAGTTGCAGTTCGCCCCAGCGTCCGCGGGCCTCCGGCCGTTGCAGGGCCCGGACGAGCGACTGTGTCTCGCGGCGCAGCTGGTCGGAACTCTGCCGGACGAAATCGACCTGTTTGGCCAGCATCGCGTGTGATTCGCGGCGTCCCGTCTCGACCTCGCGGAGCTGCTCCTCCACCTTGGCGAGGGTCTCCTTCAACGGCGCGACGAGATGCTCCACGGCCTGCTCCCGCCGCCGCAGCTCACCGGCCGCCTCGACGCCCGCGGCCTTCAGCCGCGCGTCCGCCAGTTCCAGGAACCGCTGGTTGCTGGCGTCCAGCGCCTTCGCCGACAGGTTCTCGAAATGCTCGGCCATCCGCTCCTCGGCGTAGGCGAGCTTCTCCTCGGCCGCCCTCGCCCGCGCGATCAGGGTGCCCTGCCGACCGGTCGCGAGCGCGTACCCGGCGACGACGCCGAACACGGCGCCGACGACGAGGCCGGTGAACAGCGCGAGGTCCATCCCTTCATCGTGACAGCGCGGCCGCGAACGACGACCGCGACGCGCCGGGAGGCCCTGCGTCCCCGGACATTCGGCCCGGCCCATGACTCACCGGGAGATCCGGACAGCCCAACGGGTCCTGCGTCGCCCATAAACTTGACGCCCGTGAGCCTCTCCATCGGAATCGTCGGGCTGCCCAACGTCGGCAAGTCCACCCTGTTCAACGCGCTGACCAAGAACGAGGCGCTGGCGGCCAACTACCCGTTCGCGACCATCGAGCCCAACGTCGGCGTGGTCGGGGTGCCCGATCCGCGCCTGGGCGTGCTGGCGGAGCTGTTCGGCTCGCAGAAGATCATCCCGGCGACGATGGAGTTCGTGGACATCGCGGGCATCGTCAAGGGTGCCTCCGAGGGGCAGGGCCTGGGCAACAAGTTCCTCGCCAACATCCGGGAGACCAACGCGATCTGCCAGGTCATCCGCGTGTTCGACGACCCGGACGTCACCCATGTGGACGGTGACGTCGTCCCGTCCCGCGATATCGAGACGATCAACACCGAGCTGATCCTCGCCGACCTCCAGACGATCGAGAAGGCGCTGCCGCGTCTCGACAAGGAGGCGCGCACCAAGAAGGACAAGGACAAGCTCGCGGTCGTCGACGCGGTCAACGCCGCGCAGAAGCTCCTGGACGACGGCGTCACGCTGTTCGCGGGCGCGTCCGCCGCCGGAATCGACCTGACGCTCCTGCGCGAACTGCACCTGCTCACCGCCAAGCCGTTCCTCTACGTCTTCAACCTGGACGAGAGCGAGCTGACCGACGAGGACCTGCGGGCGCGGCTGCGCGACCTGGTGGCCCCCGCGGAGGCGATCTTCCTTGACGCCAAGATCGAGGCGGAGCTGATCGAGCTGCCGGACGACGAGGCGCTCGAACTGCTGCAGGGCATGGGGCAGGAGGAGTCCGGCCTGTCGCAGCTCGTCCGGGTCGGGTTCGCCACCCTCGGCCTCCAGACGTACCTGACGGCGGGCCCCAAGGAGGCGCGGGCCTGGACGATCCGCAAGGGCGCCACCGCGCCGGAGGCCGCCGGGGTCATCCACACCGACTTCCAGCGCGGCTTCATCAAGGCCGAGGTCGTCTCGTTCGACGACCTCACCGCCGCGGGCTCCATGGCCGCCGCGCGCACCGCGGGCAAGGTCCGCATGGAGGGCAAGGAGTACGTCATGCAGGACGGCGACGTCGTGGAGTTCCGCTTCAACGTGTGACGGATGACCGCGGCGCCACCTCTCTTGATCCACCGCGCCCGACGGGAACGCGGTCATGCTGAGGTGTCGTGGGTTCTATTTGCGGTGGGTGCTTCCGTGAACTGGTGCGGGCGCTAACCGAAAGCGTGGTCCGCCGTGCGAATGGCGATACACTGAGCCGCAATGGCTCAGAACGCAATCGTCCGGTCGACGCCGGGCCGACCGCGCAGCGCAGAGGTTTCCCGGGAAATCATGCGATCTGCTCTCACTTTGCTGCGGGATCGGGGGCCGCAGGGCGTGACGGTGGAGGCGGTCTCCCAGCATTCTGGGTCCGCCAAGACCACCGTCTACCGGCGATACAAGGATCGCTACGAGTTGCTGCGGGCCTCCCTGTCATTCGTTGAGGACATTCCTGAGCCACCGGCCGGGCTGCCGATACGTGAGCGTCTCTCCTATTTGCTGGAACAGTTCAGGCATAACCTTGAAGAGGTCGTGGGCCTGCGTTCCCTGGCCGCGATGCTGTCCGGCGACGAGGACCCGGAATTCACCCGTGCCTTCCGCGAAAGTATTCTGCGCCCGCGCCTCGATGTCGTCATGGAGACGTTGCGGGACGGCGTCGCGAACGGTGAGCTGCGCTCCGACGCCGACTACGAGACGGTGGTGAGCATGATGGCGGGTTCGTTCATCGCTCGGTCCGCCCTGTACGGCAGCGCCCCCGCGGACTGGGCGGACGCCGTCCTCGACACGATCTGGCCCGCGATCCGAACCTGAACGCGATCGGCGGACGCGCTCGACGTCGGCTTCGTGCCGTAAGCGGGAGCGGGAGCCTTGGTCTTCGCTTCAGCGCACTTGTTCCGGACGCAGTCCCACGCCGATGAACTGGGCGGTCCAACGGTTCAGGAAGGGGAAACGGCGCACCAGCCGCGTGGCGAGCGGGCATTCCACCGTCGACCGGCGGTCCTTCGGGTACAGATCGGCCAGGATGTGCACCTGTGCCGCCTGTACGGCGCGTACCGGCAACTCACGTCGGCGCTGCACACGCGACAACTCGCGTGGAGACGGAGTCCGTCCGCTGCGCAGTACGGGTCCGAGCATGCGAGCGGCCGCGACCGCGTCCTGCACCGCCAGGTTGATACCAACACCACCGGCCGGGGACATGGCGTGCGCGGCGTCCCCGATGCACAGCAGCCCAGGCCGGTGCCAGGTCCGCAGCCGGTCGACCCGCACGGTCAGCGGGCTGACGTCGTCCCAGCCGGTGATCGCCCTGTCCAGTCGTTCCCCGAAGGCCTCGTGCACCGACCTGACGTCCTCCTTGAGCCTGCCGATGCCCTCGGCGCGCACTGCGTCGAACCCGCCCTGCGGAATGACATAGGCCATCTGCCAGTAGTCGCCGCGGTCGATCGTGATGAGGATGAAGCCGGAGCCGGTGTTCAGGAAGTTCAAGGTCTCGCCGGGCTCGCGGTCCAGCCGGAACCACAGCACGTCCATGGGCGCGGCGCTCACGGACACGGGCAGCGAGACGGCTTGCCGCATCGCCGAGTGCCGTCCGTCGGCGGCGATGACCAGTTCGCCACGCACCTCCAGAGGGCCGTCGGGGGTCTCGGCGCGCACACCGCGGACCTGGTCGCCCTCCCGAATGACGTCGATGGCCTCGGCGTTCCTGACCAGGTGGAATGAGGGCCACCGCCGCGCCTTCGACGCCAGGAAGTCGAGGACGTCCCACTGAGGCATGAAGGCGATGTAGGGATGACGACCACGCAATTTCGAGAAGTCGGCGAACGTGGTGGGCCCGGCGGGCGTCTGCAGCGTAATGGCGCTGACCTTGGTGTGTCGGATGCGCAGGAACTCATCGAGCCAGCCGAGTTCGTCGATGATCTGGAGGGTCGAGGGATGCACGGTGTCCCCCCGGAAGTCGCGCAGGAAGTCCGGATGCTTCTCGAGGACGACGACGTCCACACCCTGCCGGGCGAGCAGCAGACCCGCCACCATCCCGGCGGGACCGCCCCCGACGACGACGCAGCGGGTGGTCTGTGTTTTCACGTGAACTCCCCGACTGGACGGCCTTAGCAATACGCTACGAGGAGCGTATCGTATCGCGGAAGGGGGAGAGGTGGTGTCGTCAGGTGTCCATGGTGGCCTGTGGCTCGGCTTCCCATGCGCCTCGTTCGACGACCTCGCCGCCGGTCCCATGGTCCGGTCGTCCGGCGGGCTGCTTGTGAACAGGGACATGACCCGTGTGAGATTGGCAACAGAGGGGTCGAAGGGGCCTGCGATGCCCCTGAGCTGGGAGTTCTGTCAGCAGATGTCTCAAATCCGATACTTTGCCGGATTCTTTCGGGAACAGATTGCGGCCGATGACGTCACTTCGTCACCAAGCACCTCCCAGGTCGCGGCGCTTGTCCGGAACCGGGCTCCGCGCGCTGTTCGGAGCCTTAGATAGGGGAACGTCACCGTTTGGCAATCTTCCCTGTTCCTGCTGAGGTGGATTGCATTATCCACAACCGCGTGCCGGGGCTGTGCTTCGCCGGGATGCGCTGGAACAATTGACGCCCGTGGTTACCCTTGGCCCGGGGTGGGTTCAGAAAGGCCACTCGGGCAACACGCCCAGCCACACGGGACCAGCCCACAAGACCAGGCACACAGGACCGCGCCGACCGGGGGCGAGGCGCGAGCGGAGGCAGGATGGCTCGCAGGTCGGCCGTGGGACGCGGCCGTGACACCGCCGTCGTCGACGACACGGCACAGCCCGGCCGTGCGTTCGCACCGGCCGCCGATCCGTGGGGCCTGCCCGCGGGTGGCGCGCAGGGGCGCCGCGGCGGCGAGCGCGCGGGCGGCGGCGACGGCCCGCGCGGCGGTCGCTGGGGCGGTTCCGGCGGGCGCTGGTGGGTCTGGGCCGGACGCGCCGTCCTCTGGGCCCTGATCATCGTCATCCTTGTCAACGGCATCCGGGCACCGTTCGAACGCTTCACCGCCGAGGAAGAACCGGCCGACACGTCCACCGGCGCCAAACCCGCGCGCGGCACCGGCTTCCCCAGCAGCGCCGCGGGCGCCTTCGCGCTCCAGTTCGCCAACGTCTATCTCAACTACGACCAACGGAACGCACCGTCCCGCGAGACCCAGTTGCGGACCTTCCTGCCCGAGGGCGCCGACGCCCAGTTCGGCTGGAACGGTGCGGGACAGATGCAGGTGCAGTCCGTCCAGGTCGCCGGAGTGGACGCCCGCGACGCCAACAACGCGACCGTGACGCTGCTCGCCCGCACCGCCGACAGGTGGCTCCGCCTCGCCGTTCCCGTCTACGCGGACAAGAACGGCTCGCTGGTCGTGTCCGCCCGACCGGCCCTTCTGCCCCCGCCGACCAAGGCCCAGCTTCCCCAGAGCGGCCCCCCGGCCCGTGACGGCGGGCTCGAGAGCGAACTGCAGCCGTTCCTCGGCACCTTCTTCCAGGAGTACGCGACCGGCAACCAGGCGGCCCTGTCCCGGTTCTCCACCGGAACGGCCATCGCGGGCCTCGCCAACACCGTGACCTTCGTCCAGGTCAAGGAGGTCGTGGCACCGAAGGGACCTCCCGGCGAGCGCACCGTCACCGCCACGGTCGTGTGGCAGGTTCCCCAGGGCGGCGCCGCCGAACTGGAGCAGACCTACCAGATCGCCATGGTGAAGAAGGGCGCGACATGGCTGGTGCGCGACATTCGTGGCACCACGAGACCGGGCGCATCATGAGAGGCCACGAATTGACGAGACCAGTCCCCAGCCGATCAGCCGACCAAGGAAGGTAGTCAGTCGATGCTGCACCAGATCATGGCGTCGATTCCACACGAACTCCTGGCGGCGCCCGATGACGAACTTCAGACCGACCAGCTCGCCGACTGGTTGCGACAGATATTCGGCCCGCTCTTCCTCGTGATCGTCTCCATTGTGGCGATCTTCTTCCTGTTCACCCGGGAGATCACGCGTTTCGTCCAGTTCATCGTGCTGGCGATCGGGATCGGGGTGGTCTTCTACGTGCCCAACATCATCGAGACCACGGCCAAGGCGATAGCCAAAGCCCTCGGCGTGGACGTCTCCTGACCCGAACGGAGGATCGGCAGACGGACCCGTGCTCGCGCAGTTAGGGGAGTAGGGGCGTGGATCTACCCACGTACACGAATATCTGGCGCATCGAAAAACGCCTGTACAAGCTGTACGACCTGCGGCTGCCCATGCCGCTGCCGCTGGTGCAGATCGGTGTGTTCCTCGGCGTGTTCGTGCCCTGGATCGTCATGCTCCAGTTCGTCGGCGTCCCTTTCGAGTCGCCGTGGCACGTGCTGTACATCGTCCCGCCCGGTGTCCTGACGTGGCTGGCGACCCGTCCGGTCATCGAGGGCAAGCGCCTCACCGAACTGCTGATCTCGCAGACCCGCTACCTGGCCGAGCCCCGCACCTGGTGCCGCCTCACCCCGATTCGCGAACCCCGCGAGGTCATCATCGTGGCCCGCGTCTGGCGCCGTGCCGAGGCCCCCGCCCCCGTCGCCGCACCGGAACGCGCCGCGATCAAGTCCCACCGCAGGCGCGAGCGGCCCCCCGCCCAGCAGGAGGCGGCCCCGCAGACGGCCGTCCCCGTCCTCCTGCCCCGCCCGTCCGCCACCACCGCCCCACCACCCCTCCCCGAGTACGCGGCGCAGCAGGAGGCCGCCCCCCGCAAACCGTGGCGCCGCACCCACCGCGACATCTCCCACGAGGACGACGTCCAGCCCGCCGCCGCGCTCGGCCCGCCCCCGGCACCCCACCTGGACACCCCCTCACCCGCTCCGCCCTCGGGCAAGCGCGCCCTCGCGTCCGGCGTCCGCCGCCCCGGTTCCCAGCCCGAGGTCTGGGAGGCCGCCCCGACCACCCGCCCCGACATCCCCCAACAGCCCCCGACCGGCACCACGCCACCCCCCACGACCCGCCCCCGCCCCGCCGCCCGGAACGAGCAGCGCTGGTCGCCCGGCCAACCCCGACCGCAACACCCCGCCACGCCGCAGGGCCGGCGCGCCCCACTGGCTGCCCAACCCTCCCCGCAGGCTTTCAACGGCGAGGCCGGCGACAAGAAGGTCGCCGGACACCGCACCCCTCCGCCCACCCCGCAGGCGCCCGCAGGCGCACAGGGCCTGCCCGCACAGGCTCACCCTGCGAGCGCGCAGGGCTCAGCCGCCGAGGCTCGCTCCGCGGACGCGCAACGTTCACCCGGGTGGGCTCGTCCTGCGGTTCCGCAAGGTCGACCCGCTGAGGCTCGCCCTGCGTACGGGCGGGGTTCGCCCACGCAGGCTGGTTCTACGGGCGCACCGGGTTCACCCGCGCAGGCTCGTCCCACGGACGAGCAGGGTGCCTCCACCGAGCCTCGCCGCGCACAGGCGCAGGCCGCTGCCTCGGAGGCTCCTTCCGCTGAAGCTCAAGGTCTGCCTCCTGAGGCTCGGGCCGCAGGGTCCCGCCCTGAAGATGGACGGAATCTGGCTGCGCAGGCTCGCTCTGCGGATGCTCGAGGTGCGTCCGGCGAGGCTCGCTCCGAGGCGCAAGGTTCGTCCGGGGCTCGTCCTGCGGTTCCGCAAGGTCGGCCCGCAGAGGCTCGCCCTGCGGATGGGCAGGGTTCGTCTGCGCGGGCTGGTTCTGCGGGTGCGCAGGATTCCTCTGCGCAGGCTCGGTCTACGGATGCTCGAGGTGCGTCCGGCGAGGCTCGCTCCGAGGCGCAAGGTTCGTCCGGGGCTCGTCCTGCGGTTCCGCAAGGTCGGCCCGCAGAGGCTCGCCCTGCGGATGGGCAGGGTTCGTCTGCGCGGGCTGGTTCTGCGGGTGCGCAGGATTCCTCTGCGCAGGCTCGGTCTACGGATGCTCGAGGTGCGTCCGGCGAGGCTCGCTCCGACGGGCAAGGTTCGTCCGGGGCTCGTCCTGCGGTTCCGCAAGGTCGGCCCGCAGAGGTTCGCCCGGCGGATGGGCAGGGTTCGTCTGCGCGGGCTGGTTCTGCGGATGCTCGAAGTGCATTCGGCGAGGCTCGCTCCGACGGGCAAGGTTCGTCCGGGGCTCGTCCTGCGGTTCCGCAAGGTCGGCCCGCAGAGGCTCGTCCCACGGACGGGCAGGGTTCGTCTGCGCAGGCTCGTCGCGCGGAGGCGCAGGCCGGTGCCTCGGAGGCTCGTTCCGCGGAAGCGCAAGGTCTGCCTCCTGAGGCTCGGGCCGTAGACGCGCGGGGTGCCTCTCCGCAGGCTCGGTCTGCGGATGCTCGGGGTGCGTCCGCTGAGGGGCGTGCGGCGGAGGCGCAAGGTGCTTCCCCGCAGGGCCGCTCTAGGGATGCGCAGCGTCCGCCCGCGCGGGGGCGGAGCGTTGAGACTCGCCCTGCGGATGCGCAGGGGGCGGACGCGCGGGATCGTTCTACGGATGGGCGGGGTGTGCCTGCGCAGGCTGCTTCCGCGGGTGCCGAGGGTTCGGACGCGCAGGGCTCTGCTGCGGAGGCCCCGGTCGCGGATGGGCGGGGGGCCTCCGCTTGGGCTCGGGCTGTGGGGGCGCAAGGGGCGTCTGGGCAGAGTGGGGCGTCTGGGCGGGTGCCCGGGGCGTTCGGGGCGCGGGAAGGTGCCGCGGACGTGCCGGCTCGGATGGAGGCGCCTCGACCGTGGACGGAGGGGCTGTCCCAGCCGTCGCGTCCGGTCGTGCCGGAGGCGGTGCCCTCGCCCGAGCCGCAGGTGCCTTCGGTGCCGGAGCAGGCTCCGCCGCGTGAGGTTCGGTCGCAGCCGACGTCGCCCGTGCGGCCGCGGCCGTTGCCGCCGCCGCCGGCGCCGCCGCCGTCCGGGCCCGCGATCACGCCGCCCGATCCCGAGCATGAGGTCACCGGTGGAGGGTTGCGGCGCCTGTTCCATGCCGTCGGCGGTGGGCACGGCGATGTCGACGCCGAGTACGAGATGCGGCTCCAGCAGCCGTTCCACGGGACGCGTCATGTGGTGGTGCTCGGGTGCACCGGTGGGGCGGGGCAGACGGTGACCGCGTTGATGCTGGGGCACACGTTCGCGCAGCACAACGGGGAGCCGATCGTCGCCGTCGATGTGAACCCGGGGCCGGGGGCGCTGGCGCGGCGGACGCGTAGCGACACCAACGAGACGCTGACCGGGCTCATCACGCGGGCCGACCAGGTGAACAGCCTCACCGCGATGCGCCGGTACACCTCGCAGGCCAAGTCCGGGCTGGACGTGGTCGCGGCGGGGAAGAACCCGTTGCAGGCGTTGGACGACCGTGACTACGCGCTGGCGATCCGCACCATTGACCGGTTCTACTCGGTGACGTTGCTGGACGCCGCGGCGGCGGTCGTGGCGCGGGTGCTGCCGTACGCCGACCAGCTCGTGCTCGTCGCGCCGGCCAGCGCCGACGCGCCGCGCGCGGTGGCGATGACGTTCGAGTGGCTCGACGGTCACGGGTACGAGGAGCTGCGGTCCCGGGCGGTCACGGTCATCAATGGGGTGAGTCGCCGCAGTATGGACGACGTGGAGCAGGCCGAGGCCGTGGCGCGGGGGCGTTGCCGGGCCCTGGTGCGCATTCCGTGGGATGATCACCTGAGCATGGACCGCGCGCCGCGCAACGAGCTGAAGTCGTTGCGCACGCCGACGCGGCGTGCCTATCTTGCCCTCGCCGGCGTGGTCGCCGGCGGCTTCACCGTCATGCCCGAGCGTTACCAGGAGTTCCAGCACGAGCAGGAGGCCACCCGATGAGCGCCCCTCGCGGGCATCGAGCGGACACCGTCATCAGCCTTGCGGGAACGCCTGACGTTGATGACCGTCCGGACGGAGAACACTTGCCCGCACGGCGCTTGGCGGACGCCGCCGCACCGGGACAATGGACCGGGGCGAGGAGGCGCGCATGACCAAGTCGAGCCGGCTGGCCGTGCGGTACTTCGACGACCGCGTCCTCCTCACCGACTCCGCCGCGTGGGCGTACTTCCGGCTGCCCACGGTCTCGTACGAGTTCACGACCGACGAGGAGCGCGAGGCGCTCGCCACCAACATCACCATCGCGCTCGCGGGCATCCGCATGCAGGACGCCGAGGTGCACCTGCGGATCGCGCACCGCACCTACCCGGCCGCGGAGTGGGCGCTGGCGCTCGACCGCACGTCCGACGACGGGGCCGGGTGGCGGCAGTACCTGGAGGAGACCTACGCGCACGTGTGGGCCAAGGACTTCTGGACGAAAGAGGTCTACCTCGGTGTCCGGCTCGGCCCGCGCGGGATGGGCGCGCACCTGTCCGGTGGTGTGCTGTCGCAGCTCCTGGGGTTGTACAAGCGAAGCGAGAAGGTCCTCGGCGTCGACGACGACGCGATCGACAAGAAGGAGATCGCGCGCTGGACGGAGCAGGCCGAACGCATCGGCCGCGCGCTCGGCGGCTCGGCCCTGTACGCCAGGCACGCCACGTCGACGGAGGTCGCGTGGCTGTTCCAGCACGCGGTGTCGGGGGCGCTGGCCGATCCGCCGCCGTCCGCCGTGTCGCGCAGGACGTGGGGCAAGGGCGAGATCGAGTCGCTCGTGGAGGGCGCCATCCACAACGGCCGGTCGTATCTGCGCATCGAGCAGCCGAACTTCACGGGCGCGGGCGGCGGCGCGACCGCCGAGTCCCATGTCGCTTACCTGTCGTTCGCGCGGTTCCCCGACCTGATGCCGTTCCCGGACGGCGAACCGTGGTTCCACTACGCCGACGCGCTCCCGTTCCCGGTGGAGATCAGCGCGCGGATGAAGTTGATCCCGCCCGCGAAGGCGTCCAAGGACGTCTCCCGGAAGCTCGCGCACGCCCGTGACATGGACCAGCACATCCGGGAGGCGGGCGCGGAGGCGCCGATCGCGCTCGCGGAGCAGATCGACGCGGCGCGGATGCTGGAGCACGGCATCACCAAGGAACGGCTCCCGTTCGTGTACGGGTGGCATCGGCTGATCGTGTCCGCGACGACGGAGGAACTCCTCGCGCAGCGGGTGGACGCGGTCGTCGAGCACTACCGCGACATCGGCATCGACGTCGTCAACTCGACCGGCGACCAGTTCTCCCTGTTCCTGGAGTCGCTGCCCGGCGACCAGATCAGGTTGAACGCGTACGCGCAGCGCCAGCCGCTGCGGACGATCGCGGGCGGTATGCCGGTCGCGACGGTCGACCTCGGCGACCGGACCGACGAGCACGATGAGGGCTGGATCGGCCCCTACATCGGGGAGACCCTCGGCCGGGCCCGGTCGATCGTGCACTTCGACCCGCTGGTCGCGGCGGCGCGGAACCGTCCGACCGCCGTGGCGATCACCGGTGAGCCCGGGGGCGGCAAGACGACGCTGGCGCTGCTGCTGATCTACCAGATGGCGCTGCGCGGCGTGACCATCGCCGCGATCGACCCGAAGGGCGACGCCGAGTCGCTGGTGGAGCTGCTGAAGGCGCGGGGCAGGAAGGCGCGGATCCTGCCGCTCGGGTCGGCGGCGCCGGGGCTGCTCGACCCGTTCTCGTTCGGCGACGACCTCGCCACGATGAAGACGATGGCGACGGAGACGCTGCGGCTGCTGCTGCCGAGGATGTCGGAGGAACGCGAGTCCGCGATGATCCAGGCGGTCGGCGCGGTCGCCAACGCGGAGCGGCCGTCGCTCGGCCGGGTCGTCGACTATCTCGAGGGCGCGGACGACCCGGCGTCCAAGAACCTCGGCGCGGTGCTGCGGTCGATGTCGGAGATGCGGCTCGCGCGGCTGTGCTTCGACCCGTCCGGCGGCGACCGCATCGACACCGCGGGCTGGACGACGGTGTTCACGCTCGGCGGCCTCACCCTGCCGGACGTCGCGATCCCGCGGGACGACTACTCCTACGAGCAGCGGCTGTCGGTGGCGCTGATGTATCTGGTGTCGCAGTTCGCGCGGCGGCTGATGCACGGCCTCGACCGGCGGATGCCGAAGGCCATCTTCCTGGACGAGGCATGGGCCATCACGTCGACTCCCGAGGGCGCGAAGCTCGTGCCGGAGGTGTCGCGGATGGGCCGCTCGCGCAACACCGCGTTGATCCTGGTGTCGCAGAACGCCGGTGACCTGCTGAACGAGCAGGTCACCAACTGCCTGTCGTCGGTGTTCTCGTTCCGTTCCACCGAACGGAACGAGGTCGGCAACGTCATGGCGCTTCTCGGGGTGGAGGCGTCCGAGGAGCACAAGGCCGTGCTCCGCAACCTCGGCAACGGCGAATGCATCTTCCGTGACCTCGACGGCCGTGCGGGACGTATCGGCGTCGACCTGATCTCCGAGGAACTGCAGCGTTGGCTGGACACCAACCCGACCCGGTCACGGCCGGGCGCATCCGAACTCACCACCGCGGGGGCCGAGGTCGAGGAGGTTCATCGATGAGGGGTCCCCGCGACCCGATGGCGCGCCTGCAGCGCGCGCCCGGCGCCGGAATCGACCGCGCCGCGCTCGAACGTCCCGGCCGGCTGCGTCGTGGACGGCGCCGCAGGCACCCGCGCACCCGCCGCTCGGTGCTGCTGCTGGTCGTCCTGGCCCTGTTCATGGTCGGGCCGCTGGCGCCCGCGTCCGCGGCGATTCCCAAGCCGCCGACCCCGAACGACGCGTGCTCCCCGGCGGAGAATCCGGCACCGGAGCAGTACGGGTCCGGAACGGACGGCATGATCAAGCCGCCGGACTATCCGAGCGAGAAGCTCAAGGACACGCCGGTCGAGAACCTGACCTACTACGACCGGTTCGGCACGGCCGGGCAGTACTGGTACGCGGTCGACATGGGCTGCTCGGACGCGATGGCGCTGATGGGCAACGGGCTCGCCAACACGGTGTTCACGTTCGTCCGGGCCATCGACCGGACCACGATCAGCGTCTACCAGGCGGCGGCGTCGGAGTCGCTGCTCGGCTGGCTGAAGGACACCGTCGACGGTGTGATCACCGACATCGGCAAGACGTTCAACGCGCGTTACTGGTCGTGGGTGGTCATTCTCGGCGCGATGTGGCTGGCCTGGTGGGGGCTCGTCCGCAAACGGGCCAGCAAGGTCACCGAGGGCGTGCTGTGGATGGTCGTCGCGATGGTCGCGCTGGTCTGGCTGATCGCGCGGCCCTCCGACTTCACGGCGCTCGGCACGAAGACGTCGGAGGCGACGAGCGCGGCGTTCAACGCGGCGTTGCCGCAGAGCGACACCAGGGGTGGGGTGTGCATACCGGCGCCCGGCGGCAGGGCAGATCCGGCGTCGGCGCAGAACCTGGACGAGACGACCCGTAACGCGAACCGGCTGTGGGTGGCGCTGGTCTGCAAGCCGTGGTTGCAGGGGGTGTTCGGCACCACCGACCCCAACGCCAAGATCGTCAAGGACAACGCCGACAAGCTGCTGTGGGCGCAGGCGGTCGACCTGCCCGAGACGTACGGGGACGACAACAAGGCCGACCTCGGCAAGAAGGCCGACGCCTACAAGGACGTCGCCAAGAACATCCAGGACCAACATCCCGGGACATATCCGCTCTTCCAGGGCAAGAACTGGGAGAACCGCCTCGGGGTAGCGTTCGGCGGCCTGCTCGCGGCGGTCGTCGCGGGCGTGTTGATCATGGTGATCGCGATCGCGCTGATCGTGGTGAAGATCGCGTTCCTGTTGCTGCTGGTGGCGGGGCCGATCTTCCTGGGCATCGGCATCCATCCGGGCATCGGGCGGGTGATCGCCATGCGCTGGCTGGAACTGCTGCTGTCCATGCTGCTCAAACAGGCCGCGCTGATCGGTGTGCTGTCGCTGCTGCTGTGGGCGTACGGGCTGATCCTCGGCGAGACGCTGCCGTGGGGTTTGCAGATCCTGCTCATCGCGCTGGTGACCGGCGCGGCGTTCGTGTACCGCAGGCCGTTCCAGCATCTGTTCTCCGCGGTCGGCTACGGCGTGGTCGGAGCGAAGGAGAAGAGCGAGGCGCAGCTCAACCGGTCCGTCTCCGAGGCGCGCCGCAGTTCAATAGCGGCCGTCGCGCCGTTCGGGGCGGGCGCGGGGCTCGCGCGCCTGGCCAAGCGGGACGCGACGTCCGAGGCCGTCACCACGGGCGGGCAGCGCGACACCTCGGCCGCCGCCGCGGCGGGCGACCGTCGTGGTGCCGGGGTGGGCGAGGGCCCGTCGCCGGAGGACGCCCCGGTGCTGGCGGCGCGGCCCCGCGCGGCCGGTGCCGCGCAGCAGTCGCGTTCCCGCCGGAGTGCTCCACCGCTGAACCTGCCGTCCCGCGCGGGCGCGCTCGGCGACCGCCGCGCGGACGGCGAACCCGCCGAGCCCGTCGGCGGCGTCGTGGTCGCCGGGGGCAAGTCCTCCGGTGCCGGTTCGGGCAAGGGGGCCACCCGCCCGCCGTCCTGGACGGGACGCGGCGGCGGAGGCGGAGGCGGCAACGGCGGTTCCGGCGGCGGCCGGCCGGGCGGAGGCGGCGGCAACGGCGCCTCGGGCGGCGCGGGCGGAGCGTCGGGCGGCTCGGGTGGCGGTAACGGCGGCGTGTCCGGCGGGAACGTCCGCGGTGGCGGCGGCTGGTTCGGCGGCGGTCGTCCACCGGGCGCGGCGGATCGCGGCCGTGGTCGCGGCGCCGGCTCGGGCGGCGGAACCGGTGGCGGCTCGGGCGGATCCGGTGGGTCCGGTGGGCGTTCGGGCGGGGTCTCGGGCGGTGGCCGTGCCGCCGAACCCAGGTCGGACGTGCCCAGGCCGCGCAACACCTCGGGCGCGGCGCCGTCCCGGTCCCAGCCGGGAGGTGGGCAGAAGCCCCCGCCGCTGTGGGGCAAATCCGGCTCGCAGGAGAGCCCGCCGCTGCCGTTCTGGCTGCGTCCCGTCGAGCGCGACCGCCCGTCGGGTGAGTCGGGACGAGACGACTGAGCCGACGAGATGAACCTGAACGACCGGCAGCGCAGGCTCCTGTTCGCGGGGCTCGTGGTGTTCCTCGCCGCCGCGGGCCTGTATCTGAGCCTGGCCTCACCCGGCGACGAGGAACCGGACCGTCCGGCGGCCCGGCCGAGCACGTCGGCCCCGCCGGGCCCGACCGGTCCGGCGTCCCCGCCGCCGGGAATCCGGACCCCGGTCAACCCGAACGACTTCGACATCTACCGCCTGTTGCCGTTCACGCGGGCGGAGTTCGCCAACGCGGCGGATCTGGCGCAACGGTTCGTCGCCGCCTACGGGACGTACCGTTTCGACGAGCCGCCGGAGGTGTACGCGCAGCGGCTGTCGGGGCTCGTCACCGACGAGTTGCGGACGGAGCTGGCGCGGGCCGCGACCACCCCGGGCCTGCTGGAGGAGCGGCGCAAGAGCCAGGTCGTCGCGCAGGGCTCGGCGACGCTCGACCAGGTCCGCACCATCGAGAACAACTCGATCATCTTCCTGGTCACCGGCATCCAGCAGGTCTCGTCGGGCGACACCGACAGCAACGATCGGCAGCGGTACGCGGTGACCGTGGTGAGGGAGGGCGGTTCACTGCGGATCTACTCGTTCGAACCGGCGGACGCGGGACAGGCGGGTGACACGGGATGAATCGTCGTGTGCTGCTCTTCGGGGCGCTCGGCGTCGGTGTGACGCTGTTCGCCGGGCTGCTGATCGTCCCGGTCATGTTCGGGGCCAGCCGGTTCATGTTCGGCGGCGGCGTCGCGGGCGGCAACTGCGTGAACGTCGCCCAGGCGGGCGCGCAGCCCGCGGCGGCGACGGACGCGAGGGCCATTCCCGCGAACTACCTGGACCTGTACAAGGACGCGGGCGAGAAGTTCGGCATCCCGTGGAACGTCCTGGCCGGGATCGGCAAGGTGGAGACGAACCACGGCACGTCGACCCTGCCCGGCGTCCGGAGCGGGGAGAACTACGCGGGCGCGGGCGGCCCGATGCAGTTCCTGGCCGCGACGTGGAAGGCGTTCGCGGTCGACGGGAACAAGGACGGCCGCAAGGACCGCTACGACCCGGTGGACGCGATCCCGTCCGCCGCCGCGTACCTCAAGCACAACGGCGCCCCCCGCCGTATGCGTACCGCGATCTTCCAGTACAACCACTCGTGGGACTACGTGAACCTCGTCCTGGACTGGGCGAAACGCTATGTCGGCGGTGACTTCGAGGTCGTCCAGTCGAACGGGGTCGAGTGCGAGGACAGCGACCTGCCGGTGAACGCCTCCGCCCTCGTCCAGCGGATCATCGCGTTCGCGATGGCGCAGCGCGGCAAGCCGTACGTGTTCGGCGCCAACGGGCCGGACGCCTGGGACTGCTCCAGCCTCATCCAGGCCGCGTACCGGACGGTCGGCCTGAACATCCCCCGCACGACCTTCCAGCAGTGGCCGTTCGGCAAGAAGATCAAGAAGGGGGAGGAACAGCCCGGTGACCTGGTGTTCTTCGACTCGGGCCCGGGAACCTCGGCAAACAATCCCGGGCATGTCGGAATGGTGATCTCCGACGGGAAGATGATCGTGGCGAGCTGCTCGACCTGCGTTCCCGCGATCGGCGTGAAACCGTACAAGCGGTCCGACTGGGTGGGGGTGACGCGTCCGCTCGCGCGTCCCGACCTGCGCAAGAAGGCCGGTGAGCTGGCCGCCGGGTGACGCTCACCGCACCCGGCGCCTGCCGACGACCAGCAGGATCTCGCGCAGCGCGTCCTGACGACCGAAAACCTCAGGAGAACCGGAGCGACGGCATGGCATGCTGATCACGTGGAGCATGAGATAGCCATCCGCGTCGCCGACGAGCTGATGATGTTCCTGCCCGCGTCGCGGCGGGAGCCGGTGACCAGCGTCCCCTGGGACGGCACCTCCACGCTCGGGCACCTCGTGGAGTCGCTGGGCGTCCCGCTGCCCGAGGTCGGGACGATGGTCGTCCACGGGACGCCGGTCGGCCCGTCGACCCGACCGGACGTGGGCGACGAGGTGGACGTGTCGGCCGTGCTCCGCCCCCAGCCGGTCCCGCTGGAGCCGGACCAGGTCGCGCCCCGGTTCCTCCTCGACGTCCATCTCGGCACCCTCGCCCGCCGGATGCGCCTCCTCGGCCTCGACACCGCCTACCACAACGACATGGACGATCCGGAGCTGGTCGTCCAGGCCAACCGGGAACGCCGCGTCCTGCTCACCCAGGACCGCGGCCTGCTTCGCCGCCGCGCGCTGTGGTTCGGCGCCTACGTCCGCGGTTCCCGCCCTGACGACCAGCTCCGCGACGTCCTCGACCGCTTCGCGCCCGTCCTGACCCCGTGGACGCGCTGCACCGCCTGCAACGGCGAACTCGCCCCGGTCGACAAAGAGGAGATCGAACGCGACCTCGAGGCGGGGACGCGCCGTAGCTACGACGTCTACGGCCGCTGCGCGGACTGTGGAAGGATCTACTGGCGTGGCGCCCACAGCGACCACCTGGAACGGATCGTCCAGGAAGCCCGAGCCCACAGCGACGCCAGGAGCTGAAAGCCTTGATCACAGTCGTGGCCGCGGCGATCTTCTCGAACGGACGACTGCTGAGCGCCCAACGTGCCGAGCCGCCGCACATGGCCGGCGGCTGGGAACTACCAGGCGGAAAGGTCGACCCGGGCGAGTCCGACGAGGACGCCCTGGTCCGCGAATGCCATGAGGAACTGGCCATCAAGATAGGTCTGGGCCCCAGGATCGGCGGCGACTGGCACCTGAGCGAACGAGCCCTCCTCCGCGTATGGACGGCCCACATCATCGAGGGCGAGCCCCAGGCCCTGGAACACCTGGCCCTCCGCTGGCTCACCAGGGAAAACCTCTACGACGTCGACTGGCTCCCCGGTGACCGCCCTGTGATCGACGCCATCACCGCCCAAAATCTTCTTACAGAGTGACGAACCTCTCTCTCACAAGCCCCGAAACTCCGCCACCCCGGACCACCCCACCCCGGCCCGCACCGCAACCCCCCAACAACCTCCAGGTTTGCGATCGCGTCCGAAGGCAGGTTCGAGCGAAGCAAGAACCTGATCGCGCAGCGAGCCCCTGGGCGAGCCGGAGCGATGCCAGCGATCGCCCGCGGTGCACGACGATGGAGGGCCGCCAGGCCCGAAGGAGGAGTGCACTGCAATAAACACAGGAGCGATCGCGCGTACTTCTCAGTGACGAACGTCTCAAACCGCCACCGTCACCCCCCGCACGAGACCACCCCGAGCCCGCACCGCAACCCCCCAACGACCTCCAGGTTTGCGATCGCGTCCGAAGGCAGGTTCGAGCGAAGCAAGAACCTGATCGCGCAGCGAGCCCCTGGGCGAGCCGGAGCGATGCCAGCGATCGCATCGTGTTTCTCGACGATGGAGGCCCGCCAGGGCCGAAGGAGGAGAGAAATACAAATAAACTGAGCTTGATTCCTGAACTCTCACGCAAGGCGAACCCGCATGCCCATCTCCACGCGCGACGACCTCCGGAACGTCGCGATCGTCGCTCACGTCGATCACGGGAAGACGACGTTGGTCGACGCCATGCTCTGGCAGTCCGGGGCCTTCCGCGAGAACCAGGACGTCGACGACCGGGTCCTCGACTCCAACGATCTGGAACGCGAGAAGGGGATCACCATTCTCGCGAAGAACACCGCGGTCCGGCACGGCGGGATGACGATCAACATCATCGACACGCCGGGGCACGCGGACTTCGGTGGTGAGGTCGAGCGCGGGCTGTCCATGGTGGACGGTGTCGTGCTGCTGGTGGACGCGAGCGAGGGCCCGCTCCCGCAGACCCGGTTCGTGTTGCGCAAGGCGCTCGCCGCGCGGTTGCCGGTGATCCTGGTGGTGAACAAGACCGACCGTCCCGACGCCCGTATCGACGAGGTCGTGGACGAGACGTACGAGCTGTTCATGGACCTGGACGCCGACGAGGACCAGATCGACTTCCCGATCGTGTACGCGTCGGGGCGGGCGGGGCGTGCCTCGCTGGACAAGCCCGCGGACGGTGAGATGCCGGGCAGCCCCGATCTGGAGCCGCTGTTCACGGTGATCACCGAGACGATTCCGGCGCCGTCCTTCGACCCGGACGCGCCGCTTCAGGCGCATGTGACGAACCTGGACGCCTCCAGCTATCTCGGCCGGATCGCGCTGTGCCGCGTCCATGCCGGAACGATCAAAAAGGGGCAGCCGGTCGCCTGGTGTCGCCATGACGGCAGCGTCGAACGGGTGAAGATCACCGAGCTGTTGATGACGGAGGCGCTGACCCGCAAGCCGGCGGAGGCGGCGGGGCCGGGCGACATCATCGCGATCGCCGGTATCCCCGACATCATGATCGGTGACACGATCGCCGATCCGGAGGATCCGCGTCCGCTGCCGTTGATCACCGTGGACGAGCCCGCGATCTCGATGACGGTCGGCACCAACACCGGGCCGATGGCGGGCCGGGAGAAGGGCACGAAGGTCACGGCCCGGATGGTGAAGGACCGGCTCGACCGGGAACTGGTCGGCAATGTGTCGATCAAGGTGCTGCCGACGGAGCGGCCGGACGCGTGGGAGGTGCAGGGCCGCGGTGAGCTGGCCCTGGCGATCCTGGTGGAGAACATGCGCCGCGAGGGTTACGAGCTGACCGTCGGGAAGCCGCAGGTCGTCGTCAGGACCATCGACGGGAAGAAGCACGAGCCGGTCGAGCGGCTCACCGTCGACATCCCCGAGGAGCATCTCGGCGCGGTCACGCAGCTGATGGCGGTCCGCAAGGGCCGGATGGAACAGATGATCAACCACGGGACGGGTTGGGTCCGGATGGAGTTCCTGGTCCCGGCGCGCGGCCTCATCGGGTTCCGCACCGAGTTCATGACGGAGACCCGCGGCACCGGCATGGCGCACCATGTGTTCGAGGGTTACGAGCCGTGGTTCGGTGACCTGCGGACGCGTCCGACCGGGTCGCTGGTCGCCGACCGGCAGGGCGCCGCCACCGCCTACGCGATCATGAACCTGCAGGAGCGTGGCACGTTCTTCGTCGGGCCGACCACCGAGGTGTACGAGGGCATGATCGTCGGGGAGAACTCGCGTTCCGACGACATGGACGTCAACATCACCAAAGAAAAGAAGCTCACGAACATGCGTTCGTCCACGGGTGACGAGTTGGAGCGGCTGACCCCGCCCCGGCAGCTGTCCCTGGAGGAGGCGTTGGAGTTCTGCCGCGAGGACGAGTGCGTCGAGGTCACGCCGAGCGCCGTCCGCATCCGCAAGGTGGTCCTGGACGCCAAGGAACGCGAACGCATGCGCGCCCGCTCCAAGCGAGCAGGCTGAATCTTCAAGACCAGGCGTTACGGCGGACCGACGTTACGGCCGACCGCGGCGGACCGAACCTTCCGGCCGACCGAGCGCTGTAGGGACGGGGGCCGCCCGGTACCAGGCGGCCCCCGTTCGCTTGTCCGGAGCACGAGAACGGCGGTGGCCCCGAGGGAAGTCCCTCGGGGCCACCGCCGTGCTGACGCGAATGTCAGGTCAGTTGGACCGTGCCCGTCACGTCGGCGGCCAGGCGGAGCTGGTCGCCGTCGCGCAGCGGCGCCTCGACGCCGCGGGGGAGGCGCTCGCCGTTGACGAACGTTCCATTCGTGGAACCCTCGTCACGCACCCACGCCGTCCCGGACGGGTCGAGCCACACCGTCGAGTGGCGCCGTGACACGTTGTCGTACTGCGTGAACGTGGACGCGACCGGGGACTGGCCCGCGTCCCGTCCGATCACCAGATGCTGCCCGACGGAGACCTTCAGTTCGCCGGTGGGGAACATCACCCGCAGGACGGGCGTGCCCTTCTGCGGCAGCGGACGCAGGCACGAGTCGCACTGCGCGGCACCCGGGTGGGACAGCACCGCCTCGCAGTACGGGCACATGAACGCCGTGCTGTCGGGCTGGCGGCCCTGGTTCTGGTCGGGCGGCAGCAGCGTCGCCTCCCGGCCGTGCGGCGGCACCGGCGGCTGCCCGCTGTGCTGGGGACCACCGTGCTGCTGGCCGCCGTGCTGGGGACCGCCGTGCGGCTGGGGCGGGCCGCCGTGCTGCGGCGGCTGGCCGAACTGGTCACCGCCGGGCGGGCCCTGCTGCGGTGCGCCCCACTGGTCCTGCTGTTGTTGCTGCTGCTGTTGCTGCTGCGGTGCGCCCCACTGGTCCTGCGGCGGCGAGTACTGCTGGTCCTGCTGCGGGGAGTACTGGTCCTGCTGCGGAGGGAACTGCTGGTCTTGCGGAGGGAACTGCTGGTCCTGTGGCGGGAACTGCTGGTCGGGCGGCGAATACTGCTGCTGCTGTTGCTGCGGTGCGCCCCACTGGTCCTGCTGCGGTTGCTGCTGCTGGGGCATGCCCCAGGGGTCCGGCGACTGCTGCATCGGAGCCTGGCCGCCGCCCTGCTGCTGCGGCTGCCCGTACGGTGCCTGCCCGTGCTGACCTTGCCCGTGCTGCGGCTGGCCCTGCCCGTACTGGTCGGGGGCCTGCTGCTGGGGCATGGGCGACCCCCAGCCGTCCGGCTGCTGTTGCTGCTGCGGCGGCTGGCCCCATGGGTCGGGCGCCTGCCCGGGCGGGCCCTGCTGCTGGGGCGGCCCCTGGTGCTGCGGGCCCTGCTGCTGGTAGGGGTCGGGCGCCTGCTGGTACGGCTGGCCGCCCGGCTGCCCCGGCGGGGCGCCGTACTGCGGCTGGCCGCCCTGCGGCTGGCCCGGTGGCGGAAAGCCCCGGTGCTGGTCGTCGTACCCGCCCGGGCCCGGCCGCTGGGCGCCGCCCGCACGGGCGAGGTTGGCCCCGCAGCTCATGCAGAGCAGATCGCCCTGCTGGAACGGTTCGTCACAGACAGGACAGTTCAAGGTCGCCATGACACATCCCCCGAGCGCACCCCGGCGCGGTCGAGCCTCGACGTCAGGTGCTCCATGTCACCCCTTCGCGGGATCCCGATGTAGTACACCCGCCTTCCCTCCGGCCCTTCGTCCACGGACACCTGTACTCGGGGCCCTGTTCCTTCTCCAGTCTCCCCGATATCGGCCAGTGCCCCGTACCGCTCGACCCCGAGCGGGGACAGCGGCACGACACGCTGGTTGGCCGACCCCCTCCAGAGTAGAGATCCACTCTGGGAGTGTCGCCCCTCCGGGTTGAGCCGATCAACGTACGGGCCTGCTACCACGGCGTCGCACATGTCCAGGATCTCGCGAGTCGCACCGGTGCGGACGAGCCGAGAGTAGACATATCCGCTGTAGACCAATATGTCCAATGCAATCGTCTCACGGGCGCGGCCCTCCTGCCACGCGCGGATACCCCGCACCAGGGCGGCCAGCGCGGCCGGCTGCTGGAACGGTTCGCCGCCGGAGATGGTGACGCCGTCGACCGGTCCCGGCAGTGACGCCAGCCAGCCGAGAATCGCCTCCACCGGGACGGCCTTGCCCGGATCGGCCTCCCAGGTGTCCCGGGACAGGCAGCCGGGGCAGTGCAGCGTGCAGCCCTGCGTCCAGATGCCCGCGCGGGTTCCGGGGCCGAGTGTGGTCACCGGATAGTGCGCCTTGGCGAGCAGCAGTGTCGCGGACGTCACTGAAGATCCAGATGGACGATGCTGCCCTCGCGTCGCAGACCCGAGACGGTGATCTTCTCGTTGGGCACGAGATCACGGTCGAACAGCGCACGCGCCAGCGGGTTCACGAAGTAGGACTCCAACGCCATGCCGATGCCGCGTCCGCCCTTGTCCAGCTCCTCCGTGCACCATCCGCGCAGCGTCGCCAGCGCCTCGCTCTTCACCGTGAGGACGAGCCGGTGCTCCTCGGTGACGCGCCGGCAGATGTTCGCGAGCTGCAGGTCGAAGATCTTCTGGGCGGCTTCGGCGGAGATGAAGTCGAACACGACGATGTTGTCGCCGAACCGGTTGAGCAGCTCGGGCCGGTTCAGGACTTCGGTGAAGTGGTCGGCGACGGCGCTCTTGATGCGCTGCTCCACCTCGTCGTACGGCATCCCGGGTGTGATGTTCTGCACACGGTCCGGCGACGCGAACGGCGACCCGCCCGTGTGCGCGTCCCGGGTCGTGAGGTCACGGCCCGGAACGTACATCCCGAGGTTCGAGGTGAAGATCAGGATCGACTCGGAGAAGTGGACGGTGTTGCCGCGCCCGTCGGTGAGGCGCCCGTCCTCCAGGATCTGCAGGAACTTGTCCAGGATCCGCGGGTGCGCCTTCTCGATCTCGTCGAACAGCATCACCCGGAACGGGTCCTCCCGGACGGCGTTGGTCAGCTCCCCGCCCGCCTCGTGGCCCACGTATCCGGGCGGCGACCCGATCAGCCGGTCCCCGGAGCCCTCCCCGGAGAACTCGCTCATGTCGAACCGCAGGTAGGCCGACTCGTCACCGAACACCAGCTCGGTGATCGCCTTCGCCAGCTCCGTCTTGCCGGTGCCGGTCGGCCCGGCGAAGAACAGCACGCCGCGCGGGCGGCTCCCCGACCGGGTCGCCTGCGCCCCCGACAGCCCGAGCACCGCCCGTTTGAGAATGTCGAGCGTCTTCGTCACGGCCTGCGGCTGCCCGATCACCCGTTCCGGGACGCGTTTCTCGCCCTCCAGCACCCGCCGCCGCAGATGGCCGCGGCTCCACGGGTTGTCGAGCACGCCGAGCTTGTAGGTGCGGACGGCGTCCGGCAGGTCGGCCAGGTCGACGCTGCGTTCCTTCGCCAGCCGTGTCACCTCGATCATCGACTGGAGGGTCAGCCCGTCGGCCTGCTCGGCGAACGCGTCGCACGCCGCCGCGGCGACCTCGTCCGCCCCCACGTCGGTGACGCCGAACGCGCGGGCCAGCAGCCGCGCCGTCTCCTGCCGGTCGCCGAGATGCGGGCGCGGGATCGTGATCTCCCGGACGTTCTCGTTGTCGGCGGTCAGCCACGGCGGCAGGTCGCCCGGCCGTTCCACCAGCCACACCACCGGGTTGTACAGCGGCTTCGGCCGCGGACCCGTCACCCGGACGGGACGGGCGCTGCGCGACAGCTTCGCGCAGAACCGGAAGAAGTCGCGTTCGCCGGGCTCCAGGTCGGTGGGGGTGCGGGCGATCCGCGACGCCGAGTCGATCACGAACGCGGCGCGGATGTTCTCCTCCGGGCGCGCCACCGCCGACAGATGCCGGGTCAGCGCCTCCAGCGACGGCTTCTCGTCGGCCTTGATCTTGCCGAGCAGCCGCTCCGCCGACCGGGCCGCCTCGTCCCCGTCCTCGGTCCCGGCCTCCGGGTACACCTGGAGACCGTCCACCGGGTCGTACACGACCATGAAGGAGGCGCCGCTGGACCGCAGCGTCTCCCACAGCAGCTCCCGCAGCGGCAGCAGCCGCGCGGGGCCGGTGGCGTCCGACGGGGGCGCGAGGAAACTGTCGTACAGGTTGCCCGACAGGACGTACTGGGAGTGCACGGAGAGGGTCGCGTCCAGTTCACGGATGAACGGCGGCCAACCCAACAGCCGTCCACCGAGAGTCGGCGATTCAATGCTCATACCTGCTCCTCGCGGAGGGGCCGAGGGTGGGAAGGCGACCGGCGGTGCGGGGACGATTCCCCGCCCTCTCCGGTTCGTTCCCGTTCATGCGTCGGCTCCACTCCGCTCCATCCGTCCGATCGGTCGCCCATCCACCAGGCACGTCACTTGTGACGCTCACGGCGGCGCTCGCGTTGCCCCGCGCGTGGCCTAGTCTGCCGTGACTCGGTGGAGACCGGCAGCTCACGGACTCCCGGGTCGAGTCGCCACGACACGTCGGAGCGGATCCCGGCCCGCTCCAGCCGGGTCCGCGCGGCCTCGAACGCCTCGCACCACTCGCGTTCCCGTTCGACGTCGACGCGCCGGTCGTCCTCGCTCTCCGCAGGTCGCTCCCGCACCATCGACGCCCGTACGTGCGCCGCGTCGTCCACCCGCATCCGCACGCTGTGGTCGGGCCAGGCGCCCTTGGTCAACGTCATGGTCCCGTCGTCGGCCGTCAGCGTCTCGAAGCCCGGCTGGACCTCGTATCCGAGGTCCTCGAACGCGGCGGTGATCGAGTCGAGGACGTAGCGACGTTCGGCCTCGGCCTGCTCGGCGGCGTCCCGTTCCGCCGCGCGGCGCCGCTCCTCCTCCCGGCGTTCCGCGGTGCGGCGGTTCGCGTCCCCGATCCGCAGCCGCACCTCCTGCAGGACGCCCTCGGCCTCCTCCGCCGTGCCGACGCCCGCCAGCAGGCGCGCCGCCTCCACGACCGCGTGCCGTTCCTCGTCGGACGCGTCCGGCAGCAGCCGCGCCATGATGCGGGCCAGGGTGCGCCGGGCGTCCTCCGCGGCGCTCTCGTCGTCCTCGGGAGTCGCCGGGGCCTGCGGGGGCTGTGCCGTGTCGGCCTGGAGCGCCTCGGCGGGGAGGGCGAAGACCTGCGCGGTGACCTGGGCGGCCAGATGCTCCGAGAGTTGCCGTTCCGCCTCGTCCAGGAGCCGGTCCGTCGCCTCGCACCATGCGGTCAGCTCCGCGGCGGGGCGCTCGTCCGGCTCCAGCGCCGCAGGGAGCGCCACGTCGGCGCCGAGCCCGTCGCGCGTCTCGGCGAGCGCCGCGATGCGGGCGTTGCGGCGCACCACCTCGCGCAGCGCGCGCTCCTGCGTCTCCACCTCCGCGAGCGCCGCCGCCCGCGCCTCGGCACGTCCCTCGGCGAGCGCGGCCAACGCCTCCGCGCCCCGGCCCGCCACCCCGGCGCCGTGTCCGAGGACACGGTTCATGCCGAGAGTGAGGACCACCGCCATGTCCAGGACGATCTCGGCCTCGACACCACTGCTCACGCTTTTCCTCCGCCGCTTCGAGACTCACGCCACCGGTGCAGCCGCATGCCCGCCATGACGGCGTGCGCGAACGCGGCCGCGGCCATCACCAGCAGCCACAGCAGCGTCCCGAGCGGCATCACCGCGCCCAACAGGAACAGGACGATCAGCAGCGGCAGCGTTCCGGCGAGGAACAGCAGCCCGCAGCCGCCGCGTCCGGTGCGCCGCGCGGCGCCCGTCATCGCCCCCGACGCGCCGGACAGGATCCGGCCGCCCGTCGCGAGCACCTTCGAGAACAACGACCACGGCCCGCCGGGCAGGTAGTCGCCGCCCTGCGTGCGCGCCAGCATGACCTCGCTGCCGATCTGGACGCCCCACGCGAGCACCGACGCCGCGACCAACAGCCCGAGGGACGCGCCGGACGATCGTTGGAACCCGCCGACCGAGCTGGCGCCCGTGTCGTCCACGCCGAACAGGCCGTCCACGATCCAACTGCCGAGCAGCCAGAAGCCCAGCAGCGGCAGCGTCCACAGCACGGCGCGGGTCGTGGCGGCGCTCCGTCCCGCGAGGCGTTGCCGTTCGCGGTCGGCCCACCGGGCGCGCAACGCCTCGTTCTGCCGCTCGGCGGTCAGCCGGTCCCGCGCCCGCGCCTCCGCCTCCAGGACGGCCTCGGGCGCCGCCAGCGACAGCGCGAGCAGCCGCAGCGGATCGTCGCCCGCGCCGTCCGCCATCCAGGTGAACCAGGGCGCGGGCTCGGCGACGGACTCCCGCGCCCGTGCCGCGCCGTCGGCAAGCAGCCGTCCGGTCTGCGCGGGACGTGCCGCGAGCGCCAGGAGCGTCAGCAGGACGACGGGCGGATCACCGGTCTCGGCGTCCGGGAGCCGCGCGTCCAGCGCGGGCGGCGTCGCCTCCTGCGCCCGCAGCCAGCGGGCCAGGTCGTTCCACGCCGTCGCGTAGGCCCGCCACTGATCGTCGACGCGGGCGAGCTCACGGCCGCCGTCGAACCCGGCCAGCACGCGCAGCAGGTCGCGGTCCCAGAGGTCGCGCCCGATCCGGCAGGCGAGATGGTGGTCGGGATGGCGGCGGTCCCCGGCGAGGACGGCGAGGTTCGGCAGATCGTCGGCCGTCATCCGGCGGCCCAGATAGTGCGGGGGAAGGTCCGGGTCGAGCCACCGAACCAGGTGCAGCAGCTTCACGTCGGGCGGGAGGCGGGTGGCGAGTCGGCCGTCCACCAGGTCGTCGCGGCCCTCGCCCGGCACCTCCGCGAGCCAGTCGCGCAGGCTCCGCCACGCCTGCCCCGACTCGCCGCGTTCGAAGAAGTACTGCGCGGCGTGATCCCAGTCGTCGACGAGGGCGCGCGCCAGTTCGTCGCGGCGGGTGAACCGTCGTCCCTGGAACAGGAGCCCGGTGCCAGTCTCCGGCCCGGCGGACTCCTGGGCCACCGGCGGCGAACCGCCGTCCAGCCACTCCCGGACCTCCCGGCCCGTCCACCTTCTGCGCGGGTCGCGGGTCAGCAGCCCCTGGCACAGCAGCCGCAGCCGCGGATCGGGGACGTCGTCCGCGCTCACCGGACGCGTCGCGAGATGGTCGACCACGACCGTCTCGCTCAGCCCCTGGAACGGGGCGCGGCCCGTCGCCATCTCCCGGACGATCATGCCGAGCGACCACCAGTCACGGGCGGGCGACACCTGACCCGACAGCGACTCCGGCGCCGCGTACGCCAGCGTCCGCGACGACGAGGCGAACACCACGCTCTGGTCGAGCACCCGGCTCAACCCGAAGTCGGCGATCACCAGCCGTACCGGGTCGGTGCCCACCACCAGGATGTTCTCCGGTTTGAGGTCGCGGTGGACGATGCCCGCGCCGTGCAGGGCGATCAGCCCGTCCGCGAGTTGCGCCGCGATCTCACCGGCGGTCTCGGCGGGCAGCGGCCCCTCCCGCAGCAGCGCCCGCAGGTTGCCGTCGGGCGCGTACGCGGCGATCTCGTAGTCGCGCCCGTCCGCGTGGCCGGTCTCCAGGATCCGCAGCACATGCGGCGAGTCCAGCGCGGGCAGCTTCGCCCAGACGTCCCGGTCCGCGCTGTAGCCACGGCGGAAGATCTTCGCGACGTACTCGTCGCCGTGCTCGTCCTGGACGAGCAGCAGATCGGACTCGGCACCCTGTACCGGAAGTTCCGCGACCGCCCGGTACCGCTCGGCGAGCGCGCCCGGCAGCCGTACCAGCGGGTCGCCGGACGCCGGCCCGTCCCGCCGCGTCCGCGCCGGCGAACGCTGGTCGGGCACCCGTGTGTCGCGCCGGGTCATGCCCTCGTCCTGCCGCGCGTCCTGCCGCGTGTCCCGTCGCGTGTCCCGCGGTGGGACCCCGCCGCCGGTCCCGTCGAGCTCACCCACCGGATGCCCGCCTAGTCCTTGTCCTTGATGACCCGCAGATACTCACTGATCTTGAACTGGTTGATCACGAACTCCAGGACCAGCCGCGTGAAGAGCACCTGGAGGAGCCACACGAAGGGGGCAGCGAGAAGGGTGATGAGGCCGAACGACGAGCCCTCTTCGAGATAGGCCAGCCCGTACCACGCCATGACCAGGGCGAACAGCGTGATCGGAACCAGCGCAAGCAGGTACACGATCTTCACCAGCTTCGCGGTGATCATGTAGTCGAAGTTCATGTCGAAGAGCGTGCCGAGCATGCCCTTCGTCGCGGGGTGGGGCTGCGGAGGCGCCCACCCCTGCTGCTGCTCCGGCGGCCCGTACGCCGGGCCCGGCGGGCCCGGCGGGCGAGGCCCCGGAACCGGGCCCTGCTGCTGTGGCTGCTGGTGTGGCTGCTGGTGCGGCTGTGGCGGCGGTGGTGGTGGCCCGTAGGAGTCGGTCCTGCCGGACTCCGGCTGACCGGGAACCTGCGGGCGCGGTGGGTGACCGGGGTCCGATGGATGCGTCATCGCCGTCCGTCTCCAGAGTGGGGCCGCCTACAGAGAGACTCTAAGGCCTGTACCCGGCCCCGCGCCGGAAGGAGAGGCCGCTCGATCGCGCGGTATCACGGTGGTCACCGGACGCCCGGAATTCCTCAGGCGGAGGAGGCGTCCGTGCGGTTATCGTCGGGGTCGATGGTCGCGCTGCTGCTGGTGCCCGTGGGCTTCGTCGTCGGTCTGCTGTCGGCGCCTCTGGCGAGGCCGTTCGTGGACGAGGTTCCACGGCGGCGCCGTGCCGCGATGGGGCTGGTCACCGCCGGTGTGTGCACGCTGCTCGGATGGCGGGTCGGGTTGGAGCCCGTGCTGCCCGCGCTCCTCTATCTCGGCGTCGTCGGCACCCTCCTCGGATTCGTCGACGTCCAGGTCAGGCGGTTGCCCGACCGGTTCACGCTGCCGTCCTACGGCGTCGCGGCTGCGCTGCTGGCCGCCGCGGCGCCGTTCGAGGACGACGGGTTCGCGCGGTTCCGGCACGCCCTGCTCGGCATGGCGGTGCTGCTCGCCCTGTACTTCGCGCAGGCGTTGCTCGTGCCGTCCGGGATCGGCCTGGGGGACGTCAAGCTGTCCGGCGTGCTCGGCCTCTACCTAGGGTGGTTCGGGCTGGACGCCTGGGTGCTCGGACTGCTCGCGACCTACCTGCTCGGCGGCCTGACCGCGGTCGCCGTCCTGATCGTCCGGCGGGATCGGAAGGCCGAGTTCCCCTTCGGCCCCTGCATGCTCGCGGGAACGGCCATCGGAGTCCTCGCCTTCGCCACCGGCTGACCTCACTTCTTGCAGGGGTTCTGGCCGCCCTTGACGCCGCCGTTGATCCTGTTGATCGCGGGTGGGGCGAGCCTGACGCCGTTGCGGCCGATGACGAGCCTGACCCCGCCCGCCGGGGCGTCGGGCCTGGCGGTGAGCAGCGCGTCGGGCACGTCCCGGGCCAGCGCCGACGCCTGCGCCTCCGTGGCCGGCGCGAAGACGATACGGCTCTCGGGCACCGCCGCGCCCTTCTCGACCTTCTTCGCGACCTCGTAACCGCGCCGGCGGAGCTGCCGGACGACGCGTTCCACCAGGGCGTCCCGTCCGCCCGCCGCGACGACGGTGACCTTCACCTTGGCGGGAGGCGGCGGCGCCTGCCCGGCCCGGACGGGCTCGACCGGTTCCGCGGGCAGCTCGCTGTCGTTGCGGATCGCCTCGAACAGCGGCCTGGCCAGCTCCTGGTTCCACTGGACGCGATTCGGGTCCGGCGCGTACCGCTCGACGGGGACCGTCACGAACCGCACCTGCCCCGCGCTCATGCCCCTGAGCCCCTCGGCCAGCTTCCGCATCGCCGACAGGTCGAGGTCGTCGTCGGTCGTCACCGACCTGGTCGCGGCCTTGAGGAACTTGTACGTCTTCGGCGGGTCGGTGAGGACCTTCCCGCTGGTCGCCTTGTCGACGACGGCGGCCATGAACTTCTGCTGGCGCTCGATCCGCTCCAGGTCGGACCCGTTTCCGAGCGAATAGCGGGCCCGGACGTAACCGAGGGCCTGGTCGCCCTTCACGGTCTGCTTCCCGGCCTTCAGGTACAGCTCCGCCCGCGGATCGTGCACGGGTTTGTCGACGCAGATCTCGACCCCGCCGAGGGCGTCCACCATCCGCTTGAATCCCGAGAAGTCCACCTGCACGAAATGGTCGATGTGGATGCCGGTGAGCGACTCCAGTGTCTTCCATGTGCAGGTCGGACCCGCGTAGGCGAACGCCGCGTTCAGCATCCCGAACTGCGCTGGAACGGTCCCACCCTTCTCCTTCCTGCAGGCGGGAATCTTCACCATCGAGTCGCGCGGAAAACTGATTCCGACCGCCTGGTCCCGGTTGGGCGACAGGTGCAACAGGATCGCGGTGTCCGACCGTGCCCCCGAAATCTCGGTCCCGCCGTACTTGGCGTTGTCGCCCGCGCGGGTGTCGGAACCGATCAGCAGGATGTTCAGCGATTTGTTCAGCTTTCTCGGCCGGTCGGCGCCGAGCTGGTCGGAGACGTGCTTCTGCTCGATGCCGCCGACCAGGTCGTGGTACAGCCACGCCGCTCCGGCGCCCCCGAGCAGCATCACCACGACCATGCCGAACCCGAGGCGCCGCAACACCTTGCGTCGCCGCCTGTTCGGTCCGCCGGTCCCGTCCGGCGGAGCCTCGTCTTCTGCCTCGGGCGCGTCGTGGCCGCTCGTGTTCTCGCCGCTCTCGGAACGTTCCGCCGGCTTCTCCGAAGAGGCGTGCGCGTCGTCCACCTGGGCGGACGCGGCGGTGTCGTCGCCGTTTTCGCTGTCGTCGCCGTTTTCGGTGTCGGACGGCTGCGAATTCGCGGGGTGCGAAGGCGCCTCTTCTTCGGTCTCCTCCTCTTCGGGAGCGGAGGAGGATTCCGGTGAAGAACCAGGGGTGTCCTGTTGCGGCGCGGAGGCGGAGTCCGCGGTGCGTTCCGGAGGGGTGGAAGGGGGGCTCGGGGCGGCCTTGTCCGCCGCGAGGTCGTCGTCCGCCGCGAGATCATCGCGGCCGGCGTCTTTGTCGCTCATCGGTCCCGTCTCGGCGCGGGCCCTGATCAGGGCGCGTGGTTCGGCGTGTCGTGAGTCTAGAGAGGCGGCGGGATTTCCGGGGGAGCGGTACCTCCACCGAACGCCTTCCGTCCAAGGCGGTCGCGCGGGTCGTGTCGCGGACAGCCGAGATGAAAGATGCTCACTTGTTGGATGCGCGAGCCGCCCGTTTTGTTGACATCGATGCGCACATGGGGGGCGTCCCCGGCCGGGAAGCGAAGTCGAGGCGGGTCGCGGTCGACGCCCCCTCGGCAGGACCGTTCCCGGCCGGGACCGGTCGGGACGGGGAGGGCCATGCCGTAGCGCGCTCGTCTCCATTCCGCTGGGCAATAACAACTGGTTATGGATGGCGGTCGGTGTCGACGGCCTGTTCGGGCGCTAAAGTCTGTGGTCAGACTCACATGCGGGTCTCGCTGTTATGTATGTCACAGCCGCCTTCGGGTGGCGTAAGGTCGCTTCGCTAGAAGCGCACACGAGGCGTCACCGCCCGCATGCGGCCCGGTCTCCGACCGCCGTGTGCGAACCCGGCCGGGGGCGCGGGGCCAACGGCCCAGGCGCGGGGGACACGGCGTCGCATGGTGCGCACACCGCGTGGTACGGGGACACGACGACCCGAGCTCAGGAGAGCGATCGATGAGCACTGTGGAGGCGCCGGCCAGGTCGCGCGCCCAGATCAAGGAACGCACGCTCCGGAAGGACAACTGGCGCCTGTATCCGATCACGACCTTCGTGATCTTCACGGCATGGGTGGTGTACGCGACCGTCCGGGCCTTCTGGGGCTCGGCCTTCTACGTCCCGGAGTTCCACTACCTGACGCCGTTCTACTCGCCGTGTCTGAACGAGATCTGCAACGACGTGACGGTCAACGGGCACACCGGCAGCGCCGCCGAGTTCGGGACGTTCCTGCCGGAGAGCACCCGGGGATGGATCCCCTTCGCGGCGCTCTCGCTGCCGTTCCTGCTGCTGTTCCGGCTGACCTGCTACTACTACCGGAAGGCGTACTACAGGTCGTTCTGGGCGTCGCCGTCCGCGTGCGCCGTCCGGGAGCCGCACGGCAAGTACACCGGCGAGCGGCGCTTCCCGCTGATCGCGCAGAACCTGCACCGCTACTTCTGGCTGGCGGCGGTCCTGATCTCCCTGGTCAACACCTACGACGCGATCCTCGCCTTCCACGGGAAGGACGGCGGGTTCGGCATCGGGCTCGGCACGCTCATCCTGGTCGCGAACGTGGTGCTGCTCTGGCTGTACACCCTGTCGTGCCACTCGTGCCGGCACATCGTCGGCGGACGGTTGAAGAACTTCTCCAAGCACCCGCTGCGGTACCGGATGTGGGGCTGGGTCTCCAAGATCAACGAGCGGCATGGCACCTATGCGCTGATCACCCTCGGCTCGCTGGTGGTCGCCGACCTGTACGTCGCGCTCGTCGCCAGCGAGACCATCTCCGACCTGCGTATCTTCAACTGAGGCCAAGGAATCATGACTGAGATCGAGAGGCACTCGTACGACGTCGTGGTGATCGGCGCCGGTGGCGCCGGGCTGCGCGCGGCGATCGAGGCTCGCCTCCAGGGCAAGAAGACCGCGATCATCTCCAAGTCGCTGTTCGGCAAGGCCCACACGGTGATGGCCGAGGGCGGCGCCGCCGCCGCGATGGGCAACGTCAACGCCAACGACAACTGGAAAGTGCACTTCCGCGACACCATGCGCGGCGGCAAGTTCATGAACAGTTGGCGGATGGCGGAGCTGCACGCCAAGGAGTCCCCGGAGCGGATCTGGGAGCTGGAGCACTGGGGCGCGCTGTTCGACCGCACCAAGGACGGCAAGATCAGCCAGCGCAACTTCGGCGGGCACGAGTATCCCCGGCTCGCCCATGTCGGCGACCGGACGGGCCTGGAGCTGATCCGCACCGCGCAGCAGAAGGTCGTCGCGCTCCAGCAGGAGGACCACGCCAAGCACGGCGACTACGAGGCCCGGCTGAAGGTGTGGGCCGAGACGACCGTGACGCGGCTGCTGAAGGATTCCGACGGAAAGATCTGCGGCGCGTTCGGCTATGTCCGCGAGACCGGGAAGTTCGTCGTGTTCGAGGCGCCCGCCGTCGTGCTCGCCACCGGCGGCATCGGCAAGGCGTTCAAGGTCACGTCCAACTCCTGGGAGTACACCGGGGACGGGCACGCGCTGGCGCTGCTGGCGGGCGGGACGCTGCTGAACATGGAGTTCGTGCAGTTCCACCCGACGGGCATGGTCTGGCCGCCGTCCGTCAAGGGCATCCTCGTCACCGAGTCGGTGCGCGGTGACCGCGGCGTCCTGCGGAACTCCGAGGGCAAGCGGTTCATGTTCGACTACATCCCGGAGGTCTTCAAGGACCAGTACGCGACCACCGAGGAGGAGGGCGACCGCTGGTACGACGACCCCGACAACAACCGGCGTCCCCCCGAACTGCTGCCCCGTGACGAGGTGGCGCGGGCGATCAACGCCGAGGTGAAGGCGGGACGCGGATCGCCGCACGGCGGGGTGTTCCTCACCGTCGTCGACCGGATGCCGGGCGGCGCCGCCGAGATCGTCCGGCGGCTGCCGTCGATGTACCACCAGTTCAAGGAGCTGGCGGACGTCGACATCACCAAGGAGGCCATGGAGGTCGGCCCGACCTGCCACTACGTCATGGGCGGCGTGGAGGTCGACCCCGACACCGCCGCGGCCCGCGTGCCGGGCCTGTTCGCGGCGGGCGAGGTGTCCGGCGGCATGCACGGGTCGAACCGGCTCGGCGGCAACTCCCTGTCGGACCTGCTGGTGTTCGGACGGCGGGCCGGGCTCGGCGCGTCGCAGTACGTGGACGGCCTGACCGCGCGTCCCACCGTCCCGGACACGGAGATCGAGGCGGCGACGGCCGAGGCGATGGCGCCGTTCGAGCGCAAGGACGGCGAGAACCCCTACACCGTCCACGCCGAACTGCAGCAGACCATGAACGACCTGGTCGGCATCATCCGCAAGGAAGAGGAGCTGGAGCGGGCGCTGGCGGCGCTCGGCAAGCTCCGCGAGCGGGTCGCGAAGGTGAGCGTCGAGCCGGTCGCGGTCGGCGACGGACGCGGCTACCACCCGGGCTGGCATCTCGCGCTCGACCTGCGCAACATGCTGCTGGTGTCGGAGGCGGTCGCGAAGGCGGCGCTGGAGCGCCAGGAGAGCCGCGGTGGCCACACCCGCGACGACTACCCGCAGATGTCCGCGGAGTGGCGCAAGGTCAACCTGGTGTGCTCGCTGGCGGGCGACCCGTCGTCCCCGCACGTCGAGCTGAAGCGGCAGCCGATGACGCCGATGCGCGACGACCTGCTCGAACTGTTCGAGAACGACGAGCTGAAGAAGTACCTAACCGCCGAGGAACTGCCCGCCGGGCTGGCCGAGGACGTCAAGGCCGACGTCAAGGCCGACGACAAGGCCGACGACAAGGCCGCGGGCGAGGCCGGGGATGCCGCCGACGAGAGCGAGGAGGACGGCCGATGAGCTACAAGGCCAAGTTCAAGGTCTGGCGCGGCGACGACGGCGACGGTGAACTCGTCGACTACACCGTCGAGGTGAACGAGGGCGAGGTCGTCCTCGACATCATCCACCGGTTGCAGGCGACACAGGCGCCCGACCTCGCCGTCCGGTGGAACTGTAAGGCGGGCAAGTGCGGCTCGTGTTCCGCGGAGATCAACGGCATGCCGCGGCTGCTGTGCATGACCCGGATGTCGACGTTCGCGCCGGACGAGACGGTCACGGTCACGCCGGTCCGCACGTTCCCGGTCATCCGCGACCTCGTGACGGACGTGTCGTACAACTACGAGAAGGCGCGGCAGATCCCGTCGTTCGACCCGGGGGACGTCAAGCCCGGTGACCTGCGCATGCAGCAGGTGGACGTGGAGCGCTCGCAGGAGTTCCGCAAGTGCATCGAGTGCTTCCTGTGCCAAAACGTCTGCCATGTCATTCGTGACCACGAGGAGAACAAGCCGGAGTTCTCCGGCCCGCGTTTCCTGATGCGGATCGGTGAGTTGGAGATGCACCCGGCCGATGTGGCGGACCGGCGCGAGATCGCCGCGAAGGACCACGGGCTCGGGTTCTGCAACATCACCAAGTGCTGCACCGAGGTCTGCCCCGAGCACATCAAGATCACCGACAATGCGCTGATCCCGATGAAGGAGCGGGTCGTCGGCCGCAAGTACGACCCGGTGGTGTGGCTCGGCAGCAAGCTCGGCATCGTCAAGAAGGGCCAGGACACCCCGTCCGCGTGACCGGGTCCGGCCGGTGCGGTTCTGGTCGGCCGGTTCTGGCCGATGCCTCTCGCGAGCGTCCCCCACCGCCCCGCACGGCGGGGGACGACCGCGTTTCCGCCTTGGGAACGAACGCTCTGGCTTGCGGCGCTCCCGTACCGCGGCGGGCGGCGCGCCCCCGGGCCGCCGCCCACCGGTCCGCCGTTCCCCATGAACGCCGCAGGAACGCCGTGACGCCGGACGGGACGCCGGGTGGCCTCCCGGCCGTGCACGCCGTGAGTCACTCTTGCGCACCCCCGTCCGTCCCACTAGGGATTAGTGCACACAACGCGTGACTCAACCGTGATTGTTTTCCGGGACCACGGGACGGGCAGGTCCCTTTAGCGTGGTGGGCATGAGCGCCCTCGAACCGGGCTCGTTTCTCGCCGATCTCACCCGGGCGGAACGCGAGGATCTGGAGTCACGCGGCCGTGTCCGCGCCTTCGACCGGGGGGCCACGCTCTTCGTCGAGGGGGAGGACCCGGGTTGGGTCGCCGTCCTGTTAAAGGGCAGGGTGAAGGCGTTCTCCTACCGTGAGCAGGGCGGCGAGGCGCTGCTCGCGGTCCGCGGGCCGGGCGCGTTGCTCGGCGAGGTGGCCGCGATCGACGGGCTGCCGCGGTCGGCGTCGGTGGCCGCGCTGGAACCGGTGCGGGCGCTCGCCGTCACCGCCGACGAGTTCATGGCGTTCCTCCAGGCCCACGGCCGCGTCTCCATCGTCATCATGCGGATGCTGTGCCAGCGCTGGCGCGACGCCGACCGCAAACGCGCCGAGTTCGGCATGTTCGACGCGACCGGACGTGTCGCGCAGCGCCTCGTCGAGCTGGCGGAACGGTTCGGTGTTCCGTACGAGCGGCGGTCGGGTCCGGGGGCGGGCGGCCAGAGCGTCCGCATCACGTTGAACCTGTCGCAGGACGAGCTGGCGGGCTGGGTCGGGGCGTCCCGGGAGGCGGTCAGCAAGGCGCTGCGCACGCTGCGGGCGCACGGCTGGATCGAGACGGGCCGGCGGCGCCTGATCGTGCACGACCTGCAGGCCCTCCGCCGCCACGCCCGCTGACCCGGTCCCGCCCGAACGGCCTGCTCAACCGGCGGGCGAGTGCTCGGCCCGGCCCGAAGGCCCCGTACTCTGTGCTGGATGCAGTTGCAGCAGCTCGCCTACTTCGTCGCGGTCGCGGAGGTGCGCCACTTCACGCAGGCCGCCGAGCTTCTGCGGGTGGCGCAGCCGTCGCTGTCCAAGCAGATCCGCGCGCTGGAGACCGAGCTGAACGTCTCGCTGTTCAGCCGCGCCCGCGGCAACATCACCCTGACGCCCGCCGGTGAGGCGCTGCTGCCGCTGGCGAAACGCATCCTGGCCGATGTCGACACCGCCCGCCTGGAAGTGCAGGAACTGGTCGGGTTGAAGCGGGGGCGGGTGCGGCTCGGCGCCACACCGTCCCTGTGCGCGGGCCTGCTGGCGGACGTGCTGCGCCGCTTCCACGACGCCTACCCGGGAATCCAGCTCATCGTCGAGGAGGGCGGGTCGCGTGACCTCGTCCGCGAGCTGACCCGGGGCTCCCTCGACATGGCGCTGGTCATCCTCCCGCTGCACGGCGACCCGCCCCTGGACACGATTCCGATCCTCCGCGAGAACCTGGTGGTGGCCTCGCCGGCGGGCCCGGAGCAGGGCGCGCCGGAGCGGTCCCTTCAGGCCGCGAAGGCGGCGCAGCTTCCGCGACGCCCGTACCTGCGCATCGAGGATCTCCGGAACCGTCCGCTGGTGATGTTCCGTCCCGGATACGACCTGCGGGAGGCGACGATCGGCGCGTGCCGGGCGGCCGGGTTCGAGCCCAGGTTCGCGGTGGAGGGCGGCGAGATGGACGCCGTGCTGCGGTTCGTCGAGGTCGGGCTCGGTGTCGCGGTCGTGCCGAGCATGGTCCTCGCCGGACGGCCCGGCCTGCGCGGGACGCCGCTCGTCCTGCCGGACGAGGAGGCGCGGCGCGGTCGCCACGGCCCGGGACTGCTCCGGACGGTCGCGCTCGCCCACCGCAAGGACGTCGAGCTCACCCACGCGGCCCGCGCCTTCCAGGACACCCTGCAGACGTTCCTCGTGGAGGCCGGTCTGGCGGGCAGCCTCCCCGCCGGCGTCGAGACCCTCGTCCACGGCTGACGGGGATCGGCCCCCTCGTCAGGCGGGCAGGAGATCCTTGAGGATGCGGCCCCGAATGGCGTTGTCGTCGCCTTCGGGCGGGTGCCAGGGGCAGGCGAGGTCCAGGGCGGCGACGCGTCCGGTGTCCATGATGCGGCGCGCGGACGCGAGCACCGACTCGGCGGAGGGGCCGTCGCCGACGGGGAACTTCATGCCGGGCAGGTCGCCGTCGTCGATGACGTCCAGGTCGATGTGCAGGAGGAGCGGTCCTTCGGGCAGGACGACGTCGTCCACGCCGCAGCGCCTGATCTTCGACGTCGCGAGGTACTCGGTCTCGCCCGGGTCGAGGTCGCGGGCGTCGACGAGGACGGCGCGTTCCTCGGGGAGCGGGCGCAGCCCCAGCCGGTCCACGAGCAGTTCGGTGTCGGTGCCGAGGATCTGCCGGAGCGGCATCCCGCCGATGTAGCCGGAGGTGGAACTCGCCACCGAGTGGACGTCCCCGTGGGCGTCGTACCAGATGATGGACGGTTCGAGCCCGGCCCGCTGCATCCCCGCGAGGACCGCCTCGGCGATGAGACAGTCACCGGACACGACCGACGGGACGGTCCCGCCGCCGAGCTGGTCCGCGACCTCGGCGGCGACCGGCTCGTACAGCGCGGCGAGACGCGT
Source organism: Actinomadura pelletieri DSM 43383 (assembly GCF_003634705.1). Classification (GTDB taxonomy): domain Bacteria; phylum Actinomycetota; class Actinomycetes; order Streptosporangiales; family Streptosporangiaceae; genus Spirillospora; species Spirillospora pelletieri. The sequence goes on along the minus strand of NZ_RBWU01000005.1, from coordinate 356,651 downwards.
CCACACGTCGCCGTCCGGCAGGTCCCGGGTGATCGTGACGATGTCGTCGCCGGGCAGGGGGAAGGACGAGTCGGGCAGCCTTTCGTCCTGGTGGTACGGAACCAACGTGATCGTCATACGACCACAGTAGAAGATCGCGGTCAGCGGTTGCGGCCGCCCGCGGTGGCCTTCAGGTAGTCGTGGTTGAGCCGCCCGATGACGTCGAGGGGGATGCCCTTGGGGCAGGCGACGGTGCACTCGCCGGTGTTGGTGCAGCCGCCGAAGCCCTCCTCGTCATGGGTGTCCAGCATGGACACGACGCGGTCCCAGCGTTCCGGCTGACCCTGCGGCATCAGCCCGAGGTGGGTGATCTTGGCGCCGAGGAACAGGGCGGCGGAGCCGTTCGGGCAGGCCGCGACGCAGGCGCCGCAGCCGATGCACTCGGCGGCCTCGAACGCCTGGTCGGCGTCCGGCTTCGGGACCGGTGTCGCGTGCGCCTCGGGCGCGGTGCCGGTCGGGGCGGTGATGAAGCCGCCCGACTGGATGATCCGGTCGAACGCCGAACGGTCGACGACGAGGTCCTTCACCACCGGGAACGCCGACGCGCGCCACGGTTCGACGTCGATGACCTCGCCGTCCTTGAACTTGCGCATGTGCAGCTGGCAGGTGGTGGTGTTGCGTTCGGGGCCGTGCGGGGTGCCGTTGATGACCAGGGAGCACATGCCGCAGATGCCCTCGCGGCAGTCGTGGTCGAACGCCACCGGCTCCTCACCGGACGCGATGAGCTTCTCGTTGAGGACGTCCAGCATCTCCAGGAAGGAGGCGTCGGGGGAGACGTCGTCGAGTTCGTACTCGACCATCCGGCCCTTGTCCGCCGGGTTGCTCTGGCGCCAGACGCGCAGGGTGAGCTTCACTTGTACGACCTCTGAGTCGGCTTGACGTATTCGAAGTTGAGGGCCTCTTTGTGGAGGACGGGCCGCGCGCCTTCCCCGGCCCACTCCCAGGCGGCGACGTAGGAGAAGGCGTCGTCGTCGCGCTTGGCCTCGCCGTCCTCGTCCTGGCTCTCGGCGCGGAAGTGGCCGCCGCAGGACTCGGTGCGGTGCAGCGCGTCGACGACCATCAGCTCGGCCAGCTCGAAGAAGTCGGCGACGCGGCCGGCCTTCTCCAGTTGCTGGTTCAGCTCCTCGCCCTTGCCGGTGACCTTGACGCGTTCCCAGAACTCGGCGCGCAGGGCCGGGATGAGGTCGAGCGCCTTGCGCAGGCCCTCCTCGGTGCGCTCCATGCCGCAGTACTCCCACATGATGTGGCCGAGTTCGCGGTGGAACGAGTCGACGGAACGGTCGCCGTCCACCGACAGGAGCTTGTCGATGCGCGTCCGGACCCTCTCCTCCGCCTCGGTGACGGCCTTGTCGGCGACCGGGGGGAAGTTGTTGCGGGCGATGTAGTCGTTGATGGTGTTCGGCAGGACGAAGTAGCCGTCCGCGAGGCCCTGCATCAGCGCGGACGCGCCGAGCCGGTTCGCGCCGTGGTCGGAGAAGTTCGCCTCGCCGATGACGAACAGCCCCGGGATGGTGGACTCCAGGTCGTAGTCCACCCACAGCCCGCCCATCGTGTAGTGGACGGCCGGGTAGATGCGCATCGGCGTCTCGTACGGGTTCTCGCCGGTGATGCGCTCGTACATCTCGAAGAGGTTGCCGTACTTGGCCTCGACCTTGTCGCGGCCGAGCCGCTCGATCGCGTCGGCGAAGTCGAGGTAGACGCCGAGACCGCCGGGGCCGACGCCGCGTCCCTCGTCGCACACGTTCTTCGCGGCGCGGGACGCGATGTCACGCGGGACGAGGTTGCCGAACGACGGGTAGATGCGCTCCAGGTAGTAGTCGCGCTCGTCCTCGGGGATGTCGCCGGGCGCGCGGGTGTCGCCGCGCTCCTTCGGCACCCACACACGGCCGTCGTTGCGCAGCGACTCCGACATGAGGGTCAGCTTGGACTGGTGGTCGCCGCTGACCGGGATGCACGTCGGGTGGATCTGCGTGTAGCACGGGTTGGCGAACAGGGCGCCGTGCCGGTGGGCGCGCCACGACGCGGTGACGTTCGAGCCCATCGCGTTCGTGGACAGGAAGTACACGTTGCCGTAGCCGCCGGACGCCAGTACCACCGCGTCGGCGGTGTGGTGCCCGATCTCGCCGGTGATGAGGTTGCGGACGACGACGCCGCGGGCCCGCCCGTCCTCCATGATGAGGTCGAGCATCTCGTGCCGCGGGTGCAGCTCCACGTTCCCGGCCTCGACCTGCCGCATCAGGGCCTGGTAGGCGCCGAGGAGGAGCTGCTGGCCGGTCTGCCCGCGGGCGTAGAAGGTGCGGGAGACCTGCGTCCCGCCGAACGAGCGGTTGTCGAGCAGGCCGCCGTACTCGCGGGCGAACGGGACGCCCTGCGCGACGCACTGGTCGATGATGTTCCGGGAGATGTCGGCCAGCCGGTACACGTTCGACTCGCGGGATCGGAAGTCGCCGCCCTTGACCGTCTCGTAGAACAGCCGGTACACGCTGTCGCCGTCGTTGCGGTAGTTCTTGGCGGCGTTGATGCCGCCCTGCGCGGCGATCGAGTGGGCGCGGCGCGGGGAGTCCTGGAAGCAGAACTGGACGACCTGGTAGCCGGCCTCGGCGAGGGTCGCGCCGGCGGACCCGCCCGCCAGCCCCGTGCCGATGATGATGATCTTCTTCTTGCGCTTGTTGGCCGGGTTGACCTGCTTGGCCTCGAACCTGCGGGTCGTCCAGCGCTCCTCGATGGGACCGGCCGGCGCCTTGGTGTCGGCGATCGGCTCGCCGGTCGTGTAGAAGTCGTCCATGGTCAGCTCACCCACCCGAATGTGATGGACAGGGGGACGGAGACGAAGCCGAGCGTCACGAGCGCGGCGACGATGGCGGCGATGCCCCGCAGGGCGCGGTCGCGGCGCGGGGTGCGCAGGCCGAGGGTCTGGAACGCGCTCCAGATGCCGTGGTGGAGGTGCAGGCCGACGAGCGCGATCGCGAGGACGTACCAGACGGTGATGTACCAGCGGGACGGATCGAAGTCGGCGACCATCCGCTCGTACGGGGTGGCGTCGGAGCCCTTGGGGTTCACGACGAAGAACGTCAGATCGAGCAGATGCCAGACGACGTACACGGCGATGATGACGCCGCCGTACCGCATCGTGCGGACCGCGTAGCCCTGCGCGTGCGACTTCTTCTTCGACTGGTACTTGACGGGTCGCGCGGCGGACGCGCGCCGGGCGAGCGACACCGCCGACCACATGTGCAGGACGACCGAGACCCCGAGTACGACCTCGATGAGCGTGAGGACGGTGCGGCGCGGCACCGCGGGCTCGCCGATCGTGCGCAGCCAGTGCGCGTAGTGGTTGAAGTCCTCCGCCCCGAGGAAGATCTTCAGATTCCCGACCATGTGCGCGATCAGGTACAGCACGAGGATGCCGCCGGTCACGGCCATGACGGCCTTCTTGCCGACGGTCGATCGGTAGATCGCGGGTATCGCTACAGCCACATCGCGAACGCTATGTCTGCCTGGGGAAAGAGTTCCAAGTCATCAGAGCACTCGATTCGATAGCCATAGGCTATGAAGCAAGGAGAACGGGCGTTAAGGGCGTTCCCGGACGAACGGGTAGGTGAGTGACGTCACAGAACGTCCGGGAACTCACCCGGAGAGTGATCCGAACGACCTTGACGGCGCGGCACGACCCCGGACGGACCGGCCGAGCACCAGGTCAGGGCCGGGTTCGGGGCCGGGGCCAGGGCCGGGTCCAGCGCCAGGTCAGGGACGTTCGGGCGGGGGTGGGCCGGGGCGCGCGCCCGGTGTCCGGGACAGCAGCAGGATGGCCAGGTCGTCGGTCAGCGCGTCGCCGTTGAGGCGTTCGACGTCGCCGACGAGCTCGTCGATGAGGGACCGGCCGGTGGCGCCCTTGCCGCGCGCGGTCCGGGCCAGTTCGACGAGGCCGTCGGTGCCGAGCCGCTCCGCGCCCGCGCCGACCCGTCCTTCGATCAGACCGTCGGTGTAGAGCATCAGGCTCCACGACTCGCCGAGGTCGATCTCGGTGGTCGGCCACTCCGCGCCGGGCACCAGACCGAGCGCGGGGCCGTGCGCGTACTCCGGCAGCGCCGACACCTCGAACATGTCCGTGGCCGACAGCCCGTCGCCCGGCGTCTCACGGAAGAGCAGCGGCGCGGGATGGCCGGCCAGATGCATCCGCGCGGTCCGCCGTGACGGCGCGATGGTGATCATGCAGAGTGTGGTGAAGATCTCCTCGCTGCGCCGCTCGTGGCCGAGGACGGTGTCGAGGGTGCCGAGGAGCTGCTCGCCGGTGTGTCCGGCGAGCACGAGCGTCCGCCACGCCATCCGGAGCTGGACACCGAGGGCCGCCTCGTCCGGGCCGTGCCCGGCGACGTCCCCGATCATCAGATGGACGGCGCCGCCCTCGGTCTGCACCGTGTCGTAGAAGTCGCCGCCGAGCAGCGCCCGGCGGCGTCCCGGCCGGTAACGGGTGTGGTGCCGCAGCGACGGGTCGTCGATCAGCGGGACGGGCAGCAGCCCGCGCTCGAGCCGGGCGTTCTCGCGGCCGAGGATCCGGGCCTCGACGAGCCGCCGCTCGGTCTCCTCCGAGCGCTTGCGCTCGATCGCGTAGCGGATGGCGCGTGCCAGAAGCGGCGCGTCGACCTCCTGTTTCACCAGGTAGTCCTCGGCGCCCGCGGCGACGGCCCGGACGCCGAGATACGCGTCGTCCAGCCCGGTGAGAACGACGACCGCGGCCGACCCGGACAGGGCCAGCACCTGCCGCAGCCCGTCGAGGCGGTCGATGCCGGGGGTGGACAGGTCGACGAGGATGCAGTGGGTGCGTCGTGTCGCCGCCCGCCTGGCGGCGGCGAGGTCGGCGGCGACCGTGATACCGACGTCCATACCGCTCTCGGCGAGCATCTTCTCGACCTTGAGGACGTCGGAGGGGTCGTCGTCGATGAGGAGCAGGTCGATCCTGTCCTCGGCCCCGGGCGTGTACGGGTGCGTCTGATGACTGATGGTGCTCACAACGGCTTCCGAAGTCGGGCTTGCGACGGCTGAAGGCTCTCGTCCGGTTCGACCAACCCGTTCCAGGGACCTGGGCGTTCCTACCTCCCGAAGACGAGAACATTCACTTTGGCAACGGCCTGGATGTTCCGCCGTGTTCCTGCGGCCGCAGGGAGCGGTGGGCCGCGCCGGGGAAGCGGCGTTCGGCCTAGCCGCCGAGGTCCCGGCTCATGGAGCGGTGGAGCGACGCTCCGTCGATCCGACCTTAGCGTGTCCCCACCGCACCGCGCACCCCCAGCGCGCATCCAGAGTAGTGGTTGCGGACTGTCCGTAACCGAGGTTCCACGCCGAAAAACCAGTCGAAGTCCGGACGATCAGCCGCATAACCTTCGCCAGTGAAGTCGTTGCCCGTGAAAGATCCTGACGGCGCCGACCATCGATCTCCAGCGCGCTACCTGCTGTGGCTGCTGCGCGTCCAGTGGCGCAGCAGCGCCGCGGGTGCGCTGCTCGGCGTGCTCTGGATGCTCAGTCAGGCGCTGATGCCCGCCGCGATCGGCCGGGCCATCGGCGACGGCATCGTGGCGAAGGACGAGCGCGCGCTGCTCGCCTGGGGCGGCGTGCTGCTCGTCCTCGGTGTCGTGCAGGCCGTGACGGGCGTCCTCCGGCATCGGTGCGCCGTGTACAACTGGCTGGCCTCCGCGTACCGGACGCTCCAGCTCGTCACCCGGCAGGCCACCCGGCTCGGCGGCACGCTGCCGAAACGGCTGAGCGCGGGCGAGGTGGTCAGTGTCGGCCTGACGGACGTCGCCCACATCGGCGACACCCTCGACATCGTCGCCCGGGGGTCGGGCGCCGTCGTCGCGATCGTCGTCGTCGCGGGCATCCTGCTGTCGACCTCACCGCCGCTCGGCCTGATCGTGCTGGTCGGCGTCCCGCTGATCCTCGCCCTCGCGGCGCCGCTGCTGCGCCCCTACCGGGACCGGGAACTCGAACACCGCGAGCTGGTCGGCGAGCTGAGCACCCACGCCACCGACGTGGTCGCGGGTCTGCGGGTGCTGCGCGGCATCGGCGGCGAGGCGCTGTTCTCCGGCCGGTACCGCGCCGAGTCGCAACGGGTGCGCGCGGCGGGCACGGCGGCGGCGCGGGCCGAGACGCGGCTGAGCGGCGCCGAGGTGCTGCTCCCCGGGCTGCTCATCGCGCTGGTGACCTGGGTCGGCGCCAGGTTCGCCGTGAACGGCACGATCGGCGTGGGCGAGCTGGTCGCCTTCTACGGCTACGCGGTGTTTTTGATCGTCCCGCTGAAGACCCTCGGCGAGGCCGCGGGCAAGATCACCAAGGGGTTGGTGGCGGCGGGCCGGATCACCACGCTGCTGGACCTCGACCCCGAACTGCGGGACACCGGGACGGCCCGTCCGGACGCCGACACCGACCTGGTCGACCTGGAGTCCGGGCTGGTCGTACGGTCCGGACGGATCACGGCGGTGGCGGCGGCCGAGCCGCGCGACGCGCAGGCGATCGCCGACCGGCTCGGCCGGTGGACGCCCGGCGAGGTCGACTTCGGCGGCGCCGCGCTGCAGGATGTCGCGGACGTCCGGAAGCGGATCCTCGTGGCCGTGAACGAGGACCGGCTGTTCTCCGGGTCGCTGGCCGAGTCCCTGGCACCGGACGGTGACCCGGACGCGGACCGGGCCGTGCTGGAGGCGGCGATCCACGCCGCGTGCGCCGAGGACGTCGTCGCGTCCTCCGGGCTGGACGCGCATGTCGCCGAGGCCGGACGGGAGTTCTCCGGCGGGCAGCAGCAGCGGCTCCGCCTCGCCCGTGCCCTCGCCGCCGACCCGGACGTCCTCGTCCTCGTGGAGCCCACCAGCGCCGTGGACGCACACACCGAGGCGCGCATCGCCTACCGCCTCGGCCCGGCGCGCGCGGGACGCACCACCGTGGTGTGCACGACCAGCCCGCTGATCCTGGACCGCGCCGACCATGTCGCCTTCGTCCAGGACGGCCGGGTCGTGGCGGAGGGCGCGCACCGCGACCTGCTGACGACCGAGCCGCGCTACGCGGCCACCGTGACCAGGGGAGAGGCGGCGGACGCCGCGGAGAGGGCGGGAACGTGAGCGCCGAGGCACTTCCGGTCGCGACGACCGCGCAGGTGCGCGCGTACGCGCGGCGGCTCGCCGTCCGGCATCCGCGCGACCTCGCCGGGGTGCTGGCCCTGCACGCCCTGGCCGCCGTGACGGGCCTGGTGACGCCGCGGCTGCTCGGCGCGCTCGTCGAGGACGTCCGCGACGGCCGCGCCGATGTCGACACCATCGGCCTCGCCATCGCCGCGTTCGTCATCGTTCAGGGGGTCCTGACCAGGTACGCCTACTTCGCGTCCGCGCGGCTGGGCGAGAAGGTCCTGGCGGAGTTGCGGGAGGAGTTCGTCGACCGCGTCCTGGCGCTGCCGCTGTCGCGGGTCGAACGGGCGGGCACCGGTGACCTGGTGACCCGCGCGTCCCGGGACGTGGACACGCTCGGCACGTCCGTCCGGTACGCGATGCCGGAGACCCTGGTCGCGTTCGTCGTCGCCGGGTGCACGGTCGGCGCGCTGCTGCTGACCGGCCCGCTCGTCGCGCTGCCCGCGCTGATCTCGATCCCGGTCCTGTGGGCGGTGATGCGCTGGTACCTGCCCCGCGCGCGGGGCGGCTACCTGCGGGAGAACGAGTCGTGGTCGCGGATCGCGGACGGGCTGACCGAGACCGTCCAGGGCGCCAGGACCGTCGAGGCGCTCGGCCTCGCCGAGCGGCGCCACGCCCGCGGCGACGCCGACATCGCGAACTCCTACAAGGCGGAGCGGTACACGCTGCGGCTGCGCACGGTGCTGTTCCCCATCGCCGAGCTGGGGTTCGTGCTGCCGGTCGTGGCGACCCTGGTGGTCGGCGGCCTCCTTTACATCAACGGGATGGCGTCGCTCGCGCAGGTGACCGCCGCGACCCTGTACGCGCAGCTGCTCATCGAGCCGATGAACACGCTGCTGTCCTGGCTGGACGAACTCCAGCTCGGCGGCGCGTCCCTCGCCCGCCTTCTCGGGGTCGGCAACGTTCCGCCGGACCGTACGCCGAACGGGCGGCGGCCGGAGGGGGAGCGGCTGGCGGCGCGGGACGTCCGCTACGCGTACCGTCCGGGCCGGGACGTCCTGCACGGCGTCGACCTCGACCTGCGCCCGGGTGAACGGCTCGCGATGGTGGGGCCGAGCGGCGCGGGCAAGTCGACGCTCGGCCGCCTGCTCGCGGGCGTGGACGGCCCGCGCGCCGGCACCGTGACCCTCGGCGGCACCGAGGGCGGGGACGGCGGCGGGGTGCCGCTGGTCGAACTGCCGCTGGACGAGCTGCGCGGCCATGTCGCCCTGGTCACGCAGGAGCATCACGTGTTCCGCGGCACGCTCCGCGAGAACCTCGTGATGGCGCGGCCGGGAGCGTCCGACGCCGACATCGAACGGGTCCTCGCGGCGGTCGACTGGGACGGCCCGGGGCTGTCCACCGTCGTCGGCTCCGGCGGCGAGACGCTGTCGCCCGCGCAGGCGCAACAGCTCGCGCTGGCGCGGCTCGTCCTCGCCGACCCGCACACGCTGGTCCTGGACGAGGCGACGTCGCTGCTCGACCCGCGTGCGGCCCGGCGTCTGGAACGGTCGCTCGCCGCCGTCCTCGACGGCCGGACCGTCGTCGCGATCGCCCACCGCCTCCACACCGCGCACGACGCCGACCGCGTCGCCGTGGTGGAGGACGGCCGCGTCACCGAACTCGGCACCCACGACGAGCTCATCGCCGCGAACGGCTCGTACGCGGCGCTCTGGAGGTCGTGGCACGGCGGCTGACCGCGTCCGCCGTGCCGCGCGGTTCCGGTCGGGGGCGCGGGTCACCGCGTCATGTGGAGGCGGTGCGCGCGGGGGCGACCGGCGCGGACGGCCCGGACGCCGCCGCCCGCTCGATGATGATCATTTTCTCCTCCAGGGTGGCGGGCACCGAGCGGACCCCGGCCGCGACGCCCGCGGCGGCCAGCACGGCCCGCACCCGCTCCGGCGGCGTGTCCGCGACGCGGACGCGCCGGCCCGCGAGGGTGACGGGCAGCCCGGCCGCGTCGAGCACGGCGAAGGCGCGCGACCAGTCGGCGGCCGGATCGACCTCGGCGGCGGTGGTGGAGCCGATGATGTCGGCGTCGGTTCCGGCCGCGACCTGCCGTCCGCGCGACATCAGTACCAGCCGGTCGCACTGCTGCGCCTCCTGCATGTAGTGCGTGGTGACGAGCACGCCGACGCCCCGCTCGGCCTGGACGTGGACGGTGTCCCACAGCCGGGTCCGCGACAGCGGGTCCACACCCGACGTCGGCTCGTCGAGGATCAGCAGGCCGGGCTCGTGGCCGAGGGCCGCCTCGAACGCCAACCGGCGCTGGAGACCGAGCCCGATGTCGGCGACGAGCCGTCCGTCCGCCTCCGACGCCACCTTCGACGCCTTTTCCGACGTCTCGGGCCGGTTCTCGCGGTCGAAGGCGTGCGCGACGAAGTCGAGGTTCTCCACGGCGGTCAGGTCGGTGTACAGGCCGAGGCCCTGCGGGACGTAGCCCAGCCGGACGCGGGTCTCGCGGGACGGCGGGCGCCCGAACAGCCGGATCGTCCCCTCGGACGGGAGCACGAGCCCCAGCAGCATCCTGATCAGGGTGGTCTTGCCGGCGCCGTTGGCGCCCAGCAGCCCGACGATCTCACCGGCCTCGACGGTCATCGTCACGTCGTCGACGGCGGTGAAGTCGCCGAAGCGGCGGGTGACCCCGTCGGCGTGGGCGAGCGGTCCGCTCACCGGTGCCCCCTCTCGTTGTCATGGGCCGCGTGCCGGGCGTGCAGCGCGGCGGCGACCACGGCGTCCTCCATGTCGGGGGCGATCGGCCGTTCGTCCGGCCCCGGCGGTCCGGGATGCCAGGCGTGGAAGATCCGTCCGCGCCGCCAGGCCAGCTCAGGGTCGGGTGGCGTACGGACGGCGGTGATCGTGCCGGGAACGCCGGCGATGACCTCGTCGGGCGTGCCGGACCGCAGGGCGCGTCCCGCGTCCAGCACCAGCACGGTGGCGCAGCGCTCGGCCTCGTCCAGGTAGGTGGTGGCGAGCGCGACCGCGGTGCCCTCGACGGCGGTCTGGCTGATCAGCCGCCACAGGTCGATTCGGCTGACCGGGTCGATCCCGGTGCTCGGCTCGTCCAGCAGGAGCAGCCGCGGCCGGTGCAGCATCGCCGCCGAGAACGCCAGCTTGTGCAGCATCCCGCCGGACAGGTTCCCCGCCCGCCTGCCCAGGACGTGCGCGAGCCCGGCGGGCTCCAGGAGCGCGTCGCGGCGCCGCCGGAGCTCCTTGCCGCGGATGCCGTGGGCGGAACCCACGAACTCCATGTTCTCCGCGACGGTCAGGTCGCGCCACACGCCGGTCGCGGCCGGCATGTACCCGATCTCGCGCCGCGACGGTGCGGCGACCCGGCCCGAACGCGGCCGGACCGCGCCGGTGAGGCAGCGCAGCAGCGTGGTCTTGCCCGCGCCGTCACCGCCGACGACGGCGGCGACCTGCCCCGCCGGGACCTCCAGGGTCACCTCGTCCAGCGCCAGGTGGCGACGGCGTCCGGCGGTATGGGCGACGGTCAGGTCCCACGCTCCCCACTTCCCGCCGCGGCTCATCGCGCGCCCGCCAGCGGCGCGGAGCGCTCCGGACCGGACGGCGGCGTCGCCCGCTGCCGTGGCGCCAGATCGCGGCGGAAGCGCAGGACGGCGGCGGTGAACACGAGCGTCGCCATGCCCGCCAGCACGACCAGCGGCACCCACTGCGCGGAGATCGGCGCGGCGCGCAACATGGTGCCGTTGGCGATCTGGATGAAGTAGGTCAGCGGGAGCAGGTAGCCGATCCAGCGCACGCCCGCGGCCATCGACTCCAGCGGGAAGATCATTCCGGAGAGGAGGAGCTGCGGGAGCATCGTCATCAGCGCGAGTTGGGTGGCCTGCCCCTGGTTCTGTGACACCGTCGAGATCAGCACCCCGATGCCGAGGACGGTGAACAGGAACAGCGCGCCGCCCACGACGAAGACGAGCGGCGACCCGTTGAAGGGCACCCCGAACAGCAGAGAGCCGACCACCGCGACGATGACCATGTCCACGGCCGCCAGCACGAAGTACGGCGCGATCTTCCCGACGATCACGTCGGACGGGCGGAACGGCATGACCGCGAGCTGTTCCAGCGTCCCCGCCTGCCGCTCGCGCACCAGCCCGATGCTGGTGATGATCGTGCCGATGAAGGTGAGGATCATGCCGATCAGCGCCGGGACCATCACCCAGGACGTCTTCAGGTCGGGGTTGAAGAGGACGTGCGGCCGGAGCCGCCCGTCGCTCTCCGCCGCCGCGGCCACCGCGGCCTTGGCGGAGAACAGTCGGGACCCGTCCACCAGGGCGGTGCTGGGACCCGCCCCGGTCACCACGACGACGTCGGCGTCGCCGTCTCTGAGCATGTCGCGGGCGGCGGCCTCGTCCGCCGCGGGATCAACTCCCTCGACGTCGAAGGGCCCGCGCAGCTCCGCGGCGACCTGGTCCGCCCGCGGCCCGACGACCCGGGTGGACATGTCGTTCACGTTGAAGCTGGCCGCGTATCCGAACACCACCAGCAGTACCAGCGGCAACACGATGATCATTGCCATCGTGCGCCGGTCCCTGCGCAGTTCCAGGAACTCCTTGACGATCATCGCCCACATGGGTGAGCCTCCGTTCCGCGGTGGCGCGCCCGAACGGCTCCAGGGGAGCCGGCCGGGGCGTTCCCCGAGAATTGGCCACGTGATGGAATCACGATAGACCAAACCTATAGTGGAGTACAGCCGTGCTGGTGGAGGGGGCCATGGACAAGGACAGGGCCAAAGACGGGCAGCGGGACGGGCAGCCGGACACGGACGTGCCGGACGACCTGGTGAAGACCGCGATCCGGGTGGCGGGGGAGCGTGGCGTGAACGTCGCCGACGTGCCGCTGTCCGTGCTCGCCGAGGCCGCGGGCGTGTCACGCAGCACCCTCGTCCGGCGGCTCAAGGGGACCAGACGGACCCTGGACGAGGCGGTCCGCGCCGCGGGGGTCGACCCCGGTGGCCTGCCGGTCCGCGACCGTGCCGTCGCCGCCGCCGCGTCGATCATCGGCCGGCACGGGCTCGCCACCGTGACGCTGGAGGCCGTCGCCGCCGAGGCCGGGTGCTCGCTGCCCAGCCTGCACGCCGTCTTCCAGGGCCGGGACGGCCTGCTGGCCGCGGTGTTCGAGCGGTACCTGCCGCTGAACGATCTGGAGGCCCTGATGGCGGACCCTCCGGCCACCCCCGAGGAAACGGTACGGGCGGTACTGCGCACCTTCGCGCGCGGGTTCGTCCGGGAACGGAGCGTGTTCCCCGCCGTGATGGCCGACGTCCTGGCCCGCCCCGCCGGGCCCGGACGTCAGGTGTGGAGCCGCGCGGTACTGCCGAGAGTGCTCGGCAGCCTCGGCGTCTGGCTCTCCGAGCAGGCCCGGACCGGGCGGTTCAAGCCGCTTCCCGTGCCGATCCTCGCGCAACTGCTGGTCGGGCCGCTCGCGATGCACATGCTGCTCCGCCCGACGCTGGAGCCCCTGTTCGGGCCGGAGATGCCCACCGTGGACGCGACCGTCGACCTGTTCGCCGACGCGTTCCTCGCGGCCGTCGCCCCGGAGAGGCCGGGCCCGGAGAAGTCGGGTCGGGAGCTGGACCGGGAGAACTGACGGGCCGCCGCGCCGGCGGCCCGTCTCCGCTCAGCGGGCCAGGGACGTCTTGAGGAAGTCGACCTGGAGGTGCATCAGGTTCTCCGCGACGATCTCCTGCGGGGTCATGTGGGTGACGCCCGACAGGGGCAGGACGGTGTGCGGCCGTCCCGCCGCCAGCAGCGCCGACGACAGGCGGAGCGTGTGCGCCGCCACCACGTTGTCGTCCGCCAGCCCGTGAATGAGCATCAACGGGCGTTTCAGCTCGCCCGCCATCTCGATGAGGGAGTTGGCGGCGTAGTTCTCCGGCTCCTCGTCGGGATGCCCCAGGTAGCGCTCGGTGTAGTGGGTGTCGTACAGGCGCCAGTCCGTGACCGGGGCGCCGGCGACGCCCGCGTGGAACACGTCCGGGCGGCGCAGCACCGCGAGGGCCGCGAGCCAGCCGCCGAACGACCAGCCGCGGATGCCGACACGGTCGAGGTCGAACGCGTCGGGATGCCGCCGCGCCGCCTCGATCAGCGCGGTGATCTGGTCTTCCAGGACGGGTTCGACGAAGTCGCCGTGGACGGCGCGGTCCCAGTCCGGGCCCCGTCCGGGGGTGCCGCGACCGTCGGCGATCACGACGGCGAAGCCCTGGTCGGCGAGCCACTGCGCCTCGTAGTAGGCGCGCTGCACGGCGAGGACGCGCTGCGCGTGCGGCCCGCCGTAGGGGTCCATGAGGACGGGCAGCCGACCGTCGCCGCTCCGCCACTGCGTGGGCAGCAGCACCGCCGTGCGGATCTCCCGGTCCCCGGACCGCAGCAGCTCCACCCGCGGGGTGATCACCGGTGTCTCGGCGAGCGACACGACCGGATGGGTGCCGGACGGCGTCCGCACCTCGATCTCCGTGCCGGGACGGTCCAGCCGCGCGCCCGTCACCACCGTGGTCTCGCCGCAGGCGGTGCCGCCGAAGACGCCCTGCCCCTCGGTGTGTCGGGCGACCTGCCCACCGGCCCAGGAGTACAGGTGGATCTCGGTGGGCTCCTCGGACGCGGTGAACAGGATCGACGCGCCGTTCACGCCGAGGACCGACCTGACCTGGAGGCCACCGGGCGTGACGGGCACCCCGGCGACGGTGAGCCGCCGCGTGCCGGTCTCCCGGTCCTCGGTGACCCAGACGAGGTCGCCGGCGTTCGTCCTGGCGGGCAGTCCGGGCACGATGTCGGTCCACACCGGATCGTGGTCGGTGTACAGGAGGGTCGTCTCGCCACTCGCCGGATCGACGCTCAGCACCCGCTGGGACCGCTGGTCGCGCGGCTGGACGACGATCAGCAGCCCGTGCCGGTCCCAGCCCGCCGTGACGACGTAGGGGAACTCGCCGCGGTCCCACGCCACGGCCTTGCGGGCGTCCGGCCGCTCGTCGTCGACCTTGAACAGCACCAGCGACACCAGCGCGTTCGGGGTGCCCGCCGCAGGGTAGGCGATCTCGGTGGGCGGCGACTGCGGGTTGGCAGGGTCGGCGATGTGCCAGCGCAGCACGGGCGTCTCGTCCACACGGGCGGCCAGCAGCGTGCCGCCGTCCGGCGACCACCAGTAGCCGCGCATGCGGTTCATCTCCTCCGCCGCGACGAACTCGGCGAGACCATAGGAGACCTGCTCGGACTCGGGCTGGACGAGGGCCCGGTCGCCGGTGCCGTCCATCTCGATGAGCCGCAGCGTCCGGCCCGACACGTAGGCGATCCGGCGGCCCGCCGGGTCGGGGCGCGCGTCGAACACCGGCGCCTGCGCCGGCAGTTCGCGGACCAGCCCGGTGTCGAGGTCGGCGACGTAGAGGCGCCCGCCGAGGGTGAACGCGGCCTGCCGCACGGCCCGGTCGGTGGCGTAGCCGACGATGCCGCCCGCCTGCTCCCGGGCGCGTTCGCGGCGGGCCCGCTCCTCCGCGGGCAGGTTCTCCTCGCCGGGGACGTCCAGCGCCGCCGGGTCGGCGACGCACCGCTCCTCCCCGGTGGCGGTGTCCAGCGTCCACAGGCAGGTGACCGGGTCGTCGCCCGCCCTGGTCCGCAGGAACGCGACCCGGGACTCGTCCGGCGCGATCTGGAAGGCGCGCGGGACGCCGAGACTGAACCGTCGCGTGCGGGCGCTCTGCCGCGGATAGCTGATGCTCATGGCATCCGAGTCTGCCAGCCGCGGCTTTCCCGGCGGCAGGACGGTGCGCGGCTGCGGCGCACGGACGCCACCTCCCCCTGTGATCACGGGTCGTCGCCCGGGTGGGCCGGGAATGTCACGTGCCCGAGTCCGGGCTCGCGTAAGCTCAAGGCTTCCCCAAGCACATCGGTCATCGCGGGTTGAGGAGTGGTCAATGCCGGAGCTGCAGCCGGGAGATCCCCGGCGGCTTGGCTCGTACGAGATCGTCGAACGGCTCGGCGAGGGCGGCCAGGGCGTCGTCTACGCCGGAATCGACGCCTCCGGGAACAAGGCCGCCATCAAGCTGCTGCGCGCCGACCTGGCCGCCGACGCGATGGCGCGCAACCGGTTCGTCCGGGAGGCGCAGGCCGCCAAGCAGGTGGCGCGGTTCTGCACCGCGCAGGTCCTGGAGGCCGACGTCGCGGGCGACCAGCCCTACATCGCCAGTGAGTACGTGCCGGGACCCTCGCTGTACAAGCAGGTCACCGACAGCGGGCCGATCGCGGGCGCGGCGCTGGAGCGGCTCGCGATCGGCACCGCGACGGCGCTGGTCGCGATCCACCAGGCCGGCATCGTGCACCGCGACTTCAAACCGCACAACGTGATCATGGCGCCGGACGGGCCACGGGTCATCGACTTCGGCATCGCGCGGGCCTTCGACGCGGGCCAGACCAACGCGACCAAGGCGATCGGCACCCCGTCCTACATGGCGCCCGAGCAGGTGGCGGGCGCCACGCTCACCGAGGCGGTGGACGTGTGGGCGTGGGCCACCACGATGGTGTTCGCCGCGACCGGGCGCCCGCCCTTCGGCGACGACACCGTCGTCGCGGTGATCAACCGGGTGATGCACGAGCCGCCGGTGCTGGAGGGCCTGCCGGCCGATCTGCACCGGTTGATCGCGGCGTGCCTGGTCAAGGAGCCGGAGCGGCGGCCGACCGCCCAGCAGATCATGATGGCGTTGATCGGGAGCGGTCCGGGCGGCGCCGGGCAGACCCGCATGGACGACCCCGCGCAGGCCACCACGATGCTCGCGGAGGGCTCCACGATCGCGGCGGGCGGTGTCGCCGGCGCCGGGATGATGGCGGCCGCGTCGCCGCCCGGCGGCGCGACCCGCCGTGTGTCGCCCGCCGAGTACACCGGACAGGTGCCGCCGGCCGGCCCCCCGCACGGTGCGGGACGCGCCCGCTACGACGACTGGGAGCCGGAGCGCAAGTCCAAACTGCCGATCTTCGTGGCCATCGCCGCCATCGTCGTGCTGGCGGTGGTCGTGGGCGTGGCCATGGCCAACCGCGGCGACAACTCGCCGACCACGCCCGTCTCGCCGTCGGTCACCGACTCTGAAACGGTCTCCGAGTCGCCGACGACCGAGGAGGAAGAGGAGCCGACGCCGACCCCCACGCGGACGCGGCAGAACACACCGCCGCCGGACACCGACACCCCGACCCCGCCGACCCAGGACGAGACACCGCCGCCGGACACCGACACCCCGACCCCGCCGACCACGCCGACCACACCCACCCAGTCGCCGCCCGACGGCGGCGGTGAGGGTGGAGGCGGCGAGGACCCGCCTCCGGGCAGCGTTCCCTGACCGGGGAGTTCGCCGCCGGGCAGGGCGGTCATCCACGCCGCCCCGCGCTCTGAGTAGGCTCGTTTCCTATGAAGGAGCCGCGGATCCTGTTCGTCCACGCCCATCCGGACGACGAGTCAATCGGGACCGGGGCGACCATGGCCAAGTACGCCGCCGAGGGAGCCCACGTCTGTCTGGTCACCTGCACGCTCGGCGAGGAGGGTGAGGTCATCCCCGAGGACCTGCGCCACCTGGCCTCGGACAAGGAGGACCGCCTCGGCGAACACCGCATCGGCGAACTCGCCGCGGCGTGCGACGCGCTCGGCGTCGGCGACCACCGCTTCCTCGGCGGCCCGGGACGCTGGCGCGACTCGGGAATGATGGGCGCGCCCACGAACGACGATCCGCGCTGCTTCTGGCGCGCGGACGTCGGCGCGGCGGCGCCGCACCTCGCCGCCGTCATCCGCGAGGTCCGCCCGCAGGTGATCGTCACCTATGACGAGCGCGGCAACTACGGTCACCCCGACCACATCCAGGCGCACCGCGTGACCCGGCGGGCGTTCGAGCTGGCGGCCGACCCGTCCTACGAGGACGGGGCCGAGCCGTGGCGGGTCGCCAAGTTCTACGCCTACGCCACGCCCCGGACCGTCCTCGCCCGCGCGATCGCGGTGATGCGGGAGGCGAAGCTGCCGTTCGCGCGCGTCGCCGGGCTCGACGAGCTCGGCTCCGGTGTGCCGGACGGTCAGGTCACCACGGTCGTGGACGCCCGTGCCCACCTGCCCGCCAAGCTCGCCGCGCTGCGCGCCCACCGCACGCAGATCGTCGTGGCGCCCGAGCAGATCGGGCCGTTCTTCGCGCTGTCGAACAACCTGGGCCAGCAGGCGTTCGGTACGGAGTACTTCATCCTGCAGGTCGGTGAGCGCGGCCCGGTCGGGCCCGGTCGCCGCGAGCAGGACCTGTTCGCGGGCCTGCCGGTGGAACTCGGTCGACCGGCGGGCGCCGGGGACGGGTCCCGGTAGCCTGAGGTTTGTGGACGACAACGACGAAACCCGGGTGAGCCTCGCCAAACAGCGGCTCTCCGCGGACGGCGAGCCCTCGCCGGGCGGGCCGCCGAGCGGTCCGGGGAACGCCGCCGCGTCCGACGCGGTGGTGACCGGGGCCGCCTACGCGGTCCTCGGGCTGTTCGGCGCCCTGTACGGCGTGGTCGGCTCGTTCGTCCAAATGTGGAGCGTGGAGCGGGTCCCGGTCGCGTCGATCGTGCTCGTTCTGGTGCTGTTCGCGGCGGTGTGGCTGGCCGGGTGGGGGATGGGCGGCCGCACCGGTCCCGTCGTCATCACGGTCGCGTGGGTGATCGTCGTCTTCGTCCTGTCGAGCGGGGGCCCCGGCGGCGACCTGGCCATGCCCGCGGAACTCAGCGACAGGACCAACTACGCCGGGTACGTCTACATCATCGGCGGTCTGACCGCGGCCGTGCTCGGGGTGCTGTGCGTCCGCCCGTCCGGGCCTTCGGGGCAGTGGCTCCTCGGCCGCGCGGGCCGCATCGAACGGTAGCGGCCCGCGCGTCCCCTCAGGTCGTGATGTGCTCCGGTTCCGCGTCGACGCCCGCGGGCGGCCCGGCCCGGCGGCCCCGCAGGGTCAGGCAGGCCAGGGCGCTGAGGAACATGACGCCGATCGGGAGCAGCATCGCCGGCTTCATGGCGTGCACGAAGCCGTGCGAGAACACCTGTGCGGCCAGTTCGTGGACGCGCTGCGCCACGTCCGGCGGGATGCCGGCAGGGAGCTGTTCCTTCGTGCCGGTCTGCCCGGCGCCGACCTCCAGACCGCCCTTCCCCGCGTCCGCGAAGCCCCGCACGAAGCCGGTGCGCACGTCCTCCGGAAGGGCCGACGCGCGCGTGGTCGCCTCGTCCCGCAGCGACGACGCCAGCCGGTTCTGCAGGACGGCGCCGACCGCGGCGGCGCCGAGCACGGAGCCGACCTGCCGGACGGTGTTGTTGACGCCGGACGCGGCGCCCGCGAGCCGGGGCGGGACGTGCCGGGTGGCCTCGGTCGCCATCGGCGCGAACACGCAGCCGATGCCGACGCCCGCGATGGCGAGCGGGACGACGAACGCGGTCCAGTTCGTGCCGACCTCGGCGACGGTCGCGACCCACAGCATCCCGGCGGCGTAGAGGGTGAGCCCCGTCATCAGAATGTACTTGCCGCCGAAACGGTCGGACAGGCGCCCGGCGACGGGCGCGAGGAACATCGACATGACCGAGGACGGCGCGAGCACGAGTCCCGCCTTCAGCGCGCTGAAGGCCAGCACCGACTGGAGGTAGATCGTCAACGGCAGGATCATGCCGACCATGCCGACCGACACGGCGGCGCCGACGAGGCTGAGGATCGTGAAGTTGCGGTCCCGGAACAGCGAGAACGGCACGAGCGGCTCCGCGTCCTGCCGGGTGCGCTGGTACGCCACGAACACCAGGAGCAGCGCGACGCCCGCGGCGATCAGTCCCCAGATCGTCGCGTTCCACTGGTGCTTCTGGCCCTCGGTGAGCGCGAACGTCAGACAGAACAGGGCGGCGGAGGCCAGCAGCACGCCGAGCAGGTCGAACCGGTGCCGGACGCCGGACCGTTCGCCCGGCAGGATCGGCACTGCCATGACCAGCACGAGCAGGCCGATCGGCAGGTTCACGAAGAAGATCCACCGCCAGTCGAGATGGGTGACCAGCAGCCCGCCGAGCGTCGGCCCGGTGATGGTGGACACCCCGGCGACCGCGCCCCAGACGCCGAGGGCGGTGCCGCGCCGCTCCGGCGGGAACACCCCGATGATGATCGACAAGGTCTGCGGCATCAGCAGCGCGGCGCCGAACCCCTGCACGGCACGGGCGGCGATCAGCTGGGACGGGTCCTGCGCGAGGCCGCACGCCAGGCTGGACAGCGTGAACACCACGACACCGGCGATGAACAGGTTCTTCTTGCCCCACAGGTCACCGAGTCGGCCCGCGGTGATCAGCAGGACGGCCAGCACCAGGACATAGGCGTTGACGACCCACAGCGCCTGGTCCAGCGACGCGTCCAGCTTGTCGATCATGCTGGGGATCGCGATGTTGACGATCGTCAGGTCGAGCAGTGTCATGAAGAAACCGAGCGACAGCGTCAGCAGGATCGCCCAGGGATTGCCGCGCCATCTGCTCATGTGGCCTCCCGGGCCGTCTCGGTCGGGTCGTCTTCGGTGGTGTCGTGGCCGGTGCGGTAAGGGGCGGGCATCGCGGGACGCCGAGCCGACTCCCCGTCGTCGTTCCAGGTGACGCGGCCGGACTCCAGGTCGTCGGCCAGCGCGCGGACGAAGTCGAGCTCGGCGCGGACCCGCGCGATCGACCATTCGTGGTCGAGGAGCTTGTAGCGTTCCAACCCGGACTTCAGCAGCGCCTCGTTCGCCGTCTGATGCCCGGCGAGCTTCGCCTCCAGGACGACGGCGCGGTGCCGGAGCTGCCGCGCCACCTCCTGCTCCGGCAACAGGTTGAGGAACGCCAGGGCCGTGCCGAACAGCGGGAACTCCGCGGTGGGCCGGGCCAGCAGCTCACCGAGCCGGAAGTTGGCGGCGTCCCGTCCGGCGGCGGTGATCGTGTAGACGGTGCGCTCGGGCCGCCGCCCCTCGCGGCTGGTCTCCAGCGGCTCGATCAGGCCCGCCGCGGCGAGCCGCTCCACCGAGTGGTAGAGCGCGCCGTGGGTGATCTTCACGGCTTGGTCGTAGGCGTGGTCGCGGATGCGCTGGCGCATCTCGTACGGGTGCATGGGCCCGTCGCACAGCATGCGCAGCACGGTCAGCGCGAGCGGGGTGAGCGGTCGGGACATCGGGGCGGCTTCCGGCTCGGGAGCGATTAGTCCACTTAGACTAATCCGTCCGGACGGATCCGTCACATCATTCTGTTGTTGGACATGTCACCCAGGTGGCCCTGAATATTCCGGCTCAGTGGACGGCATCGACCGAGTTGGCCTTGCCCTTGCGCGTCATGTACTCGCCGACACGGTCATCGCGCACGGCCGTGAACAGCTCCTTCACCCCGTTGTCGGCCAAGAGGACGACGCTCTGGTCGCCCCGCTTGGCCACGCCCGCCACGGGCGCGGTGAGGTACTCCATCATCGATGTCCGCAGCAGCCGGGTCGCCAGCCCGCGCAGTGTGCCGGACGACACCGTCTCGTCCACGGTCACCGAACGCGACGCCGCCCGCACGAACCGGTCGATCTTGATGGGATTGCGGGTGTCGAGCGCTTTGTCGGCGAGGGCGTGCAGGAACGCCTGCTGCCGCTTGATCCGGTCGAGGTCGCCGTTCGGGAGGTTCCAGCGCTGCCGGACGAAGTCCAGCGCCTCGACGCCGTCCAGATGCTGGCGTCCCGGCTGCCAGGTGCGGTTGTGCTTCGGGTCGTGGGTCCGCTCGATGATCGTCACGTCGACCCCGCCGAGCGCGTCCGTCATCTCCACGAACCCGTTGAAGTCGAGCGCGGCGTAGTGGTCGACGCGCACCCGCGTGAGCTGCTCCACGGTCCGGATCAGCAGCGGCGGCCCGCCGTACGCGAACGCCGCGTTGATCTTCGTGGTGCCGTGTCCGGGGACGGGCACCCAGCCGTCGCGGGGAATGCCGATGACCGACACCCGATCGCCGCGCCCGGACAGGTGCACCAGCATGATCGCGTCGGCGCGGGCGCCCATCGACGGCTGGTCCTCCCGCCGGTCGGACCCGATCAGCAGCCAGTTCTCGCCGCGTCCGCTGGACGAGGGTCGTCCGGCCCCGGTCGGCAGCGCCCCCGCGAGGCGCTTCACGTCCCCGTCGTACGCGCGCTGCAACAGGTACAGGCCGCCCCCGAGCAGCAGCAGGGCGCCCAACGCCAACGCTCCGCATCCGACGAACACCCGGCGCCTATTCCTGATCCGCAGCATGCGCCCACCGTGCCGCCGCCGCGGACCCCGCGGGCCGCGCCGCGCGGGCCGCAGACCACTCCTTGGGTGAGACTCGGGTTTGCCCTGACCGAAACGGCCCTGACCAGAGCGCCGCGGAGGGGGCTCAGCCCTTGAGGGCCGTTTCGAGTTGGTCGAGGGCCCAGTCGAGGTCGTCGCGCTCGATGATCAGGGGCGGGGCGAGGCGCAGCGTGGTCTCGTGGGTCTCCTTGACGAGGACACCGAGGTCCATCAGGCGTTCGCTGACCGGACGCGCCTTCCCGTGGAGTTCCACGCCCGCCCACAGGCCGCGACCGCGGATCTCGCGCGCCGTGCCGGCGGGCAGCCGGGCGAGCCGTTCGTGCATGTGCGCGCCGAGTGTCCTGGAACGTTCCTGGTATTCCCCGGTCTTCAGCATCGCGACGACCTCACGGCCGATGGCGCAGGCGAGCGGGTTGCCGCCGAACGTGGAGCCGTGCTGGCCCGGCCGGAAGACGCCGAGAACGTCCGCGTCCGCGACGACGGCGGACACCGGGACGATCCCGCCGCCGAGCGCCTTGCCGAGGATGTAGATGTCGGGGACGACGTCCTCGTGCTCGCAGGCGAACGTGGCGCCGGTGCGGCCGAGACCCGACTGGATCTCGTCCGCGATCATCAAAGTGTCGTTCGCGGTGCACAGGTCCCGGACCGCGCGCAGGAACCCGCTCGGCGGGACGTTCACTCCGGCCTCGCCCTGGATCGGTTCGATCAGCACGCCGACGGTGGAGCCGTCCATCGCGGCCTTGAGCGCCTCGACGTCCCCGTACGGAACGGTGCGGAACCCAGGCGTGTAGGGACCGTAGTCGTCCTTGGCATCGGCGTCGGTGGAGAAGCTGACGATCGTGGTGGTACGGCCGTGGAAGTTGCCCTCGAAGGTGACGATGTTCGCCTGGTTCGCCGGGACGCCCTTGACCTCGTACCCCCACTTGCGCGCCGTCTTCAGCGCGGTCTCGACGCCCTCGGCGCCGCTGTTCATCGGCAGGACCATGTCCTTGCGGCACAGTTCGGCCAGTTCGGTGACGAACGGCCCGAAGTTGTCGTGGTCGAACGCGCGGCTCACCAGCGTCACGCGGTCCATCTGCCGTTTGGCGGCCGCGGTGAGGCGCGGGTTGCGGTGCCCGAAGTTGACGGCCGAGTACGCGGCGAGCATGTCGAGGTACCGGCGCCCCTCGACATCGGTGATCCACACGCCCTCCGCCTCGGCGACCACGATCGGGAGCGGGTGGTAGTTGTGCGCGCTGTGCTCGTCTGACAGGGCTCGCAGTCTTTGGGTCGGCGTCACGACGCTCCTTCACGGCTCGGCCCGGGGCCGGACGGGTCCGGGCATGGCGGGGACACCGGACGGCGATCCGGTGTCGGAGGGAAGGGGCCGGGCGGGGCAGGTGGCCGCCGGTCCATATCCAGCGTATGTTCGGGATCGACCGTCGACCAATGACAAAAACCGACTTAGGGGGTGTTGTTTGTTGCGTCTTGATGAGCTGGACCGGCGGATCGTTGCATGCCTCCTGGAAGACGGTCGTGCCTCGTACGCGCAGATCGGCGCCGAGGTCGGGCTGTCGGCCCCGGCGGTGAAGCGGCGCGTCGACCGGCTCCGCGCGGACGGCGTCATCAACGGCTTCGCCGCCGTCGTCGACCCCGCCGCGCTCGGCTGGACGACCGAGGCCTTCATCGAGATCTTCTGCACGGGTGCGACGTCCCCCGAGGAGATCCACTCAAGCGTCCGGGGCCATCCGGAGGTCGTCGCGGCGTACACGATCAGCGGTGACGCCAGCGCCCTGGTGCATGTGCGGGCCCGCGACATCCAGCATTTGGAGCAGACCCTCGAACGGCTGCGCCGCGAGGACAACATCACGGCGACGAAGACGGCGATCGTGCTGTCCCGGCTGATCGGTCGGCCGCTCGACGCCCCGTCCGCCGACCGGCCTGACCTGGGTTCAGTGTCCGACATGCCAGGGCAAACAGTGATAGATCGGCTAAGTCGGCCGTAGCCGGACGTATCCCCCTTTCTCTACTTTTCTCCCGCAACCCACCAGAGGTAGGGGAGACATGCCCGCCAAGAAGATGCTGTTGGTGCCCGCGGCGGCGGTGGCGCTGGTCGTGGGACTCGCGGCCCTCCCGGCCGTCGCTCAGCCGACGCCCCCGATCCCGAAACCGACCGCCAACCCGTGGCAGATGCGGCACTGGCCGCAGACACAGCCGTGGCAGGAGACTCAGGCCTCCCCCCGCCGCTTCGCGCCCGGTGAGCCGAAACCCATCGACCCGCAGAACTACGAGCTCCCCGACACGATGACGTGGGACGACTACACGCAGATCCCGGGCACGACCTGGGCCGACCCGGCCCGGAAGGGGTCGGTGCGCAACTTCAACGGCGCGGTGGTGCTCGTCGACTACTCCAACCAGCCGTTCGCCGTGACCCAGCCGAAGAACTCCACGATCTTCGGTAACCCCGTCCAGGTCGGGGACGTGCCGCGCTCCCAGGTCGCGAAGTTCTACCAGGACTTCCTCAACAAGCCGCAGGCCCTCAACCACGGCCACACCCTCCACGAGTACTGGATGGAGGACTCGGGCGGCCGGTACGGCGTGAACCTTACGGCGTTCGGCGCGTACAAGATGCCCGCCAAGGACCACGAGTACGGCGTGGACAGCATGCAGGGCGGGACGGGCTGTCCCGCGGGCGACACGTGCAACCGGGACCTGCGCAAGGACGCGCGGGCGGCGTGGGTCGCCGACGTCGGTTCGGAGACGGCGAACAGGTTCGACTTCGTCTTCTACCTCAGCGCCGGGCAGGACGAGTCGTCCACCTGGCAGGAGTTCGGCGAGATGAAGTTCGGCACGAAGGAGAAGGTGCCGAGGGAGTGGGGGCCGGGCGACTCCAGGCTCACCAACTGGGTGCGGACCCGGTACGTCCCCTGGACGTCCTGGCAGGCCGGTTCCACGATCTGGCCGAACGCCGTCCCCGGCGAGTCGTCCACCCAGGCCGAAAGCTCCGGCATGTCGGTGTTCGCCCATGAGTTCAGCCACATTCTCGGCATCGGCGACAACTACAACAACCCGTACGGCGACCCGCCGCGCCGCGCCTACAGCGGGCCGTGGGAGATGCTGAGCCGTGGCACCTTCAACGGGCCCGGCGGACCGCACAGCCGCTGGACGATCCCGGCGACCGGCGGCGCGTCCATGGGCGCCCAGCACATGCTGCGCAACAAGTTGAAGCTGAACATCGTCGACCCGAACCACGTGCTCCAGCTCACCCGCGACGGGCTCGCCTCGTCCGGCATGGCGGTCGCGAAGGTCACGGCCCGCGCCGTCCAGCCCGGTCAGGGCGGTCTCTCGGGCATCAACCTGAAACTCGGCTCCGGCGGCGACAAGAGCCCGAGGTGCGACGCCCGCACCGACCCGCTGTGCGACGGCGGCGGCTACGAGAATTACACCCTCGAAGTCGTGGACCGGATGGGCACCGACTCCTTCACTCCGGACTCCGGTGTCCTGCTGGCGAAGACCAAGAACCAGGACGACGCCCCGTTCATCTGGGTCAAGGACGCCAACCCGCAGGACATCGACAAGGTCGACTTCGTCCTGCCGGACGGCACCCCGGTGAAGATGACGATCGGCGACTACCGCCAACTGTCGGACTCCCTGTACCACGCGGGAACCGGCTCGGGCAGCGAGTACGAGTACGTCGACCAGGCCAACCGGCTGCACTTCTACGTCCTCGACGTCCAGCGTGACGCGAAGGGCATCCTCTCCTACACGGTCGGCGTCCGGTCCCTGGACGGCGCCGGGTCGCAGCAGCGCGGCGTGCAGCTCGACGACGGCAAGGCCGAGCAGACCCCCGCGGGTTGGAAGAAGTGCACGCTGACGCTCCAGAACACGGGCAAGGGCGGCACCGGCCACTACGGCTCCGACGTGTTCCGGCTCAAGGCCGCCGTCGCGGGCGGCGGCTGGAAGACCTGGCTGCCGAACGAACTGGCCACCGCCCAGGCGGGGGCCGCGACGAAGGTCGAGGTGTGGGCGAAGCCCGACCCGGGCGCCAACCGCCTCGCGACCCTCCAACTGACGGCCACCTCGGAGAGCGACCGGTCGAAGTCCGACACCGGTTCCTGCGAGCTGCGCTGATCTGATCTCATGGGCGGGGCGGGCATCCCAGGGCCGCCCCGCCCATGACCCGCGTACGAGAACGACGGTTCCCCGTTCCCCGCTCCGGCGCCATGATCACCGAAAACTAAGTTGCCTTTTCCGAGGTCATGTCGTTGCCGACGGCGACGTCCGGCCGGGTTACGTTGCGGAATGTGATCATCTCGCAGCGTACGGCGACGGGGGTTCGCCGCAGGGACGTCGCGGCGCTCGCCGTGACCGTCCAGCTGGCAGTGCTCACGCCGGACGTCGCCCACGCGGCGCCCACGCCCCCACCGGCACCGGGCCTCCGCCAGTTCGACCTGCACCGCGGCCCCGACCGAAGCGTCCCCTTGCGTGCCCTCGACGGCAGACTCCGCCGGATCGACGTCAACGCGCTGCTCGGCTCGTCCGGGCACCGCGGGCTCGGCCGCGGCTGCGGCGAACCGGCCGCCGTACCCCCGGGCGCCCGCGTGCTCTGCTTCAACAAGGCCGACACCGAGACCAGGACCTGGCTGCCACAGGGCGTCACGAGCGTCTCGGACGCGACGGCGACCGAACGGTTGAGCGGCGGCGGACGGCCCCTCCTGGTGTCCTGGCACGACAGCGGCCGCATCAAGCTCACGTTCGTCGCCCCCGACCGGGGCGCGTACCGGCATGTCCTGCTCGTCCAGCCGACGATGAGGCGCGGACGGCCGACCTACTCCGACATCGACATCCACGCCGGGGGCATCGTCTGGTACGGCGACAAGCTGTACATCGCCGACACCCACCACGGCATCCGCGAATTCGACACGCGGCAGATCTACGACCTGAACGGCAGCAGGGCGGGCTCGACCGGCCACCCCGACCGGGTCGGCCTCCACGGCGACAAGTACTACGCCCACGGCCACCGCTTCGTCATGCCGCAGACGGGCGGCTGGATCTTCGCCCACGGCTGGCCGGGCCCCAGATGCGCGGGCTCCGGCCCGCTGCGCATGTCCTGGCTCGGGGTCGACCGCACCCTCCTTCGCCACACCCTCATCGCGGGCGAGTGGTGTCTCCCGAAGGATTCGCGCGGACGCGTCGTCACCTGGCCCCTCGGGGCGCTGTCGGGGCCCGGTGTCGTCCACGCCGACTGGTCCGACACCCTCCCCGGCGACAGGATCCAGGGCGGAGTCAGGACGCGCGGACACTGGTGGTTCACCCAGGGCCACGGCACGAAGCGCGGCAGACTCCTCAGCACCATCCGCGACCGACGCGACTGGGGCCGTGTCACCCACCGCACCATTTCCCACGGCCCCGAGGACCTGTCCTGTTACCGCGGCCAACACCTCATCTGGACGGTCGCCGAGTACGCCCGCAAACGCGCCCTGTGGGCGTTCCACGACGACTCCTGCGCCTGATGTCAGATGGCGTTCATGGCGGTGTCGGCGATCGCGGCCAGGGTCCGCTCGTCGGCACCGCCGCGCGCCGCGACCTGCATCCCGCTGACCGTCGTGACGACGAAGTGCGCCAGCGTCCGCGCGTCCTTGCCGGCGTCGATCTCACCGGCCCGCATCCCTTCCTCGATGGCGGCGGTCAGCGCGTCCAGCCGCCGCCGTAGATCCCGCTGCAGCCGCTCGGCCGTCGCCTCGTCGCGCGGCGCCATCTCCACCATCGTGTTGACCACCAGGCACCCGGCCGGGTCGTCGGCGTCGGGACGGACGGCCCAGTCCAGGATCGTCCGCAGCCGCTCCCGCACCGGGCGGGCGCCGTCCTCCAGAACCTCGATGATGTTGGCCGTCCTGCCGTCCATGTAGCGGGTCAGCGCCTTCTCGAACAGGTCGTGCTTGCTGCGGAACGTGTTGTAGATGCTGCTGCGCCCGAGGCCCGTCACCTCGCACAAGGTCTGTGTCGAGGTCGCCTCGTAGCCGTCCGCCCAGAACGCCCGCATGGCGGCCTCCACCGCCCGCCCCTCCTCGAACATCCTCGGCCGCGCCATAAGCCTCACCGTACCCGTTCTGGACAGCACGATCCAATACGGATGTTCACGCTCTCGGCGCCGTGTGCGCGACCTGGATGACCCGCCGCCGCCCACCCTGCACCAGCACGCCCCGTCCGACAGGCGCAGGCGAGGGGGCAGGGGCCGCCTGGTACAGCCTTGCCTCCTCGCTCTCGATGGAGCCCAGCAGAACCGCCGAACTTCCGCGCTGGTGAAGGATGGGAACCAGCGGATCCATGCGCTGGTCGGGGAAGGTGAGATGCCCTGCCAAAATCAGATGCGCCCCCCTGCCCAACATGGACCGCAGGGCCAGCGACAGGGACTCAAGCCCGACGTCGCGGTCGATGACGAACAGATAGACATCGGTGTTCGAAGAGGGGCTTATGGCCACCAGGCTCCCAAGAATCCCGACGAAATCCGAGGGTGAGTCCGTATAGGTGACCCGGGGTCCTACCGGCTCGGGGAAACCGAACTCTTCGGCGAGAGTCCAAATAATCCCGAAAGAGTCGAGGACATAGACGAAGGAGCGGTCGGACCCCGCAGTGATCCCTTCGATCAGCAGGCGTAGCAGGTTCGCGCGGCCGGATCCGTTCCGCCCCGTGACCAGGAGATGCGGATCCCAGTCGAAGTCCACGAAAACCGGCTTCAGCGTGTCGACCTCGAACCCGATCGGTATGCGTCCTCCGCTGGCAGCGGGGAGGGCGTCGGCATGCAGGCGGAGAGGCAACGAAGGCTTTCCGGGAAGACCGAACCTCCGGACCCAGGTGACGAAGTCGTCGACGACCTCTCGTGGCGGCTCGAGCGCGACTCGGAAACGCCGTGGAGCGCCACCGCCCGCCAGCAGGTAGGCCGTTCGCTCGTCGGGGAACGGCAGGGCAGCCTGTCCGAGCACACGTCGCAGTTCTGCGGGAGGAAGGCGACTCGCCGTGATGCGCCAGCCGAGCAACGGCAGGAAGCGGTTCCACATCGTGGTGTCCTCGACGGTCGCCGAGCTGAGCAGGAGTTGGACGCCGAGCGACCGTCCTCGCTGAGCGAGTGTGAGGAGCGCTTCACCGATCTCTCGTCGGCTGGACGGGAAGGTGAGCGACAGGTCGACCACGAGGAGGAGGCGCGGCTGTGTCTCCGACGTTGAGCGGGAGGCGACCGTGTCCGAGAGATATTCGATGAACTGCCGGAGGCTGTCCGGATGTCCGAGCAGTTCATCTTCGGAGTAACGGACGTGTGGCAGAGCGAGGGGTTCGCCGAGAGGGTGTTCCCCCAGGCCCGCGAAGGCGAAGGTGAGGTCCCACGGGGCATGGCCCCCGGCGAGCGCGAGGACGATGGCGCGTACGGCACGTTGTCGAGCCTCGGTTTCGCCCACGATCAGGCCATGAGGAATACCCGATGACAGGTCGAGCGGGTAAAGGGAAACGACGTTCCCCTCCGGGTCGTGGCCGATGGCGGGGTCACGAGGCATGGACGGCGGCAGGGACCACGCGTCACTGAAGGTCTGGCCGGGACCGACGCCGTTCAGCCCGAGCACGTCGACGTTCGTTGCTGACGGACGCCCCGACGGGGGTGGGCCCGCGTCGGCGAGCATCAGCCGGTCGTCCATGCCGGTGGGCAGGTCGGGAATGGCGGAGAGCGGGGGAGGTGCGAGGTGGGCGCGGGTCTCGGGGGTGACGAGGGCGAAGTGGTCGGTGTCCGCGGTGAGGGTGACGGGGCCGCCGTCGGCGGGGATGAGGGCGCGGAACAGGTCGGTGGACGTGCCCGCGCGGCGTTCGATCTCGGTGGAGACGGCTTCCAGGACGTGGCGCGTGTGCAGGGCCTCGGGACGCGGAAGAGTGTCCAGGAGGGCTTCGCGGGCGCCAGGGACGAACTCGTACCGGACGCCGCCGACGGGCCGCAGAAGTCCGCTCAGCAGGACCTCCGCGAGCTGACCCGGGCCCGAGCCGCCGAGGACGCGGTGCTGGATGAGGCGCATCACCGGCAGGGACGGGACGGAGACGGCGACGTGGGCCGCGAGTTCGGCGGCGGCCGGGGAGGCGGAGGCGAGGAAACGACGGACGCGCTCGGCGATCGGCAGTTCGCGTTCCCGCCGCAGCGGAGCGGCCCCGGACGGGCGGGCCGGGAACGACGCGACGGCGGCGGGCTGCGGGCCGGAGCCGGAGATGAGCCGGGCCCACGCGCCGAACCAGCGGGGCGCGACCTCCAGAACGGGCACGGGGACACCGGTCGCCGACGGGCCGTCGTACGGGGTGAAGCTCAGGTCGGTGTTCGGCGCGGCCGGGCGGGGGAGGGCGGCGACGCCGGGGACGGCGGGCGCGGCGGTGCGTCGCCAGAGACGTTCGGCGAGGGGCTGGAGGATCGCGGTGGGTCCGATCCGTGCCCAGCGGCGGACGGCGCGGGCGGCGCGTCCGTCCCACCAGTGCGGGCCGGAGCAGTCGGACAGGACCAGCACGGCGTGCCGGCCGGATCCGCCGAGGAGCGTCGCCGGGTCCCGGGGCGGCGAACCGGGGGCCGAGGTGATGCGGCCCGTGGTGTCGAGGTGGCTGAGGTGAACGTCCTGGAACGCGCCCTGCCGGAGCAGGACCTCGGTCAGTTCGCGGGCGAGGGGACGCCAGAGCCGCATCGTCGGGCCGGTGTCGACGACGAGGCTCAGCGTCAGCCAGCGTTCCGGCGCCGAGACGAGAACGGGCGTCCACAGACCGGTGTCGGCGACGCGGGCGGCGGTCGCGTCCTCGTCCAGCTCGAAACGGTGCCTGGACGGAACGCGGCGCTTGAGCGGACGTAACGCCCGCTGCACGCCGAGCGGGTTCGCCAGCATCGGCGCGGTCGGCACGAGCACCTCGACGGCCTCACCCACGGGTTCGACATCGGGCATACGAGGCGGAGAAGGCGGGGGGAGCAGCGGGACCAGGGGCAGGGGCGCGAGATCAGGCGCGGCGGGAGCACCTTCGGGAGCCGAGCGAGCGTCCCAGGGAGCGGGAGGCCGACCGGCGTCACCCCCGAACGGCTCCCTCACCTCCGAAGGGGCGATCGGAGGTCTCTTCTCCTGCGGGGAGAGATGGCAGGCGAGCCACAGCATCTCGCTGAGTTCGCGGGCGTCCGGGGGCGGGCCGATGGCCGACAGGGCCTTCCGGAGGCGGTCAATCGTCATCGATGGGCTCCGACAGGTACGGCATGATGCGGTCGGCCAGGGCCCGGCGGTCCTCGGTGGCGGCGTGGCGGCACAGGTAGACGGCGTTGAGGAGCTGGTCGGTCGCGAGGGTGCCGGACGAGGCGCGCTCGAAGAACCGGCGGACGAGGTCGTCGCTGTGATCGGCGAGCGGCCCCAGATGCTCCCGAACGATCGCCGCCAGCTCCGCCTCGTCCGACGGCTGCCGAAGCTCGACCGTGACACAGCGGCGCAGGAACGCGGGCGGGAACTCGCGTTCACCGTTGCTGGTCATCACCACCAGGGGGAACGCGTGGCAGCGGACCGTCCCCGCGGTGACCGTGACACGAGCGGCACCAGGACCGTCGGCGGTCATCACGTCGGCCATCGGGTCGGCGCGCCGGGCCAGTTCCGGTATCTCGTACTCGCCCTTCTCGAAGATGGTGAGCAGGTCGTTGGGCAGGTCGATGTCGCTCTTGTCGATCTCATCGACGAGCAGGACGCGCGGCCGTTCGTAGGGGAGAAGCGCGGTGCCCAGGGCGCCGAGCCGGATGTAGCGGCCGATGTCCTCGTCGGCGGGCGTTTCGTCGCGTCCGGCCGCGTACAGGCGGGTCAACGGGTCGTACTGGTAGAGACCGTCGCGCAAGGTCGTCCGGCTGGTGATGGGCCAGTGCAGGACGGGCCCGAGCCCCAGTTCGTGGGCCACCGCATACGCGAGCGTCGATTTCCCGGTGCCGGGCGGCCCGGTCACCAGCAGCGGACGCCGCAGATACAACGCGGCGTTGACCTGCTGGACGGCGTCGTCCGAGGGTCGGTACGTCGTCGCCTGGTGCGCGTTGCCCGAACCGCCGGAAGGGGACGGCAGGAGGGGCCCGCCGTCGAACACCCGCCAAGGCGGCGGCGGAGGAAGCCGCGTGATGCCGTCGTGCGGAGGACGGCTCCCTGTATAGAGCAGCCAGTCGGGCATCTAGACCTCCATGGCGAGCGGGGGATCGGGGAGTCGGGACGGGTCGTCCCAGAGCAGGGTCAGGTCGCGCCCGCAGTGCGGGACGTCCTGGGGTGCGATCAGCGCGTCCTTGCGGAGGGCGAACGCGACCTTGGGCAGGTCGCCGGGGTGCTGGTCGCCCACGGCGGCGGTGAGCGCGTCGAGGACGCGGCGCCCGCGGCAGTCGCCGTGGGTCGTCGCGTCGCACGGCGTCCGCGTCCACAGCATGACCGGGATGCCGTTGTTGAGCGCCGCCGTCAACCGGCTCTTCACCGGACGCGACCCGTACACGAGCACGCAGAAGTCGACGTTGGCCTCCAGCCAGTCCTGGAAGTCCGGGCCCCGGCGGGGTTCGTCGCAGCGGATCGGGTGCGGGTCGCTGCGGCCCCGCGCGGTGAGCAGCTTCCACCGGTGGTGGGCCTGGTCGCGACGGATCGAGTCGGGGCGCAGCCGGTTCACGTCCCGCACGACCACCGGACGCTGCCGCATCCGGATCCTGTTGCGCGCGTCGAGGTACCACCGCTCGAACGGTTTGCCGAGCCAGCTCTCCGGCACCGCGAACTCGATCATCCAGTCGTGCCCGTACAGCGTGGGCACCATCGCGGCGACGCCCTCCTCGACCGCCCGCTGCACCCGTCCCTCCGGAACCCGCACGGTCGGCCGCGACGGGCCCTCGGCGCCGTCGATCCATGTGTGGACGGTGACGTCGACGGCCTTGTCGAACACCGCCCGCTCCAACCGGACGATCACCGACGCGGGCGTGGAGAACGCCGGGTCGGCGGGCCCGGCGCCCGGCAGGTGCCGCGCCGACCAGTCCGCGAGCCGCGACCGTGTCGCCTCGGGCAGGTGCCGCCCGAGCATCGCCAGGTATCGGACGAGGCGTTCCTGCGGCCACCCCTCCGCGACGTACCGCACCGACGCCCACGCGGACCGGAACTCCTCCGACACCGGACGGCCGACCGCCCGCTCCAGGCCGGAGCCGAGCGGTTCGGTGAAACGGACGCCGTCGAGCAGGCCGCGCAGCTCGCGGCGCGCCTCCCCGGTCGTCCACCGCAGCGGCAACAGGTCGTCCAGTGCCTCCCAGTACTCACGGATCTTGGTGAGGGGAAGCATCCAGCCGAGTTCGGCGCGGTCGTCGCCGCGGAGTTCGGCGTTCGTCACCATGCCGATGACCTCGCCCGTCGCCGTGTCGTACACGGCGGAGCCGCTGTAGCCCTGCTCCAGCCACTCGCCCGGCGCGGTTTTGAGCTCCCACCACTCCTGCCGCATGGCCCGGTACCGCGACGTCGTCACCGTCGCGTGCCGCTCGTTCTGGTCGCGCCGCCGGGGGAAGCCGCACACGCCGAGCGGCCGGCCGTCCACCGGACGTTCCCGCAGGTCGTCGGGCGCGGCGAGACGGGCGGGCGTGTACGGCACCGGCTCGGGTAACTCCAGGACGGCGACATCGCCGGGATCGCCCGCCCGCTCCCAGACGCCGCACCGCACCACCCGGGCGGGCAGACCCTCCAGAAGCCCCGGGAAGCCGACACGCGCCTCGTCCAGCCCCTGCACGGTGTGCGCGCAGGTGAGAAGCCGGGTCTCGGTGACGAGGAACGCGGCGCCGATCTTGCCTCCCGCCGGGCGACCGACCCACGCGCGCCACTGCCAGCCGTCCACTCCGGCTACGCCCCCTCCGGGGCCGCTCCGGTTCCCGGACGTCCCCAGACCAGCTTGACCTTGAGGTGCCCCTCGACGGACGTCTTGGCGATGACGGCCCCGGCCGCCGCGTTGAGCTTGACGCCGAACTCCAGCTCGACCGCGTCGGGGTTCAGGTCGCCGCCGCGCAGTGCCGCGAGCGCGGACTCCGCGGCGTCCCGGACGTCCTGGAACGCGTCCTCGAACCTGCGGGCCGCGTCATGGACGATCCCGGCCCCACGTGACACCGAGTCGAAGCCCGGTTCCGTGTCGTCGGTCTCGACGACCACCGTCCCGTGCTCGGTCTGCCAACGCACCAGTTCGTTCATCGACCGCCCCTTCGCCACGGAAATCTATCAAGGTCATGCGTTCCGTGATGGTTTGCTGGAGGGAAGCGGCCATGCCGGACACGGCCACAGGAGGACACGATGATCACTGTTGACCAGGTACGGGCGCTCGCGCTGACGCTGCCGCGCACGTCCGAGCACCTCATCAGGGACAGGGTGAAGTTCCGCGTCGGGGCGATCGTCTACGTCGCCTTCTCCCAGGACGAGACCGTGATGGGCTTCGCCTTCCCGAAGGAGGAACGCGCCGCCCTCGTCGACTCGGAACCCGCGAAGTTCCACCTGCCCGGCGAATCCGACCTGCGCTTCAACTGGGTGCACGCCTGGACCGCCGCGCTCGACGAACCCGAGATGCGCGAACTGGTCGTGGACGCGTGGCGCATGGTCGTCCCGAAGAAGGTCGCCGCCGCCCGGCTCGGCTCCTAGTGCGGCGGCGGCATCGGGTCGATGGCGTGGTCGACGTCGCATCCGGCCTCGCCGATCATGCGTTGCGCCCTCGACGGCACCCACACGGACGTACTACCGGGCGCGACACGGATCAGGACGCAGTCGAGCGCGTCCGCGAGATACGGCTTGATCCACAGCAGACCGCCCACCACATCGCCCTTGACCTTGAACTCCCGATGGATGGCCGGGTCGAGACGCACTGAGCCGACGGCCTTCCGAACCTCCGCAACGTCCACGCGGCCCCCGACCGGTACGCGTGGCAGCGCCTCCTCAAGCCGATCGACCGGAATCTCCGGCGTCTTGGGCCACGGTTCGAACGTCCGCGGGCCTCCGGGAGGACACGTCACGTCACGCGGCTCGCCGTCGCCCACGTCGGCGCTCGTCGCGAACCGCAGCTCGAAGCAGCGCATCACCGTGACCTGCTCGCCCGGGACCCACCCGCCCTTCAACGCGACCCCGGACACGCGCACCACGACCCGTACCCCCTCCCCTGCGGTCGTCCGGCCGGTGAAACTCATGACCTCCACGCCGTTCAGGTCCGCGACATTGTGCGCGACGAACTCCGCGGGGTAGACGCGGGCGTTGTAGATGTAGAACCGCTGGGCGACCTCACGGGCGTTGTCCCGCGCGTCCTCGACGGCCCGCGCCTCACCCGAGCCCGCCGAACCACACCCCGTCGCCAGCAGCCCCATCAAGAGGATCACGATCACGCGCATACGAACCATGATCGAGACGCCGGTCCCGGGCCGATATCCGCGTTCGTACTCAGTTCCGCGGTACGGCGGGCGTGGCCGAGGTGGGTTCCTCCGCGTCCGGTGTCTTCCCGGCCGGTTCGCCCCCGGCCCGGCCGCCGGACGGGAGCGGACGTCCCCACGCCATGGCCGCCGCGAAACACGCGAACGGCAACGCGGGCAGCAGATAGCGGTAGTCGAAGTCGACCGTGACGGGCGGAACGGCCAACAGCGTCACGCTCGACGCCCAGAACAGCGCCGTCCGTGCGCGCGCACGACGCAACACGATCCCGGCCGCGCCGGCGAGCAGCACGAGACCCAACACCGTGCCGGGCACCCGCACACGCTCCTGGTAGCCGCGCATGACGCCCGCGTACGGCTCCACGATGTGGGTGCGTCCCGTGCCGTGCGCGTACTCGCGCACCACCGTCCGCCGGTCACCGCCTCCGTACACGGGCAGTTCCGGCTTCTGCGCGGTGGGCCGCGTGGGGAAGTGGTACCTGGCCTCGGTGCCGATCGTTGGATAGCGGCTGCGCTGCCACGAGAACGTCCGGACGAAGAAGTCGTACGCCACGACCCGCGCGTAGTCGAGCGGCTGGTTGCCGATCGCCCAGAACGCGAACCGCTGCGCGTCCGCGTTGGTCTTCTCCCCGAACGCCTCCCCGTCGGAATAACCGGTCGGCGAGTTCTCCGCCCAGATCTGGTGGGACGAGGCGGGCCGGTCGTCCTTCGGCCCGTGCGGGCACAGCCGGGCAAGGTCCGGGGGCGGGGTGAACTCGGCGCAGTCGGCGAACGCGGCCGTTCTACCCCACAGGAAGATGCCGTCCACCCCGGTCATCGCGAACCGGCCGTGCTCCTGCTGGTACCACGTCGCATAAGCGCCCACGGGCGCGACGAACGTCACCGCCAGCGCCACGTAGGCGGGCCACCGCGTCCGCCGGACCAACAGGTACAGCACCACGATGAGGAACAGGGGCATCCCGACCGTCCGCGTGACCGACGCCACGCCGAGCATCGCACCGACCAGAGCGGCCCGCCGCCACCCCGTCGCCCCCGGCTTCGCCAGCACCAGCATCGCCCCGAACGCCAGGACGGTGAACAGCGTGTCCGACAGCAGCAAATGTTCGAGTTCGATCTGGTAGGAGTCCAGCAGCACCGGCGTCACGGCCACCGTCGCCCACGCCCGCCGCACGTCGAATTCGCGGACCAGCATCCGGTACCCGACCACCGCCAGCCCGACGATCGCCGCGTGCTGCAACGCCGTGACCAGCACCAGGCTGTGGAACGGCTTCAACCCCCAGAGGAACACCCCGTAGCCGGACGGCCGGAGCGGATGCGGAAACGGGTCGTTGGCGACCCGCAGGAAGTCGTAGCTGTCGTTGAACCACAGCACGCTCTTGAACCCCAGCATGGTGAGCACCCGAAGCACCACGCCGACGAGGAGCACGACCGCGAACGCCCGGTTCCCCCTGACCGCGCCCATGACGGCGTCAACCGTGCGACGGCGGTCTTTCAGAGGGGAGAGCAACACCGGGACCCTAACTGTGGGACGGGCGGGCGGGACTCCATCCTGCGCCGACCGGGGATCGGCCGCGTCACGCCGGGGGCGGGAATCCTGGGCTCGTCACGTCCCTCCGCCCACACATCGGCCGAGATCCTACCAGCGCCCCCGCGGACGGAGCGGACCTAGCCGTCCAACACCTCGATCACGGGCAGCCTTCCGTCAATGGTGCCCCCGCCGCCTCCGGCGGTATCGGAGTCTCGCCCTGGAGCGTAGACGTGATCTTCATGGGTACTCGTGGCGTCACCAGGTACTTCCCGGGCGGCAGCAGGTCGTGTTCGGGAAGGACGATCCTGAGAGTCGACGTCCAACTGCTCATGGTGGCGCATTCTGACTGAACGAACGGCTGGTGTTCGCCGGTCGTCTCTTCGTCCGCCGGGAGGACGATCGCGTTCGTCGTCTTCTGCGGTATGTCATTCCGCTTGACCGGAGGCATGCGATAGAAGCCCAAAGCCGCCGGGCTCTTCAATCCGTCGTCGAGGCCGATGCCCCACTTGTAGAAGTGAGTCTTGGGCGAAGGCGTACCCACCCCGAAGCACTGGCGTCCGCCTCCGGGCGGGTAGTAGACGCCCTCGGGCGTACGGGCTCGGAACCGCTCCACAAGACGGACCTCGGTCCCGGGCTTCGCCCTGGCGGGTGTCAGCGTGTATTCGAGTTTTATGTAGGGGGTCTCGGAGGCGGGCATGTGGGCTTGTTGAAGGAGGACGCCGGGCTTCTTGAAGTAGGCGTGAACTCCGGCGCGACTCGTCCCGCCTACCCCGGGGCCGGGCCAGAAAAGCCATACCGCGAGCACGGTACCGACCCCCATGGCCCCGATGCCCGCCGCCGCCTTCGCGCCGCCGATCTTGGCCAGAAAGCCCTTGGACACGGGAGCGACCGTGTTGGCCACGCCCGTCGCCGCGGAGGTCGCGACGGAGGTCGGGAACGCGCTCGCCAACACGGCGAGACCCACGGAGGCGGCCACGGTGCCGAGCGCGATCATGCCGCGCCGCTCCCATTCGGCCCCGTAGGCGCGAACGGCGATCGCCTCGAGTTCGCTGACGAACTGGTGGGCGCTGTTCACACGTTCGGAAGGACGCCTTGCCAGTCCGCGGAGGACCAGCGGGCGCAGCGGATCGGGCACCCGGTTCAAGGGGATCGGGCCGACGGTGTGCGCGGTCCTCAACTCCTCGACCGTCGTGCCCCGAAAGGGTTTCTCTCCGCTGACGGCCTCGACGAAGACGCAGGTGGCGGCGTAGAGGTCGGTCGCGGGTGTGGCGGGTTCGCCCTCCCACTGTTCCGGCGACATGTAGGCGGGAGTGCCCGCCTGGCCGCCCTGTCCGACGAGGACCGCGATCCCGAAGTCGATGAGCTTGCTCTGACCGTCGTCCTGGACGAGTACGTTCGCGGGCTTGTAGTCGCGGTGCACGACACCGACGGCGTGGGCCGCGGCCAGGCCGAGGAGCGAGCCCTTCAATATCGCCAGGGCGGCCTCAGGGGTCAGCGGGCCGCCAAGCTCGTCCAGGACCTTGCGGAGCGGGCGTCCTCGCACGGCCTCCAAGATGATCGCCGCTCCCCAGGGGGACTCGCGGTAGTCCAGTAACCGCGCCACGTGCGGATCGACCACGCGTCCAAGGATCTGCACCTCCTGCCGGAAGGTGTCCCGCGCGGTCGAGTCGCCGAGCAGACCGGCGGTGAGGTACTTGATCGCCACCGGCGTCCCGCTCGACTCGTGTCGCGCGAGCACGACTTCACCCTGTGCCCCCGTCCCGAGCTTCGCCAGTTCGACGAACCCGGGCAACCGATGCTCGCGCGGGATCACTGACCGGTGTTCGTCTGTATCTCGGAGACGACGAGCGGTGTCGGCTGCGAAGTCATGGTCATGGTTCCGAGGTCGCCTCCCCGGGGGTTGCAGGCGGGCCCGTCACAGCTCCAGGTGAGATTCCAGGTGATGGTGGCGGTGATCTCGTACTTCCCGCCGGGTTGGCCCGCGGACGCGCGTTTGTAGGTGTAGTTGCAGGTACTCCCGTCGCGGCTTCCCGCGCTGTCGCAGGTCTTCTTGCCTTCGCCCATGTTCCAGGTGACGGACTTGGGCTGCGCGGTGGCCTGGATCATTTGGCCGCCTCCACCGATCGGGCGCGTCCTGACGACGTCGAAACCTTCGACCCAGAGCGCCGTCCGTACGCTGACATAGGTCTTGCCGTCCGGAGCGGTGTGCACGATCGGAATGGGCAGCGCGGCGGAACTGCGCGCGGCCGCGACCCAGTCGAGGGTGGTCGGGACGGCCGCCGGGGGCGGGCCACCGGTGTCGGCGGGCACGAACCCCTGGGCCTCGTTCTCCGTCAGGCCCTCGGGCGGTGGAGGTGCCACGGGGCCCGAGTTCCCACCGGAGCCGCCTCCGCCGTTTCCTCCGGAACCGCTGCCCTTGTCCGACCAGTTGCAGGTAAGGGCCTTGCAGGGAGCGGCCTGGGCGGGGACGGCGGTGAGGAAGGACGCGGTCAGGATCGCCGCGCCGAGCGCGACGGACGATACGCGGCGGCTGGGGGTGTGGGGAGACATCACGTGTCCTTCCCTGCGGACCGTCAGCATGGTTTGTCCCGGACGGTGGCGGCGACCTTCCAAACTCCGGAGTCGTACTGGACCGTCGCCCGGTACACGTAGGCACTGCCAGGGCCGCCGTCGAGGCGTCTGCCCGTTTTCGCGGAGAAACGGAAGGCGGCGAGAGTGCGGACGCAGTCGATGACGTAGACCTTCGTGCTGTCCTTGGCGCGGGCGTAGACGCGGGGGTTGAGCGTGTTCGTGAAACGCCAGATCTCGCCCTTGGCCTTGGTGGCCTGCACGTCCCTGGTGACTTGGCCGAGAATCGGGTCCATCGCGACGGTGGGGAGGTCGGTGGGGTCGTTGGTCTCGTAGGCCTTCTGGTAGGCGGCCTGGTAGGCGCGGTAGCGGTTGAGGACCGTCTGATAGAGCTGCTTCGGTGGGATGGCGGAGGGCGGGGCGGCGGCGGGTGCGGCGGCCGGGGCGTCGCTGAGGGTGCCGTTGGGGGCGAGTTGGCCGCCGGAGGACGAGCCGGACGAGCCGCAGCCGGTGAGCAGACCCCCGGTGAGCAGGCACAGGGTCAGCACGGCTCCCGGTGCGGGGGGACGGACCAACCGGTCGCGCATCGTCATCCCTGAGCGGCTGCGGGGTGTGATACGCGCGAAAGCTTACAGAGGTGCGTGGGGCGAGAAAAGCGATTCGTTGGGAACGGCTTGACCTCGATCGGGCTTGAGGTTGCACGCTGCGGGTGACGAGCGAGAACGAAGGGGGCGTCATGCGTGCCGTGTGGTTGACGGGGTTCGGTGGGCCGGAGGTGCTGGTGCCGGGGGAGGCGCCGGATCCGGTGCCGGGTGAGGGGCGGGCGCTGGTCGCGGTCGAGTTCGCGAACATCACGTTCGTGGAGACGCAGATGCGGGCGGGGACCGGTCCGGCTCCGGTGCGGTGGGAGCCGCCGGTGATCCCGGGCAACGGGGTCGGTGGCGTGGTGACGGCGGTCGGGGACGGTGTCGACGGGCGGCTGGTCGGGCGGCGGGTCGTGAGCGGTACCGGCGGGACCGGCGGGTACGCGGAACTGGCCGCGGTGGACGCGGAGGGACTGTTCGAGGTGCCGGACGGCTTGGCGCTCGACGACGCGGTGGCCCTGCTCGCGGACGGGCGGACCGCGACGATGATGCTGCGGGCGGCGCGGGTTCGGCCGGGAGAGCGGGTGCTGGTGGAGGCCGCGGCCGGTGGGGTCGGGACGTTGCTCGTCCAGTTGGCGAAGGCGGCGGGCGCCACGGTCGTCGCGGCGGCCGGGGGCGGGCGGAAGTCGGAGGTGTCGTTGCGGCTCGGCGCGGACGAGGTCGTCGACTACCGCGAACCCGGGTGGGCCAAGGGCGTCGGCGACGTCGACGTGGTGTTCGACGGTGTCGGCGGTGACGTGGCCCGTGAGGCGTTCACACTGCTTCGGCGGGGCGGTCGGATGGTCGGGTTCGGTATGGCGAGCGGCGAGTGGGCGGCGGTCTCCGAGGAGGATGCGGCCGGGAGAGGTGTCGCGCTCGTCCGGCCCTCGGCGACGCCGGACGAACTGCGGGAGTTCACGATGAGTGCCCTCGGTGAGGCCGCCGCAGGGAGGCTGCAACCGGTGATCGGGCAGCGTTTCCCCTTGGACGGCGCCGCCGACGCGCACCGGGCCATCCAGTCGCGTTCCACGGTCGGCAAGACACTGCTGGAGGTCAGGCGACCCTCTTGAGGAAGGCGGCGAGGGCGGTCTCGTAGGCGCCGGGGTCGACGTTCCACGACTCGGTGTGGTCGCCTGCCGTGCGGATGTGGGTGACCATTCCGGGTGGGGCCGTCCGGGCGAAGGTGTAGGCGGGGCCGTTGGCGACGGTGGCGTCGTCGTCGGCGGTGAACAGCAGCACCGGCGTGCGCAGTTTCGGCGCGTACGGGCGCTGGTCGAAGTCGGACAGGTCGATGTCGATGCGCCATTCCAGGATGCGTTTGGCGGCCCCGACGAGGAAGCCCGGCAGGTGGCGGGCGTCGCCCTGCATGTCGAGGGTGGCGTTCCAGTCCATGGCGGGGGAGTCGAGGACGACGCCGCGGACGAACGAAGGGTCTTTGCGGAGCGTCGTCATGGCCATCGCACCGCCCATGGACCAGCCGTACAGGACGACGCCCGTCGCGCCGTGCGCCCGCGCGTAACCCACGGCGGAGACGACGTCGTGCCACTCGGTGTCGCCGAGGTGGTTCTTTCCGTCGCTGGACGGCGGCGCGCCCACGTCGTTCCGGTACGCGATGGCCAGCATCGGCATTCCGGTGCCGTGGACGGCGCGCATGGCACGGAACGTCTCGGCCTTGTCCGCGTTCCGTCCGTGGACACCGATGACCCAGGTGCTCTTGGGTGTCGTGCCCGGAATCAGCCAGGCGGGCATCAGCCCGGCCTCGGACGGATACTTCACGTCCTGGAAGGCGAGCCCCAAGGCCCGTTTCGGGTCGCCGTCGTAAACCCAGTGGTCGATGGTCGCGGGAGCGCCTTTGACCAGCGTGCCCTCGACGACCGACTCGACCTTGCGTACGACCTGCCCATCGTTGCCGCCGACGACGGGACCCAGTAACGCGCGACCGCCCTTCCAGGCGAGGGCCCATGTTCCGGAACGTTCCGTCGCCGCGTCACGCGGCAAGGTGACCGTGCCGTTTCCGACGGCCACGATGGTGTGCGGATACTCGGACGAGTGGTCGACCTGGATCGCGACGCCCGCGAAGTACCAGCCGATCCCGCCGACGGCCGCGCACAGCAGCACGACGAGCGCGACGGCGGCCGCCATCAGCGGACGGGCACGGCGCCGCCGCCGACGCCGGCTCGGGGAGTCGGGGGCGGCGGGGGTGGGCGACTCTGGTGTGGCGGTCGACACGGCATAAGAAGTTAACCCCCCTCAAGCGTCACGGAGGACACGCCACTCCGCAATCAGTGATCAGTGCGGTTAACCTGCCGGAAAGGTGCCATCGATCGGACGCAGGGAGGGAGGCGGGGGTGACGGGGCACAGCGACCGCATCGCGGAGGCCGAGGGCCGGGTCATCGAGTGCGCGCGGCGGACGGCGCCCCCGGGCTGGCGGCGGATCGACCTGCACTGCCGGGCGACCGTCGCCGTCAACGACGTCACCCTGACCGTGCTGACCGGTGACGGCGAGA
The DNA here is from genome assembly GCF_003634705.1 of Actinomadura pelletieri DSM 43383. GTDB lineage: Bacteria > Actinomycetota > Actinomycetes > Streptosporangiales > Streptosporangiaceae > Spirillospora > Spirillospora pelletieri. The sequence continues at coordinate 314,553 of NZ_RBWU01000005.1, read as the reverse complement.
CGGTGACGGCGCAGACCGTCCCGGAGGAACTGACCGGCCTGCTGATGGAACTGCGCCGCGCGCAGTACCTGGTGGATCAGGGAACGTGGTTCTCGATGGCCGCCATCATCGAGCCCGAGTCGGCGCGAACGCTGTACAACCACGACTTCGACCCGCTGTGGAATCCGCAGATCCCGCCGGAGGCCTGGCGGCGCGACCAGGTCGTGATGCCGCGTGACCGCGAGCACATCCCGAGCTGGCTGGGCGACCGGATGCGGGACCGCGAACCCGGCCCCGCGCCCACCGAGCCCGGCCCGCTGAACCCGGTCGAGCAGATGGAGTTGCTGTCGAACCGGGTCACGCTCGTGATCGCCGACCAGGCGCCGCCGCTGTGGCGGACGATCTCCGGGCACTACCAGGCGGTCGGCGGGCATGTGGAGTTCCCGGCGATGACGTGCCACCTGGCGGACGGCGCCGTGAAACCGTGGAAGGCGCCCGGGGCGGCCGTGGCCCTCTTCGAGAGGCTCCGCGCCGGGACGCACGCGTTCCAGGGGTCCACCTGGTCCCGGATCGACGTCGAGGTCGTGTACGAGGACGGCGACGTGCGCTGCCGGGCGAACTTCACCTACGACGACGAGCCCCGGTGGGCGTCGGAGCCGTCCACAGACGACGTGCGTCAGGAGCTTGAGCGGTTCCCCCGCGACGAGGTCCCGGAGTGGATGGCGCGCCGCCTCGGCACCCCGCCCCAGCCGCCGCAGCCCGCCGCGCCGCCCGCGCCGCCCCCGCCCCCGCCGCCCGGCGGGCTGCGCCGTGCGCGGATCTTCGACCATGCGGGACCGGACGGCGACCGTCCCGCCGTGTCCCGCCCGCCCGTCCCCCCGGACGAGGTGGAACGCATAACGGACTACCTGCGGAAATGTCCGATCGTGATGGCGGCCCGGTCGAACGCCCCCGACCGGCTCGACCCGTCACGCGGCGCGGTCGTCCCGCTGACGTTCCACACCGATGGGACGTGGGTCTGGTCGGGAGCGGTGCCCTACTACCTGAGCGAACACGGTGTCCCCCCAGAAGCCGATCTGGTCGCGCACATACGCGCCAACGGTTTCCAGGTCCCCACGGTGGACGACGACACCATGAGCGCGGCGAACGCGGTCGTGACCGGTCGGGAGCCACCCGAACGTGCCGTCCCGGCCGATCCGCGACCGGAATGGAAGGACACGCTCCAGAATCGTCTCGACCAACTTCGCGTCGCCCGGACGTCCTACCGCATCGACGACACTGAAGAAGGCGTCTGGTGCCTTGTGCAGGACGGAGAAACCTGGTCGGTGTTCCAGATGCGGAACGGCGATCAGTACAAGACGGCCACGTTCGACGACGCCGAGCAGGCCGCCGCCCAGTTGCTCGGACGACTTCTCCTCGACCCGGGGCACGTCGTCCGGGAGAACCGGTTCGAGCCGCTCAGGGGCGAACCGCCGCTCACCCTCCTACGCGACCGGCACGTGACGGAGTTGGCCGCCGGAACGGAGGTCGACCGGTACGGCGGCTCCGACGGCAACATGGTCTACGCGGCGCGCATCCCGTACCCGTACCGGTCGTTGCCGCGCGAGTGGCAGGACCGTCCGTACCACGTCTACCGGTTGCAGCGGCCGGTGGAGGCGCTGACGGGCACGGCCGTGCCGTGGTTCGGTCAGCCGGGCGGCGGCAAGGCGTACGTGTTCGGCCGGTCGGTCGCCGACCTCCTCGCCGACGGCACCCTCGTCGAGGTGCCGCGCTGATCAGGCACCGCTGATCAGGCACCGCTGATCAGGCACCGCTGATCAGGCACCGCTGATCAGGCACCGCTGATCAGGCACCGCTGATCTCAGCCGCTGCCGATCGCCGAGACGAGACCGAGCGCCAGCAGCAGGTCGAGGTGGATGAACGTCTCCAGCTTCGCGCCCGGCGGCACGTCCGGGTCGCCCGCGAGACGGTCGAGGACGGCGAGCGCGGCCGGGGCGTCCAGGTCGTTCGCCAGGGCGGCCTCCGCCTCCGTCGCGTACGCGCGGCTCATGGGGCGTCCCGCGGCCGTCGCCCATTCCGCGACCTGGCCGCGCCATGTGTCCAGACGGTGCGCGGCCCGCGACAGCCGCGTCCCGGACGCCTCCAGCGGTTCCCGGTAGGGGACCTCCAGCATCGCCAGCCGAGCCGTGAGGGGGTCCACGGACGTCCAGTCGCCCGTCTCGCGTGGCACGGTCAGGCACCACCCGTCCGAGGGTGTCTCGGACACGTACAGGTCGGCGTCCGGCATCGGCGCGTCGAGCACCTCGAACGGCGCGACGCTGTACTCGGCCAGACCCTCGCCGGCGAGCGACGGGACGCACGCGACCCGGACGCGGCGCCCGGCCCGTTGCGCGACCCGGCGCAGCAGGTCGGCGACCACCGGTACGCGGCGGCCCGCCGCGTCCATGACCTGGACGCGCAGCCCCGGCCCGGCGGGCAGCGGCTCCGGCCGCCCGGTGCGATGGTCGAACACCCGCAGCATGCCCCCACCCTAGGGCGGGCCGCCCCGGGGGCGGATCGGCGGGTCAGATCAGCGGGCCGGACGGTGTCGGGCCGAACGGCATCGCGCCCGGCAGCGGCGCGGCGCCGTCCGGTTTGCGGACGGCCGCGAACCGCAGCCGCACATAGTCGGCGACCCATCCGGACTCGCGGCGCAGTGCGGGCGCGGCCAGGTCGTTCACCCGGTCGAGCAGCGGATCGACCAGCTCGGGCGGGACGTCGGCGAGCGCGCGGCTCGCGTAGGCGCGGACCCAGTCGGCGGCGCCGTTCGGGCCCTCCGTCATCCGGGTCGGCCGGTCGGCGTGCTCCAGCAGCCGCAGCGTGAAACCCGCGTCCTCCAGCTTCGCCGCGTACTCGGCGGGGCTCGGGAAGTACCAGGGCAGTTCCGGCTCGCCGAGACCGAACACCCGCCAGGCGGTCTGCATGGCGACGATCAGCTCGGCGCAGTTCCCGGCGCCGCCGAGCTCGCCGACGAACCGGCCGCCGGGCCGCAGCGCGGCGTGGACGCGTCCGATCACGGCGTCGGGGTCGCGGGTCATCCAGTGCAGGGCCGCGTTCGAGGCGACCGCGTCGAACGACTCGCCGACGGTGAAGTCGTGGGCGTCGCCGACGACGAAGGACAGCCCCGGCTGCGTGGCGGTCGCCTGCGCGACCATGTCCGGGTTCCCGTCGATGCCGAGCACCTCGGCGCCTCGCTCTGCGATCTCCGCGCTGAACGCCCCGGCACCGCACCCGAGGTCGATGATCCGTTCACCGGGTTGCGGATCGAGCAGGTCGACCAGGGGCGCGCCGTGCGCGGAGACGTACCCGAAGGCGGAGTCGTACGTCGTCACGGCCCAATTCACTGTCACAATTTATCGGACAATCACCGCCGGGCGGCGTTTCTCCCACATGGCGGCTCGCCCCGAACGGCCCGCTCCCGGCCGGGCGTCTCCGATACCTTGCGCGTTCAAGAAGAACCCGACCCTTCCGGAGACACGCATGGCCATGCCCCCCAAACGGCCCCCCGCACAGCCGGGTCCCGGCAGGACGGAACCCACGGCGTCGACGATCGTCCGGCGGCTCGAGTGGAAGAAGGCTCCGCCGTTCGTCGCCTTACTGCTGGCCGGCGCGGCGGGGCTGGGCGCCTGGGCGCTGCTCGGCCTGGGCACCACGGGCGCCATCGCCGCCGGCGGTGGGGCCGTCCTGCTTGTGGCGGGCGCGATGTTCATCGTGCTGAGCGTCGTGCGCGCCCGCACCGAGTTGGGCCCGGACGGCATCAGGAACCGGTCCATCCGCAAGGAGGTCTTCGTCCCCTGGGACGACATCGAGGACATCGTGGGCCTGGACTCTCCGCCCCGGACGATCACTCTGGTGCTCCGCGGTGGCGGGCAGCTCACGCTGGCGGCCGTCGTCGACAACGGCACCACATCGGAGGGTCTGGACTTCGACGACACCGTCGCCCTCATCCGGGAGCGCGCCTCCCTGGACGAGGACGGCGCCGGAGAAGCGCCACGCCCGCCGGCGCGGCCGCTTTCGCTCCGCCCGTCACGGCGCCCGCTGCTGTGGGTGGTGCCGGCGATGATCGTGATCGTGGCCGTCGCGGCGCGCGCCTTCGGCACCGTCCAGCTGTCGCCGATGATCGGTCTTTCGGCCATGGCCACGGTGTACTGGATCACGCTGGCCCTCAAGCTGCTGCGCGGACGGACCGAGGCCGACGCGGAAGGCATCCGGAACCGCCTCATCCGGCGCACCACCGAGATCACGTGGCACGACGTCACCGGCGTGTCGGTGACGCCGTCCCTGTTCGGCCGAATCGTGATCGTCCAGCGGCAGAAGGGCAAGCCGCAACAGCTGGCCGCGCCGCGCGTCGGCCTCCTCGCCCGTGACCCCGGCTTCGACGCCACGGTGGACGCGTTGGCGGCCCTGGCGCCCCCACGCATGAGCGTGAACAAGCCCCCGGCGCCGGCCGTCCGCATGGTGCAGGTGGGCATGCTCCTGATATTCGGAGCAGCGGCGACGCTCGCCTGGAGCCCCTGGCTCGACGCCTGGTGGCCCGGCCGTGAGGAGGCGCAGACCCTGCCGCGCGCCTGCGCGGTCGCCGACCCCGTCCTGGCCAGGCAACTGCTCCCCGGCCACCAGGGCGCGAGGGGCAACCACTATGACGGTCGCCTGGCCCCCTCGTCCGACTGTAGCTACTCGGACGGCGACGACGGTGACCTGGAGATCGAGGTGGAGCTGGAGCGCCGGAGCGGCTTCACCGGCGCCATCGAGGAGGCCCGCGCCAGCTACGCCGACTCCCGGCGCTCCGCCGAAACCGTGGCGCGGCAGCGGATCACGACCGGCAAGAACTGGACGCTCATCACGGGCGACGTCCCCGGCCTCGGCGACCAGGCGTGGCGGAGCGTCACCGTCCACCGGAGCGACGGCGTGACCGACATCCGGTTGCTGGTCCGGCACCGGAACGTGCTGCTCGACATCCAGTACACCGTCCGGCGCCCGAAGGAACAGGCGGGCGCCGACGCCGAGAGGCTCGCCCGTACCGCCCTGAGCCGCATCGAGTTCCGCTGAGGGAGGCCGCCTCGCCACGACCCCTCGGGGTGCCCGAGGGGCCGCCTCAGGGCGCCTCGCGAGGGCGCCGGCGGGGCGGCGGGGTCGGTGGGACGACCTTCGCCGCGACCATCGTCTCCTCCGGCACCTCGACCAGTTCACCGGTCCGGCGGCGCACTGACAACATCTTGTCCGCCCAGGATTCGAGGACGCCCACGACGTCGCTGTACTCTCCCGTTGGCAGACGGCGGCGCAGGGAGATTCGCCGGCCCACGTCGGCGTCGCTGATGGTCACCACCAGCCGTGCGGCGAATCGGCCGGCCACGTGTGCACCCCCCGTGTCGAATCGACGGCGCCGTGGTGGCCATACTATTCACAGCGAGCTTGCGGTGAGCCGTGACGTGCGGCGGGGCCGGAAATCCGAGAGGAGTCACTGACGTGACCTACGTCATTGCGCAGCCCTGCGTTGACCTGCTCGACAAGGCATGCATCGAGGAGTGCCCGGTCGACTGCATCTACGAGGGCAAGCGCATGCTGTACATCCACCCGGACGAGTGCGTCGACTGCGGTGCGTGCGAACCGGTCTGCCCGGTCGAGGCGATCTACTACGAGGACGACACGCCCGAGCAGTGGAAGGACTTCTACAAGGCCAACGTGGAGTTCTTCGACGACCTCGGCTCGCCCGGTGGCGCCTCCAAGGTCGGGAAGATCGACAAGGACCACCCGATCGTCGCCGCGCTGCCTCCGCAGAGCCAGGAGGACTGAGCCGGGAGGCCCTACGAACGCGTCCGCAAGGGCGCGTTCGAAGGGCCGTCTGCGTGGTTTCCGGGCCGTGGCCTCCCTGTGCGGGGGCCACGGCTCCACGGTTTCGGATGAGGGGTGGGGACGTGTTCACGCTGCCGGACTTCCCATGGGATCGGCTGGCGCCCTACAAGGAACGGGCGTTGAGCCACCCGGACGGCATCGTCGACCTGTCGGTCGGCACACCCGTCGACCCCACGCCCGAACCCGTCCGGGCCGCCCTCGCCGGAGCGGCCGACGCGCCCGGATATCCGGCGACCTACGGGACGCCGCGGCTGCGCGAGTCGGTCGCGGGATGGCTGCGCCGCCGGGCCGGGGTGTCCGGCGCCGATCCCGCCGCGGTGCTCCCGGTGATCGGCACGAAGGAGCTGGTCGCGCTGCTCCCGACGCTGCTCGGCGCCGGGCCCGGCGACAAGATCGTCTTCCCCGAGCTGGCCTATCCGACCTATGACGTCGGCACGCGGCTGGCCGGGGCCGTGCCCGTCCGTACGGACGGGCTGCTGTCCCTCGGCCCGGTCACGCCCAAGATCGTGTGGGTGAACTCGCCGTCCAACCCGACCGGGAAGGTGCTGCCCGCCGAGCATCTGCGCAAGGTCGTGGCGTGGGCGCGCGGGCGCGGGTCGATCGTCGTCAGCGACGAGTGCTACCTGGAGTTCGGCTGGGACGAGGAGCGCCCGCCGGTCTCGATCCTTCATCCGGACGTGTGCGACGGGTCCCACGAGGGGCTCCTCGCGATCAACTCGCTGTCCAAGCGCTCCAACATGGCGGGCTACCGCGCCGGGTTCATCACCGGTGACCTCGGCCTGGTGAAACGGCTGCTGGAGGTCCGCAAGCACGCGGGCATGATCGTCCCGGCTCCGGTGCAGGCGGCGATGACGGTGGCGTTCGACGACGACGCCCATGTCGACGAGCAGCGGGCGCGGTACGCGCGCCGCCGCGCCGACCTGCGGGCCGCGTTCGAGAAGCACGGCTTCCGCGTCGACCACTCCGAGGCGTCCCTCTACCTGTGGGCCACCCGGGACGAGCCGTGCTGGGACACCGTCGCGCATCTGGCGTCCCTCGGCGTCCTCGTCGGCCCCGGCGAGTTCTACGGTCCGGGCGGCGCCCGGCACATCAGGATCGCCTTCACCGCCACCGACGACCGTGTCGCCGCCGCCGTCGGCCGCCTCTGACCCTGGTCACGCCGCTCCAAGCGGTTTTGTTTCGGTTCGGGCTAATTCGCGTGCAACCGATGGCTCGTTTGATACGTCTGAACGCGGTATGGGCCTGGGAGGCCACAGTCGGTAGTATCCCGCTGGTCTGAGGCCGTGCGGTAGACGAAACGATGGAGGTGTACATGAGTGGACCAGTGATAGTGATTCTGCTGGCGCTGATCCTGGTCGCCTTGATCGTGCTGATCATCGTGCTGTTGCGGCGCCGCTCCGGGACGGGTCCGTCCGCCCCGGCGCCCGCGCCCGCCGCGCCGCGCGACCCGTTCGCCGCCGAGGACCAGGTGGCCGGCGACCCGCGGACGCTGAAGGCCGGCGACATGGTCGAGTACCTCGGCACCCGCTACTTCGTGCGCGGCTCGCTGCGCCTCAAGGAGGGCGGCTACACCTGGAGCGAGCACCTCCTGGACGCCGACACGATCGAGGGCACCAAGGTGTGGATCTCCGTCGAGGAGGACCCCGACCTCGAAGTCGTCTGGTGGACCGAACACGACCCGGGCGAACTGACCCCCACCGAGCGGACCATCGTCGTCGACGGCGTCGAGTACCGCCGTGAAGAGCACGGCACCGCCGACTACACCAGCGAGGGCACGACCGGCGTCGGCGTCCAGGGACGCGTCGAGTACGTCGACTACGAGGGCCCGCGCGGCAAGTACCTGTCGTTCGAGCAGTACGGCGGCGGCCGGTGGGAGGCGGGGCTCGGTGAACGCGTCCCGACCGGTTCGATGACGATCTATCCGGGCAGCGGTGGCTGACCGGTGCACACCCCCCTCGACACCCCCTACGCCGACGCACGCGCCGACGCGCTGTCGTTCGCGCTCGGCCTGCCGCCGCTGGACGCCCTCGCCGTCCTGCCGGTCGAACGCGGCGGGCTGACCGTCGAGATGCGGCTTCTCGGCGCGTCCCACCAGGTCATCGCCGGTCCGCTCAGCGAGACGGTGGCGTGCCTGCCCGGCGACGCCGAGCCGCTGCCCGGACACGCGAGCACCGACCTGCCCGGCTGGACGTACGAGTTCGCCGCGACCACGGCGGCGCTCAGCGACGACTCGGCGTTCCGCCGCGCCGTCGAGGCCCTCCGCGAGCGGCTCGCCGACCGCGGCGACGCACTCACCGGGGACTTCCCCGGCTCCCCGCACGCCGTGACCGCCCTCGCGCTGGAACAGACCGTCCTGGAACGTGCCGCCGGACGGAGTCCCCGACCGCACACCCCCGAAGCACGGACCCCCGCACCGGAGGAGACCGGGATCGGCTGGCGGACGTGGCACGCCTATCCACAGACCCGGGAGATCGTGATGACGCGGAGCCGACTGGTGAGACCAACGTGAACAGCAGACACCGGATGATCGGCGCCGGCTGCGCCGCCGCCCTGACGGTCCTGGCGCTCGGAGGCTGCGGAGGCACCTCCCAGGAGTCCTGGATCGGCGACAAGTACAAGAAGGCGGGAACGGACACCTACCGGTCCCCGAAGGCGCCGCAGACCGTCGCCACGGAGATCAACAAGAAGTTCAGGGCGATCGACCGGGTGGACAGCCTGGCGACCAGGGGCGCGGCGGGCGGCATCTTCCTGCGCTACCCCAAGCTGGTCGTCGGCGTCCTGCCCAACGGTCCGGGCAGCCAGATCACCCTCTCCACGCCGAGACGCGGCTACGACCGCTACTACTCCCACGTCAGCGGGTACTGGGCCAGGCCCGGCAGCAACGGCTGGACCAGCAGCGGCGCCGCGAACTTCCGCGGCGGCGGGCCAGGGTCGGGCAAATAAGGAGCAACAGATGGACGACCTCTTGGACGAGATCGGCGCCACCTTCGCCTACGGCGCGATCGGCATCGCCCTGATGGCGATCGGCTACCTGGTGGTGGAGGTGACGACCCCCGGCCGGCTCGGCAAGCAGATCTGGACCGACGGCAACCGGGGCGCCGCGCTGCTGCTGTCGGCGAAACTCCTCGGCATCGGCGCGATCGTCACCACCGCGATCATCACCAGTGACAACGACCTGAGCGACGGTCTGGTCGACACGGCGGTGTTCGGCGGCATCGGGATCATTCTCATGATCATCGCGTTCGTGCTCCTCGACGTGACCACGCCGGGCAAGCTCGGCGCCACGCTCGTCGACACGGAACGTGCCGGATCGGGCATCCACCCCGCCGGGTGGGTGGTCGCCGCCGCCGACCTGGGCGTCGCCGCGATCGTCGCCGGGGCGGTCTCCTGACGTCCCGCGACGTGGACGAGACGGCTCCGCCGGTGGCGGAGCCGTCACCGGCTGAGCGGTCACAGCCCGAACACGACCGGCCCGAACACGACCGGCCCGAACACGACCGGCCTGAACACGACCGGCCCGAACACGAGCGGCCCGCCGGGCCGGGCGTTCCGGCGCGGGTCGCGCGGGCGCTGGTCCTGGCGGCCGTGTTCACCTGCGCGGCCTGCGGGCTGGTGTACGAGCTGGCGCTCGTCGCGCTCGGCAGCTACCTCGTCGGGAACTCCGTCACCCAGGCGTCGATCGTGCTGTCGGTCATGGTCTTCGCGATGGGCATCGGGTCGCTGGCCGCGAAACCGTTGCAGGGCCGTCCGGTCGTGGCGTTCGCCGTCGTGGAGGGCGCCCTCGCCCTCACCGGGGGCCTGTCCGTCCTGGCGCTGTACGCGGCGTTCGCGTGGCTCAACCTGTACGTCCCGGCGCTGGTGGTGGTGGCGTTCGCGGTCGGCGCGCTGATCGGCGCCGAGATCCCGCTGCTGATGACGCTGCTCCAGCGGATCCGCAGGCAGGACGCGGGCAGCGCCGTCGCCGACCTGTTCGCCGCCGACTACGTCGGGGCGCTCATCGGCGGGCTGGCGTTCCCGTTCCTGCTGCTGCCGGCGTTCGGGCACATCAAGGGCGCGCTGCTGGTCGGCGTCGTCAACGCGGTCGCCGGGATCGCGGTCGTCCTCTGGCTGTTCCGCCACCAGATCGGCCGCCTCGCGAAGGTCGCGCTCGGCCTCGGCATGGTCGCGGTCCTCGCCGTCCTCGGCGGAACGTATTCGCTCGCGGACGGTTTCGAGGTGTCCGCGCGGCAGGCGCTGTACGCCGATCCGATCGCCCTGTCGAAGCGCACCGGCTACCAGGAGATCGTCATCACCCGGGCGGTCTCCATCTCGGGCCGCCCCGACGTCCGCCTCTTCCTGAACGGCGATCTCCAGTTCTCGTCCGTGGACGAGTACCGGTACCACGAGTCGCTCGTCCACCCGGTGATGCCGGGCCCGCACGGCAAGGTCCTGATCCTCGGCGGCGGTGACGGCCTGGCCCTGCGCGAAGTCCTCCGCTACGACGACGTCGACTCCGTGACGCTCGTCGAACTCGACCCGGAAATGCTGCGCCTCGCCCGCACCTACGGGCCCATCGCGTCCCTCAACCGTCACGCGTTCGACGACCCCCGCGCGAACGTGGTCGCCGCGGACGCGTTCTCGTGGCTGCGCGGCCTGAACCAACAGTTCGACGCCGTGATCGTCGACATGCCCGACCCCGACGACGTGTCCACCGCGAAGCTGTACTCCGTCGAGTTCTACGGAATGGTGAAACGGGCGCTGGCACCGGGCGGGCGGATGGTCGTCCAGTCGGGCTCGCCGTTCTTCGCGCCGAAGTCGTTCTGGAGCATCGAGAAGACCATCGCCGCCGCCGGTTTCGCGACGACCCCCTACCACGTGGACGTGCCGAGCTTCGGCGACTGGGGCTACGTCCTGGCCTCGCCCACCCAGAAGCCGACCCCGGCCCTCGCGCCCAACGCGCCCGCCCTCCGCTTCCTGGACGCCCCACTCCTCCAGGCGGCGACGGTGTTCCCCAAGGACCGCCGCGTCCGCGCCGTGGAGATCAACACGCTCGTCCATCCCCGTCTCGTCGAGTACGCGCGCGACGAATGGAAGAACGCCTGAACGTACATTGATCCTGTACCGGGCCTGACTTTCACCGAGGGGACCGCCGGATGGGACGCGACATCTTCACCGAGGAACACGAGACCTTCCGCGAAATGGTGCGCGCCTTCATCGCCAAGGAGGCGGCGCCCTTCCACGAGCAATGGGAGAAGGACGGCGTCGTCTCCCGCGAGGTGTGGCTGGCCGCCGGACGCGCGGGCCTCCTCGGCATCGACATGCCGGAGGAGTACGGGGGCGGCGGCGAATCCGACTACCGCTACTACGTCGTCCTCAACGAGGAAATGGCCCGCGCGGGAATCCACGGCCCCGGCTTCGCCGTCCACAACGACATGATCGGCGCCTACCTGCGCCGCCTGTGCACCCCCGAGCAGAAGGCCCGCTGGCTCCCCGGCTACTGCTCCGGCGAGACCATCACCGCGATCGGAATGACGGAACCCGCCGCGGGCTCCGACCTTCAGGGCATCATGACCACCGCCGTCAAACGAAACGATCACTACGTCCTCAACGGCTCGAAGACGTTCATCTCCAACGGCGTCCTCGCCGACCTGGTCATCGTCGTCGCCAAGACCGACCCGTCCGCCGGGGCCAAGGGCGTCAGCCTCCTCGCCGTCGAACGCGGCATGGACGGCTTCTCCCGCGGCCGCAACCTCGACAAGATCGGCATGCACGCCCAGGACACCGCCGAACTGTTCTTCGACGACGTCCGCGTCCCCACCGCGAACCTCCTCGGCGAGGAGGGCATGGGCTTCGTCTACCTGATGCAGAACCTCGCCCGCGAACGCCTCTCCATCGGCGTCTCCGCCCTGGCCGCCGCCGAGGCCGCGTTCGAGCGGACCCTCGACTACGCCAAGACCCGCGAGGCGTTCGGCCGTCCCATCGGCAAGTTCCAGCACAACCGCTTCACCCTCGCCGAGATGAAGACCGAACTCACCGTCGCCCGCGCCTTCACCGACCAGTGCATCGTCAAGGACGGAAAAGGCGAACTGTCGGCCGAAGAGGCCGCCATGCTCAAGTACTGGACCACCGAACTGCTCAAGACCACCGTGGACCGCTGCGTCCAACTCCACGGCGGCTACGGCTACATGACCGAATACCCCATCGCCAGGTCTTACCGCGACGTCCGTGCCCACACCATCTTCGGCGGCACCACCGAAATCATGAAGGAAATCATCGGACGCTCCCTCGGCATCTGACGGGCCGGCGCGGTCAGGGGGTGGGCGGGGTGGTGGTGTCGACCCAGATGAGTTCCACTCCGGCGGAGCGGAGGACGTGGTCGCCCTCCAGGACGGAGTAGGGGCCGGTGAAGAAGCAGCGGCGGATGCCGGACTCGGCGATGAGGCGGGCGCAGGACGGGCACGGGAACGTGGTGACGTAGAGGTCCGTGCCTTCGAGGGAGACGCCCTTGCGGGCGGCGCGGCCGATGAGGGACGCCTCGGCGTGGATGGCCGTGGAGAGGTCGGCGCGGTCGCCGCGCCGGAAGTTGTTGCGCGGGTCGCCGTCGATGTAGGGGGCGTACTCGGTGGGGAGGTGGTGGTTCCACGCCTCGTCGATCACGCCGTTCTCGCCGACGATGACGGCGCCGACCCGGCGCCACCAGTCGGAGCTGCGGGACGCCAGGGCCTGGGCCAGTGCCGTGTACTCGCGGGCGAGTTCGTCGGTGCTGACCGCGCCGTCGTGGTCGGCGGGGCGTCCGGCGCGGCTCCATTCGCGGTCCCAGAAGAGGAACACCGGGTCGAAGGTGACCTTGGTGCGGGCGGCGAGGTCGTGGGCCTCGATCACATCGCGCATGAGGGCGTCGTCGGGGACGGTGAGTTCGTCGGCGTGGACGGCGTCCGGCAGGTCCGCGGGCTCGACGACGGTGACGACCGTCGACGGGCGGGAATGGCGGAGATAGTCGGCGGCGCGGTCGGGGTCGAGAGCGCGGATGTCCTTGCGGATGACGGGGAACGCGTCCGCGAAACCGCGGCCGAGGATCAGGATTTCGGAGGCGTCGTTGTGGCGGTCGAGGAATGACTCGAAGGCCGACGTCAGGACCGGGAGGTACAGAAGGATCTGCTTGTCGCGGTTGTCGGGGGTGTGGGGGCGCGCGGCAGGGGAGTCGATGGCACCCAGTTGGATGCGGCGCAGGCGCGCGGAGGTGCTCACGGTCGACATGCGTTCCAGGACCTCGACCCGGCCGCAGTACTTCGACTCCAGTTCGGCGATCTCCTCGGGGGTGTAGGTCTCGGCGGTCGCGACGAGGATGTCGGGACGGACGAGCTTGATGAGATGCCATTTGGGGTCGGTCTCCCTTTTCAGGGTGACAAGGCCGACTCCGCGCTGGTGGGTGACCATGCGCAGCCGTTCCATCTCCGGTACGGCCGGGCGGTGGCGTCCCTTTCTGGCCTGGACCTTGGCGTCGCTGTCGACACCGACGATGAGGAAATTGCCGAATCCGCGTGCCGCTTCGAGATAGCGGGAATGGCCTTCGTGGAGAATGTCGAACGAGCCGCTGGTGAGGACGATCTTCTGCCCGAGGGTGCGAAGTGCCGAGACGATCTCGCGCAGCCGCGTCTCGTCGGTGACGAAGCGCTGATCGAAGCTGGACGCGTCGTCGAACAGTCCCTCGTAGAACAATGTCGTCCCTTACCTTGGTAGCGCGTCTACCGGTGTCATCGTAGCGCTTGGCGTGCGCCGGGGAGGCCGCCCGGCCTGCGGCGCGGCCCGGCGGGTGCCGCCCAGGCGGTGGTCGCGCCGGTGGTAGCCTCGGCAGTCCGGCCCGCCGGAGCCTGGTAGTCGCGCGGAAGTGAAACCCCATGTCGTACAAGCCCGTGGAGCAACGGACGCCCGATTCGCAGTATCGGGATCTGCTGGAGCGTATCTCGAACGAGGGCATTCCGGTTCCCACCCGGCAGGGGCCCAAAGCGTTCACGTTGATGCAGCAGACGCTTTCCTATGATCTGTCCAATGGGTTCCCGCTCATTCCGGACCGGAATATGGGGAGTTTCTGGCGAAAGCCGATCGGTGAGCTGTGCGCCTTCATCAACGGTGCGCGGACCCTGGACGAGCTCGCCGAGTTCGGCTGCGACTGGTGGGGGCCCTGGGCGACCGAGAAGAAGACGTCCTCGCGTGGCCTTCCGCCCGGCGACCTCGGTCCCGGGTCTTATGGGGCGGCCTTTCACGACTTCCCGGCGGGCGAGGGTGAGGGTTTCGACCAGTTCAAGCATCTGGTCGAGCAGATCAGCGACCTGCCGGACCTTCGGACGCATTTCGTCTCACCGTGGATTCCGCAGTACCAGACCCGGGGGAGAGGGAAGATCAGCGGCTCCACGATCGCGCCCTGCCACGGGTGGGTTCATGTGCGCGTGCTCGGCGGCGGGCTGCATCTGCACATGTTCCAGCGGTCGGGGGACGTCCCCGTCGGCGTCCCGTCGAACATGGTGCAGTACGCGGCGCTGACGCTGATGCTGGCGCACCTCACGGGCGTCGAGGCGTCGCACTACTACCACACCATTTCCGACGCCCACATCTACGAGGACCAGTGGGAGAGCGTGGAACTGCTGAGGGAACGGGAGCCACGGCGACTTCCGACGGTGACGTTGAATGCCGAGGGGAAGAAGGTCGGCGACATCCACGACTTCCGGGCGGAACATTTCGAGGTGACCGACTACGACCCGCATCCGGCGATTTCCCGGATCCCGGTGGCGACATGACGGTCACGATCGTCGTCGCCGCGGCGGAGAACGACGTCATCGGGGCGCGCGGAGAACTTCCCTGGCACATCCCCGAGGATCTCCGGCATTTCAAGCGGGTGACGATGGGCCACACCGTTCTCATGGGGCGGCGTACCCACGACTCGATCGTGCGGCGGTTGGGCAAGCCGCTTCCGGGGCGGACGTCGGTGGTCGTGAGCCGGTCGGCGGGCGGTGCGACGTCCGAGGGAGAGCTGCACTGGGCGTCGTCCATGGACGAGGCGCTCGAAGTGGCGCGGCGGCTCGGCGATGGAGAGGTGTTCGCCATCGGCGGCCGGGCCGTGTTCGAAGCGGTGCTTCCGCAGGCGGAGCGCATCGTGTTGACCCGGGTGCATCGGGAGTTCGAGGGGGACGTCAGCATGCCCGCGGGGTGGCTCGACGGGTTCACCGAAGTCGAACGCGATGACGAGAGCGGCGAGACGAGCGAGATCCCGTTCTCGATCATCACCTACCGCAGGACCGGCGCGTGAGCCTCTACTGCCTGGAGAACCACCGCACGCAGGAGCAGCTGCTCCGTATGCAGGATCTGGAGCGGCGAGGGGTCTGCCTGTTCTGCCCGGACGGGCTCGCCGAGCACTCCGGGCTGGAGCCCGTCTGGAGCGGCGGGTCATGGACGATCGCGCCCAACGACTTCCCCTACAAGAGCACGAGCCTGCACCTGCTCCTCATCCCCACAGAGCACGTCACGGACATGGCGGACCTCTCCGACGAGGCTCGGACGGGCTTCTTCGACGCGCTGCTCTTCGCACGCGAGAAGTACGGCCTCGACAGCTACGGGATCGGTGTCCGCAACGGTCTCTGCGAGCGCACCGGCGGCACGATCCGGCACCTTCACGTGCATCTGCTGGTGGGCGACCCGGCGACGGCGGCCGAGTCACCGGTTCGCATGAGGTTCAGCTCCGCGCTCTGACGGCGGGCGGGACGCGGGCCCGAGCGCGCGTCGTCAGGAGCGGTGGGAGAGTTCCTGGACGTTCCACCCGTTGCCGTCTGGGTCCTTGAAGAAGACGAAGCGTCCCCAGGGGAAGTCCTGCACCTCGCTGACCTCGGCCCCGCGGGCGACGAGTGCGGCGCGGGCGGCGTCGGCGTCCTCGACGACGAGTTGCAGCCCCTGGTGGGAGCCGGGGACCATGGCGTCCTCCAGCCCGGTCCCGAAGGCGATCGAACACGCCGACCCGGGCGGCGTCAGCTGCACGAAGCGAAGATTCTCGTTGACCCGATGATCGTGGTCGAGGTTGAAGCCGACCGTCTCGGTGTAGAAGGCGATCGATCGATCCACGTCCGAGACGGGGATGGTCACCAGTTCCAGTTTGAAGTCCATGGAACCCTTCTATCCCACGGGACCGACATTGCACTTTTCCAGCTCAGGCCGGCCCCGGGTCACGATCCGACGCTGGGGCGGGGGCGCGGATCAGGAACGTCCCGGCGATGACCACCAGACCCGACAGGGCCAGCACCAGGCGCGCCGGGACCATCCCGAGCGGGCTCACGTCCCACCGGTCGAGCAGGTCGGCCGCGGCGCCCGACAGCAGCGCCGCGAGCGCCAGCCCGAACCGCAGGACGGCGTGGAACGCCGTCAACGCCAGGTTCCGGGGATACCCCTCCAGGCTCTCCTGCAGGTACGTGATCCCGCCGACGAGCGCGGCGGTGGCGGCCCCACCGAACACGACCGCGCCGACGAACGACCAGGTGATCGAGGCGACCAGGCCCATCATGGCGATCGTCGCGCCTTGCAACGCGACGGCCGTCCTGATCTGCGTCACCAGATGCCACCGGCCACGCCGGACGATGATCAGACCGGTCACCGCGCCCACGCCGAACAGCGCCACCAGCACCCCGAACCCGACCGGGCTCGCGTCCAGGACGTTCCGGACGAAAACCACCCCGAGCGAGAACAACGCCCCCAGCCCGAGCGAGACGACCGCGACCCCGGGCAGGACGCCACGGACGACGCGGAGCCGCAGCGCGTCCAGGAACCCGCCCTGCTGCTTGGCGTCCCGGTCCGCGGCCGTCCACCGCTCGCCCGGCGCGGGGCCGAGATCGGGAATGGAGCGGATCGCGAAGTACGACACGAGATAGGTGAGCGCGTTCAGCCAGAACACCAGGACATAACGCCAGTGGCCCTCCCACCCGACGTTGTTCGACGCCCACAGCAGCAACCCGAACGCGCCCGCGCCCACCGGGATCATCCCGTAGGACGTCGCCATCGTGATGCCGTTGGCGACCTCCAGCGTGCCGGTGTCGTGCTCCTCGCCGTGCTTGCTCTCGTCCCGGTCCTCGATCAGGAACGGGATGGCGGCGTCCCGGGCGGGCAGGAAGCACAGGCCGACGACCTCGATGGCGAACGCCCAGAAGTACACCCACCACAGCCACGGCAGGACGGGCAGCGCCACCGCCATCCCGACCCGGATCAGGTCGGAGTTCAGCAGGACGGTGCGGCGCCGCCACCGGGTGACGACCCGCGCGGCGACCGGCGCGCCGAGCGCCGACGGGAGCAGGCGCAGCACCAGCACGCCGCCCACCGCCGTCGTGGATCCGCTCAGCTCCAGCACGAAGTACATGAGGGCGAGCGTCCCCATCCAGTCTCCTAAAGAGGAGACCGTCTGGCCCACCATGAGCCGCCGGAAGTCACGGCGGTTCAGCTGCTCCTTGAGTCCCATGCGGGTTCGACCCCCCGTACCGCGTCCTGAGACCGCGCGTCCCACCGGTCCGCGGGTTCGACGGGAGCGCCGCGCAGCAGCGCGGCGAGCCGGGCGGCCGCCCGGTCCCAGCACCATGTCTCGCGCACCCAGCGGCGGCCCTCGTCCCCCATGCGGCGGGCACGGGCCGAGTCTGCCAGCAGGTCGTTCAGGACGCGTGCCAGCCCGTCCGCGCGTGTCGCGTCGACGAGGTGGCCGGTGCGCCCGTCGAGGACGGACTCGGGGCTGCCGCCGGACCGTCCGACCACGACCGGCAGCCCCGCCGCCGACGCCTCCAGCACCGACAGGCCGAGTCCCTCGACCTGGAGGCCGCGCCGCTCGTCCCGGCACGGCAGGACGAACACGTCCGCGGCGGCGTAGTAGCGCGGCAGGTCGGCGGCGGAGACGGCCCCGGTGAGCGTGACCGAGCCCGGTGCCTCCCGCGCCGCCCGGTCGGCGAGCGGGGCCCGCGTGGGCCCGTCCCCGACGATCACCAACCGGGCCCCGGGATGGCGCCGGACGACGTCGGGCCAGGCGTCCAGCAACCGGTCATGGCCCTTGCGGCGGACGAGCCGGGAGACGCTGAGGACCACCGGCCCCGGGCCGAGACCGTGCCGCCGCCGCACCGCCCCGCCGTCCAGGCCGGGACGGAACCGCAGCGGGTCGACGGCCCCGGCGAGCTGCACCAGCCGTGTCCGGTCGCCGAGGACCGCCGCCATCTCGCCGCGCGTCCGGGCGGTGAGGAAGGTGAGCGCGTCGAAGGCCGGGGCGACGGCGCGCAGCGCGGCCCGGGTGGGCCCGGCCCGGAACCAGCCGATCTCCTGGCCGTGGGTGGAGCCGACCAGCCGCCGCACGCCCGCCGCCCGCACCAGCGGCGCGTACATCGCGAACGGCGCGACCGCGGGAATCCAGCACGCCTCGACGCCATGCCGGGCCGCGAGGCGCCGCAGCCCCCGGAACAGCAGGTAGCAGTGCCGCCGGACGACCGGGAAGTCCAGCCCGGCGTCGAACCGCGCCGCCCCGGGCCAGGCGGGCGCCACCACCAGCAGCCGGTCTGCGGGCAACCGCCGCACCAGCTCCCACGTGAACGTCTGCACACCCCCGGGCTCCGGGGGGAAGTGCCCGGTCATCACGAGAGTCCGGGGTATGTCCATGGGGACCCGTCTTCCCCCGCAGCGGGCCGTCATGCACGAAATCCCCTGCGTAGGGGGGCTGTACCGGGTCCGGTGCCACCCACACCGGACCCGGTCGCCTCACCCGGGGAACTATCCCTACCAACAAAGTAGCTTATTTCTCGTCGATGTGGGAGAGCTTGTCGGGGTTCGCCACGGCATAGATGCCGCGGACGCGCTCATCGTCCGGAGCGAGGTCCAGGACCATGACCGCGAACGGCGCGTCCGCGTCGAACAGCACCGCGGACGGGTCGCCGTTGACCGTGCGGTACCGGACGTCGAGCCGCTCGGCGTCCTCTTGCCGCGCGGTGGCGCTGATGACACGCGCCACCTTGTCGCGACCGTGCACGGGACGCAGCGGCCCCCGCGCGCCGCCGGCGTCCCGCCACAGCGTCACGTCCGGCGCCATCAGCTCCAGCAGCCCGGCGAGGTCGCCGCCCAGCGCCGCCTTGAGGAACCGCTCCGTGACCTGCCGCTGCACCTTCGGATCCGCCTGGCAGCGTGGACGGCGCGCGTGGACGTGCTCGCGCGCCCGATGCGCGAGCTGCCGCACCGCGGACGGACTCCGGTCGAGGATCGTCGCGATCTCGGTGTGCGCGTAGCCGAAGACCTCCCGCAGCACGAACACGGCCCGTTCCAGCGGCGTCAACGTCTCCAGCACCACCAGCAGCGCCATCGAGACCGCCTCGGTCCGCTCGGCGGACACGCCCGCGTCCGGCTGGCTCACCAGCGGTTCGGGCAGCCACGGCCCGAGGTACGTCTCGCGGCGGCGGCTGATGTCGGCCTGCCGGGCGAGGGCGGTGTTCACCGCGATCCGCACCAGGTAGGCGCGGGGGTTCTCGATGCCGTCCGCGCCGTCCGCGGCGTGCCTGGCCGTCCAGGACAGCCACGTGTCCTGCAGGACGTCCTCGGTGTCGGCGACGCTGCCGAGCAGGTTGTAGACGACCGAGAACAGCAGCTCCCGATGATCGGCGTACGCGCGGGTGGCGACGTCCTCGGTGATGCGGTCCGGCATGGCTGACCTCCAGTGCGCTCACCCCCGAGAGCCGCCCGCCACCCGGAATGTGACATCTCCCGCCGAAATGTGATGTGAAGCTCATCATCCGTCGGTCGTGTCACATTCGGCGCTCCGAATCCCCTCAAGGAGGGCGACAAGCACGAACACGGAGGTTCCCATGACGGACACTCGCCCGTCCTTTCTCGCGACCGGGCGCGGCAAGCTGACCCTGACGCTGCTGTGCGCCATCGCGTTCCTCGACTTCATCGACGCCTCGATCGTCAACGTGGCGCTGCCCGCGATCCGGCGGGACCTGGACTTCTCCGTCCAGGACCTCCAGTGGGTCCCGAGCGGTTACCTGCTCACCTACGGCGGGTTCATGCTCCTCGGCGGTCGCCTCGCCGACCTGCTCGGCCGTCGCCGCGTCGTCCTGGCCGGGACGGTCCTGTTTTCCCTGTCGTCCCTGGTCGGCGGGCTGGCAGTCAACTCGGGGATGTTGGTCGGTGCGCGGCTCGCGCAGGGCGTCGGGGCGGCACTGATGTTGCCCGGAACGCTGTCGATCCTGACGACCACGTTCAAGGAGGGCGGCGACCGCGCCAAGGCCCTCGGCGCGTGGGGAGGCGTCGCGGGAGGCGCCAGCGCCGCCGGGGTCCTGCTCGGCGGCGTGCTCACCGAGACGCTCGACTGGCGCTGGGTGATGCTCGTCAACGCGCCCGTCTGCGTCCTGGTGATCATCGGACTGTTCCTGCTGGTGGAGGACGACCGCCGGTCCGCGAACCTGGCCCGCTTCGACATCGGCGGGACGGTCCTCGTCACCTCCGGCATGCTGCTGCTCGTCTTCACCCTGGTGAAGGCCCCGGAGGTCGGCTGGGACGCGGCCCGCACCATCGGCGGCCTCGCCGGGACCGTCGTGCTGCTGACCGCGTTCGTCGTCAACGAGCTACGCCACCGCAACCCGCTGCTCCCGCTGTCGATCTTCCGGGTGCGCGGGCTCGGCGTCACCAACGTCGCCTGCCTCGTCGCGGTCGCCGGGCTCATCTCGATGTTCTTCTTCCTCAGCCTCTACATGGTGAACATCCTCGGCTACTCCCCGATGAGGACCGGCGCGGCCTACCTGCCGCTGTGCGTCGGCGTCGGCGTCGCCGCAGGAATCACCCCGCGACTCGTCGCCCGCACCGGTACCCGCCCGCTGATCGTCGTGAGCCTGCTCGTGACGGGCGCGGGGATCTACTGGCTGTCGCGCATCCCCGTGGACGGCGCGTACCTGACCGACCTGCTGCCGGGCCTCATGGTCACCTCGTTCGGCCTCGGCATGGCGTTCGTCTCCATCACCACCGCGGCCAACGCGAACGTCCCCGCGGACAAGGCCGGTCTCGCCGCCGCGCTGCTCAACGCGTCCCAGCAGATCGGCGGCGCGCTCGGCCTGGCGATCTTCTCCGCGGTGGCCACGTCCCACACCGAGTCCCTGCTCGCGGACGGCAGGCCCGCGGCGGAGGCCATGACCTCGGGATTCGCGAGGGCACTGCTCGTGTGCAGCATCTTCCTCGCGGCCGCCGCCGTCGTCGCGCTCCGCTCCGCCAACACCCGCGGCGAGGCCACCGACGTCCAGGTCGAACCCCGCTCCGAGAAGGTTCCCGTCACACGAGTGGCACAAGCGGGCCGAACTTCACCACACCGAATCGACGCTGAGAGCCGCGATGGGCAAGAAGGGGCGTGACTCGCTGCGGGTCACCGACGTGTCGTATTCGCCCTCGCAATCCTTACCTGGGAGCAGGTACAGGACGACGTCGATACCGCCCTTCCAGGTGTTGGCGGCGGAGCGGATCGGGAACGGCGTGTTGAAACATCCGCGGCCTGCCTCCCACGTCGTCATCTCGCCCTGGAAGTAGGGCTCCGACCAGCCGCACAGCGAGCGTTCGGGGCAGCCGTGGAAGGTGGCGCCGGTCGACGCGGACGCGAGGGACACCGGCCCCATCGTCGAAGCCGCCGCCACCGCCGTCACAAGTGAGACACGCGCTAAGAGTCGCCTCATGATGTACTCCTCTTCGTTGGTGCGGTCGCCCACATGATCACCTTTAATGGCGACAAAGTAAACAAACTCACCAAATCAGAGCAAAACTCAATATGTCACTTGATGATCACTGTGTGGGTGGGGGCGGCGGGGTCCTTGGTCCAGCCGTCGTGGCCGGCGTCGGCGCGCCAGTGGCGGCCGGCGTAGCGGACCTCGGTGAGGCCGTAGGGCTGGGCGTGCGTCACCGCCCACGCGGCGACCGTCCAGCCCTCCCGGGGGTTGGCGACCTTCACCGCGTTCCAGGACTCGGGGCGGGGGGCGGCGCCGGCCTTGATCGGGCCGGGGCCGCCGACGCGGAGGTCGTCGCCGAACGCGCGGCGCATCTCCCGCAGCGCCTCCGGGCGGCGGGACGCGGTCCGCTTGCCGGGCGGGTACCAGCAGCGGGCCGCGGCGGCCTCGCGTCCGGTGAACGCGGCGGCGAGGACCGTGCCGTCGTCCTCGTGGCGGGCGTAGGCGCGGCCGTCGGCGCTGCGCTGCACGCGCTGCGCCGCGTCGTGCAGGTCACGGTCGAGGTAGCCCTTCACCTTGACCAGCGCGTTGAAGAACTTGGTGGTGGACGCGACGGGGTCGCGGAGCACATGCGGTTCGCCCCAGCCCTGGGAGGGGCGCTGCTGGAACATGCCGACCGAGTCGCGGTCGCCGCCCGGCAGGTTGCGGATGTGGGACTCCTGGATCGCGGTCGCGTAGGCGATCACCGCGGCCCGCTCGGGAAGCCGTTTGCGGAGGGCGACCGCCGCGATCGTGGCGGCGTTGGCGGCCTGCTCCAGATCGAGGGGCATCTTGCCGGCGCTGGTGGTCACCTCGCAGCCGGTGCCGTGCAGGTAGGGGCGGGCCTTGTGGAACAGCGCGTATGCGGCCACGCCGATCAGCACCACCACGATGGACACGCCCGCCGCCCAGCGCCGCCCCCGGTGGCCGCCGCCGTCCGGTCCCTCGTGCGGCGGCGTCTTCATCCTCGCCCAAACAGCCACGCGAAGACGGTACCGGGAACGGGCCACCAGTAAGCTCAGTGGCCATGACCGATACGTTCACCAGCCCGATCTCCGGCGTCATCGACGAGCTGTGGGAGCGGCGCGCCGAGCTGACCCCCGAGGACGGCGACGCCAAGGCCGCCATCGTCGCCGCCGTCGACCAGCTCGACTCGGGGGAGGCCCGGGTCGCCCAGATCGACCCCGGCACCGACGAGGTCGTCGTCGACGAGCGGGCCAAGCGGGCGATCCTGTTGAGCTTCAAGGTGCTCGGCATGGTGCGCTCCCAGGTCGGCGACTTCCAGTACCACGACCGCATCCCGTTGAAGACGCGGCTGGACGGCGTGCGCGTCGTCCCCGGCGCGATCGCCCGGTGGGGCGCGCATCTCGCGCCCGGCGTGGTGCTGATGCCGTCGTTCACCAACATCGGCGCCTATGTCGACTCGGGGACGATGGTCGACACGTGGGCGACCGTGGGGTCGTGCGCGCAGATCGGCAAGAACGTGCACCTGTCCGGCGGTGTCGGGATCGGCGGCGTGCTGGAGCCGCCCAACGCCAAGCCGGTGATCATCGAGGACGAGGCGATGATCGGCAGCCGGTCGATGATCGTGGAGGGCGCCCGGGTGGGGCGCGGCGCGGTGGTCGGGTCCGGCACGAACCTGTCGGCGTCCATGCCGGTCATCGATGTCGAGACGGGCGAGGAGATCAGCCGGGGCCGCATCCCCGACTGGTGCGTTGCGGTCGGCGGCACCCGGCAGAAGGAGTTCGCGGGCGGCACCTTCGGGCTACCGGCGGTGCTGATCCTCAAGCGGCTGGACGAGGGGCGGCGGCACGACAAGGCGTCCCTCAACGAGATCCTGCGGGACCACGGCGTCAACACCTGAGTTCGGTGATCTTGAGGGGCCGGTCGGTGAGCGCGGCGACCGCGGCGGCGTAGCCGGGCCCGGGGTCCAGATCGGCGAGGCGGACGGGCGAGACCGCCGCCTCGCCGTCCCAGGCGACGACCTCGGCGGGCTCGTCGGGCGCCGACACGTGGATCTCGGTCATGGGCGCGGCCAGACCGTGGCCCGTCGCCTTCAGCAGGGCCTCCTTGCGGGTCCAGTAGCAGTGGAAACCGCGGCCGCGGTCGGCCATGGCGGCGAGCGCCGCGCGTTCCGGCGCGGCGAGGACCGCCTCGGCGAGCCGGTCGACGTCGCGGTCGTTCTCCTGCTCCACGTCCACCCCGACCTCGACGCCCTCGGCGAGGACGACGACGACGCGCTCGCCGGAGTGGGAGAGCGAGAAGTCCACGCCGGAGCCGGGCACGCGGGGCTTGCCGTGCGTGCCGCCGCAGTGCGGGCAGTCGGTGGTGAACCGGATGGTCGCCGGGTCGAGTCCGGTGGCCGCGGCGAGGGCGGTACGGGCCAGGAACCGTCCGGTGACGAAACGGGCCTTGTCGGCGGGGCGGAGGAAACGGTCGTAGCGGTCGCGCTCCTCGGTGGTCAGCAGGGCGCGCATGTCGGGGGTGTCGGTGGGGCGCGCCCAGTGGACGGCGCACTCCAGCACAGGCAGGTCCACGCTCGCGATGATAGGACTTGAGCATGGGCCTGGATCTGAACTCGGACGTGGTGGACCTCACGGCGGCCATCGTCGACATGGAGTCGGTGAGCGGCGCGGAGGAGGCCCTCGCCGACGCCGTCGAGGAGGCCCTGCGCGCGTTGCCGCACCTCACGGTGGAACGCGTCGGGAACAGCGTGGTCGCGCGCACCGACCTCGGACGGTCCGAACGGGTCGTCCTCGCCGGACATCTCGACACGGTTCCGTTGAACGGGAACCTGCCGTCGCGGGTGGTCGGCGACCGGC
The DNA here is from genome assembly GCF_003634705.1 of Actinomadura pelletieri DSM 43383. Classification (GTDB taxonomy): domain Bacteria; phylum Actinomycetota; class Actinomycetes; order Streptosporangiales; family Streptosporangiaceae; genus Spirillospora; species Spirillospora pelletieri. Next base: position 290,144 of record NZ_RBWU01000005.1, on the reverse strand, counting down.
TCTACGGATGCGGGACGACGGACATGAAGAGCGGCGTCGCCGTCGCGCTGCGCCTGGCCGCCACCGTCCCCGAGCCGACCCGCGATCTCACGTACGTGTTCTACGACTGCGAGGAGATCGAGGCCGAGCGGAACGGGCTGCGGCGGCTCGCGGCGTCCCGTCCCGACCTGATCGCGGGCGACTTCGCGGTGCTGATGGAGCCGACCGGCGGGCTGATCGAGGGCGGCTGCCAGGGCACGTTGCGCGCCGAGGTCACGGCGACGGGGGAGCGGGCGCACAGCGCGCGGGCCTGGATGGGCTCCAACGCGATCCACACCGCCGGGCGGATCCTGGACGTGCTGCGCGCGTACGAGCCGTCCCGTCCGGTCGTGGACGGCCTGGAGTACCACGAGGGCCTGAACGCCGTGTTCATCAGCGGCGGCGTCGCGGGGAACGTCATCCCCGACGAATGCGTCGTGACCGTGAACTACCGGTTCGCTCCCGACAAGTCCGTGGAGGAGGCCGAGGCGTACGTTCGTGGAATCTTCGCCGACTTCCAGGTGACGATCACCGACCGCGCCGCCGCGGCGCGACCCGGGCTGACGCACCCGGCGGCGGCGGCGTTCGTCGCGGCGAGCGGCGCCGACGTCCGCGCGAAACTCGGCTGGACGGACGTGGCCCGCTTCGCGGAGATCGGTGTCCCCGCCGTCAACTACGGCCCCGGCGAACCCACCCTCGCGCACACGAAGGACGAACACGTCGAGATTCCTCTCATAGCCGAGTGTGAGCAACGCCTGCGCACGTGGCTGGAGGCTCCGGCTACCGTGGCCCCATGACATCGGAAGTGAACTCCCGCTCGCGCCGGCAGGGACCGGCCGTGCTGCGGGGGCGGGCCGTCCCGCAGACCACCACCGACCAACGCCTCCTCGACAGTCGCGGCCCCGCGGAGTGGGTGCACGCCGACCCGTGGCGGGTGCTGCGCATCCAGGCGGAGTTCGTCGAGGGCTTCGGCCTGCTGGCCGAGCTGCCGAAGGCCGTCAGCGTCTTCGGCAGCGCCCGGACGAAGCCGGGCACCGAGGAGTACGAACTCGCCGTCGACATCGGCGCGCGCCTCCACGACGCCGGCTACGCCGTCATCACCGGCGGCGGCCCCGGAATCATGGAGGCCGCCAACAAGGGCTGCGACGAGAACGGCGGTCTCTCCGTCGGGCTCGGTATCGAGCTGCCGTTCGAGCAGAAGCTCAACGACTACCTCGACATCGGGCTCGAGTTCCGTTACTTCTTCGTCCGGAAGACGATGTTCGTCAAGTACTCCCAGGCCTTCATCGGGCTGCCCGGTGGGTTCGGCACCCTGGACGAGCTGTTCGAGGCCGTCACCCTGGTACAGACCAAGAAGATCACCAAGTTCCCGATCGTCCTCGTGGGCACCGAGTTCTGGGGTGGTCTTCTCGACTGGATCAAGGGAACTCTCCTGGCCAAGGGCATGATCTCGCCGGAGGACCCGGATCTGCTGTACCTCACGGACGACCCCGGGGATGCCGTGCGGCACATCCTGGAAGCTCACGAGACGGCAGCCCGGGAGTATGTGGAGAAGGAGGCGCAATCGTCAACTGCAGAGGCCGCCGGAACCTGAATACCCCTGGCCACCCCTTGAACACGGAGGGGTGGCCATTCGGCCAGAGGCCCTAGAAGAACATGCTGGTTCGAGACTTTTGAGTTGAGAACTATTTATTCGCGCTCTGTACCGAGTCGTACAGGCCGAATCGAGGCCGTTCGAGCAGGAGATCAGCGGGGCTCGTGCGTTGGTCGCGGGGGTGGAGGGTGTCGGGGAGTGGTCGCCGGGGCGGCGGTTCGTGTCTCGATCGCGTGTACCACCGCCGCCATGTCCGCCTCGCCGTGGCCGAGGGCCAGGGTCTCGCGGTAGAGGGCGTGGCAGACGTCCAGGAGCGGGGACGCGATGCCGGAGTCACGGGCGGCCTCGGCGACGAGACGGTTGTTGTCGAGGACGTTCGTGATCGACGCCTGGACGGTGAAGTCGCGGGCGACGAGCTTGGCGCCCTTGGCACGGGACACGGTGCTCGCCATCGGGCCCGCGTCGAGGACGTCCCGGAGCCGCCGCTCGTCCAGACCGTGCTCGGCGGCGAAGTGGAACGCCTCCGCCAGGCCGGTCACCATCGTGATCAGGTACAGGTTGACCGCCAGCTTCATCAGTAGGGCGTTCGGGACGGGCCCGCACTCGAACGACTCGGCGCACATCGGGCCCAGCAGGGGCCGGACGACGTCCACGGCCGCCGCGTCGCCCGCGAGCAGCCCCACCAGGCGGCCCTCCTCGGCGGGCCCGCGGGACCCGGAGACCGGGGCCTCGACGTACCGGCCGCCGGCGGCGCGCACGTCGGCTTCGAGGCCACGGGAGTAGCCCGGCGAGGTCGTGCCCATGTGGACGATCACGCGCCCGGCGACGTTCGCGGCGAAGCCGGGTGAGCCGCGCTCCAGGACCGCGTCGATCGCGGGGCCGTCGGCCAGCATGAGGAACACGACACGCGTCCGGCGGCACACGTCGGCGGGACTCGCCGCGACCGCCGCCCCGGCGGCCCGCAGCGCCTCGGTCTTGGCGGTGGTGCGGTTCCAGACGACGAGGTCCGACCCGGCGCGGGCCAGGTTGAGCGCCATGGGTCCGCCCATCACACCGAGGCCGAGAAAGCCGAGGTCCGCGCCCATCGTCGCCTCCGGCAGAGCCGTCGTCCGATCTTGCGAGTTATGACAACGGTCATGATAATGAACCAGGTGAGAGATGCAATAGCCGGAGTTCGGTAATGGCGGCGGCCGAGCGGGGGCCGCGGGAGCGGATGGTGTTCAGCGCGGCGCAGCTGATCCGCCGCGACGGGGTCACCGCGACCGGGCTGCGGGACGTCGCCGAGCACGCGGGGGCGCCGCGCGGCTCCCTCCAGCACTACTTCCCGGGCGGCAAGGAACAGCTGGTGAACGAGGCCGTGGAATGGGCCGGACGGTACGCGAGCAAGCGCGTCGCCCGGTTCGTGTCCGCGATGTCCAGCCCGACGCCGGGCAGGCTGTTCGCGGCGATGGTGCGCCAGTGGACCGACGAGTTCCAGGCGAAGGGGTTCGTGACGGGGTGCCCGGTCGCGGCGGCGACGGTCGACTGCGCCGACACCGTCGAGTCGACGCGGGCCGCGTCCGCCGCCGCGTTCGCCGCGTGGCGCCGTCCGGTCGCGCGTGAGCTGGCCGCGATGGGCGTGCCGTCCCGGAAGGCCGACGCGCTCGCCACGCTGATGATCAGCTCGTTGGAGGGCGCGATCCTGCTGGCGCGGGCCGAGCGGAGCGTCCGCCCGCTCCGCACCGTCGCGCGAGAACTCGCCCCCTACCTCGACTCCTGCGTGGAGGTCTGATCCGCGGGAGGCGGGAATGAGAGCGTCGGGGGAGGTGGGAGCGTGAAGGGGAGAGCGAACAGGAACCCGACGCTCGCCGACGCGAAGGTCAGGGCGTGCGCGGTGGTGGCGGCGGGGGCGCTGGCCCTCGCGGGATGCAGTGGCGGCGACGACGACGCCGGGGGTTCGACGCAGGCGCGGACGTCCGCCCCGGTGAGCGGACCGGCGTCGGACCTTCAACAGCAGTACGAGAAGGTCGTGGACGTCGTGCTGCCCTCGGTCGTGAAGATCCAGACCGACCAGGGGGAGGGGTCGGGGGTCGTCTACGACGCCCGGGGCCATGTGGTCACCAACGCGCATGTGGTCGCCGGTGCGAACCGCATCCAGGTGGCGTCCTCCAGCGGCGGCACGCCGCTGAACGCCGACCTGGTGGGCGCGTTCGCGGCGGACGACCTGGCCGTGGTCAGGGTGGACGGCGCGTCCCTGAAGCCCGCGTCGTGGGGTGACTCCAGCAAGGCGGAGGTGGGGCAGATCGTCCTGGCGATGGGCAATCCGCTGGGCCTCGCCGGGAGCGTGACGAACGGGATCGTCTCCGCGCTGCACCGGACGGTGTCGTCGCAGGGCGAGGGCGACTTCCAGGGATCGACGATCGCCGACGCCATCCAGACCAGCGCGGCGATCAATCCGGGCAACAGCGGCGGCGCCCTGGTCACGCTGAACGGCCAGGTCATCGGCGTGCCCACCGCGGCCGCCTCGGATCCGTCGATCGGCGGTCCGGCGGCGGGCATCGGCTTCGCGACGCCGAGCAACACCGTCAAACGGATCGTGCCGCAACTCATCGCGTCCGGACGGGTGTCGGACTCCGGCCGGGCGGCGCTCGGCGTGGTGGTCCGCACGATCGTCGGCTCGCAGGGCGGGCAGCGGTCCGCGGTCGCGGTCGTGGAGGTCCAGCGGGACGGCGGCGCGGCGAAGGCGGGCATCGAGGAGGGCGACCTGATCCTGTCGGTCAACGGGACGCCCACGCCCGACCAGACGGCGTTGTCGTCGGTGCTCGCGACCCTCAAACCCGGTAACACCGCGCAGGTCGAGATCCAGAAGCCGGACGGGACGAAACGTCGCGTCCAGGTGACGCTCAGCGAACTTCCCGGGGGCCCCTGACCCGTCTGTACTCGGGCGCCTGTACAGCGGTATAGTGTACCGCTGTACAGCTTGCTGAACTGATGTACAGGCGGTGACGACATGTCGGGCGGGGAACGGGCCGAGGATCTGACCGCGAAGGATCTGACCGCCAAGGCCCGGATCAGGGACGCCGCGCTTCTGGAGTTCGCCGAACACGGGGTGAAGGGCGCGACGATCCGGGGCATCGCGAAGGCCGCCGGTGTCTCTCCCGCCCTGGTGCAGCACCACTACGGCACCAAGGAGGCGCTCCAAGAGGCGTGTGACCGGTACACCGTCGAGTCCATCCGCCGGGTCAAGGACGAGGCGTTGCGCGGTGGAATGGCCAGCCCCGGCTTCATGGCGATCGCCGTGCGGACGGCCCTGCCCGTCCAGCGCTACCTCGCCCGCGCGATGACCGACGGTTCGGACGCCGCGGCCGTGCTGTTCGACGAGATGGTCGTCTACAGCGAAGAGGTCCTGGAGACCGGCAGGCCCGGGGTGCGCAGGCCCGACACCGACGACGTGCACGCCTACGCGACCGTCCTGACCGGGATGAGCCTCGGCCTGTACGTCCTGCACCACCACATGTCCAGGGCACTGGGCGTCGACATCCTGACCGGCGAGGGCTACGCCCGGATGGCGCTTGCGCTGATCGACGTCTACGACGACCGGCTGCTGGAGCCGGAGTTGGTCGCCCAGGCGCGTGCGGGTCTGAAGCAGATGCTCGCCGCGGGCGGGCGCCCCCCGAACGAGGAGAACCGGTGACCGAGAACACGCCCCCCATCGAGATCTCCGGCCTGGTCAAGACCTTCGGCCGGACCCGTGCGCTGGACGGCCTCGACCTGACCGTCCGGCAGGGAGAGGTGCACGGCTTCCTGGGCCCGAACGGCGCGGGAAAGTCGACCACCATCAGAATCCTGCTCGGCCTGCTGCGCGCGGACGCGGGCACGGCCCGGCTGCTCGGCGGCGACCCCTGGCGGGACGCGACGGACCTGCACCGCCGTCTCGCCTACGTCCCCGGCGACGTCACGCTGTGGCCGAACCTGACCGGCGGCGAGGTCATCGACCTGCTCGGCCGGATGCGCGGCGGAACGAACCCGCGCCGCAGGGCGGAGCTGCTCGACCTGTTCGAGCTGGACCCGCGCAAGAAGGGCCGCGCCTACTCCAAGGGCAACCGGCAGAAGGTCGGGCTCGTCGCCGCGCTGGCGTCCGACGCCGAACTGCTGCTGCTGGACGAACCGACCTCCGGCCTGGACCCCCTCATGGAGGAGGTCTTCCAGGACTGCATCCGTGCGGAACGGCAGAACGGGCGGACGGTCCTGCTGTCCAGCCACATCCTGTCCGAGGTCGAGGCGCTGTGCGACCGGGTGACGATCATCCGGAACGGCGTCGCGGTGGAGTCCGGCACCCTGGACGAGCTGCGGCACCTGACCCGGACCTCCATCCACGCCGAACTCGCGGCCCCGCCGGACGGCCTCCCGCTGCCCGGCGCCCACGACGTTCGGATCGACGGCACCACCATCAGGTTCGAGGTGGACACGCCCCGGCTCGACGAGGTCCTCAAGCGGCTCACCGAGGTCGGCGTGCGGAGCCTGACGAGCCGTCCGCCGACGCTGGAGGAACTGTTCCTGCGGCACTACCAGGACGAACTCCAGGAAACCTCCCGATGAGGGGGCTCGTCGGCACCGGCGGACTGGTCCGCCTGATCCTGCGCCGCGACCGGTACCTGTTGCCTCTCTGGGTGATCGTGCTCGCGGTCGTCCCGATGGGGTTCGTCGGCGCCACCGACAGCCTCTACCCGGAGGCCGCCGACCGGCTGGAGTACGCGCGGACGACCGGGACGAACCCGACGTTCCTCGCGCTGTACGGGCCGCTGTACGACACGAGCCTCGGCGCCATCATCGCGCAGCGCTCCGGGTTCATCCCGGTCGTGATCGCGATCATCAGCGCGCTGACGGTCGTCCGGCACACCCGGACCGAGGAGGAGGCGGGCCGCCGCGAACTGCTCGGCGCCACCGTGACGGGCCGTGGCGCCGGACTGGCCGCCGCGCTCCTGGTGACGACGGCGGCGAACCTCGTGCTCGCCGCGCTGCTCACCGCCGGGCTGACCGCTCAGGGTCTGCCGCTCGCCGGGTCGCTGGCCCTGGGCCTGCAACTGGCCTCCGCCGGATGCCTCTTCGCGGCGGTCGCGGGCGTCGCCGCCCAGCTCGGCGAGGGCGCGGGCGCCGCCCGGGGCATCGCCATCGCGGCCGTCGGGGTCGCGTTCGCGGTCCGGATGGCCGCCGATGTCGGCGGGGCGGGCAACGCGCTGTCCTGGCTCGGCTGGCTGTCGCCGTTCGGCTGGACCAACCGGGTGCGCGCCTTCGGCGACGAACGCTGGTGGACGTTGGCGCTGGTGGTGGCCCTCGTCGCCGTCCTGGTGAGCGCCGCCGGGGCCCTGTCGGCACGCCGCGACGTCGGCGCCGGAATCCTGCCGCCGCGGCTCGGGTCGCCCGCGGCGCCGGAGTGGCTGTCGGGGACGTTCGGTCTCGGCTGGCGGTTGCAGAGCCGTCCCCTGTACGGGTGGCTCGCCGGGTTCGCCGCGCTCGGCGTCGTCTACGGAGCCCTCGGAAACGGCGTCGAGGACATGGTGGCCGACAACCCCGAACTCAAGGAGATCTTCACGAAGATGGGTGCCGAGCGTAGCTCGTCGATTGAAGGTGGTGGGCGGGGGCTGGAGGACGGTGGGCAGTCGGCGATCATCGACGCCTACTTCGCGTCGGTGATGAGCACGGTCGGCCTGATCGTCGCGGCCTACGCGGTGTCGGCGGCGCTGCGGCTGCGCACCGAGGAGGCCGCGCAGCGCGCCGAGCCGCTGCTCGCCACGGCGACCGGACGGCTGCGGTGGGCGTCCAGTCACGGCGTGTTCGCCGCGCTCGGATCCGCCGCCGCGCTGGCCGTCACCGGCGCCGCCGCCGGGCTGACGCACGGCCTGAACAGCGGCGACGTGGGCGGGGAACTGCCCCGGGTGTTCGGCGCGGCGATGGCGCAGCTGCCCGCCGTGTGGCTGGTCGGCGCGATCGCGCTCGCGCTGTTCGGGCTGGCGCCCCGGTTCACCGCGGGCGGCGCCTGGGCGGCGGTCGGCCTGTTCGCGCTGATCACGATGTTCGGGCCGAGCCTCGACATGTCATCGTGGGCGCTGGACGTCTCGCCGTTCACCCACGTCCCGAAGATCGGGCAGGACTTCGCCGTCCTGCCGCTGCTCTGGCTGGCCGCCATCGCCGCCGCGCTCACCGCCCTCGGCATGGCGGGCTTCCGTCGCAGAGACCTGTCGGCCCACTGAGCGACCCGTAGGATTGGGCCGGTGAAAACCGCCGAGCCCTTTGCCGTCTGCGTCTTCTGCTCCTCCAGCGGGACGATCGACCGCCGGTACGTCGACCTCGCGGCCGAGGCCGGTGCCGAACTCGCCCGGCGCGGGCACAGTCTCGTCAGCGGCGGCGCCAAGGTGTCGTGCATGGGCGCCGTCGCACGCGCCGCGCGGGCGGGCGGCGCCCGCACCGTCGGCGTCATCCCCGAGGCCCTCGTCAGCGTGGAGATCGCCGACGAGGACAACGACGAGCTGGTCGTCACCGGCGACATGCGGGAACGCAAGGGCGAGATGGACCGCCGCAGCGACGCGTTCCTCATCCTGCCGGGCGGCATCGGCACGCTGGAGGAACTGTTCGAGGTGTGGACGGCCCGGGTCCTCGCCATGCACCGCAAACCCATCGTGATCCTCGATCCGACCGGCGTCTACGACCCGCTGCGGGAGCTGATGCGGGGCCTCACCGAGCAGGGCTTCGCCCGCGCGGGGATCTGGGACGCCATCGGCTGGTCGACGTCCGTCCCGGAGGCGTTCGATCTGCTGGAACGCTCCCAGCCCCGCATCGACTTCTCCCCGGAGGACTACGCCGAGGCGGAGCTGTGAGCGGCCCGGTCAGTGCTTGCGGCCGGGCATGTTCTCGTACATCTCGGTGAGCTTCTGCCGGAAGCCGCGGGCGGCGATGCCGAGCCTCTGCGGGTCTTTGAGGGTCGCCTTGAGGGACTTCTTGGCCTGGTCCGACATGATGTGCGGCGGGATCGGGGCGATCTCACTGTCCACCACGAACTCCAGCACGACCGGACGGTCGCTTGACAGGGCCTCCTGCCAGGCCGCGGTGACCCGCTCCGGCTCGTCGCAGTAGACGCCCCTCAACCCGCACATCTCCGCGAACTCGGCGTACGGGAAGTCGGGGATGGACTGCGAGCCCTCGTACTTCGGGTCGCCGCCCATCGCGCGCTGCTCCCAGGTGACCTGGTTGAGGTCCTGGTTGTTGAACACGCAGAAGATCAGCGGCGGGCCGCCCGCCATACGTTCGGCGTACCGCTTGACGGTGAGCATCTCGTTCATGCCGTTCATCTGGAACGCGCCGTCGCCGACGAAGCAGATCACCGGGCGGTCCGGGTAGGCGAACCGCGCGGCGATCGCGTACGGGACGCCGGGTCCCATGGTGGCGAGCGTCCCCGACAGCGACGCCCGCATACCGTCGCGGAGTTTGAGATGGCGGGCCCACCAGTTGGTGGCCGACCCGGAGTCGGCGGTGAGGATGGCGCCGTCCGGGAGCAGCGGCGACAGCTCGTGCGCCACGGCCTGCGGGTTGATCTTGCCGTCGAAGCTCTGCCCGGCGCGCTTCTCCATCACGCTGTTCCAGGCCCGGACGTTCTCCTCGATCTCCTCCCGCCACGCTCGGTCCTTCTTGCGCCGCAGCATCGGGAGCAGCTCCCTGAGGGTCTCCTTGGCGTCGCCGACGACATGGGCGTCCATCGGATACCGGATGCCGATCATGCGTCCGTCGATGTCGATCTCGACGCCGCGGCAGCTGCCCTCGTCCGGGAGCCACTCGGCGTACGGAAAGCTGGTGCCGATCATGAACAGGGTGTCGCAGTTCATGATCATCTCATCGCTGGCCTTGGAGCCGAGCAGCCCGATGGGCCCGGTCACGAACGGCAGCGTGTCGGGCACGACCTCCCGTCCGAGCAGGGCCTTGGCGATGCCCGCGCCGAGCAGGTCCGCCGCCTCGACCAGTTCGGTCCGCGCGTTCGCCGCGCCCTGCCCGACGAGCATCGCGACCCGCTGCCCCTCGTTGAGGATGTCGGCGGCCTTGCGCAGCTCCTCCCGGTTCGGCAGGACGCGCGGGCGGCTCCAGCCGACGCTGGAGTACACCGCGCCGTGCTCCTTCGGCGGCGACGGCTCCGCGGCCGCCTCCTGGACGTCCTCCGGAATGATGATGGTCGCGACGCCGCGTGCGGTCAGTGCGGTCTTGAACGCCCGGTCGATGACATGCCGGACCTGCCCGGGGTGCATGCAGATCTGGCAGTACTCGGACACGTCGGAGAACAGGTTCTCCAGCGCGACCTCCTGCTGGTAGTGGGAACCCTGCGCGAGCCGCTTCTGCTGCCCGATGATCGCGACCACGGGCTGGTGGTCCAGCTTCGCGTCGTACAGGCCGTTCAGCAGATGGATCGCGCCCGGTCCGGACGTCGCCACGCAGCAGCCCACCTCGCCGGTGAACTTGGCGTGCCCGACGGCCATGAACGCGGCCATCTCCTCGTGCCGGGTCTGGATGAACTCCGGCTTCCCCTCGGCCCGGTCGAACGCGCCGAGCATCCCGTTGATGCCGTCCCCGGGATAGCCGAAGACCCGCTCCACGCCCCACTCGGTCAGCCGCCGAAGGACGTAGTCGGCCACCTGTCGTGCCATCGCTGCCTCCTCGGTCGTAGGTCGTCCCCTGCCCGTGCCGGGAGACGTGTAACGCGGGCGCTCGGATACGGTCGAGACGAGCGCGCCCGATTTCGCCACCACTCGAAGGAGACGAATGAACGTCGACGTGCCCGCCTCCCGGAAGCTCGCCGAGATCGCCGAACTCGCGGCCCGCGCCCCCGGCGGGCGGTTGCGCGAGGCGTTCCGCTCCCGCCCCAAGGTCGATGAGAAGAAGGACCGCCACGACCCGGTCACCGAGCACGACCGCGCGGCGGAGGAGACGATCCGGAACGTGCTCGCCGAGCACTCCCCGGGCAGCGTCGTCGTCGGTGAGGAGGGCGGGACGCGCGGCGGCTCGGCCGACTCCGACGACGGGATCCGCTGGTACGTGGACCCCATCGACGGGACCGCGAACTTCGCGGTCGGCCTGCCGTTCTTCTGCGTGTCCGTCGCCGCCGTCGCGGGCGGCGAGCTGGTCGCGGGCGCCGTGTACGACCCGGTCCGTGAGGACATGTTCCTCGCCTCGCTGGACGGCGCCACCTGCAACGGCGAGCCGCTCCGCAGCCGTGGCGCGACCCATGACGCGACGGCCGTGGTCGCCACGTCCTACCCCAGCGTCCGTGACCTGCGCGTCGGCGACCGGGACGAGGTGCTGCGGCGGTACGGCCTGATGACCGACGCGTTCGCCCACGTCCGCAAACCGGGCAGCGCCGCGCTCACCCTCGCGCACGTCGCGGCGGGCTGGACGGACGTCGCCTACGACGCGTCCATCAACGCCTGGGACGTCGCGGCCGCGCTGCTGCTGGTCCGGCAGGCGGGCGGGACGTACCTGCCCCTCGGCGGACGGCCCGGCGGCGACGACTGGGACGCCCCCGGATATCTGGCGTGCGTCGGTGGGTTCGACCTGGCCGGTTCGGTCATGATCGAGGTCGCGGACCTTCGCGGCGACGAGGTGGGGGCGGCCACCGTTCGATGAGGTGGGAGGCGAGTCGGTGAACAAGGACCGGGTGGCGGGCGCGCCGATCTCGTGGGGGGTGTGCGAGGTGCCCGGCTGGGGGCACCAGCTGGCCCCCGGACGGGTGCTCGCGGAGATGCAAGACCTCGGGCTGGCCGCCACGGAGTTCGGCCCGGACGGCTTCCTGCCTCGGCACGCCGCCGGGCGCGCCGCCGTGCTGGACGAGTACGGGCTCCGTCCGGTCGGCGGGTTCGCGCCGCTCGTGCTGCACGATCCGGAGTGCGACCCGCTTCCCGAGGCGCGGATGGTTCTGTCCGGATTCGCCATGGAACGCGGCAACAGTGCGTTGACGCTGGTGTTGGCCGCCGTGCACGGCCGCGACGGCTACGACGGGCGACCACCGCTCGACGCCGCGGGCTGGACGGCGCTTCTCACCAACCTCGACCGGATCGCCGCGCTCGCCGCCGAGTCCGGCGTCCGGGCGGTGCTGCACCCCCATGTCGGCACGATGGTGGAGACGTCCACCGAGGTGGAGCGTGTCCTCGACGGGTCCGCGATCCCGCTGTGCCTGGACACCGGCCACCTGCTCATCGGTGGCGCCGACCCCGTCGAACTGGCCGCGCGCGCCGCCACGCGTATCGCGCACGTCCACCTCAAGGACGTGGACGCCGCCCTCGCCGACGACGTCCAGACGGGCCGGACGACCTACACCGACGCCGTCCGCACCGGCATCTACCGGCCGCTCGGCGCGGGCGACATCGACATCCCCGGCATCATCGGCTCCTTGGAGGACGCCGGGTACGACGGCTGGTACGTCCTGGAGCAGGACACCGTCATCGACCACGAACCCGCCCCTGGAGCAGGCCCGGTGACGGACGTGCGCGCCTGCGTCGACTACCTCGCCGGGATCGCCTCGTGACCGGCGGCGCGGACCCCTTCGATGTCATCACCATGGGCCGCGTCGGCGTCGACCTGTACCCGCTCCAGTCCGGCGTCCGGCTGGACGAGGTGGACACGTTCGGCAAGTTCCTCGGCGGCAGCCCCACCAACGTCGCGGTCGCCGCCGCCCGGCACGGCCGCCGCTCCGCCGTGATCACCCGCACCGGCGCCGACCCGTTCGGCCGGTTCGTCCGCCGCGCGCTCGCCGAGTACGGGGTGGACGCCCGGTTCGTCGCGGACGTCCCCGACCTCCCGACGCCCGTGACGTTCTGCGAGCTGTTCCCGCCGGACGACTTCCCGCTGTACTTCTACCGGCAGCCAAAGGCCCCCGACCTGGAGATCAAGGTCGAGGAGCTGGAGCGGCCCGCGATCGAGACGGCCCGCGTGCTGTGGACGACCATGACCGGGCTGTGCGCCGAACCGTCCAGGGCCGCGACGCTCGCCGCGCTGTCCTGGCGGCGCCGCGCCGAGGTCACCGTCGTCGACCTCGACCACCGGCCCATGTTCTGGGAGTCCGCGGCGCAGGCGCGGCGCGCGGCGGGCGAGGCGCTCGAACACGCCACGGTCGCGGTAGGCAACACCACCGAATGCGAGGTCGCGGTCGGTGAGAGCGACCCGATGCGGGCCGCGCGGGCGCTCCTCGACCGGGGCGTCCGGCTCGCCGTCGTCAAACGCGGCCCGGACGGGGTCCTCGCCGTCGACTCCGGCGGCGAGACGGTGGAGTCGCCGCCCGTCCCGGTCGAGGTCGTCAACGGGCTCGGCGCGGGCGACGCGTTCGGCGGGGCGCTGTGCCACGGCCTGCTGTCCGGCTGGAGCCTGCCGCGTGTCATGGCGTTCGCGAACGCGGCGGGCGCGATCGTCGCGTCCCGCCTCGCGTGCGCGGCGGCCATGCCGGACGGCGACGAGGTCGAGACGCTGATGGGCGAGACCGCCCCCTGAACAGTGGAGGGCCTGTGAACAAGAACCTGCACCTGCCCGCGGGAACCGCCGGTGAGGGCCCGTACGACCTGGTCGTGACGCCCGAGTCGGCCGGATGGGGGTACGCGGCGCTCCGCGTCCTGGAGTTGCCGGACGGCGGCGCGCACGAGTTCGACACGGGCGAGTTCGAGACGATCGTGCTGCCCTTGGCCGGGTCGTGTGCGGTCGAATGCGACGGGACGACGTTCGAACTGGAAGGCCGGGACAGCGTCTTCAGCCGGGTCGGCGACTTCGCGTACGTCCCACGTGACGCGCGGGTGACGGTCCGGGGCAGGGGCCGGTTCGCGCTGGCCGGGGCCCGCTGCGCGACGCGGCTGGAACCGCGTTACGGCCCGGCCGGGAACGTCCCCGTGGAGCTGCGCGGCGCCGGGCCGGCGAGCCGCCAGGTCAACAACTTCGGCACGCCCGAGGCGTTCCCCTTCGCCGAGAAGCTGATCGCGTGCGAGGTGCTGACACCGGGCGGTTGCTGGTCGTCGTTCCCGCCGCACAAGCACGACGAGGACCGGCCCGGCGAGTCGGTGCTGGAGGAGATCTACTACTTCGAGGTCGCGGGCGAGACCGGGATGGGCTACCAGCGCGTCTACGGCGGGCCCGACGTGCTGGCCGAGGTCCGCACGGGCGACGTGGTGCTGGTTCCGAGCGGCTGGCACGGGCCGTCGATGGCGGTGCCCGGACACGACCTGTACTACCTGAACGTGATGGCCGGACCGGGAGCGGAGCGGGCCTGGCGGATCTGTGACGACCCGGCGCACGCCTGGATCCGCGACACCTGGCAGGAGCAGGCGGTCGATCCGCGGCTGCCGCTGACCTCGGCGGAGGGACGAACATGAGGCTCACGGTCGGGCAGGCCGTCGTCCGTTTCCTCGCGGCGCAGCACAGCGAGCGGGACGGCCACGAACGCCGCTTCTTCGCGGGCTGCTTCGGCATCTTCGGGCACGGCAACGTCGCCGGGATCGGCCAGGCGCTGCTGGAGAACGCGCTGCTGGAGAACAACGACGTCCCGTACTACATGGCGCGTAACGAGCAGGCGATGGTGCACACCGCCGCCGGATACGCGCGGATGAACGACCGGACCGCCACGTTCGCCTGCACCACGTCCATCGGGCCGGGCGCGACGAACATGGTGACGGGCGCGGCGCTGGCCACGATCAACCGGCTGCCCGTGCTGCTCCTGCCGGGCGACATCTTCGCGACCCGCGTCGCCAACCCGGTGCTGCAGGAACTGGAGGACGCCCGCTCCTACGACGTGTCGGTCAACGACTGCTTCAAGCCCGTCTCGAAGTACTGGGACCGCGTCAACCGGCCTGAACAGTTGCCGGACGCGCTGCTCGCCGCGATGCGGGTGCTGACCGACCCGGCCGAGACCGGCGCGGTCACCCTCGCCCTCCCGCAGGACGTGCAGGCCGAGGCGTACGACTGGCCGGAGGAGCTGTTCGCCCGCCGGGTGTGGCGGATCCCTCGTCCGGTGCCCGAGCCCGCCGCGCTGGAGGAGGCGGCCGCCGTCCTGCTGGCGGCGGAACGACCGCTGGTCGTGGCGGGCGGCGGCGTCATCTACTCCGGCGCCACCGACGTGTTGCGGACGTTCGCCGAACGCACGGGCATCCCTGTCGCGGAGACGCAGGCCGGGAAGGGCGCCCTGCCCTGGGACCACGAACGCGCGGTCGGCGCGATCGGCGCCACCGGCACGACCGCCGCCAACGCGCTGGCCCGCCGCGCCGACGTCGTCGTCGGCGTCGGGACCCGGTACAGCGACTTCACGACCGCGTCCCGCAGCCTGTTCGCCGCCCCGAACGTCCGGTTCGTGAACATCAATGTCGCCCGTCCCGACGCGGTCAAACTCGGCGGGACGGCCGTCGTCGCCGACGCCCGGGAGGCCCTCAGCGGTCTCGACAAGGCCCTCGGCGGCCACACCGTCGCCCGCGCCTACCAGGACGAGGCCAGGGCGCTGATGGCCAGATGGAACACCGTCGTCGACGACGCGTACCGGCCCCGCGCCGGGGCGAAGACCGGAACACCGCCCACCCAGTCGGAGATCATCGGGATCGTCAACGCGGCGGCCGGACCCCGGGACGTGGTGGTCTGCGCCGCCGGTTCCATGCCGGGCGACCTGCACAAACTGTGGCGGACCCGCGATCCGAAGGGCTACCACGTCGAGTACGGCTACTCGTGCATGGGCTACGAGATCGCGGGCGGGCTCGGCGTGAAGATGGCCGCGCCCGACCGCGAGGTGTTCGTCCTGGTCGGGGACGGCTCGTACCTGATGATGGCGCAGGAGCTGGTCACGGCCGTCGCCGAAGGGATCAAGCTGGTCGTCGTCCTCGTTCAGAACCACGGGTTCGCCTCGATCGGGAACCTGTCGGAATCGGTCGGCGCGGCCCGGTTCGGCACCCGGTACCGGGCCCGCACCGCCACCGGGCTCGACGGCGACACGCTCCCGGTCGACCTCGCCGCGAACGCCGCCAGCCTCGGCGCGGACGTGCTCCGCGCGAACGACACCGACGGTTTCCGCGAGGCGCTCCGCACGGCGGTCGCCTCGTCCCGGACGACGGTCGTGCACGTCGAGACCGACCCGCTCGCCCCCGCGCCGGACAGCGGCGCGTGGTGGGACGTCCCCGTCGCCGAGACGTCGACACGCGACGACACCCGGCGTGCCCGCGCACGCTACGAAACGGAAAAAACCACACAGCGTCGCCATCTCTGACATGTCCGAAACAAGATTGTCCTGGGGGTTCGCCGCACCGCCGGTGCCGGTTCACCGCCGGTTCAAGGGCGGCGACCAGGCTCCCGCGTGATCCCACCACGTGAAGGAGTCCCCATGACCGTGACCCGTCGCGGAGTTGTCAAGGGCGGCGCGGCCGGCGCGCTGTCGATCGCCCTCGCCGGAAGCCTGGACGGAATCTTCCAGACCTCCGCGGGCGCCGACACCGGTGAGGCGTACGGCTACGGCCCGCTGATCCCCGACCCCAAGGGCGTCCTGGACCTGCCCAAGGGCTTCTCGTACAAGACGCTGTCGGTGGAGGGCGACCCCATCTCCGACGGCGTCGTCGTCCCCGGCGCCCACGACGGGACCGCGACGTTCCCCGCGAGCCGTCCCGGAAAGGGCAACGGCAAGGCCAGTGGCAGGCGCGGCAACACCCTGCTGGTGCGCAACCACGAGCAGGGCAACGGCGGCACGCGCGCCGTCGCGCCGCCCGAGCTGACCTACGACCCGGCGGCCTACGGCGGCACCACCACCCTGGAGGTCGACCGCCACGGGAACCTGGTGTCGCAGTACGTCAGCCTCGCCGGGACGGCCGTGAACTGCGCGGGCGGCCGCACTCCCTGGGGAACCTGGCTGACCTGCGAGGAGACCGAGGGCATCGGCGGGGAGACCAAGAGCCACGGCTGGGTCTTCGAGGTCGACCCGTACGGCAGGGACACCAAGCCCGTCCCGCTGACCGGCCTCGGCCGGTTCTCGCACGAGGCCGTCGCCGTCGACCCGCACACCAACATCGCCTACCTGACCGAGGACGCGTCCAAGCCGTTCGGGCTGTTCTACCGGTTCCGTCCCCGCGAACACCGCGGCGGCTACCACTCCTACCTGGCGGGCGGGCGGCTGGAGGCGCTGAACGTGCGGGACGTCCCCGACCTGTCGCTCGTCACCGAGCCCGGGACCCGGCTGCACGCCCGCTGGGTGGCCGTCCCCGACCCGGCGGCGAAGCAGACGTCCATCCGCAAGCAGTTCGACAAGATCACCAGGAGTCAGAAGCTCGAAGGCGCCTGGTGGGGTCACGGCAAGGCGTACTTCGTGGCCAGCTTCGCCGAGAAGAAGGCCGGCTCCGCCGGGGAGCACGCCGGACAGGTCTGGACCTACGACCCGCGCCGCAACGAGATCGAACTCCAGCTCATCTTCAAGCCGGGCGGCCGTTACGACGGCCCGGACAACATCACCGTGTCCCCCTACGGTGGCGGCGTGATCCTCGCCGAGGACGGCGACGGCGAGCAGTACCTCGTCGGCACGACCCGCGAGAACAAGCCGTTCGCGATGGCCCGCAACGCCCTCAACGGCAGCGAGTTCACCGGCGTCACGTTCTCTCCGGACGGCAGGATCCTGTTCGCCAACCGGCAGTCCGACCCGGGCGCCACGTTCGCGATCACCGGCCCCTGGGAGCGCCTGCGCGGCTAGTCACCGTCCAGGCGAGAGCGGGTCAGGCGAGACCGCGCCGGGCCAGCGCCGGCGGGCGGACGCCCTGGATGGACGCCACCATGTCCAACACCTGGCGCACCCCGTCCGCCTGCGCCTCCGGCACGCGGAACAGCGTCACGCCGAGCCACGCGTAGACGGACGCCGCGGCGAGCAGCCCAGGATCGGGCTCCCGCGCGTCCGTCTCCAGCGTGACGAGCACCGCCCTGCCCGCCGCCCTGCCCGCCGCCCTGCCCGCCATCGTGCCCGCCATCGTGCTCGCGGAAATGAGCGCCTCGACCCGGCTCACCGGCGGCGCCGTTCCCGCGTCGACGACACCGTCCGGCACGGGCGCGTCCGGGGAGAGCACCCCTCGCTGTTGCAACCCCATACGGCAAAGCGTGGCACGATCTGGGTGCGGGAATCGTCCTTCACAGGGACGGACGAAGGCAGATCGGAGCGTGATCGTGGTCGTCGTGGTGCTCGTCCTGGCCGGCGTGGCCGTGCTGGGCGCCGTGGTCGTCCTCGCCATGGGCAGGGGCGGGGAACTCGCCGACACCCATCCCGACTTCCCGCGGCTCCCGCTCGGGACCGGCGAGCGTCCCATCACGGGCCCGGACGTGCTGCGCATGCGGTTTCCGCGCACGTTCTGGGGTTACCAGCCGCAGACCATGGACGAGGCCCTGCGCCGGGTCGCCGACGCGCTGTCCGAGCGCGACGCCCGCGTGGCCGTCCTCGAACAGCAGCTCTACGACCTGCGGCACGGCGCGGGCTCGGTCGGCGCCCTGCACGGCCTGGACGACCCGGCCGGGAACGGCGCCGCCTCACTCCGCAAGGACGAGGAGGAACGTCCGTGAGCCGTGTCGCCGTCCACGCGGAGGCGGTGTCCGCCGCGCCGCCCGACCGGCTCTTCGACGTCCTGACCGACTGGCCGAGGCACGCCGAGTGGATGCCGTTCACCAGCGCGGAGGGCGGCCGTGACGTCGGCGAGGAACTGCGGGCGTGGACGGGCGTCGGCCCGGTCGGGTTCCTCGACACCATGCTGATCACCGACTGGCGGCCGGGGAGCCGGGTCGCCGTCCGGCACACGGGCCGTGTGGTGCGCGGCGAGGCGTGGTTCAGGGTCGTCCCCGAGGGGTCCGGCAGCCGCGTCGTGTGGGCCGAGCGCGTCGACCTTCCGTTCGGGCCGCTCGGCCGCGCCGGGTGGCTCGTCGTCGGCCCGGTCGCGAAGGCGTTCATGCGTCTCGGGCTGCGCCGCCTCGCCGCCCTGTCGGAGGCGTGAGGTAGAACGGGCGGGTGAGCACCGCGATTCCGGGTGAGGACGGTCTGACCCGCTGTCCCTGGGGCCTGTCGGCGCCCGACTATGTCGCCTACCACGACGACGAGTGGGGACGTCCCGTCCGCGACGACCTGGGCCTGTACGAGAAGCTCTGCCTGGAGGCGTTCCAGTCCGGGCTGTCGTGGCTGACGATCCTCCGTAAACGCGAGGGGTTCCGCGCCGCGTTCGCCGGGTTCGACCCGGAGAAGGTCGCCGCGTTCGGCCCCGGCGACGTCGAGCGGCTGATGGGCGACGCCTCGATCGTCCGCAACCGCGCCAAGATCGAGGCGACGATCGCCAACGCCCGTGCCGCGCTCGACCTGCCGGGCGGCCTCGCCGCGACCGCCTGGCGCTACGCCGACCCCGACGCCCCGGTGTACGCCTCCATGGCCGAGATGCCCGCCTACACCGACGGCTCGACGGCCCTGGCCAAGGAGCTGAAGAAGCACGGTTTCCGTTTCG
Source organism: Actinomadura pelletieri DSM 43383 (assembly GCF_003634705.1). Lineage (GTDB taxonomy): Bacteria > Actinomycetota > Actinomycetes > Streptosporangiales > Streptosporangiaceae > Spirillospora > Spirillospora pelletieri. The sequence continues at coordinate 271,052 of NZ_RBWU01000005.1, read as the reverse complement.
TCGGCCCCACCACCGCCTACGCCCTGATGCAGGCGTGCGGCCTCGTCGACGACCACCTTGAGGGCTGCTTCCGCCGCGGCGCCTACCGGTAGGCGCCGCGACGGAAGCGGCACGGAAGCGGGCAGGGCGGGGTCACTCGGCCTTGGCGGCCTCCAGGACGGGCACGCCCGCGGCGCGCCGGGCCGGGAGCGCGGACGTCCCGAGCGTGACGATCGCAGCCCCCGCGATGACCACGGGGAACAGCCACCAGGGCGGGTTCGGCGCCAGGAACGAGCTGCCGGTGGCGACGTGCATCAGGACGCCGGTGCCGAGGGCGGTGCCGAGCCCGAGGAGCGTCCCGAGCAGCACGACGGTCGCGGCCTCCCAGCGGATGACCGAGCGGATCTGCGCGGCGGTGGCGCCGACGGCGCCGAGCAGGCCGAACTCGCGGGTCCGTTCCGCGACGCTCATCGACACCGTCGTCGCCATGCCGAACAGCGCCAGCACGAGCGCCATCCCGATGAACCCGTAGATCACCTGGACGCCGCTGGTCATCCCCTTCGCCGCCGTCCTGATGTACGCGGACTCGTCGAGCACCTTCGCGCCCGGCACGTCCGCGACCGCGCGGGCCAGCGCGTCCTTCGTGCCGCCGCGGACGAGGACGGCCTTCGTGCCCGCGCCCGGGTCCAGGTTCTCCATGGTGGCCGTGGACACCAGCGCCTGGTCGGCGAAGAGGTGGGACGGGTCGTGGTAGGCCCCGGCCACGGTCAGCGTGACCTTGCCGCGGGTGCCGCGGACCACGATCCGCTGCCCCTTCTTCAGCTCGTTCGCCTCCATCACCGTCGAGGTGACGCCGATCTCCCCGGGACGCAGCGGCCGCAGGTTCCCGCCGAGGTCGAGGACGGACGGCAACGTCGCCGGATCGGCGCCCGTCACCTCGAGGAACACCGGTTCGGCCGGCTCTCCGGGGTCCAGCGGCTTCGGCGGCGGCGACACCAGCCGGGCCGACGTGCCGGTCAGCGCCATCGCGTGGGACACACCGGGCGCGGCGGCGGCCTTGGCGACGGTGTCGCGGGGCAGCGGCGCCTGGCCGGACGCCGTCTTGTCCGTCGCGGCGATCGCGTGCTCGGCCAGCATCACCTGCTTGCCCGTCGTGTCGAAGCGGTCGTTCACCGACAGGACGAGCATGGCCGTCGCGGAGACGAGCGCGACGCCGAGCATGAGGGAGGACGCGGCCGACGACACGCGGCGCGGGCTGCGGGTGATGGTGGCGCGGGCGAGCCGTCCCGCCTCACCGCTCACCGCCGTGCCGATCCGTCCGACCAGGCCGCCGAGCGGGCCGACGAAGAACGGGGCGAGGACGGCGAGGCCCGCCACCGCCGTCATGGACCCCATGAGGATCACCACGCTGGCGCCGATGGTGCGTTCCATGCCCGGCGGCTCCTCGTACCTGATCGCGAACACCGTGCCGTACAACATGCCCGCGAGCGCGAACACGGCGAGCGCGCCGAGGATCCGGGGCCAGCGGCGGCCCACCGACTCGTTGCTCGCCGCGCGCAGCGCCTGCAAGGGCGCGATCCGGGACGCCTTGCGGGCCGCGCGCCACGCGGCGAGCTGGGTGACGAGGATTCCTGCGGCGGCGGGCAGCGACAGCGCGAGCCAGCCGAAGTCGGCGTCGGCGCCGGAGATGTCGAAGCCGTCCTTGGCGAACAGGTCGGTGAGCACGCCCGCCACCGGGTAACCGACCACGACGCCGCCGAGGGACGCGACCACGCCGAGCGCGAGGGCCTCCAGCCGGATCAGCCGCCTGATCTGGCGCGGGGTCGCGCCGATCGCGCTGAGCAATGCGAGCCGCCGGGTCCGCTGCCGCACCAGGGTGCCGAAGGTGTTGGCGACGACGAACAGGCCCACGAACACCGAGATGGACGACACCATGCCCAGCGCGCCGCCGACCGAGACGCTCGCGGAGTCCAGGGTGGCCGACTGCGCGTTCCGCACCGTGGCGGCCGACCGGACGGTGACGTCCTCGCCGCGCAGGTCGCGCCTCAACCCGTCGCGCAGTTGCGTCGCCGTGACGCCGGGAGCGGCCTTGACCCACACGCCGTGCCAGGTTCCGGGCGGCAGCGCCGCCGCCTGCCGGACCGTCTCCGGCGGCGCCAGCAGCAGGTCGCCGCTCGCCACGGCGCCGCGTCCCTGCACGGTGACGATCCCGACGATCTTCAGATCGCGGGTCTGCCGTGGCAGCGTCGTCCGCAGCCGGTCGCCGGCGCCGAGCTTCCCGGCGCGGGCGACGTGCCGGGTGACGGCGACCTCGCCGTCGGCGGCGGGCGCCCGCCCGTCCTCCAGGTGGTACGGGTTGAGCCGGGGCTCGGCGGTCCAGGGCCGCAGCATGGTGCCGGCCCCGGCCGGAGGCAGGATGATCTTGCCGGTGGCGCCGGTGGCGGTCACCGGGACCGAGGCGTCCCCGGCCACCGCCGCGACGCCCGGCCGTCCGGCGACCAGGTCGATCGGCACCCGTCCGTCCGGGACGTCGTAGACGTCGCCGGGGTCGGTCGTGCCGCCCAGCACGAGCACGTCCGCGCGGGCGTACTCGCTGGCGTCGGTGCCCGTCACCGCGTTCTGCGCCCGGAACGTGAACTGCAACGCCCCGGCCATCAACCCGATCGCGAACATCGCCGCCAGCAGCGTGGCGGTGAGCTGCTTCCAGCCGCCGGTGAACGAGCGGCGCGCGATGAGCCACATTTCGGCTAGCCCTCCATCCGCCGCATGGCGGCGTGGACCTGGTCGATGGTGGGGGAGTGCAGCTCCTGGACGATCATCCCGTCGGCGAGGAACAGCACCCGGTCGGCGTGCGCGGCGGCCGCCGGGTCATGCGTCACCATGATCACCGTCTGCCGGTAGTGGTTTACGGCGGTGCGCAGGAAGCCGAGCACCTCGGCGCCCGACCGCGAGTCGAGGTTGCCGGTCGGCTCGTCGGCGAACAGCACCTCCGGCCGGGTCAGCAGCGCCCGCGCCACCGCGACCCGCTGCTGCTGCCCGCCCGACATCTCGCTCGGCCGGTGTCCCAGCCGGTGCCGCAGGCCGAGCGCGTCCACGATCGTGTCGAACCACTGCCGGTCGGCCCGCCGGTTCCCGAGCCGTCCGGTGAGCCGGATGTTCTCCTCGGCGGTCAGCATCGGCAGCAGGTTGAACGACTGGAACACGAACCCGAGCCGGTCGCGGCGCAGCTTCGTCAACGCCGTCCGGGAGAGCTTGGTGATGTCCACGTCGCCGATCAGGATCGACCCGGACGACACCGTGTCCAGGCCCGCCATGCAGTGCAAAAACGTCGACTTCCCGGACCCGGACGGTCCCATGATCGCCGTGAACCGCCCGCGGGGGAACGTCGCGGAGACACCGCGCAACGCGGTCACCGCGTTGTCGCCCGACCCGTACGACTTCACGACGTCTCGGGCCACGGCGACATGGTCGTGGGCGAGCGAGGCAGGGGGCACGGCGGTTGAGTACGTCATGCTCTCAAGCAAACCGCCGGTGACCCTTCGACCACACTGGCGCACACTCCCCGGTCGCAGGTAGGGAAGGCCCCACCTGAGCCGCGGAGGAGTCCATGAGCGGGGGCGGACGCGCGAGCCGCTAGCGGCCTTCGAAGGTGGGCTGTCGCTTGTTCAGGAACGCCTCGGTGGCGCCTCGGTGGTCGGCGGTGCGCTCGCACTCGTCCTGGAGTTCCGCCTCGCGTTCGAGGGCGGCGGCCAGGTCGTGGGTCGCCGCGAAGTCGAGCGCCGCCTTGATCGCGCCGTAGGCGAACGTCGGTCCGGTGGCGAGCCGCCGGGCCAGCTCCACCGCCGCCGGGGCCAGCTCGTCGGCCGCCACCATCCGGTTCACCAGGCCCAGCTCCAGCGCCCGCGCCGCCGTGACCGGCTCGCCGAGCAGCAGCAGCTCGGCGGCCCTGGCGCGGCCGACCAGCCGCTGCAACGTCCATGACATGCCGCTGTCGGGCGCGAGACCGATCCCGGTGAACGCCGTCGCGAACCGGGCCCGGTCGGACGCGACGATCAGGTCGCACGCGAACGCCAGCGACGCGCCCGCGCCCGCCGCGACGCCGTTCACCGCCGCCACCACCGGTTTGCGCATCCCCGCGAGGGCCAGCACGATCGGGTTGTAGTGGTCGCGGACGGTGCCGTCCAGACCCTTGCCCGCGGCGAGGTTGTCGGCGTGCTCGCGCAGATCCTGACCGGCGCAGAACGCCCGGCCCGCGCCCGTGAGGATCACCGCGCGGGCCGCCGGATCGGCCGCCGCCCGCACCACCGTCGCGCGCAGCAGCTCCTTCATCCGGACCGTCAGCGCGTTCATCCCGTCCGGGCGGTTGAGTGTGATCGTCCCCACGCCGTCCGTCACGTCGTACAGCACGGTCTCGGTCATAGTGTTCCTTCCGCTCCGGCTCCCGAAGATCTTCCCATCTGCCGTTCATGCCCCCGGGTTCCGTTCTGGAGGCTGATCGTTACCACTTCGCGCCCGGAAGACGAGATAATGGACCACTACTGATGACGCGGATGCGACACGCGGCCACGCGGCCAACGGTGTGCGGCGGCCGCGGCCCTAACGCAGGAAGGGGATAACGCATGGCGGCGATGAAGCCGCGGACGGGAGACGGTCCGCTCGAAGTGACCAAGGAGGGACGCGGAATCGTCATGCGGGTCCCCCTCGAAGGCGGTGGCCGTCTCGTGGTCGAGCTCTCCGCCGACGAGGCCAAGGAACTCGGCGAGGCCCTCAAGGGCGTCGTGGGCTGACCGGCTCCGCCGCTCCCGCTTGTTGGTGACGGTCCCGGCGACTTCGCCGGGGCCCTTGCCATTCTCGCCCGCCGAATTCCGTACCGCCGCCAATTCCGCACCGACCGACTGGGGGATCCGCCGCCATGCCCATCGAGACCCGCGTTCACGGCGCGGGCGGCACCGTGTCGCAGACCGCGGCGGAGCTCGACGCCGAGGTCGTCGCCGTGCCCGTGCCGTCCGGACCGGTCGCGCCCGCGGCCGAGGTGGCCGCCTCGCTGCCGTTCACGCTGGACGAGCTGCTGGAGCTGCACCGGGCCAAGGGCGAACCGGGCGAGATCACCGCGACCCAGGTGCGGGTCGGTGACCGGATGCGGGAGTTGCTGCTGTACGGGGTGGGCGACGCGGCCCCGGCCGACCTGCGCAAGGCCGGCGCCGCGCTGGCCCGCCGCGGCCGGGGCCGCACGGCCCTGGTCGCGGGTGTGCCCGCCGGCGACCTCGCGGCGTTCGTCGAGGGCGCCCTGCTCGCCGCCTACGAGTTCAGGATCGGCGCGCCGTCCGCGAAGAAGCCCCTCGGCACGCTCGCCGTCCTCACCGAGGCCGGTCCGGACGCGGACGCGCCCGCCATCGAACTCGGCACCGCGCGGGCCCGCGCGACCGCCCTGGCCCGCGACCTCGCCAACACCCCGTCCCGGGAGAAGGACCCGGCCTGGCTCGCCGCGCGGGCCGAGCGGGTCGCCGCCGACTCCGGCCTCACCGTCCGCGTGCGGGGCGAGAAGGAACTGGTCGAGGAGGGCTTCGGGGGCATCGTCGCGGTCGGCGGCGGCTCGTCCCGACCGCCCCGGCTGATCGAGCTGTCCTACCGGCCGGACGGGCCCGCCGACCGGCACGTCGTCCTCGTCGGGAAGGGCATCACGTTCGACAGCGGCGGACTGTCGCTGAAGCCGAACGACGGAATGAAGACGATGAAGACCGACATGGCGGGCGGCGCGGTCGTGCTCGCCGTGATGGGCGCGCTGCGCGACCTCGGTGTCCGCGCCCGTGTCACCGGGCTCGTCGCGGCGGCGGAGAACATGCCGTCCGGGTCGTCCATGCGTCCCGGCGACGTCATCGTCCACCACGGCGGGAAGACGTCGGAGGTGCTGAACACCGACGCCGAGGGACGGCTCGTCCTCGCCGACGCGCTCGCCTACGCCGACGCCGAACTGGACCCCGACGTGGTCGTGGACGTGGCGACGCTGACCGGCGCCGCGAAGGTCGCGCTGGGCCTGCGGCACGCGGCGCTGTTCGCCAACGACGACGCGGTCGCCGGCGCGCTCACCGCCGCGGGTACCGCCGCGGGCGAGCCGGTGTGGCGGCTGCCGCTCGTCGACGACTACCGGGCCGCGATCGACTCCGACGTCGCCGACATCAACAACATCGGGCGCGGCGGCTACGGCGGCGGCGCCATCACCGCCGCGCTGTTCCTGCGCGAGTTCGTCGGCGACCGCCCCTGGGCCCACCTGGACATCGCCGGACCGGGCCGCGCCACCGCCGACGACGCCGAACTCACCCGCGGCGCGACCGGCTTCGGCGCCCGCCTGCTGCTGTCCTGGCTGACCGCCTGACGGGCCCGCCTGACGACCCTGCCCGACGACACCGCCTGACGACACCGCCTGACGACCGTGCCTGACGAGCGTGGGCGGCGGGCTCAGCCGTCGCGCTTCACCGCGCACAGCAGCCCGTCGCCGACCGGGACCAGCAGCGGGACGAGCCGGTCGTCCTCGCGGACCGTCCGGTGCACCTCCCGGATCGCCTCCGTCTCCGGGTCGCGCCGGTCGGAGGCGGCGACCTGACCGCCCCACAGCGCGTTGTCGAACGCGACGACGCCGCCCGGCCGCAGCAGCCGCAGCGCGTCCGCCAGATACTCGGGGTACTCGCGTTTCTGCGCGTCGCAGAACACCATGTCGTACGCGCCGTCGGTGAGTCGCGGCAGCACCTCAAGCGCGGGGCCGGCGATCATCCGGGTGCGGAAGGACCCGAGACCTGCCTCCCGGTAGGCCTGCTTCGCCAGCCGCTGATGCTCGGGCTCGATGTCCACGCTCGTCAGCACCGCGTCCTTCGGCATGCCGCGCATCAGCCAGATGCCGGACACGCCGCAGCCGGAGCCGACCTCCACGACCGTCCGGGCGCCGAGCAACGTCGCGAGGAAACGCAGCGCCGCGCCGCCCGCCGGTGAGATCGGCGTCGCGCCGACCTCGGCGCCGCGGCGCCTGGCGTTCAGGAGCGGCTCGTCTTCGGGGAGGAACTCCTCCACATAGGCCAGAGTGGCCTGATCGGCGTCGATGGCTGCCTCCTCGCGGGACCCCCGCCTGGCTCATGCTGGAAAGACCATATCGCTGACAGGGAACCGACCGGCGTTTCAGCGCGTTGTAGCCGGTGAAGGAACCCGTCATGCGCGGGTTGAACCAACGAGAACCGAGTCGGTCCAGAACCGCCCCAGCCCAGGCGAGACCGTGCCGTTCCAAGGCGAGACCTTGGCTCACGAGAGAGGAACAGCCCGGCACCATGGGAGTCGCAGCACTCAGTTTCAGAAGCGCTGTGGGGGTCGGCCCCAGGCAGGGGTTGGGTAGCGCCGCGCGGACCCGCGAGAACGCCCCCGAGGCCGAATGGGCGCCGCCGTCGTGGGACGAGGTCGTCCGGGAGCACTCCGGGCGCGTCTACCGACTCGCGTACCGCCTGACCGGCAACCAGCACGACGCCGAGGACCTCACCCAGGAAGTGTTTGTCCGCGTCTTCCGTTCGCTGTCGAGCTACACGCCGGGGACGTTCGAGGGCTGGCTGCACCGGATCACCACGAACCTGTTCCTCGACATGGCGCGGCGCCGCCAGCGCATCCGCTTCGAGGGCCTCGCCGACGACGCGGCCGAACGCCTCCAGGGGCGCGAACCGACCCCCGCGCAGGCGTTCGACGACAGCAACTTCGACGCCGACGTCCAGGCCGCGCTCGACGCGCTGGCCCCCGAGTACCGCGCGGCCGTCGTGCTGTGCGACATCGAGGGCCTGTCGTACGAGGAGATCTCCGCGACGCTCGGCGTCAAGCTCGGCACCGTGCGCAGCCGCATCCACCGGGGGCGGGCCCAGCTGCGCGCCGCGCTGGAGCACCGCGCGCCGACACGGCGCCGCCCCGGCACGCGCAACGATTTCCAGATCGCGGAGACCGCCACGGCGGGCGGCGCCATGCCGCAGCCGGAGGGCGTGTAAGGCTGTGCTCACCGCGCGGTACGGGACCGCGCGGACGAAACAGGACGGAAAGACGGAGGCCGCGTGAGTTGTCTGGGGGAGCGTCTGACCGCTCTGGTCGACGGTGAGCTGGGCCACGAGGAGCGCGACCGCGCACTCGCCCATCTCGCGTGCTGCGACCGGTGCAGGTCCGAGGTCGCCTCGCTGCGCATGCTCAAGGGGCGGCTGCGGGAGCTTTCGGAGCACCCGCTCCGCGACGACGGCGCCGACGACCTCCCGTCCGGCGACTTCCTGTCCAGACTGCTCTCCATGCCGACGTCCGCCGCGTCTTCGGCTTCCGGCGACGTCGTGACCGAACCGGCCGCCGGGCCTCTTGGGAGCGCTCCGGCGCCCGACTCCCCGTGGCCGCCGCGCTCGCCCGTCCGGCAGGCCCGCCCGGCCCGCCCGCTCAGATCATCGCCGGTCGCCCGCCCGCGCGACACCCGTCCCGCCGGACGCGCCGTCGCGTTGCAGGTCCAGCCCCGTCGCCGCTACCTGGTGATGGGCGCCGCGACCCTGTTCCTCGGGCTCGGCGCCGCCTCCTACGCGGTCGGCGGCGACGATGCGCCGACCATCAGCCCGGCGTTCGACAAGCACGCCGTGCAGCACGCGCTGACGTCCGGCGACGCGCCCGTGACCGACCCGCTCACCGACCCGGTGAACCAGGTCCAGGTCTCCCCGGGACCGTGATCGCGCAGACCGTGACCCGTCCGGGACGGCGCAGATCCGTCCTGGTGTGCGGGCTCGCGGGGCTGCTCGCCCTCGCCGCGGCGCTGTCCGGTGACCCGACGACCACCCGCCGCGTCCGCAGCGACCCCGGCGCCGTGGGCCTGCTCCGCGCCGCCGCCGACGCCGCCCGCCGCGTCCCGTACGAGGGCAGGCGGTTCCTCACGACCTGGACCCGCGGCCGGGCCAGCACGTTCAGCGCCGCGGTGTCCCACACCCCGGGCGACGGCGTCCGCTACGGCTCCGGGACGGGCGGCATCGGGCCCGCCCACGCCGTCCAGGACACCACCGCCATCGCCCAGGCGCCGCTCGACCTGCTGACCCGCAACTACTCGGTGACTCACGCGGCCGACGCGCAGGTCTGCGACCGGCGCGCCCGCGTCGTCGAGGCGCGCCGCGAGGACGGCAGTCCCGCCGGACGGTTCTGGGTCGACGCCGAGACCGGGCTGATGCTGCGCCGCGAACTGATCGACGCCACCGGCCGCCGCGTGGTCGCCGCCGGATTCAGTGAGATCAGCTACACCGTGCCGGCGCGGGAACCCGCGCCCTACGGTCTCGACACGCCGCGCGGCGCCCCGCACGGCGTTCCCCGCGGCGGCACCGCCCGGCTGCCCGGCCTCGCCGAGACGACGAGTACCGCCGGCGGCGCGACCGTGTGGGACGACCGGCTGGACCGTGCCGAACTCGCCGGGCTCCGCGACCGTGGCTGGCCCGTCCCGCAGAACCTGCCGGGGCGCTTCAGCCTCCACGACGCGCGCCGCGACAGCGTCGGCGGCACCGTCCAGCTCAGGTACTCCGACGGCCTCGCCGCCGTCTCCGTCTTCGTGCAGCGCGGCAGCCTCGACGAACGCGGCATGACCGGCTGGCAGCGGGCCGTCCGGCACGGGCGGACGGTGTTCCGCCGCGAGTCCCTGTGGCGCTGGGCGGTGTCGTCGGGCGACGGGTACGTGTACACGGTCCTGACCGCCGCGCCGCAGGGCACGGCCGACATGGTCGCCGCGAGCCTGCCCTACGACACCACCTCGTTCTGGACGCGCGTGTCCCGTGGCGCCCGAAGACTGCTGTCCACGGTGAACCCCTTCGACTGATCCGCGGGATGATCACGGTGTTCGGAGGTCTTATGCTCGCCACATGCCGTGCGCGGCACGATGAGCAACGATGACGAGGACCTGCTCGGTAGGAGAGATGGGATGACGGAAGACAACCGCGGTCCGGTCGGGGCTCGTACGGAGGACGACGATCTCGTCCCCGACCCCGAGCGGCAGGAGGCGGCTCCTCCCGAGACGGTGACCGACCAGGAGATCCCGCTGGACGAGGCCACGGACGCGTCCGAGCCGGAGTCCGACCACGACCCCGCCCCCGAGACCGGCGATCCGGAGCCCGAGAGCGGTGACCGGCTGGTCGCGGGCGGGTTCGCGCCGCCGGACTCCTTCGGGGGCCCGCCCGACACCAGCGAGGACGTGCTCCGCAACGACGTCGCCGCCGACATGGGCCCGCGGGAGGTGCCGTTGCAGGACGCGTCGCCCCGGGACATGCCGCAGCCGCCGCCCGTGCCGCTCGACAAGCCCATCGCCGACGCGCCCGGCGACCGGCAGCGGCCCGGGTTCGTTCCGTACGATCAGGACCCGAGGGCCGCGCACCCGCAGCCGTACGGCGGCGGTTGGGCGCGCGAGTCCCACCAGCCCCACCAGTCCCACCAGGGCCCGCCGCCCGCGCCGGGCGGCCCGCCGATGGGCCCGCCGCCCGCGCCGATGGGCCCACCGCCGCCCGGCGGCCCCCGCCCGATGGGCGGTTTCGGGATGCCGCCCGGCGGCGGTCCGAACTGGGCGCCCGTACCCGCGCTCCCGTCGTCGTCGCGCGGCGGCCCCGGCCTGGGGCTGTTCGCGGTGATCGCGTTGATCGTCGCGCTGGTGGCGGGCGCGGTCGGCGCCGGGGTCGGCGTCATCGCGACCGACGACGGTGGTGACGACGGCGGCTCGGTGAGCCTCGGCGGTGGCGGCGGAAGCGGCGGCGAGGTGCAGTCCCGCCCGCCGGACTCGGTCGCGGGCGTGGCGCAGCGCGTGCTGCCGAGCGTCGTGTCGATCCGGGTGCGGTCCGCGCAGTCCGAGGTCGGCGGCACCGGCTTCATCGTCAACGGCGGCTACGTCATCACCAACAACCACGTCGTGGACGGTGCCGGCGGCGGCCAGATCCAGGTCGTGTTCAACGACAAGAAGGCGCTGCCCGCGTCCGTCAAGGGCGTCGACAAGAGCTCGGACCTCGCCGTCCTGAAGCCCGAGGGCGCGCACTCGTTGCCCGCGCTGGCCCTCGGCGACTCCAGCAAGATCGCCGTCGGCGACCCGGTGATCGCGATCGGTTCCCCGCTCGGCCTCCAGGGTTCGGTCACCACCGGCATCGTCAGCTCCTTGAACCGCGCCGTGCCCACCGGCGGCGAGGGCGGTTCCGACCTGTCCTACCTGAACGCGATCCAGACCGACGCGGCGATCAACCCCGGCAACTCGGGGGGGCCGCTGGTGGACAGCAGGGGCCGCGTGATCGGCATCAACACCGCCATCGCCACGCTCGGCGGGCGGGGGCTCGGCGGCCAGCCGCAGAGCGGCAGCATCGGCCTCGGCTTCGCGATCCCGATCAACCAGGGCAAGCGGGTCGCCGAGGAGATCATCAGGGCGGGCACCGTGCGGCAGGCCAAGCTCGGTGTGCTGCCCGATCCGGAGTTCCAGGACGGCGGTGCCCGCATCATGCCGAGAGGCGTCAACGGGCAGGACCCGGTGACCAAGGGCGGCCCGGCCGACAAGGCGGGCCTGAAGCCCGGCGACGTGATCACGGCGATCGACAGCCGGCCGATCGAGGACGCCACCGACCTGATCGCGCAGATCCGCAGCCGGGCCCCCGGCGACCGGGTCAAGGTCACGTTCCGCCGCGGCGCCCAGGAGAGCACCGTCGAGGTGACGCTGGGCTCCGACTGATCAGGCAGAGATGTTCATGTCCGGGTGATCCGGGCTGGGGATACGCTGGGGGGACCGGCCCGATCGCGGGGCCGGTCCCCTGCGGCGGCTTGTGGAGGACGTGTGTTCGACGTCGGACTCGGTGAGATGGCGGTCCTCGTCGTCCTTGCCCTGGTCATCTTCGGGGACAAGCTGCCCCAGGTCGCCGGGCAGGCAGGCCGGATGCTGCGGCAGTTCCGCGAGATGGCCAACTCGGCCAAGGCGGACCTTCAGGAGGGGCTAGGCCCGGAGTTCAAGGACTTCGACATCGCCGACCTCAACCCGAAGACGTTCGTCCGCAAGCACCTGTTCGAGGACGACGATCCGCTGAACGGCAAGGGCGGCCTCTTCGACGACGAACCGTCCTTCGCGACGACGACGTCCCGCGCCAAGTCCCAACTCGCCAACGGCGAACGCCCCCCTTTCGACCCCGAAGCCACCTGACACCCCGGCCCGAGGGCTTGTAGCGGGCTTCGACCAGATCGCGAAGGATGCGGCGTTCGCATATCGCGGTCAGGGTCGCGGGCCGTCAGGCGAGCGGCCCTGACCGCGATTCAACGGACTCAGCGGCGCTTGGGGGCGATGCCCAACGACATTCCGGCGAGGCCGCGGCTGCGGCTCGCGAGGTCGTCGGCGATGGTGCGCAGTTCCTTGGCGGCGCCCGCGTCGGGGTCGGACAGCACCAGCGGGACGCCGCTGTCGCCGCCCTCGCGCAGCCGCGGGTCGATCTGCACCTGGCCGAGCAGCGGAACGCGGGTGCCGAGCGTCCTCGTCAGCGCGTCCGCGACGCGCGTGCCGCCGCCCTCGCCGAAGATGTGCTGCCGCTCCCCGCAGTGCGGGCAGGTCAGATACGACATGTTCTCGATCACGCCGACGACCTGCTGATGGGTCTGCGCGGAGATCGCTCCGGCGCGTTCGGCGACCTCCGCGGCGGCCTGCTGCGGGGTGGTGACCACGAGGATCTCCGCGGACGGCAGCAGCTGCGCCACCGAGATCGCGATGTCGCCGGTGCCGGGCGGCAGGTCCATGAGGAGGAAGTCGAGGTCACCCCAGTAGACGTCGGCGAGGAACTGTTGCAGCGCCCGGTGCAGCATGGGACCGCGCCAAACGACGGGCTGGTTACCGGCGGTGAACATGCCGACGGAGATCACCTTCACGTCATGCGCGGACGGCGGCATGATCATGTCCTGGACCTTGGTGGGCGGGCTGTCCACGCCCAGCATCCGCGGCACCGAGTGGCCGTAGATGTCGGCGTCCACCACGCCGACCTTGCGGCCCTGCGCGGCGAGCGCGGCGGCCAGGTTCACGGTGACCGACGACTTGCCGACACCGCCCTTGCCGCTCGCCACCGCGTACACGCGGGTCAGCGAGTTCGGCTTGGCGAACGGGATCTCCTTGGCCGGTTCACCGCCGCGCAGCCTGGTCTGGAGGTCCTTGCGCTGCTGTTCGCTCATCACGTCCAGCTCGACCTGGACGCCGGTGACGCCGTCCAGCTTCGACACGGCGTCCTTGACGCTGCGGGTGATCGTGTCCTTCATCGGACATCCCGCGACGGTCAGGTACACCCCGACGCGGACGGCGCCGTCCGCGGCGATGTCGATGTCCTTGACCATGTCGAGCTCGGTGATGGGCTTGCGGATCTCCGGGTCGATCACCGTGGCCAGCGCCGCGGTCACCTGCTCGGTCGTCAACTGGGAGGCCATGTCCCCATGGTATGGACCACGCGGCGCTCCTCGCCAACCAGGGTGTCCCGGGTTCGTCACACCGGCGGCGGCGGGGCCGTACGATGTCGGTCCGTGACACGCAGCACCCTCTCGGCCACCGAGCTGACCGTCTGGCGCACCCTGCTCCGCGCCGAGGCGCGGATCTCCCGACGGCTCCAGGCCGATCTGCTGGACCGCCACGACCTCGCGCTCGGCGCCTACGACGTCCTGACGCACCTCGGCGAAGCCCCGTGCGGGCGGCTTCGCATGAACGACCTCGCCGACCGTGTCCTGCTGTCGCGCAGCGGCCTGACCAGGCTCGTCGACCGGCTTCAGGGGGAGGGGCTCGTCGACCGGCAGACGTGCACGAGCGACGCGCGCGGCCTGTACGCCGTGCTCACCCCCGCGGGCCGGGAGCGCCTGGCCGAGGCCACCCCGACCTACCGGCAGGGCGTCCGCGACGCCATGCTCGGCGCGCTGGACGAACCCGACCTGCGCGCCCTCGGCGCCCTGCTGGGCAGGCTCGCCGACGAACCGGAGCCCGTTCGGCCGCAGGTCTAGCGGGGGCCGTCCTTGCCGTCCAACTCCTTCAAGATCTGTTGGAGTTCGGAGCGGAGGAAGTCGCGGGTGACGACCTCGCTCAGCGCCACCCGCAGCCCGGCGATCTCCCGCGTCAGGTACTCGGTGTCGGCGATGTTGCGTTCGTTCCGCGACCGGTCCTGCTCGTACTGGACGCGGTCACGGTCGTCCTGCCGGTTCTGCGCGAGCAGGATCAGCGGCGCGGCGTAGGACGCCTGGAGCGACAGCATCAACGTCAGAAAGATGAACGGGTACGGGTCGAACTTCAGGTACGACGGCGCCAGCATGTTCCACCCGATCCACACGGTGACGAACGCCGTCATGTAGACGAGGAACCGGGCGGTGCCGAGGAACCGCGCGATCCGTTCCGACAGCCGCCCGAACGAGTCCGGGTCGTAGTGGACGCGCGGCACGAACGTCCGCCGGATCTCCCTCGGCTGGTCGAGGCGTGCGGTCATCTGGCGTGTCGTCGTCACCTGTCCCCCCGGAGAGCCTCTTCTTCGGGATCGCGTTCCATGATCTCGGTCGCGCCGGCGTCCATGACGGCCTCCCGCCAGTCCTCGGGAAGCAGATGGTCGAGGACGTCGTCGATGGTCACCGCGCCGAGCAGATGCCCGTTCTCGTCCACGACGGCGCCCGCGACGAGGTTGTAGGTGGCCAGGAACATCGCGACGGCCTCCAGCGACATGGTGGGCCGCAGCGGGTCGAGTTCGGCGTCGACGATGCCGCTGACCAGCGTCGGCGGCGGCTCACGCAGCAGCTTCTGGAAGTGCACCGTGCCGAGGTAGCGGCCGGTGGGCGTCGCGGTCGGCGGCCGGCACACGTACACCTGCGCCGCCAGCGCCGGGTTCAGGTCGGGGCGGCGGATCAGCGCCAGCGCCTCCGCGACCGTCGCGTCCGGCGCGACGATCACCGGCGCGGTCGTCATCAGCCCGCCCGCGGACTGGTCGGGGTAGGTCAGCAGCCGCCGCACCGGCGCCGCGTCGCGCGGCTCCATCAGCATCAGCAGCTGTTCGCGCTGCTCGGTGGGCAGGTCGCCGAGCAGGTCGGCCGCGTCGTCGGGGCCCATGGCCTCCAGGACGTCGGCGGCCCGGTCCACGCCGAGCTTGCCGAGGATCTCGATCTGGTCGTCCTCGGGCAGCTCCTCCAGGATGTCGGCGAGCCGCTCGTCGTCGAGCGCGACCGCGACCTCCGCGCGCCGCTTCTCCGGCAGTTCGTGGACGATGTTCGCCAGGTCGGCGGCCTTCATCCGTTCGAACGCGGCGATGAGCCCCGCCGCGCCCTGCCCGTGCTCGACGGCGGAGAACCCCTCCACGTCGTCCCAGTCCACGACGAGGCTCTCCCCGCGTTTGCGGAATCCACGCCCCGTCCGGCGGCGGACGGCGACCTTGTTGACCAGCCAGTCGCGGGTCCGGGTCGGTTCCATCGCCACGTCGACGACGGACACCGGCTCCCCGGCCTCGCCGAACCGGACCGTTCGGTCCAGCAGCTCCGCGATCACGAGCGTCTCCGACTCGCGTTTCTGGAACCGCCGCATGTTCAGGCGCCCGTCGAAGACGACGGCGTCCGCCTCGATCATCGTCACCCGGGTGATCGGCAGGAACACGGTGCGGCGGGACGCGACCTCGACCACCAGCCCGAGCACCCGCGGCGGCCGTGGCGCGAGCCGCATCGCGACCACGACGTCCCGGACCCTGCCGACCTGGTCTCCGGCGGGGTCGAACACCGCGATGCCAGCGAGCCGGGCGATGAACACCCGTGTCGGCGCTCCGCTCATGAACCGGACACTACCCATGATCGACGTCCTGATCCGGAACAAGGGGGGGTAACCGGGCGTCCGGCATCCCATGAGAGGCTGACGGCGTGAGCGACGTCAAGACCGAGCCGTTCGAGGAATACCGCAGCCTGTTGTTCGCCGTCGCCTACCGGATGCTGGGCACGGCCGCCGACGCGGAGGACGCCGTTCAGGACGCGTGGTTGCGCTGGTCCGCCGCCGACCGGTCCGGAGTGGCCGATCCCAAGGCCTATCTCGTCCGGATCACCACGAACGTCGCGCTCGACCGGTTGCGGTCGGTGCGGGCCAGGCGGGAGACCTATGTCGGGCCGTGGCTGCCGGAGCCGATGCTGACCTCCCCGGACGTCGCCGAGAACGCCGAACTGTCGGAGTCGGTGTCGATGGCGATGCTCGTCGTCCTGGAGACGCTGAGCCCGCTGGAACGCGCCGTGTTCGTCCTCAAGGACGTCTTCGGCTACCCGTACGCGGAGATCGCGGCGGCGCTGGACCGGTCGGAGACGTCCGTCCGGCAGCTCGGCACGCGCGCCCGCAAGCACGTGGAGGCGCGGCGACCGCGGTTCGAGGCGGGCGGCACGGAGCGGCGCGCCGCGACCGAACGGTTCCTGGACGTGGTCGTGGGCGGCGACATCAATCGCCTCATGGAGGTCCTCGCCCCCGACGTGACGCTGTGGACGGACGGCGGCGGCAAGGTCCGCGCGGCCCGCCGGGTCATCGAGGGCGTCACCAAGGTCGCCCGCTGGCTGTCCATGGTCGTCGGCCAGAGCTACCGGGGCGTCGAGGCCGCCGACATGCGCATCCGCCGCGTCGATCTCAACGGAGAGCCGGCCCTCATCGTGGACGGGCCGGACGAACCGCTCGCCACGATCACCGTGGAGGTCGACGAGAACGAACGCGTCCGGGCCGTGCACCTCGTCGCCAACCCCGACAAACTCACCTCCGTCGCAGAGGGCCGCACGCTCTCGATGTGACCAGGACGAGTACGCCTTGCCGGCGAACCAGGCGCTAGCCGATCGTCGCGGTCAGGCCCTCGGCCTCTCGCCCGTCCGCGATGAGCCGCTGGATCCTGTCCGCCACCGGCGCCAGCCCGCCGTCGCCGAGCGGCCGCCCGGCCCGCAGTTCGATGAGGTGGCGCAGCACCACCAGGTGCTCGGCGAGGTTCGCCGGGCCCCTCGGATAGTCGGCCCGCTCCACCTCCGACACCGTGTCCGGAACCGCCGAGACCACATGACCGAGCTGGGCCGCCGCCGTGGACGAGAACCCGGCGACGTCGATGCCCGCGGCCTGGACGGTGTCGAGCGCCCGCAGCAGGCCGAGCTGGGCGTCGTACCAGACGCCGAAGAGGGCGAGGTCCCAGATCGCGGCGGCGTCCGGCGCGTCCCCGACGAACCGGGGCTCGCTCAGCAGCCCGAGCGTCGCGCGGTGCTCCTCGAACGCGGTACGCGAGCCGCTGTACAGGATCGTCGCCGCGGCGGTGCCGATCATCTCGGGCGAGGTCTGCAGGCCCGCGTCCAGGTAGTGCGCGCCGAGCGCGGTGACCCGCCGGGCGGCCTCCCGGGCGTCGTCGGCGGTCCCGGTGGTCAGCGCGACGATCGTCCGTCCGGACACGTCCGCGTCCAGCCGGTCGAGGCAGTCCCGCACCGCCGCGTGATCGGTGAGGGTGAGCAGGATCAGGTCGCTGGACGCCGCCGCCTCCGCGACCGACCCGGCCGCCGACGCGCCCGCGTCCACCGCGCCGGACGTCCGGCTCGCCGTCCGGTTCCACACCACCACCTCGTGGCCACCGCCGAGCAACCGCCGCGCCACCGCGGTCCCGATCGCTCCCGTCCCGACCACTGCCACGCGGCTCCGCGCGTGCTTGTTCTCCGCCATGCCACCTACCCTGGAACATCAACCTAACTTCAGGTCAACCCGGGGCCCTGGGGCGCGCCCGCCCGGACCGGCCGCGCGACCATCGCGATGGTGATCATGGCGAGCGCGGTGCAGCCGACACCGGGCAGGACGCAGGCTTGCGCGCCCCACGTTCGAACGGCGCGGGACCGGCACCGACGCCGCGATCAGGAACACCCCCGGCGGCGGCATCGGCAGACCGGCCCCGAGCGGGCGACCCCCAGCCGATCACGACACACCGTCACACACGAGACTTCGAGACACGGCCCGGGCGAGCGGAGTGGGCCGGGGACTGCAGAAACTAGCGGTCGACGGCGCGGCGTTTGCCGCCGAACAGGCGCGGCGGCGGGCCCGCGGTCGTCGCGGGGGTAGGGACGGGCCGGACGGTCGCGTACTCGTCCGCCGCCTCGACGACCCCGTCGACCGGGGTGAGCCGCACGATCCACGACTCGGTGGCCCACCGCTCCACCTGCCCCTCGTGGGAGCGGGCGTTCAGGCGGTCCTTCGCGAGCTGCGGCGCCACGGCGTCCCACGTCTCGGTGCCCGGTTCGACGATCTCGACGGCGGCGGTGAACGTGACGAGCCGTCCGCCCTTGTCCTTGCTGCGCAGGATCACCGTCACCCGTTCGGCGTCCGGCAGCCCGGGGAGCGGCTGCTCGCCCTCCCCGCCGGTCAGCACGTACGCCGAGCCCTCGTGCCACACATGCCAGGCGGCCCTCGGCTGCGGAAGGCCGGGAAGATCCAGCCACAGCAGCCCGGACTTCTTGGCCGCCTCCTCCACCAGCGCCGCGTTCAGCTCACCCATCCTCCGAGGGTCTCACACCGGCGGGATAGCATCCGGGCCATGCGCGCTCGACGTACCACCCTCTCCGTGCCCGGCAGCAACCCCCGTTTCATCGAGAAGGCGCAGGGTCTCCCTGTGGACGAGGTCCTGCTGGACCTGGAGGACGCCGTCGCCCCCTCCGCGAAGGAGGACGCCCGCAAGGCCGTCGTCGCCGCGCTGAACGAGGGCGACTGGTCGGGGAAGGTCCGGGTGGTCCGCATCAACGACCTGGACACCCACCACGCCTACCGGGACGTGATCGAGGTCGTGGAGGGCGCCGGCGCCCGACTCGACGCGATCATGCTGCCCAAGGCGCAGGACGCCACCCACGTCCAGTGGCTCGACCGGCTCCTCACCCAGATCGAGCGGGCCATGGGCCTTCCGGTGGGGCGCATCGGCATCGAGGCGCAGATCGAGGACGCCCGCAGCATGATCGACATCGACGCCATCGCGGCGTCCTCGCCGCGGCTGGAGTCCCTCGTCCTCGGCCCCGGCGACCTGATGGCGTCGCTCAACATGAAGACCCTGGTCGTCGGCGAGCAGCCGCCCGGCTACACCGAGGGCGACGCCTACCACTACATCCTCATGCACATCCTGGTGGCGGCCCGCGCCAACGGCCTCCAGGCCATCGACGGTCCGTACTTCAACATCAAGGACGTGGACGGCTTCACCCGGGTCGCGCGGCGGTCGGCGGCGCTCGGCTTCGACGGCAAGTGGGTGCTGCACCCGTCGCAGGTCGAGGCGGGGAACGAGGTGTTCGCCCCGTCCCAGGACGACTACGACCGCGCGGAGTCGATCCTGGAGGCCTACGAGCACGCCACCGGCGTCGAGGGACGCGGCGCCGTCCGGTTCGGCGACGAGATGATCGACGAGGCGTCCCGGAAGATGGCGCTGGCGGTCGCGGTGAAGGGCCGTGCGGCCGGACTGGGCCGCACCACACGCCTCGACCCGCCGGGAACTGACGCCTAATACGATTCGTCCCACCTACGCGAAAAGCTCGTGGGGGAAATCGGGAGGGGCGCACGTGTCAGAACGAGGGGACGCCGACGGCTGGGCCCCGCTCGACCCGAGCCTCCCCAACGACGAGACACCCCCTCCCGAGCAGCCCCCGCGACCACCCGCTCATCCGCAACCACCCCCGCAGGCGCATCCCTACGGCTGGCCGCAGCCGCACGAGGCGGGCCAGGCCCCCGGCTACGCGTGGCCGCAGGGCCCGTACGGCGCCGCGTACGGCGGTTACGGGCCGCCGCCGGTGAAGCCGCCCTGGACGACCTCGCCCCCGAAGGGCACGCCGTTCCACCGGATGGCCCGCACCGAGGCGCACCGCTGGTGGCGGCCGCTGGTCGGAACGCTGGCGATCGCCGCGGGCGGCATGTTCCTGGCCATGCTGCTCCTGCTCGTCGGCATGATCGTCCGACTCGGGGTGACGGGCGATCTGCCCGAGTCGTCCGGGCCCGACTCGGACACGCTCCTCGGCAACGACACGGCCGACCTGGCGTTCAACCTCGCGGCGCTCGCGGTGTTCCTGCCGGTCGCGCTGCTCGTGGCGTGGGGCGTCACGCGGCGCCGGCCCGGCACCCTCTCGTCGGTCGCGGGACGCCTGCGCTGGCGTTGGATGCTGGCCTGCTCCGGCCTGGCGATCCTGTTCTGCGTGGTGTCGTTCGGGACGTCGATCCTCGCGGGCGTCACCCTGGACGACAAGACCAGCGAGGACGCCCACTGGGTGGGCTGGGGCGACTTCCTTCTCCCCGCGGTCCTGATCATCGTGCTGGTGCCGTTCCAGGCGACGGCGGAGGAGTACGTGTTCCGCGGCTGGATGCTCCAGGCCGTGGCCTCCTGCACGCTGGAGAACGCCAGGCGCCGCGTCGGACGGGCCCTCAGCGTCGTGTTCCGCACCCCGTGGCCCGGCATCGTCGTCGGCTCGGCCCTGTTCACGTCCGGGCACGGGTACACCGGCTGGGGCATTCTCGACATCTTCGCGTTCGGCGCCATCGCGGCGTGGCTGGCGGTCCGCACCGGCGGCCTGGAGGCGAGCATCGCGCTGCACGTGTTCAACAACCTGATGGCGTTCCTCATCCCGGCGGCGATCGGCGAGCTGGACATCGAGCAGGGCGGCGTGCCGTGGCAGGTCGTCGTGGCCGACATCGTCCCGATGGCGCTGTACGCGGCGGCCGTGGTGTGGCTGGCGCGGCGGATGCGCGTCCAGACCGTCACGGCCGGGCCGGACGACGAGGGCGGCGTGCCGGTCGCGTCGCCCGCGTATCCGGCGCCCGTGTCATAGCAGCCCCCACGCGGCGAGCGCGTCGAGCAGGCCGGGGGCCACGGGCAGTTCCCGCAGCTCCGCCGCGGACACCCAGCGGACCTCCGCCGCGTCGTCACCGGCGCGCGGCGTCCCGCCCGTCACCGTCGCCGCGTAGTCGTGGATCTCGTAGACGACCCCACCGGGCCCGGGACGCTCCACCATCCCCACCTCGGCATCCGCGACGGAGACGTCGAGCCCGGTCTCCTCCCGCAGCTCCCGCGCGACCGCCGACACGTCGTCCTCGCCCGGCTCGACCCGCCCGCCCGGAATGGACCACAGGCCCGCGCTCGGCGGACGTCCCCGCCGCACCATGAGCAGCCGCCCGCCCTCGTCCCGGACGATGCCGCCGACACAACGCACCCGCATGACTCCCCATTGTCCCCAACTTTCCCGCGCGTTGCCCGGGTCGGAACCCACCCGGCTTGACGAGCCGGGACGTCGCCGCGCAGGGTGGATAGTCATGAGGGCGGAGCCCAGTTGCCCGCGCTGCGCGGGTCCGCTGCACACGCCGAGCCTCTGGTCGAGCGACTGGACGTGCGACGTGCACGGCGCCGTTCTGCCGAGGCAGCCGTCGAAGCGGCCCGGCCCGGAGGGGTTGGCCGCCGTGCTGCGCGACACGAAGGTCCCCGTCTGGACGCCCTGGCCCCTTCCGCTGGGCTGGCTCGTCACGGGGTTCACCACGGTCGGGGACGAGCGGTCGGGCGGACGGGCGTCGGCCGTCGCCCTGTCCGGGCCGGGGCTGGTCAGCGGCCCCGCCGACCTGCTGCTGATCGCCGAGGAGCCCGGCATCGGCCTCGGCGCCCACTACGCGGGCCTGGACGGCCCCGACCCCGGACCCGAGGTGTTCGACAGCAGCCCGCCGCATGTGAAACTCGACCTCAGCGGGCCGGCGGCGACCTGCGGCCGGTCGGTGCCGATGTGGGCGGTCGGCGCCGAACCCGACCGGGCCGTCCATGTCGGGGAGGCGATGGGGGAGTGGCTGTGGGCGGTGCTGTGGCCCGCCGACGCGGGCGTCCTCATGCTGGAGAACCAGCGCCTTCTCGACCTGCGCGAACCGGGAATGGAGATCGACCTGCCGTACGGCGCGCACAGCCCTAGGCTCGACGACTGATGCGCATCGACCTGCACAGCCACAGCGACGCGTCCGACGGAACCCGCCCGCCCGCGGAGGTCGTCCGGCGGGCGCGGGAGCGGGGCCTGGACGTCCTCGCGCTCACCGACCACGACACCGTCGCCGGATGGGACGAGGCCGCCGCCGCGCTGCCCGACGGCCTGACCCTCGTCCCCGGCATCGAACTGTCCTGCTCCCAAGGCGGACGCAGCCTCCACCTCCTCGGCTACCTGTTCGACCCGGACGAGCCCACGCTCGCCGCCGAACTGGCCCGGATCTGCGACGACCGGGTGATCAGGGCGCGGAGCATGGTCGACCGGCTCCGCGAACTCGGCGTCGACGTGACCTGGGGCATGGTCCGCGCCCTCGCCAGGGGCGAGGCGGTGGGACGCCCCCACATCGCCCGCGCCATGGTCGACGCGGGCGCGATCGCGGACCCCGACGAAGCGTTCACCGCGCAGTGGATCGCCCAGGGCGGCCGCGCCTATGTCGAACGGTACGCGCTGGACCCGGTCCGGGCGGTCGGGCTCGTCCGCGCGGCCGGGGGAGTGTGCGTCCTCGCCCACCCCCGGGCACGCGGCCGAGGCTACGTGTTCGAGGACGAGGTGATCGAAACCCTCGCCGAGGCCGGGCTCGCCGGAGTCGAGGTCGATCACCCGGGCCACGTTCCGGAGGATCGCGCCCACCTGCGCGATCTCGCCGCCGCGCTGGGCCTGGCCGCGACCGGGTCCAGCGACGACCACGGCGCGCTGACCGGTGACCGGCTCGGCGTCGAGACCACCGCGCCGGACGCGTTCGAGCGGCTCACCGCCGCCGCGTCCACCGGATGATCATCCGATGCCGTCGAGTGGCGCGAATCACGGTAGGGTGCGTGGCGTGGACGCGCGCATCGAACAGGTGGTGACGTCGGGGACGCTGACCCTGGACGACACCGAGTACGACGTCGAGAACAACACCTACATCGTCGGCGACGACGACGAGGTCATCGTGATCGATCCGGCGAACGACGCCGAGGCCGTTCTCAAGGAGGTCGGTGACCGCGAGGTCATGGCCGTCCTGCTCACCGACGGCAACGAACACCGCCTGAGCGTGGTGCTCGAGGTCGCCGCCGGAGGGGAGGAGGACGAGGAGAACTGGGCTCCCATCGCGCTGCACCGCGCCGACCGGCTGCTGTGGCGCGACTACTTCGGCCGCCTCGCCAAAGAGGAGGAGGACGAGGACGACGCCAAGGCGCTGCGGGCCCTCGAACCCGACATCTGGCTGGAGGACGGCGGCGTCTTCGAGATCGCCGACGCCCAGCTGGAGATCGTGCACACGCCCGGTCACACCCCCGGCAGCGTCTGCGTGATCAGCGAGCAGCTCGGCACGCTGTTCTCCGGCGACACCCTGCACCGCGGCCGTCCCGGCTCGGTCGGCGGCGTCTACGAGGACCTGCGCAAGCAGCTCAACTCGATCGGCGCGCTGCTGACCCCGCTGCCGAAGGACCTCCAGGTCCTGCCCGCGCAGGGCGAGGAGACCACGGTCGGCGACGAGGACGCCCGCTGGGAGTCGTGGGGCGAGCTGGCGCAAGAAGACGACTGAGGGTGGAGCAGCTCGGTTTAGAGGGCATGCCCCGGCGGCTGTATCCGTGCACGCCGTCGCGACTCAACACGTGG
Organism: Actinomadura pelletieri DSM 43383; assembly: GCF_003634705.1. Classification (GTDB taxonomy): domain Bacteria; phylum Actinomycetota; class Actinomycetes; order Streptosporangiales; family Streptosporangiaceae; genus Spirillospora; species Spirillospora pelletieri. The sequence goes on along the minus strand of NZ_RBWU01000005.1, from coordinate 247,481 downwards.
CTGGACTGCCCGCGCCGGTACCGGATGACGTATCTGGACCGTCCGCAGCCGCAGCGGGGGCCGCGGTGGGCGCACAACAGCGTCGGCTCCAGCGTCCACAACGCGCTGGCGGGCTGGTGGCGGCTGCCCGTCTCCGAACGCACCCCCGAGGCCGCCGGACGCCTGCTGGCCCGGGGCTGGCTGACGGACGGTTTCCGCGACGAGGCCCAGTCGGCGCAGTGGCGTGACAAGGCCCGCGAGATGACCGAACGGTACGTCGCGGGCCTCGACCCGGACGACGAGCCGCTCGGCGTGGAACGTACCGTCGCGACCCGTACCGACCGCATCGCCGTGTCGGGCCGTATCGACCGGTTGGACGCCCGGGGTTCCGAACTCGCCGTCGTCGACTACAAGACGGGCCGCCACGTCCCGACCTCCGACGACGCCCGCGGCTCCCTCGCCCTCGCGATCTACGCGGTGTCCGCGTCCCGGGTGCTGCGCCGCCCGTGCCGCCGCGTCGAACTGCACCATCTGCCGTCCGGCGAGGTCGCGGTGTGGGAGCACACCGACGAGTCGCTGGCCCGGCACCTGCGCCGCGCCGAGCAGATCGCCGCCGAGGCCGCCGCGGCCGACGAGACGTACCGCGCCCGCGTCCCACGGCCCCGCCCGTCGGCCGACGCCGAGGTCGACCACACCCCGCACGACGACGCGTTCCCGCCCCGTCCGGGCACCCTGTGCTCCTGGTGCGACTTCGCCCGCCACTGCCCCGAAGGCCAGGCCGCGGCCCCCCGTAAGGAACCCTGGGCCGCCCTCCCGGTCGACGTCACCTGAGACGTGCACCGCGCCCGCTCCGGATGACGTTTGCTGTTGGCGACCGTGCGGGTGCCGAAAGCATGGGTTGACCGAGAACATCAATGACCGGGCGTCCTGCCTGAACTGCTACTGGACCTTCGTGTGCCCCGAAGGCCAGGCGGACGTCACCTAAGACGTGCGTCGCGCCGCTCTGGGTGATGTCGGCCGTCGGTGACTGTGCGGGCGCCGAGGGCATGGGGCGAACTGCTACCGGAGATTCGCGCCCCTCCCATGGCTGCCCTGCCATCGCAGAGCGGCCATCGAAGCAAGCGTCCCAGCGCTACCCCCAGAGGGCTCGGCAGTGGCGGTCCAGCCAGGTGACGCACTGGTCGAGGGTGAGGCCCGCGTAGTCGAACGGGTAGGGGCCGTGCGGGCCGGTGATCAGGTCCAGTGAGTCGTGGCGGGCGATGAACACCGTCTCCAACTGCGCGTTGGGGCCGCGTCCGTAGTCCGCCGGGAAGAAGAACTCCAGCTCCTGCCAGAACTTGGAGAGCTGGTTGTGCCCGCCGTTCACCCGGCCCGTCTTGACCTCGGCCTCGTCGAAGCGGAACCCGAGCGTCTGGTAGGCGTCGACGAACAGGTCCTGCGCGGGCAGGGCGTGGACGGCGATCTCGTCGAAGTCGCCCCGGTCGACCGCGTTGTCGATCTCCAGGATCGTCCGGACGGCGGCCCGTGTGCCGCGCAGGTTCCGGCCCAGCGCGTGCGTGACGGGCATCTCCCAGGGGACCTCGATCGCGAGCCGATGTTCCCGCTCCTCACCGGCGGCGAGGTCGAAGGCCGGAACAGCCTGGAGGGCGACCACCCCCGGGTTGTCCCAGCTCTTCTCGGTCGGCTCGGCCGCCTCCACCCGCGTGACGAGCTGCACGGCGATCCGCTCGACCCGGACGTCTGCGGCGCCGCCCCTGACGGTCACCCGCGCGTTCAGGGTGCCGCCCGGCCGGACCTCGTGGGAGCCCAGGACCGTCGTCACCTCGGGCGCGTTGATGCCGAACGAGCTGAGGAACGTGCGGAACGCCATGTGCGGCCACCTCCAGAGGAACGGTCCCAAAACGGGCGTCCAAGACTAGGGTCTGGGACGCCCGTGGAGCCGCGCGCCACGACGAGAACGCCCGCTTCCGGCTGACGTGAAGCCTTACTCGATCGCGTCCAGAACCGGGCGGAGCCGGACGGCGAACGTCTCGGGGTCCTCCTCGAAGCCGGTGTGGCCGCCGGGGAACATCACGAGGTCGGCGCCGAGCGCACCGGCGAGCACCCTGGACGTCCGGTCGCACAGCTCCCCGGCCGAGTCCTCCCCGATGCCGACGATGACGTGCGCCTTGCCCAGCGCGTCGAGATCGGGCCGCCACCGCGTGGTCTCGCGCAGTTCGTGTTCGAACCAGCGCCGCTCGTCGGCGATCTGCTGGAGGTCGCGTTCCCCGCCGAACATGTGCTCCAGCGCCCCCGGCGGCAGCTGGATGTTCGCCTGCTCCATGAACATCCCCCAGGCCCCGAGTACGTCGCCGCCGAGATAGGTGCCGATCAGCTCGTCCGTCTTCTTGTGCTGCGCGTCGCGGTCGTCGAGCAGCTCCACCAGGGGCGGCTCGTGCGCGATGACCGCCCGGACGTGCTCACCGTGGGCCTGCGCCAGCGCCAGGACGGTGCACGCCCCGCCGCTGGAGCCGAACGCCACGGCCGGTCCCGCGTCCACGTGCCCGATGAGCCGCGCGAGATCGTCGGCGCGCAGCTCCGGCGTCGAGTCCTGCGCGGGATCGTCCAGGGGGCTCCGGTTGATGCCCCGCGGGTCCGTCGTCAGGACGGTGAAGCCGTCGGCGAGCAGGTCGGCGAGCGGCTCGAACGCCGCCGCGCCCATGGGGGAGCCGACGAGCGCCACCAGCGGCCCCCGCCCGCGGACCTCGTAGTGCAGACGTCCGTCGGGGACCCGCAGCGTGGACGAAACAGTTGTCATCGATCCTCCCGGCATGAGAACGGCCATGGTTCGGAGGAGCAGACCCCGAACCTGGCCGAAACTCATCGCCGGTCAGTGCATGGCCGGTTCTTCGTCCTTCAACATGCCGCGGATCTCTTCCCGGAACTCCGGGGTGTCGGCGTGCCCGTGCACGGAGGCCGCGTGCTCGGCGGCGGCGCGGACGACCTCGTCCTCCTCGCCGCTGATCATGAGCGTGCAGTTCATCTCACTGGGCTGGTCCCGACAGTCGGCCACCTTCCGCATGGCGTCTCCCCCCTCTTGGCCGGTCGGCCCGCGAGGAAGCGACATCGCGGCGCCGACCGCTTTCGCATCTCCTTTTCATCGTGACATAAGCCCAGGTCAGACGGAACCCGGGTGGGTCAGTCGAAGCTGGCGATCTCGCTGGTGCCGGGCGCCCGTCCGTGGCGCCACCAGGTCTCCAGGACGTTGGCGTTGCTGCCGACGTAGAGCTGGTAGTCCCCGCCGCTCTTGCTGATGGCCAGATCCTTGATCCCGGCGGCGACGACGAGGGTGCTTCCGCCGCTGCCTCCCGAATGCCACCAGTACTCCTGGACCTTGCCGGTGGCGGCGACGTAGAGCTGGTGGACGCCGTCGGAGTCCAGGCGGCCCTTGACGCCGACCACGTTCGGCAGGTTGTTCACGACATGGGTGTGGGCGGGAGCGCCGGTTCCCTGCCACCTGCTCTGCCAGACGCCTCCGGCGACGGCGGTGTAGAGCATCTGTGTGCCGTCGGGCATGGCGTACTTGTCCACGGCGACGATGTCGTTCTGGGAGATGCCGATGACGTTGCGGGTGCTGACGGTGCCCCCGGGGACCCACGTGGTCTCCCACACCGCGCCCGCGGTGGCGGTCAGCAGTTGGGCGGCGCCGTTGGCCGTGGTGGACCTGACGAAGTCGACCGGGTCGATCAGGTGCGCCAGCCGGGAGTGGTGGATGCCGTCGCCGCCGTCGCGCCACCAGTACTCGTGCGGCCCGTCGGCGGCCAGCACGTACACCAGGTGGGTGAGCTGGCCGCCGTCCGTCTGGTTGAGCGCGATGACGCGCCGCACTCCGGACAGCCCAGAGATGATCTTGTTGTGGTGCAGGCCCTGCCCGGGACGCCACCACGTCTCCCAGACCCCGTCGCCCACGGCGGTGTAGAGGTTGTGCGTCCCGTCGGGCTGCTCGACCTTGTCGATGTCGACGATGTCGTTCTGCGCGATGTGGATCAGCTGAGCCGTGTGGACGCCGTCGCCACCGGGCCGCCACCAGCTCTCGTAGACGCGTGATCGCGTCGCCGCGTACACCAGGTGGGCGCCGTCCGACGCCATTTTCTTCTTCACCCGGACGACGTTGGGCGCGACCTCACCCGGCCCGGAACCGCCGATGTCCTTGATGTGGATGTAGCGGTCGGCGGTGACGTTCTGCCGCGTCCCGTACCCTAGGCTGACGCCGTGGTTGTACTCGGAGACGTTCACCGTCCCGTTCGCGTTCACCGACTCGACGTAGGCCACGTGCCCGTACGTGCCGCCGTTCCATACGGCCACCGCACCGACCGCCGGTGTCTGGTCGACCGCGAACCCGATGGTCTGCGCGTTGTCGTCCCAGTTCTTGGCGTCCCCGAATTGTCCCGCCGCGCCGTTGGGCCCGGCCATTCCGTTGGAGAATCCCGCGCCGTTCTGGTTCAGCTTCCACGCGACGTAACTGGTGCAGTACCGCTTGTAGAACCCCCACGGATCGATCGCGGCGGACGAGTCATTGGCGTAGGGGTAGCCGCCGGTCGCCGCCGCGTGCGCCGTGCCGACCTGCCCCGGAGCCACCAGCCCCACGACGACGAGCATGGACGCGAACAGGAATAACAGTCGTTGCCGCAGACAAGAGCTCACGTTTCTCTCCCCGCACGCGCCGATCGGCGCGATGTGAAAGCGACCACCTCACAGGACGCATGAGGGTGGTGGAGCCCCGGCTGGACAATGGTTCACCCAATCCGCGTGCGACGACCAGTGGCCGTCGTGGACATACCTTCCTCACCCGCGTGAGCGGGCACCATCACCCCGGCCGTGGCAGGATTGTTCGATGGATGATCAAGGAAGAATCGATCCACCCCAGACCGGCGACGAACGCGCGACGCTGGCCGGGTTCCTCCAATATCACCGCGACACACTGGCCATGAAATGCGCGGGGTTGACGACCGAGCAGCTCAGACAGCAGGCCGTCCCGCCGTCGAACCTCACCCTGCTGGGTCTCGTCCGGCATATGGCGGAGGTCGAACGGGCCTGGTTCCGGATCAGGTTCAACGGCGAGCCCCTCCCCGGACGCTGGATCAAGGGTTCCGGTGACGACACCGACTTCGAGGTCGACGACGCCGACCCCGACGAGGCGTTCGCGGCCTGGCACGAGGAATGCGCGCACGCCCGCGCCATCGTCGACGCCGCCGATTCCCTCGACGCCACCATGCGTCACCGCGACAGCGACTTCTCGCTCCGCTGGATCCTCACCCACATGATCGAGGAGTACGCCCGCCACAACGGCCACGCCGACTTCCTCCGCGAACGCATCGACGGCGCCACCGGCGAGTGAGGTTCAGAGCCGCTCCTTGATCTGGAAGTACTGGTTCGTGGTCAGCCCCGCCCTCTCCCACACCAGCCTGGCGGTGCAGGACTTGGTGTCGAGACGGCGAACGGCGACCGTGAGGTGCTCGAAGGATGCGGGGAGCGGCCAGCCACGGAGGCTCTGCCAGCGGCCGTCCGTGATCGTCCGGTGGCGGGGGGACGAGCCGTCCGCCCTGACCTCTATGAAGATCTCGGCGCCGTCGCAGTCGAAGATGTTCATCTGGCCGTCGAGTCCGTCGAACGGCGCGTCCCGGAAGCGGGTGCCCGGACGGAAGACGGTCGTGGCCGAAGCGCCCCCGGGCATCCGCCAGGAGAGGTAGTCAACGCTGGCGCAGCCGTCTTTGAGGCAGTAGGTGTTCGTTCCGCTTCTGGGCTTCACACCGGACTCGTAGTCGACACTCACCTGGGCGAACACCCCGCCGAGGACGGCCAACGTCACCCCGACCGTGCAGGCGTGCGCGAACAGCCGCATCGATGGGACGGTGAAGAGCTTGGCCATCAGGCGGGCCCGCGATGTGTCCGGCGGAAGCACGGCGTAGGGCTCGTCGTCCAGGAGCGCCGGGCCCTCCGCCCTCAGCACGTCCTGAACCCGCGCGTGCCGGAACTGGTAGACCGATCCGGGACGGCGCAGCACCCCGCGCTCCCCGGCGTCCTTGATGAACGCGCCGAGCCGCAACGGGAGCCGTCCCCGGAGGACGTACTCACAGCGGGCCAGCAGGTACCGTCCCCAGGCCGTGGTGATCAGTGTGGCGGTGCCGAAGAGAAGCCCGGCGGCGAGGGCGTACCCCCGGGCCGTGGCGGAGTCCGCGCCGATCGAGGCACCGCCGAACCACGCGCCCATCGCCGCGCCGACCAGGGCCCCGGACACCCCCGAGAACAGCGCCGCGAACAGGCCGTAACGCCGCAGATGGGAGCGGGGATCGGCGGCTTCGCGCTCGGTCGCGACGATCTCGACCTTGTCCGCGAGGAGCCCGGCGTGGAACCAGGCGTTGACACCCAGCACGAGGGCGGCGGTCGCGATCGCGAACCAGAGGTTCCAGCCGAGCCAGACGATCCAGGCGGTCCCGAGCGCGTACAACAGCCAGGACGCGGCCTCGGCGTTACGCGAGGACACGTTCCACCAGCGGATCTCCCGGGGCCCGCTCGCCAACGTCGCGAGCCACCGACGAGCCTTCCGCTCGGGATAACGCGGATACAGGTACTCCGCGTAAACGGCCGGAAGATACGCCTCCAGCACATGCTTCTCGACGTCCGCCCGCTCGGTGAAGGACAACAACGCCTTCGGATCCGACCCCGGCGCACTGTAGGCGACCCGCGCGAGGAACAACATCAACGGCGTCGTCAGTGCCTCGGCGAGCGTCCCTCCCGGCTCAGCACGCAGATGGTCGAGTACGGGCCGCCAACGCTCGTCGTCCCCAACGGCGCCTTCCAAAAAACGAAGGGCGTCGCCGCTCCGGACGGGCTCGATCTCGATGACCGGCGCCCGAGTGAGCCGCTGGCCGAACTCGGTCGCGGCGTCCTCGTACTGCTTGGCCCGGCAGGTCAAGACGAACGGCGTACCACTGTCGAGCGCCTGATCGAGCTTCATGATCACATCACGGAAGGACTCCGCCGTGATCTCGTCCAGCCCATCGAGCACCGGCAAGATACGCCGCCCCTGGACGAGCCGCCGCGCCATCTCCTGGTCACCCAACAGCGGATGATCCTCCAGCAGCCGCTTCTCCATCCACGCCTCAAGCGGCATGGTGTGCGGACGCCACGACGACATCTGAAAGAGCACCGGCACCGGCCCGTCAGGCTCGCGCGCCCGCAACAGACCGTGCGCCAGCAGCGTTGCCTGCACGCTCTTCCCGGCCCCGGGCTCCCCGAGGATCACCAACTGCCGATCCGGCAACCCCTGGAAAAGGTCGACCATCCGGCTCGTGTCCCCCTCCAGCCGCACTTCGCCGGACACGGCCCCCGGCAGCGGCCCGACCGGACGTTCGGTCTCCCGCACCCGCAACACGATCGGCGCCGGACGCTCCAACTGCTGCCGCTGCACTTCCGCCGACAGTTGCCGATCCACCGACTCGGCAAGCAGCCTGACGGCCCGGCTTTCCGGCGACCGCCCGTCCACGATGACCTGCTGAACGAGCGCAACGTCCCCGCCCACCCGGTTCTCAGCGACGCTCTGCTTCCCGAACCTGGCGACGACGTCCGGCTTCCGCTTCCACGCCATCAGCCGCCCCGGCGCATCGTCGGACCCATCCCCCAAGCATCCCAACAACGACCGACGCCGTCACGAAAAGCCGCCCACCAAGCCCCTAACGCAGGTCGAGCCGCCCACTCTTCACAGCACTGAGGAAGACACCCCAGGCCTCGACCCCAAAGCCGAGTACCGGCCCGTCCGGATCATTGGAGTCCCGCGCCAACACCATCGCCTCGTCGCCAGCGATCTCAACGCAGTTACCTTCGTCGGTGCTCCGGCTGCTCTTCCGCCATGCGCTCAACTCCACGCAGTTGCCCTCTTGGGCGCTGTGGCTGCTGGTGCGCCAGGCACCCACTTCGACACAGTGTCCTTCGTCGGCGCTCCTGCGACTCTTGCGCCAGATAACGCGGGAGAGATTCACGAGCATCGTTCACGCCTCTCATCGGCCAGCTAGCGTCGGTACCGACGTGAGCATTGCCGGGAAGGCAGCCGTTCTCGATCGACGCCTCTGCGCGAGTCAACCCACATCGGTTACAGACACTAGGACATTTCGTCAGCTACCCTAACAATCAAGGCGCGAGACTCGCCTGGACCTAGCGCTCTGGCGCGTAGCTGATCGAAGAGTCCGATGTAGTGCTCAACGTCGGTCGGATCTTCCAAGTACACACTCCCGCGGCGATACTGAACGTATACGACATCCGAGTCGGCGGGATGCGGGAAACGAAGGACGGTGCAAGGGCCGTGCATGGCTGGGTGGGCACCGGCGCTGAACGGCAGGACGAGCAGATTGATATGGCTCATCTGTGACAGCTCGACGAGATGGTTGAGCTGAGCTCGCATGGTTTCCTCCCCTCCAACCTGTCTGCGGATGGCGCCCTCGTTGAGGACGGCCCATAGCCTTGGCGCGTCGTTGCTGGTCAACCGCTCCTTCCGCCTCAGCCGGAGGGCGACTCGTCGCTCCAGCTCGCCTTCGGGCGGTGGCTGAAGATTGGCGAGCGAGACCGCGCGAATGTAGTCCTCGATCTGAAGTGGACCGGGAATCGTCTCTGGCGAATAGTCAAGTATCTCGGCGGCCTCCTCTTCCAGGCCGACGTAGACCTCGAACCACTTAGGCATGGCACTGGAGTACTGATGCCACCAGCCGCGCTTGCGGGCATCCTTGGCGACCTGCAAGAAGGCTTCGCGCTCTTCCCCGGTGACGCCGTACACCTCCAACATCAGAGACACTTCACCTACCCGCGCGCCGCTCTGGCCTGTCTCGATGCGTGTGATCGTTACGGGCGCGCAGCCGATCTGGTCGGCGACCTGTTCTCGCGTTAGCCCAGCCTCCTTGCGGAGTCGTCGGAGCTCAGCGGCGACGCGACGCTTGCGGACGGTTGGGCTTTTGCGGGTGGTCACCTTGTCCTCCTAATGCCCCATTTAGGGTGCTCTGCAACCAAGATCAAAGAAACAAACTGCGATAGTTCAGTTCGTTTCTGTTGCGGATTGGACGTCGTCGGCTCACACTCTGACCGTAGCGACAATCACGCACGGTAGGTGGGTGATCACGGAATAAAGTCCGTGATTTCTGGTGCCCGCTTGCCCGGAGAAGGGGCGTCCGATGATGTCTGTGGATCAGCGACCGCACGAGGTGCGGTTCGGCCTCCTGGCTGATCTCTGTTACCGGCTGGGGGAGCGGCAGCGGTGCACGTCCATGCTCGTCCACCCGAAGGCGGGGGAGTCCGTCCTGTGGGTGGCGGGGGCGGCGTGGCCTCGGCAGTGGCTAGGGGTTGCGGCGGTCGACTACCGGGGGCGGTGGCTCTACGCCTTCGGCGGCCAGTGGTGCGCGGCGGCGGACGTCGCCGAGACCGCCGCGCGGGTGGCGTGGACGGCGGGTGTCCGGTGAAGCGGCTTCACCTGGGGGCGTGCGCCATCCCGTCCGCGCCCCAGAACGTGGCGAATGGTCGCCGGTGGCTGATGGCTCTGCTCGAACCGCTGTTCGGCCCGGAGCACAGTGTCTGTGAGGAGGGCGTTCTGCTGCTCTCCGAGACGCTCACCAACGCGATCGTCCACGGCACCGGTGCCTTCGTGGAGGTGGACGTCTTCGTGGACGCCCTCAACGTCCGGATCGAGGTCACCGACGAGGGCGGCAGCACCCTGCCGCACCATCGCGACGACCCGGACGGCGAGTCCGGGCGCGGCCTGCCGATCCTGGGGGCGCTCGCCAAGTCGTGGGGCTTCGTGCACCTCGACGACGGCCGCCTCCGCGTCTGGTTCGAACTCCCGCACACGCTCGTCCCCGACGACAACGATCGTCCGGCCGGTGAACCCGGTGGCACTCGGACGAGGGTGATCACTTCGACGAGTACGGGAAAACCAGGCCCGTGATCACCCGGAACACCTTCGCGAACCGCGTGCCGGTGCATGGCGTCGGTCGGTGGGGTGCCGGTCACCGGTCGAGACGATGCCGGAGTTGTCGCCTCCGATCGCGACCGACCGTTCGCCCGACACCGTCACGGCGTGGTCGTGGCGTTGGACGTCCACGCTCGCCGCAACGGCCGCGCCGACTTTCTCCGCGAACGCATCGGCGGCGCCACCGGCGAGCGAAGACCATAAATGCGTCGACATCGCCCCTCGGCTCGCGGCAGAGTGGCCGCCTGTGACAAGCAGTGAACTGTGGACTCGTGCGACCGCAGACCGCTACGACGCCGAGGAGACCGAGATGTCCTCGGCCGCCGTTCTCGGCCCGACGCTCGACTTCCTCGCCGAACTCGCCGGGGATGGCCGGGCGCTGGAGTTCGCCATCGGAACGGGACGGGTGGGCGTTCCGCTCCGGGAACGCGGCGTACCGGTTGCGGGCATCGAGCTGTCCGAGCACATGGCGGCCGTGCTGCGGCGCAAGATCGACGAGGAGACCCTCCCGGTGACCATCGGGGACATGGCCACCACCGTCGTTCCCGGCGAGTTCGCCCTGGTCTATCTCGTCTACAACACGATCTCCAACCTGCTCACGCAGGACGAGCAGGTCGAATGCTTCCGCAACGCCGCACGCCATCTGCGGCCCGGCGGCCGGTTCGTCATCGAGCTGGGCGTGCCGTCGCTGCGGTTCCTGCCGCCGGGCCAGGTCGCGGTGCCGTTCGACGTCTCCGAGCGGCATCTCGGCTTCGACACCTTCGACCTGGTGGAGCAGATCCTCGTCTCGCACCACCTCACCCGCGACGGTGACGACGGCCGTTACCGTCGCGACAGCTCCCGGCACCGGTACGCCTGGCCCGCGGAACTCGACCTGATGGCACGGATCGCGGGCCTTGAGCTGGAACGTCGCGTCGCGGACTGGGACGGGACGCCGTTCACCGAGGACTCCGCGAAGCACGTCTCCGTGTGGCGCAAGCCGATCTGAGGTCGACCACCGGACGGTTCCACCCCGCCTTCCGGCGGGCGGTGGTCGGACGCCTTCGGCCACCCGCGTCCGCCGAAGGGTTCTCGGGGGCAGTCCCTCTGCCCCCGAAGGTGCCCTCATGGCCCTACCCGGTCCGGGCGGGCCGGAGGACGATGTCGTACGGATGTGCAACCACGCTGGAGGAGGCGCTCGTGCGCGCGCAGGACACCGGCAAGGACCGGGACCGTGGCAACGAGCCGGCCGGGCACCGGCCCCGGCCGCCTCAGCCGCCCGGGTTGGCGGGCCGGTTCCTCTCGCTCCAGCGGCTGGCCGGGAACGCGGCCGTCTCCGGCGCGATCGTCGAGGCCCGGCACCAGCACGGGCCCGGGTGCGGGCACGCGAATCCCTCGGTGCAGCGCCGCGTGGACACCGATCTGCACGAGCACGGTCCGGGATGCGGCCACGGGGAGACACCCGTGCAGCGCCGGGTGTCGCCGACCGAGGCGATCGCCACCCCCGGCAGGCCGCTGCCCGCGCACATCGTCGAGCGCATGGAGCAGGCGTACCCGATGAAGTTCGGCCACGTCCGTATCCATGACGGTCCCGTCGCGCAGCGTTCGGCGGACGACCACGGCGCCATGGCCTACACCACCGGCTCGCACATCATCAGTGGCCGGTCGGGCCTCGACGACGAGACGCTGTACCACGAGGCCGGACACGTCTGGCAGCAGGCCATGGGCGAGGTGGCCGGCACCGACGACGGGACCGGGACGAAGATCTCCAGCCCCCGCGACCCCTTCGAGGTGCAGGCCTCCGAGAACGGGCGGCGGATGGCGCGGGGAGAGGCCCCCGACCTGACGTCGCCCGGGGACCGCGCCACCGGTGGCGGGCGCGTTTAGCGCGCCGCCATGCATGTCCAGCGGGCGTCGGGCAACCCAAGCCCCACCTGCTCCCGCAGTCCCAGCCCTACAGATCGTCGTCTGCGCCGACCCCACGCTGTGGGAGAAGTACGCGGCCAACCGGCAGCTTTACCACCAGTGGCTGATCTCACGGCAAAAGGGACTGACGGCCTCGGGGAAGGGCCGCAGCGATCGGATCTTCTGGTCCACGGGCAGCCGACCGCACCATGACGGCACGAAGCCGCCGCCCGAGGGCGGAGGTTCCTGAAGCTGGTGGCCGATGCGGGGTCGGCCGAAGACAGAGGGCGCGCCATCCCCGCGCCGTCCACTCGTGAGCGAGTTGCCCGGCCGGCCGGGTCTTGCCCTGCCCGCCGGGGCCGCGCACGAGTCGCACCGGCAGCGGCACCGGCTCGTCCCGCCACTCCCGTGACCGCCGCCGTTCCTCGGTGCGGCCGGTGAACCCGACCAGCTCGTTGGACGCCCGCAGCAGCACGCTCGGCCGCTCCCACGCCCGCGAGCCGGGCCGAATTCGCGGGCGCGCGGACGGGACAGGTCTCCGGCGGCCTGGAACACCTTCGCGAACCCCGAGGCGACCGCGTGCCGCGCACGCCTTCCGCCGGTGGGGTGCCGGTCATCGGTCGTTGAACGTCTGGTCCCGTCCGGCCTGGTAGACGACGGCGTCTCCGGACGCCTTCGCGTGCTGGGCGGTGTTCGTCGCGTCGTCGCCGGTCGAGACGATGCCGGAGTTGTCGCCGCCGATCGCGACCGACCGCTCACCCGACGCCGTCACGGCGCGCTCGGCGCGCTGGAGATCCTCCACCAGGCATCGCAACCGCTCCGCGAAGTCGGGGTCGGTGTCGGCCTCCTCGGCGACCGCGTCCGTGACCCGTCGCACCGTCCGGTCGCTCACCGGCCCGACCATCGCCTGCTCGGCCAGGAGCGCCAGCGCCGGATCGGCGCCCAGCCGGGCGACGATCAGGTCGTGGACCGCGTCCATCCCCGCGTCCAGCGCCCGCTCCGCCTCCGAATCCGCCCGCCGAAGCCTCCGCACCAGAAACCCGACCGCGGTCTCCGCCACCCACTCGGTCCCCGTCACCGGACGCCTCCTTTCCGCCTCCTGCCCGCACGGGACAGAACCTATTGGTGCACACTTTCATCGGTCCGGCCCCCAGTCACCCACAATGATCCAGACCGAATCCGGCCGATCTTCGCGGCAGAGGATCGGGCTCGGGGTTTTCGAACCGCACGGGACCGGCGATCCGACGCCCGCCGACGGTCTTTCCCGGGCCCGGCGAAGTACAGGTCGCCGTACCGAGGTTGACGTGGTGGCTGGATCGTCTGCTGTGGTCGGCGGGTCCTAGCGTCGAAGCGCAAGATCATCCCTTCGACATCGGGAGGACGTGCACCGTGCACAATCTCCGATTCGCGCTGCTCGCGTGGGCCGTGACGCTGCTGGGGCTCGGCCTCGGGACGCCGGCCGCGCTGGCCGGACCCGAGCCCGGCGGCGGCCCCTCCACCATGATCATTGGTGGGCGGGACGCGACCGAACCGTATCCGTTCATGGCCTCGTTGCAGAGCGACGAGGTCGGGCACTTCTGCGGAGGCAGCCTGATCGACCCCGAATGGGTCGTCACCGCCTTTCACTGCGTGGATTTCGGTACCGAACCCGAGGACGTCCGGCTCCGGATCGGCAGTCCCCACAAGTCGGAAGGCGGAAGCCTTCGCGGCGCGGAGCGGATCGTCCTGCACCCCGAGGGCGACCCCTCCTATTTCGACATCGCGCTGATCCAGCTCGACGAGCCCGTCTCGTACGCCCCGGTCGCGTTGGACGTCCGCCCGCCCACCGGTACCCGGGTCCGGATGCTCGGATGGGGATGCACCGCGCCCAAGAGGGACGTCGACCGCTGCCCCAGCGACATGCCCGAGACGTTGCAGCAGCTCGACTCGACCGTCCACCAGGTCGCGGAATGCGTGAACGTGAGAGCGCCCATCGAGAAGAACACCGAGCTGTGCGCCGGTAACCCGGCGGGCGACACCGACGTCGGCGGCCCCTGCTTCGGAGATTCCGGTGGGCCGTTGCTGCGCCGGACCGCCACCGGTTGGCGGTTGCTCGGCGCGTTCAGCCGCGTCGAGATCCCGCGTGACAGCCACATCGCCGACTGTTCGACGGGGTTGGGCATCTACACCGATGTGACCGTGCATCGGGAATGGCTGGAGAGCGTGATGTCCGGCTCGTAGCGGTCGGGGCGAGGTCGGTCCGGAGAGGGGGCCGGACCGGCCTCGCCGTCCGCTAGACGTTCAGGGCGGCGCGGTGGGTTTCGAGGAGGACGCGGGAATCGGCGGCGGTGAGGGTGACGGCCTCGAGATCGGTCCACGTGTCCCACAGGTCGGCGCTGGCCGCGTCGATGCCGAGGGCGGTGTGGACGATGGAGACCCGGTCGGTGACGCCGGGGAAGTCCAGGACGTCGAAGGAGCCGTTCAGGCCCGCGTGGCCACCCGTGGACGTGGGAATGACGCGGACCGTCGACCGGCCGTCGGCGCCGAGGTCGAGCAGGTGGGTCAGCTGGGCGTGCATGACGGCCGGTGGGCCGCCGTGATGCTCCAGCATGTAGCCGTCGAGGATCACGTCGAAGGTGCGGGGCTCGCCGCCGGGGCGGTGGCGCTGGCGGTGGGCGAGCAGGTCCCACTCCTCGTCGACGTCCACCTCGGGGACGTTGTGCTCGAAGATCAGCCGGGCGTACGCCTCGCAGCGGACGAGTTCCGGTATCCGCGCGATGCCGAAGGTGTGGATCAGCGGCGACTCCGACTCGACGGTGTAGATGTCGCGGACCAGTGCCTTCAGCCTGCCGACATGGCGGGCCAGCCACGGCGGGCCGTCCGGGCGGGACGCGAGGTCGACCAGGAAGTCGCGGAGTTTGAGCGGCGCGCCGTAGGCGTCCAGGATCGCGGCGACCTCGTCGGGCGTGACGTGCCCGAAGCCCGTCTCGACGCGGGCGAGCCAGTCGGCGTTCCGGTTGAGGAGCGAGGCCGCGTCGGTGTAGGACAGTTCGAGGATTTCCCGGATCTTTCGCAGTTGTTGCCCCAGGCTCCGGGCATTGATGTTCGGGGCTCGGTAATCCACCGGCATACGCCCAGCCTAGGGCGAATTCGGCTCCGGTGTGCGGTCTTTCGGTAGCCGAACGTGATCGCGACGACAATGGTCTGATCGCGAAGGAGAGGCATGGCTGACTTATCGAGCGACGGGCCGGACCGCCTGACCGAGGCGCGGGCCGGGCTCGGGGAGTGGGCGCGGGAGGGGCGCGACGCCGCGCTGTCGATGGCCGAGGAACTCGGGGTGCCCGCGCGGGACGTCGAGGAGGACCCGCTGGTCCTGCTCGGCCCCTGGGACGGGTTCCTGTCGAGCCTCCCCCTCGGCGAGTTCGACGACGACGACCGGTCGTGGCTCCGGACACAGATCGCCGCGTTCATCGCGCTCGTCCTGCTGAGCGAGCATGGCGGGCGCTGGGACGTCGTCGCAGCCGACGACGGCCCTCGGTACGTGGTGACGGTGACCGGTGGGGACGGTCGCGAACGGCACGTTGATCCGTTGGAGGTGGCGCGCGAGGGCCTGCGGCGTGACGAACCGGTCGTCCTGCACATGCTCGGTGACGCCGAGGCCCTCGCCGGGGTCGCCTACCGCGACGACGTCTGAGGGTTCTCGCACCTGTTCCAGAACGTCGTCAGGGCCGTCGCCGTCGTCTCGGGCGCGTCCCAGGCGGGGGAGTGCGCGGCGCCGGGGATGACGACCTTGGACGCGTTGAGCCGCTCGGCCATCGCCGCCTGCGCTTCGGGCGTCCACACGTCGTCGTCCTCGCCGTACAGGACGAGGGTGCGCAGGCCCGTGTCGGCGCAGTGCTTGATGAGATCGTCGACGCGGTCGGCGGCGGTGAGGATCTCGTTGGCCATGCCGATCAGGCCGGTCTCGGAGTTGCCGAGCGTGCGGGCCTTGATGAACGCGACGATCTCGTCCTGGAGGCCGCGTTTGCCGTAGTCGGGCCCGAGGGCGATCTCCCAGATCGTCGGCATGCCGAGTTCCGGGATGGCGTCGCGGAGCATCTGCGCCTTCGTGGCGGCCTGCCCGGTGACGGCGGACGGCCCGGAGCTCATCAACGTGAGCGACGAGACCGGGGCCTCGGCCGCGAGGACGGTCTCCTGGCACACCAGGCCGCCGAACGAGTGGCCGACCAGATGGGCGGGCTCGGGACCGAGCGCGTCGAGCAGCGAGGTGAGGTCCTCGGCCAGGGCGGCACGTGTGTACGCGGACGGGTCGTCCCCGCCGATCGACTCGTACTGGCCGCGCATGTCGATCGACACGACGCGGCGCCCGGACGCGGCGAGCGTCTGGAGCACGCCGAGGAAGTCCTCCTTGCTGCCGGTGAAACCCGGAACGAGGAGCGCGGGACGGCGTTCGGGAACGCCGGAACCCGGCAGGGCCTCCAGGACGGCGAAGGCGCCGCGGGAGGTCTCGATGGTGGTCCGGCGAACGCCGGGAGGCAGCTTCAGGAACCGGGGCGTACTCACAGGTGACAACCATACTCAAAGCCCCGCGGCGGACCCATGCCGAAAACCCGCCGGTGGTAGCGTCGCAGGGTGCGTCCGAAGCCTGCCGTCTCCGCGCATCGCCGCGACGAAGCGGGGCTGACGGGCCTCACCGAGGCCGTCGAGTCCGGTGCCGAGTATGTGGAGATCGACATCCGGCGGACGGCGGACGGGCGACTCGTCGTCCACCATGACCCCGACCTCGCGGGGCTGCCCCTGAAACGCCTCACCTACGAGCGGGCGCAGGAGCTTTCGCCGCGTCCGGTTCCGCTGGTCGGCGAGGCGATGCAGATCATCGCGACCCGGGCGATGGGCCACCTCGACCTCAAGGAACGCGGCTGCGAGCACGAGACCGTCGCGATGGCCATGGAGGCGTTCGGACGGGACCGTTTCGTCGTCACCACCCGGGAGGTGCTCTCCCTGGTCGAGATCAAGAAGAGCTTTCCCGGCGTCCGGACGGCGCTGTCGGTCGGCCGCAACCTGTGGGAACGCGGCGCCGCGCACGACTTCGCGCCGCTGCGGCTCATCCGGAAGGCGGGCGCCGACATGGTCGCCGTGAACCACCGCCTCGCGCGGGTGGGCGTGCTGCGGCAGTGCGGGCGCGCCGGGATCCCCGCCATGGTGTGGACGGTCAACGCCGAGCCCGTGATGCAGCGCTTCCTCAGTGATCCGCGCGTCGCCGTGCTGGTCACCGACCATCCCGCCACCGCGTTGAAACTGCGGGACGGGTAGGTCGGAGACGAGGCGGGCGGGCCACCGCGAGACGAACGGGAGTCTCGCGGTCGGCCCTCAGGCGCTCTGCGACCCGGCCGTGTCGGCCCCGGTCGCCGCCGGTGCGCCGGTCGGCTTGCCCGAGCGGGTGCGGCGCCGGTTACGGCTGCGCTTGCGCTCGGTGGCGACGGCGTCGACGACGTTGTCGCCGGACGAGGCGGTCGCCTTGTCGGACCGCGCCGCGCTCGCCGCGGTGCCGGCCGCGGCGCCGGCCTCGATGGGCTTCCCGGCGCGGGTACGGGCCCGGTTGCGCTTGCGGCGACGCGGCCGCGGACGCTCCCGGTCCTCCCGGACATGGCCGGTGCGGACCTTGCCGGTCTCGCCGATGTCCTCCAGCTCCTCGGCCGCCAGCCCGGCGCGCCCGTTCCGCTGGTCGGCGGGCAGGCGGCCCTTCGTGCCCTCGGGAATGCCGAGCGTCTCGAAGAAGTGCGGGGACGTGGAGTACGTCTCCTCCGGGTTGGCGAACGGCAGGTCGAGCGTGCCGTTGATCAGCTTCCACCGGGTGAGGTCGGACCAGTCGACGAACGTGACGGCCACACCCTCCTTGCCCGCGCGGCCCGTCCGGCCGATGCGGTGCACGTAGGTGTCGGCGCTGTCGGGGCACTCGAAGTTGACGACATGGGTCACGTCGTCGACGTCGAGGCCGCGCGCGGCGACGTCGGTGGCGACCAGCACGCCGATCTTGCCGTTGCGGAACGCGCGCAGCGCCCGCTCCCGCTGGCTCTGCCCGAGGTCGCCATGGACCGCGGCGGCGTCGAAGCCGCGCTGCTCCAGGTCGGCGGCGACCCGGTCGCACGCCCGCTTCGTCTGGCAGAAGACCATGGTGAGACCACGGCCCTCGGCCTGGAGCAGCCGGGCCAGCATCTCCGGCTTGTCCATCTGGTGGGCCTGGAAGACGTGCTGGACGACCTGCGGCGTCGCGTCCGACTCGGTGTGCGACTCGGCCCGGACGTTGGTGGGCCGGGTCAGGTACCGGCGCGACAGCGCGACGATCTCGCCGGGCATGGTCGCGGAGAACAGCATGGTCTGCCGCTGCGCCGGGATCCGCTCGACGATCCGCTCGATGTCGGGCAGGAACCCGAGGTCGAGCATCCGGTCGGCCTCGTCCAGCACCAGGACCCCGATCTTGGAGAGGTCGAGATGCTTCTGCTTGACGAGGTCGAGCAGCCGCCCGGGCGTGCCGACGACGACGTCGACGCCGTCGCGCAGCGCGCTGATCTGCGGCTCGTAGGCCCGCCCCCCGTACACCGACAGGACACGCGTGCCGAGCTTGCCGCCCGCCACGAGGAGGTCGTCGGTGACCTGGAGGGCCAGTTCGCGGGTCGGCGCGACCACGAGCGCGCGCGGCTCACGGCCGCCGTGCTCGATGCGCTGGAGCAGCGCGGCGCCGAACGCGAGGGTCTTGCCGGTGCCCGTGCGGGCCTGGCCGATGATGTCGTGCCCGCCCAGCGCGATCGGCAGGGCGAGCTCCTGGATGGGGAACGCTTCGACGATGCCCTCGGCCTCGAGGGCATCTGCTATTTCGGGGACGACCCCGAGTTCACGAAAGGTAGTCAGGGCTTTCAGCCTCCAATGTGCGGGGTCTCCGCTCCCGGGTGCGGCGCGGCACGGCGGAGGGCGGTCGTCGTACGGATCTCCCCGTACGGTCGCGCCCGCCGATCGTTTCCTCCGGCCGCGCGCTCGCGCGGGAGGGACCAGCCGTTGCTCAAATCTCTCGGCGACCGCAGTCAGGGGTTGAAAGCAGTCACTCGCTGTGGCTGCGTGCGGTCACACTCCGCGACGCAGTGTACCGACCGTTGATTGCATACACCAATAGCCGATCTCCGTACCTAACGTTCGTGTGGTTCGGTCTATTCCAAGCCTTGCCCGCCAGGGCCTTCTCGTGGCGGGGACGCGGGCGGGACGGCGGGTCGGGCACCGCCTCCGCGACGGCCACTTCCGGACATGGGACGCGGGAACGGGGAGGCCCCCGCCGTTCAGGGGCGGGGGCCTCCCCGTTCGATGCGTGGAGATCGGTGGGTCAGTAGGTGCGGCGGCGCGGTCGCCAGCCGCCCCGCCAGCCGCCGCGCCGACCGTGGCCCCGGGTGTTCGCCGAGGTGAGCGCGACGACGCCGAGCGCCGCGATCAGCACGGCGAAGACGAAGGCGACGAGGCTCCCCGCGCCGAGCGCGCCGGCGATCACGCCACCGACGATGGCGCCGGCGATCCCGACGAGCACCGTGAGCAGCATTCCGATCGGGTTCCGTCCCGGGACGAGCAGTCGTGCCAAGGCTCCGATGACGGCACCGACCACGATGAACCAGAGGATCGTCGTGAGCATGTCGATCATCCATTCTTTTTCCGTGGGGCCGAAGCCCGTGGTCGGAGATCGTTGTGCCCACCGTGCAAGTTTCAAACAAAACCCGGGTCAAGTCCCGGTCGAGATGCCCGCGGAAGAGCTAGCCGCCGAAGCCGACGCTGCGCTGTTCGTCCTCGGAGATCTCCAGGTAGCCGACCTGGTCGGCGGGGACGACGACGCGTCCGGAGCGGCGGTCGTGAAGGACGAGCACCCCGTGCGGCTGGGCGAGCGCGTCGGCCAGCGCGGCCTGCACCTCGTCGGCCGACTGCCGGGTGTCGACCGTGAGTTCCCTCGCGATGTTCTGCACGCCGATGCGAACCTGCACGCGAATGCTCCCCTCGTCCCACAAGACCCATATGTCCCACCGACCACCGGCGGACCCTTCCGATGGTCGCACGCGGACGGCCGGACGCGCCGTCCCGGGGTTCGGCCGAGGGTGAAACCGGCGTCCGGCCGGCGCGCCGGGTCGAAGGCCTGTTGCGAAGTGGCCTCAGCCGCCCACACGAACGCGTGCCCCGCCCGGTGTAGCGAAGCCGAAGGCGAGCGGAACCGGGCGGATCGCAAAGCGATGTCGCGTTCGCCCAGGAACGGTCACGTAGCGAGCCGCCAGGCGAGCGAAGTGGGCCGGTCCTGCAATCAACACAGTTACGAGAGGTCGCCGGAGCGGGGGAAGCCGGAGATGCCGCGCCAGGCCAGCCGGGCGATGATCTTCTCGGCGGTGTCCTTGGGGATGGCGCGGTGCTGGGACAGCCAGTAGCGGGCGCTGACCTCGGCCATGCCGACCAGGCCCATGCCGAGCAGGTGGGCCTCGTCGCTCGGGGCGTCGGTGTCCTCGGCGATGACCTGGGCGATCATCTCGGCGCACTGCTGGTTGGCGCGGTCGACGCGGGCGCGGACGGGCGCGACGTTGCGCAGGTCGGACTCGAAGACCAGCCGGTACGCCTCGCCCTCACCGGCGACGAAGTCGTAGAAGGCCCGGATGCTCGCCTGGACGCGCAGCTTGTTGTCCGACGTGGAGTCCAGCGCCTCCCGGACGATCTTCACCAGTGCCTCGGCGTGCTCGTCGAGCAGCGCCAGATACAGCTCCAGTTTTCCGGGGAAGTGCTGGTAGAGAACGGGTTTGCTGACGCCCGCGCGTTCGGCGATCTCGTCCATCGCCGCGGCGTGGTACCCCTGGGCGACGAACACCTCCTGCGCCGCGCCGAGCAACTGCCTGCGGCGCGCCAGCCGTGGCAGCCTCGTGCCGCGGGGGCGTGCGTCCGGGGTCGCGGTCACCACACTCTCCGATCAGCCGTTCTGGCGACGGATCAGGGGTGTCCGCCGCGCGGGAACAATCCCACCATCCTACGCGTGGGTAACTCCGTCGGTCACGGACAACGGCCGCCGGGGGTCCGCCACGCGGGTCAGTGTATTGCGGTCACCGGTAGTCGTCCTCGTCGAGCGGGACCTCGAGCCGCTGCTCGGCCGCGTCCGCCTCGTTGACGTCGTCGGGGAGCTGCGCGAACCACTCGCGTGGCGTCTCCTCGTCGTCGATCGCGGCGAGCTGCTCCGCGGCGTCCGCCTCGTCGGCCCGGCCGATCCGGGCGGCCTCCGCGGGGTCGGCGTCGCCCGGCACCGGGGGTTCCAGGTCGTCGATCTCGCTCATTCGGGTCCTCCTCGCACATGTTCGGCCAGTTCCCGCAGCGGCGCCTCGACGGACTCGCCATAGGTCGGGAACGGGTGGACGACGTCGGCGAGCAGGCGGAGCGGTGTCTCCGCGCGGATGGCCAGCGCGATCTCGCCCATCCACTCCGCCGCGCCCACTCCGGCCGCGGCCGCGCCGATCAGTACTCCGCGGTCGCGGTCGGCGTACAGTTCCACCCGGCCGCGCTCGTCCGCCTCGACCGCCGCCCGGGCCGTCGCGGCGAGGTCGTACCCGGCGGTGAGCAGGTCTATGCCGAGTTCGGCGGCCCGTGTCGGCGAGACGCCCACGGAGTAGACGGTCGGCGTGGTGTGGACGACGCGGGGGACGGCGCGGTAGTCGGCCTCGCGGCGGTGTCCGAGGAGGTTGGACAGCGCCACCCCCGCCTGGTGGCGGGCCGCGTGCGTCGTCCGGGCGACTCCGGTGACGTCACCGGCCGCCCACACGCCGCCCGACTCGGACGGCACCCGGCATGTCTCGTCCACCGGCAGCCCGTGCCCGGGCCGGACGACGACGCCGAGCTTCTCGAGTCCGAGACCCGTGACGCGCGGGCGGCGGCCGGCGGCGACGAGGATCCGGTCGGCGTCGAGCGTTCCGCCGTCCGACAGCCACAGCCGCAGCCCGGTGTCCTTGCGTTCGACGGAGGTGAGCGCCGCGCCGAGCCGCAGGTCGACGCCCATCCGGCGGAGCGCGTCGGCGAGGACCTCCCCGGCGAACGGTGCCTCGGCGGTCAGCAGCCGCCCGGACGCCTCGACGACCGCCACCTGCGACCCGAACGCCGCGTACACCTGCGCCAGCTCGCAGCCGACCGGGCCGCCGCCGAGGACGGCCAGGCGGCGCGGCAGGTCGGGAACCGACAGCGCCTCGGCGCTGGTCCACAGCGGAACGTCGGCGAGGCCGTCGACGGGCGGGATCACCGGCTCCCCGCCCGTGCAGACGACGAGGTCGCGGTAACCGTGCACCGCGCCGGCCACCTCGATCCGGCCGGGTTCGAGGACGCGGCCCCGGCCGCGCAGCACGGTCACGCCCGCCTCGGCCATCCGCGCGACGGCGGGGTCGTCGGAGCGGCGCCGGGTCAGCTCGTCCCGGCGGGCGACGGCCAGCTCCCAGGTCTCGCCGCGCCGCGCCGACGACAGCAGCGACTTCGACGGCACGCACGCGAAGTACGGCGACTCGCCGCCGACGAGACGGCACTCGACGAGCGCGACGTCCCGTCCCGCGCGGGCGAGGCCGGACGCCACCAGCTCCCCGGCGGTTCCCCCGCCCAGCACGACGGCGTCGTAGTGGTGGTTCTGCGACACGTTCATCCCTCCGAACCATGGTGGTCCCCCGCGGACCATGGTGGCGGACGGCGGCGGCGGAGCGTGCCGGTTCGACTACATGCGGCATCGGTCTGGGGTGCCGAGCCGTTCGACCGAGCCGTTCAGGGGAGGGGCCGGTGGTCCTTCAGCAGCGGTTCGAGCAGGTCGCCGTGCTCGTCGACGCGGTCGAGGATCTCGGCGGGCGTGAACACCAGGTCGGCGGCGTCGGCGCAGGACTCCAACTCGTCCCAGGTGACCGGCGTGGACACCGACGGCCGCCGGGCCGCGCGCAGCGAGTAGGGCGCGACGGTCGTCTTGGCCGGGTTGTTCTGGCTCCAGTCGACGAAGATCCTGCCCTTGCGCAGCCGCTTCTCCATCTTCGCGACGACGAGCCGGGGATGCTCCTCGGCGAGCCGCCGCGCGGCGGTCTTGGCGTACTCCGACGTCCGCTCCGCGTTCGTCGGCTCCTTGATCGGCACGTACAGGTGCAGGCCCTTCTTGCCGCTGGTCTTCGGATACGACTCCAGACCGTCCTCGGCGAGCAGGTCGCGGAGCAGGTGCGCCACCTCGCACGCCTCCACGATCGTCGCCGGTTCGCCCGGATCGAGGTCGAAGACGACAAGGTCGGGGTTGCGCACCCCGCCGCGCGGCCCGACCTTCCACTGCGGGACGTGCAGTTCCAGCGCGGCGAGGTTGGCGCACCACACGAGCGTGGGCAGGTCGTCGACGACGACGAAGTCGAGGGTGTCGCGGCCCGTGGAACTGCCGGGCGTCGGGATCGTCGCCGTCCGGACCCAGTCGGGGGTGTGGGACGGCGCGTTCTTCTCGAAGAACTTGGCGCCGTCCACGCCGTCGGGCCAGCGGATACGGGTCGCCGCGCGGTCCTTCAGATGCGGTAGCATCACGGGGGCGATCCGGGCGTAGTAGTCGATGACCTCGCCCTTGGTGAACTCGGGATACAGGTTCTTGTCGAGGTTGGACAGCGACACCTGCCGTCCCTCGACCTCCACGGTCGTGCGCTTCGAGGTCACGCGTCACTCTCACTCTCACTCTTCACTGGTGACCTCCAGGGGGTCCTTGTCGTCGCGGAGGCCGCGCCAGGACGGGAAGCGCAGGCGGCCGTCCCTGGTCCGGGCGCTGTAGGCGACCTCGCCGACGAGCAGCGGTTCGACCCACTGGGCGTCGCGGGCGAACTCGCGCGGAACGGGCTCGTCGTAGGGGCTGGTGGGACGGCGCAGCGGCCACAGCGTCTCGTACAGCTCGTCCAGGGCGCGGTCGCTGAAGCCGGTGCCGACATGCCCGACGAAGCCGAGCAGGCCCTTCACGTCGTACTCGCCGAGCAGCAGCGAGCCGACGCCGCCCTCGCGGCGTCCCTTGCCGGGCTTCCAGCCGCAGACGATGACCTCGCGGGTCAGGAAGTTCTTCACCTTGCGCCAGAAGTCGACGCGGCGGCCGGGACGGTACGGGGAGTTCAGGCGTTTGGCGAGCAGCCCCTCCAGGTGCTGCTCGCGGGTGAAGTCGAGGAGTTCGTCCACCTGGGCGGTGTCGCCGCCGTGCAGGTAGGGGGGCACCTCCACGGGCCCGGAGCCCGCGACGTCCAGTTCGGCCAGTACGGTGCGGCGCTGCGCGTACGGCATGTCGTAGAGGAAGTGCCCGTCCAGGTAGAGGACGTCGAAGACGACGTAGCGGACGGGAACCTCGCGGATCAGTCTCGGGTCGGGGTGGGCCACGTGCATACGGCGTTGGAGCCGTCCGAAGCTGGGTCGTCCCTCCTCGAAGGCGACGACCTCGCCGTCCAGGATCACGTCGTGGTGGGGGAGAAGGTCGGCCAGGGCGGAGAGCTCGGGGTAGCGGCCGGTGACGTCCCCGCCGCGGCGCCCGCAGGCCCGCACGCCTCCCGCGGAGACGTGCGACAGGACGCGGACGCCGTCCCACTTCAGCTCCAGGCCCCATTTCTCGCCGTCGGAGGGGAGGTCTCCGGTGGCGGCCATCATCGGCTCAACGGGCCACGGCATGGTCATACCGCCGTCTTACCCGATACCACCGCACGGCAAAGGATCAAGGGGCCCCGGTGGCGCGAAATCGAGCGATTTTGCGACGCTAGGGGCAGGAACGCGCTGGGTAGGGACTGGTCATGCGCAGTATCTGGAAGGGCGCCATCTCGTTCGGGCTGGTGACGATACCGGTGAAGCTGTATTCGGCGACCGAGCAGAGGGACGTCAGTTTCCACCAGGTGCACCGCGAGGACGGGGCGCGCATCAAGTACAAGCGGGTGTGCACGGCCGACGGTGAGGAGGTGCCGTACTCCGACATCGCCAAGGGGTTCGAGCTGCCGAGCGGCGAGATGGTCGTGCTCACCGACGAGGACTTCGCCGACCTGCCGTTGTCGTCCAGCCGCCGTATCGACGTCCTCCAGTTCGTGGAACAGGAGGAGGTCGACCCGATCTACTTCGCGAAGTCGTACTACCTGGAGCCCGACGCGCAGGGCGCCAAGCCGTACGTGCTGCTGCGCGACGCGCTGGAGGAGTCCGGGCAGGTCGCCATCGTCAAGATCGCGATCCGGCAGCGGGAGTCGCTGGCGACGCTGCGGGTGCGCGGCGGCGTCTTCGTGCTGGAGACGATGCTGTGGCCGGACGAGGTCCGCACCCCCGACTTCCCGTTCCTGGACGAGGACATCGAGGTCCGCAAGCAGGAACTGTCGATGGCGACGTCGCTGATCGAGTCCATGGAGGGCGAGTTCGACCCGGCGGAGTACAAGGACGCCTACCGGGAGGCGCTGCAGGCGGTGATCGACGCCAAGGTCGAGGGTCGGGAGGTCGCGCGGCCCGCCGAGGAGGCGGCGGAGGAACCGGCGGCCGACCTGCTGAGCGCGCTGCGCGCCAGCGTCGAGGCGGCGAAGAAGAGCCGCGGCGAACGGGACGGCGCCAAGGAGACCGCCAAGGGCGGTGGCAAGGGCGGCAAGAGCGGGGCCGCGTCCGGGAAGTCGGACGAGAAGAAGTCCACCGGGAGAGGGTCGTCGAAGTCCGGCTCGAAGAAGGAGCCGGCGAAGAGCCGCGGCCGCAAGTCGGCCTGACCCCGCCACAGGTCGTCCTGCGGCCGCGCGTCGACGTGTTCCACCGCGAGGGTCAGGACCGCGGCGGTTCGACGGGCTCCGCTAGAACGGAACGGTGGTGCAGATGTTCCGTGCCCCGGCGCCGCCGGTCGCGGGGTCGGTGGGCAGGGCGTGGATGATGACCGAACCGGCCGCCTTCTTGGCGACCCTCCACGGCACGGTGTCACCGGAGTGGCCGGTGCCGTCCTTGGCGACCGTGACGTCGAGCCAGATCTCCATCTGCTCCATCGGCAGGTCGTGGGAGCCGTCGGGGTTCATGTAGTGCGGGCCGGCGTCCTCGCCCTTCGGTCCGCACGGGTTCACGTGCACGTGGACGCCGAAGGTCTTGCCGGCGGCCTCGGCGGGGAAGCCCGACGCCTGGAGCAGCACGCTCGTCGTGTCCTTCGTGCGCTGCGCCGTGATCTTGGTTTTGACGTCCTTGAACGCCTGGTCGTAGACGTAGGTCGGGCCATTGACGACGATCTTGTCGGGACGGGCCAGGGCGGGGGTCGCGAGCGGAACGAGCACGGCTCCGGCGGCCGCCAGGGTGAGGGCGGCGCGGGCGGTTGTTCGCATGACGTCCTTCTTCGGTTGCGGGAGCGGTCGCGGGGCACCGGTGCGGACCGGTCCCCCGCGGTCGATGACTCACGATCATCCCCACCGGGCGGGAGTTCTCACCCCTTGGGTGCGGTGAGAGGTCGTTCCCGTGCGCCGAACGGTTCAGGCGTCGCGACGTGCGTCGAGCACGCGGCCGAGCGCCGCCGCCGCGGCGGACGGGTCGGCGCACGAAGCGATCCGCTCGCCCCAGGCGTAGAAGTACGACCAGGAGCCGTCCGGGCCTTCCTGGGCGGCGATGACGCCGTCGCTCAGGTGCGGGTTCCGCGGGTCGGCGACGATCGCGGACGGACGGCGGTCGTGGGGAGCGGCGACCTCGACCGTCCAACCGCGGGAGCGCAGCTCGGCGGTGAGGCGCTCCAGGTGCCCGAGCGCCTCCTCCCCTTCGATGATCACCTGCGCGGACATGCTTTCCTCCAAATGCACAAGAGCGCGCGCAAGAAAGGGCGCGGCGGGGGGTGGAATTGGATTCAGTGTCTTGGCGGGTGAGGCGGATCACAAGTGGTTTGCGCATATCAGTGCCCCGGCCCTCGCGAGGTCCGGGGCACTGATATGCGGAGATGAGCGTGCGGACGGCCGGGTCAGGCCACGGGCTCCAGCGGGGGTCGCGGCGCCGGGTCGGGCGCGTCGCCGCCCTCGCGGATGCCGAACCGGCCGTAGACGCGGCCGAGCGGGCCGGGCGCCCACCAGTTCGCGCGGCCCATCAGCCGCATCGTCGCGGGCACCAGCAGGGCCCGGACGACGGTCGCGTCCAGCAGGATCGCGATCGCCATGCCGACGCCGGTCATCTTGATGAACGTGATGCCGGACGTGGAGAACGCGCCGATCACGATGATGAACAGCAGCGCCGCGCTGGTGATGATGGCGCCGGTGCGCTGCACGCCCGCGGCGACCGCGGCCGTGTTGTCACCGGTCTTGTCGTACTGCTCCCTGACCCGCGACAGCAGGAACACCTCGTAGTCCATCGAGATGCCGAACAGCATGGCCAGCATCAGGATCGGCATGGCCGGGCTGAGGTCGCCGGTCGCGGTGAAGTTCAGCAGCCCGGACAGATTGCCGTCCTGGAAGATCAGCACGACGATGCCGAACGTGGCCGTCAGCGACAGCATGTTCATCAGGATCGCCTTCAGCGGCAGCAGCAGCGATCCGAAGGCCAGGAAGAGCAGGATGAACGTCGCGCCGCCGACGAACAGGGCGAGCCATGGCAGTTTCGAGCCGATGCTGTCGAGCTGGTCGACGAGCTCGGCGGTGTCGCCGCCGATCCGGGCCTGCGCGCCGGGCGGGGCGGGCACGTCCCGCACCTGCCGGACCAGGTCGCGGGCGGCGCCGGAGTTCGGGTCGACCTCGTACTGCAGCGCGATCCGCGTCGTGGTGCCCTTGGCGCCGGTCACGGTGGCGGCGGTGACTCCCGGCAGCGCGTCCAGGCGGCCCCGGTACGCCTGGACGGCCGCCTGGTCGGACGTCCCCGTCACCACGGCCTCGATGGGAACGGTGGAGTTGCGCTCGAACCTGGTCTCCAGCGTCTCGGCGACGACCCGGGCGTCGGTGCCCGTGGGCAGCACCCTGGCGTCCAGGCCGCCCCAACTGACGTGCAGGAACGGGGCGCCGAGCGCGAGGAGCAGCGCGAACGTGGCGACGATGTAGACGATCGGACGGCGCATGACGCTGACCGCGAGCCGTCCCCACCAGGCGTCGAACCGGCTCTCGCCCCCCGCCTCCCGGGCGCGGCGGCCCCGGCGCCCGCGGACCGACAGCGCGTTCACCTTCGGGCCGAGGACGGCCAGCATCGCGGGCAGCACGGTCAGCGCGCCGATCATGCAGACGATCACGGTCGCGATGCCGCCGTAGCCCATGGAGACGAGGAACGCCTGGTCGAACAGCAGCAGCCCGGACAGTGACACGGCGACGGTGATGCCGGAGACGGCGACGGTGCGTCCGGCCGTGGCCATCGTCGTGGCCATGACGTCCTCGGGGGTGACGCCGGGCTTGCGCGACTCGTCCCGGAAGCGGGTCACCACGAACAGGCCGTAGTCGATGGCGAGGCCGAGCCCGAGGAACGTGGTGATGTTCACCGCGAAGATCGACACGTCGGTCACATAGGTGAGGGCGTGCAGCGCGGTGAACGAGCCGAGGATCGCGAAACCCCCGATCAGCAGCGGCAGGCTCGCCGCGACCAGCCCGCCGAAGATCAGCACCAGCAGGACGAGCAGCACGGGCATGGCCATGCTCTCGGCGCGGGCGATGTCGGACGAGACGCGCTCGTTGACGGCGGTCTCGGTGCCGACGCCCCCACCGACCTTGGCGGTCAGCCCGCCGCCGACCTTGGTGAGATCGTCCCGGATCGCCTCATAGCCGTCCTCGCGGGCCGCCTCGTCGGCGCCCGCGAGCCGCAGGACCGCGTAGGTGGCGGTCTTGTCCTCGCTGACGAACTGCGGGGAGCCGGTCGTCCAGTAGGTGGTCGTCCCGGCGATCTTGTCCTTGGGCAGGGCACCGAGCGCCTGCTCGACCGACGCGCGGAACCGCGGATCGTCGACGGTCGTGCGGCCCTCGTAGAGGATCACGACGTCGGCCGCGTCGCGCCCGAGATCGCGCTCGGCGATCTCGGCCGCCCGCACGCTCTCGCTGCCGGGGGTGTGGAAGCCGCCGGCCGACGCCAGCGCGCCGAACACGCCCGTCCCCCAGACACCGGCGAAGACCAGTGCCGCGCCCGCGACGGCGAGGACCCATCTGCGGCGCCGATGGACCCATCGTCCCCATCGCTCGAACATCCCCGTTCCTCCTGCCTGTCCGGCACGCGGTGTGACATCCCGTCACCGTAGTGAACGTTGTAAACTGAGAACGCTGTTAACTATGCATACGTCGTTCGCTGTCGTCAAGGGTGTTCTTGAGGAATCATGCGGGGGAACCGGTGAGCGGAACCGCGGACCAAGAGAGGAGGGGCGACGCTGTGGAATCCCGGCGTGACCGGCTGCGGGCGGCGACGGTCAAGGAGATCTCCGAGACGGCCCGGCGGATCCTTGTCGAACAGGGCCCGGAGGCGGTGACGCTCCGGGCCATCGCCCGGGAGATGGGCATGACGGCCCCGGCGCTCTACCGCTACTTCGACAGCCACGGGGAGCTGCTCCGGCACGTCGTCGGCGACATCTTCACCGAGCTGACCGACGACTTGCACGAGGCGATCCACCGGGTCACGCCGGGCGACATGAGCGGCAAGTTCCTGGCCGTGTCACGCCAGTTCCGGCGCTGGGCCCTGTCGCATCCCCGCGAGTACGGGCTGTTGTTCGGGGCGCCCGTGCGCGGCCGCGCGACCGACCAGGAGAGGGCCGACTTCGCCGAGGAGTGCGCCCGCAGGTTCGGCTGGACGTTCATGAACCTGTTCCTGGAGCTGTGGCGGAAGAAGCCGTTCCCCATCCCGGCCGACGACGAGATCGACCCCGTCCTGCGGCCGCAGCTCCGCCGCTACCGCGACGAGATCGGCGTGGAGCTGCCGCTCGGCGTGATCCAGCAGTTCCTCAAGTGCTGGATCAGGTTGCAGGGCGGCGTCAGCCTGGAGGCCTTCGGCCACCTCGACTTCTCGCTGGACGACGCCGAGCCGATGTTCGAGCTGATGCTCATCGAGGTCTCCGGCACGCTCGGCCTGACCTACAGTCCACCCGACGACCGCGCGCCCGCACATGGGGGTCGGTCGGAAAACGGATCGTGAACGCCGCTCCGGCGCCCGGCCCGCCCTCGGCGGTGAGCGTGCCGCCGAGACCCTCCACGACCTCCCGGGCCAGGGCGAGACCGAGGCCGTGACCACCGCTCCGTCCGCTGGCGAACCGGTCGAACAGGTGCCCCGCGCCGCGCGGGTCGAAGCCGTCGCCGTCGTCGCGGACGGTCAACTCCACCAGCGCCGGTGTGCTCGACAGCGACAGCCGGACACGTCCGCCGCGATGCGTGTGGCCGAGCGCGTTGTCGACCAGCGCGGACAGCACCCGCCGCAGCGCCGTCTCCCGCCCCGGGACGACGGGCCCGCCGGTGGACGCGCCGTCGGGTCCGGTGACCTCGATCGTCACGCCGCGTTCCAGCGCCCGCGCCGACTCGGCGGCGGCCAGTTCCCGGGCGAGCGCGCCGAGGTCGACGGGGACGAGCGCCGCCGGACCCCGCCCCGGCGGCACCGCCGACGCCAGCACGTCCTCGACGACCTCGCCGAGCTGCCGGGTGCCGGTGACGAGCCGGTCCACGTCCGCGGTGACGTCCGTGCCGTTGCGCAGCCGCCGCGCGGTGAGCTGCGCGCGGGTGTGTAAGCGGGTCAGCGGGGCGCGCAGCTCGTGGCCGACGTCCGCCGCGAACCGTCGCCGTCGCGCGAGGGCCTCGTCCAGCGGCGCGAGCGTCCGGTCGGCGATGGCGCGGCCGGTCAGCAGCGCGACCGGCAGGGCCGCGGCCTCCGTGG
Organism: Actinomadura pelletieri DSM 43383; assembly: GCF_003634705.1. Classification (GTDB taxonomy): domain Bacteria; phylum Actinomycetota; class Actinomycetes; order Streptosporangiales; family Streptosporangiaceae; genus Spirillospora; species Spirillospora pelletieri. The sequence continues at coordinate 216,841 of NZ_RBWU01000005.1, read as the reverse complement.
CGGCGACCGTCCGCAGCAGCCTGCGCCGCGCGGGCGCGTCGAGACCGGTCGCGGCCGTGCGGTAGACGACCGTACCGAGGATCCCCAACAGCAGCACGGCGACACCCGCGACCTGGACGGTGACATCGCCGCGGATCTTTGACAGCAGCCGCCGGTCCGGGTCCCGGATGGGACGGCCGTTCACAGCTCACCCAGCCGGTAGCCCACGCCGCGCACGGTGCGCACGACGTCCGCGCCCAACTTGCTGCGTAAGTAGTAGACGTAGGTGTCGACGATCGACTCCGTCCGGGCCTCGTCGAACACGCGTTGCCGCAGCGACGCGCGCGTGTGCACCTGCCCCGGACGGGTCGCCAGCGCCATCAGCAGCCGCGCCTCCCGCCCCGACAGCGCCACATGCTCACCGGTCGGCAGGCTCACCAGCCGGGACAGCGGGTCGAGCCGTCCCGCGCCGAGCGGCAGCACCTGCGCGCGGTCCAGATGGCGGCGGTGCAGCGCCCGCACCCGGGCGAGCAGCTCGTCGATCTCGAACGGTTTGACGAGGTAGTCGTCGGCGCCCGCGTCGAGCCCGGTGACCCGGTCGGCGAGCGATCCGAACGCGGTCAGCACGAGCGCGGGCGCGGTGACACCCCGGCCGCGCAGGCGGCGGACCAGCTCGACGCCGTCGAGCACGGGCAGCCCACGATCGATGATCAGTGCGTCGTAGTTCCTGCTCAGCCCGAGATGCAGCCCGCGCTGGCCCTCGGCGGCGAGGTCGACCGCGTAGCCCTGCTCGACGAACAGGGCGGCGAGCATCCGGGCGAGCTCGCGGTCGTCCTCGACGATCAACAGCCGGCGTGGCGGGTCGCCGGGGCCCGTTGAATCGGCCACGATCCCACGCTCCCACCGTCGTCCCCGTCCCACCAGAGACACGGACACTAGTGGACAACTTTCTTTAAATTTGAACCGAATCGTCGGGTCGCTCGTCTTGCGCCAGCGCCGCCCCGAGCGTCAGGCGGCCCGGGGGACGGGCTCGGGGTCCTCGGGGATGCGGGCGCGTTCCAGCCGGTCCGGCAGCGCCAGCCGGTAGAGCGGGACGGCCGCCGCGGTGGTGATGACCGCGACCAGCACCAGCATCGCGAACAGCTCCCGGGTGATCATGCCCTGGGCCAGGCCGATATTGATGAAGATCAGAATCATCAGACCGCGCGCGTTCATCAACCCGCCGACCGCGTAGGCGTCACGCCAGCCGAACCCGAGCCCGCGCATCGCCAGCGCGCAACCGAAGTACTTGCCGCAGAAGCCCGCCGTGATGATCGCGGCGAACGAGAGCAGCATGGTGGCGCCGGTGATGCCGCCGAGTTCGGTGTTCAGCCCGGAGAAGGCGAAGAACACCGGCAGCAGCAGCGTCGAGACGATCCCCATCGTCTTCGCGTGCAGCGCCTCCCGGAACTCCCGGTCGCGGGGCATCGCCAGACCCGCGACGAACCCGCCGAACACCGAGTAGACGCCGATCCAGTCGGTGAACCAGCCCGCCGTCAACGGCACGATGACGACGATGTACAGCGCGGTCGGGCCGAGCGAACCCGCCCGGGCGACCTCCCGGCCCAGCGGACGCAGCAGCCGGGACACCACCAGCAGCATCACCGCCGCGAAGACGCCCGCGAGCGCGATCGTGCGCAGCGCCCCGCCCGGACCGGTGCCGAGATGCCATGCGGACAGGACGGCGAGCAGGCACCAGGCCGCCGCGTCGTCGATCGACGCGGCCAGCAGCGACAGCCGTCCGAGCGGCGAGTTCTCCAGCCCCCGCTCGTACAGGATCCGCGCCAGCATCGGGAACGCGGTGAGCGAGAGCGCGCCGCCGACGAACAGGGCGAACTCCCACCGGCCGACGTCGTCGCGCGACAGCGTGCCGTACAGCGCGGCGCCGACGACGAAACCGAGGACGATCGACGGCAGGATCCCCGACAGTGCCAGCAGCGGCGCGCGCCGTCCCTCGCCCGGCGTCCGCGACCCGTGGTCCAAACCCGCGCCGACGAGGAACATGTAGAGCGTCAACCCGATGTTGCTCACGATGTACAGGACGGGGACGACCTCGCTCGGGAACACCTTCTCCTGCGCGTCCGGCCACACCTGCCCGAACAGCGTCGGGCCGAGCAGGACGCCGGCGACCATCTCGCCGAGGACGCGCGGCTGGCCGACCGTCCGGGCCAGGCGTCCGCACACGCCCGCGGCGAGGAGGATGACGACGAGGGCCGGGAGCACCTTCAGGGTCAGCGCGAGGTTGGGGTCCTCAGCGGGGGCCGCTGCGAGAGGGAGCATGACTGTCCTCCAAGTGTGCGAAGTGGCGTTCGCAGAGTCGCTGCCTGCGGGCGTCCCAGACCATGAAGGTGCCGAGGACGAGTTGGACGACGCCGCGCCACACGTCCTCGACCCGGTCGCGTGAGCGCAGGAACAGCAGGGCCGCACGTCGCGACGACCGGACCGACCGGCGGGGCGTGGTGTGGCGGGGGACGAGCAGGCACGGCCCCCGGTTGGGCATCGACCTGGTGTGCGACGCGGACGTGGCGAGCGAGTACCGGCGCAGCACCTCCCGCGCCGCGGCCCGCATCGTGATCGGCGCGAGCCGCCAGGCGGGGCAGGGCCGGTTCGTCGCCACACCGAACGGGATGTGGTTCAGGTCCTTGGCGGCCGGACCGTTCCGGAACCGGTCCGGGTCGAACCGGTCCGGGTCGGTGAATCCGGCGCGGTGGAACTCGGGGTAGCCGAAGCACAGCACCGATCCCTCCGGGATGGTCGTCCCGTCGGCGAGACCGATGTCCCCGGTGGTGATGCGGTGCGCGACCCCGAACAGCGGGTAGAGCCGCATCGTCTCCTGGAGCACCCGGTCGAACGCGCGCTCGTCGCCGGTGAGCGCGGTCGCCGCCGCGTCCGGGTGCCGCGCGAGGACCATCAGCAGGTGCGCCATCGCCTCCGACATCTGCACGACCGCGGTGTTGAAGAACGTTCCTTGCAGGTAGTAGGCGTGTTCCTCGTCCGAAAGGCCCGCGGGCAGCGGATGCCGGACGTGGTCGAGCCGTCCGGCGAGGTAGCGGGTCAGCCGGTGGCGGCGTCCCATGTGGCGGAGCCCGCAGCACTTCAGCGCGGTGACGACGTCGTCGGCGTTCCCGACGATCAGATCGCGTGCCGCGCGCGGGCACGGCTCACCGAACACCAGCTCGTAGTAGAACTCCGCCCAGACCGGCATCATCAGGTCGCGCAGCCGGACGATCCGCGCCGCGTCCCCGCGCGGAAGCCGCTCGCGCAGGACGCGGGTGACGCAGCGGACCGTCAGCTCCTCGGCCTCCGCGCGCGGGACGGCCAGGAACCGGCGCGTCGCACGGGCCACCTCGTCGTACCGTTCGCCCGCCTCCAGGTGCTCCTGATGGACGTGCGCGCCCGGCGACAGCCAGTACCAGAACAGGTCCGACAGCGCGGCGCCCCTGCTGCGGCCGCCTGCCGCCGGGTGGGAGTAGACGTCCCTGAACTCCTCCACACCGACCAGGTCTCCGGGAACGGGAATGCCCTCGTCACCGTTGACGCGGGCGAACAGCCATCCGCGCAGCGCCACGACCCGGCCGGGCAGCCACCACGGCAGGCTCACCAGAGCGGCGAGCGCCGCGATCACGACGCCCCGCACCGTGCCCGCCTCACCATGCCCGGTTCGAGGTCGTGGACGGACGCGACGCCGCACAGGGCCAGCGCGTCCTCGATCTCCGCTCGCAACAGGCCGAGGACGCGGACGACCCCCCTCTCGCCGTCCGCGCCCAAGCCTCACAGGACCGGCCGTCCGACCGCCACGGCGTCCGCGCCGAGCGCCAGCGCCTTCAGCACGTCGGTGCCGCGCCGGACGCCGCCGTCCAGCAGCACCGGCACCGCCCCCGCGACCGCCGCCACGACCTCCGGCAGGACGTCGATCGTGGCCGGGGCCGTGTCGAGTTGCCGTCCGCCGTGATTGGAGACGATCAGCGCCGAGACGCCGTGGTCGAGGGCCGCCCGGGCGTCCTGCGGATGCAGGACGCCTTTCACAACGATCGGGAGCGAGGTGAGTTCCATGAGGCGGCCGATGTGCTCCCACGAGATCGTGGGGGAGAACCCGATGGAGCGGATGCGGTCGCCGTCCCGCATGTTCTCGCAGCACAGACCGTCCGGCAGGTCGTGGAAGCCGTTGCGGTCGTCGCGACCGCGCCTGCCGAAGACCGGCGCGTCGACCGTGACGACGAGCGCGCCGCAACCCGCGGCCTCCGCGCGCCGGACCAGCGTCTCGGTGAACGCCATGTCCGGCTGGACGTGCAGTTGGAACCACAACCGGGCGTCGGGAGCGGCGGCCGCGACGTCCCCGACGGCGACCGTCGAGGCCATGCTCACCATCATGATCGTCTCGGCGGTGGCGGCGGCCCGCGCCGTGGCCCGCTCGCCCTCCGGGTCGGCGAGCCGGTGGAACGCGGTCGGCGCCACCAGGACCGGCATCGACGCGCGGCGGCCGAGGAGCGTCACGCCCAGCTCCGGCTTGTCGGTGCCGCGCAGGACGCGGGGGAGCAGCGCGAGCCGTCCGAACGCCGCCTCGTTGGCGCGCAGCGTGATCTCGTCTCCGGCGCCGCCCGCGAAGAAGTCGTAGTGCGCCGGGTCGAGGCGTTCACGGGCGACGGCCTCGAACCCGCGCAGGTCGGAGGGTGACCGCATGGCGGTCACACCGGCGTGGACGCGGTCTGCCGGGCGAAGAACTCCCGCAGCGGCTCGGCGTGGACGTCCTCGGACGTCCAGTCGTTCTCCAGGTTCTCGGTCACATGATGGACGGCCGTCACCTCGCCGCCCCGATGATGCCGGACGATCGGATGCAGGTAGTGACCCTCGTGCGCGCGGCCCGCGTCGCGCTGCGAGATCCGCGTGACGGACACGTCGAACGGGTCGACCTTGTCGTGGTCCGGCCCGTAGTCCAGGGTGATCGTGAAGTGACCGCCGGGACCGGCGTCGGAGACCGGCGCGTCCCCGAAGTCGACGGGCAGCTCCTCCAGGTAGCGGGCGCCGCCCGCCGAATCCAGGACGATCACGTCGGCGAGCGTGCCGAACTGCTGCCACAGCGCCGAACTGCGGTTGACCCGGGCGAGCACCGCGTCCGCGAGGTCCCGCGGGTCGGCGGTGAGCGTCCGGCCCGGCCATTCGGCGCCGTGGTGGCGGTACTCCATGACGCGGTGCAGCGCCCGCGTCCCGTACCGGAAACCGTGGATGAAGCCGCTCGTGCCGCGCTTGAAGTCGCGGGACTGCGTCAGCGTCCCGGCGAAGTACAGGTCCGGGACGTTGACGGACTCGTAGGCGGGGGTGAGCGCCGGGAACCGCTCGTCGATCGTCAGTTCGGGGCGACAGGACCCGTCGAAGATCGAGGCGTCCAGCCGGAAGCCGGTACAGACGATCACCCGGTCGTAGGGGATGTCCTTGGTGACCTCGTCCGCGCGGACGAACGCTACCGTGACGAGGTAGCCGCCGTCCGGGCGCCGTTCGATGCGTCTGACCTCGCCGTCCAGGATCGCGTTCTGCGACTTCAGCTGGTAGGTGTCGAGAAAGTTGTTGTTGACGGCGCGCACGTGCCCGACGAAGTGCGTCCGCCACGCGAGCCGGAGGGAGCGGGGCCCGGCGACGTGGATCACCGCGGCCGACTCGATCAGGTTCTCCGCCGTCTCGAACGCCGAGTTGCCCTTCCCGATGATCAGCACCCGCTTGTCGACGTACTCGGCGGGGTCGGTGGAGTGCTCGCCGTACAGGTCGGCGGTCTCGACGCCCGGGATCGGCGGGACGTTCGGCCGGGTGAAGCCCGCCGCGACGATCAGCCGTTTCGCCTCGTAGGTGTCGCCGGTATCGCAGGTGACCCGGAACACGCCCTCGGCGGTCCGGGTGACATTCGTGGCCCGCGTGCCGTAGGCGATGTTCAGGCGGCAGCGCTCGGCGTAGTCGGCGAGGTAGCGGACCATGTCGTCGGCGGCGGGGAAGTACCGGTCGCTATAGCGGGTGAACAGCAGCTCCGGGTCGTCGGACAGGAGGGAGTTCCAGTCCATGCGCAGGTTCAGCTCCGGGTCGTCCGTCCCGGTGTGCTTCTTGTTGCTGGAGATGAGCGTGCGGTGGCGGGGGAACGTCCGGAAGAACGTGCCGGGCGCGTCGCCCGCCTCCAGGATCAGATAGCCGCGCCGCGACTTCTGGAGCAGCTGGCCCAGCTGGAGACCGGCAGGTCCCGCGCCGATGATCAGGTGGTCCAGGGACCGGTTCGCCATGACACCCTCCGCGACGACGAGATGATTGAATGCTCAACCCAAGTGAAGGCCCCGATTCTCAGAGGTTGATCAGAAACCCGGACGGTGCCGCCGCAGCAGGGCCCGTTTGTCGGGCTTGCCGTTCGCGGCGGTCGGCACCACCGGCACCGCGGTGATCGTCTGCGGGACGGAGTCCTCGCCGAGTTCGTCCTGGACGAGCGCGGCCATCTCCTTCAGCGCCGTCCCGTCCGGGTACCGGCCGACCGCCGGGACGACGAACGCGTGCACGGCCTCACCCGTCCGCTCGTCGGGCGCCCCCACCACGTACGCCTCGGCGACGTCCGGATGCCCGGCCAGCACCCGTTCGACCGGGCCCGCGTACACCACCATCGCGTTCACCATGATCACGTCGCGGGCGCGGCCGTCGAGGTACAGCAACCCGTCCCGGTCGAGATGTCCGAGGTCGCGGGTGCGCATCCAGCCGTTGCGCACCGTGTCCCGGTTCTCCACCGGGTCTCCCCAGTAGCCCGCCATCATGTACGGGGCACGGACGTAGATCTCGCCGGTCCGGCCCCGGCGCAGGACCCGGCCGCCCTCGTCCCGCACCCTGATCTCGACGCCCGGATGGGGCCGTCCGACCGACGCCAGGCGGCCCGCCGCGATGTCGGCGGGCGTCAGCATCGACACCGAACCGGTCTCCGTCTGCCCGTATCCGTTGTAGACGACGGGCCCGAGCCGCGTGACCGCCTCCGCCAGCCGCTGCGGGCCGAGCGGCGACCCCGACACCATCAGCGCCCGCAGGCTCCCCACGTCGACCGGGTCGTCCCGCAGCACGTCGAGCATCCGCCCCAACTTCGGCACGGTGATGATCGACCCGGTGATCCGGTGCCGCTCGATCGCGTACGGGAACACGGGACGGCCGTCGTCCTCGGGAATCACGGCGGTGCCGCCGCCGAGCAGGCACGGCGCGAGGAACTCGAACACCACCATGCTGGCCAGCGTGCCGAACAGCAGGTACCGCTCGAACGCCGCCGCGAAGTCCTCGGCCACCTCCCCCCACACGTGCGGCTGCCACGCCCAGTGCTCGCTCAACGCCCGGTAGGTGGTCGCACACCCCTTCGGTCGCCCGGTGCTCCCACTCGTGAACGCCAGCAGGGCCACGTCGTCGGGACGGGCCGTGATGTCGAGCGTCTCCTCGCTCGAACCGTCCAACAGGTCGCGCGCCGCCTCGCACGGCCCGAGCGACAACACCTGCACCGGTCCCGCCGCGCCGAACAGACCGGGCGTCGTGGCCACGGCCTCCGCGTCGACGAGCACGGCGTCGACGCCCATCCCGAGCACGTGCGCGAGCTGCCCGGCCGCGTACCCGGGCCGGACGCCGATGACGCGGCACCCGACCACATGCGCCGCGATGTGCGCGGCGAACGCCTCCGGCGACACCGTGGTCCGGATCGCCAGACCGTCGCCCGGCCCGAGGCCCGCGTCCCGCAGCCCCGCCGCCAACCTGCCGATGAGCTGCGTTAACTCCGCCCGCGTGACCACCCGCCCGCCGTGCTCGAACGCGGCCGTTCCGGGCGATTCTCGAAGCGCGTCCAGAAGAGATCCGGGAAAGAGCCTCATTGCTCCGCTCCTCGATTCCGCTGACAATTCGGTCGTCCCACCTCAACGTAGGCGGCGCTCATAAGAACTCGATAAGAGGAACGGAGACGCTGATGCAGGTGATCGGCGCGGGCTTCGGCCGGACGGGCACCGCCTCCCTGAAGGCGGCACTGGAACGGCTCGGCCTCGGCCCCTGCTACCACATGTCCACCGTCATCGCCGAGCCCCACCGCGTCCGCCAGTGGCTCGACATCGGCGAGGGCGCCCCCGCCGACTGGGACGAGATCTTCGCCGGGTTCCAGTCGGCCCTGGACTGGCCCGCCGCGTCCTACTGGCGCGAACTCGCCGACCACTACCCGGACGCCAAGGTGATCCTCACCGTCCGAGACGGGGAACGCTGGTACGACAGCGTCGCGTCCACCATCTTCGCCCGCGCCCTCGCGGAGCGCCGCCCGCCGTCCTTGCGCCGAAGGCTCCTCCGATGGCTGGTAGCGCGGCGCTCACCGGACTTCGCCCTCTACCCCCGCATGGCCCGAGCGACCATCTTCGACCGCGTCTTCGACGGCCGCATCGCCGACCGCGACCACGTCCTCACCGTCTTCGACCGCCACATCACCGAGGTCGAGTCCACGCTCCCACCCGACCGACTCCTGATCTTCGACGTCAGTCAGGGCTGGAGCCCCCTCTGCGATTTCCTCGCCGTCCCGATCCCCGACGAGCCTTTCCCACAATCCAACGAACGCACCACCTGGCACCGCAAACGCCCCCGCCGCCTCCTCCACCTCCTTCTCCACGGCCGCTGACCACCACTCTGCATATGGACGGTCAATGGCCGCGGATTTCAGGAGTGGGGGTGTTCGGGCTTTGTTATTGTCAGGGCGGCCAGGGGCGTCAGGACGGTGAGGAGGGCCCAGGGGATTCCCAGGATCAGGGTCAGGATGGCGAAGACGGTGGCGACGACGGCGTGGGTGAGCCAGCCGCCATTGCTGTCGGCGGTGAAGGCCTCGTCGCGGTCGTCGGTGTTGAGGAAGCCGCCGCCGTCTCCCTTGAGGAGGCGGGCCGGGACCGTGGTGTTGCGTTTGCAGGCCTCGTGTTTTAGGCCGTTGATGCGGATGACGGTTGATGAGGGTTCGCCGGTGTTGGGACGGAAGCGTCCGTAGCAACCCGAGGACTTGCCGCTCATCCAGTAGTCGATGTGGACCGTGCCAGGTGTGCCCGCCGAGCCGTGTCCGACCTGGTAGCGAAGGTTCGCCTGGTTGTACATCGAGTAGGTGATCGCACCGGCGCCGAATGTCAGGGCGCCGAGGATCAGCCAGAGGGCGACGCGCCCGCCGAACGTCTGTGGACTTCTCGACACATGGCCACTTTGTCAGGATCTTGGAATTGTGGCGACAAGATCGTCGTCGGCCCCCGAACCCTTGTGGGGTCCGGGGGCCGAACGGGTCAGTAGGTCGGCTGGGACGGGTCGATCTGGTTGACCCAGGCCAGGACGCCGCCGCCCACGTGGACGGCGTCGGCGAAGCCCGCGTTCTTCACCACGGCCAGGGCCTCGGCGGAGCGGGCGCCCGACTTGCAGTGCAGGACGATCTTCTTGTCCTGGGGGAGGCGCTCCAGCGCGGAGCCGTTCAGGAAGTCGCCCTTGGGGATGAGGGTCGCCCCGGGGATCGAGACGATCTCGTACTCGTTGGGCTCGCGCACGTCCACCAGGAAGATGTCGTCGTCACGGTCCTGCATGGCCTTCAGGTCCAGGACGGTGATCGTGGAGTCCTGGGCGGCCTCGGCGGCCTCGTCGGAGATGGCGCCGCAGAACGCCTCGTAGTCCTCGAGGAGTTCGGTCTGTGTCGGGTTCTTGCCGCACAGCGTGCATTCCGGGTCCTTGCGGACCTTGACCGAGCGGTAGTTCATCTCCAGGGCGTCGTAGATCATCAGGCGGCCGACCAGGGGCTCGCCGATGCCGGTGAGGAGCTTGATGGCCTCGTTCACCTGGATGGAGCCGATCGACGAGCACAGGACGCCGAGGACGCCGCCCTCGGCGCAGGACGGGACCATTCCGGGCGGCGGGGGCTCGGGGTAGAGGCAGCGGTAGCACGGGCCGTGCTCGGCCCAGAAGACGGAGGCCTGGCCGTCGAAGCGGTAGATGGAGCCCCAGACGTACGGCTTGCCGAGCAGGACGGCGGCGTCGTTCACCATGTAGCGGGTGGCGAAGTTGTCGGTGCCGTCCAGGATCAGGTCGTAGCCGCTGAAGATGTCCATGACGTTGTCGCGGTCGAGCGCGGTGTCGTGCACGACCACGTTGATCAGCGGGTTGATCTCACGGACGGTCTCGGCCGCGGACTCGACCTTCGGCTTGCCGAGGGACGACTGGCGGTGGATGATCTGGCGCTGGAGGTTGGACTCGTCGACGACGTCGAAGTCGATCACGCCGAGGGTGCCGATTCCGGCGGCGGCGAGGTAGAGCAGGGCGGGGGAGCCCAGGCCGCCCGCGCCCACGACCAGGACCTTCGAGTTCTTGAGGCGCTTCTGCCCGGACATGCCCACGTCGGGGATGATCAGATGCCGCGAGTAGCGGTTGACCTCGTCGCGGGTGAGCTCCGCTGCGGGCTCGACCAGAGGTGGCAACGACACGGTGGGTGCTCCTGTGCTGACGCGAGTTGGGGCGGGGACGTCTTTCGTCCTTCTCACCGCACAACCTTGCCATGTGCTGCGGCATTCCCGGGCGTCGCCCACACCGGACCGTCCCCTCACCGCAATGTAAGGGCGTAATGTCGTGAAGCACAGATAATCTTGGCTGTTGTGGCATTCCTGCCCCCCTCCCAGCAGCCGCCTCCGCCGCGGCCCCCGCAGCGGTTCGGCATGCCCGCCGGGCCGCCGGGAGGCCCGCCCGGTGTGGTGCCTCCTCCTCCCGTCCACATGGGTCCGCCGCCGCCGACGGTGCTCGGGCTGCGGGGACGGCAGTGGATGGTCGTCGCGATCGTGGTCGCCTTCTGTTACCTGGTCGCCAGTGGTATCTCTCTCACCGGTGCCTGGGCGACGCTGAACCGCGAACCCACGAACGCCGAGCTGCAGGTGGCCGCGAACGAGGAAGTGGCGCGCCGGTGGCAGGCGTGGCCCGCGAGCCGCATCTTTCCCGAGCGGATCAGCTACCGGCCGGTGACGGGGCACAGCGAGTACGCGACGCGGATGGGCATCGTCCCCGACACCGCCTGCGCGCAGGGCGTCGACACGGAGATGATGGCGACGATCAGCAGGCACGGGTGCCGGGCCGTGCTGCGCGCCACCTACGTCGACCAGCTCCAGGGCATCGTCACCACGGTCGGCGTGGTGGTGTTCCCCGACCCGTGGAGGGCCGACAAGGCGTACAAGGAGCTGCCCGGTTCGCAGGGCCCGGACGGGACGGGCACGGTCCGCCCGGCGCTCCACGCGGCGGCGTTCCCCGGGACGGCCGCCGCCCGGTTCACCGACGAGGCGCGGCAGGACCGAACCATCGACCGCGGCGGCCCGTACGTGGTGTTGACGACGTCGGGCCAGACCGACGGGCGCCCGGCCGCGGCGATCAAGAGGAAGCGGCCCGGTGAGCCGTTCGTCGGGGCGCCGCAGATCGGGCACGCGGTCGCCCGGTCGCTGTCGGCGAAGGCCCTGCCGGACTGCGACAGTCCCGAGTGGGAATGCTGACGGGAGCACGGATGCGGGGGCGTGAGGCGGGGGCCGGGACGCGGCGTGCGGTCCGGGTGGCGGGCGGCGCGTTCGCGGTGGCGTTGGCCGGGACGTGGCTGACGCCCGTGCCCGCGCACGCCGACATCGTCCGCGACCGGCAGAAACCCATCCTGAACGTCCTCGGCATGGACGCCGCCTGGAAGGTCACCAAGGGGAAGGGGGTGACCGTCGCGGTCGTCGACTCCGGTGTCGACGCCACACAGGCGGACCTGACCGGTTCCGTCACCACCGGCCCGAACATGATCGCCGAGATCGACGGGACGACGAAGCCCGCCCGGCTGCACGGGACCGGGATGGCATCGCTGATCGCGGGCCACGGGCACGGCCCGGGGCGCGGCTCCGGGGTCATCGGGATCGCGCCGGAGTCCCGCGTCCTCGCCATCCGGGCCATCGCCGAGCCGGAGGACCGGAGCTTCGCCCGTTACCGGAGGTCCGAACGGGCCGACACGGCGATCGCCCGCGGCGTCCGCTACGCCGCCGACCACGGCGCCGACGTCATCAACCTGTCGCTGGGCAAGAAGAACGAGGTCGCCGAGGAGCGCGCGGCCATCGCCTACGCCATCCAGAAGGGTGTCGTCGTGGTGTCCGCCGCCGGGAACGACGGCGACGATCCGGACGAGATCGACGGTGACGGGTACGCGCCGTACTCGTACCCGGCGTCCTATCCGGGGGTCATCGCGGTCGCGGCGACCGAGCCCGGCCACGCTCGCGCGCCGTTCTCCAACCGGAACTACTCGGTGGTGCTGTCCGCTCCCGGGATGGACGTGCCCGTCGCGGCCCCCGGCGGCCAGTACTTCGCCAGCCGCGGCACCAGCGACTCCACCGCGCTCGTGTCCGGCATCGCCGCGCTGATCCGCGCCAGGCACCCGGACCTGTCACCGGCGCTGGTCTCGCAGGCGCTGATCCAGAGCACCCGGCACAGGCCGTCCGGCGGGTACGACTCCGAGGTCGGGTTCGGCGAGGTCCACGCGGCCCGGGCGCTGTCGGCGGCCGATGCCCTCGCCGAGGCCTCCGCGACGCGCGACAAGCCCGCCGGGCAGCGGTTCGGGAAGAACGATCCCGGACCGGTGCAGATCATTCCCCGGCCCGCCTGGGTCCGGCCGCTGATCATCGGGCTGGTTCTCCTCGGGCTCGGTGGGACGGTCACGGCCGGCGCGATCGCGCTGGCCTTCCGGCGCCGTCATCCGCGTGTCGCGGGCGGTCCGCCGGTGGGACCGACCGGGCCGATGGGTCCGATGGGTCCGATGGGGCCGCCTCCCGGGCCGCCGACGGGTGGTCACCGGTCCGGGCCGCCTCCGCTGCCGCCCCGGACGGGTCCGCCGCCGTCGGGTCCGCCGCCCTTGGGGTCGGGGCGGTCTCCGATGTTCGGACCGCCCGACGCGCCGTCCTGAGCGCGGGAGAATCTCCGGATGTCGTCGGAACCCGATGAGTACGCCGAGACCGTCCTGGACGCGGTGGAGCGGATCCCACCGGGCCGCGTCCTCGCCTACGGCGATGTGGCCGAGCTGGTCGGGCGCGGTGGACCCCGGCAGGTCGGACGTGTGATGTCCCTCTACGGGGGCGCCGTGCCATGGTGGCGGGTCGTCCGGGCGGACGGCAGCCCGCCGAGCGGTCACGAGATCGAGGCGCACGAGAACTACCGCGCCGAGAGCACGCCGCTGCGTCCCGACGGTCGCCGTGTCGACATGGCGCGCGCCCGCTGGGACGGGCGGTCGTAGGCCGCGTCGCCGTGGTTTCTCTGACGACATGCGTGCATTGTGGCCAGAACGGCCCCGCTGATCTGTTCCAATAGCCTGTTGTGCCGTCAGGTTCCTACCGTCTCGTTCGCCGCGCCGGTCCCGCGCGGGCCGTTCCGCCTGTGCTCGACGAGCAGCAGCGGCGGGTCGTCGAGCATGCGGGCGGGCCGCTGCTGGTGCTCGCGGGGCCCGGAACCGGGAAGACGACGACGATCGTGGAGGCCGTCGTCGACCGCATCGAGAACCGCGGCGTCGACCCGGAGCGCGTGCTCGTCCTGACGTTCAGCCGCAAGGCGGCGGGGGAGCTGCGGCAGCGGATCACCGGACGGTTGCAGCGGACGACGCGGACCCCCCTCGCGCTCACGTTCCACAGCTACGCCTACGCGCTGCTCAGACGCGACGCGGTCCTCGACGAGGAGCCCGCGCCTCGGCTGCTGTCCGGGCCGGAGCAACTCCTGGAGGTGCGGCGGTTCCTGGAAGGAGAGCTGACGGACGGCGCCCGCGCCTGGCCGGAACGGTTGAGAGCCGCCCTGGCGACACGCGGGTTCGCCGAAGAACTTCGTGACTTCGCCCTGCGCGCGGCGGAACGACTGGTCGTCGGGGACGAACTCGTCGCGCTCGGACGCATGCGCGGACGCGACGACTGGCCTGCCATCGGCGAGTTCATGGAACGGTACGCGGACCGGTTCGCGCTCGACCCCGTCCCGACGTACGACTACGGCGAGCTGATTCACGTGGCCGCCGCCATGCTCGCGGACGAGGAGACCCGGATCCGGGAGCAGGACGCCTACGACGTCGTGTTCGTGGACGAGTACCAGGACACCGACCCCGCGCAGGAAGTGCTGCTGCACCATCTCGCGGGCGACGGGCGCGACCTCGTCGTCGTCGGCGACCCCGACCAGTCGATCTACGGGTTCCGGGGCGCCGACGTGCGCGGCATCCAGGAGTTCCCGAACCGGTTCCTCACCCTGGACGGCGACCCGGCGCCCGTCGTGGCGTTGCGGACCTGCCGCCGTATGGGCCCGGAGATCCTCACCGCGTCGCGGCGGATCGCGCGGCGCCTGCCCGCCGGGTCCGCCGGGGCGGCCGAGCACCGCGCCCTGCTTTCTCTGGAGACGCTTGAGGACGGTGAAGTGCGTGCCGTCATCGCCGACTCCGAAAGCCAGGAGTCGGCTCTCGTCGCGGATGAACTCCGTCGCGCGCATCTTCTCGACGGCGTTCCCTGGTCACGGATGGCGGTGCTCGTGCGCAGCGCCGTACGGCAGGTCCCGGCCCTGCGGCGTGCGCTGGCCCAGGCGGGCGTGCCGGTGGTCGTGGCGGGTGACGAGGTTCCGCTGATGGGCGAGCCTGCCGTCCGTCCGTTCCTGGTGTTGTTGCGGGCGGCGTTGAGGAAGGGCTTCCTGGACGGCGTCGTCGCCGAAGACCTGTTGACGGGCCCGCTGGGCGGCGCCGACGCGCTGGCCATGCGGCGGTTGAAACGAGCCCTGCGCGACCTGGAGGAACTGTCGGGAGGCGACCGGCCGCTCGGGGAGTTGCTGGTCGCGGCCCTGGACGACCCGCGCGAACTCGTCCTGATCCATGAGAAGGTCCGCGCACCGGCCGAACGGGTCGCGCGGCTCATCGAGGTGGCACGGCGCAGCGTCCACGACGGTGGTTCCGCCGAAGACGTCCTCTGGGCCGTGTGGGAGGAGAGCGGACAGGCGGACGTCCTGCTGGAGCAGAGCGCGAAGGGCGGAACCCGGGGCGCGGCGGCCGACCGTGACCTCGACGCCGTCGTCGCGTTGTTCGACCATGCGGCACGGTTCGTCGACCGGCTGCCTCAAGCCGGGCCGGAGTTGTTCGTCGACAACATCGCGTCCCAGGAGATCGCCGGTGACACGCTCGCCGAACAGTCGCCGGACGGTGAAGCGGTCAGAATCCTCACCGCGCACCGCGCCAAGGGCCTGGAGTGGGACGTCGTCGTGATCGCCGGCGTCCAGGAGGGTGTGTGGCCCGACGTGCGGCTGCGCGGGTCGCTGCTGGGCATCGAGGAGCTGATCGAGCACGCCGCCGGTGCCGAGCCGGACGGTGAGGAGGCCGCCGGTGCGTCGATGGCGGCGAAGATGCTCGACGAGGAACGGCGCCTGTTCTACGTGGCGGTGACGCGCGCACGTAAACGGCTCGTCGTGACGGCGGTGGGCGGTGACGACACCGAGGAACGACCGTCCCGGTTTCTGAACGAGCTTCTTCCGGGCGCCATCGAGCGATCGCAGTTGGACGAGAAGACACGGTGGCTCTCACTGTCGGCGCTGGTCGCCGACCTGCGTTCCGTCGTCGCGGACCCGGGCCGTCCCCAACCGCTTCGACGCGCCGCAGCCGGGCACCTGGCGCGTCTGGCGCGGGCGGGTGTGCGCGGCGCGAAGCCGGAGAACTGGTACGCCATCACCGCGCTGTCCGACTCCGGGCCCGCGTTCGGTGAGGACGAGTCCATCACCATCTCGCCGTCCCAGGTCGAGGCGTTCACGACGTGCGGGCTGCGGTGGCTGCTGGCGTCCGCGGTCGGCGCGCAGGACGGCGGCCCGAACGAGTACAGCACCATGGGCAAGGTCGTCCACGCGGTCGCCGAGATGGCGGGCGCGGACGACGGCATCGACGAGGTGCATGTGGCCCAACGCCTCGACGAGATCTGGAAAGACCTGGACTTCCGCAGTTCCTGGTACTCGGAGAAACAACGCGAACAGGCGTCGCGGATGGTCGACAAGTTCCTCGCCTGGCACCGCGACAACCCCAACGAGGTCGTCGCGTTGGAGGAGTCGTTCAAGGTCGACCTCGGTCGCGTCGTCATCAAGGGCCGCATCGACCGCGCCGAACGCGACGAGCACGGCCGTGCCGTCATCATCGACATCAAGACATCGTCGACGGCCGTGCCGAAGGACGAACTGGGCCGGCATCCGCAGCTCGGCGTCTACCAGTACGCGGTGATGCTCGGCGCGTTCGAACGGCACGGGCTGATCGAGCCGGGCGGGGCGAAGCTCGTGCAGGTCGGCAAGGCCGCGTTCGCCGCGAGGGCACGCGAGCAGGAGCAGCCGCCGCCCGCCGAGGACGCCGACCCCGAGTGGCCGAAGAAACTCGTCGAGATCGTCGCGACCGGGATGGCGGGCGAGGTGTTCCAGGCGCGGGCGAACGACAAGTGTCGGACCTGCCCCGTACGCTCCTGCTGCCCGGTCCACGACGAGGGCGGCCAGGTCGGCGGCTGACCGCCCGGTCCTCTACGCTGCTGCCGACGCGGCGCCGCGGACGAGCGGGCCGCAGGGATCGACGAGCTCGGGGGGAGCGAGGTGATCACGCCGGCAGAGCTGGCCCGGCTGCTGGAGATCCCGGAGCCGACCGACGAGCAGGCCCGGGTGATCGAGGCGCCGCTGGCGCCGATGGCGGTGATCGCGGGCGCCGGGTCGGGCAAGAGCGAGACGATGGCCGCGCGCGTGGTGTGGCTCGTCGCCAACGGGTTCGTCCGGCCGGAACGGGTGCTCGGCCTCACGTTCACCCGTAAGGCCGCCGCCGAACTGGGCGCGCGGGTGCGCAAGCGGCTCGACAAGCTCCGCGAGGTCCTGCCCGACGACGAGCTGGAACGGCTCGGCGGGGAGGCGCTGTTCGACGGCGAGCCGATGGTGTCGACGTACCACTCGTACGCGGCGCGGCTGTTCGGCGACCACGCGCTCCGCGAGGCGCTCGAACCGACGATGCGGCTGATCTCACCGGCCGTCGCGTGGCAGATCTGCTCGCGGGTCGTCGACGCCTACGACGGGCCCATGGACCTCGTCGAATGGCAGCCCGACACCGTGACGAAGGCCGTCATGGAACTCGCCGGTGACCTGTCGGAGCATCTGCGGACCGCCGACGACGTCCGCAAGGTCGGCACCTGGCTCGGCGAACGGTTCGCCGCGCTGAAGAAACCGCTCAAGGCGCAGCGCGACATTCTCGGGAAACAGGCCGTCCGGGAGCAGCTCCTCCCGCTGATCGAGGCGTACGGACGCGCCAAGGCCGACCGGGAGGTCGTCGACCACGGCGACCAGATGGCCCTCGCCGCCCGGATCGCCCACCGGCATCCCGACGTCGGGATGATCGAACGGTCCCGGTTCTCGGTGGTCCTGCTGGACGAGTACCAGGACACGTCCCAGGCGCAGCTCGTCCTGCTGAAGTCGCTGTTCGCGGGCGGGCACCCGGTGACGGCGGTCGGCGACCCCTGCCAGTCGATCTACGGTTGGCGCGGGGCGAGCGCCGGGAACCTGCTGCGTTTCGCCTACGACTTCCCGCTGCGGCCCGGGGTGGCCGGGGGGCGTCCGACGCCCGCGCCGGTCGTCCAACTGAGCCGGTCGTTCCGCAACGGCGAACAGATCCTTGAGGCGGCCGCCCGGGTCCAGGACGAGCTGCGCGCGGAGACGAAGGCCGTACCGCGCCTCATCCCCGGCGCCGGACGCGAAGGCCGCGGACGCGTCGAATGCGCGCTGTTCACCACCGTGGAGGAGGAGGCCGAGCGCATCGCCGCGCGCATCGCCGGTCTCATGGCCGCCGCCGACCCCGACACGGCACCGGACGGCGGCCCGCACTCCGCGCCGCTCCGGTACGGCGACATCGCCGTCCTCGCCCGTAAACGATCGCAGTTCCCGCTGATCAGACGGGCCCTGGAGGCGCGCGGCATCCCGGTGGAGGTGGTCGGTCTCGGCGGGCTGCTCACCGTCCCCGAGGTCCAGGACGTCGTCGCGACGCTGCGGACCATGCACGACCCGACCGCCGGGGCGTCCCTCGCCCGGCTGCTCACCGGCCCTCGCTGGCGCCTCGGCCCGCGCGACCTCGTCGCCCTGGGCCGCCGCGCCCGCACCCTCGCCCAGGAGGCCGCCCGCGACATCACCCGCCCGGAGACCTCGGAACCGGAGAGCCCCCCGGACGACCCCCCACCCGAGACCCCGCCGTCGGACGACCCGTCGTCCGACCCGCTGCGGCAGCTCGTCAGCGAACTGAACCAGGAGACGGGCAGCCTCGTCGACGCCCTCGACGACCTCGGCCCGCCGCAGGCCTACTCACCGGAGGGCTACGGGCGGCTCCGGCGCCTTCGCGACGAACTGCGCACGCTGCGCGGCCAGGTCGGCCTTCCGCTGCCCGACCTCGTCAACGAGGTCGAACGCGCCCTCGGCCTCGACATCGAGGTCGCCGCCCGCTCCGGCCTCGACCCGATCACCGCCCGCGCCGACCTGGACGCCTTCATCGACGCCGCCACCACCTTCGCCGGCGACGCCGAAGACCCGACGCTCGGCGCGTTCCTCGCCTACCTCAAGGCCGCCGAGACGGAGGAGTTCGGGCTGGAGGCCGGACGCGTCGGCGAGACCGACAGCGTCAAACTGCTCACCGTCCACGCGTCCAAGGGGCTGGAATGGCCGGTCGTGATCGTGCCCGGCCTCTCCTACGTCCCGCAGAAGAACGGCGCACCCGCCAAGGGGTCGATCTTCCCGTCGCCGCCCCAGAACGCGACCCGCTGGACCGCCAACCCGCGCGTCCTCCCCTTCATGCTGCGCGGCGACCGCGCCGACCTCCCACCCCTGAACGGTCTGGAGAAGGACGACCTCACCGCTTTCGACGAGGCGTGCTCCGAACGTGACCTGCGGGAGGAGCGGCGGCTCGCCTACGTCGCGGTCACCCGGGCGTCGAGCCTGCTCATCGCCACGGGCTACTGGTGGGGTTCGTCGGGGCGTCCGCTCGGACCGTCCCCGTACCTGGAGGAGATCCGGGCCGTGTGCATGGCGGGCGCCGGAACCGTCGCCGAGTGGGCCGACCCGCCGGAGGAGGACGCCCAGAACCCGCTGCTCGCCGACGCGGACGAGGCGCGGTGGCCGGTGGCGCCCGGCGAACGCGGCGGCGGCGACATCACCGCCCGCGAACGGTACGAGGCCGTCGTCGAGGCCGCCCGCATGGTCGAGGACGAGATCGCCGGGCGAACCCGGCACTGGGCGGGCCACGCCGGACTGTCCGACGCGGACCGCGCCCTCATGACCGCCTGGGCCCGCGACGTGGAACTCCTCCTGGCCGAACGCGACCGTGGCCGCGGCGGCGACGGAACGCTCGTCGAACTGCCCGCGCACCTGTCGGTCTCGTCACTGGTGTCGCTGGCCCGCGACCCCGCCGCCCTGGCCCGGCAGATCCGCCGTCCCATGCCACGCCCGCCCGCCCCCTACGTCCGGCGCGGCACCGCGTTCCACGCCTGGCTGGAAAGCCGCTGGGGCCAGCAGCGCCTCCTCGACCCCGACGAACTCCCCGGCGCAGCCGACGAGGGCGCCGCCGACGACGCCCAACTCGCCCGCCTGCGCGACCGGTTCGAAGAATCCGAATGGGCGGCCCGGGAACCGCTCGACATCGAGGTCCCGTTCGAGACCATCATCGGCGACCGCCTGATCCGAGGCCGCATGGACGCCGTGTTCCGCTCGTCCGACGGCGGCTACGAGATCGTCGACTGGAAGACCGGCGCCCCACCCTCCGGAGACGAGGCCAAGTTCGCGTCGGTGCAGCTCGCCGCGTACCGACTGGCCTGGGCGGAGTTGGCCGGGGTGGACGTCGACCGGGTCAGCGCCGCCTTCCACTACGTCCGCGCCAACCTCACCGTCCGCCCCACCGACCTCCTGGACGCCGAAGGCCTCGCCGCCCTCCTCGACACCGTCCCCACCGCCTGAGACCCGCGTTGCTTTCGCCACAGGTGAGGAGTCTCACTCACCTCTGTTCACCGGGGGGCGTTTCGGGGATGATCCGGGACAAACATCCGAGGAGGCGACGTGACCGTGACGCATGACGAGAGAGTCGTACGGGAGTTCTCCAAGCAGGCGGCGGGGTTCACCGATCCCGGGCTGAACGTCGCGTTCACCCGCCATCTGGACCGGCTCGTCCGGTTCATGGAGCCCGAACTCGACCTTGAGGACGTCGTGCTGGAGGTCGCCGCCGGGACCGGACTCGTCTCTCGCGCGATCGCCCCCCGCGTCCGTCACGCGACGGCGCTCGATCTCACGCCCGCGATGCTCGTCGAGGGCAAGCGCGGCGCCGACCACGCGGGGCTCACGAACGTCACCTTCACGCGCGGCGACGCCGCGGAGCTGCCCTATGTCGACCGGTCGTTCACGCTCGTCGTCACCCGGTTCTCGCTGCACCAGGTCGCCGATCCGAAGGCCGTCGTGCAGGAGATGGTCAGGGTCAGTCGGCCGGGGGCGGCGCTGATCATCGCGGATCTGGTGCGTCCGGACGGGTTGGACGGTGACCTCGATCGGATCGAGCGGCTGCGTGATCCCTCGCACGGGACCGTGTTGACCGAGGCCCAGATCACGGAGTTCGTCACGGCGGCGGGCGCGGAAGTGAAACGGGCCGAGCGGTTCGACTTCGTCCGGCCGCTGGAGCCGTGGCTGGAGCTCTCGCAGACGCCGGACGAGGTCGCCGCGCAGATCAGACGGGAGCTGGAAGAGGAGTTGAAGGGCGGCCCCGCGACGGGGATGCGGCCGAGCAAGACGGACGGGGTCCTGCACTTCACGCACTCGTATCTCTTCCAGCAGTCGATCGCCGAGTAGATCCTGGATCGTCCGGCAACGATTCGATCAAACGTTCGACGGGTGTGGCTCGTGTGGTCTAGGTTGTCGAACATGGGTTCTACCAATGTGCGTGCCCTCGATCGCGAACCGGCCGCGCTGGCGATGCGCATCGGCGTCGTCGCGGCGGAGGCCGCCCTCGCCACCTTCGCCCGCAACCTCGACGTGGACGACCTGGAGGACGGCATCGACTTCCAGGGCGCCATCGGCCCCGCCGAATGGCCCGTGTTCTCCCTGGTCATCGACACGCTCGCCGAGGCGGGCCCGGGTGACCGCCGCACCTTGGACGAGCGGCGCGCCGACGCCCTGAACGACCTCGCCCGCATCTGCATGGCGGCCAAGGGGCGCGTCGAGGTCGCCTGACGGCTCCCTGCGTGCGGGAGTGGGCGTCCGGGGCCGTGCGGCCTTGGTCCCGGGCGTTCCGCTCCTCAGCGCAGGGTGCTCGCCTTCACCTTGCCGGTGCTGGTGCGCGGGAGTTCGTCGACGAAGGTGACGTCCCTTGGGGCCTTGTAGCGGGCGAGGTGCTCCTTTACGTAAGTTCTGACCTCGTCCTCTGTGATCTGCGATGTCGGTTTGCGGACGATGTGCGCGGCGAGACGCTGGCCGAATCGTTCGTCGTCCACGCCCGTGACCGACACCTCGGCGATCTCCGGGTGACCGTCGAGCAGGGCCTCGACCTCGCCGGGGAACACGTTCTCGCCACCCGAGACGATCATGTCGTCGGTTCGTCCGTCGATGAACAGCCGCCCGGCCTCGTCGAGATGCCCGAGGTCGCCGGTGCCGGTGAGACCGTCGCGCAGCCGTTTGCCCCCGCCGGTCGTGTACCCGGCGAACCGCAGCCCGCCACCGGTGTAGATCTCGCCGGTGTGGCCGATCGGCACTTCTTCGCCGTTCTCGTTGAGAATTTTGATGGTGAGGCGGAAGGTGGGTTTTCCGGCCGTGCCGGGCGCCTTCCGCAGATCGTCGGGGGTCGCGATCGTGGCCCAACCCGTCTCGGTCGCGCCGTACACGTTGACGAGGACGTCGCCGAACTCGTCCATGAACGCGTCCGACAGGTGCGGGTGGAGCGCCGAACCGCCGCACACGACGGTGCGGAGCGACGGTGTTCCCGGCCGCTCTTCCAGGTCGAGAATGCGCTGGAGCATCACCGGGACCGCGACCAGTGCCTCCGCTTCGTTGTCCGCGACCGCCTGCAACATGGCGTGCGCGTCGAAGCGGCGGGACAGGACGAGCGGCATGCCGAGCGCCAGCCCGACCGCCGTGTACGCGAAACCCAGAATGTGGAAAAGCGGCGGCGCGATCACGATCGGCGCGCCCGACCTGACCGGAACGCGCATGAGATGGCTGAGCGCCACGGGCAGCAGCGCCGAGAGGGAGATGTCGTGTCTGGCGCCCTTCGGTGTGCCGGTGGTGCCCGAGGTCATCACGATGACGCGGCTGGTGTTCGCCGGGTTGAGCGGCTCGGGTTCGGTGTCGGCCATGAGCGCGTCGATCGACTCGTGTGCGTCGTCGTCCGTCCAGGCGAGCAGTTGACGCCCGGCGAATCCCGACTCGGCCACGGTCGAGCCGAACTCCTCGTCGTGGACGAGCACCCCGATGTGTTCGCGTTCGATGACCTGACCCAGTTGGGTGGCGGAGAAGTCGGTGTTGAGCAGCACCACGTCATTGCCCAGCCGGGACGCGGCGAGCACCGTTTCGACGAATCCTCGATGGTTACGGCACAGGATTCCGACTCTGTCGCCGTCCAGCCGATGGTGCAGCGCGGTGGCGAGTGACGCCGCCCGCCGTTCGAGTTCCCGGTACGACAGCGCTCCGCGTTCGTCGATCAACGCCGTCCGGCCCGGGAAACGCAACGCCGACATGGCGCCGATCGTCGCGGGAACAGGCCCGAACCGCGCATAGGCGAACAGCAGCCGCACGGCTCTGTCGGGCCGTATCGGCCGCATGACCCCGACGTCCCGTACGGCGCGGGCCGCCCGTGCTCCACGGTTGGCGAGGTCGTCCACCCGGTCGAGTATCCGCACTGAACGCTTCCCTCCGGCTCCTGCTCACCGCATACCCGGCTTTACCCAAGATATTGATCTGCTTGGCACTGCACGAGATGAAGGCCGGGGCGCTGCTCGTGGATGTCTGCACGCTCACCGTCCGGAGGCGGGTCGGTTTAGGCGCGACTGAAGTATGAGCTAAGGACATTTCAGAGTTTTGTTGACGTTCTCACGAACAGCCTTCCCTTATGGCTGTAACTGGGTGGTCGCAGCGGCAGTTGTCGGAAGGAGAGAGCGGGAGACGGGGGCGTCTTCCCGTGACACCGGCCTTCTACGTGGTCGGGAGTGTGGTCAGCATTCAGGTCGGCCAGGCGTGCGGCAAGGAGCTCTTCGGCGCCGTGGGGGCCTTCGGGGTGGTCACATTGCGCCTGGTCCTCGCCGCCGCGGTGTTGGTGCTGGTGCGGCGGCCGAGGCTGCCGTCGAGCCGGCGGGAACTCTGCCTGGTTCTCGCGCTGGGCACGGCGGTCGCGGGCATGAACGTGATCTATCTGGCCCTGGAGCGTCTGGAGATGGGCGTCGCGGTCTCCGTCCAGTTCCTCGGGCCTCTGGTGCTCGCGCTGCTCGGCTCGCGCCGGGCCCTTGACGTGCTGTGGGCGGGCCTTGCCTGGTGCGGGGTCTGGTTGTTCGTGGACCCGCTGGGTTCGGGGAGCGCGGTGCCGGTGACAGGATTGATCTTCGCGCTCGTCTCCGGGGCCTCGATGGCCGCCTACGTGGTGCTCAACAAACGGGCGGGCGCCCGGTCACCGGACGGGAGCCAGCTCGCCTACGCCGTCGTCTGGGCCGCGCTGCTGTCCCTGCCGACGGGGCTCGCGCACGCGGGTCCACAGTTGCTCCGACCGTCCGTCCTGCTGGCGGGCCTGGGGGTGGCGGTGCTGTCGGCGGTGCTCCCGTACAGCTTGGACATGGCCGCGCTCCGCCGGTTGCCGTCCAGGGTCGTCGCGGTGCTGGAGTGCCTCGAACCCGTGGTCGCGGGGATCGCCGCCGCCGTGATCCTCGGCGAGATCCTCGATCGCTCGCAGTGGGTCGCCATGTCCTGCGTGGTCGTCTCCTCGTTGGGCGCCGTCCTCACGCCACGCCGGGGCCGCGTCAGGACGGTGAAGACCCGCGAACAGGGAAGGGACTGATACCGCCTTCCGCCCGAGAGGAGAAGCGGCCGGTGATCGATGTGCGAAGGCTTCACGTGTTGCGCGCCGTCCAGCAGTACGGGTCGGTGACCGCCGCGGCCTCGGCCCTGCACCTGACGGTGTCCGCGGTCTCGCAGCAACTGCATTCGCTGGGCGATGACGTGGGCGCGGAACTGGTGCGGCGCGAGGGGCGGCACGCCGTCCTCACGCCGGCGGCGTACGTCCTGCTGCGCCACGGCGGCGAGATCTACGCGCAGTGGGAGCGCGCGGAGGCGGAACTGGCCGCGCTCCGCGAGGGCAGTGGAGGCCCGTTGCGCCTGGGCGCGTTCCCGACCGCGCTCGCCGCGCTGGTCGCGCCCGCGGCGCGTGAACTCCGGCGCGCACACGCGGAACTGTCGTTGGAGCTTGTCGAGGCGGAATCCTCCGAGTGCTTCGACCTGCTGCTGTCCCGGTCCATCGACATCGGGATCGTCGTCCCGTTGCCGGACGACCCGACCCGGCACGACGAGCGGTTCGAGCAGGAGGCGCTCGTCGACGACGTCCAGGACCTCATCGTCCCCGCCGGGCACCGGCTCGCGGGAGGCGGCCCGGTCGAACTCGCCGACGCCGCCGAGGAGACCTTCGTCGCCGCGCCCGGCAGCATCGACCAGCATCAACTCATCCTGGCCGCCTGCCAGGCGGCGGGGTTCGTCCCTCGCGTGGGTCACCGGGCTCAGGAGTGGAACGCCATCGTCTCCCTCGTCGGGGCGGGCTTCGGGGTGAGCCTCATGCCCCGGCTCGCGCCCGTGCGGGCGGACGCCGGCGTCGTCCGCGTCCCCTTGCGCGGCGCGCCCCTCCCCCGGCGCCGCCTGCTGACCTGCGTGCGCCGGGGGAGCGGCGCGCGGCCCGCCGTGGCCGCGGGGCTCGCGGCCCTCCACGAGGCCGCCGCACGCGCGTCACACGGTCAGCGGATGTAGTGGAATGTTGGTTTGGGGTGCATGAGGAAATCGTGGTGGGAGATGTTCCAGGCGTAGGCGCCCGCCATCGTGAAGGCGATGACGTCGCCGGGGGTCAGGGGCGGGACGAGGACGTCGCGGGCGAAGACGTCCTTGGGCGTGCACAGTTGGCCCACCAGGGTGGCGGGGCTTTCCGGGCCGCTTGTCGTGAGGACCTTGAAGGGCTGGTTGTGGCCCTTCGTCACGGGGGTTCGCAGGTGGTGTGTGCCGCCCCGGAGAATGATGTAGGTCTCGCCGTGTGTCGTTTTGACGTCCAGGACGTCGGTGACGTACCAGCCGTGGTAGGCGGTTATCGCGCGGCCGGGTTCGATGCGCGTTTTGGCGGGGATGAGGCTGAGGCCCGCGCCGTAGCTTTCCCAGTCGAAACGGTTCTGCGGGCGCGTGTAGTCGACGGCCATTCCGCCGCCCAGATTCAGTTCGGGATTGTCCACGCCCTGGGCCTTCAGCCAGGGGAGCGCCCATTCGGCTATGCGGTACGCCAGCTTGAGCATGGTGGGCGCGTCCAGGCCCGAGGCGAGGTGGGCGTGGATGCCGTGCAGGGTGAGTTGCGGGTGGTCGGTCAGGAGGAAGGCGCATTCGTTGAGGGCGTCCTCGTCCATGCCGAAAGGGCCGCTCATGGTCAGCGCGGCGTTCGGTGTGCGCAGCGGGAGGTTCGCGCGGAGGAGGACGTCCGCGTAGCCCAGCGGGGCCAGACGGGCCAGTTCGCTCGGGCTTTCGACGTGGATTCGGCTGGCCCGGCGGGCGAGGGCGAGTTCCTCGTTCGTTTTGCCGGGGCCGCCGAAGACCGTGGGGGTTTTGGGAAGTGTTTTCCGGACGTGGTTGAGTTCCCCGCCGGACGACACCTCTATTCCGTCGACATGGGGGGCGAGCGTGCGGAGTATCTCGGCGTCGGGATTGGCCTTGGCGGCGTAGAAGATCTCCGTGGAGCGTAGTGACGCGCGGATCGCGGTGATGTGGTCTTCCAGCCCGGCGAGGTCGTAGATGTAGGCCGGGTAGCTCTTGAGGTCGATGGCGTGTTCGTTCATAGCGGTCGAGGTGCGGCGAGCGGGTTGGGGGCCGGGACGTAGGTGGCGCCGCGGTCGGCGGTACGTGACCAGCGGGTGCGGAGGTTCGCCTTGGCGGGCAGCGGCACCCCGGCCAGCAAGGCCCTTACCTGCGGATGGTCGTCGTACACGGTGAAGTGCTTCCTCGCTGTTCGCCACAGTGTTCTCTCCAGCACGGGATGGAGGTCGGCTATCGCGGCCGCGATTTCGGTGAGGTGATTGACGACCAGGCAGTAGACGATGCGGTTCCACCCTCGGTCGGGTGCGTAGGTGAGGCTTTCGGCGACCCGGGACGGAAGGTGCGTCAGGTCCCAGTGGCCCGCCGTGAGCTTTGTGCCCTCCAGGTCGCGGAACGCGGCGTGTATGGGCATGCCCTCCGCGTCCACGCAGATGAGGACGTTCTGAAGGTGAGGTTCCAGGACGACTCCGTGGTCGAGGTAGGCGCCCAGGACCGGAGGCGCCACAAGTGTCACGTAGGCGTCCCACCAGGCTTGGGCGCCGTCGGGGTCGGTGAGGGCGGGCAGGTCCGCGAGGAACGTGCCGTAGGGGTCGGCGAGGGCGCCCGCGAGGAGAGGCGTGCCTGGGAGGGAGCTGACGCCCTCCCGCAGGATCACGCCCAGACCTTCGTACAGGCGACGGTCGGCGAGGTTGAGGCTGCGATAGGTGGGTTCCGTCAGGAACGAGAATCGTTCGGTGTCCGGGTGCGGTGACGCGGAGTTAAGTTTCCTGAAGATGGGCGGCACCAGGTCGTTGAGGGTCATCGCGCTGGCCAGTTCGTACCAGGCGTTCTTGCGGACGCAGTTGGTGATGCGCACGTCCAGGCTGAACTTGCAGAACACGTCCGCGTCCGGCAGGTAGGCCGTCCGGACGGACGACGTCGGCACCGCTTCGAGTTCGGACGGGCCCAGGTTCAGCACCAGACCCCGATCCAACGCTCGACGCAAGACCGGGTTGTCCGCCAACAGAGAGAACTGCCACGGGTGGACGGGCAGCAGTCTGCGCCCAGACGGAACGCCGGGGCCGTAGGACTCAAGGGCCGTGAACGCCTCTCCGGCCCCCTCCTCGGCGACGAGGTTTTCGGGAACCGCCAGCCACAGCGGACGAAACCGGGCCCTCGTCTCCGGCGCGTACCGGAGCCAGTCGGTCGGTGAACCCTGCCGGGACTTCGGGGACGGGTGGAAACGATGGCCCGCCACCAGAGACTGCTCCGAGTCGACATAGAGGTCGTTCGACGGGGTGTGTTCGCGTCGGGCGGTGATGATCGCGGCCAGGGCGGAGTGGCTGTCGTGCACCTGCGCGAGGAACTCCGGGTTAGGACGGCCGGTCGCCAGTTCCAGTTCACCGGCCACCAGGTTCGCCAGCCTGTCCCAGGGGGCGGGGATCCAGTCGTCGCCGCGGCGCTCCTCATACGGTGGCGCCAGACGGTGGGTGGCGCCGACCGGGGGACGGGCCAGGCCCGTGCGCAGCATGACTCCGACACGGGGAAGGCGCGCCAGCAGATGCGCGTCGTCCGGCCATAGTTGGTGCTCGGGCGCGCACACCTCACGGATCAAACAGTTGAGCAGCGCGGTCGAGGTGGTCTCGTCGGCGGAGATGGCCGGTTCCGTCAGTTCTGTGGGTTGTGACAGCAGCACGTCGCATCCGGTCGATAGCGCGGGTTGGTCTGGACGGTCGGGTCGTGTCACGGGCACGTCGCGTCCCGTAGATAGTTGGGGCCCGGTGGGCCGTAGTGCTTGTTGATGTCGGCCGCGCCGGTTCTGGCCTTGTCGACGAGGGTTCCGGCGGTGACCATGGCCTTGCCGGGGAGCGTGTCGGCGTCCAGCGTGCGGGCGCGCAGGAACGCCTCCTCGGGGCCGAGCGCCTCGTCGAGCCGGTCACGGATCATTGTCAGCCCGGTGCGCCAGGGGAGCAGCCCCCGTTCCGCCATTCCCAGGGCGGGCGCCGCCGCGCACAGGTGCAGCGTGATGGTGACGAACACGCGGGCCAACGCCTCGTCGTCCCTGGTCGTCATGCGGTGGTCGACGAGGTCGCGCGGATCCGTGTCGTGGGACGGCGTGAGGCGCTCGCGGAGACGCGCCGGGTTGATGAGCGCGCCGTCGTTGTCCTTGACCAGGAGGCACGGCGGGCCCTCGTCCAGGACCAGGGCGACGTTCTGTTGGTGCGCCTCCAGCGTGATGCCGTACCGGAACAGCGTGACGTTCCAGGAGAACAGCGCCGACAGGTACGCGTCGAAGAGGGAACGGACGTCCCAGCGTTCGATCACATGACCGCTGCCGTCGGGGGCCTCGGCGAGCAGGGCCGCCACCGGGACGATGTGCGCGTGCGCGGTCTCGGGTGGGAAGCGTCGCACCAGATAGCCGAGGAGCGGGTGCTGTGCGTGGCCGTAGGTCTGCTCGTCGGCGAGCAGGACGGGAAGGCCCGGTTCCCGTCGCAGGACCTCGCGGAGAAGGCGTTCGACGAGCGCGCCGTCCGGAAGCGTCCCGGGCATGATCGTGCGGCGGTTGCGGAGGCCGAGCGTGCTGGTCGGCAGCGGCATCTTCAGGTGGTCGAGCGGCGCCGCGGCGACGGTTCGCATGGAGAGGGTGGGGCTGACCTGGAGGTACGGGTCGGGTGCCAGGGTCGCGCCGGGGAGTTCGCCCACCTGCCGCGCCGCCAGCGGATGGACGGGGAACAGATGCGCCGGGGACGGGGCGTCGGAGGCGTCGAGGCCGATGTCGGAGGGGGTCGGCCACCAGCCGGGCGGCGACCCGGCGAGGGTCGGGTTCCGCACCGCCGCCCAGCGCAGTGGGAACGACGGCGCGAACTCGGGCGCGTAGCGGCTCAGATCGGCCATGGAGAGCCCGGCGCGGCTCCGGCCGGTCGGGTGTACCGGATGGTCGTTGTAGGCCGCCAGCGTCTCGTAGAAGGCGCCGGGGCCGGTCCGCAGCTCGTCCGGCAGGCGGGCCAGCCGCCGGTGGACCGCCGGTCGCGCGTCCCGATGCAGCCTGATCGTCGCCAGCGCGTCGCGGCATTCCCGCTCGAACGCGGCCGTGTCGTCGCGCGGGTCCGCCAGGGCGCGGACGGCGGTGAGGACCTCGCTCAGCCGGACGTCCTGCGCCGGGTCCACGACGAGTTCGGACAGGAAGGCCGGACGTGCTCGTATCAGGCGCACGGATCGGTTCGGGAGCCTTAACGTCCGGTCCTGGACGAGACCCTTCAGCCCCGCGTAGTTCTCGCGCAGCAGCGCGTCCAGTACGCGTGCGGCGAGGCGGCCCTCGACGTGGTCGCCGGTCACGTGATCGTCCACTCGTGGGCGGCGCGGAAGCGGGCCAGGGCGGCGTTCACTTCGTCCGGTCCGGGGCCGATGGCGCGGACGGTGCCCAGATAGTCGCGGTTGGTGCGGGTGACGGCGACGGGCTCGCCGACCGCGCGCTGCGGACGGTACGAGACCCGGACCGGCCCGTCGTCGATATGCAGTGGGCCTGGAGCCGACGCGAGTGTGCCGGACCGGTCGGCGATGACCGGTTCGGCTATGGCGTGACGTTCGCGGGGAGTGCGCCGGTCGGTGAGACGTCCGCCCAGATGGACGGTCAGGATCTCCTCGAACAGCGGCACTCCGAGGAGGTCGGCCAGCAGGAAGTCACAGTGGTCGCCGATCAGCCTGTAGTTGACCTCGATGATCCGGGCGCGACCCTCGTGGACGACGAACTCCGTGTGGCAGGCACCGAAACCCACGCCGAGCGCGTCGAGCTGCTCCAGAACCTGTGGCGTTTCCGGTGGCGGGGCCGTCCACTCAAGGCGCTCTTCGATGAAGAAGGGCGGCGGAGACAGCGTCGTACGGAACGAGCCCAGGACGCGCAGTTCCCGTCCGTCACCGAGCGTTTCGAGGGTGTGAAGACGGCCTGGAAGGAATTCCTCGACCACCAGGGGATCGTTCCGGTGCGCGGCGATTTCGTCGACGCGCGTGTGCAGCTCCAGAGCGTTCTGGACGAGGAACACGTCTTCGCTGGCGACGCCCGCACGGGGCTTCAGGACGAGGGGATACGGCGCGTCCGCCGGTACGTGGCGGGCGTCCGCCGAGAAGACGGGGTCGATCGGCGCCAGATGGCGACGCATCAGCGCCTTGTCCTTCGTCCGGGTCGCCGCCCGCCAGTCCTTGGCCGGGAGCCCGAAGTAGGCGGCGGCGAGCGCGGTGGGCGCCTGGAGGAAGTCGCTGTTGGAGAACACGGCCGCCGGGTCGCGGTCGACGGCGGCGATGATCTCGCGGTAATCGGAGACGTCGCATTCGACGATCCGGCCGTCGTGCCTGTCGGCGTGGTCCGCCGGACGGTCGGTGAGGAGCGTCACGTCCAGGCCCAGGCGGGCGGCGGCGGGCAGGAAGCCGTGCGTCACCGCGTCGGTCGGCTTGCCGGCGACCAGATGGAGGGTCGCCTTACCGGCGGACAGGTTGACAGAGGCGGCCACGCATCGGCCTTTCCAGTGCACGATCCCGGACAGTGAGGTAAGGCTTGCCTAACCCGCAGCACCATAGTGGCGGGGGCGGTCCGCGGGGGCAAGGACGGCGGCTCGCGTGTCCCGGACGCGTGTTCCGGTCGGGCCCGCGCCTGACCCGGCCGTCTGCTCCGACCGCCTGTTCCGGTCGTTCGGTCGTCCGTCAGGATGTGGCCATGGATCTTGTCGACCGGTGGGTCGCGCTTGCGGGACCGCACACCCGGCATATCGGAACGGAACTGGACAAGCGATATGGCGAGCCTCATCGGCGCCACCACACCCGGGACCACCTGACCGAGGTGCTCGACGTCGTCGACGAGCTGGCCGGATACGCCGCCGCGCCCGACGTCGTCCGGCTCGCCGCGTGGTTCCACGACGCCGTCTACGACCCGGAACGCGCCGACAACGAGGAGCGCAGCGCCCGCCTCGCCGCCCGGATGCTCGCCGACACCGACCTCCCGGCGGCCGACGTCGAGCAGGTCGTCCGCCTCGTGGAGCTGACCGCGACGCACGCCCCGGCGGACGACGACCGCGACGGCCAGGTCCTGTGCGACGCCGACCTAGCGATCCTCGGCGCGGAACCCGACCGGTACGCCGCCTACGCCGCCGCCGTCCGCGAGGAGTACGCGTTCGTCCCCGACGAGCTGTTCCGCGCCGGACGGTCCGAGGTCCTCAACGGGCTGCTCGCGCTGCCGAAGCTCTTCCACACGGCCACGGCACACGAACGCTACGAACGACGCGCCCGGAACAACATCCGCACGGAGCTGACGCTGCTGAGCGCCTGAGGATCGACGGCACCGACGGACGCCGCCGAGGGGACGAGCGCGAGGCATGGGCTCCGGCGACGGGATCCCTTACTGTAATTCTCTCGTCTCCCGGCCGGAAGAACACGGAAGAAACACGGAGCAACACGGAAGAACTCCGCCTGACGGCACGACATGCGAAGGGGCATGCAGGTGAACGACGTAGTCGCGTACATCCAGGCCGGGCGGGACCGGTTCGTCGCCGACCTCAAGGAGTGGCTGACGATCCCGTCGATCTCCGGGGACCCCGGTCGTGCCGCGGATGTGCGTCGCTCCGCGGACTGGCTCGCCGACCACCTGCGCGCACAGGGCTTCCCGACCGTCGAGATCTGGGAGACCCCCGGGCACCCCGCCGTCTACGCCGAATGGCCCGCCGACGACCCGGACGCCCCCACGGTCGTCGTGTACGGCCACCACGACGTCCAGCCCGTCGAGCCGCTGGACGAGTGGGACACCGACCCCTTCGACCCCGTCGAGGAGAGCGATCGGCTCATCGGGCGCGGCACGTCCGACGACAAAGGCCAGATCCTCTTCCACACGCTCGGGCTCCGCGCGGGCCTCGCCGCGTCCGGCCGGCAGGCGCCGCCCGTCACGGTCAAGGTCCTCGTCGAGGGCGAGGAGGAGGCGGGCTCGGCGCACTTCGCCGAGCTGCTCCGGGCACGCCGCGAACGGCTCGCCTGCGACGCCGTCGTCATCAGCGACACGACGATGTGGAGCGCGGACGTCCCGTCGATGTGCACGGGGATGCGCGGGCTCACCGAGGCCGAGGTCACGCTGCGCGGACCGTCGCGCGACCTGCACTCCGGCTCGTTCGGCGGCGCCGTGCCGAACCCGCTGCACGCCATGGCGGACCTGCTCGCCGCGCTGCACGACGCCGACGGCCGCGTCACCGTCCCCGGCTTCTACAACGACGTCATCCCGTTGACGGACGAGGAACGGGAGCTGTTCGCGCGTCTCCCGTTCGACGAGGACGAGTGGCTGCGCACCGCCGGCGACAGCCGCGCCGCCCACGGAGAGCGTGGCCACACCACCCTCGAACGGATCTGGGCGCGGCCGACCGCCGAGGTCAACGGCATGTGGGGCGGGCACACCGGGCCCGGCGGCAAGACGATCGTCCCGGCCGAGGCGCACGCCAAGATCTCGTTCCGGCTGGTCGCCGCCCAGGACCCCAGCAAGATCCAGATGGCGTTCGAGTCGTGGGTCGCCGAGCACGTCCCGGCGGGTGTCGAGGCCGAGGTGCGCGTTCCGGGCGGCGGTGTCCGGCCGTGCTTCTCGCCGATCGACTCTCCCGGGGTCAAGGCCGCGCGGCGCGCGATGGAACGGGCGTTCGGCACCGAGGTGCTGTTCACCCGCGAAGGCGGCAGCGGCCCCGAAGCGGACCTCGCCGACATCCTGGAGGCGCCGCTGATCTTCGTCGCGGTCGGGTTGGACGACGACCGCATCCACGCGCCGAACGAGCACGTCGAGATACCGCGCCTCCTCAAGGGCGCCGAGGCCGCCGCGTACCTGTGGGAAGAGCTCGCGACCGCGTTGCGCTGACGACCCACGTGGAGTACGTGGAAAGCGTGGAGACTGGGCGGATGACGCACCACGCTCCGCTGGGGTGGCTCGCGCTCGCGCGGGGAACGCTCGACCGGGTCGCGCTGAACCGCCGCGACGACACCTGGCTGGACGACGCCTGGACGGCCTCCGGAACCCGGGTCGTCGTGGTCGACGACGGCCGGGCGCTCGTGACGGACGGGCCCGAACCCGCGCTCGTCCTCGTCCCGCCGGACCAGGCGCCGGACGGCGACCGCTGGCTCCTCGGCGAAGACGAAGACGGAACCGTCTACTTCGGGACGTCCGGCCCGCTGCCCACCATCGAGGGCGCCCGCCCGGTCGGCCTGCGCCGCGTCGGCGCGCTCCTCGGCGACCGCGACTCCGGTCTGCTCACGCACGCCGTCGCGCTGGAGAACTGGCACCGGACCCACCTGCACTGCACCCGCTGCGGCGCCGCGACGCGGGTGGCCTCCGCCGGGCACGTGCGCGTGTGCCCCGAGGACGGCTCCCAGCACTTCCCGCGCGTCGACCCCGCCGTCATCATGCTGGTGACCGACGAGGCCGACCGGATCCTGCTCGCCCGCGGCCCGCAGTGGCCCGCCGACCGCCGGTCGATCCTCGCCGGTTTCGTCGAACCAGGCGAATCCCTCGAACAGGCCGTCGCGCGCGAGGTGCACGAGGAGGTCGGGCTGTCCGTCCGCGACATCCGCTACCTCGGCAGCCAGCCGTGGCCGCTACCGCAGAGCCTCATGCTCGGCTTCACCGCGAGGGCGGACGGCGACGTCCCGCTCCGTCCCGACCCGGAGGAGATCTCGGACGCCGCCTGGTACACCCGCGCCGAACTCCGCACCGCCATCGACACCGGCGAACTCGTCGCGCCCGGCCCGCTGTCCATCGCCGCGCAACTCATCATGCGCTGGTACGGCGGTCCGTTGCCTGACATGCCCGCTGTGTTTGCCTAGTCCCGGCCCACTTCGCTCGCCTTGCGGCTCGCTACGTGACCGTCCCTGGGGCGAACGCGGCATCGCTTCGCGATCCGCCCGGTTCCGCTCGCCTTCGGCGTCGCCGCACCGGGCGGGTAACGCGTTCGCGCGCGGGGCTTGGGCCACTTCGAAAGGGCCTAGTCTGCGGCGGCGATTTCCGCGAGGCGGCGCTTGACCTCCTTGGCGCTCGGGTTGGTCGCGGCCGTGCCGTCGGGGAAGACCAGCGTGGGCACGGTGGCGTTCCCGCCGTTGACGCTCATGACGAACTCGGCGGCGGCGGGGTCGCGTTCGATGTCGACCTCCACCATCTCGATGCCGTCACGGGCGAGCTGGCTCTTGAGCCGCCGGCAGAACCCACACCAGGACGTCGTGTACATGGTGAGCTGGCCGGCCTGGTCCTTCGCCCGGTCGGTCGTCGGCGTCGCCATCGCTGTGTCGTCTCCCTCGTTCGTGTCACACGTCGGCCTACCGGAGAACAGTGTCGCGGGCCCGCGCATTCCGCGCCGTTCCGCCCCCTTCACGGGGCTGAGGTATGGCTGATACGGATGGGGCGGCCTGCGAGTATGGGGGGATGATGGCTGAGTCGGTGTTGGAGGGACTCGACCCCGAACAGCGGGCGGTGGCCGAGGCGGTGCAGGGTCCGGTGTGCGTGCTCGCGGGCGCCGGGACCGGCAAGACCAGGGCCATCACGCACCGGATCGCCTACGCCACCCTGACCGGCGTCGTGACGCCGCAGCGGGTGCTGGCCGTGACGTTCACCACGCGCGCGGCGGGGGAGCTGCGCAGCCGGTTGCGGCAGCTCGGCGCGCCCGGCGTCCAGGCCCGGACGTTCCACGCGGCGGCGCTGCGCCAGCTCACCTACTTCTGGCCGCGGGTCGTCGGCGGCGACCCGCCCAAGATCATTGAGAAGAAGGCGGGGCTGGTCGCCGACGCGGCCCGCGCGTGCCGGCTGTCGCTCGGCCGGACGGAACTGCGCGATGTCGCGAGCGAGATCGAATGGGCGAAGGTCACCCAGAACCGTCCCGAGGACTACCCGGCGGCCGTCGCCAAGGCCGGTCGGCGACCGCCCGCCGAGGTCGTCGACGTCGCCCGCGTCTACGCCATGTACGAGCAGCTCAGACGCGAACGCAACCTGCTCGACTTCGAGGGGATGCTGGAGCTGACCGCGGCCGTCCTCACCGAGCACCGGGAGGTCGCCAACCAGGTCCGCGAGCAGTACCGGCACTTCGTCGTGGACGAGTTCCAGGACGTCAACCCGCTCCAGAAGCTGCTTCTCGACACCTGGCTCGGCGACCGCGACGACCTGTGCGTCGTCGGCGACCCGAACCAGACGATCTACTCGTTCACCGGCGCGAGCCCGTCGCACCTGCTCGACTTCACCCGCGAGCACCCGGACGCGAAGGTCGTCAAGCTCGTCCGGGACTACCGGTCGACGCCGCAGGTCGTCCGGCTCGCCAACGCGGTGATCGGGCAGGGGAGACGCGCGGCGCCGGACGCCCCCGGTGGCCGTCCGGCTGATCACGGGCTGGAGCTGGTGGCCCAGCGGGACTCCGGGCCCGAGCCGGTGTTCAACGAGTACGACGACGAGATCGCCGAGGCCGACGACGCGGCGCGGCGCGCCCGCAAGCTCATCGACGAGGGCGTCCCCGCGCGGGAGATCGCGATCCTCTACCGGATCAACGCGCAGTCGGAGACGTACGAGTCGGCGCTGGCGGCGGCGGGCGTCCCGTACGTCCTGCGCGGCGCGGAACGGTTCTTCGAGCGGCCCGAGGTCAAACAGGCCGTCTTCATGCTGCGCGCCGCCACCCGGGTCGGCGCGGACGCCGAGACCGACGGCATGGGATTGATCCAGACCGTCCGGCACGTCCTGTCCGGGGCCGGGTTCTCCGACCGGCCGCCCGAGGGCGCGGGCGCGGTGCGCGCCCGCTGGGAGTCGCTGGCCGCGCTGGCGCAGCTCGCGGAGGACATCGCCGCCGACGACCCGCAGGCGGGCCTGCCCGACTTCGTCGCCGACCTGGAGGAACGCGCCGCCGCCCAGCACGCGCCACCGCTGGAGGGCGTCACCCTGGCGTCCCTGCACGCCGCCAAGGGCCTGGAGTGGGACGCGGTGTTCCTCGTCGGGGTCGTCGAGGGCACCCTGCCGATCGTCTACGCCGAGACCCCGGCCCAGATCGAGGAGGAGCGGCGGCTGCTGTACGTCGGGATCACCCGGGCGCGCGTGCACCTGTCGCTGTCGTGGGCGCTGTCACGGGCGCCGGGCGGGGCGCGGCACCGCCGCCCGTCCCGCTTCCTGAACGGCCTGACGAGCAAGGCCGCGACCCTCGCGCCACCCCGCGCCGACCGCACGAAACGCCGCGCGACGAAGGGGCCGCAACCGTGCCGGGTGTGCGGCCGGCCGCTGACCGCAGCCGTCGAACGCAAACTCGGCCGCTGTGAGGACTGCCCCTCCGAACTGAACGAGGAACTCCTTCTCGCGTTGAAGGAGTGGCGCGCCCGGATCTCCGCCGAGCAGAAGATCCCCGCCTACGTCGTCTTCACCGACGCGACACTCCAGGCGATCGCCGAGCACGGCCCCGGGTCGCGGGAGGAACTGGCGCGGATCCCCGGCGTCGGCAAGGTCAAACTCGACCGCTACGGCGACGAGGTGCTGACCCTGTGCGGCTGCTGAGCACGCGCTGGGGGAGACTGACGGGCGTGAGGGAATCGCTGAAGGCGCTGCTGGACCTGCTGGACCTCGAACAGATCGAGAACGACATCTTCCGCGGACGCACGTCCGACGAGCGCCGGCAGCGCGTCTTCGGCGGGCAGGTCGCCGGTCAGGCCCTCGTCGCCGCCGGTCGGACCGTTCCAGTGAACCGGCCCGTGCACTCGCTGCACGCCTACTTCATCCGTCCGGGCGACCCGCTCGTCCCGATCGTCTACACCGTCGACCGGGTCCGGGACGGACGGTCCTTCACCACGCGGCGGGTCACCGCCGTCCAGCACGGCAAGGCGATCTTCACGCTGTCGGCGTCGTTCCAGATCGTGGAGGACGGGCCCACCCACCAGGCGGAGATGCCGGACGCGCCCCCACCCGAGACGCTGCCGGACGGCCTGACCCGCATGACCCCGTACTTCGGCGAGGTCGGGGCGCGCGAGTTCGTCACCCGGCGGCCGTTCGACATCCGGCACGCGACACCGCTGTCCCTGGAGGCCGCGAAGGACCCGTCGCTGGTGACGCCCGTGTCGAAGGTGTGGCTGCGCGTGGACGGCGAACTCCCCGACGACCCGCTGCTCCACGTGTGCCTGATGACGTACGCGTCCGACATGACGCTGCTCGACACCGTCCTGCTCAACCACGGGCTGTTCTGGGGCGACAAGCGGACGATGGGCGCCAGCCTCGACCACGCGATGTGGTTCCACCGGCCGTTCCGCGCCGACGAATGGCTTCTCTACCACCAGGACACTCCCTTCGCCGGCGGTGCCCGCGGTCTCGCCCGCGGGCAGGTCTTCACCCGTTCCGGGGAACTGGTCGTGTCCGTGATGCAGGAAGGTCTGATCCGGGTCGCCGGCTCCTGACCGGAACAGGACAGGACGGTTCTACGGCGCCGATGGCCGCGGCGACGGGCCGGGCGAGGTCGGTGCCTGCTGTTTCAGAGGATGACGTCGCGCGTCAATCCTCCTGTGGGCTGATTCGCCCGACTTCACGAGCCGCCGGTCGGTGGATCACGCGGCAATGGGTGTACCCCCAAGATCATGTAATCCAATCCGCGTATTTGCGTGGACATGTCCACTGATCCCACCGGGGAACCGTATGCACCTGAGAACCAGAATTCTCGCGGTCGCCGTGGCCGGGGCGGCGCTCGTACCGGCCGCCGCCGCCACCGCCCTCGCCGAACCCGGCGCCCCCGCCCCCGCCGCCGCGGGCGACAGGACGAGCGCGGCCGAGAAGAAGCGCGTCGACGGCGTGCCCACCCCGAAACTCGGCTGGTACGAGTGCTTCGGCTCCGCGGAGTGCGCGACCGTCCGGCTGCCCTTGGACTATGACTCACCGAAGGGCGCGACCACCGAGATCGCCGTCGCGCGGCTGAAGGCCCGCGACCCCGAGAAGCGGATCGGCAGCCTGTTCCTCAACCCCGGCGGACCCGGCGGTTCCGGCACCCTCATGGCCATCGACGCGCCGCTGTTCCTCGGCGAGGACATACTCGACCGCTTCGACATCGTCGGCTTCGACCCGCGCGGTATCAACTTCAGTGACCAGGTCAAGTGTTTCAAGAGCGACAGGGACCAGAAGCTCGCGCTGGCCGGGATGAACGTGGCGTTCCCCATGGGCGAGAAGGAGGAAGCGGCCTACATCAAGTCCGCGAAGGCGCTCGGCAAGGGGTGCGCCACCACCGGCAGGAAGCTGGCGGGCGCGATGTCCACCGCCCAGGTCGCGCGGGACATGGACGTCCTGCGACGCGCGGTCGGCGACAAGAAGCTGACCTACCTGGGCTTCAGCTACGGGTCGGCGCTCGGCCAGTACTACGCCAACATGTTCCCCGACCGGCTGCGTGCCCTGGCCGTGGACGCCATCCTCAACCCGGTCTCCTGGGCGGGCACCAAGAAGACCGCGAACCAGCTCATCGACGACCGGTTGAAGTCCGGCGACGGAGCCTACCGGGCACTA
Organism: Actinomadura pelletieri DSM 43383; assembly: GCF_003634705.1. Taxonomy (GTDB): domain Bacteria; phylum Actinomycetota; class Actinomycetes; order Streptosporangiales; family Streptosporangiaceae; genus Spirillospora; species Spirillospora pelletieri. The sequence goes on along the minus strand of NZ_RBWU01000005.1, from coordinate 178,290 downwards.
CGGGAGATGCTCGTCCGGTGCGGGAAGGCGGGCGAGGTGAAATGCACGTTCGCGGCGTACGGCGACCCCGTCAAGAACTTCGAGGTCCTCGCCGCGCGGCTGAAGGCCGAGCCCCTCGACCTCGGTCCCTGGAAGGTCACCTACGCCGACCTCATCGGCGGTGCGCTGTCCGGCCTCTACGACGTGGACGGCTACACGTTCATCGACATGCAGCTCACCGAGCTGTGGGAGGCGTCCTCGCCCACCTCGACAAAGGCGCGGGCGGACAAGGCGCGCAAGGCCATCGCCGCCCGCATCGCCAAGCGGCGCGCCGAGGCGGCGCGGCTCGACGCCGCCAAGGGCTTCCCCTACGACAACTCCTTCGAGGCGACGAGTTCCGTCATCTGCACCGACGCCCTGCACCCGAAGAAGGCCGGGGACTGGCCCGCGCTGACCGCCGCGTCCGACAAGCGCGCGCCGCACTTCGGTCGGGCGTGGGGCTGGTCGTCCGTCCAGTGCGCCGGTGACGCCTGGAAAGTCCGCGACAAGGACGCCTACACCGGCCCGTTCAACCGGCGGACGAACGCGCCCGTCCTGTTCGTCGGGAACTACTACGACCCGGCCACGAACTACGACGACGCGGTGTCGTCCAGCAAACTGCTGCCCGGCAGCCGCCTGCTGTCCAGCGACAGCTGGGGCCACACCGCCTACGGCACCTCCGCGTGCGTGACGAACGCCGTCGACGCCTACCTGCTCCGCGGCGAACTCCCGCCCGTGGGCAAGGTCTGCGTCGGCGACATCCAGCCGTTCGAGAACGACCCCGTGTCGGCGCTCGACGCCCCGGCGCCCGCGAACCCCGGGGCGACGACGACGCGGGTGCCCGCCGCCGACAGGCCCACGCACCTGCCGCCGGTCGCCACGCGCGTGCCGCCGTCCACCCTGCTCGGCACGAGGTGACCTGAGCGGACGTAGATGGACGTGACGCCGGACGGGTCGGGTCAGCGGGGGACCGGCCCGGCCCGTCCGGCTCACCGCCCGTCCGGCCCGGCGCGTATTCCGCGAAGGAAAGAGTGAAGTCACCCACAAAGTCGCAGGTCAAAAATATCTTGCTTGATTCGCCAAGATCCCCGTAGTCTCGAACGCGAGCAATCAACCGGCGCGCGCCGGTGCGGATCGATCTTCGATCCGCCGGTGCGGCCCCGAGGAGCCAGAAAGGTGGTGTGCAGTCCGGTGAGCAACACGTTGATCAAATCCGCGTCCTGGACCGCCGCCGCATGCTCTGGCACCTCGATGTTCGGCACCCCGCTGTACGGCGCCTCCGTCGCCGAAGCGACGAACCCCGGAGCGCGACTGCGCGGACTGCGCGGGCTGACCATGTGCGGCACCGATCTGCGCATAGAGCAGCGAATCCAGGACCAAGGGCGGAGTGTCTTCGAACACCTTCTCGAAGGCATGACCGTCCAGGCTCCGGCCACGGCCCACGTGGGCGTCACCGTCACGGGTGACGTGTCGGGTCCGTACCCCTGGAGGCAACCGGTTTAGAAACAGACCGGCAAGCCCCCCAGGCCGCGGATCCCGAACCGGATCCGCGGCCTTCTTATTTGCCCGGACAACCCACCGACACGCCCGTTGAGATCCAACGAGAGGAACAAGGGTGACTGTGATGCAGGGGGCTCTCGCGATCAGCGAGGAGGACCTCACTCTTCCGTGCCGGACTGACCCGGAGCTGTTCTTCGCCGAGGCTCCCGCCGATGTCGAGCTCGCCAAGGCCCTGTGCCTGGAGTGCCCGCTTCGCAAGGAGTGCCTCGCCGGGGCGCTCGAGCGCAAGGAGCCCTGGGGCGTCTGGGGCGGCGAACTGTTCGTCCGCGGTGTGATCGTTCCGCGCAAGCGGCCGCGTGGCCGCCCGCGCAAGCACCCGCGGCCCGACGAAGTGACCGTGTGATGCCGACGGCGCCCACGGTCGCCGGCCCCGGAGACACGCTCCCCGCACGGGGGGCGCGTCTCCGGGACACCGGAGCGGACCCGGTCGAGGCCCGGGACGTGCCCGCCGACCTGGCCGTGCGCCTGCACGCCCTGCGGCGGGCGCGCCGCGACGCCCGGACGAGGGCGTCGCGCGTGCGGCGCGTCCTGCTCGCGCCGACCGTTCCCGACGGCACGTACACGCAACGGACACCGAGAGATCGGCACTGAGAGATCGGCACCGAGAGATCGACACCGATGAATGATCGAACCGCCCGCGCAGGTCGCAGGCCGTCGCCCGTTCTTTCTTGGATGGTTTGACGGGCGGCGCGCCTCCCGGCGGGCATGTGGAGCGCGTCCGGACTCCCACGACCTGGACGCGCGAATGAGCGGGCCCCGCGCATCTCATCAATGCGCGGGGCCCGCCGGGCTTTCTCGAAGGAATCAGGTGGCGACGAGTTCGCCGTCCTCGTCGTCGGCGAACCCGGGGACCCACTTCAGCGACTCGGCCCGCGCCGGGATCTCGCATTCGAGCTGGCACAGCACCCCGGTCCCGGCCGACAGGACCCGGTGGATGATGACGTACTGGGGCGGCAGGTTGAGCTGCCGGACCACGTTGGACGGGCGCAGGTCGGTGACGCGGGCGGCCATGTCGCGGAGCCACTCGCGGCTGAACCTGAACGTGTCGGTGACGAACGGCTCGGTGATCGGGGCGAGGAACGCCTGGAGGGAGTCGGCGTCGATCTCCACGCCCTCCCGGATGAAGTCCTCGCGGCGCAGCGCCTCCTCGATCTCGTCGATGTCGGCCATCGTGCCGATCCGCAGCAGCAGCCCGAGGCGCCGCTGGAAACCGCCGGGGATGCGGTCGACGGCGCCGAAGTCGAGGACGCCGAGCCGGCCGTCCTCCAGCAGCCGGAAGTTGCCGGGATGCGGGTCGCCGTGCAGCATCCCGGACCGCTTCGGCCCCGACAGCAGGAACCGGCAGTACAGCAGGGCCGCGTGGTCACGCGTCTCCTGGTCGCCCTCGCTGATGATCTTCGAGAGGAGCGTGCCGTCCATCCATTCGGTGATCAGGATGTCGCCGCTCTGCGCGATGACCTCGGGAATGTAGAAGTCGGGGTCGTCCGCGTAGGCGTTGCGGAAGATCGTCTGGGATTCGGCCTCGATCGTGTAGTCGAGCTCCTCGACCACCCGTTCCTTCAGCTCCGCGAGCATCGCCTTGACGTCCAGGCCGGGCATCAGCACCCCGAACAGTCGGCCGAGCCGCGCGAGCTGGTTGAAGTCGCTGATCAGCGCCTTGCCGGCGCCGGGATACTGCACCTTGACGGCGACCGCGCGGCCGTCGTGCCACACGGCGCGGTGCACCTGCCCGATGGACGCGGCCGCGGCCGGCTCGTCGTCGAACGACTCGAAGTAGTCGCGCCAGTCGTCACCGAGGAACTCCGCCAGCACCCGGTGGACGGTCGCGGCGGGCAGCGGGGGAGCGGCCTCCTGCAACCGTGTCAACGTGGCGCGGTACGGGCCGGCGATCTCCGGCGGCAGCGCCGCCTCGAAGATCGACAGCATCTGGCCGAGCTTCATCGCCCCGCCCTTGAGCTCGCCGAGCACCTTGAACAGCTGCTCGGCGGTCCGGGCCTGGATCTCCGCCGCGACGGTCTCGGCCGGGCGCCCCAACGTCCGCTTCCCCACGCCGAGCGCGGTGCGCCCCGCGAAACCGATGGGGAGGGACGCCAGCTTTGCTGACCGCGTCACCGCGCGGCGGGGAAGATCGCTCACGCTGACCATTGTCGATGATCGATTGTCGTTCACGCCACAACCACCAGGAAGTCTCGCCGGACCCGAGTGCCGTCGAACCCCACGACCTGCGACGTCGTGGTAAGTGTGCGCTTTTTCACGCCGTCCCCGGGGAGCATGGACGAGGCGGGAGCACAGAGTGCGCCGAATGCGCGACGGCCCGCGAGTACGGGGTCGCGGCGCCGCCGAACCGGCGTGGACGCCATGCCGGCAAGCACCTCCCGCGCATCGCCTCGATGGGTGGACACCCGTCCAAAACATAGGTTCTGACCTGCGGCAACGTCAAACACCCCCTGTGGTGAACGCAAAATTTCGAGTACGGTTCAGGCGTGCCCCCTAACGTTGAGGTCCGCCGCAGCGCAAGGCGCCGGCGCACCGTGTCCGCCTACCGCGATGGCGACAAGGTGGTGGTGATGGTTCCGTCCAGGCTGAGCAAAGCCGAAGAGGAACAGTGGATCGCGACCATCCTCGAGCGCCTCGCGGAGCGGGAGCGCCGCCGGCGGCCGAGCGACGCCGACCTCCAGTCGCGCGCCAGGGAACTGTCCCGCCGCTACCTCGCCGGCCGGGCCGACCCCGTGAGCGTCCGCTGGGTCGCCAACCAACGCACCCGATGGGGATCGTGCACCCCCGACGACGGCACGATCCGGCTGTCCACCCGCCTGCGCGGCATGCCGGGCTGGGTCGTCGACTACGTCCTCGTCCACGAGCTGGCCCATCTGCTGATCCCCGGGCACGGCGCCGACTTCTGGGAACTCGTCGGCAACTATCCGAAGGCCGACCGGGCCCGCGGCTACCTGGAGGGCGTCGCCGCCGCCGCGCACCTGCCGCTGGAGGCGGACGCGCCGGACGGCGAGATCGCCGGCGAGGCCGTCCACCACGGCGACGACTTCCCCCACGAGGTCGCCGGATGACCGACGCCCCGGTGCCACCATCCGGTGTCCCGGCGCGTTACGCCGCCGTCCTGTCGTTCCCCGCCCGGTCGGGCTCGCGGTCGAGCGTCCCGCCCGGCGTCGACCCCGACGAGTTCCGGCTCGCGCTGCTCGAAGACACCTACGAAGCCGTCGCCGGGCTCGAACTGGTGACCTGCGCGCTCGTCCTCGACCCGCCCGACCAGCCGGAAGCCGAGGCCGTCACCTGGCCCGGCACCCCCATCGTCAGAGAGCCGACCCTCGCGGGCGCGTTCGCGGCGCTGCACGCGCGCGGCGCCGACACCGCCGCACTGGTCGCGGCGGACGCCCCCGACCTGCCGCCGCTGCTCGTCGGCAAACTCTTCCGCGCCCTCGGCGCCGCCCCCGCCGCCGCCTGCGCCGCCCGCCCCGACGGGCTCGTCGCGCTCGCCGCCCGGCTCCCGCTCCCCGGCTGGCTCGCCACGGCCCTGCACGACGTCGACCTCGACACGCCGGACGCGCTGGCCCGGCTCCGCGCCGCCGCCCCGCGCCCCGGCCTCGTCCCGCAGGGGCCGGGCTGGCACCGCATCCGCACCGTCCACGACCTGCGGTTCCTCGACCCCGGCCTGGAGGGCTGGGAATGCACCCGCGCCCTCCTCGAAGGCCACCCGCTCAACTCCTGACGGCGTGCGCCACGAGGTCGCGGACGACGTCGTCCGTAGAACCGGGAAGATCGTCCACCGGGAACCAGTCGAGGGCGTCCGACTCGTCGCTCACCGTGTGCCGCGCGTCCACCGGGGCTATCGCGACATACTGGACGTCCAGATGCCAGGTTCCCTCCGGATGGCAGCGGACGGCGTGCCGGTCGAGCCGGACGGGCACCGGCCGCAGCCGCAGCCCCGCGATCCCGGACTCCTCCGTCGCCTCCCGCAGCGCCGCGCCCGCCAACGTGACGTCCCCCGGCTCGCAGTGCCCGCCGAGCTGGAACCACGCCTTGAACTTCGCGTGCAGGGTCAGCAGCACCCGGGACCTGGACGCGTCGAGCACCGCCGTGCTGGCGGTGATGTGCCCGGCCGCGCACTCCCGCCACATGCCGTCCGCCGGATGCTCCTCCAGATGCCGCAGGAAACCGAGCCGGACGTCCTCCTGACCGGCGTCGGGCGCCTCCCAGGCCGACAGGACGCGCACCGCGTCCGCGTACAGAGGCTCCCGGTACAGGGGCTCCCGCGTCACCGGCGACCCACGCGCGGGTAACGGGAGTTGTCCAGGGTGCGGCGCCGCCGTTCCTGATCGACCGGACGGTGCCAGCACAGGCTCGCCCGCGCGATACGCCGCCTGATCGCGTTCGTCGACGAGCACGACTCGTACCGGCAGCCGTTCACACGGACCACCGGCGGCAGGTGCGACTCACGGGACCGGCTCATGCTCGGGGCCCGTCCTGTCCGGAGTCGTCGCCCGGCCTCTCATCGTCACCGAGATCCCGGTCGTCGGGCTTCTCGTCGGCCCTCTCGTCGGGCTTTCCGGATTCCTCGGCCTTGGTGAGCTTGGACAGGTCCAGGTCGGACAGGCCCTCGATCTCGTCGCGACCATGGACGAACCCGTCGGGATCGTCGAGATCATCGGACGTCGGGAGCAGGTCGGGGTGATCCCAGATCGCGTCCCGGTCCTGCACGCCCCGCACCTGCGTGAGCGTCCGCCACAGCGCCGCCGCCTCCCGCAGCCGCCGCGGCCGCAGCTCCAGGCCGACCAGCGTCGCGAACGTCCGCTCCGCCGGGCCACCCGTCGCGCGGCGCCGCCGCACCGCCTCGGCCAGCTTCACCGAGTCGGGCAGCCGGCCCTCCGCCGCCTCGTTGACCACCGTGTCGACCCAGCCCTCGACCAGCGCGAGCGTCGTCTCCAACCGGGCCAGCGCCGCCTTCTGCCGCGGCGTCTCCTCCGGCTGGAGCTGGATCTCGCCGCCGAGCGCCTCCTGGATCGCCTCCGGATTCGACAGGTCCAGGCCCTGGACGGCCTGCTCGATGCCCGACAGGTCGACCGTGATGCCCCGCGCGTACTCCTCGACCGCGCCCAGCAGATGCGACCGCAGCCACGGCACATGCGCGAAGAGCCGCTGGTGCGCGGCCTCCCGCAAAGCCAGATACAGCCGGACCTCGTCGGCGGAGACCTCCAGCCCGGAGCCGAACGCCTCGACGCCCGCGGGCAGCAGCGCGCCGACGCCGTCCGGGGCGAGCGGCAGGCCCACATCGGCGGACCCGGTCACCTCGCGCGCCAGCGCGCCGAGCGCCTGCCCCGCCTGGCCGCCGACCATCGCGCCCGCCATCTGCTTGACCATCCCGATCAGCGGACCCGCCATCGCCTGCATGTCGGCGGGAATCTCCCCGCCGCCGAGGGCTCCGCCCATCGAGTCGACCATGCGGTCCGCGATCGGGTCGCACACCTTCGCCCACACCGGCAGCGTCTGCTCGATCCACTCGGACCGGCTCCACGCCCGCGGCGTGCGGATACCGGCGGGCAAAGTCGTCTTCTCGTCCAGCCACAGGTCGGCGAGGCGCAGCGCCTCCTCCACCTGGCGCCGCTCGGCGTCGACGATCGACGGGTCGCCCTGCTCCACCACCGTGTGCCGCGCGATGTTCTTGGCCAGATCCCAGTTCAGGGGACCGCCGCCGGCGGCGCCGCCGCCCAGGCCCTGGCCGCCGATCATGTCCGCGAAGCGGTGCAGCATGTCGGCGAACTGCGCCATGTCGCCGCCCATGCCCTTGAATGGATCCTGGGGCCGGTCGTCGTCGTCACCGTTGCCGGGACGGTTGAAACCGAACGGGTTGTCACTCATCGGTTTGCCCCTGGGATGCATGATGGGCTCATATCCGCAACGTTAGCCGGTCCCGGCAAGGTCGCGTACACAAGGAAGGGGGCGCCTCCGTGGCAACGGGCAAGGTTCGCCCTCGGCGTAGCAAGGGCCCGGTCGTCGCCGTCACCGGCGCCGCCACCGGCGCGGGACGGTTGCTCGCCGCCCGGCTCGCCGAACGGGAAGAGATCCGCAAGGTCGTCGCCATCGACGGGCACCGCGGTGATGTGCCCGCCGTCACGTGGCGTGTCGTCGACATCCGCGACCCGCTGCTGTCCAACCGGCTCTCGGACGTCGACGTGATCGTCAACCTGGACGTCGAGGACTCCCCGGACGTGGACCCCCGCGAGCGCCGCACCCACAACGTCCGCGGCGCGCAGACCGTGGTGACCGCCGCCGCTGCCGCCCGCGTCCGCCGCGTGGTCCTCGTCACGTCCGCGATGGTGTACGGGGCCGAACCCGGCAACGAGGTGCCGCTGGACGAGGACGCGCCGCTGCTCGCCGAGGCCAGCACCAGCATCGCCGGCGACTACCTGGAGATCGAGGAACTGGCCGCGACCGCGCCGATCACCCACCCGGGACTGGACGTCACCGTCGTCCGCCCCGCCGCGCTCACCGGGCCCGGCGTCGACACCGTCATCACCCGGCATTTCGAGGCGCCGCGGCTGCTGTCGGTCAAGGGCAGCACCCCCGGCTGGCAGTTCTGCCACATCGAGGACCTCGCGTCCGCGCTGGACGTCGTCGTCACCGAGAAGGTCGCCGGGCCCGTCGCCGTCGGCTGCGACGGCTGGCTCGGCCCCGACGAGGTCACCGAGATCACCGGGAAGCGGACCTTCGAACTGCCCGCCGCGCTCACCTTCGGCATGGCGCAGCGGCTGCACAGGCTCGGCATGACACCCGCGCCCGCCACCGACCTGCACTATGTCGCCTACCCCTGGGTCGTGGACTGCGCGCGGCTGCGCGCCGCCGGCTGGAAACCCCTCTACGACAACGCCACCGCGCTGCGCGCGCTGGTCGACGAGACCGCGGGACGGCACGCCGTCGTCGGCCGCCGTGTCGGCGGCAAGGAGGCCACCATGGCGACCGCCGCCGGTGCCACCGTCGCCGCGATCGGTGCCGCCGCCGCCATCCGCCGCGCCCGCAAACGCCGCCGCTGAACCCGGGCCGCGGGCCACGGCCTCAGGCAGACGCCTCGCCTTTTCGGCATCTGTCACGCACGCGAACGCTCTTCCCGAGGTGACGCCCGCCGAGGGTTCGCGGTCAAAGCCATCGGTCAGAGCCCGTGGTCAGGGGACGACCTTCAGCACGCCGGTGAGGGCGAGCTGCGCCAGCGACAGCGGTATCAGCCACGCCCAGGCGAGTTTCTACAACTGGTCCTTGCGCATCCGCGGATAGCTGACCCGCAACCAGAATACGCAGTCGCCCGCGCGGCGAGGCGACGCCGGAGGCGAGCCTCACCGCGCGGATCGCGAGGCGATGTCGCGTTCGCCCAGGCCCGGACACGGCGCGAGCCGGCAGGCGAGCGCCGTGGGCCGGAGCCGTGACGAATACAGCCTCAGCCCGTGGACGGTGTCGTGGTCGGGGTCGGAGAACCGGACGGCGACCCGCTCGGGCGCGGCGACGGAGACGGCGCCGCGGGCTTCGCCTGGCTCGCCGCCGACAGCGCCGCCTGCGCGTCCTTGATCCGCTGCCAGGCCTTGCCCATCTCCGGGTAGTTGCCGTCCTTGCGGGCGGTCTCGAAGTCCTGGATGGCCTTCTGCAGGTCACCGACCGCCTTCTGCGCCTCCGCGTTGAGCTGCCCGCCCGGCGCCGTCCCCGGTGGAGCGTCCGCCGGCGGTAGCGCGCCGGTGCCGCCGAGGATCTTCGCCAGCGCCTCCTTCAGCGTGTCCGCCGACGCGCTGCTGTTCCCGTACTGGACGAGGATCTTGCCGAGGATCGGATACGGCTGCTGTTCCTTACCGCCCGCGGCCTTCTTGTACATCGGCTCGACGTACAGCAGGCTCCCGCCGAACGGGATCGTCAGCAGGTTGCCCGCCACGGTCTTCGTACCGCCCTGTCTCAGCGCGAACAGATCGCCCTTCACCTGGTCGTCCGTCTCGAACGAGTTCTGTACCTGCCCCGGCCCGGCGGGTTGCGCGTCCCGCGGCATCTGCAGGATCTGGATCTGCCCGTAGTCGCGTCCCGGCGTCGACCCCACCGCCATGAACGCCGCCAACTGGGCGTTGCCGCGCGGGTTGAACACCGTCGTGAGCAGGAACGACTCGGAGTCCTGACCGGGCATCCGCATGCTCTGGTAGTACGGCGGCTGGCGCCTGTCCTTCGTGGACGGGTCCTCCGGCACCTCCCAGAAACCCTCACCGTTGTAGAACGCCGACGGGTCCGTCACGTGGTACTTGGTGAGGATCTTCCGCTGCACCTTGAACAGGTCCTGCGGGTACCGGAAATGCGCCTCCAGGTCCGGCGGGATCGACGACCTCGGCTGGACGGTCTTGTCGAAGACCTTCATCCACGTCTTCGTGATCGGGTCGTTCTCGTCCCACTGGTACAGGTGCACCGACCCGTTATAGGCGTCCACCGTCGCCTTCACCGAGTTGCGCATGTAATTGATGTGGTCGTCGGCCTGCCGCGCCACCGCCGACCGCGTGTCGGTGATGGTGTCACGGGTCGCCTCCGCCAGGCTCATCTCCTCCGAGTACGGGTAGGCGTTGGACGTGGTGTAGCCGTCCACGATCCACAGGATGCGCCCCTTGACCACCGCCGGGTACGGGTCGCCGTCCAGCGTCAGCCACGGCGCCGCCTTGCGCACCATCTCCCGCGGCGACCGGTCGTAGAGGATCTTCGCGTCCTTGTTGATCGCGCCGGACAGCAGCAGGTTCTTGTCCTGGAACTTCGACGCGAACAGCAACTTGTGGAAGAACGAGTCGATCGGGACGCCGCCGTCACCGTCGTAGTTGCTGCTCTGCTGCCCCGCCTTGCTGTTGTCCGGGTAGTTCAGCTCCTTCTGGCCGCGCCCGCCGACCACCGAGTACCGCGGCGACCGCTCCCCGAAGTAGATCTCCGGCTTCGCCACCTGGATCTTGTGCTGCGGGGAGACCGGCATGTTCTTGGTGATGAAGTCGGGCAGCTTGCCGTCGAAACGATCCCCGTACGCCGACACCAGCCCGTAGCCGTGGGTGTAGACCATGTGGTCCTTCACCCAGCTCCGCTGCCCCGAAGGCGCCCCGGACAGCTCCCGCAGCGCGACGATCGTGTCGACCATCCTGCCGTCCACCTGGTACCGGTCGACGTCGAGCGTGTCGGGGAACTTGTAGAACGGCCTGATGCGCTGAAGCTGCTCGAACGTCTCGCCCAGCACGGCCGGGTCGAGGACGCGCACACCACCCTGGACGAGCTTGTCCGCCTCCTGGCGCAGCTTCTCCTTGTCGGTCACCGGCTGCGACCCGTACTGGACGACGCTCGCCTTGTCGACGCCGTACGCCTTACGGGTGAACTCGATGTTGCGCTGGATGAACGTCTGCTCCTTGGCCAGCTCGTCCGGCTTCACCTGGAACTGCTGGATCAGCAGCGGATACACCCCGCCCAGCAGGATCGCCGACAGGACCAGCAGCGTCGCCCCCACGCCCGGCAGCATCATCCCGCGCCGCATCAGGTTGCTGAAGAACATCACCGAGCACAACAGCGCGATGATCATGAGGATCGTCTTCGCAGGCAGTAGCGCGTTGACATCGGTATAGGACGCGCCCGTCGTCACGCCCCGCTCCGAATGCACCAGACCGTACCGGTCGAACCAGTACGCGACCGCCTTCAACAGGATGAACAGCCCGAACAGCACCGACAGATGGGCGCGCGCGGGCGGGCTCGCCTTGTCACCCGGCCCCTGCAGCCGCAGCCCCCCGTACAGGTAGTGCACCACCACCGCGGCCAGAATCGACAGGATCAACGTCGCGAAGGCCACACCGAGGACGAGACGCAGGAACGGATACGTGAAGACGTAGAACGACACGTCCTTGTGGAACTGCGGATCCTCCACACCGAACGACGTCCGGTTCAGGAACGCCAACCAGACCGCCCACTGGCCCGCCACCGACGAACCCGTCAACACCCCGAGCAGCCCCAACAACGACCACGCGATCAGCCGCCGGCGCGGATCGATCACGGTTCGGTACCGCTCCAGGCCCTGTTGCTCCACCGACAACGGCCGGTACGCCGGACGCAGCCGATACGCCACCGCCACATTCGCGCCCACCACCAGCGACATCAGCAGCCCCGCCCCGAAGAACAGCACCACCTTCGCCTGAAGCTGCGTCGTGTACACCTTCTGGAAGCCGATGGAGTCGTACCACAGGACATTCGTGTACGTCGCCGTGAACACCATGAACGCGACAAGGAGGACGGCGAGCACCACCAGTGTCGGCAACACCAGCCGTGTCCGTCCGGTACCGAGCCGGCGCCCGAAGCCGGGAGTCCGGAAGGTCAACTGACCCCTCCGATCGAGAATCTCGCCACCGGCCGCCCGCCGGTGCTGCGCTGAATAAGCAACTTACCGACTGACACGGGGGTTCCCGCATGTCCCCAGGGCGAAAGGGGGAAAGATGGGCCCGTGAACCATCTGGAAGAAGTCGTCCTCGACCTCGAACGTCATTCGGCCCAGAAGGGCTGGGACGCCCCGCCGAGCCTGTACGCCCTCGTCCGCAGCGGCGTCCTCCGCCGCGCCGAACCGGGCATCGCCGACCAGCTTCCCCCCGACGCCGACGCCCTCGTCCCCGTCGAACAGGACACCCTCCCCGAACCGAACGACCTCGAACGATCCCTCGCCGGAATCGTCTGGCCCGACACCGTCGACGGCTGCGCCCTCGTCCTCGAACGCGTCATCCTCCCCGCCGACGTCGAAGCCGAGATCCCCGACGACGCCGCCGAAGCCGAAGCGTTCGTCGGCGCCCACCCCGCCCGCGAAGACGTCCGCATGGTCATCGGCGTCCTCCGCGACGGCGCCCGCCTCTCCGCCATCCGCATGCGCAGCCACGACAGCGAAGACGCCGTCCTCACCGGCACCGAACTCGTCCGCAACCTCCCCGAAGCCCTCGCCGCCACCCTCGAACCGGACGAACCGGCCACGGACGGGTAGCCTGCCGACGTGACCACAGACAGCGCCGCCACCACCTCCACCGACGAGGTGATCAAGCTGGTCGACGTCCGCGACACGCCCCTGTCCGTCGACGAAGCGCTCGCCGCCGTCGCCGCGCCCGGCGTCGGCGGCACCGCCGTCTTCATCGGAACGGTCCGCGACAACGACCACGCCCGCGCCGTCCACGCCCTCTCCTACAGTGCGCACCCCACCGCCCACCAGCGGCTCCGCGCCGTCATGGAGAAAGTCGCCGTCGACCACCCCGTCCTCGGCCTCGCCGCCGTCCACCGCGTCGGAGACCTCCGCGTCGGCGACACCGCCGTCATCGTCGCCGCCGCCGGAGCCCACCGCGACGAAGCCTTCACCGCCTGCCGCCGCCTCATCGACGACCTCAAGGCGCACGTACCACTCTGGAAACACCAGACCTTCACCGACGGCGGCGACGAATGGGTCGGCGCCTGCTGACCCCCCGCACCGAATAGAGTTCCGACCATGTCCCGTCGTGCCGCCACGCTCACCGCAGCGAGCCTGATCGTCCTCGTGCTCGCCGTCATCGGCTCCGTCATGCGCGTCCCGTACGTCGCGCTCACCCCCGGACCGACGAGCAACACCCTCGGCACCAACGACAAAGGCCAACCCCTCATCAAGATCGAAGGCCGCCAGACCTACCCCGACACCGGCCACCTCAACTTCACCACCGTCACCTACCGCGGCGGACCCGGCGGCCGCATCGACCTCCTCACCGCCCTCCGCGGCTGGCTCGCCGACGACACCGCCATCGTCCCCGAAGAAACCATCTTCCCCCAGGACGAAACGCCGAAGCAGGTCGACGAAGAGAACACCCGCCAGATGGAAGACTCCCAACAGAACGCCGAAGCCGCCGCCCTCCACGAACTCGGCATCCCCGTCACCACCCGCGTCATCGTCGAAGGCGTCCAGAAAGGCCGCCCCGCCGACGGCATCCTCAAACCCGACGACGAGATCACCGCTGTGGACGGCACCAAGGTCACCAACGTCGCCCAGGTCACCGGCACCATGGCCAAACACAAGATCGGCGACACCGTCACCGTCGCCTACACCCGCGCCGGCAAACCCCACACCGCCACCCTCAAAACCGTCGCCACCCCCGGCGGAGACCGCGCCGCCGTCGGCATCGTCATCGCCGACCAGTACAAATTCCCCTTCAAAATCGACATCAGCGTCGGCGACATCGGCGGCCCCTCCGCCGGCCTCATGTTCTCCCTCGCCATCATCGACAAACTCACCCCCGGCCCCCTCACCAAAGGCCGCTTCATCGCCGGCACCGGCACCATCACCCCCAACGGCGAAGTCGGCCCCATCGGCGGCATCCAACAAAAAATGATCGCCGCCCGCCGCGCCGGCGCCACCGTCTTCCTCACCCCCAAGGACAACTGCGCCGACGCCGCCGCCGCCCGCCCCGACGGCCTCCGCCTCATCCGCGCCGACACCCTCCACAGCACCGTCCAAGCCATCAACGCCCTCAACACCGGCAAAGGCCCCATCCCCAGCTGCACCCGATAACCCGTCCCCACCACCCCACCCCATGCCCTACACTTAAACCATCACCGCGGGGTGGAGCAGTTCGGTAGCTCGCTGGGCTCATAACCCAGAGGTCGCAGGTTCAAATCCTGCCCCCGCTACGGATCTGGGTCCCCATGGTCGGCTTGCGCCTTCCGTGGGGATCCTTCGCTTTTTTCGGGGGGACGACCCCCCGTGCCCCCCGGTGCCTCCGCCATCCCCCACCCGCCCGCCCCCGGGGCTCCGCCCCTGTCCCCCTCGTTGGTGCAGGTTGTGGTTAATGGTTGGGGGCGCCAGCATCTCCGCTTGGCCCCTGGGGCTTCGTCCCTAGGCTTGCCCCCGTCTGGTGGGAGTAGGAGGTTGGTGCATTTCGGCTTCCTCGGATCCTTTGCCTCTTCGGAGGCACCTCTCGGTGCCGTCGCCAACTGCCGCCTGCCTTTCGGGCTTCGCCCCTGCCCCCTGCGGTGCAGCTGGTGGCGGGTGATCGGGGCCTTGCGGCCCTTCTGGATCCTTCGCCTCGCTCGAGGGCAGCCCGAAGCCTTTGTGTCGCTACCAGCCCAGCCTGGCTTTGAAGCTTCGCTCTGGACCTCTTCCAGTTCAGGTGGGGCGTAGAAGGGCTGTGCTTCAGTACTTCGTACCTGGCCCCCTGCCGTACAAGCGGCGGCACATGGTCGGGGGCTGCGGGTCTCCTGGTTCTTCGCTTCGCTCGGGTGTGGGCAGGAGCTTCTGCGTTACCGCCGCTCCTGTGTGGACCTGCAACTTCGCCTCTAGACCTCCTCCCGTTCGGTTCCGGGGCAGGAGGAGATCGGTGCTTCGGCTTCCGTCGGTCTTTCGCCTCTCGTCATCGCAGGCCCCTGACCCCTTCCGTGCGGGTGGCGGGCAGATGGTTGGTGCTAGCGGTGGTTCTGGAGGCTCTGTCTTGCTTCGGAGGACACCGAGCCGGGCGGTCTGCCACGGGGCTGTGCCTCTTCGTGGGGTGGGGTCCAGAGCATCGGCGGCGGATCGAGTCTCAGCCTTCGGGGTGGGGCGTCCTCGACTGTGCCGTTGTACGACTGGGCCTCTTCGATTTCAAGTGCGCATGGGTGATGCGGGCGGCGTTGCGGCGGACCCGTTCTCGTCTACGTGGAAGGTCCCGCGCCGCCGACCGGCGTTCGGTGTGACCTCAGCCCCGCGCGCGAACGCGTGACCCGCCCGGCGCAACGACGCCGAAGGCAAGCGAAACCAGGCTGATCGGGAAGCGGTGCCGCGTTCCCCCAGGCCCGGTCACGCAGCGAGCCGCAAGGGGAGCACAGTGCGGCCGGGCCTGAAATCAACACAGCGACCTCAGCCCCGCGCGCGAACGCGTTACCCGCCCGGTGCAGCGAAGCCGGAGGCGAGCGGAACCGGGCGGATCGCGAAGCGATGCCGCGTTCGCCCCAGGAACGGTCACGCAGCGAGCCGCCAGGCGAGCGAAGTGGGCCGGGCCTGCAATAAGTACAGCCGCCAGGCGAGCGTAGTGGGCCGGTCCTGCAACAAACACGCCTGCAATCAACACAGCTAGTCCAGGTGGGGGGTCAGGGTTAGGGCCAGGTGGAGGGTTAGGCGGTCTTGGCCGTTTGTTAGGGAGAGGGCTGTCAGTGCTTCTATGCGGGTTAGGCGGTGGTAGAGGGTTTGGCGGTGGATGTTTAGGGACTGGGCGGTTTTTTGGGTGTTGCCTGCCAGGTCTAGGTAGGTGCGGGCTGTTTCCAGGAGGACGGGGTGTTCTTGGAGGCGGGCCATGCCTTCGGTGTGGGTTGCCTGGGTCAGGGCCTCGTCGCCTGCGGTGCGGAGGAGGCGGAGGACGCCCAGGGACGTCCAGTCGCGGGTCTCGCCGGGGGCGGCGGTTCGGGCGGCCACGCGGGCGCGTTGCCAGCCCTCGTGGACGTCGTTGAGGGTGGGGCAGGGGGAGAACACGCCTGTGCGGACGGGGACGTTGCGTTCCTCCAGGAGGCGGCGGGCTCGGTCCGCCGTGGTGGGGGCTTCCGCCGGGTGCAGGAGGACGTGGTCTCGTTGCCACACCGTGGTGAGGGTGGAGTGGGGGAGCAGCCACGGGTTCAGGGGCTCGGGGCTTGGGGTGCGGAGCACCGCCACCGTGAAGGGTGGGTCCGTCACGCCGGCGTTGGTCAGGTCGTCCACTGCTTGGGTGCGGGCGTCGGGGTGGGTGGAGAGTAGGTCGGCGAGCTTCCAGCCCAGGTCGTCGCGTTCGCGGGCCTGGCGGGCCATCAGTAGGCCGGCGCGTTCGCAGAGGGGCATGGCGCGGGTGGCCCGGGTGTTCGTTATCCGCTCCTCGTCGTCCAGGAGCCAGAGGTAGCCGTAGGTGACGTTGTTCCAGCGGATGGGGAGGCAGAGGCGGCCCAGCTGGTTGATCGACCGGTCGGCCGGGATCCGGACGGGTGTCGTGGCGCGGGTTATGCCGTAGCTCTCGAAACGGGTGCGGACGGCGGCCGTGGCGCGGCGGTGCAGGATCGAGTTCATCCGGACCGGGTCGATCGTGTCGCCGTGGGCGGCGTAGGCGACCAGGTGGAAATCGCGGTCCTCGAGTGTGGCGGGGGCTCGGAGCAGGTCGGCCGCCTGTTCCGTGATCTCCTGGAGGTCCATCCTGGTCCTTCGTACGTTTGTATGAAGTATCGGGGTAATGAAAGTGGCATCTGACTATACGAGGTTGGGGTGGCTGCTCCTAGCGTGCGAGGTGTTCAACGTCGGAGGTCCTGATGCTCAGCACACTTCTGCTCGCCGCCGCACGCAGTCGGCGGACGCGTGACTTTGTTACGTCCGTGCCACTGACCAGAGGGGTCGTTGACCGGTTCGTCGCCGGGGAGGATCTTGGTGCGGCTCTTAGGGTGGTGCGGGAGCTTCGGGAGGGTGGGCTGAAGGTCACTCTCGATCACCTTGGTGAGGACACCGTTGAGCGTGAGCAGGCCGTGGCTGTGCGGGACGCTTACCTGGATTTGTTCGGTGCCTTTGAGGAGTGGGGGTTCGCGGGGGGTGCTGACGCTTCGGTGAAGTTGTCTGCGCTCGGGCAGGGGTTGGACGGGGACTTGGCGCTCGACCATGCGGGGGAGATCTGTGCGGCGGCGGGACGGGTCGGCATGACCGTCACCCTCGACATGGAGGACCACACGACTGTGGACTCCACGTTGGAGATCCTTGGAAAGCTGCGTGTCGACTTCCCGTGGGTGGGTGTGGCCGTTCAGGCGATGTTGCGGCGGACGGCGGGGGATCTTCGGGAGTTGGTGGGTGAAGGGTCGCGGGTGCGGTTGGTGAAGGGGGCTTACGCGGAGCCCGCGTCGGTGGCGTTCCAGGGGAAGAGGGACGTTGACCGGGCTTATGTGCGGGGGCTGCGGGTTCTTATGAAGGGTGACGGGTATCCGATGATCGGCAGCCATGACCCGCGGATGATCGACATTGCGCTTTCGCTGGCCTCGGGGAGAGCCCCGTCGTCCTATGAGTTCCAGATGCTTTACGGGATTCGCGTCGCCGAACAGCGGCGGCTTGCCGAGGCCCACCAGATGCGCGTATACGTGCCCTACGGGGCCGACTGGTACGGGTACTTCATGCGCCGCCTCGCCGAACGGCCCGCCAACCTCGTCTTCTTTCTCCGTTCGTTCGTCAACCGCTGAGAAGGAGCCTCCCGATGGACGCCGTGACCACTGTTCCGACGCCCGAGAACGAGCCGGTACGCGGGTACGCCCCCGGCAGCGCCGAACGGACCCGGCTCGAAGGCAAACTCGCCGAACTGACCGCCCAGGCGCCGATCGACCTGCCCATGACCATCGGCGGGCGGCGCCGGTTGGGGGGTGGAGCGAAAGTCGCCGTTGTGCAGCCGCACAAGCATTCGTCTGTGCTCGGGACGTTCGGGACGGCTACCGAGGACGATGCTCGGGAGGCCATCGCGGCCGCTCTCAAGGCCGCGCCGGCGTGGCGGGCGCTGAGCTTCGACGACCGGGCCGCGATCTTCCTTCGGGCCGCTGATCTGCTCGCCGGGCCCTGGCGCGAGACGCTGCTCGCCGCCACCATGCTCGGGCAGTCCAAGACCGTCCAGCAGGCCGAAATCGACAGCCCCTGCGAACTCGTCGACTTCTGGCGGTTCAACGTCCACTTCGCCCGTCGGATCCTCGCCGAACAGCCCATCAACAGCCCCGGCGTGTGGAACCGGATCGACCATCGGCCCCTCGAAGGGTTCATCTACGCGATCACGCCGTTCAACTTCACCGCGATCGCCGGCAACCTTCCGACCGCTCCGGCGCTCATGGGCAATGTCGTCATCTGGAAGCCGTCCCCGACGCAGACATATTCGGCTGTGTTGTTGATGCGGCTTCTGGAGGAGGCGGGGCTGCCGCCCGGTGTCATCAACCTTCTTACTGGGGACGGATTCGCTGTTTCCGAGGTTGCTCTTCAGCATCCCGAGTTGGCAGGGATTCACTTCACCGGGTCTACCGCCACATTCCAGCATCTCTGGAAGAGGGTGGGGGCGAATATTGATCGGTATCGTGGGTATCCGCGGCTTGTGGGGGAGACGGGAGGCAAGGACTTCGTTGTCGCGCATCCGTCCGCTGACCGGGATGTGCTGAAGACCGCGCTCATCAGGGGGGCGTTCGAATATCAGGGGCAGAAATGCTCTGCCGCGTCGCGTGCCTATGTTCCGCGGAGCCTTTGGGATGGCGGGTTCAGGGAGGAGCTTGTTGCCGAGACCGATGCGCTTACCATGGGTGACGTCGCCGACCTCTCCAACTTCATGGGCGCCCTCATCGACGAACGGGCCTTCGCCAAGAACAAAGCCGCCATCGAACGGGCCCAAGCCGACCCCGACGTCGATGTCATTGCTGGTGGAACCTGCGACGACTCCACTGGATACTTCGTCCGGCCCACCCTGCTTCTCTCCGACGATCCGGACAACGACATCTTCCGCACCGAATACTTCGGGCCCATCCTCGGCATCCACGTCTACGACGACGACCAGTACGACGCCATGCTCACCCAGATGGAAAACGTCGCCCCCTACGCCCTCACCGGCGCCGTCATCGCCAACGACCGCGCCGCCGCCGCACACACCGCCCACACTCTCCGCTACGCCGCGGGCAACTTCTACATCAACGACAAACCCACCGGAGCCGTCGTCGGACAACAACCCTTCGGCGGCGCACGCGCATCCGGCACCAACGACAAAGCCGGATCCGTCTTCAACCTCCTCCGCTGGACATCAACCCGATCGATCAAAGAAACCCTCGTGCCGCCGACCGACCACCGGTACCCCCACATGGGCTGAGCCCACCCCCGATCAAACCGGTTTGCACAACCACCCCCCGCCCCATACAGTTAACCCATCACCGCGGGGTGGAGCAGTTCGGTAGCTCGCTGGGCTCATAACCCAGAGGTCGCAGGTTCAAATCCTGCCCCCGCTACGGATCTGGGGTCCCCACGGTCGGCGCTTTGCGCCTTCCGTGGGGATCCTTCGCTTTTTTCGGGGGGGCGACCCCCCGTGCCCCCCGGTGCCTCCGCCGTCCCCCACCCGCCCGCCCCCGGGGCTCCGCCCCTGTCCCCCCTGCCGGTGCAGGTGGGGGCTGATGGTGGGGGCGGCCCGGGTCTTCGCTTGGCCCTTGGGGCTTTGCCCCTCGACCCCCTTCGGGGGTTGGTGGGTGGGGTGGTTAAGGTTTTTGTGTGCGGGTTGTTGTGGGGGTTGTGCTTGATGTCGTCTGTGTGCTCGTCTTCGTGGGGGTTGGGCGGGCCACGCATGATGATGCGGGTGACCTTGTGGGGTTTTTGTCTGCTCTCTGGCCGTTTCTTGTGGGGCTGGGAGTCGGGTGGGGTGCTTGGCGGGTTTGGCGGCGGCCGGAGGTGATCCTGCCCTCGGGGGTTGGTGTGTGGGGGACGACCGTGGGCTTGGGGATGGTGTTGCGGGTGCTTTCGGGGCAGGGGACTGCGGTTGCGTTCGTGGTTGTGGCGACCCTGTTCTTGGGGGCCGCGTTGCTTGGGTGGAGGGTCGTGGGTGGGCGGGCCCTGGCTCGGCGTCTGTAGTGCGGTCCTGGGTTGTGGGACGTCTCCAAACGGGTCGCCGGTGTCTTTGCTGGTCGGGGTGATTGACGGGGTTCGCGCGTGCTGGTGAAGTTACCGGCGAGTTTCCCGAGTGGGCGAGGAGAGACACGATGGCATCTGGGCTGCGCGGCTGGCTGGACGAACCGACCGCGGGACGGGGTGTGCACCTCGCCACTGACGATGGCGGGTGGGAGTTCCGCGAGTATGGGGAACTGGCCACCGCCGCGCGGCGGACCGCGGGGGCGCTCATTGAGGAGGGGGTTCGGCCCGGGGACGTTGTGTGTCTCATCCTCTCCACGGACTTCACCTGTATCGAGGCCTACTTCGGGGTGTGGGCGGCGGGGGCGACCGTTTGTCTGATCACGCCGCCGCTGTTTCAGGACGGTGACGATTACGTGGCGCACGTCGCGGCCATTCTGCGGCAGGCCGCGCCCGTGCTTGTCGTCGCGTCCAAGGAACTGAGCGAGTACGCCGCACAGGCCATGAACGCGGCGGGGCTGAGCGGTGAGCCGTGGCAGCCGCGGCAGGCCGCGGAGGAGGCCGAGGTGCAGCCGGTCGGCGAGCTGGCGCTTCTGCAGTTCACGTCCGGGTCCAGCGGAGCGCCTCGTGGGGTCATGGTCACCTGGGGCAACCTGGAGGCCAACAGCGAGCTGATCGGGCGTGCCGCGGGGTTCACGGATGATGACTCGGTCGCGTCCTGGCTGCCGCTCTACCACGACATGGGGTTGATCGGGTGTTTCCTGACGCCGATCGCGCGGCAGGCGACGTTGCGGCTCATGCGGCCGGATCAATTCATTCGGGATCCGGCGCGGTGGATTCGGTGTTTTTCGGAGGCCGCGCATACGGCCGCGCCGCCGTTCGCGTACGCGTACTGCGCGCGGCGCGTCAAGGCCGAGCAGTTGGAGGGTGTCGACCTGTCCGGTTGGCGGACGGCGATCGTCGGCGCCGAACCCATCGACCCGCACGCCCTCGAATCGTTCGCGCGGCTCTTGGAACCGTTCGGGTTCTCCCGCACGGCGTTCAAACCCGCGTACGGGATGGCGGAGACCACGCTGCTGGTGACCATGGACCAGGAGCGGCGTGACCCGTTGACGGTGCGGCCCGATCCGGAGTCGCTGGCGTTCGGGCAGAGCGTTCGGATCCTGGAGGAGCACCCGCTCGGGCCCGAATCGCTTGGTGCCAAGGCGGGGTGGGTCGTCGGGTGCGGGACGCCCGAGGCGGGTGTGCCGGTGACGATCGTGGACGATGACGGGGTTGAGTTGGGGGAGGGGACGCTCGGGGAGATCGTGGTGGGGGGCGCTTCCGCCTGTCCTGGGTACTACGCGGGGGCTGAGGGGAAGTCGACGCGGTTTGTTGGTGGGACGGTTTTCACGGGGGATGCCGGGTTCTTCCATCGGGGGCAGTTGTTCGTTCTCGGGAGGATGGGCGACAGCATCAAGGTTCGGGGGCGGTCCGTCTATGTGGAGGATCTCGAGGCGAAGATCGCCGAGGCCAGTGGGCTCGGGAAAGGGCGGATCGTGGTGGTGGGGGTGCCCGGGGCTGGGCAGAAGGGGCTCGCGTTGTTCGCCGAGACTCGGGACGAGGCCTGGGTTGGTGGTGTTCGTGAGATGTTGCGTCGCAGGCTGGGTGGCGATGTCGAAATCACGGTCGTGGTGGGGAGTGGGTTGATCCAGCGGACGTCCAGCGGCAAACCGCGGCGCCGGTACATGTGGGAACGGCTGCGGGCCGGGAAGATGGACGGGGCGCGGGTGGTGCCCTGAGGTTTGATTAGGTCGGGGACAGCAGGACACCATGGCGGTGATGTCCTCGATGCCGGAAATTGCCGCCACGGTGCTCCGTCTGGGTGCCCGTGTGGGCTCCACCGCCCAGAACGCCCTGGAGATCGCACGGTTCGGGGGGTTCGACATCGAGGAGGACGCCTCGTCCTTCGAGGTCGTGGCCGAGCAGCGGGTCTACCGGTTGCGGCACTACTTTCCGGGGGGTGAGGGACCCGTTGTGCTGCTCGTGCCGCCGTTGATGATCACCGCGGAGGTGTACGACATCGCGTCGCGGATCAGCGCGGTGCGGGTGCTGCGGGAGAACGGGATCGATCCATGGATCGTCGACTTCGGGGCGCCCGAACGTGAACCGGGTGGGCTCGAACGGACCGTCAGCGATCATGTTCTGGCGGTGTCGGACGCCGTGGAGCGCATTCGTGGGTTGACGGGGCGCGATGTGCATCTCGCCGGGTACTCGCAGGGCGGCATGTTCGTCTACCAGGCCGCGGCGTACCGGCGCAGCGACGGCATCGCATCTGTGGTGACGTTCGGGAGCCCTACGGATACGAGTGTCGGGCTTCCGTTCGGGCTGCCGCGCTGGCTCGCGTCCGAAGGGGTCGAACGGCTCCCCGACTGGGCGCTCGGCGGATTCGCCGTCCCCGGGTGGGTGACCCGGCTCGGGTTCCAGGTGTTGAGCCCGGTGAAGTCGGTGCGGTCACGGGTCGAGTTCCTCATGCAGCTGCACGATCGGGAACGGCTCGCGTCCAGGGAACGGCAACGGAGGTTCCTGGAACGGGAAGGCTGGGTCTCGTGGCCGGGACCGGCGCTCGCCGAGTTCGTCCGCCAGTTCGTCCAGCACAACCGCATGCTCACCGGTGGGTTCGTCATCGGAGACCGGATCGTGACGCTCGCCGACATCACCTGCCCCGTGCTGACGTTCGTCGGGGAGGTCGACGAGATCGCGCCGCCGCCGACCGTCCGCGGGATCCGGCGGGCCGCGCCCCGCGCCCAGGTGTACGAGGCGTCCCTGCACGCCGGGCACTTCGGGCTCGTCGTCGGCGGGCACGCGGTCGCGCGGACCTGGCCCGCCGTGGCCGCCTGGGCGCGGTGGCGCGCGGGCGACGGCGGGCTGCCCGACATCGTCGCGCCCGTCTCCGGGGACGAGGAGGCCGAACCCGCGGGCCGTCCCACCGGATACGGGCTCCACCTCGCCCTGGGCGTCGGCGGCGGCGCCGCGCGATCGGCGTACCGGACGGCGTCGCGGGTGGTGCACGGCACACGGCAGCTCACCGGTGAGGCCGCGCGGAACCTGCCACGGCTGACGCGACTGGAACGCATCCACACCGACACCCGCATGTCCCTGGGGCTGCTGCTGGACGAACAGGCCCGGCGGATGCCCGACGAGGTGTTCTTCCTGTACAAGGGGCGGCCCTACACGCACGGCGCCGTCAGGGGACGCGTCGACGCCGTGGTGCGCGGGCTGATCCACATCGGGGTGCGGCGCGGCGACGCGGTCGGCGTGCTGATGGGAACCCGGCCCACCGCGCTCGCGCTCGTCGCCGCGATCAGCCGTCTCGGGGCCGTCGCCGTGCTGTTGCGGTCCGATGGCGACCCGGCCGCCGAGGTGCGGCTGGGTGGTGTGAACAGGGTGATCGCTGATCCGGAGCATGCGGATCTCGCCGCGAAGATCGAGGGGGTCGAGGCGTATCTGCTTGGTGCGCCTGGGCGGGGTGAGCGCGGGGTGTTGGTCGATATGGAGGCCATTGACCCTGAGGGTGTGCACCTGCCTGGGTGGTATGTGGCGAATCCGGGGCGGGGTGGGGATGTCGCGTTCGTGGTTTTTCGGGGGGACGGGGAGCGGCTGCGGGCGAGTCGGATCACCAATCGGCGGTGGGCGCTGTCGGCGTTCGGGACGGCGTCGTCCGCGGCGCTGACCTCGTCCGACACCGTGTACAGCAGCACGCCGCTTCAGCATCCGTCCGCGTTGTTGATGAGTCTCGGCGGTGCCGTCGCGGGAGGTGCGCGGCTCGCGCTCGCCAGTGGCTATGACCCGGAGACGTTCTGGGACGAGGCGCGCCGTTATGGCGTCACCGTCGCGTCCTATACGTGGACGTTGCTGAGTGACCTGGTGGACGCGCCGATCGATCCGGCGGAACGGCACCACGCCATTCGGCTGTTCATCGGGTCTGGAATGCCGCGCGGGCTGTGGCGGCGAGTTGAGGAACGGTTCGCCCCGGCCCGGGTTCTGGAGTTCTACGCCTCGACGGAGGGGGAGGCCATCCTGGTCAACCTGACCGGGAGGAAACCCGGGGCGTTGGGGCGGCCGCTGCCTGGGGGTGCGGAGGTGCGGCTCGCCCGGTATGACCTGGAGAACGGGCGGCTGTGTGAGGGGACGGACGGGTTCGCCGTCGAATGTGGGGCCGGCGAGATCGGGATGCTACTCGCGCGGGTGCGCCCTGGGGCGGAGGTGCGGTGCTTGCGAGGTGTGTTCGAGGCCGAAGACGCGTGGGCGATTACTGGAGATCTGTTCCGCAGGGACGGCGATGGTGACTTCTGGTTGGTCGGGCGGGAGAGTGAACTCATTCGGACGGTCGATGGGCTTGTTCCGCCTGGGCCGATCCTGGACGCGCTCGGCGACCTGCCCTACGTCGATACCGTGGCCGTTTATGGAATTCCGGTGGGGGAGTCGGAAGTGGTCGGGGCGGCTGTGAGCCTTCGGGATGCCGTCGGGTTGAAGGCGGTGGATCTTTCGGAGGCGCTGCTGCGGGTCGAACCGGGGTTGCGGCCCTCGATCGTCCGGGTGGTGGACGAGGTGCCCGTCACGGCCGGGCGGCGGCTGTGGACGGCGCCGTTGCGGGACGAAGGTGTTCCTGTCCCTGGGGAGGCGGTCACGTACTACCGGGACAAGGCGGGCGCGTACCGGCCGTTGACCGTTACGGCGCGGCGGCGGCTGCTGGGCGGACGCTGATGGGCGATCTCGCGCCGCCACCGGCGGGCAGCGGCCTCAAAGCGGTTCCCGGTGGGGGCGGCATCCCCCTGATCGGCAGCACTGTCGCTGTCATGCGCGATCCGGTGGGGATGGCACGCAAACGATATGCGGAACTCGGGCCGGTCGGCTGGGGATGGTTGCTCGGGCAGCGGATGGTCACCGTCCACGGGCCGGAAGCCGCCGAAGTCGTTCTCGTCGACCGGGACGACGCGTTCGCGAGTGGACCCGCGTGGAGTTACTTCATCGGGCCGTTCTTCCGGCGGGGGCTCATGCTTCTCGACTTCGAGGAGCACCTGCACCACCGGCGCATCATGCGGCAGGCGTTCACCCGTCCCCGGCTTCGCGCTTATCTGGACGCGATGGCGCCCGGTGTGAGTGAGGGGGTGGGGGCTTGGAGGGCTGGTTCGGGGTTTCGGGTCTATGACCATGTCAAGCAGCTCACTCTTGACCTTGCCGTGGACGTGCTCATGGGCGTCGAGTTGGGGGACGTCGAGCGTCGGCGGGTCAATGGTGCCTTTATTGACGCCGTGCGGGCTGGAACGGCTTATGTGCGTTTTCCCGTTCCCGGGCTGCGTTGGCATCGCGGGCTTCGGGCCCGGCGGGCGCTGGAGGAGTTCTTTCGTCGGCACCTGCCCGCCAAGCGGCGGGACGGCGGGAACGACCTGTTCGCGGCGCTGTGCTCGGCGGAGTCCGATGAGGGGCAACGGTTCACCGACGAGGATGTCGTCAACCACATGATCTTCGCGTTGATGGCGGCACATGACACGACCACCATCACGCTGACATCGATGGCGTACCACCTTGCTCGATATCCCGAATGGCAGGAGAGGCTTCGGGACGAGTCGCTGGCGCTTGGGCCCGCTGCGCTCGCGTTCGAGGATCTGGGCGCTCTCGACGGTCTGGATGCGGTGATGAAGGAGTCCATGCGGTTGGTCGCGCCCGTTCCGGCGCTGCCGCGAAAGGTCGTCAAGGACACCGCTGTGCTGGGGTTTTACATCCCTGCCGGTACTACTGTGGTGGTGCCGATGCTCAGTAACCATCGCATGGCCGACTGGTGGCCCGACCCGGACACCTTCGATCCGGAGCGCTTCTCCCCGGAACGCCGCGAGGACAAGATCCACCGGTACGCGTGGTCGCCGTTCGGTGGTGGCGCGCACACCTGTATCGGCATCCACTTCGCCGGCATGCAGGTGAAGACGATCATGCATGAGATGCTGCGGCGCCACCGCTGGAGCGTGCCCGCGGGGTACGAGATGCCCCTCGACACCACGTCCCTGCCGTCGCCGAAGGACGGGCTGCCCGTCCGCCTCGAAGCGCTGGAGCCTAGAGCGTCGCGGTGATGTGTTCCGCGATGGCCAGGGACGACGTCGCCGCTGGAGAGGGGGCGTTCCGGAGGGTGACGATCGGGCCGAGCTGGTTGACGCGGAAGTCGTCGACGAGGGAGCCGTCTCGGTCGACGGCCTGGGCGCGGACGCCTGCGGGTGCCCGGACGACGTCGCTCGCCTCCAGTTCCGGGACGAAGCTCCGCGCCTCCTTGATGAACGCCCGCCGCACCGCCGAGCCGTACAGTTCCCGTGCGCCCGTCCGCCAGTGCGCGCGGGCCAGCCTGCGGAAACCCGGCCAGCGGACCGTCTCCCACACGTCCGCCGGACGCACGTCACGCCACCGGTAGCCCTCCCTGGCCAGGGCGAGGACGGCGTTCGGGCCGATGTCCACGCCGCCGTCCACCCGGCGCGTGAAATGCACCCCGAGGAACGGGTAGCGCGGGTCGGGGACGGGATAGATCAGGCCGCGGACCAGGTCCGTCCGAGAGGGGAGCAGGCGTAGATACTCGCCCCGGAACGGGACGATCGCCGGTGCCGCCGTGTCGCCCGCCAGCCTTGCCACCCGGTCGGAGTGCAGGCCCGCGCAAATCACCAGCCGGTCGAACGTCACGCGGTCGTGGGGGGAGACGGCCGTGACCCGGTCTCCGGTCCGGTCGAGTCGCCTGAGTTCGAAGCCGAACCTCAGTTCGCCGCCTGCCGCCACGATGTCGTCGGCGAAGGACTGGGCCACCGCGCCGAAGTCGGTGATCGCGGTGGTGGGGGAGTGCAGGGCGGCGATCCCGGACGCGTGCGGTTCGATCTCGCGCAGACCGCCCGGCGTCAGCCGCCGCAGCCCGGGGACCCCGTTCGCGGTGGCGCGGCGCTCGATCTCGTCCAGCGCGGCCAGCTCCGCCGCGTTCCGCGCCACGACGATCTTGCCGCACTCCACGTAGGGCAGGTTACGGTCATGGCAATATTCCCTGAGCTTGACGATTCCGCGCCTGCACAGCGTCGCCTTCAACGAACCCGGAGCGTAGTAGAGACCCGCGTGCGCGACCCCGCTGTTACGCCCGGTCTGATGGACCGCGACACGGTCCTCCTTCTCCAGGACCGTGACCGTCACGTCCGGGCGCGTCCGCGCCAGCCGGCGCGCGATCGCCAGCCCGACGATGCCCGCGCCGACCACGCCGACCTGTACGTTCGCCACACCCGCACCCTAGTTCGGCGGGGTACGCGCGAACTCCCCGGGTCAGCTGCCGAGGCGCTTGCGCCCCTGCGCGCGTACGCGTCTGCGCTGGGACGGGTCGAGCATCAGGTATCCGACGAGCGGTGTGCCGAGGACACCGAGGATGATCAGCGCGGTCAGCCACCAGGGAAAGATGAACAGGGTCAGGAAGCCGACGACGACGCCGCCGATCACGAACTTTGTCTGGGCCGACATCTGGTACCTCCGTAGACGGGCCGCCACCTAGTACAACGGCCGCCCCGCGACCGCTGTTCCACGATATGTCGCGAGTCTGGGCGTTGGCCACCACCGCGACCCGTCCGGGCCCCGGTCAGATGCGCAGCGAGAGCTGGCCTCCGCCGAGCGTGCGCAGGACCTCGGCGTGCAGTTTGCCGTTCGTGCACACGACACTGCCGCCCTCCACGCCGGGCTTGCCGGACAGGTCCGTGAACATTCCCCCGGCCTCCTCCACGATGACCTGGAGCGCGGCGAGATCCCACAGCGACACCTCCGGCTCGGCGGAGATGTCGACGGCGCCCTCGGCGACCATCATGTGCGACCAGAAGTCGCCGAACGCCCTCGTCCGCCACACCTCGCGGGTCAGGTCGAGGAACCGGTCGAGACGGCCCTGCTCCTCCCAGCCGCTCAGGCTGGAGAACGACAGGGACGCGTCCGTCAGCTCCGACACCGCCGACACGGTCATCCGGGTGGCGCGGGTGAGGCTACGGCCCGTCCAGGCGCCGCCGCCGCGCGCCGCCCACCAGCGGCGGTTCAGCGCGGGCGCCGACACGACCCCGACGACGATCTCGTCGTTCTCCATCAGCGCGATCAGCGTCGCCCACACCGGCACGCCCCGCACGAAGTTCTTCGTCCCGTCGATCGGGTCGATGATCCAGCACCGGTTTCCGAAGCCGGTCTTGCCGAACTCCTCGCCGTACACCGCGTCGCGGGGACGGGCCCGCTTCAACGTGCCGCGGATCTGCTCCTCGACGCTGCGGTCGGCGTCGCTGACCGGCGTCAGGTCCGGCTTGGTCTCGATGTCGAGATCGAGCGCACGGAAACGCCTGGTCGTGATGTCGTCGGCCCCGTCCGCCAGCACATGAGCGAGACGCAGGTCATCGGAATAGCCCGCCACGGCGAGCAACGCTACCCTGAGCACCGCCGATCCAGACACACTTACCCGGCCGTTCCGGCTTTTCGGTCGGCCGCCTACGGCGCGGCGCGGCGTTCCGGCCCGATGATCGCGTCCGGGAATGGCAGCATGGGCGCATGGCGCACGATCTTCCCGCTTGGGTGGCCGAGCTGACCGACCCGCGCCGGGCGGAGACGCTCGACGAGCTCGCCGACCGCCTCGTCCCGCTCGCCGAACACGCCATCGACGTGTCCCGGCGGCTGCAGACCCAGCTCAACGAGCTCAACGACCCGTTCAAGCGCGAGGCCCTCTACGGGCGCGTGGAGCGGCTGAAGGCCCGGGTGGGCGAGGCCCTCGACGAGATCACCTCGGAGATCGCCGCGTCGGGAGAGCAGCGCATCGACCGGGTCGTCGCGGACTGGGCCGGACGGGCCGGGCCCGCCGGGCGCGACGACCGGGAGCGGGAACTGCGACGCAGGCTGGACCGTGACATCGTGCCGGTGCTGTCGCAGCGGCAGCGGGACGTCGCCGAACGGGTCGCCGAACGCACCTCGACGGCGCTGGAGGAGGCGACACAGACCCTGCTCACCCGTGTGGAGGACCTCGCGCGGGCCGTCACCGACCTGATCCACGACGTGCTCCCCCTGGCCCGGGAGGGGCTCGCTCTCGCCGGACGGATCTCGACGCTGTCGGGCCACGCCCGCAAGGCGGGACGTGGACCGGTCCCGGAGGAGCTGAAGGAGGCCGGCGCCGAGACGGCCCGCGCCTTCGACGAGGCCGTCGCGCGCCTCGAACTGGAATGGGCGGCGCTCGGCGCCCGGTCGGCGAGCGTCCGGGCGGCACTGCGCGGCGCGGAGGAGAGCGCGTTCAGCCGCGTCACCGAGGAGATGACCCGGTGCGTGGAGGAACTCGCGCCCGACCACATCAAGGCCCTCAACGACGCCGAGGCGCGGGCGCGGAGCCTGTTCGAGGAACCTTCCAACAGCTAGGCGGGGTCAGAGCGCCTGCGGGAAGTCGAACAGTCTGGCCGGGTCGTAGTTGGCTTTTGTTCGTCTGAGGCGGTCCAGGTTGTGGCCGTAGTAGGCGTGCGGCCAGTTCTTCAGGTCCGGGTCGACGTAGTTCACGTAGGCGGACCCGCCCATGTAGGGCTCCATTGTTGTGTGGGTGGCGCGGAGCCATGGGGCCTCCGAGGCCAGGTATTGGACGCAGAACAGGGCCTTGCGATGTGGGAAGGCGGTGTCGCCCGGTCCCACGCGGGCGATCGCGCCGCCCATCGCGTCCATGAGGACGGAACGGTTCCGGACGTCGTTGCCCTGCTGGAAGCGGTCCAGTAGTGAGGTGATGGCGGCCTCAGGTAGCGGGTTGTAGGCGATGTGGGATTTCCCGGCGTAGTCGGTTCTCGGGGACGTGCCCGTGGGGCGTTGGCCTGGCAGCGTGCCTTGTGTGTGGCACTGGTCGATGGTCAGGCCCGCGCATCCGGCCATGGACTTCATGGCTTCCAGGTGGGGGAGTGTCTCGGCGGTAACCGATTCCGGGTCGGCGCCGGTCGCTGCCGTCAGCGCGTTCATGTGGTCGGTCGCGTCGGCCAGTGCGACAGCGATGACCTCGATGCTCGGGGTCGCGCGGTCCGGTGCGGTGTCGAGGTGCAGGCTCGTCCATACCTCGGAGGGCGCGTTCGGTGCCCAGCGTTGCCAGGCGCGGATCACGGCGGGGGCGTCCGACCAGGGCCAGCGCATGGTGAACGGCGTGGCATCGCCTGCCTTGTGGACGCGGAACGTGAACGACACCGCGACACCGAAGTTGCCGCCCCCGCCGCCGCGGCACGCCCAGAACAGGTCGGGGTGGCGCTCGGCGTCGCAGGTCAGGACCCGGCCGGTCGCGGTGACGATTCGTGCCGACTCCAGGGCGTCGCAGGTCAGCCCGTACGCGCGGCACGTCACGCCGAGGCCGCCGCCGAGCGTCAGGCCCGCCACGCCCACGGTCGGGCAACTGCCCGCCGGGACGCTCATGCCCTCGCGGGCCAGGCCGGCGTACAGGTCGATCAGACGGGTTCCCGCGCCCACGGTCGCGTGGTCGCCGTCGCGTCGCACCGCGTCCATCGGGGACACGTCGACGACGAGTCCCGGGCCGGTCGACCAGCCCGCGTAACCGTGGCCGCCGCTGCCCACCGCGACCGGCGTTCGTGTCAGCGTCGCGAACCTGAGGCATTCGGAGACGTCCTCGGGTGTCGCGCAGTAGGCGATGGCCGCCGGAGTGATGCGGTCGTGGCGCGGGATGTGGAGGCGGCGCGCCTCGACGTACAAGGCGTCCGACGGACGGATCAGCGTGCCGTCCAGGCCGCGTTCCGGAGCGTTCCAGTCGCCGGAACCGCCCATGGCCGTCAGGCGGTGCCGCGCAGCGTGTCGAGGAACGTCTTGTAGACCGGGACCGCTCCGTTCCAGTCCTTCTGGCTCGCCATGAGGATGATCTGATAGATGGCGCCGTCGAAACGGAACACCCGGACACGGGCCCGGCCGGGAATGTCGTTCCGGACGAAGGTGAACTGGGCCTCGGCGGCCATGTCCCCCTGGTAGGGGATCTTCCGGTCGAAACTCTCCTCCTTGAACTTCGGGTACTGGGTCGTGTCCGCCTTCATCTTGCCGAGCGCGGAGGCCAGGCCGTTTCCCGGATCGGGGAAGGCCGTGGACACCAGACGCTGGATCGCCAGGCCCCGCACCACTCCCTCGGTCGGGTCCTTGAGCGTCAGGTCGTCACCCGAGACCTCGGCCTGCCAGCCCTGCGGAACCGCCGCGACGAAGGCCGAACCGCGATGTAGGCGGTACCCGGCGGGCCGGGGAGCGATCTGTCGCGGCGACGTGGACGCCTGGCCGGACGCCGGCGGCCTGCCCGACGCCGACGTCCCCGGGTCGTCGTCGCCGTCGGCGGTGAAGATCACGATGGAGGCGATGGCGATGACCAGCGCGGCGGCGAAGACCCCGGCCGGGACGATCAGCGGCCATGGCACGCGTCTCGGCGGGCGCGGCGGATGCGGCGGCACGGTCCCGGGGACCGTCGGCGCGGCCGGTGGCGGCGGAAGCGTCAGGTTGTGCGGCGGCGCGAACCGCGGCGGCGGTGCAAGGGGTGCGGCGGGTCCCTGGGCGATCTGGCGGAGCAGCCGCCCCGCCTCGTCGGGGCTCATCCGCCGGTCCGGGTCCTTGTGGAGCAGGCCGTACAGGACGGGGGCGAGAGGCCCGGCGAGCTGGAGCGGATCGGGGTCGTCCGACAGGACGGCGGCCATCACCCCCCACACGTCCGGCCGTTTGTACGGGGGACGGCCCTCCACGGCGGCGTACAGGGTCGCGCCGAGAGACCACAGGTCGGACGCGGGCGTGGCCTTCTGGTAGCGGGCCTGCTCGGGCGCCAGGTAGGCGGGCGACCCGACGATGGCGCCCGCCTGGGTGAGGGTCTCGTCCCCGGCGACGGTCGCGATGCCGAAGTCGGTGAGCACCGCCCGGTCCGGGGGCAGCAGCACGTTGCCGGGCTTGACGTCCCGGTGCACGACCCCGGCGGTATGCGCGGCGCGCAGCGCGTCCAGCAGGTCGGCGCCGATCGCCGCGACCCGCTGCGGCGGCAGCGGCCCCTCACACGCGATCAGCTTGTCGAGGCTCTCGGCGCGGACGAGCCGCATCACGATCCAGGGGCGGCCGTCCTCCTCGACGACGTCGTGGACGGTCACGATGCCGGGGTGATCCAGTCGCGCCGCCGATCTCGCCTCCCGGAACGTCCGCGCGTACGTCCGTTCCACCTGCGCCTCGTCCAGGCCCGGTGGCAGCGCCACCTCCTTGACGGCCACCTCGCGGCCGAGCGTGCGGTCGCGGGCCAGCCACACGCGGCCCATCCCGCCGCGTCCGAGCACCTCCACCAGCTCGTAGCGCGCTGCGATCAACTGGACCATGGCAGCGACGATACCGACGCGAGCCGGGCGAGTCGCCCGCTATTCGGGCTCTCCCTCGCGGCTGGCGAGCAGGCGCCGCAGCGAGTCGAGGCGGGCCCGGCTGGCGTGCCCGTCCTCGACCCAGCCGTCCAGCCCGCAACTGTCCTGTAGGTGGTCGCAGTGCGGCGGACAGCGTTCCGCCGCGCCCGCCGCGAGGTCCTCGAACGCGTCGACGACATGCTCGGGTTCGACGTGCGCGAGCCCGAAGCTCCGCACGCCCGGCGTGTCGATGATCCAGCCGTCGTCGTCGGGCAGCTCCAGCGCGATCGCCGAGGACGAGGTGTGCCGGCCCCGGCCGGTGACCGCGTTGACATGGCTGACGGCCCGTTCGGCGTCCGGGACGAGCGCGTTCACCAGCGTCGACTTGCCGACGCCCGAATGGCCGACGAGGACGCTCGTCCGGCCGGTCAGATGGCGGCGCAGCTCGTCCGGGTCGCCGTCGCGGCGCGTCACGGCGTACGGGACGCCGAGCGGCGCGTACTCGGCGATCAGATCGTCGGGGCCCGCGAGGTCGGCCTTGGTGAGGCACAGCAGCGGGTCCATCCCCGCGTCGTACGCGGCGACGAGCTGCCGGTCGATCATGCGGGGGCGGGGTTCGGGATCGGCGAGCGCCGTGACGATCACGAGCTGGTCGGCGTTCGCGACGACGATCCGTTCGAACGGGTCGGTGTCGTCGGCGGTGCGGCGCAGCGACGACGTCCGCGGCTCGACGCGGACGATGCGGGCGAGGGTGTCGGGCGCGCCGGACACGTCCCCGACCAGCGCCACCCGGTCGCCGACGACCACGCCCTTGCGGCCGAGTTCGCGGGCCCGCATCGCGGTGACGCCGCGTTCGTCGTCGGTGCCCCGGTCGACGACGCAACGGTACCGGCCCCGGTCCACCGCGATCACGAAACCGGGCGAGGCGTCCTCATGCGCGGGACGGCGGCGGGTGCGTGGCCGCGACCCGCGCCGCCCCGGCCGCACCCGGACATCGTCCTCGTCGTAGTCCCCTGTTCGTCGTGCCAGTGGTCCTGTCCCTGCTCTCAGGCGGGCGCGAGCATCGACGCCCACAACTCGGTGAAATCCGGAAGAGTCTTGCCCACGGTGCCCGGATTCTCCACCTCGACGCCGGGAACGGCCAGGCCCAGCACGGCCGCCGCCATCACCATCCGGTGGTCGTCGTAGGTGTGGAACACGCCGCCGCGCAGCGGGCGCGGCCGGATGTCCAGCCCGTCCGGCAGTTCCCTGACATCGCCGCCCAGCCCGTTGATCTCGGTGACGAGCGCCGCGAGCCGGTCGGTCTCGTGGCCGCGCAGGTGCGCGATGCCGGTCAGCCGGGACGGCGAGTCGGCGAGCGCGGCGAGCGCCGCGAGCACCGGGGTCAGCTCACCGACCTCGCGCAGGTCGGCGTCCAGCCCGCGGAAGCCGTCGCCGCCGCGGACCGTGAGACCGTCCGGGCCGAGGGACACCCGCGCGCCCATCCCGGTGAGCAGGCCGCGCAGCGCGTCGCCCGGCTGCGTCGTCTCCGCCGGCCAGCCGGGCACGGTGACCCGGCCGCCGGTGACGAGCGCCGCGCCGAGGAACTGCGCCGCGTTCGACAGGTCCGGTTCGATCTTCCATTCGCCGCCCCGGAGTGGGCCCGGCGCGACCCGCCACAGGTCCGGCTCCGTCTCGACGGTCGCGCCCGCGTCCCGCAGCATCCGGACCGTCATCGCCAGGTGCGGCGCCGACGGCACCGGCGGGCCCGCATGCCTGACCTGCGCGCCCTTCTCGAAGCGCGGCGCGGCCAGCAGCAGCCCCGACACCAGCTGCGACGACCCGGACGCGTCGATCGTGACCTCGCCGCCGTTGACGGTGCCCGTTCCGCGGACGGTGAACGGGAGCGCGCCCCGACCGCCGTCGTCGATCACGGCGCCGAGCGCCCGCAGCGCCGTGATGATCGGGCCCATCGGACGTTCCCTGGCGCGCGGGTCGCCGTCCACGGCCACGTCACCGGACGCCAGCGCCGCGACGGGCGGCAGGAACCGCATCACCGTCCCGGCGAGACCCACGTCGACCCGCGCGGGACCGGTCAGGCCGCCCGGACGGACCAGCCAGTCGGCGTCGTCGTCGGCGACGTCCACGCCGAGCGCGCGCAGGGCGCCCGCCATCAGGTCGGTGTCGCGGCTGCGCAGCGGTCGCACGATGCGGGACGGCGCGTCCGCGAGCGCGGCGAGCACCAGCGCCCGGTTCGTCATCGACTTCGACCCGGGCAGCGGCACCACGGCGTCCACCGGGGCATGCGCGACGGGGGCGGACCAGTGCGGAGAGGGCATGATCCAAGGGTATCCGCCGGTCCGCTCCCGGCGGGAAACGTTCGGCGGGGCGGTCAGCGGTGGCGGTCAGAGGGGGATGCTCAGCAGGGTGCCGCCGGTGTCGAGGCGGACCTCGAAGCGGGTGATCTCCTGGCGGGTCAGGCCCGTTCCGCCCCGCATGACGAGCGGCTTCGGCTGCTCGGGGACGCCGTACCCCTTGTCCGGGACGCGCCATCCGGCGACGACGCTGCGTTCGCCGTCCCGGGACACGGCCTCCAGGTGGCACCGCAGCGGGCCCTTGATGCCGCGCAGTTCCAGGCTGACCTGCGTTCCCCATCCCTTGTCGACCAGGCCGACCGTGCCGGACGCGCCGGTCCGCGGGTCGGTCGCCCGGAACCTGTCGCCGGGCAACGCCTGCTCCACCGGCGGCGTCGGCGTCGGTGTCGTGTCGTCGTCACCGAGGATCGTTCCGACACCGATGCCCGCGGCGAGCGCGACGGCCGCGGCGGCGGCGCCGGTCGCGAGGACGGCGCGGCGTGACGAACGCCGGTCCGCGCTCCGCTTGCGCCGCATCATGTCGACCACCGGCGCCGGAGGCGGGGACGGCGCCGCCGCGGCCGCCTCCCCGAGGGACGCGAGGATCCCGGCCGTTCCCGACATCTCGTTCAGCTCGGCCCGGCAGGGCGCGCACCCGCGCAGATGCGCCTCGAAGGCCCGGCGGTCCCCGTCCTCCAGAAGTCCCAGCGCGTAGGCGCCGACATCGGTGTGCTCGACCTGGGAGCTCACGAGGTCACCCCCCTCTCCTCCAGGGCGACGCGCAACGCGCGCAGCGCGTAGTAGACCCGGGACTTGACCGTCCCCACCGGGATGCCGAGGTACTCGGCGGCCTGGTTGACCGTCCGATCCCGCAGCACCGTCTCGGTGAGCGCCTGCCGGTGCGCCGGGGACAGCGACTCCAGCGCCTCCGTCACGACGACCTTGCGCAGCAGGCCGTCCAGTTCGTCCGCCATTGGCAGGTTCTCCAGGGGGGCGTCGCCGACCTCCGGCGGCCTGACCTCCCGCTGCCGCCGGTTGTCGATCACGATACGCCGGGAGACGGTCGCCAGCCACGGCATCAGCGAGGACGTGCGGTCGTCCAGCCGGTCCGCGCTCCGCCACGCCCGGATCATGGTCTCCTGCACCACGTCCTCGGCCCACGGACGGTCACCGCCGGTCAGCCGGAGGACGAACGCGAGAAGCGGGCGATGGTACTCGCGGTACAACCCAGCGGCGATGTCCTCGTCGCTGTCGGCGGCACTGGGGGCGGCACGGTCGGCGACACCGTCCACCTCACGGTCGTCACCGCGCGTGCCGGGGCGGCGGAGCAGGCTCCGTAGCCCGCCGGTCTGCCGACCGGTCGATCCGGGAACTGCCATGGCCGGGGCGTCTCCGTCCTCGTCTACGAGCCGGTCATCTGGCAGTACGGAACCGAGCCGCCCCGGGGTTCAACGGATTTGAGCCTCCTTTAAGGTTCCCTTCGGAAACCTCAGCGCTTCACGGCCTGTTTGACCCTGCCCGCCTGGGCGGCCACGCGACCGGGCTTGGACGTCCGCCCCGGGCGGAACGCGCGCCCGGCGTTCTTCACCACTCCCGCGGTCGCCGTCTTACCGGCCTTGGCCGTCTTACCGACCTTGGCGGCCTTGCCGGCCTTGATGCCGGCCTTACCGGTCTTGGCCCCGGCCTTCGCGGCCTTGCGGCCGGTCTCGGCGCGTGCCGTGCGCACCTGCCGGGCCGCCTCGCGGCGCGCGTCCCGCAGCGCGAGGGCCGCCTCCCGGCGCATCGCCTTCGCCTCCGCGCCGCTCTTGATCTGCGCCTCCCGCGCCTGCCGCCGCACCTCCGCCAGGCGCGGCGGGCGGCGCGGCTCGGACGCGACCATCAGCAGCGCGCCGAACAGCCCGGCGTTCTTCAGCAGATGGGACCGTTCGCCGGCGCGGCGCTCGGGGTCGTCCTCCGTCCAGTAGCGGTGCTCGGTCGCCAGGACCGGCACCAGCTGCGCCGCCATCAGCATGGTCGTGAGCCGCCGGAACCTACCGGTCAACAGCAGCGCGCCGGTGCCGAGGCTGAGGGCGCCCTGGAGGCGGACGAGGGACTCCGGGTCCTTCGGCAGCCAGTCGATCCGGTCCGCGACCGGCTTGACCGTCGGGCCGACCCGCTCGGCGCGCTCGCGCGGATCCCGGAGCGCGTCCAGGCCGTTCATGATGTACGGGGCCGCCACGAACGGGCGGGCGAGAGTGGTGAAGGGTCGCATGACCCGCTACATGCCCAGCGGGCCGCGCCTCAAGCGCGGCAGGATGGGGGCCATGTGCGGACGTTATGCCACCACCCGCGCGCGTCAGGAGCTGCTGGACGAGTTCCAGGTGCAGCTCGACGCCGTCGACGGGGACATCCAGCCCGACTACAACGTCGCTCCGACCAAACAGGTCCCGGTCGTGCTCGACCGGCGCCCGAAGGACGCGCCGGAGGAGGAGCCCGCCGTCCGGCAGCTCCGCACGGTCCGCTGGGGCCTCGTCCCGTCCTGGGCCAAGGACCTGTCCATCGGCTCCCGCATGATCAACGCGCGGGTCGAGACCGTGCACGAGAAGCCGTCGTACCGCCGCGCGTTCGCCCGGCGGCGCTGCTTGCTGCCCGCCGACGGCTACTTCGAGTGGTACACCCTCCAGCAGGATCCGGCCGACGGCGAGAAGAAGGCGAAGAAGCCGCAGAAGCAGCCGTTCTTCATCCGCCCCAACGACGGCGCGATCATGGCGATGGCCGGTCTCTACGAGCTGTGGAAGTCGCCCGAGGACGAGTGGGTCTGGACGTGCACCGTCATCACGACCAACGCCCCAGACGACCTCGGCCGCATCCACGACCGCATGCCGATGATCGTCGAACGGGACCGTTGGGACGCCTGGCTCGACCCGGCGCTCACCGACACCGAGGAGGTGCACGGACTGCTCGTGCCCGCCATGGCCGGAACAATGGACGCCTACCCTGTGTCGAAGGCCGTCAACAGCGTGAAAAACAACGGACCGGAACTCATAGAACCGGCGGCTTCTGGGGATAGTTCTGGCAACCATTCCGACGGTTTGTTCTGAACCGCATTGCCCGGAGCCCCCCACCGGGAGGAGTTCGCAGCATCGTGGACACCGCCGTAGCCCGCTCCCGCCTGGAGGCCATGCTCCAGGACCTGGACCGCTCCATCGCCATTCTCAGCGGCGAAAGTTCAGAACGCGACAATTCGGCCGCGGACGCCGGGGCCGGTCTCACCGACCACGATCGGGTGGAGGCCGCCCTGGAGTCCCTGGACCGGCACCGGCGCGGCGTCGCCGCCGCCCTGGAGAGGATCGACGCCGGTGTCTACGGCCGGTGCCTGGGCTGCGGCAAGGCCGTCCCCGAGGGACGCCTGGAGGTCCGTCCGGACGCCGCCCGCTGCATCACCTGCCAGTCCAAACACGACCGGGCGACGCGCAACTCACGGTGACCCGCAACTCACGGTGACCCGCGACTCACGGTGACCCGCGACTCACGGTGACCCGCGACTCACGGTGACCCGCGACTCACGGTGACCCGCGACTCACGGTGACGCGCGGCGGACGGCGCTCGCGAGCAGGCCCATGCCGAGGGACTCGTCCGAGGCCGGGGCGTTGAGTTCGGTGCGGACGAGTCTCCCGAGGGCGCGGGGCCGCTGGGCGAGGACATGCTCGACGGTCGAGGGGGACAGCACCGTGCGGGGCCTGATCCACTCGACCTCTAGGCCCGCGTCGGCGAGGAGTTCGCGGAGCTGGTGGGCGGAGAAGGAACGCGTGATCGTCCCGTCCGGCCAGGGGACGAGGCAGACCTCCGCGCTCGGCAGGTCGGACAGGTGCGCCCAGTAGTTCCGTTCGGCGAGCAGCGCCATGCCGAGGGTGAGGGAGTCGACGCAGAGCAGGACACGGCCGCCGGGACGCAGGACGCGGGCGATCTCGGCGATCGTCGTCTCCGTGGCCAGGTGCCGGGACAGCACGCGGTTCTCGGCGATGACGGCGTCCATGGTGCCGTCGGCGAGGAAGCCGAGCGTGCCGGTGTCGCCGATGATCGGGATCGCGGTGCCCTGCGCGGGCCGTCCGGGTTCCGATGTCTCGCCCGGATCGCGCACCTCGAGGACGGTGTGTCCGGCCGCGGCGGCCTGGGCGGCACAGCGCCCGCCCGAGACGTCCAGCACGCGGGACGGGCCGCGCGGGAGCCAGCGGGCCAGCTGGGCGGCCGCGACCGCCCAGTAGAACCTCCAGTAGCGCGCCAGGGAGTCCCCGTCGGTGTCACGCAGACTGGCGATGGTGGGCTCGGAAGGTTGCGCCGGAAGCACCGGATGCACCGTTTGCTCCTGTTCTCGCCGTATACGTCTCGTCCTTCCCCGTTCCGCGGTGATCAGCACCCTCCGTACACGACGAGGGCGCGGACGCCTGTTCTTTTCGTCACTCCCTGACGGGGAATCGGCGGCGATGTAGCGGTGTTGCACCGACGCACAGGGAGTACAGCGGAGGTGCACACCGATGACCACAGCCGTTGCCGATCAGCAGCGGACGGCGCGCGACGCCGCGCGGGCACCCGCCCGCCTCGGCATGCCGCGCGGACCGATATCGTCTGTGGGATACGACGCCACGGGCCTAGTCGGGGCCAAGGGCGCCACAGCCGAGGAGGTGGGTCAGGTACCGGGCACCACGGAAACCGTGGAGCAGCGTCAGGAACGGTTCCAGCGCGACGTGCTCCCGTTCTTGGACCAGCTGTATTCGGCCGCGCTGCGCATGACGCGCAACCCCGCGGACGCCGAGGATCTCGTCCAGGAGACCTTCGCCAAGGCGTTCGCGTCCTTCCACCAGTTCAAGGAAGGCACCAACCTCAAGGCGTGGCTCTACCGAATCCTGACCAACACGTTCATCAACTCCTACCGCAAGAAGCAGCGACAGCCGCAGCAGGCCGCCACCGAGGACATCGAGGACTGGCAGATCGCCCGCGCGGAGTCGCACACCTCCAGCGGGCTGAAGTCCGCCGAGTCGGAGGCACTGGAGCACCTGCCCGACACGGACGTCAAGCGGGCGCTGCAGGAACTGCCCGAGGAGTTCCGCATCGCCGTCTACCTCGCCGACGTCGAGGGCTTCGCCTACAAGGAGATCGCCGAGATCATGGGCACGCCCATCGGCACGGTGATGTCGCGACTGCATCGCGGAAGACGGCAGCTGCGCGTCATGCTGGAGGACTACGCTGAAGAGAGGGGCCTCACGCGGGCGAGCGGGGGGTCCCGATGAGCGCGGTTTCGACGAGCGTGGTTTCGACGAGCGTGGTTTCGACGAGCGTGGTCGCGATGCCGGACACCGTGAAGCCGGACACTGTGACGCCGGACATCGTGCCCTGCCATGGCGCGGTGTGCGAGAAGGGTGAGTGAGCCATGAGCTGTGGCAACCACCATGAGACCCCGTGCGACGAGGTCCTGGCACGGGTCTACACCTATCTTGACGGCGAGCTCGACCAGGGCGGCTGCGGCGAGGTGCGCCAGCACCTGGACGAGTGCGGGCCGTGCCTGCGCGAGTACGGGCTCGAAGAGGCCGTCAAGAAACTGGTGAACAAGTCCTGCGGCTGCGAGTCGGCGCCCACCGACCTGCGCGCCAAGGTGCTCGGCCGCATCGAGGAGATCTGCGGCGAGATCAAGGCGTCCGGAGGCGCCGAGAAGACCGGGTCCGCGGGCGGCTGAGCGCCCCGGTATCGTTTCGCGGGTGCTCGCACTCGTCACCGGCGCCGCCGGTTTCATCGGGTCCCATCTCGTCGACCGGCTCGTCGCCGACGGCCACGAGGTCATCGGCGTGGACGATCTGTCGTCCGGCCGGAACGTGCGCCCCGGCGTGGAGCTGTGGGAGACGGACGTCACCGACCCGACCCTCGTCGAGAAGGCGGCGGCGCGGCGGCCCGAGGTGATCTGCCATCTGGCGGCGCAGGTCAGCGTGCGGGCCAGCGTCGCCGACCCGCTTCATGACGCGCGGACCAACGTGGTCGGGACGGCGAACGTCCTGGAGGCGGCGCGGGCGGCGGGCGCGCGCAAGGTCGTGTTCACCTCCAGTTGCGCGGTGTACGGGGTGCCGGACGCGCTGCCCGTCCCGCCGGACGCCGAGCTGCGGCCCGCTTCGCCGTACGCGGCGTCGAAGGTGTCCGGCGAGATCTACGCGGGGATGTACACGACCCTGCACGGCATCGACCACACGACGCTGACGCTGGCGAACGTGTACGGGCCGAGACAGACGCCCGACGGTGAGGCGGGCGTCATCTCGATCTTCACCGACGCGCTGCTGTCCGGCCGTCCCACCCGCGTCTACGGCGACGGCACCCAGACCCGCGACTACGTGTACGTGCTGGACGTGGTGGACGCGTTCGCCCGCGCCGCCGAGGGCGGGGGCGGCGGGCGCCGCCTCAACGTCGGCACCGGTGTGCAGACCACCGACCGTGACCTGCACACGCTGGTCGCCGAGGCGGCCGGCGCCCCCGACGACCCGGAGTTCGCGCCGCCCCGGCTCGGCGACCTCCCCGCGATGTCCATCGATCCGCGACGCACGCGCGAGGCGCTCGGCTGGGAGCCGAAGGTCGGGTTGCGGGACGGTCTCGCCGCGACGGTCGCGTGGGCGCGGGAGCGCAACGCCGAGGCGCGCGGCTGAATACCCCCTAATGCCGGATGTTGTCGTTTCGTAACCTCGTCCCGATGCGCTGTCAGTTGCTATTGCATTTGCACATGATTTCCGCTGCCCCGGGATATGGTGCGCATACGTAACCCGTATTCCTGCCGAACAAATGATCACAACACGTGACGATTGGTTCACGCTTCGTTCACGTTTTCGTGCATGCCTGTGTGACCTTGCCGGTCCGCGTTAGGCTTGAGCCGAAATCAGCGACGGGAGCATGTGCATACCCGGGAATTCCGGGGTATGTGCACGGCCGGAAGCCTGGACCGTCCCGGTCCCGGTGACCGGCCGCGAGGCCGGACGGCCCGGTTCGCGGGGGGAGGCAAGGAGCCATGCTCAAGCGCGTGACGCCGGCGGAGACCGTCCGGCGCCGGAGCGCCTCGGCGTCGTCGCTGATGATGCCCGAGGGCGTGTCCTGGGTGTAGTGCCGGTAGGCACGCGTTCCGCCCGGTGGCCCGCCTTTCGTCACCGAACACCTTTCGTTTCCGGCGACCCCGCACCGGCCGCGCCCGCGCAGGCCGCGCCGTCGCGGAGACGCCGGAGGAAAGGCGTTCACTCCCCGAGGGGGCGGCAATGCGTGGACTACCTCTCGCTGCCTGGGCGTACGTCAGTGGCGTGGTCGCACTCGCGACCGGACTGATCGCGACGTCGTCCTTCACGGACATCGACTGGGCCGAACTCGCCGTGCTGGCCCTGCTGTTCCTCGTCTGCGACTCCGCGCCCGCCCGGCTGAACGTCGCCCGGGCCCGGGTGTCGATGAGCTTCGCCGCCAGCCTGGCCTCCGTCGTGCTGTTCGGCGCCGCCGGCGCGGCGCTGCTCGGCATCTGCGCCGTGGTCACCGGCCAGCGGTTCTTCGCACCGGTCAAACGCGTCTTCAACGGCGCGCAGCTCGCCCTCAGCGGCTTCGTCGCGGGAACGGTCTTCAACCTCCTCGGCGGCGACCGCTTCGACCCCGGGCAGATCCGCTGGGTCGAGAACGTCATCGGCCCGTTCCTCGGCGCCCTCGTCACCTTCGTCGTCGTCAACCTGACGCTGATGGCCGGGGTCCTGCTGCTCAGCCGGCAGGTCAAGCCGCGCGAGCTGCTGCACGAGTACGGGCAGCTGTCGGTCGGCTACCTCGGCTACGGCATGGTCGGCCTGCTGATCGCCGGGCTGTGGCCGCGCGTCGGGCCGTTCGCCGCCGTGCTCGTGCTGCTGCCGCTGCTCATCGCCCGGTGGGCGATGGACCAGGCGTACGTGCAGCAGCAGGCCCACGCCGCCACCCTCGCCGCGCTGTGCCAGGCCGTCGAGACCAAGGACTACTACACCCGCGGCCACTCCGAACGCGTCTCCCGCGGCTCGGTGATGATCGCGCAGGAGATCGGGATGCGCGCCGACCGGGTCGAGGCGATCCGCTACGCCGGGATGCTGCACGACGTCGGCAAGCTCGGCGTGCCCACCAAGGTGCTCCAGAAGAACGGTCCGATGACCGAGGAGGAGTTCGCCGCGATCCAGCTGCACCCGATGCGCGGGCTGCAGATCGTCCGGGAGATCGGGTTCCTGGACGAGGCGCTCGCCGGGATCATGCACCACCACGAGAAGATGAACGGCCGCGGCTACCCCATGGGCCTCGCGGGCGACGAGATCCCCGAGTTCGCCCGGGTCATCGCCGTCGCCGACGCGTTCGACTCGATGACCTCCACCCGCTCCTACCGGCCCGCCCGCAGCGTCGACGAGGCCGTGGCCGAGCTGCGCCGTTCCATGGGCGACCACTTCGACCCCGCGATGGTCGAGGCGTTCCTGCGGGCGCTCGACCGGGAGGGCTGGGAGCCGCCGCGTCCCGTCGTGCTCCCCGACGACGACATCGTCGAGACCACCCAGCAGGACCACGACGACCCGAGCACGCCCCTGCGCGTGGCCGGTGACGAGGAACGGCAGGAGCCGGGAGGCGGGGGAGGACGTCCACCCACGCGAGAACGGCCCGGCGACGAAGTGCGGCGGTGAACGGCGCCCCCATGAGCGGTGAGAGCCAGGTCCGGGAGCGGGCCGTATGGCAGCCGATCGACACCGGCCAGCTACTGCTGATCGCCACCGTCGGGCTGTTCGTCGTCGTCGCGCTCGCGCAGGTCGCGGCCGCCGG
This sequence comes from Actinomadura pelletieri DSM 43383, assembly GCF_003634705.1. Lineage (GTDB taxonomy): Bacteria > Actinomycetota > Actinomycetes > Streptosporangiales > Streptosporangiaceae > Spirillospora > Spirillospora pelletieri. The sequence goes on along the minus strand of NZ_RBWU01000005.1, from coordinate 134,614 downwards.
TCTGCGCCAGCCGGACGTCGCGATCATCTTCGGGGTGCTGATCGCGCTCGGCGAGCTGTTCCGGATGGTCATGCCCGGCAACCGGGAGGTCGCCCCGATCGCCGGAGCCGGGGCGCTGGGCTACGCGCTGCTGGTCGGCCTCGGTCCCGAGGGCGCCCCCGAGGACGCGCCGCTCGGCGTCGTCGCCGCCGACCACTCGGCCCTCCAGGTCGTCGCCGTCACCGCGGTCGGCATGCTGGTCGGCTCGCTGCCGCATGTCGCGGTCGGCCGGTGGCCGCGCCCCGACGCGATGGCGCTGCGGCTGTTCACCGTCGCGCTCGTGGCGCTGTGCTTCCGGCCCGTGCTGACCCTCGACCTGCCCTGGCAACTGCTGCTCGCCGTCATGAGCAGCGTCGTGATCGCCTCCTGCTTCACCGATGTGCTGATCGCCGCGGTGATCCGGGCGGAGGCCGTCCGGGTGCGGTTCGGCATCGCGCTGCGCGACGAGATCGAGGCGAAGATGGCGCTGTGCGCGGCGACCAGCGCCACCGCCATGCTGATCGCCGTGGCGACCACCGCGATGGGCGAGGCCGCGCTGCTGATCTTCACGCTGCCGATCCTGGTGACGCAGTTCGCCTTCCGCCGCTACGCCGGCACCCGCGCCACCTACCTGCAGACCGTCCGGGCCCTGTCCCGCGTCACCGAGGTCGGCGGCTATGTCGAGGCGGGCCACTCGCGGCGCGTGTCGCGGCTCGCGGTCGCGATGGGACGCGAACTCGGTATGACCGAGGAGGAACTGCTCGAACTGGAGTACGCGGCGCTCATGCACGACATCGGGCAGCTGTCCCTCGGCGATCCGATCCCCGGCGGCGCGACCGTGCTGGCGTCCCCGGCCGAGCAGCGGCGCATCGCCGAACTCGGCGCCGAGGTGATCAAACAGACCGGGGTGCTGGACCGGGTCGCGCATATCGTCCAGCTCTCGTCCCATCCGTACCGGACGGGCCGCGAGCCCGGCGCCGAGCCCGTCGCCGACGACACGACGGGGGAGGCCGCGAGCAGGCCGCTGCCGCCGCCGCTCGCCGGCCGTATCATCAAGGTCGCCAACGCCTACGACGACCTGGTCGGCGACTCCGCCGACCGCGACCGCGGCGCCGCCGTGCTGGAGCGGCTGAGGCTGGACTCCGCCGCCGAGTACGACCCGACCGTCGTGGAGGCGCTCAGCCGGGTCGTGGACCGCCTGCCCCGCCAGTGACGCCGCGTCAGCGTGACGGCGAGCGGGACGGCGACGGTGACGGTCGCGGCGACCGTCCAGAGGAGAAGTGCGCCCAGCCGCTGGTCGGCGAGGGGTGACGCGCCCCAGCGGCGGCCGAGGTCCTCGTACCAGCCGCCGTGGACGGTCCCGTCCCGCGTCAGCGCCAGCCCGGCGGCCACGTGCAGCGGCAGGACGAATGCCGGTAGGAGCGTCCCGGACGTCCCGTGGAAGTACGCCAGGCCGATGACGACGAAGCACACCAGCGCGAGCGAGTGCAGGGCATGGTTGGCGAGGGACGCCCCGAACAGCGGCGACACGGGAAACGCGTAGAGGCTCGACAGGAGCAGCGCGGACGCGGCGACCGGATGCGTCAACGCCCGAATCGCTCGGCTGCCCGCGACCCCCGCCAGCAGCTGCGGGCCCTCGCCCCGGACGGCCCGCAGCGCCAGCCGCAGCGGCGCCCCGTACAGCAGCAGCGGCGGCGCCACCACCCCGACCAGGACGTGCTGGACGGCGTGCGCGCTGAACAGGACCATGCTGTACCGGGAGATCCCCCCGCATGTCGCAAGGAGCAGGACGAGCAGCCCCGCGGCCCAGGACACGACGCGCCGCCACGGCCGGTCCCGCACCCGTGCCACGCCCACCCCGTACAGGACGGCGCCCGTCACGATCAGCACGAGGAACAGCGGGTCGATCCACCAGTCGACCAGGTAGCGGCCGGGACCCGCCGGGCCGGGCAGCCTGAAGCCGAGGCGCAGCGCGACGACGTCGAGGGTGCCCGGCGGGTTCTCGGGCGGCGGCGTGCGGGCCAGTCCCGCCGCGAGCGCCACCGTCGCCGCCATGATGAGGATCTCCACCGCGCCGAGCCGGACGAACGCCCGCGTCCCCGCTCCGTCCCCGAGCGCGGGGATCGTGACACGGCGATGCCACCGGCCGAGCGCGCCGAGGACGGCGAGCGCCACGAGCTTCGCCGCGACCAGCGCCCCGTACCGCGACCCGAGATGGAGACCGCCGAGCCGCACCCACGCGTTCACCGCGCCGCTCACCGCGACGACCGTGAACGACACCAGCGCCAGCGTGCTGTAGCGCTCGACGAGCCGTGCCAGCCCGCCGGGCACGTCCGGCGCGACGGTGACGAGGGCGACGAGCCCCCCGATCCACAGCGCCGCCCCGACGACGTGCGCGGCCAGGCTGTGGACGGCGAGCGCGTGGTGGGACGCGTCCGCCGCGTGCCCGGTGAACAGCGGCGGCAGCAGCCCGGCGAGCGCGCCCGCCAGGAGATGTCCGGCGTGGTCGGCGGCCGAGGGCCGGGTCGCCGCGACCGCCAGCGCGACCGCGACCGCGACGACGAGCAGCAACGCCCGGCCCTGCGGCAGTTCGATGAGGAACGTCCGCATCATGCCGGCGGTCACGCCGCCGACCCCGGTGCCGAACAGGTCCAGGACCGTGAACACGATCAGCGCGAGTGCGCTGAGGGCCCATGCCGACGCGGTGAGCGACACGGCGCGCAGGCAGCGACGTGCCGTCGGCGACGGCGCACGGACGAACACCGCCGCGACCAGCAGCCACCCGACGGTGAGGACCGCCGCGACGTTCACGCCGAGCTTCGCGACCGACAGCCCGACCTTCGTCAGCGCCCCCGCCTGTGACAGTCCCGGCGCGGCCGTGGCGCTGAGCGCCCCGCCGAGCCGCACCGCCAGCGCGAGGACGACCAGCGCGACCGCCGCCGCACCGATCGCGAGCATCGGCCCGGCGGCCGGGGGAGTCCGCCGCTCATCGGTCGCCTCTGTCGCCACGCGTGGACGTACGCACCGACCCGCCCGAACGGTTCAACGGCTGCTGCCGTTTCAGGGGGCGGGGGGAAACGTCACGGGGAGGGCGGCCAGGGCGCGGTGGAACGCGCCGGGCCGCCATTCCAGTTCGTCGACGGGTACGGCGAGTTCCATGTCGGGGAGCCGATCGAGGAGTTTCTCGATGGCGACCGACGCGATCAGCCGGGCGTGGTTCTTGGCGGGGCAGGTGTGCGGTCCGCCGGCGAACGCGAGATGCGCCCGGTTGCCCGTCCGGTTCTCCGTCGACCGGGACGGGTCGGTGTTCGCGGCCGTGTAGCTGATGATGACGGGCTGGTGGGCGGGCAGCCGGTACCCGTGGAAGTTCACGTCCTGGCGGGGGAACGTCGGCCCGTAGTTGGAGATCGGCGGGTCGGTCCACAGGATCTCGTCCAGCGCGTCCTCGACGGGCAGGCTGCCGCCGGACAGGTCGCCGAAGAACCGGTCGTCCGACAGCAGCAGCCGGACGCCGTTGGCGATGAGGGAGTTGGCCGGCTCGGTGCCGGAGGCGAGCAGCAGCCCGACCTGGTTCATCACCTCCTCCTCGTCGAGCCCGGCGGGATGCCGCAGCATCCAGGACGGCACGTCCGCGCCCGCCTTCTCGCTCTTCAGCGCCACCAGCTCCGTGGCCGCCTCGATGAGCATGGCGAGCGACGCCCCGGGATCGACGCCCTCGATCATGCCGGTCATGCCGCGTTCGAGCCGGTCGGCGATGTCACCCGGGCAGCCGAACAGCTCGGCGAACACCAGCAGCGGCAGGGGCCGGGTGTACTGGGCGATGAGGTCGGCCTCTCCGTCGCCCGCGAACGCGTCGAGGAGCCCGTCCGCGGCCTCCTCCACGTACTGGCGCAGCGCCGCCGGGTGGACGCGGGCGAGGCTGTCCACGATCGCCGACCGGAACCTGGCGTGCACGGGCCCGTTGGTGAACAGCGCGTTCGGCCGGGCCGCCAGCATCGGCAGGACGGGGCAGTCCGGGCCGACCTCCGCCTCCCACACCTCGCTGCACCGCGGGAACCGGTCCGGGTCGCGCAGGATCTCCAGGGCGGCGTCGTACCCGAGGACCAACGTCGCCGGGACGCCCGGCGCCAGTTCGACGGGCGCGAGGTCGCCGTGGGCGCGCAGCCGCTCGTAGACGCGTTCGGGGGTCTCGGTGAACTCCGGTCCGTACAGGGGGGTCCGGCTCTGCTCCTGATCTGTCGGGACGGTCACGTGCTCTCCGTGTCGAGGGTGAGGAGGTGGTCGACGAGTGAGATCAGCGCCTCGGTGGACGATCTGCGGTCGCGGGCGTCGCAGACGACCAGGGGGGTGGTGGGCGCGAGGTCCAGGGCCTCGCGGACCTCGTCCTCGGGGTAGGCGGGCGAGCCGTCGAAGTGGTTGACGGCCACGGCGTAGGTGAGGCCCTGCCGCTCCACCACGTCCATGATCGCGAACGACTGTTCCAGCCGGGCCGTGTCGACCAGGATCAGCGCGCCGAGCGCGCCGCGCGCGAGGTCCTCCCACAGCCGGGAGAAGCGCTGCTGGCCCGGGGTGCCGAACAGGTACAGGACGATCTCGTCGGTCAGGGTGAGCCGGCCGAAGTCCATCGCGACCGTGGTGGTCGTCTTGTCCCGGATGCCGGCGAGGTCGTCGACGGACGCGCCCGCCCGCGTCATCCGCTCCTCGGTGCGCAGCGGCCGGATCTCCGACAGGGTCCCGACGAAGGTGGTCTTGCCGACGGCGAAATGCCCCACGACGAGGATCTTGACGGCGGTGCGGACGGTGTCGCGCAGGTGGAACGTCTCAGAGGCGAGCGCGGAGTCCATCGAGCACCTCCTGAAGAAGCCGGACCTTCGACGACCGGGCCGCCGCGGACGCGCCCGCGCGGGTGGTGAGATGTCCGCTGTCGACCAGGTCGGAGAGCAGGACCTTGGTGACGCCGACCGGCAGGCCGAGATGCCCGGCGACCTCCGCGACCGACAGCGCGCCGCCGAGGCACAACTCCACGATCCGGACCTTCTCCGGGGACAGCCCCGTGCGCGGCAGGTCGCCGGTCGCGAACACGAGCGTGACGACGTCGAAGACGTTGCGGGAAGGGTGGGCGCGCCCGCCGGTGACGACGTGCGGCCGCACCAGCGCCCGCTCGTTCCGGCGCGGGGTCATGCGCGACGGTCCGTGACGGGACGCGGTGGACTGGTCAGCTCCTTGCCCAGCCGCTGCACCAGTTCCTGCAGCCGGAACGACACCGTCTCCATGTCCACGTGCTGGGTCGCCGACACCGCGAGGTAGGCGCCGGGCCCCGCGGCGACGAGGAACACGTACCCGTCGTCGAACTCGTTCACGGTCTGCCGCCACGTCGTGCCGGCGTCGCCGCAGAACTCGGCGGTGCTGCGGGCGAGCGACTGCAGGCCCGCCATGCCCGCCGCCTGCCGTTCCGCGTCGTCACGGCCGATCCGCTCGGAGTGCGCCATGAGCAGGCCGTCGGCCGACAGGAGGATCGCGTACCTCGTCTCCGGCATCCGCAGTGCGTCGTCCAGCATCCAGCCGAGCCGGTTCGTGCCGTCGTCCATCGCGCCGTTCCACCCCTCGTTCATGGCCGTTCGCCTTCCGTAGAAGGAGCGTCGAAGGGAGCGTCGGAAGAAGTATCGGAAGGAGCACGGTCGGCGGGTCCGTCGAGGTCGGGCGGCGTGGACGCGCGGCCGGACCGCGTTCCGCGCTGCCAGGCGCCGAGGCCCGCGGCGGTCTCCCGCGCCGGTCTGGGCGGCGGCTCGGCCGCGGCGTCGGGCGCGTCGGTCGTTGGCCGGGGAACCGCGGCCCGGGTCCGCTTGGGCAGACCACCCGCGGTGGACGGCAGGGACGGCACGGACGGCACGGCCGGGGCGCCGCCCGGCTCGGGGCCCGCCGCCACGGCCGGGAGGGACGCGGGCACCGGTTCGGGCCGCCGGGCCTCCGGGACGGTGGTGAGCAGCGCGTTCGGGACGAACACCACGGCCCGCACACCGCCGTACGGCGAGCGGCTGTCGACCGTCACGCGGAAGCCGTAGCGGGCGGCGAGGACGCCCGCCACCGCGAACCCGATCCGCGGCGGGTCGCCGAGCCGGTGCACGTCCACCGACACCTCCCCGGACAGCAGCTCCGACGCGCGTTGCAGCTCCTCGGCCTCCATCGCGACGCCCGCGTCGTCGACGATGACGGCGACGCCGTTGTGCGCGGGCCGGAAGTTGACCTCGACGGTGGTGTCGGGCCGGGAGTGCCGCGCGGCGTTGTCGAGCAGCTCGGCCAGCGTCAGCACGAGCGGTTCCACGGCCCGGCTCGTCACCGCGTTGCCGGCCGCCCCCTCCAGGTTGACGCGAAGGTAGTCGCGGATGCGGGAGGTCGCGCCGCGGACCACATCGCTCAGCGAGGACGCCGAGCGCTGCTGTCCCGGCCATGACCCGCACAGCACGGCGGTGGCCTGGGCGCGGCGGCCGAGCTGCGCGTTCATGTGGTCGATGCGGAGCAGGCCCTCCAGGACGTCGGGGTCGTCGTGGCGTTCCTGCATGGTGGTGATGGCGAGCTGCTGCTCGTTGGCGAGGCTCTGCACGGCGCGCATCATCGCCCGCAGCGTCGCCTTCGCGGCCTGGTCGGAGCGCTGCCTGACGCCTTCGGCCGATCCGGCGAACAGCTCCAAAACCGTCCGGAGGGCCTTGTCGTAGGCGGGCGCCTCGCGGGCGAGGTCGTGCAGGGGGCCGCTGACGTCCCCGCCGGGGTTCGTCAGGGACTCCATCAGCTCGGGCAGCCGGACGTCGGCCAGGTGCCGCAGCTCCTGCTCGCGCAGCTCGATACCGCGGGTCAGGGCCGCGTTCCGTTCACGGAGCACGGCGGACGCCCGCTGCTCGCGGACCAGCTGGACCGTGGCGGCGATGCAGGCGCCGGCCACGACGACGAACGCCGTCGCCAGGAGGAAGGGCTCCATCACATCCTCGGTGCACACGAAGTCGGGTGGAGGCGGACCGGCGTCGGCAGCCTCATGGCCGGATCGGGGGTGGGTTGCGGGCGTGCGGATGCGCCGCGGTTTCGGCACCGTAAGACGGAAATGCGCGTGCGCGCATGTGCGTGCGCGCAAAGATTTTGCGGCCGGACGCATCGGGTGATCACGCCCGCGCGGAGCGGCGTGTGGAGCCGCGTCCGTTCCCGGGAAACCGGCCTGATAGATATTTCTGGTCATATACGCTCTCTGGGCAGGTCGGATCGGTGGAGGAGCCTGCGGTGGACGACTTCCTCGGCGGCCCGGACCGGCGCGGGGACACCGCCTACCGGCTCGTTCTGTACCGGTCGGACGGCGGCGACCACATCCGGACGTCCGATTCCACGGAGGCCGCCTCCGGCCCCGACGACGCCCCCGAGCACGACCCCGGTCGGGCGCCCGACCGCACCCCCGGGGGCGGCGCCTACCGGTTCCTGCTGCCGCTCCACGGCGAGATGCTCATGCTCCGGGACGGCGCGGAGGCGCGGCTGCGGCCGGGCACCGGCGGGCTCGTCTCGTCGACCGCGCCCGTCCGGGTCGTCCCGCACCGGCCCGCGCGGGCGTTCGTCATGACGATTCCCGCGCACGAGGTGGACGGCCGGTTGCACGGCGTCGCCTCGCGCGCCGCGCCGCTCGCCGCCGACCTCGACCTGACGACCGGGCTCGGCCGGGTCGTCGCCGACATGGTCCGGGCCGTCGGCGAGGAGCACGAGACGCTCACCGCCCGGCAGTTCGACGCCGCCTGCGACCGGATCACCGAGCTGCTGTGCATCGTCGTCACCGACTTCGACGACGCGGACGGCGCCCGCCCGTCCGGGCCCGGTCATCTCGCCGAGGTCGAGGCGGTCGTGCGCCGCCATGTCCGTGCGCACGCCACCGACCCGGGGCTCACCGGCGCCGCGATGGCACAGGACCTGGGCTGGTCGCTGCGACAGATCCAGCTGGCGTTGCAGCGCGCCGGGACGACACCGCGCGAGCTGATCCGCGAGGAGCGGCTCCGGCTCGTCCGGGACCGGCTCCGCAACCCCCTGGACGGGGACGTCACCATCACCGACCTCGCGCACGCCACCGGGTTCTCCTCGGCGAGCGCGCTCAGCCACGCCTTCCGGCGCCGCTTCGGTGTCAGCCCGCGCGAACTACGGCAGCGGGACCGGCGGCGCGCCGCACGATGACGCCGGATTCGGTTGGCACGGATTTCCATATTGCGAAGGTTCGTGCGGGGTTAGCATTTCGAGTGAGTTGAGTTATACGGGGCGAAGACGGTACAGGAGCGCGCTCGTGGACCTCGGACCCCACCATCTCAGGATGATCGAAGCGATCGCCGCGACGGGCAGCATCAGCAAGGCCGCGGCCCGGCTCGGCCTCACCCAACCGGCGGTCAGCACGATGCTGCGGCGCGTCGAGACCCATCTCGGCGTGCAGCTGTTCGTCCGCTCTCCGGAGGGTGTCACGCCCACCCCGGTCGGCGCTGAGGTCGCCACCCGCGCACGCGCGGCCCTGGCCAGCATCGACGACCTCAACGCCGCCCTGGCGCACCGGATCCGCGACCCCTCCGCGATGCCGCTGCTGCGGGTCGGGGTGCAGGCCTGTCCGGCGCTGACCGGGCTCGGTGACCATCTCGGCGCGCTGTCACCGGTGTCGCGCCTGCACCTGCGGGTGGATCAGGGCGGTGGACGGATCCCCGCGCTCCTGGCCTCGGGCGCGCTCGACGTGGGCCTGTTCCATGAGCCGGTCGATCACGTGCCGCGTCCCCGCGACGCGCTGGAACGGCTCGTCCTCATCGAACGCGAACCGCTCCTCGTCGGCATGTCCTCGTCCAGCCCGCTCGCCGCGCGCATCACCGTGGACCTCGCCGACCTCGCCGACGAGGACTGGCTCGACGACCCGCTCGACGACGGGCCGTGGCCCGCCTACGTCCGCGGCGTGTGCGCCGGGGCGGGGTTCCAGCCGCGGGTGCGGTACTGGTCGAGCGACTGGCAGATCTCCTCCTCACTGATCCGCTCGGGACGCGCCATCGCCCTGTACCATCCGACGGCGCGGGCCCGCGAGGGGATCGCGTTCCGTCGCCTTACCGGCGATCCGATCGGCCAGCGCGTCGTCCTGGTGTGGCGCCCTGAGGCCGAACAGGCGGCGCGGCGGCTCCGCGCCGTCTTCAGCGACATCTACCTGGAACTCGTCCGGGCCCACCCGGTCTACAGCGACTGGTGGGACGCGCATCCCGAGGCGCATCCCGCGGTCCCGGTCACCGCGGGACCGGTCGGAGCGTGACCGGTCGCCGCGGGCCGGGACGCGGGTTCCGGGAAGGGGGGCGGTTCCCGGAACCCGCGCAGGGCGGCTAGTAGCTGCCCAGGCGGCGGCGCCGCGCCACGGCGACGCCGGCGGCCGCGGTGAGCGCGCCGCCCGCGCCGAGTGCCAGCAGCACGGGCGCCGCGCCCCTGTCCGGCGCCCGGTCGCCGACCCCGGTGGTCGGCGAGTAGCCGCCGAGCTGACCGGACCGCTGGTAGGCCGACCCCGGGAGCTTGTCGGCGTACCTGGTCTGGACGAGCTTCTGGTACGACCCGACCGTCATGCCCTTCCCGACCGACGTCTTGGCGGCGTCGTTCAGGCCGGTCACACGGCCGTCCTTCACCCGGTACCAGGCGCGGATCTGCGGCTCGGTGAACACCAGGCCGCCGTCCGCCATCGCCGGGTACGCGGACTCGTCGTTCCCGGAGATGATGTTCATGACGTTCCAGCTCTTGCCGGACTTGGTCAGCCACATCGTCGCCTGCTGCCCGGACGCGGACTTCGCGCCGACGGCGAGGTAGACGAAGTCGGCGACGGCCGCGTTCGGCGTGCCCTTCACGAACGCCGGGCTGAGGGAGTAGACGCGCTGGACGTCACCCTCCACCTTCGGCGCCTTGGCGGCGGCCGCGGCCTGCGTGACGGCCTGGTTCGTCGTCTGACCCTTCTGGTGCTGGTCGAGGTGGACGAAGAACGTCCCGAGCCGCTGCTTGACGGTCGCGGACGAGGCGACCTTGGCGGCGGCGGCCTCGTCGGCCGACGGCGGTCCGGCGGCCATCGCCGCGTTGCCGCCCAGCAGGACGGTTCCACCGATCAGAGCGGCAGCGGTGACCTTGGCGGTAGTGCGCATGTCAGGCTCCTACCTGGTACAGGGCCTGTCCCCAGCGGAACTGGCCGTTGCTGCGGTAGCTGCTGTGGCTCATCTCCGCGTACCTGGGGCTGGAGGGCCACGGGTCGCCGTAGGAGAGCGTCTGGCCGTTGTACCCGTAGATCACCTGGGCGTGGCCGCCGCCGGCGGTCCAGTAGATGCCGGTCTCGATCGGGCGCCTGCCGTCGATCTCGGTGACGACCTGCTGGTACGACAGCGGTCCGCTGACCGTGCCGGCGGACAGGCCGAGCTTGCGGAACGCCACCTGGTCCCATTCGAGGTAGCCGGGCTGGTTCGGACACTGGCCGCTCGACCGGTTCCTCGCCATGTTGCAGAACTCGTTCTGGCTGACGTTGCCCTTACCGTGGAACTTGGCGATCGTCAGTCCGCTGGCGGCCCAGCACCACTGGTTCTGTTCCTGGACGAGCTGTTGGATCTGCAGTACTCCGGCCGAGGCGACCCCGGTCGAGGCGAAGGTGGTGATGGCCACCCCCGCGATTCCGACCGCGAGCCGCCGGCGTGCCCGGGCGGGTCGGGTACGCGTTGTCATTGGCTTCCGCCTTTTCTCCCGGCGTCTTGTACGGCCTCTCGCGCGGGTGGTGCGCGTGCGTCATCCAGGGGGCTGAGGCGGTGCCTGGCCGCCACGGAAAACGGGGAGCCGCCCACCGGGCGTTCCCTCCCGGTGCCGGGGAGTTCCGGGGTGGGATCCCCGCGCGAGAGGCAGAGGGAACGCGATAAAAGTCTCATCCGTGGCCGAATCCGGGTAATGCCAATACGTCATAACGAGGGCTTATGTCCGGGCGGCTCAGGAACTTCGGGATTCAGGGCGCGGCGGCTCGTGGCAGGGTGACGGTGACGTCCAGACCACCGGAACGGCGGGGCGTGGCGGTGACGGTGCCGTCATGCGCGCGGATGATCGACCGGACGATCGACAACCCGAGGCCCGCGCCTTTCGCGGTGACGACCCGGTCGGCGTCCAGGCGCCGGAACGGTTCGAAGAGCGCGGGAATCTCGTAGGGCGGGATCACGGGCCCGGAGTTCGACACCTCCAGGACGGCGGAGTCCTGGCAGGCCCTGCACGACACCTTGACCCAGCCGGACGAAACGTTGTGGCGCAGTCCGTTCTCCAGAAGGTTCTGCACGACCTTTTCGAGAAGGAGGGCGTCACCTGTCGTTATGGCCTCGGCGGCGTCCGCCTCGACGGTGACGCCGGACTCCGCGGCCTCCCGGGCCGCCTGGGACGAGACATGCCCGACGATGTCGGCCAGATCCACCGGCGCCCGGCCCGTGATCTCGTTCTCCGAGCGCGCGAGCAGCAGCAGCCCGCCGATGAGACGCTCGTGCCGCGCGTTGATCTGCAGCAGGGTCTCGCCGAGCCGGACGACGTCCGAGGACGCCGACGCGCGGTGCATCGCGACCTCGACCAGCGCGCGGCCGAGCGTGAGGGGCGTGCGCAGCTCGTGGGAGGCGTTGGCGACGAACCGGCGCTGGCCGTCGAAGGACCGGTCGAGCCGTTCGACCATCGTGTCGAAGGCGTCGGCGAGTTCCCTGACCTCGTCGCGCGGCCCCCGCAGCGCGATCCGCTCGTGCAGGCCGCGGTCGGCGGCGGCCGAGCCGGCGATGCGGCGGGCGGTCTCGGTGACGCGGTGCAGCGGGCTCAGGACGCGTCCGGCGATGAGCCAGCCGAAGCCCACCGCGGCGCCGCCGACCACGCCGAGCGCGATGGACCCCTGCGTGATCAGCGAGGTGACGGCCGCGTCGTGCACCTCCTCGCGCTGCCTGCGCATCATCCGCTCCACCTCGCCCACGAACGCGGGGTCATCGCCCAGAATCCGCCGCCCCTGCGGCGTCGAGGGCGAGGTGGGTGACGTGGGTGACGTGGCCGGGGGATTGTTCACCTTCGCGATGAAGTTCGTGCCCGACCGCGACAGTTGCTGGTCGAACAGGGCGTAGGTGGCGGCGAGGAGCACCACCCCGGCGACGAAGAACAGACCGCCGAAGGTGAGGGTCAGCCGGGCGCGCAGCGAGAGCCTCATGGGATCCGGTACCCCGCTCCCTTGACGGTCTCGACGACGGGCGGGTCGGCCAGCTTGCGCCGCAGTTTCAGGACGGTGAGGCGGACGGCCCCGGTGAACGGGTCGGCGTGCTCGTCCCACGCCTTCTCCAGCAGCCGTTCGGCGGAGACGACGGCGCCGTCGGCCCGCAGGAGTTCGGCGAGGACGGCGAACTCCTTCCTCGCGAGCGGGACGTAGCGCCCGTCCCGGAACACCTCGCGGCGCGCCGGGTCGAGGGTGATGCCCGCGCGGCGCAGCGTCGGCGGCGCGGCGGGACGGCACCGGCGGCCGAGCGCGTGGACGCGCGCCGCCAGCTCGGGGAACGCGAACGGCTTGGTGAGATAGTCGTCCGCGCCGAGCCCGAGACCGTCGACCCGGTCGGTGATCTCCGCGGCGGCGGTGAGCATCAGCACCCGCGCCGCCGTCTCCCCGGCCACGATCTCGCGGCAGACGTCGTCGCCGTGCACCAGCGGAAGGTCGCGGTCGAGGACCACCACGTCGTAGTCGTTGACGCCGACGCGTTCCAGGGCGGAGGCCCCGTCGTAGGCGAGGTCGACGGCGTGCGCGTCGTCGCGCAGCCATTCGGCGATCGCGTCGGCGAGAAGCCGCTCGTCCTCCACCACCAGAACCCGCATCGCGCTCCTTCCCCAGACCTGCTCCGTCGTGATGGTGGCGGATCGCTTGTTTCGTTTCCGTTAGCCGGTGGCCGCCGCGGCGGGAAACGGAGGGGAAACACACGGGCCGGTTGCATCGCTTCTCGTCCGGTCGGAGCCGTTCCGGCCGCGAAGGCGAGGAGTGGGACACATGCGACTTCGAATTCTCGCGGCGCTGCCCGTCGCGCTGACCCTGGCGTTGACGGCCGGGTGCGGCGGTGACGACGGCGGCGAGGGGGTGGCGTCGGCGGAAGGCACGAAGGACGCCGGGACGAAGGGCACCGGTACCAAGGGGGGCGCGACCGGTGGCGGCACGAAGCTGAGCCGGGACGAGATGGGCGTGAAGTTCGCGCAGTGCATGCGCGAGAACGGCGTGCACATGGACGACCCGAAGCCCGGCGAACCCGTCCGGCTCATGATCAAGGACGTGCCCAAGGCGACCGTGGACAAGGCGATGGAGACATGCCGCCAGTACAACCCGCAGGCCAACGCCACCGGAGCGCCGGACCCGGCCCAGCAGGAGCGGGGCCGCAAGTTCGCCGAGTGCATGCGGCGCAACGGCGTCGAGAAGTTCCCCGACCCGAAGCCGGGCCAGCGCGGCATCATGATCGACAAGAGGACGGTCGGGGACGACCCGGACCTGGAGTCGGCGCAGCGCGCGTGCCAGGACGTCCTCCAGGGCGGGCGGAAGTGACGGGCCGCCTCACCCGGCCGCGCGTCGCGCTCGGCGTCGCCGTGCTGGTCGCGGCCGGGGGATTCACCTCCGTGGCGGCCTTCGCGGGCGGCGGCGGGTCCGGCGGCGGGACGGCCACCGGCCTGCCGCCCGGCACCACGAAGGTCACGAAACAGACCCTCAGGGACACCCGGACCGAGGACGGGCGGCTCGGCCACGGCCCGGCGCACACGGTGACGAGCCAGACGAAGGGCACCCTGACCAAACTTCCCGACAGCGGCGACGAGATCACCCGTGGGCACGAGCTGTACGAGGTGGACGGGGATCCGGTGGTGCTGATGTACGGGTCCAAGCCGTCGTACCGGCCGCTTCGGGTCGGGACGGAGGGCTCCGACGTGAAGCGGTTCGAGGCGAACCTCGCCGCGCTCGGCTACGACGGCTTCACCGTGGACGACGAGTACACCGAGGGCACCGCCGACGCCGTCCGGCGGTGGCAGGACGACATCGGCGTCGAGGAGACCGGGATCGTGGAACTCGGACGGGTCGCGTTCGCGTCCGGGCCGGTCCGGGTGGAGACCGTCCAGGCCGGCCCGGGTGAGCCGACGGCGCCCGGCAGGAAGGTCCTCGACCACACCGGCACCGCGAAGGCCGTCACCGTCGAACTGGACACCGCCGACCAGCGGCTGGCGAAGAAGGGCGCCGCGGTCGAGGTGACGCTCCCCGAGAACGAGACCGTCACCGCCGAGATCGACGAGGTCACCACGGTCATCAAGCCGGGGCAACAGAACGAGGACCCGACGACGAAGGTCGAGGTCACCATCTGGCTCGACTCGGCCAAGGCGAAGAAGGCCGCCGCCGCGTACGCGCTCGCCTCCGTCGACGTCACGTTCACCGCCGGGACGCGTGAGAACGTGCTGACCGTTCCGGTGTCGGCGCTCGTGGCGCTGCGGGAGGGCGGCTTCGGAGTCGAGGTCGTGCGCGGCGCCACGTCGTCCTATGTCCCGGTCGAGACGGGCCTGTTCGCCGACGGGAAGGTCGAGATCTCCGGGCGGGGCGTCGCGGCGGGCACCGTCGTGGGGGTGCCGAAATGATCAAACTGCGGGAGGTGACGAAGGAGTACTCCGGCGGCGTCCACGCGCTCGCCGGGGTGTCCCTGCACATCGACGCGGGCGAACAGGTCGCGATCGTCGGGCCGTCCGGCTCGGGCAAGTCGACGATGCTGAACATCCTCGGCACGCTGGACCGGCCTACCTCGGGCACCGTCCACATCGACGGGCACGATGTGGGACGGCTGGCGGACGCCGAGCTGTCGGCACTGCGGGCGAGCCGTATCGGTTTCGTCTTCCAGCATTTCCACCTGGCGGCCGGCACACCGGCGCTCGACAACGTCGCCGACGGCCTCCTCTACTCGGGGCTGCGCGCGGCGGTGCGGCGGCGCAGGGCCGTCGCGGCGCTGGAACGGGTCGGTCTCGGCCACCGGCTGCACCACGAGCCGCACGAGCTGTCCGGCGGCGAGCGGCAGCGTGTCGCGATCGCGCGGGCGGTCGCGGGCGAACCGCCGCTGCTGCTCGCGGACGAGCCGACCGGCGCGCTGGACACGGCGTCCGGCGACGGGGTGATGGAGCTGCTGCGCGACCTGCACGCCGCCGGCACCACCGTGGTGATCATCACGCATGACCGGGAGATCGCGGCGGGGCTGGCCCGGCAGGTCCGGATGCGCGACGGCCGCTTGGTAGCGGACACAGCGGACACAGCGGACACCGGGGACACGTCGCTCACCGGGGCGACGCCGTGACCGCCGGGGCGCTGCGACCGGCGCGGATGTGGCCCGGCGATGTCGTCCGGGTCGGCGCGGTCGGGTTGCGGACCCGTCCGATGCGGGCGTTCCTGTCGGCGCTCGGCATCGCGATCGGGATCGCGGCGATGGTCGCGGTCGTCGGTGTCTCGTCGTCGTCGCGCGCCGACCTCGACCGGGCCCTCGCCGCCCTCGGCACGAACGTGCTGACCGTGTCGCCCGGCAACACCCTGACCGGGGAGGAGGCACAGCTTCCCGTCGAGTCGGAGGCGATGGTCGCGCGGATCACGCCGGTGCGGGAGGTGTCGGCCATCGCCTTGCTGGACGACGCGAAGGTCTACCGGCACGGCAGGATGCCCGAGACCGAGACCAAGGGCATCGCGACCTACGCCGCCCGCACCGACCTGCGCGAGGCGACGGGGGCGCGGCTGCGCGGCGGTGCCTGGCTGAACGCCGCGACCGGCTCCTACCCGGCCACGGTGCTCGGGGCGACCGCCGCGGAACGTCTCGGGATCGGCCGCGCGGGACCGGACGTCCAGGTCCTCGTCGGCGGCCACCGGTTCACGGTCATCGGCATCCTCGACCGGGCGCCGCTCGCCCCCGAACTCGACTCCGCCGCGCTGGTCGGCTGGACGGCGGCGCAGGCGCGGCTCGGCTTCGACGGGCATCCGACGACGATCTACACCCGGTCGCGGGACGCGAACGTCGAGGACGTGCGGAGCGTGCTCGGCGCGACCGCGAACCCGGAGGCGCCGAACGAGGTGGAGGTGTCCCGGCCGTCCGACGCGCTGGCCGCGCGAAAGGCGGCGGGCGAGGCCTTCACCGGGCTGCTGCTCGGCCTCGGCGCGGTCGCGCTGCTCGTCGGCGGTGTCGGGGTGGCCAACACCATGGTGATCTCGGTGCTGGAGCGGCGTTCGGAGATCGGGTTGCGCCGTTCGCTCGGCGCGACCCGGGGCCAGGTCCGCACGCAGTTCCTCGCCGAGTCGCTGCTGCTGTCGGCGCTCGGCGGCGTCGGCGGCGCCTTTCTCGGCGCGGTGGTGACCTCCGGGTACGGGCTCTACCAGGGGTGGCCGATCGTCATCCCGGCGTGGGCCGTGCTGGGCGGCGTCGCGGCGACCCTGGTCATCGGCGCGTTGGCCGGGCTCTACCCGGCGATCCGCGCGTCGCGCCTGAGCCCCACGGAGGCGCTTGCGGCACCCTGATGCGCATGGACACGGCGGAACCGGTCAAAGTCGGGACATGCAGGAAGAAGACGGAGAAGCCGTGACAACGGTGCTCACCTGGGATGTCAGGCCCGGTCGGGAACGCGACTTCGAGGAGTGGGCCGCGGGCCTGCACCGGGCCGCGACCCGCTACCCGGGGCACCAGGGCGCGACCTGGCTGCGCGCCGAGGGGTCCCGCCACCGGTACTACACCGTGGTCAACTTCGCCGACCGGGAGCGGCTCGACGCGTGGCTGGGGTCCGCGGAACGCGCCGAGTGGATCGACCGGGTGCGCGGGATCGCGAAGGAGCATCACCGCGACACCACCGGCCTGGAGACCTGGTTCAGCCTGCCCGGCGAGTCGGTTCCGCCGCCGTCCGACCTCAAGATGATCGTCGTCACGTTCTGCGCCGTCTACCCGCTGAGCCTCCTCCTCCAGGCGTTCGTCACCCCGGCGACGCAGTCGTGGCCGCTGCCCCTGAAGGCCCTGACGTTCCCGGTCATCGTGATCCCCCTGCTCACCCTGTTCGTCATGCCCACGCTGAGCAGGCTGTTCAGGCGGTGGCTGTATCCGATCGGACGGACGCACCGTCCGGCGAAACCCGGCCGCTGACCGGCACCGACCGCGAAGCCGCACCACACGCGGGACCCGAACTCGGGACGCGACGCGCCGGAAAATTAGGCGCCGCCAGGACGGGTAAGGGGCTCGGAACGGTACCTCGGCGGGAGCGGACGATGCGGGACGGCGACCGATGCTGAGAGAACTGGTGGCGGCCAGCCATCTGATGTCCCTGGAACAGTTGCCGGGCACGATGGCCCGGCACGCGGCGGACGCGGGCCTCCACGACGCGGTGATCTACGTGGCGGACCTGCAGCAGACCGTGCTGCGGCTGCTGACCGGCAAGGGGAGCGACGCCGCCCGGGACCCCGGTCCGGAGGCCCCGGAACTCAAGATCAACAGAACCATCGCCGGACGGGCGTTCCAGACCATGGAGCCGGTGGTCGGGCAGGGGTTCGACGACGGGACCTGCCACTACTGGATCCCGATCCTCGACGGGGCCGAACGGGTCGGGGTGCTCAGGGTCACCATCGGCCGCGACGACGCGCAGGCCAGGGACGACGCCGAGTATCTGGCCGGAATGGTCGCGTTGATGATCGTCAGCAAGGGGCCGTACAGCGACTCCTACTCCCGGCTGGTGCGGACCAGGGACATGACGGTGTCGGCGGAGATGCAGTGGCGGCTGATGCCGCCCCTGACCTTCGCCAACGACCAGGTGGTGATCGGCGCCGCGCTGGAACCGGCGTACATGCTCGGCGGCGACACCTTCGACTACGCGCTGGCCGACGACACCGTCCATCTCGCGATCTTCGACGCGATGGGGCACGACACCACCGCCGGGCTGACGTCCAACCTCGCCGTCGCGGCCTGCCGCAACAGCCGGCTCCAGGGCGCGGGCCTCGTCGAAACGGGCCAGGCCATCGAGGAGACCCTGATGGAGCAGGACCGGGACGGACGGTTCGTCACCGCCGTGCTGATGGAGATCGACCTCCAGTCGGGCCTGCTGTCGTGGATCACGCACGGCCATCCCGCACCGGTGATCATCCGGAAGAGCCGGTGGGTCAGCTCGCTGGAGTGCCGACCCGGAACGCCGCTCGGCACGGGCCTCGGCGTCGTTCCGGAGCTGTGCACCGAGCAGCTCGAACCGGGCGACCGGGTCCTGCTCTACAGCGACGGCATCGTGGAGGCCCGCGACCCGCGCAAGCAGGAGTTCGGCCTGCAACGGTTCGTGGACTTCATCATCCGCAGCAACGCCGCCGGGATGGCCGTGCCGGAGACGTTGCGGCGCCTCGTCCACAGCATCCTCGAACACCACGCCGGAACCCTCGACGACGACGCGACCGTCCTGCTCCTCGAATGGCACGGACCGCCCTCGGTGCCCAAGGACCCGATTGCACCGATGCGGCAGACCTGAACGCCACGCGCCGGGCACCCCTCGCGGGGCCCGGCGCGCGGCGCGTTCCGGACGCGGTGTTCTCAGGCGTGCGGCATCGGTTCCGGCGCGGAACCGCGCACGTACCGGACGGCCCACCGCACCAGCCCGGCGGCCACCCCGTAGAGGATCAGCGCCACACCGGCCAGCGGCAGCACCAGCAAAATGATCTGCATTCCCGAGGTGACCAGATCGAGCACCCCGGCCCCCTGCGCGGCCTCGGTCGCGAGCCGCCGCATCATCCACCAGTCCTTGGCGACCAGGTGGGGGATCTGGCTGATGATGAGACCGAGCTGGAACAGCAGCACCGGGATCACGGTCAGCACCCACACGGTGACGAAGATCTGCGGCCAGCGTTTCAGGTCGTCGAGCCGCGCGTCGGCGGGACGCCGCAGCAGCGTCCGGCGCAGGATCGGCCCGATGTACTTGAACAGGTCGGGAATGCCGATCAGGTCCGACATGATGTAGTAGCCGTCGAACCGCAGTGTCGGCAGCAACTGCTGGACCATCTCCAGGTTGACGTACAGGACGGCGACGAGCAGCGGCTCGAAGCCCGTCTGCAGGTACGCCACCGTCAACCCCACGACGAAGATCGCGTTGAAGTAGACGCCCGCGAGGTCGGCGCGCAGCCGTCCGCCCCGGCCGAGCCGGTACGACTCGCTGATGTCGGTGTAGAACGCGGGCCACACCAGGTAGATGCCGCAGCCCATGACGCCGGGCCGGACCCCGCCGTACCGGCAGGCCGCGGCATGCCCCACCTCGTGGAACGCCACCGACGCGATGCCGAGGCCCATGACCAGCAGGATGCTCACCGGGTTGAGGATCAGGGCCGAGAGCGCGCTCACCACCGACCGGCTGGTGAGCACCCACACCTCGGCGGTCACGAAAGAGGCGAGCATCACCGCCAGCACCACGGGCCGGAACAGCCAGGAGAAGAGCCCGCCGACGAACGAGCTGAACGACGAGGGGAAGACCGCGACCTTCCACCGCAACGCCAGGAAAGGGTCGTTCTTGGTGTCCGGCGGCGGTGTGCCGTCGCTGTAGGTCGTGACGCCGAGTGGGGCGAGCTTCTGGTCGGTGAGGTAGACGATCTGCTCGGCGGTCAGTCGCGCCCCGGCCCGCGCGCTGACCGTGTCGGCCACCCGGTCGAGGGCCTGCGCGACGTCGGTGTCGGCGAGGTCGCGGTGCTCGTGCAGGGCCTTGACGACGAGGAACAGCAGCGGTGGCAGCCGGACGAGCCGGCCGGAGGGCAACCGGACGAGCTGCGGCGGCTCCCGGTAGCCCGAGTTCTTGAACTCGCCGACGAACTCCGCGCCGTCGACCAGCGTGGGCAGCGTGAGAGCCGTGGGAGGCTCCGCGCCGCCCACGGCCGGTGTCGCGGGCGTGCCCATCAGTCCTTGGTGACCACGGTGGCGGGCATGCAGGTCATCGAGGAGTAGGCGGGCTGGGCGAACAGGCCGGTGCCGAGCAGGCCCGTGGTGCCGGCCGAGTAGCTGGCCGAACAGGCGTAGGCGACCACGGTGGTGCCATGGCCGTCGCCGCGGAGGGCGGACATCGCCAGGCGCTGCGGCAGCACCTCGGCGTCGAGCCGGTCGAGATCGGCGTAGGTGAGGCTCTGCGGGTGCTTGGGGCTCATGTGACCACTTTCTTTGTGCGGGAACAGGGAGGAAGGGCTGGCGGGAATACGCCAGCCCTTCCCGTGCGGGCCGCGGCCCGCTACGTCAGACCTGAGGTCAGCCGTTGATCGCGGTGTTGGTCGTGGTGCAGATCTGCGAGTTGCCCGCAGGAGCCGTGGTGAACAGGCTGAGGAGGCCCATCTGCGGCTGGTTGTTGTTGCTGGAGCAGGAGCTGGAGACGACCGTGTCGCCGCCGCCGTTGCCGCCGCCACCTGCGAGGAGGGTGGACAGCACCGCGCGCTCCGGCAGAACCTCGCCGGCCAGCTTGTCCAGTTCGCTGTAGCTGAAAGACTTCATGTGGTTCTCGTCTCCCTTGTCACGCCCGGAATCCCTCGGTGGGGACCGGATGTCTCTGCCCCCGCACCAGATCGGAGCGGGGTAGCTCTACGTATATCAGATGTGACAGACAGTGGCCAAGAAGGGGGTGGCCTGCGGCGGAGCCGAGCCGTGAATCGTCGTGCGGACGGGGTAGGCGATCCCGCATGGAATTCGGATACACGCTGCTGTGCGAGCAGACACCGCCCAGGCAACTCGTCGCCGACCTCGTCGAGGCGGAGGAGGCCGGGTTCGAGTACTCGGTCATCTCCGACCACTACTTCCCCTGGCTGGAGGACCAGGGCCACTCCGCCTACGCCTGGTCGGTCCTCGGCGCGCTGGCGCAGGCCACCCACCGCATCCCGCTGATGACGTTCGTGACCTGCCCCATCATGCGGTACCACCCCGCCGTGGTGGCGCAGAAGGCCGCCACGATGGGCGTGCTGTCGGACGGCCGGTTCACCCTCGGCCTCGGCTCGGGCGAGAACCTCAACGAGCACGTCGTCGGCCGCGGCTGGCCCTCGGTGGACGTCCGCCACGAGATGTTCGAGGAGGCCGTCGAGATCATCAGGGCCCTGTTCGGCGGCGAGTACGTCAACTACCGGGGCCGGCACTTCACCGTCGACTCGGCGAAGCTGTACGACCTGCCGGACCAGCCCGTCCGGATCGGGATGGCCGCCTACGGCACGCGCGCCGGCCGGCTCGCGGCCCGGCACGCCGACCTGCTGATCTCCGACCAGCCCGTCAAGGACGTCGTCGACCTCTTCCACGGCGAGGGCGGCGCAGACCGACCCGTGTACGGGCAGATTCCCGTCGCGTACGGCGACGACCACGACGAGTGCGTGCGCCGCGCACACCGCTACTGGAAGTTCTCGGCGCCCGGCTGGAAGGTGATGGCCGAGCTGCCCGGCCCGGGGAACTTCGAGGCCGCGACGGAGACCGTCCGACCGGAGGACGTCGCCGCGTCGGTGCCGTGCGGGAACGACGTGGACGACTATCTACGGGCCGTCCAGCAGTGGGCGGACGCGGGCTTCACCCACATCGCGTTCTGCCAATCCGGCCCCGACCACCAGAAAGACTTCCGAACCTGGGCGGAGGCCGACCTGCTTCCCGCCCTCCGCGAACGCTTCGGCTGAATCCGGTTCGGGGATTTGCGAGCGCCGAGGGGCCGCGCCTGTGACGATGGACGTATGACCGGAAGCGATGGCGCGGCACTCGCCGGCGATCTGCCGCACTGCCTGTCGGGCGCGGCGACGTCGGCGCGGCGCGCGGAGGTACGGGCGCGGCGAACCCATCCGCTCGTGCTCTGGTACGGCCCGACGTACGGGGTGATGGAACGCGTCGCGAACGGATGGATGATGTCCGGGATGGAGCGGATGACACCGCAGGACGCCCGCGACTCCCTGGCGTGGTGGTTCCGGAACATGGCCCGGAACCCCGGGACGCCCGACGCGCACCGCCCGCAGTACCGGGAGGGCGCGGCGTTCCTCGAACGCGGCCGTCCCGACGAACTCACCGTCGCCGGGCGCGTGTTCCGCGTCGTCCGCGCCGACCGGTTCTGCCGTTTCGGCGTGGACGGTCCCGAACAGCCGCGGCCCACCGACCCCGACGACCTGCCGGAGCCGCGCACCCGCCGCGACGCCCGCCGGTTCGACCACGGGCTGCTGCCGCCCGCGTACGCGCCCGGGTCGCCGGAGCTGCTCGGCGAACGGTGGGAGACGGTCCCCGACGGGCCGCTCGTCCCGTCCGAGGTGACCCGCGACGCCCGCCGGGCGCTCGTCACCCACCCGGGCATCGCCCGGCTCGCCGTCCGGTTCACCGCCGCCGAGCGGGAGAACGGGACGTGGCCGCCGCACGGCCCGTTCCTGCACAGCCCCGCGTCCGTCCGCGACCATCTGGCCACCTACTTCGACACGATCGTGCCGATGATGCTGCCGTCGTCCCCGGACGTGCTCGCCGAGTACCGGCACGCGGCCGACCTGCTCCGCGACGGGACGCGACGCACCGAGGTGACCGTCCTCGGACGCCGCTTCCGCGTCATCCGCGTCGAGTACGTGGTCCGTGTCGGGACGGACGGGCCGGAGCGTCCCCGGCCGTCCGACTACGACCCCGAGGAACCCCTCACCGGCGAGCCCGAGGGCGCGCACGACCTCATCGACGACGACTGGTGAGTCGGCGGGTGAGGGGCAGGTGAAAGGTCTCGCGCGGCGGGAGTTCCAGCTCGTCCTGCTCCGCCGGATGGCCGACTACCAGCCGGGCCTCGTCGAGAACGCGATGGGCGAGCTGGACGCGTCCCGCACCGAGATGCGGGAGGTCAACGCCCGGTGGCAGCGCATCGTCCGATCCCGGACGTTTCCCCCCGGGCGGCGCCGCTACGAGGCCGTCCTCGGCCCGCCCGCCGCCGTCGAACGGCGCCCGGCCGGCCCGTCGGTGACGTGCGAGGTCGCATGGTGGCCGCCGTTCCCGCTGTGGCCCGGCCTGCGCTTCGAGATCATGACGGGGTTGGACGGCTCCGTCGCGCACGAGTGGCTCGTCCGCGACGACGGCGTTCCGGTCCCGCGGCTGGACACGGTCGCCGACATCACACCCTGGTCATGCGTCGTCGGTGACGTCGACGCGCGCTTCGGATCCGTCGCCCACCAGGACGGCGAGGCCCCGAGCCGCTGGCACACCACGTTCCACATCTCCGACGCCACCTACGTGGCGCATTTCGTGTGGGGCCTCGTCCAGCGGGTCGACTCCATCTGAACGGACCGCGCCGTAGCGGCCTCCTCCTCGGAAAACCCTTCGCGCCCGCACATTCCGCGCGGTTACGGTGCAGGCTGCCGCAGGAACGATCTTGTTTTGCGGCGGTCGTCATCAGAGAGGAAAGGAGATCCCCGATGACAACCACGGTTCGCAGCCTCACCACCGTCCGCAACACCGGGATCATGGCGCACATCGACGCCGGGAAGACGACGACCGCCGAGCGCATCCTGTTCTTCACCGGCGTCTCGCGCCGCATCGGTGAGGTGCACGACGGCGCCGCCGCGCTGGACTTCCTGAAACAGGAACGCGACCGCGGCATCACGATCACGTCCGCCGCCACGACCTGCCATTGGACGGTCGACGGCACCGAGCACACCGTCAACCTGATCGACACGCCCGGACATGTCGACTTCACCGTCGAGGTCGAACGATGTCTGCGCGTCCTCGACGGCGCGGTGACGGTGTTCGACGGCGTCGCGGGCGTCGAACCGCAGTCGGAGACGGTGTGGCGGCAGGCCGACCGGTACGGGGTGCCGCGGATCTGCTTCGTCAACAAGATGGACCGCGCCGGCGCCGACCTCCACCGCTGCGTCGGCATGATCCGGGAACGGCTCGGCGCCGTTCCGCTGGTCATGCAGCTTCCGATCGGGGCCGAGGCCGGGTTCGAGGGCGTCGTCGACCTGGTGTCCGGGCGGGCGCACGTCTGGCCGGACGACCGGCACACGGTCGTCGACGTCCCGGCAGACCTGGCCGAGGACGCCCGGCGGTGGCGGGCCGCGCTGGTCGAGACGGTCGCCGAGCACGACGAGGAGCTCATGGACCTGTTCCTCGGCGGCACGGAACCGTCGCCGGAGCAGTTGCACGCGGCGATCCGGCGGCTGACGGTCGCATCCGTGGTGACACCCGTGTTCTGCGGCAGCGCGTACCGGAACAAGGGCGTCCAGCCGCTGCTGGACGCCGTCGTCCGGTATCTGCCGTCGCCGCTGGACGTCGATGCCGCGCACGGCGTGCCGGACGACGACGCGCCGCTGTCCGCGCTCGCCTTCAAGATCATGACCGATCGTTTCCTCGGGCGGCTCACCTTCGTCCGGATCTACTCCGGACGGCTGGTGTCCGGCGCCTCGGTGCTGAACAGCGTCAAGGCGCGCAAGGAGCGCATCGGCAAGATCTACCGGGTGCACGCGGGTGACCGGGAGGAGATCGAGTCGGCGGGCGCGGGCGACATCGTCGCGGTCATGGGCCTGAAACGGACCACGACCGGTGAGACGCTGTGCGACGCCGACCATCCGGTGATCCTGGAGTCGATGGACTTCCCTGCCCCGGTCATCGAGGTCGCGGTCGAGCCGACGTCGAAGGGCGACCTGGACAGGCTGGGCGTCGCCCTCCGGCGGCTGGCGGAGGAGGACCCGTCGTTCCAGGTCCGCGAGGACGGCGGGCAGACCGTCATCGGCGGTATGGGCGAACTCCACCTGGAGATCCTCATCGACCGGATGAAGGAGGAGTTCCAGGTCGACGCCAGGGTCGGCCGTCCCCGTGTCGCCTACCGCGAGACGATCCGGCGGCCGGTGCGCGATGTCGACCACCTGCACCGCAAGCAGGACGGCGGCAAGGGCCAGTACGCGAAGGTCCGGATCGCCGTCGAGCCGATCGAGGACGGGTACGAGTTCGTCAACAAGGTCACCGGCGGGCGGATCCCGAGGGAGTTCGTCCCGTCCGTGGACGCGGGCTGCCAGGAGGCGATGCTCATGGGCGTCCTCACCGGACACGAGATGACCGGCGTGCGGGTCACCCTGCTCGACGGCGACTTCCACCCGGTCGACTCGTCCGAACTCGCCTTCAAGGTCGCCGGTTCGATGGCGTTCAAGGAGGCCGTCCGCCGCGCGTCCCCGGTGCTGCTCGAACCGGTCATGGCCGTCGAGGTCACCGTCCCCGACGACCATCTGGGCTCGGTGATCGGCGACCTGAACCGGCGCCGCGGCCGGGTCGAGGGGACCGCCGAGCGCGCCGGGGCCCGGATCGTCCGCGCCCTGGTGCCGCTGTCGGAGATGTTCGGCTATGTCGGCGACCTGCGCGGCATGACGTCGGGCCGAGGCATGTTCGTCATGGAGTTCGACTCCTACGCCGAGGTTCCGCCCTCGATCGCGCGGACGGTCGGCACCTGACCGGGAGAACGGACGGCGGGGACACGGTCCCCGCCGTCCGTGCCGGGCGGACGACCCGGAACCGCGGCACCACCGCGCCCCGGAAACCGCTAGTCTCGGCCGGGGCGGGGCCGCCCGGCCCCGAAGACCGCGAGGGGGTCCGCAGGTGTTCGAGTCCGTGCTCGTGGCGAACCGCGGCGAGATCGCCGGCCGGATCGTCCACACCGCCCGCGCGATGGGCGTCAAGGCCATCGCCGTGTACGCGGACGCCGACGCCGACCTGCCGTACGTGGCCGAGGCGGACGAGGCCATCCTCATCGGCCCCGCCGACCCCGCCCGCAGCTATCTGAACGTGCCCGCGATCCTGGAGGCCGCGCACCGCACGAACGCGCAGGCCGTCCACCCCGGCTGCGGATATCTCGCCGAGCACGCCGAGTTCGCCCGCGCCGTCGTCGACCGCGGCCTCGTCTGGATCGGTCCGCCGCCGCTCACCGTCGCCCGGATGAGCGACAAGATCAACGCCCGGAACCTGATGAAGGAGGCGGGCCTTCCCGTCGCCCCCGGCGTGTGGGAGCCCGTCCCCGACGTCGGGACCGCCGTCGAGGAGGCCGAGCGCATCGGCTACCCGGTGATGGTGAAGCCCGCCGCCGGCGCGGGCGGCGTCGGTCTCGCCGCCGCCCATGACGAGACGACGCTGCGCGCCGCGTACGCCAGGGCCCGCGCCGACGCCGAACGCGTCTTCGGGCAGGGCGACATCCTGCTCGAACGGTATGTGGCGGGCGCCCGGCACGTCGAGGTGCAGATCCTCGGCCTCGCCGACGGCGCCGTCGTCGCGCTCGGCGACCGCGACTGCTCCGTCCAGCTCGGCAGCCAGAAGATGGCGGGGGAGACCCCGTCGCCCGGTGTCGCCGCGCCGCTGCGCGAACGGATGCTCGCCGCCGCCGTCCACGCCGCCGAGACGGTCGGGCACCGGGGCGCCGGCACCGTGGAGTTCCTCGTCGACCCCGCCGCGCAGGAGTACTACTTCCTGGAGATGAACACCCGCCTCACGACCGAGCACCCGATCACCGAACTCGTCACCGGAATCGACCTCGTCGAACAGCAGTTCCGCGTCGCCGCAGGCGAACCCGTCTCCTTCCCGAACGCGGCCCCGCGGGGCCACGCCATCGAGTTCCGCGTCCACGCCGAACACCCGCCCGCCCCCTCCACGGAGGAGATCAAGGTGTGGGAGGAGCCCGTCGGCGACGGCATCCGCATCGACGCCGGATACGCCGAGGGCAACACCGTCACCCCGCACTACGACTCGCTGCTCGCGAAGCTGTCCGTCCACGGCGACGACCGCGCCCACGCCCTGCGCCGAGCCCGCGCCGCCCTCGACGCGTTCCGCATCGAGGGCCCACGCACGAACCTGCCCTTCCTGAGCGCACTCCTCGACCACCCCGAATTCGCGGCCGGAACCTACGACACCGCCATCGCGGAACGCATGAACGGCCACCGATGACCGACCCGCAGAACCACCCCTTCTGCGACCGCTGCGGAGAACCCACCGCGAGCACGGACCACACCGCCTGCCGCGCCGCCCGCGAATTGGAACCGCCCCGCTACTGCCCCCAATGCCGCCGCCGCATGATCGTCCAAGTCAGCCCACTGACCTGGACAGCCCACTGCACCTGTTCATTCAATCTCGATCAGGGCTGCTCGCCTGGCGGCTCGCAACCCTGCTCGTGATTGTGCGAGCGCTGCATCGCTTCGCGATCTGGTCAAGGAGGCTCGCCTTCGGCGTCGCCTCCTCGACCAGGTAACGCGCTCGCGCGGTGGCCCGACGTTCCTGACAGGCCCCTAGAGCTTTAGCGCGTAGGTCAAGAGGTTGACCCCTGGCTCTACTTCCCAGTCGCGGTCGGGGGTGCGGACGAATCCCATGCCTTCGTACATTCGATGCGCCTGCGTCATGTTCCGCTGGGTCGACAGGCGCAGCGCGGTGAGTCCGGCCGCGCGTGCCCGATCCGCGCACGCCCACACCAGGGCACGTCCGAGGCCGTGGCCGCGCGCCTCGTCCAGGACGGCGAGCATCCGGAACTCCGCCTCGTCCGGCCCGGCCAGCGCCGCGTAGGGGCTGCCCGGCGGGCAGTAGGTCACGGCCCCGCCGATCTTGCCGCCGATCTCGGCGACGAGCAGCTCAGACTCGGCGGCGCGGCTCGCGGTGTCCCGGAGCTTGCTTATGTAGGGCGACGCGGGCGACATCAGCCCGCCGCCGACATAGACCTCCACGGTCAGATCGCCGATGAGGTCGTACTCGTCCACCCGCGCCGCCCGGACGACCACCGCACCGTCCGAATACGACATTTCTCCTATGTCATCACTTCCCATGTGCACAGGAAAGTGTATGCATGAACAACCGTCTCGCGTGAATCCACCCGGCGGGAGCGAGATCTAGATGACGTCCTGACAGGTGGACTCGGCGGGCAGGAGCGGGCGGAGCCGCACGGAGTACGTCTTGCCCTCGCTGCGCCAGACGGTGTCGGGCGCGGTGGCGGGGAGCTTCGACGCCGGGACGACCGTGCAGCGGGCGCCCGCCGCCTCCTCGCCCCTGCCGAGCGGGGCGAGGGGCCAGTTCTTGACCTTGGCGCCGCCGCTGGTCTCGCCCGCGAGGACGGCCGTCTTCTCCGGCCGGTACGGCTTGGGCGGTGCGGCCTGGTCGGACGCGGGCCAGACACGTGGGTCGAGGCGCTTGAGGAACCTCGCCTCCGGGGCGGTCGCGGACTCGGACCCTGGCTGGATGACGCGGGTCGTGGCGTCGCCCATCGTGATCTCGGCGATGATCGCGTCCATGATCTGGTCGGAGCCCACGGTGTGGGAGCGGCTCAGACCGGCGTCGCGGGCCTCGTCGAGGAGCCGCTGGAGCGCCTCCGGCTTGAGCCGGTACTCCGTCAGCGCGTACTGCGGCGGGCCGGACGACACGACCGCGCGTCCGGTGGAGTACAGGGAGAACTCCGGGATGCTGCCGGGGCCGCCGAGCCCGGCGATGCCGCCGGTCTCGCGCCAGCGCAGGACGAGTCTCTCTTCGGCGGGGGAGTCCTCGGCGGGGGACCCGGTCGGGGGCGCCGTGGCGGACGTGGCGGGTGCGGTGGACGACGGTGACGGCCCGGCCGTCTCGGAGCCGTCGCCGCAGGAGGTCAGCGCCGCGCAGGTCGCGACGGCCACGGCGGCGAACGCCGGCACCCGGTGGGAGCGTGTGTGTGAACCGGCCATGACCCTTGGACGCCTGACCGCGCCGCCCGGTTCCGCGTGGTTCCGCCGGGGGAGGGGATGCGGGCGTCGTGGCCGTGCCGGGCCCGCGCTAGTGTGCCGCCTTGTGAGTGTGCTCGTGGTGACCGGGACGTGTACGGGTGTCGGCAAGACCGTCGTCACCGCGGCACTGGCGGCGGTCGCCGCCGCGCGGGGCGCGTCCGTCGCGGTCGTCAAACCCGGCCAGACCGGTGTCGGCGACGGGGAGCCCGGTGACGTGGACGAGGTGCGACGCCTCGCCGCCGTCGACGACGTGCACGAACTCGCCCGTTTCCCCGACCCGCTGTCGCCCGCCGCGGCGGCCCGGCGCGCCGGTGCCGCGCCCGTCCGGCTGGCGGACGCGGCGAACCACGTCCGGGACCTGTCCGCCGACCGTCGGCTGGTGCTGGTCGAGGGCGCGGGCGGTCTCCTCGTCCGCTATGACGAGGAGGGCGCCACGATCGCCGACCTGGCGCGCGAGGTCGGCGCCGCCGCCGTCGTCGTCACCCGCCCCGACCTCGGCACCCTCAACCACACGGCGCTGACACTGGAGGCGATGGCGCACCGCGGCGTCGAACTCGCGGGCGTCGTCGTCGGCGCGTGGCCGGACGACCCGGACCTCGCGATGCGCAGCAACATCCGCGACCTGGAGACCATCGCGGCCCGGCCGCTGTCGGGCGTCCTGCACGTGGGGGCGGGCGCGCTCGACCCGGCGGAGTTCCTCCTGGCCGCGCACCGCGGCCTGGCCCCCTCGTTCGGCGGCGCGTTCGACCCCGCCGAGTTCCGCGACCGTCACGGCCTCGACAAGGAGTAACACGTGACCGACATCCTCGACGTCGCCCGCCGCCAGGTTCTGGACGAGGGCACGGGCCTCTCCGCCGAGCAGGCCCTGGAATGCCTCACCCTCCCCGACGACCGGCTGGAGGCCCTGCTCGCCGTCGCCCACGAGGTGCGGATGCGGTGGTGCGGACCGGAGGTCGAGGTCGAGGGCATCGTGTCGCTGAAGACCGGCGGCTGCCCCGAGGACTGCCACTTCTGCTCGCAGTCCGGCAGGTTCGAGTCACCGGTCCGGTCGGTGTGGCTGAACATCCCGGACCTGGTCGAGGCGGCGAAGGAGACCGCGCGGACCGGCGCGTCCGAGTTCTGCATCGTCGCGGCCGTCCGCGGCCCCGACGAACGGCTGATGGCCCAGGTCCGCGACGGCATCACCGCCATCAACGAGGCCGTGGAGATCAACATCGCGTGTTCGCTCGGAATGCTCACCCAGAAGCAGGTGGACGAGCTGGCCGCGATGGGCGTCCACCGCTACAACCACAACCTGGAGACGGCCCGCTCCCATTTCCCGAACGTCGTCACCACCCACACGTGGGAGGAACGCCGGGACACGCTCCGCATGGTGAAGGACGCCGGAATGGAGGTGTGCTGCGGCGGCATCGTCGGCATGGGCGAATCGGTCGAGCAGCGCGCCGAGTTCGCCGGTCAGCTCGCCGAACTGGACCCCGACGAGGTTCCGCTGAACTTCCTCGCCCCGCGTCCCGGCACCCCGTTCGCCGACTTCCCGCTGGTCGAGGGCACCGAGGCGCTGAAGACGATCGCCGCGTTCCGCCTCGCCCTGCCCCGCACCATCCTCCGCTACGCGGGCGGTCGTGAACTCACCCTCGGCGACCTCGGCACCCGCGACGGGATGCTCGGCGGCATCAACGCCCTCATCGTCGGCAACTACCTCACCACCCTCGGTCGCCCCGCCGCCAAGGACCTGGAACTCCTCAACACCCTGAAAATGCCCATCAAGGCCCTCAGCCAGACCTTGTGACCCTCATGGTGAGCACGTGGCCCGTCAGCCGCGCGTTCACACGATATGGATCATCCGCTCCCGGATGATGCGACGAAGGTGGTAGAGCACGGTCTTGTCGTCGACGCCTTCGGCCCAGGAGATGCCGACCTCGGTAAGGGTCCCCTCGTCCTGATGATCGAGGACCTCGATGCCGGCTTCCTCCGGCAGGAAGAGGTGTTCCCGGACCTCTTCGGCGGTCATGTCGCGGGGGTCCTTGGGGTAGACCACGCCATGAACGACAATCTTGGTCCGTTGGTCGACCGTCGTGGCCATGGGGGGAATCCTGGCCGCTGCTTCCTGCTCTACTTCTTCCACGGCTGCCAATGCCTGGTCTCGATCTCGACGTTGAACGGCTCCGGCAACTGGATCGTCTCGCCGAACTCCCACGACTCCCGATGTAGGTAAGCGCCCGTGGATCTGTCTGGGATGCAGTAGAGGGTCGTCTTGGCCTCCTTCGGTGATCGATCGACGAGAAGGTAGTAGGGGATCTCGACTTGGGCGTAGCGGGACCATTTGTTGGGTTCCGCCAGTCGGCGCCCGCCTGTCGGTGGGCGGTCCTGTTCGGAGTTGCTGGGCGAGGTGACTTCGACGACCATCTCGACCTCGTCGGGCGACAGCCCGAAAGCGTCGGCGTTGGCGGCCGCTTCCAGCACGTCCGCCGCCAGAACGACGAGATCGGGGATCGCGGACTTGCCCGCCGTCTCTCGCCACAGGTTGACGACCTGCGTGGGCACCCATGGGACGTCGCGGTCCCTCGACGGGGCGGTCGTAAACGCCGTGCTGATGTCGGTGAGAATCACTGCATGCGCCACGGTCGGTGCCGGTGACACGACGATCTGACCCCCGATGATCTCGACCCGTATACCTTCGTACGGAAGATCGAGAAGGTCCTCCACTTCGCCGCGCACCCACATGTCCCACAAGGTGTTGTCGGACAGGTCGTCAAGGTTGAAAACCAGGGTCTCCGCCACGTTCTGCGACCTTTCCCTCACGATCTGCTCCCGGTCATCGTAGAGAAGGTTTGTACTCAGCGTAGCCAGATCCTTCGAACTTGTGGTCGAAATCTGGACGCGGTGGCTGGCCGGGGTCAGCGCCGGAGGCGGGTGACGAACTTGTAACGGTCGCCCCGGTAGAGGGACTGGGCCCACTCGACGGGCTGGCCCGTGGTGTCGAAGGCGTGCCGGGAGAGCAGCAGCATGGGGAGGCCGACGTCCACGCCGAGAAGTTGCGCGTCGTGGGGGGTGGCGAGGACGGTCTCGATCGTCTCCTCGGCCTCGGTGAGGTGGACGTCGTAGGCGGTGGCGAGCGTCTCGTACAGGGAGCGGTGCCGGGGGAGTTCGCGGCGCAGGCCGGGGAAGCGGCGGGCCGGCAGGTGCGAGGTGTCGATCGACATGGCCTCGCCGTCGGCGAGACGGAGCCGGTGGACGCGCAGGACACGGCCGCCGGGACGGATGGCGAGGAGGGTGGCGAGGCGTTCGTCGGCGCTGACGTAACCGGCGTCCAGGATGCGGGTCTCGGGGCGGAGCCCGTGGTGCCGCATGTCCTCGGTGTAGCTGACGAGCTGGAGTTCCTGCGACACCTTCGGTTTGGCGACGAAGGTGCCCTTGCCCTGGATGCGTTGCAGGCGCCCCTCGACGACGAGTTCGGTGAGGGCCTGGCGGACGGTCGTGCGGGACGTCTCGTACTTCTCGGCGAGGGCCCGTTCGGGAGGCAGCGGACTGCCCGGGGGAAGCGACTGGATCAGCTCGACCAGAAGCTCTTTGAGTTTGTAGTACTTGGGAATGCGGGGCGCCTGGTTCGGGTGGCGTTTGCCGACGTCACCCAGCGACACCCGGTCGTACCCGTGCTCGAATCCGCCCCCGTGCCGGGGCCCGCCCCTGACCTCCGTCACGGCATCTCCTCACGTTCATCACCGGTTTTCCCCGATGTTACGTGTGAAGACTACGGCCGGTAGAACAAGCGATCTTGGCCAGGGCCTCCCGGAGGTGGACGAGGTCCGCCTCGTCCAGTGTGGCGCGTGCGGTGAGACGCAGGCACGCGCGGCCCACGGGGACGGACGGTGGCCGGAAGCAGCCGACGTGAAGCCCGTGTTCGGCGCAGATCTCGGCGGCGTGGACGGCGGTGTGCGGTTCGCCGAGGAACACCGGGACGACGGCCGCGGCCGGGTCGGCGGTCTCCAGGCCGGAACCGGCCGCGAGGTCCGCGATCCGGCGGGCCCGGCCGCGGGCGCGGACGGGAAGGCCGGGATCGGTCTCGAGGATGTCGAGCGCGGCGAGCGCGGCCCCGGCGGCGGGCGGGTTGAGGCCGGTGTCGAAGATGAACGACCGGCCGGTGTCGACCAGCGTGTCGATCACCTCGGCGGCGCCGAGGACGGCGCCGCCCTGCGCCGCCAGCGACTTCGACAGCGTGACGGTGAGGATCACGTCGGGTTCGCCCGCGAGGCCCGCGGCGTGCGCGGCGCCGCGGCCGTGGTCGCCGACGACGCCGAGCGCGTGCGCCTCGTCGACGACCAGCAGCGCGCCGTGCGTGCGGACGACGGTGTGCAGGGCCCGCAGCGGCGCGAGATCGCCGTCCACGGAGAACACGGCGTCGGTGACGACGACCGCGTGCTCCTCGTCCCGGTCCGCGAGGGCCTTGTCGACGGCGGCGACGTCGCGGTGCGGGGCGATCACGACCCGTGCTCGCGACAGCCGGCAGGCGTCCACGATCGAGGCGTGGTTGACCCGGTCGGACACCACGAGCGTGCCCGGCCCGGCGAGGGCGGTGACGGCGCCGAGGTTGGCGAGGAAGCCGGAGGAGAACACGAGCCCGGCTGCGCTGCCGGTGAACGCCGCGAGCCGCCGGTCCAGTTCGGCGTGCAGTTCCGTCGTCCCGGTGACGAGGCGGGAACCGGTCGAGCCGGTGCCCCACGCGCGGGCCGCGGCGACGGCGCCCTCGACGACGCGGGGGTCGGCGGCGAGCCCGAGATAGTCGTTGGACGCCAGGTCCACGAGCCCGCCGGGGCCGCCGTGCCGGGGACGCAGCGTCCGGCGCAGCCCGGCCTCGGCGCGCCGCGCCGCCGCGTCACGAAGCCTGGCCAGCGGATCCCCTGCTGCGAACATGCGGGAATTCTCCCAGGTCGCCGGAATTCGGGGTGCGGGCCGGGGCACCAAAACCCATCGGCGATGATGGTGGCGTGCCTACCTTGACCGATCTTGTCCGCGATCACAGCGATCTCGCGGCCGAAGACCTTGAGTGGCTGCACGCGCTGGTGTCCGACTGGCAACTCCTCGCCGACCTGTCGTTCGCGGACCTGCTGCTCTGGGTGCCGCTGCGGTCGGCGGACGCGCTGGACGCGGCCGCGCCGGACACCGACCGGCACTCCCGCGGCGGTCGGCGTCCCGCGCCGGACCCGGGGGCGAGCGTGCCGGGCTGGGTGGCGATCGCGCAGATGCGGCCGACGACCGGGCCGACCGCCTACCCGGAGGATCTCGTCGGGAAGATCGTCCGGACGGGCCGGCGCGGGCTGATCGACGTGGCGTGGCGCGAGGGACGGATCGTCCGGGAGGGCGACCCCGAGTGGGGCAGCGGCATTCCCGTCCGGGAGGAGTCGATCCCGGTGCGCCGCGCCGACAAGGTCCTCGGCGTGATCCAGCGGAGCACGAACCTCAGCTCCGCCCGGACCCCGAGCCGGTTGGAACTGACGTATCTACAGAGCGCCAGCGACCTCGCGACGATGATCTGCGAGGGGACGTTCCCCGCGTCGGACGACGGGCCCAACATGGTCCGCTCGCCGCGCGTCGGCGACGGTCTGATGCGGTTGGACCGCTCCGGCCGCGTCGTCTACGCCAGCCCGAACGCGCAGTCGGCGTACCGGCGGCTCGGCTACCCGGCCGACCTCGTCGGGGAGGCGCTCGGGCAGGTCACCGCCGACCTGTGCGACACGGGGGAGCCGCGGGAGGAGGCGCTGAGCGTCGTGCTGTCGGGCCGGGCGCCCCGCGAGGTCGAGGTGGAGGCGCACGGGTCGATCATGCAGCTCCGGACGATCCCGCTGGTCGTCAGCGAGGAGCGGATCGGCGCGATCGTGCTGTGCCGGGACGTCACCGAACTGCGGTGGCGGGACCGTGAGCTGCTGTCCAAGGACGCCACCATCCGGGAGATCCACCACCGGGTGAAGAACAACCTGCAGACGGTCGCGGCGCTGCTGCGGCTCCAGGCGCGGCGGTTGCAGATCCCGGAGGGACGGGCGGCGCTGGACGAGGCGGTCCGCCGTGTCGGATCCATCGCGATCGTGCACGAGACGCTGTCGCACACCCCCGACGAGCTGATCGACTTCGACGACATCGCGGACCGGGTCATCACGATGGCGGGGGAGGTCTCCACCCCGGAGACCAAGGTCACCCCGAAGCGGACCGGCAGTTTCGGGGTGCTGCCCGCCGAGATCGCCACACCGTTGGCGATGGCGCTCACCGAGCTGCTCCAGAACGCCCTCGAGCACGGCCTGGCGAACCGTTTCGGGACCCTCGAAGTGGTCGCGCACCGCTACGGCGACGGCGACGGCCCCGCCGACCGCGAAGCCTCGGGTGAGAGGCCTGACGGTGAGGGGGCGGGGAGTGCGGGGTCGGACGACACAGGCGGCCGGCTCGTCACGATCGTCGCCGATGACGGTGTCGGCCTTCCGGAGGACATCGACGTGGAGGGCGCCACCAGCCTCGGCCTTCAGATCGTCCGGACGCTGATCGTCGGGGAGTTGGGCGGTCGCCTCGACTTTCGGCCCCGGCCCGGCGGCGGCACCGAGGTGGTCGTGGACGTGCCCCTCACCAACCCGCAGTTCCAGCGGCGCCAACCGCCGCCCGGGACGACCTGAGCCGTGGCCTCGAAAAGGGGCGCGGTCAGACGCGTGCGCGGGCCCGGGAGACGCGGCGCCGCAACGCGCGGCGTTCGTCCTCGCCCATGCCGCCCCACACGCCCGACTCCTGGCCGGACTCCAGCGCCCAGCGCAGACAGGCGTCGCTCACGTCGCAGCGGCGACACACCTGCTTGGCCTCTTCGATCTGGAGAATCGCGGGTCCGGTGTTGCCGATCGGGAAGAACAACTCGGGGTCCACGTCACGGCAGGCTGCGCGGTGGCGCCAGTCCATGCGGTCCACTCCTTCGTCGGGTAGTGGAGGAACTCCACTCTTGTGAACGATTTCACATGTCGCGAACACCCGGGTGGCGGTGGCCAGGTCCAGGGTGAATGTTCGGCGGCGCTGCGAGACGGAGACCGACGGCGTTGGGGTCTCTCATCGGCGGGCGCACTTTGAGCGTGTCAGGGGGGTGTGGGGCGACGCAAGACCTTTGAGAAAGGATTCTCAAAGTATGGGTGTCGCATGTGTCACACCCGGAGGTCAGGCCTGTTACTTGGCTCTCACCTGGCGGGGCTTACGGAGTCAAATGACGATGCGTATCGCCTTCGGGACCGACCGGAACGTCACACTGCGCTGCTCACCAAGGTAGTCGCCGTCCAACTGAAAGGCCATCGGACGCTCCGCGCGCAATGTGACCTCCGCCGCGTCATGCACGTTCACCACGTGTCGTCCCAGGACGGGACGGTGCCGCGCGGTCAGCATCTGCGCCACCGCGCCGAGCGTCGCGCCGACGTCCAGTGAACGCATTCCGAACACGTCCAGACCCCGGGAGAAGTTCGCCTTGGGACTCGGATTCACCGGAAGGCGGCCCATGAAAGTCCACGGCGATGTATTCGAGATGAAAGCAAGGAACAGTCCAGTTTTCGGCGGACGTCCGGGTTGTTCCAAAGTGAGGGCCGGGTGCCGGCGATCGGTCCCGGAGAAGAAATGCCGGAGCGCCGTCCGAACGTACAACGAGTTGTAGGCCGTCGCCCCCGCCGCGCGGCGCCGCTCCACCTCCCGGACGACCTCCGCGTCGAACCCGACGCCCGCACAGAACGTGAAGAAGCGTTCGCCGCCGTCCGGATCGGACGCCGTGCCGAGCCCGATCGTCCGGTACCGGCCCGCCCGCAGCGCCTCCAGCACCGCCTTCGTCGCGCCGATCGGATCGCCCGGCAGGCCCAGCGTCCGGGCGAACACGTTCGTGCTCCCCGTCGGCAACACCGCGAGCGCCGGCACCTCCGGCGACGGCCCCTCCGCGAGCAGCCCGTTCACCGCCTCGTTCACCGTGCCGTCCCCACCCAGCGTGATCACGACGTCATAGCCGTCCACCGCCGCCTGCCGGGACAACTCCATCGCATGACCGCGATGGGCCGTCTCCGCGAGAACCAGATCGAGATCACCGGAGAACGCCCGGATGAGAATGTCACGGGCCCGCCGGGAGGTGGAGGTCGCCATGGGGTTGGCGATGAGCATCGCGCGCACGGCGTTCAGGGTATCGATCGTTCCGAAATGCGTTCGCCCCGCGTTCGCCCCGTGTTCGCCTCCGCGCGAGGCCCCACCCCGGGCGAGTAGGGTTTCGGGTTGTGTCGAAACGTCCCAACACCGTGCGGGCCGCCGCCGCCCTCGAAGCCCTCGAAGGCGCCGGCGCCATCGGATTCGGCGTCTACACCGGCTACGAGACGGCCACCGGCGCCGCCGTCGACGCGGCCAGCGCCATCGGCGTCACCGTCCTCGCCCTCGCCGGCGGACTCGGCATGCTCGTCTGCGCCCGCGGACTCCTGCGCGCCGACCAGTGGAGCCGCGCCCCCACGGTCCTCACCCAACTGTTCGCCCTGCCCATCGCATGGTCGCTGTGGCAGTCCGAACGACCCGCAATCGCGATCCCCATGGGCGTCGTCGCCGTCCTCGCCCTCATCGCCGTCCTCAGCCCGCCCAGCACCGCCTGGCTCCTCGAAGACGACGAAGACGACGACACCGAGCACGGCGACGACGGTGAGGACAGAGACGACGCCGAAGCGGCCCCGAAGGCCGCCGAGCCCGCGGCACGCCCCGGCGAACCCCGCAGCCTCGGGCAGCGCCTCAAGGACCGCCTCAAGGAACAGCCCACCAAGGACTGACCCCGGCGCCCTACTCGTCGGCGGTGAGCCCCTCCCGGAGCTGCGCCAACGTCCGGGCCAGCAACCGGGACACGTGCATCTGCGAGATGCCGAGCTCCGCCGCGATCTGCGACTGGGTCATGTTCCCGAAGAACCGCAGCAGAAGGATCTTCTTCTCCCGCGCCGGAAGCTTCTCCAACAGCGGCTTCAACGACTCGCGGTACTCGACGCCCTCCAGCGACTCGTCCACCATCCCGAGCGAATCGGCCACCGCCGGAGCGTCCTCGTCACCCGAGTCCGGCGCGTCCAACGACACCGTGGAATAGGCGTTGGCGGACTCCAGGCCCTCCAACACCTCCTCCTCGCTCATCTGCAGATGCGCCGCCAGCTCGCTCACCGTCGGAGCGCGGCCCTCCCGCTGCGCGAGATCACTGATCGCCTTCGTCAGCGACAGCTTCAACTCCTGCAGCCGCCGCGGCACCCGCACCGCCCAGCCCTTGTCGCGGAAATGCCGCTTGATCTCACCGACGATCGTCGGCGTCGCATACGTGGAGAACTCCACCCCACGTTCCAGATCGAACCGGTCGATCGACTTGATCAAACCGATCGTGGCGACCTGGATGAGATCGTCCAGCCACTCACCGCGGTTACGGAACCGGCGGGCGAGATACTCCACCAGCGGAAGATGCAACTCCACCAGCTCGTCGCGGATGCGCTGACGCTCCGGATCGCCCTCCGGCAGGACCGCGAGGCGCTCGAACAAGGCACGCGCCCGCGCACGGTCCGGCACCGCGCTGTCGGACCGCTCGTTGCCCGCACCGGCGATCGTCGTCTTCTCCGTCACGAGACCCCCGCCGAACCGCGGCGCTTCTGCAGCGTCACGGTGACCCGGTCGTCGGCGCCCGCCTGAGCGTCCACCTCGCCCGCCAGCGACGACAGCACCGTCCACGCGAACGTGTCGCGGCTCGGCACCTCACCGTCCACCGTGAGCACCGAGACGGAGATGCGCATCGCGTCCCCCGTCAACTCGAACTCGCACACCAGGTCCGTCCCCGGCAGCGCCTGGGCGAGCAGCATCGCGCACGCCTCGTCCACGGCGATGCGCAAGTCCTCTATCTCATCCAGCGTGAAGTCCAACCTCGCCGCAAGACCCGCGGTCGCGGTCCGCAGGACGGACAGGTAGGCGCTCGCGGCAGGCAACTTCACCGTCACCACGTCGCGGACGGACAACTTCGTACTGGTCGGCATTGCAGCGGTTTCCTCGGTCACGTCACTCCCTCGCAGGATGGTCCCGCTGCTTCCGAAACTACCGCCTGAGAGCCCCACTGCGAGACTTCGCCGCGCTGTGTTTATTTGTAGTACGTGGCGGGCGAGGCCCTGGGGGGCCTCGCCCGCCACGTACTACGGTGCGATCGCTGCATCGACTTCGACTCGCCTTACGGCTCGCTGCGCGATCAGGTTCTCGCTTCGCTTGAACCTGCCTTCGGACGCGATCGCAGTGCCCCATGTTGTCGCGTGGTTGCTGTGGTTGCTGTGGTGGCTGGGGTTGTTGCGTCTGGGGGTGCTGATTGGTGCGTCTGCGGGTCCTGGTTGGTGATCCGGTGCGGGTGGGTGGGCTGCATGGGAGGCGGGGTGCGTGGCCGCCGGGTGGGGTTTGGGGGTGGGTGGGTCTTATAGCCTGGGGTGGTGATCCGGGGTGCTGTGGTTGAGGACGTTCCTGAGATTTTGCGGCTGATTCGGGAGCTCGCGGAGTATGAGCGCAGCCTGGAGTCGGTGAAGGCGACCGAGGAGCAGGTGCGGGAGAGTCTTTTTGGGGACGATCCCAAGGTGTTTGCTCATGTCGTTGAGCATGAGGGGCGTGTGGTCGGGTTCGCTGTGTGGTTTCTCACGTACTCGACCTGGAACGGGACGCATGGGATCTATCTGGAGGATCTCTATGTGGAGCCTGGGGTGCGGGGGGTCGGGTACGGGAAGGCGTTGTTGGGCGAGTTGGCGCGGATCGCGGATGAGCGGGGGTACGGGCGGGTCGAGTGGTCTGTTCTCACGTGGAATGAGCCGGCGATCTCGTTCTATGAGGCGATGGGGGCTCGGCCGCAGGACGAGTGGATGGTGTACCGGCTGACCGGGGACGCGATCGCGGCGGCGGGTGATTATCGGCCGCGGCCTGAGCAGACCGGGCAGGGGGCTTCGGTGTAGTTGCCGCCTGCGACTACTACCCCTGCGCCCAGGCAATGGGGGCACAGGCCCGAGCCTCTGACGGCCGGGTGTTCCCATACCGCGCGTGGTTCGTCTTCGGGTGGCTCGCCTGTGCCGCCGACCTGTTTGCGGCCCTGGCAGAACGCGCACAACAGGCGGAGGGAGCCTAGACGCTCCTCTCCTGTTCCGCCGCACTCCGGGCATTCGATCTCGTCGCTCACACGCACCGCCACGTTCGCAGTCCGCGCCGGGCACGACCTTGCCCGGACACCCACCTAGAAGGATGACCGGCGCACGGGGCGCCCGGCAACGTTCTTCCCGTCCGAAAATCGAATTCGGCATGGCTGAGGCCCGGCCCCGGAGCGGGGTCGGGCCTCGACGGTGCGGGTCAGGCCTGCTTGGTCTCCCAGAAGATCTTGTCGATCTCCGCGATCTTCGCGAGCAGTTCGTCCGCGACCTTGACGTCCATGCTGCCCTTGGTGCCGGACGCCCCCGCCAGCTTGGTGGCCTCGTTGAAGAGCTGGTGGAGCTGCGGGTACTTCTCGAAGTGCGGCGGCTTGAAGTAGTCGGTCCACAGGACCCACAGGTGTTCCTTGACGAGCTGCGAGCGCTGCTCCTTGATCAGGATTGCGCGGGCGCGGAACTCCGGGTCGT
The DNA here is from genome assembly GCF_003634705.1 of Actinomadura pelletieri DSM 43383. Lineage (GTDB taxonomy): Bacteria > Actinomycetota > Actinomycetes > Streptosporangiales > Streptosporangiaceae > Spirillospora > Spirillospora pelletieri. Next base: position 94,258 of record NZ_RBWU01000005.1, on the reverse strand, counting down.
CGTTGGCCGCGTACTTCTCGGCGATCGCCTTGACCGACTCGGCCTCGATCCGGGCCTGCGCCGGGTCGTAGACGCCGCACGGCAGGTCGCAGTGCGCGGACACCGTGGTCTTCGGGCGCAGAAGCTTGAGCAACACCTGCGAATCCCTTCCCTCGTTGCGGATCATGCTCAGGTCACCGACATTACCCTTGTGGCACCGGGGCCGTCCGGCCAGGGCGCTCGGTAATTCGGCCTAAGACCCGGGGTCTGGCCCCGGAAATACTTCATGACCGCCGTCCGTCGATGTATGCGGGCGGTTGAGGAGGACCATGCGGCACCCGGCGGTTTGGTCGGTCGGTGTGGCCGTACTCGTCCTGGTGTGGGCGCGTCGGCGGCTGCTGACCGTGGAGGTCACCGGCGAATCGATGGCGCCGGGGCTGCGGCCCGGGGACTGGCTGCTCGTGCGTGCCGGTGTCCGGGCAGGGGTCGGTGACCTTGTCGTGGCGCGGCATCCCGAGCGGGAGGACGTGCTCATCGTCAAGCGGGCGGTTCGCCGGTCGGGGGACGGGTGGTGGCTGGAGAGCGACAACCAGAGCGCGCCGGGACGGCGGGACAGTTGGGACTTCGGCGCCGTTCCCGACGCGCTCATCGTCGGACGGGTCGTCGGACGCTACTGGCCCCTCGTCACGCGCGGGCGACGCCGTCGCGGCGGGCCTGCTCGGCCACGGCCTCGGTGACGGCGGGGGCCACCCGCTCGTCGAAGGGGCCGGGGATGACGTAGTCGGCGGACAGGTCCTCGCCGACGATGTCGGCGAGGGCGGTCGCCGCCGCGAGCTTCATGCCCTCGGTGATCGAGTGGGCGCGGACGTCCAGGGCGCCGCGGAAGATGCCGGGGAACGCCAGCACGTTGTTGATCTGGTTGGGATAGTCGCTGCGGCCCGTGGCGACCACCCTGGCGTGCCGGCGCGCCACCTCCGGGTGGACCTCAGGGGTGGGGTTGGAGAGGGCGAAGACGATCGCGTCGTCCGACATCGTGGCGATGCACGACTCCCGGACGGTGCTGCCGGACAGGCCGAGGAACACGTCCGCGCCGCGCAGCGCCTCCTCGGTGGAGCCCTTCAGCTTCGACCGGTTGGTGATGGCGGCGATCCGCTCCTTGTGCAGGTTCAGGCCGTCGCGTCCCTCGTAGATGATGCCCTTGCTGTCGGCGAGGGCGATGTCGCCGATGCCCGCCTCGATGAGGATCCGGGAGACCGCGATGCCCGAGGCGCCCGCGCCGGCGACGACCGCGCGCAGGTCCGAGAGCGGGCGGCCGACCAGGCGGGCCGCGTTGGTGAGGGCGGCGAGCACCACGATCGCGGTGCCGTGCTGGTCGTCGTGGAAGACGGGGATGTCGAGCGCGGCGCGGAGCCGGTCCTCGATCTCGAAGCAGCGGGGGGCGCTGATGTCCTCCAGATTGATGCCGCCGAAGCTCGGCGCCATCCGGACCACCGTGTCGACGATCTCGTCGACGCCCGTGCAGCTCAGCGCGATCGGCACGGAGTCGACCCCGGCGAACTCCTTGAACAGCAGGGACTTGCCCTCCATCACCGGCATGGACGCGGCGGGGCCGATGTCGCCGAGGCCGAGCACGGCGGTGCCGTCGGTGACGACGGCGACGACCCGCGACGACCACGTGTAGTCGTACGCCAGTTCCGGGCGGTCGGCGATCGCCGTGCACACGCGGGCGACGCCGGGTGTGTAGGCCAGGGAAAGGTCGTCCTTGTTTCGGACGGGGATGGTCGAGCGCATCTCCAGCTTTCCGCCGCGATGCAGTGGAAAGGCCGGATCGTCGTCCAGTGAGGACGGATCGGTGGAAACGGGCTGAGCGGACACAGCGACCCCTGTCATGAAGAAATGGCTCTCTTGGACGCCGCCGAGGTGGAGTGGTGTGGTGGCCGGTCACCCGGTGGTCATCTCGTGCGACAAACGGGGGTCACCCGTTGTCCGATTGTGCCATACCCGCCGTCGCGGGCCCGTGGGCCGGGGTGGTGGTGACAGTCACGCGAGCGTTGCCGACCTGTAGCCGTCCGGTTGCCGTCCGTGGGGTAAAGGGGGGTTGGTGCACGGGTCCGGGGCCCGCTCGTTGCGTTATTGTTTCGCACCCTTTATCCGGATCAAGGAAGTTGTGGTGAAAGATGTGCACCTGACCTTTGGATCTACGCGGATCCGACGCAACCACCTGAAGGGGGACCAGTGATCACCGGTTCTCTGCGCCGTCACGGGATCGTGACGAGCGTGCTTGTGCTGACGGGCGCGCTCGCGCTGTCGGCCTGCGGCGAGAAGAAGGACGACACGGGTGCGGGCCCGTCGATCACCGCCTCCGGCGGCGTGGACCAGGGACTGGTCGCCATGGTCCCGGACTCGATCAAGTCGGACGGCAAGATCGTGATCGGCGTGGACTCGTCCTACGCTCCCAACGAGTTCCTGGAGTCCGACGGCAAGACCGTCGTCGGTTGGGACCGCGAGCTGTTCGACGCGGTGGCCGCCAAGCTCGGTCTCAAGACCGAATGGGTCACCAGCAAGTTCGACGACATCATTCCGGGCGTGCAGTCCGGCAAGTACGAGGCGGGCGTCTCCTCGTTCACCATCAACGACGAGCGCAAGCAGGCCGTCACCATGGTGAGCTACTTCAACGCGGGCACCCAGTGGGCGACCAAGAAGGGCAACCCCGCGGGGATCCAGCCCGACAACGCGTGCGGCAAGAAGGTCGCCGTGCAGAAGGCCACCGTCCAGGTCGAGGACGTGCAGAAGCGGTCGAAGGCGTGCACGGACGCCGGGAAGCCCGCGATCACCATCGACCAGTACCAGGGGCAGGACCAGGCGACCGCGGCGGTCGTGTCCGGTAAGGACGACGCCGGGCTCGCCGACTCGCCGATCATCGCCTACGCGGTGCAGAAGACCAACGGCCAGCTCGAACTGCTCGGCGACATCTACGAGGCCGCCCCGTACGGCTTCGTCGTGGCCAAGGAGCAGTCGCGGTTCGCCAAGGCCATCGCGGGCGCGACCAAGGCGCTTCAGGGCGACGGCACCTACAAGAAGATCCTGGAGAAGTGGAACGTCCAGGCCGGGGCGATCAACGATTCGGTCGTGAACCCGTAACCCATGACCGATCTCTCCAAGGACACGCCGGACCCGGCGCGGCCCGAGGCCATCAAGGCCGTGCCGGTCCGGCACCCCGGCCGCTGGGTGGCGGTGGTGGTCATCGCCGTCCTGGCCGCGATGTTCGTCAACATGCTGGTGACGAACGAGAACTTCAAGTGGTCGTTCATCATCGACAACGCCTTCCGGCCGAACATCGTCGAGGGGGTCTACACCACCATCGCGCTGACCGTGCTGGCGATGGTGATCGGCGTCCTCCTCGGTGTGGTGCTCGCCGTGATGCGGCTGTCGGACAACCCCATCCTCAGCGGTGTCGCCTGGCTCTACACGTGGTTCTTCCGGGCCGTTCCCCGGCTGGTGCTCGCGATCCTGTTCGGCAACATGGGCATCCTGTACGCGAAGTACCACATCGGCGGCGTGCCGTTCGCGGGCCCGCTCGGTGACCTGATGGGCGTCGACATCGACGGGACGCTGTTCACCGTCGACGCGCGCACCCTGCTGAGCGGCTTCATGGCCGGTCTGCTGGCGCTCGCGCTGTCGGAGGCCGCCTACATGGCGGAGATCGTCCGGGCCGGGATCCTGTCGGTCGACCCGGGCCAGGAGGAGGCCGCGGGCGCACTCGGGATGTCGCGGGCGCTGACCCTGCGGCGGATCATCCTGCCGCAGGCGATGCGGGTCATCATCCCGCCGACCGGCAACGAGACCATCGCGATGCTGAAGGACACCTCGCTGGTGGCCTTCGTGCCGGTCACCAACGAGCTGTTCTTCCAACTCCAGGCGGTGGGCTCCCGGACGTTCAACGTCTTCCCGATGCTCGTCGCGGCCTGCATGTGGTACTTGATCCTGACCAGTTTCCTGCTGGCGGGTCAGTACTTCATCGAGCGGCACTTCGCCCGCGGCGCGGGAGAGCAGCCCAGGGACAAGCGGACGGCCCTGCGCGCCCTCGGCTTCGGTAGCGGAGGCGGAGCCGCAGGGGGAGGTGGCGGAGCATGACCACGGCGGACGAGACCGGCGGTCTGATGGTCAAGGCCGAGGCGGTGCACAAGAGCTTCGGACGGCTCGACGTGCTTCGCGGCATCGATCTGGAGGTCAAGGCCGGCGAGGTGATGTGCGTCGTCGGACCGTCCGGGTCGGGCAAGTCCACGTTCCTGCGTTGTATCAACCACCTGGAGAAGATCGACGCGGGACGGCTCTGGGTGAACGGCCACCTGGTCGGCTACCGGGAGTCGGGCGGCAAACTCTACGAACTGCGCGATCGCGAGGTGGCCGCGCAGCGCCGTGACATCGGCATGGTCTTCCAGCGGTTCAACCTGTTCCCGCACATGACGGCGCTGGAGAACATCATGGAGGCGCCGTACCGGGTGAAGCGGCAGCCGAAGGCGGAGGTCAGGTCGCGTTCCCTGGCGCTGCTGGAGCGCGTGGGCCTCGGCGACAAGGCGGGCAGCCACCCGGCGCAACTGTCCGGCGGGCAGCAGCAGCGGGTCGCGATCGCGCGGGCGCTCGCGATGGAGCCCGCGCTGATGCTGTTCGACGAGCCGACCTCGGCGCTGGACCCCGAGCTGGTCGGCGAGGTCCTGGAGGTCATGAAACAGCTCGCGCTCGACGGCATGACCATGGTCGTGGTGACGCACGAGATGGGCTTCGCGCGTGAGGTCGGCGACTCGCTGGTGTTCATGGACGGCGGTGTCGTCGTCGAGAAGGGCACGCCCCGCGACGTCCTGACCGAACCGCGCCACCAGCGCACCCGGGATTTCCTGTCCAAGGTGCTCTGACCGGGGGCCGGACCATTTCGGACATGGGACGGAGGACTATCGTGCGTCCATGTTCGCTGTCACGGCTACGCAGATCGACGCAGACAATCCGCTGGACGGGCTGACGACCGGGGAGCGGCCCGACCCCGAGGTGCCGGACGGCTGGACGACCGTCACGGTGCGGGCGGCCGCCCTCAACCATCACGACCTGTGGTCGCTCAAGGGGGTCGGGCTGCCCGCCGACCGGCTCCCGATGATCCTCGGCTGCGACGCGGCCGGGGTCGACGAGGACGGCAACGAGGTCATCGTGCACGCGGTGATCGGCGACCCGGACCGGGGCGGCGGCGACGAGACCCTCGACCCGAAGCGGTCGCTGCTGTCGGAGATCCACCCCGGAACGCTGGCGGAGAAGGTCGCGGTGCCGCGCCGCAACCTCGTCCCGAAGCCCGCCGGACTGTCGTTCGAGGAGGCGGCCTGCCTGCCCACGGCGTGGCTGACCGCGTACCGGATGCTGTTCGCCAAGGCGGAACTGGAGCCGGGGGCGTCGGTGCTGGTGCAGGGCGCGGGCGGCGGGGTCGCGACCGCGGCGATCGCGCTGGCGTCGGCGGCCGGGCTCCGCGTCTACGCCACCAGCCGCAGCGAGGCCAAGCGCCGGCGGGCGCTGGAACTCGGCGCGGACGCGGCGTTCGAGACGGGCGCGCGGCTGCCCGAGCGCGTGGACGCCGTCATCGAGACCGTCGGGCAGGCGACCTGGTCGCACTCGCTGAAGTCGCTGCGCCCCGGCGGCCGGATCGTGGTGTCCGGCGCGACCAGCGGGCCGGTACCCCCCGCGGAGCTGAACCGGGTGTTCTTCCTCCAGCTGTCGGTGGTCGGCTCCACGATGGGCACGCGTGACCAGCTGGAGCGGCTGGCGCGGTTCCTCGTCAAGACGGGGACCAGGCCGCTGATCGACCGGACGCTGCCGCTGAGCCGGGCCCGGGAGGGATTCGCCGCGATGGCCGAGGGCGACCTCTTCGGCAAGATCGTCTTCACGCCCTGAGGGCGGCCGGAGTCAGTCCCGGTCGGTGCGGTGGAAGACCTCGGCCCGCAGCCGGTCGCGGGTCTCGTCCAGAAGGGACTGGGCGGCGGCGAGACCGTCGTCGTCCAGTCCCGACGACGTCGCGGCCTCGCGGACGTCCTCGACGAACGTGCGGAGCAGCCGCTCCAGCTTGAGGCGGGCGACGTCCTCGCGGGTGCCGGTCGCCGTCTTCCAGGCGTCCTCCCAGTTCCGCCGCCACTCTTCCTTCCACGCCTGCCGCTGCTCGCGCCAGTACTCCTTGTGGCGTTTCCACTCTTCCTTCTGGCGCTCGCCGGTCTCCTTCCACGCGTCCTTGGACGTCGCCTTGCCCTGGGCGCGCATCGTCCGGGCGGCCTGGGTCAGCTCCTCGCGCAGCGACCGGACGGTCTGCCGGACGTCCTCCTGCACGCCGCGGGCGAACTCCTGCGCCGACGCGGAGATCTCCTCCTCCAGCTCGGCCAGCTCGTCCATCCGGCGTTCCAGCTCCTCGCGGCCCTTGTCGGTCAGCGAGTACACCTTCTTGCCCTTGATCACCTCATGGGTGACCAGGCCGTCCGACTCCAGCCGCGCGAGCCGCGGGTAGATCGTGCCGGGGGACGGCGAGTACACCCCGAGAAACCGGTCCTGGAGAAGCCGGATCACCTCGTACCCGTGGCGCGGGCTCTCCTCCAGCAGCTTCAGCAGGTACAGCCGCAGGCGACCGTGGCCGAAAACGGGGCTCACGTGATCCTCACTTGTCCCTTCGCGGGGTGGTGGTGTCGGGGGCGGCGTCGTCCCGCCCGATGAGGGTGATCGAGCCGGACACCGTGTTGACGGTGAGGCGCGCCGAGCCGTTCCCGAGCGTCCCCGACCGGCCGCGCGCGACGAAGCTCTCCTGCTCGTCGAGTTCGACGAACGTCGTCTCGATCCTGCCGGCCGCCGAGTTCAGGCCGACCCGCGCGTCGGTGGAGTCGGGGATCCGCAGCGCCACCCCGCCGGACACGGTGGTGACCTCGACCAGGCCGTCGCCGGACAGGGCCGCGTCGGCGGCGATGCGCCCACCGACCGTCCGCGCCGTCAGCCGGTCGACGGTCCCGCCCGCCAGGGACAGGTCACCGGTGATCGAGACGAACGAGACCGCGCCGTCCAGACCCTGTGCCTCGATCCGGCCGGAGACGGTGTTCGCGTTGATCGCGCCCGTCACCCCGTCGAGCGTCACGTCGCCGGAGACGCTCTTCACCGACGTCCGGGACGTCAGGCCGGTCACGACCGCGTCCGCCGACACGAGGTTCAGGCCGACCGGGCAGTCGTGCGGGACGGTCACCGTGACGGTCGCGCTGCACGGCTCGGTGCGCAGCCAGCTCAGCACGCCCTCCCACACCCTCTCGTGGGTGATCGTCAGCATGCCCGCGTCATGGGTGACCAGCAGGGGAGGGCCCTCGACAGCGCCGATGATGACGGCCGGCCGCTCGTCGGAGGCGAGCACGGAGACGTTCCCCGCGATCAGCGTGGCCCGCAGCGCGACCACGCCGTCGAAGTCCAGGGTGGTGGGTTCGTCGATCGTCCAGCGCGACATCGCGATCTGCCCTTTCGTCCTGAACGGCTGCGCTAAACACGATATGTCGCGTTTAGCGAAAGTCAAGATGTATCGCGTTAGGGGGTCAGTCGTCCTCGTCGTCGTCCAGCCGGGCCAGCCAGGTGGCCAGCCGCTCGACGGGCGTCTCGAACTCGGGGTTCAGGTCGACGAACTCGCGCAGCCGCTCGGCCAGCCACGCCAGGCTGACCTCCTCGGCGCCGCGCCGGTCCGTCAGCTCCTCGATGCCCCGGTCGGTGAAGTACATCGCCTGGTTCTCTTTCCTGCCGAAATTCCCTGCCGAAGACGGCCGAGGGCCCCGGTGTCGCGCACCGGAGCCCTCGGATCCAACCGTCCAGGGACCTACTTCTGCCCGAACAGGCGGGCGATCAACGCCTCCTGCTCGGCCTGGTGCAGCTTCGCCGAGCCCACGGCCGGGGACGAGGACGCCGGGCGTGACACCCGCGACATCCGCAGCCCCTCGATGTGGTGCGGCAGCTTCAACGCCATGAACGGCCAGGCGCCCATGTTCGCCGGCTCGTCCTGCACCCACACGACCTCGACGTCCGACGGGTACTTCGCCAGCTCCGCCCTGATCTCGTCCACCGGCGGCGGGTACAGCCGCTCGATCCGGACGATCGCCGTGTCGGTCGCGCCGGACTCCTGCCGCGCCTTGGCCACCTCGTAGTAGATCTTGCCGGTGGTGAGCAGCACGCGCCGCACCTTCGCCGGGTCGATCGCCGGATCGGCGTCCGCGATGACCGGCTGGAACGCGCCGCCGGTGATCTGCGCCACCGGCGAGGTGGCCGCCTTCAGCCGCAGCAGCGACTTCGGCGTGAACACGACCAGCGGCTTCTTCCGGCCCGACAGCACCTGCCAGCGCAGCAGATGGAAGTAGTTCGCCGGGGTCGTCGGGTACACGACCGTCATGTTGTCCTGCGCGCACAACTGGAGGTAACGCTCGATCCGCGCGGACGAGTGGTCGGGGCCCTGCCCCTCGTAGCCGTGCGGCAGCAGCAGCACGACGCTGGAGTGCTGACCCCACTTCTGCTCACCGGACGAGATGTACTCGTCCACGATCGACTGGGCGCCGTTGGCGAAGTCGCCGAACTGCGCCTCCCAACAGACCAGCGCGTCCGGGCGGGTCATGGAGTAGCCGTACTCGAAGCCCATCGCCGCGTACTCGCTGAGCAGCGAGTCGTGGACGTAGAACTTCGACACCCCGTGCCCGAACTGCTTGAGCGGCGTGTACTCCTCGCCCGTCTTGCGGTCGACGAGCACCGCGTGCCGCTGGCCGAACGTCCCGCGCCGGGTGTCCTGCCCGACGAGCCGCACCGGATGACCGTCGATCAGCAGCGAACCGAACGCCAGCAGCTCCCCGGTCGCCCAGTCGATCGCGTCGTCCTCGATCATCTGCGCGCGGCGCTGCAGGATCGGCTGGAGCCGCGGATGCGGCGTGAAGCCCTCCGGCAGGCTGACCTGCGACTCGATGATCCGCTTGACGGTCTCCGCCGGGATCGCCGAACCCGCCCCGCCATGGTCGATCGGGATGCTCTCCTCGACGTCCGGCTTCACCACCGAACCCGGCTCCAGCGGCTTCTTCACCGCCTCGCGGGTCTCGGTGAACGCCCGCTCCAGCTGCTCCTGGTAGTCGCGGAGCGCCTGCTCGGCCTCCTCGACGGTGATGTCGCCGCGGCCGATCAGCGCCTCGGTGTACAGCTTGCGCACCGACCGCTTCGCGTCGATCAGGTCGTACATCAGCGGCTGCGTGAACGAGGGGTTCTCGCCCTCGTTGTGCCCGCGCCGCCGGTAGCACACCATGTCGATGACGACGTCCTTCTTGAACGTCTGCCGGTACTCGAACGCCAGCAGCGCGACCCGCGCGCACGCCTCCGGGTCGTCGCCGTTCACATGGAAGATCGGCGCCTGGATCATCCGGGCGACGTCCGTGGAGTAGACGCTGGACCGCGAGTACTCCGGCGCGGTCGTGAAGCCCACCTGGTTGTTGATGATCACGTGCACGGTGCCGCCGGTGCGGTAGCCGCGCAGCTGCGACAGGTTCAGCGTCTCCGCCACGACGCCCTGCCCGGCGAACGCCGCGTCGCCGTGGACCAGGATCGGCAGCACGCTGAACCCGGCCTCACCGACGTCGAGGAGGTCCTGCTTGGCGCGGACGACGCCCTCCAGCACCGGGTCGACCGTCTCCAGATGCGACGGGTTCGCCACCAGCTCGCAGTGGATCTTGGAGCCGTCGTCGGCGACGAAGTCACCGGACGCGCCGAGGTGGTACTTCACGTCACCGGAGCCCTGCGCGCTGCGCGGGTCGAGGTTGCCCTCGAACTCGCCGAAGATCTGCCCGTAGGACTTGCCGACGATGTTGGCGAGGACGTTCAGCCGTCCCCGGTGCGCCATCCCGATGACGACCTCGTCCAGGCTCTCCTTCGCCGCCGCCGAGATCACCGCGTCCAGCAGCGGGATGACGGACTCGCCGCCCTCCAGCGAGAAGCGCTTCTGCCCGACGAACTTCGTCTGCAGGAACGTCTCGAACGCCTCCGCGCTGTTCAGCCGCCGCAGCACGTGCAGCTGCTCCTCGCGGGACGGCTTGTCGTGCGGGACCTCCACGCGCTCCTGGATCCAGGCGCGCTCCTCCGGGTCCTGCATGTGCATGTACTCGATGCCGACCGTCCGGCAGTACGCCATCCGCAGCACGCCGAGGATCTCGCGCAGCTTCATCGTCGGCTTGCCGCCGAACCCGCCGGTCGCGAACTCGCGCTCCAGGTCCCACAGGGTGAGGCCGTGCTTGAGGATGTCGAGGTCGGGGTGGCGGCGCTGCTTGTACTCCAGCGGGTCGGTGTCGGCCATCAGATGGCCGCGGACCCGGTAGGCGTGGATCAGCTCGTGGACGCGGGCGACCTTCGCGACGTCGTCCTCGTGGGTGGCGGAGATGTCCTTCACCCAGCGCACCGGCTCGTACGGGATGCGCAGCGCCTCGAAGATCTCGTCGTAGAAGCCGTCCGCGCCGAGCAGCAGCTCGTGGATGCGGCGCAGGAAGTCGCCGGACTGCGCGCCCTGGATGATCCGGTGGTCGTAGGTGGAGGTCAGCGTCATGACCTTGCTGATCCCCATGCGCGACAGCGTGTCGCTGGACGCGCCCGCGAACTCCGCCGGGTACTCCATGGCGCCCACACCGATGATCGTCCCCTGGCCCGGCATCAGCCGCGGCACCGAATGGACGGTGCCGATCGTGCCCGGGTTCGTCAGGCTGATCGTCGTGCCCTGGAAGTCGTCCAACGTGAGCTTGCCGCCGCGGGCCTTGCGAACGATCTCCTCATAGGCGGCCCAGAACTGGCGGAAGTCGAGCGTCTCGGCGGCCTTGATGCTCGGCACGACCAGCTGCCGGGACCCGTCGCTCTTCTGCAGGTCGATCGCCAACCCGAAGTTCACATGCTCCGGCCTGATCAGCACGGGCTTGCCGTCGACCTCGGTGAACGCCGCGTTCATCTCCGGCATCACCGCGAGCGCCTTGACGATCGCGTAACCGATCAGATGGGTGAACGAGACCTTGCCACCGCGCCCGCGCTTCAGATGGTTGTTGATCACGATGCGGTTGTCGATCAGCAACTTGGCCGGGACGGCGCGCACGCTCGTCGCCGTCGGCACGCCCAGACTGGCCTCCATGTTGGACGCCGTCCGCGCGGCGACCCCGCGCAACCGGACCTCCTCGGCGCCCTCGGGCACGGGCGGCGGGGCGGGCTTCTGCTCCGCCTTCTGCTCACGCTTCGCCGCGGGCCTGGCCGGAGGCTTCACGGGCTGCTGCGGTGTCGGCGGAGCGGCCGCGGTGCCGTTCGCGGCCTTTCCGGCCGCGCCCTCGGTCGGCGCCTGGGGGGAGGCGGGGGTCACGGACGTGGGCCGGCTGTCCGGCTGGTAGTCCGCGAAGAAGTTCCACCAGGCCTCATCAACCGAGTTCGGGTCTTCGAGGTACTTCTGGTACAGCTCGTCGACCAGCCACTCGTTGGCACCGAAATCTGTCATCTTGGGGTCGGCACTAGTTTGCGACGACTCTGTCGACACGGCGGAGATCGCCCTCTTCCGCAGCTCGCAGGTAATTTCTAAGACCAATCAAGGCTACTCGCCTCCGACCCCCTCCCAGGCCAGTAGGGCAAGGTAACCCCTATCCCGCCGCCCCACCCCGGCCGAACCTGTCGAAGCCGGGGCCTCGGCTTCGACAGGAATCACCAGCGGGACCCGCACAGCAACCCCGAACCGACCCCAACGGCTGCGATCGCGTCCGAAGGCAGGTTTCGAGCCTGCGAGAAACCTGATCGCGCAGCGAGGCGCCAGACGAGCCGAAGCGACACAGCTGCCCGGCCGCGACCACCTCAGTCATCCGTACGAGCTGACCTCAGCCTGCCTGCGCAACCCCGCGACAACCTGAACCACTGCGATCGCGTCCGAAGGCAGGTTCGAGCCTGCGAGAACCTGATCGCGCAGCGAGCCGCCAGGCGAGACGAAGCGATGCCAGCGATCGCACCGCGTTTCTCGACGATGGAGGGCGCTCCGCGCCCGAAGGAGGAGAGAAATGCCATTTAATGAGTGTGGTGGGGGACGGTGGGGCCTTCGCTTGCCTGGACGAGGACGAAGCCCTGGCCCTGGTAGGCGAGCTGCATGGCCTCGCCGCTGCCGCGTCCGATGAGGGCGCCGGCCTTGAAGGTGCGGTTGACGCCGACCTGGAGGCTGGTGCTCCACGCGACGGCGGACTGGCCGTCGGCGAAGGTCGGGGCGCGGCCGCAGTCGAGCATCACGGGTGTGCCGTGGGTGGTGAGCGCGACCCAGCCGGTGCCCGTCAGGGTGGTGTTGAAAAGGCCGCCCGCCGCGATTCCGGCGCCCTGGACGCGCTGGATGTCCGACTGGAGGTGCGCGTCGTAACCGAGGATGTTCTTGCCGTTGACGGTGATGCCCTCGTTCTCCAGGTAGAAGAGGTGGATGTCGTCGGCGTCGTTGGCGCAGAAGAGCAGGCCCTGGCCCTTGACGCGCATCAGCGGGACGCCCTCACCGGTGAGGGCCTTCTTCATGAACTTGCCGATGCCGCCGGAACCCTCGTAGTCGAACTCCATCTGGCCCTGGAACGCCACCATGGAGCCCTGCCGGGCCAGGACCTCCCCGTTGAGGTGGACTCTGAGCATCTTGGAGTTCTGGAGCGCGAAGTGGCCGGGGAGCTGCTGGCCCTGATCAAGGTTTCCGAAGAACTGGCTGCGCATGGTCGGGTTCGTTCCTTCTCATCGGGTTGCTAGAGATCCGTCAGCATAACGAGGAGATGGAGTCAACGTTCCCGGTTATGGGGGGCCGTCCAGTCGAGGAACGGTCCCTTCGGGACGATGCCCGACGGGTTGATGTGGGGGTGCGTCAGGTAGTAGTGGCGCTTGATGTGGTCGAAGTCGGTGGTCTCGCCGAACGCGGGGATCGAGTACAGGTCGCGGGCGTAGTCCCACAGGTTCGGGTAGTCGACGAGGCGGCGCAGGTTGCACTTGAAGTGCGTGTAGTAGACGGCGTCGAAACGGGCGAGCGTGGTGTAGAGGCGGACGTCGGCCTCGGTGATCGCGTCGCCGAACAGGTAACGCCGGTTCGCGAGGCGTGCCTCGAGGTCGTCGAGGGCGGCGAAGAGGGCGTCGAAGGCCTCTTCGTAGGCGTCCTGGGCGGTGGCGAACCCGGCCTTGTAGACGCCGTTGTTGACGGTCGTGTAGACGCGGCGGTTCAGCTCGTCGATCTCGGGGCGGAGGGCCTGCGGGTACAGGTCGGGCGCGCCGGGACGGTGGTGGGCGGTGAACTCGGTCTCCATCATCGTGGTGATGGCCGGGAAGTCGTTGGTCACCAGGCGTTCCGTGACGGTGTCCCAGACGCACGGGACGGTGAAACGGCCCACGAAGGACGGGTCGGTGCGCAGGTAGAGCTCGGAGAGGAACTCCACGCCGGTCACGGGGTCGCGGCCGGGGATCCGCCAGCCGCGCTCGTCCCGGATCGGGTCGACGACGGCGAGGCCGATCACGTCCTCCAGGCCCAGCAACCGCCGCACGATCATGCCGCGCTGTGCCCACGGGCACGCGTAGGACACGAAGAGCCGGTAGCGTCCGGGTTCGGCGGGCAGGCCCCCGGTCCCGTCCGCGGTGATCCGCCCGGTGAAGCGGTTCGGCTGCCGGACGAAGCGTCCGTCCTCGATCTCTCGTGTCGTCATGGCGCGCTCCCTTCGCTCTCCCCTCAGACTCGCATGCGGCCGCAGACCACCGGCAGGTCGAGGTGGGTGCGGATGCCGGGAGGGGCGGCGCAGACGACCGGGACGGAGTTCAGGACGTGGGCGGCCGCCGCGGCGATCGGGTCGGACACCCAGTTCTCGTCGGCCGCCAGCGTGACGGACGGGCGGCCGTCCACGCGCAGGGAGTATCCGGGACGGCCCCACTCGTCGGACGTCCGGGACGCGTCGGCGCGGTGCACGATCTCGATGGTGATCACGGGCCGGCCGGCGGCCAGGCCGCTGAACGTCCAGCGGGTGGCGGCCACGGTGCCGCGCGGGACCGGTCCGGCGGCGATGGCGAGGTCGGCGCGGGCGAGCCGGTGCTCCACGTCCATGTCGATCTCGTCGAGATCGACGCCGAGCCCGGTCGCGATCAGGTGCAGGCTCTCGGTGAACAGCGCCCACATCGCGGTGCGGACGGGCCGCAGCGACCGCAGGTAGGCGTCCTCGTCCCTGCCGAACCCGATCAGGTGGTGGACCATCTGCCAGGACGGGTGCCGGGAGAAGTCGGTGCACTCCCGCACGTAGACATGGGTGATGCCGCGGGACAGCCGCGACAGCACCAGCGGCATGACGTCGGCCATGAACCCGCTGCTGACGCCGCTGCCGTGCACCGAGACGCCGCCGCGCTTGCACGCCTGTTCCAGCTCGCCGGCGAACAGCGGGCCGTGCGCCTGCGGGTAGACGTAGCCGTTCGTGGCGATGAGGTTCTTGCCGGAGGCCAGCAGCGAGCAGATGAGGTCCAGTTCGGCGTACCGGTCGAGGGCCGGGGTCGGGGCGTAGACGACGCAGTCGGCGTCGAGGTCGAGGATGTCCTGCACGTCGCCGGTCGCGGCGACGCCGACGGGGTCGCGTCCGGCGAGGGTCCCGGCGTCGACGCCCGCCTTGGCGGGGGTGTGCGCCCAGGCGCCGACCAGCTCCATGTCGGGCCGTTCCAGAACACCCCTGATCACACAGCGTCCCATCGCCCCCGTCGCCCACTGCACGACCCGGTACGGGCGGGGGCCCGGGTCGACCGCGTCGAAAGTGCTCATGGGGCGGGACCTCCGTTGCTCCTCGCGAGGAGACTGCGCCGGTCAGCGGGCGAAATGGGGCTTTCCATGCAACTTTCTGACAGCTCCCATCGTACGCGGGCAAGATTTCTCGTCCAGTGCGGATCGCGAACAGGGGGGCATGGCCGAGCGGGATTCGGTCGAGTGGTACCACTGGGGGACCCTGGATGATCGGCCCGGGGCGCGGCCGGAGAGACGTCCGGCGGGACGGAGGAGACGGAGATGGCGGAACTGCGATTCGACGGCCGGGTGGCGATCGTGACCGGCGCGGGCCACGGTCTCGGCAGGCGGCACGCGCTGGAACTCGCCGCGCGCGGCGCCCGGGTCGTCGTCAACGACGTCGGCGGCGACCGGTCGGGCGCCGGCACCTCGGCCGGGCCCGCCCAACAGGTCGTGGACGAGATCGCCGAGAACGGCGGCGAGGCCGTCGCGAACTCCGGCGACGTCGCGACCCCGGACGGCGCGGAGTCGATCGTCCGGTCCGCGCTGGAGACGTTCGGCGGGCTCGACATCGTGATCAACAACGCGGGGATCCTGCGCGACCGGTCGGTGAAGAACATGACCGTGGACGAGTTCGACGCGGTCGTGGCGGTGCACCTGCGCGGCTCGTTCCTCGTCTCCCGCGCCGCCTGGCCGCACCTGCGCGAGAACGGTCACGGACGGATCGTCAACACCTCGTCCCCGGCGGGCCTGTTCGGCAACTTCGGCCAGGCCAACTACGCCGCCGCGAAGATGGGCCTGGTCGGACTCACCCGGACCCTGGCGCACGAGGGCGCCAAGTACGACATCAAGGTCAACGCCATCGCGCCGATCGCCTGGACCCGCATGACCGAGGACCTGCTGCCCGCCGACCTCGCCGACCGGCTCGGCGTCGAACAGGTCACACCGGTCGTGACCTACCTCGTCCACGAGTCCAACGGGGAGTCCGGCGAGGTCTACACCGTCGGCGGCGGCCGCGTCGCGAAGGTCTTCGTGGCGGAGGGCCCCGGCTACGGGCGGCGGGAGACGCTTTCGGCGGAGGACGTCCGCGACAACTGGGCGGCCGTCAACGCGGCCGCGCCGATGACGGTGCACCGGAGCATGATGGAGCAGATGGGTCCGTTGATCCGGCAGCACACCACCTGAACGGCGGGCACGCCGTGGTGTCCACGAGGCCCGTCCGGCCCGGTCCGCCCTACTCGGCCAGCGCCAGGGAGAGCGCCTCCACGTAGCGGAGGGCGGCGAGGCGGGCCAGGGCGGGGTGGGCGCCCAGCGGGGCGGAGTACGGGCAGCCCACGGCGGCCGCGGCGGACGCGACGAGCGCCGTGTCCGGCTCCGGGCCGACCAGGTGCGGGGCGAGCGCGATG
Organism: Actinomadura pelletieri DSM 43383; assembly: GCF_003634705.1. Classification (GTDB taxonomy): domain Bacteria; phylum Actinomycetota; class Actinomycetes; order Streptosporangiales; family Streptosporangiaceae; genus Spirillospora; species Spirillospora pelletieri. Next base: position 78,094 of record NZ_RBWU01000005.1, on the reverse strand, counting down.
GACGTGGCGCCCGCCGCGCGCAGCTGCTCCGCCGCGGCCTTGACGGACGACTCGTCGCTCAGGGAGGCGGTGAACACCGGGGCGGCGAGCCGGGAGGCCAGCAGTACGCCGGTGACCTCGGCCTGCCGGACGGCGGTGACGTCGCCGGGGGTGGCGACGATGACACCGGACGCGGCGGTCACCATCGTCATCATCCGGATGCGGTCGGCGCGGGCGAGGCCGGCGTCGGCGAGCCGGTCGTGGAGGGCCTCGGCGATGAACGGGTGCGGGCCGAGCGGCTCGGCGGCGACCGCGCGCGCCGGTGCGTTCGTGACGATGGCGTGCAGGGCCGCGTCCAGAACCGGGTCGGGCCCGGTGGACAGCGGCACGACCACCGCCGCGAGCTCGTCGTCCTCACGCCGCATCCCGGCGAGGACCGTGTGCAGGTTCGCCTCGTCGCCCTCGAGGAACCCGACCCGGGCGGGCTGGCCGGTGTGCTCGATCTCGACGAGCCGGGCGAGCTCGATGGCGAGCTCGGTGCCGGGCCGCCGGGCCGAGCCGGGCACGGCCAGGACGAGGGTGGGCAGTCCGGGGGGCAGCAGGAAGGACTCGTCGCCGCGATGCCGGCCGCCACGGGGGGCGCGGCGCCGCCGGGACGGCAGTGCGTCGGGTACCTGGCTCTCGGAACTCACGGCGGGCATCGTAACGTCCTCGCCCCGGACGCCCTCGGTCCAGGGTCTCGGTCTCCCGTCCCGGTCGCCGCCGTCGCCTGCGTGGGGGACGTGGGGGTCGCCTGTGTGAATCGTGCTCTCCTTCCCGTGCCGGCCATGGGGCCGAGCAGTGGGTGAAGAACGAGAGTATGGCGCAATGGCGCGGGACAACAGTGCGAAATGATGTAAATTATCCCGCTTTGCCGCAATCTTGTGGCCGTTGATTCGTTTATCCGGGCTCCGTTGGTGCCGGGGGTGACCGTTTCGCGGCAGGCCGTGATGCCGGCCCGGAACGCGCGCCCACGTAGTAGGCTCCGGCACGCCCCTTACTCCCACAGATCGGGAGGAAAACCCCGCATGCCCCGCCCCCGGAGGCCGAAGCCGTGAAGGTTCCTCGATTCTCCTCCATCCGGGCGAGGATCACCGTCCTGGTCCTCGTGCCGTTGCTGGCGCTGGCCTCGTTGTGGGTCTTCCTCACCGGCACGACCTACGGCGACGCGAACGAGCTCATCCAGAGCCGCAAGTTCCAGCAGGAGACGTTGCTGCCGATGCAACGGCTCGTCCACGGGCTGCAGAAGGAGCGGCGCCTCTCGATGGCCGAGCTCGTCGGCGGGCGGCTCGCGGCGTCCGGAGCGATGCGGGAGCAGCGCCGGGCGACCGACAAGGCGGCGGCGGACGTCCGCGCGGGCAGCGCGGACGGGGACCTGCGCGACGCGCTCCCGGCGCACACCGTCCGGCGGGTGGACGCGCTCGTCCGGGGCCTCGACACGCTCCAGACGATCCGCCGGAACGTCGACCAGCGGACCGCCGACCGCGGCCAGATCCTCCGCGACTACAACACGCTCATCGACACGAGCTTCGCCGTCCACGGCGCGACCGCGCCCGGCGACGGCTCCATCACCGCGCACTCCCGCACCCTCGCCGAGATCGGCCGCGCCCGCGAGTTCATGGCCCGCGAGGACGCGCTGCTGACCGGCGCGCTCGCCGCCGGACGCGTCAGCACCGCCGAGCGCGGAATGTTCGCGCAGCTCGTCGGGGCCCAGCGGATGCTGTTCACCGACGCCGCGACGAACCTGCCGGACCCCGACCGCACCCGCTACGAAGGTCTCGTGGCATCCGCGCGGTTCGTCCAGCTCCGCGAGCTGGAGGACCAGGTCATCCGTGGCGCGGAGCCGCCCGGGGCCGCCGAGCCGCGCAAGACCCGCCAGGCGCCCGGCGCCGGCCGGGCCGCCGCCCCGGCGCGAGAGGCCGCGCCGGCCAGGGCGCGCGTCGAGGTCATCGACCCCGCCACCTGGCGGTCGGTGTTCGACACCGCCAACGCCGACCTGTACGCCCTGGAGATCAAGGTCCTCGACGACGTCACCGAGCACGCCAGGGAGATCGCGGTCGACGCGTTCCTGCGGCTCGGCCTCACCGGCGGCCTCGGACTTGTCGCCATCATCGTGTCGGCCCTGCTCGCGGTCCGCGTCTCCCGGCGGCTGCTGCGCGAGTGCCGGACGCTCGCCTCCGGCGTCGTCGCCTTCACCCGCGAGCGGCTCCCGAAGCTGGCCGAGCAGATCCGCGCCGGACGCACCCCCGAACCGGAACCGGCGCCGGACGTCGCCTACCACATCGACGAGATCCGGCAGATCGCCGAGTCGTTCGACCGGGCCCACGAGGCCGTGCGGCTGGCCGCCGAGGGCGAGGTCGCGGCCCGGCGCGGCATCAGCGAGGTCTTCGTCAACCTCGCGCGCCGCAACCAGGCGTTGCTGCACCGCCAGCTCAGCCTGCTCGACACGATGGAGCGTCGCACCGAGGACCCGTCCGAGCTGTCCGACCTGTTCCGCCTCGACCATCTCGCGACCCGGATGCGCCGCCATGCCGAAGGCCTGGTCATCCTCGCCGGACGGACGGCCGGACGCGGCTGGCGCCGTCCCGTCCCGCTGGTGGACGTGGTCCGCGGCGCGGTCGCCGAGGTCGAGGACTATCCGCGCGTCCAGGTGCAGCCGCTGCCACGGGTCGCGCTGCTCGGCTCCGCGGTCGCCGACGTCATCCACCTGCTCGCCGAGGTGGTGGAGAACGCCACCACGTTCTCGCCGCCGCAGTCGCCGGTGCGGGTCAGCGGCCAGGCGGTCGCCAACGGCTTCGCGATCGAGGTCGAGGACCGCGGGCTCGGCATGACCGAGGAGGCGATGCGCGTCGCGAACGAACGGCTCGCCCGCCCGCCGGAGTTCGACCCGTCCGACACCGCCCAGCTCGGGCTGTTCGTCGTCGCGCGGCTGGCGGAACGGCACTCGATCACGGTGACGCTCCGGCCGTCCCCCTACGGCGGGACGACCGCCGTCGCGCTGATCCCCGGCACGATCGTCGTGGAGAACGCCGACGAGCCCCCGGTGCGCCGGGCGACCGGCCCGATCCAGACCGTGCAGGACACGGCCGCCGCGTCCGGCGGCACCCAGACCGGCGGGATCGTGCGGCTGGTCGCCGAGGCCCCCGCCGAGGAGGCGCCTGAGAACGCGAACGGGGACGCCGCCGGAGACGTCTCCGAACCCGAGGCCCCGCCCCCGCCCGCGACACCGCTGAAGAAGGGCGAGCTGCCCAAGCGGCGGCGGCAGCAGCATCTCGCTCCCCAGCTGAGGCAGCGGGTGGACGCGCGCCTGGCCGCGCAGCGCAACGCCCCGCCCGAACCGGCCGGGACGATGCCGCTGTCCGCGCCCGTCCCGGCGGACGCCGCCCCGGCCCCCGAGAAGGACCGGGCCGAGGAGGGCGGGGAGCGCTCGCCCGAGACGATGCGGTCGATGCTGTCCGCCATGCAGCGCGGCTGGGAACGCGGCCGACAGGACGCCGAGGGCGCCGAGGGCGCCGAGGGCACGGAGGGCACGGAGGGCACGAAGGGCGCCGAGGCCCCGGCCGCTCCGAAACCACCCGCCAAGCGGCCGAGACCGTCCGCCAAGAGGGCGAGACCACCCGCCAGGAAGCCGAAACCACAGGCCGCTCCGAAACCAGGTCACCAGGAGGGCGACACCCGATGACACAGGCCCAGCAGTCCGGTGCGGAGACTCCGGGCGGAGCCGGAGGCGAGCTGGACTGGCTGCTCGACAGCCTCGTCCAGAAGGTCGCCGCCGTGCAGAACGCCGTGGTGCTGTCGAGCGACGGCCTGCGGATGGCGGCCTCGAGCGGGATGTCCCGTGAGGAGTCCGAGCATCTGTCCGCCGTGGCCGCCAGCTTCCAGAGCCTCGCGAAGGGGGCCGGGGAGGCGTTCGGCGGCGGGCCCGTCCGACAGACGATCGTCGAGATGGAGTCGTCGTTCCTGTTCGTGACCGCCGCCGGGCAGGGCGCGTGCCTCGCCGTCCTCGCCGACGCCGACGCCGACCTCGGCATCATCGCCTACGAGATGGCGATGCTCGTCACCCGCGTCGGGCGGCACCTGTCGGCCGACCCGCGGGCCGCGGCCGGGACGGGCGGTTGACGTCATGGAGGACGGCACCTGGTACGAAGACGATGACGCGGCGGGGCCGGTCGTCCGCCCGTATGCGCTCACCGGCGGCCGCACGCACTACGAGGGCGCGGAACTCGATCTCGTCGCCCTGATCGCCGCCGTGGAACCCCCGGAGTCCGCACCGGACCCCGCCTCGGCGTCGCCGCTGGCGCCCGAACATCATATGATCTTGGAACTTTGCCGCACACCGCTGTCGGTCGCCGAGATAGCGTCGGATCTGGAACTCCCCCTCGGGGTCGTCCGTGTCCTGCTCGGCGATCTGCTCGACCGCTCGCTGCTACAGGTCCGGCGTCCCGCGCCGGTGGCGCAGTTCCCCAGCGAGCGCGTACTCAAGGAAGTGATCGATGGAATCCGTGCGCTCTGACGCGGCCGCCGGCCAGGGTGAGTCCGCGCTGACGGTGAAGATCCTCGTGGCCGGTGGTTTCGGCGTCGGCAAGACCACCCTGGTCAGCGCGGTCAGCGAGATCCGCCCACTGCGCACCGAGGAGGCCCTGACCGAGAAGAGCATCGGGATCGACGACACCAGCGCGGTCGCGGGCAAGACGACGACGACCGTGGCGATGGACTTCGGGCGGATCACCCTGCCCAACGGTCTCGTCCTGTTCGTGTTCGGCACGCCCGGTCAGGACCGCTTCTGGTTCATGTGGGACGAGCTGGCCAAGGGAGCGCTCGGCGCCGTCGTCCTCGTCGACACCCGGCGGCTCGCCGACTGCTTCGCCTCGGTGGACTACTTCGAACGGCGCGGCGTGCCGTTCATCATCGGCGTGAACCGGTTCGACGGGGCCGGACGGCACTCGCCCGAGCAGGTCCGCGACGCGCTCGACCTGTCCCCGGACATCCCGGTGATCTCCTGCGACGTGCGCGACCGGGAGGACGCCAAGCAGGTGCTCATCGCGCTGATCGAGCACATCATGCGCACGATGAGCGGCCCGCAGGCGACGGTCAGCTACTGACCCGGCTACTGACGGTCGGAACGATCCGGTCGGTGCTGGTCAGCCGCCGGGCGCCCGGAAGTCGGCGAAGTCGAATCCGGGCGAGACGACGCAGCTGACCAGCACTTCCGTGGGCCCGGCGGGGCGCGCGGACTGCCAGGTTCCCGGCGGTACGACGGCCTGCGGCGCCTGCCCGTCGAGCACGTCCGGGCCCAGGGTGACCGGGTCCGGCGTCTCGGCGGGCCGTTCGCCGTCGCCGCCGAGGAACAGCGTCAACGGGCCGCCCGAATGCCACAGCCACAGCTCGGCGGACCGGACGGTGTGCCACATCGACTCCTCGCCCGGCGGCAGCAGGAAGTAGATGCCGGTGGCGGACGCCCGCTCGCCCGGGTAGCCATCCGGCGTGAAGGTCACCTCCGACCGCCACGTCTCCCGGAACCAGCCGCCCTCGGGGTGCGGCAGCAGGTCCAGCGCCTCGGCCGTCGCCGGACGGTCCAGGAGCGCCACATGCCGGCCGGCGGGCCCGCGGCGCGCGTACCGGACGCGGGACGCCGTCGTCCGGTCGATCGCCCCGCGTGGCGGCATCGCGCCGGGCTCGGGGTCGAGCGTGACGGCGACGACCTGCCCGTCCGCGAACACGTCGTCGGCCACGGCCAGCGCACCGGCGTCGTCGGTGGGCGCCCACACCGCCCCCGCCTCCGACAGCACGAACCGCGGCCCCCGCTGCCCCAGCCACCCCTCAACCGTCATCAGCAACATCACCCCCCGAGCCTAGATCGTGTTCGAAGCGAGGGCCTCAGCCCGCGCCGAACGCGTGACCCGCCCGGCGCAGCGAAGCCGAAGGCGAGCGGAGCCGGGCGGATCGCGAAGCGATGCGCGTTCGCCCAGGGACGGTCACGTAGCGAGCCGCCAGGCGAGCGAAGTGGGCCGTTCCTGCAATAAGTACAGTCAGTCCATCTCGGAGAGACGCGCGGGGTCGAAGGTCACGGGGTAGGGGTGGCGCAGGGTGACGGTCTCGCCGGAGCGGGCCTTGCCGGTGACCTCGTAACGGCCGTCCACGAGTTCGAGAAGCGTGATCGTGGGGCGTGGCTCCAGGTCGACGAGCCAGTAGTGGGGGATGCCGGTGGCGGCGTACTCGTCGACCTTGCGGACGCGGTCGATCTGCTCGCTGACCGTGCGGGGCGTGACGACCTCGGCGACCAGGATGAGGTCGGGTCCGTAGTAGGTGCGGGTCCGGCGTTCCAGGGCGGCGCGGGCGGTGTCGCGGCTCACGGCGAAGACGTCCGGTTTGCGGACGCCCGCGGGGGTGGTCACGTCCTGCGGGGCGCCGGCGACGTGGACGTCGGCGTCGGCGTGGCTGGCCGCCTCCTTGAGGACGGCCTTCAACTGGTCCGCCGCGTGGTCGTGCCACAGGTCGCCCGGCAGCTCGTTCAGCCAGCCGTCGGCGAGTTCGTAGCGGCGGCCGTCCTCCGGGAGCGCGTCCAGGTCGTACAGGGTGTACGGACCGTGCGCGCGACCGGACGTCCCGCCCATGAAATCGTCCCCCCTCGTTCCCGGGCCGTTTCCGAATCTAGCGGACGGACGTCCGAAGGCCGCGCATTCATGATCGCGCGTCGGGATGCGGTCAATGTCTCGAAAACCGAGCGGAAACTGGTTACGATACATCTCGATCGTTCTCGGCCTTGACCCTCCCGTCGGTGGAGGGCCGATCCTGCGGAGGCACCCGAAGGGAGAGATGCGATGAGCGTCGAGCGGCACCCCCCGGCCGTGCGGGCCTCGGACCGCGATCGCGACGACATGCTCGTCCGGCTGCACACGGCCTTCGCGGAGGGGCGGCTGAGCGAGGCGGAGCTCGACGAGCGCATGGACCTGGTGCTCGCCGCCCGGACACACGGGGAACTCGGCGCCGTGGCCGCCGACCTGCCGCCCGGTGGGCGCGAGGTCGTTCCCCAGGGCACCGAGCGCGGCCCGGTGGGACGCTTCCAGGTCGCGTACAAGAGTTCCGTCACGAGGGCCGGCCGCTGGCGGCTGCCCGAACGGTTCACGGTCGCGGTGTACAAGGGCACCGGCCTGCTGGACCTGCGCGCCGCCGAGCTGGACGCCTCCGTCACGAGGCTGCGGGTGCTTGCCTACAAGTCCACGGTCGAGATCATCGTGCCGCCGGGTGTGCGCGTGGAGACGGACGGTGTCGGCGTGTCCGCCGAGGTCCACGGCGATCCCCGCGCCGGTTCACCGGTCGTTCACATCCGGGGTTACGGCTACAAGGGGTCGATCGAAGCGAAAGATCGTATACGCCGCCCTTGAGGTGATAGAACGCTCCCGCGGCCCCCATTGGCCGCCGTTCACGTCGATGTCCGTACATGGATGAGCGTGGCGCGATTTGATGGTGGTCCGAGAGGACCGTGAAGGAGCGCGTGTGACGGCGAGGACTCCGGAGCAGAACGAGGCCCGGCGGACGGCCGAGGACGAGCCCGCGGGCTCCCGCCGGGCCCGGCGGCGACTGACGTTCGGCGTCGCCGGCGATCTCGCCGAAATGCCCGCGACGCTGTCGCCCTGGCAGCGCGCCTACGAGGCGTGGCGGACCGCCGGACTGACCTGGGGCCACGGCGCCCCGCCCCGCGAACGCCCGGCCACACCAGCGGAACCCCCTGCCCCCGCGGAGCCGCCCGCCTCCAAGCCCGACCCTGATCTCGCCCCCGGCGACGCGGCCCGCTCGAAACCCGACCCCGAGGACGTGCGGGTCGCGGGCCCCGCGGAGGCTCAGCCACCGCCCGTTCCGGCGCGTCCGGAGAAGGTGCGTGAGAAGGCGGGCGCGGAGAAGGCGCGTGCGGAGAGGTCGGGGGTCCGGCTGGCCGTCGTGGTGGGGCTCGTCGCGGTCGCGGGCGGTGTGCTCGTCGGGGTGACGCGGGGCGGGGACGAGACCGTGGAGCCTCGTGTTCCGGCCGTCCCCGGTGCGGTGGCGGCCGACGCGCTGTTCGCCGCCGACCCGGCCGCCGCGACCGACGGGCTCGTCCAGGAACTCACCGCCGTCACCTCGACAGGCTCGACCGTCGTCGCCGCCGGAACCGAGGGCCCCGGCGTTCCCGGACGGGAGCGGGCTCGGTTTCTCCTCTCCACGGACGCGGGACGCACCTGGTCGGTCGCGGGCGTGCGCGCGACCGACGGTTCCGTTCCCCCGCGCGGCGACGTCCCGCGCCATGTCGCGGGCGGGGCCGGTCGCTGGGCGGCGTTCGGCGCGTCGGCCGGCGGGAGCGGCCCGGTGGCCTGGACGAGCGTGAACGCCACGACCTGGACGAAGCGGCAACTCGGCGCCGGGTTCACGCCGACCGACCGGGTGAACGACCTGACCCGCACCGGCGCCGGCTTCGTCGCGGTCGGGGACTCGTCCGGCCGTGCCGTCGTGTGGACGTCGCCGGACGGCGAGACCTGGCGGCGTGTCGAGGGCCTCACCGGTGTCACGAGCCTCGACGGCGTGGCCGCGTACGGCAACGTGCTCGTGGCGCACGGCACGCAGGCGCGGCGGGTCGTCGTGAGGAAGGGCCGGAAGAAGGCCGTGCGCACGGTGCTGGGCGAGGGCCTCTGGCGCTCCACCGACGCCGGACGGACCTGGACGCCCGTCGCGGTGCCGCAGGCCCAGGGCTCCCACGGCCCGACCAAGGGCCTCGCGGTCGGGCCGGGCGGGTTCGCGACCGTCCGGGAGGCCCGGCAGGTGGTCCGGCGGAAGAAGAGGCGGAAGATCAACCGGTTCGGGGTGCTGTTCACCTCGACGGACGGGCTCCGATGGCAGGCCGCGAGCCGGTTCGGCGGTGCGGGCATCGAGCGCTTCGGCGGGACCCGGGACGGTCTCGCGGTCATCGTCCGCGGCGCGCGGGGCGCCCGCGCCGTCCTGCGCAGCGACGACGGCCGGGCCTGGCGTCCGGGCGGCACCGTCCCCGCGCCGGTGGGGACCGGTGGTCTGACGGTGTCCGCGGGCACGCTCATGATCGCCGGACGGCAGGGCGATGACGCCTACCTGTCCGGTGTCGCCCTGCGGACGGTGCCGGGCGCCGTCCGTCCGGACCGCTCGATCCGGTCGCTGGCCGGGGGCCCCGGCCGCGCCGTCGCGGTGGGCGCCACGAACGGAGGCGCCGCGATCTGGTCCGCCCCCGACGGCCGCGCGTGGACCCGGGCCGGGTTCCCGGCCACGCCCGGATGGCTCGCGGACGTCGTGCGCGGGAACCGGGGCTGGCTCGCCGTGGGACGCACCTCCGGCGCGGCGCCCGGCCCGCTGGCGATGACCTCGCAGGACGGGGCGGTGTGGCGGCGGTCGCCGTTCCCCGCGGGCCCACCGCCCGTGGCCGTCGCCGCGGGGCCGTCCGGCTATGTCGCGGTCGGCGCCGAGTCGGCGTGGGCCTCGCCGGATCTCGCCGCGTGGCGGCGGACCGTCCTGGACGGCGCCCCGGCCGATGTGACGGCGACGGCGCGCGGCTATGTCGCGGTCGGCGGCCGGGGGGCGGCACCGGCCGTGTGGACGTCGCCCGACGGGGCGGCCTGGACGCCCGCGAAGCTACCGCCCGGTCTCGCCTCGGCCCCGCTCACGGGGATCGCCGCCCACGGCGGCGTCCTGGTGGCGATCGGCGCGGACTCCGCGGCGCTGGTGTCCGGGGACGGTGGGACGACCTGGACGCCGCAGAACCTCGGCGCGAACGTCACCGCCACCGCCGTCACCGCGACGCCGAGCGGGTTCGTCGTGACGGCGAGCGCCTCGGGGCAGGACGGGGCCGTCCTCGCGTCGGCCGACGGGGTCACCTGGCGCCGCGTCGAGGTCCCGGGTCTGACGGGCCCCGGCGACCAGCGCCTCACCGAGGTGACCACCCTGGGCCCCGCCGTGGTGGCGACCGGCGTCGTCGACGACGGCCGGTCCGAGGTGCCTCTGCTCTGGTCGGCGCCCGTCCCGAAGTAGGGTCAGCCGTTGCAGCCGCAGCCGCATCCCTTCGGGCAGGAGCAGCCGCCGCCGTGTCCACAACTACAGTCCTTCATCGTCATGCGCGGACGGTAACTCCTGCCGCACTCCACGGTCTATGACCGGGACGCGAGGGGGTTCTGTCGTACCGGACACGGACCGTCACGTGGCGGGGGTTACGGACGGCCCGTGCCCGGGTCTGTGGCTAGGCGCGGATGTGCAGGTCCACGCCCAGCAGAATCAGGAACCACAGGAAGACGGCCAGCAGGGCACTGCCGACACGGCGGATCAGATCCGCGTCGATGTAGTCGCGGTCGAAGGCCACGAACAGGCCGATGACAAGATAGATGAGGCCGACGATGCCGATGTGCGGCCGGTATCGGGTCCTCATGGACGGTGTCTCCTCCCGGTGGGGGTCTGGCGATCGCCTGGTGCCCCACCCCTCCGGGAGAAAACGCCGCCCGAATTATCGAACAGGAACGGCCGACATTAGGTCGTGTCCGAAATAGGGGTCGTTCAGTCGAAGAGGACCATCTGGCGGATCGCCTTGCCCTCGGCGAGGGTGCGGACGGCGTCGTTGAGGTCGCCGAAGCCGATCCTGCTGGTGACGAGGCCCTCGATGTCGAGCCGCCCCGCCCGCCACAGGTCGACGAACCGCGGGATGTCACGCCGGAGGTCGCTGCTCCCGTACACCGCCGACCTGAGGGTCTTGCCCTCGAACAGCAGCGCGGACGTGGGCAGGCTCCAGATGTCGTCGGCGGCGCCCGCGCCGACCATGACGACCTCGCCGCCGCGCCTTGTCGCGTTCCACGCCGTGGTGACCGCGACGGACTTGCCGACGACCTCGAAGGCGTAGTCGAAGCCCGCGCCGCCGGTGAGCCGTGCCTTGGCCTCGTCCAGACCGTCCGGGGTCACGGCGTGGGTGGCGCCGAACCGCTCGGCGATCGGATGCTTGGCCTCGTTCGGGTCGATCGCCAGGATCGCGGACGCGCCCGCCAGCCGGGCGCCCTGGATGACCGAGAGGCCGACGCCGCCCGCGCCGATGACCGCGACCGTCGAGCCCGGAGTCACCTTCGCCGTGTTGACGACCGCGCCGACGCCGGTCGGGACGCCGCAGCCGAGCAGCGCCGCGTATTCGAACGGGACGTCCTCGGCGACCTTGATCACGCTGCGGTGGTGGGTGACGAGTTCCTCCGCCCAGGTGCCGATGCCCGACATGCCGTAAGCGGCGGTGCCGTCGCCGAGCTTGAACCGGGGATCCGTGCGCGCCGCGTTCCGCAGGGTCAGGCACAGGTACGGCTGACCGCGCAGGCATTCGGCGCACTCGCCGCAGTCGGGCATCCAGCTGATCACGACATGGTCGCCGGGGCGGACATCCGTCACCCGGTCGCCGACCTCCGTCACCACTCCGGCGCCCTCATGGCCCACGATCATCGGCAGGCCCTGCCGCAGCACGCCCCTGATCAGGTGCAGGTCGGTGTGGCACACACCGGTCGCCTTGATCTGGACCTTCACCTGGTCGGGACCCGGCCCGACCGTCGATACGTCGTCGTGTAGTCCGAGTTCCTTGTCGCCGAACGCGTGCAGTACCGCGGCGCGTGCCATGGAGCCTCCGTATGGCGTCGGGGGTTCAGGTGTTGTGAAAGTCTACAGTCTCCATGGTCACAGGTACATTGGCGCTTGCCACAAGGCCTTTGGACTTTCCATGTTTCTAGGTCAGGTGTTGTCAGTATCAACACTCTCGATGGACAGGGCCGCCTTCGGGCAGGAGCGCACCGCGTGGCGGACGCGGTCGCGGTCCGCCGGCGGAACGTCCGGCCGCAGGACGTGCAGCACGTCGTCGTCATCGAGGTCGAAGATCTCGGGCGCGAGCCCGACGCACACGGCGTTCGCCTCGCACACCAGCGGGTCCACCCGTACTCGCATCGCCTTCTCCGCTCTTCGTTTGAAACAGGGGGTTCGTCCCGTGTTCATGGCACTTGGATATGGTGCCCGGACGGAGGGAGACCGATGACCGACACCGAGGCGTCCACCGGTTCGGGGACGACCGCACGGCCCGTCCCTGAGATGCCGCTCGAACTGCTGCGGGCCGCGCGCTCCGCCAAGGGCTTCATGCCCGACGACGAAGGCCTCGCCCTCTACGAGACGGCCCTGGAGTACGGGACGCGCCTCGCGGGCACCGGCCCGCTTCTGGAGGTCGGCACCTACTGCGGGAAGTCCGCCGTCTACCTGGGCGCCGCCGCCAGGGCCGCCGGAACCGTCGTGGTCACCGTCGACCACCACCACGGCTCCGAGGAGAACCAGGCGGGCTGGGAGCATCACGACCCGTCCCTCGTCGACCCGCGCACCGGCCGGATGGACACGCTGCCCACGTTCCGCGCGACGATCGCCGCCGCGGGCCTGGAGGACCAGGTGGTGGCGGTCGTCGGGCAGTCCCGCACGGTCTCGGCGCTCTGGCGGACGCCGCTCGCGCTGCTGTTCGTCGACGGCGGCCACGCGGAGGAGCACGCGCAGGGCGACTACGAGGGCTGGGCGCCGCACATCGCCGTCGGCGGGGCCCTGGTCATCCACGACGTGTTCCCCGACCCGAAGGACGGCGGGCAGGCCCCGTACCACGTCTATCTGCGGGCGCTCGCCGGCGGCGTGTTCGAGGAACGCCGCGCGGTCGGCTCGCTCCGCGTTCTGCACCGCGTCAGCGACGCGGACCCGCTCACCTCCGGGCGGCCGTGACCAGGGCGCATCCGCAGGCGGCCGGGTCGGAGGCCGCGCACGGCCCCAGCGGACGTCCCGCGATCTCCTTGAACAGGCGGGCGCCGGGGGAGGCGTCGGCCAGCGCGTCCGCCGCGAGGATCACCGCCGCCGCCGTGTAGGTGGACCGGTCGCCGGGGAAGTGCCGCCGGTTCTCGAACTGCCAGCCCGTCCAGTACGAGCCGTCCTCGTGCCGCAGATGCTGGACGGTCGCGAACAGTTCCAGCGCCCGGTCGCGGTCGCCCGCCGCGTCCAGCGCCAGCACCAGTTCGCAGCTCTCCGCCGCCGTCACCCACGGCTGGTCGGACACGCAGCGGCAGCCGAGGCCCGGCACGACGAAGGTGTCCCAGCCGTCCGCGAACCGCCGCGCCGCCGCCGCGCCGCGGACGGGCCCGCCGAGCACCGGGTAATACCAGTCCATCGACCAGCGGCTCTTGTCGGCGAACGCCTCCGGATGCGCGGCGACGACATGCCCGAGCTGGTCGGCGGCCAGCTCCCACTCCGGCTCCGGTTCGCCGAGATGCTCGGCCAGCGCCACCGCGCAGCGCAGCGACTGGTAGATCGACGAGCAGCCGGTGAGCAGCGCGTGGTCGGCCGCGCGGCCGCTCTCGTGCCGCATCCAGAGAATCTCCCCGCGCCGGGTCTGGAGCCCGAGCGTGAAGTCGATCGCGCGCCGCACCGCCGGCCACATGCGCCGCGCGAAGTCCTCGTCGCCGGTCAGCACCAGCTCGTGCCACACGCCCACCGCCACGTACGCGGCGTGGTTGGACTCGCCGCCCGGCTCGGTGACCTCGCCCAGCACCCATTTCGCGGGCCAGGACCCGTCCGGCCGCTGGACGCCGAGCAGCCACTCGTAGGCCCGCCGCGCCTGCGCGCCGAACCCGGCGACGGTCAACGCCATCGCCGCCTCGACATGGTTCCAGGCGTCCACATGGCCCGGGACCCCGGCCGTCGGCGCGAACCAGGGGATCGCGCCGGACGCCTCCTGCTGCGCGACGATGCTCCGCGCCGTCGCGACGATGTCGTCCCGTGACACCACTCCCGGCAGCGCGGGCGGGACGGTCTCAGACCGCATCCGCCGTCTCCTCGGCCGGGGCGGCCCCTCCCGACCCCGTACGCGGGGGCTTGGCGAAGTAGACGACGACGCTCTTGCCGATCAGCGGGTTCAGGACGCGTTCGGCGAGGCGGGTGGCGCGGGGGCGTTTCATGATGTCCCAGACGAGGACCTGGTGATAGGCCTTGGCGAGCGGATGGTCGTCGTTGTTCACGCCGACCGCGCACTTGATCCACCAGTAGGGGGCGTGCAGGCCGTGCGCGTGGTGGTGACCGCCGACCCGGAACCCGACCGACTTCAGTTTGGCCTCCAGCTCGGCGCGCGTGTAGATCCGCACATGCCCGCCGGGCGCGGTGTGGTAGTCCTCCGACAGGGCCCAGCACACCCGTTCCGGCAACCAGCTCGGCACGGTCACCGCCAGCTTGCCGCCCGGTCTGAGGACGCGCAACAGTTCGCGCATGGCCCGCATGTCGTCGGGGATGTGCTCCAGCACCTCCGACGCGACGACGGCGTCGAAGTGGTCGTCCGGGAACGGCAGGTCGAGCGCGTCACCCCGCACCGTCTCGGCGGTCGCGCCCGCCGGCACCTCGCCCTCGAGGCGCATGGCCCCGAACATGGTCTCCACCCCGGTCAGCTCGTCGGCGTCCTGGTCGAACGCCACGACGTGCGCGCCCCGGCGGTACAGCTCGAAGGCGTGCCGTCCGGCGCCGCAGCCCATGTCGAGGACGCGGTCTCCGGGTTCGACGGGGAACCGCTGGAAATCCACGGTCAGCAGGGTCGTGCTCCTTCCTCACGGAGGGCGCCGGGAAGGCGTTCCCTCACTTGGCCCGCGCCCGCGCGCGGTTCCGCGCGGCCCGGTAGTGCTCGACCGTGGCCTTCGCCACCGCGGGCCAGGCGAACCGCTCCTGGACGCGGGCGAGCCCGGCGGCGCCGAGCCGTTCGCGTTCGGCGGCGGAGTCGTGCAGCCGGTGCAGCGTCGCGGCGAGCTCCTCCGCGTCCCCGGGCGCGACGAGGGCGCCCGCGTCACCGACGACCTCGGGCAGCGCCCCGGCGCGGCTCGCGACGAGCGGCGTCCCGGACGCCATGTGCTCCACCGCGGGCAGCGAGAACCCCTCGTAGCGGGACGGCACGACGGCGATCTCCGCGGACGCCATCAGCGCGCCCAGCTCCTGGTCGCTGATGCCGCTGACGAACCGGACCCGCTCGCCGAGCGCCAGTTCCCGGACGAGTCTCTCGGTCGGGCCGTCCTTGCGCGGCCGGCTCACGACGATCACATGGACGTCCCGTTCGGTGGCGACCTTGGCGACCGCGCGCAGCAGCACGTCCACCCCCTTGATCGGGGCGTCGGCGCTGGCCATCGCGACGATCCGGCCGGGGACGCGCGGCCCGCGCGGATGGAAGATCCGGGTGTCGACGCCGAGCGGCAGGATCTCGATGTCGCGCGGGTCGACCTTGAAGTCACGGACGATGTCGACCTTGGACGACTCCGACACCGTCAGCACCGTCCCGATCCGCCGCGACACCTGCGACTGCATCGCGACGAACCCGTACCAGCGGCGCTTGCCGAGCCGCTCCTTCAGGCCCTCGGCCGCCTCCAGCTCGATGCGCCGGTCGACGCTGATCGGATGGTGGATGCTCGTCACCAGCGGCAGCCCGAGCCGGGGGATGCCGAGGTTGCCGAGGCCGAGGACCTGGTTGTCGTGGACGACGTCGAAGTCGCGCCGCCGCCGGCGCAGCGTCCGCAGCGCCCGCAGGCTGAACGTCAGCGGCTCGGGGAAGCCGCCGGTCCGCATGTGCGCGAACTCCAGGACGTCCACCCAGTCGCGGAACTCGTGGAGGGACGGGGTGCGGAACGGGTCCTCGTCCCGGTACAGATCCAGGCTCGGGATCTTGGTGAGGACGATCTCGGCACGGTCCAGTTCCGGATACGGCTGCCCCGAGAACACCTCCACCGTGTGTCCGAGGTCGATGAGTTCCCTGGTCAGATGCCGGAGGTAGACGCCCTGCCCGCCGCAGTGCGGCTTGCTCCGGTACGACAGCACCGCCACCCGCAACGGATCGTCGCCGCCGCTCCGTGACGCCCCCGACTCGACTGCCTCACCCACACCGGCCCCTGCCCACACACCGCTCCCGTCAGCCGAGGGGCGCCGGGCGTGCGCGCACCGGCATCCCCTTAATGCCGTTGATGTAACTAGACCTTAGTCTCCGTACGTTACCGGCGCGTCGGCACGGCCCGGCACCGACCGATCGACGTCCGGATCGTGGACTAGCCTGGAAGCGACCGCCGCCCCCCGCGCCGGAGATCCCTATGGCCGCAGACTTCGACGAGCCCGTGTTCGACGACGACTTCGTCAGGAGCGCCACTTTCACCGAGCCGTCCGCGCGAGAACGGGCCCGACCGCCCGGGAGACGCGAACGGCGCCGTGCCCGCCGCGCCGCGCGGGTGGCGAGGGGCCCGACCGGCGCCCGCCTCCGGGGGCGCCGACGCGGTGAGCCGAGCCATCGCCTGGCGGTGATCCAGGTGATCGCGGGCGTCCTGGTGCTGTTCGCGATCTCGTTCGCCCTCTGGTGGTGGAACTCGGGGTCGCGGCACGAGGAGCCGGTGCGACCGGTCGTGCCGACGGTCACGAACTCGCCCGCTCCCGCCCCGACGACCGCGTCCCCGAGCGGCATCCCCGAGGTCTGAACGACGACCGTCAACCATGGGTTGACGCGATAGGAGCGTCAACCTATGGTTGACGCATGACGGAACCCATTCCGGCGAGCGGCCAGGTACGGCTGGACGAGCTGATCGCCACCATCAAGACCGTGCACACCGACGCCCTCGAACAGCTCGCCAGCGCGGTCCTCGCCGCCGAGCATCTCGGTGAGGTCGCCGACCACCTCATCGGCCACTTCGTCGACCAGGCCCGCCGCTCCGGCGCGTCCTGGACGGACATCGGCAAGAGCATGGGGGTCAGCAAGCAGGCCGCGCAGAAACGGTTCGTGCCGAAGGGGCTGACGGCCCCCGACCTGGACCCCTCCCAGGGCTTCTCCCGCTTCACGCCGCGGGCCCGCAACGTCATCGTCGCGGGGATGAACGAGGCCAAGGCCGCGGGCAACGACCACATGCGCCCGGCCCACCTCGTCCTCGGGCTGCTGGCGGAGCCGGACGCGGTCGCGGCCAAGGCCATCCTCGCGCAGGACGTCCTGCTCGACTCCGTCCGGCAGGCCGCCACGGCCGCGCTGCCGCCGGAGGCCGACAGCGTCCCCGAACTCGTCCCCTACGACGCCGACGCCAAGAAGACGCTGGAGTTGACCTTCCGCGAGGCCCTCCGGCTCGGCCACAACTACATCGGCACCGAGCACATCCTCCTCGCCCTCCTGGAGTTCGAGGACGGCGGCGGAATCCTCTCCGACCTCGGCCTCGACAAGGCGGCCACCGAGGCGTCCATCGCCGAGATCCTGTCCGCCCTCACCGGGCGGGGATGAGTCAGTCCAACCGGAGGGCGAGGAAGAAGTCGACGCGGTCTTCGAGGCGGGACAGATCGCGCCCGGTGAGGTCCTGGACGCGCTGGATCCGGTAGCGCACCGAGTTGACGTGCAGATGGAGCCGTTCGGCGCAGCGCGTCCAGGAGCCCGAGCACCGCAGGAACGTCTCCAGGGTCAGGACGAGGTCGGCGCCGTGCTCCTCGTCGTAGGCGCGCAGCGGGTCCAGCAGGCGCGCCTTGAACATCCGCCGGACGTCCTCGGGAACGCCGGCCAGCAACAGGACGTGCGTGGCGAGTTCGTGGTGCCGGACGACGCACACCGGCGCCGGGCGCGCGGCGGCCAGCCGCCGCGCGTGCCTGGCCTCCGCCACGGCGCCGCGCGGGTCGGGGTCCTGGACCGTGTCGCTGACCCCGACCGCGACGCCGCCGCCGGACAGGCCGGGTGACAGCGCGCCCAGTCCGTCCTCGATCTCGGTGGCGACGTCGCGTCCGGTCGCGGGGACGAGCGCGACGATCTCGTCGTCGACCAGGCCGAGGACCGGGCCCGCGTCCCGAAGGACCTCGGCGAGGACGGCGCGCACCTCCTCCGGGCCCGGTTCGCCACGGCCGGTGGCGGCGACCGCGACCAGCGGGACGTCCGCCAGGACGCCGGAGCGTTCCAGCGTCGGCGCGTCGCCGGTGACGGCGGCGGTCACGACCTCCTGGGCGCGGCGGTCGTCCGCGCTCCGGCGGTCGTCCAGCATGTCCCGTTCCAGCGCGACGATGGCGGCCAGTTCGCCGGTGAGGGCGCGGCGTTCGGCGGGCCAGTCGGCGAAGTCTCCGTCGCAGGCGATGAACCAGTCGGCCGCGCGGCACCGGCCGCCCTCGTCGACGGCGAACAGCGAGGTGTCGAGGCCGGGCACGTGGTGCGGCAGGCGCGGCGCGCCGACGAACGCCCCGGCCAGGGCGGCGGGATCGGGTGGCCGCGGACCGGCGACGAGCCGCCCGGTCGCGGTGAGGACCCGGCAGCGCATGCCGAGGTCGCGGTCGACGAGGTCGAGGACGGCGCCGAGCCCGGTGCCCTCGACGAGGCGGCGGTGCCGGTCGAGAACGGCGGTCAGATCCGCCGCGCGGGCCCCGGACAGATGCCGGACGACCTCCTCCGTCACCGTCGCGAACGCCACGTCCTCGGGGACCCGGAACAGTGGCAGCCCGTACCGGCGGCAGGCGTCGACGAGATCGTCCGGGGCGGTGCCGAACGCGAGGTCCCCGGCGGCGAGGCCCGACACGCCCGCGTCGACGAGGGCCCGCACGAAGGTCTCGGAGTCGGCCGGACCCGACCGCCAGACGAGCCCGGTGAGCACGAGTTCCCGCCCGCGCAGGTAGCGGCCGGGGTCGAGGAGATCGGTGGTGACGACCCACCGGATCGGCCGGTCGAGGGCGTCCTCCCCGGTGACGACCTCCAGCCGCAGGTCCGGCATCGCGAGCAGGGCGCGCAGCTTCATATGGAGAAACCTACAAAGCGCCGCGCGCGGCCGGTGCCCGAGTTCGGATGTCCTGTCCCTCGACCGGCTCCCGAACGCCTGTGTGTACTGACAGGCGAGAAGGGAGCGCGGATGCGGTTCACCGATGCGGACCTGGCGGCGTGTTGCGCGTCCCGCCGGTGGGTCGCGGCGCTCGCGGGACGCCCCTACCGGGACCTGGACGAGTTGCGGGCGGCCGGAGTCGCGGCCCTGGACGACCTGGACTGGCCCGACGTGATCGAGGCCCTGGCCGAGCACCCACGCATCGGCGACCGGGTGGACGGCTGGTCCCGGGTCGAGCAGTCGGGGATGGACGGAACCGCCCCGGACGTGCGTGCCGCCCTCGTCGACGGGAACCGGGCCTACGAGGAGCGCTTCGGCCACGTGTTCCTGATCTGCGCCACGGGCCGTGGCGCCGCCGGCATGCTCGGCGACCTCCGGGCCCGCCTGGCGAACGACACCGCGACGGAGCGGGCCGTCGTCCGGAGGGAACTCACGAAGATCGTGGAACTTCGGCTGGCCAAACTCGTCGACCGGACCCGGGGGAGTGCGCGATGAGTCTTTCGACGCATGTGCTGGACGCGGCCAGGGGCCTGCCCGCCGTGGGAACGTCCGTCCGGCTGGAGCGGCGCGACCCGGACGGCGGCTGGACCACCCTGGCCGAGGCGCGCACCGACGACGACGGCCGGATCAGGCACTGGAACGCCGAGCCGGGAGCCGGCACGCATCGCCTGGTGTTCGACACGTCCGCGCTGTCGGACTTCTACCCCGAGGTGACCGTGGTGTTCACGATCACCGACCCCGGCGGGCATCTGCACGTGCCGCTGCTGATCAGCCCGTTCGCCTACTCGACGTACCGAGGGAGCTAACGCCGATGGCCATCGTGCTCGGGCCCAACCGCTACGGAAAGGCGGAGACGCGCGTCGTCCGCGTCACCAGGGACGCCGGGAGGGACGGCGAGGTCCACCGGATCAAGGACGTGAACGTCACCGTCCTCCTCTCCGGGGCCATGGAGGACGTCCATCTGTCCGGCGACAACGCCGCGGTCCTGCCCACCGACAGCCAGAAGAACACCGTGTTCGCGTTCGCCAAGAAGCACGGCATGGCCACGATCGAGGACTTCGGTCTCCTGCTCGCGCGCCACTTCGTGGACTCGCAGCCGACCATCACCCATGCCCGCGTGGAGATCCACGAGTACGCCTGGGACCGCATCACCGGTGGGCACTCCTTCGTCCGGAGCGGCGGGGAGGTCCGGACGGCGCTGGTGCACAGCGACGGCGACGGCGGCGCCGAATCGGTCGTCTCCGGGCTGCGGGACCTCGCCGTCCTGAACTCGACCGGCAGCGAGTTCCACGGCTTCCTCCGGGACGAGTACACGACGCTTCCCCCGACCGACGACCGGGTCCTCGCGACGGCCATCACCGCGCGGTGGCGTCACCGGGGCATCGCGGCACAGGACTGGGACGTGTCCTTCCGCGAGGCCCGGAACCACCTGCTGCGCGCGTTCGCCGAGACGCACAGCCTGTCGCTTCAGCAGACGCTGTTCCAGATGGGCCGCCGGGTCCTGGACGAACGTCCGGAGCTGTGCGAGATACGCCTGTCGATGCCCAACAGGCATCACCATCTGGTCGATCTGGAGCCGTTCGGCATGGACAACGACAACGAGGTCTACTTCGCGGCCGACCGCCCGTACGGGCTCGTCGAGGGCACCGTCCTCACCGACGACGCGCCGGACGCTCCGTCCGCCTGGACCTGAGGGAGCGAGGAACATGGACTTCCTACGACCGGCGACCTGGCAGGACGCGCTCGCCATCAAGGCGGAACGGCCCGACGCGCTGCCCGTCCAGGGCGGCACCGACATCATGGTCGAGATCAACTTCGACCGGCGAAGGCCCGCGGCGCTGCTCGACCTGACCGGCGTCCACGCCCTCACCGACTGGGACCCGGCGGGCGGACGGCTCCGCGTCGGCGCGGGCGTCCCGTACGCCCGGCTGATCACCGAACTCGGACGGAGCCTGCCGGGCCTCGCGCAGGCGTCCCGGACCGTGGGCTCGCCACAGATCCGCAACCGCGGCACGGTCGGCGGGAACCTCGGCGCCGCCTCGCCCGCCGGGGACGCTCATCCGCCGCTGCTGGCGGGCGACGCCGTGGTCGAGGCGGAGTCGGCGGCGCGCGGCGTCCGGATGATCCCGGTCGCGGAGTTCTTCACCGGCGTGAAGCGGAACGCGCTGGCGCCGGACGAGCTGATCCGGGCGTTCTGGGCGGCCCCGGCGTCCGGCCCCCAGTACTTCTCCAAGATCGGTACCAGAAACGCGATGGTGATCGCCGTGTGCTCGTTCGCGGTCGCGCTGCGTCCGGAGGACAGGCGCGTCGGCACGGGACTCGGCTCGGCGGCGCCGACACCGCGCCGGGCCTCCGCCGCCGAGGCGTTCATCGCGCACGAGCTGGACTGGGACGGCCGTGGCCCGCTGCCGGACGCGGCGGCACGGCGGTTCGGGGAGCTGGTGGCGGAGGCGGCGTCGCCGATCGACGACGTCCGCGGCACGGGCGACTACCGCCGACGGGCCCTGTCGGTGATGGCGCGCCGCACGTTGACCTGGGCCTGGAACGACCATCGCGCGGGCTCCACCGGAAGCGTGGACTCGCTGGGAAGGGAGGCCTCCTGATGCGCGTGAACCTCACGGTGAACGGCTCGCGGCAGGCCGTGGACGATGTGTGGGAGGGCGAGAGCCTGCTCTTCCTGCTTCGGGAACGGATGGGCCTGCCGGGCTCGAAGAACGCATGTGAGCAGGGCGAATGCGGTTCCTGCACGGTCTACCTCGACGGGGTTCCGGTCTGCTCGTGCCTGGTCGCGGCCGGTCAGGCGGAGGGGCGGAAGGTCCGCACGGTCGAGGGCCTGGCCGAAGGGCCGCCGGGTGAGGAGCGGCTCGATCCCGTCCAGGAGGCGTTCCTGGAGGCGGGGGCCGTCCAGTGCGGGTTCTGCACACCCGGTCTGATCGTCCAGTCCCATGACCTGATCGAGCGGAACCCGGCGCCCACCGACGCCGAGATCCGCGAGGCGCTGGCGGGGAACCTGTGCCGCTGCACCGGCTACGAGAAGATCCTCGACGCGGTACGGCTGGCCGCCGAGCGGAAGGCCACGGCGCCATGACGCGCGCGACGCGGACCGTCATCGAGAACGCCCATGTCGTCACCGTCTCCGGCGACGAGTATCCGGACGGCCACATCGTCGTCGATGCCGACCGCATCACCGCCGTGGGCCCCGGCCGGCCCGCGCTCGCCGAGGCCGACCGGAACGACCGGATCGACGCCACCGGGTGCCTCGCCACCCCCGGATTGGTGAACGCGCACCACCACCTCTACCAGTGGGCGAGTCAGGGTCTCGCGGTGAACGACACCCTGTTCGAGTGGCTGACGACCCTGTACGGGCCCTGGTCGAAGATGGACGCGGAGGTCGTGGCCGGGGCGGCGAGCGCGGGCCTCGGCTGGCTCGCCAAGTCGGGCTGCACCACCTCCACCGACCACCACTACCTGTTCCCGAAGGGACGCGGCGACCTGTTCGCGGCGGGAATCGAGGCGGCCCGGGAGATCGGCGTCCGCTTCCACCCGTGCCGGGGCTCGATGGACCGGGGCGAGTCACGCGGCGGGCTCCCGCCCGACGAGGTCGTCGAGGACCTCGACACGATCCTCACCGAGACCGCCGCCGCGATCGACCGGTACCACGACCCGTCGCCCGGCTCGATGCTGCGCGTGGCCGTCGCGCCCTGCTCCCCGTTCAGCGTCACCCGGGATCTGCTGGTCCGTTCGGCGGAGCTGGCGCGGGAGAAGGGCGTCCGGCTGCACACCCACCTCGCCGAGACCCTCGACGAGGAGGAGCACACCACCGAGCAGTTCGGCATGACGCCGGTCGAGTACATGGACTCGATCGGCTGGCTCGGCCCGGACGTGTGGCTCGCGCACTGCGTCCACCTGCACGACACCGACGTCAAACGGCTCGCCGAGACCGGGACCGGCACGGCGCACTGCCCGAGTTCCAACGCCCGCCTCGGCGCCGGGATCGCCCGCGTGTCCCACCTCCTCGCCGAGGGCGCGACGGTCGGGCTGGGCGTGGACGGCCCCGCGTCGGCGGAACTGGTACCGCTCGCCGGGGAGCTGCGGCAGGCGGTCTACATGCAGCGCGCCCGCTACGGACCGACCGCCCTCACCGCCCGGCAGGCCCTGGAGATGGGGACGCTCGGCGGGGCCCGCTGCCTCGGCCGCGACGACGAACTCGGCACGCTCGAACCGGGCAGGCTCGCCGACATCGCCCTCTGGCGGATGGACGGCTTCCGCGCCGCCGTCGACGATCCGGTCGTCGCGTTCGTGTTCGGTCCGCCCCCACCGCTGCACCGCCTGCTGGTCGGCGGCCGGACCGTCGTCGCCGACGACACGCTCGTCACCGTTCCGCAGGACGAGGTCGCGCGGCGCGGCGCCGCCGCCCACCGCCGTCTGACGGCGCTCGCCGAGGAGGTGTCGCGATGACCTCGCGCCTGGACGTGACGTCCGCGCCGGGCGGCGTGGGGGACAGCCCGCTCCGCCCGGACGGCACGCTGAAGGTCGCCGGCGAGTTCGCCTACGCCTCCGACCTGTGGATGGACGGGATGCTGTGGGGCGCGACGCTGCGCAGCCCGCACCCCCGCGCGCTGATCCGGTCGATCGACATCGGCCCGGCCCTCGCGATGCCCGGTGTCCGCGCGGTCCTCACCCACGAGGACGTCCCGGGACGCGCGCTGTTCGGCCTCGACCACCCTGCGGACCAACCCGTCCTGGCCATCGACCAGGTCAGGTACCAGGGCGAGCCGGTCGCGCTGGTCGCCGCCGACCATCCGGAGGCGGCCCGCCGCGCCCTCGCGAGGATCGTCGTCGACTATGACGTCCACGCCCCGATCACCGACGCGCGCGCCGTCGTCGCCGATCCGGAGGGCCGGAAGGTCCAGGAGCTGGGCGGCATCACCCGGTACCAGCCCGTCCGCGTCGGCGACGTGGCCGCCGCGGGGGCCGAGGCCGAGATCGTCGTCGCGCGGGAGTACGAGGTCGGCATCCAGGACCAGGCGTTCCTCGGGCCGGAGGCGGGACTGGCGATCCCGTCCGAGGACGGCGGCGTCGACCTGCACGTGTCGACCCAGTGGCTGCACAACGACCTCAGGCAGATCGCGCCGTGCCTCGGCCTCGCCGAGGACCAGGTGCACATGACGCTCGCGGGCGTCGGCGGCGCGTTCGGCGGGCGCGAGGACCTGTCGATGCAGATCCATGCGGCGATGTTGGCGTTGCGCACCGGCAGGCCGGTCAAGATGTCGTACGACCGGCACGAGTCGTTCTTCGGGCACGTCCACCGGCACCCGGCGCTGATGCGGTACGAGTACGGCGCCACCGCCGACGGACGGCTCCTGTACGCCGACGTCGAGATCGTCCTGGACGGCGGCGCGTACACCTCGTCCACGAGGAACGTCGTCGGGAACGCGGCCTCGCTCGGCGTCGGCCCGTACGAGATCCCCAACATCCGCATCGACGCCTACGGCGTCTACACCAACAATCCGCCCTGCGGCGCGATGCGCGGGTTTGGAGCGGTCCAGGCGTGCTTCGCCTACGAGTCGATGATGGACGAACTCGGCGCGGCCTGCGGGATCGGGCCCGTCGAGGTCCGCCGCCGCAATGCCGTCTCGCAGGGGTCGAGGCTCGCGACCGGGCAGGTCATCGAGTCGCCCGCACCGCTCGCCGACATGCTGACCCGCCTCGACGCGATGCCGCTGCCGCCGCCGCTCGACCCGTCCGACCCACGGAACCTGCCCGGCGGGGTGTCGCAGACGACACGCGGCGAGGGGGTCGTTCGGGGCATCGGCTACGGCGTCGGGATCAAGAACATCTGTTTCTCCGAGGGCTTCGACGACTACTCCACGGCCCGTGTCCGGCTGGAGGTCATCGGCGGTGAGGCCACGGCGCTCGTCCACACCGCCGCCGCCGAGGTCGGGCAGGGCCTCGTCACGATCCAGGCGCAGATCGCGCGGACGGAGCTGGGCGTCCCGAAGGTCACGATCGCCCCGGCCGACGACCGGGTCGGCGACGCCGGATCGTCCAGCGCGTCCCGCCAGTCGTACATGTCGGGCGGCGCGGTGAAGGCGGCCTGCGAGGCGGTCCACGCCGACCTGCTCGCCCTCGCCGCCCACCGCCTCTCCCGCGACGCCGAGGACCTGACCGTCATCGGCGGGAAGATCGTCTCTCGGGCGGACGGGGTGCTCGGCACCGTCGAGGACGTCCTGCGCGAGGACGTCATCGAGCGGACCCGCGAGTACCGGCACCGGCCGACCGTCCCGATGGACCCCGTGACCGGGCAGGGGCACAGCCACACCCAGCTGGCCCTGTGCGTCCACCGCGCCGTCGTCGACGTGGACGTGGAACTCGGGCTCGTCAAGGTCGTCGAACTCGCCGCCGTCCAGGACGTCGGCAAGATCATCAACCGGACGGGCGTGGAGGGACAGATCCACGGCGGATCCGCACAGGGCCTCGGCCTCGCCCTGATGGAGGAGATCATCGTGGTGGACGGCCAGGTCAGGAACCCGTCGTTCACCGACTACCTCATCCCGACGATCCTCGACATGCCGCCGATGCGGCTCGACATCCTGGAACATCCCGACCCGGAGGCGCCGTACGGGCTGCGCGGGGCCGGTGAGCCGCCGACGCTGTCGTCCACGCCCGCGATCGTCGCCGCGGTCCGCGACGCCACGGGCCTGGCGCTGGCGCGCGTGCCGGTCCGGCCGGAGCACATCGTTCGTGGCGCGTGACATGGACGACCTCGTGATCAGGTCGCGACGGGCGGTGCTGCCGGACGGCGAGCGTCCCGCCGCCGTCTCCGTCCGCGACGGGCGGATCAGCGGCGTCCACCCGCACACCGCCGACCTTCCGGCGAGCGCCTCCGTCGACCTCGGCGACATCGCGCTGCTGCCCGGCCTGGTCGACACGCATGTGCATGTCAACGAGCCGGGCCGCACCGAATGGGAGGGCTTCGCGACCGCGACCCGCGCCGCCGCGTCCGGCGGGGTCACCACCATCGTCGACATGCCGTTGAACTCCGTCCCGCCGACCGTCGCCCCGGAGGCGCTGGCGATGAAACGCCAGGCGGCCGAGGGCGTGTGCGCGGTGGACGTCGGGTTCTGGGGCGGCGCCGTCCCCGGCAACGTCCCCAGCCTGCGCCCGCTGCACGACCTCGGCGTCTTCGGCTTCAAATGCTTCATGTCCGACTCGGGCGTTCCCGAGTTCCCGCCCCTGTCCGGTGACGAGATGCGGGCGGCGTTCCGGGAGATCGCCTCGTTCGGCGGCCTCACCGTCGTCCACGCGGAGGACCCCGCGTCGCTGTCGTCGCCGACCGGCGGCGGATATCCGGAGTTCCTGGCCTCACGTCCCGCGTCCGCCGAACGCCTCGCCGTCGAACAGGTGGTCCGGCTGGTGGAGGAGACGGGCGTGCGCGCCCACATCCTGCACGTGTCCGCCGCCGACTGCGTGGACGTCCTCGCCAGGGCGCGGGCGGACGGCCTGCCCGTGACCGCCGAGACCTGCCCGCACTATCTCGTGCTGTGCGCCGACGACGCGCGCGGCCCGGCGCACAAGTGCTGCCCGCCCATCCGTGACCCGGCGAACCGCGAGCTGCTCTGGCAGGGTCTCGCCGCCGGCGTGATCACCTGTGTCGTCACCGACCATTCGCCGTGCGCGCCCGAACTGAAGCGCGGCGACTTCGCCACCGCGTGGGGCGGGATCTCGTCCCTGCAACTCGGGCTGCCCGCCGTCTGGACGGCCGCCCGCGCCCGCGGACACGACCTGCGCGCCGTGCTGAGCTGGATGTCCGAGGCGCCCGCCGCGCTCGCCGCCGTCCCGGGCAAGGGCGGCATCGCCGTCGGGAACGACGCCGACCTCGTCGCCTTCGCCGCCGACGAGACCTTCACCGTGGACCCGGCCGCCCTGCACCACCGCCATCCCGTCACCCCGTACGAGGGCCGCACGCTGGCGGGAGTGGTGCGGACGACGTGGCTGCGCGGCAGGCCGGTCTCGGAGACGCCGACCGGACGCCTGCTCGACCGAACGGAGTCACGATGACCGGTTTCACCTCGCTGCCGGACCTGGCCGTCCGGACGCTCGGCGGATCGGTCATCGCCGCGAGCGACGAGTCGTTCGCGGCGAAGGAGAATCTGCTCAACCCGTGGAGGCCGGAGTTCCGGCCGGGGACCTTCGGGCCGAAGGGCCAGCTCTACGACGGCTGGGAGACCGCGCGGCGCCGTGACTCCGGGCACGACTGGGCGCTGGTCCGCCTCGGCCTGCCGGGCAGGATCGCCGGTGTCGTCCTCGACACCGCCTGGTTCACGGGGAACTTCCCGCCGCACGCGTCCGTCGAGGCGTGCTTCGTCGACGGCCACCCCTCACCCGCCGAACTGGCGGACGCCGACTGGGTCGTGATCGTCCCGAGGAGCGCGCTCAAGGGCGACGCCGAACACGCCTTCACCACGACCGAGCCGGACCGCGTGTTCACGCATGTGCGGCTCAACGTGTTCCCGGACGGCGGCGTAGCGCGGCTCCGCGTCCACGGCCACGTCACTCCGAACCCGGAGTTCCTGACCGGCCTCACCGTCGACCTGGCGGCCCTGGAGAACGGCGCCCGCGTCCGCGACTGCTCCGACGGGTTCTACTCGTCGGCGGAGAACATGCTGTTCCCCGGCACGGCCCGCACCCAGGCGGAGGGGTGGGAGACCGCCCGCCGCCGCGGCGGGGGCAACGACTGGGCGCTGATCGCCCTCGCGGGCCGGGGGAGCATCAGGCTCGCGGAGATCGACACGACGAACCTGAAGTTCAACGCGCCCGCCGAGTTCGAACTCGTCGGCTTCGACGACCGGCCACCGCCGGACGAGCGGGCGTCGCCGCTGGTCCTCATTCCCCGGACCCGTCTCCAGCCCGACACCCGGCACCGCTTCCGGCTCCGGTCGCCCGAGGTCACCGCCGTCCGTGTCGACATCCACCCGGACGGCGGGCTCGCCCGGCTCCGGCTGTGGGGCGAGCTGGGCGCCGAGGCCGAACAGGACCTCGCCGCCCGCTGGCCCGCCCACGGCCGAACGTCCGTCAGGGAGCCTCGGTGGGGTCTTCCAGAAGGTCGTCGAACTCGCCGTCCTTGACGCCCGCGATGAAGGCGTCCCACTCGGCCTCGGTGAAGTAGAGGATCGGGCCCTCCGGGTTCTTCGCGTCGCGCATGACGACGGCCCGTTCACCGAAGTCCTTGTGCTGGACGGGAACGTCCTTGCCATCGATGAACTCGATGATGACCCCGTCGCTGAGGATCGGTTCCTGCTCGGTCACTGGCACACCCTCGTCCTGACTCGTCCTGGCTCGTCTGTCGGGGGTCCAGATTAATGGGGCCGGGAGCCGCGGCACATGAAAAGTTCCCCGGCCGTCCAGATTGGGGAGGGACGGCCGGGGAAGTTCGCGTACGTCACGGTCGGCTGAATCCGAAGTGGTAGTCGCCGTTGCCGCCGTAGGCGTGGACGCGGTACCGGTACGTGCCCGCGGTCCCGTTGTAGTTGATGACCTCGTCCGGGGTCGGGCTGAGCGAGTAGGCGACGGTCTGCCAGGTGCCGCCGTTCAGCTTCTGCAGGTAGAGGTCGAAGTCGACACCGTCGGGGCCGTCGAGGCACGCGGTGTGGGTGCCGGAGGACGTCGTGGTGTAGCCGTCGCTCGGCTGGTAGGCGCTGCCGCCGGACGCCAGCGAACCGGTCAGCCTGGAGTCGTACTCACCGCACGCGCCGGGACCGGGACCGGGGCCGCCGCCCTCGGTCACCAGTTCGCGGCCGTTCCGGGCGAGGATCTGCAGGACCTCGGAGACCGGCTGGAAGTACGTCACGTCACGGCTGTCCTGGCCGTTGTCGCAGGTGCCCGAGGTGCCGGACGTGATGCCCTGAGCCTGGCCCTCCTCGGTGAACAGCGCGCCACCTGAGTCGCCGGGGTCGGCGCAGATGCCGGCCGAGATGAGGCCGGAGACCGCGCCCTCCTGGTAGTTGACGGTCACGTTGCGCTGCTTGATGGGACCGCACCAGATCTGCGTGCTGGTCGTGCCGCCCGACCGGCACACGCGGGTGCCCACCGGCGCCTCCACCGCGCCCCTGATCGTCTGGTACGTGCCATTGTGCTTGTTGACCTTCGGCGTGGGCGTCCACTGGTCGTTGGTGTCCACCCAGGCGTAGTCGTCGCCCGGGAACGAGGAGCCGCCGAACGTGCCCTGCGCGACCCGGTTGGCGCCCTCGGTCCGCTCGCCCTGCTTCCCGCAGTGCCCGGCGGTGAGGAACCCGCCGTCGACGGAGAAGGCGACGGAGCAGCCGTACTGGGTCGTCCAGTACCGTTCGCCGCCGACGATGTCGTGGACCGGCCGGGGGCGGTCGGTCGAACGGACGATCTGGACCTTCGCGGAGTCGACGCCGCTCGCCTTGACGAACCGCCGCGCCGCCGAGGTGGAGGACGCCTGGACGACGACGCGGTTCGTCTCGGCGTCGACGTACCACGACGCCACCGAGCCGGGCGCCGACCTCGCGTGCCGGTTCAGCGTGGCGTGCGCCGAGTCGAGCGTCCGGGCGTCGAACTTCACCAGCTTCGGTGTGGCGCCCGCCGCCTTGATCTTGGCGGTGGACGCGGCGTCGGTGGTGGCGACCACGACCTTGGAGCCGTGTTCGACCCACGCGCCGCCGAACTTGGAACCGAGCGACAGTTTCAGTTGCTTCTGAACGCCGGCGGCACGGTCCACCGGCTGCGGCGCGGGGGTCGTGGGCGCCGTCCGCCGCGGGACTTCCGCGGTGGACGACCCCGCGTGCGCCGGGATCACCGGCGCCACGACGAGGCTCGATGCGACGGCGATGCCCAGCACATGCTGTTTGCGTGCCATTCGGGCTCTCCTGGGGGTGGGGAGACAAGAGGGACGTGGTCACCCCGATGCCCGGAATGTAGAACCGCCCGGTGTCCATGGACAATCGGTCGGCCTTGAATGGTTTTTCGGTGTTGATTCAGTTCGGGTAGAAGGCCCTGCGCCGTCGGACGCCGCCCCTCCGGCGAGGAGCCGTCCTAGCCTTCCTGGTGTTCGCGGGGCCGCTCGTTGAGGCCCTGCTCAAGAATGGCGAAGGCCTGGTCGACCGCCTCGGAGATCGAGCCGAAATTGTCCGGGTGCTGCCGCACGGCCTCGGCGGCGGCCTGGAAGCCGCACATCGTGGCGGAGGCGACGACATGCGGTCGCAGGTCCGTGGCGGGGTCGAGGCCGAGTCGTTCGCCGATGACCTCGGTGATGCGAGCCTGCTTCTTCTGCGCGCGTTCCAGGCTGCCCGCCATCAGGGACGCGCTGTCGCGCATCATCACGTGCAGGCATTCGAACCGTTGCGGGTCGAAGCCGAGTTCGCCGTTCTCGCAGGCGCGGGCGATGCCCACGATCGTCCGGCGCAGCGCCGTCATGATCGGCTCGTCGGCGGGACGCGCGGTCAGCGCGTCGATGACCGCGCGGGTCTGCTCCTCCTGGAACGTAAGCGCGACGTCCTCCTTCGAGGCGAAGTAGCGGAAGAACGTGCGCGACGAGACGTCCACGGCGTCGGCGATCTCCTCGACGGTGGTGGCGTCGAAGCCCTTCTCGGCGAAGAGCGCGAAAGCGGCGTCGACCAGCGCCTCCCGGGTGCGCTGCTTCTTGCGTTCGCGCCTGCCCGGGGGCTGGGACCCGGGGCCGGTCGCGCCGGGTTCGTGGACGGTCGCGGTCATGTGCGAAGTGTAGCCAGCGGACGATCTCGAGCCAAGCGTCAGAGGGTGACTGGTGTCGTGATCTGAATCATGTCTTGGCGTGACTGAAGGCGTTTGACGACAAGTGTCAGGCTATGACAGTTTGTACCCCTGCCCAGACGGAGGTCACACATGAGTCAGTTCCCAGGCGCCGAGACGACGATCGAACCGGGCGCCGTCCACACGCCCCCGCGCGACCGGGCGCGCGGCCGTCCAGGTAGAGCCGGTCACGGCCATCCCTGGCTCACGCTCGTCGCGGTCGCGCTCGGCGTGATGATGGTCGGGCTCGACGCGACGGTCGTCGCCATCGCCAACCCGGCGATCGCCAAGGACCTCGGGGCGAGCCTGTCCGGCCTCCAGTGGGTCACCAACGCCTACCTGCTGGCGCTCGCCGTCGCGCTGATCCCGGCGGGGAAGATCGCCGACCGGTTCGGACGCCGCCGGACGTTCCTGGCGGGCGTCCTCGGCTTCGCCGTCTCCTCGGTGCTGATCGGTCTGTCCGGCGGCCTCGGGATGGTCATCTTCTGGCGGGTCGTGCAGGGCTTCGCGGGGGCGCTCCTGCAACCGGCCAGCCTCGCCATCCTGCGCAACACCTTCCCGGCCGACAAGCTCAACGCCGCCATCGGCATCTGGGGCTCCACGGTCGGCATCTCCATCGCGGGCGGCCCGATCGTCGCCGGGCTGCTGGTCGAGAACGTCAACTGGGAATCGGTGTTCTTCCTGAACGCCCCGCTCGGCGTGATCGCGCTCCTGGTCGGCCTGTGGGTGATCCGCGAGTCGAAGGACGAGGACGCCGTGGGCTCGTTCGACCTGCCCGGCGTCGCCCTGCTCACCGGCGCGCTGTTCGGTCTCGTCTGGGGTCTGATCAAGGCGGGCGAGAACGGCTTCGGGGACACGGTCCCGCTCGTGTCGTTCGCCGTGTCGGCCGTGCTGTTCGCCGCGTTCGTCTGGAACGAGTCGCGGGTCGAGCGTCCGTTGCTGCCGCTCGGACTGTTCCGGTCGGTGTCGCTGTCGGCGGCGACCGGGCTCATCGTCCTCGGCTTCTTCGGCATGTTCGGGACGGTCTTCTTCATCACCCTCTACCTGCAGCAGGTGCACGGGATGAGCCCGGTCGACGCGGGTGTCCGGATGCTGCCGATGACCGGCGTGTTCATCGTCGCCTCACCGCTCGCGGGCACGCTGACCAACCGGTTCGGGCCGCGGGTGCCGCTGGTGCTCGGCATGGCGTTCACCGCGACCGCGATGTTCGGGCTGTCGCGTATCGGGGTCGACGCCCCCTACGTCCAGCTCTGGCCGTGGTTCGTGCTGATCGGGCTGGCGTTCGGCATGGTCATCGTCGCCGGGACGGAGGCCATCGTCGGCAACGCCCCCGCGCATCTGGCCGGCGTCGCGGGCGGGCTCCAGCAGACCGCCTCGCAGCTCGGCGGCGTCCTCGGCACGTCCGTGCTGGGCGTGCTGCTGTCCACCAAGGTCGGCGACGTGCTGTTCGGACGGCTGACGGACGCCGGCGTCCCGGCCCCGGCGGCGGAGCGGCTCGCGGGGCAGGAGGGCATCGTGTCGCAGGGCGTCGCGCCCGTCCCGCCCGGCACGCCCGCCCCGGCCGCCGAGGCCATCACCACCGGAAGCCACCTGGCGTTCATGGACGGCTTCCAGAACGCCCTCACCGTCGCCGGCGTGGTCGCGGCCGTCGCGATCCTCGCGGCCCTGCTCGTCCGCCGGGGCAGCACCCCGGTCGACGGACCGGCCGGGGTCTAGGCGGTCCGGCGGGACACGCGTGTCAGCCCTGGCCCGACTCGGAATCCGGCGTCGGCGTCGGATTGGTGGTCGGGCTGGGGCTGGGCTCGTTCGGGGTGTCCGTGGGCGGGTCCGTGGGCGGCGTGGTCGGGCCGCTGGAGCCGTCGTCCGGAGGAGTCGTCGGACCGGGGTCGACCGGGGGAGCGGTCGGCGACCCGTCATCCGGCGGGGTGGACGGGGTGTTCGGCCGCGTGGTCACCGGTTTCGTGGGCTTGGCCGGTTTCGTCGTCTTCCCGCCCTCCGGCGAGGTGCCCTCCGGCGAGGTGCCGACCGTCGACGGCCCGGCCGAGACGGGGACCGGCGCCGGTGCCTGGGAACCCGGCTCCGATCGGTCGCGCCACGGCGGGACGCCGGGTGTGGTGGTGGCCGGGCCGCCGTTCGAGGACGCCCGCGCCCCGCCGTCCACCCGCTCCGATCCGGTGAACTCGGGCAGCGGGAACTCGGGGCCGCCCGCCTTCAGCGACACCGAGTTCGTCTGACCGCCGCTCGCCGTCGGGACGAGCGAGGCGGCGCCGCCACCGCCCTTGGCGGACGGCCAGGTGGCCAGCATTCCGAAGACCGCGGCGGCGGACGCGGCGACGCCCGCGGCCGCGCCGAGACCCTTGGAGACGCCGCCGGACGCCCCGCGCCGGCGGTAGCGGCCCCTCCCGGAACGGGCCTTCGCCGCGCCGATGACGAGCGGGCTCGGGGTGACGACGCTCGCCAGCGGCCGGGTGACCTCCTCCGCGCAGGCGGCGAGGACCCGGTCGCGCAGCCCGTCGGGCGCGCGCGACGGCGCCCGCCGGGCGAGGAGCTGCGGCAGCCTGCCCTTCTCGAACGCGGTGATGAGGGGGAACAGGTCGTGCCGGGAACCGGCCGGCGTCCGCATCAGCAGATCGAGAACGGCGCGTTCCAACCGCGTCCTGGCGGCGTGGAGGAGCTGCGCGACCGTGTCCGGCGCGATGCCGACGACAAGGGCGATGTCATGCGGTTCGAGCCACTCGCCCGCCCACAGCAGCAGCACCTCGCGGTGGTCGGCGCGCATGCCTCCGGCGGCGTGCAGCAACGGGTCCGCGGCGGAGAACAGCGAGGCGGCGCGGCCCGTCCCGGCCGCGGCGCCGACGCCGGTGAACGCGCCGCGCTCGGCGCAGACCGTCCGGGCGAGCGAGTACAGCCAGAGCACCCGGTCGCCGCGCGGCGGATGATGGACGGCCGCGGTGAACGTGTCGCGGACCGCCGCCGCCGCGTGCCGGTCTCCGAGGAGCGACCAGCAATAGGCGTACAGGCGGTCGCCGTGCGCGTCGTAGAGCGAGCCCGTGTCCGCGCGCATATGGCCCTCCTGTCCGGGTGCACACGTCTGGTCGAGGGACTCTAGCGCCTCCGCTCAACGCCTGAGAAGTCGGTGATCGAGTGGTATGTCGAATGGCACGGAAGGTAACGGCGCCCGTTGCGGACAGTGACGTTCACGGAGATTTCAGGAATTTCATGAAAATCAGTGGATTCCTGATGCGGTTCAGCAGGGAAGGCTTCGAACTTGTTGTCGAAGCTACGCGGGAGTGCGCGTGACCCGGTTGACCGTGGACGACGTCTACCAGCACATACACGGCGTCTGTTTCAAGACGGGCCCGCCCGGAACGGTCGGTGCGGAGACCGAATGGCTCGTCGTCGACACCGCCGATCCGGCCGCGCACGTCCCGGCCGACCGGGTGCGGAAGCTCGTCGCGGCGGCCGGACCGCCGTCCGGTGGCAGCCGGATCACCTACGAGCCGGGCGGACAGGTCGAACTCAGCTCCGCACCGTTCGCCGCGCTCGGCACGCTGCACGCCGCCCTCGACGGCGACATCGCCCACGTCCGCAACGCGCTCGCCCGGGACGGGCTGGCGCTCGCCGGGTACGGCGTCGACCCCGTCCGGCTGCCCCGGTTCCAGGCCGACCATCCCCGCTACGCCTGCATGCGGGACTACTTCCGCTCCGGCGGCTTCCCCGACGCGGGCCTTGCGATGATGTGCTCGACCGCGTCCGTCCAGGTCAACCTGGACATCGGCGCCGACGATCCGGACGCGGCGCGGCGCTGGCGGCTCGTGCACGCGCTCGGCCCGGTGCTGGTCGCCGCGTTCGCGAACTCGCCGCTGCGCGGGGGCCGCCGCACCGGGATGCGCTCGTCCCGGCAGGGAATCTGGACCGAGCTCGACCCCTGCCGCACCCTGCCCGTCCTGCGGGACGGCGTCGACGGCGACCCCGCCGAGGCATGGACGCGGTACGCGCTCGACGCCCGCGTGATGCTCGTCCACACCGCGGACGGCGCCTGGGTCTCCGACCCCGGCATGTCCTTCATGGAGTGGCTCGACAAGGGCGAACCCGGGGAGAAGGACCTCACCTACCACCTGTCCACGCTGTTCCCGCCCGTCCGGCCGCGCGGCTGGCTGGAACTGCGGATGATCGACGCGCTGCCGGGCCCGTACTGGCCCGTTCCCGTCGCGGTCGCCACCGCGTTGCTCGACGACCCGGCCGCGTCCAGGGTCGCGGAGGCGGCGACGGAGCCGGTGGCGCACCGGTGGACGGAGGCCGCCCGGTGCGGGCTGTCGGACGCGGCGCTGGCCGCCGCCGCCCGAGCCTGCTTCGCCGCGGCGCTGGACGCGCTGCCGAGGCTCGGCGCGTCCGGGCTCGTCCCGCTGGTCGACGAGTACGCCCGCCGCTATGTCGAACGCGGACGCAGCCCGGCGGACGACCCCGCACCCGGCCCGGCGCCGGACCGCGCGAACGACCGCACGAACGACCGCGCGCCCGACCGTGCGCCCGGCCGCGCCCATGACCGGGCCCCCGACCCCGCACCCAGGAAGGAACCCATATGGCCCCGATGAGCTCGCCCGGCTCGATCGCCGAGGACGACCTGAAGAACCTGATCGCCGACGAGCTGGGGGCGGTACGGAACCGGAGCTTCGGCCTCACCACCGACGTCCTCGCCGCCGACGACCTCACCGGCCAGGTGTCGCCGCTGATGTCGCCGCTCGTATGGGACCTGGCGCATGTCGGCAACTACGAGGAGCTGTGGCTGCTGCGCGCGGCGGCGGGCGTGGAGGCGATGCGCCCGGAGATCGACGACCTGTACGACGCGTTCGAGCATCCGCGTGCCGAACGCCCCTCCCTGCCGCTCCTCTCCCCGGAGGAGGCGCGCGGCTACATCGGCACGGTCCGCGCCAAGGTGCTCGACTCGCTGTCGTCGGTGCGGTTCGACCCGACGAACCCGCTGACATCGGACGGCTTCGTGTACGGGATGGTCGTCCAGCACGAGCACATGCACGACGAGACCATGCTGGCGACCCACCAGCTACGGAAGGGCGCCCCCGCGCTCCTCGACCCCGTTCCCGATCCGCTCCCCAACGGTGTCGAACGTCCCCGGACGGACGAGGTGCTGATCGAGGGCGGCCCATTCCAGATGGGCACGTCCGACAATCCCTGGGCCTACGACAATGAACGTCCCGCGCACATGGTGGACGTCCCCGCGTTCTACATCGACACCGAACCGGTGACCAACGCCGCCTATCTCGCCTTCATGGAATCGGGCGGATACGACGATCCGCGGTGGTGGGACCCGGCCGGATGGGAATGGCGCACGCGCGGCGGCAAGCACGCCCCCGCGTTCTGGTTCCGGGAGGGCGGGCAGTGGCTGCGTCGCCGGTTCGGACGGACCGAACCCGTCCCGCCGGACGAGGCCGTCCAGCACGTGTGCTGGTACGAGGCGGACGCCTACGCGCGGTGGGCGGGCAAGCGGCTGCCGACCGAGGCCGAATGGGAGAAGGCCGCGCGCTGGGACCCGGAGACCCAGCGGTCCCGCATGTACCCGTGGGGCGAGGTCTACGACGAGGGCCGCGCGAACCTGGGGCAGCGGACGCTCCGCCCGACCGAGACCGGTGCGTTCGCGTCGGGCGCGTCGGCGTACGGGGTCAGGCGGATGCTCGGCGACGTGTGGGAGTGGACGTCGTCCGACTTCCACGGCTACCCCGGTTTCCGGTCCTTCCCCTACAGGGAGTACTCGGAGGTGTTCTTCGGCCCCGAGTACAAGGTGCTGCGCGGCGGCTCCTGGGCGACGCACCCGCTCGCCGTTCGCGGATCGTTCCGCAACTGGGACTACCCCATCCGCAGGCAGATCTTCTCCGGGTTCCGCTGTGCCCGCACGGCCGGGGAGGCCTGATGTGCCGGCACCTGGGGTACCTGGGACCCGAACGGACGCTGCACTCGCTCGTCTTCGAGGGCGAGCACTCCCTGGAGACCCAGGCGTACGCGCCTCGGATGACGCAGGGGAACATCCTCAACGCCGACGGGTACGGCGTCGGCTGGTACCAGGACCGTGCGGCGGTCCGGTTCAGGCGCGCGCAACCCCTCTGGACCGACCAGTCGTTCCGTGAGGTCGCCGGGGCGGTCCGGGCGTCCTGCGTCGTCGCGGCGATCCGGTCCGCCACGGTCGGGTTTCCCGTGGACGAGTCGTGCGCACAGCCGTTCCGCGCCGGGACATGGCTGTTCAGCCACAACGGCAAGGTCGAGGACTACGACGGCGTCGAGTCCAAACTCCGCGACCTGGCGGGGGACGTGGGCGGCGTCCCGGACGCCCGCGCCCCGGTCGACTCCGCGCCGCTGTTCGCGCTCGCCGTCCGGTACTGGCGGGAGGGCCTGCCGCTCGGCGACGGGCTCGTCGCCGTCGTCGCCGCCGTCACCGCCCTCACGGGCGGCCGCTACAACCTGCTCGCCTCCGACCGGACGACCCTGGCCGCGACGACCTGGGGCGACTCGCTGTTCGTCCGGGAGGGCGTCGACGAGATCCGGATCGCGTCCGAACCGCTCG
Source organism: Actinomadura pelletieri DSM 43383 (assembly GCF_003634705.1). Taxonomy (GTDB): domain Bacteria; phylum Actinomycetota; class Actinomycetes; order Streptosporangiales; family Streptosporangiaceae; genus Spirillospora; species Spirillospora pelletieri. Next base: position 40,849 of record NZ_RBWU01000005.1, on the reverse strand, counting down.
ACGACGACCCCGGTTGGGCGCGCGTCCCGGACCGCTCCCTCATCACCGCCGGGCTCGCGTCCGGTGTCCGCATCGACCCGCTGTGACCCGCTTCCGTGACCGAGCCGCCGTGACCTCGAACCCCGTGAAGGAGGAACCCGTGGACCGGTTCCTGACCGCCGACGACCTCGCCAAGACGCTCCGCACGGACGTCCGGGAGGGCCTCACCGGCACACCGAAGACCCTGCCGCCCAAGTGGTTCTACGACGAGCGCGGCAGCGCGCTGTTCGAGGAGATCACGAGGCTGGAGGAGTACTACCCGACACGCCGCGAACGCGAGATCCTCGTGGCGCGCGCCCCCGACATCGCCGCCGCGACCGGCGCGCGGACGCTGCTGGAACTCGGCGCCGGGTCGGGCGAGAAGACCCGGCTGCTCCTCGACGCACTCTCCGGCACGCTCCGCTCGTACGTGCCGGTGGACGTCAGCGGCGACTTCCTGGCGGACGCCGCCGCCGGGATCGCGGCCGACCACCCGAAACTCACCGTCCGGACCGTCGTCGCCGACTACGAACAGCACCTGCATCTGCTGCCCGGCGGGGAGCGGCGCCTCGTCGCCTTCCTCGGCGGGACGATCGGCAACATGCCGCCCGCCGCCCGGGTCGGGTTCCTCGGCGGCCTGCGCGCCACCCTGGCGGACGGCGACTTCCTGCTGCTCGGCGCCGACCTCGTCAAGGACGCGGACCGGCTCGTCCGCGCCTACGACGACGCCGCCGGGGTCACCGCCGAGTTCAACCGCAACGTCCTGCGCGTCATCAACCGGGAACTGGACGCCGACTTCGACCCGGACGCGTTCGAGCACGTCGCGGTCTGGGACGAGGCGGAGGAGTGGATCGAGATGCGGCTGCGGTCGGTCCGCGACCAGGACGTCCGTGTCGGCGGCCTCGACCTGGACGTGTCCTTCGCGGCGGGGGAGGAGATGCGCACCGAGATCTCCGCCAAGTTCCGCCGGGAACGCCTCGAAGCGGAGTTGGGCGCGGCGGGAATGGAACTGGCCGAGTTCTGGACGGACGCGTCCGGCGACTTCTCCCTGACCCTCGCCCGTCCCGCGCTCGGCTAGTCCTTCCGGACGGGCCGGTCGAGGCCCAGCCGTTGCAGGTCCGAGACCAGGCGGGTCGCCAGGTACCGGTGGCCCGCCGGGTTCGGATGGGTGCCGTCCCGCTTGATGAACCGGAAGGCGTTGCCCGTCCGCGCCTGCCGTGTCCCGGTGATCCACTGTTCGCCGATCGGGTCGACGAACGGGACGGCGAGTTGCCCCGCGAGGCGCTGCAGCGCGTCCCGGACGGCGACCGCGCCGGGCGTCGGCTCCCCCGAGCCCCACAGCGGACCCATCAGCACGATGTGCGTGCCGGGCCAGCGCCGTTTCGCGCGGTCGAGCACCACATGCGCCGCCGCCGCGACCTGCGGCGCCGGGACGCGCCAGTCGTTGTGACCGCCGGACACGATCAGCAGGTCGGGCGCGGGCCGCCAGCCGAGCTGCCCCTCGTACAGGCCGAGGTACGCGGCGCCCGCGCTCTTGTTGACGAACCCGGCCCCGGCGCGTCCGGCGACGACGACGTGCCAGCCGAGGAGCCGCGCCGTGCCGGACGCGAACGTCGCCTCCGGGTCGAGGCCCCGGTCGCCGACCGTGTAGCTGTCGCCGAGGAACATCACCATGGACGGGCTCGGACGGCGTTCCGGCTCGTCGCCCTTCCCCGGGCCGTCCGCCGCCGCGGACCTGTGCACCGACCCCTGGAACACGGAGCATCCCGTCGCGGACAGGGCCGCCAGCACCAGGCACAGCACGAGAGTCGCCGCGCCGCGTCGGGCGCGGCGAGAAGTCATCGGGTGACCACCCATCGTCCAGGAGCACCCCATCGGGAAGCCTCAAATGTGGGGGATGCACCGGCATCTTACTGATCTGGCGCACGCGCCGCGGGTGTACGCGACGGTGTCGCCGAACTCGTTTCCCGAATCGCCGGTCGTGGAATCGCGTCCTCACCTCCACCCGCCGTTCACCTTCCGGCTCGGGCGCCGAAACCCGGCACCGAGAGGGTTCCGCGGTGACTCGACGGGAACGGCTGCGCGAACTCGACCTGCTGCGCTTTCTCGCCGCGCTGGCGGTGGTGCTGTACCACTTCACGGGCTTCGGCGGGGCGGGCGCCTGGCCGGAGCCGTCCGCCGACGTCTTCTCCGAGATCGCGCCCGTCACCCGGTTCGGGTACCTCGGCGTGGACCTGTTCTTCGTCATCAGCGGGTTCGTGATCCTGATGAGCGCCTGGGGACGCGGGCCGGGGGAGTTCGGGGTGTCCCGGCTGGTCCGGCTGATGCCCGCGTACTGGGTGAGCGTGCTGCTCGGCGCGGTCGTCTACGGCGTCTTCCGGCAGGGGCACGGCGTTCCCGGACTCGTCCTGCCGAACCTGACGATGCTGCAGGGCGGGCTCGGGCTGCGGAACGTGGACGCCGTGTACTGGACGCTCTGGGTCGAGCTGCACTTCTACTTCCTCGTCGCCGTCCTCGCCGCGGTCGGCGTCGGCTACCGCTCCTGCCTGGTCTTCATGGCGGTCTGGATGTTCGGCGGGCTGTTCGCCGACGAGGCCGACCACAGGCTGCTCCAGGTGCTGCTCGTGCCGACGTGGAGCCCGTACTTCATCGCGGGCATGGCGTTCTACCTGATCCACCGGTTCGGGCCGACGCTGCTGCTGTGGGGGTATGTCGCCGCCGCGTACCTGATGGCGCTGCGCTGGGGCGCGTGGCGTGCCGAGTACGCCTTCCGGGGCGCGGACGAGGTCGTGGTCAGCGCGGTCATCACCGGCATCTTCGCCGTGATGGCCCTCGTCGCGACGGGCAGGCTGCACCGGCTGCGGTGGCGGGGGTTGACCGTCCTCGGCGCGCTCACGTATCCGCTGTACCTCGTCCATTCCCAGCTCGCGCTTCCCCTGCTGGACGCGCTGTACCCGGGGCTCGACCGGTGGACGGCGCTCGGTGTGGTGGTGGGCGCGTCCCTGGTGGCCGCCTATGTCGTGCACCGGCTGGTGGAACGTCCGGGCGCCGCATGGATGCGGGCCCACCTACATGCCTCGCTGGAGCCGATACGGCGCTCCGAGCCGTTGGCTAGGTTTACCGGCCATGAGGCTCGGGGTGGACACCGCGGTTCTGGCGTCGACGGCACTGAGCATCGCGACCGCACTCCGGCTGAAGCGGGGCACCGCTGAACGTGCGCGTGCGGCGAAGCGCGCTTGGGCACGTCCCGAGACGTTCCTGCTGTTGGTGGTAGCGCTCGTCTATGTGAACCAGGTGTTGTTCACCGTATACGTGCTTCGCGTGCACGGTGGCGACCCGTCGTTCATAGCGACCTATCTGCCGGAGGAATGGTTCGCCCTCGCCGACGGCTCGGTCATGCGCGGCGTCGCGGACCGCTTTCCCCTGCCGGAGTTGTTGTCGCCGTCCGTCCTGCGGGTGCAGGCGTTCCTCGAACTCCCGCTGGTCCTACTGGCGTATGTGACGGTGCTCCGGTGGCTGGACCGCGACCTGTACCGGCGAGTGGCGGGTTCCTGGCAGGTGTGGGCGGCGTCGTTCTCCTACACCGCGGTCTTCTGCATGGTCGAGTGGGATCTGCACAACCCCTACACGGTGCACGACATCGTGATCCGGGTCTGCTCGGCCGCGGCCACACCGCTCCTGCTCACCTGGCTTGCCGGACGGGAAGAGGAACACGACGGGCGGCCCACGGCGGTGACGTTTCCGCAGATGCTTCTCTTCGCCGTGTCCGTCTGGGCCCTGGGTCATCTCGTGCTCACCGTGTACGACACCGCCCTCCTCTACAACCTCGGGCATCTCGACGGACGACTTCCCAGCGCGACCGTCGCGATGTGCGTCCTCGGGGCGGCGCGTTGGGCGGCGCCGCGGCTGAACAACGGTGACGGCGCCGGTATCGCGCTGTCGTCCCTCGTGGGCGGGCTCCGCCGGGCGCTGCCGCTCTTCTTCGTCCCCGCCCTGGCGATCCGCTACGGCGTGAACTTCGGCACACCCGTCGTCGCGGGCCTGGCGGGGCTCCTCGTCGGCCTGGCCGCCGCCGTGTGCGCGCTCCAGGAGACCCTTGCCGGTGTCTCGAAGCGTCGCATCGCGCTCTTCGCCGTCCAGGCCGCGGTCGCTCTGTTCGTCGGCGGCGCCGCCGGGTTCGTCGCCACCCGGCTGGTGACCGACACCTACTACGAGGCGGGGCTTTTGAGGGCGGCGAGCGTCTGCTTCGCCGCCGCCATCGCCACGTGCGCCCTGACCGACCACTGGATCGGAAGAACCCGCAGGTGTGACACGTCGGAGGACGTGTGCGCTGAGAGAGATGTGGGCGTCCGGCCGATGTGAGCGGGCTTCGGCCGGACCCGCCGCCTCCGGTGGGCCCGTCTCCCCCGGTCGGGCTCACCGGAGGCTCCATCCACCAGGGGCCACCCCTGGCCATCACCTGGCCGGCCCTGGTCAGCGCTCGTTTTGTCGGCGGTGGCATCTAGGGTTGGAAGGATGTCGGAGAGGCGCAAGCGCGCGACCATCCGGGAAGTGGCCCAGGCGACGGGACTGTCGCCCGCGGCCGTGTCGTACGCGTTGCGCGGCATGCAGACGTCGGAGGAGACCCAGGAACGGGTCCGGGCGGCGGCCGCGGAACTCGGCTACGAGGCGCATCCGATCGCGCGGGCGCTGGCCAGCGGTCGCACCGACCAGGTGGGCCTGCTGTGCGGCTCCCTGGAGGACTACTGGCAGCAGTCCCTCGCCGTCGGCATCGGCCGCGCGCTGCTGGCCCGCGGCCGCTACGCCCTCATCGTCGACGCGGGCGGCGACCCCGAACGGGAGCTGGCGCTCGCCCGGCGGCTGCGCGACCAGCGGGTGGACGGCCTGATCGTCCAGCCGCTCGACCCGTCCGCCGCGCTGTGGGCGGAGCTGTCCGCGACGGTGCCGGTCGTGTCCATCGGGGACGCCCTCAACGGCGGCACCGCGCAGGGCGAGGTCGTGTTCGACAACCGGCGCGGCGTCACGCTCGCGCTGGAGCATCTGCGCGACCTCGGGCACCGGCGGCTCACCGTGTTCACCTCCACGCGCGCCAGCACGCCCGACCGTCCCGCCGACGTGCACGTGAACGCCGAGGCCGAACGGCTCGGGCTGCGGGTCGACGTCGTCGCCGTGCCGGAACAGTCGCTCGCCGCCGCGACCGAGGTGGCGCGGCGGGTGCTGGACGGTCCGAACCGTCCCACCGCCGTGTTCTGCTTCGCCGACTCCATCGCCTACGGCGTCTACGCCGCCACCCGCGAACTGGGCCTCGACGTCCCCGGCGACATCGCGGTCTGCGGATACGACGACCATCCCATGTCGGCGCTGCTCACCCCGCCGCTCACCACCGTCGACTGGGACATCGACGGCATCGTGGAATCGGCCGTCCAGCTCGTCGTGGACGTCATCGACGGCGAGATCGACGGCGGGCCACGTGAGCGCCGTGTCGTCCGGAAGCCGTCCCTGCGCGTCCGTGCCTCGACCGGCGAGCGGCCCGGTTAGGGACCCGGGGGTAAACAACGGTATTTTCCCGGTATTACCGGTCGTTATGCTTGGGTCCGAGTTGCCGGATACCCCGGGACACTGCGTCGACCGTGCGCATTGGTTACGGTTGACGCGAAGGCCGAAGTCGATCATCGGCGTCAAGGACGCCCCACGAGGACAGAATCTTGATCACCTTTGCGGGCGTCACCAAGCGCTATCCGGGCGGCGCCGTCGCGCTGGACGACGTCAGTCTCGACTGTCCAACGGGAAAGATCACCGTGTTCGTCGGCACGTCCGGCGGCGGCAAGACCACGGCGCTACGGGCCGTCAACCGGATGGTGGAGCCCACGTCCGGCCGGGTCCTCATCGACGGGCGGGACGTCCGCGAGCGCAGGCCCGCCGAGTTGCGGCGCGGCATCGGCTACGTCATCCAGCACGCCGGGCTGTTCCCGCACCGCACCATCGAGGACAACATCGCCACCGTCCCGTACCTGCTGCGCTGGAACAAGAAGAAGGCGCGGGCACGGGCCCGGGAACTGATGGAACGCGTCGGGCTCGACCACTCGATGGCGAAGCGGTACCCGTTCCAGCTGTCCGGCGGGCAGCAGCAGCGCGTCGGCGTCGCGCGGGCCCTCGCCGCCGACCCGCCGATCATGCTGATGGACGAGCCGTTCAGCGCCGTCGACCCCGTCGTCCGCGCCGAACTCCAGGACGAGTTCCTCCGCCTTCAGGACGAACTGCACAAGACGATCGTGTTCGTCACCCACGACATCGACGAGGCCATCAAACTCGGCGACACGATCGCGGTGTTCCGGACCGGCGGGAAGCTCGCGCAGGTCGACACCCCGGAGAACCTTCTCGCCCACCCGGCCGACGACTTCGTCGCGGAGTTCATCGGCCAGAACCGCGGCATCCGCACGCTGTCGTTCGCGGGGACGGGCGAGCTGCGGCTCAGCGACGACGCGGTCCGTTCCGTGTCCGCGGACGCCGCCGACCTCACCGACCTCGACTGGATCCTCGTCGTCGACGAGGACCGCCGTCCCCTCGGCTGGACGCGGCCCGCGCAGATCGACGGCTCCCTGGCGGAGGCGCCGCTCGCGCCGGTCGGACCCACGTTCCGCGTCGGAGCCGACTCGGTGCGCGTCGCGCTGGACGCGGCCGTCCTGTCGCCGTCCGGCCTCGCGGTCGGCGTCGACGCGGCGGGCGCCGTCGTCGGAACCGCCGCCGGAAGCGACCTGCTCGCCGTCCCCACCCACGGCAACGGCGCCGGAGGCACCGGTCACGGCGCCGGGAGCGACGGCTGATGGACATCGACTGGGCGTGGATCGCCGACCATCGCGACTCGCTCACCGAACACGCGCTGGTCCACCTCAGGCTGGCGCTGCTCCCGGTGCTGTTCGGGCTGCTCATCGCGCTGCCGCTCGGCGTGCTGTGCCGCCGCTGGAGATGGCTCTACCCGCCCGCGCTCACCATCGCGAACATCCTGTACGCGGTCCCGTCGCTGGCCCTGTTCATGATCTTCATCCAGTACACGGGGCTGACCGCGTCCACCGTGATGATCCCGCTCACCCTGTACAGCCTGTCGGTGCTGATCCCGAACGTGGTGGACGGTCTCGCGTCGGTGTCCGAACCCGTCCGGCAGGCCGCCACCGCCATGGGCTTCGGCACGCTCCGCCGCCTCATGCAGGTCGAGCTGCCGATCGCGGTGCCGGTCGTCATCGCCGGGACGCGGGTCGCGGCCGTGTCGTCCATCAGCCTCGTCGCCGTCGGCCAGCTGATCGGGCAGGGCGGGCTCGGCTACGACATCATCCGCGGCTACCAGCTCCAGTTCCAGACGCAGATCGTCGCGGCCACCGTCCTGATCGTCCTGCTGGCCCTCGTCACCGACGCGATCCTGGTCACCGTCCAGCGCCTGCTCACCCCGTGGGCGCGGGCACGCGGAGGCGCCTCGTGAACGACCTGTGGAACCAGATCGAACTGTCCTGGACGTGGCTGACCGCGTCCGCCCAGTGGCACGGTCCCGACGGCATTCCGCACCGCCTGCTCCAGCACGTCTGGTACAGCGGGGTGTCGCTGCTGTGCGCCGCCGTGATCGGGCTGGCGCTCGGCCTCCTCGCCGGGCACACCGGGCGCGGCGGCTTCCTCGCCATCACCCTCGCCAACGTCGCCCGCGCGATCCCGACCTTCGGGCTCGTCCTGTTCGTCGTCGTCATCGACTACAGCATCACGCCGGTCCTGGTCGCGCTCGTCGCGCTGGCCGTCCCGCCCATCCTCGTCAACACCTTCGAGGGGATCCGCGGCGTCGACCCCGACGCGAAGGACGCCGCCCGCGGGGTCGGCATGACCGGCTGGGGCGTGCTGTGGCGCGCCGAACTGCCGATGGCGCTGCCGCTGATCCTGCTCGGCCTTCGCACGTCCGCGATCCAGGTCGTCGCCACCGCCACCATCGCCGCCTATCCGGGTTTCGGCGGCCTCGGCCGCTACATCATCGACGGCCTGGCCACGGGCGACTACCAGCTCGTCGTCGGCGGCACGGTCCTGGTGGTGGGGCTCGCGCTGGTCGTCCAACTGATCTTCGCGGTGCTGCGCCGTCTCGTCGTCTCACCGGGCCTGCTCGGCTCCGCCCGCCCCTCATGACCGCCCGCCCCTGCTGACCGAAGGACAAGGAACCATGAAGAAACTGATCCGTGGCGCGGTCGTCGGCATCGTGGCCGCCCTGACCCTGACCGCCTGCGGCGGGGACTCCGGCGACAACGACAACCCGCTCGCCGGAGGCGGCGACGGCGGCACCATCACCGTCGGCGGTGCCAACTTCCCCGAGAGCAACCTCCTCGGCGAGATCTACGCCCAGGCCCTCGAGGCGAAGGACCTCAAGGTCACCCGCAAGTTCAACATCGGCGCCCGCGAGGTTTACTACGACCAGGTCGTCAAGGGCGGCATCGGCGTCATGCCCGAGTACAACGGGGCGCTGCTGACCACGTCCGTCGACAAGAGCAGCACCGCCGCGACCACCGAGGAGATCAACGCGGCGCTCAAGGCGAAGCTGCCGCCGTCCGTCGAGATCCTGAACTCCGCGCAGGCCGAGGACAAGGACTCCGTCACCGTCAACGCGCAGACGGCCGCCAAGCACAACCTCAAGTCCATCGCCGACCTGCAGCCGGTCGCTAAGGAACTCGTCATCGCGGGCCCGTCGGAGTTCAAGACCCGTCGCCAGGGCCTCGTCGGCCTCAAGGACGCCTACGGCCTCGAGTTCAAGAAGTTCCAGCCCTTCGACGCCGGAGCCCAGGCCACCCTGGTGAAACTCCTCGTCGAGAACGAGATCCAGGCCGCCGACCTGTTCACCACCGACCCGACGATCCAGCAGAACAAGCTCGTCGTCCTGGAAGACCCGAAGAACGTCTTCAGCGCCCAGAACGTCACGCCGCTCGTCCACAAGTCGTCGGTGAACGCCACGGGACGGGCCGCGCTCAACGCCGTGTCCGCCAAGCTCACCACCCAGGACCTCCTCGACATGATGAAGCGCGTCGTCGTCGACAAGGAGGACCAGGAGAAGGTCGCCGAGTCCTGGCTCAAGAAGTCCGGCCTGATCTGACCCGAACCGCCGCGCAGGGCCTCGCTCCGATGGAGCGGGGCCCTGCCGCGTCGGTGGGTCAGTGGTCGCGGGCGAAGAGCAGGTCGGTGGCGCGGGCGAGGACCTGGGCGCGGGTGCGACCGCCGTGGTCGGCGGCGAGGAAGTGGTTGCCGATCGCCGCGCAGAAGGCGAGCACGCTGCGCGCCTCGACCTCGTCGGGGTCGGCGCAGAAGCCGCCGATCACCTCGCGCAGCAGTTCCATCCGCCGGTTGTCCACCCGCCGCAGCCGCTCGGCGACCGCCTCGTCCCGCCGGGCCCAGTCGCGGACGGCGAGGTCGATGGGCAGCAGCCGGTCACCGGAGAAGGTGAGCGCCCCCGCCATCCTGGCCATGGCCTTCGGGTCGTCGGTCTCCCGTCTCGCGCGGTCGATCACGTCGTCCGTGCTCTCCCGCTCCCAGGCGTCCAGCATCGCCTCCAGCAGCGCCTCGCGGTCGGCGAAGTACCCGTAGAAGCCGCCTTTGGTGACGCCGAGCCGCTTCGCGAGGGCCTCGACGCGGACGGCGTCCGGACCGCCCTCGGCCAGCGCCCGCAGCCCCTCCTCGACCCATCTGTCACGCGGCGTGCGAACAGCGGCCACGATGTGTCCCACCTCACCGTCTCAACGTATATACGCACCCGTATATCGGGGCCTAGCCTCCTGTTGTACGCAAGCGTATATCTGGAGAGAAGGGGATGGCGACCATGAGGCTTCCCGTAGCCGCCCATACCGCTCGGCCCTGGCGGATCCACGAGATCGCTCCCGATTTCCGGGTGGAGGACGTGTGGGCGTTCCGCACGCCCGCCGAAGGGCCGGACGACCTTCCCGAGGCGCTCGCCGCGATCTGGGCGGCCTATGACCCCGAGACCGAACCTCTACCGGTTCGGTTCCTCTTCGCGGTGCGCTGGAAGCTCGGGGCCCTCCTGGGCTGGGACGACGACAAGCAGGGGTTCGCGAAACGCGTCCGGTCGTTGCGCACCCGCCTGCCGGAGGACTTCGGACCCACCGGCACCGCGGCCGACCGCAGCCCTCTCACCTCCGTCTACGAACTCGACGACGAAGCCGCTCTCGAACTGGCGAACCGGACCGTCCACACGGTCATGCACCTCGGTTGGACGCCGGTCGCGGACGGCGGGCACGAACTGCACATGACGGTCCTCGTGAAGCCCAACGGCCTGTTCGGACGGCTGTACATGGCCGCGATCGCGCCGTTCCGGCACCTGATCGTCTACCCGTCGCTGACGCGCCGCTGGGAGGCCGCGTTGCACGGCACCGCCCCGGCCGCCGTCGAGGGGACCCGGGACGTCCCGCCGGATCTCCATGCGCTCGGCTCGATGCCGGACGCCGACTACGCCGACATGTTCACCGTCCCCACCACCCTGGACGCGACACCCGAACAGTGGGCACGAGCGATGTTCGGCGACGTCCCCAACGCGGGGGAGCGGCTGATCTGGCGCGGCCTGCTCGGCCTGCGCCTCGCCCGTGGCCGGTCACCGAAGACCGTGGCCGGATGGCGCATCGCCGAACGGGGCGACGGTTGGATCCGGCTGGAGGCCGCGTCCTGGTTCGTGCGCGCCGACCTGGTCGTCCGAACCGCGGACGGCCGGGTGTCGCTCATCACCTTCCTGCGTTACGACCGTCTCCTCGGCCGTCTCCTGTGGCCCGCGATGTCCGCCGTCCACCGCCGCCTGGCACCCGGTCTGCTCCGCGACACGGTGGCGAAGATCAGGGCGTCCCACGAGGAGAAGATCCCAGCCTCCCCGTGAGGCCCACGGGCCGGTCAGCCGGACGCCAGGCCCGCGCGCACGGCGAACACGGCCAGCCGGACCCGGTTCGAACAGTCGGTCTTGGCCGGCAGCGCGGCGACATGCGTCTTCACCGTCGTCACCCCGACGTGCAGCCGCGCGGCGATCTCCTGGTTGGGCAGCCCGGCCGCGACCAGCGCCAGGACCTCTCGCTCGCGTGGGGTGAGGTCGCCCGGGTCGGCCACCGCCCGGACGCTCACCGCCCGTCCGACGAGGCGTCCGAGCACCTCCTGGCTGAACGTTGTACCGCCCGCGGCGGCCCGGCGCACGGCGTCGAGCAGGTCACCCGGCGGCGCGCTCTTCAGGAGAAAACCGCAGTCCCCGGCGGCGAGCGCCGGATACAGGTGGTCGTCGTCGCCGAACGTCGTCAACGGCGGCACCCGCGTGGACGGGCACGCCGCCACGATGCGCTCGGTGGCGGCGGCGCCGTCCAGGCCCGGCATCCGCAGGTCCATGAGGACCACGTCGGGGCCGAGCCGTCCGGTCAGCGCCACCGCCTCCACGCCGTCGGCCGCCTCACCGACGACCCGCACGTCGCCGGCCGACTCGAAGAGCATGCGCAGCCCCATCCGCACGAGCTGCTGGTCGTCGGCGACCAAGACGCCGATCACGGCGGCGCCGTCACGGGCAGGGGAAGCTCGGCCGCCAGCCTCCACCCGGATCCGGTCGGGCCCGCCTCGAAGGTGCCGCCGAGCAGGTCCACCCGTTCACGCATCCCGGTGAGACCGTGGCCGGGGTCACCGGGCGCGCCGTGCCCGTCGTCCTGGATGACCAGGTGGACCGTCGCGCCGGCCCGGCGTGCTTGGCGACGTTGGCGAGCCCCTCCTAGACGAGCCGCAGGGACGGAGTCCAGCCGCGCCACCGCCGGGTCGATCGACGCCTCCGCCGCCATGCCCGCGGACCGCCACCGCTCGACCACCCGTGCCAGGGCGGCGGGCAGCGCTTCCGGCTCGATCGGCGGCGGCTCCCCGCGCGCCGTGGCCGGGTCCCGCAGCACCGCCACCAGATGGCCGAGATCGTCCAGCGCCGCGGTGCCCGTGGCGTGCAGATCGTCCAGCACCTCGCCGACCTCGGGCGCGGAGTCCGGAAGGACGTGCCGGGCCACGCCGACGCGCAGGACCATCGACGACACGCGATGGGCGACCAGGTCGTGCAGCTCCCGGGCGATCGCGGTGCGCTCGGCGGTGCGGGCCGCGCGCGCCTCGGCGGTGGCCCGCTCCCGCGCGGCCCGCGCCGCCGCCCGCACGGAACGGATGTAGGCGCCCGCGAGTAGCAGGACGGTGAGGAAGACCGCGACCCGGAACAGCGCGGGCGGCACCGTCCCGGGCGGCTCACCGATCCATCCGCAGGCGACCGCCAACGCGAACGCCGCCGCTCCGGCGAGCGACTCCCGCGCCGGGCGGCGCACCGCCAGCTCGAACAGCGCGACCGCCGGCATGCCCTTCAAGGGCGTCACCATGGTCGAGCCCGCGCCCTCGACGAGCCCCAGGACCACCGCCAGCCCCGCGACGGCGGGCGACGGCAGCCGCACCGCGGCCGTGTACACGCCGTACGCGGCCAGCACCAGCACCCAGTCGGCACCCCGTTCCGGACGGTGCATGAGCGCCAGATCACCGGCCACCGGAAAGGCGGTCACTTGCCTCGATGACCCGTCACGGACAGGTTCTCCATGCGAAACGGTAGGCGCTGCCAAGGCCGGAGTTCATGTCCATGACACTCGCCTTGGACGTGTTAGAGGTGGACAAGGCCAGTTCGGTACTGAGGATCAGGCCCCACTTCTCGCCGCACGGCACCCAGAAGAACTGAGTTTCGTCGCGCGTCTCGGTGATCACCCAGTCTTCGTGCCCGGGCCCCTTGATGTCGCGCCGGAGCGGGTGGCGATCCGAATGGTTGCCGTAGTGATGCGCTGACCTGAAGATGGCCCTCACCCCGGATTCCAACTGCATGAAGCCGCGATGATCAGACCCGGCGACCGCGTAGGTGAGCCCCTCCGGAGGCGTAACCTTCAGACCGAGCCGGCAGTTCCGCCGGGCATCCGACGGCCTGGCATCGCCACCGATCCTGACCGCGTAGGCGCTGTATCTGACGACGAATCCGTCCGCATCGGCCTCGACCGTCGCCGATCCGTCCGGGCACCCCGAGCCGTTCACATGACTGATCTCGATCTCGGGCGCACCACGCGCGGAAGCCGCGAACACCGGTGCCGCCACCAGGACGGCCAGGCCCAGAACGCCGACCATAGCGACGTTCACCTGGATCTCGATTCCCCCCATGGGCCTGACCTCTCCAATTGGTTCGCCTTGGACGCGTGTCAGAGGTATTCGAGCTGTCGATACCGACCTCGACCGTTACTGATTCGGGCCGAGATCCGGAGCCGTTGAGCGTCGCGATCTTGATGTCGAGTCCGTCGCGCGCTGGGGCCGCGGGCGCGGACGGCCGGCTGAGAACGGGCGGCATCAGGGCGGCGCCCAGCGTCACGGCCGCCCTTGCTCTGGTGTCCATCATGACGGGACCTCGCGGCGAAGGATCGGGCCATGGCCGCGCCCACAGGAGCCGCGCGGCCGGGAAATCCACCAAAACACCGGTTCCAATCAGGTTCAACATTGAACGCTTTTTCTGGCGGCGTTGACATTTGCCGCTGTGAAGCGGAGCGTCGATGAACACGCGTAGTCGTCCCGAGCCGACGTACCTTCTGCTCATGGGTCGGATCAGGTACCACGGTCGGCAGCGTCGTGTTTTCCCGCACGCGTTCCGGGTTCGCACGCGCACTGGTCGGCGCGGCCTCGGGCCTGTTCGCAGGCGCGATCGTCCTCCTCGCCACGATCGCGTGGCTTCCGGCGACAGGCGCCCGGCCCTCAATCCGATCCGCGCACGCCCTGCGTGAATGCGGCCCACTCATGCGAAGTGAAGTCAAGGACGAGGCCAGTGCCGTCACGCGACGTCCAGATCGATGAGCGCCTGAGAGAACTTGGGCGTCTGCACGAGTCCGGGATCGACATCTGGTTGTAGCCGCGGACGGTGGCTGCGCCGGACTCCAGGTCAGCGTGGACGCGTTGCCTGGGGCCCACGGCGTCTTCGTGGGAGTCCCACCAGCCGCGTTCGGACGCCACGCAGGCGATTTCGACCGGGAAGGCGCTCGCCGGATGGGTCGGGCCTCGGTTACCGGGTGCGGTCCCGGGGGCCCACGGCCGGTCCGTGGTCGAAGGTGCGGCGCGGTCCGGGGAGCCCGCTCCTCGCGGTGGGGGAGCGCTTCGCGATGCGTGGTCGGCCCAGGGTGTCGGCGACCTGGTTGCGCAATTCGGGCAGCAGCGCGTACAGGGTGTCGCCTGGACACGCGGTGGTGTTGTAGTCGCGGTGCCCGACGATCGCCGTGTGCGGGTCAAGACGGTAGGTGTCGCACAGCCAGGAGCATGTCGCGACGAGTTGCTCCCACAACGCACTGGTGGGCTCCTCGGTCATATAGGTGCCCTCGTTCTCGATGCCGATGGTGTGGTCGTTGTGGCTGAGTGTGTGGGCTCCCATGACGTGGTGAACGCTGTTGACGGCGTCCAGGGTGCGGTTGCGTCCTTCCATGAGATGACCGCCTCGACTGGAAGACCGCGCCTCGGCGCGGTGACGGTCCCGGGGACGCCTACTCCACCACGGTGGAGATCACGCCGCCCGCCATCGGGACCAGCAAGATCGCCAGTCTGGCTGGTCTTCCCGCTCCCAAGAGGTCCGCGACCTCGCAGCCCTGGGAACAGGGCCCGTCCCAGGCCGACTGGTGGAAGAACTCGACCTGGGTCACGTACGAGACCTGGATCAGCCCCAATGAAATCGAGGTTCAACCCGGCGAGGCGCTGGCGTGCGGCTCTCTGGCCAAGCAGGTGTTCGCCGGAGACGGGCGAGGATCCGCCTTCAATTCCGGCAAGTACCGTACACGCGCTGCCATCAAATACGACTGGGACAAGAAAATCGCCGAGCGCTACAAGGACGTCCACGCAACGCACCGTCTGCGCCCGAATCCCGAAGCGAAGACGGCCAGCGACGAGGACTTTGACATCGAGCTCGTGAAGATGGACGGAAATTTCGCCCGTCTGTACATCAGGCACGATGTCGGAAACCCGTTCTGCCCGATCAGCTCGATCGCCTACACGAGTTGGCAGGAACTCTACAAGAACGGTGAGCGCTGGTTCTACGGTTCACACACGAAGATGCCGCACCACGAGATCTTTCAAGAGGACTGGTACACAAACGGCACTGACTGGAAGCACTATGGTGCCGAGCGGGTGCATTACAAGGAAGCGCTGCACCCCATCTGTCTAGCGGTGCTCGGCGGCTCCTTCTGTGGAATGGAAAGGTACCAATACCAGATAATCAAGTAGGGTGCTAGGGCGGGGTGGCGGGCCGTTGAAGCGGCCCGCCACCCCGCCCGACTCTGTACTTCCGGCTCGCCCTAATGAGCGTGTTGCGGCTGGTGCACGTTCATGCTGGCGTAAAGAGCAGAAGTGTGAACATTGCAAGAGGAATGATCAGCCCACAAGCAAGCCACGGCGATGCGATATGGCGCCCTGTTAGCGTGCGATACAAGGTGACGGCCGTGACTCCGATAAAACCGGAGACCAGATATCCCCAAATAGTGTATGGGCTGGAAACAATGCGATCATATCCGGATTCATCCTTCTCTAGATACATTCCTGACATGGCTGCTGGGATGTACGAGAATGCAAGACCCGCTGCGCATACAACTACACCTGCCACTGTGCGAAGAATTCTGGATAACTGGCTTCTCATTGGCTCACTTTCGGGACGTCATCTGGGCTGGGGTACAGCATACCTTGCCTGTCGCATCGGTCGTCCCGGGGATGTGAATCGTGTTCCGCATATCGCTTTCGGCCTGCTTGTTCCTAGGAATTGGGATGCCTGATTCGTTGAGAAGACTGCGGGATTGAGTTGCCGCGCTCGGAGCGGAGGCGTGGGGGCGTGTGCTGGTGCCGTGGAACTGGGGAGTTCGCGGGAGGGACAAAGTCGTCGACCTCGTTGACAGCCGTGTGCGGGTGGGTGATCTGGTGGTGCGTGCCTGGGGTGGCGGAGAATTGAGGGGGCGCTCATAGGCGGCTCCCGGCGCCCCGCTAGGGTCTGGCGGAGGTTTCGATTGCGGGAATGGCGGTGCGGATGACGGAGGTAGAGGTGCGCATCCGGATAGGGAAGCCGGAGGACGTTCCGGCGGTTGTGGCGCTCTACGACGGGGCGGTCGAATGGCTCGCCGCCACCGGTCGGTCGGGGCAGTGGGGGACGGAGCCGTGGTCGGGGAACCCGAGGCATGTCGCGCGGGTTCAGCGGTTCGCCGATTCCGGGGAGATGCGCGTCGCCGAGCGCGGGGACGCTCTCGTCGGCGCCATGCGGCTGGGGCCCGCTCCGCGGTTCATCCCTCCCGTGGAGGAGCCGGAGCTTTTCCTGGAAGCCCTTGTCATCGACCGGCGGTGCGCGGGGTTGGGAATCGGCGCGGCGTTGTTGGACCATGCCCGTGCCGAGGCCGCCGAGCAGGGAATCGGCCTGCTCAGGCTCGAATGCTGGGCGGGCGGCGACCAGGGCCTCGTCCGTTACTACGAGCGGGCTGGTTTCGTTCAGACCGGACGCATCAAGTCGGCCATCGGCAATGAGGACTGGGAGGGGGCCATCCTCGCTCAGCGGCTCGAACGCAGAGCGCAGGCCTGCTAGTTCAAACCCGCCAGAATGACGTGGGAAGAGCCCGGATTTCGGTCGCCGCCTGCTCCAGTTGCTCGGCGAAGGGCTGGAGAGACGCCTGGCCGCCGTCCACCATTCTGCGGATGATGGCCGCCTGCCGAAGGGCCCGGTCGACGATGACGTCCGCGAACGCGCCGCGGTCGCCGTCGTAACCGTAGGCGTCCAGCAGGAGATGCAGCCGCCGCGACCGGTCCTCGAACGCGGTGAACCCCTGGAACTCGGCAACGTGCCGGGCCTGCAGCGGCACCCAGGTCAGCGCCAGATGGGCCAGGTCGAACTCGCGCGACGAGGGCGCGGCGGTGTCCCAATCGACGAATCCGACGAGATCGTCGTCTCGCCAGACCGCGTTGTACGGCGAGGCGTCGTGATGGCCGATGACCAGGCCGGGCCGCCAGGTCCCGGCGAACCAGGTCGCGTCGCCGGGTGGGACGAAGGCCGCCGTGATGTCGTGCAATCGCCGCATCCACGCGGCGACCTGGCGCAGCGCCGTCGTCGAATGCGGCCACGGCGGCCAGGGATGGCGTTCGCCGATGGTGTCACCGTGCAGGAACGTCAGGACCTCACGGCCCTGATCGTCGAAGCCCAGGACCCGGGGGGCGCCGTCGAACCCGGCCGCCTCCAGATGCCGCAGAACCGCGTGCACGGTGCGCGTCCACGGGTTCGCCGGTCGGTGAACGGTGTCGCCGACGCGGACCCCGCCCACGTGCCTGCCACCGAGTAAGCGTTCCTCGTTCACCCTGGCGTTGTACCTCGCGGGCGCCGGGTCGCGCACTCGGTTTTCTGGCGCGCCATCTGGAGGCGGAACGGCGGTCAGGCGTCGCGTTGGCGGAGGACGGTGATTCCGCCCCACACCGCCGCCACCGTCCAGACCGCGAGGATCGCCAGGGCGGCGGCCACCGGATAGGGGCCGTCGCCGTTCATCAGGTAGCGGCCCGCGCTGCTCGGCAGGCCGTCCGCGACGTCCTTGAGCAGGTCCACCCCGGTGTTCGCCAGCGTGACCGGGAGTACCAGGACGAAGATGAACGCGGTCGTCAACGTCGCCGCGGTGCTGCGGAGCATTGCGCCGACGCCCATGACGAGCACGCTCATCAGCGACAGGTACAGGCCGATCGTCAACGCGTCGTGCACGAGGTCACCGGCGTCCACGTTTCCCCACCGGTCGAGCCGGAACCACGCGACCACCGAGCCGATCAGGGTGAGGAGCACCGCGGTCGGGAAGACGACCGCCACCGCGACGGCCGCCTTCGACAGCAGCATCCGGCCCCGGGGCGGCACCCACTGGAGCGTGGCCCGGATGCTTCCGGTCGCGTACTCGCCGGTGACCATCAGGAGGGCCAAGGCGAGCACCACGAACTGGACCGTCTCCACCGCACCGGTGGCGATGTCGCTGACCGAGACCACTCCGGGCGGCCCCTCCGGGCCCGGGTCCTTGTTGTTGCCCACCGTTGCCTCGGCCATGATCAGGGAGACCAGCCCCATCAGCAGGCCCGCGCCGAACAGGCCCCACCAGGTGGAACGCAGCGACCACAGCTTCGTCCACTCCGCGGCCAGCGCGCCGGGAAGGCCCCCGCCGGACGGGGCGCCCGGCAGGCGGCCGGTCCCGACGCCCGGCGGTTCGACACCTGTGATCATCGTTGCGCCTCCGCCGTTGCGGTGCCGTACTCCACGCTCGCTCCCGTCAGGTTCATGTACGCCTCCTCCAGGGACGCCGTCACGGCGCTCAGTTCGAGCACCGGGACCGAGATCTCATGGGCCATCAGGCCGACCCGTTCCACGGACAGTCCCGTGACCTGCAGTTCTTCGTCGGTCGTGCGTCGCACCGCGGCGCCGACCGCGGCGAGCCGTGCCGCCAGCTCGGACGCGCGGGGGCTGCGCACGCGGACGCCGTCGCCGGAGCCACGGGCGATCACGTCCCGGATCGACGCGTCCGCGAGCACGCGGCCGCGGCCGAGGACGACGAGCCGGTCCGCCGTCAACTGCATCTCGCTCATGAGATGCGACGACACGAACACCGTGCGGCCCTCGGCGGCCAGGCCCCGCATCAGCCGCCGGACCCACAGCACCCCGTCCGGGTCGAGCCCGTTCACCGGCTCGTCGAACATCAACACCGCCGGATCGCCGAGCAGGGCCCCGGCGATGCCCAGCCGTTGCCGCATGCCCAGCGAGAACGAGCCGACGCGCTTGCCCGCGACCGACTCGAGTCCGACGATCCCCAGCACCTCGTCCACCCGCGGCCGGGGTATCCCGTTGCTGCGCGCCATCGCCAGCAGATGCGCCCGCGCCGAGCGGCCGGGATGCACGAAGCCCGCGTCGAGCAGCGCCCCGACCTCGCGCAGCGGACGCGGCAACCCCAGGTACCGGCGCCCACCGACCAGCGCCTCACCCGCCGTCGGACGATCCAGCCCGACGATCATGCGCATGGTCGTGGACTTCCCGGCGCCGTTCGGACCGAGGAACCCGGTGACCTTTCCCGCCGCCACCTCCACCGTCACCCCGTCCACCGCGGTCTTGTCCCCGAACCGTTTCGTCAGTCCCCGCAAAGTGATCACTCGGGTTCTCCCGCCCGATCGTCCGACTTGGCGAGAACGAAACTAGGCGCGCGGAGACGGCCGTCGCATCGTTCCAACGCCAGCCGTCCCCCCTGCCGTTCGTCAGGAGTTCACAGCCGCGACGCCCGACTTCCGGCAGGTGCGCCGCCCCCGCGGAACGGTCCGATCAGACCGCGGTGCCGGACCCCGGCGGGGTGGTGATGGAGGAGAGCCACTCGATGCGCTCGGCGAGTTGCCCGAAGACCTCCTCGAAGATCTCCTCGGTGTCGACGGGCCCCGGATCCGGCACCGACCAGTGCGCGCGGCGGGGCGCGGGGCCGAGGTGCCGGTAGGCGTTGTCGCACACGGCGACCAGCAGGTCCGTGGGAGTCAGCACATCGTCGACATGCGCGGTGTCGTGGCTCTGCAGCCGCAGCCCGTGCCGGTGGGCGGTGCTGACGGCACGGGGGTGGACGCGCGGCGCGGGATCGATGCCCGCGGACGCGACCGGGATCGTGGAACGGTCCGCCCAAAGGGCGGCGGCGAGCGGCGAGCGGGCCCCGTTGCGGGTGCAGACGAAGACCACCCGCGGAACCGTCAGCGGCGCGATGGGATTCAGCGCCCGCAGCGCGGCGGGGATCAGCCGCACATAGGTGCGGCGCCGGTCGGCCTCCGAGCGCGTCCGCCCGACGAGGCCCGCGTCCTGGAGCACGCCCAGATGGTGGGCCAGCAGGTTGGACGGCATGCCGAGGGTGCGGCCGAGCTCCCCCGGAGCCACGTCGCCGATCATCAGTGCCTCGACTATCGCCAGCCGTGCCGGATCGCCCAGCGCGTGATGCGCGGCGGCCCGCCCCCGAAGCGATGATGGGTCAATCGCCATTGAGTCAATCCTCGTTGATGTGTTTTCATGCGTCAAGGCCGCCGTCCGACGGCCAGCTCCCCGCCCCGGAGGCTCTCATGCCTGACGATCCGCCCCGCCATCGTCGTGCCCGGTTCAGGGTGATCCCGCCGCGCTGACGCGAGCGCCGCGGTCCCCTGGCCCGCACCGTCCGGCGAGACGAACGCTCCTTCGCCGTTCTCATGACCTTCACGCCCCGCCGGGACCCTGACGCGGGGCGCCTCACGCGATCGGCGTGACCCGCGGCCCGGCCCGATGCCCGGCCGCCGCGCCAACACGCCATTTCCTGCTGCCCCGAACAATATGGAAATGGCCGCTTCCGCTGATCGTTTTATCGAGAGATGTATTTCGCCTGCCCGATTGCACCGCCATTCATGACTTTTGGCATTGGCAGGCATTGCCCTTTCTTTTGGGGGCGTCCGGGTCTACCTTCGCGTTGTCCGAACACATCGACCGTGATTGGCGGTTTTCGTGATGAGTCAGATCTCGCGGACGGAATGGGCGGGCCGGTGGGACACCATGGTCCAGGCTCCGACCCTGACCAAGCTGTACTGGCTGCTGCGGGTCGGAGTGGCCGTGGAATACATAGGACACGGGTGGGCGGGCCTGAGTCGCTCGCGGGCCTGGCTGCCCTACTACGACCTGTTCGGCATCTCCGCCGACTTCGCGCTCGACTACATGTTCTACATCACCGGCACCATCGACATCACCGTGGGACTGCTCGTCCTGTTCTGGCCGGCCAGGATCCTGCTCCTGCACGCCACCGTGTGGGGAGTGTTCACCGCGCTGCTGCGCCCCACCGTCGGCGAGGGCTGGTGGGAGTTCCTGGAGCGCGGCGGCAACTACGGGATGCCCGCCGCCATGCTGATCCTCGTCGGGCTGGGCGGCTGGTCCGTCCGCGGCTGGCTCCAGCGCGCCGACGCGCCCACCGCCGTGACCGACCGCACCCTCGACGCGGCGCACTGGGCCGCCCGCGGCGGCCTGGCCCTCCTGCTCATCGGCCACGGCGGATTCGGGGCGTTCGAGAACAAGCCCTACTGGTACGACTTCTTCGACTTCTTCGGCATCACCCGTTCCACGGTCGATTCCGCGAATCTCATGGTGGTGTTCGGCACTTTCGAGATCATTCTCGGACTGGCCGTTCTCTTCGCGCCCGGACGGGCCCTGCTGCTCTTCGTCCTCGGTTGGAAACTTTTCACCGAACTGCTACGACCTCTCGTCGGGCAGGAATGGTTCCAGTTCGTGGAACGCGACGGCGACTACGTGCTGCCGGTCGCCCTGATCCTCATGTCCGTCCTCTACGCCGAATCCCTTCGACGACGCGCACCCGCCGCCCCGCCGGACCCTGAACCGAGAAGCACGTCCATCCGGTGAATTCGACAGGAGTCCGCCCGGCTACCGAAAGGAAAGAAACCGCGATGTCCTCCCGCAACCGTGACTGGAAAACGCGTCTCGCCTCGCTCGCCCTCCTGGCCGGCGCCGCGCTCTGTACGACGAGCCCCCTGACCGTCCCCGCCGCCCACGCGGATCGCGTCGACGGTCACGGCGCCACGGTGACCCGTCCGTCCTACAAGCCGGTCGTGCTGGCCACCATCGCCGTCGGCCTCAACCCTCGCGCGGTGGCGTTCGATCCCGACTACGAGACCGCCTACGTCGCCAACGCCGGATCCAACACCGTCTCGGTCGTCGACGTGGAGGAGCGGAGGGCGATCGCCACCATCGACGTCGGGACGTTCCCCTACGGTGTCGCGTTCGTGCGCGACGGCGCGTACGCCTACATCCCCAACCGTGACTCCGACGACCTGTCGGTCATCGACACCCGCACCCGGAAGGTGGTCAAGACCGTCGCGGTCGGCGACGCCCCCCGCTGGGTCGCCCTCGCCCCCGGCGGCCGCCACGCCTACGTCAGCAGCACGGGATCCGGTGAGATCACCGTCATCGAGACCAAGACCCACACCGTGACCGCGTCCATCCCCGTCGGCAAGTCGCCCCGTGGCATCGCCTTCACCCCGGACGGCCGCTTCGCCTACTCGGCCAACTCCGACTCCGACGACGTGTCGGTCATCGACACCCGAAGCCAGAAGGTCGCCGCGACCATCACGGTCGGCGACGAACCCCGCGGCGCCTTCGTCACGCCGAACGGCCGGACCCTCTACGTCTCCAACACCATCGGCGGGACGGTCTCGGTCATCGACACCCGCACGCGGACCGTCACCGACACCATCACCGTCGGCACCAACCCACGCGGCATCAACCTCCACCGCCGTGGCCCCATCGCCTACGTCGCAAACTCCGGCTCCGACACCGTGTCCATCTTCGACACCCGCACCAACTGCGTCCTCGGCGACGTCGCCGTGGGCGACGACCCCCGCTGGACCGACGCGGGCCCGAACGGTGACTACATCTACGTCACCAACACCGGCTCCCACTCGGTCTCGGTCGTCACCGTGAAGCGCTGACCACCCACAGCCGACCACCCACAGCCGACCACCCGCAGCCGACCGCCGCGCCGGGCGTCGCGACCTCCCCGAACCGGGACGGCCGCGACGGCCCGGCGCGGCGACCGCGCTCGACCACATACGACCGGACGAGTCGGTACCGGGGCCACCCGGCGGCGAGGGAGTCCGTGGGCGCCGGTGGCAGGATCGCCCCGGCGAAGCACGGGCCTGGCGGGTGGGGCCGTCCACGCCCACAACAACGCGGCGATCCAGGACCACGACGCCACGATCGAGAAGGCGACCCCCGAGGCCCACGAGCGCGTCTTCGCGGTCAACGTGCGGGCGCCGCTCCTCATCACCCAGCGTGCGCTGACCCGGACGCCCCGAGGCCGCGCGCGACGTCGCGCGGATGACCGCCCCCGGACGGCCCGGCGAGGCCGTCGACATCGCCGCCGCCGTGACCCTCCTCGCCTCCGACGGGGCGCGCTGGATCACCGGGCAGACCATCGAGGTCAACGGCGGCCCGTCCCTCGGCCCGACCGGGGACCGCCGACCCGGGAGGTCAGGCTCCGGACGGTCGGGGCGCGGTCTCCGGGGGGCGTCCGGTCAGACGGGTCGTGAGGGCGGCGGCCGTGGTGCGGACGCGGGCGGCCAGCGCCGGCCAGGCCTCCTCCGGATGGTCGTCGCGGCGGAAGGTGACGGTGATCGCGGCGGTGGGATGGCCGGTGTGGTCGAACACGCAGGCCGCGATGCTGGCGAACCCCTCGGTGATGTGGCCGTCCTCGACCGCCCAGCCCCGCTGGGCGTCCTCGGCCAGAACACGGCGCAGCTCCCGCAGCGACTGCGGGCCCCGGCCCGTGCGGTTGACGAAGCGGCCGGGCAGCAGGGCCCTGACCTGCGCGGCCGACAGGTGCGCGAGCATGGAACGGCCGCTGGCGGTGAGATGGGCGGGCATCCGGACGCCCACGTCGGTGACCAGGGTGGCGTGCCGCGGCGGCTGCTCCTTGAGCAGGTAGAGCGTCTCCGAGCCGTGCAGGATGCCCAGCTGGGCGATCTCGCCGACACCGTCGACGAGGCGGCGGAGCAGCGGGCGGGCGAGACGTTCCAGGGGCTCGTGACGCAGGTAGGCGGAGCCGATCTCGAAGGCCGCGACGCCCAGGCCCCACCGGCGTTCCTCGGGGATGTAGGTGACGAAACCGTCGTCCGACATGGCCGTGAGGAGGTGGTACGTGCTCGACCGCGGCAGGTCGAGGGCGCGGGCGATCGTGGACGCGGGAAGCGGGCCCGGGGCGGCGGCCAGCAGGCGCAGCACCGCCAGGGCCCGGCGGGCGGCCGGTACCTGGGACATGGTCGTATTGTCTCGAATCTGAGACAGGTTGAGCGTCCGGGGTCTCGTAAGAGCCGCATTGGGGGGCTGGAATGGTGGGCATGAGCGTGAACATGGGGGACGAGGGCGGCGTCCGGGTCGGACCCGAGGCGTTGGGCTTCGCGCAGGTCGTGGCCGTGGCGCGGGACGGTGCGAAGGTCGCGTTGACGGACGAGGCGCTGAAGCTCGTCGCGGAGTCCCGGGCACATGTGGAGCAGCTGGCGGAGCGTCCGACGCCCGTCTACGGAGTCTCCACCGGGTTCGGGGCGCTCGCCACCAGGCACATCGCTCCGGAGCAGCGGGCGCAGTTGCAGCTGAACATCGTCCGGTCCCACGCGGCGGGGTCGGGCCCGGAGGTCGAGCGGGAGGTCGTCCGGGCACTGATGCTGCTCAGGCTGCGGACGCTCGCCACCGGCCGGACCGGCGTCCAGCCCGTGACGGCCCGGACGTTCGCCGCGCTGCTCAACGCCGGGATCACACCGCAGGTCTTCGAGCACGGCAGCCTCGGCTGTTCCGGCGATCTCGCGCCGCTCGCCCATGTGGCGCTCGCGTTGATCGGCGAGGGGCTGGTGCGGGACGCCGCCGGAGAGTTGAAGCCCGCGGCGCAGGCGCTGGACGAGGCCGGGATCGCGCCGGTCACTCTGGGCGCCAAGGAGGGCCTCGCGCTGCTCAACGGCACGGACGGGATGCTCGGCATGCTCGTCCTCGCGATCGAGGACCTGCGACGGCTGCTCACGGCCGCGGACGTGGCGGCGGCGATGAGCGTGGAGGCGCTGCTCGGCACCGACCGCGTGTTCGCCGCCGACCTGCAGGAGCTGCGGCCGCATCCGGGCCAGGCGGCGTCCGCGGCGAACCTGCGGGCGCTGCTCGGCGACTCGGAGATCATGGAGTCGCATCGCGGGCCCGACTGCACCCGCGTGCAGGACGCCTACTCGCTGCGCTGCGCCCCCCAGGTGAACGGCGCGGCCCGTGACACGCTGGCGCACGCCGAACTCGTCGCGGGCAGGGAACTGGCGTCCGCCGTCGACAACCCGGTCGTCCTGCCGGACGGACGGGTCGAGTCGAACGGCAACTTCCACGGCGCGCCCGTCGCGTACGTGCTGGACTTCCTCGCGGTGCCCGCCGCCGACGTCGCCTCGATGTCGGAGCGGCGCACCGACCGGATGCTCGACAAGGCCAGGTCCGCCGGGTTGCCCGCGTTCCTCGCCGACGACCCGGGCGTCGACTCCGGGCACATGATCGCGCAGTACACGCAGGCCGCGATCGTGTCCGACCTGAAGCGGCGCGCCGCCCCCGCGAGCGCCGACTCGATCCCGAGTTCGGCCATGCAGGAGGACCACGTGTCGATGGGCTGGAACGCGGCCCGCAAGCTGCGCCGGTCCGTGGACGGGCTCGCCCAGGTCATCGCCATCGAGATCCTCACCGCCGCGCGGGCCCTCGACCTGCGCACCCCGCTGCGTCCGGGACCGGCGACCGCCGCGGTCGTCGCCAAACTCCGGGAGGCCGTGCCGCCGCCCGGCCCGGACCGCTATCTCGCCCCGGAGATCGCCGCCGCGACCGCGATGGTCCGGGACGGCTCACTGGTCGCGTCCGCCGAGGCCGTCACCGGCCCGCTCGCCTGAAGCCGTCCGCCTGAAGCCCGCTCTCCCGAAGGAGCACCAGATGTCAGGTCCACGTCCCGTCCGCGCGCCGCGCGGCACCTCGCTGACCGCCGCCAAGGGCTGGCCGCAGGAGGCCGCCCTGCGCATGATCCAGAACAATCTCGATCCGGAGGTGGCCGAGCATCCCGACGAGCTGGTCGTCTACGGCGGGACGGGGAAGGCCGCCCGGAACTGGGACGCCTTCGACGGCATCATCGCGTCGCTGGCGGACCTGGAGGGGGACGAGACGCTCCTCGTCCAGTCCGGAAAGCCGGTCGGGATCTTCCAGACGCACGAGTGGGCGCCCCGGGTGCTGATCGCGAACTCCAACCTCGTCCCCCAGTGGGGGACATGGGAGGAGTTCCGGCGGCTGGAGTCGCTCGGACTGACGATGTACGGGCAGATGACCGCCGGGTCGTGGATCTACATCGGCACGCAGGGCATCCTCCAGGGCACCTACGAGACGTTCGCCGCCGTCGCGGAGAAGCGGTTCGGCGGCTCCCTCGCCGGGACGATCACGCTGACCGCCGGGCTCGGCGGGATGGGCGGCGCGCAGCCGCTCGCCGTCACGATGAACGGCGGTGTCGCGATCTGTATCGAGTGCGACCCGTCCCGCATCGACCGCCGCGTCGAGCACCGGTACTGCGACGTGCGGGCGGAGAGCCTGGACGAGGCGCTGCGGCTCGCGGAGGAGGCGAAGGCGACGCGGCGGGCACTGTCGATCGCGGTGCTCGGCAACGCCGCCGAGATCGTCCCGGAGCTGCTGCGGCGGGGCGCGCCGATCGACATCGTCACCGACCAGACCAGCGCCCACGACCCGCTGGCGTACCTACCGGTCGGCGTCGCGTTCGAGGACATGGCCGCCGAGCGCGACAAGGACCCGGCCGCGTTCATCGAGCGGGCCCGGACGTCGATGGCCGCACACGTCGAGGCGATGGTCGGCTTCCAGGACGCGGGCGCGGAGGTCTTCGACTACGGCAACTCGATCCGCGGGGAGGCGCAGCTCGCCGGGTACGAGCGGGCGTTCGACTTCCCCGGGTTCGTGCCCGCGTACATCAGGCCGCTGTTCTGTGAAGGCAAGGGGCCGTTCCGGTGGGCGGCGCTGTCGGGCGACCCGGCGGACATCGCGCGGACCGACCAGGCGATCCTCGACCTGTTCCCCGACAACGAGCCGCTGACCCGCTGGATCAAGATGGCGGGGGAGCGGGTCCACTTCCAGGGCCTGCCGTCCCGGATCTGCTGGCTCGGCTACGGCGAGCGCGACAAGGCCGGTGAGGTGTTCAACGACCTGGTGGCGCGCGGCGAGATCAGCGCGCCGCTCGTCCTCGGCCGCGACCACCTCGACTGCGGGTCGGTCGCCAGCCCGTACCGGGAGACCGAGGGCATGGCGGACGGTTCCGACGCCATCGCCGACTGGCCGCTGCTGAACGCGATGCTGAACACCTCGTCCGGCGCGACCTGGGTGTCGATCCACCATGGCGGCGGTGTCGGGATCGGCCGGTCGCTGCACGCGGGCCAGGTGTGCGTCGCGGACGGCACGGCCCTCGCCGGCGAGAAGCTCCGGCGTGTCCTGACCAACGACCCGGGCACGGGCGTCATGCGGCACGTCGACGCCGGGTACGACAGGGCCGTGGAAGTCGCCGATGAGCGGGGTGTGCGCATCCCCATGCGCTCATGAGCGCAGCGAACCGGGGGGGTGTGGGGGGCGTCCCCCCACAAGGGAGACGCTCATGAGTTTTGAGGAGATGTGGGCGGCTTTGCTGCCCATCGGGCGGGACGGCGCGACCGGCGGCTATGACCGGTTCGCGTGGACGCCACCGGAGCTGGAGTGCCGCGCCTGGTTCCTGGACGAGGCGCGGCGCCGCGACCTGGACGTCGAGCACGACGCGAACGGGAACATGTTCGCCTGGTGGTATCCGGACGGCGTCCCCCGCGAGGGCGCCGTCCTGACCGGGAGCCATCTGGACTCGGTCCCGGGCGGCGGCGCGTTCGACGGGCCGCTCGGCATCGTGTCCGCGTTCGCGGCCGTCGACCTGCTGCGGGAACGCGGTGTCACGCCGCGGCGGCCGATCGGGATCGGCGCGTTCGCGGAGGAGGAGGGCGCGCGGTTCGGCGTGGCGTGTCTGGGGTCGCGGCTGCTGGCCGGGGCGATCGACCCGGCGCGCGCCCGCGGCCTCACCGACGCCGACGGCCACACCTTCGCCGAGGTGCTGCACAACGCCGGAATCGACCCCGACGCGATCGGCCTCGACGCCGGCCTGCTCCGCCGCATCGGCTGCTATGTGGAGCTGCACGTCGAGCAGGGCAGGGCGCTCACGAAGCCGGTCGGGGTCGCCAGCGCGATCGTGCCGCACGGCCGGTGGCGGTTCGCGTTCGCCGGCGAGGGCAACCACGCCGGGACGACGGGCCTACCGGACCGGCGCGACCCCATGCTGCCGTTCGCTGCCATGGTCATCGCGGCGCGGGAGGCGGCCGAGCGCAACGGCACCGTCGCGACCGTCGGGAAGGTCCGGGTCGTTCCGGGCGGGGTGAACGCGATCGCGTCGTCGGTCACCGGCTGGCTGGACGCGCGAGGCCCGGCGGACGACGCCGTCCGGCGGACGGTCGCGGAGGTCGACGAGGCCGCCAGGGTCGCCGCGCGCCCGCACCGGGTGAGCGTCGAGCTGGCCGAGGAGTCCTACTCCGAGGTCGTCGACTTCGACCACACCCTGCGGGACCGGATGGTGAAGACGCTCGGCGGCGCCCCCGTCCTGCCGACCGGCGCGGGACACGACGCGGGGATCCTGTCGGCGCGGGTGCCCTCGGCGATGCTGTTCGTCCGCAACCCGACCGGGGTGTCGCACGCGCCCGCCGAGTTCGCCGAACCCGCGGACTGTCTGGCCGGGGTGGACGCCCTCGCCGCGGTACTCGACGACCTGGCCCAGGGGTAGGAATCCGAAATGCAGTGGTATGCCCAGCTGGCCTGGCTCGGTGACCGGGTCGCCGCCGACGTGCTCATCGAGGCGGACGGCGAGCGGATCGTCCGGGTCGAGTCCGGCGTCCCCGCCCCGCAGGACGCGCGGCGGCTGACCGGCCTGACGCTGCCCGGTCTCGCCAACGCGCACTCGCACGCCTTCCACCGCGCGCTCCGCTCCCGCGTCCAGGCCCACTCCGGGACGTTCTGGACGTGGCGCGACCAGATGTACAAGGTCGCCGACCGGCTCGACCCCGGCACCTACCGGACGCTCGCCACCGCCGTGTTCGCCGAGATGGCCCTCGCCGGGATCAGCTGTGTCGGCGAGTTCCACTACCTGCACCACCGGCCCGGCGGCGCCCCCTACGCCGAGCCGAACGCGATGGGCGAGGCGCTGATCGCCGCCGCCGCCGACGCGGGCATCCGGATCACGCTGCTGGACGCCTGCTATCTCACCGGCGGCATCGACCGTCCGCTCAAGGGGTCGCAGCTCCGCTTCGGCGACGGCACGGCGGGCGACTGGGCCCGCCGCGTCGAGAGCCTGCGCGAGAGGACCGCGAAGGCGGGGCTCTCCCACGCCCGGGTCGGCGCCGCGATCCACTCCGTCCGGGCCGTGCCGCGCGAGCAGCTCCGGGCGGTCGCGTCGTGGGCGCAGGGGCACCGCGCGCCGCTGCACGTCCACCTGTCCGAGCAGCCCGCCGAGAACGACGCGTGCCTGGACGCCTACGGCATGACCCCGACGCGGCTGCTCGCCGAGTCGGGGGCCCTCGGGGCGCTGACCACGGCCGTCCACGCGACGCATCTCACCGAGGACGACATCGGCCTCCTCGGGACGACGACGACCGGCGTGTGCATGTGCCCGACCACCGAACGGGACCTCGGCGACGGCATCGGCCCGACCCGAGACCTCGCGGGCGCCGGTTCGCCGATCTGCCTCGGCTCCGACCAGCACGCCGTCATCGACCTGTTCGAGGAGGCCCGCGCGGTGGAACTGGACGAGCGGCTGCGCACCCAGGCCCGCGGCCACTGGACGGCCCCGGAACTGCTCACCGCCGCCACGTCCAACGGCCACTACGGGCTCGGCTGGCCGGAGGCGGGACGGCTGGAGCCCGGCGCGTACGCCGACCTCGTCACCGTGGCACTCGACTCGGTGCGGACGGCCGGTTCCATACCCGACCACGCCGCCGAGGCCGCCGTGTTCGCGGCGACCGCCGCCGACGTCCGGCAGGTGGTCGTGTCCGGGCGGGAGATCGTCCGCGACGGGCGGCATCTACTGGTCGACGACGTACCCGCGGCGCTCGCCGAGGCCGTCGCCGCCGTGACGAAGGACACGTGAGAGGCTGCCGTGGTGAGCACAGTCATCGCGAACATCGGGGAACTGGTCACCAACGACCCGGCCGTCGGTGACGGCCTCGGGATCGTCCGGGACGCCGCGCTGGTGATCGACGACGGCAGGGTCGCGTGGACGGGCCCGTCCGCGGACGCGCCCGCCGCCGACACCTGGTTCGACGCCAAAGGACGGGCCGTCCTGCCCGGCTTCGTCGACTCCCACGCCCACCTCGTGTTCGCCGGGGAGCGCGCCGAGGAGTTCGCCGCGCGGATGAGCGGTCAGAAGTACGACGGCGGCGGCATCCGGACGACCGTGGAACGATCCCGGGCCGCGTCCGACGACGACCTCCGCGCCACCCTCCGCCGCCTCATCGACGAGATGGCCCACCAGGGCACCACGACCGTCGAGTGCAAGTCCGGTTACGGGCTCACGGTCGAGCAGGAGGAACGCGCCGTCCGCATCGCCGCGGAACTCGCCGACGAGGTCACCTACCTGGGGGCCCATGTCGTCCCCGTCGAGTACAAGGACGACACCGCCGGGTACACGCGCCTGGTCGCGACGGAGATGCTCGCCGCCTGCGCCCCGCACGCCCGCTGGGTCGACGTGTTCTGCGAGAAGGGCGCCTTCGACGCCGACCAGGCCCGGGAGATCCTGCGCGCCGGGATCGCGGCGGGGCTGAGTCCGCGCGTGCACGCGAACCAGCTCGGCCAGGGGCCCGGCGTGCAGGTCGCCGTGGAGGTGGACGCCGCGTCCGCCGACCACTGCACGTTCCTCAGCGACGCCGACGTCGACGCGCTCGCCTCGTCCCAGACGGTGGCGACGCTCCTGCCGGGCGTCGAGTTCTCCACCCGCCAGCCGTACCCGGACGCCCGCCGTCTCCTCGACGCGGGCGCCACCGTCGCGCTCGCCAGCGACTGCAACCCGGGGTCCTGCTACAGCTCCAGCATGGCGTTCTGCGTCGCGGTCGCCGTCCGCGACATGCACATGACGCCCGCGGAGGCCGTGTGGGCCGCGACGGCGGGCGGCGCCCGCGCCCTGCGCCGCACCGATGTCGGGCACCTCGGGGTCGGCGCGCGCGCGGACGTCCACGTCCTCGACGCCGCGTCCCACATCCACCTCGCCTACCGTCCCGGCGTCCCCCAGACCGCCGCCGTGTGGAAGGCCGGAACTCAGGTCAAGTAACGCCGGTTGACCCTGACCAGGGGTTTCGCATCGCGGGTGATGTAGTCGGCGGCAAGGACCTCCGCGACGAACAGCGTGTGGTCGCCCGCCTCCACCGTCTGCCGGGTCGCACATTCGAGGGCGGCCACGCCGCCGTCCGGGACGAGGGCGTCCGTGCGCGGGCCGCGGTGGTGGGGAGCGCTCGCGAGGAGGATGCGGGCGCTCGGACGGCCCTCGGCGGCGAACCGCCCGGCCAGGGCCCGCTGCTCCGAAGCCAGAACGGTCGCCGCCCAACGGCTCTGCCGCAGCAGCACCTCCGTCAGGTACGACGACGTCGTCACGCCCGCCACCACCAGCGGCGGGTCCAGGGACACCGACATGAACGACGTGACCGTCGTGCCGAGGTCGTCGCGGCCGTCGCGGACGGTCAGCACGACGACGCCCGTGGCGAACCCGGCGACGGCCTCGACGAAGCCGGTCGCGGCGGTCAGCGGACCTCCCACGGCCCGGTCAGCGTCAGCGGACCCGCGGCGGGCAGGCCGAGCCGGGCGGCGAAGCCACCGAGGGAGCCCCAGCCGTCGAAACGCGCGGACGCGGCGGTGCGGTCCTCGCTGGACTCCGGCGGGCGGAGCCGCTCCAGCGGCGACACGTGCGGGTAGACCCGGACGGGGGCGTCGACGGCGAGGCCCGCCTTCTTCCGGGCCAGGTCGAGGGCCGTGTCGATGCCGCCGAGCACGTCGACCAGGCCGCCGTCCTTGGCGTCGGCACCCGTCCACACCCGGCCCCGGGCCAGCTCGTGGACGCGTTCGCGGGTCAGGCCCCGGCCCTCCGCGACCTTCGCGGTGAAGTCGTCGTAGATCCGGTCGAGGGCCGCGTTGACGCGCTCCCACTCGGAGTCGCTGAAGTCCTTGGTGGCGCTGGACATGCGCGCGTGGTCGCCGACCGCGACGCTGCCGAGCGTGACACCGATCCGGTCCAGCAGGCCGTTCACCACGGCCTTGCCGGTCACGACGCCGATCGAGCCGGTGAGGGTGCCGGGCTGCGCGACGATCGTGTCCGCCGCCATCGCCACGTAGTAGCCGCCGGACGCGGCGACATTGCCCATCGACACGATCACCGGCTTGCCCGCGCGGCGGGCCAGCACGACCTCCCGCCAGATGGCGTCGGACGCGACGGCCGAGCCGCCGGGGCTGTTCACCCGGAACACGATCGCCTTGACCCGCTCGTCCTTCACGGCGGCGCGGAACGCGGCGCCGATCGTGTCCGAGCCCATCGCGGGACCGGAGTTCGGCAGCGGGCCGCCACGGCCGCTACGGCCGAGCCGGATCGGGCCATGCCCGTTGATCAGCGCGACGGCGTCCTGCCGTCCGGGCTGCGGCAGCCTGCTCGCCAGGCCGTGCGCGCGGTTGTACCGGGCGACATACCGGAGCTGCGCCTGCTCGCCGAACTCCTCGCGCAGGTCGGCGTACACCTCGTCGCGGTAGGCGAGACGGTCGACCAGCTTCTCGGCCAGGGCCTCGTTGGCGAGGAACGGGCCGCGGTCGGTCAACGCGCGGACCGTCTCCTCCGGAAGCCCGCGGCCCGCGGCGATCCCGGCGACGATCTGCTCCCCGAGCGAGGCCACGAGCCGCTGCGACGACTCCTCGTGCTCGGGCGTGTAGCTCTTCTCCATGAACGTGTTCGCCATGGTCTTGTACTCGTGGCGCTTGGCGAACCTCGGCTCCACGCCCGCCTTCTCCAGCGCGCCCGCGAGGAACGGCTCCTCGAGCGCGAGCCCGGTCAGGCCGACGTCGCCCGTGGGCTGGAGGTAGACCTTCTCGCAGACGCTCGCCAGGTAGTAGGGGACGGTGCCGCGCCCGCCCTCGCCGTAGGTCTCCGCCCACGCGACGGTGAGTTTGCCCGCGTCCCGCAGGGCCTGGACGGCCTCGCGCACCTCCTGGACGAGCGCCAGCCCGATCCCGCCGCCGACCTTCATGACCAGGGCGCGCACCCGGGTGTCGGACCGGGCGCGGCGCAGGCCGTCCAGGACGTCGCGCAGACCCGTCCGGCGCATGGACATGATCGCCGAGATCGGGTCGGTCGGCGCGGTCTCCACGATGCCCTCGGTGAGGTCCAGTTCGAGGATCAGCGGGGCCGTCCGCCGGTCGCGGGCCTGCTTGATGACGTTGACGACTGTGCCGGGATCCACCATGGGCCCAGCCTATGCGCTCCGACAGGGACGCTCCGGTGGTCCGCGGTCGGTCAGACGGAGAACGCCTTGTTCGGGACCACGCTCGCGGACGCCTGCGCCACCGCGCGTCCGGCGGCGTCGTGGATCAGCGCGTTGGAGACCATGCGGGTGCCGCCCGGATGCAGGCAGGTGCCGGTGACCGTGTAGGTGGCGTCCGCCTGGACGGCGCGCAGGTAGTCGACGTTCAGGTGCAGCGTCAGCATCGGCGTGAAACGCGCGCAGGTGCTGCTCGCCGCGAGACAGGACGCGTTGTCGAGGATCATCGCGATATAGCCACCGTGGACGGAGCCCGCCGGGTTGCACAGCCTCCCGGACGGCGTCCAGGTGATCTCGACACGGCCCGGTTCTGCGGACGCGACGGCCTGCCCGATGTGCTGGGCGACGTCGGAGAACTCCGGGACGTGACCGTCCGCCATGGCCTGGATCATTTCGGCGCCCGACAGCCTGTTCCACAGGTCGAGCATCCGCTGGTCCACGTCCAGGCCCGCCTCGACGCCCAACTCGCCCTCCCCGGTCATGCCGACCCTTGGATGCTATGCGGTGACCGGGCCGGAGGTGTTGTGCCGTTCATCACGGCCGTCGCACGGCTATCGTCGAAGCCATGGGCGACGGGGACGGCTGGGCCGACTGCGATCTCGGGCACACCCACTGGGGACGGTTCGGCGCCGCGGGCCTGCTGGCCTACCACCGCGACGCCGACGGCCAGGTGTGGGTGCTGTTGCAGCAGCGCGCGTGGTGGGGCCTCGGCGGCGGGACGTGGGGCATGTTCGGCGGCGCGCTGCACAGCCACGAGGACGCCGTCACGGGCGCGCTGCGGGAGACGTCCGAGGAGTGCACGCTCGACGTCACGGCCGTGAACGTGCACGGCACCACCGTCGAAGACCACGGCGGCTGGTCGTACACGTCCTTGACCGGATCGCTGCCCGAACTCCTCCCGGTCGAGCCCGCGTCGCGGGAGACGCGCCGCGCGGAGTGGGTGCGCGTGGAGGAGGTCACCGACCGCAAGCTGTTCGAGCCGTTCGCGCGGTGCTGGCCCGGACTACGCGACGCGATGAAGAGCCTGGTCCTGGTCGTGGACGCGGCCAACGTCGTCGGCGCCCGAGCCGACGGCTGGTGGAAGGACCGGGCGGGCGCGAACGCGCGGCTCCGCGACGACCTGAAGGTCCTCGACGCGGGGGTGCGGGGCCTGCCGGGCGGGCTCGTCCCGTTCGACGCCTGCTTCCCCGAGGTCGTCCTGGTGGTCGAGGGCGCGGCCAGACGCGTCGCGGACGAACCGGCGAACGGGATCCAGGTCGTGGCCGCGCCCGGCAGCGGCGACGACAAGATCGTGGACCTCGTCCGCAACGCGGGGCCGGACACCGTCCCGCTGGTGGTGACGGCCGACCGGGAACTCCGGGCCCGCTGCGAGGCCGCCGGCGCCACCGTCACCGGCCCCCGCTGGCTCCTCGACTGTATTTAATGCAGGAACGGCCCACTTCGCTCGCCTGGCGGCTCGCTACGTGACCGTTCCTGGGGCGAACGCGGCATCGCTTCGCGATCCGCCGGCTGCGCTCGCCTTCGGCTTCGCTCCGCCGGGCGGGTAACGCGTTCGCGCGCGGGCTGAGGTCACGTCGAAACAGGTGGTTCTGGGCGGGTTATCAGGGCTCTACGCGGTGGCCTGCGTCGCGGAGGGCGGTGGTCGCGTTCTTCAGGTGGTGCTCGGGGACCAGGACGAGGTCGGCGTGGTAGGTGGACGCGACGAATACCGGGACCTCCGCGTCGGCGAGGGGGCCGACGATCGCGGCGAGCATTCCTGGAGTG
This sequence comes from Actinomadura pelletieri DSM 43383, assembly GCF_003634705.1. Classification (GTDB taxonomy): domain Bacteria; phylum Actinomycetota; class Actinomycetes; order Streptosporangiales; family Streptosporangiaceae; genus Spirillospora; species Spirillospora pelletieri. The sequence goes on along the minus strand of NZ_RBWU01000005.1, from coordinate 5,827 downwards.
TCGACGCCGTGGGCGGTGTCGCCGTAGAAGCCGACCCAGCGTTCCGCCTCCGTGAACGGTGACGCGTCCCGGATCACGGTGAGGCCCTCGGGGGCGCGTACCAGGGCGATCCACTCGTCGTCCTCGGGCAGGGTGACGTTCGGGAGGTGCTCCACGACGAACTGGGACGGGACGATCCGCAGGCGCTGCGCAGTACTCATCGCGACACCCTATTCAGGGACGAGCCACACCGCCCCTAGTGGTGGGACCCGCAGGACCGCCGACGCGGGCAGACCGTGCCAGGGTTCGTCGGTCGCCTCCACGCGTCCCAGGTTCCCGACACCGCTGCCGCCGTAGTCGTAGGAGTCGGTGTTGACGATCTCGCGCCAGCCGCCCGCGCGGGGCAGCCCGAGCCGGTAGTTCTCGTGCGGGTTCCCCGCGAAGTTCACGACGCAGGCGACCACCGGCGGCTCGGGGTCCAGGGACGCGCCGTAGCGCAGGTAGGAGAGGGTGTTGCCGCCCGCGTCGTTGCCGTCGATCCAGCGGAAACCCTCGTGGTCGCTGTCGCGCGTCCACAGCGCGGGCAGGTCGCGGTAGGCGCGGTTCAGGTCGCGGACGAGTCTCTGCGTTCCGAGGTGGTGCGCGCCCTCGGCGGCGTTCTCCAGCAGCCACCAGTCGAGCGGGCGTTCCTCCGCCCATTCGGCGCCCTGCCCGAACTCCTGGCCCATGAACAACAGCTGCTTGCCGGGATGCGACCACATGTAGGCGAGGAGCGCGCGCAGCCCCGCGAACTGCTGCCACGCATCGCCCGGCATCTTGCTCAACAGCGAGCCCTTGCCGTGGACGACCTCGTCATGTGACAGCGGCAGGACGTAGTTCTCCGAGAACGCGTACACCAGCGAGAACGTGATCTCGTTGTGGTGGTAGTGCCGGAACACGGGCTCGTGGCGAAGGTATTCGAGCGTGTCGTGCATCCAGCCCATGTTCCACTTGAACCCGAAGCCGAGACCGCCGAGATGGGTGGGCCGTGACACGCCGGGCCAGGCCGTGGACTCCTCCGCGACCGTCATGACACCCGGGTTCCGCTTGTAGACGGTCGCGTTCATCTCCTGGAGGAACGAGATGGCCTCCAGGTTCTCGCGGCCGCCATAGATGTTGGGCGCCCACTCGCCTTCGTTGCGCGAGTAGTCGAGGTACAGCATCGAGGCGACGGCGTCCACGCGGAGCCCGTCGATGTGGAACTCCTCCAGCCAGTACGACGCGTTCGCCACCAGGAAATTGCGGACCTCGGCGCGCCCGAAGTTGAACACGAGCGTCCCCCAGTCCGGGTGTTCGCCGCGCATCGGGTCGTCGTGCTCGTACAGGGCCGTCCCGTCGAAGCGGGCCAGTGCCCATTCGTCCTTGGGGAAGTGGGCGGGAACCCAGTCCATGAGGACGCCTATACCGGCCTGGTGAAGCCGGTCGACGAGATGGCGGAAATCGTCGGGGGACCCGAACCGTGACGTCGGCGCGTAGTACGACGTGACCTGGTAGCCCCAGGACGGCCCGTAAGGGTGCTCCGCGACCGGCAGGAGTTCCACATGCGTGAAACCCATGTCGCGCACGTACTCGGTGAGTTCCTCCGCGAGTTCCCTGTAGCCGAGCCCGGGGCGCCACGAACCAAGATGCACCTCGTACACGCTCATCGGTTCGTGCAACCAGTCGCGGTCCTTGCGGGCGTCCATCCATTCACCGTCGTCCCATTCATAGGACGAGGTGAAGACGCGGGACGCCGTGGCGGGGGGCTGTTCCGTGTACTGCGCCATCGGGTCGGCCTTCGTGCGCCGCACGCCGTCCGCGCCGAGGATCTCGTACTTGTAGCACTGCCCGTCACCGACATCGGGGACGAACAACTCCCAGACACCGGTGGAGCCGAGCGACCGCATCGGGTGGGCGCGGCCGTCCCAGTGGTTGAAGTCGCCGACGACGCGGACGCCGCGCGCCGTCGGCGCCCACACCGCGAACGTCGTTCCCGTGACCGTGCCGAACGCGGACGCGTACCCGTGGACCCGGGCGCCGAGCGCCCGCCACAGCTCCTCGTGCCGTCCCTCGCCGATCAGGTGCAGGTCGAGGTCCCCGAGCGTCGGCAGATGCCGGTACGGGTCGTCCTGGACGTTCTCGGCGCCGTCCCCGTAGGTGACCGCGAGCCGGTAGTCGGGGGTGGCGAGGGGCGCCTCGCCCGCGTCGGCTCCGGACAGGGACGTGCCCTCGGGCAACGTCCCCACGAACAGGCCCTCGTGGAAGTGCCGGAGCGGATGCCGGTCCCCGTTCGGCAGGACGACCTCGACGCGTTCGGCGAGCGGCCGCAGCGCCCGGACGGTCACGCCGTCCTCGCCGGGATGGGCACCGAGCACACTGTGCGGGTCGTGATGGTCCCCGGCGACCAGCCGGTCGATCTCCGCCCGCGTGACCCGTGGCATGACCTCGCAACTCCCGTCCGCCGGACTTTTTACCCGAGTAGGGATGCCCCGAGATACGCCGGTCTCACGTCCGGACCGCACCTGTTTCCAGGAGCTTGAAGATTCGGAGGGAACACACCCGGTCAGGGGCCTCGGTCGCTGCCACGGTCAACGGGAGACGGTGATTGCGACCGCACGGGCGGCGCGACTCATTGTCGAGGGGGTCGCGCCGATTGCACCGCCCGTGCGGCCACGTCTACCTGGCCCCAGTGGTGACATCGACCACACCACCGTGAACTCCATTCCTGTGTCACCTCAACGACACAGGTATCTGTCGTATCGGCATGTCCCGTCCGGCACGCCCGCGCCCGCGGACGGCGCCGCACCGTTCCACGTCCGTTCCCGACGACCGCGCTTCACCTCTCTTCGCGCTCCTGGCGCGTCTGGTCGAGCAGCAGCCGGCGAAGGCCCACAGAGTCGTCCGCGGCCACCGTCATCGCGAGTCCCGCCTGGAGTTGGGCGTCACTCAGGTCACCGCTGCGGGTCGCGTAGTAGCGTCCCGCGTCGCTCCGCCAGACCTGCCAGCCCGGGTACTCCTCCTGGATGGCCGCCTTCAGATCGTCGAAGTCGCCCATCAAGGTCGTCCTTTCCCCGAGGCCGCTCTTCTGTATACAAAAGTCTTACTCGGTCCGAGAAGTGTCAAGCTGTCCGTAAGCGGACCGTGCCCCCGCGGATAGCGCGTGGAAGGTATGGATCACTGGAGGGCGGGCCAGGATCGAACGCCGCGTCGAACGACCTGTCGTACGGCTGGTGGGCGCGCCCCGACGAAGGGAAGGTGACGCCGGTGCCGGACCGTCCCGCCTACCTGCGCATCGCCGACACGCTGCGAGAGGGGATCCGGGACGGCAGCCTTCCGCCAGGGACCCGGCTGCCGACCATCGCGGAGTTGTGCGAGGTCCACGGCGTCTCCGAGATCGTCGTGCGACAGGCCGTCGCCCTGCTGCGCGGGGAGGGTCTCGTCGAGACGCGCCGCGGCGGTGGCACGCTCGTCAAGGTCGTCCCCCCGGCCCGCCGGGTGGCGATGGACCGCTACCGGGCGGTCACCCGGCCGCTCGCGGTGCCCGAGACCACCTTCACCCGCGACCAGAAGATCACCTGGGAGGAGTACCGGCTCGACCGGCAGTTCACCCGGGTCCGGGCCGACGACGATCTCGGCGCCCTGTTCGAGCTGCCGACCGGCACCGAGCTGCTGCGCCGCCGGTTCGTGTTCTACGCGCGCGGCGAGCCGCAGCAGATCTCCGTCAACTACCTGCCGTGGTCGCTCGTCGAGGACACGCCCGTGGCCGACCCGGCGCGCGAGCCGTGGCCCGGCGGGACGCTCGCGCAGCTCGCCTATCTCGGCCATCCGCCGACGCGCGTGGAGGAGTCCGTCCGCTCCCGGATGCCGACCCCCGAGGAGGCGGAGACGCTCGGCATGTCGGGCGGCGTGCCCGTCCTCGCGATCACCCGCCGGCTGCTGTCGCGTGCCGCCGTGATGGAGGTCTGCCGCGACATCGTGCTGCCCGCCGACCGCGTCGTCCTCGACTACTCCATCGACCTGTGAACCGGGCCGGTCAGTGCGCGAGGTGGGCGAGCGACCGCAGCGGGACGGGCAGCCACGACGGACGGTTGCGCGCCTCGTAGTGGATCTCGTAGACGGCCTTGTCGAACTCGAACGCCCGCACCAGCGCGGCGTGCGCGGCCGGGTCGGGTCCGCCCGCGGCGGCGTAGCCGTCGCAGAACGCGGCCCGGTTCCGTTCCGCCCACGCCCGCGCGCGCAGCTCCAGCGCCTCGACCGTGTCCGGCGGCAGGTCGGTGTCCCGCGCGATCAGGTACCGGGCCGCGTACTCGAACGAGCGGAGCATTCCGGCGACGTCCCGCAGCGGATGCGCGGGCGCGCGGCGCTCGGCGGGCGTGCGGCCCGGCTCGCCCTCGAAGTCCAGCAGCATCCAGCCGGTGTCGGTCCGCATCACCTGGCCGAGGTGGTAGTCGCCGTGCACGCGCTGCACCGTCAGGGCGTGCGCGTCCGCGGCGACCTCGTCGAACACCGCGCGGATCGCGGGGGCGTGCGGGCGTATCTCGGGGACGGCGGCGCTGACCCGGTCGAGATGCTCGTTCATCGCGAACACGGTGTCGCGGACGTCCTCGGGCGTCCGCCGCGTCACACCGAACGCGGCGGCGAGATCGCGGTGCACCTCGGCGGTCGCCGCGCCGAGCCGTTCCGCCTCGGCCGCGAAGTCGCCGCCGGCGGCGCCCGCGTCGCTCGCCGTGACCTCCGGGAGCGGGCCGGGCTGTGACGGCTGGGCGAGCCAGTCGCGGACGCTGGTGAGCGCGAACCGCCAGCCGTCGGTGGCGCTGCGCAGGAACTCCGAGACGAGCGCCAGCGTGACGGGCTCGGCGGCGCCACCGGGCCCGGGTTCCAGCTCGATCCACCCGTGCACGGCCGGGACGTGCGCGCAGCCCTGGCGGCCGAGCGCCAGGTTCACCTCCAGGTCAGGGTTGACGCCGGGGGACAGGCGGCGGAACAGCTTGCAGATGTAGGCGTCACCGAAGATCAGTGAGGTGTTGCTCTGCTCGGCGGCGGTGGGCGTGCCGTCCAGGTCGGTGCGAATCTCGGCACCGGGCGCGCGGTGGAACCGCAGCGGCCCGACCGTCGCCTCGTCCGCCATGAGGGCGAGCAGCGGACGGGTGAGCTCCGGGTCGTGGACGGCGTCGTAGACGTGCCCGTCCATCGCGTGCCCGCCGAGAGCGTGCCCGTCGGTAAGGCGTCCGATCTCGACGTGGCGAAGCCGGTCGGGCAGGTGGCGGCGGGTGCCGAGGAGAACCTGGTAGTGGTCGGTGGCGCCGTTCTGGTGGACGTCGAGGACGAGGTGGTGCAGGCCGGGGTCGCCGATGCGCAGCTGGGTGGCGGTGCCGATCGTCAGCTCGTCGATGGGTCCGTCCTTGCCGCCGAACCATCGCTGTGTGGGCAACCAGCCGGACAGGAGCCGGATAAGAGAAGGGCCGGACGGCGGCACTGCTATCTCACACTCCTTCTCCTGATTCGTGGTCCGCGGGCGGCGGCAACAGGAACCAGTAGAAACCGTGGCCGGGCAGGGTCAGCAGATAAGGCAACTCGCCGATGGCGGGGAACTGGACGCCGCCCATGCACTCGATCGGCGTCGAACCGCGGAAACGCCGCAGATCGAGTTCGACCGGCTGCGGAAAGCGCGACAGGTTGTTCACGCAGAGGATGGTGTCCATGCCGCCCCACTGGTTCGTCTCCCCCTCCTCGAACTCGCGGGTGAAGGCGAGGACGGAGGGGTTGGAGGCGGAGAGTTCGACGTAGGTGCCGACGCCGAAGACGGGGTGGCGTTGGCGGATTTCGATCA
>NZ_RBWU01000004.1 GCF_003634705.1 Actinomadura pelletieri DSM 43383 | reverse complement strand
ACCCGAAGCTCTGCATGGAGTACGGCCCCGGGATCGGCCCGTCGGCCTCCACATCAGCCGAGAAGTAAACCTCACGCTTAGGCATCGGCGTTCCTCGTAGTGCTTCCCGAAGTGGCTTCTTCCCGCGCCTGGCTTTGCTTAGCGGCTACCCACTGCTTGGCGAATTCAGCGGAGTCTCTGATGAACTTCTCCAACTCAGTTTCGCTAGTCACCAGCTCGGCCGCCAACTTGGATAGAACGGCGCATTCGGCTGGGATGACGGCATACGGGTCTTCAAGTTCATCACCGATTCTTAGGTCAGGGTCGCCAAGTACACTCCGTATGAGGTTCTCGGTCACTTGCGGATTGAGTTGCTCTCCGTCCTCTTCAAGAGCGATGCGCATATCCGCTACCCATCGGACAATCTCGGGAGTCGTGTATGTGGGCGAGAACCGGTGTCGTACTGCCACAGCGAACCGGGCATAGATCATCGACATGTAGCCGGCCGCTGTCTCATCGGTCGTCATCCGATCGTGCAGGCTTTCCCATGCTTCAATGTCGCCGTCCACGAACGCGCGCAGCGCCGCCGCGTGCTCATCGCCTACTTCAACCGCTGCCCAATCCATTACTCGAACAATTCCTCGGCATCGGCCCGTGCCTTGGCAAGAAACTCGCTGAGTTCGGCTTCGTTAAATTGTAGATCTCTGATCAACCCTGCCAATAGCAGGATCTTCATGCCGAACGCAATTTCGTCATCTATGCTTTGCAAAGCGTCTGTCGGAAGCTTGCCGAGGACATAGTTAATGAACAGCTCGGCAAGCTTGGGGTCGATAATGTCAGGTATTTCGTTCGACGTTGCTCGCAAGGAGGCAACGAAGTCGATTACCTCAGCGTTGTTAGCTACGGTTCCGTCCTTGATGAATCGCCTTTCTGTCGCCTCGAAGAACGCGGCCGTGATCAAGGCCGCGTAGCCTTCATTGGCTTTCGCTCGGTCGAGCTTGTTCAACAGGCGGCGATGCTCATCAGTGCGACCTGCTAGCTGGGCGTGCAGTGCAGCCACCTGGTCATCTGTCACGGCCATTGTTTCTCCCGATCAATTGCTTGCCAAGATTGTAGGACCGCCGCCCGGCTTCACCGAGCACAATAGCACCGCCAAGGAACCCGATCACGAGGTCCCCGCCCTGCAACTGTTGTTGTGGCGCATTCATGAACGGGTTGGAGTCTTTGGCGGTGGACGGGTGGCCCGTCGGCGGCTTGGCGCTCAGGATGCTTTCTGCATTACCGATGTATTGGTTGGCTGAGCTTACAGTATCGTCTGTCCTGCCATGTGCGCCGCGAAGAAGTTCTTTCCGCCGGGACGCACGTTCGGGAGGAGTTTCGGAGTAGTCGCGGCTTGCCGGGTCGTCCTCTGGGTTGCGGAGTTCGCCGCGTCCGGGTGTTCCGTCTCGGGGGATATCGGGTAGTTCGCGGTATTCACTCGATTCTTCGTTGGTGGGTTGGGTCTCGGCATTCCTATCACGGGGCTCGACCTGGGTGCCCGGTGTTCTGTCGTCCACGCGGTAGGTGGGGGTGGACCAGCGGGTAATGCCGTCGTTCGTCCTGGGTGGCCAGTCCGGAAGAGGCGCTCGTGCTTCGGGCTGTGGCGGGGACTCGGGCGTGTGAGGTTGGTGTTCGGGGGCCGGGGCCTGTTCGTCAGCTACGTCTCGGGCTTGACCGGTTGGCTCGTCCGGGGTCTCCTCGGTCGCGGTCTCCGGAGCGGCGGTGTCGGACGATGGTTCCTCGTGTTGGGGGAGGGGCGGCTGGTCTTGGTCCTGTGGGTCCTGGTTGTCGGCCTCGCCGACTTGGGGCTGCTCAGTCTCGTCGGGTGGGCGATGGGCGCTCTGGTCGGTGTCCTGGGTGTGGGGTTCCTCGTCCGGGAGGTCGGGTTGCTCGGTCTCCTCGGAGTTGGGCTGTGCGCCTTCCGGGTCATGGTCGGCGGTGTTGGACGGTTGGTGCTCGTTCTGGGGGTGTGGCGGGCGGTCGTGCTCCTGTAGTCCTTCGGTTTCGGTCTCGCCGCCTTGGGCCTGGCCGGTTTCTTCCGATGGGTCGGGTGCGGTCCGCTCGGTGGCCTGGGTGTGGTTTTCCTCGTTCTCGGTGTCGAGTCGCTCGGCTTCTCCTGTTTCGGCTTGCGTCTCGTCGGAGTCCTTGGGCTCGGCCTCGGCGCTTTGGGACTCGTCCGGGATGTCAGGTTGCTCGGACGTCTCGGTCTCGGCCTGTGAGTCTGGGTCTTCCGGGTCGCGGTCAATCTTGCTGGCTTGAGTGTCGGGTTCCCGGGTCTCGTCGTTGTCCTGCGGCTCGGCCGGGGGGTCTTGTGGCTGGTCTGTGTCCTCGGTTGAGGAGTTGTCCTCGCGGGGCCTCTCGTGTTGTTCGGTTTGGGCTTCGCGGGCCGCGGCGATTTGGGCGGCTCTTGCGTGCTGTTCTTCGCGGGCGCGGCGGAGGCTTTCGAGGCGGGAGGGTTGGCCGGGGGCGCCGGGGTTGTCCGGTGGTGCTGCGGAGGGGCGGTCGTGGGTGTTGGTGGTCTCGGTACGGGTGTCCGTGCCGTTGGTGCGTTCGACGCCCACGCCTGGTGCCCTTTCCGCCGGTGGCCGGGGTCCGCATGAACGATCAGCCATATAACGGACTTATCGCCCGTTTTCCCTAAGGGTCGGATGGGAGGTGGCGCGGGGTCGACCCTCCATGCGTCGCGTCCATGTAAGCGTGCATGTCGCCTCTTCGCACGTGCGAAATTCGTGCGCGTCGAGCCGGGCTGACGAGTCGACGGGATGACTGTGCGATGTGCCAGGTATCCGTGCCTGATATGAGCAGTGAGCGACGTTGTCGTCACGGTGGTGGGGGAAGCCAACGAATGCGGCAGTGCGGGTGAACGCCGGACGGACGGTGCCTGCCGAGGCAGTTGGACGTGCCTGTGCTCTCACGTCAGTGGGTGTGCGCTGCGCTCGCTAACGCACCAGGGGGATGGATATGTGTCTCGGCTCCCGGCGCTTCTCGGCCATTGGCCGACAGGTCCGTCCGCTACGTGCGCGAGAACCAGTCGTCGGTGTCGCGGTGGCGGGGGAGCCCGACCGCGTCGAACTCGTCGAAGTGTCTGCCCTTGGCGACGCCGAGTCGCCGCAGAGCCTGCGAGATCGGGGACCCGGTCGGCGGGAACGGCTCGTTCACATCCTTGTGCAGAGGGCCGAGGGCCACTTTGCCCATGTCCCAGACCTGCGCGGCCTGCGTTCCCACGCCGCCGAAGTAGTCCGCTTCGACGTAGGCCACGGGTCCTGCTTCCGAGCACGTGATGAGCATGCGTTCAAAGCCCGCAGGTGCCTTCCAGAACCCGTCGAGTTCAGGCGCACCCGGGACCGTGATCGTGTCGAACAGCGCGTCGGTCATCGGCAGGAGCCACAGGCCTTGGTTGAGAGGGACGAAGCCAGCCTCTGCGACCTGGCCGACCAACTCGCGAAGGACATGTTCGGTGGCGATGGCGGCCTGGAGGTAGTACATCTGCTCATTCTCGCCCAATCGCCGACGGGCAGAGGACGCCGAATCTGACAAGAGCAGGCGGGGCGCGGCCGGGCCGGTCAGGGCCGGGCTCGCCGGCGTCGAAGGCGTACGTGTGAGGCATCGGTTCGGCAGGGGACGTCCGGGGTCACCAGTTCCGGGTGGCGATCAGTTCCTCGGGGTCGGCGTTGGAGAACCCGTAGCTTGTGGCGATGAACCAGAACTCCTCCCCGATCACCTCGCGGGCGGCCGTTTCGAGTTCGCTGCCGGCCTTCACGAACTCTTCTTCCAAGTCGTTGAACTCCTCGGTCGCGGCGTGCGTCAGCCGGTAGAGCTGCTCCAGGTCGGTTGGCGGGGCGGCCTCGATTTCCTCGCACAGCCTCAGCAGGATCGCCTTCCCCTTGTCAACGAGGTGATCCGGAAAATACCCATCGTCGTACATTCCCTTGAGGAACTCGTGGCCAAGGACGTTCTGGTTGGTCAACGGCATCCCGGCTGCCTCCTAGCATGCTTCTGGGTGGAGGTTGCCGATCGTAACCGGGGCCTCTGACATCGCCGCCTTGTGGCGAAGTCGACTCGCGTACACGTCGATTGGTTTACCGCGAAGCGTGGCCAGATCCTGCCTCCGCAGGTGAGGTCGCCACCGTTGCTTTCGATGAGGCTGACTCCTTGTCATTCATAGAGTGTTGATCGATCTTCGAGCAGCACAGAACATTCGTCGTTCGATGAGTTGTCATAAATCGAACACAAGCAGTCGCCGGCGAACGAGCATGATCACAAGGAGAGGAGACGATCGGTGATGAGGTATGTAAAGCCCGTATCCGTGGTCGCGATGGGAGTCGCAATGACAGTCACGGCCATGGCCTCGCCGGTCGCCGCGGAGCCGTTATCCGATGGCGCACAATGGGTTGCTTTAGGTGACTCTTTCCAGGCCGGGACCGGAACGGAAGACTACACCGGTGACTGTCACCGCTCGAAGTGGTCGCATGTCTCCGTACTCGACGCCGAGGGATCGGGACCGAAGCCGCTGGCTTTCGTGGCCTGTGAAGGCGCCACCAGTCACGACCTCTACCGGAGCATGAAGGGTGAGCCGCCACAGGCGGACGCGGTACTCGACAACGCCGGTTCGATCCGGGTCACGACGCTGGGTATCGGTGGCAATGACATGGGGTTCGCGTCGATCCTCACGGACTGCATCATTCGTCACTTGAGCGGACCGTCCTGCGAGCGCGCCTACGACAGCAGGGTTCAGGCGAACTATGACAGGCTGGTGAATAATCTCGATCCAGCCACCGGTCTCAACCGGCTCCAGGCCGTCTACACCGACCTGTTCCACCGGGCGCCTCTGACCCGCCTCATCACCCCGACCTACCCCAAGTTCTTCCCCCGCCGCGGCGGGTGGCGCTGGTGGGAGAGCGGTCTGCTGATCAAACGATGCAACGGAATCCGTGTCAGCGACCAGTTGTGGATCAACAACTGGATCAGGCGCCTGGACAACGCGATCATCGGTTCCTCGCAGAGCGTTGGAGCCATCCCGGTGGATCTCTACGCCGCCTCCGACGGCTACGAGCTGTGCAGCAGGGAGGACAACGGCGACTACTTGAACGGAATTCGTGTCCCCCTCTACAACTCCTTCCATCCGACGAAGCTCGGCTACGGCGTGAACGCGAACCACCTGCGCCCGGTGCTTAGGCAGCAGCTCGCCGCGCCGCCCAGACGGCACGCCAAGGCACCGACGCCGCTGCCCAAGTCCAATACCCCGCCGAAGGCGCACCTCAAGCTCACCCGGGACGGCGATACCATCAAAGTCGACGCAAGCGGCTCTCGTGATCCCGATGGGAAGATCGTCCAGTACCTCTGGGAGTTCGACGATGCGACAATGAACGATGGAAAGTCGGTCTCCCACACCTACAAGAAGGCGGGAACCTACACGGTCACGCTGATCGTGATGGACGACGAAGGCGAGATGGGCTTCGCAACGGCCGATTCGATAAAGGTCGAGTAGGTGACCTCGCACGCATAGAGGATCAGCGAGTCGCCCCGGGTCGCGAAATCGACTTCGAAAACTTGGGGCGATATCGCTCGACCGGCAAGATGCGCAGGCTGATCATTGCAATCCGCATACGCCAAGGATGGGATGGCCCCATGACCATTCGTGACCGGATCAAGCGAATCGATCCCGTGGCCATGGTGGCGCTCGTCATCATCGTCATCGGCGTCTGCTGGCTCTACAGCGCCATGGGCCGAGCCGTGCCGGTGGTGGACTGGGGAACCAGTGAGGAGGAGCGGACGGCGAGGGAGGCGCGGCCGCACGTCTACGCCGCGTCCGGTGTGTTAGGCCTCGGCGCTCTGACGTTACTGACGGGCGGAAGGCGAATCGCGGCGCTGCTGGTCGCCCCTGCCGCCGTCGTACCGGCGGTCCTTCTCGCTTGCACGAACCCGGACTGGGCGCTGCCGCTGCTCGCGACTCTCATCACCATTCCCTTCGCGATCGGAGCCGGAATCGCGGCGGCTTTCAAACGGCGACGGACGCGATGACCTCCTTGGCGAGCAGTAGATCCGGGCTTCGTGCCGCTGCGTCCGATAGGCCCCGGGACCGCGTATCGCGCTCCAACGTCGCGTACTTCGCCTCCGCGTGCCGGTCATCGGGCGTGCCGGTCATCGGGTAGGGGCGCTGCGCGAACCCGGGTTCGGTGGAGGTCGGGCAGGAACAACATCCGCATCGTCCGCTGACCGCAAGCGCGCGGCGGGAAGGTTCCATTCAGGAAGGGGATGCCCCTGGTCACCCGTCTCGCACGTTGGTCAGCTCCTTGCTTTGGGCGGCGTACGGCTGGGAGCGGCGCCCGGGTGGTTCGGCTGCGCCGTCCTTCAGTGCCGCATCAGGTCCCGGCTCGACGTTCCCGGCTGGTTGTCGAATGCCGGTTGGTCTAGGGCGGAGAGGATGCAGGGGGCGAGCCCCACACTGAGCTGTCTGTGGTCGGCCCTTCCGAACGCGTGGCGGGGTGGAGGTTCGGGTGGTGGGCGTTCGGGGGTGTCGTGCACGGGGCCGCCAAGCTCGTTTCGCAGGCGTCCGCATCAGGGCTCTGACTAGGGGATTCGTGGGTGCGCGCCGGTTCGTGCTGTGACGATGAACACGCTCGATGACGAACCGGACGCACACTGTTGAGGAAACCCATGTCCTGCCTGATTCCCGTTACGTCCGTCCCGGTGAGCGCGTTGCGCTGGCGGCGTGACTTCCCCGGTGGACTCGACCAGGCCCGCGCCGCCCGCCGCTTCGCCGCCGCGCTTCTCGCCGACTGTCCCCAGTTGGACGAGGTGCTTCTCGCGGTCGACGAACTCGTGGTCAACGCGCTCCGCCACACCAAGTCGGGGCAGCCCGGCGGCGTCTTCGGCGTCGAGGTCATTCGCTGGGACGGAGCGGTCGCCGTCTCCGTCACCGATGAGGGCGCCCCGTCCGAACCCGCCGTCACCGATGTCGAGGAGTACGCCGAGTCCGGTCGGGGCCTGCGTACCGTGTCGTTGCTCGCGGCCGGGTGGGGGTGGTTCGGTAACGACCGCTCCCGTACCGTCGCCGCGCTCTTCGACACGACCCTCGGAGCGGTGGCATGAGCCGCCGCGACCTGCGGGGGACGACCGCCGCGCAGGTGCGGTCGGCCATGACCGCCGCCATGCGGGCGGACCCGCGCGCGCTCGACCTCCTCGTCGAACGCAACGCGGGCACGCTTGACCCGTACACGCTGTCCTTTGTGCGGACGGCGCGGACGCTGGCCCTCGCGACGTCCGCGGCGTTGAACACCGTCCTCACCGCCCACCGCTACGGCCGCGACGCCGATGGCCAGGTCGTCTGCCTGGCCTGCGGCATCAGCCGCTGCCGGACGGTCCGTGCCGTCTCCGACGTCCTCGCCGCCTACGGTCTGCGGACGGCCCCGGTCGACCGTCCCGAGGCATGGCGGCTCGCCGACGCCTGGTACACCAAGACCGCGGGGCATCCCGTGCTGCTGTCCGTCGAGCCGTTCGACAGGGGCTTCGTCGTCCGGCCCGCCGACCCGCCGTCCGGGACGCCCGGCGGTGTCCTCATCATCGACCGCGACACCGGCGAGATGACCTTGTGGCCCTCGTACGACACCCCCACCCTCGTGTCCCAGTACCACGCCTATCAGCGCGGCGCCTTGTGAGTCGGTTCAGTGGGGAGGTGACGATGTGGGGCGCGATGCTGGAAAGTTTCTCGCGGGTCTTCTCGTACTCGCGGTCGGGGGTGGACGCGTCGACGATCCCCGCGTCCGCGCGGAGCCAGGCGCGGCCGTCGCGGTTGCAGAGGGCGCGCAGGACGAGGGCGGAGTCGAGGGCGCCGTCGTGGGAGACCGCGATGACGGCGCCGGAGTACAGGCCGCGGTGCGCGTGGAGGCGGGTGATCGCCTCGATCGAGTCCGGTTTCGGGATGCCGGACACGGTGACGCCGGGGAACAGGGCGTCGAAGGCGTCCCAGGACGTGCGGCCGGGGGCGAGGACGCCGCCGACCCTGGAGCCGAGGCGCTGGACGCCGCCGCGTTCCTTCACCGCCATGAACCCCGTGACCTGAACGGTCCCGGGATGGCAGACCCGGTACAGCTCCTCCTGGAAGGTGCGGACGGAGACGGCGGGCTCGTAGATCTCCTTCGGGTCGGTCTCCAGGTCGTGCGGGGTGCGGGCGTCGGTGGCGGCGCCGAGACCGAAGGCGCGGGTGCCCGCGAGGGGTTGAGTCGTGACGTGGCCCGTGGCGTCCACCGACACGAGAACCTCGGGGCTGAAACCGGTGGCCTGGAAACCGTCGAGGTCGAGCAGGAACGAGCGTGCCGGGGTGTTCGTGCGACGTCCACGCACGGAGGTCGCGACGATGTCGACGGGACGGACGACGTCCAACCGCCGGGACACGATGCCCTTAGAGGCCGCGCCGTTCGTAGACCACGTACTCGGTGAACATCCCCGAGCCGGCCAGCCGGGCCATCAGGGAAAGGGGTCGGAGGTGGTCTCGACGACCGGTTCGGCGGGTTCCGCGTCAGCGCGCAGATCGACGGACAAGGCAGCCAACTCCCGGGTTCACGGGTCCGGAACGGTCCCGAAACTTAGGCAAGGCTAACCTTTTCCGATTTTCCAGGGCAAGGTCGAGCCGTGAGGCGTCGGGCGAGGCCGCCGAGACCCCCGCAACCATTGCGTGGTTAGGTGAGGCTAACCTAAGATCGCCCCGACACTCCCCGACCCCCCTGGAACCCCCGGAAGGACAGCGGTCCTCTATGCGCACCATTATGCGGCGTATGGCCATCACCGCCGCGCTCGTGCTCAGCCTGGGCACGGTCGCCGCGTGCGGCGAAGACGAACCCCCGGACGACGCCCCGGCCGGCAACGCCGCGACCGGGGCGTTCCCGGTCACGATCACCCACAAGCTCGGCACCGCCAGGATCGAATCCGCGCCGAAGCGCGTCGTCGCGCTCGGCGAGGTCGACCAGGACGCGTTGCTCGCACTCGGCGTCACCCCCGTCGGGATGGTCGAGCTGACCGGCGTCCAGCCGGACGGCCTCGCCCCCTGGAGCGCGCCCAGGCTCACCGGCCAGAAGCCGAAGACGCTCAAGGCGGGGGAGGCCGGGTTCAACCTGGAGGAGGTCGCGGCGCTGCGCCCGGACCTGATCCTCGCGGCGGGGGACTTCACCATCGACAAGGAGTACGACAAGCTCTCCAAGCTGGCGCCGACCGTCGCCTACCAGACCGGGCCCGCCGAGGACGCCTGGCAGGCGATCACCATGGTGGTCGCCAAGGCCGTCGGGCGCGTCGACGAGGGCCGCGCCCTCGTCGGCAGGGTCGACACCGGAATGGCCGCCGTGAGGACCCGCCACCCCGAGCTGAACGGCAAGAAGGTCGCCTTCACCAGCGTCTTCCCCAACGGGAACATCGGGGTGATGAAGTCGGAGAACGACACCAGCGTCAAGCTGCTCAACCAGTTCGGCATGGTGCTGCCCGAGTCCGTCAAGAAGCTTCCCGGCGACGGGTTCGCCGCCGAACTGAGCATGGAGAAGGTCTCAGTGCTGGACGTGGACGTGCTGATCAGCCACTACAACGACGACCCCGCCACACAGAAGAAGATCGAGGGCGGCAAGCTGTTCGCCGACCTCGGCGTCGTCAAGCGCGGCTCGTACGTGGCGCTCGACCTCAAGTCCTTCTGGCCGCTGCGCACCCCGACCCCGCTGTCGGTGCCGTACGTCGTCGACCAGGTCGTCCCGAAGATCGCCAAGGCCGCCGCCGCGGCGAAGACAGCCTGAGGACCGGCCGATGTCAGAGGAGTGCGTACAGCCCCCCGTGCGCGACGTGGTGGGCGTCGGATTCGGTCCGTCCAACCTGGCCCTCGCCGTCGCGCTCGACGAGACCGCGGTCGACGGGGACGGCGTGGACGCGGTGTTCTTCGAGAAGCAACAGGAGTTCGGCTGGCACCGGGGCATGCTCATCGACGGCGCCACCATGCAGGTCCACTTCCTGAAGGACCTGGTGACGCTGCGCAACCCCGCGAGCCCCTACTCGTTCCTGGCGTACCTGCACGCCCAAGGTCGCCTCATCGACTTCGTCAACCACAAGACGATGTTCCCGACGCGGATGGAGTTCCACGACTACCTCGAATGGGTGGCCGCCGCGTTCACCGATCGGGTCCGCTACGGGTCCGAAGTGGTCGCGCTGCGCCCCTACGACGACGACACCCTCGAAGTCGTCGTGCGGCGTGGCGACGAACTGGAGAGGCACCTGACCCGCAACGTGGTCATCGGCGCCGGTCTGGAACCCGTCCTGCCGGACGGTGTCCAGGCGGGCGAGCGGATCTGGCACACCGAGGACCTGCTCACGCGCCTCGGCGAGCGTCCCGGATGGCACCCGAAGCGGTTCGTCGTGGTCGGCGCGGGGCAGAGCGCCGCCGAGGCCGTCGAATACCTGCACCGCACCTTCGTGGACGCCGAGGTGTGCGCGGTGTTCGCCCGGTACGGGTACTCGCCCGCCGACGACAGTTCGTTCGCCAACCGCATCTTCGACCCGGAGGCCGTCGACCACTACTACGCGGCCTCCGACGAGGTGAAGCGGATGTTGTTCGACTACTCGCGCAACACCAACTACTCCGTGGTCGACCTCGACCTCATCGACGAGCTGTACCGGCGCTCCTACGCCGAGAAGGTCGCGGGCGCCGAACGGCTCCGCATCCTCAACGCCTCCCGTCTGGTGGACGTCGGGGAGGAGCCCGGGGGAGTGCGCGCGAGGGTGCGGTTCATGCCGACCGGTGAGGAGACCGAGCTGGACGCCGACGTTCTCGTCTACGCCACCGGCTACCGCGAGCGCGACCCCCTCGCCCTGCTCGGCGAGGCCGCAGCCCACTGCCGGACCGGCTCCGACGGACGTCCCGTCGTGGAACGCGACTACCGTGTCGCCACCGCACCCGGGCCGCGCTGGAACGTCTACCTTCAGGGCGCCACCGAGCACAGCCACGGCATCGCCTCGTCCCTGCTGTCCATGACCGCCGTCCGCACCGGTGAGATCGTCCGTTCCATCGCCCGCCGCTCCGCTCCCGTCACCCAGGAGATCTGACATGACCAACCCGTTCGACGACCCCGACGGCACGTTCCTCGTCCTCGTCAACGACGAGGGCCAGCACTCCCTGTGGCCCGAGTTCGCCGACGTCCCCGCCGGGTGGACGACCGTGTTCGGCCCCGCCGCGAGGGCGGACTGCCTCACCCACATCACCGAGAACTGGACCGACCTGCGCCCGCGAAGCCTGCGGTCCTGACCCCGTCCGGCTGGTCCCACGGAAGCCGTGCCGGTGCATCGTCCCTGGTAGACCACCCGTGTGACACATCACGGCGGACGTACGCTGAACATGGTGGGAGCCGGAGCGCCGTGGCGCCCGTGGGCTGTTGAGGAGGGGAGCCCGCGCGGCGGCCTGACGCGCACCGGTGGTCGCCGGCGGGCCGGACGGTCCCGCGGTGCCGGGGCGGACGCCGCGGGACCGTCTCGCCCGCCGGCCACCCACCCCCGCCGTGCCCGAGGCGCTGAGCCCGATCCGCCGGGACGCCTCGTCCGCCTCGCCGCACCCGCCGCTCACGTCCACTGCGAACGCATCGCAATAAACCGACCCTGGTCGTTGCTGTCGATGACGGGGAAGATGATCGGTAGTGGGCGGTGTGACGGATGAGGCGGGAGGGGCGCGTTGATCCGTTCCGAGGCGGGTGCGGCCGATCCGGAGGACGCCCGGCCCGCGCGGCCCCCGCGACGGGCACGGCGGCGGGGGCAGGGAAGGGACAGGGAAAGGGACGGGGGAAGAGCACAGGCGCAGCGGGTCGCGGCCGCCGACGCGTTCTTTCTGCATGTCGAGAGCGCCGCCGTCCCGCAGGTCGTCGGCGGTGTCGCCGAGTTCGCCGGGCCGGGGCCGCCCGTCGACCGGATGCGTGACCTCATGGCCGAGCGGCTGCCGAGGCTGCCGCGCCTCACGCAGCGAATCGTCCCCGGTGGCCGGGCACGGCGGCCCCGCTGGGTCGACGCCGGCGAGATCGACCTCGACCGGCATGTCCGGTCCATCGACCTGCCCGCGCCCGGCGGGCGCCGCGCGCTCGACGATCTCGTCGCCCGCCTTGTCGCCGCGCCCCTCGACCTGGACCGTCCCCTGTGGCGTGTCTGGCTCGTCGCGGACGGGTCGGCGGGGCCGGACGCCGTCGTGATCCTTCTCCACCATGCCATCGCGGACGGCATCGGCGTCGTCGACATCCTGCGCGGCATCCTGGAGCCGCCGCTACCGGAGGCGGCGCCGATGCGAGGTCCCGGTGGGTTCGCGCGCGCCGCCGCCGTCGTCCCCGGCCTGCTCCTGCTCGGGCTGGACGGCACCGCGCCGACGGTGTCACTCGTCCGGAGCGGCACCGACGCCATGGGGTCCGACCGCTCCTTCGGGACGGTCACGCTGCCGCTCGACCGGGTGCGGGACGCCGCCAGGTCCGCCGGTGTCCGCGTCACCGACGTGCTGCTCGCGCTGGTCGGCGAGGTCGTCGCGGACGCGCTCGCCCGCCGCGGCGAACGCGCCGACGGCCGGGCCCTGCGCGCCGCCGTGCCGATGACGCTGCGCGCGCCCGCCCCGCCCGGCCGGGGCCGCACCGCCGTGCCGGGCAACCTGACGGCCGCGCTGCGGCTGGACGTTCCCGTCGACCCGATGCCCGTCCACGAGCGGCTCGCGGCCGTGCACCGGTCCGCCGAGCGGCGCCGCAGGTCGGGCCGGGCGGTGGCAAGCACCGCCGTGGTCGGCATGATCGGCGTCCTGCCGCCGTGGCTGCACGCCCGCGCCGCGCGCGGCACGTACCGGGGCCGGTACTTCGGCGGGATCGTGTCCAACATGCCCGGACCCGCGGTGCCGATGTCGATGGCGGGCGCGCCGCTCGGCGACGTCCACCCGATCCTGCCGCTCGCCGACGGTGTGCCGTTCGCCGTGGGCGCGCTGAGCTGGAACGGGGCGCTGCACATCTCCGTGACCGCCGAGCCCGCGCTGCTTCCCGAGGCGGACACGTTCACCGGCGGGATGGCGCGGGCGTTCGACGAACTGACCGCCGGTCTCGGCGCGGACGGCGACACCCGGGCCGGGACATCCTGATGGCCTGGTCCGCCGCGTTCGGCCTGCTCGCCGCGTTCCTGTTCGCCGGGGCGGCGGCGTTGCAGTACCGCGCGGCCCGGCGTGCCGTGCGCGGCGGACTGGACGCCACGGCGGCGCAGGGCCTGATCCGGCGGCTGGTCCGCGATCCGGTGTGGCTGACCGGATGGGCGGTGAACCTCGCCGGGTTCTTCACCCAGGCCGTCGCGTTGCACTTCGGGTCGACCGCGATCGTCCAGCCGCTCCTGGTCACCCAGCTCGTGTTCACCATCCTGCTCGGCACGGTCGGCACCGGACGGCGCCCCGCGCGGATGGACCTGCTCGGCGGGGTCGCCGTGTCGGCGGGTCTCGCCGTCCTGTTCACCGTGCCGGGCGCGATCCCGCCCGCGGGGGAGCCGTCCCGGCCGCGACTGCTGCTCGCCGGGCTGATCGCCCTGCCGCTGGTGATCGTGCTGTCCCGGGCGGCATGGCTGCGCCGGGGTCCGATCAGGGCGGCGCTCCTCGGCGTCTGCGCCGGCCTGTTCTTCGCCGCGACCGCCGTGCTGATCAAGCTCACCACCGCCGGCCTCCTCGACGACGGTGTGGCGGCCACCGCCGTCGACTGGCCCGGGTACGCCCTCGCCGGGAGCACGCTGCTCGGGCTCGTCCTGGAGCAGCGGGCGTTCGCCGCCGGGTCGCTGCCCGCCGCGATGACCGCGATGACCATGACGAACCCCATCGCGTCCTACCTGGTGGCGGTGCTCGCCTTCGAGACCCTTCCGCCGCGTACGGCGTCCGCGTTCGTCGCCGTGTCGGTCACCGCCGTGCTCCTCACCGCCGGGGTGGCGATGCTGTCGCGGTCCGCGGCCGCCACCCGGCGGCACGAAGAGACCCCCGACGGGGCCGCGCCGTGAGGCGACGTCCGGCGCGCTGCGCGGGAAGTTCCACATAGCGGTATGTAAAAGCCGCGCACCCGAGGACGACCGTGACCAGCAGCACGCCCCAGGCGAGCCGGACGAAACCGGGAAGTGTGCCGGGCTCGCGTCCGGCCGCGTGCCACACCACCTGGATCACCAGGGGATGCAGCAGATACAGCGAGTAGCTCACCAGCCCCGACCAGACCAGGGCCCGGGGCATCGGACGGTCGCGTAGCAGCAGGGCGGCGAGGAACGTCAGCCACGCGGCGCCCACGGCCACGGACCAGTCGACGCCGAGCGGGTTCGGATTGGCGTGCAGGGCCCACGAGGTCGGCGCGCGCAGCCCCGCGACCAGCGTGAACACGGCGACGACGGCGATGGTCGCGACGGCGGGCCGGACGCGCAGCCGCCCGTCGTGGACGCCGCGTATGGCGGTCCCGGCGAACATCGTGGCGATGACGCACAGGCTCTCGATGGCGCCGATGCGGCTGTTGAGAACGAGCAGGCCCAGCGCCAGCGCGGCCACGACCGCGACCCCCGAGCGGCGCACGCCCCGCCGCGGAGAGGCCATCGCCGCGAGCCCGCCGACGAGCGACAACGCGGCGACGAGGATCGTCCCGCCCGGCCACCGGGACGCCAGCAGCCCGGACGGCAGCGCCACGCCCAGGATCGCCGCGCCGACACCGAACCCCAGCGCCACCCGCGCGCCGGAACGATGCACACCGGCGACGAACATCGCCGTGACCAGCAGGTAGAACACCATCTCGTAGGACAGCGTCCAGTAGACGTTGAGCGCGTTCGGGACGCCCAGAAGGTCCTGCATCATCGTCAGGTGCGCGAGGGTCGACGCCCACGGACGCTCGCCGAGCGCGGCGGGCAGCCCGTATGACAGGCCCGCCATGCCGAGCAGCAGCGCGAGCACCGCCGACACCGCCCAGGCGGGATAGAGCCGGAAGGCGCGACCCACCCAGAATCGTTCGACGCTGCCGTGCCGTTCCAGCGAGGACGGTACGACGTACCCACTGACGAGGAAGAACACGAACACCCCGTACCGGCCGAAGTCGAACCACGGGCTCGCCGTCTCGCGGACCTCGGGCAGCAGCACGTCCAGGGTGTGCTCGAACACCACGACCAGCGCGGCGAGACCGCGCAGGGCGTCCAGCCAGTCCATGCGGGACGCCCTGTCCGGGCGGGTGCCGATCCGTGTTTCCGGGGGAGTCAGGGTGTTCGTCGGCATTCGGGCCACCTTAGGGGCCGCGATCCGGTGAGGGAGCCCCAACGCTGTGTGACGAGCCCCACACGTCCGTGAACGGATCAGCCGCCCTGGCCGGGATCCCGCCACATGAGCCAGATCGGCGGCGCGCCCTTACCCGACAGCGCCAGCTCCCGCGTCACCCGGAACCCGAACCGCTCGTAATACGGCACGTTGCGTTCCTTCGAACTCTCCAGATAGGCGGGGATCCCCTCGGCGTCGCAACGGTCGAGCCGCGACCGCAGCAGCGCAGTGCCCAGCCCGTCGCCCTGCGCCGGCGGATCGGTGCCGATGACCGCCAGGTACCAGTGCGGCTCCCGGGGATGGTGCTTCTCGACCTCGCCGAGCGTGCGCAGTGAGGCGGGCGTCCGCAAGCCGAAGGCGCGGATCAGCGGCACGGCCTGGGCCACCTGCACGCGGACGGGCACGCGCCAGCGGTCGGGCGGGGCCCACAGCGCCGCCGCCTCCGTCCGCGCGCCGCGCCCAACGGACTCGGTGCCACCGGTCGGGAGATGCACCCGGCGCAGCATCACCTCGAACAGCCCGGTCAGCCGCCGTACGCGGGTGGCGTCGTCCGGCACCAGCCAGCTCCAGAGCGGATCGTCATAGAAGGCGCGGCCGAGGACGGCCGCGATCGCCGCGGCGTCGCCCGCACCCGCCGACCGGACGACCAAAGACGTTCTGGGCTCGTCTGTCATGATGCGCGGCCTCCCGGGGGACGCGCTGATCTTCACCGTCACGCGCCCACACGTCAAGAGCACACGAAACCGACGTCCGGACAAGGGACCTCAAACGGGTGCTCGCCGCCGCCCGACCGCTTCCTATAGCACGGGTGGGCTGGATGAGTTGGTGTTTGCCATGGGTCACGCGGTGCACCCGACGACCGGCGGTTGGTCCGCGCGATCGTCGCGTTCGGCCTGGTCGAGCCGCTACGGCGAACGGACGCGGCCGTGCTTCGGACGGGTGCTCGTCGCCGTCCGACCGCCTCTACGGCCTAGGTGGGCTGGATGAGTTGGTGTTTGCCAAGTGTCACGAGGTGCACCCGACGTCCGGCGGTTGGTCCGCGCGATCGTCGCGTTCGGCCTGGTCGAGCCGCTACGGCGAACGGACGCGGCCGTGCTTCGGACGGGTGCTCGCCGCCGTCCGACCGCCTCTACGGCCTAGGTGGGCTGGATGAGTTGGTGTTTGCCAAGTGTCACGAGGTGCACCCGACGTCCGGCGGTTGGTCCGCGCGATCGTCGCGTTCGGCCTGGTCGAGCCGCTACGGCGAACGAGCGCGGCCGTGCTTCGGACGGGTGCTCGCCGCTGCGCGACCGCCTCTTTGGCCTGGGTGGGCTGGATGAGTTGGCGTTCTCCAGGGGTCACGTGGTGGGCGCCGACGTCCGGCGGTTGGTCCGCGCGATCGTCGCGTTCGCTTCAATCGAGTTGCTACGGCGAACGGAATGCGGCCGTGTCCGGGTGCTCAGGACCTTGGACGACGCCGGGGGCGGCGGTCGGCGCGGGCCCGGCTAAGTTCCTCTAGGACGAGGGTGGAGCCGATGCCGAGCAGCCAGGAGTCCTTGGCCAGCGGGACGCCCTGGGCGGTGGGCCGCACACCGCCGGGCTCCCGCATGCCGGGCAGCCGCAGGTACAGGCCCGCCAGTCCGCCCGCGAACGCGGTGAGCGCCGCGCCCGCGACCAGCGACGGGACCAGCGGGAGCAGCAGCGTGGCGCCGAGCGTGACCTCGGCCGTGCCGAGCCTGCGGGTGAACTCGCGAGGGTCCTGCGACGCCAGGAACGGATAGGCGGTCTTGGCCATGCCGTGGGTCTGCTCGGCCTGCTCGTCTCCGCCCTTGAGCTTCGACAGCCCCGAGTTCAAGACGAACGCCCCGACGATGAGCCGGGCGGGCATCTGGTGAGTGCGAGCTAGAAGACGCATCGTCGGTTCATTCCCGGCGTCCGTGCTCTACACCTGCCGCCAGGTCAAGTACCGTTGACGGACGTGACGGCTCGACCGGACGGACCACCGCCCGCACCCGAATGGGCCCCCGAACGCGAGGTCACCCCGGAACTCGCCGCCGCGCTGGTCGGACGGAGCTTCCCCGGACTGCGCGGCGCCTCCGTGGAACGGCTCGCCACAGGCTGGGACAACACCGTCCTCCTCGTCGGCGGGCGATGGGCGTTCCGGTTTCCACGCCGCCGGATCGCCGTCGCCGGGGTCGAGCGCGAGATCGCGACACTGCCCGTCCTGGCGTCGCGGCTTCCATTGCCGGTGCCGGTGCCGCGCTTCGTCGGTGAGCCGTCCGGCGACTTCCCGTGGCCGTTCTGGGGCGCGCGGATGATTCCGGGCCGCGAGTTCGCCGAGGCCCGCCCGCCGATGGGGCGGCGGACCGCCCTCGCCGCCGAGACCGGCGCCTTCCTGAGGGCCCTGCACGATCCGGCGCTCGCCCGCGAGGCCGGTGCCGGGCTGCCCGTCGACCCGCTCGGGCGGGCCGA
Source organism: Actinomadura pelletieri DSM 43383 (assembly GCF_003634705.1). GTDB lineage: Bacteria > Actinomycetota > Actinomycetes > Streptosporangiales > Streptosporangiaceae > Spirillospora > Spirillospora pelletieri. The sequence goes on along the minus strand of NZ_RBWU01000004.1, from coordinate 786,480 downwards.
CCCGGCGCGGCGTGCGGAACAGACGGTGGACCGGCTCGACGCCCTCGCCGACCTCGGCGTGTGGGAGCGTGACCGGGCCGTGGACGACTTCGTCTCCGCCGCCCTCGACCTGGAGCCGCCCGGTGGCGAGCCGGTGCTCGTGCATGGGGACCTGCACGTCCGGCATCTGCTGCTCACCCCGGACGGGCGGGCCGCCGGAGTGATCGACTGGGGTGACGTGTGCCTGGCGGACCCGGCCCTCGACCTGTCCCTCGCCTACGCGGGGTTCGACGGGCCCGCCCGCGCCGCGTTCCTGGACGCGTACGGGGCGGTGCCCCCGGATCGGGAGGTCGCGGCGAGGACGTTGGCGGTGAATCTCAGCGCGGCGCTCGCCCAGTACGCCGCCGCCACCGGGCGCGCGGCGTTGCTCGCGGAGGCGCTCGCCGGGATCGGCCGCGCGGTCGCCGAGTGACGCGTGGGCGTGGAGGTCAGTGACGCATGTAGACGCGGACGACGGTGCCGTCCGGGCCGGTGTGCATCCGGACGAGGTCGGCGAGATGGTTGACCATCAGGATGCCGCGCCCGCCGTCGGGGCTCATGTGGACGGGCCGCCGCCCGGCGAGCGGGTCGGTGATCGTCCCGGCGTCGCGGATCTCGCAGACGACCTGGCCGTCCTCCGACCACAGCCGCGCGGTGCCCGCTCCGCCGCCGTGCAGGCACGAGTTCGCGGCCAGCTCGTTCGCGGCCAGCTCCAGGTCGCCCACCGCCCGTGGTCCGAGGCCGAGCCGCGTCGCCCAGCGGGTGACGAAGTCGCGGACGAGGGGCAGCGCGTCGAGGTCGAAGCGCATCGTCACCGCGCCGGTCGGCTCCGGCAGCGGCCTGTTGTAGGCGCGGATCACGCGGTCGGGCGCGTAGTCGGCGCTCACCTTCTCGCCGTCCCCGTCGATGAGGACCGGGTGGGTGGCGCGGGCGTCGGCGATCGCGACGTCGTCCAGACCGGACGTGTCGTAGGGGCACAGGATCGACACGCCGCGTCCCTCGAACGCCAGGTTGATCAGCGCCTCGTGCTGGGCGCAGGCCGGATACTCGGTGGCCGACCGGCCGGGCCATATCGGCTCGCCGATGATCCGCACCCGTCCGGTAGTGTGCCGGTCGGCGAAGTCGCGCAGGACGCCCGGAATGATCCGGCCGGGGTTGCGTCCCGCCTCGGACATGTCCAGCCAGGACACCTCGGCGGCCAGGTCGCCCACGGCGTTCCGCAGCACGGTCAGCCGGTCGCCCGGCACCGCGACGGCGACCGGCTCGCCGGCCGCACGGCCGTTCCTGATGAACGGGACGGTTCCCGCGAGGTATTCCTCGTCGCCCCGGTAGAACAGGGCGGGGTGGTAGAAGGCAGCAGGGACGACTGGACCGCGCGGCAGCGTCCCCGGCCCCCCGGGACCGGGACTCACGCGGTCGCTCCATTCAAGGCGAAGGTCATCTGCACGTGCATCGGGTCGAGCGTACGCGCCGGAGAACGCTGAGGCGAGGCGACCCGTGGACCGTGTCCCCCGCGCCGGGCGTCACTCCGACTGAACAATGGTCACGGCGACGATTACCCGCCGATGACCGATAAAAACGGGCGAAGACCACAAAATTATAGACGCGGCCGCTGACGTGCGGCCATGGGCCCCCGAAACCGTTCCGCCGGGTGCCGCCGGGGGGCTCAGCGGTCGCGCAGAAGCGCGGCGTCGACCACGTCGGTCAGCCGTCCGCGCCTCCGGTAGGCGTCGCGTTGGCGCTCCGCGCCGGTCCCGCCCGCCAGGAGGCGCCGGACGCCGTGCGAGACCGCGCCGAGATCCCCGGAGTCGCGCAGCGCGGGCAGCACATGCGCCAGCAGGTCGGCGGTCAGCTCCCGGAACCCGGCGGGACGTCCCGTGCGCAGGTCCAGGCCCGTCCCGGCCAGGCCGTCCCGCGCGGCCAGCCAGTACGCCGCGCGCAACAGTTCCTGCGGCGGGTCGGGCGCCTGTTCTCCGGCCTCCACCGCCGTGGACGAGACCTGCACCAGCGCCCGGATCAACGCGGCGAACACGGCGGCGTCCGCGGCGGTCGGGGCGACGTCGCCGAGCCGGATCTCCACGGTCGGCAGCCGTGCCGACGGTCGCACGTCCCAGAAGATCGTGCCGGTGTCCATCAGCGCGCCGCAGCGCAGCAACGTCGCGACCAGGTCCTCGTAGTGGGCGGTCGACGTGAAGAACGGCGGTGGTCCCGCGACCGGCCACCGCGCCCATGTCATCGCCCGCCAGCAGGCGTGGCCGGTGTCGCGGCCGGCCCAGTACGGCGAGTTCGCCGCCAACGCCAGCAGCGTCGGCAGCCAGGGACGCAGGTGGTTGCTGACCTGCACGGCCCGCTCACGGTCGGGCATCTCGACGTGGACGTGGCACGAGCAGATGCTCTGTTCGTCGTCCAGACCCCGGTAGGTCGCGCGGCTCTCCGCGTAGCGGGCCCCGGCGCCGATCGGCGCGGGGATCAGCTCTCCCAGCACCGGCGTTCCGGTCGCGGCGAGCCGGACGCCCTCGGCCGCCGCGCACGCCGCCATCGCGGCCCGCATCGCGCGGACCTGCTCCTCCAGCTTGCCGAGATCGTCGCACGGCGGCGTCTTGGCCTCGGCGAGGAAGTCGACCAGCTCGGTGGAGGCGCGCTCGCCCAGTGCCGCGGTGGCCCGCCGCACGACGGCGGCGGCCCGGGGGACCACCTCCCGGGACACGGGATCGACGACGAAGTACTCTTCCTCGATGCCGAATCGCGGGGCCATCCCACCACCTCGGAGTTGGGAGCGACGCAGGCGGCCTTCTTCGAAGGTACGTCGCCGTGGCTCCGAGGGCTACTGCCGGGGCTCGTCCACGACGACGTCGGTCATGATGTCGACGGCGAGCGCGACGATCCCGCCGAGGACGGCCAGCGCGGCGCCCGCCCCGAAGATCGCCCAGTTCGGGCCCAGGGTGATACCGACCCCGCCGATGATGAATCCGACGAAGATGATGGTCACCGCGACCCAGGACTTGGGGCGCCCGGCGTGGCTGCCAGTCGACATGCGTTCGTCTTCCCTCTACGAGGTTCCGGTGGGGGCTACGACGCCGAACTCTAGCAACGCGACCCCGCGCGGTGATCGGCGGTCCCCTACTTGACGACGGATCGTCGGGCCCCGCTTTAGAGTCGCATTCGGTCCCTCGCCTACGATCCGGGACATGACGGTGCCGCCTGAGCGACTCGAACTGGCCGCCGCCTTCCCCCCGGCCGAACGTGACCGGTGGCGGGAGATGGTCAAAGGGGTGCTGCGCAAGTCCGGCGCGGCGACGGAGGACACGCCGCTCGACGAGATCGAGGGCCTGCTGACCCGCGACTCCTACGACGGGGTTCCGATCGCCCCGCTCTACACCCGGGAGGACGCGCCGCCGGGCCGTCCCGGGCTGGATCCATACGTCCGGGAGGTCCGCCCGGACGGGGAAGGGATCGCCGGATGGGACGTCCGGCAGCTCCACGCCCACCCCGACCCCGCCGTCACCCGGGACGCGATCCTCGCCGACCTGGAGAACGGCGCCACGTCGGTCTGGCTGCGGCTCGGCGGCGCCGCGGGCGGGCTGCCCGTCACCGCCCTGCCGGAGGCGCTGCGCGGCGTCCGGCTCGACCTCGCGCCCGTCGTGCTGGACGCGGGCGCGCGGACGACCGAGGCCGCGGACGCGTTCCTCGCCCTCGCCGCCGAGCGCGGGAACGCGGCGGACGTGTCCGGCAACCTCGGCGCCGACCCGCTCGGCCTGGCCGCCCGCACCGGAACGCCCGGGTCCCTCGACGAGGCCGCCGCGCTGGCCGCGCGGTGCGTCCGGGAGTTCCCGCGGCTGCGCGCGGTCGTCGCCGACGGAACCCCGTACCACGACGCGGGTGGCGCCGACGCCGAGGAACTCGGCGCGGCGGTCGCCGCCGGAGTCGCCTACCTGCGCGCCCTCACCGGCGCCGGGCTGGGCGTGGACGAGGCGTTCGCCCAGATCGAGTTCCGTCTCGCCGTGCACGCCGACCAGTTCGCCTCGATCGCCAAGCTCCGCGCCGCCCGGCGGCTGTGGGCGCGGGTCGCCGAGGTCAGCGGCGCCGCCGCCGGGACGTCGGCGCGGATCCACGCCGTGACGTCGTCGGCGATGATGACGCGCCGCGACCCGTGGGTGAACATGCTGCGCACCACCCTCGCCGCGTTCGCCGCCGGGGTCGGGGGAGCGGACGCCGTCACCGTGCAGCCGTTCGACGCCCGCCTCGGCCTGCCGGACGACTTCGCCCGCCGCATCGCCCGCAACACCCAGACCCTGCTGCTGGAGGAGTCCAGCCTCGCCCGCGTCGTCGACCCGGCGGGCGGGTCCTGGTACGTCGAGAGCCTCACCGAGGGACTCGCGAAGGCCGCCTGGGCATGGTTCACCGAGATCGAGAAGGCCGGTGGACTCGCCGCCGCACTCGCCTCCGGCCTGGTAGCTGACCGGCTCGCCGCGACCTGGGCGCGGCGCCGCGCCGACATCGCGCGGCGCAAAGCCCCGCTCACCGGCGTCAGCGAGTATCCCCATCTCGCCGAGACGCTCCCCGAACGCGTCCCGGCGCCGCCGGCGCCCGGCGGCGGACTGCCCGTCGTCGCCTACGCGCAGGACTTCGAGGCCCTCCGCGACCGGTCCGACGCCCACACCGAGGCGTCCGGCACCCGGCCCAGGGTCTTCCTCGCGACGCTCGGACCCATCGCCGTCCACACGGCACGCGCGTCGTTCGCGGCGAACCTGTTCCAGGCGGGCGGCGTGGAGACGGTCACCGGCGCCCCCGAGGAGTTCGGCGCGTCCGGGACGACCGTCGCCTGCATCTGTTCCAGCGACGGACTGTACGAGGAACGGGCCGCGGAGACGGCGCGGGTCCTGCGGGAAGCGGGCGCGGTGAAGGTCTGGCTCGCGGGTAAGGGAACCTACGAGGGGGTCGACCGCACGTTGCACGCGGGCTGCGACGCGATCGACGTGCTGGAGACCACCCTCCGTGACCTGGGAGTGAACGAATGATCCCCGACTTCAGCGAGATCGACCTCGGGGCGCCTCCCCCCGCCGACGAGGTCGCCGGACGGTGGCGCGCCGCGGCGGCCGGCGGCGCCTCCTCGACGCGGGACGCCGTCGAGGACTGGGACACGCCCGAGGGCATCGCCGTCAAACCGCTTTACACCGGGGACGACCTGGCCGAACTCGACTTCCTCGACACCTACCCGGGCATCGCGCCGTTCCTGCGCGGCCCGTACCCGGCGATGTACGCGACCCAGCCGTGGACGATCCGGCAGTACGCCGGGTTCTCCACCGCCGAGGAGTCCAACGCCTTCTACCGGCGCAACCTCGCCGCCGGGCAGAAGGGCCTGTCGGTCGCGTTCGACCTGGCCACCCACCGCGGCTACGACTCCGACCATCCGCGCGTCTCCGGCGACGTCGGCATGGCGGGCGTCGCGATCGACTCCATCTACGACATGCGGCAGCTCTTCGACGGCATCCCGCTGGACCGGATGAGCGTGTCGATGACCATGAACGGCGCCGTCCTGCCCGTGCTCGCGCTCTACATCGCCGCGGCCGAGGAACAGGGGGTGGCTCCCGAGGCGCTCGCGGGGACGATCCAGAACGACATCCTCAAGGAGTTCATGGTCCGCAACACCTACATCTACCCGCCGCGGCCGTCCATGCGGATCATCTCCGACATCTTCGCGTTCACGTCGCGGCGGATGCCGAAGTACAACTCCATCTCCATCTCCGGCTACCACATCCAGGAGGCCGGGGCGACCGCCGACCTGGAGCTGGCCTACACCCTCGCCGACGGCGTCGAGTACATCCGCGCCGGGCGCGAGGCGGGCCTGGACATCGACGCGTTCGCGCCCCGACTGTCGTTCTTCTGGGCGATCGGGATGAACTTCTTCATGGAGGTCGCCAAGCTCCGTGCCGCGCGGCTGCTGTGGGCGAAGCTCGTGAAGACGTTCGAACCGAGCAACCCCAAGTCGCTGTCGCTGCGGACGCACTGTCAGACGTCCGGCTGGTCGCTGACCGCGCAGGACGCCTACAACAACGTCGCCCGCACCTGTATCGAGGCGATGGCCGCCACGCAGGGCCACACCCAGTCGCTGCACACCAACGCCCTGGACGAGGCCCTCGCGCTGCCGACCGACTTCTCCGCCCGGATCGCCCGGAACACACAGCTCGTCCTGCAACAGGAGTCGGGGACGACCCGCACCATCGACCCGTGGGGCGGCAGCGCCTACGTCGAACGGCTCACCTACGACCTCGCCCGCCGCGCCTGGGGCCACATCACCGAGGTCGAGGACGCCGGGGGCATGGCGCGGGCCATCGACGAGGGCCTGCCCAAGCTGCGCATCGAGGAGGCCGCCGCCCGCACCCAGGCCCGGATCGACTCCGGTCGCCAGCCCGTCGTCGGCGTCAACAAGTACCGTCCGGACACCGAGCAGCCGATCGACGTCCTCAAGGTCGACAACGCCGCCGTCCGCGCCCGGCAGATCGAGAAGCTGCGGCGGCTGCGGGAGGAACGCGACGAGACCGCGACCCGGGCCGCGCTGGACGCGCTGACCCGCGCCGCCGCCGCGGCCGAGGACGGCGCCCGCCCGCCCGGCCTGGAGCACAACCTGCTGGCCCTCGCGATCGACGCGGCCCGCGCCAAGGCCACCGTCGGGGAGATCTCCGGCGCGCTGGAGAAGGCGTACGGGCGGCACGCCGCGCAGATCCGTACGATCTCCGGTGTGTACCGGGAGGAGGCGGGGCGGGTGACCGCCATCGAGAAGGCCCGCGCGGCGACCGGCGCGTTCGAGGACGCCGAGGGCCGCCGCCCCCGCATCCTCGTCGCGAAGATGGGGCAGGACGGCCACGACCGCGGCCAGAAGGTCATCGCGACCGGGTTCGCCGACCTCGGCTTCGACGTCGACGTCGGCCCGCTGTTCCAGACCCCCGCCGAGGTCGCCCGGCAGGCCGTCGAGGCCGATGTGCACATCGTCGGCGTCAACTCCCTCGCCGCCGGGCACCTGACGCTGGTGCCCGCGCTGCGCGAGGAGCTCGCCGCCCTCGGCCGTCCCGACATCATGATCGTCGTCGGCGGCGTCATCCCGCCGGGGGACTTCGCCGAGCTGCGCGCCGCGGGCGCCGCCGCGATCTTCCCGCCGGGCACCGTGCTGGCGGACGCCGCGCTCGGACTGCTGGACGAGCTGACCGCCCGGCTGGGGCACTCGGCGCGGTGAAGCCCGCTCTGGACGACTACGCCGCGGGCGTGCGGGACGGCTCACGGGCCTGGATCGCGCGGGCGATCACGCTCGTGGAGTCGACGCGTCCCGACCACCGGGAGCTGGCACAGAAGCTGCTGGTCGAGCTGACCCCGTACGCCGGGGACGCCCGCCGCGTCGGTATCACCGGCGTGCCCGGGGTCGGGAAGTCCACGTTCATCGACGCGCTCGGCACCCGCCTCACCGGCGCGGGGCACCGGGTCGCCGTCCTCGCCGTGGACCCGTCCTCCACCCGGACGGGCGGCAGCATCCTCGGCGACAAGACCAGGATGCAGCGCCTCGCCGCCGACCCGAACGCGTTCATCCGCCCTTCGCCCACCGCCGGGACGCTGGGCGGCGTCGCCAGGGCCACCCGCGAGGCGATGGTCGTCATGGAGGCCGCCGGGTACGACGTCGTCCTCGTCGAGACGGTCGGCGTCGGCCAGTCCGAGACGACCGTCGCCGAGATGGTCGACTCGTTCCTGTTCCTCACCCTCGCCCGCACCGGCGACCAGCTCCAGGGCATCAAGAAGGGCGTCCTGGAACTGGCCGACGTCATCGCCGTCAACAAGGCCGACGGCGAGCACCAGCTGGAGGCCAAACGCGCCGCCCGCGAACTGTCGGGGGCGCTGCGGCTGCTGCGCAGCGACGAACGCGTCCGGGACACGCCCGTCCTGACGTGCAGCGCCAAGGAGGGCACCGGCCTGGACGCGGTGTGGGCCCGGCTCGTCGAGCACCAGGACGGGCTCCGCGAGTCCGGGGAGCTGGCGGAGCGGCGCCGCCGCCAGCAGGTCGGCTGGACCTGGGCGATGGTCCGCGAACGGCTGCTCGGCGACCTGTACTCGCACCCCGAGGTCCGCAGGGTGACACCGGGGCTGGAGCGCGACGTCGCCGACGGCGTCCTCACTCCCGCGCTCGCCGCCGAACGGATCCTGAAGGCGTTCTCGCGGGACCGCTGACCCGTGTTCCCGGACGACCGAAACAGCGGGTTGCCGGGGGGCCGGGTCACGGCGGACGGCGATCAGGTACAACAGTCGGATGGACGTCATCGCGATCGATGATCCGACGGACGCGCAGCTCCGGGAGTGGCACGACGTGCTCACCGTCGCCCACGCCGCGGGCCCCGCCGTGGACCCGGCCCCCGATCCCGGGCTCACCGCGCGGCACCTGCTAGGCGGCGAGGACGGATCGCGGCGGCGGCTGTGGGCGGTGGTCGACGGCGACCGCCTCGCCGGGGTGGCCGCGGTCCGGCTGCCCGGCGAGCCCGGCGCGGGGCGTCCGGGCGAGGTCGACATCCAGGTCAGGCCCGCGCTGCGCCGCCGCGGTCTCGGCGGGCGGCTGCTGGCCGCCGCCGCGGAGGGGCTGCGCGCCGACGGCCGCACCAGCGTGATCTCCCAGGTCCTCGCGGGCACCCCGGCCGTCCCGTTCCTGGAGTCGCACGGCTTCGAATGCGTCCTGACCCTGCGCGGCATGGTGCTGCGGATGGACGACGTCCCGGCGGAACGGCTGGCGCGGCTGCTCGCCGACGGGCCCGCCGGGTACCGGCTCGTCCGCTGGCGCGGCGTGGTGCCCGACGAACACGCCGTGGCCCTCGCCCGTGCCAAGCACGCCATGGCCGACTTCGCCGAGTACGAGGGCAAACCCTGGGACGCCCACCTCGTCCGCGAGACCGAGGAGGTCGTCGCCGAACGCGGCGACGACCTGTACACCGTCGCCGCGCTGTGCGGGGACGTCGTCGCCGGGTTCACCGAGGTCGTCGTGCCGTACGGCGCCGCCGGACGCGCCGCCCAGTACGACACCGCCGTCGTGCCCGAGCACCGCGGCCGGCGCATCGGGATCTGGGTGAAGGCGGCCATGCTGCGGTGGCTGGCCGACGCCCGACCCGAGATCCGCGAGATCGAGACGGACAACTCTGGCGACAACGCCCATATGCTCGCCGTCAACGAGGAGCTCGGCTTCCGCGTCGAGCGCGAGTCCCGCGAATACCTGGCGGACGTCGCCGCTCTCCCCACCTGCTGACCGCACCGCCCCGCGCCGCGGGCCCCGCGTGGGGGGCCGAAAATGCGTTGCCCCGAACCCGGCCGTATCGGCACTCTTATGGAGGTTTCCGGGAAATGCCCGGAAGTCGATAATTGCCGAAGCATTTCCTCGTGGTTCAACGGAAGAACGCCGCACCGTTAATGCGGATGTCCAGGTTCGAATCCTGGTGGGGAAGCGGCACGCGGGCTAGGGAGGTGACCCGGTGAACGTGCTCGTCCTGAACGCGTCGTACGAGCCACTGCAGAAGGTGGACCTGCGGCACGCCATTCGCATGCTGGTGCGCGAGGTGGCGGTCGTGGAGGAGGCGGAGGAAGGCCGTACCTTCGGCCGTTTCCCCGTTCCCCGCGTCCTGCGGCTCGTCCGGTACGTCGCGATGCGGTGGCGGCACGGTCGCCGCCCGCCCTGGAGCAAACGTGGCGTGTACCTGCGCGACCAGGGCCGCTGCTGCTACTGCGGCGGACGCGGCAACACGATCGACCACGTCCACCCGCAGTCGCGCGGTGGTGGCGACACGTGGGAGAACACCGTCCTGGCCTGCGGGAAGTGCAACAACCGCAAGGGCGACCGCACGGTCGCCGAGGCGGGGCTGCGGCTGCTGCGCGAGCCGCGGATCCCGCGCTGGGACGAACTCGTCGGATCCTGACCGGGGGCCCGGATCCGGGGGCCGGGATCGGGGGTCGGACCGCCACGCGGCGGCCCGGCCCCCGACTTCGCGACCCCCGAACCTTCCGTAGTATTAGTATCGCTCTGTGTGATTTCGTGAAGCTTGTGAGGCTTAATTGGTGATTGTGGTAGCGTGCGGCCAATCTTGAGCATTGTTGGCTAGGAGTGATCTTTGGCGGCCCTCGACCCCCGCGCCGGCACGCCCAACCCCCCGCACGGACGAACGGTGGCACGACGCCTCGCGGCGCTCGTCCTCGCGGTCGGAGTGGCCGCCGCGCTTCCACCTGCGTCCGGCAGCGCGGCGTACCTTCCGCAGGAACCGAAGGACTCGAAGAAGAAGTACGCCGAACTCCAGAAGCGCGCCGAGAAGCTGTCGAAGGAGTACCGGGGCGAACTCGTGCTTCTGGAGGAGACGAAGAAGGCCGCCGAGCGCGCCGCCGCGGACGCCGCCTGGGCCGAACGGGAGTACGACACCGCCCGCGCCACCGTCGCCCGCCTCGCGTCCAGCGCCTACATGACCGGCCGGTTGGACGTCGTCCCCCTCATCACCTCGGCGGAGCCGGGCAGCGCCGTCCACGACGCCGCGGTCGTCGAGCACATCAGCCGCAACAACGGTCGCCGCCTGGAGGGCCTGCAGGCCCTCAAGACCCGGGCCACCCGGGCGCAGGACGAGGCGACGAAGAAGATGGACGCCGTCAAAAAGGAGATCGAGGACCTGGAGAGCCAGCGCGCCCGTGTGAAGAAGCTGCTCGCCAAGTACAAGCCCGAGGCCACCCGGACCCGGGCGCCGAGCGGCCGCCCCGACGGGGTGAGCGGCTCCAAGTCGACGATCATCGGGAACTCGATGACCGCGCGGATGCGCACGGTCTTGATGGAGGTCGACGGGAAGTTCGGGCCCTTCCCGGCCATCGGCTGCGCGCGCCCCGGCGACCCCCAGGACCACGGCTCGGGCCGTGCCTGCGACTTCATGGAGAGCACCGGCGGCAAGATGCCGAGCGCGACCGCCCAGGCCCACGGCGACCAAGTCGCCCAGTACGTGATCGCCAACGCGTCCCGCCTCGGCATCAAGTACGTCATCTGGAAGCAGCGCATCTACGACATGCGCAGCAGCGGCGGCTGGCGCACGATGGAGAACCGCGGCAGCGTCACCCAGAACCACTACGACCACGTCCACATCTCCGTCCTCTGATCCGGTGACGTCGTCCGCCGCACTGGCCCACGCCCTGGACGACCCCGCCGATCCGCCGCTGCGCCCGCTGCCCGACCGGGTCGTCGACCTGCTGAGGTCGCTGGACTGCCCGCCCCGGCTGGCCGCCCACCTGCGGCTCGTCCACGACGTGGCCTGGCGGATCACCGACTGGATCGAGCGGCGCCACCCCGGTCTGCGCGTCGACCGGCGGGCCGTGCTGTTCGGCGCCGCGACCCACGACATCGGCAAGTCCGTGCACGTGGCCGAACTGTCCGGGCCCGGCTCGGCCCACGAACCGGCCGGCCGGGACCTGCTGCTGCGCCACGGGTTCGACGACGGCCTCGCCCGCTTCGCCGCCACGCACGCGTCCTGGACGCACCCCGGCGTCACCCTCGACGACCTGCTGGTGAGCCTCGCCGACAAGGCGTGGAAGAACAGGCGCGTCCCCGACCTCGAAGACCTCGTCGTGGCGCACGTGACCCGGGAGACGGGCGGTCCGGCATGGGCGGAGTACGCGGCCCTCGACGACCTCCTCACCGACATCGGCGACGCCGCCGACCGGCGGCTGGCCTTCCAGTCCGCCCATCCGATCCACGGGTGAGGCCCGCCGCGGGTGCGCGCCGCGGGTCGTCCTAGCGGTCGGCCAGGTCGATCACGGTGCCTTCGGCGGCGGAGCGGACCGCGGCCTCGACGACCTCCAGGCCCGTGATCGCGTCGGCGAGCGTGACCGGAGGGGGCGCGTCGCCCGTGAGGGAGCGGGCGACGGCCGCGTAGAAGTCGTGGTAGGCGCCCGGCAGGGTCGGTTCGGGACGCTCGTCGCCCGGCGTGCCGAACACCCCGAACGACCCGGCCGGGACGGCGCCGTAGCCGGCGTCCGTCGGGGTCAGGCCGCCACGCAGCTGCTGCTCCTGCGCGTCCATCTCGGTCACCGTGTAGGCGGCGCGGCTGCCCAGCACCCGCAGCCGCGGGCCGGGTCGCGCGGCCGTCGCGCCCGCCCACAGATGGGAGCGGACACCGCCGTGGTGCGTCAGGGCGACGAACACGTCGTCGGGCGCGGTCCCGGCGGCGCGGCGCCTGTCGATCTCGGCGTACACCGAGGCGGGACGGCCGAACAGCGCGACCGCCTGGTCGATCAGATGGGTGCCGAGGTCGAACAGGACACCGCCCGCGTCGCGCGGGTCGGTGCTCTCCTTCCAGTTCGCCGTGACCTCGGGACGCCAGCGTTCGAAGCGCGACTCGTAACGCCGAACGTCGCCCAGGGCCCCCGAGGTGATCAGCTGCTGCGCGGTCCGGTGGTCGCCGTCCCAGCGGCGGTTGTGGAACGGGAACACGGGCAGGCCCCGGACGGCGCTCAGCGCGGCCAGCGACCGCGCGTCCGCCGTCGACGCCGCCACCGGCTTGTCCACGACGACGGGAAGGCCGGAGGTCAGCGCTGTCCGGGCCATTGGAACGTGCCATCGGTTGGGTGCGGCGACCACGACCAGGTCGTAGGCGCGCGCCGCGCCCCACAACCGGTCGGGACCGTCGACGACATCGGTGTCCGGGTACCGCTCCCGGACGGCCCGCTGCCGCTCCGGGTCGCCGGTGACGACCGCGGCGAGCCGCATCCCGGGCACCGACGAGATCAGCGGAGCGTGGAACACCGAGCCCCCGGTGCCGTATCCGATCAGCGCAACACGCAGGTCCATCCCCGCATCATGACCGATGGCGTGGCGACGGCGGGGGACCGGGCGGCCCGGAGCGGCGTCAGTCGAACAGGTCGGGCTGCTCGCGGACGATCTGGTCGTGGAGGGGCTGGTAGTTGATCCAGCCGACGAGGTCGTTGCCGATCTGGTCGTGGGTGAGCACGGCGTTGTCGTGCTCGATCGGGACGACCGGCCCGGCGGCCTTGGCGAGGAGCTGCACCTGGCAGGAGCGTTCCATCGTGATGAACCACCAGGCGGCGGCATCGACGGTGTCGCCGACCGTGAGCAGGCCGTGGTTGCGGAGGACGACCGCCTTGGTCGAGCCGAGGGCCGCGGCGATGCGCTTTCCCTCCTCCAGATCGGTGACGACGCCGGTGTAGTCGTCGAACAGCCCGTGGTCCTGGTAGAAGGCGCACACGTCCTGCGTGATCGGCTCCAGCCGCTGCCCGAGCGCGGAGAGGGCGCGCCCATAGGTGGAGTGGCTGTGCGCGGCGGCGACCACGTCCGGCCGCGCCTGGTGGATCTGCGAGTGGATCGCGAACGCCGCCTCGTTGACGGGGTACCGGCCCTCGACGACCTTGCCCGCGTGGTTCACCAGGATCAGGTCGCTGACCCGGACGTGCCTGAACGAGACGCCGAACGGGTTGACCCAGAAATGGTCGGCGCGTTCGGGGTCACGGGCCGTGATGTGCCCGGCGACGCCCTCCTCGAAGCCGAACTTTCCGAAGATGCGCAGCGCGGCCGCGAGACGTTCCTTGCGGTGGCGGCGCTCGTCCTCGACGTCGTCGAACGTCGGCGGCAGCCGGAAGATCAGGTCGGTGGGCAGCTTCTCCAGGAACTCGTCCTCGTCGGACATCGCGTACTCCTCCGCTCGGCTACGTCCACCGAACATCATTCTTCGGCGTCCGGCCAGGGCCGCGCCCGAATCGGTGGCTCGCGCGTGCGAAGTCGTGATCTATTTGAGGACATGTCCCGGGTCGGGGACGTACCGGGACGAAGGACGGAGGGACCGGTGACCGCACCGAGGATCGGCACCGTGATGTGGCCCGTGCGGTCATGGCCGGAGACGGGGAAGCTGTGGCGGCGCGCCGAGGACCTCGGGTTCCGGCACGCCTGGGTGTACGACCATCTCGCGTGGCGGGGCACCACCCCCTGGTACGACGCCTACACGACGCTGGCCGCGGCCGCCGCGGTCACCGCGCGGCTCCGGATCGGCACCCTGGTCACCTCGGCGAACTTCCGGCATCCCGTCCCCACCGCGCACGCGATCAGGACGATCGACCATGTCGGCGGCGGGCGGCTGACGATCGGGATCGGGGCGGGCGGCACCCACCGCGACTCCGACGCCGGGGTCCTCGGCGGGGACGACTGGACGCCGGGCGAGCGCGCCTCCCGCTTCGCCGAATGGGTGGAACTCCTCGACCTGCTGCTGCGGCGGCCGGAGACCACCTTCGAGGGGACGTACTACACGGCGCGCGACGTCCTCCAGGGGCCGGGCTGCGTGCAGCGTCCCCGCGTGCCCCTGGTCATCGCCGGTGACGGCCCGCGCGGGATGCGGCTCGCCGCCCGGTACGCGGACGGCTGGGTCACCAGCCCCAACGCCGGTGAAGGGGAGCCGTGGGACGTGGTGCGCTCCCGGCTGGACGCCCTCGACGCCGCGTGCGAGGCGGCCGGCCGCAAGATCGAGGACCGGATCCTGCTGACCGGCTTCAGCGGCGAGCCGTGGCTGGAGTCGCCCGGCTCGTTCGCCGACCTCGCGGGCCGCTACGCCGAACTCGGCATCACCGAGATCGTGCTGCACTGGCCGCGTCCCGGATCCGCGTTCGACGCCGACCTCAAGGTCTTCGAGACGATCGCGACGAACCACGCCGAGCGAAGGGAGCGTCGCTGATGCCGTTCGTACTGCTGGCCTTCGCGATCGCGTTCGAGGTCACCGCGACGCTGTCGATGCGCGCCTCCGAGGGGTTCACGAAGCTGTGGCCGTCGCTGGTGGTGGTGGCCGGGTACGTGATCTCTTTCGTGTTCATGGCGAAGGCGCTGACGTCGCTGAACGTCGGCCCCGTCTACGCGATCTGGTCCGCGCTCGGCACGATCGGCGCGTTCGCGGGCGGTGTGCTGCTGTTCGACGAACCGGTCAGACCGCTCACCATCGTCGGCGCGGTGATCGTCGTGGTGGGCGTGATCGTGATCAACCTGGGTGGGGGAGTGCACCAGGGCTGACCGGCCCCTCACCCGGGCTGCAGCTCCAACTGCCCGCCGAGCAGCTCGGTCGGGGTGCAGCCCGACAGGGCGCGGAACTCGCGGTTGAGATGCGCCTGGTCGTAGTAGCCGCAGACGGACGCGGCGTCGGCGAGCCCGACGCCACCGGTCAGCAGCTCCACGGCGTGCCGGAAGCGGAACACGCGGCCCATCACCTTGGGCGGCAGCCCGGCCTGCTCCCGGAACCGGTGGGTGAGATGCCTGCGGCTCCAGCCCACGTCGGCGGCGATGTCGGCGACCGGGACGGCGGGATCGGCGTTCAGCAGCCGCCACGCCCTGACCACCTCCCGGTCGGGCACGGGACCGCTCTCCAGCCGCCGCAGCAGGAACCGGTCGAGGACGTCGAACCGCTCAACCCATGACGCGGTGTTCCCGAGCCGCTCCACCAGCGCGTCCGCGCCGTGCCCGAGCAACTCGGACAGCTCCACGGCGAGATTGGTGAGCCGGGACATCGGAACGCCGAAGAGGGTGTAGGCGCCGAGCGGGGTCACGTCGAGCTGGATGCCGCGCTGCCCGCCGGGGCTGACGTACATGCCGTGGCCATCGTGCATCCCGGCGATGAAAGAGCCGTACTCCCGGCCGCCGGCGCCGCCGGGGACCTCCAGGTAGAGCGGTGGCCCCAGGTTGATGAGAACGACGGTGGCGCGGGTCGGCAGCGTCCGCATCCGGGTCGGGACGACTTCGGGCTCCCAGTAACCGTCATAGGAGCGCAGGAACGGGCGCAGCGCCGGATGTGGCCGACCCCTCGCCAGCCACCATCCGCCCTGGTCATCGAACTCGACCGGCCTGTCGCCCATGGGTCAGTCTTACCACCCGGCCCGGACGGTCCGGCGCCTCGACCGCCGGGCCGGGTGCATGTCAGGCGTCGATGACCCGGTTCAGCAGGTCCCGATAGTCGCGCAGCGTCTGGCGGAGCCGCTCGGTGTCGGTGCCGTTGCGCTGCTCCAGTCCCTCGGCGAGCGTCCGGCGGTGCACGCTGAGCACGCGCCCGAGCGCGTCGACGGCCTCGGCGGCCAACTCGTCCGCCTGCCGCACCGAGGCGGCCGGGTCGTCGACGAACGCCGCCTGAACCTCGTGCCACCGCTCCCGAAACCGCCCCGTCTCGTCGGGCCCGAGCAGCTTCTCCCGCTGCCCCACCACACCGGACCGCTCCACCGCGGCGCCCCCGACACCCGGAGCGTGCTGTTCACCCGCGATGTGCCCTCCACCCGCGGTGTGCCGCCCAGCCGAGGTGCGCCCTTCGCCCGGCGTGAGTTGCTCACCTGGGGCGTGCTCCTTGCCCAGGGTGCGCTGCTCGCCCGGGGCGTGTTCTTTGTCGAGGGTGTGCTGTTCCCCTGAGGTGCGCTCAATGCCCGGGGTGCGTCCTTCGCCCGGGGTGTGCTGTCCGCCCGGGGCGTGCGCTCCGCCTGGGGCGTGTTCTTTGCCCAGGGTGTGCTGTTCACCCCGGGTGTGCCCTTCTCGCGGGGTGCGCTGCTCGCCCGGGGCGTGCCCTACGCCCGGCGGGTGTTGTTCGGCAGAGGCGCGTCCCTCTACGGGGGTGCGCTGTTCGCCCGAGATGGGTCCTACGCCCGGGTTGTGTCGTCCGCCTGGGCTTCGCTCTTCACCCGAGGCGCGCTGTTCAGCCGGGGTGAGCCCTTCTCTTGGGGTGCGTTGTTCTGTCGTGGTGGGGGGTAGGGGAGTGGGGCCCGGGGCGTCAAACGCCGGGGGCTTCGGTGCCGGACCCGCGACGTGCGTGTCGGCGCCGCCGGGTTCGCCCGTTTCCGCGGCGCGGATGTCGGGTCGTCTGTGCTCCATCGGGGGTCAGCTCCTCGTGGTCCGGCCGTCGGCGTGGCTCGCCCGCTCGGTGGGTCCGCCGGTGGGGGTGGCCAGCAGTTCCTCGAAGAGGGCGCGGTAGTGCACCATGGCCTGCCGCAGGTCCTCGGTGGACGCCTCCCCGGCCTTGGCCCGGCCGCTGATGGTGTGGGCGCGCCGGTAGTGGTCCATCGTGCGGCCGTGCTCCACCGACAGGTGGGCGACCTTCTCCTCGAAGCCGTGCGTCGGGTAGCCGCGCTCGCCCATCACCACGGTGAGGAGGCCGTCGGCCTGCTCGACCGCCGCCCCGGGGTTGTCGACGAAGCGTTCCTGGACGCCGACCCACTGCTCGCGGTACCGCTCCCGCCGCTGCGGGTCCAGTTCGCGCAGGTCGAGTTCCTCGTGGCGCTCCTCACGGGAGCGCAGCTCCCGCTCGGCGGCGGCGCGACCGCCGTGCTTCTCCACGGCCCGGTCGTACTCGGGACCGAAGCGCTGCTTGAGTTGCCGCGTCCGTGCCCCGGACCGGGCGAGATACGCCGCCGCGACGATGGCGGCGACGACGATGACGATGATGACGACCAATATCGCGGTCGACATGGTGTTCCCTCCAACATGCGTCGGATCGACTGGAACGCCGATGCCCAAATAGCGACCCCCAAAACAAAGCACCAAGAATTGGTCAGGGGAGGTCAGCTTCGTGGAGGGAGGAGGCAACGGAGATTGCCGACGCGCCGTTCCTCGTCGTATCCGGCCTTCTCCAACAGGGCGAGGCCGCGTTCGTCACCGGGGTACGCGCACGCCACGTCCACCCCTGCGCGTGACAGCGCCGCCGCGACCTCGGACGCCTCCGGTTTGCGACCGGACGACCGGCGCACCGCCGCGGACAGCACCTGCCGGTCACGGATGACCCGCGGATCCACCGGCAACAACTTCAGGTAATGGCTGTTCGGATTGACGGCTTGGGTGCGGACGGTCAGCAGTGGAACCACCCGCATGACCCCGGTCGGCATCAGCACCAGACCGCCCGGCCCGGCGATCTCGACCACGTCCCGCGCCGTGCCGACGGAGCCCGGCGGGACCTTCCACGCCGGACGCGACGCCACCCTGGAGCCGTTCGACTCGGACCACACCGGAGTCCCGCCCACGACCAGCGCCACGACCAGCAGGGCGGCCGGGACGCCCGCCGCGCCGACGCGCACCGGCCCCGGCCATCGTCCGGCGGGAAGTCGCACCGAGGCCAGCAGACCGATCAGTGCCGGGGCGGGGACGACCCACATCGTCCGCCAGAGCACCTGTCCCGCGCCCGACAGATCCGCGGCCGTCTCCAGGACGCCGGGGACGACCAGTACCGTCAGGACCGCCGCCACCCCGGCGGCCAGCAGCGCGGGGACGCCGCGCCGGGCCGTCCACGGCGACAGCCACACCGCGCACCCGCCGATCACGCCGAGCGCGCCGTGCAACAGGACCCACCGATAGCTTCCCGGGGCGTCGTGCACGGTCCCGGGCACGGTCGTGTCGCCGTAGAACAGCTTCACGGCGAGGCCCGACCCGATCGGGTAGACCGCCGCGACGCACGCGGCGAGCCCGGTCCGGACGCGACCGGCGGCGACCAACGCCACGGCGGCGGCCCCGACGACCAGCGGCACGACGAACGCGGCGGACGAGGTCAGCCCGGTCGCCGCGATCCCGGTGGCGCCGAGGAGCGCGAGGTCGCCCCGGGACCGCCGTTCCGCCCACCGCGTCAGGTACACCAGGAGCAGCGGCACCAGCACCGACACCAGCACCGCCTTTCCCTGCCACATGCGCAGCAGATGGAACGAGCCGAGCGATGCCCGGCTCGTCCCGCTCCACAGCAGGTAGACCGCCCCGACCGCGAAGCACAGGACGGCGTGACGCGGCGCCCAGGACCGGACGAGCCGCCAGAGCGCCCAGACCGCGAGGAACGTCACCGCGGGCAGCAGCGCGTACCAGACGAAGGACGCCCCGTGGACGCCGAGCACCCGTGCGACGGCCCCGGCGAGGACCTCGATCGACGCCACCGGCGGCTCACCGGAGATCTCGTCCGCCGTCCCCGGGGTGAAGATGACGTCCTTGTGCGGGATCTCGCCGGTCGCGGCGGTCGCCACCGAACGCGAGACGAAGTACGCGTCGTCTCCGTCGGTGTTCACGATGAACAGCGACGCGACGGCGAACCCGGCGCCGGTGAGGAGCGCGACCGGCGTTCCCCACCGAGTCTCCTCGTCTCGACCGTCCGGGTGGTTCTCGACCGGAGGAGGACCGCCCTCGATGCCGGTGCCCGTGCGGCGGACGAGCAGGGCGGCGGCTGACGCGGCGACGCTGACGATCCCCGGAACCCACGCGCACCACCAGGGAACGCCGGACGGGTGCAGGCCCGCGCACGTTCCCGCCACGACGCCCGCCCCGACGGCCACGACCACCAGCGCACGCGGCACCGCCCCCGGCACCGCCGCGTCGGAGGGCTTCCGCCACACCAGCCCGGCCCACCAGCCGCGCCGGGCCGCGTACACCAGGGCGATCGCGACCGCGCCGACGAGCCACACCAGGAGCAACACGGACGTGGACGGGTGGAACAGCAGTCCGAGATGGAAGACGACCGTCCACGTCGCGAACAACAGCACCACCTGGTCGGTGAACGCGTCCACGAGCCGTGTCACCCGCGTCGGCGTCGTCCGCTCGCCCGTCGCGGCGGTGCGGTCCAGAAACTGGATCACCTGGTTCCCCCCGTGCGCGTTCCGGGCCCTCGCCGAGGCGGTCGAGAGCACGGTGCCCTGGATCGATTTCGTTATGTGCGACGTCCGCGCCCATGCTCCCAGTAGGTCCATGGTCACCGTGCGCAACCAGTTCTTCGAGTCCGTTATTGGGCGGTTTTACTGCGCTATGCCCGATGCACATGTTGCAATTGGGGCGGCCTCGGAACGAATGGAAGTGATGCGCGGTGCGTCATGCGTTCGGCTTCTTCCTCGGCGTCCTGCTGACGCCCGGGCTGGTGTACGGCGCGGCCTGGGGATACGTGCAGGCCGGACAGTCCTTCGACGGCACCGGCCAGGAGATCACCGACCGCACCCGCATCTACGGAGCGTTCGCCCTGCTCGCCGCCGTGGGCCTGGTGATGGGCGTGGTCATCGTCGCGCGCTGGGCGTCGCCGCTGGTCTCGCTGGTGCCCGCGCTGGCGCTGCTCGGCTTCTCCGGCTGGTTCCTCGTCGACCCGGACGGCGTCCTCGACCTGCCCGGCAGGGTGCCGCCCGCCGGGGACATGGACTTCGGCCTGCGGATGCTGCTCGGCTCCGGCGTGTACGCGATGATGGGCCTGGCGCTGCTGATGCCCGCGTGGGCGCCGCGCCGCTGGAGTTCCCACGACGACGAGGACGCCGCCGACATGGACTTCTACGCCCGCGCCCAACGCTGACCCGACGACACCCCACTCCCGGGACGGCTCGTCACGGCGCCACGGGACGTCCCGGACGCCGGTACGCGCGGTCGCCCCGGTAGAGGGCGGCGAGCACGTCCTCGATCCCCGCCTCCCGTAGCGAGATGTCACGGACCTGGTGGACGCGGGTCAGCTCGGCCACCACCGTCGCCGCGTTCGCCGAGCGCGGCAGCCGCAGCCACTGTCGCGGCCCCTCCACCCGCTCCGCCTGGATGCCGTCCAACACGATCGGCGGACCCGGCCGCTCCAGTTCGACGACCAGCAGCCGGTCGGCGTCCACGGTCCGGCGCAACTCGTCCAGGGCGCCGTCATAGGCGAGCCGTCCATGGTCGATGATCAGGACGCGGCGGCACAGCCGCTCGATGTCGCCGAGGTCGTGCGTGGTCAGGAGGATCGTGGTGCCGCGCTCGGCGTTGATACGTTCCAGGAACTCGCGGACGGTCGCCTTGCTCACCACGTCCAAGCCGATCGTCGGCTCGTCCAGGACGAGCAGCTCCGGGTCGTGCAGCAGCGCGGCGGCGAGGTCACCGCGCATCCGCTGCCCCAGGCTGAGCTGCCGGACCGGCGTGTCCAGGAACGGCTCCAGCTCCAGCAGCGCCGTCAGCTCGGCGAACCGCTCCCGGTGCGCGGCGGCCTCGACGCGGTACAGCCGCCGGACGAGCGTGAGGCTGTCGCGCAGCGGCAGGTCCCACCACAGCGTCGTCCGCTGCCCGAACACCACCCCGATCCGGCGGGCCAGCGACGTGCGCCGCCGCGACGGGTCGAGCCCGCACACCCGCAGCCTGCCCGACGACGCCGTCAGGATCCCCGTCAGCATCTTGATCGTCGTGGACTTCCCGGCGCCGTTCGGACCGAGATACCCCACGAACTCGCCCTTGGCGACCGTGAACGACACCCCGTCCACCGCGACCAGCGGCATCCGCGTCCGCCGCAGGAAACCCGACCTGGACCGGACGGTGAACGACTTCACGATGTTCTCGGCTTCGATCATCGTCACCGGCCTCAGCTCCCTGTCGATCGGTAATGCCGTAGCCCCGCCCGCCACGCCAGCGCCGCCGCCCCGCACAGCGCCGCGGCGACCAGCGGGGACGCGAACCGCGTCGCGCCCGGCAACCCCAACGGGTCGGGACGGTCCAGGACGTACAGCGCGGGCTGCCAGTTCACGAACGCCAACGGCACGACGAACGTCACACCGCGGACGAAGTCGCGGGCGAACATGGTCATCGGGTACTGGGTGAGGAACCCGCCCCCGTAGGTCAGCGACTTGCTCGCGCCGTGGATGTCGACGATCACGAACTGCACCGCCGCCGTCAGCACCCACAGCGCCCCGAAGATCGCCGCCCCGGACAGCACCATGACCGGGATCATCGCGACCCGGCCCGGCGTCCACGCCACCTCCACCCGGGACAGCGCGAACACCAGTGCGGCCGCCGCCGGGACGAGCTTGCCGAAGCGCCGCGGCGAGAACTCCTCCGTCGCGATCTGGATCAGCGGGCTCACCGGACGCACCAGCATCGCGTCGAGCGTCCCATGCCGCACATGGTGCCCGAGCCGCTCGGTGGTGCCGAACAGGATGTCGGAGATGCCGAACGACAGCGCGGAAGTCCCGTACAGGAACAGCACCTCCGACGAGCCGAACCCCGCGATGCGCGGTGCCTGCGAGAACAGCAGCACGATCGCGGCGACGTCCAGCCCGGTCACGACGGCCGTGGCGAGAGCCAGCAGCACCATCGACACCGGATACTGCGCCGCCGCCCGGACCCACGTCCAGACGAGCAGCCCGTACATCCGCCCCGCGTCAATCACCGTCGACCACCGTGCCGTCGACCACCGTGCCGTCGACCACCGTGCCGTCGACCACCGTGCCGTCGACCACCGTGCCGTCAACCACCGTGGACCACCAGCTTCCGGCGGGCCGCCCGCGTCGCCAGCGCGCCCAACCCGAGCAGCAGGGCGGCCCAGCCCGTCTGGAAGGCCAGCGCGCCGACCAGCTCCGCGCCCTCGTACCGGCCGAGGAACACGTCCGCCGGCACCTGGATCATGGCCGCCCACGGCAGCGTCCGCGCGACGGTGCCGAGCGCCCCGGGGAACACGACCAGCGGCAGGATCATCCCGGAGAAGAACAGCGACATCACGAGCGTGACGGCGTTCAGCCCGCGGTCGTCGCGCAGCCAGAACATCCCCATAGCCACCAGGTAACGCAGCGCGAAGCTCACGGTCACGGCGAGGAGCAGGGCCACCGCGAACGCGGCGACGTTCTCCGGGGCCGGGCCGCGGAACGGGAACACCAGCGCCCCGGCCAGCAGCGGCGGCCCGGCGCGCAGCAACAGCGACCCCGCCGCGCGGCCGAGGTCGTCGGCCAGCCACCAGCCCTGCAACCCGGCGGGACGATGCAGGTCGATCGCGATGTCGCCGTTGCGGATGCGTTCGGCCAGGTCCATCCCGCCGAAGATCTGGACGGGCCCGATCAGCGCCTGCGTGAGGAAACAGAAGGTGACGGCGTCGGTCGCGTCGTACCCACCGAGGGACGGCCGCACCTGCCACAGCGCCGTCAAAACATAGGCGCGCATGAAGCCGAAGACGGTGTTGGTCAAAGCCTCGGTGGCGGACCCGAGCGGATACGCCGTATGCCGGCGCAGGCCGTACCACCACACCCACGGAAGAACACCCACTTGCCGAGAGCCTAAAGAGGCGAGCCGGTCCTCACCACGTAATTTCCCACAGAAAGGACGACACGGAAACGGGCCCCGGGGGGAGTCCCCGGGGCCCGGCGTGATCCGAGCGGTGTTACGGCAGGTCGGGCTTGATCGGCGAGTAGAGCCAGTCCTTGAAGAACGCGTCCAGGTCCTGGCCGGAGATCTTTTCGGCCAGGTCGGTGAACTGCTTGGTCTCGGCGTTGCCGTACCTGTGCTGCTTGAGCCAGGTCCGCAGGAGGGTCAGGAAGTGCTCGTCCCCGATCTTCTCGCGGAGGAACTGGACCATCAGGGCGCCGCCGTTGTACACGCGGTCGTTGAACATCGTGTCCCGCTTGGGGTCGCCGAGGACGACCGACCAGAACGGACGGCCCTCACGGTCCGGGAACGGCCGGGCGTCGTAGGTCGCACGCGCCTGCTCGGCGGCGGACCTGCCACCGTTCTTCTCGTTCCAGTACCAGGTGACCCACGTCGCGAAGCTCTCGTTCAACCAGATGTCGTCCCACTGCTTCGGCGACACCGAGTCGCCGAACCACTGGTGCGCCAGCTCGTGCACGATCGTGCCGGTGCTGCGGACGGCCGAGTACACCGGCTTGCTCTGGGTCTCCAGCGAGAAGCCGAGCGGCTGCCCGTTGAAGCGGGCGTCGTCGGCGATCGCGCCGGTGCTGCTGAACGGGTAGGGCCCGAACATCTTCGCCAGGCCGTCGGTGACCTCGCTGGTGGTGTTGTAGAAGAAGTCCACCGCGTCCGGCTGGGTCTCCAGGAGAACCGGGTCGACGGCGGTGTAGTTCGGCACGCCGCCGGGCGTCCTGCCGTTCTTGACCTGCCACTTGCCGATGTCGATGGTGGTGAGATAGCTCGCCATCGGGCTGTCCTCGCGCCACTTGAACACCTCGGAGCGGGTGCGGCCGGGACGGCGGCTGAACGAGGTGACGGCGCCGTAGTGCGACGTGAGCCGCCCGTTGGCGACGGCCGTGAGGCCCGCCGGGACCGTCAGGGTGTAGTCGTAGGTCGCCTTGTCGATCGGGTGGTCGTTGACGGGGAACCAGGTGCGCGGTCCGTTCGGCTCGCCGCCGACGAAAGCGCCGTCGGGCGTGTGCAGGAATCCGTACGGGGACCCGAACACGATCGGCGATCCGACGATGGTCTGCGGCACGCCGCCGTACGTGACGGTCGTCTTGAACCGCGACCCTTCCTTCAGGCCCTTGCGCGGCGTGATGATCAGCTCCTGGCCGCGGCGCTTGTAGTCGGCCTTGCGCCCGTCGACCTTGACCCGCTCGACGTCCATTCCGGACAGGTCCAGGTTGAAGCTCGACAGGTTCTGCGTGGCCCGCGCGGTGAGCGTCACCGTCCCGTCGAGCTGGTCGTAGTCGGGGTCGTAGCTCAGGTCGAGCGAGTAGTGGAGAGCGTCGTAGCCGCCGTTGCCCTCAAGCGGGAAATAGGGGTCGCCGACACCGTCGGCACCGGGGGTGAACCGCCCTTGGTGGCCGTGTCCCCGTCCCTGGTCGGTGGCGGACGCGGCGGGCGCGAGCGCCACGACGCTCACGGCGGCGACGGCGATCGGAAGCATCCGCCCGGGGGTCGCCCGGCGTGGAACGTTCCGGGAGTGACGCGCCATCAGAGATCCTCTCCCTAGAAAGATCATCTAGCGCGCCAACCATGCGCCTGATTCCGGCTGATGTCGAGGACATTGCCGGATGTGGCCGAAACTAATGATCTTCAGGACACGGGAGGTCGGGATCTGATCATGGGACGCGAAAGGCCCCCGCGGATGTGGACGCGGGGGCCTTCGCAGGGAGAGGAGCGGCAGGGCCGACGGTCAGTGGAACTGGCCCTCTTCGGTGGAGCCCTTCAGCGCCGTGGTGGACGAGTCCGGGTTGATCGCGGTGCTGACCAGGTCGAAGTAGCCGGTGCCGGCCTCGCGCTGGTGCTTGACGGCGGTGAAGCCCTTCTCCGCCGCGGCGAACTCGCGCTCCTGCAGGTCGACGTAGGCGGTCATGCCCTCCCGGGCGTAACCGTGGGCCAGGTCGAACATGCTGTGGTTGAGCGCGTGGAACCCGGCGAGGGTGATGAACTGGAACGTGTAACCCATGTGACCCAGCTCCCGCTGGAACTTGGCGATGGTCGCGTCGTCCAGGTGCGCCTTCCAGTTGAAGGACGGCGAACAGTTGTAGGCGAGCATCTGGTCGGGGTACTCGGCCTTGACCGCCTCCGCGAACCGGCGGGCCAGCTCCAGGTCGGGGGTGCCGGTCTCCATCCAGATCAGGTCGGAGTACGGCGCGTACGCCTTGGCACGGGCGATGCACGGCTCGAGCCCGTTCCGGACCCGGTAGAAGCCCTCGGCGGTGCGGTCGCCGGTGATGAAGGCGCGGTCGCGCTCGTCCACGTCCGTCGTGATCAGGGTCGCGGCCTCCGCGTCGGTCCGCGCGATGATCACTGACGGCACGCCGGACACGTCGGCGGCGAGCCGGGCGGTGTTGAGGGTCTTGACGTGCTGGGAGGTCGGGATGAGGACCTTGCCGCCGAGATGGCCGCACTTCTTCTCGGAGGCCAGCTGGTCCTCCCAGTGCACGCCCGCGGCACCGGCGGCGATCATGCTCTTCATCAGTTCGAAGGCGTTCAGCACGCCGCCGAAGCCCGCCTCGGCGTCGGCCACGATCGGCGCGAGGAAGTCGATGTGGTCATCGCCCCCGCGCCCGTCCGACTCGGCCCACTGGACCTGGTCGGCGCGCAGCAGCGCGTTGTTGATCCGGCGCACGACGGCCGGGACCGAGTTCGCCGGGTAGATGCTCTGGTCGGGGTAGGTCTGGCCGGCGAGGTTGGCGTCCGCGGCGACCTGCCAGCCGGACAGGTAGATGGCCTTCAGACCCGCCTTCACCTGCTGGACGGCCTGGAGACCGGTCAGCGCGCCGAGCGCGTTGACGTAGTCCTCCTCGTGCAGCAGGTTCCAGAGCCGCTCGGCGCCGCGACGCGCGAGGGTGTGCTCCTCCTGGACCGAGCCGCGGATCCGGACGACGTCCGCGGCCGTGTAGGTCCGCTCGACGCCCTTCCACCGCGGGTCGGTCCGCCACTGGTGTTCCAACTCGTCCGCCGTGCCCTTGAGGCGACTGTCAGTCATCGCGTGCCCTTCCGTGTCGTCCCCTGGGTGCTTGTGGACGACTATGCCCCCGCCGAAACCTTCCGACTAACCGGTCGGTAGCAGAAGAACTGCGATATTTCCGCTATGATGAATCTGTGACGACCTTGCGGCCAGAAGAACCCCTCAACTTGACGAGAGACGTGGATCTCGTCACGTTCGGCCAGCGGCTCCGGCATCTGCGCCGCGCCCGCGGGATGACGCTGTCGGAGCTCGGCGCCCGTGTCGGGCGCGCCCCGTCCCAGCTCTCCCTGCTGGAGAACGGCAGGCGCGAGCCGAAGCTGTCGCTGCTGCAGTCCCTCGCCACCGCGCTGGAATGCCCGGTGGAGGAGCTGCTGCGGCGCCAGCCGCCGAGCCGTCGCGCACAGCTGGAGATCGAGCTGGAGGAGGCGCAGCGCGATCCGCTGTACCGGACGCTCGGGCTGTCACACCTCAAGGCGGGCAAACGCCTGCCGAACGAGGCGATCGAGCACATTCTGGCACTCTACGGTGAACTACGTCGCAGCCGGACGAAGCCGACCGCGAGCCCCGAGGAGGCCCGCAAGGCCAACGCCGAGCTGCGCCGCCAGATGCACGAGCGCGGAAACCACTTCCCGGAGATCGAGCGGATCGCGTCCCAGACCCTCGACTCCGTCGGCTACCGGCGCGGCGCGGTGTCCCAGGGGCTGCTGATGACGCTGGTCGGCCACTTCGGCTTCAGCCTCCAGTACGTCCAGGACCTGCCGCGCTCCGTCCGGTCCGTCACCGACCTGCGCAACCGGCGCATCTACCTCGAGCGCGAACAACTCGGCATGCACACCCCCCGAACGATCCTGCTGCAGACGCTGGGGCACATCGCGCTCGACCACGACCAGCCTCGCGACTTCGCCGACTTCCTCCGCCAGCGCGTCGAGGCCAACTACTTCGGCGCCGCGATCCTGATGCCCGAACGCAGCGTCGTTCCGTTCCTGGAGGAGGCCAAGGCCGCGCGGGAACTGTCCGTGGAGGACCTGGCCGACGTCTTCTCCGTCTCCTACGAGATGGCCGCGCACCGCTTCACCAACGTCGCGACCCATCATCTCGACCTTCAACTGCACTTCACCAAGAACGACGAGAACGGCACCATCTACAAGGCCTACGCCAACGACGGTCTCGCCTTCCCGCAGGACGAGGACGGCGCGATCGAGGGCCAGCGGATGTGCCGCGAGTGGGCCGGACGGCACGTGTTCGGCGCCGCCGACCGGTTCTCCGTCTACTACCAGTACACCGACACCCCGAACGGGACGTACTGGTGCCTGTCGCACATCGACCCCAGCCACGAACGCGACTTCGCGATCACTCTGGGCGTCCGGTTCGAGGACTCGCGCTGGTTCCGCGGCCGCGAGTCGACCCGCCGGCGCCGCTCGTCCTGCCCGGACGGCGACTGCTGCCAGCGGCCCCCCAAGGAGCTGTCCGACCGGTGGGAGGGCATGGCCTGGCCGTCCGCCCGCGCCCACTCCCACGTGCTGTCCGTCCTGCCGCCCGGCGCCTTCCCCGGCGTGGACGAGGCGGACGTGTACGAGTTCCTGGACCGGCACGCGGCCGAATGACCGCCCGGTGCGACGACCAGGGTGAATGTTCTGGGATCATCTGGCGTTCCTTCCCCTAGAGGGGGACGTCCGGTTATGGACGTCCGAATCGGGACGATCCGTACGGGAGGAGAGCGCGTGCTGCCCGAGGTCGCGTCGTGGTCGGCCCGCCGCACGAGTACGGCGGCGGACTGGCCGCCGCACCTGCTGCTCGCCGCCAAGGGCGACACCAGGATCAGCGTCGTGCTGCCCGCCCGCGACGAGGAGGCGACGGTCGGCGCGATCGTCACGGCCGTCCGGACCGACCTCGTCGAGCGGACCCCGCTGGTGGACGAGATCGTCGTGGTCGACTCCCGCTCCGCCGACCGGACCGCCGCCGTGGCCGCCGCCGCGGGCGCCGTCGTCGTCGCGCAGGACGACGTCCTGCCGGAGCACGGCCGCATGTCCGGCAAGGGCGAGGCGCTCTGGAAGTCCCTCGCCGTCACCTCCGGCGACCTGATCGTTTTTGTGGACGCCGACCTGCGCGAGTTCACCTCCTCGTACGTGACGGGTCTGCTCGGGCCGCTGCTGACCGACCCGTCCGTCGGCTACGTCAAGGGCTGCTACGACCGTCCGCTGATCGACGGGGACCGGCGGGTCGAGGACGGCGGCGGCCGCGTCACCGAACTGGTCGCCCGGCCGCTGATCAACCTGCACTGGCCGCTGCTGGCCGGGGTGATGCAGCCGCTCGGCGGCGAGTACGCCGGACGCCGCGACCTGCTGGAACGGCTCCCGTTCGTCACGGGGTACGGCGTGGAACTCGGCCTGCTCCTGGACGTCTTCCAGGACTCCGGCCTGGACGCCATCGCCCAGGTCGACCTCGGCCGCCGCGTCCACGCGCACCAGTCGACCGAGGCGCTCGGCGCGATGTCCGGCCAGATCATGCTGACCGCCTGGTCGCGGCTGGAACGGTACGGCCGGATGATCCCCCTGGAGGCCCCGGCCACGGCGCTCACCCGCTTCCGCCGCGGCCCGGACGGCCACGACGCCCGCACCGTGGACGTCGCCGTCGGCGAACGGCCCCCGATGGTCGAGATCCCCGGCTACACGGCCGCGCGCTCGTACTCGTCCGGCCGTGGATGACCGTGGTGCTACCGTTGGTAACAGTGTCGTTGGAAAAAGGGGTCGACGAGCCATGACGGGTGCCGAGCCGACGCCGTTCTCGCTGGAACCGAGCGAGGACGTCCGCGAGGTCGGGGACTGGGTCCACGAGTTCGCCAGGGACGTCATCCGTCCCGCCGCGCAGGAGTGGGACGAACGCGAGGAGACCCCTTGGCCGCTGATCCAGGAGGCCTCCAAGATCGGCCTCTACTCCCTCGACTTCTTCGCCGCCCAGTGGCTGGAGCCGACCGGTCTCGGCATCCCGGTGACGTTCGAGGAACTGTTCTGGGGCGACGCCGGAATCGGCCTGTCCATCGTCGGCACCTGCCTCGCCGCCGCGTCCGTCGCCGCGACCGGCACACCGGAACAGGTCGCCGAGTGGGCCCCGGAGATGTTCGGCACCCCCGACGACGTCCGCCTCGGCGCGTTCTGCGCCTCCGAACCCGACGCCGGAAGCGACATCGGCGCCATCCGCACCCGCGCCGTGTACGACGAGGCGAAGGACGAGTGGGTGCTGAACGGCGCCAAGACCTGGGTGACCAACGGCGGCATCGCCGACGTCCATATCGTCGTCGCCTCCGTCCACCCCGAACTCGGCAGCCGCGGCCAGGCGAGCTTCATCGTCCCGCCCAACACCCCGGGCCTGCGGCAGGGCCAGAAGTTCCGGAAGCACGGCATCCGCGCCTCCCACACCGCCGAGGTCGTCCTGGACGACGTCCGCCTCCCCGGCCGCCACATCATCGGCGGCAGGGAAGCGTTCGACGAGCGCGTCGCGCGCACCCGCGAGGGCCGAAGCGCCAAAGGCCAGGCCGCCCTGAAGACGTTCGAGACGACCCGCCCGGCCGTCGGCGCGATGGCCCTCGGCGTCGGCCGCGCCGCCTACGACTACGCCCTCCAGTACGCCCGCGAACGCGAACAGTTCGGCCGCAAGATCGGCGACTTCCAGGCCGTCGCCTTCAAACTGGCCGACATGAAATGCCGCCTGGACGCCGCCCGCCTCATGGTGTGGCGCGCGGCGTGGATGGCCCGCACCGGCAAGGACTTCGAGAACGCCGAGGGCTCGATGGCCAAACTCATGGCGAGCGAGATGGCCGTGAACGTCACCGAGGAGGCCGTCCAGATCCTCGGCGGCAACGGCTACACCCGCGACTACCCGGTCGAACGCATGCACCGCGACGCCAAGATCTTCACCATCTTCGAGGGCACCTCGGAAATCCAACGCCTGGTCATCGCCCGCACGGTCACGGGCCTCCCCGTCCGCTAGCGGGACCGAGGTCGTCGATCGGCTGAACGCCGTTGGAGTGATCAGCCGCTACTCCGACCAGCCCGCGCGGAGGGGGCCGGGAGAGTAGCGGCTCAGGGCCTGTGCGAGGGGGCCTCCTGGTTGCGGTGGACAACCGGGTCGTCCAGGAGGCCCTGGTGCGGGGAACTTCAGGGGCCGTCACCGGCCTCCGTGTCCGCTGACGCTGCCGAGGCCGTCCAGGAGGGCGCGGACGTCGTCGGCGTCGGGGACGCCGAGGTCGGTGTAGGCGGTCAGGGCCTGCCGCCAGTTCTCGGCGGCCTCGCGGTCGTGGCCGAGGTCGTGGTGGACGTGGGCGATGCCGTCGAGGGCGCGTGCCAGCTCGTAGCCGGTTCCGATCTCGGTGGCGAGGACGAAGGCCTCGCGGTGGTGGGTGAGGGCGCGGCGAGGGTCGCCCGCGCGGCGGGCGGTCTCGCCCAGCCCGTTGAGGACCTCGTTCTCCAGCGGACGGTTCGTCGTCGAACGGGCGAGGTCGAGGGCCCGGTGGAGATGGCCGATCGCCTCGTCGTGGAGCCCGAGCCGCATGTAGACGGCGCCGAGCCCGCAGAGCGCGGACGCCCGGAGCATGCCGTTCGACGTCGTGTGGGCGAGGTCGAGTGCCTGGTCGAGGTGGGCGATCGCCTCGTGATGGTGTCCGATCCGTCCGTGCAGGGCGCCGAGTTCGTAGAGCGCGAAACCCTCGAAGAGACGGCTGGCGGTGGAGCAGGCGGAGTCGAGGCCCCGCTGAAGGTGGTCGATCGCCTCGTCGTGGCGTCCGATCCGCCCGTAGACGCCGCCGATCTCGGCCAGGACGAACGGGTCGCGCCTGAAGTTGCCGGTCTCGCGGGCGAGCGCGAGGGCCTGCTTGTAGTGACCGAGGGCCTGCTCGTAGCGTCCCTGGCCGCGGCGGATGGAACCGAGCCCCTCCGACACCCGGCACTGGAGGGTGAGGTCGCCGGTCTCCAGCGCCGCCGCCAGCGCCCGCCGGTAGTGCGTGATCGCCTCGTCACCGCGTCCCAGATGCCACAGCGTCGGACCGAGGTTGCCGAGGATGCGGCCCTGCAGGACGCGGTTGCCGGTCTCGCGCGCCAGGGCGAGGGCGGCCTCGTAGTGGGCGAGGGACCTGTCGTTGCGCCCGTGGTGCCGGTGGAAGAGCCCGAGATAGTGCAGGGCCTGGCCCTCGAGGTCGCGGTCGCCGATGCCGCGCGCGGTGGTGAGCGCCCGCGTGTACAGGTCGAGGGTCTCGTCGTGGCTGCCGCGATGCTCGAAGAAGCACCACAGGGTGTTGGACAGGTCGGTGACGTGGGTGGGCCAGCCGTGCTCGGCGGCGTGCGCCACGAGGGCGGGCAGGTTGGGGCGTTCGGTCTCCAGCCAGGCGATGGCCTGCTCGGAGTCGGCGAACGCCGGGGCGGGCGTGGTGGAGGCGGGGACGCAGGGCAGGTACGCCTTGTCGTAGCAGACGACCGCGTTCATGGCGAGGGCGGCGGTGTGGCGGTAGTGGTCCAGCACCCGGCCCAGGGCGTCGTGCCGGTCGTCCTCGCCGACCTCGCGGCCCGCGAGGTGGACGGCGTGCAACCGGAGCAGGTCGTGGAAACGGTACCGGCCCGCGGTGGGCTGCTCCAGGAGGTGGAAGTCGACGAGCTGCTCCACCAGCCGGTCGGCGTCGTCCAACGCCATGTCCGCGAGGGCGGCGGCCGTGTGGAGGTCGAAGTCGGCGCCCGGGTACAGGCCGAGGAGCCGGAACACGCGCCGCTGGTCGGCGGTGAGATGCCGGTACGACAGGGCGAACGCGGCGGCGACGCCGCGGTCCCCGACGGTGAGCTCGGTCAGCCGCCGCTCCTCCCGCAGCCGCTCGATGAGGTGCGTGACGCTCCAGACGGGACGGGTCCGCAGGCGCGCGGCGGCGATGCGGACCGCGAGGGGCAGGTACCCGCACACCCGCACCACCTCCTGGACGGCCGCGAGGTCGGCCCGGGCGTGCGCCTCGCCCGCGACCCGCGTGAACAGCTCGGTCGCGTCCCGCGGCGGCAGGACGCCGAGCGACAGCGTCCGCGCGCCCTCCAGGTCGGGGAGCCGCCGCCGGCTGGTGACCAGCACCAGGCAGCCGGGCGTGCCCGGCAGCAGCGGCCGCACCTGGGCGGAGCCGGCGGCGTTGTCCAGCACCACCAGGACCCGGCGACCGGCGAGCCGGGAACGCCACAGCGCGGCCCGCTCCTCCGCCCGCTCGGGGACCTTGTCCCCGGGGACCCCCACCGCCCGCAGCAGCGCGTCCAGCGCCGCCGCCGTGCCGAGGGGCTCCTGGTCGGCGGTGTGGGCGTGCAGATCGATGTAGATCTGGGCGTCCGGGTAGCGGTCGGTCAGGTCGTGGGCGACATGGACGGCCAGGGCCGTCTTCCCGACCCCCGCCATGCCGTCGATCGCGATGACCGCCACGGCGCTCGCCCGGTCGTCGCCGGCGGGCAGCGCCGACCGGACGCGCTCCAGCTCGGCCGCGCGGCCGGTGAAGTCACAGATGTCGCGCGGCAGGAAATGCTGGGGGCAGGTGGTCGCAATTCGCGGTGCGGTGAGTTCCTCGTCGCCGGTGAGGATCCGCTGATGCAGCCGCTGCAGCTCGGCACCGGGTTCGATACCGAGCTGGTCGATCAGCACGCGCCGGGCGTCCTGAAACACCTGAAGCGCCTCGGCCTGCCGTCCGGCGCGATACAGGGCCAGCATGTAAAAGCCGACGAGTCGCTCTCGTAGTGGATATTCCGCCACCCATTGGGCGAGTTCGGCGGACAGTTCGTGGTGCCGGCCGACGGTGAGTTCAAGATCGGCGAACTCCTCCAGCACGGTCAGGCGCTTCTCCTCCAGTACGGCGCGCTGCGGCTCCAGGGCGGGGCTCTCCAGACCGGCGAAGGCCGGGCCGCGCCACAGCGACAGGGCCTCGCGGAACTCGGTGACGGCCTCGATGAGCTGCTGGTCGGCGGCATATCGGCGGCCCCGCGCGACCCTGTCGTCGAACACGGACACGTCGAGGGCGTCGGCGGCGACGTGCAGGCGGTAACCGTCCTGCCCGACCGGCGCCAGCCCGGCCTCGCCGACCCCGTTCAGTGCCCGCCGCAAATCCGAGACGATGTTGCGGACCTGTTTCCGCGCGGTCACGGGCGGATTCTCGCCCCAGGCCGCGTCGATCAGCCGGGGCAGCGGCACCACGCGGTCGGCGGACAGCAACAAAGCGGTCAGGACTTTCTGGTGGCGCGCCGGCCCGGGATCGACCGAATTTCCCTTGTCCCGGATTTCCAGTGGGCCGAGGATCTTGAAATTCAAGGTCATTCCTCCATGGGGTCTTGATATTTCCCCATCCCACACCTGTGCCATCGGCGCAGCAAGCGGAACAGATTTCCTGGCCGTTTGCTGCCAGCGGTCATCCAGCGGCGTCCGCCGGGCGAATACCTCCCGTACGGTGCCCGTGCGACGGCCGGGAACAGCGAAGCGTGTGTGCGCGGACACCGACCGTGCGGACGTGTGCCGCGTCGCGCCCGTTCCGGCGCCGTCCTTCCGGAGCGGGACGCGGCGAGGACGGGACAGGGACCGGACGAGGACCGCACGCCCCACGCTTCCCCCATGACACATCAGCGCACATCGGACAGGTGGCAGGTGCTCGTCGTCGGGGCGGGGAACGCGGGCCTCTGCGCGGGCATCGCGGCGTCGCAGGCGGGGGCGCGCGGAGTCGCGGTCGTCGACTCCGCGCCGCGGCGGCTCCGTGGCGGGAACAGCGCGCTGACGAAGAGCATGCGTTTCGCGTGGGACGACAGAGCGTTCGTCGGCACGCTGCTGCGAGATCAGGACAGACACAGGCTCGACCAGATCCTGGCCGGATGGTCGGGCTACGGCGAGGAGCAGTACCTCCACGACTGGTTGGGCGTGTCCGGCGAGCGGGTCGACCGTCCCCTGATCGAGTCGATCATTCGCCGCTCGAACGGCGCCACCGCGTGGATGCGGGACCACGGGCAGCGGTGGGCGCCGAGACCGAACCCGCTGCCCGGCGACGTGCCCGTGGTCTTCGAGGGCGGCGGACAGGGCATGCAGGCCCGCAACTTCGCCGAGTTCGAGCGGCTCGGCGGGACCGTCCACCACGACACCACCGTCACCCACATCGAGCGGGACGCCCATGGCGGCTATCTCGTCCAGGGGGCGGGGGAGGCGCTTCCCCTCCACTGTGACGCGCTGGTGCTGGCCTCCGGCGGCTTCGAGGGGAACCCGCGCAAGCGCGAACGTCACCTGGGCGATCGGTGGCGGGACGTGAAGCTGCGGGGCGTGCCGTTCAACGACGGCGCACCGCTGGAGGCGGCGCTCGCGCTCGGCGCGGACACCGCGGGGAACTGGACGAAGTGCCATGCCACCCCGCAGGGCATCGGGTTGCCCGACCATGTGCTCCCCGGGGAGATGCACCGGTCGCACGGGCTGGCGCGTTACGCCCACACCCTCGGCATCGTCGTCAACCGGGACGGGCGCCGGTTCTTCGACGAGGCGGCCGGTCTCAGCAACCTCACCTATGTCTCGCTGGGACAGAAGATCATGGACCAGCCGGGGAAGATCGCCTTTCAGATCTTCGACCGGCGGGTGCTCGACACCGGCTCGCTGCCCGCGGGCTACCTCAGCGACCCGGCCGCGGTCACCGTCGGTTCGCTCGACGAGGGCGCCCGGCGGTTCGGCATCGACGCCGAGCGGCTCACCGCCGAGGTCGACCGGCTGAACGCCGCGCCGAACGGAGCCGCGCGCACGCACGGACGCCTGGACTCGCCCCCGTACCTGTTCGTTCCGGTGGTCAGCGGTCTGACGTTCACCTACGGCGGGCTCTCGGTGACGCCGAACGCCGAGGTCCGCGGCGGGGGAGAGCCGATCGAGGGCCTGTACGCCGCCGGGGTGATCGTGGGCGGGCTCTACGACGAGGGCTACCCGGCCGGGACGGGCCTGATGGCGGGCGCCGTCCTCGGCCGGGCGGCCGGCAGCACGGCCGCCGCCCACGCGCTCCGGGCCGGGAGGTCGGCATGAGGGTCGTGGTCGTCGGGAACGGGACGATCGGGTCGCGGCACGCGGCCTACCTCAGGGAGGCGGGCCACGAGGTCGTCACGGTCGACCCCGCGGGCGGCGCGGACCACAACCGGACGTCACGGGTGCCCGACCCCGCGCGCGTCAACGCCTGGATCATCGCCACGCCGACCGCCGCCCACCTTCCGGTGCTCGGCGAGATCCTGGAGCGCCGGCCGGACGCGCGGGTCCTGCTGGAGAAACCGGCCTGCTACCCGACGGAGATCGCCGATCTGGTGCGACTCGTCCGCCGGCATCCGAGGGCCCGGACCGTGGTCAACGACATCTACGGCCACAGCGGCGCCGTGCGGCGCTTCGCGGATTCGGTGCGGCTGCACAGCGGAGCCGACCCCATCAAGAAGGTGACCGTCGAGTTCACCAAGAACCGGGAACTCGACGTCGTCAACGGCAGGTTCGTCGACACCCAGTACGGCGAGGCGGGCTACGAGTACTTCCACATGCTCAGCCTGATCCGTTCGATCCTTCCCGCCGACCTCTACGGGAAGTACCTGCGGACGGTTCCCGCTTCGGTCACCCCGGAGATGCGGGTCAGAACCGCGGCGGAGAACCTTCCGGAAATCGAGCTGTACGCGTCCTCGACCGGTGTCATCGGCCATCCCGGTCTCGCCGGCTTCGCTTTCTCCGCCCCCGCCGCGAAACGCCAGATCACCCGTTCGCTCATTCCCTACGGGGAGAACCTCAGATACCGGTTCGCGGACGTGGAACTAGTTTCGGGAAAACATGTGACGCTCGTCTTCGAGGTGCACTACGGCACGGACGCCGAATACAAGAACAAGCATGCCGTCCATATCAGGGACGCCAGATCATGGCGGCACTTTCTGATCTCGGGAAACCACTTCAAGGAGGCGCTTCTGCTGCAACTCGACCTGCTCGACCGAGCGGCGGAGGGCACGGCCCTGCTGCGCCTGCCCGAGCACCGTTTCCTCGCCGGACTCGGCTGGGCCACGTCCACCGTTCTCTGCCATGCCCTCTGACGCCGCCGGCACCGCGGCGCCCGAGCGAAAAACGAAAACCGATCAGAATCCAGACGATGGGAAACACGAAATGACGCAGATGACCCAGAACTGCGCCGAACTGCTGCGGCTCACCCCCGGAACGCTGGGCGAGGTCACCGACGAACAGACCGCCCGGACCCGGCTCGCGGGCCGCATCGGAACCGACGAGTCCGCCTACGAGGAGTTCCGCCGGGCGTGCCGGTTCGAGAGCCCCTACGCGGCGAGCTGGGTCCACGGCCCCGGCGAGAAGTGCCCGTACCTGTCGCTGGAACTGGCCGCGGCGGAGCTGGACGACGACCGCTACCGCGCCACGCTGGCCGACATCGTGCTGTCCACCTCGACGGCCATCCCGTACGACTACCGGGCCCTCGCCGCGGACGAGCTGCTGCGCTTCGGCCCCGGCCCGTTCACCGGAGACCTCGAGGAGGCGGTGGACGCCTACGAGCCGCTGGGGCACCGCACCACCGAGACGAAACTCGTGGTCACCACCGACGGCATCGACCACCTCTTCGAGGTCCCGGACACCGT
Organism: Actinomadura pelletieri DSM 43383; assembly: GCF_003634705.1. GTDB lineage: Bacteria > Actinomycetota > Actinomycetes > Streptosporangiales > Streptosporangiaceae > Spirillospora > Spirillospora pelletieri. The sequence goes on along the minus strand of NZ_RBWU01000004.1, from coordinate 749,723 downwards.
CGCCGGCCGGATCGACGTCCTCACCGCCGCCAGCCGGGCGAAGACCCTGGAGAGCCGCCACCTCCTCGCGCGGCGGATCCTCGGCCGCGCGCCCCGGGCGCAGGCGCCCGCGTCGGAGGCGGAACGTCTCATCGTCGACGACGCCGGGACCGACATGATCTCGCCCTCGGACTATCTCGTCCCCTGGGACCAGGAATTCCCCGGCGCGGACGGCGCCGCCGCGCTCACGCTCGCGGAACTGATGCGCATCGTCCTGCTGTGCCCGGAGTTCAAACTCCCCGACGTCAGGGTGCGGCCCGTCCTGGTGGACTTCTACCGGTCGGTCCTGCGGATCAGCGGCCGCTCGATCATCGGCCTTTCCGCCGGGGTCTTCCATGTGGAGCACGGGACGCTCACCACGCCGTCCTACTACTACCAGGGACGCGACGCAATTCTCGGCAAGGGACTGGTGATCGACTGCGTCGGCGGCGCCATCCTACAGAGCGGCTCCTTTCTCGGCGGCGGGTTCATGCCCATTCTCATCCACACGCACAAGCACATCCGCAAGAGCGGTGAGGCCGGCGCGTCGGAGCGCAAGCGCATCCTTCCCTGCATTTTCGTCGCCGAAGAGGGTGCCCGGTTCCCGATGGACGCGATCGGCCTCTTCGAGACGGTGGACTACCTCGGAAAGGACACCCCGTACGAGGGAATCCGGGCACTTCCGATCGACGAGTAGCCGCATCCGGCGCCGGACGAACCACCCGACTCCCGCCACCCGCGACCGAGCCCCCTCCCGAGCCCTCACCGGGTCTCGCGATCGGACCTTCCCTCGGTCGCGGGACGGCGGAACAACGAAGGGATGACTGAATTGTTCGAGTCCAATGTCGCCGTGGTCGGCGCGGGCTATGTCGGCCTGACGACGGCGGCGTGCCTGGCGTCACTGGGACACCGGGTCGTGTGCGCCGACGTGGACGTCGCGAAGATCGACGGACTCGCCCGCGGCCAGACCGGCATCCGCGAACCGGGCCTGAGCGAACTCGTCGCGGACGGTCTCACGACCAGCCGGCTGAAGTTCGTGCTCGGCGCGGCCGCCGCGGCCCCCACCGCCGACGTCCTCTTCCTCTGCGTGCCGACACCGATGGGGACCGACGGCTCCGCGGACCTCACCGCGGTGGAGGCCGCCGTGACGGAGGTGCGTCGCCTGCTGCCGTCCGGGTGCGTCGTCGTGAACAAGTCGACGGTCCCCGTGGGCACGGCGGCCCGCACCGCCGAACTGCTCGACCGGACGGACGTGGCCGTGGCCTCCAACCCCGAGTTCCTCCGCGAGGGGTCGGCGGTCGAGGACTTCCTGAACCCCGACAGGATCGTGATCGGGGCGCAGGACCCCGCCGCCGCCGACCGCGTCGCCGCCCTGTACGACGGGCTCGGCGCGCCCGTCCTGCGCACCGGCTGGGCCAGCGCGGAGATCACCAAGTACGCGTCCAACGCCTACCTCGCGACCCGGCTGTCCTTCGTGAACAGCGTCGCGGAGCTGTGCGAGCGCGCGGGCGCCGACATCGGCGACGTGACCCTGGGCATGGGGCACGACCGGCGGATCGGCACGTCCTTCCTACGGCCCGGCCCGGGGTGGGGCGGGTCGTGCCTGCCGAAGGACACCCACGCCCTGCTGCGGTCCGCGGAGGCGCTCGGCGGTGAGTTCCCGCTGCTGCGCGCCGCGATCGACACCAACGCCAGGCAGCGGGACCTGGTGGTCGACCGGGTCCGCGCGGCGGTGGGCGGCCGGTTCGCCGGGATCCGGGTCGGGCTGCTCGGGCTGACGTTCAAGGCCGGCACCGACGACCTGCGCGACTCGCCCGCCCTCGCCGTCGCCGCGCGGCTGGCCGCCGAGGGCGCGGAACTCGTCGCGCACGACCCCGCCGTCCTCGGCCCCCTGCCCGGCGGCCTGCCCAATGTCGGGGACCGGATCCGGGTCGTGGAGACCGCCTACGACGCGGCGGACGGCGCGGCGGCACTGGTGGTGCTGACCGAGTGGCCCGAGTTCCGCGACCTGGACTGGAAGCGGATCGCCGGGCTGCTGCTCGGCGAGTCCGTCATCGACACGCGGAACCTGCTGGACGCGTCCGTCCTGGACGAGGCGGGCCTGTCCTGCAGGGGCGTGGGACGTCCGGCGCCGCGCGACCCCGACCTGGCGGCGTGCAGGCCAGGCGGTGTTGTTGCGGGGTAACACCGCCGATACCGTGCTGTCCATGACGAGAGCGGGGGGCGGGCGGAGCCCGGGGTCGCGGCGCGATCCCGGACGCCGCCGCGCCCTGCTCGAGGCCGCCGACCGGGTCATCCAGCGGGAGGGCCCGGAGGCGTCCATGGCCGCGATCGCCGCCGAGGCGGGGATCAGCAAGCCGATCCTCTACCGCCATTTCGGCGACAAGAGCGGCCTGTACCAGGCGCTGGCCGAGCGGCACACCCGCAAGCTGATCGACGGGATCCGGGAGGAGTTCTCCCGCGACGAGCCGATCCGGGCGCGGACCCGCTCCACCATCGACACCTATCTGGCGACGATCTCCAAGAACCTCAACCTCTACCGCTTCCTGATGCACCGGGCCAGCGCGGAGGACACGGCCACGCACAGCGCGATGAGCACCATGATCCGCGACGCGGGCCGGGAACTGGCCGAGGTGATGATCGCCGAGGGCGCGATCACGGACCGGACCCGCGCCTCCGTGTGGGGCCACGCGATCGTCGGCATGGTGCAGACGGCCGGCGACTGGTGGCTCGACCACGACGAGGTGCCGCGGGAGTCCGTCGTGGACGGTCTCGTCGACCTCGTCCTCGGCGGGCTGCCCGCGGCCGCCTCCGGCGCCCGCGGCTCCCGGCCGGCCGACCGGCCGGCCGACCCGCCGTCCGACCCGCCGTCCGAATCGCCGACCGATCCGCCGTCCGACCCGTCGTCCGGACAGCCGTCCGACTGACCACGACCCGAGGTGACTGTGCAGAGCGACGCGCCCACCCACGTACGCCCCGAACCCGCCGTGGAGACCGAGACGCGGCCCTGGGGGAGCTTCGAGCGCTTCACGCTCAACGAGGCGTCCACCGTGAAGATCATTCACGTGGCGCCGGGGCAGCGGCTCAGCCTGCAACGGCACCGCGACCGCGACGAGCTGTGGGTGGCGCTCGATCCCGGCGCCGTGTTCGAGGTGGCCGGGCGCCGCATCCTGCCGGAGGTGGGGGAGCGCGTCTTCGTCCGGGCCGGTGACACGCACCGGCTCGCCTCCGCCGGCCCCGCGGTGCGCGTCATGGAGATCGCCTTCGGCCGTTTCGACGAGGACGACATCGAGCGGCTCGAAGACGAGTACGGGCGCGCCTGAGCCGCGCCGGCCCGCCGTGCCCGGCACCACGCCGTGCCGGGCGTCACGCCGTGCCCGGCGCCACGCGGGGGCGCACAGACGTCGGCCCGGCCGTCCGGGGGAGCGGACGACCGGGCCGACTCGCGCGCTGCCCGATGGAGCGCGGTCTACCGGCGCGCCGGTCTACTGGAGCAGCGTCCAGTGACCGCCGGAGCGGCCGGGCTCATGGCCGCTGCCGCCGCGCGACGCGCGGTACAGCTCGCCCTGGTGCAGCACCAGAGCGCCGGACTTGTAGGACGTGCCGTTCTGCCACGCGGGGATTCCGACGTGCGAGATGCGGCTGGTGCGACCGTCCGCGGCGCGGGTGCGGGTCAACGCGTACGCGCCGACCTTCACCGGCCCGTCGTACTGCCGCCAGCGCCAGCCCTCCGTGGAGTACTCGATGGTCAGACCCGGGTTACGGACGTTCGCCGACAGCGTCCCGTCGGTGATCTTCGCTCCGGGCGGCGGGACGCGGTAGTTCACGCCCGCGCCGCTCAGCCCCACCGGCTCGTAGAACGACAGCAGCGGGTAGGTCTTCTGCCCGAGCGTGTTGGAGAAGACCTTCCACGCCTCCTCCATCTTGTCCGGAGCCGGGGTGTTGCGGTTCCAGGCCCGCTCGGCCGCGCCGAGGAGCTTGGGGAACGCCTGGTACTCGCGGATCTCGGCGGACTTGCCGTTCTCGCCCCACAGCTGCGCCTCCAGGCCGAGGATGTTCTTGCGGCCCTCGGGGGTCAGCTTCGTCCAGGACGGGTTCGGTTCGATCTTGTTGCCCCAGCGGTCCTCGGTCGCGTTCGCGTACACGTTGAACGGCTGGTAGGTGAACGTGCTCTTCTCGTTGACGTAGGCGGCCCAGTAGTAGCCGGGCTCGTCCGGGTCCTTGTTGAACGCGAGGTCCATGTACAGGTTCGTCGCGTGGGCGAGGATCACGGGCGTGCCCTGGTTGGCGTACCGGTACGCCCAGTCCTCACGTCCCCAGCCCCACACGTTCTGCCACGGCAGAGGCGCGAAGTTCTTGAGGCGGAAGTCGTGGGTCGGGTCGGTGATGTCCTCCCACCCGGCCGTGCTGCCCGCGTACTTGAGCGCGATGGTGTTCCAGGCCGTGAAGAACAGCTGCTTGAGTTGCTCACCGGACTTGCCCGCGGTGTCCGAGTTGTTCTTGCACGCGGGCGATCCGGACCACCAGCCCTCCGGCGGACCGGGCGGTTCGTCCCCGCCGAGGTTCAGCCGGTTGAACGGGACCTTGGCCCGCTCGTACATCTTCGCGACCTCGGACGTGACCTTGTTCAGGAACACGTAGGTGCTGCCGAGGCACGGGTTGACGAGGTTGTCGGTGTAGTACTGGACGCTGGTGTGCTGGCTCTTGTCCTCGGGGTCGAGCAGCCGGTACGTGGCGTCCTTGGTCTTCTGGTAGCGGCGCTCCATCGACTGGACGGCGGCACGGGCGTGCGCGGGGAAGTTGAGCTCGGGGATGACCTCGACGTGCCGTTCGGCCGCGTACCGCAGGATCTCCTCGAAGTCCTTCACCGAGTAGAAGCCGCTGCCCTTGCCGACGAAGTTCAGGGTGTTCTGCTCGAAGCCCTGGTAGGCGGGGGCGCGACCCAGGTTGGCGTCGGTCTCGTTGCGCGCCTTGCCGGACACGCCGTCGCCGCCGCCGAGGTCGTTGACCGACCCCATGCCCTGGTGCAGCGCGCCGGTCTCCTTCAGGTCGAGCGCCCGCTTGGAGCCGAACTCCGTCAGCTCGGGCAGGCCCGGGATCTCCAGGCGCCAGCCCTCGTCGTTGGTCAGGCCAAGGTGCAGCTTGTTGAGCTTGGTGAAGCTCATCAGGTCGAGGAACTTCAGGACGGTCTGCTTGGACTCGAAGTGACGGCCCACGTCGAGTTGCAGACCCCGGTACCCGAACAGCGGCGCGTCGGCGATCTTGGCGCGCGGGACGGCGATGGTCGAGGACCTGTGGCCCTTCGCCGCGGCCCGGTAGCCGTCGGTCGGGATGAGCTGCCGCAGCGTCTGGATGCCGTGCAGGACCCCGGCCCGGTCGGTGCCGACGATCTCGACGCCGTCCTCGGCCGTGGTGAGCGTGTAGCCCTCGGCGTCGGCCTTTCCGTCGTTGTCGACGTCCAGCCGCGAGTTGACCCGCAGCGTGATCGAGGCCGCCCTGCCGCGTGCGACGTCGCGCAGCGCGGAGCGCAGGTAGTCCGCCTCACCCCGGAGTTCGGCCGGCGCCGACACGGGGGACCCGCCGCCGATCGAGACCGAGCCCCCGGTCGCGGTCGCCGACAGCGGCTGCGGGACGAGGCTCTGCTGGAGCGTGAGGTCGAGCTTCGGCGTGGTGTTCTCGGCGTACCGGGTGGCCGCCGTCTGCACGGGACGGTTGTCGCCGGAGAAGGCCTTGGTCTGCTTGGGGTCGGCCGGGTCGAGCAGGGCCTTGGAGGGCACCCACTTCGGTGTCCCGCCGTTGTAGGCGATGGTCCATCCGGCCGGCGCGTCGGACTTGTGGACCGCCCACACCTCGAAGTAGATGTCGATCGAACGGCGTTCGCCCGGACCGATGGGTTTGAACCCGCTCTGCGGTTTCAGGGTGTAGAAGTCGCCGCTCTGCGCGGCGTCCGCGCGGGTCACGGCGACGTTCTGGTCGGCGAGGTGCTTGCGGCCGATGTCGCCGACCTCTCCGGCGAGGACGGCGGTGGGCTGCCGTACGGCGTTGAAGTAGAACGCCCATCCACCCTCGCCGAGGGTGCACCTTCTGTCGTTGTTGTCGATGGTCAGCCGCGCGAGGTGGTACTTCGCGTCGGCGACGGTGTGGTCGACCGGCTGGTGGGTGACCATGAGATCGCGTGCGTCTGGGTTACAGGCCGCAGACGCCGCGCCCGCGGGGACCGCCGTCAGGAGTGCGGCGGTGAGCGCGGCGGCCGTCAACGCGGCCGCTTGTCTATTCGGCATAAATAGGAAACTATCCTAATAATTTGCCAAGATCCCGACGCCTGATCAGGCCAATCATGAACCCGCAGGGCAATCCCGGTGGCCGCCTCCGGTCATGCTGAGGATCTTGACGGGGACGATCTCCGGAATGATCAAAGCGCGGCGTGCCGCGAGCCGGGTCGTCGCCCATTGATTGGATCGTGACAAAACGCCGGGACGCCCGGAAACGGAATCCGGGCGTCCCGGCGGCGCCGGGGCGAGACGCGGTCAGGTGCTGCCCGCCAGATCCAGTTCCTTGATCTTCGGATCGCCCTCGTCGGCGGTGTAGTCGGCCCCGCGGGTCGCGTCCGCGCCGTCCGCGAGCCCGGCCGCCCTGCACGCCACCGTCCCGGCGACCGCGACGACGACGTTGACGGCGAGCGCCAGCATCCCGACGTACATCGTCGACGAGGTGTCCAGGCCGAGGTCGCTCAGCGGGTAGGCGGAACCGCCGAAGTGGTCCTTGCCCTTCGCGGGATTCGGGATCCGGTACAGCATCCACAGCCCCGCCGCCAGGCCGCAGGCCCAGCCGGCGATGAGCGCGCCGCGGTGGAACCAGCGCGTCATGAGGCCCAGCCCCACCGACGGAAGCGTCTGCAGGATGATGACGCCGCCGATGAGCTGCAGGTGGATGGAGAACTCGGGGTCGAGCGCCAGGATGCACGCCACCGCGCCCGCCTTGACGACCAGCGAGACCAGCTTGCTGACCGTGGCCTCCTGCTTCTCGGTCGCGTCCCGGCGGAGATACTCCTTGTAGATGTTGCGGGTGAACAGGTTGGCCGCCGCGATCGACATGATCGCCGCCGGGACGAGCGCGCCGATCCCGATGGCGGCGAACGCGACCCCGGCGAACCAGTCCGGGAACACCTGGTCGAACAGCACCGGGACGACGGTGTTGGTGTCCGTCTTCCCGTCGGTGGTGATCGGCACGACCTCCGCGGCGATCGCCATGTAGCCGAGCAACGCGATCAGACCGAGGACGAGGCTGTAGGCGGGCAGCGCCGCCATGTTCCGCTTGACGCAGTCGCGGTTCCGGGCGGCGAGCACTCCGGTCACGCTGTGCGGGTACAGGAACAGCGCCATCGCCGAGCCGAGCGCCAGCATCGCGTAGTTCAGCTGACCGGCGGAGCCGAGCACGATCCCGTCGTCCGGCTTGGGCGTCGCCTCGAACTTGTCCTTCGCCGCGCCGAAGACGTCGCCCCAGCCGCCGAGCTTCGCCGGGATGTACAGCACCGCCACGATGATCACGAGGTAGATCAGCACGTCCTTGACGAACGCGATCAGCGCGGGCGCCCGCAGCCCCGACTGGTAGGTGTAGGCCGCCAGGATCACGAACGCGATGACGATCGGCCAGTGGCCGTGCACGCCCATCGCCTTCAGCACCGCCTCGATGCCGACCAGTTGCAGCGCGATGTACGGCATCGTGGCGACGATGCCGGTGACCGCGACGGCGAGCGCCAGCGTCGGCGACCCGAACCTGGCCCGGACGAAGTCGGCCGGGGTGACGAACCCGTGGACGTGCGACACCGACCAGAGCCGGATCAGGAACAGGAACACCAGCGGGTACACGACGATCGTGTACGGGACGGCGAAGAAGCCCGCCGCGCCCGCCCCGAACACCAGCGCCGGGACGGCGACGAACGTGTACGCGGTATAGAGGTCCCCGCCGATCAGGAACCAGGTGATCCAGCTGCCGAAGCTGCGGCCGCCGAGCCCCCACTCGTCCAGGTTGTCCATGGTCGCGGCGCGGCGCCATCGGGCCGCGACGAAGCCCATCCCGCTGACCAGCAGGAAGAGCGCGGCGAAGACGGCGATCTCGGTGACATGGTCGCTCGCCATCGGATCACCCCCGCTTCCTGGTCATCCGGTACACGACGAGCGTGCAGGTGACGCCGAGCGGGATGAAGGCCAGCTGGATCCAGTAGAAGGCGGGGAAGCCCGCCAGGCGGGGCGTCTCGCCGTTGTACAGGAACGTCAGCAGCGGCACCACGATCGGGACGATCAGCAGAAGGTTCCAGACGCTCCGGTCGGAGCGGTCCACGGGTGGCGGTTGCGGGCGGGGGTCGTTCGGGTCGTCGGGAGCCAACGAGTTCCTCCTCGTCATGGGCACGACCGTGTGAACGGTCGTGTGCACGGCGTCATCTTCATGGCCGGGCGAGAGTACCCACGGGCGCGTCACGGAGTGATCTCGGCCACGGCACGAGTACGCGGATCGATCCACAGGTGGTAGCCTCACCGCATGCGGACCGTGGCCTCCTCCCAGTGGTGGTGGCGTCGCTGAGGCGGCGCCGGTTCGTGCACGACCAGATCCAGGCGACCGCCCTCACCGGCGGTCTTTTTCGTGTTTCCGCCTGGTGAGGGCCCGACATGAGGGGCCACCGCGGTGGACACCGTCTCACAGCAGCAGTTGACCAGCGAGTTCGTCACCGCCGGGGGCGTACGGGTGACCCGTACCGCCACACCGGTCGATCCCGAGCGCAAGTCCGACATGCTGAACGCCCTCGTCGAGGCCGTGGGAGAGCGGCGCGGCGGCGTGCTCAGCTCCGGCATGGAGTATCCGGGCCGCTACAGCCGCTGGCACATGGGGTACGTCGACCCGTGTCTGGAGGTCGTCGCCCGTGGCCGGACCGTCACGGTACGGGCCCTCAACGGGCGGGGGCGCGTCCTGCTGCCCGCCGTCGCCGCCGTCCTGCGCGACACCGGGGAGATCCGGGCGGACGAGCCGGGCGTCGTCGAGGTGTTCGTCCCGCCCACGCGGGAGTTCTTCCCCGAGGAGGAGCGCAGCCGCCAGCCGACCGTGTTCACCGCCCTGCGCGCCGTGGTCGGCCTGTTCGCCTGCGACGACCCGCACCTCGGCCTGTACGGGGCGTTCGGGTACGACCTGTCGCTCCAGTTCGAGCCGTTGCGGACGAGGCTGGAAAGGCCGTCCGACCAGCGTGACCTCGTCCTGCACCTGCCCGACGAACTGGTCGTCGTGGACCGCAAGCGCGAGACCTCGCACCGCATGTCCTACGACTTCGAGGTCGGGGACCGGAGCACCGCGGGCCTGTCGCGTGCCACCGAGCCGACACCGGTCGTGGAACCCGCGGAGATTCCCGCGCAGCCGGTGCCCGGCGTGTACGCCCAGATGGTGCGGGAGGCGAAGGAGAAGTTCGTCCGCGGCGACCTGTTCGAGGTGACCCCTGGGCACGCCATGTACGGGCGGTGCGACGCGCCCGCCGCGTTCTTCGAGCGGCTGCGCGAGACGAACCCCGCGCCCTACGAGTTCCTGTTCAACCTCGGCGACGGCGAGTATCTGGTCGGCGCGTCGCCCGAGATGTTCGTGCGGGTCACCGGCGACCGCGTCGAGACCTGCCCGATCGCCGGGACGATCAAGCGGGGTGGCGACGCGCTGGAGGACGCCGAGCAGATCCGCGCGATCCTGTCGTCCACCAAGGACGAGTCCGAGCTGACCATGTGCACCGACGTGGACCGCAACGACAAGTCGCGGATCTGCGTGCCCGGCAGCGTCCGGGTCCTCGGCCGCCGGCAGATCGAGATGTACTCGCGGCTGATCCATACCGTCGACCACATCGAGGGGCGGCTGCGCCCCGGCTTCGACGCGCTCGACGCGTTCCTCACGCACATGTGGGCCGTGACCGTGACCGGCGCGCCGAAGGCGTGGGCGATGCAGTTCATCGAGGACCACGAGGACTCGCCGCGCCGCTGGTACGGCGGCGCCGTCGGCTGCATCGGGTTCGACGGGTCCATGAACACGGGGCTGACCCTGCGGACGGCGCAGATCCGTGACGGCGTCGCGACCGTCCGGGCCGGGGCGACGTTGCTGTACGACTCCGATCCCGACGAGGAGGAGCGCGAGACCCACCTCAAGGCGAGCGCGCTGCTCGGCGCGCTCGCCGAGTCGCAGGGGGGCGGCGCGGCGGCCGCGGCCCGGGAGTCGGCATCGCCCGAGCGGCCGGGGGACGGCGTGAAGGTGCTGCTCGTCGACTACGAGGACTCGTTCGTCAACACCCTCGCCGACTACTTCCGCCAGCAGGGCGCCGACGTCGTCACGCTCCGGCACGGCTTCCCGACGGGGATGCTGGACGAGCACGCCCCCGACCTCGTCGTGCTGTCGCCCGGTCCGGGACGTCCCGAGGACTTCTCGACCGGCCCGCTCCTGGACGCGCTGGACGAGCGGACCCTCCCGGTCTTCGGCGTCTGCCTCGGCCTGCAGGCCATGGTGGAGCACGGCGGCGGCGCGCTGGCGTTGCTGCCCGAGCCGTCCCACGGCAAGCCCGGCCAGGTCAAGGTGCTCGGCGGCGGGCTCTTCGAGGGACTTCCCGACGAGTTCACCGCGGCCCGGTACCACTCGTTGCACACCACGCCCGACCGGGTGAAGGGCTTCCAGGTGACCGCGCTGACGGGCGACGTGGTGATGGCGGTCGAGGACCCGGCGCGGCGGCGTTGGGGCGTGCAGTTCCACCCGGAGTCGATCCTCACCGCGGCGGGCGGGGCGGGGCACCGGATCGTGGCCAACGTCCTCAGGCTGAGCCGGTCCTAGTCCCTTGGCAGGAGATCGTGCGGGCCTAAATGGTACCGAGGGTGCTGGTGGCGGCCGGGGCGCGACGGAAGACTGGGGGACCGGCCACGGCGCCGCCCTCGCGCGGCGTGGTGATCGCCGTTATCCCGGCGGAGAGGGGAGCGATCCCCTCTCCGCACGACGGGACAAAACTGTGATTTCGGACATCCGAAACGAGATATCGGTTTCCGGGCACCTGACGTGGGGATCCCGGTCGCATGATGACACTTCTGTGGCTACTCGCCGTGGTCCTGGTGATCGCCGGAATCTATGTGATCCTCGCCCGCCGTGAGCTGATCTGGGGCATCGTCCTCATCGTGGTCGGACTCCTCGTCGGCCCGGGAGGGGTGAGCATCTTCACCTGACGCGCGTCCGGATCTCCCGGTCTCGGGGCGGAACGCTGACGCGGGCTGACAGGTTTCGGTGCCAGCATCCCTCCCATGAACCGTGAACTGACAGGCAGGGTCGCGCTGGTGGCGGGGGGGACGCGCGGAGCGGGCCGCGGCATCGCCGTCGAGCTCGGCGCCGCCGGCGCGACCGTGTACGTGACGGGACGCACCACCCGGGCACGCCGCTCGGAGATGGGCCGTCCCGAGACCATCGAGGAGACCGCGGAGCTGGTGACGACCGCGGGCGGCGAGGGCATCGCCGTCCCGGTCGACCATCTCGACCCGGAGCAGGTCGCCGCGCTGGTCGCGCGCATCGACGCCGAACGCGGCAGGCTCGACGTCCTCGTCAACGACGTGTGGGGCGCCGACCACCTCTTCGGGTTCGACAAGCCACTGTGGGAGCAGTCCCTGGACGACGGGCTGCGGATGCTGCGCCTCGGCATCGAGACCCACGCCATCACCAGCCACCGCGCGCTGCCCCTGCTGATCCGCGAGCCCGGCGGCCTCGTGATCGAGATGACCGACGGGACCGCCGAGTACAACGCGAACTACCGCAAGGACGTCGGATTCTTCTACGACCTCGTCAAGAGCTCCGTGATCCGGATGGCGCTCGCCCAGTCCGTGGAGATCGCGCCGTACGGGGCGACGGCCCTGGCGCTGACGCCCGGCTGGCTGCGCTCGGAGGCGATGCTCGACTACTACGGTGTCACGGAGGAGACCTGGCGCGACGCCACGAAGACGGTCCCGCACTTCGCGATCTCCGAGTCCCCGACCTTCGTCGGACGCGCCGTCGCCGCGCTCGCCGCCGACCCCGACCGGGCACGCTGGAACGGCGCGTCGCTGTCCAGCGGCGGGCTCGCCAAGGAGTACGGGTTCACCGACGCCGACGGCAGCCGCCCGGACGCCTGGCGCTACATCGTCGAGGTGGAGCAGCCGGGGCTTCCCGCGGACGTCACCGGATACCGGTAGCGGTTTGAGGTGGTCTTGGGCGGTTATTCGCATTGGAGACGTGACGAAGGAGGAGTCATGCCGAAGACGACGAAGAGCGGCAAGCCGAAGAAGGACGAGCTTCCCGACACGCTCAAGCGTTCCCCCAAGGAGGCTCAGGAGACCTTCGCCAAGGCCCATGACTCCGCGGTGGAGACCTACGGTGAGGGGCAGCGGGCGCACCGGACCGCCTACTCGGCGCTCAAGCACAGGTTCGAGAAGCTCGGCGACCGGTGGGTTCCGAAGAAGCGCAAGGGCCCGTCCGACCCGCGGGCGAAGAACCCGCAGGCCCGCCGCGGCCACGGCAAGAGCTACGGCGGCGTGGACGTCGAGGGCAACACGAAGAAGGAGCTGTACGAGCGCGCCGCCGACCTGGACGTCAAGGGACGCTCGAAGATGACCAAGGAGCAGTTGGCCGAGGCGATCGCCCGAAAGCAGGACTAGCGCGCGGCTCGTCGGGGGCCGCCCGGCACCGGTCCGTCCCTCAGCCCGGGGTGTACAGGTCCGCGAGCCGGGCGGCGGCCTCGGCCACGCGCGCACGCAGTTCCGGCGGCTCCAGGATCTCCACCTCGGGCCCGAGCCGCATCAACTCGGCCGCCGCGACCCGCGTCGACTCGACGGGAAGCGTGGTCACCACCCAGCCCTTGCCGTCGGGCTCCCCGGCGTCCTCGACCGCCCGCCGTGCCGCGTACGGCTCGACGGCGTACCGCAGGATCCGCATCCCGGCGGGGGACAGCCGGACGGTGATCCGCTCGCGCAGGATCGAGCGGACGAACGCCTCGGCCTGCTCCCGCCAGTGCGCGGCGAGGTCGAAGTCGTCGTCCCGGTCGAACATCACGCCGGTCGGCCGGACGGCGGTGACCCGGTCCACGCGGTAGGTGCGCATACCGTCGCCGACGCGCGCGACCAGGTACCAGGTGCCGTTCTTCAACACGAGCCCGTACGGTTCGGCCGTCCGCGCGATCTCGGTGTCCCCGCGGCGGTAGCGCAGTTCGACGGACTCGTCCTCCCAGACGGCCCGCGCGAGTTCGCGCAGCAGCGGCGGCGGCCCGGACTCGCCGAACCAGCCCGGCGCGTCGAGGTGGAACCGCTGGCCCGCCCGCGCGGGCGCGTCCCGCAGTGACGGCGGCAGCGCGGCGAGGACCTTCAGCTCCGCCGCGGCGACCGCGTCGCCGCGGCCCATGTCGTCGGCGGGACCGGGCAGCCCGGACAGGAACAGCGCCTCCGCCTCCTCGCGGGTCAGCCCGGTCAGCCGCGTCCGGTAGCCGCCGACGAGCCGGTAGCCGCCGCGACGGCCCTGCTCGGCGTAGACCGGGACGCCCGCCGCCGACAGCGCCTCCATGTCCCGGTAGACGGTGCGCTCGGAGACCTCCAGCTCCCGCGCCAGCTCGCCCGCCGTCATCGTCTCCCGCGACTGCAGGAGCAACACCATCGAGATCAACCGAGCCGCCCGCACGGACCCTGTCTACCAGGGTGGACGGCGACGGGTCATTCCTCACGAGATCGTGTCAGGTTCGCCGGAAATCCCTGTCACGACGGACGGATGGGCTGTTAGCGTCGCGGAATGTCGAACCCCTCCACCTCCCTCGATGCGTTCATCGACGCCCTGCCGAAGGTCGAACTCCATGTCCATCTCGTCGGCTCCGCGTCCGTGCCGACCGTGCTGGAACTCGCCCGCCGTCACCCCGAGGGGCCCGTCCCGGTGGACGAGGACGCGTTGCGAGCCTTCTACGCGTTCCGCGACTTCCCGCACTTCGCCGAGGTGTACGAGGCGGTGTCCGGCCTGGTCAGGACGCCGGAGGACGTCGGCACCCTCGTGACCGGCGTCGCCCGCGACCTCGCGGTCCAGAACGTCCGGTACGTGGAGCTGACCGTCACCCCGTACACGCACCGGCGGGCCGGGATGCCGATGCCCGCGATCACCGAGGCCCTGGACATCGCCGCCCGCGAGGCCCGCGACCGGCTCGGCGTCCATGTCGCCTACATCTTCGACATCCCCGGCGAGTTCGGCGCCGACGCGGCGCGCGGCACCCTCGACCACGCGCTCGGGCACCCGCCGGAGGAACTCGTCGGTTTCGGTCTCGGCGGCATCGAGCAGGTGCGCCCGCCGTACCGGGACGCCTTCCGGGACGCGTTCGCCGCCGCCCGCGCCGCCGGGCTCCGCAGCCTGCCGCACGCCGGGGAGATGACCGGTCCCGAGACGATCTGGGAGGCCCTGGACGGGCTCGGCGCCGAGCGGATCGGCCACGGCACCTCCTGCCTGGACGACCCGAGGCTCGTCGCGCGCCTACGCGAGGCGCGGATACCACTGGAGGTGTGCCCGACGTCCAACGTGTGCACGGGTCAGGTCGCCGCGCTCGCCTCGCACCCGCTGCCACGCATGCTGGACGAGGGCCTGTTCGTCACGTTGAACAGCGACGACCCGCCGATGTTCGACACGACCCTCACCGGCGAGTACCGCGTCGCCGCCGAGGCGTTCGGGCTCGACCGCGACGCCCTGGCGTCCCTGGCCCGTAACGCCGCGATCGCCTCGTCCATGGACGAGGCGTCCCGCGAGGCCGTCATCGCCGACATCGACGCCCTCGTCTGAACCCTGTCGTCCTTCGACCCCTGTCGTCTTCGGGGGCGTCAGCCCCAGGCCATGCGGCGCCAGGGGCTCTCCGGGTCCTCGGCGAGGACGCGATGGCCGGTCAGCGACCGTTCGTACCATTCGCCGAACTCGCCCTCGTCGAACCGCAGCATCCGGCCGAGGACGTAGCCGGCGGAGAACGACCGCCACGACGTGTAGACCTGGTTGGCGCGCTGCCCGGCGGTGAGGACGCACTTCTCGGCCTCCTCGGCGTCGCAGTACCCGGCGCCGAGGCCCCAGCGGGCCATGTTCACCGCGCGGCCGAAGTCGTAGCCGTACACGCTCTCGACCACGCCGTCCGGCGGGAGGATCCCGTCGGCCCGGAACCGCGACTCGTACTTCAGGATCAGCTCGGACATCTCAACGATCTCGCGGACGGTCCCGTCCGGGATGTCACGTTCCCGGCACCACTCGACGATCGCCTCCTGCCAGGCCCGCTTGTCCCTTCGGCGGCCCCGCTGGTCGAGGACCATCTGGATGGCGGGGTCGCTGTTGCGGGCGTCCAGCAGCGCGTCGATCTGCTCGCGCCAGCCGTCGTGGTCGGTGACGCCCCAGTCGCGTTCCAGCAGGACCCGATCGCCGGCCGCGTCGTCGGGGTCGGTGAGAACGTTCCACGCGACCCCGTTGCCGACGGCCAGGTGCGCGCCGACGGCGAGCGCCGCCGCGAGTCGTCCCCAGGCGGCGCTGTCGGGGTCGGTGACCAGGATGTCGTGGTCGCGGTCGGGGCGCCGTTCGGCGTCGGCGAGCAGCGCGGTGACCTGCCGGTGCCCGTCACCGCCCGGCGGCATCTGCGCCAGCAGTTCCCGCAGGGGGAGCAGCGCGCCGCGCGGCCCCGCGTCCTTGACGATGAGGCGTGCCGCGTGGACCCCGGCCGCGTCGGCGCGCCTGGTGTCGTGCAGCGACCAGAACCCGCTCATCGCCGACCAGGCGCGCCGGGCCGCCTCACCGGTGCGGCCCGCGGCCGCCATGATGTGCGCGGCCTGCGCGTCGAGCCCCGCGCGGACCTCGACGGGCATGGACGCGGCGATGCGGTCGATCGTGTCGAGCATGCGCTGCGCCTCGCCGGTGCGGCCCGCGGCGGCGAGCGCGCGTGCGCACCGCGCCCGGGTCGCGACGGCGGACGTCCCGTCGCCGCGCGCCTCCATGGCCTCGGCGGCGTCGGCGAAGGCGGCGGCGGCCTCCCCGAACCTGCCCTGCCGTTCGAACTTCCTGGCCCGGTCCAGCATGGCCTGATACGTCATGGTCCCCTCCGCGGGCAACGGTACCGGCCCCGGACCCGGCTCCACCCCGCCAACGAAAAATCTACAATGTAAAGGGCGGGGGCGTTACCTCCGACGTCATCGCCCTCCCGATGACGCCACGAGTAGCGTCGGAGCGGTGACGACGGCGTTGAGCGATGTGAAACCGATCGGGGAGCAGCTGCGCGCGTGGCGGCAGCGGCGCAGACTCAGCCAGCTCGAGCTGGCGTCTGAGGCGGGCGTGTCGACGCGGCATCTGAGCTTCGTCGAGACGGGCCGGTCGGCGCCGAGCCGGGACATGGTGCTGCGGCTGGCCGAGCACCTGGACGTCCCGCTGCGCGACCGGAACCTGCTGCTGGTGGCGGCCGGGTACGCGCCGGTGTTCGCGGAGACCCCGATCGAGGAGCCGAGGATGGACGCGGTGCGCGCGGCGATCAAACAGGTCCTGGACGGGCACGAGCCGTACCCGGCCGTCGTCGTGGACCGCTTCTGGAACCTGATCGACGCCAACGCCGCGGCCGGGCTCTTCATGGAGGGCGCCGCGCCGGAGCTGCTGAAGCCTCCGCTGAACGTGCTGCGCCTCAGCATGCACCCGGACGGCATGGCGAAGCACATCCTGAACCTGGCCGAGTGGCGCGCCCACATGATCGACCGGGTACGGCGGCATGTGGCGCTGACCGCGGACCCGGGGCTCGCCCAGCTCTACCGGGAGCTGCGGAGCTTCCCCGGGGACGTGGGGGAGGCGATGGCACCGCCCGCGGAGCACGAGGTGTTCGTCCCGCTGCGGATGCGGGTGGACGGGCGGGAGCTGTCGTTCTTCGGCACCATCGCCACCTTCGGCACGCCGGTCGACATCACCGTGGCGGAACTGGCGATCGAGTCGTTCTATCCGGCCGACGCGCCGACGACGGACTTTCTACGAGCGCGCGCGGGCTGGTGACGGCCCGGGCGTCCGACTCCTCCGTGGTGAGCGGGTCGTGGTGGACCTGGGTGAGCGGCATCCCGTGCCGGTGCAGCGCGTCGACGGTGTCCCGGACGAACGGGGGAGGGCCCGCCACGTAGGCGGCGCGGTCCCGCCACCGGTCGACGCCGTCCAGGAAGCCGGGCAACACGTCGGGCAACCGCCCGCGCCATTCCCCCCTCGCATCACCCCTCGCATCACCCACCGACTCACCCCGCGATTCACCCGGCGGTTCACCTGGCGCTCCCCCCTGGGACTCGCCCGCCGAGGCGCCGGACGACCGCGACGGGACCGGAACCACCCGGAGACGCGCGCCGGACGACTCCAGGAGGCGCAGATCCGCGAGGTCGTACAGGTCCGCCTCGGTGCGGGCCCCGACGATCAGGTGGACGTCGCGGTCCGGGTCGGTGGCCACGGCCTGTTCGGCGAGCGCCTTCATGGGGGCGAGGCCGGTGCCGCCGCCGATGAGCAGCAGCCCGCGGTCGGGGTCCGGGTCGAGGGGCATGGCGCCCGCGGCCGGGCCGACCAGCACGGAGTCCCCGGGCGCGGTGTGCCGGACCAGGGCGCCGCTCACCCAGCCGGCGGGACGGGCGCGGACGTGCAGACACAGCGTCCCGTCGGGGCGGGGCGCGTTGGCGATCCAGTACGAGCGCCAGACCCGGGGCCAGCGCGGCGTCTGCACGGTCACGTGCTGGCCCGGCCGGAACGGCAGCGGACGTTCGGGCGTGAGCGTGAGGACCGCGAGGTCGGCGGCGCGGCGGTCATGGCCGGTGATCTCGGCGACCCACCAGGGCGGGGCGTCGGCCGCGTCCGCCCGCGCGGCCTCGATCATGGTCGTGGCGGCGGCGGGCAGGTCCTTGGCCAGCGGCGCGGTGGTGGCGATGTAGCCGTCGGCCGCCGAGCCCGCCGTCTTCAGGACGGTCGAGTCGGTCGTCGCGTCCCCGCCCATCAGCGTGAACGTCAACCCGAGCTGCCTGCGCTGCTTCATCAGCAGCCCCGCCTCCGCGAAGTAGCCGGTGAAGTACAGCACGTCCGGTTTCGTCGAGGCGACCTTGGTGAGGACCGGGCTGTAGTCGGACTGGCCGGGTTGGAGCGCGTCCTGGTACACGACCTGCCCGCCGAGCCGCTTCACCGAGTTCGCCGCCGCGTCCGCGAGGCCCTTGGCGTACGTGGTGTTGTCGTGCAGCAGCGCGATCCGCCTGGCCCTGAGCTGCCCGGTCATGAACTTGGCGGCGACCAGGCCCTGGTTGTCGTCGCGTCCGCAGGTGCGGAAGACCTTGCCCTTCCCGGTGTCGGTCAGGGAAGGGTTCGTGGACGCGTCCAGCACGAACGGCACGTTCCGCCGCCCGTAGATCGGGATCGCGGGCACCGCGGCGCCCGAGCAGTAGCCGCCGGCGACGGCCACGACCCCGCTGTTGAGGAGCTTCTGCGCGGCCTGCGCCCCCTGCTGGGCGCTGCACTGGTCGTCGGCCTCCACGATCTCGATGTCGCGGCCGTCCACCCCGCCCGCCTTGTTGATCTCGGCGGCGGCGACCCTGGCGGCGGCGAGGATGTCCTGACCGGCCGAGGCGGAGTCGCCGCTCAGCGGCGCCGGGACACCGATCTTGATGGGGCCCGAACCGCCGGAGTCGCCGGACCCGCAGGCCGCGGCGAGCGGAACGAGCAGTAAACCGGCTCCGGTCGCGGTGAGGAGACGGAACCGGCGTCCGCGGTCCCGGGAGGTCGATCGATTCATCGGCGCCTCATGCGTTCACTCGTGGGAGGGATGGTGAAAGCGTGAAACGTCGGCGCACGGTCGTCGAGACGGCGAGCATGCGATCTCGTGGACGGATCGGTAAGCGCCGCTTGCCCTTTCGGTCGCCCGCGGCGGTGTCCGTGGCCGTCCTATGATCGCCGGTGGGGTACGGTCGCCCGTCCGGGGAACGACGGCGCCGTCCGCCCCGCGACGAGATGAGAGAGGCAATGGCAGATATCACCGAGTCGCCCGAGTGGTCCGCGCTGGGAGAGCATCACGCGGCGCTCGCCGGTCGGCACCTGCGCGAACTCTTCGCCGACGATCCGGCGCGCGCCGACCGTATGACCGTCACCGCGGGGGACCTCCACCTGGACTACTCCAAGCACCGCGCCACCGCCGAGACGCTGCGGCTGCTGGTGGCGCTCGCCGAGCGGGCCGGGCTGCGCCGCCGGATCGACGCGATGTTCTCCGGCGAGCACATCAACGTCAGCGAGGACCGCGCCGTCCTGCACACGGCGCTGCGGCTCCCGCCCGGCGAGGCCCTCACCGTGGACGGGCAGGACGTCGCGGGCGACGTGCACGCCGTCCTGGACGCGATGGCCGACTTCGCCGGACGCGTC
Organism: Actinomadura pelletieri DSM 43383; assembly: GCF_003634705.1. Classification (GTDB taxonomy): domain Bacteria; phylum Actinomycetota; class Actinomycetes; order Streptosporangiales; family Streptosporangiaceae; genus Spirillospora; species Spirillospora pelletieri. The sequence goes on along the minus strand of NZ_RBWU01000004.1, from coordinate 730,286 downwards.
CGCGCGGGGGAGTGGACGGGCTTCACCGGCAAACGCATCACCACGGTCGTCAACATCGGCATCGGCGGCTCCGACCTCGGCCCCGCCATGGCCTACGAGGCCCTCGCCGACTACGCGGACGCCGGGATCGCCTGCCGGTTCGTGTCCAACATCGACCCCGCCGACATCGTCGGGAAGCTCGCCGGGCTCGACCCCGAGCGGACCCTGTTCGTCGTCAGCTCCAAGACGTTCGGGACCCTGGAGACCCTCACCAACGCCAAGGTCGCGCGGCAGTGGCTCGTGGAGCGGCTCGGGGACGACAAGGCCGTCTCCCGGCACTTCGTCGCCGTGTCCACCAACGCCGACCGCGTCGCCGAGTTCGGCATCGACACCGCGAACATGTTCGCGTTCTGGGACTGGGTCGGCGGCCGCTACTCCCTCGACGGCGCCATCGGCCTCTCCCTGATGATCGCGATCGGCGGGGAGGCGTTCCGCGAGATGCTCGCCGGGTTCCGCGAGATCGACGAGCACTTCCGGACCGCGCCGTTCGAGCAGAACATGCCCGTCCTGATGGGACTGCTCGGCGTCTGGTACACCGACTTCTTCGGCGCGCAGACCCGGGCCGTGCTGCCCTACAGCCAGCGCCTCGCCCGGTTCCCCGCCTACCTGCAGCAGCTCACGATGGAGTCCAACGGCAAGTCGGTGCGGGCCGACGGCGCGCCCGTCGTCGCGCAGACCGGCGCGATCTTCTGGGGCGAGCCGGGCACGAACGGGCAGCACGCCTTCTACCAGCTGCTGCACCAGGGCACCCGGCTCGTTCCCGCCGACTTCATCGGGTTCGCCGAGCCGTTCGAGGACCGCGCGGGCATGCACGACCTGCTCGCCGCCAACATGCTGGCGCAGACGTCGGCGCTGGCGTTCGGCCGGACCGCCGAGGAGGTCGCCGCCGAGGGGACGCCCGCCGCCCTCGTCCCGCACAAGGTCATGCCGGGCAACCGGCCGACCAGCACGATCCTGGTGCCGAAGCTCACCCCGAAGACCCTCGGGTCGCTGGTCGCGCTCTACGAGCACATCGTGTTCGTGGAGGGGACGATCTGGGGGATCGACTCCTTCGACCAGTGGGGCGTCGAGCTCGGCAAGATCATGGCCATGGACCTCGCGCCCGCGCTCACCGCGCCGGAGCCGCCGTCCACGGCGCCCGACCCGTCCACGGCGGCGCTCGTCCGCCGGTACCGGGAACTGCGCGGGCGCCGGGTCTAGTCGCCGGGTCTAGTTGCCGGGGCTGTACTGGGCGTCCATGACGGCGCGGAACTCCTCGTAGGAGATGAACCCGTCGAGGTTGCTGTCGGCCTTCTCGAACCTGTCCTGCGTCTCGGCGCGCGTCCAGGAGAGCCCGAGGTCCTCCAGGACGAGCGTGAACTCCATCAGGTCGAGCCGTTGGTCGCCGCCCAGGTCCGCGCGCGTGAACACGGTGTGCAGGTCGTCCCCGGTCGGTCTGGTCGTCATCTCGCTCCTCGTTCCGCTCCGACGTGACCGCATCATGTCACAGGGCGGAAGGGCGACGGCCCGTCCCCGGTCAGCTCGGGCACGCGGTGCCGGTAACGCTCGAGCAGCGCGGCGTTGACCTCGTCGCCGCCGGGGACGTTCGCGCTCGTCCAGCGGGCCGGTTCGACACCGCGCTCCGCCGCGAGGTCGTCCAGGTCGGCCAGGACGCGCGACCACGCGTACGCGGCGAGGATCGTGGAGACCGCGGCGGTGCGCGGCGCCGCCGCCGGATGCACGACGTCGCCGCGCGGAACGCGGGTGTCCACCACGACCGCGGCGTGGTCGGCCAGGGTCGTCGCGGTCCGCGCCGTGGCGGCCCGCGACGCCCGCGCCGAGGTCACCGCGACGACGGGGACGCCGCGCGCCGCGCACTCGGCGGCGATCTCGACCGGGTACGGGTTGCGTCCGCTGGTGGAGAACACGACCGCGACGTCGGGCGGGACGGGTGCCGCCGCCTCGACCACGGCACGTCCCACCCCGGCCCGCCGCTCGGCGCGGGTGCTGGCCACGGCGTCGCCGAGCGGGAACACGGCGGGATCCCAGATCGGACGGACCGCGGCGAGCCCGCCCGCCCGGTAGAACGTCTCGCACACCATCGCCAGCGAATGCCCCGCGCCGGCGACGTGGACGATCCCGCCGGCCTCGACCGAGGCCAGCAGCAGCGCGGCGGCCTCGCCGATCGCCTCGCCGGCGGCGGCGTCCAGATCGTCCAGCAGGGCCCGCACCCGGTCGGGGAGCCCCGACCGGGCCCCGGGCCGGGCCTCGGAAGGCCGGGTCTCAGTCATGGGGCACGGCCTCCCTCAGTGCCTCGGCCAGTTCGTCCTCGTCGGACGCGGCGCGGAGCCGGTCGGCCAGACCGCCGCTCAGGGCGCGCGCGAGCCCCGCGAGCGTGCCGACGTGCGCGTCGGGGTCGGGTGTGCAGAACGCGAGCAGCAGGTCCACCGGGTCGTTGTCGGGGTGGCCGAACGCGACGGGCTCGGCCAGCCGGGTCACGCCGACGCCCACGGCCAGCCCGCCCTCCTCGGGACGGGCGTGGACGAGCGCGAGCCCCTTGGTCAACACGATGTACGGGCCGTTCTCCTCGACCACCCGGACGCAGGCGTCCGGGTATCCCGTGCCCGCCGCGCCCGCGTCGACCAGTGCCTCGGCCGCCTTCCGCGCCGCCTCGCGCCAGTCCGCGGCGGTCACATGGCCGGTCGCGGTGACCAAGGGTCGTTGCCGCGGGGCCCGGGGGGTCGTCCCCTCAGAATGAGAGGTCATGGGAGCCAGCCCTGGGTCGTCAGGTGCTCTCGGAGTTGCGCCTCCAGGCCGTCCTTGTCGAGGAAGTCGCTGATCGTGATCACCACGGGTGCGAGGTCGGCGATCTCGCCGGTGTGCATGCCCTGGCCGATCACCACGTCGGGCGACATCCCGCGCGCCGTGGACAGGTCGGTGTTCTCCACGCGCGCCTCCACGCCGATCGAGCGGAGCGCGTCCTCGGCGGTCATCTTGAGCATCAGGCTGGTCCCCATGCCGACGCCGCAGACCGCGAGCACCTCCAGTTGCCGGTCCAGTGCCATGTCGGTCCCTCCCTGTTTCGTGCTGACGGTCACGCCTTCGCGGTGGCCTTGTCGTCGGGCCGGTCGTCCGGCCGGTCGTCTTGTGCCGCCTCGGTCGCGGCGCGGTGCCTCTCGGCGCGGCCGAGCAGCAGCAGCGTCGCGACCATGGCGGCGAGCGCGACGATCGGAACGATCCAGACCGTGGCGTCGCCGACGACCGGGTCGACCGCCTTCAGCAGCCACGCGATCGCGTACCAGTCCGGGTCGGCGAGCGTGGCCAGCTCGGGCGCGGTCCGGTCGAACAGGTCCCAGGTGAGGGCCTGCCCGACGGCGAGGACCAGGCCGGTGATCACGCCGCCGAGGACGGCGCCGCGCCAGCCCGCCACGACGTTGCCGAACAGTCCGGCGGCGCCGCCCACGAAGAACAGCATGATCATGGGCGGGGCGAGGGTGAACCAGCCCGCCCCGGCGAACACGCCGAGGCAGACGAGGAACACGCCGGTGGACGCCACGAACCCGACCATGACGGCGGTCGGCGCGACGGGGAACACGGTCGGCGCGTCCAGCGCGGGTCGTGTGCCCGGGATGACCTTGTCGCTGAACCCCTTGAACGCCGGGACGATCTCGCCGAGGAACATCCGCACCCCGAACAGCAGGATCGCGATGCCGCCCGCGAACCGCAGGCCGACCAGCAGCGCCCACACCCAGGGCGACAGCTTGGGGTCCATCTCCGTCGCGGCCTTGCCGACCACGGAGTCGTCGGCGAGCGCGACGCCCACCAGCATGATCGCGGAGATGATCAGCGCGGTGCTGACGTTGACGTCCTTGAAGAACGACAGCTGGCGCGGCAGCTTCAGCTTCTCGGTGTCGTGCTTCTCCCGGCTGCCCAGCGGGCGCGCCGCGTACCCGGTGAGCAGGCAGGCGAGCGAGCTGGTGTGCGCGAATCCGAACCGGTCGTCCGGCATGACGCGGCGCATCAGCGGCCGCATCCACAGCGGCTGGACGGTCCAGTAGGCGGCGACGAACCCGGCCCCGCACAGCACGAGCGTGAGCTGGTCGGCGCCCGGCGCGATCGTCACCAGGGACGCGACGGTGACCGTGCTGACCCAGAACATCAGGTGCCCGGTCAGGTACAGGTAACGGGCCGCCGGGAACAGCCGGACGACCAGCACGTGGAGGAGGAACGCGACGGTGATGACCAGGGCGATCGTCCCGCCCTGGTCGGCGAGGAAGTCGGCGAGGGTCCGGTCCGCCTTCGGCGGCGTCGTGCCCATCGCGCTGGCGAGGACGGTCTGGAAGCTCGTCAGCCCGCCGGTGAACACCTCCACGCCGATGAACAGGATGACCACGCCGATCGTGGCGCGCAGCGCGCCGGCGAACACGTCCTCGAACCGCTTGCGCTGCAACATCAGGCCGAGCAGCGTGATGAGCCCGATCAGGATGGGCACCTGACCGAACACGTTGTCGGCCAGGAAGGTGAGGATGTCCTTGATGACGTCCATGGAGAAGTGGCCTCACTTCCGGGATGTGTGGTGCGCCCGCGGGCCCCGTCAGCGCGGTGGTCGCAGGTCGAGCTCCAGGCGGTACCGGTCGCCGCGGTAGAGCGACCTGACGTATTCGAGGGGCCGCCCGTCGGGATCCCTGGTGATCCGTTCGAACAGGAACGCCGGCATGTGCACGGGGACGCCGAGGTCGGCGGCCTCCTCGGCGGTGGTGACGGTCGGCTCGATCGTCTCCGTGCCCGAGGCGATCTCGACGCCGTTGCCGCGCAGCAGTTCGTAGAACGATCCTTCCTCCAGGTCCTGCCGGCGCAGGTCGGGCAGCAGCGCCCGGGGAAGGTAGAGCGTCTCGATGGCCATGCTGGCGCCGTCCGCCAGCCGTAGCCGCCGAATGGTAAATACCTCTTCGAGAGGCGACAGCGCCAGCCGCCTGCCGATCCGCGCCCCCGCGGCTTGCGTGCGGAACGACAGGACCCGACCACCCGGCTTCATCCCGCGTCTGATCATGTCCTCGGTGAACGAGGTCATGGTCAGTGAGACGGCGATGCGGGGTTCGGCCACGTAGGTGCCGCTCCCGTGCCGCCGGTCGAGCAGTCCCTCGGCGACGAGACCGTCGATGGCCTGCCGCAGCGTGGGCCGCGACACGCCGAGTTCCTCGGCCAGCCTGCGCTCTGACGGCAGGGCGTCCCCCACGTCCAGGCCGTCCAGCATCGTGAGGAGCTCGCGACGTACCGCCTGCCGTTTCGTGTTCCCGGAGCGGGACTCACCGGCGGATGTCACGCCGCTCACCCCCTTTGTTGTGGTTCCTATCGCGACACACCGTATGTCCTAATATGTTGACTGGTCAATACCACTTGTGGATGTCGAGCTGAATGTCGGAGGTGTCGACTAGGTTCCGTGGGAACGTGCCACACCGTGCTCAGGGGGGCGCAGTGACGCAACAAGTGACCCGGCGGGCCACCGGCCCGGGATCGACGCCCGAGCCGTCCTTCGCCGATCCGTGTGCCGAGCGGGAACCGGCGGGGCGGCGGCTGCACGGCGCGGGGCCCGGTCCGCCGGCGGACCTGGACGTGTTCCTGTCCGGCCGGGTGTTCATGGACATGATCTTCACGGGGCTGCCGGGGCTGCCGCCGCCCGGCACCGAGATCGTCACCGACGGGCTCGGCTCGGCTCCCGGCGGCGTCGCCAACATCGCCGTCGCGATGAGCAGGCTCGGGTTGCGGGTCGGGCTCGCCGCCGAGTTCGGCGACGACCTGTTCGGCTCCTACCTGTGGCGCACCCTCGCCGAGCAGGAGGGCGTCGACCTCGGACCGTCCCGGCGGGTGCCCGGCTGGTCCACGCCGGTGACGGTGTCGCTGGCCTACGACTCCGACCGCAGCATGGTGACCTACGAGCGGCCCGTCCCGACCCCGGTGGACGGTCCGCCGGTGGCGACGCCGTCCGCGCGGGCCTGCTTCGTCGACGTCGACCGTCCGGTGCCGGCGTGGGCGCCCGCCCTGCGCGAGCGTGGCACGCTCGTCTTCGGCGACCTCGGCTGGGACCAGACCGGCGCCTGGCCCGCCCAGGTCCTCGACCGGCTGGAGCACGTGGACGTGTTCCTCCCCAACGCCGCCGAGGCGATGGCGTACACGCGCACGAGCACCCCGGCGGGCGCCGCCGAGGCCCTCGCCGAACGGGTGCCGGTGGTGGTCGTGAAGTGCGGCGGGGACGGCGCCATCGCCGTCGACTCCACGACGGGGGAGCGGACCGAGGTCGGCGCGCTGCCCGTCGAGGCCCTCGATCCGACCGGGGCGGGCGACGTGTTCGCCGCCGGGTTCGTGTTCGCCACCCTCGCCGGTCTCCCGCTCGGCGAGCGGTTGCGGTTCGCCAACCTGTGCGCCGGGCTGTCGGTGCGGCATCGCAGCGGCTCCCTCGGCTCCCCCTGCTGGGGCGAGATCGCCGCGTTCGGCGAGTCCGGCGAGGTGCCCGAGTCGGTGCTCGCCGACTACGCGTTCGTGATCCCGTTCATCCCGGACGCCGCCGACGACACGGTCGTCGTCCGCGCGGAACCCACCCTCCGCCCGCAGCGGTAGCGCGGCCGTCACAGCCGTTCGGCTGTGACGGGCCGGTCAGCCGGTCGGGCCCGCGCGGTACTCCTGGGGGCTGACGCCGTGCTCGCGCTTGAACGCGGTGCTGAGCGCGAACCCGTTGCCGTAGCCGACGCGCCGCGCCACCGTCTCCAGCGTCGCGTCGCTCTCCCGTAGCAGGTCCGCGGCCTGCGCGAGCCGGATGCCGGTCAGGTACGCCATGGGCGGCTCGCCGATCAGTTTCGTGAACCGCTGGGCCAGCGCCGCGCGGGACACGCCCACCGCGGACGCCAGGTCGGCGACCGTCCACGGGTGCGCCAGGTCGTCGTGCAGGAGCCGGAGCGCGGGCCCGACGACGGCGTCGCCGTGCGCGCGGTACCAGCCGGGCGCCCCCGCGTCCGGGCGGGAGAACCAGGCGCGCAGCGTCGCGATGAGCAGCAGGTCGAGCAGCCGGTCGAGGACGACGTCCTGCCCCGGCTCGTCCTTGCCGATCTCCTCGCCGAGCACGTCGACGAGCGGTGACTTGAAGGTGTCGCCGCGCACGATCGCGATCGGCGGCAGCGCGGACAGCAGCCGCCGGGTGACGGCGCCGCGCATCTGGTAGGCGCCGATCAGCATGACCGTCGAGCCGTCCGGGTCGTCGCCCCAGGCGCGCACCCCGAGGTCCATCGCCTCCGACAGGCTCGTCCCGTCCGGGGTGGTGCAGCGCTGCCCGGGGTGGATGACGATCTGCGGCTCGGTCGCCGGGTCGTCGGCGACCGTGTACGGATCCGGCCCCCGGAAGATCACCATGTCGCCGGGGGAGACGCGCTCCGGCTCGCCGCCGTCGGGCAGCAGCCACGCGTCGTCGCGGACCATGGACAGCAGCGTCAGCGGCGCCTCGTCCTGGATCCGGATCGCCCATGGCGGGGCCAGCGTCGAGCGGATCATGAACGCTCCCCGGGCCCGCGGGCCGTCCAGCAGATCGGTGAGCGCGTCCATGCGACCAGCGTAGACGCTCACGTATGCGGGCGAGCTTCTCAACGATGGTCGCTGGAGCCGCGCCTCTGTTGACTTGAGGGCATGACGACGAACGAGACGCAGAACCCCAACGAGACCGGCCTCACCCTCGTCCTCGGCGGGACCGGCAAGACCGGCCGCCGCGTGGTCGAGCGGCTGGAGGCCCTGGACGTCGCGGTCCGCATGGGCTCGCGGTCGGCGTCCCCGCGCTTCGACTGGGAGGACGAGGCGACCTGGGCGCCCGTCCTGCGAGACGTCGAGAAGGTGTACCTGTCGTACTACCCCGACCTGGCCGCGCCGGGCGCGCGGGAGGCCGTCCGCTCGTTCACGGCCGCGGCCGTGGACGCGGGGGTCCGGCACGTGGTCCTGCTGTCGGGACGGGGCGAGGACGAGGCGGGGGAGTGCGAGCGGATCGTCCAGGCGTCCGGCCTGGCGTGGACGGTCGTGCGGGCGAGCTGGTTCGCGCAGAACTTCAGCGAGGACTACCTTCTGGACCCCGTCCGCGCCGGGCAGGTCGTCCTCCCTGCGGGCGACGTGCCGGAGCCGTTCGTGGACGCCGACGACATCGCCGACGTGGCCGTCGCCGCGCTCACCCGCGACGGCCACGAGGGCGAGGTCTACGAGGTGACCGGCCCCCGCGCGCTCACCTTCGCCGAGGCCGTCGCCGAGATCGGCCGCGCCGCCGGACGGGACGTGGCGTTCGTCCGCGTCCCCCTGGACGACTACGCGGCCGAACTCAGGAGACTCGGCCTCCCCGAAGACCTCGTCGCCTTCCTCGCGCACCTGTTCGGCACCGTCCTCGACGGCCGCAACGCCCGCCCGGCCGACGGCGTCCGGCGCGCCCTCGGCCGTGCCCCGAAGGACTTCGCCGACTACGCCCGGCAGACCGCGGCCAGCGGCATCTGGACCGTCTGACACACCTCTCCACGGAAGGAATCTCGACCATGAGATCCGCTCTCGCGGGCGTCTCGGTGACGCTCTCCCTGATCATGGCGGCCGGGATGGCCGGGACGTTCTTCGGCTTCTCCACCGGAGTGATGCCCGGCCTGAACGCGGCCCGGCCCGCGTCGGCGATCGACGCGATGCAGAGCGTCAACCAGAAGATCCAGAACCCGGTGTTCGTGGCGATGTTCCTGCTCGTCCCGCTGCTGGCCGTCGCGGCCGGGGTCCTGCTGCTGACGCTGGACCACAGGTCGGCGGCGATCCTGTTCTTCGTCGCCGCGGCCGTGTACTTCGTGGGCGCGCTGGTCCCGAGCTTCGCGGTGAACATCCCGATGAACAACGACCTGGACGCCGTCACGATCCCGACGGACCCGTCCGAGGCGGCGAGGGTCTGGTCGGACTACTCCGGCCGCTGGACCGCCTGGAACACCGTCCGCGCCGTCTTCGGTTGGGCGAGCCTCCTCGCCATGAGCGTCGGCGTGTACCTGTGGGGAAGGGACTGACCGGCACGGGGTCACGGGACGAGCAGACCCCAGTAGACCGCCCACGGAACGAACACCACGCCGCCGGTGAGCAGCAGCCCGGTCCGGACGCGTTCGCCCGCCGGGACGGCCGCGCCCGTCCCTCGCCAGGTCCTCCACCACGCCGCCACGGTCGCGACCGTGGCGGCGACGGCGGCCACGGCGAGCCCCTGCAGCACAAGCCAGGGCAGCGGCCGGCCCGCCAGGACGGGACCCGGGTCCGGCCACCGTCCGGCGGCCATCAGGTAGAAGACGTAGACGATACCGCCGAGCACGGCCGCGAGACCCGCCCCGGCGAGCAGTCGGGCCCAGCGGCTCACCGGGCGTACGGTCCGTCCGCGGAGCCGCCGCACCAGGGCGGTCAGGGGATACGCGGTGAACGCGACGACGAACAATGCCAACGCCGCGAGCTGCGACCAGCCCGACGCCCACCACGGCGAGGGCGAGACCTCCGCGCTCGGATGGTCCTGGGCCGGAGGCGCCGCCGCGTCGGCGTCGGGCAGCCGTCCGCTCGTCACGTCGCGGACCCACGAGCCGACCAGGTCGGCGTACCCCGGAGCCAGCGCCTCGCCACGGGTCAGCCCCCCGTCGGGGGACACGTGCGCGCCGTGGTCGGCACCCGGGAAGAAGCGGAACGTGTAGTGGGTGTTGCCGCCGCGGCGCAGCGCCCGCGCGAACAGCGGCGGGTTGTCCGCCGGTGGGGTCTGCAGGTCGCGTTCGCCCCAGACGCCGAGCAGTGGCTGCCGGACGCGCTCCAGCACGCCCTCGGCGTCGAAGAACGCCTCGGCGAACAGGCCCGCGTCCGCGCCGAGCCGCGCGAAGTTGCGCTTCGCGTGGTCGAGCAGCGACCCGGACACGCCCGCCCGGCGGAGCCCGAAGGTCTCGTTCCAGACCTGCTGCCGGATCGGGGACATGGCGTTGCCGCCGACCACGATCACGAATGCGACGTCCGTGGACCGCGACGCGGCCAACGGCGCCACCCAGCCGCCCTCGCTGAGCCCCCACACGCCCACCTTGGCCGGATCGACGCCGGGCCGGGCGCGTAGCGCGCCGACGGCCCCGAGCGCGTCGTCGGCGAGCTCGGAGAAGGAGCGGCGCAGGTCCGTGTACCCCTCGGAGCGCTTGTCGTAGATCAGGACGGCGAGGCCCCGCCGCGCGAACTGGGTGGCCTCGGTGAGCAGGTGCTCGCGCGGCACCCCGGCGCCGGACCCGGTGACGAGCACCACCCCCGGCACGGGCCCGCGGGCCCGTGCCGGGGCCAGGACCGTGCCGTGCAGGGTGAGCCCGCCGAACCCCTGGAAGCTCACATCGGTGGAGGTCAGGCCGGACGGCGCCGGGATCCGGTCGGAGGCGACGGCCGGCGTGAACCAGGACGTGCCCAACAGGACGCCGGCGACCAGTGCCAGCGCGAATGTCATCGCTGTCTTCATGCCGAGCACCGTAAACCACAGAGAACTCTCTGCAAAGAAAACTCTGCAAAGATACGTCTGTAGTACTAGACTGCTCCTCATGAAGGACGACACCGAGCCGGTGATCCTCGACGACCCGGGCAGGATCAAGGCGCTGAGCCATCCGCTTCGCCGCAGGATCCTGCACCGGCTGCGCACGCACGGTCCGGCGACGTCCACCACGATCGGCGAGGTGGTGGGCGCCAACACCGGGACGACCAGCTACCACCTCCGGCAGTTGGAGAAGTACGGGTTCATCGAGGAGATCCCGGAGCGGTCCACCGGCAGGGAACGCTGGTGGCGCCCGGCCGACACCCCGCGCGACCTGCGGCTGCCCGCCCCGGAGACCGTGGCCCCCGAGGACCGGGCCGTTCTCGACGAGCTGATCCGCGTCGCGCACGCCGAGGACATGGAACTGTTCCGCGCGCTGCCCGCCGAGTACGAGCGTGACCGAGCCTGGGCGCGGCTGTCGCGCGGCTTCGCCCACATGACCGAGGAGGGCCTCGCGTCGTTCTACGAGGCGTACATCCGGCTCCTGCACGAGCACGCCCACAGCCGCGAGGACGCGCCCCCCGGAGCCCGACCCGTGCACATCCGCCTCTTCACGCTCCCCGCCGACGGTCCGGACGACCGGCCCGACGTTCGGCCGGACGTTCGGCCGGACGAGGGGGAGTGAGCCGCCGTCATGGGGCTTACGATCATTGGATGGGCGATGTCCACGCGATCAGCGATCTGCATGTCGGCTTCCCCGAGAACCGCGCGTTCGTCGAGGGCCTGCGGCCCGAGTCGGGCGACGACTGGTTGATCGTGGCCGGAGACGTCGCCGAGCAACTGTCCGACGTCGAATGGACGCTCCGCACGCTCGCCGAGCGCTACGCCACCGTGATCTGGACGCCGGGCAACCACGAGCTGTGGACCGTGAAGAACGATCCGGTGCAGGCGCGCGGTGAGGCCCGCTACCGGGCGCTCGTCGAGATGTGCCGGCGCCTCGGAGTGCTGACGCCCGAGGACCCGTATCCGGTCTGGAACGGCGAGAACGGTCCCGTGACGATCGCGCCGCTGTTCCTGCTGTACGACTACACGTTCCGGCCGGACGGGACGTTCACCAAGGAAGAGGCCCTGAAGGTCGCGCACGAGGCGGGCGTGGTGTGCACCGACGAGGTCTACCTGCACCCGGACCCGCATCCCACGCGCGACGCCTGGTGCGACGCCCGGATCGCCTACACCGAGAAGCGGCTCGCGGCCCTGGAGCCGGGCACGCGGACGGTACTGATCAACCACTGGCCGCTCGTCCGCGAACCCACCCGCGTCCTGTGGTATCCGGAGTTCGCCCAGTGGTGCGGAACGGTCCGAACCGCCGACTGGCACAGCCGCTTCAACGCCGTGTCCGTCGTCTACGGGCACCTGCACATTCCCCGGACGATCTGGACCGGTGACGTTCCCCACATCGAGGTGTCGGTCGGTTACCCGCGCGAATGGCGCAGACGGGCCGACGCGCCGCGCGGCCCACGCCGGATCCTGCCCGTCCCCGAGACCGACTGACCCGGGTGGCGTTCCAGCCCGTGCTAGCCCGTCCTGCCGGGGATCAGCCCGGTGGCGGCGAGGGCCAGCAGCCGGTCGGCGGCCTCCGGCTCCTGTTCGGTGACCGTCGCGATCGCGCCCGCGAGGCGCAGCGCGTCGGCGAACGCGACGCCCGACGGCACGTCCCCGGCCTTCTGCGCGCGGACGAACAGCGTCTCGCCCGCCTCGAGCATCGCCCGGCACGCCGGGAACGACTCGGACCGGTCCTCCCGCAGCGACACCAGGGCGGCGGTCGCCATCCCGCGAAACGCCGTGGTCCGCGCGACGAACGCGCGCAGCCACTCCGCCAGCGCCTCCCCGGGCACGGGCGAGAGCCGCAGTTCCCGGCCCGTGGCGGCCAGCGCGTCGAAGGCGTCGGCGAGCAACGCCTCCAGGAGATCCTGGCGCGTCGGGAAGTGCCGGTAGAGCGTTCCGATGCCGACGCCCGCCAGCCGGGCGATCCCCTCGAGGGAGGCGCCGGCCCCGTCGCGTTCGAACATCTCCCGCGCCGCGGCGAGCAGCCGCGCGCGGTTGCGGCGCACATCGGAGCGCACCGCCCGCGCCGGGGCCGAGGGCGTGTCGTCGCTGGTCACCTGAGTTGTCGGTCCTTCCCGGCCGGGCAGCGGGCCTGCGGCGATCCGTGGGATCCGCGGCTTTTGGAACGGTCCCTCGATAGTAGCCCGCACCCTGCGGTAACTCCGCCGCCGGCCCGCGCACCCGGCCGGAAGGCCCGACGGGAACGACGGATCAGGCGCCGGGGGAGAGCGGCAGGTAGACCCGCCCGCCCGCCGACTTGAACTCCTCGGCCTTCTCCCGCATCCCGGCGGACAGGACCTCGTCCTCGGCCAGGCCGCGCTCGTCCGCGTACCGGCGGACATCACGGGTGATCTTCATGGAGCAGAAGTGCGGCCCGCACATCGAGCAGAAGTGCGCGGTCTTCGCCGGGGCGGCCGGGAGCGTGGCGTCGTGGAACGCGCGGGCGGTGTCCGGGTCGAGGGACAGGTTGAACTGGTCCTCCCACCGGAAGTCGAACCGCGCGTCCGACAGCGCGTCGTCCCACGCCTGCGCGCCCGGATGGCCCTTCGCCAGGTCGGCGGCATGCGCGGCGATCTTGTAGGCGATGACCCCGGCCTTGACATCGTCGCGGTCGGGCAGCCCGAGATGCTCCTTCGGCGTGACGTAGCAGAGCATCGCGGTGCCGTACCAGCCGATCATCGCGGCGCCGATCGCCGAGGTGATGTGGTCGTAGCCGGGCGCGATGTCGGTCGTCAGCGGGCCGAGCGTGTAGAACGGCGCGTCGTCGCACCACTCCCGCTGCAGGTCGACGTTCTCCTTGATCTTGTGCATCGGGACGTGCCCGGGACCCTCGTTCATCACCTGGTTGTCGAACTCGGCGGCGATCCGCGTCAGCTCGCCCTGGGTGCGCAGCTCCGCGAACTGCGCCTCGTCGTTGGCGTCGGCGATGCAGCCGGGACGCAGGCCGTCGCCGAGCGACCAGGTGATGTCGTACGCGGCGAAGATCTCGCACAGCTCCCTGAAGTTCGTGTAGAGGAAGTTCTCCTCATGGTGGGCCAGGCACCACGCCGCCATGATCGACCCGCCCCGGGACACGATGCCGGTCTTGCGCCGCGCCGTCAGCGGCACGTACGGTAGCAGCACCCCGGCGTGGACGGTCATGTAGTCCACGCCCTGCTCGGCCTGCTCGATGACCGTGTCGCGGAAGATGTCGAAGGTCAGCTCCGCGGGATCGCCGCCGACCTTCTCCACCGCCTGGTACAGCGGGACCGTTCCGACCGGCACCGGCGAGTTCCGCAGGATCCACTCGCGGGTGGTGTGGATGTCCCGGCCGGTCGACAGGTCCATGATCGTGTCGGCGCCCCAGCGGGTCGCCCACGTCATCTTCTCGACCTCGTCCTCGATCGACGACGCGACCGCCGAGTTCCCGATGTTCGCGTTCACCTTCACCAGGAAGTTCCGGCCGATGATCATCGGTTCGATCTCCGGGTGGTTGACGTTGGCGGGCAGCACCGCGCGGCCGGCCGCCAGCTCGTCCCGGACGAACTCCGGCGCCACGCCCTCGCGCAGCGCCACGAACTCCATCTCCGGCGTGATCTCCCCACGCCGCGCGTACGCGCGTTGGGTGACCGCGCCGCAGGTCGCCCGGCGCGGCCGGCGCGGCGGGAACGCGTCGGTGGCGGCGGTACCTGGCGTCGCGCGTCCTTCGGTGCGGCGACCGTCGTCCTCGGGGCGGACGGCGCGGCCCTCGTACGGCGCTGTGTCGCCGCGGTCGGCGATCCACGGCTCCCGTGGCGAGGGCAGCCCGCGGCGGACGTCGGTCGGCCGGTCGGGGTCGGTGTACGGCCCGGACGTGTCGTACAGGACGACGGCGTCGCCGCTGGTCAGCCGCACCTCCCGCATCGGGACGCGCAGGTCGGGACGCGACCCCTGGAGGTAGATCTTGTGGGCGGATGGAACCACTGGTTCGGTCATGACGACTCGATCTCTCCCTACGCCGGCATTACCCGGTCAGGTTCATGCGGTCAGCGGCCGTCTCAGCCGCTATCTCAGCCCGGTTCGCCGGGCCCCCGCGATCTGTCGTCCCTGACGCTAACCCGGCGCACCCCGGTTGCCGCAACCGCCGTCCATGGGATAGGAGGGCCGCCGGGAGCCCGCCGCTCGAGGTCGTTCAGGACCGGCGCGCGGACCGCACCACCAGCGGCAGCGCCAGGGTGAGCGTGCGCAGCGGCTCGGGGGCCGACGGCGACCGCTCCAGCCGCCTACGGCCGTCACCGGGGTCGCCCACGGTCCTCAGCGACGCGGACTCGCGGCCGTCGATGCCGGTGACGACGTGACGATCGCCATGCCGCCGGGTGGTGCCGAGGAGCATCCCGCTGGGCGTGTGGAAGGACGGCTCCTGCGAGCCCCGGACCGTCCCGAGGAACCGGCCGTCCGCGTCGGACACGCGCACGACCTTGCGCCGGGCGGGAAGGGGCGTCCTGCGGAACACCAGCAGCCGCGCGGCGTGCGGGTCGCGCAGCACGACCCTCCCGCGGCCGGAGGCGACCGCGAGGAGGGTGCCGCCGCGCTCGTCCCGGTAGCGACCCGCGCCCTTCGCGAGGCCGCCGTTCACGAGGACGCCCTCCACGAGGACCTGGTCGGCCCTGGCCAGCGCGTCCGCCTTGGGCGGATCGATCTCCTCGCCCGTGTCGTCGAGGACGCGCCAGCGCAGGCCGAGGTGCTCCGTGACGGCGGCGTGCACGGCCGGAAGCCGGCCGGCGGGGAGGTCCCGGTCACGGAGCAGAACGGCGGCGTCGCCCTCGACGGTCGTGACGGCGTCGACGCCCGGCGCCGCGCCGGTGTCGAACCAGACCGTCCAGACGGGGTCGGTGCCCCGCCACACGATCCCGACCGCGTCCACCGCGCCGACGGGGATGGTCGCCTCCTCGGCGCCGCGACGCAGCACCAGGCCCGTGTCCGCCAGGGTCACGACGAGGCGGTCGCGGTGGATCAGGAAGGCCCAGACCGCGGCGGCCAGGGCGAGGAGCGCGCCGACGCCGATGGCGGCGGTGCGGGAGGACGGCGCCGCGAGCGCGCCGACCACCAGGGCGGCCAGCGCGACCCGGAACGGCCACCGGTAGGCCCCGCGGCCGAGCGTGACCCGCGATACCGGTGCGGCCCCGGACGGTGCGGGAGGGGACGGCGAGGGGACGGACACGGTCGGCTCCCTATCGAGTTTGCAGAACTATAGGACGGGACGGGCCGTCCCACCGAGGTGTCCGAAGAAAGAGTGAAATGTCGGGAACAGCGGTTCAGCACGTCGAGTGGAAGAGACCGCCGACGCGTTCGGTCTCGACCAGCCCGTTGTAGAGGGCGACGGCCTCGGTCGTCTCCGCCACGTGCACCTCGATCCCGGCGTCCCGCAGCACCTGGAGGGTCTCCGGCATCGTCCCGAGACGCAGCTCCATGCCCCGGCTGAGGACGACGACCGCGCAGCCGTGCTCGATCAGCTCCTGGACGTCGCCCGGCTGGATGCCCGGGTCGTGCCGGGTGCCGTGTTCGGCCCAGTCCCACTCGCGTCCGCCGCCCGGATAGAGCTTGAAGTCCTTGCCGGGCTCAAGCCCTTCGACCTCCATGCGACCCCAAGCGATATGGGTGATCCGAGGTGACTTGGTCATGGGCGGAGCGTAGTGGTTTCCCGCAGGGTCCCTCTACGGTCAGGGCGATGCGCGGTGATCGGGATGATCGGCGAAGATGGTCGGGTGGTGAGGCTTCCCGGGATCGGCGCGGCGGCGGCGAGGGACGTCGCGTGCGCGGTGCTGCTGGCGTACGTCGCGGTGGCGGTCGCGGTGATGTGGCCGGGCGTCCGCGAGCTGGACGCGGCGGGGACGTTGCTGCTGGTCGCCGCGCACGTCCCACTCGCGGTGATCAGGCGCTGGCCGACGCCGGGACTGATGGCGCTGCTGGCGTTGGTCCTGCCGTACCACCTGGCGCAGTACCAGCATCACGCGCTGATACCCGTCGAGGTGGTCGTGCTGTTCGCGTACGCGGTCCTCGGCAGGAGAGTGCGGGTCTACCTCACCGTGGCGGGCGTCGTGCTGTTCGTCTGCGTGATCGGGGTGACGCTGCGGGCGGGCGGCGGCTCGGTCCGGGAGCAGATCGCGGTCATCGAGGCCGTGGTCGCCGTCGTGATCTCCGTCCAGATATGGCGGTCGCACCGGGCGCGGCTCGCGACGATCACCGAGCGGGCCGAGCGGGCGGAACGGGCCCGGGAGGAGGAGGCGCGGCGCCGGGTCGCCGAGGAACGGCTGCGGATCGCCCGTGACCTGCACGACCTCCTCGCGCACAGCATCACGCTGATCGGCGTCCAGGCCGGGGCGGCGGCGCATCTCGTGCGCGGGGACCGGCCGCTCGACCGGGAGGAGCTGGCCGACGCGCTCGCGTCGATCGCGGCCACCTGCCGCGAGGCCCGGACGGAGCTGCGCGGCACCCTTCAGGTCCTGCGCGGTACCGATGTCGCGACGCCCGGCGCGCCCGGGGCGCTGCCCGGCCTGGACGGGATCGCCGACCTCGTGCGGTCCGCGCGCAGCGGCGGCCTCACGGTCGCTCTCGACGCCGCGGAGACCGGTCCGCCGCCGGAGGTCGGCGTCGCCGCGTACCGGATCGTCCAGGAGGCGCTGACCAACGTCGTCAAGCACGCGCGGGCCGAGCACGTCGAGGTGTCGCTGAGGCGGGACGGCGAGGGAGCGTTCGTCGTGCGGATCGCCGACGACGGGGTCGGGCCGTCCGGAGGGCCGGGCGGTTTCGGGATCCTCGGGATGATCGAGCGGGCGCGCAGCGTCGGCGGGACCCTGGACGCGGGGCCCGGCGACGGCGGCGGGTACGTCGTCACGGCCACCTTCCCGCTCGCGGACGTCCCCTCCCCACGGTGACCGCGCGGACGCGTCCCGGGGCTGCGGCTCACAGCACGCGGACCGAGGTGAGGATCAGGTCGAGGTCGCCCGGGTGGGCGAAGGTGTCGGGAATCGACAACAGCAGCAGGCCCGGCCGTCCGCCGTCCGCGCCGTCCCGGTCGACGACCAGCAGCGCCATCGTGTCGCCCGTCACCGGCCAACCGTTGGCCTTGGCCTGCGGGAAGTCGAACCGGACCTTCTCCAGCCAGCCCTTGCCCCCGCCGTTCACGTCCACCGGACCTGACCGCAGCGTGGTCTCGGTGTGCTGGACGGTGAACAGTTCGCCGATGACCCGCGTCTTCACGCGGGCCGCGACGGCGGCGAGGTCACGGGGGCCGGTGTAGCCGCGGCTCTCGGCGTCCCTCGGCACCCCGGCCAGGGAGGTCGCGTTGAAGGTGGAGTCGCCGTTGCGCCGCGGCAGCGGCGCGATCTGCCCGCTGGTGAACATCCCCGGCTTCTTCCAGGCCCCGCCGGCCGTCACCCACGGCCCGCGGAACCGGGCGTAGGAGATCCCGGCCGCCGCGTCCTCGATCCGCCCCGCCACCGGCGAGACCGCCCCCGCCTGCCGGGACGAGGACGGCTCGTCCGCCGTGGAGCCCTTCGACTCGTCCCGGTCCAGCGCCACGAGGACGAGGGCCGCCACCAGCGACGCCACGGCGACGACCCCCGCGACACCACCGAGGACCCACCTGACGGGCGACCTTCCGCCTCTGCGCGGCGCGGGTGGCGCGGGCGTGGTCGGGTCGACCTCGGTCGGACCCGCGCTCGGCACCGCCGGGTTCAGGGCCGGGTTCATGGCGGGGTTCATGGCCGGGTTCATGGCGGAGGCCATCGCGAGGACGCCGGGCGGCAGCCAGTCGTCGCCCGCGGCGCCCGCGCACCGCTCCAGCACCTCCGGCAGCGCCGGACGGTCCGCGGGGTCCTTGGCCAGGCACGCGGCGACCAGGTCGCGCAGCTCGGCCGGGACGGCGTCCAGGTCGGGGTCCTCCCGGACGATCCGGTACAGCACCGTGTGCGCCTGACCGCGGCCGAAGGGGGCGGCGCCGGTGGACGCGAACACCAGGACCGAGCCCAACGCGAACACGTCCGCGGCGGGCCCGATCTCCTTGTCCGCGCGGGCCTGCTCGGGCGACATGTACGCGACGGTGCCGGTGATCGCGCCGGTGGCGGTGCCGGACGTGGCCTCCAGCGCCCGGACGATGCCGAAATCGATGACCCGGGGGCCGTCCGGCGCCAGGATCACGTTGCCGGGCTTGAGGTCGCGGTGCACCAGCCCGCAGGCGTGCACGGCCATCAGCCCCTCCGCGAGCCCCGCCCCGAGGACGCGGACCGCGCGGACCGGCAGCGGCCCCTGCTCGTCCACCGCCGACTGCAGCGACGGTCCCGGCACGTACGCGGTGACCAGCCATGGCCGCTCCGCGTGCGGGTCCGCGTCGACCAGTTGCGCGGTGAAGAACCCGCCGACCCGGCGGGCCGCCTCGATCTCCGTGGCGAACCGGCGCCGGAAATGCGGGTCGTCGCCGTACTCCGGCCGCACGAGCTTCACCGCCACGGGCCGTCCGCCGGGGGAGCGGCCGAGGAACACCTGGCCCATCCCGCCGCCGCCCAGGCGCGCCGACAGCGTGTACGCGCCCACCCTGCGCGGATCGTCGTCCTGAAGTGGACCCAACGCGACATCCTTCTGGGGCGTGCCCCGGACCGGGCCGGAGCGTCCGGAGAGATCATTTTCAGTGAAGCAGACGCCGCCCGGACGGGTTTTGTTGGCGGCGGTTTCGGGCGGGGCCGATTCCGGTCGCGCGCGTGATGTCGTTCGCCCGGGTCACGGGGCCGCACCCTCGGGGTCTTTCAAAATCCTTACCGATAAGGTCAGGATCGAGGGGACCAGGGGAGGCGAGCGCGTCGGTGAGCACAGAGCGGGAAGCCACGCAGGACCGGATCTTCACGGTGCCGAACAGCCTGAGTCTGGCCCGTCTGGTGGGCGTGCCGCTGTTCCTGTGGCTCGTCCTGATCGAGGCGGACTGGTGGGCGCTCGGCCTGCTGGTGTTCGCGGGCCTGTCCGACTGGCTGGACGGCAAGGTCGCGCGGATCCTGAACCAGACGAGCAAGCTCGGCATGATGCTCGATCCCGCCGCCGACCGGCTCTACATTCTGGCGACGCTGATCGGGCTGACGATCCGCGAGATCATCCCGCTGTGGCTGGTGGTGCTGCTCGTCGCCCGCGAGGTCGTGATCGTGCCGATCGCGCCGATCGTCCGGCGGCTCGGATACAGCGGCACGCTGCCCGTCCACTTCATCGGCAAGGCGGGCACGATGTGCCTGTTGTACGCGTTCCCGTTGCTCCTGCTGGGCGACCATGACGGCGCGGCGGCGACCACGGCGAAGGTGATCGGCTGGTCGTTCGCGATCTGGGGCGCGGGCCTGTACTGGTGGGCGGCCGTCCTGTACTGGACGCAGACCCGGCAGCTGATGGTGGCGGGCCGCGGCTCGCCCCCGGCCGCCGACCCGTCGCCGGGGTCCGACGCGCCGCCGGGATCCGGCGCGGCGCCCGCGGCCGATCCGGCGGGCGGACAGGAGGGAGCGGAAACCTCCCGATGAAGGCCGTCGTGATGGCGGGAGGCGAGGGGACGCGGCTGCGTCCGATGACCGCCAACCAGCCGAAGCCCCTGCTTCCGCTCGTCAACCGGCCGATCATGGAGCATGTGCTGCGGTTGCTGAAGCGGCACGGGTTCGGCGAGACCGTCGTCACGGTCCAGTTCCTCGCCGCGCTGGTCCGCAACTACTTCGGCGACGGCGAGGAGCTCGGCATGTCGCTGAGCTACGCGACGGAGGAGGTTCCGCTCGGCACCGCGGGCAGCGTGAAGAACGCCGCGGAGGCGCTGCGCGACGACCGGTTCCTGGTGATCTCCGGGGACGCGCTCACCGACATCGACCTGACCGACATGGTGCGGTTCCACGAGCGGACCGGCGCGCTCGTCACGATCGGGCTGAAACGGGTGCCCGACCCGCTGGAGTTCGGGATCATCATCGTCGACGGCGACGGCCGCGTCCGGCGGTTCCTGGAGAAGCCCACGTGGGGTCAGGTGTTCTCCGACACCGTCAACACCGGCGTCTACGTGATGGAGCCGGAGGTCCTGGACCATGTCGCGTCGGGCGGGCCGGTCGACTGGTCCGGTGACGTGTTCCCGGCCCTGCTGGACGAGGGCGCCCCGCTGTTCGGGTACGTCGCCGACTGCTACTGGGAGGACGTCGGCACCCACGCCAGCTACCTCAAGGCGCAGGGCGACCTGCTGTCCGGGCAGGTCGACGTCGACCTGGACGGGTTCGAGGTGTCACCGGGCGTGTGGGTCGCCGAGGGCGCCGAGGTGGACGCCGAGGCCGTCCTGAAGGGCCCCCTCTACATCGGCGACTACGCCAAGGTCGAGGCGGGCGCCGAGTTACGCGAGTACACCGTCCTCGGCAGCAACGTCGTCGTGAAGGAGGGCGCGTTCCTGCACCGCGCCGTCGTCCACGACAACGTGTTCGTCGCGCCGTCCACGACGCTGCGCGGCTGCGTGGTCGGCAAGAACACCGACATCATGGCCGGTGCCCGTGTCGAGGAGGGCGCGGTCATCGGCGACGAGTGCGTGATCGAGGCGGAGGCGTACGTCTCCAGCGGTGTGAAGGTGTACCCGTTCAAGACGATCGAGGCGGGCGCGGTCGTCAACACCAGCGTGATCTGGGAGTCGCGGGGGCAGCGCGACCCGTTCGGGCCGCGCGGCGTGTCCGGTCTGGTCAACGTCGAGATCACGCCGGAACTCGCGGTACGGCTGGCCAGCGCCTACGCGACGACGCTGAAGAAGGGCACGACCGTCGTCACCGGGCGTGACGTCTCCCGTGCCGCCCGCACCCTGAAACGCGCGGTGAACAGTGCCCTCACCGCGAGCGCGATCAACGTCCGCGACCTGGAGGCGACGCCGCTGACCGTCGCCCGGTTCGAGACCGGACGCGAGGACGCCGTCGGCGGCGTCTACCTGCGCACCACCCTCGGCGACCCGCAGGGCGTCGACATCGTGTTCCTCGACCCGGACGGCGCCGACCTGTCGCAGTCCGCGCGGCGCAGGCTGGCCCGCGTCTTCGCCCGGCAGGAGTACCGCCGCGCGTTCCCCGGCGAGATCGCCGAGCTGACCTATCCGCCGCGCGTCGTGGAGACCTACACCCGCGACCTGCTGCGGCGCGTCGACATCCGCGGGGTCCGCGAGGCCGGGCTGAAGATCGTCCTGGACTGCGCGGGCGGGGTCGCGTCGCTGGTCCTGCCGAGCCTGCTCGGCAAGGTCGGCGTGGAGGTCCTCACCCGCAACGCCGGGCTGGACGAGGCCGACCCGACCGAGACGCTCGCCGAGCGGATGCGGGACCTGGAACGGCTCGGCGAACTCGTCTCCTCGTCACGGGCCGCGTTCGGGGTCCGGTTCGACCCGGTCGGGGAGCGGATCTCGCTCGTGGACGAGAACGGGGAACTGGTCGGCGACGACCGCGCGCTGCTCGTCATGCTGGACCTCGTCGCGGCCGAGCGGCGCGGCGGACGCGTCGTGCTGCCGGTGACGACGACGCGGGTCGCCGAGCGGGTGTGCCGGTTCCACGGCGTCGAGGTCGAGTGGATGGCCACATCGCAGGACGTGCTCACCAAGGCCGCGGCGCGACCCGGCGTGATCTTCGCGGGCGATGGGCGCGGCGGGTTCCTGATGCCCGAGTTCAGCGGCACCGTCGACGGGATCGCGGCGTTCGTCCGGCTCGTCGGGCTCGTCGCGCGGACCCGGCTGACGCTGTCGCGGATCGACCGCCGCATCCCTGCGGCGCACCTGCTCCGCCGCTCCGTCCCGACGCCGTGGGCGGCGAAGGGCGGCGTGATGCGGCACGTCGTGGAGGCCGCGGGGGACCGCCCGATCGACACCACCGACGGGGTCCGCGTCGTCGTGGAGGACGGCCGCTGGGTCCTCGTCCTGCCCGACCCGGCGGAGGCGGTCACCCACCTGTGGGCCGAGGGACCGGGCGTGGACGCCGCGCAGGCGCTGCTGGAGGAGTGGGCGGCCGTGGTCGAACGCGCGGCCTCCGGGGCACGAGGGTGACCAGGGGCAGGGGTGACCAGGGGCAGGGGTGACCAGGGGCAGGGGTGACCGGGGTCAGCAGCGTTCGCGGGGTCGTAAGCCCGTGGCGTCCGGTTCCCGGTCCCGGTATGCGGCGTCCAGGAACCCGATGAGACGTTCGACGTCCGCGACGTTCGAGACGAGGCCGAGGGACGCGCGGACGGCGCCTCCGCTGGGCAGGCCGAGCACGTCGAGGTAGTCGTCGAGCGTCCGGGTCCGCGTGTGCGCGGTGCGGCGCAGCGCCCGTTCGGGGATCCGGAAGGCGCCTTCTCCGGCGCCGGGGTTGCAGAAGCAGCCGGTGCGGACGCAGATGCCCGCGGCGGCGGTGTCCCGGGCGACGATCCGCTCGTCCACGACGGCGCCGCGGGCGTCGAGGACGTTGAACGCGACGGTCCCGCCGCGCCGGTCCGTGCCGTCCGGCCCGTACAGCCTGATCATGGCGGAGCCGTCGGAGTGGCGCAGGGTCGCCAGGCCCCGCAGCAGCAGGGACGTCAGGTGGCCGACCCTGCGGTGGATGAGGTCCATGCCGATGGCCTGGACCCAGCCGATGCCGAACTCGACGTCCGGGATCGCCAGGAAGTTCAGGGTGCCGTCCTCGAACGCCGTCTCGTCGGGCGCGAGGACGTGCCAGCCGCCGAGGGCGCTGACCGCCTGGATCGTTCCGCCCGCGAACCAGGGCCGCCGCAGCCGGGCCAGCGCGTCCCGCCGCGCGACCAGGCAGCCGACGCCGGTCGGGTACCCGAAGACCTTGTACCAGCTCACCGGGACGAAGTCGGGGCGTGTCCGGCTCAGGTCGAGGCGGTTGGCGGGGACGAACGCGGCCGCGTCCAGCAGCACCTCGTAGCCGTGGTCGTGGGCCTCGTCGATCCAGTCCAGCGGGTGCTGCACGCCGGTGAAGTTGCTCTGCGCGGGGAACACCAGCAGACCGCGGCGGCCCGTGAGCGCGGCGCGGACCTCCTCGCCGGGGACCCGCAGTTCCGGGCCGCGGACGGGAACGTGCGCGACCTCGGCGCCGCGTGCCCGCGCGAACTCGCGGATCCCGTTGACGGAGTTGTGGTTGTCGCCGGTGAGGACGAGCCGGTCGCCGCGCCCGAACGGGTACGCCTCGCCGACCAGCCTGCACGCCCCGCTGGCGTTCTGGGTGAACACCACCGCGTACTCGTCCGGGGACGCGTTGAAGAAGTCCAGGATCGCCGTCCGCGCCCGCTCGATGAGAACCGTGGACGCGCTGGACGCCGGGTTCTCCGAGTGCGGGTTGCCGTAGCAGCCGCCGGACAGCCGCTCGACGTGCGCGCGGAGCTGGGCGGCGGCGGCCACGCCCGATCCGGTGTAGTCGAGGTAGGTCTGTCCGTGCTCGTCGAGGTGGCGGTACTCGGTGGCGCGGAGCTCGTCCAGGCGTCGCGTGTCCTCGTAGCCGGCCATGGTGTTCCCCCGGGCGGCCCGATGGCAGTCGGACAGAGCGGTCATGACGCACCCCCGCATGCAGTAAGCCACACTCTCCGAGAAAACGGTCCGAAATACGGAGATCGTCGACAAGGGTGTTGTCTGACCAATTTCGGACCACTATCGAATGTTTGTCAGGTTCGCCGGGCGAGGACCAGGCATGTTCCCGCGAGGAACAGCACCGTGAACCCGCCCAGCACCGCCCAGTCGACGGCCACGGCCCGCGCGAACGTGTCGCCGTACGAGGCGAGCAGCGGCGGCCCCAGCGGCGAACGGCCCGACCCCCACAGCCGCTCGACACCCAGGCTGTGGCCGAGGCCCTCGAACGCCCACCGGTTGGACATCGCGTGGCTCAGCCACCGTCCCGGCGCCGCCATCACCGGGACGGGCAGGATCGCGCCCACGAACAGCACCTGTGGGAAGCACAGCATCGGCAGCGCCATCGTGGCCTGCGTCGGATCCGTGACCGCCGCGGACACCAGCAGTCCCAGCGCCAGCGCCGCCAGGGAGCATGCCACCAGCGTGACGAACACCTCCCCGTACGCGCCCCACCCCAGTGCGGGCAGCCGGTCCAGCGCGCGCAGGACGCCGAGCATCAGGGCGTCCACCACGGCGAGCAGTGGCAGCAGCACCGCCACCTTCGCCAGCACGTACGGGCCGATCCGCAGCCCCGTGAGCCGCTCGCGTCGCAGCACCGGCAGCTCCGTGCAGATCTGCGACAGACCGTAGGTGAGGCCGAAGAAGAACCCGCCGAACGCGATCCAGAAAAGGATCATCACCGTCGCGCCGGGACTCGGGGATCCCGGCGAGAACGCGTCTGGCCGGAACAGCACCGCGAACATCGCCAGCACCATGACCGGCGAGCCGACCAGCACGGCCAGCGTCAGCCTGCTCCGCGTCAGCAGGTCGGCGTTCCGCCGGGTGAGCAGCGCCCACTGCCGCCACGCCCCGATCGGTCGGCCGCCGTCCCGCCGGACCGCCGCGCTGGTGCGGGAGGAAGCGTCACCGTCCGGGCGCCCGCGGTCCACCCGGCTCGGCCGGACATCGGCCAGACGAAGGTAGACGTCCTCGAACGCCTTGGCCTGGAAGTGGTCGAGCGCCTCGTCAGGTGTCCCGTGGAAGGCCAGCGTTCCGTCGAGGGCGAGGACGGCCACCCGGTCGCACACCGCGACGTCCGGTGGATGGTGCGTCGTGAGGACCACGGTCGTTCCCGTGTCGGCCAGGCCGCGCAGCAGCCGCATCAGCCCGGCCGCCGACGCCGGGTCCAGCCCCGACGTCGGCTCGTCGAGGAAGAACACCCGGGGCCCGGTCAGCAACTCGACGGCGATGCTGGCGCGTTTGCGCTCCCCTCCGCTCAGCGATCCGACGCGTTGCCCGGCGCGGTCGGTGAGCGCCAGCGCCGCCAGCGCCGCGTCGACGGCCTCGTCCAGCTCCTCCGGCGGCGTTCCGGACGGTAGCCGCAGCCCGGCCGCGTACCGTAGCGTGCGCCGCAGCGGCATCTCCAGATGGACGATGTCGTCCTGCGGCACGTAACCCAGCGTGCCCGCGTCCCCGTCGTGGCCGACCTCTCCCTCCGCGGGTGGCCGCACGCCCGCGATGGCGTCGAGCAGGGTGGTCTTCCCCGCCCCGCTGCCCCCGATGATCGCGACGAGTTCGCCGGTGCCGATCGTCAGCGACACGTCCCGCAGCGTCCGCCGCCCGCCCGCGCGCTGCCCCACACCCCGGACCTCGATCATCCGTCCCGCTCCCACCCGGGGGCGGCCCCCCGCGCCCGCCGCGTCGGACCCCGGTCCCCTTCAGGCCACGATGAACGATCACCCCGCGCCGGTCCAGGCTCCGTCAGGCCGGGTGCGGTCAGTCGACGGCCGCGTCCTCGGGCGATCCGGCGGCGATCCCGGCGAGGGTGTCGAGGGCGCGGGCGAGGACGTCCGGGGGCGGGGACGCCAGGCCGACGCGGACGGCGCGGGGAGCGGCGTTCGTTCCGGCGGCGAAGGCGGCGGCGGGCGTCACCGCGATCCCGTGCCGTGCCGCCGCGGCGACGAAGGTGTCGGCGCGCCACGGAGGCGGCAGCTCCCACCAGCAGAAGTAGGACGGCGGGCCCGACCGGGACACGGCGCCCGGAAGGTGCTCGGCGGCGATCCGGTGGCGGGCCTCGGCGTCGGCGCGTTTGGCCTCGACCACCTTGTCGACGGTCCCGTCGGCGATCCAGCCGGACGCCGCCGCCAGCGCGAAACCGGCGGGCGCCCACGCGCCGGACCGCAGGGCCCCGGCGACGCGCCCGGCCAGCGCGGTGGGCGGGACGACGAACCCGGCGCTCAACCCCGGGGCGAGGCGCTTGGAGAGGCTGTCGACGACGATCGTGCGGTCCGTGGCCACCGACGCCAGGGGCGCCGGACCGTCCTCGGGGAGGAACGCCCAGACGCGGTCCTCGACCGCGTGGAGACCGAGTCGTTCGAGGGTGTCTGCCAGCTCGGTGCGACGCCGGGACGGCATCGTCGTTGCGCACGGGTTGTGCAGCGTGGGCTGCAGGTACACCGCGCTCAGCGGGGCGGCCCGGTGGGCGTCGGCGAGCGCGTCCGGGCACAGCCCGTCCCCGTCGGCGGCGACGGGGACGAGCGTCACGCCGAGCCGTGCCGCGATGCCCCTGATCACCGGATAGGTCAGCGCCTCGACCGCGAGCCGGCCGCCCGGCGGCACGAGCGCGGCGACGGCGCCCGCGATGGCCTGCCGCCCGTTCCCGGCGAACAGGACGCCTGCGGGGTCGGGGCGCCAGCCGGGCACGGCGAGCAGCGTCGCCGCCGCCTCCCGGGCCGCGGGCGTGCCCGCGACGCCGACCGGGCCGAGCGACGCCCCGAGGACGTCCGGCCGCAGCAGCCGTTCCATGCCGGCGGCCAGCAGCGCCTCCTGCTCGGCCACCACGGGATGGCTGAGCTCCAGATCCACGCGCGCGTCCCCGGGCTCGGCCAACGCCGGGACGCCCGGACGGTCCGCCGCGCGGACGAAGGTGCCGCGCCCCACCTCCCCGACGACGAGGCCGCGCCGCCCCAGCTCCCGGTACACGCGGGCCGCCGTGGAGGGCGCGATACCGCGCCCGCGCGCGAAGTCGCGCTGGGGGAGCAGCCGGTCGCCGGGCCGCAGCCGTCCCGCCGCGATGTCGGCGGCCACCTCGTCCGCGACGCGCCGGTAGTCCTCCACCACACCTCCGATTGCACCGAGAGCAATCTAAATATTGCACTGAGATTACTCGACTGTCTAGCATCGGAGCACATCGACGACTGAGGAGTGTCATGATCTCGACCGGTGCGATGGCGGCGATCGCCCTGTTCGCCCTCGGGCTGGTGCTGAGCCCCGGCCCGAACATGATCTATCTGGTGTCGAGGTCGGTGACACAGGGCCGCCGCGCCGGGCTGATCTCGCTGGCCGGCGTCGCGGCCGGGTTCCTCGTCTACGTCACGGCCGCCATCGCCGGGATCACCGTCGTCTTCACGCTCGTCCCCGCGCTGTACACGGCGATCAAGGTGGGGGGCGTGGCGTACCTGCTGTGGCTGGCCTGGCAGACGCTGCGGCCGGGCGGCACATCGGCGTTCGTCCCGAAGGACCTGCCCGCCGACCGGCCGCGCCGCCTGTTCGCCATGGGCCTGGTGACGAACCTGCTCAACCCGAAGATCGCCATCCTGTACGTGGCGCTGCTGCCGCAGTTCGTCGACCCGGACCGGGGGCACGTCCCCTTCCAGATCATGCAGCTCGGTCTCATCCAGATCACCATCGCGGTCACCGTCAACGCCCTGATCGTGCTCGGCGCGGGCGGCGTCGCGGTGTTCCTCGCCCGGCGGCCCGGCTGGCGGCGGGTCCAGCGCTACCTCATGGGGTCGGCGCTCGCCGGGCTCGCCGTCCAGATCGGCGTCACCCGCCCCGCCGCCCACTGACCGCCGCCTCGCGCGGGCGGTCAGCGGGCCGGGCTCGGGTCGGGCTCGGGTCGGGCTCGGGCGGGGCTCAGGCGGGGATCGGAACGCGTTCCCGTTCGTCGGACGACGGCAACGGCGACGCGGGCACGCGCAGCACGCGGGCGGCCCACCCGGGCAGCCACCAGTTCCACCGGCCGAACAGCGAGACCATCGCGGGAACGAGCAGCGCCCGCACCACGGTCGCGTCCAGCAGGATGCCGATCCCCAGCCCGGTCGCGAAGATCTTCACCTCGACGATGGGGGCGGCGGCGAGCGAGGCGAAGGCGAGGAACAGGATCAGCGCCGCGCTCGTCACCAGCCGTCCGGTCCGGCCGAGGCCCTCGACGACGGCGGCCTCGGTCGACCCGGTCCGGTCGTACTCCTCCCGCAGCCGGGCCAGGATGAACACCTCGTAGTCCATCGAGAGTCCGTACAGGAACGCGAAGACCATCGCGGGGACGAACGAGGCGATCGACCCGGTCGCCGAGATGCCCCACACCAGGTCGCTGCCGTGCCCCTGCTGCCACACCAGGGCGATCGCGCCGAGGACCGCCGCCAGCGACAGCAGGTTGAGCAGCACCGCCTTCACCGCCAGGAGCAGCGAACGGAAGGCGCGGGCGAGCAGGACGAACGTCAGCACGCAGATCAGCGCGAGCATCAACGGGAACGTCCCGTACACCTTGGAGACGAAGTCGATGTCGTTCGCGGTCTCACCGCCGACCCGCGCGCCCGGCGGCACCGCGTCCCGGACCGCCTTGACGACGTCCTTGCCGGCGTCCGTGCCGCCCTCGGCGACGGGCAGCACGGTCACCAGCGCCGTCCCGCCCCGCCGCCACGCGTCCCCGGCGGGCGCGGCGACCGCGTGCACGCCCGGCAGGGCGCGCAGCTCCGCCGCGGTCGCCGCCGGGTCCGCGCCCGCGCCCACGGGCAGCAGCACGTCCACCGGCGTGAGGACACCGGACGGCACACCGGCGCGGCGCAGGTCGGCGAGCCCCTCGTAGGCGGGCCCCGACTTCGCCAGGGCGCCGCTGCTCGGCTCCCCGAGGTTCAGGCCCAGCGCGGCGAACGCCAGACCCCCGAGCACGGCCAGCGCCGCCAAGGCCGCCGGGGTCCGGAACCGGACGACCCGCCGGGCCCAGCCCGTCCAGGCCCGCCCGGCGCGGGCGCCGTCGCTCCGCCACCGGGGCGCGATCCGGTCGAGGGCGGGCCCGACCGTGACGAGCGTCACCGGCAGCAGCGTCAGCGTCACCAGCGCGCTCACCGCCGGGATGATCACACCGCCGTACGCGACGCTGCGCAGGAACGCGACCGGCACGACCAGCATCGCGACGAGCCCGATCGCGACGGCGGCCGCGCTGAACACCACCGCGTGCCCGGCCGTGGCCATGGCGCGCCGGGTCGCGTCCTCGGTCGACAGGCCCCGCGCCCGTTCCTCCCGCCACCGCGTCACCAGCAGCAGCGAGTAGTCGACGGCGACGCCGAGGCCGATGAGCGCCACGACGAACTGCACCATGAAGTTCACCTCGGTGACGCCGGTGAGCGCGTAGACCAGCAGGAACGAGCTGAGAATTGACACGACCGCGATGACGAGCGGCACGACCGCCAGCACCGACCCGAACACGAACGCCAGGACGACGAGCGCCCCGAGCCCGCCGACGAGGGTCTCGGTGAGGACGCTCGGTCCCTCACTTCCGGCCTCCTCCTCCAGGCCGTCCATGCTCGTGACGCGCAGCTCCGTCCCCGAGGGCAGCAGCGGACGCATCGCCTCGGTGATCGGTCCGACCGGGTCGGGCCCCTCGTCGAACTCGGTCGCCCCGGGATCGATTTGCGGGTAGACGAGGCCGTAGACGGTCCGGCCGCCGTCGCCGGTGAAGCGGACGTCACCGGTGTCCGCGTACGACACGACGCGGGCGTCGAGCCGATTTCCGGCCGCCGCGAACGCCGCGCGCAGGCCCTCGCGCACGGCGGGCGTGTCCGCGGACGTCCCGGCGGGCAGCTTCACCACGGGCACGAGGGGTTTGGCGTCGCCGCCCGTCCGGTACTCCGCCACGATCGCCGCGTTGGCGTCGCGCGCCGCCGAGCCGGGCGGCGCGAAGTCCTCGACGAGCCGGTCGGGGACGTTCAGCGCGGCGAACGCCCCGGCGCACGCGGCGGCGAGCCACACCAGCGCGATCAGGAGCCGGTGCCGCAGCACGAATCCAGAGAATCTGTCCATGCGCCCATGGCAGCGGCCCGCCCTTCCGGCGCCGTGTGAACGGTCTTGGAGTTCCCTGGGAATCCGCGTTCACAGGGAACTCCAAGGTCATTCACAGGGTTCCCGCAGTGCGCGAAGGAGGGCTCACCGGACAGACTTGCACCGTGACGCCCACCAAGATCCTTGTCGTGGACGACGAGGCGTACCTCGCCGACCTCGTCGCGACCGCGCTGCGCTACGAGGGTTTCGAGACGGCCGTGGCCGGGTCCGGCGCCGAGGCGCTGGCGAGCGTCGCCCGGTTCGGCCCGGACCTGATCGTCCTGGACGTGATGCTGCCGGACGGCTCAGGCCTGGACGCCTGCGCCCGGCTGCGCCGCGACGGCTGCGAGGCCCCCGTGGTGTTCCTCACCGCCCGCGACGCCACCGAGGACAAGATCAAGGGCCTGACGGTCGGCGGCGACGACTATGTGACCAAGCCGTTCAGCCTGGAGGAGCTGATCGCGCGGATCCGCGCCGTGCTGCGCCGCACCCGGCCCGGGACGCGGGAGCGGGCCCGGCTGTCGTTCGCCGACCTGGAGATCGACGAGGACACCTACGAGGTGCGGCGCGGCGGCCTCCTGGTCGACCTCACCCCCACCGAGTTCAAACTGCTGCGCTACCTGCTCCTCAACGCGGGCCGCGTGCTGACGAAACGGCAGATCCTCGACCACGTGTGGCAGTACGACTTCGGCGGCGGCGACGGCGTCGTCCAGACCTACGTCAGTTACCTGCGCCGTAAGCTCGACGACCGCGACCCCCGGCTCATCCACACCGTGCCGCGCGTCGGGTACATCCTCCGCATGCCCCGGGAGGGCTGATGTCGCTGCGCAGGCGCATCCTGCTGACCCAGCTCGGCCTGCTCGCGCTCGGCCTGCTGATCGCGGGCGCGTCGAGCTTCGCCGCGCTGAACGACTGGAAGAACGACAGCGAGCACCGCCGGATGACCGCGGTCGGACGCGAGGCGGCGGCGCTGTTCGCCGAGGGCGGGCCCGGCGGCGCGTGGTCGCGGCTCCCCGCCGCCACCTCGGAACTGGACCGGTTGTGGCGCGCCGCCGGCGACGGCGGAGGACTGCCGATGTTCATGCAGGTCCGCCGGGCCGACGGCGCGACCGTGGACACGGTCTCGTTCGGCGACGCGCCACCGCTGCCGGACGATCTGCGCCCGGACCGGGCGCACGACGACAACCCCGACGGGGAACGGTTCGTCCGCACCGACGCCCGTCCCCGCCCCGGCGAGGAGGCGGACGAGGGCCCGTTCGGGCACGAGGGCCCCGACTGGCTCGTCCGCACCGCGTGGGTCCCCGGCGGACGGCACTACCTCGTCACCGCCATGCGCACCACCGAGCAGGACGAGTTCTTCGGCCGCACCCTCGGCACCCAGACCATCGTCACGGTCGTGGTGCTCGCCGGGGTCGGGCTGCTGGTGTGGCGGGCCGTCCGCTGGGCCACCCGCCCGCTGGAGGAGATCGCCTCGACCGCCGCGCGGATCGGGGACGGCGAGCTGTCCCGCCGCCTCGCCGTGCCCGGCCCGAACACGGAGGTGGGCCGGCTCGCCGAGGCGCTGAACGGGATGCTCGCGCAGATCGAGGCGGCGTTCCGGGAACGGGAGGCCTCCGAGGACCGGCTGCGCCGCTTCGTCGCGGACGCCTCCCACGAGCTGCGCACCCCCGTCGCGACCGTCCGCGGATACGCCGAACTGTTCCGCCGCGGCGCCGCGGACCGTCCGGAGGACCTCGCCAAGGCGATGAGCCGCATCGAGTCCGAGGCCGAGCGGATGAGCCGCCTCGTCGACGAGCTGCTGCTGCTCGCCCGCCTCGACCAGGGCCGCCCGCTGGAACGCGAGCCCGTCGACCTGGCCGCGCTCGCCGCCGACGCGGTCGCCGACGCCACCGTCGTCGACCCGGACCGCCCGCTCACCTTGGACGCGGACGCCCCCGTCGTCGTCACCGGTGACGCCGCCCGGCTCCGGCAGGTCCTGGACAACCTGCTGGCGAACGTCCGCCGCCACACGCCCCCGGGCACGGCCGCGACCGTCCGGGTGTCCGGGCGCGCCGAAGACGCGGTCCTGGAGGTCGCCGACGAGGGCCCGGGAATTCCGCCCGCCGACCGCGCGCGGGTCTTCGAACGCTTCTACCGGGCCGACCCGTCCCGGTCCCGCGACCGCGGCGGGTCCGGACTCGGACTGTCGATCGTCGCCGCCGTCGCCGAGGCCCACGGCGGCCGTGCCTCCGTCGCCGACGCCCCCGGTGGCGGCACCGTGTTCGCGATCACCCTGCCGCGCTGATCCCGGCCTTCGCACCCCGGGCGGGCCATGATGGGCCGGTGAGCGCACACCGGGACGACGACCGGCACGGGTGGCGGCGCCCCGACGCGTCCATGTCCCTTCTCGCCGACCTGTTCAGCGGCGACGTCCTCGACCACGGCTACGCCGAGGCCGCGGCCCGCAGGTCCGGCGACGCCGCCCCTGCACGGGCCCGGACACGGCTGCGGGGCGGCGGCGTCCTGCTCGTCCTCGTCCTGGCCGGCACGCTGATCGCGGTCGCCGGGGCCGAGGTGCGGCGCGACCGGTCCGTGGCGGCCGAGCGGCGCGCCGGACTCGTCCGCGAGATCCACGCCCGCACCGCCGAGACCGACGCCCTCCAGCACCGCCTGAACCGGCTGCGCGCCGAGAACGAGCGGCGCCGCGCCGCCGCCCTCGCCGACAGTGACGCGGGCCGCGAACTGCGCCGGTGGCTCGCCGCCGTGGCCGCCGCCGCGGCGGCCACGCCCGCCGCAGGGAAAGGCCTGGTCGTCACCCTCGACGACGCGCCGCGCGACGAATCCGCCGGACGCGCCGCCGGCGGCGGACGGGTCTATGATCAGGACCTCCAGGTCCTGGTGAACGGACTCTGGGCGGCGGGCGCCGAGGCGATCGGGATCAACGGGCAGCGGCTCACGCCGACGACGGCGATCCGCGCCGCCGGGGAGGCCGTCCTGGTCGACTACCGGCCGCTCGGCCGCCCCTACGAGGTGACGGCGGTCGGGGACCCCGGCCGGCTGCGCGCCGCGTTCTCCGGCTCGGCCGCCGACCGACGGCTGCGGAACCTGAACGAGCGTTACCGGATCAGGTACGACACGCGCCGCGCGTCCGCGGTGGAACTGCCCGCGGCGGGCGGCGTCCGGCCGCGGTACGCGGCCCCACGCGAGGGAGGGTGACCCAACGGTGATCGCGCTGATCGGACTGGTGATCGGCGTGGCGCTGGGCCTGTTGGTCCAGCCGGACGTGCCGCTCTGGCTGGAGCCCTACCTGCCGATCGCGATCGTCGCGGCCCTCGACGCCATGTTCGGCGGCATCCGGGCCCGCCTGGAGGGGATCTTCGACGAGAAGGTGTTCGTGGTGTCGTTCGTCAGCAACACCGTCATCGCCGCGCTGATCGTGTTCCTCGGCGACAAGCTCGGCGTCGGCTCGCAGCTGTCCACCGGCGTCGTGGTCGTCCTCGGCATCCGGATCTTCTCCAACGCGGCGGGCATCCGGCGGAAGCTGTTCGGCGCATGACCGGCGAACGGCCCACCGGCCTGCGCGGACTTCTGCCGCTGCTGCGTCCGCGGGTCAGCGTCGGCCAGCTCGCCGGGGGGCTGCTGTGCCTTGTGCTCGGCTTCGCGGTCGTCGCGCAGATCCGCTCGAACGAGCGCGACACCGCCTTCGCCACCGCGCGCCAGGACGAACTCGTCGTCGTCCTGTCCGATCTGGGCCAGCGGTCCGAGCGGCTGCGCGGCGACCTCCGCGAACTCGAAGAGACCAAGGCCCGCCTGGAACAGGACGCCCAGGGACGAACCGCCCTGGAGGAGGCGCGTGAACGAGCGACCGCCTACGGTCTGCTGGCGGGCAGCCTGCCGGCCGAGGGTCCCGGCATCGAGATGATGATCTACGATCCGCGCGGTGGTGTCACGGCCTTCGGCCTCCTCGACGTCCTGCAGGAGCTCCGCGACGCCGGAGCCGAGGTCATTCAGGTCAACGACGTCCGGGTCGGTGTCGACACCTACTTTCTGGACGACCGGAACGGGGTCCAGGTCGATGGGCGACCGCTCGTTCCCCCGTACCGGTTCCGCGCCATCGGCGACGCGCACACGATGACGACGGCCCTGAACATTCCGGGCGGCGTGGTCAGGACGTTGCGGGGCGCCGGCGCGACCGTCTCGATCGCCTCACGCGCGAAAGTCGCCGTCGACGCGATACGGTCGTCATAGGGGGTACGGAGAAGGCGATGAGCCGGACGCCGGGCTCGGGCGTCGCGATCAGGGCGTCCGCGCGGCGGCGTAGACCTGCGATCATCGACGAAGGTAGTTTGGTCCGGGCGGCTCACCGTTCAGGTTGACCCCTCGGGTAATACCCGCGTAAGTTGCGGCGACCGTCCCGTGAACGGCGGTGAGTTGGACCGTGGTCCGGGGGCGGGTCCCCGGCGTGGGTTGGTTTGAAGGATGCGCGTGGCGCCGGCGGCTCCCGTTGTGAGACGGGGCACGGGCGGCACGCCGATGGTAGGAGGCCGAGCCGATCGATGCCGAGCGTCTACTGCACGCAGTGCGGTCACGCCAACCCGGACGATGCCCGCTTCTGCTCCAACTGCGGCACTCCGCTCATGCGGAGCGCGCTGCCCCCCCGGGAGTCGCCCGGCGAGTCCACGTCCACGATCTCCATCGGCGGGTTCGAGGCGCTGGACACCGACGCGGGCGCCGAGGAGCCGTCGCTCGGTCCCGACCAGATGGCCATGGAGGCGCTTCCCCCGGGAACCGCGCTGCTCGTGGTCAAGCGGGGCCCGAACGCCGGCAGCCGTTTCCTGCTCGACCAGGACCGCACGTCCGCGGGCAGGCACCCCGAGAGCCACATCTTCCTCGACGACGTCACGGTGTCCCGGCGGCACGCCGAGTTCGTCCGCCAGGGCGGCACGTTCTCCGTCCGTGACGTCGGCAGCCTCAACGGCACCTATGTCAACCGGCAACGGATCGACCACGCCGGCCTGTCAGGCGGTGACGAGGTGCAGATCGGCAAGTTCCGGCTGGTGTTCCTGACCAACCCGGCGCACGCCTGACGGGCGACGATGGGAGGGCCATGAACCCGCAGCCAGCCCGGTCCCCGATGACGATCGGGGACGTCCTCGGACTGCTCAGGCCCGACTTCCCCGACATCACCATCTCCAAGATCCGGTTCCTGGAGTCGGAGGGCCTCGTCGAACCGCAGCGCAGTCCGTCCGGCTACCGCAAGTTCAGCGACGCCGACGTGGAGCGGCTCCGGTTCGTCCTGACCGCGCAGCGCGACCACTACCTGCCGCTGCGCGTCATCAGGCAGCACCTCGAGGCCCGCGATCGTGGTGAGAACGTTCCGCCGCTCGGCGCCGACCGGCGCCGCCCCCGCACCCTCGTCGCCGCCGACACCACGGCGGACGCAACGGCGGTCCGGCTCACCCGCCGCCAGCTCCTCGACGGCGCGGGCATCGACGAGGCCCTGCTCGCCCGCCTGGAGGAGTACGGCCTCGTCCGCCGGACCGGCACCCACTACGAGGGCGACGCCCTGAACATCGCGCGCGCCGCCGCCGCGCTCGGCGAGTTCGGCTTCGAGGTCCGGCACCTGCGCGCCGTCAAGGCCG
Source organism: Actinomadura pelletieri DSM 43383 (assembly GCF_003634705.1). GTDB lineage: Bacteria > Actinomycetota > Actinomycetes > Streptosporangiales > Streptosporangiaceae > Spirillospora > Spirillospora pelletieri. Next base: position 694,378 of record NZ_RBWU01000004.1, on the reverse strand, counting down.
CCGCCGACCGCCAGGCGGGCCTCATCGAGCAGATGGTCGCGCCGCAACTGCGCCGCCGCAGCCGCGGCGCCCACGAACAGGCCGCCGCGACCGCACGCGAGATCGCCGCCCTCTCGGTCAAACTGCACGCCGCGCTCGTCTCCGCCGGCCTCCGCGAAAGTCTCGACCGCTGATCATGTGCGCCGCGGAGGATTTTGTCGGACCCGCGGCCTCACGAGCTGTCCGGGCCGGGGTGTACGTTGGCTACAGGGTTCGGTCACGAATCGATCCGCTGCACGTGGTGATCGAGACAGCGAGAACCGGCAGGGAGTCGCAGTGAAGCAGATGGAGGTCGTCGGCGTCCGGGTCGAGATGCCCTCCAATCAGCCCATCGTCCTGTTGAAGGAGACGGAGGGCGACCGCTACCTGCCCATCTGGATCGGGGCCGTCGAGGCGACCGCGATCGCCTTCGCCCAGCAGGGAGTGCTGCCCGCCCGCCCCCTCACCCACGACCTGTTCCGCGACGTCCTGGACGCCCTCGGCGTCCAGCTCCGCACCGTCAACATCACCGCGCTGCGCGAGGGCATCTTCTTCGCCGACCTCGTCTTCTCCAACGGCGTCGAGGTGAGCGCCCGCCCGTCCGACTCCATCGCCCTGGCCCTGCGCACCGGCGCCACCATCTTCGCCAGCGAGGACGTCCTCGAAGAGGCCGGCGTGGCCATCCCCGACGAGCAGGAGGACGAGGTCGAGAAGTTCCGCGAGTTCCTCGACACGATCTCCCCCGAAGACTTCGGCCGAGCCGGCTGACACCCCCGACCCACCCGCCCTCCGAGGAAACGGAGCCCGCCCGCTTGGGCGCCTCCCATAGCCAGGTGGGCCGTCGGTCCACGCGATGGTCGCGTTCGCTCTGGCCGAGCGGCCACTGCACCGCCAGCAGGAGGCCGGTTTCCCACCGCCCACCTCGTCCTACCGACGCCTTGTGGCGTTCGTGCCTTTGAGGACGGCCTGGTTCTGCCCGGCTGCGCCATCCAGCAGACCGTGTACGACGTCCCTACGTCGACAGGTGCGGCGCTCGCGGCGATCAACGGACGGAACACGTCCGAGGGGACGCTCCGACCCCCCGAACCGCGGTACCGGGCACATCCCTCCGCTCCTGTCGATATCAAGATTCGGCAACCATGATCGTTCATGGTGTCCCACCGAACCGAATGCCGTACCGTAGGCCCCATAAGCGGCGACCTCAGCCCCCGCCGCAACCACGCACGAACCCCAACCGTTGCGATCGCGTCCGAAGGCAGGTTCAAGCGAAGCGAGAACCTGATCGCGCAGCGAGCCGCAAGGCGAGCCGGAGCGATGCAGCGATCGCACCGCAGTTCACGACGATGGAGGGCGCCCCGCGCCCGAAGGAGGAGTGCACTGCAGACAACACGGGTAGGAGTGGGTTTGGCGTGGGAGGCGCGTAGTTTGCCCACGTGAAGCCGCTTCATCCGGGCATGCGACGCGCCGACAGTGAACGTTGACCACACCCTGACCGGCACCTTCCGTGCTGGTGGAACACCCGTGGTGGTATTTCGTCAAACCCCCTTGACGAAGCGCCACGGGATGATTTGGAGCCGGAGGTCCGCGTGGCGGTGAGCAGCGGCGAGGGCAAGGCGACCCCCGAGAGGCATATGGCGTCCCAGCGCGCCGGAGAGCAGGGTCTGCTCTTCGACACGCGGGTGTCGGTGCCACCGGAGGACGTCGGCTACCGTGGCCCGACGGCGTGCGCGGCGGCGGGGATCACCTACCGGCAGCTGGACTATTGGGCCCGCACGAAACTGGTGGAGCCGAGTGTCCGGTCGGCGCACGGGTCCGGGAGTCAGCGGCTGTACAGTTTCCGCGACATTCTCGTCCTGAAGGTCGTGAAGCGGCTTCTCGACACCGGGGTGTCGTTGCAGCAGATCCGTACGGCGGTGACCCATCTGCGTGACCGCGGCGTCCAGGATCTGGCGCAGATCACGTTGATGAGCGACGGTGTGAGCGTGTACGAGTGCACGTCGGCGGACGAGGTCGTCGATCTGCTGCAGGGTGGGCAGGGCGTGTTCGGGATCGCGTTGGGACGGGTGTGGCAGGAGGTGGAGGGCAGTCTCGCGGAGCTGCCCGGTGAGCGCGCCGCGACGGGCGACGACGCCCACCCGCACGACGAGCTGGCGAACCGGCGCCGTGCGCGCCGCACCGGTTGAGTTCACCGCGCTTCCCCCCATCGACGGCTCTTCGGTTCTCACAGCGCTTCCTTGCGCTGGAGGTAGGCGAACGCGCCCCAGCCGGGCAGCACCGGTAGCCACAGTGTGAGCAGGCGGTAGAGCAGGACGGCGGATGTCGCCGTCTCCGCGGACAGTCCCGAGATCGTCAACGCCAGGGTGAGGGCGCCTTCGACGGCGCCGAGACCGCCGGGTGTGGGCGCGGCGGAGCCGAGCGCGTTCGCGGTGAGGAAGACCACCATGACGGACGTCAACGGCAGTGCGCCGCCGAACGCGCGGATCGAGGCGTCCAGGCACAGCACGAACGCCAGTGTCAGCAGCAGCGTCCCGCCGAGTCCGGTGGTGAGCTTCCTCGGCGACTGCAGGACGTCCAGCAGGCGGGGCACCACCCCGGAGAACATGCTCTTCAGACGTGATGTGGCCTCCCGCCGGACGCGGGGGACGGTCATCGCCAGCCCGGCCAGCAGTCCCAGCGACAGCACCACGATGACGATCGTCCGGGACGGTGCGAGGTCCTGGGTGGCCTGCGACGTCGACCCGGTGAGGAATCCGAACAGGACCAGCAGCAGGATGTGGGTGACGAGGCCGACGAGTTGTGACGCGCCGACGCTCGCGACCGCCTGGCCCGGCCGTACCCCGGAACGCTGCAGGTAGCGGGTGTTGACGGCGACCCCGCCGACCGCGGCGGGCGCCACGAGCTTCACGAACGACGCCGCGAGCTGGGCGAGGATGGTCCGCCCGAGCGGTAGTCGCTCCGGGACGAAGCCCATCAGCATGAACGATGCCGCGACGTAGGTGAGCGCCGCCGCGCCGAGCGCGACGAGGACCCAGTGCCAGCTGGCCGTGGACGCCATCGTCCCGACGTCCAGGCTCGCCACCTGCGGGATGACGATGTACGCGGCGATCGACAGCGCCACGATGCTGACGACGGTGCGGAGCCGGAAGCGTTCGAGCCGGGCGGGCGCGACCTCCGTCTCCGGTTTCAGCCGGACGATCTGTTCCCGGATGCGGGACAGCAGGTCCCGGTCGTGCCGCAGCGCCGCCCGGGTCGCCCGGGACAGCGCCACCCGCTGCAGCAGCGGCACCGCCGTGGCGAGGGCCTCCTCGCCGAGGACGGTCACGGCGGTGCGGACGGCCCGCTCCGGTCCCACCCGCAGCGCCAGCGTGGTGAGCAGTTGCGCCAGGTCGAGCCGCAGCGCCAGGTCGCCCGCCGCGACCTCCCCGGCGCGCAGGTCGGTGATGTAGGCGTGGCCGTCGTCGCCGACGAGGACCGCGCCGTCCTGGAGCCGCCGGTGCGCGAGCCGTGCCGCCTGCAGGGCGCGGAACTGGCGCCACACGTCCGTCAGGAGGTCGTCGGTGACCTCCTCGTCGGGGACGTCCGTGAGCCGCCGTCCCGGCACGTGTGCGTAGGCGAGCATCGCGGCCTGCGTGCCGACCTCGGACGTTCCGGCGAGGCGCGGGGTGCGGGCGCCCGCCGCGTCCACGGCGTACGCCATCAACGTCTCCTGCTCGAGGGACCGGCGCAGCGACCGCAGCGCCCGCCCGGTCGTCCTGCCGCGCAGCCGCAGCAGCCGCCACATCCGGTACAGCAGGCCCGCCGTCTGCTGGTCGCGGTCGAGGACGTGCAGGACGACGTCCCAGTCGCCACGGTCGGTGTCGGAGCCGGCGGCGGGGCCGGTATCGGGGCCGGGGTCAGGACGTTCGGCGAGGACGACGCCGTACCGGCGGCCCTCCTCGGCGTCGTCGGCGGGGTCGTCGAGGCGCGCGGCCCGCTCCGCCCGCAACCCGAGGCGTTCCAGCGCCGCCACGACCGCCCGGCCGGAGGGCCGTGGATTGGGGGTGCCGACCACGTACAGGGTGCCGTGGCCGATGGCGCGGCCGAGGAAGTAGGTGGCGGCGAGCGCGGCGACCGAGGCGTACGACGCGGTGAGGCCCGTCAGCGCCGCGAGCCCGATCATCGCCCAGGTCGCGGCCTGCCACCGGGCGCGGCCCGCCATTCCCACGGCGGTCACGAACGCGATCACGGGGGCGATGTCGGTGTGGAGGGGGGCGGTGTCGGTGCCGCCCCAGATCAGCGAGTCCAGGACGCCGCCGGGCGCGGCCCGCATGACCTGGTCGTCCAGGCCCACCGTCAGCGCGAACGCGATCATGGCGGCGAGCAGCGCGATCGCGACACGGGTCCCGTCCTTGTGGAACAGCCGTTCGATCGCGAACGCGATCGGGACGGCCAGCACCCCGAAGCTGGACACCAGCGTCGCCAGCGACAGCAGCAGCCGCGGCGCGTGCGCGGTGCCCTCGGCGATGTCGGTCTGCAGTCCCTGCGTCGTCTGCTGCGCGAACGACACCAGCAGCATCACCACCGCCAGCCCCGCCAGCGCCGCCGCGAACCGGATCGCGTCTGAGGGCCGGCGGATCCGGTCGGGTTGGGCGGGCTCGTCCACGCGGACGCCCCCGGGAGCGCTCGGGGACGCGCCGGGCCCCGGCGCGTCGTCGGTGGGCGCGCCGTGGGAGGGCGTGTCGTCCCCGGCCGGCGTCACGTCGTACCGCCGCGCTGACCCTCCGTCATCATGATCGGAATCCCGGGGCCGTCGGCGCGCCGTCGAGCGACGGGCGCCCGGCAGGCGTCGCGTGTCCAACCCGCAGTTCCATCTCCGTCCCGCGTCGCCCGAGGCTCGTTCCGTCCCAGGTGGGAATGCACATCGTAGTGGCTGGTACACCGGTCGCCGCGGCGGCCGTCCCGCCCGCGGGGCGAAGCGATCACCGGATCGGTTCATTGGGTAGGGTTTGTCCAGGACATGCCGTCGACCCTGTGCGGGAGAGATTCCACGCCGCCAGCGTGGGACGCCGAAGGGGCAACCTCCCCGGAACCTCTCAGGCAAAAGGACCGCTCGGGCGAGGCGCCTCTGGAAAGCAGACGTCGCTTCCCTCCCGGGACGGCGCTCACCGAAGGGGAAATCCCGCGGACGCGGGTGAAGCTCTCAGGTGCCGATGACAGAGGGGGAGACCGGCCGCCGGCTCGCGCCCGGCGGTGCACCCTGAGCGACCGCAGCAGCCAGGAGGCTCTCCATGACCGCCCAGTTCTTCGCCCCCGTGGCCGCGCCCCAGCATCCCCGCGCGGCGTTCGCGGACCGGCACGTCGGCCCGTCCCCGGACGACCAGGCGCGGATGCTCGCCGCGATCGGCTACTCCGGCGTCGAGGCGCTGATCGACGACGCGGTCCCCGCGGCGATCCGCACGTCCCGGCCGCTGGACCTGCCGCCCGCGCTGAGCGAGTCCGCCGCGCTGGACCGCCTCCGCGAGCTCGCCGCCCGCAACACCGTCCACACCTCCATGATCGGGCTGGGCTACGCCGGCACGATCACCCCCGGCGTGATCATGCGGAACGTCCTGGAGAACCCCGGCTGGTACACCGCCTACACCCCCTACCAGCCGGAGATCTCCCAGGGGCGGCTGGAGGCCCTGCTCAACTTCCAGACCGTCGTCGCCGACCTGACCGGGCTGCCCGTCGCGAACGCGTCCATGCTGGACGAGGCGACCGCCGCGGCCGAGGCCATGGCCCTCGCGCACCGCGTGTCCAGGAGCAAGGAACCCGGAACGTTCCTCATCGACGCCGACGTGCTCCCGCAGACGATCGAGGTGGTCCGGACGCGGGCGGTCCCGCTCGGCATCGACGTGGTCGTCGCGGACCTGTCCGACGGGCTGCCCGAGGGCGACGTGTTCGGCGTGCTGCTGCAGTATCCGGGGGCGTCCGGGGCCGTCCGCGACCTGGAGCCGGCCATCGCGCGGGCGCACGACCGCGGCGCGCTGGCGGTCGTCGCCGCCGACCTGCTCGCGCTGACGCTGCTGCGCCCGCCGGGCGAGTCCGGCGCCGACATCGCCGTGGGCTCCGCGCAGCGGTTCGGCGTCCCGTACGGCTTCGGCGGCCCGCACGCCGGGTACATGGCGGTCCGCGAGGACATCCGGCGGCAGCTTCCCGGACGGCTCGTCGGCGTGTCCGTCGACGCCGACGGCGCCACCGCCCACCGGCTGGCGCTGCAGACCCGCGAGCAGCACATCCGCCGGGAGAAGGCCACCAGCAACATCTGTACCGCGCAGGTCCTCCTCGCCGTGATGGCGGGCATGTACGCGGTCTACCACGGCCCGGAGGGGCTCGCCGCGATCGCGCAGCGGACGCACCGCCGCGCCGCCGAGATCGCCGCGGGGCTCCGCGCGGGCGGGGTGGAGATCGTCCACGACGCGTTCTTCGACACGGTCCTCGCCCGCGTCCCCGGACGGGCCGCCCAGGTGGTGGCCGCGGCCCTCGACCACGGCATCAACCTGCGGCCGGTGGACGCCGACCACGTCGGGATCGCCTGCGACGAGACGACGCTGCCCGCCCACGTCACCGCCGTCCTCGCCGCGTTCGGCGTCCAGGCGGCCACCGACACGCCCGAGGCCGTCCCGGACGAGCTGCGCCGCGAGAGCCCCTACCTGACCCACCCGGTGTTCCACGCCTACCACTCCGAGACCGCGATGCTGCGTTACCTGCGCAGGCTCCAGGACAAGGACATCGCGCTCGACCGTTCGATGATCCCGCTCGGATCGTGCACGATGAAGCTGAACGCCACCGCGGAGATGGAGCCGATCACCTGGCCCGAGTTCGCGAACATCCACCCGTTCGCGCCCGTCGACCAGGCCGCCGGATACCTGGAGCTGATCGGCGAACTGGAGGCCGCGCTCGCCGAGATCACCGGATACGCGAAGGTGTCGGTCCAGCCCAACGCCGGCTCGCAGGGCGAACTGGCCGGGCTGCTCGCCATCCGCGGCTACCACGCCTCGCGCGGCGAGGAGCACCGGAACGTGTGCCTGATCCCGTCGTCCGCGCACGGCACCAACGCGGCCAGCGCCGCCATGGCCGGGATGCGGGTCGTCGTCGTCGCGTGCGACGAGGGCGGCAACGTCGACCTCGACGACCTGCACGCCAAGATCGACAAGCATGGTGACCGGCTTGCCGCGATCATGGTGACATATCCGTCCACGCACGGCGTCTTCGAGGAGACGATCACCGATGTGTGCGCGGCCGTGCACGACGCGGGCGGCCAGGTCTACGTCGACGGCGCCAACCTCAACGCCCTGGTCGGCCTCGCCCGCCCCGGCGAGTTCGGGTCGGACGTCTCGCACCTCAACCTGCACAAGACGTTCTGCATCCCGCACGGCGGCGGCGGACCCGGCGTCGGGCCGATCGGCGTCCGGGAGCACCTGGTCCCGTTCCTGCCCAACCATCCGTTGCGCGCCGAGGCGGGGCCGGAGAGCGGCGTCGGCCCGATCTCCGCGGCCCCCTGGGGATCGGCGGGCATCCTGCCCATCTCCTGGGCGTACATCGCGATGATGGGCCCGGACGGGCTGACCGCCGCGACCGAGGGCGCCATCGTCGCCGCCAACTACCTCGCCACCCGGCTCGCCCCCCACTACCCGATCCTCTACACCGGCCGCAACGGCCTGGTCGCCCACGAGTGCATCGCCGACCTCCGCAAGATCACCAAGGAGACCGGGATCACCGCCGAGGACGTCGCCAAACGCCTCATCGACTACGGCTTCCACGCCCCGACCCTCGCGTTCCCGGTGGCCGGCACCCTGATGATCGAGCCCACCGAGTCCGAGGACCTCGCCGAGCTCGACCGCTTCTGCGACGCCATGATCGAGATCCGCCGGGAGATCCAGCGGGTCGCGGACGGCGCGTACGACGCCGAGGACAACCCGCTCAAGGGCGCCCCGCACACCGCGGCCTGCCTGATCTCCGACGACTGGAAGCACCCCTACACGCGCGAGGAGGCCGCCTACCCGACGCCCGCCGTCCGGGAGAACAAGTACTGGCCTCCCGTCCGCCGCATCGACCAGGCCTACGGCGACCGCAACCTCGTCTGCTCCTGCCCGCCGCCGGAGGCCTTCGAGGACTGAGGTTCGCCATGTGCCCGGGCCACCGGCCCGAGCAGCGATACGATGACGGCCGGCATCGGCCGCCGCGCCCCGGCGGCCGGTGACGGCCGTTCGCGCGCTCGCCCGCGTTCCCCGACGATGCAGGGCCTCCAGGGCCCGATGAAGGGCAGAAACGCACATGGACACCTCCGACGACCCGGCGCGGTTGTGCGAGGAGGCGAGGGACCTCGCCGAGAACGGCGACGCCGAGCGTGCGGCGCGGCTGTTCGAGCGGGTGCTGGCACTCGGTGAGACGCCCGTCCGGGCGCGGGCGGCCCTCGGACTGGCGGTCGTCCTCGACGACGCCGGTGACGTGGAACGGGCGCGGGACGCGGACCGGACCGCGATCGCGACCGGCGACCCCGAGTACGGGCCGCGCGCCGCCTACCATCTGGCCCTCACGCACGAACGGGTGGGGGAACGGGGTCTGGCCGCGCCCGCGTGGCGGATCGTGGTCGACTTCGGCAACCCCGCGTACCTGCCGCCCGCGCATCTGGCGCTCGCCCGGATCGCCGACGACGCGGGCGAGTTCGACGAGGCCCGCGACCACTGGGAGGCGGTGCTCGCGACGGGCGACGCCGAGTACGGCCCGCCCGCCGCGCACGATCTCGCGCAGCGCCTGCTGGAGCGCGGTGAGCCCGCACGGGCGCAGCGCGTCCTGGCCGCCGGGCTCAAACTGATCGACCGTGTCGCGGCCCCCTACGCGCACGCGCGGCTCGCCGTCGCGCTCGGCATCTCCTACCTCGACCAGGCGATCGGCTCGTTCGGCGCGGCACTGGGCGACGAGCCGTCCGACGCGGAGGTGGGACCGCTCGCCACCGAACTGCTCGCCCGAACGCTCCCGCTGCGCGGACGCGCCGCCGAGGCGGCGGAGGTGTGGCGGCGGGGCCTCGCCGACCCGGCGACCGCCCCACAGGTCCGCGCGCGGCTACGCCGCGACTTCGGCGGCGACGACGACGGCGACCCGGCCGACCTGTGGTGGGAACCGGTCGTCGAACAGGCCGTGTCGGACGGAACACTGCCCGCCCTCGCCGGCGAGGCCTTCGGCGCGCTCGACCACATGTACGCGGTCCTCGCCGTCCGCGACGCCGACCTCGCGGGCGAACAACGACCGGGCGACGCCCACGAGGCGGTCGGCCGGGCGGTCCGCGTACCGAGCGACTACGCCTGGGGCGCGCTACTGAGGGAAAGCTTCGCCGAACGCCTCCGCCTGGCCATGGACGCCCCAGACGCGCCCGAACACTAGCGAGCCCCCGAACATATCGGGGGCGTGAACCACAGCGGTAGCCCGAACACAACGCTGGAGCCGACACCAAGAGGCGATGGCGCGCTCCGCGATGACCTTGGTGATTCGGGCACGGACAAGGTACCCGGTCGGCACGGCGTCGCAGACCCGAACTCCTCGCCGCGGTCGCCAGCGCCGACTCGAACACTGCGGGGGTCCGAACACTGGGCGGGCCTGACCCTCAGCGCGGGCTCGAACCAAGGCGGGGGTCGGAGCCACTGCGGGGGTCCGAACACTGCGGGGGTCCGAACACTGCGCGGGCCTGACCCTCAGCGCGGGCTCGAACCAAGGCGGGGGTCGGAGCCACGGCAGGGGCGGAACCGTAGGGCGGGCCCGAATGCTGGGCGGCGGTGACGCACTAGGCGGCGATGGCGCGTTCTGCGGTGACCTTGGTGATTCGGGCGCGGACGAGGTATTCGGTCGGGACGGCGTTGCGGGATCCGAACTCCTCGGCGCGGTCGGCGCCCATGTAGCGGCCGCCGATCACCGCGGCCCAACGGCGCATCTCGTCCAGGTCCTCGATGAGGGTCGCCTCGGCCTGGAGTGTCACGTAGGAGAACGGCGGGGTCTGGTCGTCCACGCAGAGGGACAGGCGTGGGTCGCGGGCGAGGGCGCGGCCCTTGACGCTGGTGCGGCTCGTGTTGAACAGCACGTCGTCGCCGTCCAGGACGAACCAGATCGGGGTGACGTGCGGGGTGCCGTCCTTGCGGACGACGCCCGCCTTGCCGGTGCGGGTGCCCTCCGACACGAACGCGCGCCACTCACTGTCGGTCATCTTCTCCATGCCGCCCATTTTCCATGCCGCCGGGGCGACACCGCTGGTCAGGTAGTGGGCGGCTACTGTGGGCGCATGGCTGGGCGGATGGACGTCGTGACGGCCCACGGGCCCGCCGAGGTGCTGCTGGACGAGCCGAGTGCCCCGGCGTTCCTGCTGGTCCTGACGCACGGGTCGAACGGGGGAGTGGAGGCGCCCGACCTGCTCGCCGTGCGGGACACCGCGCTCGCCTTGGGCGGCGCGGTCGCGCGGGTGACGCAGCCGTTCCGGCTCGCGGGACGCCGCGCGCCGGGGTCGGCGGTGAAGCAGGACGAGGCGTGGCTGGAGGTCGTCGGAGCGTTGCGGCGGCGGTTCGGCGACGACGTCCCGCTCGTGCAGGGCGGTCGCAGCAACGGCGCCAGGGTGGCGTGCCGGACGGCGACGGCGGCCGGCGCGGCCGGTGTCGTGGCGCTGGCGTTCCCGCTGCACCCGCCGCGCAACCCGGAGAGGACGCGGGTGGACGAGCTGCGTTCGGCGGGCGTGGAGGTGCTCGTCGTCAACGGCGACCGTGACCCGTTCGGGGTGCCGGACGCGGCGGACGCGGCGGAGGTCGCGGTGCTGGCGGGGGAGCGGCACGACCTGAAACGCGATCCCGCCGCGGTCGGGAGCGCGGCGGAACCGTGGTTGCGACGGTGGGCGGGGTCGCGGGGTCGGGCGGCCCGCCCCGTGCGGACGGGCGGCCCGTAGAGGTCGTGTCGGCGGTCCGGTCGGCGGTTCCGGGCCCGGGGAACGGGCCCGGAGGTTCAAGGGCAGGTGAGCCGTGCCCCCGAGGATGATCACCCGTTTGAACTAGCCCCCCGTGGGAGCCGTTCAGGCGGCGGACGGAGCCAGCGGATCCGTCGGCCGGTGCGGTGCGATGATTCCCCCGTCGGGCAGCAGCTCACCGGTGTCCTCGAACAGCACGACGCCGTTGCACAGCAGGCTCCAGCCCTGTTCGGGATGGGAGGCCAGCGTCCGGGCGGCGTCGCGGTCGGGTGCGTCGTGCGAGGGACAAGGTGGCTGGTGCGGGCACATTGTGTGCCTCCGGTTCAACTACTGGTCGGTCGTGGTGCTTTCCTTTTTGGACGCCTCTCAGTGTGGAACGGTTCGCACATTCCGGCCATAGCCCGTTGGGACGGTTGTCCGTTGGTACTGGAGTACCGGGGACGTGTGACCCGTCTCACTCGGAGGTGCCAGACCCAGCGTTTCCGTTCCGGGATAACGGAGGGAGAACGACACGCCGTCGGCGCGTGAAAGCCCTACGATGTTCGGCGGGAACGGCCTTGGCGAGGCGTGGGGGGAGTGAGGCCGGTGCGGGTCGCGCTGTCCGTCGCCTGTTTCGATGACGCGCTGTTCCCCGGTACCGGCAAGGCGATGACCGTGCTGCTGGAACGGCTCGGGCACGAGGTCGTGTACCCGCCGGGGCAGACCTGCTGCGGGCAGGTCCACTGGACGTCCGGTTACCACCGCGAGGCCGCCGACCTGGCCCGCGCCTACACCGCGGTGTTCGAGGGCGCGGTGCGCGACGGCGCCGAGGTGGTCGTGGCGGCGTCGGCGTCGTGCGCGGCGACCGTCCGGGCCGCCTACCCGCGGATCGCGCGCACCGCCAGGGACCCGGGGCTCGCCCGCGCCGCCGAGGGGATCGCCGTCCACGAGCTGACGGAGTTCCTCGTGGACGTCTTAGGCGTGACCGATGTCGGCGCGTACTTCCCGCACCGGGTCACCTACCATCCGTCGTGCCAGTCCACGCGGACGCTCGGCGTCGCCGACCGGCCGTTGCGGCTGCTGCGCGCCGTCCGGGGTCTCGACCTGGTGGAACTCCCGGCGGAGGGGGAGTGCTGCGGTTTCGGGGGCGCGTTCGCGATGAAGAACTCCGATGTGTCGGTCGCGATGGTGGCCGACAAGGTCCGGCACATCCGCGACACGGGGGCCGACGTGGTCTGCGCGGTCGACAACTCCTGTCTCGCGCACATCGGCGGCGCGCTGTCCCGGTTGCGCGGCGGCGTCCGGACCTTGCATCTTGCGGAGATCCTCGCCGCGACGGGGCCGGCGTGACGGCCTCCTCCCCGCGGACGACGCCCTCCTCCGCGCGGACGAGCCCGCCGACCGCGGCGGGCGGGGCGGTTGCGCTGCCGATGCCGAAGTTCGCCGTGGCCGCCCGGTCGGCGCTGGCCGACACCGGCCAGCGCCGGAGTCTGCGCGTCGCGGTCGCGGCGGCGCGGGAACGCGAGGCGGCCGCGGCGGCCGAGCTACCCGACTGGGAGGAACTGCGCGAGACCGCCCGCGCCGTCGGGGACGCGACGCTGCTCGACCTCGACACGCACCTGGAGACGCTGGAACGCGCCGTCACCGAGGCGGGCGGCACCGTGCACTGGGCCGCGGACGCCGACGAGGCTCGCGCCATCGTGACCGGACTGGTGCGGGCGGCCGGTGCGGACGAGGTCGTCAAGTCCTCGTCGGCGACCCTCAGGGAGATCGGGCTGACCGGCGCGCTGGCCGACGCGGGCGTGACCGTCCACGAGACCGCGCTGGCCGATCTGGTCGTGCGGCTCGGCGACGACGAGCCGTCGCACCTGCTGTCGCCCGCGCTGCACCGCGACCGCGCGGAGATCAGGGAACTCTTCCTGCGGACCGGCATGGTCATGACGGAGTCTTCGGCGGACACCGATCCGGGGGAGGCCGCGGACGGGTCGCCCGACGATCCCGCCGCGTTGGTCGCCGCCGTCCGCGCCCATCTGCGCGAACGGTTCCTGCGCGCCCGTGTCGGGATCACCGGCGCGAACTTCCTCGTCGCCGAGACCGGCACGCTCGTGACGCTGGAGTCCGAGGGCAACGCGCGGATGTGCGCCACCCTCCCCGACACGCTGATCACCGTCGCCGGAATCGACAAGGTCGTCCCGACATGGGCCGACATGGAGGTGTTCCTCCAACTCCTGCCGCGCTCGTCGTCCGGTGACCGGATGACGCCGTATGTCGCGTGCTGGACGGGGGTGGCGCCGGGCGACGGGCCACGCGCGTTTCATCTCGTCCTGCTCGACAACGGGCGCACCAGGGCCCTGGCCGACGAGGTCGGCCGCGCCGCGCTGCGCTGTGTCCGCTGCTCGGCCTGCATGAACGTCTGTCCCGTCTACGAGCGCACCGGCGGTCAGGCGTACGGCCCGGTCCATCCGGGGCCGATCGGCGCGATCCTCACCCCGCAGCTGCGCGGGGTGGACGGCGCGGCGGACGCGTCCCTGCCCTACGCGTCGACGCTCTGCGGCGCCTGCGCCGACGTCTGCCCGGTGAAGATCGACATTCCGGAGGTGCTGGTGCACCTGCGCGGTCTGGTGGTCGAGTCGCGGCGCCGCCGGCCCGTCCCCACGCCGGAGCTGATGCTGATGCGCGGCCTGGCGTGGACCATGGCCGACCCGCGCCGCCACGAGACCGCGCTGCGGCGCGGCACCCGGTGGGCGCGGCTGCTGTCGCGCGGCGGCCGGATCCGGCGCCTGCCGGGCCTGCTCGGGAAGTGGACGGAGGCGCGTGACCTGCCCGCGCCGCCGGCGGAGAGCTTCCGCGCGTGGTGGACGCGGAGCCGGCCGTGACCCCCGCCGGCAGACCGGTCGGACCGGTCGGCGCGGGCTCGCGCGCGGAGGTGCTGCGGCGGGTCCGGGAGGCGCTCGGCGGGGCGCGCGGCCCGCGCCCGCCGGTGCCGCGCCGCTACGCGCGCCGGCTCTCCGACGCCGAGGCCGGGACCAGGGCGGACGTTCTGGCCCTGTTCACCGAGCGGGTCGCCGACAACCGCGCGGCGGTGCGGCATGTGAGCGCCGACGAGCTGGGCACGGCCGTCGCCGCCGCGCTGTGGGGGCGGGAGGCCCGGCAGATCGTCGTCCCGGCCGACCTGCCGTTCGGATGGCTCGCGGAGCTGGACGGCGTCCGCGCCCTGGCCGACGCCCCGGCGGTCGACACCGGCACGCTCGCCGCCGTGGACGCCGCCGTCACCGGCTGCGCGGTCGCCGTCGCGCAGACCGGGACGATCGTTCTGGACGGTGGCCGCGCGCAGGGCCGGCGGGCGCTCACCCTCGTCCCCGGCTACCACCTGTGCGTGGTGCACGCCGACCAGATCGTCGGGACGGTCCCGGAGGCGGTGGAGCGGCTCGACCCGTCGCGTCCGCTGACGTGGATCAGCGGGCCGTCCGCGACCCACGGGATCGAGATGGTCCGCGTCGAGGGCGTCCACGGCCCCCGCCATCTGGAAGTCCTCGTCGTGGAGGACTGAGCCGCGACCCGGCCGGGCCGGGGCTCAGCGCACGCCGCCGATGACGAGGTCGAGGCCCGCGGTGAAGCGCGCGTCCCAGTCGGTCGTCCGGTCGGCGCCGTCCTCGACGGTGCCGCGCGCCTCCAGCGCGGCGTGCCCGATGACGTACCCGAGCAGGGTGTGCGCGGCGACGGCGGCGGTGTCCTCGGGGACGCCGCCGCGGCGGAGCACCTCCCGCAGCGACGCGACGGTGGTGGTGAGCGCGGCGGGGTTGCGGCGGGTCACGACCAAGGGGAGGACGCCCGCGTGGGCCAGCAGCCGGGTCCGGTAGTCGGTGGCCCAGGCGCGCAGCACGTCCCGCCAGGCGCCCCGGGACGCGTCGGCCCCGGTGTCGGCGGGCGCGGAGGCGACGTGCGCGACGAGCCCGTCGAGGAGCTGTTCCTTGCCACGGGGAAGGTGGTGGTAGATCGCCATCGCCTCGACCTCCAGCGCGTCGCCGAGCCTGCGCATGGTGAGCCGGGCGAGGCCCTGGCCGTCGACGATCCGCAGGGCCGCCTCGATGATCCGCTCGGTGGACAGGGGCGCGCGGTGCTGAGCGTTGATGCTCGGTTGACGAACCATGAGAACTGACCTTACTACGTAAAGGGCGGTGGCGGGGTGTCCGCCGTCACGACACGCCGACGGTCCGCGTACGCTTTCCTCGACCGAACACTGTCGAGGGCCGAGGAGTGACCGATGCCGCTGGGCCGCCGGGTGAGCAAGGACGTCGCGGAGCCGTACGAGGCCGACCAGCGGCTGGCCGCCGAGTACGAGGACCGGCTGGCCGCCGCCGGGGCGGCGGAGCGGGCGCTGCGGGACGCGCAGGGCGCCGACACGCCCGAGTCGGAGCTGCGGGCGCTGACGGTCGCGTTCGACCGGGCGATGACGGACGTGCTCGCCGCGGCCGAGGCGGCCGAGCGGGTCGCGATGGGCCCGCAGGTGTACTCGGTCGAGACGCAGGACGCCAAGACGCGCCGCGCCGCGGAGATCGCCTACCGCAAGGCCAAGGCGCGGCCGGACGTGCGACCGTGGACCGACGAGGTCGACCGGCTGCGCACCGCGCGGGAGGCGCACCGGCTCAGCTTCCGGACGCGACCGACCGCGATCGTCTGAGCGGGGCGGCACGCCGGGGGGCGTGCCGTCCGGCGGTGATCCGTCGGGTGATCCGACGTGGGTTTCGACGTGTGACGACACAGCGTCACCGGGTGGCACGGGCCGCCGAACTTTGAGAGTCTGCCCTCTCGGGGGAACGCCGGGGCGCTCGCGCCGCAGGTCGCAGGCCGGGACCGGCGCGCGGCGGCGCCACGGCGGGGGAGGGCACGCTGCGCAGCAACTTGTGCTCTGGACGCGGGGGGAAGTCACGTGGAGCGCACGCCGCCGGACCGGTGCCGTGTACTGGAGTCCTATCAGGACGGGGTGCGGGCGATCCGGGAACTGGCGGAGAGGGTCGGTGACTGGGAGGCGCCGACCCCCTGCACCGACTGGCGACTGATCGACCTCGCCGGGCATCTGCGCTGCGTCGCGGAGAACTACCTGGAGTACCTGCAGGACGCTCCCGACAGCCGGCTGGCGAAGCTGTTCGCGCGGGACGCGGCGACGGCGGTGCTGATCAGGCAGCAGGCACGGCAGAACGCGGCGGAGCTGGCGGTGCTGCCGCCGGAGCCGGGCCCGGACCGGATCATGGCGTTCGGGGTGTCGGCCGGGGCGTACGCGGACCTGATGCCGGACATGTGGGACCGGACGCATCTGATCTACCGGGGCACCAAGTACACGGTCGGAGATCACGCGGGCGCGGCGTGCGTGGAGTGGCATCTGCACGCCTGGGACATGGCCCGCGCCGTGGGGGCGCGGTACCGGCCGCGGGATCCGGACCTGCTGGTGTCGGCGTGGCACTGGGGCGTCCCGCATCTGCCGCTGGCGTCGGGGGACGCCTGGGAGTCGGTGCTGCGCTCCTCGGGCCGGTCGCCGAACTGGCCGGGCCCCGACACGGGTCCGGGTGCCCGGACGCGGATTCGGCGGGGCGGTGTTTCACCGTCGTGTGAGCGGTCATACGCCCCAGACGACTCCGCCGCACGACGTGTACCGCCGGCCGGGCGGCGGAAGGGAGACCCGGGCACGCCCGGGTAGGCAGTGATCTGCGGCGCGGCGGGGGAACGGAGACAGGACCGATGGCGACCTGCGAAGTCTGCGGCAACGAGTACGACATGACGTTCGAGGTGCACGCGCAGGGCGAGGTGCACACGTTCGACTCGTTCGAGTGCGCGGTGACCCGGATGGCGCCCGTCTGTGAGCACTGCGGGTGCCGCATCATGGGCCACGGCGTGGACGTGGACGGACACTGGTACTGCTGTGCCCACTGCGCCCGCGCCGTCGACCCGGAGCGTGGACGTCAGGCAAGGGACGCCGTGCTCGCGTGAGAATCGTGCTCGTGTAGAACGTTCTGATGTAGGGCCTGTTCGTGCGGGGTGCCGTTCAGGCGTGGGCCGCGGAGAGGCCGTTGCCGAACGGGCGTTCGCGGCCGTCCTCCAGGTAGACGGCGCGGCCCGTGGCCATGGCGCGCAGGCTGGGGTCCATCCGGCGTGCCACGTGCGGGGGAGCCAGTTCGGGGATCTTCTCGGGAGCGACGAGGATGTGGTCGGACAGTTCGTCGGGCGGCAGCCGGATCGCGGCGATCTCCTCCCCGGTGATGCTGCCGCCGAAGACGAACACGTTGACGGCGTCGACGCCGTTCTCGCGCGGCGGGCCCCAGTCGACGCAGGCCAGGCCGTGCAGGCGGGGGACGAGGCCGATCTCCTCCTCGCATTCGCGCACGCACGCCGCCAGGGGGGACTCGTCGGCCTCGATGACCCCGCCGGGCAGGGTCCAGCCCTCGCTGTAGGTGGGTTTGACCAGTAGGACCCGCCCGAGGTCGTCCAGGAGCAGGGCCGCCGCGGCGCCGCGGGCGCGCGGCAGTGAGGCGTAGTAAGCAAGGTCGGGCATGTACCGAGGTTAGGCGCGATCATCGCCTCATGATCCGGTGCGGATTCCGGCCGGGGCCGCATCCGTCCACGAGATCACCGGGACGCCGCGAATCCGTTCGACATTCAAGTAAAAGGCGACGAAAGGGGCATTCCGGGGGTCGACAACGCTTGACACGCGATCGTCAAGGCTTCCCGCCCCGTCCCGGTGCCGAACACCGGTCCGAGCCTCCGACCTGGGGAGACTCGGGAGATGAACGCCGTTCGAAGTCCAGGTGACCACTGAGACCCGGTGGTGCCGCGCGCACTGTCGGTCGGGCGGCGTGTCCGTGCCGGATCATCCCGCGCTCGCTTACCCAGAAAAGCATACCGATCACCCACGGTGATACTGGATACTGACTCCGCTACACAGCGAGTCGATTCCAATTCAAAGGGTGATGATGATCAAGGTGAGTGGGCAGCGGGCGGCGTGGCGTACGGCCGCCGCGGTGGTCCTCGTAGCGATGTCGGTGGGCCCGGTCACGCCGGCCGCCGCGACCGGTGCGGAGCGGGCGGACGCCGAGCCGGGTCTGCGGATCACGCGGTTCCTGGGAGAACGGACCGTGCCGCACCTGATGAAGGTCCAGGGCACCACGTTCGGGGGCGTGTCGGGCATCGACCGCGACCCCCGCACCGGAACCTGGTACCTCATCTCCGACGACCGGTGGCGTTACGACCCGGCCCGTTTCTACACCGGCCGCGTGGACATCGCCCCGGCCACCGGCGCCTTCACCGGCGTGACGATCACCGGGGTCAGCACGCTGACCCGGCCGGACGGGACCCCCTACCCCGGCTACGCCAAGCCGGAGTCCGCCGACCCGGAGACGATCCGCTACGACCCGGCCACCCGCCGGCCGCTGTGGGGCAGCGAGGGCGACCGTCCGACCGAGTCGAAGCCGGACATCCCGCTGTCGGACCAGTTGCTCCAGTGGGCGGAAACGGACGGCCGGTACCGGGGGAGCCTGCCGCTCCCGGCCAACACGAGGTTGACCGGCACGCGGAGCGGGCCGCGCCGCAACGGCGGCTTCGAGAGCCTGACGTTCACACCGAAGGGCATCGCCGCGATGCTGGAGGCCCCGCGGTACGAGGACGGGGACCCGCCCACCGTGGAACACGGCGCCGTGACGCGTCTCACGCTGTGGGATCGGGCCGGTCGCGTCCGCGCGCAGTACGCCTATCCCGTCGAGCGGCTTCCCGCGGCTCCGATTCCCAGCGACGGCCACTCCGACAGCGGCGTCTCGGAGATCCTCGCGCTCGACGCGCACCGGTTCCTGGCTCTGGAACGAAGCTGGATCCAGGGGGTCGGCTACCGGGTGGGACTGTACGAGTTCGACACCCGCGGGGCGACCGACGTGCTGGGCCGCGACGCCCTCGCCCCTGGCCGCCCGTTCCGGACGGTGACCAAGCGGTTCGTCGCCGATCTCGGCCGCTACGGCGGCTCGAGGCAGAACCTGGAGGCGATGGCCTGGGGGCCGCGCCTGAAGTCCGGGGAGTGCACGCTGGTGGTGGCGTCCGACGACAACTTCAGCCAGGAGGAGGTCACCCAGTTCCTCGCGTTCGCCGTCCGGGGCTGCCCGTCCGGGTGACGGCGTGGAGAGGGACATGAAAGGCGTAGGGCCCACGGGACCGAACACGGTCCCGTGGGCCCTACGCGGTGGTGTGCGATCAGACGGCGAAGTCGAGCAGCGGACGGGCGTTGCTGGGGTGCCGCAGCTTCGACAGCGACTCCTTCTCCAGCTGCCGGATCCGCTCACGGGTCAGCCCGAGCGCCTTACCGATCTCGTCCAGGGTGCGGGGCGTCCCGTCGTACAGCCCGAACCGCATCGCCATGATCTTGGCTTCGCGCGGGGACAGGATGTCGAGGGTGCGGCGCAGCTGGTCGGCCATGAGCTGCCGGTCCACCAGCTCGGACGCCTCCGGGCTGTCGGTGTCCTCGATGAGGTCGCCGATGCGGGTCTCGCCGTCCTCCCCGATGGTGGAGTCCAGGCTGATCGGCTGCCGGCTGGTGCGCAGCAGCTCCCTGACCTGCTCGGGGCTCTTGTCGAGCTCGACGGCCAGCTCCTCCGGGGTGGGTTCGCGGCCGAGCCGCTGGTGCATGTCGCGCTCGACACGGCTGAGCTTGCTCAGCATCTCCAGAACGTGCACGGGCAGCCGGATCGTGCGGGCCGAGTCGGCGAAGCCGCGCTGGATCGCCTGCCGGATCCACCACATCGCGTACGTGGAGAACTTGTAGCCCTTGGAGTAGTCGAACTTCTCCACGGCGCGGATCAGGCCGAGGTTGCCCTCCTGGACGACGTCCAGCAGCGACAGGCCGCGGTCGGAGTACTTCTTGGCGACCGACACCACGAGCCGCAGGTTGGCCTCCAGCATGTGGGCCTTGGCGCGGCGGCCGTCGGCGGCGACCCATTCCAGGTCGGCGCGCATGGTGGGGGAGAGGTCCTCGTTCTCCAGCTTGTGCTCGGCGTACAGGCCCGCCTCGATGCGCTTGGCGAGGTCGACCTCCTGCTCGGCGGTGAGCAGCTGGCGGCGCCCGATGGCCTTGAGGTAGGTGTGCACCGAGTCGCCCATGGCGGTCGACTGGTCGTCCAGGTCGGCGCCGCCCTCGGTGTCGGCGGCCTCGACCTCGGTCACCTCGAACTCGTCGTCGGCGGTGTCCGCGGCGGTGGCGCCCTCCCCGCCGGCCTTCTCGGTGGCCTTACGGGTGGTCTTGCGGGTGGTCTTGGCGCCGCGTTCGGCGGCGGTGCCGCGCGCGCCGGCGGTCTTGCGGGGGGCGCGCTCGGTGGTTCCGGGCGTGGCCTGGGCGGTGTCGCCGCCGTCGTGGTCGGCGGCCGCGGCGAGCTTGCGGACGCCGTCGGGCTCGCCGGCGAGGTTGATGCCGGCCTCGGACAGCTCGCGCAGGATGGAACGGCCCTGGGCCGGGCTGATGCCGGCCGCCTCGAAGGCCCCCCTCACCTCGTCGAGCGAGAGGCGCCCTTGGGTGCGGCCACGCTTCAGGAGGTCGTCGAGGGCGGGGCTCGCCGACTCCGTGAGCGGGGTCTCTACGGCGCTTCGCGGCATGGGGACACCCCCCTCCCTTCGGTGGTGTGAAGTGCGGCGCGGATTGTGTTCGCTCGTGGCGCACGCACTTAACGGAACGTCGCACGGCGGGGTCCTTGTTCCCGCCGGCCTCTGATCGGCGTTCCGCCGCGGACCGTGGAGGAGCGATCCAGAAGGTCGTGGTGCCCGAAGTGGGCGGTTTCACACCGCGCCCGTCCCAGCAGAACCTTACTGCGTAAAGGCCGCGGACGTGGTGCGAACTCCACACGCGATCAGTACGACATACAACGCAAACGCCTGCGGTCCGGCTTCCCGGAGGCGAGCAGCGGAATGGCGTCCACGAGTTCGAGTTCGTGCGGCGCCGCGTACGCGGGCATCGTCTCGCGGACGAGGGCGCGCAGCTCCGGCAGCTCCGGTACGCCGGACGTGCCGGGGACGACGACGGCGGTGACGCGTTCGCCCCATTCGGGGTCGGGGCGTCCGATCACGACGACATCGCGGACCTTCGGATGGTGGGACAGGGCGGCGGCGACCTCGCCCGCGACGACCTTTTCCCCGCCGGTGTTGATCACGTCGTCGAGCCGGCCGCGGACGCGGAGCCGGCCGTTCTCCAGGACGCCGAGGTCCTGGGTCAGGAACCAGTCGCCGTCCCGGGCCGCGGCGGTCTCCTCGGGACGCAGCCGGTATCCGGTGAACAGGGACGGGCCGGCGAGGCGGATCCGGCCGTCGTCGCCGAGCGCGACGCGGGTGCCGGGCAGCGGTGTCCCGTCGTAGACGCAGCCGCCGCACGTCTCGCTCATGCCGTAGGTGGTGAAGACGCGGCCGCCGCGGTCGCGGGCCTCGGCCAGCAGGGCGGGTGCGGCGGCGGCGCCGCCGAGGATGATCGCGCCGAATTGCGACAGGTCCGCCCCGGCGTCCAGGAGGCGGCGCAGCTGCGTCGGGACGAGTGACACGTGCGGGCCGTCCGCGGCGGCGGCCGTGACGGCGGCCGGGTCGAACCGGGGCATGATGATCGGGTCGGTGGCGGCGACGAGGGCACGGACGAGGACCTGGATCCCGGAGATGTGGCTGGTCGGCACGCAGCACAGCCACCGGTCGCCGGGCGCGGCGCCGATGCGGGTGAGGGTGCCGGTGGCGGAGTGCCGCAGCGCGGCGGCGGACAGCTCGACGAATTTGGGGGCGCCGGTGGAGCCGGACGTGGCGATCAACACGGCGGTGTCGGCGTGGACGGGGGAGTGCCCGCCGCGCGGGCGGTACGGGGTGAGGCCGTCCGCCGTGCGGATCGCGTCGGGGGCGAGGGCGTCCAGGAGAGCGTGCAGCGCGGGTTCGGGTTGGTCGGGGGAGAGGGGGCAGAGCGCCGGGCCGCCGTCGAGGGCGTCCGCCAGGGCCCGGAACAGGTCGGGGCCTGGCGGGAGCAGAGCGGCGTGCAGCGGGCGGTCCATGATCCGTCCAGGGTAGACGACCCCGCTGAACGCGTTCAAACATGGGGGCGGTTGAATGGGGTGGAGCGCCGCGGTCCCCGGCCGGGCGCGGCCCCCGACGGAGAGGGAGACGTGGACGAGATGGTCTCGGAGCTGTTCGACGCGGACGCGTGGAAAGAGGTCGAGGGGTTCGGTTTCACCGACATCACCTACCACCGGGCGGTGGATCACGGGACGGTCCGGGTGGCGTTCGACCGGCCTGAGGTGCGCAACGCGTTCCGTCCGCACACGGTGGACGAGCTGTACCGGGCCCTGGACCACGCGCGGATGTCGAGTGACGTCGGGTGTGTGCTGCTGACGGGGAATGGGCCGTCCCCGCGGGACGGCGGGTGGGCGTTCTGTTCCGGCGGCGACCAGCGGATCCGGGGCCGGGACGGCTACCGGTACGCCGACGGTGAGACGTCCGACACCATCGATCCGGCGCGGGCGGGGCGGCTGCACATCCTGGAGGTGCAGCGGTTGATCCGGTTCATGGGCAAGCCGGTGGTGTGCGTGGTGCCGGGTTGGGCGGCGGGCGGTGGGCACAGCCTGCACGTGGTGTGCGATCTGACGCTCGCCAGCCGTGAGCACGCGCGGTTTAAGCAGACCGACGCGGACGTGGCGAGTTTCGACGGCGGGTTCGGTTCGGCGTATCTGGCGCGGCAGGTCGGGCAGAAGTTCGCCCGCGAGATCTTCTTCCTCGGTGAGACCTACGACGCGGAGGCCGCGCACCGGATGGGCATGGTCAACGCGGTCGTGCCGCACGCGGAGCTGGAGGCGACGGCGCTGGAGTGGGCGCGGAAGATCAACGGGAAGAGCCCGACGGCGCAGCGGATGCTGAAGTTCGCGTTCAACCTGGTCGACGACGGTCTGGTCGGGCAGCAGGTGTTCGCGGGTGAGGCGACGCGGCTGGCCTACGGCACCGACGAGGCCGCCGAGGGGCGGGACTCGTTCCTGGAGAAGCGCGACCCCGATTGGTCGCGTTTCCCGTGGTACTACTAATGGTCGAACTCACAGTGTGATCCGGTAAACGGTGATTAGGCGGGCAGGTCAGGGGGTCTGGCGGGTGCGGGTGTACTCCATCCCGATGCGGACGCGGTTCCGCGGTGTGACGCGGCGGGAGGGCGTGCTGATCGAGGGGCCCGCCGGGTGGGGGGAGTTCTCGCCGTTCGCCGAGTACGGTCCGGCCGAGTGCGCGCGGTGGCTCGCGGCGGCGCGGGAGGCCGCGTTCGACGGGTGGCCGGCGCCGGTCCGGGACCGGGTGCCGGTGAACGTGACGATCCCCGCGGTCGGGCCGGATCGGGCGTTCGCGATGACGAAGGAGTCCGGTTGCCGCACCGCGAAGGTGAAGGTGGCCGAGCGGGGGCAGAGCGACGCCGACGACCTGGCGCGGGTGGAGGCCGTCCGGGACGCGATCGGCCCGGACGGGCGGGTCCGCGTCGACGCGAACGGGGCGTGGGACGTCGACCACGCGGCCCGGATGATCCGGTCGCTGGACCGGTGGGAGCTGGAGTACGCCGAGCAGCCGTGCGCGACGCTTGAGGAGCTGGCGGTGGTGCGGCGGCGCGTGGACGTGCCGATCGCGGCGGACGAGTCGATTCGCCGTGCCGAGGATCCGCTGCGGGTGCGGGCCGTCGAGGCCGCGGACGTGGCGGTGCTGAAGGTGCAGCCGCTCGGCGGGGTCGCGGCGGCGCTGCGGGTGGCGGAGGCGTGCGGGCTGCCGGTGGTGGTGTCCAGCGCGGTGGAGACGTCGGTGGGGTTGGCGGCGGGTGTGGCGCTCGCGGCGGCGCTGCCGGAGCTGCGGTACGCGTGCGGGCTGGGCACGCTGTCGTTGTTGGACGGCGATGTGGTCCATGATCCGTTGGTGCCGGTGTCGGGGGAGATCCCGGTGCGGCGGCCCGTGGTGGACGAGGAGGCGTTGCGCCGTTGGGAGGCGCCCGACGACTCCGGTTGGCGGGAGCGGCTGCTGGCCGCGCAGGAGCATCTGGGGGGACCCCCGGTGATCGAGGCCGGTCCGTGAACCCGGCGACGGCGCTGGCGACGGTCCTGGTGGACGAGCTGCTCCGCTGCGGCATGACGGACGCGGTGCTGGCGCCGGGGTCGCGGTCGGCGGCGTTGGCGCTGGCGTTGCACGCGGCCGAGGAGGCGGGGCGGCTGCGGCTGCACGTGCGGATCGACGAGCGGTCGGCGTCGTTCCTCGGGCTCGGGATGGCGAAGCGGTCGGGGCGTCCGGTGGCGTTGGTGTGCACGTCGGGGACGGCGGCGGCGAACTTCCATCCGGCGGTGATCGAGGCGCACGAGTCGGGGGTGCCGCTGATCGTGATCACGGCGGATCGTCCGCCGGAGCTGCGGGACACGGGCGCGAACCAGACGATCGACCAGGTGAAGCTGTACGGGACGGCGGCGCGGTGGTCCACGGAGGTCGGTGTTCCGGAGAACCGTCCGGGGATGGTGGCGTACTGGCGGTCGTTGGTGAGCCGCGCGTGGGGTCTGGCGCAGGCGCCGGTCCCGGGTCCGGTGCATCTGAACGCGGCGTTCCGTGAGCCGCTGATCCCGGACGGCGACGAGTCGTGGTGCGAGCCGCTGGACGGTGATGTCACCGGGGCGTGGACGAAGGTGCGGGCGGCGACTCCGGGGTCGGTGCTGCATGTTCCGCCGACGCGTCGGGGCGTGCTGGTGGTGGGGGACGGGGCGTCCAACGTCAAGCGGTACGTGGCGGCGGCGTCGATGGCGGGCTGGCCCGTGCTGGCGGAGCCGAACGGCAACGCCCGGTACGGCGATCACGCGTTGTCGTCGCACCATTTCCTGTTGGGGGTTCCGGAGTTCGTGGAGCGGCACCGTCCGGAGGTGGTGGTGACGCTGGGCAAGCCGGGGTTGTCGCGTCCGCTGCTGTCGTTGCTGCGCCGGGCGGAGGAGCACATCGTGCTGGCGCCTGATCTGGCGCACTGGCCGGACCCGGTCCGGTCGGCGACGCAGGTCGCGCCGGAGGTGGAGATCCCGGTGGTGTCGGGCGACGACGCGTGGTTGAAGTCGTGGCGGGCCGCGGATCTGGCGGCCGCGGCGGCGGTGGACGAGGTGCTGGACGCGGTGCCGGGGGTGAGCGAGCCGCGGCTGGCGCGTGATCTGGTGGCGGCGTTGCCGGGCGGGTCGTTGCTGTTCACGGCCGCGAGCATGCCGATCCGTGATCTGGACCAGGTGATGCGGCCGCGCCGCGGTATCCGGATCATGGCGAACCGTGGTGCGAGCGGGATCGACGGGCTGGTGTCGACGGCGATCGGCGCGGCGTTGGCGCACAGTGGGCGTTCGTTCGCGCTGTTGGGTGATCTGGCGTTCCTGCACGACCAGAACGGGCTGATCGTGGGTCCGCGGGACCGGCGTCCCGATCTGGCGATCGTGGTGGTGAACAACCAGGGCGGGGGGATCTTCTCGCTGCTGCCGCAGGCGGCGTTGGCGGGGCCGTTCGAGCGGGTCTTCGGGACGCCGCACCAGGTGGATCTGGAGGCGGTGGCGGCCGCGCACGGCGTCCCGTACCGGCTGTTGGACGCGCCGGCGTCGTTGCCGAAGGCGATGGTGGGGGAGGGGCTGCGGATCGTGGAGGCCCGCACCGACCGGCATGCGAACGCGGCGCTGCACGCGGAGATGCGCAAGGCCGCGCACGCCGCCGTCCGCGCCACGCTCACCTGACCGTCTTCACATGAGCGTCGCCCGCCAGAGAACTCAAGTCTGACCTTACTACGTAAAGGCACCCGGTGAGATGCTTAGCCAACAACACAACACCAAAAACCAACCCCAACGGCCTACCCGAGAAGCCGGGTGTGGAGGGCGTCGGTGTCGTCGGGGCTCCAGCCGTGGAGGGTGAGCCAACCGATCGTGCCACCGAACTCCTCGTCGACGCGGGTGAGGAACTTGTCCATGACGGCCGCGTGGGGGAGGTGGGTGTCGGTCGGCCGGGAGTTCAGGTCGGCGGCGTAGGTGTCGCTGGCGCGCAGGCGTCGCAGGACGGCGTCGAGTCGTTCGCCGGTCTGGGCGTAGTCGGCGACGATCGCCTCGCGGGTGACTCCGGCGACGTCCAGGGCCAGGGCACAGACGACGCCGGTGCGGTCCTTGCCCGCGGCGCAGTGGACGAGGGAGGCGCCGTCGGTACGGGTCATGACGCGGAGGGCGGCCACGATGGAGTCGCCGCGGTCGTTGAGGTACCCGAGGTAGATGCCGAGTGAGCGGTCCTGTTCCGAGCCGGCGCGCTCCGAATCGGTGTTGGAACGGTCCTGCCAGGGGATGGCCTTGTCCACGTCGGCGGTGTCGGCGGTGGCGTCGGTGTGGCGTCCGCGTTCGGGGAACAGCGAGAGCTGGTGGACGGTGACGGACGGTATGCGTGTGAGGGGTCCGGGGCCTTCGAGGTGGACCTCGGCGTTGCTGCGCAGGTCGATGATGTTCTTGACGTCGTAGTCGTCGATGAGGAGCCGCACGTCGGTGAGCGTGAGGTCCTGCAGGTTGTCCGCGCGCAGGATGCGGCCGCGGCGTGTGGTGCGGCCGTCGAGTGTGGGGAGTCCGCCCAGGTCGCGGGCGTTCGCCGCGCCGTCAAGCGCGATCCAGCGAGTGCCGTCGTCCATGGCGTTTGACTTTATATGGCCGTCATGTCCCGGCGGTGGCGCAGGGTCGGGGTGGTGATCGCGGGGGGTGTGGTTCCGGGGGTTGAGGCGGGTGGTGCGGTGCCGGGACCTGGGAGCCAGGTGAGGGATGGCTCTGTGGCGGGTTACTCGCGGGGGTTCACGCTCCGTAGTCTCTCGGGGAGTTGTCCGATTCCCGTGCTTGTTCCGTTGGAGGCTTCATGGCCGTGACCCTGCCCGCTCCGCCCGTTCCGTCCGCTTCGGGGTCTGGGGGTTCCGCCCGGTCGGGGGGTAGTGATTTCGCTCCGTTGGCGCGGCGGGTGCGTGCCAGTGGTCTGCTGGAGCGGCGTCGCGGGTACTACGCGTGGGCGATCGGGGTGAATCTGGTGGCGACGGCCGCGTTGTGGGCGGCGGTCGCGTGGGCGGGGGACGGTTGGTGGACGGTTCTGCTGGGTGTTCCGTTGGCGGTGGTCGCGGTGCGTACGGCGTTTCTGGGGCATGACGCGGGGCATCGGCAGATCGCTCGGAGCGCTCGGGTGAACCGGTGGTTGGGTTTGGTGCTGGGGAATCTGCTGTTGGGGATGGGGCACGGTTGGTGGAGTGACAAGCACAATCGGCACCATGCCAATCCGAATCATGTGGGCAAGGACCCTGATGTGGGTGAGGGTGTGCTGGCGTGGACGCAGGAGCAGGCGGGGCGGCAGCGGGGTGTGCTGCGGTGGGTGGTGCGGCACCAGGCGAAGTTGTTCTTTCCGCTGTTGGCGTTGGAGGGGGTCAATCTGAAGGTGGGCAGTCTGCTGTTCTTGCGTGGTAGGTCGCGTCGTGACCGGTTCGTGGAGGGCGGGTTGTTGTTGGTTCATGTGGTGGGGTATTTCGCGTTGGCGTTGGCGTTGTTGCCGGTGGGGCAGGCGTTGGCTTTGGTCGCGGTGCAGCATGCGGTGTTCGGTGTGCATTTGGGGGCGGTTTTCGCGCCGAATCACAAGGGGATGGCGATGCCGGAGCCGGGGGTGCGGTGGGATCATTTGCGGCGGCAGGTTCTGACGTCGCGGAATGTGCGTGGTGGTGTGGTGACGGATTGGTTGATGGGTGGGTTGAACTATCAGATCGAGCATCATTTGTTTCCGGGGATGCCGCGGTGTAATTTGCGGCGGGTGCGGCCGTTGGTGCGGGCGCATTGTGCGGAGGTGGGGGTGGCGTATGTGGAGTCGGGTTTGGTGGGGTCGTATCGGTTGGCGTTGGGGTACATGCGTGAGGTGGGGGAGCCGTTGCGGTAGTCGGTTGGGGTGGGGTGGCCGGGTGGGGTTATGCTCCGGGGCCATGCCTGAGGGACATGCGATTCATCGTCTGGCCGCCGAGCATCAGCGGATGTTCGGCGGTCGTCGTGTTGCGGCGTCGAGTCCGCAGGGGCGTTTCGTGGGTGGTGCGGGGTTGTTGGACGGTCGGGTGTTGGTGGATGCGGATGCTCATGGGAAGCATTTGTTGCTCGGGTTCGGAGATGACCGGGTGTTGCATGTTCATTTGGGGCTTTATGGCAGGTATGTGTTCGGGGTAGGTGAGGTGCCCGTTCCGGTGGGAGCGGTGCGGTTGCGGCTGGTGGGGGATGCGGGGTGGGCGGATCTGCGGGGGCCGAACACGTGTGAGGTGTTGGATCCGGGTGAGGTGAAGGTGCTGCGTGACCGGTTGGGGCCCGATCCGTTGCGGGCGGACGCGGATCCGGAGGTGGCGTGGCGGCGGATCGGGCGTGCGCGGTCGCCGATCGCGGTGTTGTTGATGGATCAGGCGGTGGTTGCGGGGCCGGGGAACATCTACCGGGCCGAGGTGCTGTTCCGGCAGGGCATCGATCCGCGGTTGCCGGGACGCCTGTTGACGCGGGAGCAGTGGCTGGGGGTGTGGGGTGATCTGGTGGAGTTGATGGCGGAGGGGGTGCGTGTGGGGCGGATCGACACGGTGCGTCCGGAGCACACTCCGGAGGCGATGGGGCGTCCGCCGCGGGTGGACGAGCACGGCGGTGAGGTGTACGTGTACCGGCGTGCGGGGTTGCCGTGCCTGGTGTGCGGCGCGGTGGTGGCGACGGTGGAGTTGGCGGGACGGAACCTGTTCTGGTGTCCGGGCTGCCAGGTTCCGTCCCGCTAGGGGGTGGGGGGTCAGGTGGATTCGACGCTGGGTGCGGTGGGTGTGGCGGGCGCTGTGGGGACCGGGACGTCGTCGTCGGTCTGTGGGGTGCGTTGGGGTGTGCGGCGTTGGCGGAGGCGGCCGGCGAGGGGTTCGGCGCCGCGGGCGATGAGGGGTCCGGCGACGGCGAGGATGAGGACGTAGGCCGCGGCGAGGGGGCCGAGGCGGGTATTGGTGCCGGCGTTGACGGCGAGTCCGGCGATGACGATGTTGAATTCGCCGCGGGGGACGAGGGCGGCTCCGGCGCGGAGGCGTCCGGTGGGGCCGATTTTGGCGCGGCGTGCGGCGAGCCAGCCGGTGGCGGTCTTGGTGAGGATGCCGGTGACGGCGAGGGCCGCGGCGATGCCGAGGACGGGGGGGAGGTCGGCGGGGTTGGTGTGGAGGCCGAAGAAGACGAAGAAGACGGCGGCGAACAGGTCGCGGAGGGGGGTGAGGAGTTTCTGGGCGGCGTGGGCGAGGGGGCCGGACAGGGCGATGCCGACGAGGAAGGCGCCGACGGCGGCGGAGACCTGGAGTTGTTGGGCGATGCCGGCGACGAGGAGGGTGAGTCCGAGGACTTTGAGGAGGAGGACTTCTTCGCTGGGTGAGGTGACGAAGCGTTCGACGAGGGTGCCGTGGCGGAGGGCGACGAAGAGGATGACGACGATGGTGGCGGCGGCGACGGCGAGGGAGGTGGCGCCGCCGATGAGTCCGGCTCCGGCGAGGAGGGCGGTGAGGATGGGCAGGTAGGCGGCCATGGCGAGGTCTTCGAAGACCAGGACGGACAGGACGGCGGGGGTTTCGCGGTTGCCGAGCCAGCCGAGGTCGCCGATGACTTTGGCGGTGATGCCGGAGGAGGTGACGTAGGTGACGCCGGCCATGGCGACGGCGGCGACGGGTCCCCAGCCGAGTAGGAGGGCGACGATGGCGCCGGGGGCGGCGTTGAGGGCGATGTCGGCGAGGCCGACGGGTGCGGAGGTGCGGAGGTTGCCGACGAGTTCGTCGGCGGTGTATTCGAGGCCGAGGGTGAACAGGAGGAGGATGACGCCGACTTCGGCGCCGATGGAGACGAAGTCTTCGCTGGTGGTGAGGGGGAGGATGCCGCCGGAGCCGAAGGCGAGTCCGGCGATGAGGTAGAGGGGGATGGGGGAGATGGAGAAGCGGACGGACACGGCGCCGAGGAGGCCGAGGGCGAGGATGATGGCGCCGAGTTCGATGAGCTGGACGGCGGAGCTCATGCGGGTCAGCCGTGGGTGAGGATGTGCGCGACGGCGGCGGTGCCTTCGCCTGTGCCGACGACGACGATGATGTCTCCGGCGGTGAAGATGAAGTCGGGGCGTGGGCTGGCGTGGACGGTGCCGTTGCGGACGGCGGCGACGATGGAGGCGCCGGTGCGGGTGCGGGAGCGGGTGTCGCCGAGGGGGCGTCCGTCGTAGGGGGAGCCGGGGGTGATGGGGATTTGTTCGGTGACGAGGCCTTCGACCTGGCGGTGGAGTTCGGCGAGGTGTTCGATGACGCGGCCGGTGCCGAGGAGTTCGGCGATGGTGTCGGCTTCGTCGGCGGTGAGGGCGACGGTGGCGAGGCAGGTGTCGGGGTCGACCTTGTCGTAGATGGCGAGGTCGCGGCGGCCGGTGCGGTGGGAGATGACGCCGAGGCGGCGGCCTCGTCCGGTGGTCATGATGTGTTGGAAACCGATGCCGGGCAGGGCGGTGCGTTCGACGTCCACGGTGGTCTGGTTCCTTCGGTGGTGCTGGTGTGGGGCCGAGGAAACGTTACCTGGTGGGTGTGGTCAGCTGTGCAGGGCGTCCTGCATGACGCGGAATTTGGTGGTGGCCTCGGCGAGTTCGGCGGTGGGGTCGGAGTCGGCGACGATGCCGCAGCCGGCGAAGAGGCGGGCGCGGGTGCCGTTGATGTGGGCGCAGCGTAGGGCGATGCCCCATTCGCCGTCGCCGCGGGCGTCGATCCAGCCGGTGGGTCCGGCGTAGCGGCCGCGGTCCATGCCTTCGAGTTCGCGGATGAGGTCGAGGGCGGTGGTGGTGGGGGTGCCGCAGACGGCGGGGGTGGGGTGGAGGGCGGCGACGACGTCGAGGACGGTGTGGTCGGCGGTGAGGCGGCCGTGGACGGGGGAGGCGAGGTGGGTGAGGTTGGGGAGGGTGAGGAGGGTGGGTTCGTCGGGGATGGTGAGGTGGTGGCAGAGGGGGGTGAGGGCGTCGCGGACCATGTCGGCGGCGTAGCGGTGTTCTTCGCGGTCTTTGGTGGAGGTGAACAGGCGGGCGGCGCGGGTGTGGTCGTCGGTGGTGGTGGTGCCGCGGGCGGTGGTGCCGGCGAGGACGAGGGATTCGATGTGGTCGCCGGTGCGGCGGATGAGGAGTTCGGGGGTGGCGCCGACGAGGCCGTCGCAGGAGAAGGTGTAGCAGGCGGGGTAGCGGCGGGCGAGGCGGTGGAGGAGGACGCGGGTGTCGATGGGGGTGTCGGCGTGGGCGGTGAGGTCGCGGGCGAGGACGACTTTGCCGAGGTGGCCGTGGCGGATGCGGTCGACGGCGGTGGTGACGGCGTGTTTCCAGGCGTGTTCGGGGAGGGCGCCGTCGGTCCAGTGGAGGCGGGTGGGGGTGTGGAGTGGGGTGGCGGGGGTGGGGGTTCGGGCGGTGTCGCCGATGGTGGTGAGCCAGGCGGTGCCGTCGCGGCGGCCGAGGACGCGGCGGGGGACGATGAGGACGGAGTCGCCGGTGGTGGGGTCGAAGCCGAAGGAGCCGAAGGCGACGGGTCCGGTGCCGGGGAGGGTAAGGGGGTCGTGGACGTCGGCGGTGTCGAACAGGTGGCGGAGGGCGGTGGTGGCGGCGGTGAAGCGGTCGGGGGTGGCGGGGAGGGTGATGCGGGCGGCTTCGCCCCAGCCGACGATGCCGTCGCCGTGGCGGATCCAGGCGAGTGCGGTGGGGTGGGGGAGCCGGGCGATGAGGTCGCCTGGGTCGGGGACCGGGACGGTGTGGACGGTGAGGTGGTCCTGTGCGGTCGCGGCGAGCTTCACGGGCCCACTCTACGCGAGATTTGAACCTGTTCAACTGGTGGTGGGCGGTGCGGGAGATGAGGTGTGCGCCACAGCCGGCGGCCTGCGGGCGGGGTCGTGGGTGGGGCCGTGGGTGGGATGCCCGTCCGCCCGCGGCTTATGCGCGGACGGACGGGCATCCGGGGTTCCTCCGGTGGCGTCCGTCCCGGTCGGGGTCAGCGGTCGCGCGCGGCTCCGGTGAGCCTCCACGCGGCGGGGAGCAGGCCCGCGGCGAGCAGCACCTTCAGCGCGTCGCCGACCAGGAACGGGGTGAGGCCGAGGTCGAGGGCCCGGGTGAGGGTCACGTCCAGGGACGCCATCAGGTACGGGACGCCGACCGCGTAGATGATCGCGGTTCCGGTGAGCATGGTGGCGGCCGTGCGGACGGGTGTGCGGTCACCGCCGTGTTGCGCGAGGCGTCCGACGACGGCGGCGGCGACGACGAACCCGATGACGTATCCGAGGGTGGGGACGCCGGTGCCGGATCCGCCCTCGGTGAACCAGGGCATGCCCGCCATGCCGGCCAGCAGGTACAGGAGCATGGCGAGGGCGGCGCGTCCGAAGCCGAGGGCGGCGCCGGTGAGCAGCACCGCGAAGGTCTGGCCGGTGACCGGTACGGGGGTGCCGGGCAGGGGGACGGTGATCTGCGCGGCGATGCCGGTGAGCGTGGCCGCGGCGGCGATGAGCGCGGTGTCGCGGGCGAGGGCGCCGGGCAGCAGGTCGCCCAGGACGGCGGGGCGCCGTCGGGCTGCGTGGGCAGTGGCCACAGATCCTCCCGAATGTGGTGTGTCAGGCCGAAACCTAGCGAACGGGTGGACCGGGGACGATCAGGTGGGTACCGGGAAGCGAAGGGGACGGTCGCGCCGTGTCCGTTCCTCGACGGGGGCTATCCGGCGTCCGGTGCGGGGTGTCGGGCGAGGTAGATGACGTCGGGTTCGCCCCGTGGGACCGGTACCGGTCGGACGTCGACGTGGGTGAACCGGCGGCGCAGCAGCGTCTCGAAGGCCGGTGCGGCGTTGGCGCTCCACACCGCGAGGGTGCCGCCGGGGGTGAGGCGGCCGGTGAGCAGGTCGAGTCCGGTGGTGCCGTAGAGGCGGGCGTTGCCGGGGGTGACGGTCCAGTCGGGCCCGTTGTCGATGTCCAGGCACAGCGCGTCGTAGCGGGCGGTGTCGGGCCGGGTGAGGACGTCGAGGAGGTCGGCGTTCTCGACGGTGACGCGGGGGTCGTCGAGCGCGCCCTTCGACCAGGGCCGCAGGGCCGTGCGGTGCCAGGCGATCACGGCGGGTTCGCGTTCGACGACGGTGACGTGGGCGACGTCCGGGAGGGTGAGGGCCGCGGCGATGGTGAACCCGACGCCGAGACCGCCGATCAGCACCCGTGCCCCGTCCCCGGGGCGCCCGTCGAGCGCGGCGAGGACCAGGAGCCGTTCGGACTCGCCGTTGCGGGTGTCCATGAGGAACACGCCGTTGCTGATGATCTCGTAGTGGTCGCCGGCGCGGCGCAGCACCAGTTCGCCGCCGACGCCGGCCGCGCGTTCGACCACGACCGGCCCGCCGGTCGTCCCCGTGGGGCCGTGAATTGCGGCTTCCATGCCCGCACCCTACGGCCTCGCGGGGGCGGGCGGCCGAACGGTGACGGGCGG
Source organism: Actinomadura pelletieri DSM 43383 (assembly GCF_003634705.1). Lineage (GTDB taxonomy): Bacteria > Actinomycetota > Actinomycetes > Streptosporangiales > Streptosporangiaceae > Spirillospora > Spirillospora pelletieri. The sequence continues at coordinate 660,918 of NZ_RBWU01000004.1, read as the reverse complement.
GGCGGGCCCGTCCTACGGTGAGGCCCGTAGACGATCATGTGCGTTTGCGGCCGGTCGCCGAGGACGATCTGCCGCAGGACGGGCGCATGTCCGGTGAGACGGCCTTCGTCGACCTCGCCGAGATGGATGCCGAGCCCCACGTCGATGGCACGGTCGGCCGCGAAGTGGGCGGTTCGTGGAGCGGCTGCGGACCGAACCGCTGCTGTGCGGGCCTTTCCTGGGGGGGAGGGGTGGCGTGACCCGCGGCGGTTCCGGCGCCGGTGGCAGGTGACGGGTGGATCGGGGACGGGTGGATCGGGGTCGGGGACGACGCCGCGCTGCTGATGGTCGACGGCGGCGACCGGCCGGGTGATCGGCCGGGTGGGAACACCTCCGGTCCCGCGGACGTTACCGTGTAACGGTGTAATCATCGGGAGGTGTGATGGTCTCCGCCCCTGGCCCCGATCCCGTCCCCGACCCTTCTGACGGCGCGCCGCTGGACGCCTACTCCCGGGTGGTGTCCGCGGTGGCCCGCGAGCTGACGCCGCGGGTGGCGGCGCTGCGGGTGCGGCACCGGCGCGGTGAGGGCGCCGGGTCCGCGGTGGTGTTCACCGGTGACGGGTTCCTGCTCACCAACGCCCATGTCGTCGGCGCCGCGTCCGCCGGGCAGGCCGCGTTCGCCGACGGCGCGACCGCCCCGTTCACCGTCGTCGGCACCGACCCCCTGTCGGACCTGGCGGTGGTCCGCGCCGACGGACCCGTCCCCGCCCCGGTCACCCTCGGCGACAGCGACACGCTCGTGGTCGGGCAGCTCGTCGTCGCCGTCGGGAACCCGCTGGGCCTGTCGGGTTCGGTGACCGCCGGGGTGGTGTCGGCGCTGGGCCGGTCGCTGCCGACGTCGCAGCCGACCCGCACCGGTACCGTCGCGCGGGTCATCGAGGACGTCATCCAGACCGACGCGGCCCTCAACCCCGGCAACTCCGGCGGCGCGCTCGCCGACTCCCGGGGCCGCGTCGTCGGCGTCAACACCGCCGTCGCCGGGATCGGCCTCGGCCTGGCCGTGCCGATCAACGCGACGACCCGTCGCATCATCGGCGCGCTGATCCGCGACGGCCGGGTCCGGCGCGCGTTCCTCGGGCTGGTGGCCGCGCCGGTGCCCGTCCCGCCGGCGCTGCGTCCGCGGATCGGGCAGGGCGAGGCGCTGCGCGTCGTCGAGGTCGTCCCGCGCAGCCCCGCCGACCGGGCCGGGCTGCGCCGCGGCGACCTGGTCCTCACCGCGGCCGGCGCGCCGGTCTCCACCGCCCAGTCGCTGCAACGACTGATGTTCGCCGAGGCCATCGGACGCCCCCTGCCCATCACCGTCCTCCGCAACGGCGCGATGGTCGACGTCATCGCCGCCCCGGTCGAACTCGACTCCGAACACGCCTGACCCCCTTACCGGCCCGGGCCCTTATGAGCCGAACAGGAAAACATTTACATTCGAACGTTTAAAACGCATTTTCTGGACGGCAGGCATCGGTGTTGCTGCCATGCCATGCATTCGAGCCCGCGTATCCGGAGGGATCCGATGATCTCGAAGATTTCCCAGATCGGGGTCTACGTTCGCGACCAGGACAAGGCGCTGCGCTTCTACACCGAGAAACTCGGATTCGAAATCCGGGAACACCGGGAAGGGCCCGGCTTCACCTGGACCGAGGTGGCGCCGCCGGGCGCGCAGACCACGCTTCGGCTCTCACCGCGGACGAGGACGACCCGGGCTTCTGGTCGGACCTCGACGACGTCTGACCATGCCCTCGCCCGATCCGCCGAGCACACACCCCGGCCCGGCGCACGCCGCAGTACGCGCAGGGCGCGCCAGTGCCTGCGGCGGGCGCGCCGGCCGCGGCGGGGCACGCTCGGCGCCACCCGAGCCCCCAAGCCCTGGCATCGAGGTCACGACGACGCCCCACCGACACCCCCCACGACGTCGCCCAAGGTGTCGCCCAAGATGTCGCCCGAGGGGCCACCGTCGTCGTCCGGTCCGTCCGGCCGCGGCAGCAGGGACAGTTGCCGGGGGCGGGCGGGCGGCGGGGGAGAGGGCCGGTGGCCCGCCCGGTCGGCGCGGCCGGCGATGCCGTACCGGGACGCCAGGTCCCGAACCTGCCGGGTGATGTGCTCCTGGTACGCGCGCGGCGCGTAGGCGCCGGTCCCGTACAGGCGCGCGTAGGGCACGACCAGGCGCGGATGGTGCTCGCGCAGCCACGCCAGGAACCATTCGCGGGCACCGGGACGCAGATGCAGCGTGATCGCCGACACCGACGTGGCGCCCGCCTCGGCGACCGCCCGGACGGCGGCGTCCAACCGCGCGGGCGAGTCCGACAGGTAGGGGATGACCGGGCCCATCAGGACACCGCAGTCGACGCCCGCCTCGTTCAACGCCGCGCACACCTCCAGGCGGCGGCGTGGCGGCGGGGTGCCCGGTTCGGCCAGCCGCCACAGGTCCGGGTCCAGCGACCCCACCGACACCGCGGCGCTCACCGCCGTGCGCTCGGCCGCCTCCCGCAGCAGCGGCAGATCACGCAGGACCAGCGACCCCTTGGTGAGAATCGAGAACGGGTTGGCGGCGTCCCGCAGCGCCGCCAGGATCCCCGGCATCAACCGGTAGCGGCCCTCGGCGCGCTGGTAGCAGTCGACGTTGGTGCCCATCGCGATGTGCTCGCCCCGCCACCGCGGCGACGCCAGCTCCGCCCGCAGCCGCTCGGCCGCGTTCACCTTCACCACGATCCGCGAGTCGAAGTCGGCGCCCGCGTCCAGGTCCAGATACTCGTGGGAGCGGCGGGCGAAACAGTAGACGCACGCGTGGGAGCAGCCCCGGTAGGGGTTGATCGTCCAACGGAACGGCATCCGGGACGCCGCCGGGACCCGGTTGACGATCGTCTTCGCGCGCACCTCGTAGAAGGTCATGCCGCGAAAACCCGGGGTGTCGAACGTGCGGGCCACCGCCCGCCGCTCGATCAGCGGCGGCTCGGCGCCCGGCCTGCCGTCCGGGTCGCCGTCCAACCGCAGGTGATCCCAGCGCACCCCCACCCCTTTCGAACACACGAGCGACGCTACGTCCGGCCAGTATGGAACGTGTGTTCGATGATCGCAATTCGCGTATCAGGCGAAACGGGACGGTCGGGGATCACACGGGCATCGGCGTTCCGTACGCGGCATCGCGGCGCGTGAGTAACAATGGGCCGCTATGGCATCGCGAACCAGGATCCGAACGGTGGTGGCGGCCCTGCTGGCGGCGGTGGCGGCGGGCGCGGCGGCCGGCTGCGGCATCCCCGCGCTCGGCGGCGAGAGCGGCGGACGCGGCGACGGCGGACGCGCGCCCGTCCCCACCGGCGCCGCCGCAGAATGCCCGCGCGTCGACCCGCCCGACGACGCCGACGGGCGCCAACTGCGCGGCATGTGGATCGCCACCGTCGCCGGCATCGACTGGCCCAAGGACACCGACGACACCGCCGCCGAACAGAAGAAGCAGTTCACCCGGCTCCTCGACACCGCCGTCGACATGCGGATGAACGCGGTGTTCGTCCAGATCCGCCCCAACTCCGATGCCTTCTACCCCTCCCCGTACGAGCCGTGGTCACAGTGGATCACCGGCACCCAGGGCAAGGACCCCGGCTACGACGTCCTCGCCTTCATGATCAGAGAGGCGCGGGCCCGGAACCTGGAGTTCCACGCCTGGTTCAACCCCTACCGCATCTCCCGCCAGGACGACCTGAAGAAACTGTCGCCCAAGAGCCCCGCCCGCCAACACCCCGACTGGGTCCGCAAGTACGGCAAGGGCCTGTGGTACGACCCCGGCCTGCCGCAGGTCCGGGACCTGGCCACCCGCGTCGTCATGGACGTCGTCACCAAGTACGACATCGACGCCGTCCACTTCGACGACTACTTCTACCCCTACCCCGAGGGCGGCGCCCAGTTCCCCGACCAGGCCACCTACAAGGCCCACGGCCGCGGCACGGACAAGGCCGACTGGCGCCGCGAGAACGTCAACACCCTCGTCCGGACCCTCTCGGAGAAGATCCACGACGCCAAACCCTGGGTGCGGTTCGGCATCAGCCCCTTCGGCGTCTGGCGCAACAAGAGCACCGACCCCGCCGGATCGGCCACCCGCGCCCTGCAGAGCTACGACGACGTCTACGCCGACACCCGCACCTGGATCAAGAACGGGTGGATCGACTACGTCACCCCCCAGCTGTACTGGCCGATCGGCGACCCCCGCGCCGACTACGCCGAACTGGTCCGCTGGTGGGCCGACCAGGTCGAGGGCACCGGCGTCCAACTGACCATCGGGCAGGGCGCCTACCGCGTCGGCACCGACACCGCCTGGAAGAACCCCGCCGAACTGTCCCGGCACCTCACCCTCAACGCCGAGCACCCCGAGGTCCGCGGCGACGTGTTCTTCAGCGCCTCCGACATCGCCGCCAACCGCCGCGGGTTCGCCGCCCGGCTCCGCGCCGACCACTACGCCCGCCCCGCCATCCCCCCCGCCGCCGACCGCCCGAAACGCCCCCGCGACGACACCCCGCCCCCACCCGCCGTGCAGAACACCACCGCCGCGCCCGGCCGGGACGGCGGCACGGGCGTCCAGGTCACCTGGCGGCCCTCCGCCGACGCCGCGTCCTACGCCGTCTACCGGGTGGACGGCGAACGCCCCGCCTGCGCGCCCGTCGCCCCCGCCCACCTCATCGGCCACGTCCGCGGCACCCGCCTCGACGACCCCACCGCCCGACCCGGCCGCACCTACACCTACTACGTCACCGCCCTGAACCGCCTCCACCACCAGAGCGGGCCCGGACGAGGCACAACCGTCACCGCCCCCCAGGGATAATGATCATGCTCCGGGGGGAGGAATTCAGACACCTGACCCCCGGAGGTATGAGCATGGCGCTGTCGATGGAGGAGCAGCGGATCCTCACACAGATCGAGGTCCGCCTGAGCGAGGACGACCCGCGGCTGGCCCATCGCCTCGCACGACTGGGCACCCCCCGCCGCCGCGCACGCACCATCGTCCTCGCCACGGCCGCCGTCATCATCGTCCTCGCCGCGATCGGCGCCGCCATCGCGGCGGCCGCACTGTGACGCCGCCGTAACACCCGCCCCACCCCGCACCCGGGCGCGCGACCCCACCCCGCCCGGACACCCACCCGCGCGAACACCCTGACGCCGAAACGCCGTTGCCCCGGCGAGGAACTCCTCGCCGGGGCAACGGCGTAAGCGCCGGTGTGGTGGTCGCCTCACGGCGAAAGGCACAACGAAGCTCCAGCCCGGACCACAAGGGACCGGCGGTATTCCCCGAAGGCGTCAGGTAGAGCCCGGGGGACACATCCCACACCGACGTAACCACTGTAACGGCTCGGCCCGGGTGCCCCGTCCACCGCCACCCCGACAACCTCGAGCGCCGTCATGAGCGGACGAGAAGTCGAGAGCAACGAGAAGCAGGGCACAGAGGGCGGCCCTGCCGATGGGAACCCGACGATGCCTCCCCTCCCAGAACCCAACACGACCACGCCCTCATGGACGTCCGCGGCATCGTCGGTGGCATCGAACCCGCCGCACCCCCGCCGCTTCCACGCGCCACGAACCCCAACCCGCACCCCACGAGACGCGACCCGCCCCCACCAACCCACAGAACCCCACCTACCGCGAGCCTTGACCCGCACGACACGTCCTCCCCGACACGGGACGGAGACCCGGCCCGCGCGACCCTCGTCAGGTCTGGGAGACCCCGACCTGCCGCGAGACCGGGTCGGGCCCGCGATACCCGATCGCTGCGAGAGTCGGTCAGGGCTGCAGAGGGCAGTGGTCCACCAGCCAGACGTCCTCCTCGTCCAAGGACGGGGAGGGTGGTGGTTCGTCGGTCAGGCGGTCAAGGTGCCATTCGATGTGCGCCAGCGGGCCCCGCCAACCCGCCAGCAGATCCGCCAGCGGGCGCGGCGCGCCCGGTGGACCGTACGGGCGCGGGTCGGGCAACTCCATCTCCCACAGCGCGTCGTCGCAGTCGGCCGCCCAGTGCGCCACCGACGCCAACACCTCCTCCAGGTCACGCGCCACCTCGCCCAGCGACCGCAGCGCCATCACGTCCTGGATCATCCGCTCCCGCGCGTCGTAGGGCATCTCCCGGTCGAACTCGGGCGGGAACCGCGGGCGGCGGCCCGGCAGGACCGGCTCCTCACCCGTCGCCGCGGCCCGGACCGCCGCCGCCTGCCACCGCGTCCACTCCGCCAGATGCCCCAGCACCCCGCGAAGCGCCGCCGCCCCCGACCCGCACCCCGACCGGCGGGCGCCCGGCCCGGTGGGGGAGACCTCCGCGACCGCGTCCCGCAGCCGGGACCGCACGTACTCCACCCGATCCAACGTCCACGCCCGCGCCCGCGCCGCACCCGCCGGGCCGCGCGGCCCCGCCCGGTCCGGCGGACGCGGCATCGGCACCCGCAACGCCGCCAGCAGGTCGTCCAGGTCGCGGACCTCCGCGCCGCGCCCCGCCAGGAACGCCGCGCCGATCCGGTCCAGCCGGAACATCCGCGGCCCGTCCCGCATCCGGCACCACCCCACCAGGTACTCCCCGTAGGGCGCGGCGACCAGGCCGTGCGCCTCCACGTCCCGGAAACTGCGCGCACCCGCCTGATCGGTGTAGGCGAGCCGGACGATCCGGCGGGTCCGTACCGCCTCGGCGAGCGTGTCGCGCACCGGACCCGTCAGCGACTCCGCCTCGGTCAACGGCACCGGCTCCGCGGCCGCCGGTAACGCGTATCCGCGGCCCCTGAGCGTCCGCACCGGCAACCCGCCGTGCGTCAGCAACTCCACGTCACGGCGGACGGTCCGTTCACTGACCCCCGACCGCTCCGCCAGCGTCGCCGCCTCCACCGGCTCCGGCGACGCCGCGCGCAACTCCGCGACGAGCGCCAGCAGCCGGTCCACACGATCCACATCCCCATCGTGACCGCGCCCACCGACGTTCCAGCGCGCCGCCGGGGGCCCAAATCCCCCACGGGCAAGGGGAATCGGGCCTCCCGGTCAGCCCGACCTCACCCGGCGGTGGTCAGCGGCCCGACAGTTCGGCGGCCAGCCCCTCGAAGTCGGCGGCAGTCAACGACAACGCGCTGCCGATCGCCTGCGTCGCCGCCGCGCTGCCCAGATGCCGGGTCGCGGCCCGGTCCAGATACGCCTCGACCAGCCGGGCGCCGGTGAGCCGGCCCCGCGGACGCAGCAGCCCCACCTCACGGTTCACCACCGTCCAGGCGTCCGACCCGAGCCGCAGCCGCCGCTCCTCGGCCAGCAACCCCACCAGCGCCGACCGGGCGCCCGACTCGCTCAGGTCCGGCAGCCGCACCGCCCGCAGGTCGGTCACCAGCTCCGGTGACACCGCCGACAGCTCCCCGACCCGGTCCGGCTCGCACGTGCCCAGCAGCGCGGTGTCGTTGACGCCCTCCAGACGCGTCCGATACAGCACCGACGCGTACGAAGGGCCCTGCGCCTCGTCCAGGATCAGACCATCGAGACCGTCCAGCAGCAGGACGTGCCCGGCGTGCTCCTCCAACGCGGCCCGCAACCCGTCGGGGCCGTGCTCGCGCAGATCCTCGGCATGGACGCTGTGGACCTCGCCGCTGGAGGCCTCCACCTCCGCCAGCGCCGCCGCGACCATCCGCGCCAGCCGCCGCTGCCCGCTGGAAGGCGTCCCGATCAGCAGCAACGCCGGCGCCGACGCGCTGGACACCTCCTGCCCCCGCAGCCGCCGCGCCCACTTGCCGCGCCGCCGCACCTCCGTCACCACCCGCTCGATGTCGTCGGCGCCGCACAGGAAACGAATTCCGTACGCCTCGGCGACCTGCGGACTCTCCTCCGGAGCGGGCGCCGGCGGCACCGGCGGCACCGGCTCGGGCACCGGCGCCGGCGGGGGAGGCAGGTCCGCGTGCGGCGCCGCCTCCGGCCCCGACCCGGAAGACGGCGCCACGGGCGGCCCGGCGGGTGGCGCGGCCGAGCCGGGCCATGCCGGGCCCGGGTCGAGCTGGGTCCGGAACGCGTCGGTGTCCAACTGCGTGTGCTGCGCCTCGTCCGGCCACACCGGACCCGCCGCCGAACCCTGCGCCGAACCCTGCGCCGGGCCCGCGCCCGGCGCAGGACCGGGCGGTGGGGCCGGCGGTTGGGCGGGGTGCGCGGTGGCGTCGGCGGTCGTGGCGTCCGGCTGCGGCCACGCGGGCTCGTCCACCGGCGCGGACGGCCCCGGCACCGGCCCCGCGGGCGCGGCCCGCGTCGGCGGCGCGGGCATCGGCGGCGCAGGTGGCGGGGGAGCGGGCGGTTCGGGGGCGGCCGGCGGCGGCACCGGAGCGGCGGGCGGCGGCACCGGGGCCGGTGGGGCGGGCGGTGGGGCGGGCGCGACCGCGGGCGGCGGGCCCGGCGCGTCCCGCACCGGCTCGGGCACCGGCGCCACCGGCTGGTCGACACCGCCGCCCACGGCACGCTCGGCCGCCAGATGCTCGCGGGCCGCCTTGATGATGTCCCACGCCGACAACTCGTCGGTCGACGGCGGAGTGTGCATCGCCGGGGACGTCAACTCCGCCGCCACCGCCTGCGGCACCGCGAACCCCGTCGCCGGCGGCGGCACCTGCGCCAACCGGCACCACGTCAACCCCAGGGTGTAGGTGGTGGCCAGCAGCGCGGCCAGCGCGTCGGCGTCGTCGCCGCGCAACGCCTCGGGCAGCCGCCCGTCCCGCGGCCACAGCGCCCGCAACGGGTTCGCCGGATCGGCCAGCACCGCCTGCACCGTGCGGGCGCTGTCGGGGTCCAGCCACCGCTGCAACGCCGGCAACGCGCCCGGCGCCGCCTGCAGGTCGGCGGCCAGCACCGCCAACCCGGCGCGGCGGACCTCGTCGTGCCCGCGGCCCGGCGCCGACGGGCGCGGCCCGGTCAACCCCGCGACGATCTGCTGCAGGTCGTACAGGGCCAGGCGCAGGAACTCCCCGGGCGCGGTGTCGCGGACCATCGTGGTGGCGAACTCCGCGGGGCACCGGCGCCGCCACTCCTGCACGATCGCGTCCGGCCCGTACCGGACGGTGGCCATGTCCTGGTTGACCATCCGCAGCGACGCCGCCGTCACCGCCGCCAGCGCGTCCGCGCCGGGACGGAACCGCGGGTCGGCCTGCAACCCGGCCGCGACCTCGTACATCACCCGGGCGACGTGGGCGGCGCCACCGCCGTCACCGGCGCCGAGCCGGTGGATGTAGTAGCCCGCCAGGGTCGCGAAGTCGGGCGGCATCATCCAGTGCAGCCGGTCGGCCGAGGTGGTCAGGAACGGGATGAACGACTCGATCAGCGGATGCTCGGTCAACGCCACCGGCGACCCGGCGCACCACAGCAGCGCGCCCCACGCCGCGGCGACCGTGGACGGCGTCCCCGGCTGGAACATCGGGTCGCGCTGGGCGAACTGCTGCGGGTCCACCGCCAGGGCCGTGGTGAGGGACTGGGCGATGCGCGCCACCACCGCGGTGTCGGGGACGGGCCCGAGGAACCCCAGCGGCGCGACCCGCCCCGCCGACAGGTCCGGCCCGGTCGGGTACAGCTGCGGCGGGATCGGCGGCGTGCCCGCCCCGCGCGGCGCGGGCACGGCGACCCGGCGGTCCTCGAGGGACGCCGGCGGCGGGCACGGATGCCAACTGCCGTCCAGACCGCACCGGTACCAGCGGCCCCACGCCCCGTACAGCCACCACTCCCCGGCGCCCCACAGCATCCGCGCCGCGATCTGGGCGGCGCGGTCGGCGGGCGGGGCGGTCTGCCACCAGGGAGAGGCGACCAGCTCCCGCACGTTGCCCTCGACCGAGGCGAACAGGTCCCCGCTCGGACCGCCGCCGGTTCCGCCGGGCCCCACCCCGGCCGCCTGCCAGCTCATCCGCCGATCCTAGTAGCCCGAACCGGACCGTCCGGAATCATCCCGGCGACCGGTCGAGGCCGCGGCCGTGCCGCCGGGCAGACCGCCGGGCAGACCGCAGGGGAGACCGCCGGTGAGGTCGACCACGCGTGCGGCCGACCGGGTGAACCGATCGACCGGGTGTTCGTCGCGCTGACCCCACCGCCGCCGAGTAAGGAGCGTTATGGCGGTATGGTCGTTATTTCGTGTGGGTGCGGGCGGTGACCGCCACGGGTTGAGCGGAGTGACGGTGGGCGGGCGGTGAACGGGGCGGTCGGCGGCCGGGCGTGGGGCGTGGGTCTGGCGGTGTTCTCCTCGATCTGCTTCGGCGCGTCCGGCCCGTTCGGCAAGGCCCTCATCGAGGCCGGACTCGGGCCGCTGCAGGCGGTGTGGCTGCGGATCGCGACCGCGGCGCTGGTGCTGGCGCCGCTCGCCCTCGCCCTGCGCGGACGGACCAAGACCCGCGACCTGCCCCGACGCCTGCGCCGCCACTGGGGGCCCGTCGTGCTGTACGGGGCCGCCGGGGTCGCCGGATGCCAGGCGTGCTACTTCGTCGCCGCGTCGCGGCTGCCGGTCGGGGTGGCGATCCTGCTGGAGTTCAGCGGACCCGTCGTCGTGCTGGCATGGCTGCGGCTGGTCCGCCGCGTCCCGGTGCACCGCACCGCCGCCGTCGGCGTCGCGGTCGCCATGGTCGGGCTGGCGCTGGTCGTGCAGGTGTGGACGGGCCTGGCCCTGGACCCGATCGGCCTGGCCGCCGGGCTCGGCGCCGCCGCCTGCCAGGCCGCCTACTTCCTCACCGTCGACCGCCTCACCGGGCACGTCGACCCGCTGGTCATCACCGCGTCCGGGAGCGTCCTGGCCGCCGTCGCGCTCGCCGTGCCCGCCGCGCCCTGGGCGCTGCCCTGGGACGTGCTGTCCGCGCGGGTCCCCCTCGGCGGGCACACCGCGCCCGGCTGGACGCTGGTGGCGTGCCTCGGGATCGTCAGCACCGTCCTGGCCTACCTCGCGGGCGTCGCCGGACTGCAACGGCTGTCGGCGCAGGTCGGCGCCGCCATCTGCTACACCGAGGCCGTCGCCGCCGGCCTCATCGCCTGGGCCGTGCTCGGCGAACGCCTCACCCCGCCGCAGCTGCTCGGCGGCGCGATCGTGCTGACCGGCGCCTACCTCGCCCAGCGCGCGGCCGCGCACCGTCCCGCCGCGTCCGGCGCCGCCGTGCCGCCCGCCGTCCTCGACACCGCAGGAAAATGAGTGTCGGGTCCGCGGTGAAGATTCCTACACTCCATGATTGCGGAGGCGAACAATCATGGACACCCCCACGTTCCTGGCCCACCTGCAGACCCACGACACCCCCCTCACCCTGCCCCGGGGCGGCGCGCTGCGCTGGGACGACGCCGACCTGCACCGCGCCGTCCACGCCCGCGACGCCGAAGGGTACGCGCTGCTCGGCCTGGCGCCCGGCGCGCGGCCCTGGCAGCGCGCCCGGGTGCTGCTGCAGACCCTGGCCGCCTCCCAGGCCGGACTGGACGAGCACGCCCGCGCCGTGTCGGCCCGCGTCGCCCGCGTCCTGACCCTCGGCCTGCCGCCCGCGCACGTCATCACCGTCCTGCTCGCCCTGCGGCGGCTGCGCGCCAACCACAAGCACACCACCCGCGCCGTGCTGCGGTTCGTCCTGGAACACCCCCACGCCGACGCGCTCATCGCCGCGCGCCGCCCCGCCCTGCTCGACTGTTTCGAGCACGCCCTCGGCACCACCACCGCACGCGGCTGCGCCCGCCGCATCCGCGCCGGCGACACCGCCTCGGAGTACCTGCGGCGTCGACTCCTGCGCTTCCTGACCGCGCCCACCGCCACGCCCACCGCCACGGTCGGCCCCACGGCCGGCGCGCGCGTCCGCGCCCTCTACACCCCCGACCCCACACCCACACCCGCCACCGACCCCGTTCCCGCCTCTGTTGCCGCCTCTGTTGCCGTCGCCGCCGCCGTGGACGGTCGCGCCGGGACGGTACTGGACCAGCCCGTCCTGCCGATCGACACCGCCCGCCCGCACCCGGCGACCATCACCGTCACCGACCGCGGCGACATCGCCGCCACCCTCGTCCACCTCTACCGGAGCGGCCCCACCGAGGACCTCTACGTCGCGCTGTGCCGCCACGTCGGCGCCGCGGCCGCCGCGTTCCCCCGCTTCGAAGGGACCCTCGCGCTCGTCCTGGACGCCTCGGCGTCCATGCGCGGCCACGGCGACCGCGAATGGGCCCTGCTGTCCCAGGCGGCCGCGCTGCGGATGGTGCTGTCGCAGGTGTGCGCGCAGTTGGAGGTCATCGAGGTCGGCGGCGACGAACGCACCCCCCGCGGCGCGACCGACCTGGCCACCGGCCTCCTGGACGCCCTCGGCACCGACCCCGACCTGGTCGCCGTCATCTCCGACGGCCACGAGAACCTGTTCCCCGGCGACCTCGCCCGCGTCGTGGCCGCCCTGCCGCACGCCGGCGTCACCACCCCCGTGGTGTTCTGCCACGCCATGTTCACCGGCGGCGACGACCTGCGGCTACGACGCCCCGCCCCAACCTTGCCGCAGCGCGGCTTCTGGCACCAGGACGACTTCGCCGAACTCCTGCCCTGGATGTTCGCGCACTGCCCCACCGGCACGCCATGGCTGCGCGCCGCCCTGCACGCCCGCCTGGACGCCCTGGACCGGCAGGCCGACGACCTGACCCCAGGCCTGGCCGCCTGACCGACCACCCACCCTCCGAGGACCCTCCGGGAGCACCGCATGACCCAGGTGACGGCGCTCGACACCCTCGTCCCCGGCCCCCTCAGCCTCGCCGGACACCGCCTCGGCACCCCGCAACAGGCGGGCGCGCTCACCATGGTCCCGATCTCCGGGCCCGCCCACCCCGGGATCGCGCCGCCCCGCACCGGCCTGCGCCTGTCCGGCGTCCCCGGCCACGGACGCGTCGAACTCACCAACACCACCGCGACGGACGTCGCGATCGTCCCGCTGCACATCGGCTACGTCCAGGACGGCGCCCCCGACCACGCCCTGTGCCGGTCGGCGTTCCTCGCACCCGGACAGACCCTGCCGTTCGAGGACGCCCGCTGCGTCCAGGCCGACCAGGCCGACCAGGCAGGCCAGGCCGACCAGGGCGGCCGCCTCACCGGACGCGACCAGTGGTTCTTCGTGCTGCCCCTGGAACTGCGCGCCCGCGCCCTGGACCTGCGCGGCGTCCACGGCCACACCGAACTGTGGGACGACATCGCCGACCTCAACGCCCGCCACGACCTCCCACGCCGCGGAAACCTGGAACAGATCCTGTCGCGTCGACGGCCGGTGCTCACCCAGTTCCAGTCCCGCCTGGAACCCCTGCCCGGACAGGTCGGCGCGCTGTTCTTCGTCGCCGACCGGTTCGCCGGCCTGGAAATCGCACCCGACCCCGCCTACTTCGCCGAGATGTGGGCCGCGCTGGTGTGCTTCGCCTACGGCGTCGCCGCCTGGCACGCCGAACCCACCCCACCCACGACCCCACCCACCGCCTCATTCACCGCCTCACCCATGGGCCCACCCGCCGGGGCGCCGGCGGCGTTGCGGATCCGGGACGGCGAGAACGGCACGTCCGGGCTGCGCGCCGCCCTGGAACGCGACCGCGCCGCCCGCCTCGCCGACATCGGCGCGCGCCTCGCCGCCATGCCCACCACCGGCCCCGCCGAACTACGCGAGGAGGACCGCCACCTCGACCTGCGACTGTCCACCGTGACCGCCCCCCACCTGGCCGGACAGATCGTCACCCGCAACGACCGCACCGTCTACGCGTCCCTGTTCGCCCGCCGACCCTTGGGCCGGGCCGAGGAGGAAAACGGGTTGCCCGGGGGAGCGGCGCCCCGTTGAATCGAGACCCGCGGGAACTGCGCCGGGCACGTCAGGCACCCACCCCCGATTCCACATCGGGACCGCGATGCTCGGGACGTCGTCAGGCCAAGGGAGCCCGACGCGGCGCCGGCCACCCGTCCCGCCCCGCCGCCCACGCTCCCGAGAACGGACGAGAACACCCGTGACCCCACCCGCCACCCCACATGACCACGTCGGCTCGGAAGCGGTGCGGATCAGGCCCCTGACGGCCGGCGACCTGCCCGCCGCCGAACGCGCCATGGCCGTCACGTTCCTCGAGGCGGACCGGCTCAGCCGACGGTGGAACGACCCCGAACCGCAGCCGCCCGACGCCGCCGCGTCCCGCCGCTGGATCGACTTCGTCGGCCACCTGCTGTCGGCCGACCCCGGCGGCTGTCAGGTCGCCGAGGAGGCCGGCGACATCGTCGGCTTCGCCTTCTCCCAGAACCGTGGGCGGGTGTGGTACCTCGCGACCTACGGCGTCCTGCCCGACCGGCAGGGCCGTGGCATCGGACGGCGCCTCATGGACGCGGTCCTCGCGCACGCCGACGGACGGCAGGGCCTGTTCTCGGCGACCACGCACCCGGCCGCCACCCGCCGGTACCGGCTGGCCGGATTCACCCTGCACCCGCAGATGCGCATGGTCGGACGCGTCGACCGCTCCACCCTCCCCGCGATCGACGGGCTCCGCGACGGACGCCCCGACGACCTGGAATGGATGGACCGCCTCGACACCTCCCTGCGCGGAGCAGGCCACGGCCCCGACCACCTCCACATGCTCGACACCCTGCGACTGGTCGTGTCCGACACCCGCGACCGCCGCGGCTACGTCTACCTCGACCCCCACCGCGACCGTCCCGCGCTGCTGGCCGCCGAGAACGTCCCCACCGCCGAGACGCTCCTGTGGGAGGCCCTGGCCGCCACCCGCGGCGAGACCCTCGTCAACTGCGTCACCACCGCCAACCACTGGGCCGTCGACGTCGGCCTGGCCGCCCGCCTCGACCTCGACCAGGAGGGCTACCTCGCCCTGCGCGGCATGCCCGAACCCGCCCCCTACCTGGCCAGCGGCCACTACCTGTGACGACACCACGAAGACGACCCGCCGAAGACGGACCATCGCCATAAGCGCTGCTTCTGGCATCGAGCAGAACCATGTCTTGGACTTCTCGTCCACCGGTGTCCACCATGGACGGTGAACGTGACCGCCGACCGGGAGAAACCATGACCGCACACGACGCCCCCACCGAGAAGGCCATGCGCCCCGAGGACCTCACCCGCCTGTTCGTCGAACGCTCCAACGCGGGCGACGCCGCGGGCGTCGCCGCCCTCTACGAACCCGACGCGGTCCTGGCCTACCCGCCCGGCTCCCGCACCGTCGGACGAGACGCGATCCGCGCCCTGTGGGAGAAGGTGCTCGCCGGCCGCCCCCACTTCGAACCCGAGGAACCCCTGCCCACCCTCGTCAGCGGCGACCTGGCCCTCACCTCCACCCCGCCCAGGGACGGCGCCGGAGCCCGCGCCCAGGTCGCCCGCCGCCAGCCCGACGGCAGCTGGCTCCGCGTCCTGGACCAGCCCGAATTCGTCACCCCACCCGAACACGCCACCTGACCGGCCCCCGGACGGGCCACACCCGGCCGGGCCGAACCGGCGGAACCGGCGGGACCGGCCAGGGGCGGCCAGGGGGCGCGGTCACGCGTGTTCCGGCTCCAGACGCAGCGCCGTGATCCCGCAGTCGAACGGCCGCGCCGCCACCCGCCGCAACCGCCGCGGCGCACCCGCGTCCGGGAACACCGGCATCCCGGACCCGAGCGCCACCGGGTTGACCAGCAGATGCAGCTCGTCCACCAGCCCGGCGGCCAGCAGCCCCGACACGAACGTCGCGCCGCCGTAGACGATCAGGTCGCCGCCCTCGGCGGCCTTGAGCGCGGTCACCACCTCCGTCAGATCACCGTTCTCCACGACGGCGTTCTTCCACGGCGACTCGCTCAACGTCCGCGAGAACACGATCTTGGGTGTGTTGTTCATCCACTCGATGGACGCGGGGTCCTCACCCTCCGGCCCCGCCTCCCAGGCCGGGATGAACCCCTCGGCGAGCCTGCGACCCATCACGATCGTGTCGACCGACTTCGACAACTCGTCGAGGTAGGCGTTGATGTCGTCGGTCCACGGGAACGTCAGCCAGTCCATCTCCCCGTTCGGCCCGGCCATGTAACCGTCGACGCTCATCTGGACCTGCAGCTTGAGCTTGCGCACGATAGGTATCCTTCCGCGATGTCCCATCACCTACCCGCACCATGCCCGACCCCGATTACGGGATTCTTACCGCCCCCCTCCCACCCACCGCCCGGATTTCCGGAGACCCGGGCGGATGCGTGATGCTGGGCGGATGATGCACTTCACCGACGCCGCCCAATGAGAGGCCTGGCTGGCCGAGCACCACGACACCGAGGCCGGCGTCTGGCTGAAGATCGTCAAGAAGGGCGCGCCGGTCACCGGCCTCACGATCACCGAGGCCTGGGAGGTCGCGTTGTGCTACGGCTGGATCGACAGCCAACGCAAGTCCCACGACGAGCACCACTTCCTGCAACGCTACTCGCCGCGCCGCAAGGGCAGCCCCTGGTCACGGGTCAACGTCGAACGCGCCGAGGCGCTGATCGCCGCCGGGCGGATGCGACCACCCGGCCTCGCCGAGATCGACGCCGCACGCGCCGACGGACGGTGGGACGCCGCCTACGCCCGGCAACGCGACGCGACCGTCCCGCCGGACCTCGCCGAGGCGCTCGCCGCCCACCCCGAGGCCGCCGCCCGCTTCGACGCGCTCGACAAGACCGCCCGCTACCTGCTGATCCTGCCGCTGCTGAAGGCCCGCACCCCCGCCGGACGCCGGGCCCGCCTCACCAGAACGATCAACGACCTGCGGGCCGGCACCCCGCCCACCACCTGACCGCGGCCCCGGGGACGCCGTAGCGCCACGAACACGACACGAACACGACACGAACGACGACACCGCGACGACCCCACCCCTTCCGGACAGCACCGGCATTCCGTCCGCTCCGGGGTGAATTTCCGGCAAAGGTCCGACCACGGGCCGGGCTCGCACGGACGAACCCACGGCACGGCGCCGTTACCGTGCGGACATGCCGCAGGGGACGCCGCACACGCCGGGCGACAGCGCCGCATACGCGCCCGCCGACGTCCCACCCGACGCCCCCACCCCGCCCCCCGCCGCACCGCCCACCGCACCGACCGCGAACGAACCGCGCCCCATGCCCCGGTGGCTGCCGAAGGCGTTCCTGCTCGCCGGCGCGGTCGTCCTGGCGTTCCGCGCCGGACTGTGGCTGCTGGAGCAGCTCCGGGAACTGCTGCTGCTCCTGCTGATCTCCCTGTTCCTGGCGTTCGCGATCGAACCGGCCGTCAACTGGCTCGCCCGCCGCGGCTGGCGACGCGGCCCCGCCACCGCCGTGATGTTCCTGGTCATCGGCGTCCTGCTCGCCGGGTTCCTCGGCGGCATCGGATCGCTGCTGGCCAACCAGGCGACCAACGTCATCGACGGGTTCCCCGGCTACGTCCGGAACCTCATCGGCTGGATCAACTCCACGTTCGGGACCCGCCTGTCCCAGGACACCCTCTTCCAACGGCTGCCCACCGTCACCTCCACGCTCTCCCGGAACCTGTCCGGCCTGGCGGGGAACGTGTGGGGCTTCGGCACCACAGCCCTCGGCGTCCTGTTCAAAGGACTCGGCGTCCTGCTGTTCACCTTCTACCTGTCGGCCGAAGGCCCCCAGTTCCGCCGGACCGTGTGCTCCCTGCTGCCGCCCCGCCGGCAACGACAGGTCCTGTGGGCCTGGGAGATCGCCGTCGACAAGACCGGCGGCTACATCTACTCCCGCGCCCTGCTCGCCCTCATCTCCGGCGTCGCGCACTACATCGCCATGGCCGGACTCGGCGTCCCCAACGCCGTGACCCTCGCGCTGTGGGTCGGAGTGGTGTCCCAGTTCATCCCCGCCGTCGGCACCTACCTGGCGGGCGCCGTGCCCGTACTGATCGCGCTGACCGTCGCGCCGTCCACCGCGCTGTGGATGCTGCTGTTCGTCCTCGCCTACCAGCAACTGGAGAACTACCTGCTGCAACCCCGCATCACCGCGCACACCCTGGACATGCACCCCGCCGTCGCGTTCGGGCTGATCCTGGCGGGCGCGGCCGTCCTCGGCCCCATCGGCGTGCTGCTGGCCCTGCCCGCCGGAGCCAGCCTCCAGGCGTTCGCGGGCGCGTACGTGCGGCGCTACGACGTCGAGGAACACCCACTCACCGAACCGGACGCCCCCGCGGGCACGATCTGGCGCTGGCTCGGCCGCAGATGACCCCCGAGACCGGGGGGGTGCTCAGACGGCGGGACGGGCGTCCCACTCGTGGCGCAGCATCGCGTACACGACCTCGTCGCTCCACTCGCCCTTGACGATCTCGTTCTGCACCAGATGCGCCTCACGGCGCATCCCGAGCCGCTCCAACACCCGCGCGGACGCCGCGTTGCGCCCGTCCAACCGCCCGCACACCCGGTGCAGGTCCAGGCCCTCGAACCCGAGCCGCAACACCACCTCGGCGGCCTCGGTCGCGAACCCCTTGCCGTGGTAGGCGGGATTGAAGATGTACCCGATCTCGCCCTGCCGGTGCTCCCTGCTCCGCCACTGCAGGTTCACCTCACCGATGAGGTCACCCGTCTCCCGCCACACCACCGCCAGGACGAGCCAGTCGCCCTCCTTCTCCACGGTGGACGCGCTCATCTTCTCCTTCAGGAACGCCCGCGACTCCTCCAGATTCCGCGGCTCCCAGTACAGGAACCGCGCCACCTCCGGCAGCGACTGGTAGGCGTACAGGCCCTCAAGATCGCCCGTGCGGAACGGCCGCAAGGTCAACCGCTCGGTCTCGATCGGGTAAGCGGGACGGAGCATGCGGTGATCCTATCCACCGTGTCCGGACTTGTGCGACCCGTGATCTGCACAAACCGTGATCAACCGAAGACGCCCGAGCGGCGCCGCCGGCGGGCCGCCTACCGGTGCCCAGGGCGCGGCCGCGGCGCCGCGCCGCCCGCTTCGGCGCGCCGGGCCCCCGCCTCCCCGGAGTCGTCGCCGCGCCCCTCGTCCGCCCCGTCGGCCACGCCCATCGCGCCGCGTTCCTCGTCGTCGAACGCGCGGGTGTCGCGGAACTCCACGTACGGCTCGTCCTCGGGACGCTGACCGCCGGCGACGGCACGGCCGCGCTCCAACTCGGCGTTCAACTCCGCGCCCAACAGGATCGCCAGGTTCGTGATCCACAACCACACCAGGAACACGATGATCCCGGCGAGGCTGCCATAGGTCTTGTTGTAGGAGGAGAACCCCGCCACGTACAGCGCGAACAGGCCCGACGCCGCCAACCACAGCGCGATCGCCAGCACACCACCCGGCGTGACCCACCGGAACCGGCGCTTGGCGTTGGGACCCGCCCAGTACAGCAGCGAGAACAGGAACGCCACGACCAGGAACATCACCGGCCACTTGGCGATGTTCCAGACGGTCACCGCCTGCGAGCCGAGCCCGAGCAGGTCACCGGCCTCCCGGGCCAGCGGCCCCGTGACCACCACCGCGATCGCCGACGCCGACAGCAGCACCAGCGTCACCAACGTGAGCACGACCCGCAGCGGCAGCGTCTTCCAGAACGGGCGGCCCTCCGGGATGTCGTAGACGATGTTGGACGCGCGCATGAACGCCCCCACATATCCCGACGACGACCAGACCGCCCCGGCCAGGCCCACCAACGCGATGATCCCCGCACCGCCGCGGTTGCCCTGCAACTCGTTGATCGAACTGACCAGCAGGCTCCGCACCGACCCGGGCGCCAGGTCACCGACGCTGGAGATCAGGTCCTGTGTCACCGACGACCCGGCCATCCCGACCAGCGACACCACCACCAGCATCGCCGGGAAGATCGACAGGACGGAGTAGTAGGTGAGCGCGGCGGCCCAGTCCGACAGGTTGTCCTTCTGGAACTCGCGGGCCGCGCGTTTGACCGCCTGCCCCCAGGAGGCGGCGGGCAGGTCGGTGGGGGTTGCGGGCGTGCCCATGAAGGGGCCTTTCTCGGCGTGTCAGTGGAATCGTCGGAACTCGGTTGACCTCGGCGGGTCTCAGCGGATCGAACGGCCGTGCCGCATCTGCACCTGCACGGCGCGGCGCTGCACGGGACGGAAGCGAACCTGCACGGGCCCGCGGCGGACGGGTTTGTGGCGGGCCCGGCGCGTCAGGGCCGACCACCGCCCACGCTGCGCGCGGCGCCGCCGGATCAACACCGTGGTCAACGCCACGACACCCGCGGCCCCGACCACGATCCCGCCCCGCCCGGCCTGCTCCAGGGCGCCCGAGTCCCGCGCCCGCGCGGCGACGTCGCGGGCCGACGCGGCGGTCTCGCGCGCCCTGGCCCTGGCCCGCGCGGCCTTCTCCCGGGCCATGGCCTTCACATCGGCCTTGGCCGCGAGCTGCTCGACCGTCTCACCCAGATCGTGGCGCGCCCGGTCGACCTGCCGGCGCAGCTCCTCGGTCCCGGCGTCGGCGCCGTGCCTGTCCTGCGTGGTCATCGGTGCGTCGCCCTCTCCTTGAGCTCGGCGACGGTCCGCCGCGCGCCCTCCATGGCCTTCTCGGGCTTGGGCGGCGTGGCGCGCCTGGTCTGCGAACGGCCCAGCATCGCCAGCACCCCCGCCACCACCATCAGGAACCCGCCGATGATCAGCGCGGCCGCCCACACCGGCAGGGCCAGCGCGATCGCCGCGATCGCCGCCGCCAGCAGCGCCGCCACCCCGTACAGCGCCACCAGCGCGGCACCACCGAACATCCCGGCGCCGGTCCCGGCGTGACGGCCCTTGTCCTTCAACTCCGCCACCGCGAGACGCAACTCGGCCCGCATCAGCTCCGACACCTGCTGGCTGGCCTGCCGGACCAGCTCACCGGTGCCCGGCTCGCGTCGCCCACCGTCGAACTCCGGGGCGTGACCGTAGTCGGGCCTGTGGGCGCCGGTGATGTCGGGCCCGGCCTCGGTTCCGTCGTCGTGTACCGGCCGCACAGTGCTCATAACCTCCGGCCCCTTCCGCGTGTCCTGCTCGTCTCGAAGCCTGGCTAGAGCCGTTCCCCACGCTCGTCGCCTAAACGTGTCCACGCCCCGACCCCACGTGACCGTCCCCACGCCGAACGACCCAGCACCGAACGCCCCCGCGGCTCCCCACCCTGGATGGACGGTGAAACCGCCCCCCCGACCGGGCCACGGACCCCAACCGCACACCTAACGCAACCAATGTCGCGTTACGATGAGGGCGTGAAACCTCGCCGCCACCCTCGCCGCCCGCACGGCCGCCCGCACGGCGGGCGCGCCGCTTGACCGCCGCCGCACCCGGAACCGCGCGTCCCGGCGGCCGTACCGCCCGAGTCCGCGACGCCGTCCGGCAGGCCACGCTCGCCGAACTGTCCGAGCACGGCCACCCCGGCCTCACCGTGGAGAACGTCGCCGCCCGCTCCGGCGTGCACAAGACCACCGTCTACCGGCGGTGGGGGAGCGCCGACGGCCTCATCGCCGACGCGCTGGACGCCGCGTCCGACGAACCCTGGCCCGTCCCCGACACCGGCACCCTGGCCGGGGACCTGCGGGCCCTCGCCCGGCTCGTCCTCGCCGGCCTCACCGACCCCGAGCACGGCCCCGTCTCCCGGGCGTTCGTGGCCGCCGCCGCCCACAGCACCGAGGCCGCCCGCGCCCTGCACACGTTCCTCGCCCGCCGACACGAGCAGTCCACGATCATCGTGCGGCGCGCCGCCCGGCGGGGCGAGGTCCCTCCCGGAACCGACGCCGCCGACGTCGTCCGCGCCGCCGTCGCGCCCCTCTACCATCGCCTGTTCATCACCGGCGACCCGATCGACGAGGCCACCGCCGACCGGGCCGCCGCGGCCGCCGACACCGCCGCCCGCGCCGGCGTCTTCGTCCACTGACAGGCCACGTCCCCTCCCACACCCGAACGTCACCGCGCCGCCGCGGCCCGCTTACACGCGCCGTCCCGGCGACCCCAGACCGACCCCGTCGACGGCCCGCAGGCGGCGCGCCCCACAAGACCCGCGACGGCCAACGCGGCCGCCACCGGCAGGGCAAGACCTACGGCGCCTCGACGGTGCCGGCGGTCGTCGGCCGCCTCGGGCAGCGTGCCGGGGTTAGACATCCCGCGGCGAGCCGATCTCGGTTCTGTAGGGCAGTACCTGCGCCGCGGCGACGACCCGCCGCGACCGATCTTCGGACACCGCACCCTCCCGTGCCCCGCCCACACGGCCTGACATCACCGCCCGTCCGCTGAACCATCACTCAGGCGGCCGGTGCGGGTTCGGCAGCAGGCACCTACCATCCGGACAGTCCAGCAGCAGACAAAGCCCGGAGCGCGCGCAGCGCGTTGGCCTTTGCCTCCCCCGCATGACGAGCCATTCCGCACGCGGAGACCCCGGTGGACAGGTGGGTCGTCCGGACGCTGAGGAGATCGAACGGGCGGCGGTAAGGGGGCGGGCAGAACGTTTCGATTCGTAGGTCCTCCCCGCCGCCCGGAAGCTGGAACTCCGCATCGACGTCGGGGAGGACCGTCACCCAGTCCGAGTTCTCACCCTTCAGCACCGACCAGACGCCCGTCTCGCCCTCTCCCGCGGTGAGGGCGAAGGTGGTTCCGGATGCTGATCATGGCGTAACCGGTCATGCCCTGGCTGGTCACCGGGTGGGTGGCCAGAACGGGGATCTGGGTGCGGAGCCGGCCTTCGCCGAATCTTGGGGCGTACCCGGCCCCCGAGAAACAGGTGACGTAGTGAACCCCGAAGACGAGTTCTTCCGACCGGTCACCCTGGGCAAGCTTGAGCTGCCGAACCGGCTTGTGATGGCACCGATGACGCGCAGCAGGGCGTACGGCGGGCCGGTCGGCGACCTGACCGCGCGGCACTACGCGCAGCGCGCCTCGGCCGGGCTGATCATCACCGAGGCCATCCAGGTGAGCGAGATCGGCCAGGGCTACGTCCAGACGCCCGGCCTGCACACCGACGAGCAGGTCCGCGCATGGCGGACGGTCACCGACGCGGTGCACGCCGCCGGCGGCAGGATCGTCGCCCCGCTCGTGCACTGCGGCCGGATCGGCCACCCGGTCCTGTACGCCGACGGCGCGCTGCCGCCGGCCCCCTCGGCGGTCGCGTCGTTCACCCCCGAGGGCATGATGGAGCATCCGGTGCCGAATGCTCTGGCTCGCCCTGGTGAGCTACACGCGGGAGCGGTGGGCCGAACTCGGCTGGGACGAGCCGGTCGCCCGCGTCCTGCGGGAGGGCATCTCAAAGTTCTGCGGCATCACCGACGTCTCCGTTCACTTCATTCACGATTCGCTCACCGCGGGCGAGCGAGCATTGACGTCCGCGGACCTCGCCCTGCAGGCGACCAAGTAAGAGGCGAGGAAATCCTGGATCTGCATTTGCCGGCAAGACCGCCGTCCTCACCGCCGCCGACGGAGGCATCGGCGGCGCGGTCGGCGCCGAGCACCCGGGTGCTCGGCGCCGACCGCGCGGTCTCCGACCAGCCCAAGGAGAGCGGAGCCGGCACCGTCGAGGCCGACCTGCTCCCCGCGGACGGGATCGAGGAACCGCGGCGGGCCGCGGCTAGCGCAGATGCCGGGCGAAGAACCTGGCCGCGTCCTCTCCTGCGAACTGCGGGACACCGGTGTGCCCGCCCATGTTGGCGTGCAGCGTCTTCTCCTTGGAACCGAAGGCGTCGAACAGGTCCAGGGCCACCTGCCGGTCGTTGCCTTCGTCATCCCACTGCAGGAGCACATGCAGCGGAATGGTCACCTGCCGGGCCTCCTCGAACATGGTGCGAGGCACGAAACTCCCGGCGAACAGGCCGGCGGCCACGATGCGCGGCTCGACCACCGCAAGCCGGATGCCGATGGAGATCACTCCCCCCGAGTACCCGGCCGGGCCGCCGATCTCGGGCAGCGACAGCAGGACGTCCAAGGTGGCCTGCCATTCCGGGACCGCCTTGTCGACGAGCGGGAGGATGAGGGCGTCGATGATCTCCTCGCCGACCGGCTCGCCGGCCTCCATGGCCCGGCGCAGCTCGGCGCCGGCCTGCTCGGCGCCGGGCAGGCGGGGCCGGTCGCCGCTCCCGGGGAGCTCGATGGTGGCCGCGGCGAAACCGTGGGCCACGCACTGCCGGGCCCGCGCCACCAGCCGGGGGTACATCCCGCGCAGTCCGAGCGGGGGGTGGCCGAGCAGGATCAGCGGGACCGGTGCGGACGCCGGTGAGGGCGTCCACAGGATGCCGGGGATCTCACCGAGGGTGAATTCGCGTTCCAAGACTCCGTCATCGAGGCGCTGCTCAGAAGTGAATCGCATGGTCGTGCCTTTCGGGAGTGCTCTCGAACGGCGCTCCCGGACGACCTATCGCCCGACCGTGGCCCCAGAGGGGAGCACCCATGTCGATACTGCGTTCACGGGTACCACCTCCTCGTTCTCTGGCACGGCCACCGGAAGGCTAGCAGGCGCACCGTTGTGCCCGCGGTCTTCGCGGGAATCCATGCCGGCTACGCCGCCGCACTGAAGCGTGCCCCGCTCGACGACGACCCCCGACGCGCCGACGACTCGCGAGTACGGGGGTTTCCCACTTGGCTGGAGGCGGGCCATCCCGCCGGTGACCCGCTCGGCGACGGCCATGGCCGCGACTTCGCCGTCCGCGACTGAAAGACCCACCTCAAGACGGCGCTCGGGCGGGCCGACAACACCGTCAACGCGCACATCACTGCGCTCGACCACTTCACGAGCACCTCGGGCGCGGCCCGGTGAAGATCCGCCGCGCCGCAGCCCCGAGCTCGTCCCCCTGACCGCCCGCGAACAGAAACGCTTCCTGCGCGCGGTCGAACGCCGCCTCCTGGGGGCGGCCCTGGTGAGGCTCGGTGATTGAGTGCCAGCAACGGCCGACTGGGCTGGAAGAAACTCCGCCACCGCTTACGTTGCCGGTCAGTTCGATCTTCAGGGTGCCGGGTCCCTGGAGGCCGAGTCTCCGCTCAAGGAAGTCGCCGATATGGGCATCGCGTTCCGCGTCGTTTGCGGGGCTGCTCACGGGGTCTTTCTTCCGGGTCGATGTTCGGGCTGGTCGAAGGGCCGGTCAGGGGAGGAGAACCTGGCGTACTACGCCGCTCCCGGCGAGGTCGTCCAGGGCGTCGTTGATCGCGGTGAGCGGTCGGGTGCCGGTCAGCAGCAGGTCGACGGGGAGCCGGCCGGCACGCCAGCGGGCGAGGTAGCGGGGGATGTCGCGCTGCGGTACCGAGTCGCCGAGGTAGCTGCCGAGCAGGGCGCGGCCCTGGCCGACGAGTTCGGTGACCGGGAGCGAGAGCCGCTCCGCCGGGTCGGGAAGCCCCACCGGAACCGTCCGGCCGCCGGGGGCGGTGAGGGACCAGGCCGCCTCCAGGGCCTGGGCGCGTCCGGCGGCTTCGAACACCGCGTCGGCGCCGTCCGGGAGGACGTCGGAGAGGGGCCCCGGCTCGCCGGGGGCGAACGCG
Source organism: Actinomadura pelletieri DSM 43383 (assembly GCF_003634705.1). Lineage (GTDB taxonomy): Bacteria > Actinomycetota > Actinomycetes > Streptosporangiales > Streptosporangiaceae > Spirillospora > Spirillospora pelletieri. The sequence goes on along the minus strand of NZ_RBWU01000004.1, from coordinate 635,538 downwards.
GCGGTGGCGCCGAGCCTGAGCGCGAGGTCGCGCTTGGCGGGGAGCGAGTCGATCGCCACGACCGGATGGGCGCCGGAGACGACCGCGCCCAGTACGGCGGCGAGCCCGACGCCGCCCAGGCCGATCACGGCCGCCGACTCGCCCGGCCTGATGCCCGCGGTGTTGACCACGGCGCCCATCCCGGTGAGCACGGCGCAGCCGAACAGCGCGGCGATCGGTGCGGGCACGTCCGCGGGCACGACCACGGCGGACCGGCGGTCGACCACCGCGTGCCGCGCGAACCCCGACACGCCCAGGTGGTGGTGCACCGGCGTACCGCCGAGGCTGAGGCGCCGGCCGCCGGACAGCAGCGTGCCGGCGGTGTTGGCGGCGGCGGCGCGGGGGCACAGGGCAGGACGTCCGGCGGTGCATCGGGCCCACAGCCCGCAGCCGGCGACGAAGACGAGCACGACGCGGTCGCCGGGCGCGACATCGGTGACGGACGGGCGGGTGGTACCGGTCGCTGTAGGCCCTGCCGACCTCGAGCCGGTCCGCGGTCTCGTAGGTGACCAGTTTGTCGCGGAGGCGGCGCAGGCGAGACCGTGCCTCGGACGCCCCTTCCCCGTAGTGGGGGTCGTCGAGATCGAACCAGACCCGTTCGAGGTAGGCGCGGACCGCCTCCAGCGGTGTCGCCGCGCCGGTGTCCAGGCCGCCCCCGTCGTTGCTGTAGTAGGAGGCGACTCCGGAGCAGGTGCGGCCGTCGTCGAACCACAGGCCATGGTGCAGGCCGTTGCTGCCACCGGACATGAAGGTCACGAACTCGGGCGGGTCCCGGTAGAAGCGCCAGTGCACGCGTATGTCGATGCCGTCACGCGGTCGTGCGCCGGGATCGGTGAACAGGTCCATGAGGCCGGTGGTGCCGAGCCACAGGTCATCGCGTATGGCCCGTCGCTCGTCCGCGTCCAAGGTCTGATGGAATTCCCAGAACCGGAATACCGACTCCGGCAGCTCCAGACCCCAGTCCTGCTGGAAGCGCTCGCTGGGTTCTGCCGGGTTCTGCATGCTCCCGGCCCCACTCCGGCATCCCCGTTTCCGTCAAGAAACGAAAGATCTTGCTGGGAAGGGACGACACTACGCTCCCAGCCCCTGCAGCACGTGGCCAACTGCCCGGCGGGAGGTGTCCCAGGCGGCGGCGCGGCGCCGCCTGCACTGATCGCCGGCCGTCTTTCGACCGAGGCGGGCTGCAGCCGCCGAGGTCTGTCGTGTCCTGTCGTGTTTTGCAGGCCAACAGCGACCCGTGGCCGGGCGCTTCGCTCGTGCCGCCATGGCCAGGACGTTCAGCCGTCATCATCGGCGCCGCTCCCGACCCGCGCCGGACGAACGTGGCACCGGCCGAGGCGCTACCCGCCTCGCGAGTCTCGGGGCGGTTCGGGCGCCGGTTCGCGGTTGGCCAGTTCGGCGGCGATGGCGCGTTCGCGCTGGGCGACGGCCTCGGCGCGGGCGGTGTCACGGTCGCGGGCCAGTTCGGCGGACCGTGCCTGCTCGGCGCGCAGGTCCAGCCGGGCCTCGGCGAGCTGCTCGCGGAGCCGGTCGTTCTCGGCGCGCAGGTCGGACGCGTCCCGGCGCGCCGACTCGGCCTGATCCCGGGCCTGGTCGGCGTCCTGGCGCAACCGGTCGGCCTCGGCCCGGACGGTCTCCAGCGCGGCGACGGCCTCGGCGCGGGACCGCCGTGCCGAGGCGGCGCGTTCGTCGGCGCGCTCACGGGCCTGCTCGGCGGCCTGGGCGCGTGCCTCCTCGGCCGCCCGGAGCCCTTCGGCGCGGGACTGGGCCTCGCGTGCCTCGGCGGCCTCCGCGCGGGCCCGTTCCGCGTCGTCGCGGGCGGTGTCGGCGGCGCGGCGTGCCTCGGTGGCCCGCGACCGGGCGGCCTGGGCGTCCAGGCGAGCCTGTTCGGCCTGCGCGCGTGCCTCGGCGGTGACGCGGTCGGCCTCCTGACGAGCCTGGTGGACGTGTTCGTCGGCTTCCGCGCGGACTGCCTGGATCGCCCGTTCGGCCTCCTCCTGCGCGGCCCGAACCGTGGTCTCCGCTTCGGTACGGGCCTGCTCGGCCGCTCGGAGCGCGTCGTCGCGCTCACGTTCGGCCTGCTGGGCGCTCCCGCGGGCGGAGCGGGCGTCCTCGCGCGCCTCCTCCGCCGACCGCTCGGCGCGGACCGCCCGAGCGGCGGCGTCCTCACGGTCGGCGAGCGCGGCCGCGACGGCCTGCTGAGCCTCGGCGCGGACCGCGCTGATCCGGGCCTCGACCCCGCGCGGCGACAACTCGGCGTCCAAGGCCTGCGCGAGCGGGGCCAGCGCCGCCGTCAGGCCCTGCTCCATCCGTTCGTACAGGTCCTCGGCGCGTGCCAGGGCACCTTCCAGGCCAGGTGCGGCGCGGCTCAACTCCCGTTCGCGCTTGGCCCGGGCCTGGCAGTCGCCGTCCAGGCAGTACTCGCGTGGACGGCCGCGCCCTCCGCGCTGGGGGACGGGACGCCCGCAGTACCGGCAGCCCCGCTCGGCCGTCATCTCCAGCTCGTTTACGGTCACCTACCCACCCTAGACTTTCTGAATATTTATTTCCAGAAAATAAGAAGCCCCGAAAACCAGGAGGCTTAACTAACGACAATGCTCGTTCTCAGAAGTCAGCTGGGTTAGGCTGCCGTCCCATGGACGATCTCCAGCCCCGCGCCGCCACCGCCGCGCCGCCCGTGTCGCGCGCCGGACCGGCCGACCGCGGCCCGTTCATGGTGTACGTCGCCTCGCTGGAGAGCCCGCGGTCGCGGCGTGCGATGAGCGCCTGCCTGCACCGGCTGGCGGGCATGCTGCACACGGCCGCCGGTCACGAGCCCGGCCCCGCCCCGGGGGAGAGGTTTCCGTGGGCGGAACTGCGCGCGGAGCACACGACCGCGTTGCGCGCCCTGGTCGGGCGGCAGACGACCGACGGCCCGGACGGGCAGCCGGTGCCGTGGTCTCCCGCCTACCGCAACCTGCACCTGTCCGCGCTGCGCGGCGTCCTGCGGACGGCATGGCGGCTGGGGGAGATGTCCACCGACGATTACCAGCGGGCCGCGTCGGTGCGGAACTTCCGCGGGACACGGCTGCCCGCCGGACGCAGCGTCCACACCGCCGAGTTCACCGCGCTGCTGCGGGCCTGCGCCGCCGACCGCTCACCCGCGGGCGTCCGCGACGCGGCGCTCCTGGCCGTCCTCTACACGACCGGTGCCCGGCGCGCCGAGGTCGCCGCGCTGCGCCGGGAGGACTACGACCCGGGGGAGCGGTCACTGCGGATCGTCGGCAAGGGAGAAAAGCAGCGGCTGGAGTACCTCCACGAAAGCGCCGCCGCCCTGCTGGGCGCGTGGCTCGCGGTCGACGACACCCCGCGCGGGCCGCTGTTCAAACCGGTGCACCGGTCGGGCGCCGTCCAGCACCGCGCGATGAGCGACGCCGCCGTGCGCAACGCGGTCATCAAACGCCGCAGACAGGCGGCCCTCCCACCGATGACACCGCACGACTTCCGCCGGACGTTCATCGGCGACCTCCTCGACCAGGGCGTCGACCTGGCGACCGTCCAGCACCTGGTCGGACACGCCTCCCCGGCCACCACGGCCCGCTACGACCGCCGCCCCGAACGGCGCCGACGCGACGCCGTCGACCGACTCCCCTTCCCGACCACAGAATTCCCGCCACAGCCACGGTGAGTCTCCTCGGCGGACGACTCAGAGCGGCACGAAGCAGCGCCACCACCGCGCTCACCTCGCCCCGGCCAAGCAGGCTGGTACGAACGTGCAAAGCAGCGTCGGCTCGAGAGTCGACAGAGACCGTGGGCCGAGGCCGGTGTCGTGGACGAGCTTTGGCAACGGTGGCGCGGACACGCAGAAGGTGAAGGGGCGGCCCGCAGTGCGGTCCCACTCTTCACGAGTGTGCGGTGTGGGTGTGTCCGGAGTGGGGTCGCAGGGCGTAGGGCATAGGGTGTCCAACTCCCCGTCGGCGACATGGTGGTGACTCCCCGGCCACAACGGTCAACCCTCGCGGTCCGACCGTAGGATCTCCTGCACCAGGCGCAGTCCCGTGTTCCCGGCCACCAGCTCGGCTCGCCGGAGCGCCGCCTCGACCGTGGTGCACACCAGGTCGAACTGGTCGGTCGTCATCAGCACCAGCCGGTTCACGCCGTTACCGAATGCGAGAGCGAACACGTCTCGGTAGCGCCCCTCCCCGAACCAACCCTCTAGGGCACGTACCGGCAGCGGAAACGGCGGCACGATCGCTTCGTCTTCCGGTTCGACGAGGTCGAGCCACTCCTCGGCACCGGGCTCGCGGCCCATGCGCAGTTCCGGCTCGGTCGCCCAGCGCACCTCGTCCCGGGTGGCCGCGACCGTGCAGGCCGGCCCTTCCTGCGAGTGACTGAGCGAGACGAACCGACCGCTGCCGAGTTCGAGGACCACGGTGTCCAGGAGCCGGATCGAACCTTCGTCGGAGACGGCGCGCAACCGCCAGAGCGCCGCGATCTCCACACCGAGAAGGGGTTCGCGGTACCGGCCGAGAAAGCGGGTCCCACCTGGGGCCCTGAGTTCGCCACGGGACGCGTGGGCCGATCGACCAAGGTCATCCGCACCCGAGGCCGTCTCCACCACGACGATCACCCTAACGAGGACCACCCATCGACCGGCGACGTGCTGTTCGGCTCGAAGCTCAACTCCTGACGGCAGTGCCGCAGCGGTTCCTCCCGCACTCGATCCAGGTGACGTTCGGTGTGCGCCACCTCTGCCGCCGACCACTGCGTCGGCTTCTCGGCATCGGCCACCCCGCACACCCGAAACCGCAGGTGATCGCGGATCTGGGCGCGGTGATTCGTGATCGTCCGGCCGGTCCGGTCGTACGGGTTGAGCTCCGAGGCCGACACGTTGACCTGCCGAGCAACGTAGTCAACGACCTCCTCGGCGAACTCCGGGCCGTGGGGCTGTGCCCGGCCTACGGCGCGGACGGCGAGTTCGTCCGTCCAAGTCCGAAGAGGAGATGATGTGGCTCGGACGATGCCCGCACGGGGGCGCGACGCCTATGCCGGGGAGATGGCCGCCGCCCGCGCCGCGAGCGACCCCGCTACCCGGTGGCGGCACCTGGAACGCGCGCACATCCTGTCGCAGCCCTGGCCGTGGCCGCACACCCGCCACCACATCGCCATGCTCGCCCTCGCCCTGGCTCAGCGCGACCGCCGCGAGGCGCTCGGGCAGGTCGTGCGCATCATCGTGGCCGCGCCCGGCTCGGCCCTGGGCCGCTACCCCGAGGGCAACACCGGACGTGCCCGCGTCGGCCTCACCCAGCCCATGCCCGTCCCCGACGACCTCGCCGCCCTGCTCACCTAAGGCCGGCGCGGGGTCTGAGAACGTGCATGAGATACCGGAGACGCTGGTGTCCCGCGTCGGCAGCGGCGGACTCGTTGGTCGAGAACACGACACAGCCTGACGCTGGTGGCGGCGTGGGAGGTGGCGGCGTCACGACGTCCTTGGGACGGAACCCCATATTGGGGGTGGGTGGTGTGTCCCGGGTGGGCGCGAGTCTCGCAACATGTCAGGCACGTGCAGGCCGTTGATGCCCAACAACTGGTCATCGACGGCACTTGGTGAGGTCGCGCCGTGCGGGCGGCCGATGGTAGATCGGTGGGTGGCCGGGACGATGAACTACGGCCGCTCGGCGGAGGTGTCCGTGCGCCGCCCCCTCGCCGCACAACGACGATTTGGACTGGACGCTGATCGGACGGGTGTCGGCGGCCGAGACCGGCTCGGCGCGATCGGCCCCACACTGACCTGCTCCTTTTGACCGCGACCTGGCCACCGACGTGACGGCGATCCGTGACGTCCGCACCGTGCTGTCCCCGGATGTCCCATCAATACCGCCCACACGCTCGCGACCTCGATTAAATGATCAGGTGCAGCGTTCCACAGCCAAGTCCCTCCGCAGGATTACCCGCTGGCTCATCTGGGTCACCCTTGTGATTCTTTGGGCCGTCCTCGTGACTCCCGGCCTATGGACGTACGTGACGGGCACCGAGACCAAGGCCTTTGTCGAACGATGTGATTCCCGCAGCGGCGCCGGAAGGACGGGAACTGTAACGACTTGCCACGGCTCGTGGGTTGTCGACGGCGTACGCCACACCGGCAAAATTGACGGCGCCCGCCGCGCCGACGAAGGCAAAGAGGTCTCGGTGCGCGCGAACGGTTCCCGGACCACGAACGCGAAATCTCCGGGTTTCGCGCTTCAAACGACCGGCATCCTTCTGGCTATCGGCCTTGTCAACCACGTGTGGGTCATCCCTCGAACCTTCAAGGGACCCACGAGCGAGGAAGAGTCGCGAGACGATCCGACAGCGTCTCTGTAGCCGCCCTCTCCGCGCTCGCGGGGCTCGCTGCCACGGTTGAGCCGGATGCCGCGCGGGCCGGTGTTCGCGGCGGCGACGGTCTCACGGTGAGGGCCGGTCCCTGATATCAGCGACTTCAGTCGGGTCGAGGTCGAGCCGAACTGACACGAAAAAACTCCGCGTCTGGCTGGACGACGCCGGTTCTGCTGCTGAAAAAGGACGCGGCACAGCAGCAGTACACAAAATCTGGAGCGTGTGTAACCGGTACGCACGCTGTCGCGTCGATAGGCGGCGAATCCGGGCTGGTCGCCGTCTGCGGTGGCCCCCTTGAGGTGCCAGTCCTTCCCAGCGGCGTCGAACACCCAGTCCATGAACTGCCCTTAGTTCTCGCGTCCGGTGAACCAGTTGAGCATCGGCGGCATCTCCATGAGGACGTCCTGGGTGATCAGCTGTTTGAGGGCCTCGACGTCGGCGAGTTCGAAGGCCTTCATGTAGCGCTCGATCCAGGCGCGCTGTTCGGCCGCGGACGGCTCGCCGACCAGTTCCTGCCGGATTCCGGTCTCCTCCAGAAGGGCACGTGCCCGTTGCAGGGAGCCGTTCACCGACACGACGGGGGTGGCGAGGATCTCCGCCGTCTCGGACGCCGGAAAGCACGTCGCGCAGGATCAGCGTGCCGCGCTGCCGCGCCGAGAGGTGCTGCGGGCGGACACGAACGCCAGCCGCAGGCTGCTGCGGTCGATCACGGTCACGGCCGGGCGCCTGCCGGCAGCAGCGAGTCCGGGAGGGCTGAAGCCAGCGTGCTCTGCCGGACGGATCCGACGCGTCCACCAGCCCCGACGGCAGTGGCCTGCCGCCCCTGGGAGTGGAGCGCGGTCAAGCAGGCGTCCGTCGCGATCCAGTACGGCCAGGTTCGCACCGAACCGCACGTCTCGTTGTACTGGGCGCGTGCCCGCCATGCCCGCAGATACATCTCCTGAACGAGGTCCTCCGCGTCGTGGACGGACCCGAGCATCCGGTAGCAGTACGCGAGCAGCTCCGTTCGAACCGGCTCGATCCGACGGTCGAAGCCCTTCCCCCGCCGCCCCGGCAAGCAGGTCACCTACGAGGTGCGGTGACGCCGCGGGAGTCAGTGCACATGCACTTGCGTGTATATATGCTTGCATGTATGTTCGGGGTTGTGAACAGTGTGCAGCGGCGATTGACGGTGATCTCGGAGCCGAACCGGTTTCGGATCGTCGAGTTGCTCAAGGACGGGCCCCTGCCGGTGGGCGGCATCGTCGACGCGCTGGGCTTGGGGCAGCCGCAGGTGTCGCGGCATCTGCGGCTGTTGGCCGAGGCGGGGGTGGTCGAGGTGACCAGACGGGCGCAGCAGCGGATCTACCGGCTGAACACCGAATCGATGCGCGAGGTGGGCGACTGGGCGCAGTCGTTCGCCGTCCTGTGGGCAGAACGGATGGACCGTCTCGGCTCCTTCCTCGAAGACGGCGACCGTGGACCCGACGAGACGAACGAGGAAGGAGCATGAGCATGGCCGACGGCATTGTGATCGACGAGGCGGGCAACGCCCTGCGCATCAGGCGCACCTACAGCGCCGGCGTCGACCGTGTCTGGTGGGCGTGGACCGACGCCGACGCGATCAGTCGCTGGTGGGGTCCGCGGGGCTGGGTTGCGACCGTGTACGAGATGGACGTGCGGCCGGATGGACGTTGGCGGTTCCAGATCGCGCCGGTGGACCGTTCCGCCGACCCGGTCCGCAGCGTCGCCGTCTACCGGGTGGTCGTCGCCCACGCCGCGCTGCACTATGACGCCGCCTTCGCCGACCAGGCGTGGCGGCCCGACGACACGGGCACCTTCCCGACCGCGGTCACCTTCGCCGCGGCCGGTACCGGTTGCACCGTCGAGGTCACCACGAGCTTTCCCGACGGCCAGGCGCTGCGGCGGGCCGTCGACCTTCAGATGGCCGAAGGGTACGCCGAGGCTCTCGGCCGACTCGCCGACCTGCTGGATGCCGGCGGCGACGACGCCGACGTGCCGAACGACTAAGGAGTGATGATCATGTCTGGCCTTTCAACCGTTGTCTCCGCGGACGGGACGACGATCGCCTACGAGATGACCGGTTCGGGTCCTGCGATCGTCGTGATCAGCAATGTGGCCGAGGACCACACCGGGGTCGCCGGCCTGGCCACGGCGTTGTCGGAGCATTTCACGGTGGTCAGTTTCGACCGGCGTGGCCGTGGTGCCAGCGGCGACCCGCAGCCCTACGACCCGGCGCGCGAGATCGAGGACATCGCCGCGCTGGTCGACATCGCGGGCGGCTCCGCGGCCATGGCCGGCGGGTCGGGTGGCTGCGCGCTCGCCCTTGATGCCGCCAGCGCGCTGGGCGGCAAGGTGACCGGGCTCTATCTGTATGAGCCGCCGTTCATCGTCGACGAGTCCCGGCCTCCGGCGCCCGCCGACTACGTCGAGCATCAGCGGGCCCTGGTCGCGGCGGGCCGGCGCAGTGAGGCCGTCGAGTACTTCATGTCCGAGGTGGTCGGGGTCCCGGCCGAGTTCATCCCGATGATGAAGCAGGACCCGTCCTGGGACGTGATGGCCAAGTACGCCCACACCTACGCCTACGACGGTCAGATCCTGAGCGGCCTCCAGGACGGCAGGCCACTGCCCGCCGACCGCTGGTCGATCGACGCGCCGATCGCGGTGGCCGTCGGCGGCCACGGCGAGGCCTTCATCCGTGAGGGCGCCCACGCGCTGGCCGAGATCCTGCCGGACGTCACCGTGCTGACCTTGCCCGACCAGGACCATTCCGCGTTCTGGACGGCGCCCGAACCGGTCGCCGAGCAGGTGCGCGCGTTTCTGCGGGGCTGACGACCGTCGGCGACCGGTCACCAGGTTAGAGCCCCGGAGCGGTCGAGGCTGGGCGGATCGTCTCGGGCGGGCGGGACGGGAAGCGCGGTCGCAGAAAGGCCCTTGACCCGAGCAGCGTGAGTGCGGGGTGGCCCTGTCCGGGCGGTGGTCATGCGTCGCGGATGTGCAGGAGCAGGCCGCCGGTGAGGAGCGCGGCGGCTGCCCATCCGGCGGTCACGGCGAGGCCGGTCCAGGGGCCGATCGGCAGGTCGCCGAGGTCGGTGGTGGCTTGGACGGCGAGTCCGGCGCTCATCGGCCCGGCCCGGTGGGGGAGCCGCTGCCAGTGCGGATCGCCGATCACCTGGGCCAGGACGGGGAAGAGGTAGAGCACGCCGAGGACGACCCCGACGCTGGTCGCCGAGTCCCGCAGGATGGTGGCGACGCCGAGGCCGAGCAGGGCGATCAGCGTCAGGTAGAGGATCGAGCCGGCGGTGGCGCGCAGCGTCGGGCCGTCGGCCGGGGACGGGCCGGGCAGGATGAGCCGTCCGGCCAGTAGTGACCCGAGGACCGCGACGGTCCCGGCCGCGGTGACGACGCCGGTGAGGGTGACGGCCTTGGCCGCCAGGGTGACGGTCCGGCGCGGCGTCGCGATCAGGGTGGTGCGGATCATGCCCGTGCCGTACTCCCCGGCGATGACCTGGACGGCCAGGACGGCGACGAAGGCCTGACCCAGGATCACGCCGGTGAGGCTGAGCCTGGTCGGGTCGCCGCCGCAGCTCGGGGAGGTGCAGGTCGCCACCGAGGCCGCCGTGGCGCTCAGGCCCACGGTCGCCGCGACGCCGCCGAGCAGCAGCCAGAGCGGGGCGGGGACGGTGCGTAGCTTCGTCCATTCCGCGTGCAGGGCCGATCTCACGCGTCCCTCCTGCGCAGCAGCACGGTCGCGACGGTCAGGCTCACCGCCGCGTAGGCGGCCAGGACGGCGAACCCGGCCCACGGCGCGAGCGGGTAGTAGCCGGTGTAGGGCGTGTAGATGCTCGTGACCTGGTGGGGTCGTTCGAGGGTCTGCTGGACGGAGAAGGCCGCGGCCGGTGTCACCCGGGCCAGCCAGTTCGAGGCGTCCGCGGGCATGAACGGGACGGCCGTCAGCAGGTAGGGGAGCACGAGGGCCGCGGTGGCGGCGGTGACCGCCGCGGCGCCGTGCCGGAGAACGGCGCCGAGGGACAGGGCCAGGATCGACGCGGCCGCGAGCGTCGCCGCGGTTCCGAGCTGGACCCGCAGTTCGGTCGCGGACGTCACCGGGAAGATGTGCACGCCGTTGGCGCGGGCGAGCCGCTCGCCGAGCGGCACCGCCAGGAGGGCTCCGGCCAGCCCGGCGGTGAAGGTGACGCATCCCAGCACGAGCGCCTTGGCGGGCAGCACCCGGCTCCGGCTCGGGTCGGCGGTCAGGGTGAGGTGGATCAGGCCCGTGCGGTATTCGGTGGTGATGGACAGTGCCGCGACGACGGTCACGGCGACGAGCGCGGCGAACGTGCCGGTGAGGATGTCGGCGAGGGTGCCGCCGGTCGGGAGGGTCTCGCGGACGGCGGGCGCCACGTCACCGGCGCCGGTGACCGTGAGGCGGCCGCCGGATCCGGTGAACGAGCCCGTCGTGTTCGCCGGGTAGCCGGCGAACGTGGGGGAGTCGGGTCCGACCTGCTCGCCCGTCCACTCGCCGCCGACGCCGTGGCCGTGGACGCGGAGGTCCTCGAAGACGGCCGTGGACACGGTGCCGCGGGTGCTCATGCCGTGCACGGACGGCGGTGACGCGACGAACGGTCCGATGTGCGCGGTCGGTCCGAGGCCGCTGACGTGGACGGTGCGTACCTTCGTCCAGTGCGTGCCGTCGGTGGAGGCGTGGCCGGTGATCGTGTCGCCGGAGCGGTGCAGCCGCAGCCAGCGGGGGGGACGCGGCGGTGGCGGGGCCGGACGGGCCGGCGGTGTCGTGGACGTAGCCGTCCTGCATCCGCACGCCGTGACCGCCGGTGACCATGATCGCGGCGTAGGGGGATCCCTGGCGGGTGCCGTCCTTGATGATCAGCCCGGCCTTGGCCCAGGGCACGGCACCGGGCCGCAGGTCGGCGGGGCCGGTGGGGATGCGGCTGTGGAGCGCGGACACCGAGACGGTGACGCCGCCGTTCCCGGTCAGCGGCCGGTGCACGAAGTAGAAGCTGTCGGTGACCGGTCCGCCGCCCGGTCCGATCGGGACGGGCGGCGCGTCCTTCTGGTCGGCGCTGATTCCGGCGAGGGCGGCGAACAGCACCACCAGCAGCGCCGCCGTCACCGTGCCGGCCACCCAGCCCGGGACCGTCCGGAACTTGGTCCACTCCGCGTGCAGCACCCGCAGGAAGCCGTTCCGTCCGGCCTCGTTCCCGCCGGGCCGGTGCGGCGTGGCGGTGCGGGTCATCGTGGTGCCTGCGGGGAGGTGGGGAACTCGACGGCCTCGCGGGTGAGTTCCAGGTACACGTCCTCAAGGGTGGCGCGGTGCGCCGTCACCTCGGTGAACGGCACCGCGTTCCCGCCGAGCAGCGTGACGATCCGTTCTGCGGGCAGGCCGGAGACGGTGACGGTGCCGGGGCCGGTGTGGGGGCCGGTGGTCGTCACGGTCGCGCCGGCGCTCGTGAGGATGCGCGTGGCGTGGGCCGCGGCGGGGGTCCGCAGGACGACCCGGTCACCGGACGCGGCCGCGATGAGGTCGGGGACGGCGGCGTCGGCGACGGCCCGGCCGCGTCCGGCCACGACGAGATGGTCGGCGATGTCCTGCAGCTCGCTCATCAGGTGGCTGGAGACCAGCACGGCGCGGCCCTGGGCGGCCAGCGACCGCAGGAGGCCGCGCGTCCAGATGATGCCGTCGGGGTCCATGCCGTTGAACGGCTCGTCGAGCATGAGGGTCGGCGGGTCGCCCAGCAGCGCCGCGGCGATCCCGAGGCGTTGCCGCATGCCGAGCGAGTAGCCGCCCGCCTTGCGGCGCGCCGCCGGCCGGAGGCCCACCTGGGCGATCACCTGGTCGACGCGTCGCGCGGTCAGGCCCTGCGCGTGCGCCAGCCACAGCAGGTGGTCGCGGCCGCTGCGGCCGGGGTGCGGGGCGGCGGCGTCCAGCAGTGAGCCGAGGTGGTTCAGCGGGCGCCGCAGGCTCCGGTAGGGCCGGCCGTCGACGAGCGCCGTGCCCGCGTCGGCGGCGTCCAGCCCGAGGATCAGCCGCATCGTGGTGGACTTCCCGGCCCCGTTCGGCCCGACGAAGCCGGTCACCAGTCCCGGTCGGACGGTGAAGGACATGCCGTCGAGGGCCGGGGTGGTCCCGTAGCGCTTGCGCAGCCCGGCGACGACGATGCCCGGGGCGCCCGTCGCGGCGGGTTCACGGATGGCAGTCGGATTCATGCCGACGGTTGTACGCGGCGCCCGGTCGCGGCCCGGTCGCGGCGGCTGCGACCGGGCCGCGACCGGGGATCTGGCATCGTCGGTCCATGGCACCTTCACCCGGCGGCGGATTCGGCCGCCTCATCCGCACGTCGACCGGCGGTGGGCGGCGGTGAGGGTCCTGGTCGTCGAGGACTTCGAGATCCTCGCCCGCTCCATCGGGACCGGGTTGCGCCGCGAGGGCATGGCCGTCGACGTCGTCCTGGACGGGACCGGCGCCCTGGAACGTCTGGCCGTCACCCGTTATGACGTCGTGGTCCTCGACCGGGGCCTGCCCGGCGTGCACGGTGACGAGATCTGCCGGCGGCTCGCCCACGGCCGCTGCGCGACCCGGGTGTTGATGCTCACCGCGTCCGACACGGTCGCGGACCGCGTCGACGGGCTCGGTCTCGGCGCCGACGACTACCTGCCCAAGCCGTTCGCGTTCGCCGAACTGGTCGCGCGGGTCCGCGCGCTGGCGCGCCGGGCGACCCCGCCGCTGCCGCCGACGCTGGAGTGCGGGGACGTCACCCTCGATCCGGCCCGCCGCACCGCGTCCCGGGCCGGTCGTCGCTTGGACCTCAGCCCGAAGGAGTTCGCGCTGCTGGAATGTCTGCTCGCCGCGCCCGGGGTGGTCCGGTCCGCCGAGGAGCTGCTCGAACGGGTCTGGGACGAGGCCGCCGACCCGTTCAGCAGCGCCGTCAAGCACACCATGCGCCGGCTGCGGGCCAAGCTCGGCGATCCGCCCGTGATCGAGACGGTCCGCGAGGGCGGCTACCGCATCGGGCCGGCATGACGTCCCGGCGACCCGCCGGGAGGTCGCTGCGGGCGCGGCTCGCGCTCGGGTACGCGGCGGGCGTGTACGCGGCCGGGGTGTTCGTGCTCGTGCTCGTCGTCGTCCCGCTGGCCAGCGTCGACGCGGCCGGACCCGAGGGCCGCCCGGTCTCGGGCGTGACCAGCGGGTCCGGGCCGGGGGTCGGCCTGGGCCGGCTCCTGGCGGGGTCGGCTGTCGCCCTGGTCGCGTTGGTCCCGGTCGCGTGGGCGCTCGGCTGGTTCGTCGCCGGACGGTTCCTGCGCCCGCTGCGCGCCATCACCGCCACCGCCCAGGTCATCTCGGCGGGCGACCTGCACCGGCGGCTCGATCTCGGCGAACCGGTCGACGAGCTGACCGAGCTCGGCCGTACCCTCGACGATCTGTTCGCCCGCCTGCAGGCGGCCTTCGACGCGCAACGCCACTTCGTCGCCAACGCCTCCCATGAGCTGCGCACCCCGCTCGCCGGGCTGCGAACCCTGCTGGAGGTCGCCCTCGCCGACCCCGGCGCCGACGCCGACTCCCTGCGCGCGGCGTGCCGGGACGCGCTGGAGCTCGGCGCGCACCAGGAGCGGCTCGTCCGGGCGCTGCTGACCCTGGCCACCGGCGAACGCGGCGTGACCCGCCGGGACGCCGTCGACCTCGCCGACGTCGTCGAGGAGGTGCTCGCCTCCCGCCGCGACCAGGCGGCCGAGCGGCGCGTCGCCCTCACCGGGCACCTGGTGTCCGCGGTGACGGCCGGGGACCCGGGGTTGCTCGAAGCCCTGGTCGCCAACCTCGTCGACAACGCCGTCCGCCATAACCACGCGGGCGGACACGTGCACGTCACCACCGGGACGTCCGACGGGCGGGCGGCGCTCACGGTCGCCAACAGCGGCCCGGTCGTCCCGGCGGACCAGGTTCGGCGGCTCTTCCAGGCCTTCCAGAAGCTGACGCCCGATCGTCAGGACGGCCACGGTCTGGGCCTCGCGATCGTGGACGCCGTCGCGCAGGCCCATCGCGCGTCCGTGACCGCCACCGCCCGCCCGGAGGGCGGCCTGTTCATCACCGTGCGGTTCGCGCACGGACCTCATCCGACCCCTCGTTGAAGGAACAGCGGACGGCGGCTCCGGTGCTCGTGTTGGTTCGCCCGGCCCGGGTCGCCCGGCGCGCGGCGCGGAAGAAGCCGCGTTTCCGCCGGGCACGGGTTCAGCCGTTCTGAGGGGCGGCCACCTCCCAGATTTTGGTCAGACGAAGCGGCCTCGCAGCCGCGTCGGGAAGGGGCCGTGTCGAACTCGACGCACCGGTCGGCCGGTGCCCGCCCGGGGCCTTTCCCGGGCGGTGGCGTCGGCGGGGTGGGCGGGCTGGGCGTGTGCGCTCACCCGGGGGCTGAGGGGTCGACGCCCAGCGGGCGTTCGAAGACGGTGCGCAGCACGATGGTGGTGCTGGTCCCGGTCACCGAGGGGATCGCGCGGATGTGGTCGAGCGTGTCCGCCAACGGGCCCGTTCCGGCGACGCGCACCTTCAGCCAGTAGCAGTCCTCGCCCGCCACCTCGTGCACTTCCAGGACACGGGGGTCGCGGGCGAGCGCCGCGTTGACCTCTTCCTTGGCCGACATCGTGAAACGCAGCGCCACGAACGCCGTCGTGTCGGCGTCCACGCTCGCCGGATCCAGGGCCGCGTGGTAGCCGGTGATCACCCCGTCGCGCTCCAGGCGTTGCAGGCGGTCGCGCACCGACGGCTCCGAGAGCCTCACGGTCGCGGCGAGCGCCCGGATGGTCTGCCGTGCGTCGGACGTCATCTCCCGCAGGATCGTCCGATCCACCTCGTCCAGCTGTCTGCTCATGGTGAGAACTTGCCCTTCATGGAAGATCAACCTAATCTTTCAAAAGCGTTATGTCGATTTCGCCTTAGTTAGTGAGGCATTGTGTCCGCTGCCCCTCAGTTGAATCATCGGCCGGTGGTCGCGTGGCTGGCGCTGCTCACCGTGTGGATCGTGTGGGGGTCCACCTATCTGGCGATCCGCGAGGCCGTGGACACGATCCCACCGCTGCTCATGGCAGGCGTCCGGTTCCTGACGGCAGGGCTGGTGATGTTCGCGTTCGTCGGCCCGCGGCACGCTCGCGGGGCCGGGCGCCCGACCGCGCGGCAGCTGCGCTCGGTGCTGATCGTCGCCGTGCTGCTGCTGGTGGGCGGCAACGGCCTGCTCAGTGTCGGCGAGACCCGCCTGGACTCCGCCGCGGCCGCGCTCATCGTCGCGACCGTGCCGGTCTGGATGGTGCTGATCAACGCGGCGGTCACCCGGACGAGGGTCACGGGCACGATGGTGCTGACGCTTTCGCTCGGCACGGTCGGCGTCGCCGTGCTGATCGGCGGTCCCGGTGCCCGCGTGGACGTACTGAGCGCCGGTGTGGTGCTGTTCGCGTCGGTGTGCTGGGCGGCGGGCTCGGTGTGCTCCCGCCGCCTGCCGTTGCCGTCGCATCCGTTGGTGGTGACGTCACTGGAGATGCTCGCCGGTGGGCTGGTGCTGATCATCGCCGCCGCGGCGACGGGCGAGTTCGCCCGGCTCGACTTCGCGGCGATCACCACCCGGTCCATCGTCGGTCTCCTCTGGCTGATCGTCGCCGGCTCCATGATCGCGTTCACGGCCTATGTCTACGCCATCGCCCACCTGCCCACCGACACGGTCGCCACCTACGCCTACGTCAACCCGATGGTCGCCGTCGCGCTCGGGACCCTGCTCGCGGACGAGGTCCTCACCGCCAACCTGGTCCTGGGGGGAACCGTCATCATCGCGGCGGTGGTCCTCAACGTCAGCAAGGCCATCACGCGAACGCCGCGGCCCGTCCTCCCAGCGCCCGCCGAGGAGAAGTCCGCCCGATGACCGATCGCGCGTGTGCATTCGAAGAACGGCCGTCGACCTGCGGCTGCGCCGGACCCTGTCCTACCGGCCGGAACGTTGACGCGCGATCACTAGAGCGCCACCCGCTCAGAACGGTGTCCAGCCGCTCGGCGGCGGTGGCGATCAGGCGGGAACGACGCCGATGGTGTCGCCGAAGGCGAAACCGGTCATGTCCGGGGCTCGGCCCGGGTGAGGCGATCGCGTCGACGCGGATCCGCATCTCGTCGAGGCCGGGATCGCCGACCCCGGCCTCACGCACGTGCAGATTCTCGGGTTCGCCGAGAGCGTCGAACCTACTGCCTTGGGCATGTCTGGTGAGGTCCCGTCCGGAGTGGCCTTGGTGATGTGCCTGCCGGGGATGACCCGTCCGGACCTCGATCCGACCCATATCTACGCCCCCTGTCGCGCCGGGGCGACGGTCCTGGTGAGGCGGTTCACGGTCTGTTGAAGGTGTGCCTGGCCCAGAGGTAGGAAACGGCGGCGATGCCGATGCACCAGGCGGTGGCGATGGCGGCGCTGTTGCCGATGGGGGTTCCGAGCAGGAGGCCGCGGACGGTCTCCATGACGGGGGTGAAGGGCTGGTACTCGGCGAACCAGCGCAGGACGGCGGGCATGGAGTCGGTGGGGACGAACCCGCTGCCGAGGAAGGGCAGCAGGATCAGGGGCATGGGGGCGTTGCTGGCGGCCTCGGGGGTCGAGGACCTCATTCCGAGAGCGACGGACAGCCAGGTGACCGCGATGACGAACAGGGTGAGCAGCCCGGCCGCGGCCAGCCACTCGACGATGGTGGCGTTCGGGTCGAAGCCCATGGCCAGGGCCACGCCGATCACGGCGGCCATGCCGAGCAGTTGTTGGACGACGGCGCCGACGACATGGCCGGTGAGGACCGAGGCCCGGGAGATCCGCATCGTGCGGAACCGGGCGATGATGCCCTCGGTCATGTCGGTGGCGACCATGACGGCGGTTCCGGTCGCGGCGGTGGCCACCGCCATGAGCAGGACGCCCGGGACGACGTAGTCGACGTAGGCGTCGCGTCCGCCGCCGAGTCCGTCGCCGAGCGCGCCGCCGAAGACGTAGACGAACACGACCAGGATGACGACGGGCGTGAGGATCAGCTGCACGGTCATGGACGGGTAGCGGACCAGGCGCCTGAGTTGGCGTCGGACCATGGTGGAGGAGTCACGTGCGGCGAGGGTGAGGGCGCTCATCGGGTGGCCTCCTTGTGCTGACCGGTGAGGGTGAGGAAGACGTCGTCGAGGTTGGGGGTGTGCACGCTGAGGTCGGCCGGTTCGATGCCCGCGGCGTCGAGAACGGCGAGCAGTTCACGCAGGGACGCCACACCGCCGTCGGAGGGGACCCGCAGCGTGAGCCGGTCGTCGTCGGCCGGGTCCACGAAACCCCGGCCGAGCGCGCCGAGCGCGCCGTTGAGCGCGTCGTCGCCGGTGAACCGCAGCGCCACGTGGCCGCCGGGGATGCGGCGCTTGAGTTCTTCGGCGGTGCCTTCGGCGATCAGTCGTCCCTGGTCGAGGACGGCGATGCGGTCGGCGAGTTCGTCGGCCTCCTCCAGGTACTGGGTGGTGAGGAAGATGGTGACGCCGCCGGCGACCAGTTCCCGCACGATCCGCCACAGGGAGCGGCGGCTGCGCGGGTCCAGGCCGGTGGTGGGCTCGTCCAGGAAGATCAGTTCGGGGTCGCCGACCAGGGTCATCGCCAGGTCCAGTCGCCGGCGCATCCCGCCGGAGTAGGTGGAGGCGGGTCTGCGCGCCGCCTCGGCCAGGTCGAACCGGTCGAGGAGTTCGGCCGCCCGGCGCCGTCCCTCCCGGCGTGGCAGGTGCTTCAGGTCGGCCATGAGCCGCAGGTTCTCCTCGCCGGTCAGCAGCTTGTCGACCGCGGAGTACTGGCCGGTGACCCCGATCGCGCCGCGGACGTCGTCGGCCCGACGCGTCAGGTCGAAGCCCGCGACGGTCACCTCGCCGCCGTCCGCCCGGATCAGGGTCGACAGGATCTGCACCGTCGTGGTCTTGCCGGCCCCGTTCGGCCCCAGCAGGGAGAAGACCGTGCCCCGCGGAACCGTCAGGTCGATCCCGTCCAGGACGACCTTGTCGCCGTAGGACTTGCGCAGCCCGCGTGCCGTGATCGCGTCGCCCGTCGGCGGCTCTGTGACGAACTTCTCCATCTCGCCTCTTCCGTGCCGATATTTCCAACAACGGAAAAGCTACGTTGCTTTTCATGTTCGCGCAACGAAGTCGTTGCATAGAGAAGGAGTTATTGCAGGTCATACACTTGAAATCGTTGCGATAAGCGTCAGCTCAGTGCAATGAAGAGGTGCTCGCCATGTTGCAATGAGCTGTGGGGGAACGCTAGGCTGCGGGCGGTGGAGGTCATCATGAAGGAGGTCGCGGTGCCGGGAGGCCGACTCACCCAGCAGGAGCGTCAACAGATCGCGGTGGGGGTGGCCGACGGCCTCGCCTACGCGGAGATCGCCCGCCGCCTCGACCGTCCGACCTCGACGATCACCCGTGAGGTGATGCGGAACGGCGGCCCGGCCGCGTACCGCGCCGACCTGGCCCACCGCGCCACCGAACTCCGGGCCCGCCGGCGCGGGTCCGCGTCGTCCCGGGGGACGGAGCCGGTTCCCCAGGCGCACGGACGCGACGCGGAGGCCGTGAGCGAGTTCGCGGAGACCTTCACCACCGTCCTCATGACGTCGGGCCTGCCGAAGATGACGGCCCGAGTCCTGACCTGCCTCACCATCACCGACACCGGGAGCCTCACCGCGGCCGAACTTGCCCGGCGGCTGCGGGTCAGCCCGGCGTCCATCTCCAAGGCGATCACGTTCCTGGAGAGCCAGGGCCTGGTCCGCCGTGAACGCGACGAACGACGCCGCGAGCGCTACATCGTCGACGACGACATCTGGTTCCGGTCGATGACGGCCACCATCCGATCTCTCACCCAGATCATCGAGACCGCCCGGCAGGGGGCCGACGTTCTCGGCGGGCACACCCCCGCCGCCGTCCGCCTGGAGAGGACCGCCCGCTTCCTCGAAATCGTCAGCGAGGGCACCGTCCGCGCCGCCGAACAGGCCCGCGAGGTCCTCCACGGCGGGCCCGAGAGGACCTCGACCAGCACCACCGAGCCGGGTCCAGCGGACCGCGAGTAGAGGACCGTCCCCTCGCCCATCACGGATCCGATGGCGGCGGCGCGTCCATCCAGCACCTGGCGGAGGCGGTGGGGCACCGGAGCCGAAGGGACGTTGCGCGTGCGCGCCCGCGCCCGTCCCGCCGACGGGGTGAGCGTCGCCCTCGTCCGGTGCACCGCGCTCGGAGACCGCATGCTGGTCGGCCCTTTCCGGGGAGCTGCGGAGCTTCCCCGCGAATGTCGCCGCCGTCCGCGCCACGGGTGCGGCGGACGGAGGCGGTGATCGGACGGGGGCGCGCACGTCACATGGAATCGCGGGGCCCGGCCCGTCCGGTCCGTTGACATCGATTCCCCGCTGGCCAGGGGACCCGTCGTGGGCGGACGGGGGGCGAGGACGGCGTGGGGGAGTGCGTAGAGGTGCGCCGCGTCGCCGGTGGTGCTGCCCGAGCATTCGCTGATCGAGTCCCGCGCGTCCCGCTCCGGGCCCGGTGCGTGACACGCTCGCCGAGGCGGTACGGACCCGCTGGATCGTCCGGAAGGCCGTCGCCCGCACCCGCGTCAGCGAGTGGCGGACCGGGGGGCGCCGCCCTGCGTCACCCCCGCCTTACTGTCCCGCCGTCTCACCGCCCGGCCGTCCGGCATCAGCGCCGACGCGTCGACGCGCTCGTGAGGCGGGTAGCCCCGCCACCGGCCGCTCCGCATAGGGTGTCGACATCGTCGATGCCGAACTCCTCGACCTGCCTGCTCGCACCGGATTCGAGACGCCGTCTGCCGTTGGTGTCGAAGGGCATGGGCGCTGCCGGGTGGGGCGAACTCAGTCCTGGGTGCCCGGTCGCGTGGGTTCTGGTGGCGGGTCGTAGAGGGCGGCGATCGCGGTGGCTCGGGCGCGCAGGGAGTCGCGCAGCCACCGCGGGGACAGTGCTTCGGCGTGCGTGGTGAGCTGCCACAGCGCCCACGTGGCGTGTCTCGGATCCTGGAAGGTCGCCTCCAACCTCAGCCAGCCGTCGGCGTCGGTCTGTTCGGCGCGGACGGTCAGCGCGGTGTCGACCAGTTCCCCGCGGCGTGCCGGGTTCACCCGGACCAGGACGGTGACCTGGTCGCCGCCGGTCCGGAACCGTGTGCCGCGCTCCTGCCAGGCCCGGTCCAGGTCGACCCGGTCCGGGCGTTGCGCGGGTTCGTCGAGTTCCTCGGCGGCCCGGATTCGCGCCAACCGGTAGGTGCGGTCCGAGCCGGACCTGGTGGCGAGCAGGTAGCCCTGGTCGCGCACGGTGACCAGACCGATCGGGTCCACCGTGCGCCATGTGGGGGGCTGGTCGACCGCGGCGTAGTGGATGCGCAGCTTGTGTCCGGCGAGCACGGCGCGTCGGACCTCGGCCACGACGGTGTCGGGAACCTCGTCGGGGACGGAACGGCGCGAGAGGAGGTCGGTGTCGGGGTCGATGAGCAGTCGTTCGGCGGCGTCGGCGGCGGTGGCGCGGTGGCCTTCGGGGAGCGCGTCGACGACCTTGCGCATCGCCGAGGCGAGCGCGGAGCCGAGTCCGAACGCCTGCGCGCCGCGTCGTGATCCAGCGACCAGCAGGGCGAGGGCCTCGTCGTGGTTCAGTCCGGTGAGCTCGGTCTGGAATCCGGGGAGCAGCGTGAAACCGCCGTGTCGGCCGCGTTCGGCGTAGACCGGGACTCCCGCCGCGGACAGTGCCTCGATGTCGCGCAGGACCGTGCGGGTCGACACCTCCAGTTCGCGGGCCAGCGCGGGCGCCGACATCCGACCGTGCCGCCGCAGCAGCAGAACCAGGGAGACGAGCCGGTCGGCGCGCATACGCGAAACCCTACAGAAATACACGACAAGAGATGTCGTGATTCGTTGGGAGGGTTGTCGGTGTGACGGACGAGGCGTCGGCTTCTGGGCCGGCGGGCTCGGACGATGGCCGAGGAAACGAATGGAGTAGGTGTGGTGATGGAGCGGACGGCGGTCAACCCGTGGGCGTGGTCGGTGGAGTTGGGCTACAACCAGGGTGAGGTCGTCTCCGGGCACACCCGGACCCTGTACTGCGCGGGGCAGGCCGCGATGGGCGGCGACGGAAAGCCCCAGCATATCGGTGACATGGCGGCGCAGTTGGCGTTGAGCCTGGACAACGTGGAGGCCGTGCTCGCCGAGGCGGGCATGTCCCTGGCGAACCTCGTCCGGCTCAACGTCTACGCCACCGACGTCGACCGGCTCTTCGAGCATTACGGGGTGCTGGCGTCGCGGTTGGGCGCCGCGGGGGCGGCGCCGTCCACCACGATGCTCGGGGTGACCCGGCTGGCGATCCCCGACCTGATGGTCGAACTCGAAGGAACCGCCGTCGCTTGACGGCTGCTCGATGGGCGTCGGCGGACCGGGCCCGGCGATGCCGAGCCCGGTCCGCCGCGTTGCGCGCGCCGTCCGGCGGCCCCGCTGGACGGCGCGCGCCCCTTGCCGTCCACCCCTACTGCGGCTCGTCGGAACGCGCGAGGACGCCGCCGGCCGGGTGGCCGCACGTGTCGCCCGGCACCCCCCGACGACCACATCCTCGATTTGGAGGAGCCGCGCGCCGTGGGCCGCGCCCAGGCGGCGGATGAGAGCTTGCGAGCATTCCGATGGGCTGTGCGGCTGTCGGACGGTCGGCGAAGGTGCTGCGCGCTATCGCGACGGGAACGTTCGGAACCGCCGTCACTTACCGTCCGGTGGGGGAGTCGGCGTGTCGACCAACGTTCCTGTGGCCGCGACGGGGCTCGGCGTGGAGGTCGGTCTGGCGGGCGATGGAGGCCCGTACGAGCCCCCGCCGCTCGAACGTTCCGGCCCCGACGCGATCCGATGCGGCGGCGCGCGGGCGGGTCGACCGGTTCCGTCCCTGCGCGTCGCCGCCGGTCACTGCGCCGGGTTCGTCACCCATCCGAACCCGCCACCTGACCGGCCGCGCCGGAACCGGCGGAACCGGCGGAACCGGCGGTGCGCGGTCGTCGATCGCGGTGCCGTCGATGGACCAGGCGTCGAGGTTGCTGTGGCCCGACGCCACCACCGACCGTGCCACCGGCGTCCAGGAGGGGGCGGAGCGCGATCGGACGCACGCTCCCGGGGCCGAGTTTCCGCGTCCGGGTGTTCCAGCGTCCGGGTGTCCGGGCGGGGGACGTTCGTCGGTCTGCGTTCGTCGGTCTGCGTTCGTCAGTCTGTGTTCGGTCGGGTGCGGCGGGCGTAGGCGCGGGCGGCGCGGGCGCGGTCGCCGCAGCGGGTGGAGCACCAGTGGCGGCGGCCGTGGCGCAGCAGGTAGCGCCTGCAGGGGGCAGAACCGCAGGCGGTGAGGCGCTCGGCGTCGGGGCCGGTGAGGAGGTCGGCCGCGTTCGCCGCGAGGGTGGCGAGGGCGCGGTCGAGGATCTCGTTGGTGGGGCAGGGGGTCGCCCGGTAGGGGCCGGTCTTCTCGTCCCAGTACAGGAGGGCGGCCGTGGGGGCCCTGCTCAGCGCGTCGTTGACGGCGGACAGGGCCGTGGGCAGGGCGGGCAGCCCGGAGACATGGGCGACGAACAATGCCCTGATGTGTTCACGCAGCGAGCGCAGTTGCGTCGCGCACATCTCCTGTATCCCGGCGTCGGCGGGAGCGAGGCCGCGTTCGGTGAGCCACCGATTCGTCGCCGCGGGGGTGTCGAGGAGATCGATGAGCTGTCCCCCGGGCCGCGCGAGGACGGTGTTGACGAAGTCGAGGGCGAGATGGTCCTCCGCCCCCGGCGCGGGTTGCGGCGCGGGCTCGGCGGTCAGGGCGTCACTCATGGTTCTCATGGTACGGCTTGCGCTCGTCCGTGAGAAACCAGTACGTTTTTCACGGATAAACCACTTCTCATCCGTGAGGTGCCGAATGGCCAGTGCCAACACGACGACCGAGCAGATCCCTGTCCGCGTCCTGGGCGGCCCGACCGCCTTTTTCGAGTACGGTGGCCTGCGGTTCCTGACCGACCCGACGTTCGACCCTCCCCGCGATTACCCCGTGCCGGGTGGCCAGTTGACCAAGCTCGCGCCGTCCTCCGCCGCACCGGGCGACCTCGGCCGGATCGACGTGGTTCTGCTCTCTCACGACCAGCACCCGGACAACCTCGACCACTCCGGCCGGGCACTGCTCGCGGACGTCCCCCTCACCCTCACCACACCCGGGGGCGGGCAACGTCTGGGGAACGGGGCCAGGGGCCTGACCGACTGGGAGTCGATCGAGTTGGATCGTCCCGGCGGTGGCACGCTCACCGTGACGGGCGTGCCCGCCATCCACGGGCCCGGGGCACGCGAGGAGGTCGAACCGATCGCCGGCCAGGTCGTTGGATTCGTCCTGACCGGGGAAGGGCTGCCCACGATCTACGTCAGCGGCGACAACGCCTCGCTGGACGCGGTCAAGCAGGTCGCCGAGCGCTTCGGTCCGGTGGACACCACGATCCTCTTCGCCGGGGCTCCGCGCTTCGCCGTCCGATTCGACGGCGCGCCCCTCGTCCTCACCAGCGCCCAGGCCGCCGAGGCCGTCGCGATCCTCGGCGCCCGCAGGGTGGTTCCCGTCCACTACGAGGGTTGGGCGCACTTCACCGAGGGTCGGGACGAACTGGTGGCCGCCTTCACCGCCGCCGGGTTGATCGACCGTTTGGACTTCGGGGACCAGGGTTGACGGGCTGATCGGAGTCGTGGCCGCCCGGAGTGGTGGCCGCCCGGTCCGTCGACGCCGTTTGCCCGTCGTTCGCGCCCCGTCGAGGACGGCGCCGGCGGCGCGGTCCGGGCGGTTCACGCCTCTTGGCCTGTTGAAGGTACATTCTCCTGTGACCGACACCGTGCCCGCCTGGGCCGAGGACCTCCCGCATCGCCAGGTGCAGCGGCGCGTCCTGATCGTCCTGGTCGCCGCTCAGGTTCTCAGCGGCGCCGGCCTGGCGGCCGGGGTGACCGTCGGTGCCCTGCTGGCGCAGGAGATGCTCGGCTCGACCGGTCTTGCCGGTCTGCCCAGTGCCCTGGGCACCGCCGGTTCCGCGCTGGCGGCCCTCGCCGTCGGACGCGTCTCTCAGGCCCGTGGCCGCCGCCCCGGTCTGGCCGCCGGGTATCTGGCCGGTGCTGTCGGCAGCGCGGGTGTCATCGTCGCGGCCGTCGCCGACGACGCCGTCCTGCTGTTCCTTTCGCTGTTCGTGTACGGGGCCGGTGCGGCGACCAACCTGCAGGCCCGCTACGCCGGAGCCGATCTGGCGTCTCCCGCGCGCCGCGCGAGCGCGGTGTCCACCGTGCTCGTCGCCACCACCGTGGGCGGCGTGGTCGGCCCCAGTCTCACCGCACCCACCGGCGACCTCGCTCACGCCCTCGGCATCCCCTACCTGGCCGGGCCGTTCCTGCTCGCCGGCACCGTCTATGTGCTGGCCGCCCTGATCCTGGTGGTCTGGTTGCGCCCCGACCCGTTGCTGCTGGCCGGCGCCCTGGAGGCCGAGCGCGTCGCCGCGGCGCGCGCGCTGCCGGGCAAGGCCGCCGACCCACCGCGCCCGGCGGTCGAAGGACACCGCTCCCGCATGCTGGTCGGCGCGCTGGTCATGGTGCTCACCCAACTGGTCATGGTCGCGATCATGACGATGACGCCCGTCCACATGCGCGACCACGGCCACGGCGCCGGCGCCTCCGGCTTCGTCATCGCCGTCCACATCGGCGCGATGTACTTGCCCTCGCCCCTGACCGGCCGGCTCGTCGACCGCTATGGCCGACTCACGATCGCCGCCGCCTCCGGGCTGACCCTGCTCGCCGCCGGGATCGTCGCGGCCAACGCACCCGGCGGCTCCGTCGCTGCGCTCGTGGTGGCCCTCGCGCTGCTGGGGTTGGGCTGGAACTTCGGTGTCATCAGCGGCACCGCGATCGTCACCGACGCCGTTCCGCTGGCCACGCGCGCCAAGACGCAGGGCCTGGTCGATGTCGCCATCGCCATCTCCGGCGCCACCGGCGGCATGGCCTCGGGCCTCGTCGTCGCCGCTGCCGGCTACCCACTCCTGGCCATCGGCGGCGGCATCCTGGCACTGGCCATCGTGCCGGCGACCGTCGTCACCGCCCGCGTCCGATGAACAGTCATCGCACGCACCGCCGGAGGGACACCTGGGCCCCGGGCGACTGTGGAGCGGAGGCCAAGGCATGGTCATCACGCCATCGCGGACTTCGGTCGCGATCGTGTGCGCGAAACTCACCGGCGAGTTCGGCCGCGCATCTTCCGAGACCCCGCGTGGGGCGGCGTCGACTAGCTCGCTGCGCCGGCTGACCGGTCGACCACCGGCGGCCCAGCCGGGCGGGACCGTCCGCTCACGTCCAGGCGCCCGGCCACCAGCTGAACCCATGTTCATCTCGGCGCGGAGCGCCTGGGCCGTCGTGGTGGGAATCGCCGGCGTGTCCGCGCGGTTCGCAGCGTGCGCGGACCGGCTCCTCACCTGCCACATCGATCAGTTCGGCCGGGTCGTCCTTCGACTGCACCGCCCCGTGGATCGCCTCCTCGGCGACCTGCCCTACTCAGGCCGCCTCGTAGGTGACCACCGCCCCTCTCCGTCGGCTCCCGGACCGCCCGCACTCCGTCTGACGGGACCCGCTGCCGGCCATGCAGGAGCATCTGGGGGTCCCCTCTACACCGGCCGAGTGGACATCGCCCCGGCCGTCGACGCCTTCACCTGGGGCCTCGGAATCACTCACGGGCTCTGGGCGGTCTTTACGCCCGCGCGGCTCGTAGCGGTGAGCCCGCGTTGTTGATATTCACAACGTTGAGATTGTGGATGGAGGTGGGTCCATGGCCGACGCGGTGGATGCGATCCTGGCGCAGTGGGGCAGGCAGCGGCCTGACCTGGACGTGTCACCGATGGGCGTGGTCGGGCGGATCTCGCGGGCGAACCAGCTGCTGCGCCGGGAGTTGAAGGACTTCTTCGCCGAGCGGGGGCTGGAGACGTGGGAGTTCGACGTGCTGGCGACACTGCGCCGCCACGGCGCCCCGTACGAGTTGACGGCGGGCGAGTTGTTGCGGGCGGCGATGGTCACCTCCGGGGCGATCACCAACCGGATCGACCGGATGGAGGCCAAGGGGCTGGTCGAGCGGGTCCGCGACACCGGTGACCGGCGGTCGGTTCGGGTCCGGCTGACGCCGGAGGGCCTGCGGATCGTGGACGAGCTGGTGGGTCTGCACGCCGCCAACGAGGACCGGTTGTTGGCGGCGCTGGACCCGGCGGAGCGGGAACGGTTGGCGGGAGCGCTGCGGACGCTGCTGGAGTCGTTGGGCGACACCTCCCTCGACTGACCTGTCCGGAACGCGCTTGCCCGGCGCGAGAGGCGCCCGCCGGGCGCGGCTTCCTCGCCGACGCTCGTCAGCGACGGGGAGCCGCTCGGACGGCAGGTCGCGGTGGTCGAGCAGGGCGAGTCGCTCGGCGCGGACCCGGGACACCAGGTCGGCGAACGAGGCGTCCCCGTCCAGGCCGACCCGCAGGACGAGTTCGTTGTCGCCTGCGGTGTCCGTTCCGCCGTCCGGGGCGTCGCGTTTCCGGGCTGGTGCGGGTCAGGGGTGGGTGGTGTAGGCGCGTAGGTGTCGGGCGGTGAGGGTGTCGGCGTCGGAGACGAGGTCGGCGGGGGTGCCGGTGTAAACGATCTGTCCGCCGTCGGCTCCGGCGCCGGGGCCCAGGTCGATGATCCAGTCGGCGTGTGCCATGACCGCCTGGTGGTGCTCGATGACGATGACGGTGTTGCCGTCGTCGACGAGCCGGTCGAGCAGGGCCAGGAGTTGGTCGACGTCGGCGAGGTGGAGCCCGGTGGTGGGTTCGTCCAGGACGTACACGGAGGCCTCGCCGGCCATGTGGATGGCGAGTTTGAGGCGTTGCCGTTCTCCGCCGGACAGGGTGGTGAGGGGTTGTCCGAGGCCGAGGTAGCCGAGTCCGACGGCGGCGAGGCGGTCCAGGACGGCGCGGGCCTGTCCGGTGGTGAAGAACTCGCGGGCCTGGTCGACCCGCATGGCCAGGACCTCGCTGATGTTCTTGCCGCGCAGGGTGTAGGTGAGGACCTCGTCGGTGTAGCGGCGGCCCTGGCATTTCTCGCAGACGGTGGCGACTCCGGCCATCATCGCCAGGTCGGTGTAGGTCAGGCCGATGCCCTTGCAGGCGGGGCACGCGCCGGCGGAGTTGGCGCTGAACAGGGCGGCCTTGACGCCGTTGGCCTTGGCGAACGCGGCGCGGACGGCGTCCAGCAGCCCGGTGTAGGTGGCGGGGTTGCTGCGGCGTGATCCGCGGATGGGGGTCTGGTCGACCACGACGACGCCGTCGCGGCCGGGCAGTGACCCGTGCACGAGGGAGCTCTTGCCGGATCCGGCGACGCCGGTGACGACGGTGAGGACGCCGAGGGGGAATGCGACGTCGACGTCCTTGAGGTTGTGCAGGGACGCGCCTTTGACGGTGAGGTGCCCGGACGGTTCGCGGACCTTGGTTCCGTCGCCGCGCAGGCGGGCGCGGTGGTCCAGGTGCCGTCCGGTGAGGGTGCCGGAGGCGCGGAGGCCGGCGAGGTCGCCGGTGTAGCAGATCCGGCCGCCGTCCGCGCCCGCGCCGGGGCCGAGGTCGACGATGTGGTCGGCGATCGCGATCGTCTCGGGTTTGTGCTCGACGACCAGGACGGTGTTGCCCTTGTCGCGCAGGCGCAGGAGCAGGTCGTTCATGCGGGCGATGTCGTGGGGGTGGAGTCCGACGGTGGGTTCGTCGAAGACGTAGGTGACGTCGGTGAGGCTGGAGCCGAGGTGGCGGACCATCTTCACGCGTTGGGCCTCGCCGCCGGACAGGGTGGTGGACTCGCGGTCCAGGCTGAGGTAGCCGAGGCCGATCTCGACGAGGGAGTCGAGGGTGTCGCGCAGGGCGGCGACCACGGGCGCGACGGAGGCGTCGTCGATGCCGCGGACGAAGTCGGCCAGGTCGTCGATCTGCATGGCGGCGCAGTCGGCGATGTTGCGGCCGTCGATGCGGCTGGACAGCGCGGCGGGGGCCAGGCGGGTGCCGCCGCAGGCGCCGCAGGCGCTGAAGGTGACGGCGCGGTCGACGAACGCGCGGATGTGGGGTTGCAGCGTCTCGGTGTCGCGGTCGAGGTAGAGGCGTTTGACCTTGACCAGGACGCCCTCGTAGCTGGTGTTGAACCCGCCGCTGTTGATCTTGGTGGCGGGTTTGTGGAGCAGGTCGTCCCACTGGGCGGGGGTGTAGTCGCGCAGCGGCAGGTCGGGGTCGAACAGCCCGGACCCGGCGATGATCTTCCAGTACCAGGTGCCGACGCCGAAGTTCGGGACGGTGATGGCGCCCTCGTTCAGTGACAGGTCCCGGTCGACGATCTGGTCGACGTCGATGCGGGAGGCGCGGCCGAGGCCCTCGCACGCGGGGCACATGCCCTCGGCGTTGTTGAAGCTGAACGCGGTGGAGGTGCCCACGTGCGGTTCGCCGAGGCGGCTGAAGATGATCCGCAGCATGGCGTGGGCGTCGGTGGCGGTGCCGACCGTGGAGCGGGAGTTGGCGCCCATCGGTTCCTGGTCGACGACGATGGCGGCGCTGAGGTTGCGCAGCGCGTCGACGTCGGGCCGGCCGACGCTCGGCATGAACCCCTGGACGAACGCGGTGTAGGTCTCGTTGATCAGGCGCCGTGACTCGGCCGCGATCGTGCCGAAGACCAGCGAGGACTTGCCCGAGCCGGACACCCCGGTGAAGACGGTCAGGCGGCGTTTGGGGACGTCGACGTCGATGCCGGCGAGATTGTTCTCCCGGGCGCCGCGGACCTGGATGACGTCGTGGGCGTCGGCGGCCGTGCCCGCGGCGGACGGCAGTGGCATGCTGGCTCCTCGCTAAATACTATACGGCATAAACAGTTAGGTACCTTATGGCATCGGGCGGGGTGTCGTGACCGTCTCCGCCGGGCCCGTCCGGGTGCGCGTGCGGGGGGCGGGTGTGATGTGCGTCTCGTGTCGCGCCCGCGATGTCACATCCGAGGTCGTGGAGGGCTCATACAGGTATGGGAGCTTTCGTGATCCGGCAGCGCGGCAGGACGTACGACACCATCCTGCGTGGCGCGCACGACGCCTTCCGTCGTGACCTGGACCGGCTCGCGGCGGCCGCGGCGGCGGGCAAGGGCCGGGCGTCGCACGTCCGCGCGGGCTGGGAGAACTTCAAGGACCTGTTCGGGCTGCACCAGGAGCTGACGGAGCGGGTGCTGTGGCCGCGGGTGGAGCGGGCGGTGGGGGACCGCCGCGCCGAGCGGGGTGTGCTGACGGTGCTGCGCGCCGACAACGACCGGATCGGGTCGCTGATCGGCCGGGTCGACGCGGTCATGCGGGACGGCGGGGATCTGCCGTCGGCGGTGCGGGACCTGCGCGCGGCTCTGGAGGCGCATGTGCGGCACGAGGCGACGGGCGTGCTGCCGTTGGCGGAGTCGGTGCTGGCGGCCGAGGAGTGGGAGGCGTTCGCCGTGGAGGCGGGGCGGCGGTGCGAGGCCAGGACGCCGACGTTCGTCCCGTGGGTGGTGGACGGGATCGCGCCGATCGAGCGGAGCCGGTTCCTGGCGGCGTTGCCGGAGCCGCTGCGGGATCTGAACCGGGTGACGTGGGAGCCCCGCTACCGCAAGCGGCGCCTGTGGAGCGGGTGAGCGGACGCGCCCGTGTCCGATGCGGGCGCTCGAGCGGTGGGAGCCGGAGGATGAGCAGGGTGAGCAGGGTGGGGACGGCGACTCCGGCGGTGAGCCGGGCGGTGTAGTCGCCGATGTGACCCGAGTGCGGAACGTGCGGGTGTCCGACGGCCCCCGCCCGGCCGTCCACCGCACCTCCCGACTCGTCACCGGCTTCGGTAGGGCCACCGCGGCGCGGCGGCGACCGCAGCAGACTTACGGCGCTCCCGACCCGATCGGCCTGTCCGCCTGGAGGGGCGAGTCGGGCATGGTCAGGGAACTCGCCGAGGCTCAGGGGCAGGGCGCGGCCGCCCTCGGCTGAGGGCGGGCATCGGTCCCGTGGGCCCGGTCGGTGGCGGCTTTTGGTCGTTCTGGGCGTGGGCGTGTGGCCTTGACGGTCGCGTGACCGAATTCCGACGACCCGTTTAGGCAGCTCGTGACGGGTACACCCGAGGTTGCTTCAACCCCAGACGAACACCCCCGATGAAGGAGTTGAGATGACTGGGCCTGTAGCCCAGCAGACTTCGGGCAGCAATTACGTCCAACGCGGCGGGTCGGGCAGCAGCCTGGCCGACGTGGTCGACCTGATCCTGGAGAAGGGTCTGGTCATCGACCTGTACGCGCGGGTGTCGCTGGTCGGCATCGAGATCCTGACGGTGGACGTGCGGATCGTGATCGCCAGCGTCGACACCTACCTGCGGTTCGCCGAGGCGGTGAACCGGCTCGACATCGCCCACGACGGCACCTCGCAGGGCCTGCCGCAGGTCCTGGACGGCATGCAGGAGTCGGGCGCCAAGAAGAAGACCAAGGGGGCGCTCGAAGGCGCCTCGGAACGGCTCAAGGAGACCTTCGGCGACTCCGGCGACGATGAGGACTCCGACAAGGAAGAGCAGTCCTCGCGGCGCCGGTCCCGGCGTAAGGAGGACGAGTGACGATGACGACCCCCACACCTGGATCCGCGTCGCAGCCCGCGTCGCAGCCCGCGTCGCAGTCCGCGGCGGAGTCCGGTGCGGCGTCGGCCGACGGGCACGGCCCGCAGTACGTGTACGGGGTGACGCGGTCGGGCGCGGCGCTCCCGGCCGATGTCACCGGTCTCGACGATCACCCGGTCAGGTTGGTGGACGGCGGTGGCGCGTGCGCCGCGATCGTCAGTGACCTGCCGGCGGATCGCGCGCTCGGTGAGCGCGCCGATCTGATCGCGCATCAGCGGGTGTTGAACGCGCTGGTGGAGGCCGGGACCGTGGTGCTGCCGTTCCGGTTCGGGTCGGCGCTGACCGACACCACCGCCGTGGAGAAGGAACTGCTGGCCGACAACATCGCCCGGTTCACCGAGGCGCTGGACCGGCTGGAGGGCCGGGTGGAGCTGCGGCTGAAGGCCACCTACGTCCAGGAGACGGTGCTCCGCGAGATCATGGAGGCCGAACCGGAGATCGCCGAGCTGGCGCGGCGGCTGCGGGAGGTGCCGCCCGACATCGCCGACGCGGTGTACTACGACCGGGTCCGGCTCGGTGAGCTGATCGCGCAGGCGGTGACGCGGCGCCGCGAGACCGACGGGCAGGTGCTGCTGGAGGCCGCGGCCCCGGCCGCCGAGGCGGTCTCGCCCAAGCCCCCGGTCCGGGAGGAGGACGTCCTGGACGCCTCGTTCCTGGTGGCCACCGACCGGCGCGCCGAGTTCGAGGAGGCCGTCGAGGAGTTGGGCCGCGCCCACGCCGACCGGGTCCGGCTCCGGCTGGTCGGGCCGCTGCCGCCCTACGACTTCGTCCCCGAGGTGTAGGGGCGATGGGGTTCTTCACCGGGTTGGTGACGCTGCCGCTGGCGCCCGTGCGCGGGGTGGTGTGGCTGGCGGAGACGCTGACCGAGCAGGCCGAGGCGCAACTGTACGACCCGGGGCGGATCGCCGCGGAGATGCAGGCGATCGCCGACCAGGCCGCCGCCGGTGAGATCACCGAGGAGGAGGCCGCCGCCCGGGAGGAGGAACTCATTGGGCGGTTGAACGAGGGCCGCGCCCGGCGATGATGTCCGCGTCCCGGGCCGCCGAACGGGCGGTCGAGCACGTCACCGCGATGACCGGTCGGCGCGCGGAGTCCGTGGTGGGAATGGAGCGCGCCGACGAGGGCGGCTGGCGCGTCACGGTGGAGGTCGTGGAGACCCACCGCATCCCCGACTCCGCCGACATCCTCGCGGTCTACGACACCGAGGTGGACGGCGACGGTGAGCTGGTCGCCTACCGTCGCGTCCGCCGCTACACCCGGGGACGGGTGGGGAGGGACTGAGACACCGTGAGTGATATCTCCTGGGCCGGTGGCCGGTCGGCCGCCCGGTCGATGCCCGGTGAGGGACAGCCGGCGAACCTGGCGGACCTGCTGGAACGCATCCTCGACAAGGGCATCGTGATCGTCGGGGACATCCGGGTGAACCTGCTGGACATCGAGCTGCTGACGATCAAACTGCGGCTGCTGGTGGCGTCGGTGGACCGGGCGAAGGAGATGGGCATCGACTGGTGGGAGCACGACCCGTCGCTGTCGTCCAAGGCCGGGCGCGCCGTATCCGGTGATGGCGCCGGCGACGGCGCCGGCGAGGGCGCCGCGGACCGGGAGTTGGTGGAGGAGAACCGGCGGCTCCGTGAGCGGCTGGCGGCGCTGGAGTCCGGCGCCGCCACCGCCGCGGAGCCCGCCGAGGACTCGGAGCGGCGACGGGTCGCGGAGCAGGGGAAGGAGCCCTGATCATGACCGGTACTTCGCAGGCGGGTGACCGGGCGGACGGCACCGCCGTCTACCTGTACGGGGTGACCCGCGGCCTGGACCCGACCGCGTTGCGCGACGCGCACGGGGTCGCGGGAGCGCGGGTCCGCGGTGTCGTCGCCGACGGCCTGACCGCGCTGGTCAGCACCGTGCGGCTGGCCGACTACGGGGAGGCGGCGCTGCGCGCCAACCTGGAGGACCTGGGATGGCTGGAGGCCACCGCCCGCGCCCACCACGACGTGGTGGACCGGGCCGCGCGGGCCGCGCCGACCGCGCCGGTCCGGATCGCGACGATCTACCGTGACGACGCGCGGGTCGCCGAGGTGCTGACGGCGCAGGGCGCGCGGTTCGGTGAGGTGCTGGACCGTGTCGAGGGCCGCGCCGAGTGGGGCGTGAAGGCCTACACCGTCCCCGAGCCGCCGCGCGCCGCCGCCGACACCGTCGACCGGCCCGCCGAGTCCGTCGCCGAATCCGTCCCCGGGCCCGGCGGTACGGGGGCGGGGGCGGCGTATCTCCAGCGTCGTCGGCGGGAGCGTCGCCGCCGCGAGGACGCCGGACGCGAGGCCGCCGCGCGGGCCGGTGACGTGCACGCCGAACTCGCCGATCACGCGGTGGCGTTCCGGCATCACCCGCCGCAGGATCCGCGCCTGTCGGGACGTCCCGGGGTCCAGATCCTCAACGCCGCCTACCTGCTGGACGAGGAGCAGACGGACGGTTTCCTGGCGGTGGCGCGGGCGGCGGGGGAGCGGCTGGCGGGCATCGAGGTGGAGGTGACGGGGCCGTGGCCGCCGTACTCCTTCATCGACACCGCCGACGCCACGCCCGCGCGGGAGCCGGAGGACCGGTGACCGCCGTCCTGCACCACGAGAACGGGACCGGCGCCCCGGCGGAGCGGATCGCGCTGGTCGACCTGCTGGACCGGCTGCTGGCCGGCGGTGTCGTCATCGTCGGCGACCTGGTGATCTCCATCGCGGGCGTCGACCTGGTGCAGGTGTCGCTGCGGGCGCTGATCACCACGGTCCGTGACGAGCTGCTCCCGGAGCAGGAAGGACAGGAGGACCCGCCATGACCCGACCCGACACCTCCGTGCACCCGCCCGACGTGCACCCGTCCGAGCAGCTGCCCGGGCAGGTGCCGGGGTCGTCGTCCCCGCATCCGTTCGAGCGTCCCGCGCCGACGTTGCGGCGGCTGCAGACCGACCCCGAGACGGTCGAGCGGGACCTGGTGAAGCTGGTGCTGACCCTGGTGGAGCTGATCCGGCAGTTGATGGAACGGCAGGCGCTGCGCCGCGCCGACGGCGGCGACCTGACCGACGAGCAGATCGAGGCGCTGGGGCTGGCGCTGATGCGGCTGGACGAGGCCATGACCCGGCTCAAGGACCATTTCGGTCTGGACGACCACGACCTCAACCTCGACCTGGGGCCGCTGGGCCCGTTGCTGCCGGACTGACCGCCCCAGCGGCCCCTCACGGCCCGTCCGGTACGCCGTTCACGCCGTTCTTGTGGAGCCGCGGCGAACCGGCGGCGCTGACTCCCGACGATCGCCCCACCGGCGACCCACCGGCCCGGGCGCATCGAGCGGGGTCAGGGGTCGGGGTTGACGGCGACGCCCTTGAAGAACGCGTAGTGGAACGTGCCGTCCGGTGCGGCGGCGCGGCGCAGGTCGGCGATGCCACGGTCCCAGTCGGTGGGCGTGGTCAACCCGGCGGCGACCGCGGCGTCGCGGACGGCCGCGACCATCGCGGTGAAGGTGTCCAGGGTGAATGCCCGCGCGAGCGCGGGCCGGGACCGGTCGGTGTACACCGTCCGGGGGGACACCTGGACCCGGTCGTATCCGGCGGACGCCAGCAGCGGCGCCAGCCGCCGCCCGATGAGCGGGTCGCCGCCCGCCGCGGCCTGCAACGCGACCAGGTGCGCGACGACCGCGCGGGCGTGCGTGCTGTCGGGGTGCAGGAACACCGACCCGTGGTCGCCTTCGATGACGGTGAGGGTGCCGCCGGGCCGCAGCACCCGTCGCAGGCCGCGAGCGCGGCCCGCGGGTCGGGGAGACGTTCCAGGACGAAGCACACGAACACGTGGTCGAACGCGGCGTCGGGGAACGGCAGGTCGTGCAGGTCGCCGTGCCGCCACCGCACCTGCGCCCCGGGGTGGGACGCCGCCACCCGCGCTCGGGCCTGCTCCAGGGACTCCCGGGACACGTCCACGGCCGTGAGGTGCGCGCCGGGGGAGCGGTCCAGCAGATGCGCCGTCTGCGCGCCGACACCGCAGCCGACCTCCAGGACCCGGCTCCCGGCCGGGTAGCGGGTCCCCTCGTGCAGCAGGTCGGCCAGGGCGTCGGCCTGGTCGCCCAGTCGCCGCGCCTCCCGACCCGAGTATCCGTGGACATATCCGCCGGGGGGTTCGGTTCCCCCGGCGGTGATCGTCGTCGCTGTTTCCATGCCTGCCACCGTGGCCGCACAATGGTCCGGTGAACAGGTCCAATCCGGATGGATCCGACAGGTCCGTATCGCGGGGGTCGGACTTCCTGCAACTCGACCCCGCCGACGCGCCGCCCGGCGGCCTGTCGGACTGGCTCGCCGGACGGCTCCGCGCCGCGATCGCCGACGGCCGCCTGCCCGTCGGCAGCCGCCTGCCCGCGACCCGTGTCCTCGCCGCCGACCTGCGCGTCTCACGCGGCGTCGTCACCGAGGCCTATCAGCGCCTGGTCGACGACGGTCACATCGCCGGCCGCGGCCGCGCCGGCACCACCGTCGTCGCCGCCCCCCTCACCGCCGGCACACCCACCCCTCCCACCGGTCCCATCGATCCCGCCGGGGCCGGGATGTCCTTCCCCGGCAGTCCCGGATCCGACGTGTTCGACGTCCTGCGCGGCGCGTCCGCCCGCATCGACCTGACCCCCGGCGTCCCCGACCTGTCGGCGTTCCCCCGCGCCGCCTGGCAACGCGCCGAACGCACCGTGCTGCGCGCCCTGCCCGCCTCCGCCCTCGGCTACGGCGACCCCCGCGGCGCCCCGCCCCTGCGCGCCGCCGCCGCCCACTGGCTCGCCCGCAACCGCGGCCTGCGCGCCGACCCCGACGGCATCGTCATCGTCGCGGGCACCGCCCAGGCCCTCGGCCTCATCGCCCGCGTCCTGGCCCGCGACGGCGTCGACACGGTCGCCGTCGAGGACCCCGGCTCCCTCGGCGTCCGCCAGCACCTGCGGCACTGGGGCATGCGCACCCCACCGGTCCCCGTCGACACCGACGGCGTCCGCGTCGACGCGCTGCGCGCCACCGCCGCGCCCGCCGTCCTGCTCACCCCCGCCCACCAGTTCCCGACCGGCGCCGTCCTCGGCGGACACCGCCGCCGCGACCTGATGGCCTGGGCCGCGGACGGCGGCCTGGTCATCGAGGACGACTACGACGCCGAACACCGCTACGACCGGCCCCCGGCCCCCGCGCTGCGGTCCCTGCTCACCGACCGCGTCTTCTACACCGGCAGCGTGTCGAAACTGCTGGCCCCGGCGCTGCGGACCGGTTGGCTGCTGCCCCCGCCCGCCCATCTGGACGCCATCGTGGACGAGAAACGCTTCGCCGACCTCGGCAACGCGGCACTGCCGCAGCTCGTCCTCGCCGAACTGATGGAGTCCGGCGAGATGGAACGGAACCTGCGGCTGGCGCGGCGCCGCCACCGCCGACGCCGCGACACCATGATCACCGCTATCGGCGCGCACCTGCCGGGGGCGGCCGTGCACGGCACCGCCGCCGGGCTGCACCTCACCGTCACCTTCACCGGCCGGTTCCGCGACACCGACCTCGCCGCGGCCGCCCTGAACCAGGGCGTCAAGGTCCACCCGCTGTCGTGGCACGCGCAGCGGCCGTGTCCGCCGGGACTGGTCCTCGGCTACGCCGCCGTGGCGGCCTCCGACATCACCGACGGAGTCGCCGCCCTCGGCCGGGCCCTCCGCGACCTGCACTGACCGGGCGCGAGAACACTCAAGGCGGCGCCGCGCAACCCCGCCGGGCCGCCCGTTCAGACCCGCACCTCCCCGCACACGACGCCAGCCCGAACCCGGGCGTCGCCGGGCGCTGCGGACCCGGGCGGCCCGGTGGCGGCGGCTCATCGCGGGCCGTGTGTCGCCGGGGCGGGCGCGACCACGAGTGCGGGCGGGCGAGGCGGGACGGGGTCACAGGGTGCCCGCGGCGAGGGTCTCGGCGTCCCACAGGTCCCGGTAGGCGCCCGGCACCGTCAGCAGGTCCTCGTGCCGGCCGCGTTGCACCACCCGGCCCCGGTCCAGGACCACCACCTCGTCGGCGGCGCCCAGTGCCGCGAGCCGATGTGTCACCAGCAGCAACGTCCCTCCGCCCGGCCGGGTCAGGAGTTCTTCGACCACCGCGTCCGCCAGTGCCGGGTCCAGTGCCTCGGTGGGCTCGTCCAGCACCAGGACCGGCGGGTCGGCGAGCAGCGCCCGTGCCAGCAGCAGCCGTTGCCGCTGCCCGCCCGACAGGCCCCGACCACCCGCGCCGACGACGGTGTCCCACCCGTCGGGCAGCGACTCCACGACCTCCAGGAAACGCGCCCGCCCCGCCGCCGCCCGCAACCGCTCCTCGTCCGCGTCGGGGCAGGCCAGGAGCAGGTTCGCCCGGACCGTCCCGGCGAACACGTGCGCGTCCTGCAGCAGCCCCCGCACCTCCCCGGGCCTGTCACGGTCCACCGTCCGGCCGCCGACCACCACCGCGCCCGCTTCGACGGCCACGTCACCGGCCACCGCCGCCAGCAGCGTGCTCTTCCCGGCGCCGCTCGCCCCGACCACCGCCACGCGCCGTCCCCGCTCCACCCGCAGGTCGACCCCGTCCAGCGCCCGACCCGCCCCGTAGGAGACGCGCACGCCGAGCAGTTCCACCTCCAACGGCCCACGCGACGCCCGCGCCGGCGCCGGCCCCGGGGCCGGGGGAGCGGCCAGTACCGCCTGGACCCGCCGCACCGACGGCCACACCTCCCGCAGCCGCCGCGCCGCCGCGGCCAGCGGCGACACCGACTCCACCGCCACCAGCGCCGTCAACGCCAGTACCGCCGCGTCCACCTCGTCCACCCCCGCGCCGGCCCGCGACGCCGCCCACAGCACCACCGCGACCGTGGCGCCCTGCACCACGTGACCGGCCGCGGTCACCAGCGCCGACACCCGCGCCGCCGACCGCTCGGCCCGCTCCAGCCGCCGTGCCGCGTCCCCGGCCCGTGCCGCGAACCGCTCCGACGCGCCGAACATCGCCAGGTCCGCCGCGCCCTCCACCACGTCCAGGGCCCGCACCGCCAGCGCCCGCCGTCCCGCGGCCACCCGCGCCGCCGCCCGGCCGCCCGCCGTGGCCGCCGCCACCGGCACCACCACGCCCGCCACCAGCAGGCCGCCCGCCAGGACCACCGCCGCGGGCGCCCACACCAGCCCGCACACCACCACACCCGCGGCGCCGCACGCCACCGCCGCGACCGCAGGCAGCGCGCACCGCAGCAGCACGTCCTGGACGGCCTCGACGTCCGACACCATCCGGGTCAACGCGTCACCGTCCCGCACCCCCGACCGGCCCCCCGACCGGCCCCCCGACCGGGACGCGGGCGGGGGCGAGGACGGGGGCGGCGCGGCCGCCAGCGCGTCGAACACCCGGCCCCGCAGCTCCGCCAGCGCACGCAACGCCGCGTCGTGCCCGGCCAGCCGCTCCACATACCGCAGCGATCCCTTCGCCAACGCCAGACCCCGCACGGCCGCGATCGCCACCGACAGCGCCGCCAGTTCCGGTTGCTGCGCGGCCCGCGCGATCAGCCATGCGGCCGCCGCGACCAGCCCCAACCCGCACAGCTCCGCCGCCGCCCCGGCCAGCCCCGCGGCCACCAGTCGCCACGCGTGCGGTCGCACCGCACCCCACACGCCCCCGCTCCCGCCTCCACTTCTGTCGCCGCGCCTCACGCCGCCGCCCCCCGCACGTCACCGGCGACCCGGCCGCCCTCCACCCGCACCACCCGGTCCGCGACGCCCACCAACGCGGGACGATGCGCCACCAACACCGCCGTCCGCCCCGCGAGCAACCGCGCCGCGCCCTCCACCAGCGCCCGCTCGCTGCGCAGGTCCAGCCGCGCCGTCGGCTCGTCCCACAGCATCACCGAACCCCCCGACAGCCACGCGCGCGCCACCGCCAGCCGCTGCCGCTGGCCCGCCGACAACCCGGCGCCGCCCTCACCGAGCACCGTCGCGTACCCGTCCGGCAGGTCCTCGACGAACTCCGCCGCGGTCGCCGCCCGCGCCGCCTCCACCACCCGCGCGTCGTCGGCGTCGGGGTCACCGAGCCGGACGTTGTCGGCCACCGACCCCGCGAACAGGTGCGGACGCTGCGGCACCCAGCCCACCCGCGCCCGCCACGCCCGCGGGTCCAGCTCCGCCACGTCCACCCCGTCCACCAGCACCCGACCCGAGTCGGGGACGACCAGCCCGGCCAGCACCAGCAGCAGCGTCGACTTCCCGGCGCCCGACGGGCCCGTGACCGCGACACGCTCACCCGCCGCCACCCGCAACGACACCTTCTCCAGCGCCGGCTCCCTCGCCCCCGGATACCGCACGGTCACCTCACGCAACTCCAGCTCCGGAGCGCCCGGCGCCGGCGTCCGCAGCACCGGCCGCGCACCCGCCGGGCGCGCCTCCGACGCCTCCGATGTCTCCGGCGTCTCCAGAGCCGTGAACGCCTCCTCCGCGGCGGCCACGCCCTCGGCGCTCGCATGGAACCTCTGGCCCAGCGCCCGCAACGGCAGATACGCCTCCGGCGTCAACACCAGCACCAGCAACCCCGCCGACAGCACCATCTCCCCGGCCAACAACCGCAACCCCACCGGAACCGCCACCAACGCCACCGACAACGCGCACACCAACTCCAACACCAGCGACGACAGGAACGCCACCCGCAACGCCCGCACGCTCGCCCGGCGGTGCCCGTCCGCCAACTCCCGCACCACCAGCGACTGATGCCCGGCCCGCCCGAACGACCGCAACGTCCCCAACCCCGCCAGCACGTCCCGGAAATGCCCGCCGAGCCGCCGCAACAGCCCCCACTGCCGTCCCGTCAACGCCGCCGTCCGCATCCCCACCAACGCCCCGAACACCGGCACCAACGGCACCGTCGCCAACACCACCACCGCCGACGCCCGGTCCACCGTCACCAGCCGCGCCCACACGATCACCGGGACCGCGCACGCCGCGAGCAACTGCGGCACATACCCCGTGAAGAACGGGTCCACCGCGTCCAACCCCCGCGTCAACAACGTCACCCGCGCCCCCGCGTCACCCGCCGGACGCCCCGTCAACGCCACCCGCAGCCCCCGCTTCACGCCCGCGGCCATCCGACCCGCGACCACCCCCACCACCCACGCCAGCACCGCCCGCGCCGCCACCGCACCCGCCAGCCACGGCAACGGACCCGCGTCCAGCCCCACCACCGCCCGCACCAGCAACTCCGCCTGCGCCACCACCAGCGCACCCTGCGCCGCCGCCGAAACCCCCAACGCCACCAGCACCCACCGCGGCGCACACCGCAGCAACCGCCGCTCCACAGCCTTCACCACGACCCCCTCACGACCCCGTCACCTGGACCCCGGCCCGCCCGCTACAGGTACGAGGGCGACTCCACACGCCCCCGGAACGTCCACCACACCAACGCCTGCGACGCCACCAGCAACGGCAACACCGCCGCCGTCGTCACCGCCGTCATCGTCAACCCCGCGCCCTCGGCCACCACCCGCGACCACGACACCTCCGCACCGGCCACCACCGGCAACGACGCCATCACCAACACCGACAACCCGTACCGGGACGGGATCCGCGCCGCCCGTCCCGCCAGCCCCACCGGCAACCGCCACCGCGCGAACCCCGCACCGTGCCACACGAACAGCACCACCAGCGGCACCCCGACCACAGTCCCGACGCCCAGCCCGCCACCGAACAGCAACGACCCCAGCACCGCCCCCCACGCCACGGCCAACGCCCAACTTCCCGCCACCACCGCCGCATCGCACCCATCGCGCCACGCCACCGCGTCGACACGTCCCCGCGACCACAGGCCCATGTCCCGCACGACCCACCCGATCAGCAGCACCACGAACAGCGGATACAGCTCCTCCAGCAGCTCGTGTTCAAGGCCCGGGAACGCTCCCGCGACCAGCCCCGCCGACGCCACCAGCCACACCTCGTTCCCGAGGAAGAACGGCGCGAACGACGCGATCACCAACCGCCGCTCCCGCTGATCCCGACCCAGCCAGGGCAGCAACATCCCCACCCCGATGTCCGCACCCGCCAACGCCAGATACGCGCCGGAGAACACCGCCAGCAACATCACCGCGAGAACATCCATCACCAGACTCCTGTCGAAGCGTCGTGAACCAGGTCGAGGAACGGGGGCTTCAGAACGTCGGACTCATCTCCGGCGACACCGGCTCCGGCGGGGGAGAGGCACCCAACTGCGCCCCCTCGGGACCCCGCCGCGCGAACCGCGCCAACAACCACGCGTTCACCCCGAACAGCACCGCGAACAACACGGTGAACACCACGAACGACGCCGCCATCGCCCCCGAACCCACCCCCGGCGACAACGCGTCCCGCGTCTTCACCACCCCGTACACCATCCACGGCTGCCGACCCACCTCACGGAACACCCACCCCGACACCATCGCCACATACGGCACCGGCACCGCCGCGATCATCACCACATGGAAGACCCGCCCCCGAACCAACCACCCCCCGAACGGCAACTTCACCAAAGCCGCCACCGCCACCAACACCATCAAAAACCACATCGCCACCATCAACCCCAGAGCGACCTGCGCCAACCGCGGCGGCATGTACCCATCCGGCCCGAACCGCGCCGTGAAGTCCGCCACCGCGACCGCCGCACCGTCCCCGCCACCCCGCTTCGTCGGCTGGACGTACCGGAACTGCGTCCCCCCGAAAACCACGACCGGAACCACCGACACCACCACCGCCACCAACCCGACCCGCATCGACCGCCGGAAGAACTCCACCTCCGCCGTCCGCCGCAACAAATGAAAACCACTCACCCCCGCCATGAAGAACCCCGCCGTCAACAACCCCCCGAACAACACATGGAAAAACGCCAACACCGCCGTCGGATTCATCAACAACGCACCCACATCCGTCAACCGCGCCACACCGTCCACCATCTCGTAGCCCACCGGACGCTGCAGCCACCCATTCGCCACCAACACAAAATAAGCCGACAAATACGCCGTCAACGTCACCACCCAGATCAACACCAAATGCACCCACCGATTCAACCGATCCCACCCGAAAATCCACAACCCCAGAAACGTCGACTCCACAAAGAAAGCCACAATCGTCTCCAACGCCAACGGCGCCCCGAACACACTCCCCGTCACCCGCGACATCCCCGACCAGTTCAACCCGATCTGAAACTCCATCACCAAACCCGTCACAATCCCCACCGCATAATTCACCACATACAACTGCCCCCAGAACCGCGTCATCCGCGCATCCACCGCACGACCCGACACCACCGCACGCGTCTGAGTCAACGCCACCAACGTCGCCAACCCCAACGTCAACGCCACGAACAAGAAATGCGTGGCCGCCGTCAACGCGAACTGCGCCCGCGCCAACCCCAACGAATCCACACCCATCACCACACACCCCAAAAATCGACCTGCCGACAACCCCACGATCCTCCGCCCGCACACCCCACCACCGGATCAGGCGCAAGCCGTCAACCACCCTGCACCTTTCGCGTACCACCACCCCACGCCCTACATCCCCCGATGTACGCGACCCCGCCGCCCCACCACCCCCAACACCACCGCCACCACCACATACGGCACCGCAGCCACCCCCACCAACACCCCCGCACCCGCCCACCGCGACCCCAACGCATAACCCACATACACCAACAACGCCACCACCTCCGCCCCAAACCCGGCCACCGACGTCACCGTCGCCCGCGCCCCATCACCGATCCGCTCCTGCAACCGCGCATCCGCCGCCGCCATCGCCCAACGGAACACCCCGAACGCCGCCCCCACCAGCACCATCCCACCCGCACTCCCACTCAACGCCCCCACCGCCAACAACACCCCACCCACCCCCAACACCGGCGCCAACCACCGCACCCCACGCCCCGCCACCCACCCCCCAACCGCATCACCCACCGTCACCACCAACACCAGCAACGGCACCACCGCCACCGCCACACCCGTCGACCGCGCCAACAACGGCACATACTCATCCAACGACGTCACCCCCTCCACCACCATCACCAACACCAAAGCCCACCGCACCGACGGCCCCCCACGCACCTGCGCCCACCCCGCACGCACCACCGACCCCAACGACGGCTCCTCCCCACCACCACCGCCACCCCGCGACTCCGGCAACAACCACCCCGCCACCGCACACAACCCGCACACCACCACACTCGCCACACCCAAAGCCCGATACCCACCCGCAGCCAACACCGGCGACGCCAACGCCGACGCCACCACCACACCCACCAACGACATCGCCTCCGACCGCCCGATCAACCGCGCATACGACCCCGCCGCCCCCACCCGCTCCAACTCCTCGTACACCAACGCCTGCATCGTCCCCGAACGCAACGCCGACCCCGCACCCCACAACACAAAACCCACGGCGAACACCGCATACGAAGGAAAGAACGACCACAACCCGAAGCCCACACCCGCCAACAGGGGAGAGGCCACCAACAACAACCGGCGCGAGAACACGTCCGCCCACACACCGGACGGCACCTCAAGCATGAACGTCGTGACCGACCAGATCACGAACAACGACGAGATCGCCGCAGGAGACAACCCCGTGTCCGCGAACAGCAACGCGTACACCGGGTACAGAAGAATGAAATCCTCGAGGAACGCGTAGGCGTACAACCTACGCGCGAGCCTCGCCTCACCTGAGGATCAATGTCGCCACGTCACACCCCGCACCCTAACCCCACACCCCGACCCCACGCATCCCTTAAAACCGGCGGATCCGCCGCCGGGGGAGCGCACCCAAACAGCGCTAACAGCCCCGCCCGACCAACAACCCCCGCAACAAGCCCAACCGCCGGACCAACCATCCCCGCGCCGACGCACTCCGCGCGACTGAACAGGCCCGCCCGAAGCACACGCCACCGAACGGGCCGCCCAGAAGAACACCGGGCGGACGATCCAGGGCCTGGAGGAGACCGCCACCAACTCCGCGCCGAACACCCCCCACCTACCCGGATCACCTTTCCCGGCTCCCACGCGTGACCCAGCGACTCCACCGAACAGCCCACCGGTCAATCACTCAGCGTAACCACTTGTCTCCCTATGTTGTGGCCCAACGAGCCAACACCTCCGACCTCAGGGCCGCATCGAACATGAAGGACAAGTTCTCACCATGAGCAGACAGCTGGACGAGACGGACCGACGATCCCGCGGGACGTCCGACGCACGGATCATCCTGGGGGAGCGGCACCGGGTCCACGCGCAACTCCACCGCCAAAAGCCCCACGAGCACCGCCTCGAACTCCTCCAGCACACGAACGAACCGCAGACCTTGGCTGCAAGGCCGCCGACGTCGGTCTGGCCACCCACCTCGACCTGCACCATCCCGCAGGAGCGACTAAGCGGTAGGGACGCTCCCGGCGGCCAGCAGCGCAGGACGGACGCGGGTTGGGGCGACTGACACCGGCAACCGTCACTGCCACCGACACACCCGCCCGAGCCCGGGAGAGGGCCTCAGCGAGCCCTACCGGTGACCTCTGAGACTCACTCCGGCCGGTAATCCCGTGAACCGTGAATCAATC
The DNA here is from genome assembly GCF_003634705.1 of Actinomadura pelletieri DSM 43383. Classification (GTDB taxonomy): domain Bacteria; phylum Actinomycetota; class Actinomycetes; order Streptosporangiales; family Streptosporangiaceae; genus Spirillospora; species Spirillospora pelletieri. Next base: position 590,844 of record NZ_RBWU01000004.1, on the reverse strand, counting down.
CCAGTAGTTGAAGAAGAGCTCGCCGACGGTCTCCGGCATCCAGTAGGCAATCTGGCTGTGCTCCGCAGAGTCCAACGACGAGAGATCGACAGAGGAAACAGGCGTCTCCAACTCGTCGACGGTGAGAAGACGGAACGTGTCCATCGACATCGTCGCGTTCCGGAGGGCCTCGTCCTCAACGAAGTTGAGCGAGCACTCACCGGCCGCGGGGACCTCCGCGATCGCGGTGACGGGCAGTTGCAGATGTCCCAAAAGCGCCAGTCGCCCATCACCTCGAAGAATCACAGCCGTATAGAAGTTAGGCGTCACCCCGGGCGGAGTTATCGTGAGCACCCGGCCGCCTGAACGTCGCGCTGCCTCGTGACAATAGGTCGCGAAACCACGACTATCGGTCTGAGGAAGCGCATCAGACTTCTCACTCCAGAAGCCCGTCGCCCCGCGCGGCAACCGCCACTTGCTGGTCATGGCCGTTCCTCTCGTCGACTAGAGACCGACCCATGCTGCTTCAACTGAGAACCGCCGATCAGACTGACCGGTGATCCTCACTAGTCTGCAGCTGTGCTGGTCATGCGTTCTCTGATCGTGTCGGCGTAGGCAGCCCACGGGGTGGCAGTGTCACCGGCGTGCTTTAAATGACCTGCGGGCTGTAACCGAGCATAGTGGCAGCGATGGGGGCGGGAAGGGCGGCGCCGGCTCGGGTGCCGGCGAACGGCCACACATTGCGGCCGGCGGAGCCGGTGCGGAGGTTTGGTTTGTTCGCCAAGTGCTTGCGGACGAGTGCCGCGAAGGGGCCGGGGACAGGGGCCCGGTCGTCTCCGAGCTTGATGAACAAGCCGTCGGCGGTGTCGACGACCGCGTTGAACTCGAGCCTCACGACCCGGATCATCGGTCGGGCACAGAGCAGGACGAGAGCGACGACGACCCGATAGGGGAGGAGCTCGACTGGCTCGTGAGGACGAGCCGGAGCCACTCCAAGCGGTGATCTGGGAGAGGAGCGGCTGGCTTGGCGACGTCGACCTCGTCGTGCGCACCGGTGCCGAGCATCGTGATGATCGCCTGCACTTCGTTATTCTCCAGGTTCGCGTACAGGACGCGACGGCGCGCGGCTTCAAGCCGTCGCGGACCTCGGGCAGCGCCCCGCCGAGTCGCCCCCGACGATGTACAGCTCCGACTCGCTGGGATCGGGGGACTGGCAGTCCGACAGCTCGCCGGGGCAACGGTGCCTCCCTCGGGCGCGGAGCGGCAGACATCCCCGGCAGACGTCCGGCCGGACGGGTCAGCGCCTCGGCATCGTCCTCAAGCGCGACGCGGTCGCCAAGATCGTCCTGAACAACCTGGACAAGCACACGCAGCTCCAGGAGACGTTCGGCGCGAACAGGCTCGCGCTGGTCGACGGGCGCTCCGCACGCTGTGTCGTTCCCGTCGACCACCGCTATGCCAGCCCGACCAGCGCGTCGTAGAAGGCGGTGTCGCCGTGCGGGTGGTAGTTCCTCATGGCGTCGCCGACGACGCGGTCGGACCTCTTCTACTTAACATAATGTGCATTATCGACCATTATCGACCAACCCTAGGACCGCCTGAAAGAGGCGCTGACGCGCGCGTTCTCACCCGCGACGCACCGGCCGTGTGACGAACTCGGTGAAACCGAACCCGCGGCGCGGGAGTCTCACCGCCGTCCCTTGATCCACACATCCGAAAGGTGATCGTGAGCGAGCACCTCGACCAGGTCTTCGGTCAGCTCGTCAACCGCAGCTGGCAGCGGTTCAACGAAGAACTTCACACCCGCCAGATGGACGACCTGCTCGTCGGAGCCGTCATCACCGCGGCGGTCGCCCAGGGCAACGCCCTCATCGACCTGAACTCCGACAGCAACCACCACTACCTGCGCTTCCAGCACCGCGAGCACAAACACCGCCTGATGTTCCAGCTGACCCACCTGTCCGGCACCGTCACCGCGGCCAAGATCCTGGGCCAGCACGCGGCCGTGACCATGGCCTACGGCGAGTACGTCCAGGACGCGCGAACGGTGTGGCAGGCACTGAAGTCCGAGGTGAAAAGCGGCTTCCTCGACGTCGGCGAACCCGGGGTGTTCACCGTCGACGCCGACCTCGGCACCGGCTACGTCTACGTCCAGGTCCCGTTGCTGCTGGACCTGGACCAGTACTTCGCCGACCAGTACACGGTGAAGTACCCGGTGCTGCAGGAGCACATCGCCGCCGTCAGCCAGGCCTGTGCGAAGTACCTGCACGGCCGTATCGCCGCCTGAACCGGAGACCGCCATGCTTTCGATGATCAACAAGTTCAAGAACAACGCCGAGGCGCGGGAGAGCAAGGACGAGGCGCTCATCGGCGAGATGGTGTTCACGATGGCGCATCTGGGATGCCCGGTGATCGGGATCCAGTCCGGCGGCGGCCTGCAGTACGTGCGGTTCAAGCCGGTCGGCGACCCGGTCCTGTACAGCTTCACGATCGTGTTGGACCGTAAGACCGGTGACGGTGTGCTGCAGCAGGCGGTGCTGGGCAGCAAGGCGATGCTGACGTTCGTGGCCGAGGTCAAGAACCACATCGCCGACCCCGACGACCTGGTCGCCATGTTCCGCACGGACATGGCGAACATGCTGCGCAGTCCCTGGTTCGGTGACATCAAGCTCGACCACCAGCTCAACTCGATCACCGCGACGAAGAAGCAGCTGATCGACATCGACGACTATGCCGACGCGGACGGTCCGGACCGTGACCGGCTTCGGCAGTTGCTGCAGAGCTCGATGCGCGAGCTGCGCGAGAAGGTCGCGCCGTACAAGAAGTGACCGCGAGGTCGGGGTGGCGGTGCGCGTGAGCCGCGCCGCCACCTCCCCTGCGGCGTCCGGTTCCGCGTTTTAGATCCCAAACCAGACAGAAGCCAAATTCTGTATGGTGTAAAGAGTTGGCTTCTCCGTCGGTCACACCAATGTTCGTGACGAACCCGCGACGAAGCTCCGGCGCAGTCCGTGAACCGCGCGACCGATTCGGCAACGCCCCTCGAATGTCCCCCGCGGCCTCTCCCCTACCTTCGGGCGCTTTTCTGGCGACTTCTCTGTATGTGCGTGATCACTGTGTGTTGATGGACGGTCCATTCCTCCCCCGGAGGCGTGAACCCCGCTCCCCCATCGCGATCATCTGATGATTCGAGTTCGAGGCCTTGGGTGGTGAGCCGGCCCGGAGGAAATCACCGGTTCTCAGGCTCTCAATTGGTGCGTTGGTGCTTCCACGAGCAGACGTTGCCGCAGAAGGTGGTAGCCGACCGCGCGGTTCACGGCGAGCATCGGTGCGTTCTGCTGGTTGACCGTTACCCTGACCGACTCGACCCTTGGGAACAGCTCATGCAGGCGCAGAGTCTGTCGGGCCTTCATCCAGCGGGCGAGCCCGCCGCGCCGTTGTCCGGGCAGTACCGCGGTGTCGTGTTGCTCGGCCACTGTGGTTTCGCCGCATCCGACCGTGGTGACCGTGGCACCGACGATGTCGCCTGATGGTGAGTGAACCGCTGCGGTGACAAGCAGGTGCCGCCCGCCCATTTCTGCCTCCCACGCACGGACCGCCGTGGTGTCCCAGGGTCTGGTGGCCATCTGCAGTTCGGCGCCGGGGGCGTCCAGGACATGGCCCATCACCCGTCCGAACGAGGCCGCCGATTCCTCGGGCGCCGGGCCCTGCCAGGTGACCAGCCGGTGGTCGGGGTGCGCTGCCGTCGCCAGCTCATGGCAGCGCCGCAGCGTGTTCTGTTCGAGTCGTTGCTCGTGCAGTTCCAGTCGCAGCACCACCCGCCATCGGCCGACGAACGGCTCTCCAGGTGGTCCCGACAGTACGGTCGCCTGGATCCGTTCCACGTCCGCGTCGGCTGCGACTTGGGCGAGCAATCTGGTTCCCACTCCCCTTCGTCGTGCCGGTGGTGTGACGAACAGGCGGAGGTATCCGGTTGCGGGATCGTGCTGCTGCGCCTGCAACTCTGCGACGCCACAGGGCGTTCCGGCCTGGCGGGCGAGCCATCGTTGTGTCCGGTTCTCGGGTTCCAGGCGTATTCGTTCGGCCAGTGCGTCGGAGTCGGTGACGTCGCCGGATAGTTCCGCCTGTCCTTCGGTGAATATGGCGCACCAGGCGTCGAGGTCCTGTTTCTTGGAGGTTCTTGGCTCGAGCGCCTCGATCTTTAACAATTCCGCGTGCCTCCTCTGTGGGTTTGTGGGGCCGTTGTTTCGTCGCCGCCGGGCTCGGATTGGTCGGCTTGACTCGGTGCCGGATTTCGACGATATCCTCGGGCGGTTGATCATGTTTCCGAGTGCCTGGGGCTACGGTAGGTCGGGTGGTTGGTCGCTTTGGTTCCAGTTCTGTACGGCGGTGACGATGGCGTTTTCGGCTTGGTCGAGTTGTTCCAGTAATTGCCTGCTGGCCGTTAGCGCGGTGTTCCGTTGACGGCCTGATTTCGTCCAGGAGAACTGTTGGTTGGCTTTTGTGAGGGTGTCGAGTTCGGTTCCTAGGGTTGCGGCTACGCGTGCGAACTGTTCTATGGTTTGGAGAACGGTTTTTTGGTATTGGGGGTGTTGAGGAGGCGGCCGATGTGTGGGTGGCGTCGAGCGAGAGCATGCTGGTGCTGGTTCTCTTTGCCAGGTCGGTGACGTATCCGTCGATGTCGTGGCCGCGTTTGTAGAGGTGTTCTCGGACGAGTTCGTAGGCCTGTGCCGCGTGTCTGACCTGCTTGACCAGTGCGGCGCCGCCCATGGTGCGTTCGTGTCGGTCGTCCATGGCTCGTTGGGTGGCGTCGTCGAGGAGTTGCTGTTGCAGTAGGGCGACCTGTTGTTCGGAGGCCTGTGCTTGGCGTTGTGCGGCGTCGACCGCTGTGCGGGCGATTCGGGCTTGCCAAACCGCGATGACGGCGGCGATGACGGCGACTGCTGCGCTGAGTGCTCCGGTCCCCGCGCTGAGGTTCACTCGTTCAGTGTTGTCGCTGTGGTCGGTGTTCGTGGCACTGCTGGGCCTCTCCCCCGGTGGGTGGTGGTGCCCGGTCGCGGGTTGGGGTTCTGTCGGTGGGGGTGGGTAGCGTCCGGCGGGTGCGTCCCTCTGATGTTCAGCGTGTGACCGTTGCCGAGAGTGCCGATCGTTACGCGGAGATGGTGCGTGCGAAGACGTCGACGGGTGCGTTGACTCCGCGGACGGCGGAGGTGTACGTGCGGGATGTGTTGACGTTCGTGGAGTTGGCGGGTGGTGGTCGGGTTCTGGACGATTTGACGGGTCAGGACGTCGATGAGGTGTTGTTGGCGTTCGCGCGTAAGCCTGATGGGCGGCGGCGTGCCGGGGCGGTGGTGCGGCCGGTGGAGGGGCCGGTGCAGAGTGCGGCGTCGCAGGCGCGGTTTCGGAGGTCGGTGTCGGCGTTCTTCAAGTACGCGGTGGTGGCGGGTTGGGTGCAGTTGGATCCGATGCGGGCGGTGACGGTGCGGTCGGTGCAGCGGGGTGGGTTGCGGGCGGAGCGGCGGGCGTTGACGGTGGAGCAGGCGGAGGGGTTGTTGGGTGCGGCGCGGGGTTTGGCGGAGGTGGGTGTCGAGGGTGGGGTGGCGGAGGGTGGGGGTCGTCGGCGTGTGGATCAGCGGACGGAGTTGCGGGACGGTCTGATCGTGTTGTTGTTGGCGGCGGTGGGGCCGCGGGTGTCGGAGTTGACGGCGGCGAACGTGGAGGACTTCTTCGTCAATGGGGGGACGCGGTATTGGCGGATCTTCGGTAAGGGGGGTCGGACGCGGGATGTGCCGTTGCCGGGTCCGGTGGTGGAGGTGTTGGACGCGTATGTGGCGGGGGGTCGGGGTGGGTTGGATCGGGGTGTGGAGCCGAAGGCGTTGTTGTTGTCGTGGCGGGGGCGCCGGTTGGCGCGGGGGGATGTGCAGGCGGTGATCGATCGGGTGTTGGCGCGGGTGGAGCCGGGGCGGCGGCGGAGTGTGACGCCGCATGGGTTGCGGCATACGACGGCGACGCATTTGTTGGCGGCGGCGACGGACATGGATGCGGTGCGGCGGGTGTTGGGGCATGCGGATCTGGCGACGTTGGGGCGTTACCGGGACGAGTTGCCGGGTGAGTTGGAGGCGGCGATGCGGGTTCATCCGCTGTTGGGGCCGGTGGAGGGCCGCCGGGGTGGTTGAGGGGGGTCAGACCCAGCCGAGTTCGGTGGGTTGGGGGAAGCCGTGGTGCCAGATGCCGTAGCCGGTGAGCATGACGATGGCGGGGGCGAAGGCGGGGATGAGGACGCGGCCGAGGTGGTGGCGGGTGTGCAGGCCCCAGGTGGTGAAGGCGATGGCGATGGTGAGGCCCATGACGGCGGTTCCGCCTTCGAGTGAGTTGCTGGTCCAGGTGAAGGCGACGCCGAGGGCCGGGAGGAGGGTGAGGTGGGTGGGTGGGGCGGGCCGGTGGGCGAGTGCGGCGGCGAGGGCGGCGATGACGAGGGCGGTTCCGGCGTACCAGAGGTAGTGGCCGGTGACCTCGTCCCAGAGGTGGGCGACGTCGCCGGGGGCGTCGTTGCCGACGGAGTTGGCGGCGAGGTGGATGCCGTGGCCTTCGATGTAGGTGAAGGCGCCGGTGAGGTAGAGGGCCCAGGTGCGGCGTCCGGCGTGTGCGGTGTGGAGTGTGGCGGCGGCGGTGAGCAGGACGGTGTAGGGGGTGAGGATGTCGATCCAGTCGGCCCATCGGGTGCGGCCGACGGTGCCGAGTCCGGCGAGGCCGAAGCCGATGTGGTGGGTGAGCGTGTAGAGGAGGGCGCAGGCGGTGAGCCAGCGCACGGGGTGTCCTTGGCGGAGCGGCGTGTCCGTGGCCGGTGGTGTGGTGGTGGGGCCGTCCGGGGGCGTGTCGGGTTGGGTGGACGGCGTGGACGTCATGGGCGCTCCCGTGTTGTGGCGAGTGTCCATCATGGCGTGTGGGGGTTTGGGCGAGTGCGTGGATGGCGCGCGGGTGTCGTAGGCTCCGCCGGCGACGTGGGTTCTTGGGCTTCGAGCGGGTGGGGGCGTCGCCTCCGGTGGTGGGCGGCGCATCGCGTGCGAAGCGTCATGTGGGGGTTCAGCCGTCGCACCATCGATCTCGTTGTGGCCGACCTGCGCCTGCGGTTCGACTGCGGTGTGAGTCGGCGGCTTGTAGGCCTTGTCCTCGGTTGGTTGCTCTTGACGAGGGTGCGGGGGGTCTGTTGTTGCGGTCGGGGCGGCGTGCCGGGGGCGGTGGTGGTGCGGGGAAAGGCAGCCTGGGGGTGGCGCGGTGGGTGTGGCAAATCGTCTGGGTTCGGTGCCGCCGGTGGGGTGGGCAGGGGTGTGGGGGTTGGGGTTCGGGGGTTGGTTACGGCCACCGCGGCGGGTGGTCGCGGTGGCCGGGGTTGGTGGGTGGACGGTCGTTGTTCACTTGGGGTAGGGGCTCTTCATCGTCCCGGAGTAGGCCTCCGGCTGGCCGTCGACGTGGTCGGGCAGGGCCTTGAGGAATGCCTTCACCACCTCCGTGGCGTGGTGGCGGTTCAGGGCCTCCTGGGAACGCCACACCTCGTACAGGAAGAAGCGTCCGTCTTCTTGTTCGTGCAGGTGGTATTCCAGGTTGCCTTCGTGGGTGCGGGAGGGTTCGACGAGGTCGAGGAGCAGCGTGCGTAGGTCGTCTGTGTGGCCGGGCTTGGGGGTGAGGAATCCGTAGAGCGATACCGGTGCTTGTACTGCCGTAGTGGTCATGTGGCTGAGGTTAGGACGTGACATAGGTGTCAGCTTCAACTGCTTTGCCCGGTGTCGTGGCTCACATGAAGATCGGTGAGTTGTCTCGGGAGACGGGCGTGGCCGTTCGGCTGCTGCGTTATTACGAGTCGCAGGGGTTGCTTGCGTCTGAGCGCACGGAGGGTGGTCATCGTGTCTACGCGTCGGATGCTCCGGTCGCCGTCGCTCGTATCCGTCGTTTGTTGGCCGCGGGTTTTCCGACGCGGACGATCCGTGAGCTGATGCCCTGCTTTGAGGGTGATGAGCTGCAGCCGTGCGTGCGGGGTCATCTGACCGATCACCTGGCCGATCTGGAGGCCCGTATAGCCGATCTGACGAAGGCTCGTGCGAGTGTGGCGGGGCTCATCGCGTCCGCGTCGCCGCTCGTCGCCCGGTGAGCGTTCGAGGGTTGTGGAGTAGACGTTGAGTAGATGTTGAGGCGTGGGGTGGGCGGCCCGGGTGCCGTGGGGGTGACGGGTCGCTCCCCCGTGTGGAGGGCGGGGGTGGGGAGGGAACCTGTCGGAAGTTAGGGGGTGGTGCTGTCCTTCCGGCGGATTCGCTGGTGGGTGGTCGTTCCTTAGCCTCGGTGCATGGACGAGGTGATGGGTTTGTTGGACACGGCGGTGACGTCGCCGTGGTTCTATCTGGCGCTGTTCGTGGTGGCGGCGTTGGACGGGTTCTTTCCGGTGGTGCCGAGCGAGAGCATGGTGATCACGGGGGGTGTGTACGCGGCGTCGGGGCAGCCGGAGTTGGTGTTGGTGGTGGTGTTGGCGGCGGTGGGGGCGTTCACCGGTGATCATGTGTCGTATCTGATCGGGCGTGGGTCGCGGGGGCGGGTGGCGCGGGGGTTGAGTCCGGGGTCGCGGCGGGCGGCGGCGTTCGCGTGGGCGGAGGGGCAGATGGCGGAGCGGGGCGGGTTGATCCTGGTGGTGGCGCGGTATGTGCCGGGTGGGCGGACGGCGGTGACGTTGACGATGGGCGCGGTGGGGTTCCGGTTGCGGTCGTTCTCGATGTTCGCGGCGGTGGCGGCGGTGTCGTGGGCGGTGTACGGGGGGTTGTTGGGGTATGTGGGTGGGAGGGCGTTCGAGGACGATCCGTTGAAGGGCGTGGCGGTCGGGATCGGGTTGGCGTTGTCGGTGACGGTGGTCGTGGAGGGTGCGCGGTTCCTGCGGCGGCGCCGTCGTGGGGTGTCGCGTCCGGTTGGGAACCCGGAGGGCGGTTCGGAGGGTGAGGGGGCGGGGAAGGCCGCCGAACGGGTGGCGTCGGCGTCGGAGTAGTGATCGGCGGGGCGGGCGGACGTGACGTGCGGGTGGCCCTAGGGTGAACTTCAGCGGTCTTCGCGGTGTCTCACGGATGTCGGGCGGGGGCCGCTTGAATTCGTGAGGGAGAGCATGGAAGCGCCGGATTTCAGCGCGGATCTGTACCGGGACATCACGGAGTTCGCCGAGGGGACGCCGTCGTGGGTGCATTCGGCGGCGGAGGTGGGGACCGACGCGGGGTTGTTGCTGTTCGCCGTGTTGTTCGTGGCGGGTTGGTGGCGGGCGCGGGTGCGGGACGCGCGGGCGATGGGGTTGGCGTTGGCGGCGCCGTTCGCGGTGGTGGCGGCGTATCTGGTGAGTGAGGTGTCCAAGACTTTCCTGGAGGAGGAGCGGCCGTGTCGCGCGGTGTCGGGGGCGGTGCACATCGCGGCGTGTCCGGCGCCGGGCGACTGGTCGTTTCCGAGTAATCACGCGACGATCGCGGCGGCGTCCGCGGCGGTGATCGTGGTGGCGTGGCGGGCGTTGGCGCCGGTGGTGTTGCCGCTGGCGGCGCTGATGGCGTTCTCGCGGGTGTTCGTGGGCGTGCACTATCCGCATGATGTGGCGGCGGGGTTCCTGGTCGGGGTGGTGGTGGCTCCGGTGGTGGTGCTGGTGGCCGCGATGGTGGCGGGCCGGTTGGTGGACGCGGTCCGCGGTGTCGGGGTGGGCGCGGCGCTGTTGGGCATGGGCCAGGTTCCGCCGAGCACAGGCACGGCCGCGGCCGGGGGTTCGGTGGGGGCGTCGGTGACGATCCCCGATCTGGCGTTGCCCGATGTGGCGGGGCAGTCGGAGGTGACGGTGCCGGACGTGATGGGCGGCGTGACCCGCCGGCAGGAGCCGCTCTCCTGATCCGCGCCCGCACGGGCCCGTGCCGGGTCCGTGCGGGGTCCGTGCGGGGTCCGTGCGGGGTCCGTGCGGGGTCCGTGCGGGGTCAGGTGGGTTCGTCGATCCCGTCGACGAGTCCGGCCTCGTAGGCGATGACGGCGGCCTGGACGCGGTTGCGGACGTCCAGGCGGGTGAGGATCGCGCTGACGTAGGCCTTGACGGTTCCTTCGACGAGGTGGAGACGCGCGGCGATCTCGGCGTTGGACAGGCCCGCGCCCAGCAGTGCGAGGACGTCGCGTTCGCGGGGGGTGAGGCCGGCGGTGCGGCGGCGGGCGCGTTCGCGGGCGACGCCGGTGAGGTGGCCGCCGCCGAGTTCGGTGATGACGCGGTGGGCGACCTTCGGGGACAGGTAGGCCGCGCCGTCGGCGACGGCGCGGACTCCGGCGATGAGTTCGTGGGGGTCGCCGGACTTGAGGAGGAAGCCGCTGGCGCCGCCGGCCAGGGCGCGGGCGATGTACTCGTCCTCCCCGAACGTGGTGAGCATGATGACGGCGGTGGCGGGGGCGACGCGGCGTAGTTCGGCGGCGGCGGCGAGGCCGTCGAGTCGGGGCATGCGGATGTCGAGGAGGGCGACCTGGGGGCGGTGCCGGAGGGTGAGCTCGATGGCCTCGTGCCCGTCGGCGGCCTCGGCGACCACGTCGATGCCGGGGTCGGCGGCCAGGATCGCGCGTACTCCGGCGCGGATCATGGTCTCGTCGTCGGCGAGCAGTGCCCGGATCACTCGTCGTCCTTCCGGTCGGAGTCGTCCACGGTGCTGCCGTGGACGGGTTGGCGTGCGTTGAGTTGTGCGGTGTCGTAGGAATTCTTGCTGGTCAGTCGACCGTCGGTGAAGCACAGCCGGTAGTAGTGGTTGATGCCGAGGAGGTTGGCGTCGGGCCGGTAGTAGCGGCAGACGGCGCCGGCGGGTTCGGGGACGCGCTCGCGGAGTTCGCGGGTGCCCATGGCCTGCATGGGCGGCAGGGTGGTCTGGACGGTGGCCTGGGCGGTGCCGAGGCGCAGCGCGGCGTAGTCGGCGGGCGGCAGGACGGAGTTGAGGGTGACGTAGATGTAGTAGCCGACCATGATGGCGCCGATGACGGACATGAGTCCGGTGGGGACGGCGATGGCGGTGATCAGGCCACGGCGGACGCGGCGGCGTTCGTCGGCGAGGTGGCGGGCCGATTCGGACGCCCACTCCCCCGCCGCCGGTCCGGTCGCGGGCCCACTCGCGGGCACAGTCGCGGACCCAGGCGAGGTCCCGCTGGTGGGGGCGGTGGTGGGCGGGACGGTGGGCAGGTGGGCGGTGACCGTGAAGCCGCCCGCGGGGGTGGGACCGGCGTGCAGGGCGCCGCCGAGAAGGCGGACCCGTTCGGTGAGGCCGGTGAGGCCGTGCCCGCCGGACGGCAGCAGCGGCCGCCCGCCCGGTGGCGGGTCGTTGGTGACCGTGACCACGACCGTCCCACCTCCGACCGTCCCCCCACCGCCACGGCCACCGCCACGGCCACGGCCATCGCCGTCGGGGTCGTGTTCGCGGTGGGTGAGGTGCACGGTGACGGCGGCGCCGGGGGCGTGTTTGGCGGCGTTGGTGACGGCCTCCTGCACGACGCGGTGGGCGGCGATCGCGACCATCGGCGGCAGGTCGGCGGGCGGGGCGTGGGAATCGGGGTCGGTGACCAGGCGGACGGGGACGCCGGACGCGTGGGCGCGTTCGACGAGGTCGGGGATGCTTTCGCGGAACGGCCGCACCGGCGCGGCCGGGTCCGTGGAACCGGCCGGGGTGGTGTCGTCGCGGAGGACTCCGATGATCTCCCGGAGCTGTTCGGTGGCCTCGGCGGCGCCCGCGCGGAGCTGCGCGGCGGCGTCGCGGTAGGGGGCGTCGAGGCCGGGGGCGACCTGGAGGGCTCCGGCGCGGACGGCGATCAGGGCGAGTTCGTGGCCGAGGGAGTCGTGCATGTCCTGGGCGATGCGGGCGCGTTCGCGGAGCCGTTCGCGTTCGGCGGTGATGCGCTGTTCGTGTTCGAGGCGTTCGGCGCGTTCCCAGCCGGCGCGCAGGAGCTCCTGGTACTGGCGCCAGTAGCGGCCCACGAGCCAGGGCATGACGCCGAGCAGCACCAGCCAGATGGTGAAGGGGAACCAGGCGGTGACGTCCAGGCCACGGATCGTCGCCAGGGCGGCGCCGCCGACCAGGACGGTGGTGAACGTCCACAGCGGCGGCTGCGCGCGGGGGGTGCGCCGTCCCGTCAGGTAGGACAGGACGGGCATGGCGAACAGGAAGTTGCCGTGGACGGCGGTCAGCGAGACGGCGGTGAGCAGCGCGGCCGTGGGCCAGGCGCGGCACACGGCGATGGCGGCGGCGAGGGCGACGAGCCCGGCGGCCTGGGGCGCCCAGCTCGACGGGGCGGGGTCGGTGGGCGGCAGGAGCCCGGCGGCGACGGGGAACGCCACGACCACGTACAGCACGAGGTCCTTGACCAGCGCGGACCGTGTCGACCGGTGAACGGCACGGCGCATCGCGCGCGACGCGTCCCGCAGCCTGGCGGGCAGCGCGGTACGCGCGCCGGGGCCGTCGGCCCCGGCGGATCGGCCCACCTCGGCGCGGCCGTCGGGACGGGCCGGGTCGTCGATCGGGTCAGGGGCGCAGGCGTTGGCGAGGTCGTGGACGGTGGTCGCCGGGTCCTTCACGCGCTCCACGCTACAAGCCGGTGAACTGCGAGGTTACTGACGAAAGTCAAGGGCGCCGCGGGGACGGGCGCGACCCTGGACGGGTGCGGCGCGGAATGGGACGGGCGTGAACTACGGTTGGCGCGTGACCGTGACTCCCCCGACCCCACCGGCTCCCCCGGGTCCCCCGGCTCGGGAGCGGCGCGTCCTTCCGCGTGCGCTCCGGGCCGTGCGTGCGGCGGCGCGTCCGGCGCGGTCGCCGGGGTGGGGCCAGGCCGCCGACACCGCTTTCGCGGTGGTGGCGTGCGTGTTCACGCTGGTGATGAGCGCACAGGCCGAACGGCCCGAGGATCGGGCGCTGTGGCCGGGCGGGGTCGCGGTGATCGTGGTGGCGACGCTGGCGCTGGCGGTGCGGCGCCGGTATCCGGTGCCGGTCCTGGTGGTGGGGGTGGCGGCGCCGCCGCTGTACTACCCGCTGGGGTATCCGGACGGGCCGATCGCGCTGGTGCTGTGGGTGGCGTTGTTCACCGCGGCCGTGGAGTGCGGGCTGGCGGTGTCCCTCGGCGCGGTGATCGTCGCCAACGCCGGGTTCCTGCTGGCGGCATGGGTGGGCGGTGACGGTGACGGCGGCGGCGACCCGGAAGCGGTCGTGGACGCCCGGAGCGTGGCGACGCTGTCGCTGGCGCTGCTGCTGGCGGTGGCGCTCGGGCAGTACGTGCGCAGCCGCCATCTGCAGGCCGAGGCGGCCGAGCGGCGCGCCGCGGAGGCCGAGCGGAGCCGGGAGGAGGAGGCACGGCGCCGCGCGATCGCCGAGCGGCTGCGGATCGCGCGGGAGCTGCACGACGTGCTGGCCCACCAGATCTCGCTGATCAACGTGCAGGCGGGGGCGGCGCTGCACCGCCGGGACGATCCGGGCCGCGCCTACGAGGCGTTGGAGGCGATCAAGGCGGCGTCCAAGGACACGTTGCGGGAACTGCGCGGGGTGCTCGGTGTGCTGCGGCAGGTCGACGACGCCGCCGGGGACGGCCAGGACGGTGCCGGTCAAGCTTGGGCCGGTCAGGACGGTGCAGGTCAGGACGGTGCGGGGCCGGTCGCGCCGCAGCCGTCGCTGGCGCGGGTGGACGAACTGCTGGCGCAGACCGCCGCGGCGGGCCTGACCGTGCGCCGCGCCGGAGACCTCGCCGCACCCCCCACCGAACCGTCCCCCGACAATGAGGCGGAGGGCGCCCCCGGGCCCGGCACGGCAACGGCGGCGTTGGCGGACGTGCCCGCGCCGGTGGGACTCGCCGGATACCGGATCGTGCAGGAGGCGCTGACCAACGCCGTGCGGCATTCGGGTGCCGCGACGGTGACGGTGGAGGTGCGGCGGCGGCCGGACGCGGTGATCGTGCAGGTCGACGACGACGGCCCCGGACCCGACGCGCCCACCGCCGCGGGGGCCGGGTTCACCGGTGGGACGGACGGGAACGGGCTGCGCGGCATGCGTGAGCGCGCCGCGTCCGTCGGCGGGCGGCTGACGGCGGGGCCGGGCCCGGCGGGCGGGTTCCGGGTATGGGCGTGGCTGCCGTTGGGCGGTCTGGACGAGGAGCGGGAGCCGATGGAGGAAGACGCGTGATCCGAGTGTCGCTGGCCGACGACCAGACGTTGGTGCGGGCGGGGTTCCGGTCGATCCTGGAGGGCGAGGACGACATCGAGATCGTCGCCGAGGCCGGAGACGGGGAACAGGCGGTGCGGCAGGCGACCGAACTGCTGCCCGACGTGGTGCTGATGGACATCCGCATGCCCGTGCTGGACGGGCTGGAGGCCACCCGCCGCATCATGGGCGACCCGCGGCTCGGCGCCGTCCGAGTCGTGATCTTGACGACGTTCGACCTGGACGACTACGTGTACGGGGCGATCAAGGCGGGGGCCAGCGGGTTCCTGGTGAAGGACACCGAGCCGCCCGAACTGATCCACGGGGTGCGGGTGGTGGCGCGCGGCGACGCGCTGCTGGCGCCGACGGTGACGCGGCGGCTCATCGCCGACTTCGCGTCGCGGATCACGGCGCCGCCGCCGACCGCGGAGCTGAACGTGCTCACCGACCGGGAGCGGGAGGTGCTGGAGCTGGTCGCGGCGGGCCTGTCCAACGAGGAGATCGCCGGGCGGCTGGTGCTGTCGCCCGCCACCGCCAAGACCCACGTCAGCCGGATCCTCGCCAAGCTCGGGGCGCGGGACCGGGCGCAGCTGGTGGTGTTGGCCTACGAGACGGGCATGATCCGTCCCGGATGGCTCGGCTGACCCGCCCGAACCCGCCCGCCCGGGTGCCGGGGCCGCAACCCGGCCGGTGGCGGCGGTGTTGAACGGATGTGACGGTTACGGACGAAGCTCTCGACCACGCCCCGCCCGGAGCCGACCGGGGCACCGACCCCGCCGGCGCCCGGGTCGCCGCGGCGTTGGCGCGTGACCTGGACATCGGGTTCGAGGCCCTGTACGAGGCGTACCGGGGCGCGGTGTTCTCCACGGCGCTGCGGCTGTGCGGGCGGTGGGCCGAGGCCGAGGACCTGTCCGCCGAGGCGTTCCTGCGCGCCTACCGGGCGTTGTGCGGGTACGGGCCGGAGCGGATCGCGGGGCTGCGGCCCAGGGCGTGGCTGCTGACGATCCTGACGAACGTGTGGCGCAACAGCCTGCGGACGGCGGCGCGGCGCCCACCGCCCGGCGGCCCGTTGGAGGACGCCCCGGACCCGCCGGACCAGGGTGAGGGCGTGGAGGACACCGCCGCCCGCCACGAGACGGGCCGGGAACTGGCCGGGCTGCTCGCCGAACTCCCCCACGCCCAGCGCGCCGCGGTGGTGCTCCGCCACGTCACCGACCTGCCCGTCGCGGAGATCGCCGTGGTGCTGGGCCTGCCGGAGGGCACCGTCAAGTCGCACATCTCCCGGGGCCTGGCACGACTACGGGCCCTCCGCACTGAACAGACCACACCACCCGACCCACATCCCGAAACCGAACCGGATTCTGATTCAGGTTCGGGGCGTTTCGACCAGCGAGGGGGTAACCGATGAACCACACCGATCCCACCCACGGGACACCCGACCCCCGACCCACCGGCGAACTGGCGGGTGAGCTGGCCGGTGAGCTGGCAGGGTTGGCCGCCGACGCTCCCCCGTCCCTGCTGGACCGCATCGCGGCGCGCCGCGTCCACGTCGCCGGACCGCTGGAGGGGCTGCAGGTCGCGTTCACCGACCACGGTGTCGCCTACCTGCGCGCCGGGATGGACGACGAGGAGTTCGTCGCGTCGTTCCGGGCCCGGTTCGCGCGTCCGCTGCTGCCCGCGTCCCGTCCGCCCGCCGGGCTGGTGCCGGCGCTGCGCGGCGGGCGGCTCGGCGGGCTGCGGCTGGACCTGCGCGGCCTCAGCGACTTCGAGGCCGCCGTGCTGCGCGCCGCGGCGCGGATCCCGCGCGGGCAGACCCGCCCGTACGCGTGGGTGGCGCGGGCGGCGGGACGGCCGCGGGCGGTCCGCGCGGTGGGGTCGGCGCTGGGCCGCAACCCCGTCCCGCTGCTGATCCCGTGCCACCGAGTCACCCGCTCCGACGGGACGCTCGGCGACTACGTGTTCGGCGCGGCCGCCAAGGAACGGCTGCTGCGCGCCGAGGACGTCGACGTCGAGGAGATCACCGAGTTGGCGCGGCAGGGGGTGCGGCTGGTGGGCAGCGACACCACCGGCGTCGTCTGCTACCCGACGTGCGCGGACGCGCGGCGGATCACCCCCGGGCACCGGCACGGCTTCCGCGACCTGACCGCCGCGCTCGCCGCCGGCTACCGGCCCTGCCTGCACTGCCACCCCGGCGACACCACCCCCGCCTGACGCCCACGACCGACCTCATCCGACACCCACGGGCCGCCAGCGCCCGACCCGTGCCGCCGACGCCGATCACACCGACCTCAGAACCGGACCTCGGGGCGCCGCGCCGAGGTGCCCGGCCTCAAGCCCGCAGCTCGGTGACCGGCCGCTGAGCGGTGCTCCCCGGGGCGCGGCGCCGAATCGGCTGGGGCGGTGGATCGGGCCCGGCGCCCGGCCGCCCGTCGTTCTGGGGCGCCGGCGCCCCGGGGCGGGGTCTGGCCGTCGCGGCTGTTCGGGTGGTCGGGGTGGGGTGGGTATATATCGGCGTGTGGGGGGAATGGGGCGGTCCCGTGGGTGGTCCGACGAAGGGGAGGGTGAGATGCGCGTCGTCGTCACCGGCGCCACCGGGAACATCGGCACCAACACGGTCCGCGCGCTCGCCGCGGACCCGGCGGTGACCGCGATCACCGGGCTGGCGCGCCGCCGACCCGACCGCCGCACCGCCCCGGGCGGTGACGCGGTCGAGTGGGTCGAGGCGGACGTCACCGACAGCGACCTGGTCCCGGTGATGCGGGGCGCGGACGTCGTGGTGCACCTGGCGTGGCTGTTCCAGCCCACGCACCGTCCGGCGGTGACCTGGGACGCCAACGTCGTCGGCAGCGCCCGCGTGTTCGACGCCGCCGCGCGGGCGGGCGTGTCCGCGCTGGTGTACTCCTCGTCGATCGGCGCGTACTCGCCGGGCCCCAAGGACCGGCCGGTCGACGAGTCGTGGCCCACGCACGGGTGGCCCGGCGCCGCCTACAGCCGTGAGAAGGCCTATGTCGAACGGCTCCTGGACGCCTTCGAGTCCAGCAACCCGACGTGCCGGGTCGTGCGGATCCGCCCGGGGTTCATCTTCGAGCGGCAGTCCGCGTCGCAGCAGCGGCGCCTGTTCGCCGGGCCGCTGTTGCCGGGCCGTCTCGTCCGCCCCGGGGTGATCCCCGTGGTGCCGGACATGCCGGGCCTGCGGCTGCAGGCGTTGCATTCGGCGGACGCGGGTGAGGCGTTCCGGCTCGCCGTCACCGGTGCGGCCCGCGGCGCGTTCAACATCGCCGCCGAACCGGTGCTGGACGCCGCCGAGCTCGCCGACATCCTCGGCGCGCGCACCGTCCGTGTCCCGGTGCGGGGGGCGCGCGCCGCGCTGGCCGCCGCGTGGACGTTGCATCTGGTTCCCGCGTCCCCCGGCCTGTTCGACCTGGTCCTGCAGGTCCCGTTGATGGACACCGCCCGGGCCCGTGACGTGCTCGGCTGGGCGCCGCGGCACACCGCCCGGGACGCGATCACCGAGTTTCTGGAGGGGCTGCGGACCGGAGCCGGGCGCGGCACCCCGCCGCTGGCGCCCGGAGCCGGTGGGCCGGGCCGGGTCGGCGAGGTCGCCTCCGGTGTCGGCCGCCGTCCCTGACCACCCCCGCCACCGGCGTCCCCGGTGCGGACAACCCTGGAGGTCACCCCATGCCGACGATCACCGCCGAGCATCTGCACGCCCTGTTGGGCTCGGCCCACCGCGACGCCGCGCTCGTCGTCGTCGAGGGCCGCGCCACCGTCGTCCCCGTCGATCCGGGTCGCGGTGACGGCCCCGAGGACGCGCTGGTCATCACGACCCGTGACGCGGTGATCGCCGAACTCGACACCGGCGCCAACGAGGAACAGTTGGAGAACCTCGCGCAGCGCCTGGACGTCGCGTTGGAGAACCTCGGCGGCTGACCGGCGCACCCGGCACCCCGCGTCCGACCGTCCACGGCCGTTCCGCTCAGGGGGTGGTGGGGACCTCGATGTGGCCGTGGGCGCCGCGCCGCAGCGTCACCCGTCCCGCGGTGATCCGTTCCGCCCAGGCCTCGAACTCCTCCAGGTCGTCGGCCGGGACCGCGACGTCGGCCTGCACGTCGCGGCCGTAGCGGACGTCGCCGGGCCGCACTCCCCGCGCGTGCAGGTCGCCGAGGAACCGTCCCGCCAGCGCGTGCTCCACGCCCACCGTGACCGTCACCACCGGGAGCAGGTCCACCACCCCCACCGCGTCGACGGTGTCGGCGACGGCCTGCCCGTAGGCGCGGACCAGGCCGCCCGCGCCGAGCTTCACCCCGCCGAAGTAGCGGGTGACGACCGCGACCGTGCCGGTCAGACCGCGCCGCACCAGCACCTGCAACATCGGGATCCCGGCCGTGCCCGCGGGCTCACCGTCGTCGTTGCTGCGGGTGATCTCGCCGTGTTCACCGACGACGTAGGCGGTGCAGTTGTGGGTGGCGTCGTGGTGCGCCCGCCGGTGCCGGGCCAGGAACTCGGTCGCCTCGTCCTCGTCGGCGGCGCGGGCGAGGGTGCACACGAACCGGGACCGCCGGACCTCCAGCTCCCGGGTACCCGCCTGTCTGATCGTGCGCATGGCCGCCCCGAGTGTAGGGCGTGGTGCCCGTTCGAGCGCACCGCGGGGCCCGTCCCCGACGGGATCGCGATGAAGGTGGCCCCGGCGCCGCCGCTCACATGGCGGGCGCGCAGGGTCCTCTGCGCGCCCGTCGCGGTGGTCCGTCGTCGGCGCCGTGACCTCGTCGGCGCCGTGACCTGGTCGGCGTCCTGCGCGAGCCCGGTCGCCTCCGCGCCGTACCGGACGTCGACGAGATCGCCGTACTCCTCGGCGCGGGCGCGCGGCTCGGTCTTCGAGGCTCACCGCCGCGTGCGCGCCGGCAAGGCCCGGGCTTCTTGGACGAGGGCGACATCGCCCGGATGCTTTACACCAGGTCGATGAGGTCGGCGATGGACGCGACGACGCGGTGCGGCCGGAACGGGAACCGGGCGATCTCGTCCTTGCCGGTCACGCCCGTCAGCACCAGGATCGTTTCCAGCCCGGCCTCGACACCGGCGACGATGTCGGTGTCCATCCGGTCGCCGACCATCGCGGTGCGTTCGCTGTGCCCGCCGACCACGTTCAGCGCGGTCCGCATCATCAACGGGTTCGGTTTCCCGACGAAGTAGGGTTCCACCCCCGTCGCCCGGGTGATCATCGCGGCGACGGCGCCGCACGCCGGCAGGGATCCCTCCGGGGACGGGCCGATCGGGTCGGGGTTGGTCGCGACGAACCGCGCGCCGCCCTCGATCAGCCGGATCGCCCGGGTGATCTGGGAGAAGCTGTAGGTGCGGGTCTCGCCGAGGACGACGTAGTCGGGGTCGATGTCGCTCAGCACGAACCCCGACTCGTGCAGCGCGGTCGTCAGGCCCGCCTCACCGATCACGTACGCCGACCCCTCGGGCCGCTGGTCCGCAAGAAATCGAGCCGTGGCGAGAGCCGACGTCCAAATCGATTCGGCGGGGACGCGGAGCCCGGCGGCCGCCAGCCGCGCCGACAGGTCCCGGCGCGTGTAGATCGAGTTGTTGGTCAGGACGAGGAACGGTTTGTCGGACGCCGACAGCCGGCCGATGAACTCCTCGGCGCCGGGGACGGGACGTCCCTCGTGCACCAGCACCCCGTCCATGTCCGACAGCCAGTAGTCGATGGGCCCACGCTCGCTCATGCCCCCAGTGTCGCAGGCGGAGATCGCCGCCCGGACGGTCCCCGGGCCCGGTGGCCGCGTGACCTCCGGCACGTGAAAGCGGGGCGTCCCCGAGGATGGCCCTCGGGGACGCCCCGCCACGGCGCGTCACGCGCCCACGGTCACGCTCAGACGTTGACGCCGAAGTCGGACGCGATGCCGGACAGGCCGGAGGCGTACCCCTGGCCCACGGCGCGGAACTTCCACTCCGCGCCGTTGCGGTACAGCTCGCCGAACACCATTGCGGTCTCGGTCGAGGCGTCCTCCGACAGGTCGTAGCGCGCGATCTCGCTGTTGTCGGCCTGGTTCACCACGCGGATGAAGGCGTTGCGCACCTGGCCGAAGTTCTGCTGGCGGCCGTCGGCGTCGTAGATCGACACCGGGAACACGATCTTGGAGACCTCGGCCGGGACGGTGGCCAGGTTCACCTTGATCTGCTCGTCGTCGCCCTCGCCCTCACCGGTGAGGTTGTCGCCGGTGTGCTCCACCGAGCCGTCGGGGCTCTTGAGGTTGTTGAAGAACACGAAGTGCTGGTCCGACAAGACCTTGTTCTCCGTCGAGCACAGCAGCGCGCTCGCGTCCAGGTCGAAGTCGGTCCCGGTCGTGGTCCGCACATCCCAGCCCAGACCGACCACGACGGCGGTCAGTCCTGGAGCCTCCTTGGTCAGCGAGACGTTGCCGCCCTTGCTCAGACTGACTCCCACTGTGTCTACCTCCGTATCGGCCCGTGCGGGCTCGTTGTCACCCGCCCGTGTTCGTCTGTCTAACGAGAACGGTAGCCATCTTGCGCTGGTTCCCCCGCCTCCTTGGCAAAGTCCACAGCGTGGCGTGCGGTTTTTCTTCCGGACGGGCGGCGCCGGTCAGTGTCGGCGGGCCGATCCCCGGGGGCGCGTCACCGCGTCCAGCACCCGGCGGGACTCGGCGCGGCGGTCCCAGGCGACCGCGGCGAACACGACGGCGAACGCGGCGGGCAGCAGGCTCCACAGCGGCTCCAGCACCAGCAGCTGGGTGAGGACGGCGCCGCCCATCAGCCCGATCAGCCCGGTCGCCGCGAGTCCCGCCAGGCGCGGGACGACCAGGCCGATCGCCCCCGCGGCCTCGACGGTCCCGGTCACGTACCGCAGCCACTGGCCCCAGCCGATCTCGGTGAAGGTCGTGACGGCGTCGGACTGCCCGGCGAACTTCGGCAGCGCGGAGGCGAAGAACAGGAACGCCGCCAGCAGGATCTGCGCGGCCCACAGCACCTTCCGGAGCGGGCGGCGACCACCCTCCACAGCGAAGGCGGGGGCAGGGCCGGTGGCGGGAGTGGTGGCGGGGGTCTGGGTGGCGGTCATGACGGGGGTCCTTCCGTGCGGGTCTCATCGGCCTTTCACTGACGCGTCGCGCACGGCCCCACCGTTTCGACATGCCACCGGATTCTTCTTCAAGATTTTTCTTGGGAGGTGTCGGCGCAGGTGAGAAGCGGCAGGAG
This sequence comes from Actinomadura pelletieri DSM 43383, assembly GCF_003634705.1. GTDB lineage: Bacteria > Actinomycetota > Actinomycetes > Streptosporangiales > Streptosporangiaceae > Spirillospora > Spirillospora pelletieri. The sequence continues at coordinate 569,449 of NZ_RBWU01000004.1, read as the reverse complement.
GGGTGCCGTCCCCCCGGGGGGTGGGTCACCAGGGGGACAGCACCAGCGCCTGGACGGTCACCGCGGTCGCCGCCTGCGCCGCCAGCCACGCCCGGGCCGGGGGACGGTGCAGCGCCGCGGCGGTCATGAGCCACACGGCGTACGGCACCCAGATCCGTTCCACCTCTCCCCTGGTCACACCCGAGACGTCCAAGGCCAGCGCCCCGACCAGCCCGGCCGCGGCGAGGACCGCGACCGCGGCGGCCGGGGTGCGGGCCCGGGCCCGGGTCCGGGCCGCGTCGCGCAGCGCGCCCGCCGCCCGGGGCAGCGCGTGCGCGACCGCCGGGCCGGTCAGCAGGCCCAGCACGGCCAGGTTCGCGGCCGAGAAGTACGCGTAGGAGCGTTGCGCTGACCCGCGGCTGACCAGGTAGGTGTCCAGGGTGGCGCGGACACCGTCCGGCCACCAGAACCCCAGCGCCGTGAACGTCGCCGGCACCACCGCCAGACCCACCGCCGCGGCGACCACCAGGACCGCGCGGGGACGGCACGCCACCCGTCCCACCAGCACCACCGCCGCCAAGGGCACCGCGGCCAGCGGCAACAGCCCGTAGCTCAGGTACGGCAGGCAGCCCAGCAGCAGCCCACCGCCCGCCGCGGCCGCGACCGCGGCCGCGACCGCGCCGACACCCCCGCGGTCGCGGCGGGCCGCGACCGTGAGCAGCGCCGTCCCCCACGCGCCCACGGCCATGAACAACGCGTCCATCGCGGTCGCGACCCACAGCGCCAGCGGCGCCAGGACCAGGAACGGCACCGCCGCCCGCGCCGCGCGTTCCCCGGCCGCGCACCGCACCGTCACCGCGACCGCGGCGACCGTGGAGGTGCCCGCGGCGATGAGGAACGCGGCCGCCCAGCCGGTGCCGCCGAGCCCGACGCGTTCCAGCGCCCACAGCACCAGCGTCGGCAGCGGCGGATGCCCCCGCACGTGGGTGGTGTAGCCGCCGAGGCGTTCGGTGAACGTCCGCAGCCACTCCAGGGGGTCCGGGCGCAGCTGCGCCAGGCCCGCCGGGTACTCGGTCGGCGCGTCCAGGGGCCGGGCGAGCGCGTCCCACCCGTCGGTGGCGGCCAGCGCCACCGTCCACACCGCGGCGGCCGCCCACGCGACCGGTGGCAGGGTCCGCCACGGCAGCCGCGCCGCCAGCACCGGCAGGAACACCACGGCGGCGGCCGCGACGCCGACGACGGGAAGCAGATCCCAGGTCAGCGGCCGTTCCCGGGCCCGCGCGTGCAGGGGCGGCAGGTCGTCCTCGGTGGCCAGGCCGGCGCGGCGCAGATACCAGCCGACCGTGAACGCCGCCGCGATCCCGACCGCCCACACCGCCACGGCGCCCCACCCGGCCCACCGCCCTCCCGTCCCCCACGGCGCGCTTCGGGTCCGGGTGCCGATCCGGGCGCGGGTCCGGTCGCGGGTCGGGGTGGGCGTCATCGGCGCCTCTCCCGCCGCGCGGCGGCCCGGCGGGCCACGACCTTCCCCGCGAACCCCGCCACGGACCCCGCGAACCCCGCCACGGACCCCGCGGACCTGGCCGGGGGCCCGGCCGCGCAGAGCACCACCACGACCGCCAGCACCACCGCCAGGTTGCGGTCGTAGGGCAGCGGCAGGCGGGACGGCTCGTCGGCGCGGCGCCCGTACCCGAGGACGAGCGGCGCCGCCACCAGGGTCACCGCTCCCCCGATGACCAGCGCGGTCCGCGCGGCGCGCCGCCACGGCCCGGGCAGCCGCCCGGTCGCCACGCCCGCCACCAGCACCACCGGGACCAGGACGGCGTCGTGCAGGACCGCGGCGCCGGCGAACCACACCGCCCACGCGGCGGCGTCGACGTGCGCGGCGATCCCGTAGGCGCCCCAGGCGATCAGCGCCAGTCCCGCCACGGTCACGACGACCCTCATGTGATCACCAGCCGGTGCACCCATTTGGTCTGCATGACCCCGGGCCGGTTGGGCGCGATCAGGCGGCACGGTCGGCCGTGGTCGAGGTCGAGGGGCGCGCCGCCCAGGTCCAGGGCCAGCAGGGTCAGCGGGTCGTGCCAGTGCCGGGCGTCGACCTGCGAGGTGCGGTAGATCCCGGCGGCCTGCAGCGACTCCACCCGCACCCGCGCGTCGTCGGGGGCGCCGGCCAGGGCCAGCAGGTCCCGCAGCCGCACCCCGCGCCAGTCGCCGTCGACGCTCCAGCCCTCCACGCACGCGATCGGCAGCCGCGCCGAGTGCTGCGGGAGGGCGCGCAGCTCCTCCAGCGACAGGACGAGTTCGCGGCGGACACGTCCGGTGACCGTCAGCCGCCAGCCGGGGTCGCGGGCCGCCACGGTCACCCCCGCGGCGGCGGCGGACTTGTTGACCGGCAGGTCACGGGGTCCGGCCGGGGTCCCGTGGCCGGGTCGGCGCGGCGCCAGCACCGCCAGCCGCGCCAGCGGCGCGAACGTCTCCCCGACCGTGGTCGCGGCGATGACCCCGCTCGCGGCGGCGACGGTGAGCAGGAACCCGCGGCGGCCCACCGCGTCCTGCGGGCGGGTCATCACCGCGCGCCGCGTGGCGGGCCACCGGTCGGCGGCGTGGATCAGCAACGCGCCGAAAACGATGTAGGCGGTCCAGTAGTGCGCGGTGGTGAACAGGAACGGGAACGCGTACCAGTACCCGATGTTCAGCACGCCGGTGACGGTCTGGAACAGCGCCCCACCGACCAGCGCGAAGATCGCCAGCCGGCGTGCCGCGTGCGTCAGCGACCGGACGGGCGGCCACTGCCACAGCTTCGGGTAGACCGTCCACAGCTTGGCCAGCAGCAGCGGCACCGTCGCCAGCCCGCCGATCACGTGGACGCCCTGGGTGACCCGGTACAGGTTCACCGGACGCGACGGCCACTGCGCCCAGCCGGGCGGGTGCTGCATGAAGTGGGAGATCAGCCCGGTCGCGAACGCCGACACGAAACTCACGCCGAGCGCCACGCCCAGCCACGCCGCGACCCGCTCGTCGTGCAGACGGCTGGTGAACCGCCCCGACACCCCGTCCGGCCCGACGCGCAGCACCCGGTGCGGTATCGCCGGTGGTCCCGTCCACGGTCGGCGGGTCGCCAGGCGGGCCAGGGCCGCGGGGAGGTTCAGCGGTGGAGGGCGACGAACCATCGGCCCGCCTCCTCCCAGGTGTCGGTGACGGTCGCGGCGCACGCGGCGGCGAGCCCGGCGGCGGCGTCGGCCGCCACGTGCGCCCAGGGGAACCACGCGCCGACCGCGCGGCCCGACCGCAGCCGCAGCGGCTCCACGTGGGACGCGGCGCCGGGCGGGTCGACCTCGACCAACACCCGGCCGTCGGGGGCGAGCAGCGTCAGGACGCGGCGCAGCAGCGCGGCGGGGTCGCCGCCGATGCCGATGTTGCCGTCGGCGAGCAGCACGGTCCGCCACCGTCCGGTGCCGGGGACGCGGCCGAACACGTCCCGGCACAGCGCGGGGCCGCCCGCGGCGACCGTCAACGCGACCGCGGCGGGCGCGATGTCGATGCCCAGTACCGGGACGCCGCGCCGCGCCAGTGCCACGGTGAGGCGGCCCGGCCCCGATCCGACGTCGAGGGTGGCGCCGTGGCAGCGGGCCAGCAGCCCGCCGTCGCCGGGCCGGTCCGCGAGCCATTCCCGCACGGGCAGGGGCCTGCGGCGCCCGTCGGCGTGTTCGATCTCGACCGGGCCGCCACCGCGCAACGCGTCCTCGTACAGTTCACCGATCACGCCGGAACACCCCGGCCGTCCCGCGCGTCTTGGGTCGGCGCGTTCCGGGACTGTGCGTTCCGAGACAGTGCGTGGACGGTCGCGGCGAACCGGCCGTGCGGGCGGCCGTCACGGGTGAGGGCGGCGGCGACGGACGCGGCGTCGGCGGGGGTGTCGACGTCGGTGAGGGCGGGCAGTTCGGCGACGTCCAGTCCGGCGGCGCGCAGCCGCGCCAGCAGCGCGCCGCCGGTGTCGGGGCGCGACATCGGGACGCCGCGCAGCAGCCGGGCGTCGGGGCGCCGCAGTCCCAGCAACCAGAACCCGCCGTCGGTCGCCGGGCCGAACACCGCGGCGCGGCGGCGCAGGGCCCGCTGGGCCCGGGCGAGCAGCGCGGGCGTGACCTGCGGGGTGTCCATCCCGATGAGGACCAGCGGGCGGCCCGCCCAGGCGTCGGTGAACGCGTGGGCCAGCCGTTCGTCCAGGCCGTCGCCGCGTTGGACGGTGACGGTGAACCCGGCGGGCAGCCACGGCCCGGGCGCGCCGTCCAACGCGAGGATGCGACGCCCCGCCGGGGTCGCGGCGACGGCGGTGAGGGTGTCGCGCAGCGCCGCCTCGGCCAGCGCGGCGGCCTCGGCGGGCGTGTAGGCGGGGGTCAGCCGTGTCTTGACCCGCCCCGGCACGGGCTCCTTGGCGATCACGATCAGGTCCGCCGGGCCACCGCCCGCCGCAGGGGTCACGGGGTCACCTCGGTCAGGACGCGGCGCATGACACGGCGCATGTCGCGGACGGCGCGGACCGTCCCGCCGAGGGTCCCGGTGACCTTGGAGTGCCCGGTGCGGGGACGGTAGGCGACGTCGACCTCCCCGATCGGCCAGCCGGCGCGGGCGGCGCGCAGCACCATCTCCAGCGGGTACCCGAACCGGCGGTCGGTCAGGTCGAGGGCGAGGAGCGCGTCGCGGTGGGCGGCGCGCATCGGGCCGAGGTCGTGCAGGCGGGTGCCGGCGCGCCGGTTCAGGGACCGGGCCAGGACGGCGTTGCCGAGCCGGGCGTGCGGCGGCCACGCGCCGCGCCCGGTCGGGCGGCGCCGGCCGAGCACCAGCCCGGCCGCGCCGCCGTCCCGCTGGGCGTGCAGCGCGGCGGTGAGGCGGGGCAGGTCGGCGGGGTCCAGGGACGCGTCGGCGTCCATCACGCACACCACGTCGGTGCGGGCGGCCAGCAGCCCCTGGTGGCAGGCGGCGCCGAAGCCGCGGTCGGGTGCGGCGACGACCCGGGCGCCGTGCCCGGCGGCGACGCGCGCGGAGCCGTCGGTGGAGGCGTTGTCGACGACCAGCGGCCGGAACCCAGCGGGCATCCGGCCCAGGACCCAGGGCAGCGCCTCGGCCTCGTTGAGGCACGGGAGAATCACATCGATCACGGCTCCGACGTTACTGTGGGTGACGGTCGGGCGACCCTTACGAACTGGTGACGGGGCGTCGCGCGAACTCGGCGATGCCGTCGTCGAACGTGACCGACGCGGTGAATCGGAGTTCGCGGCGGGCCCGGTCGGGGCGGGCGACGATGTGGCGGACGTCCCCGAGCCGGTAGTCGCCGGTGACGCGCGGCGCGGGCCCGCCGACCGCGTCGGCCAGCGCGGCGGCCAGGTCACCGACCGTGCGGGGCATGCCACTGGCGATGTTGTAGGCACGCGACCCACCCGGCTCGAGCCCACCCGTGGCGGTCGTGCCCGTGGCGGTCGTGCCCGTGGCGGTCGTGCCCGGTTCGGTCGTGCCCGGTTCGGTCGTGCCCGGTTCGGTCGTGGGCGGTGTGGTCGTGGGCGGTGTGGTCGTGGGTGTGGCGGCGTGTTCGAGTGCCAGGACGTTGGCGCGGGCGACGTCGCGGACGTGGACGAAGTCGCGGCGCTGTCCGCCGTCCTCGAACACCAGCGGCTCCCGGCCGTTCGCCAGCCGCGACCGGAAGATCGCCGCGACGCCCGCGTAGGGGGTGTCGCGGGGCATCCGCGGCCCGTACACGTTGTGGTACCGCAGCGCCGCGACCGTCCCGCCGGTGGCCCGGGCCCACGACGCGGCCAGGTGTTCCTGGGCGAGTTTGGTGTCGGCGTAGGCGTTGCGGGGGTCGGGTGGGGCGTCCTCTCCCACGGCGGCGGGGGCGAGGGGGCGCCCGCAGGTGGGGCAGTCGGGTTCGAACCGTCCGGCGCGCAGCGCGTCCTCCGGGCGCGGCCCGGGGCGGACGGGGCCGTGCCGGTCGCAGGTGTAGGCGCCCTCCCCGTACACCACCATCGAGGACGCAAGGACCAGGACGCCGACTCCGGCGCGGGCCATCTGCGCCAGCAGCACGGCGGTGCCCTGCACGTTGACGGAGGTGTAGTCGGGCAGGTCGGACACGTCCACGCCGAGGCCGACCTTGGCGGCCTGGTGGCAGACGGCGTCGACGCCCTTCAGCCGCCGCGCGACCGCGTCGGCGTCCCTGACGTCGCCGACCGTGGTGTCGGCGGGGCCGTGGGGGCCGGGCCGGGTGTCGAGGCCGCGGACGTGGTGGCCGGCGGCGGTGAGGGCCTCGGCGATGTGGGAGCCGATGAACCCGGCCGACCCGGTGAGCAGTACGTTCATGCCGACGAACGTAGAACGCCGCGGGCGCCGGACGGCCGGTGACGGGCCCGCCGCGGCGCGCCGTTCGCACCTCGTAAGGACTTCCCGCCCCCGGCTGCGGGCCCTTCGGGGGTGCGGGTGGGGTCAGGCGTGGGCGAGCAGGGGCGCGAGGAGGGCGGCGGCCTTGTCGACGTCGGCGTCGGTGGTGCTCAGGTGGAAGGCGCAGCGCAGCCGTCCCGCCCGCATCGACGCGATCACCCCGTTGGCGCGGAGCCGGTCGGCCGTGCCGTCGGGGACGGCGACCGACACGATCGCCGACCCGTCCGCCAGGTCGTCGGCCGGCAGGTCCAGCGCCGCGCGGAAACGCCGCGCCAGCCGCACGTCATGGTCGTGGACGGCGGTGACGCCGACGCGTTCCAGCAGTTCCAGGGCGGGGGCGTGCCCGGCCCAGCACTGCCACGCCGGGGACAGGTCCAGGCGCCGCGCGTCCCGCGCCAGACGTAGCGGCAGCCCGTACACCGAGTCCCAGATGTCGGCGCCGGCGTACCATCCGGCGGCGAGGGCGGGCAGGGCGTCCAGGGCCTCGGCGGTGCCGGTGAGGAAGCAGGTGCCGCGGGGGCCGAGGAGCCACTTGTAGCCGCCGCACACCAGCCAGTCGACGCGGTCGGCGGGCAGCGGCAGCCATCCGGCGGCCTGGGTGGCGTCCAGCAGGATCCGGGCGCCGTGCGCGCGGGCGGCGCCGATCACCTGGTCGAGGGGGGCGACGCGGCCGTCGGCGGACTGCACGGCCGACACCGCGACCAGGGTGGTGGCGGCGTCGACGTGGTCGGCGATCCGGTCCAGCGGCGCCGACCGGACGGTCAGGTCGGCGCGGGCGGCGAACGGCCACAGCAGCGAGGTGAAGTCGCCGTCGGCGACCAGGACGGTGGCGCCGGGCGGCAGCGACGCGGCGACCAGCCCGACGAAGTGGGACACCTGCGGCCCGCACGCGACCCGCGCGGCGGGCACGCCGAGCAGCCGCGCGAACGCCTCCCGGGACCGGGTGACCGCCTCGTCCAGCAGGGCGGGCGTCATCAGCCCGGCGGCCCGGTCCCGTTCGGCGGTGAGCATCGCCTCGTGCGCGGCGCGGGGCGGCAGGCCGTAGGTGGCGGTGTTGAGGTAGGCGACGTCGGCGCCGAAGCGGCGTTGCGCGTCCTGCACGGAAAGGGTCATGCACTGATCGTCGACCACACCCCGGCCATAGCACAAAGTACGGTTACCTGGGTGACCCATAAACGGGGTTGATAGTTTGTGGGGATGTTGGACCTGCATCGGGGCCGGATCCTGCGGGAGGTGGCGCGGCTGGGGTCGATGACCGCGGCGGCGCGGGCGCTGGCCTACACCCAGCCGGCGGTGTCGCACCACATCGCGCGGTTGGAGGCCGAGGTCGGGACGCCGCTGGTGGTGCGGCACGGCCGGGGCGTGCGGTTGACCGAGGCGGGCCGGATCCTGGTCGAGCACGTCGAGGACGTCCTGGCCCGGATGGACGACGCCGAGGAGCGGATCGCCGCGATCGCCGGGTTGCGGGCCGGGCGGGTGCGGGTGGCGGTGTTCCAGACCGCGGCGGGCGGGTTGCTGCCCGACGCGCTGGCGGGGCTGCGGGCCCGCGCGCCGGGCGTGTCGGTGACGCTGGCGGACGCCGACCCGACCGAGGCGCTGGGCCTGCTGCGGGCCGGGGAGACCGACATCGCGGTGGTGTTCCGGTACGCGCAGATGCGTCCCGACACCGACGCGCGGTTCCGGGAGGTGGTGCTGGGCGACGATCCGCTGCGCGTGGTCGTCCCGGCCGGGCATCCGGTCACCGCCGCGGACCGGCCGCGGCTGGGCGACCTGGCCGCCGAGACGTGGGCGTCGGGGTGCGCGCGGTGCCGCGACCACCTGCGGTGGGCGTGCGCGCGGGCGGGCTTCGAACCCGACATCGCCTACGCCACCGAAGACCATGTCGCGATCCAGCGGCTGGTCGCTCGGGGTCTGGCGGTCACCACGCTGCCGGCGCTGGCGTTGGGCCTGCACACCGAGCCGGGCGTCGCGTCCCGCGACGTGCCCGGGGTCGGCCGCCGCCGCATCAGCGCGCTGGTCCCGGCGGGTCCGCGTCCCCCGGCGGTGCAGGCGCTGCTGGAGGAACTGGTGGCCCGGGGCGTGGGCGGCGATGAGTTCCCGCGCCCGGCGCGGTCGACATCGGGTGAGACCCGACCCGACGGGGGCACCTTCGACGGGAACGGTTCCGACGAGGAAGGCGAGGACGACGATGAGTGACCGTGAGCCCGGCGACGCCCGGAACCTCGACATCTACGGCGGTGGTGAGCTGGCGTGGGACGCGGTGCGGGACGCGCTGGTCGAGGCGCTGCCGAAGATGGAGACACCGGTGTTCCTGGGGACGGTCCGGCCCGACGGCCGTCCGCACGCGGCGGGCGTCGGCGCGCTGTGGCATGACGGCGACCTGTACTTCACCAGCGGGCCCGGCACCCGCAAGTCCCGTGACCTGGCGGCGAACCCGGCGTGCACGCTGTCGGTCCGCACCCCGATCGCGGACGTGGTGCTGGAGGGCGAGGCGCGGCGCGTCACCGACCCGGCGGTGCTGGAGCCGGTCGCCGCCGGTTACCGGGAGGGCGGCTGGCCCGCGCGGGTGGACGGCGACGCGGTCACCGCGCCGTTCAGCGCGCAGAGCGCGGGCCCGCCGCCCTGGCACGTGTACCGGTTCACCTTCCACACCGTCGTCGCGGTCGGGATCCGCGAGCCGTTCGGCGCGACCCGGTGGCGTTTCCCCTGACCCCGGGGGCCGGCCGGCGACCCCGGTCCGCGGGCGTGTCGACTTTGGTCTACCGGGCGTGGCCGTTCGGGCGATTCCCGCGCCGCCGGCGCCGCCGAGAATCGGGGGTATGACTGGGGGCATCTCCTTGAGCGGCGGGCCCGCGGGCCGTTGGACGCTCGTCCACGACGGTCGCCGCCTGCAGGTGGAGACCGGGCGCGTCGGGTGGAACCGGGTCGTGCGGCTGTTCGTGGACGGTGACCTCGCCGGGGAGACCACGACCGACTGGTTGACGGCGACCCTTCCGTACGGGGAGCCGTCCGGCGGGTCGAGCGTCGTCGTCGGGTTCGACGCGCTCGGGTTCGTCGACGGGCAGGCGGCACGTTGCGACCTGGTCCCGTCCACCCCCGGCGAGGACGAGGCGGGGCCGGACACCGCGACCATCCCCGACTCGGCCCCGACGGTGAACCTGAACAAGGACCGTGACGAGGCTCGGAACGAGGGCGAGGAGGTCGGGGCGGAGCGGGTGGCGTTCGAGCCCGCGGAGGGGACGCGGGCGGCGCGGCGGGAGGCGCTGGCGCGGGCGCATCCGACCCTGTACGCCTCGCGGCATGTGGTGGTGGCGGTCGGGCGGGTCCTGTTCCCGCTGCTGGGGTTGGGTCTGTTGGTGCGGGCGCTGCTGAGGGCGTTGCCGTCGCCGGACGTGCGGCTGCCGGGAGTGGACCTGCCGTCGATCCCGCGTCCGGACATTCCCTGGCCGGACGTGCCGTGGCCCGATCCGCCGGATGTGTCGGTACCGCCGTGGGTGACCGTGATCCTGGCGACCGCGAAGTTCTGGGGGCCGATCCTGGTCGCGGTGGGTGTCACGGTGCGGGAGGCCCGCCGGCGCAGACGTCAGGCCGCGCGGCCCGCCAGGTCCTCCGCCGAATCGCCCTCCGAATCGCCCTCCGAATCGTCCGCCTCCGAGCCCATTGCGCCGCCTGCCCGCAGGGACCGTCGATCGTGAGGGCCCCGGCGACCACCTGACGGCGAGGCCGGTCGCCCGGGCCGTGTGCGTCCGGCGATTCGCCCTACCCACGACGGGTTCCCAACCCCGCCACCGGCCCGGTCCCGTCTGAATCGTTCGCCCCGTCGTCCGCCCCATCATCCGTCGAGACGCCTGCCACGGGGACCGTAGGTCATGAGGACCCTGGCGGGCGCCTGACGGCAAGGCGGGCGCCGGCCGCCCGCCGTCGCCTGGGCCGTGCGGGGCCGGCGATTCGCCCTGCCCGCGACGGTCCCCAACCCCGCACCAACCCAGTCCCATCTGGATTGTCCGCCCCGTCGTCCGTCGAGGCGTCTGCCCACGGGGACCATAAGTCGTGAGGATCCTGGCGGTCGCCTGGGCCGTGTGGGGCCGGCGATTCGCCCTGCGCCCGCGTTGGTCCCCAACCCCCGCCACCTGCCTGGTTCCGCCTGGGTCGTTCGCCCGTCGTCCGTCGAGGCGCCTGCTCGTGGGGGTCGCCGATCATGAGCAACCGGCGGGCACTGACGGTGAGGACTGTCGGTGACCCGCGCGGCCGTCTTCGACGCCCGTACACTGTTCGGTCATGGGCGATCACCGGTCACCGCTTCCGTATCTGTCGGAGTTGTTCTCGCTGGAGGGCCGGGTCGCGGTGGTGACGGGCGGCAGTTCGGGCATCGGCCGGGCGATCGCCGAGGCGCTGGGACGGGCGGGCGCGTCCGTGGTGATCGTGGCGCGGCGGGAGGCCGAGCTGGCCGCGACCGTCCGGGACCTGGAGGGGCACGGTTGCCGGGCGGCGTGGGTGAGCGCCGACCTGGGTTCGCGGGACGGGGTCGCGCGGGCCGCCGAGGCCGCGGCGGCGGTGTTCGGGGAGCCCGACATCCTGGTGAACGCGGCCGCGGTCAACCTGCGGCCGCCGATGGACGAGCTCGGCGCGGACGTGTGGGACACCACGATGGCGGTGAACCTGGACGCGCCGTTCCTGCTCGGGCAGCGGTTCGGTCCGGGGATGGCCGCGCGGGGGTTCGGCAGGTTGGTCCACATCGCGTCCCAGCAGGCGTTCCGGGCGTCGGTGACCAGCGGCGCCTACGGGGTGTCGAAGGCGGGGCTGGTGGCGTTGGCGCGGTCGCAGGCCGAGGCGTGGTCGAGCCGCGGTGTCACCGCCAACACGCTGGTGCCGGGGTTCGTGATGACGCCGCTGAACGCCCGGTTGGCGTCGGACCCGGAGATGACACGGGCCCTGGCGGCCCGGACGATGACCGGCCGTAACGGCCTGGCCGAGGACTTCGCGGGCGCGGCGGTGTTCCTGGCGTCGGCGTCGGCGTCCTATGTCACCGGTCAGTCGATCTTCGTGGACGGCGGCTACTCCGCCCACTAGGCCGCGTCGCCCGCCTCGCTCCGGCGTCCGGTGCACCCGGACGTCCCGCTGCGCGACCGGAACCTGCCGCCGAGGTGATCGCCGCGCGGCCTCGGACGAACGGGAGACGATCACCCGACAATCCCGGAAGGGTCGCCGAAACTCCCAGGGGGCGAGCCATGCCAGTGGCACCCGAACCCTTGAATCGTGGCGGCGACGGCGCAGACTCAGTCGGCTTGAGCCGGCGTCGGAGGCCAGCCGTGTCCTGGCTCGGCGCCGACCGGCCCGTCTCGACGAAGCTCCGATGCCGCGTCGACACGCCCTGGGCTCACGTGTCGAAGCGCCCTTCGGGCACGCGCCGACGTCCGAACGGCGACGGGAATCGGGTCCGAGGGCACATCGCGCGAGGTGAAGTCGGCCTCGCCGGCGGCACGGCCGTGACTGTCCCGCTCCGCCCCCGGGGGTTACGGGTCGAACAGTCCGGTGGCGCGGACCGCGTCGGCCGGATCGGTGGCGTGGACGATTCCGCCGACGGGGTGTCCGTCCTCGTCGTGGATCCGCCACCCGCCGAGTTGCACGACGGGGACGGTGCCGCGTCGCATCGCCAGTGCCAGTTCCGCGAGGGTCCCCCATGATCCGCCGACGACGATCACGGCGTCGGCGGCGTTGACGATCACGGTGTTGCGGCCCTGGCCGAGGCCGGTGGGCAGCGCGACGGTCAGGTCGGGTCCGGCGGCGGCCCGGTCGGCGGCGGGCAGCAGCCCGACGGTGACGCCTCCGGCGGCGCGGGCGCCGGCGGCCGCGGCGGCCATGACGCCGCCGAGCCCGCCGCAGATCACCACGGCGCCGTGCCCGGCCAACAGCCGCCCGGTCTGGTAGGCGTGGTCCCACTGGCGTTCGGTGCAGTCGGCGGGTCCGCACACCGCCACCTGCACGGTCCCCCGCCCTGTCCCCCGCCCTGTCCCCCGCCCTGTCGCCCGCCGTGGCGCCGTCCGTGGCGCCGTCCGTTCGGCCGCGGGTCCGTTCCCGTGCTCGGACATCGGGCGGCTACCGGGCGCCGTGCCGGTCGGCGATCCGGTCGATCTCGGCGGCGAGGTCGAAGTCCCGACCGGTGAGGCCGCCGGCGCTGTGGGTGGTCAGCGTGAAGGTCAGGGTGCGCCAGCGGATGTCGATGTCGGGGTGGTGGTCGGCGTCCTCAGCGGCGCGGGCGACGTCGGTGACCACGTCGATGCCGGTGAGGAAGGAGGGGGCCTTCACCTGCCGGTGGATCCGGTCGCCGTCGCGGGTCCAGGCGGGCAGGTCGCGTAGGCGGTCGGTGACGGCGGTGTCGTCGAGAGTGTCGCCCATCGGGTGTGCCTCCGTTTCGTCGGCCCGTGCTCGCCCGGGAGGTCCGGTCCCCGTTCTCGAGTACATCACGCGCCGCCGACCCGGCCGAGCCCAGGCCACCGGGCAGGTCACCGGGCTGGTCACGGACCGGTTCAGGGGCGGGGCGCGGGGTCGTCGGGCGGGGCCGGCGCGGTGATCTCGACGCGGACCTCGACGGGGTCGGTGGGGTCGGCGGTGGCGTGGGCCCACGGGTCGTCGGCCGGTTCCACGGTTTCCACGGTCGCCTGGACGACGACGGGGGCCGGGGGTGTCGGGGTGGGGCGGGTGGCGGTGGTCCAGGTGGTCTTGGCGACGTCCACGACGACGTCGCGGGAGACCTCGACGATGATGCCGCGCAGGGTGTCCTTCATGGCGAGTTTGAGGGCGTCGCGGATCAGTTCGCGCAGGACGGTCTCGATCGCGGCGGACGCGGCGCGGGCGGTGGCGCGCAGGGCCAGGTCCCGGGCGGTGCGGGCCAGGTCGCTGCCCGCGGCGGCGGTGAGCAGGTCCCCGGCGGCGCGGGCGGCGCCGGTGAGCGGGGCGAGTTCGGCGGGGACGCCGCCGGGCGGCGCGGCGGCCCGGGCGGCGGCGTGCGCGGTGTCGCGGGCGCGGTCGCGGAGTGCGGCGGCCAGGTCGCGGGCGGTCTGTTCGGCGGTCTCGCGGACGACGCGGGCGATGATGTCGCGGCCGACGACCAGGGCGGCGTCGACGGCGGCGTCGGTGACGGCGTCGACCGCGGTGTCCACGACGGCCTTGGTCGCGGCCTGCACGACGGGTGTCGACACGGTCGCGGACACGGTCGCGGTGACGGTGCGGCCGGCCACGCCGCGGGCGGTGGCGGCGACGTCGCGGGCCAGGGGGTGGCCGGTGGCCAGGCGGCGCGCGGCGGCGGTGAGGGGGTGCCGGGCGGCCTGCTGCGCGGCCTGTTCGGCGAGGGTCATGGCGGTGGCGGCGGCCTCGAACGCGGTCGCGGTGGCGGGGTTGGTCGCGGCGGCGTCGCGGGCCTCGGTGACGGCGCGTTCGGCGGCGCTGGTGGCGACCCGGACGGCGGCGTCGCGGGCGGCCTGTTCGATCGCCTTCATCACCGGTGTTCCCGCCATCTGGTCCAGGACGCGGGTCGCGGCGACGGCGGCGGCGTCGCGGGCCGCCGCGGCGACGGGCTCACCGGCGGTGGCGGCGATCCGCGCGGCGGCGGGGGCCAGGGCGTCCCAGAGCTCTTCCAGCCGCGCGGCGGCGGCCCGGTCGGCGCGGCCGGCGCGTTCGGCGAGGCCGGTGCCGGGACGGTCGGGGCCGTCGGCCCGTTCACCGCGCGCGTCGGCGGGTTCCACGGCGTCGTGCAGGGTGTCGTTCCGGGTGTCGTTGTCGTCCACGGCCACTCCCCTCGTCGCGATCCGCCCCCAAATCACCATAACTTCCGAAGTCGGCCGCCGGTTCCGGTGTGGGCGCGCAGGACGGGCAGGGGACGCGGGTGCGGCGGGCGTAGGCGTGGGCGGCGACGGCCATCCCGGCGCCCCACAGCAGGTAGGAGGGGACGGCGACCCAGAAGAACGACTCGGGCAGGTCCAGGCCGCCCTCGGCGGGGAACGGGTTACGGCCGTGGAGCCGTTCCCAGATCATCTGCAGCAGCATCAGCCCGAAGTAGACGGTGAGGCCGCCGGAGATCGCGGTGCCGGGCCACAGCACCAGCCGGCGGGGGACGCGGCGTCCGCGCAGGGCGGGCACGAACCGGGGCCACGTCCGGCCGAAGGAGTGCACCAGCGCCGGCGGCAGCAGGCAGCCGCCGAGCAGGAACCCGGCCTCGAACAGCACCGCGGAGGGGCCGCCGGACAGCGGGGACCGGCCGAACCCGACGGCGGCCTGCGCGGCGACGCGGGTGAGGCATCCGGCGACGGCGAGGTAGGCGGCCGCGAACGCCCACGCCGGGGTGTGCGTGAGCGGTCCCGCCGCGCCGGGGCGGCGGCCGCAGCGGACGCATCCGGGGCGGACGCGGCGGGCGTGGGCGCGGGCGGACAGGCCGGTGAGGATCCCGCCGGTGACGCAGGCGGCGCGGCTGAGCGCGCCGAGGGGGTAGAACCGGACGCCGAGGCCGGGCAGGACCGCGCCGATGACGTCGAGCAGCAGCAGCGCACCGGACGCGACCAGGCACAGCGCGGCCGTCCACGCCGCCGCCGACAGGGCCCGGCGGGGCAGCGGCCCGAGCGTGGCGGCGCGTGGGACGGCGAGCGCGGCCAGGACCACGGCGGTGGCCCCGCACAGCGCGGCGGCGGCCCAGCCGGTGAAGGCGACCAGGTCGGTGCCGACGGGCGACAGGTCGTCGGGACGGTGCCCGGACGCCCAGTACACGCGCAGGGCGCCGTAGGCGGCGACCCAGGCGCACGCGACGAGCGGCAGCCGCCCCCGCGCCGCCCACGCCCGGCCCGCGGCGGAGGGCGAACTGTGCTCGGGTGCGTGGTCGGCGGCGCCGGCGCGGTCACCACGGTCGTCGGAGTCCGCACGGTCGTCGGAGTCCGGACGGGAGTGCTTGCCGAGGATGGAGGCCATGGCCTGATCGTGTGCGCCGGCCCCGGGCCGGTACCTCCCCGCCGCGACCGATCCGCCTCCCCCGCGCGGGGGACCCGGAAAAAGAGTTGGCGGGCCCTCCGCCGACGGGTAGAGTCGCCTGTGGACTCGTGAGGAGGTGGGGACGAATGGCCGTCACTGCGGTGACCGCTGCCCGCGGCAGCGTTCAGCCCGTCCTCATTTCCCGGGCCGCCGGCTGACCCGTTCCCGCACGCACCGATTCGGCATCGATCCGACTCGTCGTTGCGGCGTGTCCGCGCCGGGGCCCTCTCACACGAAGGTTCCCTCATTGTCTTCCTCATCAGCGGGGTCGTCCCTGGCCGCATACGGCTGGGACACGGCCCTGGAGAACGAGTTCACTTCCCACCGCGCCGCGGGGCTGGTCCCCGGGCGGGTGGCCGCGGTCGACCGCGGCCTGTGCGACGTGGTCACCGAGTCCGGTCCGCTGCGGGCCTCCGCCGGGCCCGTCGCGGGATCGGCCGCCGGGCCGGGTGATCCGGTGGCGGCGCCGTGCACGGGCGACTGGGCGGCGTTGCGCCTGGACGGCCCGGACGGGCGGCCCGTGGTGGCGGCGCTGCTGCCGCGCCGGACCGCGATCGTGCGGTCGTCGGCGTCGCGGGACTCTCACGGCCAGGTGCTGGCCGCCAACGTCGACACCGTCGCGATCGCGGTGTCGCTGGACACCCGCCTGGATCTGGGTCGGGTGGAGCGGCTGCTGGCGTTGGCGTGGGAGAGCGGGGCACGGCCGGTGGTCGTGCTCACCAAGTCCGACCGCGACGACGACACGGCGTCGGCGTTGGAACAGGTCGCCGCCGTCGCGCCGGGCGTGGACGTGGTGGCGTGTTCGGCCGCGACCGGCGACGGCGTCGACGTGGTCCGCGCCGTCCTGACCGGGACGGTGGTGCTGCTCGGCGCGTCCGGCGCGGGCAAGTCCACGCTCGGGAACGCGCTGCTGGGCGAGCAGGCGCTGGCGACCGGCGCCGTCCGGGACAGTGACGGCAAGGGCCGTCACACCACGGTGCGGCGGGAGCTGCTGCCGTTGCCGGGCGGCGGTGTCCTGATCGACACGCCGGGGCTGCGGGGCGTGGGTCTGGTGGAGGCGTCCGCGGGACTGGAGCGGACGTTCGCCGACATCGAGGACCTGGCGGCCGGGTGCCGGTTCGGTGACTGCGCGCACCGGGCCGAGCCGGGCTGCGCGGTCCTGGCGGCCGTGGCGGACGGGGTGCTGCCGCGCCGCCGACTCGACAGCTACCACAAGCTGCTGCGCGAGAACGAGTGGGCGGCGGCGCGGACCGACGCGCGGCTGCGCGCCGAGCGCAACAACCGGTGGAAGGTCGTCATGCGCGAGCAGCGACGCCGATACCAGGAGCGCGATCGGGGGCGGGGCCGGTGACCGGGTCGGTGACGGGACCGATGATGTGGACGGTCAGGCCGGAGACGCCCGAGGACCGGGCCGCGGTCCGCGCGGTGGTCGCGGCGGCGTTCCCCACTCCCGCCGAGGCGGACCTGGTGGACGCGCTGCGCGATGACGCGGCGTGGGTGCCGGGCCTGTCGATGGTCGCCGAACCGAAGGACCCCGAACCCGGGGCCGCCGGTGTCGCCGGGTACGCGTTGCTGACGCGGTGCCGGGTCGGCGGCGGGGCCGCGCTGGCGTTGGGGCCGGTGGCGGTGTCGCCGTGGGCGCAGGGCCGGGGCGCTGGCGGCGCGGTGGTCCGTGGCGTCCTGGACGTGGCGGCGGCGCGCGCGGCCAGGGGCGGGGAACGGCTGGTGGTCGTGCTCGGCCATCCGGAGTACTACCCGCGGTTCGGTTTCGTGCGGGCGTCGTCGCTCGGGGTGTCGGTGGCGTTTCCGGTGCCGGACGAGGCGTTGATGGCGCTGGTGCTGGACGGTCCGGGTCCGGTCCCGTCCGGTGTGGTGGCCTATCCGGCGCCGTTCGGCGTGCCGGGCCCGTAACACGCGGCTGAGAAGGGGGTCGCGTCCGGCGGTCGCCGGACGCGACCCCCCAACCGGCCCCCTGATCAGGGCTCTCGGGCCGGCTGTCGGGTCAGCGGCCGCGGCGGCGGTAGGTCCGCACCGACAACGGCACGAAGATCACCAGGAGGAGCGCCGTCCAGCCGAGGGTGGCGGCGACGGGGTGCGCCAACGGCCACGCCGTCTCGGCGCCGGGCCCGGCGGCGGGTCCGGTCGCGGGTGCGCCGGGGTTGTCGAACAGGTCGCGGCAGGCGGCGGTGAGGGCGCTGACGGGGTTCCATTCGGCGATGACCCGCAGCACGGTGGGCATCCCGTCGGTCGGGACGAACGCGTTGGACAGCATGGTGATCGGGAACACCAGCGGGACGAGTTGGTCGGCGGTCCGCTCGTTCTTCACCATCAGGCCGATGTGGCAGCCGACCCAGCTCAGCGCGTACCGCGTCAGGAGCAGCAGCAGGAACGCCTGGGCGGTGGGCACGATCCCGCCGTGGGCGCGCCATCCGACGAGGAGTCCGGTGGCGGCCATGATGGCCAGGCCGAGGACGCCGTTGAGGGCCTCGGCTCCGGTCTGCCCGAACGGGACGGCGGAGCGGGCCATGGGCATGGCGCGGAACCGGTCCATGACGCCGCGGGAGGCGTCGGTGGCCACGCGCAGGGTGACGGCCATGGTGGAGGTGAAGGTGACCATCGCGAACAGGCCGGGCATCAGGTATTCGCGGTAGTTCCCGCCGCCCGGCACGGCGATGGCGCTGCCGAACACGTATCCGAACAGCACCACCAGGATCGCGGGGAAGATCAGCGCGGTGAGGAGTTCGCCGGGTTCGCGGCGCAGGCGGCCGAGTTCGCGTTCGACGAGGGTGAGGCCGTCGGTGAGCGCCCACCGCACCCGCGCGGCCCGGGACGGGCCGCGACCGGCGGGCGCGAGCGCGGGGGCCGGGGCGGTCATCGGGTGGGGCCGTTCGCCGGGGCGGGACGCGGGGCGGTGGGGTCGGGGGCGCCGGTGAGGCGGAGGAACACCTCGTCGAGGGTGGGGCGGCGCAGTGCGACGTCGGCGGCGGTGACGTCGGCGGCGTCGAGTTCGCGGACGACGTCGGCGAGCCGGACGGTCCCGGCGGTGAGCGGGACGGTGAGGCGGTCGCCGTCCAGGGCCGGGTGGGTTCCGGTGAAAGTGTGCAGGACGGCGGCGGCGGCGCCGGCGGTGGCAAGGTCGTCCAGGACGATGTCGAGGCGATCGCCGATGGAGTCCTTGAGCCGGGCGGGCGGGCCGGTGGCGATGACGCGGCCGTGGTCGACGACGGCGATGTCGTCGGCGAGGTGGTCGGCCTCGTCCAGGTACTGGGTGGTGAGGACGACGGTGGTGCCGTCGGCGGCCAGGTCGCGGACGGCGTCCCAGATCTCGCCGCGGCCGCGGGGGTCCAGGCCGGTGGTGGGTTCGTCCAGGAACAGCACCTGGGGCCGCAGGATGAGGCTGGCGGCCAGGTCGAGGCGGCGGCGCATTCCGCCGGAGTAGCCGGCGACGCGCCGGTCGGCGGCGCCGGTGAGGTCGAGGCGTTCCAGCAGTTCGTCGGCGCGGCGGCGGGCGGCGGGGCGGGACAGGTGGTGCAGGCGGGCGAACATTCGCAGGTTGTCGCGGCCGGTGAGTCTCTCGTCGACGGCGGCATGCTGTCCGGCCAGGCCGATCCGGGCCCGGACCTGGTCGGGACGGCGGGCGACGTCGAAGCCGGCGACGCGGGCGCGGCCGGAGTCGGCGTCGGCGAGGGTGGCCAGGATCCGGACGGCGGTGGTCTTTCCGGCGCCGTTGGGGCCGAGGACGCCGCAGACCGTTCCGGCGGGGACGGTGAGGTCGAGCCCGTCGAGGGCCTGGGTGGGGCCGTGGCGTTTGCGGAGCGCCTCGGCGACCACGGCCGGTTCGTCGGTCACGGATAACCCCCTCTGAGTACGGTGTACGCAACAAGTGTGCCGCCAGGGTAAACAACTGGGTACGTCGTACGCAACTAGACTGCTCGCAGCGACGAGGAGGAGGCCCGTTGACCGGCGACCATGTCAGCATCTGGTCGGTCCCCGAACGGCAGGGCCGCGGCCCACGGCCCGCCTACAGCCGCGCGCGGATCACCGAGGCGGCGATCCGCGTCGCCGACGCCGACGGCCTGGACGCCGCGTCCATGCGCCGCATCGCCGCCGAACTCGGCACCGGCGCGATGTCGCTGTACCGGTACGTCCCCTCCCGCGGCGACCTGCTCGACCTGATGGCCGACCACGTCCTGGCCGAGATGGAGGTCCCCGACCGCCCCTCGGGCGACTGGCGCGCCGACCTCACCCTGATCGCCGACCGGACCCGCGCGCTGTGGCACCGCCACCCCTGGCTGGCGGTCCTGCACCGGCCGGGCCCCGCGCTCGGCCCCAACCGGCTGCGGCTGTCGGAGTTCGCGTTCGGCGCCCTGGACGTCGGCATCCCCATCGACGCCATGTTCGCGCTGCTGGAGATGCTGAACGGCTATGTCGAACGGGCGGTGCGCGGCGAACTGGACACGATCCGCGAGACCGAGCACAGCGGCCTGACACCCGAACGCCGGATGGCGCTCCACGGCCCCTACGTCCGCGAACTGCTGGCGTCCGGCAGGTACCCGATGTTCGAACGCCTCATCCGGGAGGCGCGCCTGCCGCACATGACCCCCGACGAGCATTTCCGCTACGGGCTGGACCGCGTCCTGGACTGCATCGCCGCGACCCTCCCACCTCCCTGACCGTTTCCCGGGCCGCTCTCCCCTGCGGGCCCTGCCAGCCCTGCCAGCGTCAGTCGGGTCGGCGGCCGAGCGGCGCCCGGTGGGGCACGACCGCGCGGTGGCGGATCCGCCAGCCGCCGTCGGGGCCGCGCACGAGCGTGTCCTGGTAGGTGACGCTCGCGCAGGTGCCGTCGGCGGCGACGCCGATGCCCTTGGAGCGGGCGCCGACCAGTCCGTCGCCGAGCGCCGTGAGCACCACGTTGGTGACGTGGTGCCCGACCGGGTTGTCGTCGCCCAGCTCCCGCGCCGCCCGCGCGCAGGCCGCGACGCCGTGCAGCGACGGCCGTCCCAGGCCCGACAGGTCGTAGACGACGTCGGGGGTGAACACCTCCTCCAGCCGGTCGAGTTCCCCGGCGTCGCACAGGTGCCCGTGCAGGGAGAGCACCTCGGTGATGGCGACCCGGTCCTCAAGCGTCACGTCCACGCGAAACCTCCTCGCCGCATCGAAACGGGGAGTTCCCCGTTTCGTTTGCCGAGGGGGTCGGGTGATGGCGCGCAGGGCCGACGCCGCCCGCAACGCGGGGTTGTTGGTCGCCGCGGCCAGAGAGCTGTTCGACGAGCACGGCCCCGAGGTCGCGCTGGACGAGGTCGCGCGGCGCGCGGGGGTCGGCAACGCGACCCTCTACCGGCATTTCCCCACACGCGGTGACCTGCTGGTCGCGGTGTACGCCGACGAGGTGGACACGTTGTGCGGGCGCGGCGCGGCCCTGCTCGACGACCCGGCGCCGGTGGAGGCGTTGTTCGGCTGGCTGGACGATTTCGTCGCGCACGTCGCGACCAAACGGGACCTGGCGTTGGCGGGCACCGCGGGCGCGGCGGGCCGGCGGAGCGCGCTGTTCGGCGGCTGGCACGAGGCGATGCGCGCGACCGCGGGACGGCTGCTGGAGCGGGCCCGGGGCGAGGGCGGCGTGCGGGCCGAGGTGGGCGTCGACGACCTGTTGGCGTTGGCGGGGGCCGCGGCGGTCGCCGGTCACGGCCCCGACCACGCCCGCGCCCTGCTGGCGCTCATGCGCCACGGCCTGACGGGTACGGCCTGACGGACGGGCCGGGCCGGTCACGGTGTGGTGACCACAGTTGCGAGAAGGTCGGGCCGTCGCGGCGGTCCGACTGTAAGCCTTGTGGTCGGCCGTCGCGACGGTCTGACTCGGACCCTGCACCGCTCACGCAGGATCGGGCGAGTCAGGATCCGAGCGTTTCGTCGCCCGGTGAAGCGCGGTTCGCCGGGCTACTGGCCGACCACCCTCAGCCGGGGCGTAGGGACGCGTCGTGGAGGGTGGTGTAGAGGGCGGTGTCGGTGAACCCGGGGCCGGTCTCCTCCCCGATGTAGAGGTCGATGTGGCGGGTGCCGCCGAGGCCGGGGGTGAACTCGTCCACGATGGTCCAGCGGGTGGTGCGGAACCGGGCGCAGAGGGCGTCGTCGATGGCGCCGCCGTCGTCGTCGTGGCCGCAGCGGGTGATGGTGAACCGGTGGCCGGGCGGCAGGACCGAGGGGTCGGCGGCGGCCGACCGCCAGGGGCGCAGGGCGCGGCCCGCGGTGTCGCGGGGCGCGCTGTCCAGCCAGTACCCGACGTCGTAGGACCAGTTGAGGTAGCGGCCGCGGTGGGGTCCGCTGGTGATGCGTCCGGTGCCCTCGTCGTGGACGGCCTGGACGAAGTCGGACGGGTAGGAGCCGAGGTGGTCGCGTCCGCGGTGGCAGTCCAGGCGGGGGCATCCCCGCACCGGGCGGCGGGGGCCGTGGTGGAACGACTCCACGGCCGTGTAGTAGACGGTGGCGGTCCAGCCGGAGGACTCGGCGGGCGGCGGCGGGCGGCCCTCGCGCTGTTGTGCCGCGGTGCAGGCCGTCCCCGTCGCCAGGACCAGCGCGGCGGCGCACAGCAGCGCCGGTCTGAGGGTGGGTCCGCTCGCGCCGTGGCGTCCGTGGGGTGTTCTGTGGGGGGATGTCCGTGACATGGGTCGGGCCGTGGCTCTCTCCGCTCGGTGCCGCACATCCGGGTCGCCGTGTGATCCTACGGCGTCCCGCTCCCGGGCGTCCTCCGGCCCCGACGCCATGGGGGGCGTGATCGGTGTCGGTGTCGGCGGGTGACGCTGAGCACGATCTCGCCTGGGGCGCGTCCCGTTTCGCTGATCGTGTGCGCCCGGGACGCTTCGTTGAGGGGCACCACGTTTCGGACGGCTATCTGGAGCCCGTCGATCAGGAGTCCGCCAGGAGTCCGCCGGGCGTCATGGTCTTCAGGGAGCGGCGTCCGTGGTCGGTGAGTTCGTCCGCGCCGAGCCCTGCGGAAGGGGATGGTGGGCGGCCCGCGCGGCACCGACGCCGCCGACGCCGTGGGCGGGGCGGTGTCATTCCTCGGTGAGGGGGGCTTCTCCGACGAGGCCGCGGAGGCGGTCGTTGGCGTGTTCGAGGGCGGTGAGGGTGGTCTCGCGCTCGTGGGCGGTGGCGGGGCCGAGGGTCTGGTCGGCGAGGCGGGCCCAGGCCTGTTCGATGGCGGGGACGAGTCGGTGTCCGGCGTCGGTGACCACGATGCGGACGCGGCGGCGGTCGGTGGGGACGCTCTCGCGCCGGAACCAGCCGCCCGCCTCCAGGCGGGTCAGGCTGCGGGTCGCGGTCGGCGGTTCGATGCCGAGCCGCGCGGCCAGTTCGGAGACCGTCATCCCCTCGGGTTCCTGCGCGAGGATCCACAGCAGGACGTCCTGTCCGGGGTGCAGGCCGAGCGCGGCGAGTTCGCGGGCCTTCGCGGCGCGGTAGAGCTTGCTCATCTTGTTCAGCGCCCGGTTGACGCGCATCGCCTCGGTGACATCCACGCACCGATCATATGAATGTATAGTCGGCTAATATTTAGTCGGCTAACCATTGGAGGGGTCGTGGATCTGGGTGTGAAGGGGCGGGTCGTTCTGGTGACCGGGGCGTCCGGCGCCATCGGCGGCGCGGTCGTGCGGGCGTTCGCGCGGGAGGGCGCCGTGGTCGCCGCGGGCTGGCACCGCGGACAGGACAGGGCCCGGGCCCTCATCGACGAGGTCACCCGGGAGGGCGGGACGGGGACGACGGTCCGGATCGACCAGCGGGACGAGGCGACGATCCACGCGGCGGTCCGCCGGGTCGAGCGGGAACTCGGGGACGTCGCGGTCCTGGTCGCCAACGCCGTCTCCTGGCCGGCGGGGGCCGCCGAGACGTGGGACACCCTGACCGACGGGTTCACCGCGAACGTGGTCGGGACCCTGACGGTGGTCGACGCGGTCCTGGCCGGGATGAGGAGCGCGGGCTGGGGGCGGCTGGTGCTGGTCTCGTCCGACGTGGTCGACCAGCCGATACCCGTCGCCGTCGCCTACCCGGCGGCCAAGTCCGCGCTGGAGACGGCGGCGAAGGTCCTCGCCGCCCGGGAGGCCCGGCACGGCGTCCTCACCAACGTCGTGCGCCCGGGCTTCACCCTGACCGAGCGGGCGTTGACCACCCCCTGGCTCGGGCAAGAGGCCGTGGACCGCGAGGCCGCCAAGACACCGACCGGCCGCATCTGCACCCCCGAGGACGTCGCGTCCGCCGTCGTCTATCTCGGTTCGGCCGCGAACGGGCACGTCAACGGTGAAGTGCTGTCCGTGGCGGGCGGCCGGCAGCTGACCCGCTGACGCCCCCGGCGCCCCCGGGCCCCGGGCCCGGGGGTCGGCGTGTCGGCGTGTCGGACGTCGGGGTCTCCCCGGCAGGGATCGAACCTGCGCTCCCGGCTCCGGAGGCCGGTGCTCTGTCCGCTGAGCTACGAGGAGGCGAGACCCCGTCCCCAGGGTGACAGCGGGGACGGGGCGGCCCGAAATCCCCGGATACGGTCGCGCCCGACCGCCCGGAGTACCCTCAGGGTGCCCCGGCCGCACCGCCGCCCGCAACGCAATATCGCCGGTGGCGAACTTTCCACTGAGTGGAACGGGATGGTTCCCGCGCGCCGACCGGCCCGGCAAGGCTGGACCGGGGGATCCGCGGGCCACGCGCGGGCCCGTGCCCGGCACCGAGGAGGAACGATGGCGTTGCTCGACCCCGGCGTGTGGACCGGCAAGGTCTTCGACGGCCGCTGGGCCACCGCCACCGGCGGCGTCTACGACGTCACCGAGCCCGCGACCGGCGCGACGCTCGGCGTCCTCGGCCGCGCCGACGCCACCGACGTGCAGCACGCCGCCGAGGCCGCGGCGTCCGCGCAACGGGACTGGGCCACCCGCTCCTACGAGGAACGCGCGTCCGTGCTGCGCCGCGCCGGGCGGCTGTTGGAGACCCACACCGCCGACATCCAGGACTGGATCGTCCGCGAGGCCGGATCCCTCCCCGCGAAGGGGGACGTGGAGGCGCACTTCGCCGCGAGCCTGTGCCACGAGGCGGCGGCCCTGGCCTCCCACCCCCAGGGCCTGGTCCTGCCGTCGACCCAACCCCGGTGGAGCCTGTCGCGCCGCCGCCCCGCCGGCGTCGTCGGCGTGATCTCCCCGTTCAACTTCCCGCTCATCCTCGCGATGCGGTCGGTGGCGCCCGCGCTCGCGCTCGGCAACGCGGTCCTGCTCAAACCCGACGCGCGCACCGCGGTCAGCGGCGGGGTGATCATCGCGCGGATCTTCCAGGAGGCCGGGCTGCCCGAAGGGCTGCTGCACCTGCTGCCCGGCGGCCGCGACACCGGAGAGGCGGTCGTCACCGCGCCCGAGGTGCGGGTGGTGTCGTTCACCGGCTCCACCACCACCGGACGCGCCATCGGCGAGCACTGCGGCCGGCTCCTCAAACGCGCCCACCTGGAACTCGGCGGCAACAACGCCCTGATCGTCCTGCCCGGCGCGGACGTCACCGACGCGGTGTCGGCCGGCGCCTGGAGCTCCTACCTGCACCAGGGACAGATCTGCGTCACCGCCGGACGGCACCTGGTCCACGCGAGCCTGCACGAGGAGTACGTCGCCGCCCTCGCCGACAAGGCCGACAAACTCCCCGTCGGGAACCCCGCCACCTCCCCCGTCGCGCTCGGCCCGCTCATCGACCACACCCAACTCACCCGCGTCCACGACCTGGTCAACCGCACCGTCGCCGCCGGCGCGCGCCTCGCGGCCGGCGGCACCCACGAGGACCTGTTCTACCGCCCGACCGTCCTGGCCGAGGTCACCCCCGGCATGCCCGCCTACGCCCAGGAGGTGTTCGGGCCGGTCGCGCCGGTCGTGCCGTTCACCACGACCGAGGAGGCGATCGCGCTGGCCTCGGCCAGCGAGTACGGCCTGTCCCTCGGCATCCTCGGCGACGTCGGCCAGGCGATGCGGATCGCCGACGCGGTCCCGACCGGAATGGTCCACATCAACGACCAGACCGTCAGCGACGAACCCATCGTCCCGTTCGGCGGCGTCGCCGCGTCCGGGAACGGGGCCCGGTTCGGCGGCGCCGAGGCCAACATCGAGGCGTTCACCGAGACCCAATGGGTCACGGTCCGCGACAAGATCCCCACCTACCCGTTCTGACACCTGTTCCGCCGCCCCGTTCACCCGCTCATCGGGTGGGCCCGTGCAGGACGCGTGCCAGGGCGACCCACCGGTCGGGGTGGACGTGCGCGACGACCGCGCCGCGCGGCACCCCCGCCACGGCGAACGCCGCGTCCACCCGCGCCCGCGGATACACCCGCCGCAGCGACGCGTGCAGGGTGCCGCCCACGCCGGTGAACCCCACCTCCACGCACCGGACGTAGGCGCCCATCGCCGCCGCCGGCAGCAGCGGCCGGTCCCGGCGGTCCAGCCGCAGCACCGCCGAGTCCACCCGCGGGACGGGACGGAACCGGTCCCGGGGAACGCGCATGCCGAGCCGCCAGGAGAACTCCGGCCACGTCCGCACCGTCAGCAGGCTCCACCGCCCGTAGTCCCCGGCGCGTTTACGGGCGTACTCCACCTGCGTGACCAGCGTCGCCGACACCAGGTCCGGCGCCTCCAACGCCCACGCCACGATCCGGGACGTGGCCCCGTACGGGATGTTGCCCGCCAGGTGGAACGGGCCGCGCGGGGGCCGGGCGCGCAGGAAGTCACCGGTCACGGGACGGACGTTCGGCAGGCCACGGCACCGCTCGGCCAGCCGCCGCGCCAGCACCGGGTCGATCTCGTAGGCGATGACGTGCCCGAACCTGGACGCCAGCGCGGCGGTGATCCGGCCGTCACCGGCACCGGCCTCCACGACCAGGCCGCCCGGCCCGTCACCGACGGCACGGGCGTAACGAGCGATCATCTGGGGGTCGGCGAGGAGGTTCTGCGACAGCTCACGGCGCGCGCGACCCCGCGCGGTGCCGTTCCGGGAGCCGCGCGACGTTCCTGCGCCGCGTGTGGTGCCGCGTGTGGTGTGGGGACGTGGGTTCACGGTGGGTGTCCTCGGTTTCCGGCCGTGGACGGCCGGGCGGGACGGACCTCACCCGTGGCTCACCGGTCAGACGCGCAGGTGAAAACGTGCGGTCGAGCGTGCAGTCGACACGTGCGGCGCGCGTGACCGGTACCGGGCGGCCCGTCCGGAAACGGTCGGGGGACGCTCGGAGGCCCTGGACACACCGCGAGGGAGAACGGACACCCCACGCGCGAACACACCGCACGGGAAGCACCCGTGAAACCGGCACCGTGAAACCGGCGACGCCGCACCACGGCGGCGTCGCCCACGGGCCCGACACGCGAGCCCGGCGACTCGGCTCGGCGGACGGTCACGACGACCGCGGAACCCGCCGGAAGGTCGGAAGGTCAGGCGCCGAAGCGCACCGGGCGGCCCAGGACGGGACGACCCTCACGCAGCCGCGCATACGCGGCCACGAGGACGGCCGTCCGGGCCGCGCCCTCGGTGAAAACGGACATGACCGCAACCCTAGGCGACCGGCCCGCCGCACCCCACCGAATTTTCCCGGGTAAAGCCCGCCCGACTTCCCGTTTAACCCCCTTGACGTGGGCAATCACAAAACCACAACCCCCGGTGACCGGAACCCGCCGAGGTCAAGGAGGACCCGTCGTGTACCGAACACACGAGATGCGGAAAATCCGGACCGAACAGTCCGGGCGCGAGGAATGGGCGTGCCCCACCTGCGGCCGACGGATGCTCCTGCGCTGGCCCCCGCACTACGAGAAACAGGTCATCGAACCCGGCGACGAACGCGCCTGCCACGTCGGCCGCGCCGCCGACGAACCGGCCACCACCCCACCGGCGGCGACCGGCCGACCGCCGACGACCGCCCGGGAAACCGGGCACAGGAGCGCACCGGAGAGCGGGGAACAGGCCGGGCGACGGCAGTGGCGCGACGCGCGCCGCTGGCTCCGCGAGACCGGCGTCTACGACATGCCCGCCCCGCCGCACGGCCCCGCCGCGGCACCGTCCCCCACCCCGGCGTCCACCCCGCCGCCCGCACGGACCCGCCTCGGCCCCACCACACCCCTCTGAACCCCTCTGACAGGCTCCCGCTCCGACAGGCTCCCACGACCGGCGCGGACGCCCCCGGGGCAGGCGCGGGCGAGTTCGGCGCGCAACGCGTCCAACCCCATCGGTCCCAGATCCAGGGCCCGGCGATGGAACCCCTTCAGATCGAACGCCGCCCCGTCCCGGCGCCGGGCCGCCTCCCGCGCCTCCAACCAGATCTTCTCCCCCAGCTTGTAGGCGATCGCCTGCGCCGGACGCCCCAGATACCGGTCGATCTCGAACGCCGCCTCCGCGTCCGACCCGGGACGATGCGCACGCAGGAACTCAAACCCCAACTCCGGCGTCCACCGCTCCCCCTCATGGAAACCCGCCCCCGCCGGGATCTCCAACTCCAGATGCATCCCGATGTCCAGGATCACCCGGGCGGCGCGGAACTGCTGCCCACCCGCCAGCATCCCCAACCGGTGCGCCGGATCCCGGTAATGCCCCAACTCGTCCATCAACCGCTCCGCGTACAGGCCCCACCCCTCGCAGTGCCCCGGATGCAGCTCACTCGCCACCCGCTGGTACCGGTTCAACACCGGATTCAACGCCGTCACACCCAACTGCAGATGATGCCCCGGCGCCCCCTCGTGGAACATCGTCGACGGAACACTCCACGTCACGATCTCCCCGAACGGGTCGTCCACCGTCCACCACACCGTCCCCGGACGCGACAGGTCCTCCGCCGGCGCCAGATAGTAGATCCCCGACTCCACCGGCGGGATCCGGCAGTCGATCCGCCGCAACGGCTTCGGAATATCGAAATGCACCCCGTCCAGATCCGCGATCGCCCGGTCCGCCAACTCCTGAAGCCACCCGCGGAACGCGTCCGCGCCCTTGATCCGATGCGCCGGGTCGGCGTCCAACGCCGCCACCACCACCGGCAGCGGCTCACCCGGCATCACCTGCCCGGCCGCCTCCGCCATCTCCGCCTTGACCCGCGCCAGCTCCTCCCACCCCCACGCGTACGTCTCCCGCAGATCAAGCTCCGTCCCCAGAAAATCCCGCACCCCCAACGCGTACCGGTCCGCGCCCAACGCGTCACGCTCCGGCGCACGCCCCGCCAACTCACCGGTCAGGAACGCCGCGAACTCCCCCAACGCCACCGACGCCGACCGCACCGCCGCGTCCAACCCGTCCCGCAACGGTCCATCCCCGTACCTGGCCGCCAACCCCACCAGATACTCCGGGGTGTCCAGGCATTCACGAGCGTTCCGCACCACCTGCCGCCGCGCCGCCACCCGCCCCCGCTGACACGCCCGCTGCAACGACATCCGCAACCCGCCCAACGCCCCCGGCAACGCCGCCACCCGCGCCCGAACCGACTCCCAATCCGTCGCCGGCCCCTGATCCAACAACTCCACCGCCGTCCGAAGCCGCTGCACCGGACCATCCGTGGTGTCCAGGAACCCCTCCAACACCCCCGACTCCGCCAACGCCACCTCCACCTCAAGCCGCTCCCGCAACACCGCGGCCGCGACCCGCCCCGCATCACCCTCCACCGGCGTCCGCGCCAACTCCCCCAACGTCCGCCGCGCCAACTCCACCCGCGCCGCCGACCCCTCGGGCCCATAGTCGGTCAACCGCCCGTCCTGACCGGCGATCCCCATGATCGCCGCCAGACACGGGTCCACCGCGGCGAACTCGTCCACATACCGGTCTGCAAGGCCATCCAGTGCGTTCACCGCCCCAGGCTAAGGCTCACCCACCCAAAGATCGATCATGAAAATGTGCCAAAGCGACGGGCCCCGGCACGTGCCTTTCCACGTGCCGCCCCACGCGACCTGGACCGGTCCCCCTAGCGCGTCTCCGCCGCCAGCCGCACGCCCAGCCCCACCAGGACCGCACCCGACACCTGATCCAACCGCCGCCGCACCCCCGCCCGCCCCAACAGCCGCCGAGCCGCACCCACCAGCCACACCACCACCGCGTACCAGACCAGATCGATCAACGCCCACAGCACCGACAACCCCACCAATACCACAGGAACCGACCACCCCTCCGGCACGAACTGCGGCAGGAACGACACCGCGAACACCCCCGCCTTCGGATTGGCGACATTCGTCACCAACCCCAACCGGTAACACCGCCACCACGACCACCCACCACTCCCGCCCCCGTCCGCGCCCCCGTCCGCGCCCCCGTCCGCGCCCCCGTCCGCGCCCCCGTCCGCGCCCCCGTCCGCGCCCGGGCCCTCGCCGTCCACGCCCTCGCTTCCGGCGCGCACCTCTCCGGCGTCATCGCGGCGCGCACGCCACAACGCCCGCACCCCGAACCACACCAGCACCACCGCCCCCACCACCCGCAAACCGTCATACGCCACCCGCGACGCCGCCAGCAACGCCGACAACCCCACCGCCGCCGCCACACCCCACAACAGAACCCCGGTCTCGTTCCCCAGCACCACCGCAGCCCCCGCACGCCGCCCCGACCGCATCGACTCCCGCATGATCACAACCGTGCTCGGCCCCGGCGCCATCGCGATCAACACCGTTGCACCCACAAAAGCAACCAAAGTCTCCAGCATCACCCCATGCTGGCCACCTCACCACCACCCCCGCAAACCCTTTCCAACGCCCCTCAACCGGCGGCTCGACCAGCCCTCACACCACCGTCACAACGGCCCGCCATCACCCGGCGGAACGCTCGGCGGCGGCGTCGACGGCGGCCGCGACGGAGACGGCAACGGACTCGGCGACCCCGGAGACCGCGACGGAGACGGAAACGACGGCGTCGGCTCCGGCGGCGGAGGCGGCGGCATCTTCACATCGGGCTGACACGCGAACAACACCCCCATCAACAACGCCACCACCACCAACAACGCCACCAACGACAACACCACCCCCACCGCACTCCGCCGCGGCGCGACCTCCACCGGCCCCACCACCGACTCCGACGGCGGAACCGAACGCTCCAACGCCGGCTCCACCGACCCCGACCAGTACGGCTGGAACTGCGGCCCACGCCGACGACCCAACCACCGCCCACCCCACCCCGCACTCCCCTGCCCCTGAAACGCCACCGGCTCCAAAAACCGCTCCGCCCCCACCCGATCCGCCTCATACACCGTCGCCACCCACGGCGCCGGCCCCTCCGGCTGCGCCGCCACCACCGGCGCCACACCACCCGAACCCCCACCCAAACGCCCACCAGGACCCGCCACCGCCGCATTGATCGCCGCACGAAAACGATCCCGCGCCGCCGCGTCCTCCGCCGCACCACGGTTCAACACCGCCACACTCGCCCGACGCCCCTCCTCATCCACCCCCAGGAACACGATCCCCGCCGCGGACTCCGACAACCGCGCCGACAAACGAAACGGCCCCAACCGATCAGGATCACCCGGGGGCAACGGCCTCGACATGGCCGCAACCCTAACAACCACCCCCCACCCCACCCATCAACCCACCACCCGCCCACACCAAACCCCACCAACCCCCACGTCCCCCGGCCACCCCGAACCGATCACCACCACCACGCACGTATCCCCAGCGAACGGGTACAAGCGATCGCGTAGGGTCAAAAGGCGCCCGAGCCCGGCACCCAAGGGACGACAATGAAAGCACCCCATATGACCATCGCCGCCACCGACGTCGACGAAGCCGCGGCCCTCCTGCAAACCACACTCGCCGAGGTCAAAAAAGTCATCGTCGGCCAGGACCACATGGTCGAACGCATGATCGTCGCACTTCTCGCCCGCGGTCACTGCCTCGTCGAAGGCGTCCCCGGCGTCGCCAAGACCCTCGCCGTCGACACCCTCGCCCACGTCGTCGGCGGCACCTTCGCCCGCCTCCAGTTCACCCCCGACCTCGTCCCCTCCGACATCGTCGGCACCCGCATCTACCACCCCTCCACCGAACAGTTCGACGTCGAACTCGGCCCCGTCTTCGTCAACTTCGTCCTCGCCGACGAAATCAACCGCGCCCCCGCCAAAGTCCAATCCGCACTCCTGGAAGTCATGGCCGAACGCCAGGTCTCCCTCGGCGGCAACACCTACCCCCTCCCCACCCCCTTCATCGTCCTCGCCACCCAGAACCCCATCGAATCCGAAGGCGTCTACCCCCTCCCCGAAGCCCAACGCGACCGCTTCCTCATGAAAATCGACGTCCACCACCCCGCCGCCCACGAAGAACTCCAAATCCTCCAACGCATGAGCGTCGACCCACCCGAAGCCACCCAGATCCTCGACACCCACCGCCTCGCCGGACTCCAACGCGCCGCCGAAGAAGTCGCCGTCCACGAACTCATCGCCGACTACATCGTCCGCCTCGTCATGGCCACCCGCGAACCCGACCAATACCGCCTCCCCGACCTCCGCGGCGTCATCGAGATCGGCGCCAGCCCCCGCGCCACCCTCGGCCTCGCCGCCACCGCCCGCGCCCTCGCCCTCCTGTCCGGACGCGACTACGTCCTCCCCGACGACGTCCGCGCCGTCGCCCGCGACGTCATCGCCCACCGCCTCGTCCTCACCTTCGACGCCCTCGCCGACGGCATCGACGCCACCGACGTCACCAACCAGATCCTCGCCGCCGTCCCCCCACCCCGCGTCGTGTGGAACCACGGAACGGCGGCGGTGACCACCGCATGACCACCCCACCCACCCCGCACCGCACCACCCGACGCCACGGCACCGGACGCCACGACACCGGACGCCACGGCGGCAAACTCGCCCACCTCGCCCCCGAACGCACCCTCCGCCGCCTCGAACTCCAGGTCACCCGCCGCCTCGACGGCCTCCTCGGCGGCGAACACCTCGGCCTCCTCCCCGGCCCCGGCACCGAACTCGCCGAAGCCCGCCTCTACCAACCCGGCGAGGACGACGTCCGCCACATGGACTGGGCCGTCACCGCCCGCACCACCACCCCCCACGTCCGCGACCTCATCGCCGACCACGAACTCGAAGCCTGGGCCCTGGTCGATCTCACCCCCAGCATGGACTTCGGCACCACCACCATGACCAAACGCGACCTCGCCGTCGCCGCCCTCGCCGCCGTCGGATTCCTCACCGTCCGCCTCGGCGACCGCGCCGGCGCCTACCTCATGCACACCGACGGCATGCGTCGCCGGCCCGCCCGCACCGGCAAAGCCGCCCTCTACGCCCTCCTCCACGCCGCCCTCGACTCCCAGTCCGCCGACGACGGCACCCCCCGCACCCCCACCCGCCGACCCGGCCCACCCCCCGACCTCGCCTCCGCCATCGGCTCCCTCGACCGCGGCCAGACCCGACGCGGCCTCCGCGTCGTCATCTCCGACTTCCTCGCCCCCGACGGCACCGGCCCCACCACCCTCCCCACCGACCACGACCACAACCCCCACCCCGCCCGACCCGACTGGGAACGCCCCCTCCGCCGCCTCACCGCCCGCCACCAGGTCCTCGCCATCGAAATCGTCGACCCCCGCGAACTCGACCTCCCCGACGTCGGACTCGTCGAGATGACCGACCCCGAAACCGGAACCGTCCACGAGATCGTCCTCAACCGCCGCGTCCGCGAACAGTACGCCGCGGCCGCCGCCGCCCAACGCGACCACATCCGCACCGCCCTCCGCCGCACCGGCGCCCACCACCTCACCCTGCGCACCGACCGCGACTGGATCGCCGACATCGCCCGCTTCGCCCTCCGCCAACGCCGCGCCGCAGGCCGGCACGCCACCACCGCGGGAGTGCGCCCATGACCTTCCTGTCACCCGAACGCCTCTGGCTCCTCGGCGTACTGCCCCTCCTGGCCGCCCTCTACGTCCTGCTCCAACTACGCCGCGGCCGACACGCCGTCCGCTTCACCAACCTCGCCCTGCTCTCCCAGATCGCCCCCCGCCGACCCGGCTGGCGCCGCCACCTCGCCGCCGCCCTCTTCCTCATCATGATCACCCTCATGATGATCGGCTTCGCCAGACCCGCCGACTCCGTCAAGGTCCCCCGCGACCGCGCCACCATCCTCGTCGCCATCGACGTCTCCCTGTCCATGATGGCCAGAGACGTCCCACCCAGCCGCTTCGACGCCGCCAAGGCCGCCGCCAAGAAGTTCATCGACGACCTCCCCCCACGCTTCAACGTCGGCGTCGTCGCCTTCGCCGGCAGCGCCAACCTCATCGCCGCCCCCACCACCGACCGCGCCACCGCCATCGCCTCCATCGACCAACTCGTCATGGCCAAACGCACCGCCATCGGCGAAGCCGTCTTCACCGGCCTCCAAGCCGTCCGATCCTTCGACGCCGAAGCCTCCCAGGACCCGCCACCCGCCCACATCGTCCTGCTGTCCGACGGCGACAACACCACCGGACGCTCCGTCCAGGAGGCCATCGACGCCAGCCGCGCCGCCCACGTCCCGGTCTCCACCATCGCGTTCGGCACCCCCTACGGCACCGTCGACATCGAAGGCGAGACCACCAGCGTCTCGGTCAACAAGGAGACCCTGCGCACCCTCGCCGAAAGCACCGAGGGCAAGGCCTACGAGGCCGCCGACTCCGACGAGCTCCGCGACGTCTACGGCAACATCGGCACCAGCCTCGGCTTCAGGACCGAACACCGCGACGTCGCCGCCCGCTACACCGGCCTCGCCCTGCTGTTCGCGCTCGCCGCCGGCGGCGCCTCCCTGGCCTGGTTCTCCCGCCTACCCTGACGGCCCCGCGACCCGTCGAACGCTGATACGGTCGGCCGGCGTGGGGGAACACTACTTCGCCGCCCGGCCGAACGCGGCCTCCAACCGCCGCACCGTCGACCTCGTCCTGCCCGACCTGCACCTGCGGCTCGACACCGACAGCGGCGTGTTCTCCCCCGACCGCATCGACCCCGGCACCCGCGTCCTGCTGGAAACCGTCCCCGCGCCACCCGAGCACGGCGACCTCCTCGACCTCGGCTGCGGATACGGCCCCATCGCCCTCACCCTGGGAAAGCGTTCCCCTCAGGCGCGAATTTGGGGTGTAGATGTCAATCAGAGGGCCTTGGAACTCGCTGAAAGTAATGCTCACGCCGCCGGCCTTGACAATGTAAGGTTCAGCTTGATCGACGACTTCGACCCTGCCCTGCGGTTCGCCGCGATCTGGTCCAACCCGCCGATCCGCATCGGCAAGAACGCCCTCCACGAGCTCCTGCTCACCTGGCTCGCCCGCCTCACCCCCACGGGCCTCGCCCACCTCGTCGTCCAGAAGCACCTCGGCTCCGACTCCCTGCAACGCTGGCTGAACGCCCAGGGCCACCCCACCGAACGGATCGCGTCCCGATCCGCCTACCGCGTCCTGCGCGTCGCGCCGCGCGCCGAGAACGGCGTCGAGGGTGAAGCCCGATGAGCGACCCGAACCGCCCGCAGCCGCCCGCGCAGGGACGCCGGCAACTGCGCGGCACCGACGTCAAACGCCTCAACCGCGACTGGCGGCGCCGCACCGACGCCCGCCTCCACCTGCTGGTCGAATCGGTCACCCAACCGTTCAACGTCGGCTCCATCATCCGCAGCGCCGCCGCGTTCGGCGTCGAACACCTCTGGCTCGCCGGAAACGCCACACTCCCCACCCACAAGGCCGTCGACAAGACCGCCCTCGGCACGACCCGCCTCCTCCCCTGGGAACACGCCGGCACGGCCGCCGACGCCGCCGCGGCCGTCCGCAAGGAAGGCCTGCGCCTCGTCGCCGTCGAACTCACCACCGACGCCGTCCCCCTCCACGAGGCGCCCCTGGACGGCGACGTCTGCCTCGCCGTCGGCGGTGAGGACCACGGCTGCTCCCCCGCCCTGCTCGCCGCCGCCGACGCCGTCGCCTACATCCCCCAGATCGGACGTGTCGGCTCCCTCAACGTCGCCGTCGCCGCCGCCATCGCCCTCGCCGAGGCCCGCCGGCGCGACTGGACGACCTGACCGACCGCCCGCCTCCGCCCGGGAACCAGACGGGCGGAGGGCCGAGTCCGGATTGCGGAAACGGCAACGGGATTCGGCGGCCGCGCCGACGCGGAGCCACCATCGAGGGCATGGACGACACCACCACCGACCAGCAGTACTGGGACACTCGCTACGGCGACCACGAACACCTGTGGAGCGGCGAACCCAACGCCGTCCTCGTCCGGGAGGTCACCGGACTGGAACCCGGCACCGCCCTGGACCTCGGCTGCGGCGAGGGCGCCGACGCGGTCTGGCTCGCGCGGCAGGGCTGGCGCGTCACCGCCGTCGACGTCTCACGCGTCGCCCTCGAGCGCGCCGCCCGCCACGCCGCCACCGCCGGCGTCGCCGACCACGTCGACTTCCAGTGGCACGACCTCACCGTGTCCTTCCCCGAAGGCACCTACGACCTGGTCAGCGCCGCGTTCCTACACGCCCCCGAGGAGGGCATGCCCCGCGACGCCATCCTGCGCGCCGCCGCCGACGCCGTCGCGCCCGGCGGCGTCCTGCTCATCGCCGGACACGCCGGCCTCCCGCCCTGGGACCCGCACGCGAACACCCCCCTGCCCACCCCCGACGAGGTGCTGGCCGACCTACGGCTGCCGGACGGCGCCTGGGACGTCCTGCACAGCGGCGAGCACGAACACGTCCAGACCACCCACGACGGAAGCACCGTCACCCGCAACGACAACCTTCTCAAGCTCCGGCGACGCCGGACCTGACCACGCCACGAAGAAGCCACCACGAAGCCACGAAGAAGCCACGGGGACGGCGACGGGGACGGCCTCAACGGCCGGCGGTCCGCTCCATCAACGCGGCGAACTCCTCCAGGGAGATCTTCCCGTCCCCGTTGGCGTCGGCGGCCACGACCACCTCCACGGCGCGGGTGGCGGTGATGTCCTGTCCGAGCCTGCTCATCAGGTTCCGCAGCTCGGCCGTCGAGATGTACCCGTCGCCGTCCACGTCCACCAGCTCGAACGTCGCCCGGTACTCGTCCACGTTCGCCATCGGTTCGCTCCCCTCCGTTGATCGGTCGCCGCGCCGACGGTAGCAGTAGGTCCTCTCGACCCGCCGCCTTTACACAGTAAGGTCACGCTTGGTCGCGGGCGCACGGCACGGGGTCCGCCATAATCGGACGGGTGCGCGGCTCGTACGAATTCCTCGACCACCCCGGACCGATCCCCTTCGCCCACCGAGGGGGCGCCGGAGAGGCGCCCGAGAACTCCATGGCCGCGTTCCAACGGGCCGTCGACCTCGGCTACCGCTACCTGGAGACCGACGCCCACGCCACGGCCGACGGCATCGTCGTGGCCTTCCACGACCGCACCCTGGACCGCGTCACCGACCGCGCCGGCACCATCGCCCGGATGACCTACGCGCAGGTCGCCAAGGCCCGCATCGGCGGGACCGAGCCCATCCCCCGGCTGGAGGAACTGCTCACGACCTTCCCGGACGCGCGCGTCAACATCGATCTCAAGGACGCCCCGGTCATCGGACCCCTCGCCGCCGCGCTGCACCGCGCCAAGGCCTGGAACCGGGTGTGCATCACCTCGTTCTCCACCCGCAGGCTGGCCCAGATGCGCGCCCGGCTCCCCCTGTTCACCGACCACGACGTGTGCACCGCGCTCGGCCCCCGCGGCGTCATGGCCCTGCGCGCCAAGTCCTACGGCGGCCCCGCCGCCAAACTCGTCCGGCTGGCCGCCACCGGCGTCGCCTGCGCCCAGGTCCCCTACGGCCTCGGGCCCCTCCCGTTCGTCACCGAGGCGTTCGTCGCCCGCGCCCACGAACTGGGCCTGCAGGTCCACGCCTGGACGGTCAACGACCGCGCCGCCATGGAACGTCTCCTCGACCTCGGCGTGGACGGCATCATGACCGACGACCTTCTCACGCTCCGCGACGTCATGGCCGCGCGCGGCCTGTGGCACCACCCCACCGCCACCACCTGACCTCGCCGGCACTCGCCGGCCGGCCCGAAAGGGCTCAGCGGGTGAAGCCGGGCGGACGGTACTCGGCCGCGACCCGCATCGGTGCCGGTGCCGGTGCCGGTCGCGGGTTCTCCACGGGCCCGGCCGCCGGTTGCCCGGCATTCGCCGCCTCGACGCGCCGCGACCGGATCATCTCCAGAAGCTCCAGATCCTCCGGGCTGACCAGCGCGGCCATCACCCGGCCCCGCCGCGTCAGTCTGACGGGCTCGCCGGTGTAGGCGACCCGGTTCACCAGGTCGGCGAACTGGGCGCGTGCTTCGGTTACCGGAACATCCACGTGATTCATCGTATAGCGAAACCCTCCGTCCTCCCCTGGATCCGATCCGGGGTCGCCCGCTACGTTCTCATGTACGTAATGTACATTTCGTACAGAAAGGCTTGGGCGTATGCGCGGCGAACCGTGGCACCAGGACGGCGGACGACCGGCGGAGACGTTCGCGGGCAGGGCGAGGGCCAGCGTGACCGAGGCCCCGCACCCGGCGCAGGCGCAGCTGTTCGAGCGGCTCCTCGCCCAGCGGATCGTGTTCCTCGGAACCGAGATCGACGACCAGGTCGCCAACCGCGTCAACGGGCAGCTGCTGCTCCTGGCGGCGCAGGACGCCCGGCGCGACATCACGCTCTACATCAACTCGCCCGGCGGGGTCGTGGACGCCGGAATGGCGATCTACGACATGATGCAGTTCGTCCCCAACGACATATCCACGGTCGTGATGGGCATGGCGGCGTCCATGGGACAGACGCTGCTGTGCGCCGGGACGCGGGGCAAACGGTACGCGCTCCGGCACGCCCGGGTGATGATGCACCAGCCGCACGGCGGGATCGGCGGCACCGCGTCCGACATCAGGATCCAGGCGGAGCAGTCGCTGTACCTCAAGCGGACCCTGGCGGAACGGACCGCGTTCCACACCGGGCAGCCGCTGGAACGGATCCAGGCCGACGGCGACCGGGACGCGTGGTTCACCGCCGAACAGGCCCGCGACTACGGCTTCGTCGACCACGTCGTCGACAGCACCGACCGGGTGGGAACATGACACGGGCGGAACGGCGCCATCTCGTCCCCGAGTTCGAGGAGCGCACCGCCTACGGGCGCAAGGACTCCGACCCCTACGACAAGCTGTTCGAGGACCGCATCGTGTTCCTCGGGACGCCGGTGGACGACACCAGCGCCAACGACGTCACCGCGCAACTGCTGGCGCTGGAGGGCATGGACGCCGACCGGCCCATCGCCCTGTACATCAACTCCCCCGGCGGGTCCCTGACGGCGATGCTGGCGATCTGCGACACGATGCGCTACGTCCGGCCGCCGATCGAGACGACCTGCGTGGGGCAGGCCGGGGCCGCCGCCGCGGTCCTGCTCGCGGCGGGCGCGCCGGGCCGGCGGGCGGCGCTGACCGGGGCGCGGATCGTGCTGCGGGAACCGGAGATCGAGGTGGCCCGCGGCCACGCCGCCGATCTGGACATCCAGGCCCGGGAGCTGCTGCGACTGCGCGAGCAGACCGAGGCGATCCTGGCGGAGGCGACCGGCCGGGACCCGCGGACCGTCCGCCGTGACCTTGATCGCGCGCGTTTCCTCACCGCCGCTGAGGCCAAGGACTATGGGCTGATCGACGAGGTCATCGCGTCCCGCCGGTGACGCCCCGACCGGGCGGCGCGACCCACGCGGCCCGCGGTCGGACGCAAACGACAGGATTGGATCATGCCGCCCCGGGGAATCTTGTCACGGGATTCAGCGTTGGTCAGGGCAAGACCGCAAGCCGTCTGGGAGGCACGTGACGATGGCCGAGCGCGCACTTCGCGGCACCCGACTCGGAGCGACGAGCTACGAGAACGATCGCAACACCGATCTGGCCCCTCGGCAAGAGGTGGACTACACCTGTACCAAGGGCCACCGGTTCACCGTGACGCTCGCAGCCGAGGCCGAGGTGCCGATGACCTGGGAATGCCGCAACTGCGGCGCCACGGCCCTGCGGGTCGACGGGGAGTTGCCCCAGGCGAAGAAGGGTAAACCACCGCGTACGCACTGGGACATGCTCATGGAACGCCGGACCGTCGAAGACCTCGAGGAGGTCCTCGCGGAACGGCTGGAGATCCTGCGCGCGGGGCGCAGGAAGTCCGCGTGAGCGGCACCTGAGCGACCGAAGGGGAACGAGCAGCACGGGCCACAGGAGTTTCGGGTCGGGCCCGTACCGGTGACGGTACGGGCCCGACCCATGTCCGGGCACCGCGTCCTCGGGCTCGGGGTCACCGGTCGGGGCGGGGCAGGATCAGGCCGCTCTCGTAGGCGGTGACGACCGCCTGGACACGGTCGCGCAGCCCCAGCTTGCGCAGGATGCGGCTGACGTGCGTCTTGACCGTCTCCTCCCCCACCGTGAGCCGGGCGGCGATCTCGGCGTTGTTGAGGCCCTCGGCGACCAGGCGCAGGACGTCGGTCTCCCGGGCCGTCAACGCCCCCAGCGCGCCGGACGGACGCGACGGCGCGCGCGGGCGGAGCCGGACGAACTCCCCGATCAGGCGGCGGGTGACCGCGGGCGCCAGCAGCGCCTCCCCCGCCGCGACGATCCGCACGGCGTCGAACAGCCGCTCGGCCGTGACGTCCTTGAGCAGGAACCCGCCGGCCCCGGCGACCAGCGCGTCGTACACGTGCTCGTCGAGGTCGAACGTGGTGAGCATCAGGATCCGCGGGGCGTCGGGGGCGGCGGCGATACGGCGGGTGGCCTCGATGCCGTCCATGACGGGCATTCGCACGTCCATCAGCACGACGTCGGGCCGCCGCTCGCGGCACACGCGGACCGCGGCGGCTCCGTCGTCGGCGGTACCGACGACGGCGAGGTCGGGTTGGGTGCCGAGCAGGGCGCCGAATCCGGCGCGGACGACCTCCTGGTCGTCGACGACGACGACACGGACCGTCACGGCCGGTCGCCCTCCGGCGACGGCGTCGGCAGCGTCGCCTCCACCAGGAACCCGCCGACCGCCCCGGGCCCGGTGCGCAGCGCACCGCCGACGGCGGCGGCGCGTTCCCGCATTCCGAGCAGCCCGTGCCCCGCGGCCGCCGGCACCTCGGGCCCGGCCCGGTGTTCCGTGGCGGTCTTGACGTCGTCGCCGGGGCCGGGGCCGTTGTCGCGGACGGTGACGCGCAGCGCCTCGGGGGCGTAGTCGAGTTCCACGTCGACGGCGGCGCCGGGCGCGTGCCGCCGCGCGTTGGTGAGGGCCTCCTGCACGATCCGGTAGGCGGCGAGCTCCACCCCCGGTTCCAGGGCGGTGACGGCGCCACGGACGCGCAGCCGGACGCTCGCGGGACCTGACGCGCGGGTCTCGTCGATCAGGTCAAGGAGCTGCTGCAGGCCCGGCTGGGGGCGGCGGGTCGGTCCGGCGTCCGCGTCCTCGCGCAGTACGCCGAGCAGGCGGCGCATCTCGGTCAGCGCGGTCCGGGCGGTGTCGCCGATGGCCAGGAGGCGTTCGGCGCCCTCGTCCGGCATGCCGGACACGGCCAGCCGCGCGGTCTCCGCCTGGACGGAGATCATCGAGATGTGGTGGGCGACGACGTCGTGGAGCTCACGGGCGATGCGGGCGCGTTCGCCCCGGGCGGTGTGCTCCAGCAGCGTGTGCTCGAACGCCCACCGGGAGGCGTCCCGCGCGGCGGCGGCGGCGCGGCGCCGCCGCACCCGGCGCCGGACGTACACCGCCCAGACGGTGACGAGCGCGACGACCGCCGTCACGGCCACCCCGCGGTGCAGGACGCACGCCGCGGCGGCGCCCGCGGTGACGGCCACGGCCGCAGGGGCGGCGCCTCGCCCACGATCACGCCCACGATCACGCCCACGGTCGGGGTCCCGGGCACGGCCGCGGAGCAGGACGAGCGGGAGCGTCGCGCACACGTCCACCACGATGGCCAGGGACAGTGCCGTGCCGGCCCCCTCGGTCCGCAGCACCGCCTCGGCGGCTGCGGCCAGGGCCAGGCAGACCCCGGCGGCGGGCCACGGACCCGGCCACCGCGTGTCCCGGTCCTCGCCCTTCTCGCTGCGACCCACGCTGATCATTGTGGCGTGAACACGGGCGCGGCGGCGTCCCTCTGGGGAGGGACGCCGGGTCCCTCCGTGCCCGCCGCCCGAAACGGGCCCACGGTGGGATGCCCCGGGCCGCCGCGGTCCGTAGCCTCCCAGGCCATGGACGCAACCATCGAAGTGCGGGGCCTGACCAAACGGTACGGGTCGACCACCGCCGTGGACGGCCTGACGTTCACCGTCGCCCCGGGTCGGGTCACCGGGTTCGTCGGCCCGAACGGCGCCGGCAAGTCCACCACCATGCGGGTGATCATGGGGTTGGACCGGCCCGACGCGGGCGCCGCGCTGGTCGGCGGGAAGCCGTACCGGTCGCTGCGCACGCCGCTGTGCCGGCTCGGGGCGATGCTGGACGCGTCGGCGGTGCACCCGGCGCGGCGGGCCCGCGACCATCTGCGGTGGCTCGCGCACGCCAACGGGTTGCCCGTCCGCCGCGTCGACGAGGTGATCGAGCTGGCCGGGCTGACCGGCGCGGCCCGGCGCCGGACGGGCGCGTTCTCGCTCGGGATGCGGCAGCGGCTCGGGATCGCGGCGGCGCTGCTCGGCGACCCGCCCGTGCTGATGTTCGACGAGCCGGTGAACGGACTCGACCCCGACGGGATCACCTGGATGCGGGGGCTGCTGCGGTCGCTGGCCGGGGAGGGCCGGGCGGTGCTGGTGTCCAGCCATCTGATGAGCGAGCTGGAGGGCGGCGCCGACCATCTCGTCGTGATCGGCCGGGGCCGCCTGATCGCCGACATCGGTGTCGGGGAGCTGCTGGACGCCGCGTCCGACGGCCGGGTGGAGGTGCGCACCGCCCGGCGGCAGGAGGCGATGACCGTGCTGGCGCACGCGGGCGCGACCGTCACCGCCCACGGCACGGACGCGCTGACCGTCACCGGCCTGGACTCCGAGCGGATCATCACCCTGCTGACGGGCGCCGGGGTGACGTTCAGCGGGGTCGCCGCGCACCGGGCCACCCTGGAAGAGGCCTACATGGAGCTGACCAGGGACGCCGTGGAGTTCCAGGCCCTGACCGGGCGGACCGCGTCGTGACCGCCCCGGGGCCCACCGCCGTGCCGCCGTACCGCAGCACCGTCCAGGACGAGGCCCGCGACGGGTTCGGACGGCTGCTGACGGCCGAATGGACCAAGCTGCGGACCGTCCCCCGGTGGACGCTGACCCTCCTGGCGTCGGTCGCGTTGACCGTGCTGGTGGCGTTACTGACGGCCGCGGGCACCCAGGCGACCGGGGCGGGCCGGGAGATCTCCGACCCGGGCCGGTTGCAGATCCACGACCTGGGCCACTACGCCTACCAGCCGCTGGCCGGGGACGGCTCCGTCATCGCCCGCGTCACCTCCCAGCAGGGCGGCGGCGCGTGGGCGAAGGCGGGGCTGATGGTCCGCGGCAGCGCCGACCGCGCCACCCCCTACGCCGCGCTGATGGTGACACCCGGACACGGCGTCCGACTCCAGACCGGGTACAAAGGCGACGGGCAGAAGGGGGAGGGGACGGGCACCGCGCCGCGCTGGCTGCGGCTGGACCGCTCGGGCACGACCGTGACGGGATTCGAGTCCGCGGACGGGCGCGACTGGCGGCGTGTCGGGTCGGTGACCCTGGACGGGCTGCCGCGAACCGCCCTGGCCGGCATGTTCGTCGCCGCCCCGAACGAGGCGAAGGTCCAGCGCCGGTTCGGCGGCGAGACCGTCGACTCGGCGCCCTCCGACACCCGCGCCACCTTCGACCACGTGTCGGTGTCGCCCGCCTGGCCCGGCGCCCGGTGGCGCGACCGCGGCGCCCCGGGCGGGCCCGCCGACCCGGGCACGGGCGGCCGCACACAGGTGGACGGGACGTACACGCTGGCCGGGTCCGGTGACATCGGCCACGACCCGTTCGCCGAGGACACCACCCGTGTCACCCTCACCGGCGTGCTGCTCGGGCAGGTCGCGATCGTCGCCGTGGCGGTGCTGTTCGTGACGGCCGAGCACCGGCGCGGCATGGTGCGCACGACGTTCGCGGCGAGCCCGCGGCGCGGCCGGGTACTGGCCGCCAAGGCGGTCGTGGTGGGCCTGGCGTCGCTGGCGGCGGGCCTGGTCGCCGCGTTCGGCGCGATGCTGCTGGCCGCGCCGGTGCTGCGCGCGGGCGGGCTCGCGCCGCCGCCGCTGTCGGACCCGGCGGTGCTGCGGGCCGTGCTGGGCACGGCGGCGCTGATGGGCGTCGTCGCGGTGTTCGCCCTGGCGGTCGCGGCGATCGTGCGGCGCAGCGCGCCCGCGATCACGGTCGTGCTGCTGCTCCTGCTGCTGCCGCAGATCGTGGCGACCGGGCTGCCGCTGTCGGCCGCGCGGTGGCTGGAGCGGGTCACCCCCGCCGCCGGGTTCGCGATGCAGCACACCGTCGACCGGCACGACCGGGCGATCGGCCCGTGGGCCGGATTCGGGGTGCTGTGCGCGTACACGGCGGCGACGTTGGTCGTCGCGACGTGGCTGGTCAGGCGACGGGACGCGGCGTGACAGGCGGCGTGACAGGCGGCGTGGCGTCCGGCACGGCGGGCATGGCGGGCCGGGCGGTGCTCGCCGAGTGGACCAAGCTGAGGACGCTGCCGAGCACCGGGTGGCTGCTGCTCGCCCTGGCCGCGATCACCGTCGCGGTCGGCGCCGCGATGACCGGCGGCGTCGACACCGCGCACTGCCCGACCCCCGCCGGCTGCGCGGAGGACACGCCGAGGCTGGCGCTGTCGGGCGTGCGGCTCGGCCAGATCGCCGCGGTCCTCCTCGGCGTCCTCGCGGTCGGCGGCGAGTACGCCACCGGGACGATCACCGCGACGCTGGCGGCGACGCCGCGCCGCGGCACGGTCCTGGCCGCCAAGGCGACCGTGGTCGCCGCCGCCGTCGCCGCCGCGGGAACGGCCGGGGTGCTGGCGGCGCTGGCGGCGG
Organism: Actinomadura pelletieri DSM 43383; assembly: GCF_003634705.1. Lineage (GTDB taxonomy): Bacteria > Actinomycetota > Actinomycetes > Streptosporangiales > Streptosporangiaceae > Spirillospora > Spirillospora pelletieri. The sequence continues at coordinate 525,080 of NZ_RBWU01000004.1, read as the reverse complement.
GCCGGGGGATCCTGCCCCGCAACGGGTTCACCGCCGAGCACGGGTATCCGCCGCTGTCGCCGCTGGACGGCGCCACGGCGCGGGCCGCGGCCGGGACCGTCCTGTACCTGGTGCTGGTGGCGTTGCTGTCCCTCGGTGTCGCGACGGCCCTGCGGGACACGGCGGCGGCGACCACGGCGGTGCTGGCGCTGCTGTGGATCGTCCCGATCGTCACGCGGTTCGTCGGGGACGCGGAATGGCGGGAACGGCTGGAGAAGGTCGCGCCGATGTCGGCGGGACTGGCCGTCCAGTCCACGCGGGGCCTGGAACGGCTCCCGATCGGGCCGTGGCCGGGCCTGGGCCTGCTGGCCGGGTACGCGGCGGCGGCGATGCTGGTCGGCGGGGTGCTGTTCGCCGTCCGGGACGCCTGAGCGGTCAGGCGCGGGATGGGGAGTCGTCGCCCTCGGTGACGTCGTCGATGACCTCGCCGCGGACCACCGGTCCCGGCGGGGTCTGCGCCCGTCCGAAGCCGGGCGGGAACACCACGCGCGTCCGGATCCCGTCCTGGTGCGCGGCGGCCCGGACCCGCCGCGACGCGTACCGGGACAGGGCACGGCGCACGAGAGGACGGGTGACCGGCAGCACGAACGCGAACCCGAACACGTCGGTGACGAACCCCGGCGTCAGCAGCAGCACACCGCCGGCCAGGATCAGGGCGGCGTCGGCGATCTCCCGGTCGGGCATGACGCCGCGGCGCAGCGTGGCCTCCAGGGTCCGCCACGCGCGGCGGCCCTCGCGTCGCACGATCCAGCCGCCGAGCAGGCTCTCGGCGACCAGCAGCGCGACCGTGGGCCAGGCGCCGATCACCCCGCCCACCTGGATGATCACGTAGATCTCCAGGACGGGCATCACCAGGAACGCCAGGACCAGTAGCAGCGGCAGCATGACTCCATCTTCGGGTCGCGGGGAGAATCCCTCTCTCCCCTGACAACGCCGGAACGCCCCCCAACGTTTCCCGGCGGGGCGGGCGGGGGTTCAGCGGCGGGCGCGTTCGAGCCTGCGGGCGCGGGCCCTGCGGGCGCGGGCGGCCATGCCCCACTGGGTGATGCGCACCGCCGCCTCCATCATGACGTCGCGGCTCATCTTGCTGGTGCCGTGGACGCGTTCGACGAAGGTGATCGGGACCTCCTTGACGAGCAGGCCCCGCCGCAACGCCCGCAGCGCCAGGTCGATCTGGAAGCAGTAGCCGCGCGAGTCGACGCCGTCCAACCCGATCTTGTCGAGGGTCGCGGCGCGGAACGCGCGGTAGCCGCCGGTGGCGTCGTGCAGGGGGATGCCGAGCATCAGCCGGGCGTAGGTGTTGGCGCCGCGCGACAGCGCCTCCCGCCGCTTGGGCCAGTTGAGGACCTTGCCGCCGGGGATCCAGCGGGCGCCGATGACCAGGTCGGCGTCCTGCAGCGCGGTCAGCAGCCGCGGCAGTTCCTCCGGCTGGTGCGAACCGTCGGCGTCCATCTCGACCATGACGTCGTAGCCGTGGTCGGCCGCCCACCGGAAACCGGCGATGTAGGCGGGGCCGAGACCGTCCTTGCCCGCCCGGTGCAGGACCTTGATCTGCTCGTCCTTGTCGGCCATGGCGTCGGCGACCTCGCCGGTGCCGTCCGGGCTGGCGTCGTCGACGACCAGCAGGTCCACCGACGGAACGGCCTCGCGCACCCGGGCGGCGATGCGTTCGATGTTGTCCCGCTCGTTGTACGTCGGGATGATCACGAGCACCCGGCCGAGGTCGGCTGGGATGTCCATCGGTGTCAGTTCCCCTCGTCCTTCCTGACCGCCGTCCACGCCGCCGCGCAGACCGCGCCGAGCCCGAGCACCGCGAGCACCCGTTCGGGCGCCGCGCCGACCCGGTCGGCGAGCGTCCGCGACGTCCGCGCCTGGACGGTGGCGACCTGCAGGTCCGGGACGAACTCCCCGGACCTGTCGATCATCCGGCCGTCCGGGGCGACGATCGCGCTGATGCCGCTGGTCGCGGCAACCAAGATCGTACGGCCATGTTCGACCGCGCGCAGCCGGGACATCGCGACCTGCTGCGGCGGCAGGCTGGTCCGGCCGTAGGTGGCGTTGTTGGTCTGCACGACCAGCAGACTGCCGCGCGCCACGTCGCGGACCTCCCGATCGTAGGCGACCTCGAAGCAGATCACGTCGCCGACGGTCACCGGGCCGAGCCGCATCACGCCGGAGCGGGTGCCCTTGGCGAAGTCGCGGGGGATCCGCTCGAACCGTGTGATCAGCTTGGTGAGGACGTCGCGGAACGGCAGGTACTCCCCGAAGGGGACGGGATGCCGTTTGACGTAGTAGTCGCCGGGCCCGGTGCGCGGATCCCAGACGATGCCGCGGTTTTCGACCTTCTCGCCGTCGGGGGTGTCGGTGAGGGCGCCGACCAGGACGGGGACACCGACGGCCTTCACCGCGCCGTCGATGGCCATGTAGGCCTCTGGTTCGCTGTAGGGGTCCAGGTCGCTGGCGTTCTCGGGCCACACCACCAGCTCGGGCCGGGGAAGGGTGCCGGCGCGGACCTTGGCGGCCAGTTCGTGGGTGACCCGGACGTGGTTGTTCAGCACGGCCTTGCGCTGGCCCAGCGAGTCCAGGCCGAGACGGGGCACGTTGCCCTGGACGACGGCGACGGTGACGGGACGTCCGGCGGTGGGGGTGGGGATCAGCGCCCCGCCCCCGGCGAGCGCCGCGACGGCGCCGAGCGCGGCCCCGACGGGCAGCAGCGCGGCCAGGAGACCGGACCGCCGGCCGGGCGTCGGGAACCGCCGGACACGGTCCGCCCGCGTCTCACCGCCCGTTTCACCGCCCGTCTCACGGTCGGTCTGCGGGCTCGCTCCGCCGCCTGCCTGGTCGTCCGCGCGGAGCCGGTCGCGGTGGGCGGTGTGGGTTCGGTGGGCGGTGTGGGCGCGGTGGGCGGCGACGGCGGCGTAGGCGAGCAGCCCGCCGACCAAAGCGGTCAGGAACGTGACCAGAGGCGCGCCGCCGTAGGAGGCGTAGGGCGTCAGGACCGTGGCCGTCTGGCTGAACGCGAGCCGCGCCCACGGGAACCCGCCGAACGGGACGTGCCCGCGGACCAGTTCCTCGCCGACCCACAGCGCGGCCGTCCACAGCGGCCACAGCGGCAGCCGCGTGACCAGGCTGATCCCGGCGCCGAGGGGCACGAAGTACAGGGCCTGGACGAGGCTGAGCACGATCCACCCGTCCGGCCCGATCGCGGCGATCCCCTCCAGGACGGGCAGGAAGAACGCGGTGCCGGCGACGAAGCCGAGCCAGGCGCCGGTTCGGGCGGGCAGACCGCGCAGGACGAAGATGAACAGCGCGACCCCGACGGGCGCCAGGAACGTGAGGTCGTACGGCGGGAACGCGGGCCACATGACCAGCCCGGCGGTGACGGCGCGGAGGGTACGGGGCCAACCGGCGCGGCCGCCGACGCGCAGCCAGTGCCGCAACCTCTCGGCCCGCCCGTCCGGCCAGGTCGCCGGTGCCGGGCCCGTGGAGCCGCCGGAATCCTGGCCGGGGCCGCCGGGCGACGACCGGTCAGGAAGGGTCTCCTGGGCCACGTCCCACCTCGTTCCTCGGTCCGATGCCAGGAACGCTACCGGGCCGGAGCGCCCACGGCGACCGGACCGGTGGCGGCGGGCAGGCCTCACACCGCACCCACGAAGGGCCCACGGAAGGCACAAGGGGCACACGAGGGGCAAAAGAGGGGCGCACGGGAGGACACGGAGGAGGGCCCGCGACATCCGTCGGGCCGGAGTTCGTCCCACAGGCGGTGAGAACGAGGCTCCGTTTTCTACTGGATGTCCGGGCCCTTCCCGGGTCCAACCCCCCGCCCGATCGGGCGGCTCCGCTCGGGGGCACGGCCTCGGATCACCACGCTGGCTCGGGCGGGCACGGCAGCCGACCACTCGCGTGATCCCCGTCCCGTCGTGGCGCGGTGCCCGGCGGCGCCTCGGGCGGCCGATCGGTGAGTCCCGTGCTGGACTGCAGCAAAACTACCGGCTTCCGCCACCTTGTCAACCGCCTCATGTTCTGCGGCGACTCCATGTTCTCCCAGGTCAACACCATGATCACGGGGGTCGGGGGTTTTGGCGGGCCGGAACGACGACGGTGCCCGTCGCGGTGACCGCGACGATCGGTTCGGCGAGCGCCTCGGCGGCCGACTCCCCCGCGTCGGGACGGCCCCGGCACACCACGCGGGCCTCGAAGTCCAGGACGCGGCTGCGGGTGCCGACACGGACGAGCACGGCGCTGGTCTCCAGGACGTCCCCGGCCCGGACGGGGGCGCGGAACTGCACGTCGGAGTAGGAGGCGAACAGTCCCTCGTCGCCGTCGGCGCGGACGCACATCTCGGTGGCCACGTCCCCGAACAGCCCGAGCACGTAGGCGCCGTCGACGAGGTCACCGGCGTAGTGGGCGTGGGAGTAGGGGATGTACCGGCGGTGCGTGACGGTCATCCCCTCGCGCGCGCCGCTCATCGCCCCTCCCCCGCCTCACCGGTCTGTTCCGTATCGTCCGTCTCGTCCAGAGGTGCGGCCTCGGCGGGCAGCAGGGCGTGGACGAGGTAGCTGGCGACCTCGGCGGGCGTGGTGCCCCTCCCGAAGATCCGGTCGACGCCGAGATCGGTCTCGGTGACGGTGTCGAACCGGGGGCCGCCGACGACCAGCAGCGGCCGTCCCATCCCCCCGGCGACGGCGGTCGGGTACTCGGCGTGGAACGCGGCGGCCATCTGCTTGGTGTTGTGCAGGTGCGCGTTGCGCTGCGTGACGACCTGCGACACCAGGACGGCGTCGGCGTTCTCGGCCTTGGCGCGCCGTACCAGTTCCGCCACGGTCACCTGCGCGCCCATGTTCACCACCTGGATCTCCCGGTAGTACTCCAGGCCCTTCTCCCCCGCGAATCCCTTGACGTTGAGGATCGCGTCGATGCCGACGGTGTGCGCGTCGGTGCCGATGCAGGCGCCGACGACGACCAGCCGCCGGTTCAGCGTCCGGCGGATCGCCAGGTTCACCTCCTGGGACGTCAACAACGGGTAGGCGCGCTCCTCCGGGACGGGAATGGACGCGTAGTCGACAAGGTGCCGGGCCTTCCCGTACACGATGAAGAACGTGAAGTCGGGGCCCATCGGCTTGGAGTGGACGACGCTGGCGGGGTCCAGGCCCATCTTCCCGGCGAGTTGCAGGGCGGCGGCGTCGGCGCGTTTCCCGGCCGGGACGGGCAGGGTGAAGGACATCTGCACCATGCCGTCGCCGGTGGTGTCGCCGTAGGGGCGGATCACCTGCCGGGTGTCGGCGGGATCGGTGGGGGCGTGCGGCCCCGGGACCTCGACCGTCATGCGGGCACCTCCTGTTCGGCCGGGCCGGCGGCCGGGTGCGGGTTCTCGGCGTCGAGGATCTCGATCGCGGGGTTGACGTACCCGTCGGCGCGGGGGACGACGCCGTCCAGGCCCTTGCCGCCGTCCGGTGGGCGGCGGGTGACGCCGAAGGTGCCCTCGGCGATCGCGTCCAGGAGCCCGTCGTCGGCGATGCGGGCGAGCAGGTCCACCGACTCCGACAGCACCTGCTTCGCGCGGCGGACGAGCATGCCGTCCGGGCGTGGCCGGAAGTCCTCGGCGAGGTTCCCGCACGCGCCGCGGACGTACCGGACGTTCTCCAGCGCGAGGTCGCGGTCCGACAGCCAGGGGGTGTGGATGCCCTCGGTCATCATCCCGATCAGGATGATCGACTGCCCGGTCATCACCCCCGCGAGGTTGAAGAACGCGTCCAGCAGGTAGCCGGCGAAGATGTTGCCGGTCATGTGCTTGGTCGGCGGCATGTACTTCAGCGGCGCGGCGGGGAACAGCTCCCGGACCAGCTGGGCGTGCGCGAGCTCCAACCGGAACGACTCGGGGATCGCCGGGTCGATCTCGAACGCGTGACCGAGGCCGAGCTGCGCGTCGGTCAGGCCCGCCTCGTGCCCGAACCGTTCGTTCAGCAACTGGCTGACGATCACGGTGTGGGCGGCGTCGACGGCGTCGGCGGTGGTGAGATAGTTGTCCTCACCGGTGTTGATCATGATCCCGGCGCGGGCGTGGATCTGCCGGGAGAACCGCTGGTCGATGAACGTCCGGCGGGGGTTGATGTCGCGGAAGATGATGCCGTACATGCAGTCGTTGAGCATCATGTCCAGGCGTTCCAGCCCGGCGAGCGCGGCGATCTCCGGCATGCACAGCCCGGACGCGTAGTTCGTCAGCCGCACGTACCGGCCCAGTTCGCGGGAGACGTCGTCCAGCGCGGCCCGCATGAGCCGGAAGTTCTCGCGGGTCGCGTACGTGCCGGCGTACCCCTCGCGGGTGGGTCCCTCGGGGACGTAGTCCAGCAGCGACTGGCCGGTCGACCGGATCACCGCGACGACGTCGGCGCCCTCGCGGGCCGCGGCCTGCGCCTGCGGGATGTCCTCGTAGATGTCACCGGTCGCCACGATCAGGTACACCAGCGGGCGGGGCGGGTCGGCCATGTCGGGGGCGGGCAGTTCGCGCAGCAGGGCGTCGCGTTCGGCGCGGCGGCGGTCGATGCGGGCGATGCCGGCGCGGGCGGCCTCCTCGGCGGCCGCGCGGGCATGAACGGCTTCCGTCCCGGCGGGCAGACGGAACGAGACGCGCCCCCGCGCGGCGGCACGGGCCAGGTCACCGAGGGAGCGGTACGGACCCTTCAGGAGCGCGTCCCAGACCGGCGGGGCCACGCCGTGCTCGAGGCCGACCTGGTCGCGGACGGCGTCGGTGAGGTGGTTGACCCATGGGCGGCCCTCGTCGTCGGCGCCGGTGAGCCCGCACAGGCGCAGCAGGGCCCGCTCGACGGAGACGGTGGTGTGGGATCGGGCCATCCGGATGATCGGCTCGGCGGCCCGGGCGGCCAGCCGCCGGGCGGTGCGCACCACCTCCGGGTCGAGGTCCAGTTTCCCCTGCGGCGCCATCGCCGCCTCCCCTCACACAACCGGGATCCGTGAATCATCCTCCATACCGGACTCTCCACAACAGATCTTCCGGTATAGATCTCACATTTCGCAAGAACCATCACCTAATCACCCGCGACCCCCCACCGGAGGACACCCTCATCTTTCCCCCGCCGGGCAGTCACCTCACCCTCAGGTGACATCAACGGAAACCCCCGCAACAAACACCAACCGTGAACCTATAATCACGCGAAGTGATGGCGAATCCATCCCCCGGGGAGTGCCATGATCGTCTACTTTGCGGCCGCGACCTGCGCCATCGGCGTCGTGCTCGTGGCGAGCGTGCTGGTCCGGCGGACGCGCGGCGGCGTCGACGACGACGCCCCCGACGGCCCCACCACCGGCCACACCGGCGCCATGCTGTCGGCGCTGTTCCTGCTCGCGTTCGCCATCGCCATCATCGTGCCGTGGACGACGTCGGACGCCGCGCGCTCCAACACCTACACCGAGAGCCAGGCCGTCGCCGAGGCCTACTGGGCCGCCGCACGGCTGAGCCCGCCCGACACCCAGCACGTCCGGCAGGGCCTGCGCGACTACGTCGACCTGGTCCGCGGCCCCGAATGGCGCCTCATGGAGGACGGGCGGCTCAGCTCCCGGGGATGGACGCTGCTGGAGTCCCTGCGCCGCGACGTCATCGCGATCAAGGCCGACACCGACGAGACCAAGGACGCCCGCAACGCCGTCCTGGACCACCTCGGCGAGATCTCCGCCGCCAGACGCCAGCGCGCCATGGACGCCGACACCTCACCCCCCGCCGGCCTGCTCGTCATCACCGTCCTCACCGGAATCACGGTCACGCTGCTCCCCTTCTTCGCCGGCGCCCGCCCGCGCGGCGCGGCCCTGATCCCCCTGGCCCTGATGGCCGCGCTGCTCGCCGCCGGAACGTACCTGACCATCGACATCTCCCACGCCTTCGAAGGCCCCCTGGCCGTGGACCCGGACGCCTTCACGGAACTGCAGTCCGACCTGCGACGCATCGCCGGAGGTGGCTGAGCGTGCGCCGCATCCCGCCCACCACCGCGCTGACCGTCCCACCCGCTCTGGCAGTGGCCCTGACACTGGCCGCCGCCGCAGCCGGCCCGGTCCCCGCGGCCACCGCCGACCCCCTACCGAAGCCACGAATCAGCCTGTGCATCGACATCGAGATCACCCTCGGCGCCGACCTCGCCCGCGGCCCCCGCGGATGCCCGCCGCCCCCACCCACCCCACCGCCGACACCGGCTCCGCCACCCCCCACTCCCCCAACACCCACTCCCCCGCCCCCACCGACTCCGCCATCGCCGACTCCGCCACCGCCCGAGCCCCCAGAGCCGTCAGTGCCACCGTCCCCGGCACCACCCACGAACACTCCTGCGCCACCGCCGCGCCCACCCCAACCCCGGCCCGTCGCAGCCGTACCGCCCGCTCCCCCACGACCTCCCCAGGCGCGCCCGGAACCGTCCCCACCCAAGAAGCCCGCACCGGTCCGGGCGCACATCGCCCCCCGCGCACGAAAGGCGCCGCCACCGCGCCGCGACCCGCTGAGCACCTCCCTGGTCCTGGTCGTCATCGCGGTCGTCATCAGCGCAGGCGCGGCCATAGCGTTCGCCCGCTGACCCCACCCGCGCCAAGACGACCGGCAACGCGTACCGAAACGCCCACGGAAACGCCCACCGGGGACGCGAACGGCGAGGCACACCGGCACACACACGAAGGCGCGCACCGGGACGCACACGGAGACGGAAACCGGCACCCGTAGGGAAACGCGCACGAGGAGGCACAGCAAGACGCTTCCGCGCCGCGACATGGCGGCGCACCTCGCCTCCGCCTCGGCGAAGTCCCGGTGACCCAGCAGCTCGCGGATCTTCCAGGAATGCTCGTACACCGTCTGCCCACGTCGCCCGTCCGCGGCGAACGCACCCCGCGTCGACACCGATCTGTTCAGCGACGACCTCCTCTACGAATCGTCAGCGCGGGCCGACGAGGCCCTCGCACTCAGCATCGAAGACCTGGACCTGGACAACGGACGCGGACGCATCACCGGCAAAGGCAGTACCGTCCGCTGGATCCACTGGCATCCGGAATCACCCGCCTGCTGCCCCGCCTCATCGCAGGCCGCGGGCCGCTCTTCCTGGGCGATCGGCGCCCGGCACCGGCGCGCACGCCCGCAGCATCCGACCTGTGCCCGCACACCGGCCGGGGCCGGTTGTCCTACCAACGCGCCGAGCATCTTTTCGGGCAGGCCGCCAGACGACACGATCCCCGCCAGCGCGGCTTCACCCTCCACCAACTCCGCCGCTCCCGGCTCACTCTCCTGACCGAGGACGGCTGGTCGGCGCCGATGCTCATGGCCCTGTCCGGGCACGAGAACATCCGCAGCCGGGCGATCTACACCAGCGTCGGCGCCGAAGCCGTCGGCGCCGCCCTCGCACAGCTAGACCCCGCCCGCCGACACCGCTGACCTCGGCGAACACCTAGCCGCGGCCTCTTTCGTCCGTATTCCGGCCGCCCCTTCTACGACGCCCAGTACGAACCCGACCCCGATCCTGACCGAACTCCGCCGGACGAACCTAGTTTGAGTTCTGATATGGACAGACGACGGGGACCTAGTTAGAGTTAAAGCGTGGCTATCCGGATGACATTGCAGACCCAGCTGGTAGTGCAGGCGCTGCTGCGCGACCCCACCCGCGAACTCTACGGCCGGGAACTCTCACAAGAGACCGGGCTGATGCCCGGCACCACCCACCCGATCCTGGTACGGCTGGAAACCGAGGGCTGGGTCACCTCCCGCAAGGAAGACATCGACCCGCATGTGGAAAAGCGGCCCGCTCGCCGCTATTACCGGCTCACCGCCAACGGCGCCGCCCAGGCCGGCGCCGCTCTGGCCGGCGCCCGCCGTCCTCGCGCCCTGCGCGGCCTGACCGAGGGCGGTGCAGCCTTCTGATGACGACCTCCAGTCGCCCCCGGGCCCGCCGCACCTTCGAACTTGCCGTACACAGCCTCGGCGCCCTGATCTTGGCCTCTTTCAGCGGCACCCTGTTGACCGCCGTCGCCGGTTACGTCAGCCACGTCAGCCGCGCCGCTGGTCACGCCGGGGCCGTTGATTTCCTTAAGACCAGCACGTGGGTCGAGCCCGACCCCGATTACGGAGCGGCATGGTTCAGCTACGAATGCGGCGCCCTGGGTTTCTTAGCAGGAAGTGCGCTCGTTGGCGTGATGCTGATCGTCAGCGCGCTGTCCAGTCGCCACCGCCGGAAGATGATCGCGATCTTCGAACGTGTCAGGACCCTGCTCACCCTCTTCGCGATCACAGGGAGCATCTGCGGCACCGTCCTTACGATCATGTGGGCCTCGGGGGACGACGGCGTCTCCACCACTGACCCGCCCAGCTGGATTCTCTTCCACCTGGCCATCGAGGCCGGCGGCTTGGCTTTCGCGTTCGGGCTCCTCCTCGGCGTGCTGAGCGTGACCATGTTGACCGTGGTGGTCTTGGTCCGGATCCTGGCCGGCGTCCTCAACTCGGCTTGCACGTCCTTGAGACCGGCACCGGTCGACCTCATCGTCGATACAAACGCTCCCCGGTTGATTCGAGCGGCTGCGGCGTTCATGCCCCCCGAGTACGGCAGACGGTGGCGCGACGACGTCGCCGAGGCCCTCTTCGACTACGAGCCTGACGAGCACCCCGAACTGCTGCGCGATTTCCTCCTGCATGCCCCGGCCGCCATCGCCTGGGCCTGGACAGCCACTCTGCAACGCCACGTCCGTGGCGCCGGCCACTCCCGAGGACGCCAAGAATGACCCCTCCCACCCAACCCGCCGCCGGTGGTCCGCCCAACCGTGGAGCCTCCTTCGGCTTGGCCACCACCGTCCTGGCCGTCCCCACAGGCGTCGCGCTCATCAACCCGGACCTGGCCGCCATCCTCGCCAGCGCCGAGCTCACCCTTCTGCTCACCGTCCTGCTCACTGCGGTCTTCGCCCCAGCCCCCATCAACGAACGCGCCTTCCGCCTGCTCCGCTGGATGAGCGGCCACCCCGAGCCGACCCACCCCACCAGTCCCGACCAGCGCTCGCACCCCGAGCGCCAATCTGCCCCGTGATCAACTCCCGAGCCGAGTCTCGGGCGTCTGCACGCTCCGCCTTCACCTTCGCTGTCCGCCCGTCACCATCCCGGGTGGCCGTCCACCACCAGTCGGCTGGCCGCCCCTCCCCGATCAGCGGGGCCGCACACCACCAGCGACAAGACCGCTGATCATTACTCCCGGATGGCCGTCAGCACCCGGTACACCGACGTCCATTCGGCCCGCGGCCCCTTTACCTCCGTTCGGCTCCCGGGGTGTGGTTGCTAGGGAGATCTGCGTCGAAGTCGCCGGGCCCAGCCGAGCAACCGGTGGGATGAGTGGGATGAGGTCGCCGGTGGTGGCACGCGCTGGTCGAGCGCGCCTTCGCGGACGGCCTCGGTCGCCTCGTCGGGGTCGACGCCGGCGAAGGTGATGATGTCGGTGGCGACCATGCGGAGGCTGTGGGCCAGGAGCGCCAGGTCCGCATCGGCGGACTGGTCCAGCGCGGCGGTGCAGGAGGCCAGTTCCAGCGCGCGGTTCGCGGCGTCCTGCCGTGTTCGGACGTCGCCGAGCGCACGTGCCAGCGCGGCGATCACGTCCGCGAGGTCGTGGACCGGTTGCCGGACTTTGCGCCGGGTGTCGGAGGGGGCCGACGCGACGAGGCGTGTGAGCATGAGGCAGCTGTCGGCGAGCAGGTCGAGGTGCTCGGCGTTCTCGTTCTCCTGGACGACGACGGTCGCGCGAGCCCGCCATCCCAGGGTGCGGCGGGTGACGTTCGTGCTGGCCCGGCCGGCGCGGCGCAGCTCGGTCAGGCGGTCGCGGACCTGGCGCAGTTCCCCGACGGCCCGGCCGCGGAGGTCGTCGTCGTCTTCGGCGATGGCGCGTGCGGCCGTCGCGAGACCGCCGGCGACCGCGGTGAGCGCCGACTTTTCGGCCCGGCGCATAAGTGAGATTGGTTCCGGGGGGAAAAGGAGCTGGGTGAACACCAGAGCGACCCCGGTGCCGATCAGGGCGTCCACGAGACGTTCCAGGCCGCTTGCCATGTCTCCGACGGCCACCACCAGGATCGCGCTGAACGCGGCCTGGACGGCGACGAGCGGCTGGTCGGTGACAAGGCGCGCGATGGCCAGGGCGGTGAAGACGGCGACCGCCATCACACCGAAACCGGATCCGATCGTGATGAGCACGAGGTCACCGATCACCAGGCCGAGGATCACGCCAAGGATGAGCCGGATCGCGTTCACGCCGCGTTCCCCGAGGTTGGCGATCAGCGCGATGATCGCCGCGATCGGGGCGAAGAACGGCGCGGGGTGCTCCAGCAGGTACGTGGCGATGCTCCAGGCGACGCCGGCGCCGAGGGTCGCCTGCACGACGATCCACCCGTCCACCGCGACCCGGTGTGCGGCGGCACGGGCGATGGCGCGGGCGGCGGCGCGGGGTCTGGGTGCTGTCATCTTCTGCGTCCTTCCCCCGCGGCTTGGTTTGACCGCGCGGGCCGATGCGGTGAGGGGGTGCGGGAGGTGAAGGCGGAGCAGGTGACCGGGTCGGTCGCCTACCACGGCGAGGGGCCGGTGTGGTCGGCCGCGTGGGGTGGTCTGCGGTGGCTGGACATGCTGGCGGGCGACGTGCTGTCGCTCGCCCCGGACGGGACGGTCGCGCGGCGCCATGTCGGCACCGTGGTCGCCGCCGTCCGGCCCAGGAGGCGAGGCGGCGCGGTGATCGCCGTCGAGCGCGGTTTCGCGCTGGAGGACCCGGACGGGACGCTGACCACCCTGCGCCCTGTCTGGTCCGGTGACGGTGTGCGGATGAACGAGGGTGGATGTGATCCCGACGGCCGCTTCTACTGCGGTTCCATGGCCTACGACCAGCGGGAAGGGGCGGGCGCTGTGTACCGCCTGGATCCCGACGGCTCGACGGCGGTGGTGCTGGACGGCGTGACGGTCTCCAACGGCCTGGAATGGAGCCCGGACGGTACCCGCGCCTACTACGTCGACACCGCGACCGGCCGGGTCGACGTCTTCGACTACGACCGGGAGGGCGGGCTGACCGGGCGCCGTCCGTTCGTCACCACCTCGGGCGACCCGGACGGGCTGACCGTCGACGCGGAGGGCGGCGTGTGGGTGGCCCTCTACGGCGGTGGCGCCGTGCACCGGTTCGCGCCGGACGGCACCCGCGACGAGGTCGTGGAGTTGCCGGTGTCCAAGACGACGGCGTGCGCCTTCGGTGGTCCCGATCTCGGCCGGCTGTACATCACGACCTCGCGCGAGCACCTCGATCGGGGTGCCGAGCCGGACGCGGGCGCGCTGTTCGCCTGCACGCCGGGTGTGAACGGCTTACCAGTACGGGAGTTCGCAGGATGAGCAACACCGATGCCTCAACGCAGACTCTTGTCATCCTCGGTGCGCGCGGCGACCTGACGTCCCGGCTGCTCCTGCCGGGGCTCGGTGGCCTGGTGGAGGCGTCCCGGCTGGACGACCTGCTCCTCATCGGCAGCGACCAGGGGGAATGGTCCGACGGCCAGTGGCGCTCGGTCGTCGCCGACGCGTTCGCCGACGGCGGCGCCCGCGGCCCGGCCGTCCAAGCCGTGGTCGGCAACGCCCGATACGTCCCCGCGGACGCCACCGACGACGGTGACCTGCGTCACCTGCTGGATCAGCGCCGCGGCCGCCTCACCCTGTATTTCGCGCTGCCCCCGGCGGTGATCGCCCAGTCCTGCCGGACGCTGGCCGCAATCGGCGTGCCGAACGGCACGCGCCTGGTCCTGGAGAAGCCCTTCGGCACCGACTCGGCCTCGGCCGCCGAGCTGAACGAGGTCCTGCACGGTCTGGTGCCCGAGGATCACCTCCACCGCGTCGACCACTTCCTCGGAATGGCGTCGGTGCTCAACATCCTGGGCATCCGGTTCGCCAACCGGGTGATCGAGCCGCTGCTCACCGCCGAGCACGTCGAAGCGGTCGACATCGTGTTCGACGAGACACTCGGCCTCGAAGGCCGCGCCGACTTCTACGACAGGACGGGCGCCCTGCGGGACATGCTGCAGAGCCACCTGCTCCAGGTGCTGTCGTTGGTGGCGATGACCGCGCCGAGCACGCTGGAACCGGTGGACGTCCGCGACGCCAAGGCGCAGGTCCTGCGGGCCACGCACGTCTGGGACGACCGTCCCGACAGGTTCAGCCGCCGCGCCCGCTACACCGCCGGCGACGTCAACGGCCGCCTGCTGCCGTCGTATGTGGACGAGCCGGGCATCGACGCCTCGCGCCAGACCGAGACGCTGGCCGAGGTCGTCTTCGCCGTCGACACCTGGCGGTGGGCCGGTGTGCCGTTCCGCGTCCGGTCGGGCAAGGCGATCGGGTCGCCCCGCCAGGAGGTCGCCTTCACCTTCAAGAGCCCCCCGCACGTCCCGGCGGGCCTGACCGGCGCGGCCCTGGACAACCGGCTGCGCATCGGCATCGGCCCCCGGCGCCTCCAGCTCGACCTCAACATCAACGGCGCCGGCGACCCGTTCGAGGTCGAACAGGTGACGCTCGGCGCCGCTTTCGACCCCGGTGGCCTCCTGGAGTACGGCGAGGTGCTGCGGGGCGTCCTGCGGGACGACAAGCCCCTGTCGGTGCGCGGTGACATGTCGGTCGAGTCATGGCGCATCGTCGAGCCGGTGCTGGACGCCTGGCACGCCGGCCGTGTCCCCCTCCACGACTACCGCGCCGGAACCTCCGGCCCGCAGACATGGGAGGACTGGAACACATGACCGGTGAACCACTGAACGTGCGCCCCGCGCAGCAGAGCAAGTTCGAGGAGCTGACACCGCAGGGGCTCAAGACCGCCCGCCTGTGGGCGGTGTTCATCACGATCGGCAGTTTCCTGTTCGGCTTCGACACCGGCATCATCTCCGGCGCCCTGCTGTTCATCCGCGAGGACCTCGGCCTCACCTCATTCGAGCAGAGCTCGGTGGTGAGCGTCCTGCTGCTCGGCGCGGTCGCCGGCGCGGTCGCCGGCGCGCTCAGCTGCGGGCGCATCGCCGACCGCTACGGGCGGCGGCCTCTGCTGGCGGCCCTCGGCGTGGTGTTCCTCGTCGGGATCGTGATCGCCGCCGCCGCCCACAGCTACGGGGTGATGCTGCTCGCCCGGATCATCATGGGTATGGCCGTCGGCGGCGTGTCGGCCACCGTGCCGACCTACCTCGGTGAGATAGTCCCGCCCCAGATCCGGGGCCGCATCCTCAGCCTCAACCAGCTGCTCATCACCATCGGCCTGCTCGCCTCCTACATCACCAACTGGGTCTTCGCCGACGCCGAGAACTGGCGCGCCATGTTCGCGGTCGGCGCGATCCCTTCCGCGGCCCTGGTCATCGCGTGCATATGGCTGCCCGAGTCCCCACGGTGGTTGATCCGCCGCGGCCGCACCGACGAAGCCCGGCGAATTCTGGAAAGAATCACCCGCCCCGGTGTCCCCGACCGGGTCATCGAGCGCTACACCCCTGACCGCGAGGACCACGCCAAGATCGAAACCGAAGGCGGCCGCGCGCGGGCGTTGCTGCTCCCCAGATACCGTCCCGCACTCCTGGTCGCGATGATCCTCGCCGCGCTTCAGCAGTTCTGCGGGATCAACACCATCCTCTACTACGCGCCGACGATCATGGAGACCACCGGGCTGAGCGCCTCCAACGCGATCTACTACTCGGTGTTCATCGGCGTCGTCAACGTCATCATCACACTGGTCTCCCTCGCCCTCATCGACCGGATCGGCCGCCGACCGCTGCTGATCGTCTCCCTCGCCGGGATGGGCCTGTCCATCGCGATGCTGGGCCTGGCCTTCGCCGTCGAGCTGAGCCCGGTGATCACCCTGGCGTTCATGATGCTGTACATCGTGGCGTTCGGGCTCGGCATGGGCCCGGTGTTCTGGGTCCTGCTCGGCGAGATCTTCCCACCCGCCCTGCAAGCCGAAGGATCCAGCGCGGGCGCGACCGTGAACTGGCTGTCCAACTTCGCGGTGAGCCTGGCCTTCCTCCCCCTCATCGACGCCCTCGGCCAGGAGACCACCTTCTGGATCTTCGCCGGCATCTGCGTCCTCGGCCTGCTGTTCGTCTCCCTCTGGGTCCCCGAGACACGCGGCCGCCGTACCCACGAGGTCGGCGTCGACCTCCGCCAACGCTGGAACGTCCCAGAAGAGAAAGAAACACCCTGACCCGACCGTCCACGACCACCGGCCCGCGAGAAGGCGGCGTGCAGGTGCCGGAACCCCGGAGCGTCACCTAATACAGAAAACCCCCTTTTTACAGTCGCATTTACGGATGGAATTCCCACGGCCGCCGGCACACCGACCCGGTTCATCCACGTGCGCAACGACTGCGGGCTGTGCCACGAGCATGACGCCGACTTCGAGATCGTGGAGAAGGCACTCAACCCGCCGCGCTGGAACGGCCGCGACCCCCAGCGGTTCTGCCAGGGCTGCATCGGCCGATGGACAGCCACCCGAGCATGGACGGCCACCCGAGCGATGACCCGGCCCGGCGGCATCTCTCCCACCGATCCGCTGACGGTGACCGTCACCCTGCTGTGCCCAGGCGGTGGCTCATGGTGAAACACCCCGGACTACCAGCCGGCCGCTGCTAAGGACCCGCTCGGCGAGGCCCCCGGCGACCGAGCCCGGCGCGGCCGCGGGTGCTCGCGTCGCTGGAGTTGTTAGCGAGCCCGCCGGGCACCTGGCCGAGCTCGCCTCCGCGCTGGAGGGCGCCTACACGCGCCTGCTCGACACCCCCAGATTCCCAATAGGCCGCTGTTGGCGCCGACCTTGAACTCGACGAGTCCGTGGCCGGCGCGTTTACCCGTCCCCTTGATGTGGTTTTCCGTGCGGTCGCAGGAGACCGGATGGTTGTCCCAGGCCGTGGAGACCCCGCCGAACAGCAGCTCGGCCCAGGGTTCGGGCCACCTTCCGACCTGGTGGGAACAGCAGAGGACGCCGTCGTAGGTGAAGGTGCTGTAGGTGTAGTCGGTCCAGACGGCGCGGGCGGTGCCCTTGAAGACGACGCTCCACTCGCCGCTGTCGTAGCGCACCTCGACCGGGACGTCGGGTGGCGGGGCGGCCGCGGAGGCGGGAGCCGCGGTGGCGAGCGGGAGCGTGAACGCCGCGAGATGCTGGCGGCGGCCGGGAACCGGGCGGGCTTGCGGATGCGCCGCTGGGAAGCGGTCGTGGTGGGCATGAACTCATCGCCTGGTGGAGAGTGCCGCGTGTGCGGGCGTGGGCGGCCAGGCCTTGACGGGGCGTTGCCGGTTATCCACGCAGAAGGCCCAAGCCGGGATCACCTGATCCCATCGCCTGGGCCTTCCTCGGTTCCGGCCGTCATCGCGACGGGGTCATCGGAACGTGCGGTGGGTCAGGCGAAGGTGTCGGCGACGATGATCTGCCCGTCGCGGATCACCCATTTCTGGTTGGGGTGGTTCAGGCAGCTCCAGAGCCGGACGTTGGTGTTGTCGGCCCGGCTGTTGGTGGCGTCCAGGCACACCGGGTTGGAGGCCAGGGTGTCGGCGACGATGATCTGCCCGTCCCGGATCACCCATTTCTGGTTGGGGTGGTTCAGGCAGCTCCAGAGCCGGACGTTGGTGTTGTCGGCCCGGCTGTTGGTGGCGTCCAGGCACACCGGGTTGGAGGCCAGGGTGTCGGCGACGATGATCTGCCCGTCCCGGATCACCCATTTCTGGTTGGGGTGGTTGAGACAGCTCCAGAGCCGGACGTTGGTGTTGTCGGCCCGGCTGTTGGTGGCGTCCAGGCACACCGGGGCCGCGAGCGCGCGCTGGGGGGTGGAGGCGGAGGCGGCGGCGACCAGGCCGGTGGCCATCGCGGCGACGGTCAGGGCCAGGCCGGTCAGTGCAAGGTGCTTGATCACGGGAGTACCTCTCGGGGTGTCCTGGAGTACCAGAGTCCCCAGAAGTATCACTGAAAGTGTTCGTGTAGCTGCATAACGTCATGGTCGGTGTCTTATCACCACTGGCTCGATGCAGCCGCCTGTCGTTGCACAGTTCGATGCCGACCAGACAAGCCCTGGATTAGGAAATTGCAGGTCAATGGCACCGATGCGGGGTCGAAGTGCGCCGTCTAGTCCCGGGAGACGGTTGACGTTGTGATCCCAGGACACGAACGGTCCGCGAGGGAGGATCGGAGCGGCTAGTGGCGACGCGGCCGCGATGGTCAAGGCCCGCCGCCGCTACGACCGCGCCGACATCGCCGCACATGAGCACCTGATCACCGGGTCGTGGCGGCCGCTGGTGCTGGCCAACCCCGACCTGCCCGCCGGGCAGGTCGACAAGGCCGCGTTCACGCTGTGCGCGGTGATGCACCTGCACGCCCACGCTGCGCCGCCGGGACGTGTCCGCCGTCGGCGCCGACCGGTGGAGCAACCCGCGCGCCCGCCTGCTCGAAAGCCGGGGCTGGGACGCCGCGCGGCCGCGCGTGCTGGCCGCTTTGGAGTTGGAGGACGAGCCGGCCGGGCATCTGGCCGAAATCGCCTCCGCGCTGGAGGGCGCCTACACCCGGGTGCTGGACGGGCTCGGGAGCAACACCACGGTGCAGTTGCTCGGGAGGCGGGTGCCGTATACGCTCCCGTGACCTGCGGCGATCTCTCTACATTGGCCTTGGGTCACGTTCGGGAGAACACCCCGCCAGCCCCGAGCGTCGCCAGCTTCTGCAACCCTCGTTTGCGGCTGACGACACGTCAGTTAACGACACTCCACCGCCACCGGCCAGCCGCTACTGGCCGTTCCGATCCTCCTCCCGGGCTCACCGAAAGGCGCACCAGGACGCCCACGGGCACGAGCAGGTGCACGATAACGCACACGGGACGCACACGTGAGGTACGGGCATGCGGATCGGGAGGCACACCCGGGCGGGGACACGCACGAGGACATGCACCACCCTCGCCCGCATCGGCGCCGCGCCCGGCGACCGGTGGCTGTGCTGCGTGCCGAGCCGTGCTGCGCCGCCTTCGCGCCAGTGAGGAGGCGGACCGGCACATGCACCGAAACGCGCACGGGCAGGCGGGCCAACGCGCCGGGGGCGTACCGGTGGCGCGGGCGGGGGTGTGGGGGTCATTGGCGGTGGGCCACGCCGCCGAGCATTAGGGAGCGTTCGGGGTCGGGGATGGGGGTGCTGTCGTCCGGGCGCCAGGTCGGTATGTACACCAGGCCGGGGTCGAGGAGGTTCCAGCCGTCGAAGAAGCGGAGAATTTCGGCGTGCGAGCGCGCTACCGCGGGGGAACTCGCCCGGTCGTACAGGCGGCCTATCGCCGCGGTCTTTCCCGGTTCCGTCTCGTGGGTCATGTGGGAGATCACCAGGTGGCTGCCGGGCGCGCACGCGTCCCGGAGCGCGGCGACGATCGAGCCCGGATCCTCCTCGTCCTTGACCAGGTGCAGTGCGGCGACGAGGAGGAACGCGACCGGTTCGGACAGGTCGATGAGGTTCCGCAGCGCCGGGTCGGCGAGCAGGTCCGCGGGGCGCCGCAGGTCGGCGCGCAGGACCGCGACCCGGTCCTCGCCTGCCAGGAGGGCGCGGCTGTGCGCGACGGCGACGTCGTCGTTGTCGACGTACAGCACCCGCGCCGCCGGGTCGACGTCCCGTGCGACCTCGTGCACGTTGCCCTGCGTCGGGATGCCGGAGCCGAGGTCGACGAACTGCCTGACACCGGTTTCGGCGACCGCGCGGACCGCGCGCCGCAGGAACGCCCGGTTCGCGCGGGCGAGCTCCCGCGCACGCGGTTCGACGCGCAGGAGGCCGGTCGCCAGCTCACGATCGGACGCGAAATTGTGGTCACCGCCGAGCAAGAAGTCATAAACCCGTGCGACGCTGGGTTTTCGACAGTCGACTTCGGGTGGAACCCACTCAAAGCCCATGCATCCGTCTCCCTCTGACCGGGGGGCGCCGTCCGCGCGGGGATCTCAGCGTAACGCGGTTCCGCGCGACCGGCCCGGCCCACGGAACGGTGAACGCCGATGTCCGAACGACCGCCGCCGCGGGCGGCGCCGGTGACCGTCCTGCTGACCTCGGACGGCAGGATCACCGGGTGGAGCGAGGGCGCCGCGCGGCTGTTCGGCCGTGGCCCCGGCGAGGCGGTCGGGGCCACGGTCACCGACCTGCTCGCCGACCTGTTCGGCGAGCCGCCGGGCGGGCCGACCGCCGATCAGCTCATGGCCGCTCTCGGCCGCGCCGCCGAGGGGCGGCCCTGGTCCGGGACGCTGCCGCCCGCGGGCGACGGCGCCGCGGTGGACGGGGGCCTGTCGGTGGCGTGCGAACCGATGACCGTTCAGGGCGGCGGCGTCGCCGTCGCGCTCACCGTGACACCGCCGTGGGCGGGCCGGTTGGAACTGCTCAGCGAGGCCGGCCGCCGCATCGGCTCCTCCCTGGAACTGCACCTGACGGCCCGGGAGGCCGTCGCCGTCACCGTCCCCCGGTTCGCCGACGCCGGGGCCGTCTACGTGCTGGAGCGGCTGCTCGCCGATGATGACCGGCCCACGGCCGAGGTCGACGGGTCGGTGGTCGTGCGGCGCCTGTCCATCGTGTTCGCCGACGACGACCCGCGCGGCTGGGCCCGCGAGTTCCCCGTCAACGAGGTGATCGTCTACCCGCCGACGACGCCGTACGCGCGGTGCCTGGCCACCGGGCGCATGGTCGAGTTCGGCGGCGCCGCCGTCCAGGACACCCTCGCGCACCGCACGGGCCGCCTCATCGACGGGCTTCTCGACCATGTCTCACTGCTGGCGGTCCCGCTGGTGGCGCGGGGCCGCCCCCTCGGGTTCGCGGTGTTCAGCCGTAAACGCGGCCGCCCACCGTTCGCCGCCGCCGACGCCGCGCTGGCCGCCGAACTCGCCGCGCAGACCGCGACGTGCATCGACAACGCCTGCCTGTACCGCCGCGAGCACCGCACCGCCACGGCGTTGAAGGCGAGCCTGGTCCCCGCCGTGGTCACCGCGCCGCCCGAGTTGGAGATCGCGCACCGGTACCTGCCGGCGGGCAGCGGCGTCGGCGGCGACTGGTACGACGTGGTGCCGCTGCCCGACGGCCAGATCGCCGTGGTAATCGGCGACTCGGTCGGCCACGGCGTCACCGCCGCCGCGGCGATGGGCCAGCTGCGGGTCGCCGCGCGCACGCTTGCGGCCTGCCGCTTCCCGCCCGCCGTGGTCCTGGAACGCCTCGACGCGATCGCGCAGGATCTGCACGCCGCCCAGTTCGCCACCTGCCTGTGCCTGGTGTGCGACCCCGCGACCCGCTATTGCGAGGTGGCGTGCGCCGGTCATCCCCCGCCGCTGCTGTCCCTTCCGGACGGGACGGTCCGGCGTTTCCCCGTCCCGTCCGGCCTTCCGCTCGGCGTGTCCGACCAGGCGCACCCGGCGGAGTACGAGCAGGTTCCGGCGGCCATCCCGCCGGGCGCGACCCTCGCCCTCTACACCGACGGGCTGGTCGAGAGCCGTCGGCGCAACGTCGACGAGGGCATAGCGCGGCTGGCGTCCGCGCTGGTCGCCTCCCATGCCGGCACGCTGGAGGAGACCGCCGACGGTGTGCTGAACCTGCTGTCCGACCAGCACGGGCACGACGACATCGCGCTGCTGCTGATCCGCGCGGCCCGACCCTGACCCCGGTCCGACCCGCCGGGTGCGCTGTCGGCGCGTCACTTCGAGCTCGCGGTACGCCTGCGTCCGGTGTTGACATGTCGGAGGGGCGACAGGGCCGGGTGAGGGGGCGGGCTCCGCCTCGGGGATCGGGGCGTGGGGCCCGCCCTGTTCTCTACAGTCCGGGGATCTGGTGGTTGCGGAAGGCGTCGACGAAGTAGGTGTGGTCATCGCGGACGATCTCGGCGTAGCGGGTGCCGAACGCGACCATGGCCTCGACGAACCGTGACTCGTCCGGGCCGATGACCGCGTCGATGGCGTCCTCGACCTGAAAGCCGACGAGGGTGTGGTCGGAGTCGGAGTCCGAGACGCAGTGCACCTTCGCGGTGGCGCGGCCGAGGTCGTCCAGCAGCGACACCATCTCGTCCGGCTCGCTGAGACCGCTCCAGTCGAGGTCCTCCTCGTAAGGGGACAGTTCCTGCACGACGTAGCCGACGCCGTCGATCTGGGTGTGGCCGAGCCACGGGTCGCTGTTGGCCTGCAGGGCGCGGCGGGACACGGCCGTGCGGTGGCCGTGGTCGCGGAAGTACTCGCGGATGCGGGGGTCGTCGACGACCCGGCTGGGGGCGGCGACATTGCCCTGCTTCATCGACAGGACGACGTCGTTCTCCAGGGCCTGGGTGCTGCCCTCCACCAGGATGTTGTACGCCGAGAGCCCGGCCGAGCCGATGCCGAACCCCGAGGCGCCGACGATGTCCTTGACCTGGTAGGTGAGGCTGCCGAAGCGCTTGTCGACCGGGATGGTGGTCAGGTACTCGCGGTAGGCGGCCTCGACGGCGGCGCGTTCGTCGTCGCCGAGGCGGCGGACGCCGGGACGGTCGCGGAACCGGCGTTCGGAGCCGTCCACGACCGTCATGCCGTCCAGCAGCCCGATCCGCGTGCCGCCCATCGCGGCGACCAGCACGTCGCGGACGTACCCGTCGGCGGTGTCGAGCGTCAACGCGAACCGCTCGTCGCCCTCGTGCGCCGCGAACCGGCGGACCTGGTCGACGTAGGCGCGGACGTAGGTCTCGATGAGGCGGCGGATGTCGTCGTCGGAGATCGCCTTCTGCCAGGCCAGCAGCGCCACGCTCGCGACGAGCCGCTTGACGTCCCAGGTGAAGTGCCCGACGTAGGCCTCGTCGTAGTCGTTGACGTCGAAGACGAAGACACCGTCGTCGTTCATGTAGGTGCCGAAGTTCTGCGCGTGCAGGTCGCCTTGGATCCACACGCGGGAAGTGCGCTCGTCGGCCCACGGGTCGTCGTCGTGGACGACGTCGGCGTAGAACAGGCAGGCGCTGCCCCGGTAGAACGCGAACGGGTCGGAGGCCATCTTCCGGAAGCGGCGGCGGAACTCGGCGGGGCTGCGCTCCATCAGGTCCGAGAACGCGTCGACGAGGACGTCGACGATCTGCGCCTGGCGTTCCTTCGGGTCCCGCCCGCGCAGGTCCTCGATGATGCTCCCCATGCTGTCTCCCTCGTGTTCCGATACCCGGCCGCGTCCCGGGGCATTGCCGGTCATTCTGCCGAATCGTCCCCGGTCCGGGAGGTGAACAACGCGCGGACGGCGGGTTCCGACCGCACCAGGTCCAACGCCGTCTCGGCGTGCCCCGGCACGTAGCCGTTCCCGATGAGCATCGTCACGTCGGCGGCGAGGCCCTCGGCGCCGAGGGCGGCGGCGGAGAACGACGTCGCCATCGAGAAGAACACGACGGTGCCGCCGGGCGCGGTCGCCAGGATCGCGCCGTGTTCGCAGCCCGGCACGTCCACGCACACGACGGTGACGTCCACGGGCCCGTCGTGGGCGTCGCCGATCGCGGCGGCGACGGCGACGGGGTCGCGGGCGTCGGCGCGGACGACGGTGTCGGCGAGACCGGACGCGGCGAGCCGTTCCTCCTCCTCGGCGGTCGGCACGAGCCCGACCAGGTGGGACGCCCCGGCGCGGCGGGCCGCGGCCAGTGACAGGCAGCCGCTCTTCCCGGCGGCTCCCAGCACGGCCACGGCGGGCCCGTCGGCGCGGCTCCCTCGATGGGAGGCGACGACCCGGTGGGTGAGGGCGGGGGCGCCGCACACGTCCATCACGGCGAGGGCGAGCGGCACGGGCAGGTCGTCGGGCAGGACGGCGGCGATGGACCGGGCGAACAGGATCGCGTGGCCCTCGGCGGGCACCTGCTCCGACAGGCCGTTCCAGCGGGCCAGCCCATCGGTGATGGCGAGGGGCGTGAGGGTGAGGGACACCAGGGTCGCGACGCGGTCGCCGCGGCGCAGGCCGAGCGGCGAGTCCGGTCCGGCCTC
Organism: Actinomadura pelletieri DSM 43383; assembly: GCF_003634705.1. Taxonomy (GTDB): domain Bacteria; phylum Actinomycetota; class Actinomycetes; order Streptosporangiales; family Streptosporangiaceae; genus Spirillospora; species Spirillospora pelletieri. Next base: position 501,097 of record NZ_RBWU01000004.1, on the reverse strand, counting down.
GTCGACGACGCCGACGAGCATGCCGCCCGACCCGGTCACCGGGTTGTGCATCTTGCCGCGCTCGGCGACGATCCGCAGCACGTCGGCGCGGATCGCGTCCGGGTCACCGCCGTGCGCGGTGTGCAGTTGCCGGAAGGACGCGGCGTCCAGGTTGAGGCGTTCGACCGCGACGCGGACCTCGTCCGGCCGGATCCGTGGGTCGGTGTCCAGCCGCAGCGCCGCCTGCGGCAGCACGCCCGGCGGCTCCAGTACCCGGTGCAGGCCCACCGCCGTGTCCGCGTCGCTCATCTCCCCCACCCCTCATGCACGAAAGATATTCCGAACATTACTGGTTTCATCGAAATTCTTCCCGTACCGTCGGCCATATACAAGAGTTTTACGCGATCATGTGAGGCGAGGAGAGGGTCGACGATGGCCACTGCTCTGCATCCGGACCCGGACGCCGCCGTCCCGTCCGAGGCGACCGCGCAGCCGTACGTCTACCGGCGGCGGCCCCTGGAGGAACCGGACTGGCGGCGCCTGCCCGGCTGGCGGGACGTCACCCGGGACGAATGGGAGTCGGCGCAGTGGCAGCGCGCCCACTGCGTGAAGAACACGCGGCAGCTCCGCCAGGTCATGGGCGACCTGCTGGACGAGTCGTTCTACACCGACCTCGAACGCGACCAGGCCGAACGCGCGACGATGTCGATGCTGCTGCCCCCGCAGATGCTCAACACCATGGACGTCTCCTCCACCGAGGCCTTCCACGCCGACCCGGTGCGCCGCTACATGCTCCCGGTCTTCAGCGACCGGCGCACCGACTGGCCGTCCCACCCCTATGCGACCCGCGACTCGCTGCACGAGGCCGAGATGTGGGCGGTGGAGGGGCTCACCCACCGCTACCCCACCAAGGTGCTGGCCGAGATCCTGCCGACCTGCCCGCAGTACTGCGGACACTGCACCCGCATGGACCTCGTCGGCAACTCCACCGCCAACGTCGACAAGCACAGGTTCACCGCCAGGCCGCCGGACCGGCTCGGCGCCATGCTCGACTACCTGCGCCGCACCCCCGGCGTCCGCGACGTCGTCGTGTCCGGCGGCGACGTCGCCAACATGCCCTGGCCCCGGCTGGAGTCGTTCGTCGCGTCCCTGCTGGACATCGAGAACATCCGCGACATCCGCCTGGCCAGCAAGGCGCTCATGGGACTGCCGCAGCACTGGCTGCAGGACGACGTCCGCGCCGGAATGGAACGCCTCGCCGCCACGGCGCACCAACGCGGCGTCCAAATCGCCATCCACACCCACGTCAACGCCGCCCGGTCGGTGACGCCGCTGGTCGCCAAGGCCGCCCGCGCGATGCTCGACACCGGCATCCGCGACGTCCGCAACCAGGGGGTGCTGCTGCGCGGGGTGAACGACTCCCCCGCCGCCCTGCTCGACCTGTCGTTCGCGCTGCTCGACGAGGCCGCGATCATGCCGTACTACCTCTACATGTGCGACATGATCCCCTACAGCGAGCACTGGCGGCTGGCGGTCTGGGAGGCGCAGGAACTCCAGCACGCGATCATGGGCTACCTGCCCGGCTTCGCCACCCCGCGGATCGTGTGCGACGTCCCCTACGTCGGCAAACGCTGGGTGCACCAGCTCGCCGGCTACGACCGCGAACGCGGCGTCTCCTACTGGACGAAGAACTACCGCACCGCCCTGGAGGCCGCCGACCCGGACGCCCTCACCCGGCGGTACGAGTACCACGACCCGATCTACACGCTGCCGGAGCGGGGTCGCGCGTGGTGGCGGGAGCAGGCGACGGCCGCGTGATCGATCGTCCACCGGCCGGCGCCTTTACATTGTAGATCACAAGCGGCGGTTAGGGTCGGAGAGATGACCCGCGACCCGACCCACCGGTTCCCGCTCGGCGCGGCCGTCACGGCGACCGTCCTGGAGGACGACCCGCACCCGCACCTGGCGCGGCTGCGGTCGAGCGAGCCGGTCTCCTGGCTCCCCGCGCTCGGCGGCTGGCTGGTCACCTCCCGCCCCCTGGCGATGGAGGTGATGCGGGACGCGGACGCGTTCACCGTGGACGACCCGCGCTTCTCCACCGCCCAGGTCGTCGGGCCGAGCATGCTGTCGCTGGACGGGCCCGCCCACACCCGCCACCGCGACCCGTTCGCGCGCCCGTTCCGACCGGCCCCGACCCGGGAACGGTTCACCGCGTTCGTCGAGGCCGAGGCCGCGCGGCTCGTCGACGGGCTCGCCCCGGCGGGCCGCGCCGAACTGCGCGGCGACCTCGCCGGACCGCTGGCCGTCGCCGTCGTCACCGAGGCCTTGGGGCTGGAGGACGTGGACGCCGCGACCGTCCGATCCTGGTACGGGGCGTTCGTCGAGGCCGTCTCCGCGATCACGGCGGGCGAAACCGCGCCGGCCGGCGCCGACGCGGCGTACCGGCTGCTCCGCGCGGCCGTCCAGGACGCGATCGGCGCGTCCCGGCCCGGATCGCTGCTCGCCCACGCCGCCCGGGACGAGGCCGGGCTGACCGCGGACGAGGTCGTCGCGAACGCCGCGATCCTGATGTTCGGCGGTATCGACACCACCGAAGGCATGATCGCGAACGTGGTGCTGCATCTGCTGGGGCATCCCGACCAGCTCCGCCTCGTGCTGGCCGACCGTGACCTGCTGCCCGCCGCCATCGAGGAGTCGCTGCGGCTGGAACCGCCGGCGTCCGTCGTCGACCGGTACGCCACCCGCGACACCGAGATCGGCGGGACGGCCGTGCGCGCCGGCGACCTCGTCCGCGTGTCCCTCGCCGCCGCCAACCGCGACCCGACCGTGTTCCCGGACCCCGACCGCTTCGACGTGCGGCGCCGCAACGCCGCCGACCATCTGGCGTTCGCGCGCGGCCCGCACTTCTGCTTCGGCGCCCACCTCGCCAGGCTGGAGGCCCGGGTCTCCGTCACCGCGCTGCTGGACCGGCTGCCGGGGCTGCGGCTCGACCCGTCCCGTCCGGCGCGCCCGCACGGCCTGGTGTTCCGCAGGCCGCGATACCTGCACGTCCGGTGGGACGTGTGACCGTCCCATATGGGAATATGCCCCAATGATCGTGGAACGCCAGGTCACGCTGCACTTCGGGGTGGAGAGCCGTGAGGCCGAGACGCACACCAACCTGTCCGCCGTGCGCCAGGACGGCCGCTGCCTGTGGGTGGCGGGCGACGAGACGGCCACCATCGAACGGCTGACCGCCGCCGTGGACGGCGACGGGCATGTCACCGGCTACGACGCCCAGACCACGGTCTCGCTCGCCGATCTCGTCCCGCTGCCCGCCGGGCGCGACGAGGAGGCCGACATCGAGGGGTTGGCACGCGCCAACGGCTGGCTGTGGGCGGTCGGCTCGCACAGCCTCAAACGCAAGAAGATCAAGCCGGGGCAGAGCGACGCCAAGTCCCGCAAGCGGCTGGCCACCGTCGTCCGCGAGGACAACCGCTACATCCTCGTCCGGCTCCCGCTGGTCACCGGTGACGACGGGCTCCCCCACGTCGTCGCCGAGGACGGGGACCGCACCGCCGCCGTCCTCGGCCTGGACGAGGACTCCCTCACCGACCTGCTCGCCGACGACCCGCACCTCGCGCCGTTCCTGTCCATTCCGAGCAAGGACAACGGCATCGACATCGAGGGCGTCGCCGCGCACGACGACCGCCTCTACATCGGGCTGCGCGGGCCGGTGCTGCGCGGCTGGGCGGTGCTGGTGGAGATCCGTCCCGGCACCCACCCGGACGATCCACGCAAACTGCGGGCCCTGCCCGTCGGCGACGGCAAGGAGCTGTACCGCACCCACTTCCTCGACCTGCGCGGGCTCGGCATCCGCGACCTGTGCCCGCACGGCGACGACCTGCTCGTCCTCACCGGCCCCAGCATGGACCTGGACGGCCCCGTGCAGGTCGTGCGGTGGCGGGGCGCCGCCAAGGCCGACGCCGCCGAGATCGTCACCGCCGACGAGCTGGAGGTGCTGGGCGACCTCCCCTACGGCGACGGCGACGACCACGCCGAGGGCATCGCTGTGCTGGACGAGGGCCCGGGCACCCGTCTGCTGGTCGTCTACGACAGCCCGTCCACGGAGCGGCTGACCCCGGACGGCGGCGTCCTCGCCGACGTGGTGTCCTTCACCGGCTGAACCGGCCGCGGCTCCCCCGTCGCGAACATTCGCGGCGGACGCGGCGTCCAAGCGAGGGAACGGCCATTTCTGGACAGCCGACGATGGGGACTGGATACTCACGACTATGGACGGTCAGCCCTCGTTCCCGGTGAGAGCGTCCGACGTGGAACGGGATCGGGTGCTGCGCGTCCTCGGCGAACGGGTCGCCGAGGGCCGGATGTCGGACGAGACGTTCGAGCGCCGTGTCGACCAGGTGTTGCGCGCCCGCAGCCGCGCGGAGCTGGCCGACATCGTGCACGACCTGCCGACCGGCAACCGCGTGCTGAACCGGCTGACCGGGATCGTCTCCTCGGTGTCGCAGGTCACAGCGCGGTTCGAGGCGGCCTGGCGGGCGCCGCGGCTGCCGCGGTTCACGCTGCCCCCGGCCGATCTGAAACGCGTCGTCGTCGGCCGCGCACCCGGCTGCCAGTTCGTCCTGACCGACCTCACCGTCTCGCGGTTCCACGCCGAGATCTACCACGCCGACGAAGGCTGGATGATCTCTGACCTGGGGTCGATGAACGGCACGCGCGTGAACGGGTGGCGGTTGACGGGCCCGGCGCGCGTGCGGCCCGGCGACGAGGTCGGATTCGGAAACTGCACCTTCGTCGTCGCCGCCCCCTGAGCCCGGGTGTTGACGTAACCGTTAAGAGTCCTTACTTTTCCCTCCAGATTAGGAAACCTTCTTAACGGAGCCGCCGACGTGTCCGTGCCCGTCCCCGGGACGCCCAGCCTGCTGCGCGCGATCAACGATCGCGCGGCGCTGGAGGCGCTGCTGGACCGGGGGCCGCTGACCCGCCCGCAGATCTCCGACCTCACCGGCATCTCCAAGCCGACCGCCTCGCAGTTATTGGCGCGGCTGGAGGCGGCCGGGCTCGTCGTCCGGGACGGCATCAGGGAGGGGATGCCCGGCCGCACCGCCGAGCTGTACCGGATCAACGGGGCCGCCGCGCATGTCGCGGGCGCCGACGTCACCCCGGCGCGGATCCGCGTCAGCGTCGCCGACCTGGCCGGCACGGTCGTCGGCGAGTACACGCTCCCCACCCCCGAACGCTCCCGCGTGGACGTGGTGGCCCGCATGGCCGCCGCGTTGGACGGCGCCGTCGCCGCGGCCGGGCCGAACGGAGCCGCGGCCGGGCGGGGCCGGGCCGGGCTCTGCCGCGCCGTCATCGGCATCCAGGGCGCGGTCGACCCCGCGACGGGACGGCTCGGCTACGCCTCCCACATCCCCGGCTGGCACATCCCCGACCTGGTCGCCACGCTCAGCGACGGCCTCGGCGTGCGGGTGGCGATCGAGAACGACGTCAACCTCGCCGCGCTGGCCGAACGCGCCCGCGGGCAGGCCGCCGGCGCCGGGGACTTCGTGCTGCTGTGGGTCGCCGACGGCGTCGGGATGGCCGTCGTGCTGAACGGCACGCTGCACCGCGGCGCGACCGGCGGCGCGGGCGAGATCGGCTACATGCCCACCGTCGGCGCCCCCCTCATGCGGGACGTGCGCCGCACCCACACCGGCGGCGTGCACAGCCTCACCGGCGGCGCGGCCGTGCTGAGGCTGATGCGCGAGCACGGGTTCCGTGGCCGCGACGCCGCCACCGCCCTGCGCCGCGCCGCCGCCGACATCGGCGCCGTCCCGTCGTCCGGAACCGCGTCCGGGACCGGGTCCGGCAGGGCGTCCGGTACCGGGTCCGGCAGGGCGTCCGGCGCACGGACCGTCTCCGACGTGGGGGCCCGCGCGGAACGGGCCCTCACCGAACTGGCCACCCGGCTCGGCGTCACCCTCGCCACCGTCGTGGCCGTCCTCGACCCCGCTCTCGTCGTGCTCACCGGCGACGTCCTGCTCGCGGGCGGCGAACCGCTGCGCGCCCGCGTGGAGCAGCACCTGCACAGCCTGACGATCCCGCGCCCCCGGGTGCGGCTCAGCACCGTCCAGGGCAACCCCGTCCTGGCCGGCGCGCTCCAGCAGGCGCTTCTGGAGACACGCGAGGAGATCTTCTCCAGCACCGTTCCCTGACGACCGAGACGGACGTCACCTCCCGAAGGAGAACCCCGAGTGCCCCCCACCACCATCACGCGCCGGGTCGCGGTGGCCCTGACCGCCGCCGCGCTCGGCCTCACCGCGGCCTGCACCGCGGGCGACGACTCGTCGAGCGAAGGCCCCAAGTCCGACGAGAAGCAGACGATCGAGGTCTGGCACGGCTGGAGCGCCGACCACGAGGTGAAGGCGTTCCAGGACGCCGTCGCCGGCTTCAACAAGGTCCATCCGAACATCACCGTCAAGCTCGTGGCGGGCCAGACCGACGAGCGCATCACCAACGCCATCCGCGGCGGCAACCCGCCCGACGTGGTGTCGTCCTTCACCACCGACAGCGTCGGGCAGTGGTGCAAGAGCGGCGCCTGGCAGAACCTCGCGCCCTACATCGCCAAGTCGAAGGTGGACCTGAACATCTTCCCGCAGGCGGTGCGCAAGTACACCGAGTACCGGGGCGTCCGGTGCGCGATGCCGCTGCTGGCCGACGCGTACGGGCTCTACTACAACAAGGACCTGATGAAGGGCGAGCAGCCGCCCAAGACGGTGAGCGAGTTGACCGCGCTGGCCAAGAAGCTCACCGTCCGCGACCCGGACGGCACCATCAAGGTCGCGGGGTTCCTGCCGTCCGCGCAGTACTACGAGCACCAGGTCCAGCACCTCGCCCCGCCGTTCGGGGTGACGTGGCTGACCCCCGACGGCAAGGCCAACTTCGCCTCCGACCCCGCCTTCCAGGCGTACCTGAAGTGGAACAAGGAGCTCATCGACTGGTACGGCTACGACAACGTCAAGAAGTTCCTGCGTTCGCTGGGACAGGAGTTCGAGGCCGCCAACCCCTTCCAGAAGGGGCAGGTGGCGATGGCCGTCGACGGTGAGTGGCGCACCAAGTTCATCGAGAAGGAGGCGCCCAACCTGAACTACGGCACCGCGCCGTACCCGGTCGCCGACGACAAGCAGGCCACCTACGGCAGCGGGTTCATCGCCGGCACGGTGATCGGCATTCCGCGCGGCGCCAAGCACGCCCAGGCGGCCTGGGAGTTCGTCCGCTACCTCACGACCGAGACCAGTGCGCTGGTCACGCTCTCCAACGGGCTCGGGAACGTCCCGTCGACCGTCCCGGCGCTGGCGTCGCCGGACCTGAAGCTGCCGGCGCAGTTCCAGACGTTCCTGAGCGTCTTCAAGCACCCCGCAAGCACGACCACACCGCCGACGCCGAACGGCAACGACTACATCGTGCGGTTCCAGAAGTTCGTCCAGGACGAGTGGGAGCCCGGCAAGGTCGACGATCTCGGCGCGGCGCTCACCAGGCTCGACCGCGAGGTCAACGACGCGTTGAAGCTCGCCGGGGGCTGACCGGTGGCAATCGGCTCCCTGCGCCCGTCCTTCATCGGCGGGACACGGGCCGGCACGGCGGCGGCGCGGGCGCGCCGCCGCCGGCGGCTCCGCGTCCTGGCGTTCCTGTCCCCGTGGCTGGTCGGGTTCGCGATCTTCTTCGCGTATCCGCTGGCCGCGACCGTCTACTTCTCCTTCACCCGCTACAACCTGTTCACGCTGGAGTACGTCGGCTGGGACAACTACACCTACCTGCTGAACGACGGCCAGGCGTGGACGGCGATGCGGAACACGCTGTGGCTGGTGGCGGTGCTGGTGCCGCTGCGGGTGCTGTTCGGTCTCGGCGTCGCGCAGCTCCTCACCAAGATCAAGACGGGTGGGGGCGTGCTGCGGTCGATCTTCTACCTGCCGTACCTGATCCCGCCGGTGTCGGCCACGGTCGCGTTCGTGTTCCTGATGAATCCCGGCACCGGCCCGTTCCAGACGCTCACCGACCGTCTCGGCGTCACGCTGCCCGACTTCTTCAACGAGGCGGCCTGGGCCAAACCCGGTCTCACCCTCCTCGGCCTGTGGGCGGTCGGCGACGTCATGATCATCCTGTTGGCGGCGCTGCTGAACGTGCCCCGGTCGCTGTACGAGGCCGCGTCCATCGACGGCGCGGGCTCCTGGGCCCGGTTCCGGCACATCACGCTGCCGACCGTCTCGCCCGTGCTGGCGTTCTGCGCGGTCACCGGCGTCATCGAGACGTTGCAGTACTTCACGCAGGCGATGGTGGCGGGGAAGGTCGCCTCCGGACGCGCCGACCTGCCCGGCACCCAGTACACGCCCGGCTATCCCGGCGACTCCACGCTCACGTTCCCGCAGTGGCTCTACGACCAGGGGTTCCGGCAGTTCAACATGGGTTACGCGTGCGTCCTGGCACTGGTGATGTTCGGCACGGCGATGGTGTTCACCCTTTTCCTGCTTCGCCAGTTCAAGGCCTTCGCCGGTGAGGAGGCCGCATGAGCCCCGGAACCCGGACGCGGCGGGCGCTGATGTGGGTCGCCGTGCACGCCACCGCCCTCGCGATCGCGTTGATGTTCCTCGCGCCGCTGTTGTTCATCACGCTGACCGCGCTGATGAGCGACCGGCAGGCGCTCAGCGACGACCTGTGGCCGGACGGCTGGCACTTCGCGAACTTCGTCGAGGTGTTCAGCGGTGACATGGTCCGCTGGACGATCAACAGCACCATGTACGCGACCCTGTCCACGGTGTTCATGCTGGTGTCGAGCGTCCCGGTCGCCTACGCTTTGGCACGGTTCCGTTTCCGGGGCCGCAACGCCGCGCTCGTCGTGGTGATCTCGGCGATGATGCTGCCGCCGCAGGTCACGATGGTGCCGCTGTACATCGTGTGGGCCAGGTTCGACCTGACCGGCACGCTGTGGCCGCTGATCATCCCGCAGTTGTTCGGGGACGCGTTCTCCATCTTCCTGCTCCGCCAGTTCCTGGTGACGATCCCCCGGGAGTACGCCGACGCGGCCCGGGTGGACGGCTGCGGGGAGTTCCGCACGATGCTGCGCGTCATCCTGCCGATGGCCAAGCCCGCGCTGGCCGCCGTCGCGCTGTTCCAGTTCTTCTACTGCTGGAACGACTACTTCCGGCCGCTCGTCTACGCCGACCCCGACCACTGGACCCTCGCGATCGGCGTCGCGACGTTCCGCGCCGCGCACGAGGTCGAGTGGAACCTGACCATGGCGGCGACGCTGCTGACGATCCTGCCGGTGCTGATCGTGTTCTTCCTCGCCCAACGGGTGTTCATCCAGGGTGTGACGTTGACGGGAGTGAAGGGTTGAAACTGGCTGTCATCGGGGGTGGGTCCACCTACACCCCGGAACTGGTCGACGGGCTCGCGCGGTCGCACACCGCGCTGCCGGTGTCCGAGCTGGTGCTGCACGACCCGGACGCCGGGCGCCTCGACCTCGTCGGCGGTGTCGCCGCGCGGATGCTGGCGCGCGCCGGGCATCCGGGCAGGGTCACCACGACCGGCGACCTCGACGCGGCCGTCGCGGACGCGACGATCGTGCTGTTGCAGCTGCGCGTCGGCGGGCAGGCCGCCCGGCACGTGGACGAGACGCTCCCCCTGGAGTGCGGCTGCGTCGGGCAGGAGACGACCGGCGCGGGCGGCCTCGCCAAGGCGCTGCGGACCGTCCCGGTCGTGCTGGACGTCGCCGCCCGCGTCGCCGCCCTCGCCCCGGGCGCGTGGATCGTGGACTTCACCAACCCGGTCGGGATCGTCACCCGCGCCCTGCTGGACGCGGGCCACCGCGCGGTCGGGCTGTGCAACGTCGCGATCGGGTTCCAGCGCCGTGTGGCCGCGTTGCTGGACGTCCCGCCCGACCTGGTGAGCCTCGGGCACGCCGGGCTCAACCATCTGACCTGGGTGCGGTCGGTGCTGCTGGACGGCAAGGAGGTCCTGCCGCGGCTCCTGGCCGACCATCCGGACGACCTGGCGAAGATCTCCGGGCTGCCGGTCTCGTTCCTGCGGACGCTCGGCGCCGTCCCGTCGTACTACCTGCGGTACTTCTACGAACACGACCGCGTGGTCGAGGAGCAGCGCGGCGCGCCGTCCCGGGCCGAACAGGTCGCGGCGCTCGAGCGGGACCTGCTCGACCTGTACGCCGACCCGGCCCTGGACACCAAGCCCGCCCGGTTGGAGGAGCGCGGCGGCGCGTTCTACTCCGAGGCCGCCGTGCAGCTCGCCGCGTCCCTGTTGACCGGACGCGGCGACACGCAGGTCGTGAACGTCCGCAACCACGGCACGCTGCCGTTCCTGGACGACCGCGCGGTCGTCGAGGTGCCGGCGCGGATCTCCTCCTCGGGGCCGGTGCCGTCGCCCGTCCCGCCGATGGAGCCGCTGTTCGCCGGGCTGGTCGCGCACGTGTCCGCCTACGAGGAGCTGGCGCTGGACGCGGCGCTGCGCGGCGGTGTCGACCGTGTCGCCGCGGCGCTGCTGGCGCACCCGCTGGTCGGGCAGATCGACGTCGCCGACCGGCTGGCCCGCGACCTGGTGGCGGCCAACCGGGCCCACCTGCCGTGGGCGGCGTGATGGCCGGTGCCGCGAGCACGCCGGGGCGTGTCCTGGTCGCCGTCGACGGCGGCAACAGCAAGACCGACGCCGCCGTGATCGGGTCCGGCGGCGAGCTGCTCGCCACGGCCCGCGGCGACGGCTTCCGCCCGCAGACCAGCGGCATGGACGCCGCGCTCGACGCGCTGTCGTCGGTCATCGACGCGGCGCTGCGCCGCGCGGGCGCGCCGCCCGGTCAGGTGGCGCACCTGGCCGCCTACACCGCCAACGTGGACCTGCCCGGCGAGGAGGAACACCTGGAGAAGTTGCTGCTCGGCCGGGGCGTCGCCGCGAGCGTCACCGTCGGCAACGACACGTTCGCGCTGCTGCGCAGCGCGGTGACCGCGGGCTGGGGCGTCGCCGTCGTGTGCGGCGCGGGCATCAACTGCGCGGGCGTCGCCCCCGACGGGCGCACCGCCCGGTTCCCGTCCCTCGGGCCCCACACCGGCGACTGGGGCGGCGGGTCCTCGCTCGGCCGGGAGGCGCTGTGGCACGGCATCCGCGGGGAGGACGGCCGCGGTCCCGGCACGGCGCTGACCGGCGCCGTCGCCGCCCACTTCGGGGTCGACCGCGCCATCGACGTGGGGCTCGGCATCCATCTCGGCGAGGTCGACGAGGGCCGGCTCACCGGACTCGCGCCCGTCCTGTTCGAGGTGGCCGAGGCCGGGGACACGGTGGCGCGGGAGGTGGTGGCGCGGCTCGCCGAGGAGGTCGCGTCGCTCGGGACGGTGGCGCTGCGCCGACTCGGGCTGCTGGCCGAGCCCGCCGACGTCGTCCTCGGCGGCGGCATCCTCGCGGCCCGGCGTCCCCTGCTCATGGACGGGATCGCCGCCCGCTACGCCGAACTCGCCCCGCACGCCCGGCTTCTCGTCCCCGAGGACCCGCCGCTCCTCGGCGCCGCGCTGCTCGCCCTCGACCACACCGGCGCCCCGCCCGCCGCGCACGACACCCTCCGCGCCGCGTTCCACCGGAACCGGTGACCGACCGGCGGGAGCACGGTTCACAGTGGGGGGCGGCGCGACTCCCAGGGCGTGCTGAGGACGACGGTCGTGCGCGTCGCGACGTTCGCGGCGGCGCGGATCTGCTGCAGCAGTTCCTCCAGTTCGTTGGGGGACGCGACGCGCACCTTGAGGATGTAGCTCTCGTCCCCCGCCACCGAATGGCACGCCTCGATCGCCGGGAGATGGGCCAGCCGGTCGGGCGCGTCGTCCGGCGCGGCCGGGTCGATCGGCTTGATCGAGATGAACGCGGTCAGCGGCAGCCCGATCCGGGTGCTGTCGAGCTTGGCGGCGAACCCGGTGATCACGCCGCGTTTCTGCAACCGGCGCACGCGCTGGTGCACGGCCGACACCGACAGGCCGGTCTCCTTGGCGAGGTCGGTGAAGCTCATCCGCCCGTCGTCGGCCAGCAGCGCCAGGATCTGACGATCGATCTCCTCCACGTCCGAAATGTAGCGTGCCCCGGCCGGTGCCGGTGCCCGTCTCCGATCACGGATCGGCTCTGACCGGCACGCCTCAGCGGCGCTGGGCGCGGGGCGGACCGCAGCTGCCGCGCACGACCAGTTCGGTCGGCAGCAGCACGGGCCCTCCCCTGCCCCGCCGCGCCGGTTCCCGCAGTACCAGCTCGCAGGCGCGGTAGCCGATGTCGTGGCCGGGACGGGCGACGGCGGTGAGCGGCGGGTCGCACAGTTCGGCCCACGCCACGTCGTCGACCATCGCGATCGACACGTCGGCGGGCACCCGCAGGTCCAGGCCGCGGGCGACGAGCACGGCGGCCTCGCCGAGCAGGTGTCCGGCGGCCAGGACGGCGGTGACGTCGGCGCGGCGCTGCAACAGCCCGGCCGCGGCGGCGTAGGCGGCGTCGCGGCCGGGACGGGCGGCGACGACCAGGTCCTCCTCCACGGGCACGCCGAGCTGGGCGAGGGTGTCGCGGAACGCGCGCTCGCGCACCCGCGACGGGCTGCCGGGCGCGGCGCCGAGGAACCCGATGCGGCGGTGCCCGAGCCCGGTGAGGTACTCGGTCAGGGACCGGACGCCGCCGGCGTCGTCGGCGAGGACGGACGGCACGCCCGGCACCTCCGGCAGGACACGGCCGGCGAACACGACGCCGGAGCACACCCGGGCGGCGCCGCGCCAGTCGGCCTCGTCCCCGGCGGGCATCGCGATGATCCCGTCGACCCGCTGCCCGGCGAGCCGCTCGACGATCTGCGCCTCGCGGGCCGGGTCGCCGCCGGCCGCGTCCACGATGACGTGCTCGCCGAGGGTGCGGGCGCAGGCCAGCACGCCGGCGACCAGCTCGCCGCAGAACGGGTCGGTGACATCGGGGACGATCACTCCGATGCCGCCGCTGCTGCGCAGTTTGAGGCCGCGGCCGAGGGCGCTCGGCCGGTAGTCCAGGGCCCGGGCGGCGGCCAGCACCCGGTCGCGGGTGGCGGCGCTGACCGAGCCCGTCCCGGAGAACACCCGGGAGACCGTGGCGATGCCGACGCCCGCCGACGCCGCCACGTCCTTGATCGTCGCGGGTCTCCTGTCCGTCATGTCCGGACCGCCCCCTTCGCCCATCTCGGTGATCTTCTCATGATCTTGACTGCCATGGAAACGTTTCCATGATGTTTACTCCAGATATCGAGTAAAACCCCTGCTCGCCAGGGGGTGTTGGAAACGTTTCCATAAGGGGTTCGGATGGCGAAGATCGTGTTGGACGGGGTCGACAAGGTGTACTCCGGCGGCGTCAAGGCCGTGGACGGGCTCGACCTGGAGATCCGCGACGGCGAGTTCATGGTCCTCGTCGGCCCGTCCGGCTGCGGCAAGTCCACCGCGCTGCGGATGATCGCCGGGCTGGAAGAGATCACCGGTGGGAAGATCTCCATCGGGGACCGGGTCGTCAACGACCTCGCCCCCAAGGACCGCGACATCGCGATGGTCTTCCAGAACTACGCCCTCTACCCCCACATGACCGTGGAACAGAACCTCGCGTTCGGCCTGAAGCTCCGCGGCACCCCCAAGGCCGAGATCAAACAGAAGGTCCGCGAGGCCGCCAAGATGCTCGGCCTCGAACAGTTCCTCAACCGCAAGCCCGCCGCGCTCTCCGGCGGTCAGCGGCAGCGCGTCGCCATGGGCCGCGCGATCGTCCGCCAACCGCAGGCGTTCCTCATGGACGAGCCGCTGTCCAACCTCGACGCCAAACTCCGCGTGTCCATGCGCGCCTCCCTCAGCCAGCTGCACGAACGGCTCGGCGTCACCACCGTCTACGTCACCCACGACCAGGTCGAGGCGATGACGCTCGGCTCGCGGGTCTGCGTCCTGCGCGACGGGAAACTCCAGCAGGTCGACACGCCCCAGCGCCTGTTCGACAACCCCGTCAACCTGTTCGTGGCGGGCTTCATCGGCTCCCCCGCGATGAACTTCGTCACCGCCGACCTCACCACCGGCGACGGCGGCGCGAAGGTCTCCTTCGCCGGATACACCCTCCCGGTCCCGGCGTCGGTCCTGGACGGCAAGCCCGGCCTGCAGAACCACCTCGGCCGCCAGGTCATCCTCGGCATCCGCCCGTCCGACTTCGAGGAGGCCCACTTCGCCTCCCCCGAATGGGCGCCGATGACCGTCCACAGCACCGTCACCGAGGAACTCGGCAGCGAGATCAACGTCCTGTTCACCATCGACGCGCCGCCCGTCGAGCACAAGGACACCGTCGCCCTCGCCGAGGACGCCGACGACGGTGAGGGCGACATGGCCGTCCCCCTCACCGGCGACAAGGCGCTGTGCACCGCCCGCGTCAACTCCCGCTCCCACGTCCGCCCCGGCCAGCAGGTCGACCTCGCCGTCGACACCCGCCGCCTCCACTTCTTCGACCCGACCAGCGGACTCGCTCTGTAGCCCAGGGGGGACGACCCCCCTGGGACCCCCCGTTGCGAGCCGGTCGATCCTCACGCCACGGTGCGGGTCCTCTGTGACCGTGCGGGTGGCGTCGTGGCGCTGCGGTCGACCGGCTCGGCGGTTCGCGCGGCCTCCGGCGCTGGGGCGCCGGAGGCCGCGCGAACCGTGACCCCGGCCGGGGTTCGGTCCAGGGACCGAGGTTGTGACTCGTCCAGGGATCGGGGTTGTGGCGGCTTCAGTCGATGATTTTGAGGGTGTGGTCGGTGAGGTTCATGGAGGTGTGGCCTTCTTCGGTGCAGACGACGATGTCCTCGATGCGGGCGCCGTGCGGGCCGGGGTAGATGCCCGGCTCGATGGAGAAGGCCATGCCCGGTTCGAGGGGCTCGAGGTTGCCCGCGACGATGTAGGGGTCCTCGTGGGACTCCAGGCCGATGCCGTGGCCGGTGCGGTGGAAGAAGTGCTCGCCGTAGCCGGCGTCGGTGATGACGTCGCGGGCGGCCGCGTCCACCGTCGCGGGCGTCGCGCCGGGCCGGACGGCCTCGCGCGACGCCCGCTGCGCCACCACCAGCACCTCGTAGTACGCCTGGTAGTCCGCCGGGGGTTCACCGACGCAGTAGTTGCGGGTGGAGTCCGAGCAGTAGCCGCTCGGCATCGTCCCGCCGATGTCGACCACGACGGGTTCGCCGGGGCGGATGACGCGGTCGGAGAGTTCGGCGTGCGGGTTCGCGCCGTTCGGGCCGGACCCGACGATGACGAAGTCGACCTGCGCGTGCCCCTCGGCGGTGATCGCGTCGGCGATGTCGCGGCCCACCTCCCGTTCGGTCCGGCCGGCCTTGAGGATGTCCGGGACGCGGCGGTGCACCCGGTCGATCGCCTCGCCCGCCTCGCGCAGCGCCGCGACCTCCGCCGGGCTCTTGCGCATCCGCAGTTCGCGGAGCACCGACCCGGCCGCGACCTGCTCGGCGCCGGGGAGCGCGGCGCGGAACCGCAGCGCCATCACCGCCCACATCCGGTCGGCCACGCCCACGGTCGTCAGGCCTCTCGGCAGCCGGGCCGCGACCACCGCGTACGGGTCGTCGGTCTCGTCCCACGGGACCAGCTCCACGCCGAGCGCGCCCGCCGGCGACGCCTGCGCCGCGGGCACCTCCAGGCGCGGGACGACCAGGAACGCCTCGCCGCCGGCCGGCACCACCAGGCAGGTGAGCCGTTCCAGTTGCTTGGCGTCGTACCCGGTGACGTATCGCAGGTCGGGGCCGGGGGTCAGCAGCACCGCGTCGAGGCCCGCCTTCGCCGCCGCGTCCCGCACCTGGCCGAGACGCTCACGCGGATACAACTCCGTTGTCACACCCGTCTCCATTCTCCGGTCGTTTCTGCGGTACCAGGATCGCAGGAGCGTCCACCCGGCGCCGCCCCGGCCCGCATGGCACGATGTGGCGCATGAGCGGGCTGATGTTGCTGGACACGCCGTCGTTGTACTTCCGCGCCTTCTTCGGGGTGCCCGAGTCGGTGACCGCGCCGGACGGGACGCCGGTCAACGCGGTCCGCGGCCTCATCGACATGATCGCGCGGTTGGTCCAGGACCGCCGTCCCGACCGTCTGGTGTGCTGTATGGACGCCGACTGGCGGCCCGCGTTCCGGGTGGCGGCGTTGCCGTCCTACAAGGCGCACCGGGTCGCCGACGACGGCGGCGACCAGACCCCCGACGCGCTGGAGACACAGCTCCCGATCATCGACGCGGTGCTGGACGCGTTCGGGCTGGCGCGGGCGGGCGTCCCCGGGTACGAGGCCGACGACGTCATCGGCACGCTCGCGACGCGGGGCGCGGCGGAGGGCCCCGTCGACATCGTCACCGGCGACCGCGACCTGTTCCAGCTGGTCGACGACCGCGGCCCGGTCAGCGTCCTGTACACGGCGCGGGGCATCCGGAACCTGCAGGTGATGGGTGAGAAGGAGGTCGCGGCCAAGTACGGCATCCCCGGCCGCGGCTACGGCGACTACGCGACGCTGCGCGGTGACCCCAGCGACGGTCTGCCGGGCGTTCCCGGGGTCGGTGACAAGACCGCCGCCGCGCTCGTCACCAGGTTCGGGTCGGTCGAGGGGATCCTCGCGGCCCTCGACGCCGGGACCGACGAGGGTTTCCCGGCGGGCGCGCGACGTCGGATGGAGAACGCCCGCGAGTACCTGGCGGCGGCCGAGACGGTGGTGCGGGTCGTCACCGACATCGACGCGCCGGAGCTGGCGGCGCTCGACGACCGGCTTCCGGAGGGGGCGCGCGATCCGGAGGCGCTCGTCGCGCTCGCGGACCGGTGGAACCTGTCGAGCCCCGTCAACCGGCTGCTGAACGCGCTGGCCCGCTGACCGCCCCGCACCGATGCAATTTTCGGTGAGAGTGTCAGATGACGCAGACAGAGGGTTCTTCCGCGTGCAGCATCCTGCTCAGTGAGGGGTTCTCATTGGGTTGAAGGCAGTGCGCCGCCGGGGGGACGGACGACCACGCTCGTCGCCGCGGCGGCCGCGAGAGCGACCGGTACCCGCGGCGCTGGGCCTCACCGCCCCACTCCCCCCATTCGCCGTGGGTGCCGGTTCACCTGACCCCCAGGAACCGGAGACCGCAGCCGTGACGCAGCCCGCGCCGTCCCACCGACCGCCGACACCGGAGCCTCCCGGCTTCTGGGACGCTCTGGGCACGGCGGAACGCGCCGCGTTGCGGGCGGTGGCGCGGCCGAAGCGCTATGCCCCGCGGACGCCGCTGTGCTACCAGGGCGACGACTCCGACCACATCGTCGTCATCGAGTCGGGGTGGACGAAGGTGACGTCCACCAGCGAGGACGGCCGGGACGTGGTGCTCGCCGTGCGCGGGCCCGGCGACCTGGTGTGCGAGAGCGCGGTGCTGGGGCGCCGGGAGCGGTCGGCGACCGTGGTGGCGCTGACCCCGCTGCGCGCGTTCGTGGTGCCCGCGTCCCGCTTCACCGGCTTCCTGGACGCCCATCCCGGCGTGTGGCGCCTGGTCAGCGGGACGTTCGTGCGGCGGCTCGACGACGCCGACCGCAGGTTGCAGGCGCATGTGTCCGCGCACGGGGCGCGGCGGCTGGCGATCCTGCTGACGCGGCTCGCGGAACTGTCGGCGCGGCACGAACCACCGGACGCCGACGGCGGTGTCGCGATCGGCCCGCCGCTGTCGCAGGAGGAGCTCGGCAGCTGGATGGACGCCTCGCGGGAGACCGTCGCCCGCGCGCTCGGCACGTTGCGGGCCGAGGGGCTCGTCCGCACCGGCCGCCGGAAGATCACCGTGGTGGACCCGGCGCGGCTGCGCGAGTTCGCCCGGACGCCGGAACGTTCCTCGCCCGCCACCTTTACATTGTAGATCAGTAACGGGGGCGCGGCGCGCGGTCAGGCGGCGCTGGAGCGCAGGCCGCGGTCGAGGTCCGCGGTGACGGCGGCGTTGAGGCGGTAGGCGGCCCTGACCTCGTCGACGACGCGTTCGCGCTCGTCGGCGTCCCAGGGCGCGGCGTCCAGGAGGGCGCGGTAGCGGTCCTTGTAGGCCTTGGGCTTGCCGGGGAACCGGTAGAAGCGGACGCCGTCCGCGCCGGGCTCCAGGTCGAGGGTCTTGCGGACCTGCAGGCCGATGTACTGGCCGCCGGACAGGTCGCCCAGGTAGCGGGTGTAGTGGTGGGCGACGAAACCGGCGGGCCAGTCGAAGCACACGTCGCGGAGCCGGTCGCAGTACCGCTGCGTTGCCTCGCCGGGCTCGATCCGGGCGCGCCAGCGGGGGCCGTAGAAGAAGGCCAGGTCGGCCTCCAGCGCGTCGCGGCGGCGCAGGCCGGGAAGGTCGAACGGGCCGGCGACCGGGTCGGACGCCATCCGGTCGGCGGCCTCCTCCAGCAGCTCGTACACCGGGTGCAGCTGCGCCACGAACCGCGCGTACTCGTCGCGGGCGAGACGGCCCTCGACGAGGGCGCTCATGTAGGCGGAGGCGCCGGTGTCCCCGTGGTCGCCCCAGGTGGCGGCGCGCAGCCGCGCGGAGAACGGCTCGTCCGTGCTGGTCATCCCGGCCCTCCCTCGTCCCTTGGATTTAGGCTAGCCTTACCTAAATTCATTGGGAAGGTGCGGCGGTGAAGTTTCCGACGTGACGTCGGCTACTTTACCGACAGGGCGTCGGAAACGTCCAGGGTCAGCCGCTCAGCGCGGCGCGGGCCTGCTCGGTCATCCGGACGACCTCGCGCCGCACCTGCGGTCGTTCGGTGAGCCGCTCGCCGAACGGGATCCGGACGGGGTGCTCCACGCCGCCGTCCAGGACGGCGAAATCGATGCCGTCGGCGTCCATACCGGTCATCCGGGCCGCGGTGGCACCGGGCCGGTCGGCGAGCGCCCGGCAGATCGTCAGGCAGTCGGCGGCGTGGTCGTCGTTCATGTGCCGCATGATCTGCCGCACGACGTCGTCGCTGAAGGGTCCCTCGTCGGCCATCCTCGTCCTCTCCTCGGCCCTGCCGCGGAGCCTACCCACCGCAGGTCGGGGCGTCCGCGGCTCGTTATCCGCCGGATCGGCGGGTATGGGTGCGAAGTATCTGAAACGTCCATAACAGGGGGCAACGATGGGCGAATCACATCACCCGATTCGGGGCGAGCACCGGTATCAGCAGGAGGTGTCCTCGCCTGAGGAGCACGAGGAGCGGCCGGGCCGCAGCATGGTCACGACCGACCACGAGGTCATCCGCCGCTGGGCCGAGGACCGCGGCGCCGAGCCGTCGACCGTGCCGGGCAGCGAGTACGAGGGCAGGCCCGGCAGGCTGCTGTTCGACTTCCCCGGCTACGGCGGCGAGAACCTGGAGCACATCTCCTGGGACGACTGGTTCCGCACGTTCGACGACCGTGAACTCAACTTCCTGTACCAGGAGCACAGGAAGGACGGCTCGCAGAGCAACTTCTTCCAGTTGGAGAATCCGGGACGCGGCGGCCGGTAGGCCGTACGGTCCGGCGCCCGACTCCGCAGGCTCCCGTCAGGTCGAGTGTCGGGGGGTGTCGCGGAGGGTGGGTTCGGCGCGGACGGCGTCCTCGGGGGCCGAGGCGGGGATGTGGTCGACGACGAAGGCGTACTCCTTCAGTTCGTCCTCGGGTATCTCGCCGGATTCGCCGAACGCGGCGATCTCGCCCCAGCAGGGGGCGCCGAGGGAGCCGCTGCGGTGCCGTACCGACAGGCCCGCGCACAGGTTGGCGAATCTCAGCCGTTCCGCGAGCGGCATGCCGGCGAGGGTGCCGAACAGGAATCCGGCGCCGAACACGTCTCCGGCGCCGGTCGCGTCGAGCGCCTCGACGGGCAGCGCGCCGGTCTCGGCGACCTCGCCGGTGCGGGCGTCGATGGCGACGGCGCCCGCGCCGCCGCGTTTGACGACGACGACCGGGACCCGCGCGGACAGGGCGCGGGCGGCGTCCTCGGGCGTGGCGGTGCGGGTGTAGGCCATCGCCTCGACGGCGTTGGGCAGGAACACGTCGACGTCCCGGAGCCGGTCGAGGACCTCGCTGGACCACGTCTCGGTGGTGTCCCAGCCGAGGTCGGCGAACACGGTGGTGCCCGCGGCGCGCATCTCCCGCGCCCAGTCGGGGACGGGCCGTTCGATGTCGACGAAGCAGGCCCGCGCGGTCGGCGGCGCGTGGCCGAGCGCCTCCTCGTAGCGGTCGCCGGTGCCGATGTCGGGGACGGGCCTGGCGTAGGTGATCATGCTGCGGTCGGAGTCGTAGGCGAGCGACACCGTCACCGGGGTCGGCCAGGACGGCACGCGGCGGGACCGGGCGAGGTCGACGCCCTCCTGTTCGGCGAGGGTGCGCCACAGGTAGGCGCCGAAGAGGTCGTCGCCGAACGCGGCGGCGAGTCCGACGCGCAGCCCGAGCCGGCTCATCGCGACGGCGATGTTGGCGATGCCGCCGGGCGCGGAGCCGAGTCCCTCGGTGAACAGTTCGGTGCCGGGCGGCGGCAGGCCCGGCAGCCCGGTGAAGATCATGTCCATGAAGACCTGGCCGGACAGGAAGACGTCCAGGTCGGGCGGTGGTCCGGAGCCGGTGTCGTGGGCGCGGCGGAGCCGTTCGGCGACGACGCCGCGTTCGGCGCACGGGTCCGACAGGTCGGGGTCGGGCGGACGGCCCGGCACGGTGTCGCGCACGGTCGTCATCGGGTCTCCTCCAACGTCATCGCGGCTCCTCGAACGTCATCGCGGCTCCTCGAACACGGCCGCGACCTCGGGGATGCGGGCGATGTAGCCGTCCAGCAGCCGCCGTCCGACGGAGGCGGAGTCGACGAGGGGGTGCAGCGCGAACGCCTGGGCGGCCGCGGCGCGTGATCCGGTCAGCGCGGCGTCGACCGTCAGCCGTTCGACGGCCTTGACCTGCTGCATCAGTCCCGTCTGGTGCAGGTCGGGCGGGGTGGGCGGGAGGGGGTGGACGCCGCGGGCGTCGACCAGCGTCGGGACCTCGACGACCGCGTCGGGCGGCAGCGCCGGCACGGTTGGACCGTTCCGAACATTGAGGATCAGGGTGGCGGGTTCGTCGCGGCCGATCGCGGCCATGACCTTCACCGCGACCCCGGCGTAGCCCTCGTCGACCGGGTCGACGCCGCCGTGGTCGGCGAGTTCGGCGCCGGTCTCGGCGCCCTTCATCTCGGCCATGTAGCTGGCGCTGCGGGACGCGACCGCCGCGCGCCACGTCCGCAGCGCCGCGCCGCCGGACGCGGCGGCGATCCGCTCGTAGAAGGCGGCCTGGCGGGCGGCCAGGAACTCGCCGCGGGTCCGCGGCGCGTCCAGGGTGGCCCGCACCGCCTCCCGGTTGAAGTAGTAGTAGTACAGGTACTCGTTGGGGATGGCGCCGAGGTCGCGGAGCCAGTCGCGGCCGAACACCGCGCCCTCCTCCAGCGAGCCGAGGAGGTCGTCGTCGGCGAGGACGGCGGGCAGCACGTCCGTGCCGTCGTGCAGGACGCGGCGCATCCAGCCGAGGTGGTTGAGGCCGACGTAGTCGAACCGGAGACGGGCGGCGTCGAGGCCGAGCGCGGCGGCGACGCGAGTGCCGAGCCCGGAGGGGGTGTCGCACACGCCGAGCACCCGGTCGCCGAGGACCGCCTGCATCGCCTCGGTGATCATCCCGGCGGGGTTGGTGAAGTTGATGACATGGGCGTCCGGGGCGACGGCCCCGACGCGGTGGGCGATGCGCGTCATCACGGGGATGGTGCGCAGGCCGTAGGCGATGCCGCCGGGGCCGGTGGTCTCCTGCCCGAGGACGCCGAGGTCGAGCGCCACCCGTTCGTCACGGACCCGGCCCGCGGCGCCGCCGACGCGGATCGCGGCGAACACGAAGTCGGCGCCTTCCAGCGCGCGGTCCAGGCGTGTCGCGGTGAACACCTTCGGTGGTTCGGCGCCGTCTGCCCTCGTCCCGTCGGCGGCCTCCTCCGCGAGCGCCGCGAGGATCGCCGCCATGGCCCTGAGCCGTCCGGCGTCGGTGTCGTACAGCCAGACCTCGTCGACGCGGGGGGTGCCGCGGTCGCGCAGCAGCGCCTCGTACACGTGGGGCACCCGGAACCCGCCGCCGCCGAGAATGGCCAGCTTCATGCGATGGTCACCTTCCCGCCCGCCCGCCGGCGGGGCTCGAGAATCCGGGAGATCCGGGCCTGGACGCGACGAGCACCACCGGGGCGGCCCGCGGCCTCGCCGGTGCGTCCGGTGTCTTCGACCCGCCGACCTTGAGGGACAGGGCCGGTTCCCGGACCGACGCGGCCCCCGTCGTCCGCGGTGCACGACACGGGCCGCCCGTGCCGCCTGCCTGAGGTCACGCACGGCAACGTAACACTGATGGTTGACTTTCGTCATCATCGGCCCAACCGAGGCTCGAACGCCGCCGTTCGGCCGTTCCACCTGCGGGCTTGGACGCCACGGTGTGACGGAAGTCACTCCGGGTCGTCGGGGGCGACTGTTCTCGTCCGGCGAACGGTGACCCTCCGTCAGGGGGGACGGTCGACCCGCCCGTCGTGCACCATGGAAGGGTGACGCGGGTGGTGGAGGAGCTTTTCGCCGATGGCGGGACGGGATCGGGCGCGCGGCTGCGGCTGCTGGCCGACCTGGTCGCCGACGGCGACGTGGTGGTGTTGAGCGGCGCGGGCCTGTCGACCGAGTCGGGCATTCCGGACTATCGCGGGGAGACGGGGCGTCGGCGGCGGGCCGAACCGATGACCTACCAGACCTTCAGGGGGTCGGAGGAGGCGCGCCGACGGTACTGGGCGCGCAGCCATCTGGGGTGGCGGCACATCACGGCGGCCCGGCCGAACGCGGGTCACCGTGCGGTCGCCGAGTTGGGGCGCCGCGGGCTGCTGTCGGGGATCATCACCCAGAACGTCGACGGTCTGCACCAGGCCGCGGGCGGGGACGGGGTGATCGAGCTGCACGGCGCCCTGGCGCGGGTCGTGTGCCTGGAGTGCGGTGACCGGTCGCCGCGGGCGCGGCTGGACGAGCGGTTGCGGGCCGCGAACCCCGGCTGGGAGGAGCGGGTCGCCGCGACGGGGCAGGTCAATCCGGACGGTGACGTCGTTCTCGGTGACGCGGACACGGCGCAGTTCCGGGTGGTGGACTGCGAGCGTTGCGGCGGCATCCTGAAACCCGACGTGATCTTCTTCGGGGAGAACGTGCCGCCGGCCCGGGTGCGGGAGTGCTACACGCTGACGGAGGGCGCGGGCGCGTTGCTGGTGCTCGGGTCGTCGTTGACGGTGCTGTCGGGGTACCGGTTCGTCCGGCACGCCGACGAGCACGGTGTTCCGGTGGCGATCGTCAACCGGGGCACGACGCGCGGTGACGGGCACGCCCTGGTGACGCTGGACGCCCCGCTCGGCGCGACGCTTCAGGCACTGCTCGCCGAACTGGACCGCTAGGCCGTGCCCCACGGTCACGCACCGGCGTCCGCACGGCGCCGGAAAGCGGGCACGAGGGGACGTTCCGCAGAGTACGTCGACGTCACAGACGGCCTGCCCTACGGCGTGAGCCCTTAGGCGGCCGCTCTGACGGCCCGGTGAGACCCGCCGGGCCGAGCGGAGGGCGCATGCGTCTCCGCGAGCCGGGGGCATGCTCGCCGTGAACCGCCCGGTCGGCACCGCCTTCTGCGGGCGACGTCCGCTCGTGGAAGCACGAACGTACCGGAAGGCGGCCGCGCGGGTGCTGCCGAGTCTGCCGCTGCCGGTGGCGGTGGCGGCGTTGGACGCCGACCCGGCGCATCCGATCATGGGGCAGGGCGTGTCGGTCAGCCGCCGCCGATGAGGGAGGTGGCGGCGGGTGCGGGTGACCGGGGTCGGTTCGGGCCGCCGGGCTCGGATGCCTCGGTGACGGCGGGCTGGTCGGGCAGTGTGTCGCCGGTGACGAAGCCGGTTCCCTCCAGCAGCGTCAGGTGGGTGTGGACGAACGTTTCGCACTGTTTGGCGAAGCGGCGGACGAGGGTGTTGCGGGTGCCGGCGCGGACGGCCGCGATCCGCGCGTAGAGCAGGCCCTGCGCCATCCGGAGGCGCGCCACGGCCGTCTTGTCGTACTCGGTGCCGGACTTGCCGGTGATCTCCGACATCCAGCTCTGTTGTTCGGCGGTGGGCCGGTCGGGCAGCGGGACGTCCAGTTGGGCGGCGATCCCGCGGTCCAGTTCGTCGAGGCGTTCGTGCCGGCGGGCGATGTCGGCGAGGCTGCGGCGCGTGGCGGGGCGGGCGGCGCGGCGGGCGGCCTCCCGGCCGACGGGGATCTCCCACAGCGCGGCCTGACGGATCTTGGCGAGCAGGTCCCGGTCGGCGGGGCCGAGCGGCCCCCACGGGGTGGTCACGGTGGCCTGGCGGGCGTGCTCCGCCGCGACGGGCGCGGGTTGCGCTCCGCCGTCGCCGGACTGGCGGGCCATGGGGGTGCAGCCGCCGAGCAGCAGCGCCGCGGTCAGCGCGCACGCCGCGGCGGGGAGGGGCCCGGGTGTTCGCATCCGCCGCCGTCCTTCCGGGTGGGTGGGCGTTCGCCGGGCAGTACGCCCGTCGGGGCGGCGAGGTTCACGGCGGCCGGGTTCACAGTGGCGGCCGGGTTCACAGTGGCGGCCCGGTTCACAGTGGCGGCCCGGTTCACAGTGGCGGCCGGGTTCACGGTGGCGGGCGGGGCGGTCAGGGCGTCCGGCCGGTCCGCGGGGGCGGGTGTCAGGTCCAGCCGAGGGGGACGGAGGTGGTGACGGGGGGTTCGCCGCCCGCGTCGGTGAAGGCGCGCAGCGCGGCGACGAGGTCATGGCGCCGGCGGGGCGGCATCCGGGCGACGATCTCGGCGATGTCGGCGCGGCGGCGGGCGGTGACGTCGTCGACGATGGCGCGGCCGGCGGCGGTGAGCTGGATGCGGATTTCACGGCCGCTGTCGGGGCTGGCCTGCCGGTCCACGAGCGCGGCGGTGGTGAGCCGGTCCACCATCCGCATGGCGGTGGACGGGTTGACGCCCAGTTCCCCGGCGAGCGTGACGAGTTTCAGCGGCCCCCGCGTGGACAGCACGACGAGCAGCCGGAACTGCGGGAGCGTGACGGTGTCCTCCACGGCGGCCAGGGACCGCACGGAGATCGCGACGAGCAGCCGGGACGCGGTCAGAACCGCCGAGGTGACCTCGTCCACGCCGTCCTCGTCGGTGTGTTCGCCGGTGTGCGCGTCCGGGTGCTGCTCGCCGGCGCGCTCGTCCGTGCGCCGGTCGGTGCGTTCGTCGGTGCGTTCATCGGTGGGTTCGTCGGTGGGTTCGTCGGTGGGTTCGTCGGTGGGTTCGTCGCCGTGTCGGTCAGGGTGTTCGTCGCGGTGCTCGTCGGTGGGGGCGCCCTGCTCGCTCATGCCGACTTTCTACAACGTCGCGTCCGCGGGGCGCCATCGGCCCCTGGGCTGCCTCACCCGCGGTCACAGGTCCGCGGGGTCGGCGGGGCGCAGCAGGGCGATCAGCCCGGCGGTCGAGCGGACGACGTCGATGCCGGGGTCGAACAGCACGTGCAGGAGCAGGCCGTTGAGGAGCGCGCCGATGACCACGGCGAGGGCGGCGGGGTCGGCGTCGGCGCGCAGCCGCCCGGCGGCCTGGTTCTCGGAGAGCCGGTCGGTCAGCGCGTCGCGGAACGTCCGGATCCGCCGGACGCCCTCCTCGTGCAGTTCGGCGTCGCGCAGGCCGTGCATGAGCGCCTCGGCCAGGACCCGCTGCCCGGCGGCGCCGGAGCCGCGCGCGGCCAGGCGGCGGATGGCGCTCTGCACGCCGTCGAGGGCGTCGTCGGCGCGCAGGACGGCGCCGACGGGGCCCTCGAGTTCCTTCTCCATCGCGTGCAGGACGGCGGCCCTGCGCAGCGCGTCGATCGTTCCGAAGTGGTAGTGCACGAGCGCGTTGTTGGCGCGTGCCCGTTCCGCCACGAGCCGTGACGTCACCGCGGACCAGCCGCTCTCGGCCATGACCTCGACGGCCGCCTGGAGCAGCCGTGTCCGCGTCGGAGCCTCGTCGTCCACCATCGCACCCCCGTATCGATCCAGCGCTGAGCACCTCTAGCAGTAGCCGGGATCGTTGCTCAGTGCAACGTTTTTCGGGTGCGGGGGCCGGGTCCGGGCACGCCGAAACGCCCGGCCGGTGGGCGGTCGGGCGTTTCGGAAAAAGTGGAAGCGGTGGGTGTCAGGCGTCGCGGCGTTTGAGCAGGATCGACGCGGTGGCGAGGAGCGCGGCCGTCCACAGCGCGAACACCCCGTACCCTTCCCAGGGGCTGAGGATGTCGTCCTCCCCCTGGTGTGCCTTGGAGATCAGGTAGCCGGCCTCGGACGGCAGGTAGGCGTGGACGTGTTCGCCGATGCTGCCGGGCAGCAGCGAGGCGAGCGGCGCCAGCACCAGCACGAACCCGATCACGCCGGTGATGCCGCCGGCGGGGTGCCGCACGATCGCGCCGACGGCCAGGGCGAACAGGCCCAGCATCGCCAGGTAGAGTCCGCCGCCGATGACGGCGCGCAGCACGCCGTCGTCGCCGAGCGACACCGACGCCTTGTCGTTGAAGAGCGCCGCCCCGATGAAGAACGACACGAACGACACCACGACGCCGAGGACCAGGACGACCAGGCCGAACACGGCGGCCTTCGCCCACAGCATCGGCAGCCGCCGCGGCACGGCGAGGAGGCTGGCGCGGATCATGCCGGTGGAGTACTCGGAGGCGATGATCAGGACGCCGAGGACGCAGATGGTCAGCTGGCCGAGGAAGAACCCGCTGCCGAGGATGAAGTTGACCGGGTCGGCGGCGACCGAGGCCTGGTCCTCGGGTTTCATGTCGTCCCACTGCGCGACGGTCAGGCCGACGAACAGGGCGGTGAACCCGAGGGTGAGCAGGAACAGCAGGATCAGCGACCACAGGGTGGACCGCACCGTGCGGATCTTCGTCCATTCGGCGAGCATGAGCCGCCCGAACCCGGGCCGGGAGTGGGCGGGCGGCGCCGGCACGGGCCGCGCGTCGGCGCCGGACGTGGCGGCGCCCGTCGTGGCAGGGCTCATCGGGTCTCCTCCGTCCCGGCGCCCGCGCCGTACTCGACGCTGTCGCGGGTCAGCTCCATGAACGCGGCCTCCAGCGAGCCGCGCTTCGGGGTGAGTTCGTGCAGGACGACGCCCTCGGCGGCGGCGAGTTCCCCGACGCGCGGCGCCTCCATGTGGGTGACGGTGAGCGTCCCGTCCCCGTCGGGGCTGACCTTGGCGCCCTCGCCGACGAGGACGCCGGTGAGCCGTTCGACGTCCGGGCTGCGGACGATCACCATCTTCTCGGTGCTGCGCTCGATGAACTCCTCGGTGGAGCAGTCGGCGATGAGCCTGCCGCGCCCGATGACGATGAGGTGCTCGGCGGTCACGGCCATCTCGTTCATGAGGTGGCTGGACACGAACACGGTCCGCCCCTCGGCGGCGAGCCGCTGCATGAGCGTCCGGATCCAGACGATGCCCTCGGGGTCGAGGCCGTTGACGGGCTCGTCCAGGATCAGCACGGACGGGTCGCCGAGCAGCGCGGCGGCGATGCCGAGCCGCTGCCCCATGCCGAGGGAGAAGCCGCCGGCGCGCTTGCGGGCCGCGCCGGTGAGGCCGACGAGTTCGACGACCTCGTCGACGCGCTTCTTGCCGATGCCCTGCGTCTGCGCCAGGCACAGCAGGTGGTTGTAGGCGCTGCGGCCGGTGTGGACGGCCCGCGCCTCCAGCAGCGCGCCGACGACGCGCAGCGGCGCGGGCAGCTGGGCGTAGTGGACGCCGCAGATGCGGGCGTCGCCGCGGTGCGGCCGGTCGAGGCCGAGCAGCAGCCGCATGGTCGTCGACTTGCCGGCCCCGTTCGGGCCGAGGAACCCGGTCACCCGCCCGGGGACGACGGTGAAGGACAGATCGTCCACAGCGGTCTTGTCGCCGTAGCGTTTGGTGAGGTTCTCCGCCTCGATCATGCACACATCCTGCGTATTCGTCGTCTATTCCGTGATCAGGCTCACAGTAGCGGCCCGGACACCGCCGTCGGCTCCTCCGTGAAGTGGATCCGTCTCCGACCTCGGGAGGGTGCGACGGCCGCGCCGGTCGTCGCCGCGGGGGAGAAAGGAACAGGGGCCCTCCCGGCACGGGAGGGCCCCTGTCCCGGGGTGTGGGACGGCGCGTCAGGCGGCGCCGTCGGCGGCGTTGACGTCCTTGTGGAACCGCTTGTGGACGTACAGCTTCTCCCCGAGGGTCTCGCACCGCCACCACAGGCCGCTCGGCGGCCCGATGCGGGTGCCGCGGGGCAGTTCCCGCAGCACCTCGACGACGGGGGTGGTGCGCAGCCGCCCGGACCGGCACACCAGCACCCGCCGGTCGGTGACGACCACGACCCGGTAGGAGTTGGCGAGGATGAGGATCCACAGGGAGACCAACGCGAGGTACTGGCTGGTCGTCTGGGCGCCGAACACCGCCTGGATGTTCTCGCCCGGCTGCAGGACGTGGGCCGCGTTGGCGCGCATCTTGTCGCGGATGGCCACGGTGGGGACCTTTCTCGTGTGTCTCGTGGGCGAGCGAGGCGTGCTCGGCCCCGCCCGCGGCGCCCCCGTCGCCACTGTGCTCCCACGGCCCGCAAGGATTTCGGGCGTCCCGATTGTGGCACAAATCCCAAGGTCGAAGGCCATTTTCTCCGATTGGGACATTCCGCTGGTGTTTTTAGGCGACGGACGAGTACGCGACGACGCCGCGGCGCATGGCGTCCATGGCCCGGCGGGCGGTCTTGCGGACGTGCCCGTTGGGCGGGGACGCGTCGGCGACCTGCCCGAGCAGGTCGAGGAGCTGTTTGACGGCGCGGACGAAGTCCCCGGCGGTGAGGTCGGCGTCGAGGAGGACCTCGTCGAGGTCGTCGCCCTTCGCCCACCGGTACGCCGTCCACGCGAACCCGAGGTCGGGTTCCCGCAGGAACGACACCCGGTTGTCGTGTTCGACGGCGTCCAGTTCGCCCCACAGCCGCACCATCGCGGCGAGGGCGTCCTGCGCGGCCCCGGCGGGGGTGCGGGGCGGGGCGGCGTCGTCGGGTTGCCGCGACTCGTACACCAGCGCGGACACGCACGCGGCGAGCTCGGCGTGGTCGAGCCGCTCCCACAGGCCGCTGCGGAGGCTCTCGGCGGTGAGCAGGTCCAGCTCGTTGTAGATCTGCCCGAGGCGGCGGCCCTCCTCGGTGACCGAGTCGCCGTCCAGGTAGCCGAGCTGCTGCAGGACGCCGCACACGCGGTCAAAGGTCCGCGCGATGACCTGGGAGCGGCCCTCGACCCGGCGGCGGAGCTGCTCGGTCTCGCGGTCGAGGCGGTGGTACCGCTCGGCCCAGCGGGCGTGCTCCTCGCGTTTGTCGCAGCCGTGCACGGGGTGGCGGCGCAGCTCCGCCCGCAGCTCCGTGATCTCCGTGTCGTCGGGTGCGGCGGAGTCGGCGCGGGCGCGTTTGCGGGCGCGGACGTCGTCGGGGACCTTGGCGCGCAGCGTCGACGCCAGGTCACGGCGGTCCTGCGGGTTGCGGGGGCTGAACGACTTGGGGATCCGGATCCGTTCGACGGGTTCGACGGCGCGGGGGAAGTCCTGGATCGACAGCCGCTGCACCGACCGGTTCACCGTCAGGACCAGCGGCGCGGGCCCGTCGGAGCGGCGCCCCACCCCCGGGTCGAGGACGACGGCGAGGCCGGAGCGGCGCCCCGACGGGACGACGATGACGTCCCCGGGCCGCAGATGCTCCAGCGACCTGGCGGCCTCCGCGCGGCGCGCCCCGGCCCGTTCCCGCGCCACCTCCGACTCCCGGTCGGACAGGCGGCGCCGCATCGCCGCGTACTCCATGAAGTCACCGAGATGGCATTCGGCGGCCTTGGCGTACCCGGCGAGGGCCTCCTCGTTCTTGTGGACCTGCCGGGCCAGGCCGACGACGGCCCGGTCGGCCTGGAACTGCGCGAACGACTCCTCCAGCAGCGTCCGGGCCCGTTCGATGCCGACGGCGCCGACGAGGTTGACCGCCATGTTGTACGACGGCCGGAAACTGGAGTTCAGCGGGTAGGTGCGGGCGCCGGCCAGGCCCGCGACCGAGGCGGGTTCCACGTTCGGGCCCCACACGACCACGGCGTGGCCCTCCACGTCGATGCCGCGGCGCCCCGCCCGCCCGGTGAGCTGCGTGTACTCGCCGGGCGTCAGGTCGACGTGCGCCTCACCGTTCCACTTGTCGAGCTTCTCGATCACGACGGTCCTGGCGGGCATGTTGATGCCGAGCGCGAGCGTCTCCGTCGCGAACACCGCCTTGATCACACCGCGGGTGAACAGTTCCTCGACGATCTCCTTGAACGTCGGCAGCATCCCCGCGTGGTGGGCGGCGACACCGCGTTCCAGCGCGGCGAGGAAGTCGGCGTACCCGAGGACCCGCAGGTCCTCGTCGGACAGGTCCGCGGTGCGCAGTTCCGCGTGCGCGCGGATCTCCTCCGCCTCCTCCTTCGACGTCAACCGGATCCCGGCGTGCAGGCACTGCAGGACGGCCGCGTCGCACCCGGCGCGGCTGAAGATGAACGTGATCGCCGGGAGCAGCCCGGCCCGTTCCAGCCGTTCGATCACGTCGGGTCGGGCGGGCGGCCGGTACCGTTGCGGCCTGGCCGTGCGCCGCCGTCCGGTGCGGCGACCGGCGTTGACCTTGGCGCGCCGGACCTCCTCCACCGCCATCCGCGTCAGCTGCGGGTTCAGCCGCGCCTGCCGGTCCGTGCCCTTGCCGGTGTCGACGAACAGGTCGTACAGGCGGGTCCCGACGAGCATGTGCTGGAACAGCGGGACGGGACGGTGCTCGTCCACGATCACCGCCGTGTCACCGCGGACCGCGTGGAGCCATTCGCCGAACTCCTCGGCGTTGCTGACCGTCGCCGACAGCGCCACGATCCGCACCGAGTCCGGCACGTGGATGATGACCTCTTCCCACACCGCGCCGCGGAACCGGTCGGCGAGGTAGTGCACCTCGTCCATCACGACGAACGCGAGGCCCGCGAGGGTGTGCGACCCCGCGTACAGCATGTTCCGCAGCACCTCCGTCGTCATCACGACGACGGGCGCCTCCCCGTTGACGCTGTTGTCGCCGGTGAGCAGCCCCACCTTCTCCGGCCCGTACCGGCGGACGAGGTCGGCGTACTTCTGGTTCGACAGCGCCTTGATCGGCGTGGTGTAGAAGCATTTGCCGCCGCCGGTGAGGGCGAGGTGCACGGCGAACTCCCCCACCACCGTCTTCCCGGATCCGGTGGGCGCGGCGACGAGCACGCCGCTGCCGTCCTCCAACGCCTGGCACGCCTCGATCTGGAACGGGTCCAGCTCGAAGTCGTACAGGGTGCGGAAGTCCAGCAGCGCCGGGCCGTTCCCGGCGGTGCGCCGCCGGTACGCGGCGTACCGCTGGGCCGGGGTCTGCGCGGCCTGCGCGGTGTCGGGGGTGGTCATGGTTCCGAGCCTACGGTTTCGACCGGCCCGATTCCCAATCCTTAGACCACCCGCCGCACGCGCCGCCGCACGCGCCGCCCGCACGCGCCGCCGCACGCGCGGGTCAGCGGGCCCGGTCGCCCTTCTCCAGCTCGGCGTCGATGGCGTCGAGGTCCAGGGGCGAGATCTCGTCGTCGTCCAGATCCGCGTCCGGGTCGGGTCGGCGGGCCTTGCGCCGGTCGTGGAAGAACGCGATCAGCTCGGCGATCTCGAACAGGACGACGGTGGGCAGCGCCAGCGCCAGCATCGTGAACGGGTCCTGGCTGGGCGTGGCGACCGCCGCGAACACGAACACCGCGAAGATCAGCAGTCGGCGGGACTTGCGGATCCGCTGGTGGGTGAGGATCCCCACGACGTTCAGCATGACCACGAACAGCGGCAGCTCGAACGTCAACCCGAAGATGAACAGCATCGCCTGCGCGTAGCTGAGGTAGTCCTTCACGCCGATCAGCACGGTCGTGTCGCCCGGCGCGAGCCCGATGAGGATCTGCAGGCCCTTGTCCATCGTCAGGTACGCCAGGGCGGCGCCGGCGCCGAACAGCGGGACCGCGGCCGCCATGAACGTGTACGTCCAGCGCCGTTCCTTGTTGTACAGGCCGGGAGCGACGAAGGCCCATATCTGGTACAGCCAGACCGGGGACGACAGTACCGCGCCGACCATCAGCGCGACCTTCAGGTGGACGAAGAACCCTTCGAAGATCCCGTGGACGACCAGGTCGCACTGGTTGTTCAGGCAGTGTTCGGTCGGGAGCCGCGTGTAGGGCTGTGTGATGAACTCCCAGACGGGGGTGAAGATCATCCATCCGGCGATCGTGCCGAGCACGAGGCCGAGGATCGCCTTGATCAAGCGGTTGCGCAGCTCACGGAGATGCTCCATGAGGGGCATGCGGCCGTCGGGACCGGCGTCACGCCTGCTCAGTTTCATCGTCGGCATTCAGGTTCGGGGTGGTGGGAGGGGTCGGCTCGTACGCGCCGGTCAGCCGCTCTTGCGGACCTGACCGGGGTCCGACACCGGCACACCCTGGATCGGCTCACCGGCCCCGAGCGCGCCGCGGGGACGCTGCGCGCCGTCCTCACCGTCCCGGACGTCGTCGCGCGCCTGCGCGCCCCGCTCGGACGCCACCGCCTTGTCCTTGCCCGACTCCGGATCGTCGTCGTCGCGCAGGCCCTTGGTCTCGGCCTTCAGGATCCGCGCCGACTTGCCCAGTGACCGCGCGAGCGTCGGGAGTTTCGCCGATCCGAACAGCAGCAACACGACCGCCAGGATGATCAGAATCTCGGTCGAGCTAAGTCCAGCCATGACAATCCTCTTCAGCAGGGGCCCTCATTCGAGGACACGAGGTTTCATGCCGATCGTACGCCGTCCCCGCGCGGTTGTGACGGGCGCGCGTTCTCCGTATCGGAGAGTTCACGCGCCAGCGCCGAGTGTTTCGGAGCCAGCCGCCGTCTCGCACGTTCGAGTTCAAGGCCGAAACCGCGTACTTCCAGCCATACTCGGAACGCGCAGAAGGCGATCACGGCCAGGCCGATCGAGCCCGCCGCCACCGACACCGCCAGCCACGCCACGCCGCCACCGTAGCCGATCCGCTGCGGTCCCGCGCGGCGGCCCTCACCCCGCGGGCCGCGGCCCGCACCCGCGCGGACCACGCCGCAGAGGATGCCTCCGGGCCCCGGACCCGGCCGGTAGGGCATTCGCGGAGTGCGCCTCCGGGCTTCGGACCCGGCCGGTCAGGTCATGCCTTAGCCGGTCAGGTCATGCCGTGGCCGGTCAGGTCATGCCGTGGCCGGTCAGGTCATGCCGTGGCCGGTCAGGTCATGCCGTGGCCGGTCAGGTCATTCCGTGGCCGGTCAGGTCATGCCGTAGCCGGCCAGCGCCCGCGCCGCGTCGTCCCGGATCTGCGCGGCGAGCCGCTCGGGCGCCACGACACGGCCCTGCCCGCCGAGCCGCAGCGCCAGGCCCCGCACCCACCGGGTGTCCGGTGTCCGCAGCACCACCCGCAGCCGCCCCTCGCCGATCTCCTCCACCGACTCGCACGGGTAGTAGTCGGCGACCCACCGGCCCATCGGCGTCAGCTCGAACGTCACCGCCTCGTCGTGCGGGGACGGGCGGAACAGGCCCGCGTCCACGTCGATCGGTTCGGCGTCGTCGGGCACCTCGGCCGCCACGTCCAGCACGGCCAGGTCCGTGATGCGGTCCAGTTTGAACAGCCGCACCGCCTCCGCCCGGCGGCACCACCCCTCCAGGTAGGTGTTGCCGTCCACGACCAGCAGCCGCATCGGGTCGACGTCCCGCTCGGTGTTCTCGTCCCGCGCGGGCACGTAGTACGTCAGGTGCACGCGGCGGCGCCGCGCGATCGCCTCCCGCAGCAGGCCGACGCCCTCGGGGTCGGCGGATTCGGGACGCAGGTCGACCTGCACCGCGACCTGGCTGGACACGGCCGCCGCCGCGCCCGCCGCCCCCTCCAGTTTCGCGATCACGCGGCTGAGCGCGTCCCGGTCGTCCAGGCCGGGGATCTCCGCCAGCATCCGCAACGCCACCAGCAACGCCGACGCCTCGTCCACCTTCAGCCGCAGCGGCCGCGCGATCGACTCCGCCTCCGCCACCGTGATCTCCCCGCCCTCGTAGGACAGGTCGATCGGACAGTACGGGTCGGGGGCGCGCAGCTCCACACACCACAGCAGGTTCAGGTCGTCGATCAGCTGCTTCTCGGTGATCCCGAACGCGGCCGCGGCCTCGTCGAGCGCCACCGAGTCGCGGCTCACCACATACGGGACCAGCGCCAGCAGCCGCCCCAGCCTGCCCGTCGACGTCGTCGGCACCGCCACCGACCGTGTCACCGACCGTGTCATCGACCGTTCACTCCCCCGGCGCCGCGCCGTCCGCCAGCACCGCCTTCAGATGCTGGACCACCGCCTCCCGCAGATCCGGCGGGTCCAGCACCACCACGTCGTCGGCGAACCGCGCCAGGTACGGCGCGAACCGGTCGACGTCGCGGAACATCAGGACGGCCTCGTCCCACGTTTCCTCCCCGATGCCCTCCGGCGCGGGCCGCACGTCCCGCGCCCACCGGCGCGGGCCCTGCGCCGCGCCCCGCCGCAGCCGCACCGTCGCCGGACGCGGCTCGCTCACCGGGTCGCCCCAGTCGAAGGCGATGCGCCGCACGTCCACACCGTCCGGGACCGTCACCGACCCGGCCGGACCGTCGGCGACGACCTCCCCGACGACACGGCTCAGCCGGAACACCCGCTGCTCGTCACGGTCACGGTCGAACCCCACCGCGTACCAGCGGCCCCGCCGCGACACCACGCCCCACGGCTCCAGATGCCGCCGCGACACCGACGTCCGCCCGACGCCCTGGTAGTCGAACGCGACCGGCCGCCCGTCCCGCACCGCCTCCCACAACGCGGGAAACGACGGGTCCTGGGTGCTGAGCCGCGGCTCGATCCCCACCGCCGCCGTCATGTCGGTCTCCACGCCCGCCGCGCGCAGCTTCAGGAGCGCGCCCGACGCCGCGTCCGCCATGCTCGCCCGCTGCCACACCCGCGCCGCGAGGCCGAGCACCGCCGCCTCGTCCGGCGTCAGATGAATGTCGGGCAGCTCGTAGGCCTGCGGGGGGATGCGGTACCCGATCTCCTCACCGCCGCCGCCCTCCTGGTCGGCGCCGACCTCCAGCGGGACACCGAGCTCACGCAGCTCCTCCTTGTCCCGCTCGAACATCCGCTTGAACGCCTCGTCCGACTCCGGGTACCCGGGCACCGCCCGCCGAATCCGCTCGG
The DNA here is from genome assembly GCF_003634705.1 of Actinomadura pelletieri DSM 43383. GTDB lineage: Bacteria > Actinomycetota > Actinomycetes > Streptosporangiales > Streptosporangiaceae > Spirillospora > Spirillospora pelletieri. The sequence continues at coordinate 465,843 of NZ_RBWU01000004.1, read as the reverse complement.
CCGTCAGATAACGCCGCGTGGCGAGCAGGCAGACCACCAGATTCAGCAACCGTTCGGTCTTACGCCGCGACATACCGGTCCCCTTCCCCGCCCACACGCTACCGGACCCGCACCGCCCTTCGACCGAAGATCGATGGACTTGTCGGACATCATCGCGGCGGCCCCGCGTCCCGGGCCCGACCTGCGGCGCGGACACCGCCGAGACACCCGCGCGGACGCCCACCCGACGCGACGGAGACACGGCCGAGACGCGGCGGGGACGCGACGGGGACGCGGCGGGGACGGCCGGGAGACACGGGCCCTGTTCGCTTCATCCCGTGGCCCACGGGGGCTGCGGCGGGCGACGTCCCGTCCACCGAAAGGGAGACGTTCCATGAGCGGAAAGCACGCGGTCCGGCGCACGGCCGGACTCACCATCGCCGCCACGGCGGCGCTGGGCCTCGTCGGACCGGCGGCGCACGCGGCCGCCGCGCCCGCGCCGCCGAGCGGCGGCCCGGCGGCCCAGGTCGAGGAGGGCACCGCACGGCCCGCCACCCGCGCGGACCTGCGAGCCGCCGGCGTACCGGCCGCCGAGCTCACCAAGGCGGCCGCCTGGAAGAAGAAGACCGTGAAGCTCCGCTGGTGCTGGACGGAGAAGAAGCCCAAGCTCGGCAAGGCGAACGGCGTGCGCTGCAACATCCTCGGCGTCTGGACGGACGTGACCTTCGTCTACAACGGCAAGAAGGTCTACCAGCACCGCGTCGCCTGCAACGACCGCGGCATCTACAACGTCAGCTGGCAGTGGTGCGGCTACACCGGCAACGGCAAGGCCTCGATGAGCGCCGGCGGCAACTTCAAGACGAACCTGGGGATCGGCGACGCCAAGGTCTCCTACCCCTACTGGATGCGCATGTACATGTTCAAGAACGGCAAGGTGACCACCAACGGCGGCAAGTCCTGATCCTGCCCCCCACCCGCAGCGGGGACGCCTCGCGCGTCCCCGCTGCGCTACGGTGGCACGCTGTGATCCGATGGCGCAGAGGCACGGTCGAGGAAGTCCGCCGCGAATGGCCCGGGGCGATCGAACTGGCCGTCTCGATCGACGGCGACGGCACCTGCCGCGCCCTGGCCTACCCCGCCCTGGTGGGACGCCCCGAGCCCGGGGACACCGTGCTGCTCAACACCACCGCCCTGGCGATGGGCCTCGGCACCGGCGGATACGCCATGGTCGTCGCGATCCCCGACCGGCTCCCACCCGACCCGTCCGGCCCCGGCCACCTCGTCAAGGCCCGCTACACGCCGCTGCAGGCCACCGTCCTCGGCGCCGACGAGCAGGACTCCCCCCACCACGACGTCCTGCGCGACGCCGACGGCGTGGACGGCATGCCCGTCGTCGTCGCCGACCTGCACTCCGCCCTGCCGCCGATCCTCGCGGCGCTCCTCGCCGAACGCCCCTCCATACGCGTCGTGTACGTCATGCCGGACGGCGGGGCCCTTCCGTCCTGGTTCTCCATGTCCCTCGCCCGGCTCAAGGACGCGGGCGCCCTCGCCGCCACCGTCACCGTCGGGCAGGCGTTCGGCGGCGACCTCGAGACCGTCACCGTCCACACCGGGCTCCTCGCGGCACGGCTCGTCCTGAACGCCGACGTCGCCGTCGTCGCCCAGGGCCCCGGAAACCTCGGCACGGGCACCCGGTGGGGGTTCTCGGGCGTCACCGCGGGCGAGGCCCTGAACGCCGCGTCCGTCCTCGGCGGACGACCCGTCGGGACCCTCCGCGTCAGCCAGGGCGACGGACGCGAACGCCACCTCGGCGTCTCCCACCACTCCCTCACCGCCTACGGACGCGTCGCCCTCGCCGCCGCCGACATCCCCGTCCCCGAACTCGGCGGCGAGTTCGGCGCCCGCGTCGCCGCCGGCGCCGCGCCGCTCGGCGACCGGCACCGCCTCGTCCCCGTCGCCGTCGACGGCCTGCGGGACGTCCTCGGCGCCGCGGAGAAGGACTGGGGCGTCCGGCTGTCCACCATGGGCCGCCGCCTCGACGAGGACCTCGCCTACTTCCTCACCGCCGCGGCCGCGGGCCGCCACACCGCCACCCTCCTCGGCTGACCCCCGGGCCGCCTCCCGACCTCCCCGCCCCGGTCACCCCGCCCCCGGTCACCCGGCCGGACGAACCGTCCCCGCGGCCGGCTCCTCGACCTCGGCCTCCTCGGCCTCCTCGGCGGTGTAGGCCGCGTTGAACGTGAACGCCCGGGGCGTCGGACCGTGCTCGCGGACCATCCGCAGCCGCTCCATGGCCTCCTCCACCGTCGGGACGTGCCCCGCGGGAATCCACCACAGCGCCAGATGCGCCTCCGCGTGCCGCCGGAACCACTCCCGGCGCCGCCGCATCACCTCCAGGTGGCCGCTGCGGTAGGCGAAGTCCCACAGCGTCTCGACCGACTCCCACACCGAGAAGTTGATGATCACGTCGGCGCCGGCGGGACGCAGCCGGGTCGCGTCCGGCATGCCCTCCTCCACCAGCCGCCACACGAACCCGGGCGCGGCGTCGGCGAGCGCGTTGACCGGGTCGAGCAGCTCGACGAAACCGGCCATGCCGGGGTCGTCCAGCGGACGGTGGAGCGTCGCGACGTTGAACTGGGCCAGATGGTGCCGGGCGGCGTCGTGAGGGGTCATGGAGATCACTCCACCATGCCGCTCTCTTCTATGTCAATCTTCGTTGTTTTTAGACTTCTCGGCCACCACACAACACCAACCCGGCCGCGGATCCAACCGCACCCGCACCCCCGAACCCTCCACCAACCCCTCCAGCAACGCCAGGTTCATCCCGCACACCAACGGCGGGAACTCCTCCGCCACCGCCCGGAACGGACAGTTCCGCATCCGAACCACCGCACCGCCCTCATCACGAACCGGGCCATAACCCCGCCCCGCCAGAACCCCCTCCACCTCGTCCAGCCCGTCCCACGCCCCCGAAGGACCCCGCGACGCCCTCCCCCGCCGCCGCGCCACCTCCCACAACTCCCGATCAAGGCCACTCGACTCCGCCGCCTCCGCCAACAGACCCGCCGCCGTCCGATAGTCCCGCGCCGGCACCGACACCCCCCGCTCCACCGCCGACACCCGGTACACCTTCGCCGGACGCCCCGCCCCCGGCCCCGACCGGCCCGTCAACCGCCTGCTCCCCACCTCCAACAACCCCGCGTCCGCCAACTTGTCCAGATGGAACGCCGCCAACGTCCGCGCCACACCCACCGCCTCCGCCGCCTCGTTCCGCCCCACCTCACGACCCCGCGCCGCGACGAACTCGTACAGCCGCCGCCGCACCGGATCCTGCAACAGCGCGATCGCCTCGATGTCCTCCACCCCACCAGTCTAAGAACAACGAACACCCCGAATAGAAAACACGCCCCGAACCCCGTCCAGGACGCGCCAACCCCTGCCGTCGGTGCCCGTCACTTCCCGTCAGTGCCCGTCAGTGCCCGTCAGTGCCCGTCAGTGCCCGTCAGTGCCCGTCAGTGGGCGCCCAACAGATCCACCACGAACACCAACGTGTCATCACCCCTGACCCCGAAACGCGCCAGACCCTTCGCCCCGTACCCCAACGACGGCGGCACCACCAACAACACCCGACTCCCCACACGCTGCCCCACCAACCCCCGATCCCACCCCTCGACCACCTGCCCCGCCCCCAACACCAACCCGTACGGACGACCCGCCGCCCACGACGAATCGAACACCCTACCGTCACGCCAGAACAAACCCGCGAAATGCACCACGACCAGCTGCCCGTCCCGCACCACCGGACCGTCCCCCCGCACCAACGTCCGCACCCGCAAACCCCCCGGCGGCGCCACCCGCGGCACCGACACCACCGGCGCCCCACCCCGAACCCCATCCCCTACCTGCGGCAAATCCCGATCGTTCAACGGCGCCTGCCACACCCCACGCGGACCCGCCCCACGCCCATACACCGCCCGCACGTCCAACACGTACAACAACGTGTCACCCGCGCCCACCCGACGCCCCGGATCACCCCCCACACCGAAACCGTCCTCCGGCGGAATCCGCGCCACCACCCGCGACCCCGGACGCGACCCCACCAACGCCCGCGTCAACCCCCGCACCAACCGACCCGTCGGAAAAGCCCCCGGCCGCCCCTCCGCATAACTACTCGCCAACAACCTCCGCCCACCCCCGTTCCACCGGTAACCCACATAATCCGCCACCACCAGATCACCCCGCCGCGCCGCCGCCCCCCGCCCCTCCACCAACGTCCGCACCGCCAACGAACCCGACGGCGCCCCCTCCGGAAACCGCACCTCCGGCACACTCCCGAAACCACCACGCACCCCCACACCGACCTCAGCACCACCCCCCGAACACGCCGACACCACCAACGAACCCACCACGACCACCACCACCGACCACGACCGGACACCACGCCACATGCAACAACCCTTCACAGGGACGAAAAGCTCCGCGCGTCACCCTACCGCCCCCGTCACCGGACGGTCACACACAGCACACAACCCGCCCCCCGAGCGCCCTCACATCCCCGCGATCAACTTGTCCACCCGCTCGTCCACCGACCGGAACGGATCCTTGCACAACACCGTCCGCTGCGCCTGATCGTTCAACTTCAAATGCACCCAGTCCACCGTGAAATCACGCCGCTTCTCCTGCGCCTTCCGAATGAACTCACCCCGCAACCGCGCCCGCGTCGTCTGCGGCGGCACCGACTTCGCCTCGAAAATATCCAGATCCCGCGACACCCGCTCCACCGACCCGCGCCGCTCCAACAAGTAATACAAACCCCGCTCACGATGCACATCGTGATACGTCAGATCCAACTGCGCCACCCGCGGCGACGACAACGGCAGATCATACTTCCGCCGATACCGCTCGATCAGCTTGTACTTCGTCACCCAGTCGATCTCCCGCGCCACCAGATCCAGATCCCCCGTCTCCACCGCACGCAACGTCCGCTCCCACAACTCCAACACCCGCTTCGCCGTCGCGTCCCCACCACGCGCGTCCACGAAATCCCGCGCCTTACCGAAATACTCCTTCTGAATCTCCAACGAACTGGCCTCCCGGCCATTCGCCAACCGCACCTTCCGACGCCCCGTCATGTCATGACTCACCTCACGGATCGCCCGAATCGGGTTCTCCAACGTCAGATCACGCATCACCACCCCCGCCTCCACCATCCGCAACACCAGATCCGTCGCCCCCACCTTCAACAACATCGTCGTCTCACTCATGTTCGAGTCACCGACGATCACATGCAGCCGCCGGAACCGCTCCGCATCCGCATGCGGCTCATCCCGCGTATTGATGATCGGACGCGACCGCGTCGTCGCCGACGACACACCCTCCCAAATATGCTCCGCCCGCTGCGACACGCAATACACCGCACCACGCGGCGTCTGCAACACCTTCCCCGCACCACAGATGATCTGACGCGTCACCAGATACGGAATCAACACATCCGCCAACCGCCCGAACTCACCATGCCGCCCCACCAGATAATTCTCATGACAGCCGTACGAGTTCCCCGCCGAATCCGTGTTGTTCTTGAACAGATAGATGTCCCCCGCGATCCCCTCCTCACGCAACCGCCGCTCCGCGTCGACCAGCAGCCCCTCCAGGATCCGCTCACCCGCCTTGTCATGCGTCACCAGATCCACGACACTGTCGCACTCCGGCGTCGCATACTCCGGATGACTCCCCACATCCAGGTACAGCCGCGCCCCGTTCCGCAGGAACACATTGCTGCTCCGCCCCCACGACACCACCCGCCGGAACAGATAGCGCGCCACCTCGTCCGGTGACAACCGCCGCTGCCCCCGGAAGGTGCAAGTGACGCCGTACTCGTTCTCAAGCCCAAAGATGCGCCTGTCCACACCCCGACCCTATGCGGCCCGGACCCGACTTGGCAGTCTCTCCAGCCGACAGGTTCCCCTGAACCTCACAACCACCGCACACACGACAGGCCCGCCGCCACAGGAGCAGCCGACACCACCCCCGGCGACGGGCCCGAACCCGCACCGAACACCCGCACACCCCACCACCGCAGAGCGAACGGGCACGAATCAACCCCCGCCGTCCCCCTCCGAGCCCTTCTCACCCTCACCCGCCGCAGATGAGGCCGAACCACCCGACGCGCCCCCGTCCGCCGCCGACAACAGATCACCGATCCGCGCCGCCGACAACCGCCGGAACAACCGATGCTCACGGTTACGATCCAGCACCGCCACCTCCAACGACGTCGCCTCCAGACGCCGCTCCGAATCCTGCGCCTCCAACGCCCGCACCGCCGTCCGCAACGCCGACTCCAACGACGCCCCCTCCACGTAGCCGTCCTTCAACGACTGCGCCACCGCGTCCGCCTGACCCCCCATCGCCACATAACCATGCTCGTCCGCCACCGAACCATCGAACGTCAACCGGTAGATCTGATCCGTCTCCGCCGCATCACCCACCTCCGCGACGACCAGCTCCACCTCGTACGGCTTGTTCGTCTCCGTGAAGATCGTCCCCAGCGACTGCGCGTACACGTTCGCCAACCCCCGCGCCGTCACATCACGACGGTCATACTGGTACCCGTTGATATCGGCGTACCGCACACCCCCCAGACGAAGATTCTCGAACTCGTTGTACTTCCCCACCGCCGCGAACGCGATCCGATCATAAATCTCACTGATCTTGTGCAGCGCCCGCGACGGATTGTCCGCCACGAACAAGATGCCATCGTCATACTGCAGCACCACGACACTGCGGCCACGCGCGATCCCCTTACGCGCATAATCCGCCTTGTCCTTCATCTGCTGTTCGGGCGACACATAGAACGGCATGGACACCGGACTGGATCCCTTCTAACGCAGCGGGGCGGTCGGCCCGCCCGGCGACTCGTAACGACCATCCACGACGGCCCGCGCCAACGCGCCCACCTCGTCCTCGCCCAACCGGCGATACCCCTCCGACGTCACCGACGCCACCACCGGAAAGATCCCCCGCGTCAGATCGGGCCCACCCGTCGCCGAATCGTCATCGGCCGCGTCGTACAGCGCCTGCACGCACACCAGCCCCGCGTCCTCCGCCGACAGGTCCTCGCGATACAGCTTCTTCAACGCCCCCCGCGCGAACACCGAACCCGAACCCACCGAGTAGAAGTCCCGCTCCTCGTACCGGCCACCCGCCGGATCGTACGAGAAGATCCGACCCTCGTCCCGCTCCTCGTCATACCCCGCGAACAACGGCACCACCGCCAGACCCTGCATCGCCATCCCCAGGTTCTGCCGCACCATCGTCGCCAACCGGTTCGCCTTGCCCTCCACCGACAGCGTCCGGCCCTCACGCTTCTCGTAATGCTCCAGCTCCACCTGGAACAACCGCACCATCTCGAGCCCGATCCCCGCCGTACCCGCGATCGCGATCGCCGAGAACTCATCCGCCCGGAACACCTTCTCGATGTCCCGCTGCGCGATCATATTCCCCGCCGTCGCCCGACGGTCCCCCGCGACCACCACCCCACCGGGGAAGCTCACCGCCACGATCGTCGTCCCATGCGGGATCTCATCCCCCACCCGCGACGACGGCGGCGTCCGCCGACCGGGCAGCAACTCCGGAGAGTACGACCCCAAGAACTCCGTGAACGACGACGTGTCCGGGCTCGCGAACAAACCCGGCAGACGCCCGGACTGCGAATCATGGGACGCCACGCGACTCCCTTCCCTCCAGCATGGCACCGGCACCCTCACGGGCCCCACCGGCACGGACGACTACGACCCTACTGTTCAAGGTCGCCCCCGCGCATGCCACCCGAACCCCGGGCAAGTCCGCCCACGGCGAACCCCACCCCGACCCACCACCCCCAGCCCGAGGGACAGGACTCACACGGAAGGCACAACCCCCTCCGGGCCCGCGCCACCCCACGTCGGCATGTCGAGCTCCTCGTCGAACGGCAACGTCCGCTTCCGGTACCGACCGTCCTCCTCCCAGATCGCCTTCCACCCACCCCTCGCAACCGTCACCGGATCGACATCCGGCACCGTCAACGACAACCGCTCCCGGCCGTCCTCACCCGTCACCGTCCGCACCAGCCGACCCGTCACGTAATCCGCCGCACGCCGAAGAGCCACCGGATCATCCCGCAACTGCCCCATGCCCGTGTTACAGCCCGAACACGCCAACCCCCGCACCGAACCACTCACATGATCGTGATCGACGTGCTCGGCCGGGAAGTCGAAGCACACCCCGCACAGCCCCACCTGCACCTTCCGGAGCCACTCGGTGTCCTCGTCGTTGATGCCGTACTTCTGGCGCAGGTGATAGTGCCGCGCCGACCTCGCGGCCGCGCCCTTCGTCCGCCACTCCGGATCCCAGCGCACCCGGTCAGGGCCGCCGAACACCGGAGCGCCGATCTCGATGCGCATGAGCCGAGCGTGCGACCCGCGCAACTCCAGATAGTCCGCCGCCAGGCGGAGACGGTCGGGATCGTCACGGAACTGCCCCAGCCCGCCGTTGCACTTGAAGCACAGGACGCGACGCACGAGCCCCGTCAGGTGATCATGATCGACGTGCTTGGCGTCCGCGCGGAGGCAGATGACACAGACGCCGCCCTGCTCGGCGATCATCTGATCCACCTGCTCCTCGGTCACGCCGTACCGGAGCTTGAGGAGGTAGTTGCGGGTGCTCCCGTGATTGCGGTTCCTGATCTCCTCGATGGCCCTGTTGTGACAGGGACGGCAATACGTGGCGAGTCCCGATTTTTCGGAGCGATTACTACCGAACGCCTCGATCGGTTTGGTCGCGCGACATCGCGCACAGTATTTCATCCCGTCGGGCACATCTGCATGCCTGCGATAGGGTCTGGGCGTCTTACCGGCCTGTGCCTGCTTTTTCCGATATGAACGGCTGTTGCGGAGCCCGAAGCAGATCTTGCAGTAAGGAGCAAGGCCGTCCTTGGACGCCCGGAGCTTCCAGAACTCCTCTGCCGACTTCAGTTCGCCGCAGTCGGGACATCTTTTCGAAGACATGGGCGGGACTTTAGCAGCCCGCCCATGTCCTTACCGCCATTTTAAGTTTTGGCGAGTACCGCCAGAGTTCACCATTCTCTGGAGGCTTCTCAGATGTCCGATTTGTCCGTTATTGTCCGCCTTTTTGCACGTATGCACGGACGAAGTCTTCTGCGTTCTCTTCTAGTACTTCGTCTATTTCGTCCAGAATTGAGTCCACGTCGTCGGTGAGCTTGTCCTGGCGCTCTTGCACGTCTTCGGTGGTCGTGGCCTCGGTCTCCTCGACCTCTTCCGTGCGCCGCGTGGTCTGCTTCTGACCGCCGGTGTCCTTCGTGGCCATTCCGTACCTCCGCTCTGCCGGTGCTCTCGACCCTATCTCCGATCTTCGACGGCGAGCGGATCTTGCACGCCCGTTTCGCCGCTTCCGTCCCGGGGGCCGGGGGCATGCTCGGGTTATCGCCCGCCGACCTACCACTGAAACGGGCATAGCGGTCACGATACCGAGACATCCGACGTTTGCGCAGGTCAGGACACTAGCGAACACTCGATAGTGCAACTATCCAATTGGTGGGCAACGGGCCGGACGACGGCGGATGGCGCCGTGGGGCCAAGGACGGCGGGGTTCAGGGCCTCAGCCTCCGGTGAGCCACGCCGAACCGTGCCCAGGCGATGGAGGGTGCCTCCGGGTGCGACGGCGTCGGGGGGTGGCGCGCAGGGGGCATCGTGGGGCACAGGCCCTGCTGCTCGAGGCGTGTCGCGCCGCTGTCGGCTTCCGCCCTGTTTCCCGCTCTCCTTGGCGGCGTTGGCCAGGTCGTGGTGCCTGTCCCAGGGTGAGGGCGAGGGACTCGTATCGCGCAGCCGAGGTCGAGGAGGTCGCCGTGCTCGGGTGGCGCGCGGACGGTTACCAGGGCCCGGCGCGGCCGCCGATCGTAGAGCTGAGCGCTCTCACCGACCTGGAGCGGCGCCCCCGACACCGCCCCCACGCCACCGCCAACGCCCATTTGGGAAGGGTGCGGGGAAGGTCGCGCACTAGGGGGCGATGGGGTCGCTGGCGCTTGCGGGTGGCGCTGTGGCTTCTGCTCAGTTCTGGCCGGTGAGGGTGGCGACGAGGTCGGCTGCGGTGCGGCAGCGGTCCAGGAGGGCGCCCACGTGCTGTTTGGTGCCGCGCAGTGGTTCCAGGGTCGGGACGCGCTGGAGGGATTCGCGGCCGGGGACGTCGAAGATGACGGAGTCCCAGGAGGCGGCGGCGACGGAGTCGGCGTACTGGCGGAGGCAGCGGCCGCGGAAGTAGGCGCGGGTGTCCTCGGGTGGGTCCTCGACGGCGGCCTGGACCTCGGGTTCGGCGATGACGCGGTCGATGCGGCCGCGGTCGACGAGGCGGTTGTAGAGGCCCTTGTCGGGGCGGATGTCGGTGTACTGGAGGTCGACGAGTTGGAGGCGGGGGTGGGACCAGTCGATGCCGTCGCGGCTGCGGTAGCCCTCGAGGAGGGAGAGTTTGGCGACCCAGTCGAGTTCGCGGGAGAGTTGCATGGGGTCGTCGCCGAGGCGGTGGAGGACGGATTCCCAGCGGTCGAGGACGTCCTTGGTCATTTCGTCGACGTCGGAGCCGAAGCGGTCTTCGACGTATTTGCGGGATTGTTCGAGGTACTCCATCTGGAGTTGGACGGCGGTCATCTTGCGGCCGTCGCGGAGGGTGAGTTGGTGTTTGCAGGTGGGGTCGTGGGAGATGGCGCGGAGGGCGGCGACGGGCATGTCGACGGAGAGGTCGACGGTGAGGAAGCCGTCTTCGATCATGGCGAGGACGAGTGAGGTGGTGCCGAGTTTGAGGTAGGTGGAGAGCTCGGCCATGTTGGCGTCGCCGATGATGACGTGGAGGCGGCGGTATTTTTCTGGGTCGGCGTGGGGTTCGTCGCGGGTGTTGATGATGGGGCGTTTGAGGGTGGTTTCGAGGCCGACTTCGACTTCGAAGAAGTCGGCGCGTTGGCTGATCTGGAAGCCGTCGCCGCGTCCGTCGACGCCGATGCCGACGCGTCCGGCGCCGGTGACGACCTGGCGGGAGACGAAGAAGGGGGTGAGGTGGCGGACGATGTCGGCGAAGGGGGTTTCGCGGCGCATGAGGTAGTTCTCATGGCAGCCGTAGGAGGCGCCCTTGTTGTCGGTGTTGTTCTTGTAGAGCTGGATGGGGTGGGTGCCGGGGACCATGGCGGCGCGTTGGGCGGCGTCGGCCATGACGCGTTCTCCGGCTTTGTCCCAGATGACGGCGTCGCGGGGGTTGGTGCATTCGGGTGCGGAGTATTCGGGGTGGGCGTGGTCGACGTAGAGGCGGGCGCCGTTGGTGAGGATGACGTTGGCGAGGCCGAGGTCTTCGTCGGTGAGTTGGGTGGGATCGGCGACTTCGCGGGCCAGGTCGAAGCCGCGGGCGTCGCGGAGGGGGTTCTCCTCTTCGAAGTCCCAGCGGGCTCTGCGGGCGCGTGCCGCTGATGCCGCGAGGTAGGCGTTGACGACCTGGGAGGAGGTCACCATCGCGTTGGCCCCTGGCTGTCCGGGTACGGAGATGCCGTACTCGGTCTCGATGCCCATCACCCGCCGAACACTCATATCGTCGAGCCTATCGGGGTGTGGGGGGTGGGGCCACGGGGCCGGGGCTTGGTGGGGGGTGTGGCGGGGCAGGGCTGCGCGGCGGCCTCGGGTGTGGAGGCCGCCGCGCGTGTCGTCCTGGAGGGGTGTGTCAGAGGTATTGGCCGGTGTTGGCGACGGTGTCGATGGATCGGCCGGCTTCTGCGCCCTTGGTTCCGGAGACGAGGGTGCGGATGTAGACGATCCGTTCGCCCTTCTTGCCGGAGATGCGGGCCCAGTCGTCGGGGTTGGTGGTGTTGGGGAGGTCTTCGTTCTCGCTGAATTCGTCGACGCAGGCGGCCAGGAGGTGGGTGACGCGTAGGCCTTTCTGCCCGGTGTCGAGGAATTGTTTGATGGCCATTTTCTTGGCGCGGTCGACGATGTTCTGGATCATGGCGCCGGAGTTGAAGTCCTTGAAGTAGAGGACTTCTTTGTCACCGTTGGCGTAGGTGACTTCGAGGAAGCGGTTCTCCTCGGTTTCGGCGTACATGCGTTCGACGGTGCGTTGGATCATGGCTTCGACGGTGGCGTCCGGGGAGCCGCCGTGTTCCTTGAGGTCGTCCGGGTGGAGTGGGAGTCCCTCGAGGATGTATTTGGAGAAGATGTCCTTGGCGGCTTCGGCGTCGGGTCGTTCGATTTTGATTTTGACGTCGAGGCGGCCGGGTCGGAGGATCGCGGGGTCGATCATGTCCTCGCGGTTGGACGCGCCGATGACGATGACGTTCTCGAGGCCTTCGACGCCGTCGATCTCGCTGAGGAGTTGGGGGACGATGGTGTTCTCGACGTCGGAGGAGACTCCGGATCCGCGGGTGCGGAAGATGGAGTCCATCTCGTCGAAGAAGACGATGACGGGGGTTCCGGCGGAGGCCTTTTCGCGGGCGCGCTGGAAGACGAGTCGGATGTGGCGTTCTGTTTCGCCGACGTATTTGTTGAGGAGTTCGGGGCCCTTGATGTTGAGGAAGAAGCTCTTGCCTTCTTGGCCGGTTTTCTCCGCGACCTGTTTGGCGAGGGAGTTGGCGACGGCCTTGGCGATGAGGGTCTTGCCGCATCCGGGGGGTCCGTAGAGGAGGACGCCCTTGGGGGGCCTGAGTTGGTGTTCGCGGAAGAGGTCGGCGTGCAGGTAGGGCAGTTCGACGGCGTCGCGGATCATTTCGATCTGTGAGCCGAGTCCGCCGATCTCGTTGTAGGAGATGTCGGGGACCTCTTCGAGGACGAGTTCTTCGACCTCCGCTTTGTGGATTTTTTCGTAGGCGTATCCGGAGCGGGGTTCGAGCATGAGGGAGTCGCCTGCGCGGAGGGGGACTCCGCGGAGGGGTTCGGCTAGTTTGACGACGCGTTCCTCGTCGGCGTGTGCGATGACGAGGGCGCGTTCGCCGTCGTCGAAGAGCTCTTTGAGCATGACGACTTCGCCTTGTTCTTCGAAGGCGAGGGCTTCGACGACGTTGAGGGCCTCGTTGAGCATGACCTCTTGGCCGCGTTGGAGTTCGTCGACGTCGACGGCGGGGCTGACGTTGACGCGGAGTTTGCGTCCGCCGGTGAAGATGTCGATCGTTCCATCGTCGCGGGCTTCGAGGAAGACTCCGAACCCGGATGGTGGTTGTGCGAGCCTGTCGACCTCCTCCTTGAGCGCCACGATCTGTTCGCGAGCCTCCTTGAGGGTCGCTACGAGACGCTCGTTCTGACCGGTTACGGCGGCCAGGTTGGCCTGTGCCTCATGGAGGCGTTCTTCCAGAACACGTACTTGGCGGGGGGATTCCGCGAGCTTGCGGCGCAGCACGGAGATCTCCTCCTCCAGGAAGGAGATCTGTGTTTGGAGGTCCCTGACCTCTTTTTCGTGCTGCGCCCTTCGCGCCCCAGCGTCGTCACGAGCGGCCACGCCCCGTCACCTCCTCATGAAGAGCCGACGACCTACTGAGACCCTACCTATCTGGAGGGCTTCCGTAACCTGCCCATTCGGTGTTCGTGTCGTGCGGTGGGGTTCCGCGGGGGTTGGGAGGGGTGCTGTGGGGGCGGTGTGGGTCGGGGGGTTACGGGGCGTGGACCTGGGGGTTTGTGGGTGTTGGGTGGGGTGTCGTGGTGGGTTTGGGGGGTCGGGTGGGGCTGGGGGTGGGTTTCCGGGGTGTCGTGGTGGGTGCGGAGGTGGTGTCGTGGGGTGTGGGGGCGGGGTGTGATCTACGACTCGGTGGTGTGCCCGGGCGTGGCGGGTTCTGGCGTGGCGGGTTCGGGTGTGGCGGGTTCGGTTCGGGGGGTGGCGGTTTCGTCGGGGGTGGGGTGGGCGCCTTTGGCGGGGCGGCGGCGCCGAGCGGGTGGGGTGACGCCGTCGGCGAGGCGGCGGGCGGTGACGAGGAAGCCGGTGTGGCCGATCATGCGGTGGTCGGGGCGGACGGCGAGGCCGTCGACGTGCCAGGTGCGGAGCATGGTCTCGAAGGCGGTGGGTTCGGCGAAGCGGCCGTGGGCGCGGAGGTCTTCGACGATGCGGGACATCTGGGTGGTGGTGGCGATGTAGGCGCAGAGGATGCCGCCGGGGATGAGGGCGCGGGCGACGGTGTCGAGGCATTCCCAGGGGGCGAGCATGTCGAGGACGACGCGGTCGATGTCGGTTTCGGTGAGATGGTGTTCGAGGGATCCGACGGTGAGGCGCCAGGCGGGGTGGGGGGCGCCGAAGAATTTCTCGACGTTGGTGCGGGCGATGTCGGCGAAGTCGGGGCGGCGTTCGTAGGAGGAGAGGAGGCCGTGTTCGCCGACGGCGCGGAGAAGGAAGCAGCTGAGGGCGCCGGATCCGGCTCCGGCCTCGATGACGCGGGCGCCGGGGAAGATGTCGGCCATGGCGACGATCTGGGCGGCGTCCTTGGGGTAGACGACGGCGGCGCCGCGGGGCATGCGGAGGGCGAAGTCGGCGAGGAGGGGGCGGAAGGCGAGGTATTCGGTGCCGCCGGTGGAGCGGTAGACGGTGCCTTCGGGGTTGCCGATGATGGCGTCGTGGGGGACGGAGCCTTTGTGGGAGTGGTAGAGCTTGCCGGGTTGGAGGGTGATGGTGTTGATGCGGCCTTTGGGGTCGGTGAGCTGAACCTGGTCGCCGGGGCGGAACGGGCCGTGGGGGGTGTGGCGTGGGGTGGGGGTGGTGGCGCCGTTCGGCTGGGGTTCGCTCATGGGCGTCAAGGCTAGCGGCGGCTGTGGGACGTCCGGGCCGGTCGGGGTGGGGGCGCGGGCGGGGTCGGGTCTGGGGGGCCGGTGGTCGGGTCAGATGCCGGTGAAGGCGCGGTCGATGTCGGCGGTGGCGAGGACGCCGTAGACGCGGCCGTCGGGTTCGACGAGGAGGTATTCGGTGGCGGGGGCGCGGCGGAGGGCGTCCATGAGGTCGTCGCCGGCGATGTCGGCGGGGAGGGTGAGGTCGTCGTCGATGCCGCGGGAGAGGTCGCCGGCGGTGACCCAGGGGCGGCGGTGGTGGGGGGTGGCGGTGACGGCCTTCTCGTTGACGAGGCCGAGGGGTTTGCCGTCGTGGTCGGCGATGACGATGGCGCCGGCGTGGTCTTCCTGGGCGCGGCGGACGGCTTCGGCGAGGGGGACGTCGGCGGTGACGAGGGTGGCGCGGCGGGCGAGGCGGCGGGCGGACAGGAGGGGGATGCGGTCGCGGACGTGTTCGGCGCGGATGGCGTGGGTGGCGCCGACCCAGATGAAGGAGGCGACGAGGGCGGACCAGAGGAGGGCGAGCCAGCCGATGCCGCCGTCGTCGCCGGTGCCGTAGGTGGCGAGGAAGGCGCCGGCGACGAGGGTGGCGAGGGCGACGCCGCGGCCGACCCAGCCGGCGATGATGGCGCCGCTGCGGGCGCGTCCGGTGGCCTTCCAGACGGCGGCGCGGACGAGGCGTCCGCCGTCGAGGGGGAGGCCGGGGAGGAGGTTGAAGACGCCGACGAGGAGGTTGGCGAAGGTGAGGGCGTCGACGAGGAGGAGGGCGACGTCGGGGAGTGGGAGGAGGGCGTGGGTGAGGAGGCCGAGGCCGGCGAGGATGAGGTTGACGAGGGGGCCGGCGAAGGCGATGAGGAATTCGCGTCCGGGGGTGGGGGCCTCGCGTTCGATGGAGGTTTCGCCGCCGAGGATGTGGAGGGTGACGGATCGGACGGGGAGGCCGAAGACGCGGGCGGTGACGGCGTGGCTGAGTTCGTGGACGAAGACGGAGCCGTAGAGGAGGACGGCGTAGAGGAACGCGACGAGGTAGCTGACGGGGCGTTCGACGACGTCGTGGACCTGTCCTTCGAACATGACGGTGACGAGGGCGGCGACCAGGAACCAGCTGGGCGAGACGTAGATGGGGACGCCGAGGAGGCGGCCCATGAGGAGGCCGGGCCGTGGGGTGGGGCCGTTGTCGTGGCCGGGGCCGCCGGTGGGCGTCTTGCCCTCGGTCGGGGGCGCGCTGTGTGTCACGTTACCGATGCTACGGCCCCGGTGGGGCGGGCCGGGTGGTGGTGTGGGGGTGGGGGCGTCGGGTTGCGGGATTTCGTCGGGGGTGTGGCCTAGTGTGCTGTGCCATGACGACGACCGAGGCGGGTAGTGAGGCGTGCGTTCCGTCCGCTGGTGGCGGCGCGGGGGCGACCGGGTCGGCGGGGTCGGTGGGATCGGTGGGGTCTGCGGGTGTGGAGGTGGTGGGGTCGTTGTCGCCGTCGCGGGCGAGCGATTTCATGACGTGTCCGTTGTTGTATCGGTTCCGGGTGATCGATCGGTTGCCGGAGCGGCCGAGTGCGGCGGCGGCGCGGGGGACGTTGGTGCACGCGGTGCTGGAGCGGTTGTTCGATCTTCCGCGGGGTGGGCGGACGGCGGCGGCCGCGGTGGAGTTGGTGGGTCCGGAGTGGGAGCGGCTGCTGGCGGCGGAGCCGGAGTTGGCGGGGTTGTTCGGGGACGGGGAGGCCGGGGACGCGGAGCGGGCGGAGTGGCTGGGGCAGGCGCGGCGGATGGTGGAGCGGTATTTCGAGTTGGAGGATCCGCGGCGGTTGGAGCCGGCGGAGCGTGAGTTGTTCGTGGAGACGGTGCTGGATTCGGGGTTGAAGTTGCGGGGTTACATCGACCGGGTGGATGTGGCGCCGAGTGGTGATGTGCGGATCGTGGACTATAAGACGGGGACGGCGCCGCGGGCGGATTTCGAGGCTCGGGCGTTGTTCCAGATGAAGTTCTACGCGTTGGTGCTGTGGAGGTTGCAGGGGCGGGTTCCGCGGTTGTTGCAGTTGATGTATCTCGGTAACGGTGAAGTGTTGCGGTATGAGCCCGATGAGGGGGATCTGCGGGCGACGCAGCGGAAGGTGGAGGCGTTGTGGGAGGCGATCCGGCGGGCGATGGACAGTGGGGAGTGGCGTCCGCGTTCGGGTCGGTTGTGCGACTGGTGTGACCACAAGGAGCGGTGTCCGGAGTTCGGGGGTACTCCCCCGCCGCTGCCGGTGGGGCCGGTGGGTCGCCCGTCCCCGGCGGATCTCGAGGGTGGGGGCGGTGTGGAGGGGTCGGCGCGCGAACACGACGATCTGTGATCCTTCCGGTCGTGTCGCGGGTCGGGGTTCCGGTCATGCCGTTGGTCGCGCGGTCAGGTGCGCCGCTGGTCACGGGGGCGTGTCGGCACCGGCCCGGTCACCGGTCCGGTCACTGGTCCGGCTGCTGGTCCGGCTGCTGGTCCGGTCGCTGGGCAGGGGCTGGTCCGGGCGGTTCGGCGCGGGGTGGATCGGGTGCCGTGGGCGCGTCCTCCTTGGGGAGGACGGCGGATCGGCGTCCAGGAGGGCTCACGACCTGGTGCGACCTCCTAGGGTGAGAGTCGTGTCACCCCGCATCAGTGGTCTACTGTCCATCCGCGCATGGCTCAAGGCGCGTCCGCAGGCGGCGGACGCGCTGCTCGCGGTGGGGCTGCTGGTCGTGGGGTTGCCGCAGCTGTTCCTGGAGAAGCTTCCGGCGTCTCCGGAGTTCGAGCGGTTCCGTGACCCGGACGTTTGGGCGGCGTTGCTGATCGCGGGGGTGACGTTGGCGCTGACATGGCGGCGCCGGGCCCCGCTGGCGGTCCTGCTGGTGATCATCGCCGGTGAGTTGACGTTGGCGGTGTTGGAGTATCCGCCGGGGTTGCCGGACGTGGTGGCGTTCCTGGTGGCGGTGTACACGGTGGCGGCGTATCGCGGGTTGGCGAAGAGCGCGCTCGGCGGGCTGGTCGCCTGCGTGTACTTCGTGACGTTCCTGGTGATGTTGCCGGTGTCGACGTCGCCGTTGACGATGATCACCGATGCCGCGTTGGTGGTGGGTGTGTGGGTGCTGGGCCGGAACCTGCGGCTGCGGCGGGCGTACTTCGCGGAGTTGGAGGATCGGGCGGCGCGGCTGGAGCGGGCGCGGGGCACCGACGCGCGGGCGGCGCGGATCGAGGAGCGGTCGCGGATCGCGCGGGAGCTGCACGATGTGGTGGCGCACCATGTGAGCGTGATGACGGTGCAGGCGGGTGCCGCGCGGCGGATCATCGACCGGGATCCGGGGAGCGCGCGGGAGGCGATGTCGACGATCGAGGAGGTCGGTCGGACGGCGTTGAGCGAGATGCGGCGGATCGTGGGGGTGTTGCGGACGGACCGGGATTCGGAGCGTGCGGGGCGGGAGTTGGCGCCGCAGCCGGGTCTGGGGGATCTCGGTGAGCTGCTGGATCACGTCCGGGAGACGGGTCTGTCGGTGCAGTTGTGGATCGAGGGTGAGGCGCGGCCGCCGTCGCCGGGGGTGGACGTGGCGGCGTTCCGGCTGATCCAGGAGGCGTTGACGAACACGTTGAAGCATGCGGGGCCGCAGGCGCGGGCGTGGGTGCGGTTGTACTACGGGGACGGTGATCTGACGGTGGAGATCGAGGACGACGGTCGGGGCACGACGACGTTCATGGGGGACGACGGTGACAACCCGGGGCATGGGCTTGTCGGCATGTACGAGCGGGTGGCGCTGTACGGTGGCGAGTTGAAGATCGGGCCGCGGGTGGGCGGCGGGTTCGGGGTGCGGGCGCGTTTCCCGTTGGAGGCGTGAGATGGTCCGCGGATCCGCCGGTTCGGGCGGTGAGTCCGGGACGGCGAGATTCGGACAAGGCTCCGAACGAAGCTCCGGGCGAAAGTCCGAACGAAAGTCCGGGCGAAGGTCCGAACGATGCTCCGGGCGAAAGTCCGGGCGAAAGTCCGGGCGAAGGCCCAGGCAGAGATTCGGGCCGGGTTTGGACCAGGGTCCGGGCGAGGGTCCAACTTCGTCCTCGTCCGCACGCTGGGCGGCGGGCCGGATGTCGACCAGCAGGTCGCCCGCCTCCCACCGGGCGTGCGCCGCCTCGGGGGTCAGACCGTCGCCCGGACCAGGGTCCGGGCGAGGGTTCGGGTCGCGGGATCTGGGCGGTGCGGTCCGGTGGGGCCGTAGGGTGTGCTGGAGCGCTGTGAGGCGAGGAGCGGTGACGATGAACGGACCGGCCTGTGATGGAGGGACGGCCCCCCGCGCGTCCCGGAGCGGCCCGGTGCGCCGGGTGGGCGGGGCGCGGCGATGACGGCGGTACGGGTGCTGCTCGTCGACGACCAGCCGCTGCTGCGGACGGGGTTCCGGCTGATCCTGGAGGCGGAACCGGACATCGCGGTGGTCGGTGAGGCCGGGGACGGCGCGGCGGCGGTGGAGATGACGCGGTCGTTGCTGCCGGACGTGGTGTTGATGGACATCCGGATGCCGGGCGTGGACGGGATCGAGGCGACCCGGCGGATCATCCGGGAGGGCGCGGCGTCGCACGACCCGCGGGTGTTGATCCTGACGACGTTCGATCTGGACGAGTACGTGATCGAGGCGGTGCGGGCGGGGGCGAGCGGGTTCCTGTTGAAGGACTCGCCGCCGGAGGACCTCGTCCAGGCGATCCGGATCGTGGCGGCGGGGGACGCGATCGTGGCGCCGTCGGTGACGCGGCGGCTGCTGGACCGGTTCGCGACGCGGCTGCCGGCGGTGCGGGACCAGACGCCGCCGCCGGGGTTGGACACGTTGACCGAGCGGGAGCGTGAGGTCCTGGCGCATGTGGCGCGGGGCCAGTCGAACGCGGAGATCGCGGCGGAGCTCGTGGTGAGCGAGACGACCGTGAAGACGCATGTGGGGAACGTGCTGGCGAAGTTGGGGCTGCGGGACCGGGTGCAGGCGGTCGTGTACGCGTACGAGACGGGGTTGAGCAGGCCGGGTCAGAGCTGACCGGCGGTGCCTCGTCCGCGGCGCGGAGAGCGTCGCCGGGCGCCGGGGTCTCGGGGATGTCCCTGAGGTCCCGGCGTTCGTGTCGGTGCAGGTGAGCGGCGCGTGCCGGGGCGCGGGGCGGTTCCGGGCGGGTTTCGGTCCCTGAGACGTCCCCTGTCTTTCTGCGCGGTGGGTCTACTCCGCTGGTACGACCGGCGGAGGGTCGCTCCTGCCCTGGGTGGACGGACGATTCAGTTCCTCAGGGCCATCTCAGGAGATCGTCGGGCTTCTACTGTTTTGAGGGTCGGATCGCCGGGGGCTCGGCGCGGTCACGACGCGAACGTTCTACTCACTCACACATGGGAGTTTCACGTGACGAACACCGCCCCGTCGACCGCCGGCGCGCCGACCGCGCCCGGGGCGGGCGACTTCGCCGCACGGACCGTGGAGATCGCGAAGGTGTACGGGCGTGGTGACGCCCGTGTCGTCGCGCTCGACGGGGTCACGGTCGGCATTCCCCGCGGCCGGTTCACCGCGATCATGGGTCCGTCCGGGTCGGGGAAGTCGACCCTGATGCACTGCATGGCGGGTCTGGACTCGGTCGACTCGGGAGAGGTCTTCATCGGGGACACCGAGCTGACGCGGTTGAAGGACAAGCAGTTGACGCGGCTGCGGCGCGACAAGGTCGGTTTCATCTTCCAGGCGTTCAACCTGGTGCCGACGTTGACGGCGTTGGAGAACATCACGCTGCCGATGGACATCGCGGGTCGTAGGCCGGAGAAGGAGTGGCTGGACGCGGTGATCGACACGGTGGGGTTGCGGCCGCGGTTGAAGCACCGTCCGACGGAGTTGTCGGGCGGGCAGCAGCAGCGGGTGGCGTGCGCGCGGGCGCTCGCCGCCCGCCCCGAGATCATTTTCGCGGACGAGCCGACGGGGAACCTGGACTCGCGGTCGGGCGCGGAGGTGCTGGGGTTCCTGCGGGACTCGGTGCGGCGGATGGGGCAGACGATCGTGATGGTGACGCATGACCCGTCCGCGGCGGCGTACGCCGACCAGGTGCTGTTCCTGACGGACGGGCAGATCGTCGACACGATGGCCGGGCCGACGGCGGAGCGGGTGCTGGAGCGGATGAAGGGCTTCGAGGCGGGCGGTGCCCGCGCTCCGCGGCCCGCCGCCGCGGGCGCGGGTTCCGACCAGGGGCCGGGGGTCACGGCACGATGATGGGGAAGGTGACGCTCCGCAATCTCGCGGCGCACAAGATCCGGCTGGTGTTGACGGCCGTGTCGGTGATTCTCGGTGTGGCGTTCGTGGCCGGGACGCTGATCTTCACCGACAGCATGAACAAGCAGTTCGACGAGCTGTTCAGCCGGGTCGGCGTGAACGTGGCCGTGGACGTGCGGGCCGAGAAGATCGTGGACGGCGACGACGACGGGATGGCGGCGCAGCCGGTGCCGGAGTCGCTCCTGACGACGTTGCGGGGCGTTGAGGGGGTGAAGAACCCGCAGGGGAACGTCAACGGGTACGCGGCGGTCGTCGGCAAGGACGGGAAGGTCATCGGCACCCCGCAGAACGGGCCGCCGCAGCTCGGCGTGAACTGGACCGGCGGCGAGTCGTACGACCTGGCGTCGGGCCGGGCGCCGCGGGGGCCGAACGAGATCGTCGTGGACCAGCGGACCGCCGAGAAGGGCGACCTGTCGATCGGGGACACGGCGCGGGTCCTCACGCAGGGGCCGCCGCAGCGGATGCGGATCGTGGGGTTGGCCGACGCGGGGAACCTGATGGGCGCGACGCTCACCGCGTTCGACACGCCGACGGCGCAGCGGCTGATGCTGAAGCCCGGCTATTTCAGCGACATCGAGATGGCGTCGTCGGGGCCGTCGCAGGCGGAGCTGCGCGACCGGGTCGCGAAGGCGCTGCCGGACGGGCTGGAGGCCGTGACCGGGGAGGAGCTGCGGGAGGAGGCCAAGAGCGACATCGCCGCGATGATGAACTTCTTCCGGACGTTCCTGCTCGTGTTCGCGCTGATCTCGATCTTCGTCGGGGCGTTCATCATCTTCAACACGTTCTCGATGCTGGTGGCGCAGCGGACCCGGGAGCTGGCGCTGCTGCGGGCGGTCGGCGCGGCCCGCGCGCAGGTGACGCGGGCGGTGATCGGTGAGGCCGTCGCGGTCGGGGTCGTGGGGTCCACGCTCGGGCTGCTGGTCGGGGCGGGCCTGGCGACGATGCTGCAGTCGCAGGTCGGTGACGCCGGCGACGGCGGGTTGACGTTCACGGCGACGCCGGTGATCTGGTCGTACGTGGTCGGGATCGTCGTGACGGTCGTGTCGGCGTACTTCCCGGCGCGGCGGGCCGCGAAGATCCCGCCGGTGGCGGCGATGCGGGACGATGTGGCGCTGCCGCAGCGGTCGATGCGGATCCGGGTGGCGCTCGGGTCGCTGCTGACCCTCGCCGGCGCGGCCCTCATCGGTGTCGGGCTCACCGCCGACGGCGGCAACGCCGTGGTGCCCGTGGGGGCGGGCGCGTTCGCGGTGTTCATCGGTGTCGCGATGCTCGCCCCGGTGATCAGTGTGCCGGTGCTGCGGGTGCTGGGCGCGCCCGGGGCGCGGCTGCTGGGGTCGCCGGGCCGGCTGGCCCGGCAGAACGCGCTGCGCAACCCGCGCCGGACCGCGGCGACCGCCGCCGCGTTGATGATCGGCCTGGCGTTGATCACGACGGTGAACGTGTTGGGCGCGACGATGCGGGCGTCGGTCGACTCCCAGATCGACTCCCAGTTCGGCGCGGACTACCTGGTCTCCTCGCAGGGCGCGGCCGGGGTCGCGGACGGTGTCGAACAGAAGCTCAAGGCGGTTCCGGGGGTGGCGGCGGCGTCGACGGTGTACCAGGGCGACGCCAAGATCGCCGGGAAGAAGGCGCCGTATGTGTCCGGTGACGCCGCCGTGATCGTCAAGGCCGCCAAACTGAAGATCGTTTCGGGTGGTACGGCGATCGGGTCGGCCGGGATCATGGTGGACGAGGACACCGCGAAGAACAACGGCTGGAAGGTCGGCTCGGCGGTGCCGGTGACGTTCACCGACGGGAGGACCGAACGGCTGACGGTGGCGGGCGTGTTCGCCAAGAGCGACCTGATCGGCAGCAGGCTGGTGTCCCAGCAGGCGTACCTGCGGCACACGGTCAAGCCGACCGTGGACGCGATCCTGGTGGACGCGGCGGCGAACGCCCCCGCGTCGCGGTCGGCGCTGCAGACGGCGCTGGCGGACCACCCGGACCTGGAGGTCCTCGACCAGGCGGCGCTGAAGGAGGACGTCCGCAAGGAGGTCGACGGGTTCGTGACGTTCCTGACGATCCTGCTGGTCATGTCGGTGATCATCGCGGCCGTCGGGGTGGTCAACACGCTGGCGTTGTCGGTGATCGAGCGGACCCGGGAGATCGGGCTGCTGCGCGCGATCGGGATCTCCCGCCGGCAACTGCGCCGCATGATCCGCCTGGAGTCCATCATGATCGCGTTGTTCGGGGCGGCGCTCGGCGTCGTGATCGGGGTCGCGTTCGGCGCGGCGCTGCAGAACGCGCTGGCCGACAAGGGCCTCGGGGTCCTCGCCGTCCCGTACGGGACGATCGGGATGTACCTGGTGGTCGCCGCGGTGATCGGTGTGCTGGCCGCGGTGTGGCCGGCGTGGCGGGCCGGGCGCATGGACGTCCTGAAGGCCATCGCCACCGAATGACGCGGACGAGGCGCCCGGGACCGCCACGGATCCGGGCGCCGGAGAAACAGAACGCCTGAGAAACAGAACGCCAGAGAAGAAACAAGGCGCCCAGAAAAACAGGACCGGAGCAACAAGGCGCCCAGAGAACAGGACGCCGGAGAAACCGGGCGCCGACGCGAAGACCCGGCCCTCTCGGACGAGGGGGCCGGGTCTTCGCCGCGCACGGGCATCCGCGACCGGCGCCGGGGAAGGAGGCACCGGGAGGGAAGGCGCCGGAAGGGCGCCGGGGCGGCTACTCCGCGGGTTCGGGGTCGTCGGCCGGTGCCGCCGTCGGGGCCACGGCGGCCTTGGCGACCGCGTCGGTCGCGCTGACCGTCGTGTTCTCCGGGAAGTGGCAGGCGGCCTGGTGGCCGGGGCTGAGCTCCGCCAGCGGCGGCTCGACCTGCCGGCAGATGTCCTGCGCCTTCCAGCAGCGGGTGTGGAAGCGGCACGCGGGCGGCGGGTCCAGCGGGCTCGGCACGTCGCCCTGCAACCGGATCCGCTGCCGTTCACCGCGCTGCGACGGGTCCGGGATCGGCACCGCCGACAGCAACGCGTTGGTGTAGGGGTGCATGGGCCGTTCGTACAGGTCCGACCGGTCCGCGATCTCGACGATCTTGCCGAGGTACATGACGGCGACACGGTCGGAGATGTGCCGCACCACCGACAGGTCGTGCGCGATCACCACGTAGGTGAGGTCGAGTTCGTCCTGCAGGTCCTCCAACAGGTTCACGACCTGCGCCTGCACCGACACGTCCAGCGCCGACACCGGCTCGTCCGCGACGATCAGTTTCGGTTTCAGGGCGAGGGTGCGGGCGATGCCGATGCGCTGCCGCTGCCCGCCGGAGAACTCGTGCGGGTACCGGTTGTAGTGCTCGGGGCTGAGGCCGACGAGTTCCAGGATCTCCTGGACGGCCTTCTTCACGCCCTGCTTGGCCTCGATGTTCTGCAGCCGGAACGGGGCCCCGACGATCGCGCCGACCGTCTTGCGGGGGTTCAGCGAAGAGTACGGATCCTGGAAGATCATCTGAAGGTCGCGGCGGAGCGGACGCAGCCGCGCCTGCGACATCTTCGTGATGTTCTGCCCCTCGAACGTGATCTTCCCGAAGCTCGGCTCCAACAACCGCATGATCATGCGGCCGGTGGTGGACTTGCCGCAGCCCGACTCCCCCACCAGTCCGAGCGTCTCGCCCTTGCGGACGGAGAACGACACTCCGTCGACGGCCTTGACCGCCGCGACCTGCCTGCGCAGCAGCCCCGCGGTGACGGGGAAATGCTTGCCGAGGCCCTCGACCTCCAACAGCGCCTCGCCCGCGGGGCGGGTTCCGCCCGCCGGGGTCTTCGATGTGCTCACCACAGTCTCGTTCCCACCTGTGCTCGTCACAGCTTCGGCCGGATCTCGTCGGCCCAGATCTCCCGCCGCCTGTCCACAGGCAGGTGGCACGCCGCCTTGTGGCCCGGTTCGATCTCGACCAGCTCCGGCCGTTCGGTCGTGCTCTTGTCACCGTTCAAGTCCGCGTACGGGCAGCGTGGATGGAACGCGCACCCGGACGGCACGTTGATCAGGCTCGGCGGCGACCCCACGATCGGCAGGAGCCGTTCGGAACGCTCCCGGTCCAGCCGCGGCATCGACCCGAGCAGCCCCCACGTGTAGGGGTGCAGCGGCCGGTGGAACGCGTCGTCGACCGAGGCGTACTCGACGCAGCGGCCCGCGTACATCACCAGGATGTCGTCCGACAGTTCCGCGACCACCCCGAGATCGTGGGTGATCATGATGACGGCGGAGTTGAACTCCTCCTGCAGGTCGCTGATCAGGTCGAGGATCTGCGCCTGGACGGTCACGTCCAGCGCGGTCGTCGGCTCGTCGGCGATCAGCAGCTCCGGGTCGCACGACAACGCCATCGCGATCATCGCGCGTTGCCGCATGCCGCCGGAGAACTGGTGCGGGTAGTCGTCGACCCGCCGGTCCGGTTTCGGGATGCCGACCTTGCCGAGCATGTCGATGGCGTGTTTGCGGGCGACCTGCTTGGAGACGTCGTTGTGCACCCGGTACGCCTCGATGATCTGGTGGCCGACCGTGTAGAACGGGTGCATCGCCGACAGCGGATCCTGGAAGATCATCGCCATGTCGCGACCGCGGAGGCGGCGGACCTCCGCCTCGGAGGCGCCGACGAGCTCCTTGCCGTTCAGCCAGATCTCACCGGACACGTTGGCGTTGCGTTTGTTGTGCAGGCCGAGGATGCCGAGGCTGGTGACGCTCTTGCCGGAGCCGGACTCGCCGACGATGCCGAGGGTGCGGCCCCGTTCCAGCTGGAACGTCAGACCGTCCACGGACCTGACCAGACCGTCGTCCGTCGGGAAGTGGATCTTCAGGTCGCGGACCTCGAGGAACGCCGTGGGAGCGTCGCCGGTGCCCGTGGTCTGCGCGGTGGGCGCGGTTCCGGTCATCAGCCCAGCCTCACTCTCGGGTCGACGACGGCGTACAGCAGGTCGACGATCAGGTTGATGATCACGATCGAGGCGGAGGTCAGCAGGGTGACGCCGAGGACCATCGGCAGGTCGCCGCTGCGGATCGAGTCGATCGCCAGCCGGCCGAGCCCGGGAATCCCGAAGGTGCTCTCCGTCAGCACCGCGCCGCCGAGCAGCAACCCCAGGTCCAGACCGAACACCGTCATGATCGGTGTCAGGGACGCGCGGAGCGCGTGTTTGGTGACGACGGTCCGCTCCGGAAGCCCCTTGGCGCGGGCGGTGCGGATGTAGTCCTCGTTCATCGTCTCCAACATGCCCGCCCTGGTCAGCCGCGCGTACATCGCCGCGTAAAGGAACGCCAACGTCACCCACGGCAGGACCAGCGCCTGGAACCATTTCACCGGATCGGCGGTGATCGAGGTGTACTGGCCGCCGCCGGGAAATATCTCGACGCTGTAGGAGAACAGTTGGAGGGAGACCATGCCGGTGAAGTAGATCGGCAGCGACACCCCGCTCAGGGCGACGACCATCGCCGTCCTGTCCCAGAGGCTCCCTCTTCGCAACGCCGAGATCACGCCGACGGTGATGCCGCCGGTCAGCCAGATCACCGCGGCGCCCGTCGCGAGCGACGCCGTCGCCGGTGCCCGGTCGATCAGGGTCTCCAGGACCGGCTGGCTGCTGCGGAACGAGTACCCGAGGCACGGGGCCGGGCAGCGGTCGGTGACCGGGCCCGCCTCGAAGTCCCGGCCGGCGACGATGCCCTTGACATAGTTGCCGTACTGCACGAGCACCGGGTCGTCGAGACCGAGCCGTTCCTTGGTGTCCTGGATGGCCTCCTTCGTCGGGGCCTTACCGACGTAGCCGGCCGCGATCTGGTCGGTGGTCTGCCCCGCCAGTTTCGGCAGCCAGAAGAAGATGCCGAAGGTCACCAGGCTGACCAGCAGCAACATGAGGACGGCACCGATGAGCCGCCGGACGATGTAAGCGAACACATTGCGCGGCCCCACCCGCCGGCGGGGCGGGCCTGTAGGCCCGGCCCCGGCCGGCGGGCGTCGCCTTCACCTGCCTTCAGAGGGACGCATGGACGAGCGGACTGTTACTCCACGCCCATGTTGAGGTAGTCGTACATTCCGCCGTAGGAGTAGGTGATCCCCACGTTGGTGACACGCTTCGGCCGGTACATCAGCGCCTTGGCGTACACCAGCGGGACCTCCGCGGCCGACTGCATGACCATCTTGTCGATCTCGCCGTAGGTCTTCAGGCGGGCGGCCTCGTCCGGGTTGGCGATGGAGTCGTCCAGAGCCTTGTTGATCTGCGGGTCGTCCAGCTCGGCGAGGTTGTTGCCACCGGACGGCTTGATCGCGTCACCGTCGACGATCTGCGAAAGGAACCCGTAGCCGGTGGGCCAGTCCGCCGCCCACGCCATGATCATCATGCCGATGCCGTTGTCGTGGACGTACTTCGGCACGCCGACGTACTTGGTGAAGTAGTCACCGGCCGGGTACTGCACGATGTCGGTCTTGATGCCGACCTTGGCGAGGCTCTGCTGGATCGCCTGCGCCATCGCCACCTCCTTCGGCCGGTCGGACCGGGCCGAGAGCTTGGTGGTGAAACCGTTCGGCTGACCGCACGCCTGCAGCTCCTGCTTGGCCTTGGCGAGGGTGGCCTGGTCGAGACCGCCGCCCTCCGCCTGCTTCTGCGGGTACAGGTCGAACTTCGTGTAACCGGCGACCGTCGGCGGCAGCACCGTCGTCGCGATGTCACCACCGGCGAGCGGGCCGCCGTAGGCGGTCTGCGCGGCGACCTTGTCGGTCGCGTACTGCACCGCGATACGGCAGTGGACGTTGTCAAGCGGCTTGACGTTCACGTTCAGCGACATGAACCGCAGGAAACCCTGCACCGGGTTGTCGACGTACGGCTTCTGGTCGTCGGCCAGCACCTTCGGCTGCGTGCCGGACTGCACACCGACGCCCGCCATGTCCACGTCCAGCGAACCGGCCAGAAGCCGCTGGTCGATGTCGTCGCCGTTCTGCTTGAGCTGCACCTCGATCTTGTCCGGCAGCGCCTTGCGGAGCGGGTCGGTGCTCTGGTTCCAGTTCGGGTTACGCGACAGCGACATCGACTTGCCGCGCGCGTAGCTGTCGACCTTGTACGGGCCGGTGGAGGCGATCGCGGTCTCGTACTTCAGGCCGGTGTCCTTGGCCTTCGGCACGGGCATCGTCTGCGACATCGCGACCAGGTAGTCGAACTCCTGGAACGCCGTGTTCAAGCGGAAGATGATCGTCTGGTCGTCGGGGGTCTCGATCGACTTCAGACCCTCGTCGCTCTTGTCCTTGTACGGGCCCTTGTACGGGGGCTTGTTGTCGACAAGGTAGGCCTTGAAGTACTTCGGCCCGTTCTGCAACTCGTCACTGTAGTTACTGCGCTCCACCGCGTACTTCACGTCCTTGGACGTGACGGTGGTGCCGTCGTCGTACTTCACGCCCGTGCGCAGCTTGTACGTCCAGGTCTTGCCGCCGTCGCTGGCCTGGCCGAGGTCGGTCGCCAGGTCCGGGACGACCTTGAGGCTGGCGTCGCCCGCGGCGGGCGCGAACGTGGTCAGGCCACGGCCGTACAGGCGCGAGAAGTTCTGGGAGAACGCGTAGTAGGTGTTACCGGGGTCGGGCGAGTCCCAGTCGTCGGAGTGACCGAGTTTGAGCGTGCCGCCCTTCTTGTCCGACTTGTTGACCTGCTCCTTCACACCGGCGTTGAAGCCGGGGCCGCTGCCCGTGCCGCCGGAGTCGTCACCGCCACCACAGGCGGCGAGCGTCGCGGCCGCGACCACACCGGCCACGACGACCGCGATCGGTCTCATCTTGTTCATGTGCAGGCGCACCCCTTCATATAGACGGGTCAGAAGAGACCCGAGTCACCTGGACCGTGGATCGAGAGCGTCCCGCAGCCCGTCACCGAACAGGTTGAAGGCGAGGACGGTGATGAAGATGGCCATACCCGGAATGATCATGTACATCGGGTCCGAGGAGTAGATCGGCACCGCGAGGGTGAGCATGCCGCCCCACGACGGCGTCGGCGGGTTCACACCGACCCCGAGGAACGACAGCGCCGCCTCGAACAGGATGTTGGTCGGGATCAGCAGGGTCGAGTAGACGAGGATCGGCGCGACCAGGTTCGGCAGGACCTCCTTGAACAGCACGTAGGAGTTCCGCGCGCCCATGCTGCGCGCCGCGTCGACGAACTCGCGTTCTCGCAGCGACAGCGTCTGACCTCGGATGATGCGGCCGATATAGGGCCAGTTGAAGAACCCGATGACGATCACCAGCACCGACACGCGCAGATTGTTGCCGCTCAGCCCGAACGCGTCGTCGGCGACGACGCCGACCAGCGCGATCGCGAAAAGCAGGAGAGGGAACGCGAGAAAGGCGTCCATCGCACGGCTGATGACGTAGTCGACCCACCCGCCGAAGAAACCGGCGATGATTCCCATGGTCGTTCCGATGATCACCGACATGAGGGTGGCGAGGAACGACACCAGCAGGGAGATCCGTGCGCCATGGACGATTCGGGCCAGCATGTCGCGGCCGGTGCCCGGTTCCACACCGAGCCAGTGCTCGGAACTGATGCCCGAATGCCAGAAGCCGGACTTGGGCCGGTTGTAGGTCGGGTCGATCAGGTTCTGGTGGTACTTCAGCGGGTCCTGCACGAAGTACGGACCGAAGATCGCGATGAGGATGAGGAGGATCACCACGAGCGCGCCGGTGAGGGCGACCTTGTCACGTTTGAGCCGTAGCCAGGCGATCTGGCCTAGGGAGCGCCCCTGGATCTTCTTGCGGTCGACGCCGGCCAGTACCGATTCGGGCTGCGCCTCGGTGTCGGACCCGCTCACCTCGATGGGTGCGGCCACGCTCCATACCTCCTACCGTTCGGCCAGGGTTCGGCCATGCCGCCGGCGCGCGACCGGCGGCAACAGAGATCATCCGCTGCCGACATGCCTGTCACGCCGCGTTCGCTGAAGGGAAACGTAGTCCTTCGCGCACGACTGTCCATCCGTGAGGCGACCTTCGCCAGTACCCGTATCTGACTTGTGATCTCGTCGTCATCTCGGGAACACGCGCCCGCGCCACACGTCGAATAAATCGCCCGAATAGTACGTTCGGCGCTACCCAGGCAGGCAATACCAGACCGGTCTAGACCGGAAAGCTTTACCGTACTGAGTCCGTTCCGAGACCGTTTCTCCGCAGGTCAGCAGCGCACCCGGAAACACGACGGCGGCCCGGAACGCCCCAAGATCACCTCGGAACGCCCCACCCGGCCACCACCGAACGCCTTATCCCCAAAGCCCTGCACCCCACACCCCACACCACCCCGTGCGCCAGCCGTGGACGCCCGGCCGTGCGCCACCTCCCGCGCCAGACCGCGCGCCCGGCCCCACGCCGGATCGCATGCCCGTCCGCGTGCCCGGATCGTGTGCCAGGCCCGTCGCGGCTCGTGCTGCGAGCCGTGCTGGACCCCGGGCCATATACCTGGTCGTGCACCGGGTCTCGCGTCCGGTCACATGCCGAATCGCATACCCGGTCGTATGCCCGCCCCGCCGCGGCTCGGCCTCTCAGGGCGGGTAGGACGCCGGACCATATGCCTGGTCGAGCGCCGCGCCCTGCGCCGGGTCGCGCGCCCAGTCACATGCCGGTTCACATGTTCGGTCGCGTGCCGGACGGTTTGCCCGGCCGAGTGCCTGGTCGCGGCCGGTGCGGGCGGTCTGCCGCAACGCCCGTTCCCGATAGAGGACGGCCAGGTCGTGGTGCAGGTCGAGGTCCCTCGGCCGCTCGCGCAGGCAGCGCCGCCAACGCTCGCCGATCCGCGCGTCGTCTCGCGCCACCGGGCCATGCGCCGGGCCGCGTGCTCGGTCGTGCGTCGGGTCGTGCATGCCCGGTCACGCGCCGGGGCGCGCTTCCGGCCGCACGCCCGGCCGGCTGTGACTCGAGCTGGACGCCGCTTCGCACGCCTGGTCACGCATCGGGGCGCGTTTCCAGCCGCGTGCCGGGCGCGTGCCGGGTCATGTGTCGGGCCGTGTGCCCGGTGGTCTGGGCGGCCATGGGTTGGGCTGGGGGGATGGACGCCGGGGCGGTGTCAGGAGATGCCGTGGTCGCGTAGGATTCGCTCGATCTCGGCCATCTCGGGGTCGGCGCCCGGCGCGGGGCCCTCCACGGCCTTCTTGCCCTTGCCGGACCGTCCGGCGGGCTTCGCCGGGGCGTCCCCGGCCTCGGTGGTCTTCTTTCCGCCGCCGGAACCCGCGCGGCGGCTCATCATGGCGCCGGACGTCATGTAGAGCAGCACGGCGAGTCCCGCGACGGCGACGCCCGCCCACTTGACCGGGCTGAAGGCCAGGTCGACGAAGAACTCGGTCACGCCGGTCATCGCCGCCGCGAGCGGGACCAGCGACAACGCCGCGCCGCGCAGGCCCACGCCCGCGCCGCGGCGCCGGTACACGCCCCAGCTGATGACCAACCCGAGCAGGGTGACTCCGAGGCTGATCGCGAAAATGGCTGCGTCGCTCATGCCGACCCCTCACTCCGTACGGTGCTGCTCTCTCCATCGTCACACGTCGAACGGTGGTTCCGATCCTCCCGGCGGACGGTTTGTGCGCGCGGGCCTCTCCTCCTTCGGCGTGATCTCTCCCCTGAGAACCGCCTCGCAGGTATCAGGGGCCGTCGAACGCGGGCAGGTCCCGCAGCGTCGCGAGGCTGACCTCGCGCAGCGACGCGACCACGACGCGGCCCGGGGCGGATGGGATCGGCAGGACGCTCGGCACCGCGACGGTGACGCAGCCCGCGGCCTCGGCCGCGGCGACGCCGTTCGGGGAGTCCTCCAGCACGACGCAGCGGCCGGGGTCGGCGCCGAGCCGGGCCGTGGCCGTCAGGTAGGGCTCGGGGTCGGGTTTGGTCCGCGTCACCTCGTCGCCCGCGACGCTCAACGCGAAGTGCTCGCGGCCGACGGCGTCCAGCACCGGCTCCAGGAGCCGCCGGTGGCTGGAGGACACCAGCGCGGCCGGGACGCCCGCCGCGCGGACCTCGGCCAGCAGGTCCTTGGCGCCGGGCATCATCGGCACGCAGGCGCTCAGCCGCTCGGCCATGCCGTCCAGCATCCGCCGCCCGACCTCCTCGGGCGGCGCGTCCGCGCCGGTCAACTCCAGCATGTAGTCGACGGCGACGGACAGGGAGCCGCCGACGAGGTGTTCCTGGTGGGCGCGGCTCCACTCGCCGCCCAGCCACGCCATGACCTCCGACTCGACCTCCAGCCAGACGCGCTCGGAATCGATGAGCAGGCCGTCCATGTCGAACAGCACGGCCTGCGGGCCCCCTCGGGTCACGGCGCTCCTCTCGAAAGACTACCGACGAGTAAACCAGTCGGGGTCGTGCCGCTCCCCCGCGCCTTCTGATCGTCCCCGCCATTGACGGTAAGTGACGGCGCCCGGGCCGTTATTCCGCCCGGGGCGTACAGGGCGGACGTGGGGTCATCCAAGGGTGGGGTACGTCACCGTCAGGACGTAGGCTGACAGCCACCGATCATGAGCCGGGGGCCGCCCCCGGGAATGAGGTCCCCCGTCGGTGACGCTGTACCTGGGCGTCGGAAGGAGGCAGCGCGTGGTCGAGCTGGAAAGTCTGCCGGAGCTGGTCGATCCGGTGCTCGTGGCCGCTTTTGAGGGGTGGAACGACGCCGGGGAGGCCGCCAGCGGGGTCATCGCGCATCTGGAGGCCACCTGGGAGGCGGTGCCGATCGCCGAACTCGACCCCGACGACTACTACGACTTCCAGGTCACCCGCCCGATCGTGGAGATGACCGACGGCGAGACCCGCGGGATCACCTGGCCGACGACGCGCGTGTCGTGGGCGCGGCTGCCGGGCGGCAAGGACGTCGTCCTGCTGCACGGCATCGAGCCGAACATGCGGTGGCGGTCGTTCTGCCGGGAGCTGATCGGGCTGATGATGGAGCTGGAGATCCGCAACGTCGTGCTGCTCGGCGCGCTGCTCGCCGACGCCCCGCACACCCGGCCGGTGCCCGTCACCGGCGCCGCGTCCGAGGCGGGCCTCGCCCGCACCCTGCACCTGGAGCCGGCCCGTTACGAGGGGCCCACCGGCATCCTCGGCGTGCTGCAGGACGCGTGCGCCAAGGCCGACCTCGACACGGTGTCGCTGTGGGCGGCCGTCCCGCACTATGTCGCGCAGCCGCCGTCCCCGAAGGCCACCCTCGCGTTGCTGCGCCGCGTCGAGGACCTCCTGGACGTCGCCATCCCGCTCGGGGAGCTGCCCGAGGAGGCCCGCGCCTGGGAGAACGGCGTCAACGAGCTCGCCGAGGAGGACTCCGAGGTCGCCGAGTACGTCCGGACGCTGGAGGAGCAGAAGGACGCCACCGAGCTGCCGGAGGCGAGCGGCGACGCCATCGCCCGGGAGTTCGAACGCTACCTCCGGCGCCGCGACCCCGGCTGAGACACCCCGATCGGCCCGCGCGCCGGTCGGGCGCCGTCCCGTCCTGAGCGAGCCGTCGGGTCAGAGGGCGACGCCGAGGAGGGCGTCGACCACGGCCGCGACCTGGCCGGGGGCGGTGGTGTCGGCGCCGTCCGCGGCGGCCCAGGCGTCGACGGCGGCGAGCGCGGCCGGGGCGTCGAGGTCGTCGGTCAGCCGGTCGCGGACTGCGGCGGCGACGGGCCCGGCGGGCGGCCCCGACGGGCGCGCCACCGCGGCGCGCCACCGTTCCAGGCGCGCGACGGCCTCGTCCAGGACGTCCCCGGTCCACTCCCAGTCGGCGCGGTAGTGGTGCCCGAGCAGCGCCAACCGGATCGCCATCGGGTCGACGCCCGACTGCCTCAGCCTCGACACGAACACCAGGTTCCCGCGCGACTTCGACATCTTCTCGCCGTCCAGGCCGACCATGCCCGCGTGGACGTAGGCGCGGGCGTGGGGGCGTTCGCCGGTGGCGACCTGCGCGTGGGAGGCGCTCATCTCGTGGTGCGGGAACGCCAGGTCGGAGCCGCCGCCCTCCACGTCGAACGCCATCCCGAGGTACTCGATGGAGATCGCCGAACACTCCACGTGCCAGCCGGGGCGGCCCTCCCCGAACGGCGACTCCCAGCCCGGTTCGCCGGGGCGGCGCGCCATCCACAGCAGCGCGTCGAGCGGGTCGCGTTTGCCGGGCCGGTCCGGGTCGCCGCCGCGCTCGGCGAACAGCGGCGCCATCTCCGCCCTGCTGAGCCCGCTGACCTGGCCGAACGCCGGGTCGGCGGCGACCGGGAAGTACACGTCGCCGGCGACCTCGTAGGCGGCGTCCCGGCCCCGCAGCTTCTCGATCATCTCGACGATCAGCGGGATCGCCTCGACCGCGCCGACGTACCGGTCGGGCGGCAGGATCCGCAGCGCCGTCATGTCGTCGCGGAACAGCTGGATCTCGCGGTCGGCGAGACGCCGCCAGTCCTCGCCGGTGTCGCGGGCGCGTTCCAACAGCGGGTCGTCGACGTCGGTGGTGTTCTGGACGTAGTGCACCCGGTGCCCGAGATCCCGCCACACCCGGTTGACCAGGTCGAACGCCAGGTAGGTGTTGGCGTGGCCGAGGTGGGTGGCGTCGTAGGGGGTGATCCCGCACACGTACATGCGGGCGGTGCCGCCGGGGTGGTCGGGGCCGGCGGGACGGGCCGTCCCCGTGCCCGTGTCGTGCAGGCGCAACGGCCGGGCCGCGGCGGGCAGGCCCGCCTGGGGCAGGCCGGGGACTTCGGGGGCGGGCCACGATCGCATAAGGAAAGCTTATCCATGCCCAGATCGCGGGTATGCGGCGAGATCACGGCAAGTGTCCGATCCGTCCGGACGAACCGGTCAGGAGCGCCGGACGCGCGGGTCCAGGACCGCGTAGCCGAGGTCCACCAGAAGGTTCGCGGCGACCACGAACAGCGTCACCGTCAACGTCACCCCGATGATCACCGGGGTGTCGCCGACCGCGACGGACTGGTGGACGAGCTGCCCCACGCCCTGCAGCCCGAACACCTTCTCGATGACGACCGTGGAGCCGACGAGGGCGCCGACGTCGACGCCGAACTGGGTGACGACCGGGGTCAGCGCGGACCGCAGCCCGTGGTGGAGCACGACACGGCGTTCCGGCAGCCCCTTGGCCCGTGCCGTCCGGACGTAGTCCTCGCCGAGGACGTCCAGCATCGCGCCACGCGTCAGGCGCGTGTACGAGGCGAGCATCAGGAACGCCAGCGCCACCCACGGAAGGACCATCCGTTGGAGGAAATGCTCCTGCAACGGCGGTCCCGCCTCGAACACGGGGACGCCGGCCCGGTCGAGGCCGGTGGCGAACACGTGCAGCAGCACCAGGGCCAGCACGAACGGCGGCGTCGACAGACCGACCAGCACGAACGCCGTGACGGCCCGGTCCCACGCCGTCCGCGCCCTGGCCGCGCCGAGCACGCCGAGGCCGACACCGCCGACGAACCACAGGGTCGCGGCGCCCGCGACGAGCCACAGCGTGGCGGGGAGCCGCTCGGCGATCAGCGTCGACACCGGCGTCCCGTTGACGTAGGAGTCGCCGAGGTCGCCGCGCAGGAGCCGTCCCGTGAACCGCCAGT
This sequence comes from Actinomadura pelletieri DSM 43383, assembly GCF_003634705.1. Taxonomy (GTDB): domain Bacteria; phylum Actinomycetota; class Actinomycetes; order Streptosporangiales; family Streptosporangiaceae; genus Spirillospora; species Spirillospora pelletieri. The sequence goes on along the minus strand of NZ_RBWU01000004.1, from coordinate 430,237 downwards.
ACTGGACGAGGACGGGCCGGTCCAGGCCGAGGTTGCCGCGGATCCGCTCCAACGTCTCGGCGGTGGCGCGGGGCCCGCCGATGACGTGCTCCACCGGGACGGGCGAGACGTGCAGGAACACGAACACCAGCGTGGACACCAGCCACAGCACCGCCGCCGAGTACAGCAGGCGGCGCAGGACGAACCGCGGCAAGCCCCCGCTCACCTCCGGCGCCCCGCCCCGTCACGCGGGTCGAGGGCGTCGCGGATCCCGTCCCCGAGCAGGTTGAACGCCAGCGTGATCGCCAGCAGCAGGGCGCCCGGGACGGCGAGGAGCCACCACGCGGACCGGAACATCTCCCCGCCCTCACCGAGCATCGACCCGAGGCTCGGCGTCGGCGGCGGAACCCCCGCGCCGAGGAACGACAGCGTCGCCTCGAACACGATCGCCGCCGGGATCTGCAGCGACGTCAGCACGGTGACCTGCGCGGCCAGGTTCGGCAGGACTTCCTCGACCATGATGCGGGCGTCGGACGCGCCGATGGACCGGGCCGCGTCGATGAACTCGCTGCGCCGCAGCGCCAGCACCTGACCGCGGATCACCCGCCCCGACGCCGCCGCCGAGAAGAACGCGATCACCACGGTCGTCAGCGCCAGCCCCGCGGCCGGCGACGACACCTGGAACGTCGTCGCCAACGTGATCGCGACCAGCAGGTAGGGCAGCGCGAGGGTCATGTCCATCAGCCGGGCCAGCAGCGTGTCGACGGCGCCGCCCGCGAACCCGGACACGATCCCGGCGACGGTCCCGGCGACGGTCGCCAGCAGCGCCGCGCACACCCCCACGACCAGGGAGATCCGGGTGCCGTAGGCGGCGCGGACGAGAACGTCCCGGCCGAGCCGGTCGGCGCCGAGCGGGAACCCCGCGCCGGGCCCCCGCGGCTGCCCGGCGACGTCCAGGCCCGTGGCGGGGAACGTCCGGTCGTAGGGGTGCCCGGTGAGATGGGCCCACAGCGGCGCCAGCAACGCGAACACCGCGACCGCCAGCAACACGACCAGGGACGCGACGGCGGCCCGGTCACGGCGGAGACGATCCCAGGCGACCTGGAACGGCATGCGCCCCGGCACCCCCCGTCAACCCAGCTCGCGATGAGTGGCCAAGCTAACACCGAGCGTCACACCGCGGAGCCCTGTCGACGAAATTCGCCGTGCGCTACAGCACCCGCGTCCACGCGAAGGAGTCACCGGAGACGGCCGAGAAGTCGTACCGGACGCCGGTCGCGGTGAGGGCGGTGAGGCTGACCGAGGTGGTGCCCCACACCCGTCCCTCACCGAGGTCGAGCAGCGGCAGCAACGCCCGGTGGTCGGCCCTGGGCAGCCCGTCGCCGTTCACCAGCGGAAACCACTCCCCCCACGCCTGGTCCAGGGGCTCGTCCGGACCGGGCTCGGGCCGCGCCGCCGCGGCCAGCAGCGGGCGGAAGTGCGCGAGCCGCGCCGTCATGTAGGCGTCCTCGGTCTGCCCCTCGAGCCGCCCCTCCCCCTCCAACCCACTGTTGACGATCATGTGGAGCCCGGGCCCCAGGTCCCGCTCGGTGAGGTCCGCGCCGTCCCACCGCCACAGCCGCACCCGGTCGGGTTCCGCGCCGACGAGGTGGAACGGGTCGAACAACGCGAGATCGAGCCGTCCGAGCTTGCCGTCGGCCGCCACCCGCAACGGCAACTCGCCCCGCGACAGACGCCCCGCCTCCGGCGCCATCCGCCCCCGCCCGTTCAACACCGTGGCGACCCGAGGCGCCCCCGGATCCACGGCCAACCAGGTCCCACCCGCCCGCAGATCCCGCCCACCGACCAGCCCCGGCCGATCCGCCCAGTGCCGCCCCGGCGCCTCCCAGTCCCGAGCGACGAACTCGTCCCGCACCCCGACGAGCAGCACCGGCACCGGCGACAAGGGATCAAAACTAATGATCGCCGTACACATGCCCCCAATTGCACCACCCCGCCCCCGACCCCCAACCCTCCGCCCCCACCCCCGAGTACGAGCTACAGGGGCGGCCAGGGGATTGCCGGCCAGTCCTCCGGGGGGTAGGGGTGGATGCGGTGTTTGAGCATCAGGTCGACGCGGCGGCGGGTGGCGTCGACCTCGTCGGGGGTGAGCAGTTCCGAGAGGCGGGGGCCGAGGGGGCCGTCGCTCAGGGCGGCGGCGACGCGGTCGAGGGCCTCGAGCGCCTCCGGGGTCAGGGGCTTGCCGCGCCACTGCCACAGGACGGTGCGGAGCTTGTAGTCGACGGAGAAGCAGACGCCGTGGTCGCAGCCGTAGACGCGGCCGTCGCCGGGGGGCAGCATGTGTCCGATCTTGCGGTCGGCGTTGTTGACGACGGCGTCGAACACGGCCATGCGGCGGATCTCGTCGTCCTCGGAGCGGGACAGGGCGACCAGGTCGACGTCGGGGTCGGGTTCGACCCACAGTTGCACCATGCCGGGCCCGTAGGGGCCGTCGCGGTGCACGGTGGGCGGGACGGTGCCCCAGCCCATGGCCTTGGACACCTCGTAGGCGGCGACCTCCCGTTCGGCGAGGGTGCCGTCGGGGAAGTCCCACAGCGGCCGTTCCCCGGCGACCGGTTTGTAGACGCAGGCGGCGGACCGTCCGTCGTGTTCGACGGTGCAGTACAGGGTGGCGTTGGACGCCTGGACGAGGCGGCCCTCGACGTTGAGGCGCCCGGCGCTCAACAGGCTCTCGGCGGCCACGACGTCGCGGGGGGAGACCGGGGGGCCGGGCGTCCCGTCTCCGGCGGCGTCGCCCGCGGGCGCCCGGTCCCGGGAGGGCTGCGTCATGGGGTCATTCTTCCGGCCGCGCGGTCCATGATCCAGCGCAACGAGCCCATTTCGTCCTCGGCGGACCCGGGAGCGGTCATCTCAGCCGAGGTATCCGTTCTGGCGCGGGCACACGTGACCCTCGGTGTCGAGGGGCAGGCCGCACAGCGGGCACGGGGGGCGTCCGGCGGCGACGACCTTCAGGGCCCGTTCGGCGAACGCGCGGGCCTGCGCGGCGCTGATCCGGACCCGCAGCACCGCGATGGCGGGATCGTCCTCGCCGACCTCGGTCTCCTCCTCGGTCTCGGTGACCTCCTGCGCCTCGATGACGACCTGTTCGTCGTCGGGGTCCCAGGCGAGCGCCATCGTGCCGACCCTGAACTCCTCCTCGACGGGCTGGTCGAGGGGGCCGTCGTCGACGAGTTCGGAGGGGGTGACGGCGGGCACCGGGGCCTCGCCGCCGCTGCGCCGCAGCACCTCGTCCAGGAGTTCCTCCAGCCGTTCCGCCAGCAGCGTCACCTGGAACTTCTCCAGGCCGACGCTGGTGACGCGACGGCCGGAGCGGGCCTGCAGGTAGAAGGCGCGGTCGCCGGGCCGCCCGACGGCCCCGGCGACGAACCGTTCCGGCAGATCGTAGGAGATGACGGGCATGACAAAGACCCTACGCGCCGCCGCCGGGCACCGCGTCACCCGGCCCGAGTCCGTTTTCTCCCGTGCCGTCGCCCGACGGTTCGGGAACGAGACCCGCCACATCACCGCCGGTGTCGTTGACGCGGACGACGAACGGACGTGTCTCCGTGTACCGGATCGCGGTGATCGACGCGGGGTCGACCTGGATCCGTTGGAACTGGTCGAGGTGGACGCCGAGCGCGTCGGCGACGATCGCCTTGATGATGTCGCCGTGGCTGCACACCGCGTAAACGGCGTCGGGGCCGTGGCCGGCGGCGATGCGGGCGTTCCAGTCCCGGACGGCGGTGACGGCGCGGTGCTGGGCGGCGGCGAGGGACTCGCCGTCCTCGCCGGGGAACCGGACGGCGCTCGGGTGGTTCTGCACGACCCGCCACAGGGGGTCTTCGGCGAGCTCCTTCAGGGGGCGGCCCGTCCAGTCGCCGTAGCGGACCTCGCCGAACCGTTCGTCGGTGTCGACCTCGACGGCGCGGCCGGTGGCGACGGCGGCGGCGGTCTCGACGCAGCGGTCGAGGGGGCTGGTCACGAGCGCGGCGAGCGGCACCGGCGCGAGGCGGGCGGCGACCGCGGTGACCTGCGCGCGGCCGCGGTCGTCGAGGGACACCCCCGGCGTCCACCCCGCGAGGACGGGACCGGTCATCGCGGTCAGGCCATGCCGTACCAGGAGAAGCATCGTCACAGCGGTCACTCTAGGAGATGCCCGGTGGCGCCGACGCGGCGGTTCGCGCGGCGCGGATGCGGAACAATGCGCCGTGTGATCGTGGACAAGGCCATATACGCCGACGGGACCCGCCGCGACATCGACGGCGACATCAGCGACGCCTTCGACCTGGCCCGCGAGGACCGCGACTGCTTCGTCTGGATCGGCCTGTTCGAACCCGACGAGGACGAGTTCGAGCTGGTCAAGGAGGAGCTGGACCTGCATCCGCTGGCCGCCGAGGACGCCGTGTCCGCGCATCAGCGGCCCAAGATGGAACGCTACGACGACACGCTGTTCGTCGTGTTGAAGACGCTGGCCTACATCGACGAGACCTCCGACATCGAGGTCGGGGAGATCATGGTGTTCCTCGGGCCGGACTTCGTCGTCACCGTCCGGCACGGCGCCGCGAACCCGCTCGGCCCGGTCAGGCAGCGGCTGGAGGACGCGCCGGACCTGCTGAAGCACGGCTCCACCGCCGTCCTGTACGCGGTGTGCGACGAGGTCGTCGACCGGTACGGCATCGTCGCGCACGAGGTCGAGATCGACATCATCCAGTTGGAGAAGGCGGTGTTCGACCCGGCGGCGCGGGACGTCACCGAGGCCGTCCACTCCCTCAAGCGGGAGGTGCTGGAGTTCCGCACCGCCGAGGACCCGCTCGTCCCGGTCCTCGAGGAGATCGTCCGGGGCCGGGTCGCCGAGTGCGCCTCCACCCGCGAGTACTTCCGGGACGTCCTCGACCACCTGCTGCGCGTCGACCAGCAGGTCGACGCGCACAACGAGCTGCTGAACAGCGTGCTGACCGCACATCTGGCGCTGCTCGGCAAGCAACAGAACGAAGACATGAGAAAGATCTCGGCGTGGGCCGCGATCATCGCGGTGCCGACCGCGATCGCCGGGATCTACGGCATGAACTTCGAGCACATGCCGGAGCTGAAATGGACGTGGTCGTACCCGGTGGTCCTCGTGGTCATCGCGGTGATCAGCGTGCTGCTGTTCCGTCGTCTGCGCCGCAGCGGGTGGCTGTAGCGGGCGGGCGCGCGCGGCGTTCCCGGAGCGAAGGTCCTGCACGTCGACGTCACCGCGGACCGCTACATTGACCGCCTATGAAGGAGCGTCACCTCGGGCGGAGCGGGCTGCTGGTGTCCCGGCTGGGTCTCGGCACCATGACCTGGGGGCAGGACACCGACGCGGAGGAGGCCGCGGAACAGCTCACCGCGTTCGTCGACGCCGGCGGGACCCTGGTCGACACCGCCGACGTCTACAACGGCGGGGAGAGCGAACGGATCCTCGGGCGGCTGCTGCACGAACGCGTCGACCGTGACCGGCTCGTCGTCGCGACGAAGGCCGCGATCAGGCCGAACGGCCGCTACGACGGTTCGCGGCGGCATCTGCTCCGCGCCCTGGACGCCTCCCTCGACCGCATGGACCTCGACCACGTCGACCTGTGGCAGTTGCACGTGTACGACCCGGCGACGCCGCTGGAGGAGACGCTGTCGGCGTTGGACGAGGCCGTCGCGTCCGGCCGGACCCGGTACGTCGGCGTGTCCAACTACGCGGGCTGGCAGATCTCCAAGGCCGCCGCGTGGCAGCGCGCCTGGCCGGGCCGCTCCCCCGTCGTGTCGGCGCAGCTGGAGTACTCGCTGCTGCGCCGCGACATCGAGCGTGAGGTGGTGCCCGCGACGGTGGACGCCGGGGCCGGGCTGCTGGCCTGGTCGCCGCTCGGCCGGGGCGTGCTGACCGGCAAGTACCGCACCGGGATCCCCGCCGGGTCCCGGGCCGCCGCCGCGCACTACTCCGACTTCGTCCAGCCGTACCTGGACGAGGAGTGCGCCCGCATCGTCGAGTCGGTGGTGACGGCCGCCGAGGGCCTCGGCCGGTCCCCGGTGGCCGTGGCGCTCGCCTGGGTCCGCGACCGTCCCGGGGTCGCCGCGCCGATCGTCGGCGCCCGGACCGTCGCCCAGCTCGGCGCGATACTGGAGAGCGAGGACCTGACGCTGCCGAACGAGATCCGGGCGGCGCTGGACGACGTCTCCGACACCTCGACGGGAAGCCCGTGAACCCAGACGACCGCGACACCACGCCCGCCGAACGCGCGGCGCGCGCCGCGGAGGCGATGCGCGCCGCGGAGGCGGCCGCACGAGCCGCACGACCCCCCGCCCGACCCTCCACACCGCCCCGGGCGCAGCCCTCGCCCGCAGCGCCCGACGCGCGGGAGGGGCTGCGCGCGCTCACCGACCTGTTCGCCGAGACGGGCGTCCCGGCGCCGCTCGCGTCCCGGACCGCCGCGCGACTCGGCCCCGGCGCCGCCGGGCGGCTCCGCGACGACCCGTGGCGGCTGCTGCGCGTCCCCGGCGTCGGACCCCGGCAGGCCGACCACTTCGCCCGCGCGGTCCTCGGCCCGGACGCGCGGCCGGGCGACCCCCGCCGCGGCCGCGCGCTCGTCCTGCACCTGCTGACCGAGGCGGCACGCGGCGGTCACACGGTCACGCCCACCGCCGACGTCGTGTCCGCGTTGGAACGCGTCCAGGTCGCCGACCCGAGACGGGCCGTGGAGGACGCGCTCGACGAGGCGGAGGTGCTCGCGCTCACCGAGGAACCCGAGTTCGACGAGGAGGCGTTCGAGGAGGACGCCGAACCTCCCGAGCCGGAGGAGACGCTGGGCCCGGCGCGGTGGGCGCTCGCCGAGGAGGCCGCGGCGGAGGGGTTCCGGCGGCTGACGCTCACGGCCGAGCCGCTGCTGGACGACGTGACGGTCAAGGGCCTGCGCGACGGGCTGCCCGAGGACCGCTCCCTCGCGCTCACCGCCGCGCTGCGCACCGGCGTCAGCGTCCTGCGCGGCACGCCCCGCGACCTCACCCGCACCGCCCTCGACATCGCGACGGCAGCCGCAGGCGCGGGCCTGCGCGCCGCCGTCGCCACCCCCACCGACCGCGCCGCCGCCGACCTGCCGGCGGCGGTGACGAGCCTGCACCGGTTGCTGGAGCCCCGCGACGACCCGTCCGCGACGCCGGGCACGGTCGTGTACGGCCGCGGCGAGCAGCGCCCCCTCGACCTCGACCTGGTCATCGTGACGGACGCGTCCGCGCTGGACGTCGAACTGTGCGCGGTCCTGGTGGAGGCGTGCCCCGACGGCGCGCACCTGCTGCTGTGCGCCGAACCGGACGCGCCCCCACCCGCCGGCCCGGGACTGCCGCTGGACGACCTGGAGGCCTCGGAGACGGTGCCGGTCGTGACCCTGGACTCCGCGCCGCCCTCCGACCCCCTCGGCACGCTGACCGAGGCGGCGCGCGGCGGCGACCTCGTAGCCGTGGACGCCCCGGGACACGAGGTCGTCGTCGTGCCCGCCGACGGCCCCGAAGAGGCGGTGCACCGCACGGTCCAGCTCGTCACCGACTCGATTCCCCGCGCGCTCGGAATCCCGGTCGACGACGTCCAGGTCGTCACCCCCACCACGGGCGGCGACGCGGGCGCCACCGCCCTGAACACCGCACTCAAGGCACGCCTGAACCCGGGCCCCGGCAAGTTCGGCGGACTGGACCCCGGCGACCGCGTGGTCGTCGCCGCGCCACTCCCCCACGCCGCGGTCGGCGAGACGGGAACGGTCACCGGCGGCGGCACACACGGCCTGGACGTCGAGTTCCCCGCCGGCCCCACCGTCATCACCCCCGCGGACGCGTCCCGCCTACGACCCGGCTGGGCCATAACGATCGACCAGGCCCGCGGCACCCCCCGCCCCGCCATCGTCGCCGTCATGACCCCGGAGGGCCTGTCCCGCCCCCTGGTCACAACAGCCTTCGGCCTCGCACACCGTCACCTGTCGGTCGTCCAAGCAGCAGGCCCCGCCCTGGCCAAGGCCGTCCGCGACACCCCCGCCCCACCCCGCCGCACCCGCCTGGCAAGACTCATGACCCAGTAACGCCCCAGGACAGGGCCCCCACCCCAGTCCCATCGCCACAACCCCAGATCCACGATCAAACCCGACCGCAGGTCCCGAACCCGCGAGAACCCGCCCACGCAACGAACTCAACAGACGAGCCGGACCGACGCAACCACCGCGCCGCACCCACCTCAGGCCGCCACAACCCCAAAGTTTCGCGATCGCGTCCGAACGCAGACGCCGAACCTGCGAGAACCCGACCGCGCCGCACCTACCCCAGCCCATACCGCAACCCGCGACAACCCAGGGCCGGCGATCGCGCCGAACGCAGATTCCGCGCCTGCGAAACCTGGCCACGCAGCGAACTCACCGGGCGAGCCGGAGCAACGTGATGACCGCACCACCAGCGACCCCGCGCACCTACCTCAGCCCGTCACCGCAACCCCGCGACAACCTGGGCCACGGCGATCGCGTCCGAAGGCAGGTTCAAGCGAAGCGAGAACCTGATCGCGCAGCGAGCCGTAAGGCGAGTCGGAGCGATGCCAGCGATCGCACGCAGTTCACGACGATGGAGGGCCGCCAGGCCCGAAGGAGGAGTGCACTGCAATAAACACAGTCGTTAAGACGGAGCTCCTACTGAGTGGAGGCCGCCGTCTACGTGGACGATTTCGCCCGTGGTCGCGGGGAACCAGTCCGACAGCAGGGCCACGCAGGCGCGGGCGGTGGGTTCGCTGTCCTTGAGGTCCCAGCCGAGGGGCGCGCCCTGCGACCACAGGTCCGTGATGCTCTCGAAGCCGGGGATGCTCTTGGCCGCCATCGTGGCGAGGGGGCCGGCGGCGACGAGGTTGACGCGGATGCCCTGCGGGCCGAGGTACTTGGCGAGGTAGCGGGCGCACGACTCCAGGCCGGCCTTCGCCACGCCCATCCAGTCGTACACCGGCCATGCCTTGGTGGCGTCGAAGTCGAGGCCGACGACGGAGCCGCCGTCCTTCATCAGCGGCAGGCACGCCATCGTCAGCGACTTCAGCGAGTACGTCGAGGCGTGCACGGCGGTCGCGACGTCCTCCCAGGGTGTTTCCAGGAAGGTGCCGCCGAGCGCGGTCTGCGGCGCGAACGCGATCGCGTGGACGACGCCGTCGAGGTGGTCGAAGCCGTGGTCGCGGAGGTTTCCGGCGAGGGCGTCGAGCTGCTCGGTGTTCGTGACGTCCAGTTCGATCACCGGGGGCGGTGAGTCGGGGCCGGACGGAAGTCGCTTGGCGGTGCGCTGGGTGAGCGTCGGACGCGGGTAGGCGGTCAACGCGACCTCGGCGCCCTGCTCCTGCGCGACCCGCGCGATGTGGAAGCCGATCGACGCGTCGGTGAGGACGCCGGTGACCAGGATCCGCTTGCCTTCGAGAATGCCCATGATCGTCAGTGCCCCATTCCCAGTCCGCCGTCGACCGGGAGCACGGCCCCGGTGATGTAGGAGGCGTCGTCGCTCGCCAGAAACCGGACGGCCTTGGCGATCTCTTCCGGTCGCGCGATCCGGCCGAGGGGGACCGAGGCGGTGATGGCCTTGTGCTGGTCCTCCGACAGCACCGCGGTCATGTCGGTGTCGACGAACCCGGGGGCGACGACGTTGACGGTGACGCCGCGGGATCCGAGTTCGCGGGCCAGGGAGCGGGCGAAGCCGACCATGCCCGCCTTGGACGCGGCGTAGTTCGTCTGCCCGGCCGAGCCCGACAGCCCGACCACGGAGGAGACCAGGACGATCCGTCCCGAGCGTTTGCGCATCATGCTCTTGGTCGCGCGTTTGGCGACGCGGAACGCGCCGGTCAGGTTCGTGTCGAGGACGGAGGTGAACGCCTCCTCCGCCATGATCGCAAGGAGGGTGTCCTTGGTGATCCCGGCGTTGGCGACGAGCACCTCGACGGGCCCCTGTTCCGCCTCGACCTTCCCGAACGCGGTGTCGACGTCCTCGGTGCTCGTCACGTCGCACCGCACGCCGAACAGCCCCTCGGGGGGCTCACCGGACCGGTAGGTCACCGCGACCGCGTCGCCCGCGGCGGCGAGCTCGCGGGCGATGGCGAGGCCGATGCCCCGGTTACCCCCGGTCACGAGGACAGATCGACTCATCAGGACCCTCTCGTTCGGCTGCGCGTCGGTGCGTCACGACCTTAGCGGCCCCCGGCCCGGCCCGCGGATGTGCCGACCCGACAAGATCCGTCGACCCGTGTTTGTCGGGTCCCTCGCGCGGCCTCCGGAGGCGGGGACGGGAGGGGCGGGAGGGGTAGGTTGCGAAAGGTGCATGACATCGATCCATCCTTCACCGCGCTGCCGCTTCGCGCGCTGGCCGACGCGGCCCTCAGCCGGGCCCGGGAGCTCGGCGCCGAACACGCGGACTTCCGCCTGGAACGCATCCGCAGCCAGACCCTCGCCCTCCACGACGCCGCGTTGGAGACCGCCCTGGACGCCGACGACGTCGGCCTGTCGGTCCGGGTCGTCAAGGACGGCACGTGGGGTTTCGCCGCCGGCATCGACCTGACCGTGGAGGGCGCCGCGCGCGTCGCCGCGCAGGCCGTGGACGTCGCCGCCGTCGCCCGGCCCGTCAACCGCGAACCCATCGAGCTCGCGCCCGAACCCGTCCACGGGGAGCGGACCTGGGTCTCGGCGTACGAGATCGACCCGTTCGACGTCCCGACGGGCGACAAGGTCGCGTTGCTGGCCGGGTGGAGCCGCCTGCTGCTCGACGACGACCGGGTCGACCACGTCGACGCCACGCTCCTGCAGGTCAAGGAGAACAAGTTCTTCGCCGACCTCGCCGGGACCGTCACCACGCAGCAGCGGGTCCGGGTGCATCCGTCGGTGAACGCCGTCGGCATCTCCGGGTCCCTGTTCGACACGATGCGGACGCTCGCGCCGCCCGCCGGGTACGGGTGGGAGTGGCTGACCGGCGACCACTGGGACTGGGACGGTGAACTCGCCCGCATCCCCGAGCTGCTCGCCGAGAAGCTCGCCGCGCCGTCGGTGGAACCGGGCGTCTACGACGTCGTCGTCGACCCGTCCAACCTGTGGTTGACGATCCACGAGTCGGTCGGGCACGCCACCGAACTGGACCGGGCCCTCGGATACGAGGCGGCGTACGCGGGGACGTCGTTCGCCACGCCCGACAAGCTCGGGACCCTCCGGTACGGGTCCGAGGTCATGAACGTCACCGGGGACCGTACGGCCGAACACGGCCTGGCCACCATCGGCTACGACGACGAGGGCGTACAGACGCAGGAGTTCGACATCGTCACCGGTGGGCTGTTCACCGGCTACCAGACCGACCGTCGTATCGCCCGTCTCACCGGCGCCGACCGTTCCAACGGGTGCGCGTTCGCGGACGCCGCGTCCAGCATGCCGATCCAGCGGATGGCGAACGTGTCGCTGCGGCCCGCGGAGAACGGCCCGTCCACCGACGAGCTGATCTCCGGTGTCGACCGCGGGATCTTCATCGTCGGTGACAAGAGCTGGTCGATCGACATGCAACGCCACAACTTCCAGTTCACCGGGCAGCGGTTCTACCGCATCGAGAACGGGCGCCTGGCCGGGCAGCTCCGCGACGTCGCCTACCAGGCCACCACCACCGACTTCTGGAACTCCATGGAGGCGGTCGGCGGTCCCGGGACGTACGTGCTCGGCGGCGCGTTCAACTGCGGGAAGGGCCAGCCGGGGCAGGTCGCACCGGTCAGCCACGGCTGCCCGTCGGCGCTGTTCCGCGGCGTCAACATCCTCAACGCCCTGAAGGAGGCGGGCCAGTGAGCGTGATCAGGCCGCAGGAGGCCGTCGAACGGGCGCTGGCCCTGTCCCGCGCGGACGACTGCGTCGTCATCGCCGACGAGGCGAGCACCGCGAACCTGCGGTGGGCGGGCAACACGCTCACCACCAACGGCGTGACCCGGTCGAACCGCCTCACGGTCATCGCGTTGCGGCACACCGCGGACGGCGTCGCGGCGGGCGTGGTGTCCCGGTCGGCGGTCGGCGCCGACGCGATCGAGGACCTGGTGCGGGCCGCCGAGGCCGACGCCGCGGGCAACGAGCCCGCCGAGGACGCCGCGCCGCTCGTCGAGGGCGGCCCGTCCGGCGGCTGGGACGACGACCCCGCCGAGACCGGCATCGGCGTGTTCGAGGGGTTCGCGCCCGCGCTCGGGGAGGCGTTCGCGGCGGCGCAGGCGGCCGACCGGCGCCTGTACGGGTTCGCGAACCACGTCCTGACGTCGACGTTCGTCGGGAGTTCGGCGGGGCTGCGGGCCCGTCACGACCAGCCGACCGGGCTGCTGGAGCTCAACGCCAAGGGCGCGGGCGGGTCGGCGTGGGCGGGCGTCGGCACCCGCGACTTCACCGACGTGGACGTCCCCGCCCTGACCGGTGACCTGGCGCGGCGGCTGGAGTGGGGGGCGCGGCGCGTCGACCTGCCCGCCGGACGGTACGAGACGATCCTGCCGCCGTCCGCCGTCGCCGACCTGATGATCTACCTGTACTGGTCGGCGGGGGCGCAGGACGCGCAGGACGGCCGGACGGTGTTCAGCGCGCCCGGCGGCGGCACCCGGGTCGGTGAGCGGCTCGCGAGCATGCCCGTCACCCTGTCCAGCGACCCGGCGGCACCGGGCCTGGAGTGCGCGCCGTTCGTCGTCGCGCACGCGTCCGGCCGGGACGCGTCGGTGTTCGACAACGGCCTCCCGTTGCGGGCCACCGACTGGATCGCCGACGGGACCCTCACGGCCCTCACCCAGACGCGGCGGTCCGCCGAACGGACCGGCCTGCCGCTCACCCCCGCCATCGACAACCTGGTGCTCACCGGACGCGACACCGGCGCGTCGCTGGAGGAGATGGTCGCCCGCACCGAACGGGGGCTGCTGCTGACATGCCTGTGGTACATCCGTGAGGTCGACCCGCAACGACTGCTGCTGACCGGTCTCACCCGCGACGGCGTGTACCTCGTCGAGGGCGGGGAGGTCGTCGGGGCCGTGAACAACTTCCGGTTCAACGAGAGCCCCGTCGACCTGTTGTCCCGCCTCACCGAGGTCGGGGGGACGCGGCCGACCCTTCCGCGGGAGTGGTCCGACTACTTCACCCGCTCGGCGATGCCGCCGCTGCGCGTTCCCGACTTCAACATGTCGACGGTGTCGCAGGCGTCCTGACGGCCGACTCCGGCCTTTCGCGCGGAGCCCGTCCCCGGTTCCGGGGACGGGCTCCGCGCGGCGCTCAGGCGTCCTCCAGGCGGAAACCGACCTTCATGGTGACCTGGAAGTGGGCGACCTCGCCGTCCTCGATCTGGCCGCGGACCTCGGCCACCTCGAACCAGTCCAGGTGGCGCAGCGTCTGCGCGGCGCGTCTGACACCGTTGCGGATCGCGGTCTCGACCGACTCCGGCGAGGTTCCGACGATCTCCGTCACCCGGTACGTGCGATCGCTCATCTCGTTCCTCCCGCTTTCTTGACCCGTACTGCCGTCGCCCGGCGTCCCCCTTGGGCTTACCGTGGAAGTGTGAAGGTCAATCACCATCGAGGGCCGGACGTCTACACGGTCACCGACGCCCCCCGCCCCATGTCGGAGGACATCGGCCACCGGCAGCGCCGTTACCTGCTGTCCATGGGCGTCCGGACGGGCTGCTTCGTCGGCGCGATCCTGGCCGCGGTCGCGGGCGCGCCGGTGTGGGTGATGATCCTTCTGGTGGTCGGGGCGCTCTTTCTGCCGTACGTCGCCGTGATTTTCGCGAACGGGGGCCGGGAGCCCACGACCCGCGCGACCTTTGACGACCGGTCACGGCGGGTACAGAAGCCGGTTTCCGGACAGCGACCAGAAATCCGGTCGTGACATTCTCTTGACTAACCGCGGGGGGTTTCGGTGTACGATTTGTACCGGCGCTCTGGTCCCCCGTCGGGGCGCCCGTGCCGGTGTTCCGGGCCCCCGTCGGAACACCGATGATGCGGCGCCGGGTGGATTGCCCCCGTATCCACCCGGCGCCGCTTTTCATGTCCGGGGACGATCTCCTGGAACTTCCCCGGGTCGCCGATGACCCCGCCCTGGCCCGCGCTTGACGGCGTCCACCGGCGGTGCGCGCGTCCGGACGGGAAGGCAACCCCCTGTCGTGGCCTGGTCCGGCCATGGCCGAAACCCGGGCCCCGAGCAACCCCCGGCGGAACCGCGCGGCCGAGCGCCTCACCGGGACCGCCGAGCGTTCAGGAGGCCGTGGACGTGTGCGCACATGGCCGCTGACGCCAGACAGGCGTCCACTCCTCCGGGCCTGCGCACAGGGATCTGAGGGCCGGGCAGGTGCCTTCGGCGGCGACGGGTGAGGGTCCGTCAGCCCGGGTGTCAGCGGCGGTGGGTGTCGGAGAGTTGGCGCGCCAGGGCTCGCGGGGCCTCGACCAAAGACGGGCCGTACCAGGTGAGCAGGCGGCCGTCGACGAGCGCGACGTCCACTCCCGGGAACGACTCGGGGCCGTCGTTCTCGGTGAACCGGTAGGGCTCGTCCGGCAACACGACCAGGTCGGCGCCCGCCGCGTTCAGCTCGCCGAGGGGAATCTTCGGATAGCGCTCGGAATGATCGGCGTAGACGTTGGTGACCCCGAGGCGGGACAGGACGTCGCCGGCGAAGGTGTCCCGGCCGACGACCATCCACGGCCGCCGCCAGATCGGCACGATCGCCCCGCGCGGCTCGCCGGGAGCGACGTTCGCCCAAACGCGGGACGCCTCGTCCAGCCAACCCGGCACCGGGACCCGGCACGCGACGGCGAGGACCCGGCGCAGGGACGCGAGCGCCTCGTCCACGGTGCGGATCTCCGTCATCCACACCGGGATCCCCGCGGCGCGCAACGCCTCCACGTCGGCGGGACGGTTCTCCTCGGTGTTGCCGAGGACGACGTCGGGCCGCAGCTCCGCGATCCGCTCCAGGTCGGGGTTCTTCGTGCCCCTGACGCGCGGCACGTCCAACCCGGCCGGATGGGTGCACCAGGCGGTCGCGCCGACCAGGAGCCCCGGCGCGGTCACCGCGACCGTCTCCGTCAGCGACGGGACGATCGACACGACCCGCCCCACCCGATCCGGGACGGGGACCGGGGCGCCGGTGTCATCGACCGCGTCCCACTCAGGAGCGTCCCACTCGAAGATGCCCGGACCAGGGACGCCCCGCTCTTGGACGCCCCGCTCCGAAGCGCCCCGCTCAGAGGCGTCCCGAACTGGGGCGCCCCGCTCCGAAGCGCCCCGCTCAGAGGCGCCCTGATCTGGGGCGCCCCGCTCCGAAGCGCCCCGCTCAGAGGCGCCCTGACCTGGGGCGCCCTGATCTGGGGCGCCCTGATCTGGGGCGCCCTGATCTGGGGCGTCCGGAGCGGTGGCGTCTCTGTGGGCGTTCCTGTCAGGGCGGTTCACACGTTGCGCCGGTACTGGCCGCCGACCTCGAAGAACGCGTCGCTGATCTGCTGGAGGCTGCACACGCGCGCCGCGTCCATCAGGACCGTCAACACGTTCCCCGGCCCGCGCCGCGTCCTTCAACGCCTCGAGCGCCTCCCGCGCCTCGTCGCGGTGCGCGTTCCGGTAGGCGCGCACCCGGTCGAGCTGGGACCGCTTCTCCTCCTCGGTGGCGCGGGCCAGCTCGATCGTGTCGGGCGTCCCGTCGCCGGAGTCGGGGCCGCGGAACGTGTTGACGCCGACGATCGGCAGGGAGCCGTCGTGCTTGCGCTGCTCGTACAGCATCGACTCGTCCTGGATGCGGCCGCGCTGGTAGCCGGTCTCCATGGCGCCGAGGACGCCGCCGCGTTCGCTGATCCGGTCGAACTCCGCCAGCACGGCCTCCTCGACGAGATCGGTCAGCTCGTCGATGATGAACGACCCCTGCAACGGGTTCTCGTTCATCGCCAGCCCCCACTCGCGGTTGATGATGAGCTGGATGGCCAGGGCGCGCCGCACCGACTCGGCCGTCGGGGTGGTGACGGCCTCGTCGTAGGCGTTGGTGTGCAGGCTGTTGCAGTTGTCGTAGATCGCGATGAGCGCCTGCAACGTCGTGCGGATGTCGTTGAAGTCCATCTCCTGCGCGTGCAGGGACCGCCCGGACGTCTGCACGTGGTACTTCAGCTTCTGGCTGCGCTCGTTGGCGCCGTACCGGTCGCGCATCGCGACGGCCCAGATCCGGCGGGCCACGCGGCCGAGGACGCTGTACTCGGGGTCCATGCCGTTGGAGAAGAAGAACGACAGGTTGGGCGCGAAGTCGTCGACGTCCATGCCGCGCGCCAGATACGACTCGACGTAGGTGAACCCGTTGGCGAGGGTGAACGCGAGCTGGCTGATGGGGTTCGCGCCGGCCTCGGCGATGTGGTAGCCGGAGATCGACACCGAGTAGAAGTTGCGGACCCGGTTGGCGATGAACCATTCCTGGATGTCGCCCATCATCCGCAGGGAGAACTCGGTGGAGAAGATGCAGGTGTTCTGCCCCTGGTCCTCCTTGAGGATGTCGGCCTGGACGGTGCCGCGCACGGTGGACAGCACACGCGCGCGGATCGCGGCGGCCTCCTCGGCGGACGGTTCGCGTCCGTGCTCCTCGTAGAAGGCGTCCAGCCCCTGGTCGATGGCGGTGTTGAGGAAGAACGCCAGGATCGTCGGCGCCGGGCCGTTGATCGTCATCGACACCGACGTCGTCGGCGACGACAGGTCGAACCCGTCGTAGAGCGCCTTCATGTCGTCCAGCGTGGCGATCGACACGCCGGACGTGCCGATCTTGCCGTACACGTCGGGGCGCTCGTCCGGGTCGCGCCCGTACAGGGTGACGGAGTCGAACGCGGTGGACAGGCGGGTCGCGGGCTGGCCCTCCGACAGCAGCTTGAAGCGCCGGTTGGTGCGGAACGGGTCGCCCTCCCCCGCGAACATGCGGGCCGGGTCCTCGTTGTCGCGCTTGAACGGGAACACCCCGGCCGTGAACGGGAACCGTCCGGGCAGGTTCTCGTTCCGGAGGAACCGCAGCAGTTCCCCGTGGTCGGTGTAGCGGGGCAGCGCGACGCGCGGGATGCGGCTGCCCGACAGGGACTCGCGGGTCAGTTTCGTGTGCAGTTCCCTGTCGCGGACGCGGACGACCTGCTCGTCCCCGGAGTACGACTCCACGACGGCGGGCCATTCCTCGATCAAGGCGGCGTCGCCGGGGTTCACGTCGCGGCGTGCCCTCTCCAGCAGTTCCTCGACCTCGGTGGTGTCCGTCAGCTCGGCGCGGACCTCGTCCAGCCGCTGGACGCGCCGGACGGCCTCGATCTGCCGCACCGTGTCGGCGTGGTAGCCGCGCACGGTCTCGGCGATGTCGGACAGGTACCGCACCCGGGCGGGCGGGATCACGGTGGCGGCGGCCGTGGAGGTCTTCGTCTCGACCTTCGGCAGGTTCCCCTCCGAGAGCTCCACGCCGTGGTCGACCAGGAGCCCCTTGAGGTGCTGGTAGAGCGCCGTCACCCCGTCGTCGTTGAAGGTCGCGGCGCTGGTGCCGTACACGGGCATGTCCTCGGGACGCTGCCCGAACGCGCCCCGGTTGCGGATGATCTGCCGCGCCACGTCCCGCAGCGCGTCGGCGGCGCCGCGCCGCTCGAACTTGTTGATCGCGACCGCGTCCGCGAAGTCGAGCATGTCGATCTTCTCCAGCTGCGTGGGCGCGCCGAACTCCGGCGTCATCACGTACAGCGAGACGTCGACCAGCGGGGCGATCGCGGCGTCGCCCTGCCCGATGCCGGGCGTCTCCAGGATGACCAGGTCGTATCCGGCGGCCTTGCAGGCGACGATGATGTCGTCGATGCCGTCGGGCAGTTCCCGCCTACCCCGCGTGGCCAGGGACCGGAAGAACACCTGCTCGCCGTCCAGGGAGTTCATCCTGATCCGGTCGCCGAGCAGCGCGCCGCCGCCGCGCCGCCGGGTCGGGTCGACGGCCAGCACCGCGACGCGGGGGCCGCCACGCTGGTCGACGCCGCCCTGGTCGACGCCGCCCTGGTCGACGCGCAGCCGCCGCACCAGTTCGTCGGTGAGGGACGACTTCCCGGACCCGCCCGTCCCGGTGACGCCGAGCACCGCGGACGAACGGGCCGCCGCCCGCTCGGTGAGCCGCGCCCGCTCCTCCTCGGTCAGTCTCCCGGCCTGGGCGCGGGTGATGGTCCGGGCGAGCGCGCGCCTGTCCCCGGCCAGCACGGCCTCCACCGGCGCCGGTTCGGCGGTCAGGTCGACGTCGCACTCGCGCACCAGCTCGTTGATCATTCCGGGCAGGCCGAGCCGCTGCCCGTCCTCCGGCGAGAAGATCCGCACCCCGGCCTCCGCCAGCCGCGCGATCTCCTCGTGGACGATCACGCCGCCGCCCCCGCCGAACACCCTCACGTGCTCGGCGCCGGCCTCCTTCAGGCTGCGCGACAGGTACTCGAAGTACTCGACGTGGCCGCCCTGGTAGGAGCTGATCGCCACGCCCTGCGCGTCCTCCTCCAGGACGGCGTCGACCACCTCGCGGACCGAACGGTCGTGCCCGAGGTGCACCACCTCCGCGCCCTGGGACTGCAGGATGCGCCGCATGATGTTGATCGCCGCGTCGTGCCCGTCGAACAGGGCCGCCGCCGTCACGAACCGCACCGGGTGCACCGGCGTGTGCAGGTCCGCCGTCACCGTCTCCACCCCAACCCTTGGACATCCAATATTTGGAAGTTAAAATAGTTTCCATGCGTCCCTCAGTCAAGACCGCATACGATCAGGCGGTGCCCGACATGCCCGACCCCATCGCCGAGGCCCACCGCCAGTGGAGCCTGCGCTGGCCCGAGCACGCCGACCACATGGCGGCCGTCACCTCCGTGATGCGGGCCCAGCAGCTCCTGCTGAGCCGGATCGAGGCCGTCCTCAAGCCGTACGGGCTGACGTTCGCCGCCTACGAGGCGCTGCGCCTGCTCGCGTTCACGCGCACCGGGACGCTACCCATGGGGAAGATGGGCATGCGGCTCATGGTCCATCCCGCGTCGGTCACCAACGTCATCGGCCGGCTGGAGCGGCGCGGGCTCGTCGGCCGCGCCCCCTCCCCCGACGACCGCCGCGTCGTCCTCGCCACCCTCACCCCCGACGGACGCGACCTCGCCGAGAAGGCCACGCTGGCCCTCAACGAGTCCGGCTTCGGCGTCTCCGGCCTGCCCGCCGCACAGGCCGCCGAGATCACCGCCTCGCTGCGCCCCCTCCGTCTCGCCGCGGGCGACCTCGACTGACCCGGGCCCACCTGGGGCACGTTGCCGGGTATGGGCGATTCAGGGGGCCTGATCACCTTGCTGGGGTGATGCATCCCATATGCTGCGGATCACATCCTTGGTGTCGCGAGGAGGCGGAATGGCGGAGTCGCCGGCGTTGACGTACGGCGGTTACCTACGGCTCGATGATCTTCTGTCCTGCCAGGACCCCCGGACGGAGGCCCACGACGAGCTGCTGTTCGTGATCATTCATCAGGTCTACGAGCTGTGGTTCAAACAGATCCTGCACGAGGCGGCGCTGCTGCAACGCAGGCTGGAGGAGGGCAACAGCGCCGGGTCGCTGCACACGGCCCGCCGGATCGCCAAGATCCTCAAGACGGTGGTCGGGCAGCTGGACATCCTGGAGACGATGACGCCCCGCCAGTTCGCCGCGTTCCGCGACGAACTCGGCACGTCCAGCGGGTTCCAGAGCGACCAGTTCCGGGAGATCGAGGCCGTCCTCGGACGGCGCGGGTTCCCCGCGTCGGATCTGCGCGGCGACGACCGGCTCCGGGCCGCGGTGACGCGCCGGTCGATGTTCGACTCGCTGCTGCGCTACCTGGCGGGACGCGGATTCGCCGTCCCACGCGAGGCGCTCGACCGCGACCCGTCCGCGCCGTGGGAGCCGGACGAGGCGGTGCAGGAGGCGCTGCTCGCCGTGTACGCCGACGAGTCCGGGCCCGCCGCCGAGGTCTGCGAGGCCCTCGTCGACGTGGACGAGGGCGTCCAGGAATGGCGGTACCGGCATCTGAAGATGGTCGAACGCACGATCGGCGCGAAGGTCGGCACGGGCGGGTCGGCGGGCGCCGACTACCTGCGCCGGACCCTGTTCGCGCCCGCGTTCCCCGACCTGTGGGAGGTCCGCTCCCGGACCGACGCGACCGGCGCGGAGGGGGTCGCGGTCCATGGCGGATGACGGGCGGCGGGTCGCGATCGTCGGCGCGGGCCTCGCGGGCTGCCTCCTGGCGGTGCTGCTCGGCCGCAGGGGCGTCCCGGTGACGGTGTACGAGCGCCGCCCCGACCCGCGGATCGCCGGCGCCGAACGCGGCCGCTCGATCAACCTGGCGATCTCGGCGCGCGGCCTGGCCGCGCTGGAGCAGGTGGGGCTGCGCGACCAGGCGCTCAAGCAGGCCCTGCCCATGCACGGCCGGATGGTGCACCCGCGGTCGGGCGGCCGGAACTTCCAGCCCTACAGCGCGGACGGCGAGCGCGCCATCAACTCCATCAGCCGCGCGGAACTGAACCGGGCGCTGCTCGACACCGCCGAGGCCACCACGGGCGTCACGCTGCGCTTCTCCCAGCGCGTCACCGGCGTGGACGCCGACGCCGGGGCGATCCTGCTGGACGGCGCCGACACCGAACCCGCGGACGTCGTCCTGGCCGGGGACGGCGCCTACAGCGCGGTCCGCAGGTCCCTCGACCTGAACGAGGACGCCGACTTCCTCGAACACGGCTACAAGGAACTGACCGTCCCGCCGAAGGACGGGGAGTTCGCGCTCGACCCGGACGCGCTGCACATCTGGCCGCGCGGCACCTCCATGATGATCGCCCTGCCGAACCTCGACCGGTCGTTCACCTGCACGCTGTTCTGGCCGAAGGGCGACTTCACCGCGCTCGGCACCCCCGAGGAGGTGACCGCGTACTTCGAGCGGCACTATCCCGACGTCGCGGGCCTGATGCCCGACCTGGTCGACGACTACGAGCACAACCCGGTCGGGTCGCTGGTGACCGTCCGGTGCCGGCCGTGGACCCGGTTCGGGGAGGGCGCCGCCGTGGCGCTGCTCGGCGACGCCGCGCACGCGATCGTCCCGTTCTTCGGGCAGGGCGCCAACTGCGCGTTCGAGGACTGCATCGAAATCGACCGCTGCCTGACCGAGACCGACGGCGACTGGAGACGCGCGCTGTCGCTCTACCAGGAGCGCCGCAAACCCAACACCGACGCGATCGCCGAGATGGCCCTCGACAACTTCATCGAGATGCGCGACCGCGTGTCGTCCCCCGTCTACCGGGCGAAGCAGGCCGCGACCCACGCGCTGGAACGGCGACTCGCGGGACGCTACGTCTCCCGCTACGAACTGGTGTCGTTCTCGACGATGCCGTACGCGGAGATCCCGGCCCGGATCAGCCGGCAGAACCGGATCCTCGCCGCCACCGTCGCCGGGACCGCCCTGGCGGGCACGGCCGCCGTCGCCCTGGCCGCCCGCGCGCTCCGCCGAAGCGGGAACTGACCGGGGCGCGGGACGGGCGGCGCGCGGCCTGTGCCACAGTTGCCGGATGACCGAATCCGGCCCCGACGAACTGCAGTGCTCCGCCAAGGGCTGCCGCGCGGACGCCGTATGGGCGCTGCGCTGGAACAACCCGAAGATCCACACCACGGACCGGCGGAAGATCTGGTTCGCGTGCGACGATCACCGGGAGAGCCTGTCGACGTTCCTCGCCCGCCGCAACTTCCTCAAGGACGTGGTCCCCGTAGCCGACCGCGACACACCCCCGACCCCCGACACCCCCTGACCGGTCGCCCGCGCCCAGGGCCGGTCTGAAGCACCACCCGACCTCACGTCGACCGGACCCCGCACAGGGCGGACCTCGCGTCGGCCGGGCCTTCGTCGACCGCACCTCACGCCCGGCGGCCCCCGCGTCGAGCGGGCCTCACGTTGACCGAGCTGCACGTCAGCCGGACCCCGCGCCCGGCGAACCCCCGCGTCGGCCGGGCCTCACATCGACCGGATCTCACGACCGGCGGACCCCGCGTCCGGCGGGCCTCACGTCGAGCGGACTGTTCGTCAGTCGCGGCTCGCGTTGGGCCGGGTGGTGGCGGGTGGGCTCAGGCGTCGTCGAGGACGGGGTTCGCCGGTGGGGTGGGGAGGTCGGGGGTGTTCCAACTGTCGGCCATTTCGGTCAGGCGGGCGGCGGCGTCTCGGGCGGGGGCGCCTCGGCCGACGGCGAGGCCGAGGAGGTACGCCGTCAGTGGCGCGCCTGGGCGGGCGACGCCGTGCGCGACGTCGCGGGCGAGGTCCAGGACCAGGTCACGGTCGATGTCACCGCGTTCCAGGCCCAGCTCGCGGCAGGCCGCGTCGATCCAGTCTTCGAGCACCGACATGGGTCCCCTCTCTCACGTCGTCCCCGCCGAGATCTGCCCGCTCCCGGACGATCAAAGCAGGCGTTCGGCGGCGGCGAGGTCTTCAGGTGTGTCGCAGTCGTACCAGGCGGGACGGTCGCCCCCGGGCGGCTTGACCGGGACGGGGTCGAGCGGTCCGAGGAGGCCGCGTAGGGACGTGCCCGGGTAGGCGGCCAGGGCGTTCCGGAGCGTTGTCGTCCGCCAGGCTCCGGCGAGCCACTGTTCGCGGCCGTCGCCGTCCACGAGCACGGACCCGGCGCGGTCCTTCGCCGCGTCCAGCAGCCGGGCCACGTGGGCGGGGCGCAGGAACGGCAGATCGGCGGCCAGCAGCACCAGCCACGGCGCGCGCACCTCGGCGAGGCCGGTCCGCAGCGCGGGCACCGGGCCCGCGCCCGGCGGGTCCTCCCGCACGACGACGGCGCCCGGCAGGACGTCCCGGCGCGGCCCCACCACGATCAGGCGGTCCGCGCCCGCCGCGGCGGACGCCGCCCATTCGAGCAGCGTCCGGCCGCCGACGGGCGCGGCGGGCTTGTCGGCGCCGAACCGGCGGGCCCGGCCGCCCGCGAGCAGCACCGCGTCGAAGTCCACCGGGCTCAGCCGCCGATCGCCGACATGGGCCGGGACGGTTGCAGGAACGACGGGTCGTCGATGCCGTGCCCGGCGCGTTTGACCCACACCGCCTTCCGCCAGCGGTCGGCCAGTTCCGTGTCGGTGGCGCCGCCGCGCAGCGCGCCGCGCAGGTCGGACTCCTCGACGGCGAACAGGCAGTTGCGGACCTGCCCGTCGGCGGTGAGCCGCACCCGGTCGCAGGCGCCGCAGAACGGGCGCGTCACCGAGCCGATCACGCCGACGGTCTCCGGGCCGCCGTCGACGGTGAACGTCTCGGCGGGGGCGCTGCCGCGGTCGTGCTCGGTGTCCGGGGCGAGGGTGAAGCCCTCCGACAGCCGGTCGAGGATCTCGTCGGCGGTGATCATGTCCTTGCGGGTCCAGCCGTGCTGGGCGTCCAGCGGCATCTGCTCGATGAACCGCAGCCGGTAGCCGTGGTCGAGGGCGAACCGCAGCAGCGGAACGGCCTCGTGGTCGTTGACGCCCCGCAGCAGCACCGCGTTGATCTTGACGGGGGCCAGGCCCGCGGCCCGCGCCGCCGCCAGCCCGGCGAGGACGTCGTCCAGGCGGTCGCGATGGGCGAGATTCCGGAAGGTGTCGCGGTCGAGGGTGTCGAGGGACACGTTGACCCGGTCCAGGCCCGCCTCGGCGAGCGGCCCGGCGAGCCGGTCGAGGCCGATGCCGTTGGTGGTCAGCGAGATCCGCGGCCGGGGCGCCAGCTCCGCCGTGCGGCGCACGATGTCGGGCAGGCCGCGCCGCAGCAGCGGCTCCCCGCCGGTGTAGCGGACCTCGGTGACGCCGAGGTCCCGGACGGCGAGCCCGACGAGCCGGACCACCTCGTCGTCGGTGAGCAGTTCCGGCTTCGGCAGCCAGTCCAGCCCCTCCGGCGGCATGCAGTACGAGCACCGCAGGTTGCACCGGTCGGTGAGGGAGACCCGCAGGTCCGTAGCGGTACGGCCGAAGGCGTCGACCAGCACGGGCGCCCCTTCCTGAAGACCGCCGGCCCTGCGCACGGGCCGCCGGGGATTACGGTCGATCAATCCAGCCTATTGCGGTGGTTGACGATCCGTCGCATCACGAGAGACGGTTGCGGTCCGTTCGGCATCAGGGAGGCTGTGTGACCACCGTACGGGTTTGGGAGTTCGCGGGGACGCGGAGTGCCGTCACCGCCCGGTTCTGGTCGGCCGCCGAGCCGTGGTACGTCGCCGTCCTCGTGCACGGATACGGCGAACACCTCGGCCGCTACGGCCATGTCGTGGACGTCCTCGTCCGGCACGGCGCCGCCGTCTGCGGCCCCGACCACATGGGACACGGCCGTTCCGGCGGCGAACGCGTCCTCATCGAGGACTACGACGACGTGGTCGCCGACGTGCACACGGTCGTGGAGGCCGCGCGCGGCGAGCATCCCGGCCTGCCCGTCGTCATGATCGGCCACTCGATGGGCGGACTGGTCGCGACCCGGTACGCGCAGAGGCACGACGGCGCCCTCGCCGCGCTGGTGCTGTCCGGCCCGGTCCTCGGCCGCTGGCACGTCGTGGACGAGCTGCTCCCCCTCGACGAGATCCCGGACACGCCCATCGACACGTCCCTGCTGTCCCGCGACCCGGCCGTCGGGAAGGCGTACACCGAGGACCCGCTGGTCTGGCACGGCCCCTTCAAGAAGACCACCGTGCGGGCCCTGGACACCGCGCTGGAACGCGTCAACGAGCACGGCTCCCTCGGCGACCTGCCGACCTTCTACATGCACGGCGCCGCCGACGAGCTCGTCCGTCCCCGGGACACCCGCGTCGGACTCGACGCCGTCGGCGGATCGGACCTCACCGAACGCCTCTACCCGGGCGCCCGGCACGAGATCTTCAACGAGGCCGACCAGGAGGAGGTCCTCGCCGACGTCACCGCCTTCGTCGAGGGCGTCCTCACCTGAACCGCCGTCGTAACGGTCCAAACCTGAGATCTCCGACCGGCAACGGTCAGGGATCATGCCTTGATGTGCCGTCCGAAACGACCGATAAATCAAGGGACGGCGATCATGCCGTTTCGGGTCGTCACAAGGAGGTTCGCATGGGCTTACGGGGGTTTCGTCACCTGGCGGCGGTCACGGGGGCGGCGGTGCTCGTCACCGCCCTGGGCGGAACGGGGGTCGCCTCCGCTCGCACGTCGGAGATCGTCTGCGGGCCGGAGGTCGATCTCGGTCCCGTCGTGTACCAGACGTGCAGCGAGGTCGTCGGGTCATGGAGCACCGGATACGGCACCCAACCGTTCATCTACGCGCAGAACCGCGGCATCGTGGGGACCGACGTGTCCATCACGATCCAGCGTTGGAACTACTCGACGAGCACCTGGGAGACCACCGCCACCGGTTCGAAGACCCTCGGGGCCGGCGGCAACAGCCACTTCTTCAGTACGAATCTCGAATGGGCGTGCGGGGATGACGCCCGTGAGCGCGGCCGGGTCTCCAGCGAGGGCGACACCGGAGACTGGTCCGAGGTTCTCATTCCCGCGGAGTGCTGACCGGGCGTCACGCCGTCCGAGCCGGTCGTGGTGAAATGCGATCGCCGTGGGAGAACATCATTTATTCGGTTGTGCCCGCGCGTCCCTTCCTGATCTACTGGGCTTCTCGCCCTTCGGACGAGAATTCACGTCGAGGCATTCTGTGAATTCGGAAGGGTCCACGACTCCAGAGCGTGCCCGGTGCGTAGATGAGGGATACTTCGAATTGAAATCCAGTGGTTGCGGGTTCGAGTCCCGTCGTCGGCTCAGGGCCGGCGTAGCTCAAAAGGTAGAGCGCTGCGTTCCTTCATCGGTTTGATCTCGGGCACGGCCTCTGGCACAACTGAACACGTACCTCCCGGTGCGCAGGCGAACGGATACTTCGAGGTTCGATTCCCCGTAGCCGCTCGTGCGGCTATCGCCCTATTGGCAGGGCAATCCGTGCGCCGACTTGATCTCGGGAGGGAGCACATTCCTCGCCGGTGACGCGTGCACAGGCCCCGGATACCGCTTGGCCGTCCGGGGCCGCGGCTTGTTCTCCGTGCGCTTTCGCGACGCCAAAGGCTCCCTCCGTTCGGAAGGGAGCCCCATTCATGGCGAAGTTCAACCGCAGGACAGTCCGCGCGGCCGCCTCCGGCCCGGTTCGCACCGAAAGAAGGCCTTCCGGGCGTACCTACGAGGGCGCGCCCGGCTACGTCCGCGACGCCAAGAGCGAACTCTTCCTCCTCGCGGTGGCGGACATGGTCGGCGAGGAGACCTTCTACGAGCCCGCCGTCGACCGCGACGAGCGTTTCCGCGACCTCGTCCACCAGGTCGCCGTCAAGCACCCCGTCTGGATGGCGGGTTTCCTGCCGTGGCTGCGCGGCGAGGCCAACATGCGCTCGGCGCCCGTCGTCGTCGCATTGGAGGCCGTCCGGGCGCGCCTGGAGGCCGGACTGAACGGCGGCAACCGGCAGCTCGTGGCGAGCGTTCTCCAGCGCGCCGACGAGCCCGGCGAGGCCCTCGCCTACTGGACGTCCACCTACGGCCGCGCGATCCCCAAGCCGGTCAAGCGCGGCGTCGCCGACGCCGTCCGGCGCCTCTACACCGAACGGTCGCTGCTCAAGTACGACACCAACGGGCGCGGCTTCCGCTTCGGCGACGTCATCGACCTCGTCCACCCGACCTCGGACCCGGACAAGCCCTGGCAGGGCGACCTGTTCCGGCACGCCCTCGACCGGCGCCACGGTCGCGGCGACGTGATCCCCGAGCGGCTGACGATGCTGCGGGCCCGCGCCGAACTGATGGCCGTTCCCGTCGCCGACCGGCAGGTGGTCTTCGCCGCGGACGGCCCCGACCGGCTCGGCGCGGCGGGCATGACCTGGGAGTCGCTGGCCGGCTGGCTGCAGGGTCCGATGGGCCGCAAGGCGTGGGAGGCGATGATCCCGACGATGGGCTACATGGCCCTGCTGCGCAACCTGCGCAACTTCGACGAGGCGGGCGTGAGCGACGCCGTCGCCGAGCAGGTCGCCGCCAGGCTCGCCGATCCCGAGCAGGTCGCGCGGTCACGGCAGTTCCCGTTCCGGTTCTTCTCGGCGTACCGGTCTACCCGGTCGTCGCGCTGGGGCCACGCCCTGGACAAGGCGCTCACCGCCGCCACCGCGAACGTCCCGGCCTTCCCGGGCCGCACGCTCATCCTGGTGGACACCTCGGCGTCCATGACGTCCCTGGGCGTCTCCGGCCGGTCGAAGATGACCTACGCGCAGATGGCCGCCCTCTTCGGCGTCTCGCTCGCGGTGCGAGGAAACAAGGTCGACCTGTACGGCTTCGCCGACGACGTGTTCCGGCATGACGTCCCCCGGGGCGCGTCGGTACTGCGCGCGGTCGACCGGATGGTCGACCGCATCGGCGAGGCGGGCCATGGCACACAGATCGCCAGGTCCGTCAGCGCGACGTACCGCCGCCACGACCGGGTGATCATCCTGTCGGACATGCAGACGTTCGGCTCGTGGGCCGGGAACGTCACCGACTCCGCACCCGCGGACGTCCCCATCTACGGGTTCAACCTCGCCGGATACAAGCACGGCGCCATCCCGAGCGGCACGGGCCACCGTCACGAGCTGGGCGGCATGTCCGACGCGACGTTCCGCCTGATCCCGTTGCTGGAGGCCGGACGGGACACGACCTGGCCGTGGCTATGAAAAGCCCGCCCACTCCGTACGAGTACGGAGTGGGCGGGCTCTTTCGCGGTCGCCGCTCCTGGTCCACGGGTGCGATCTCGTCGGTTCGCGGGCCAGCGCCCAAGGCCTCTTCCGAAGTGGCCTCAGCCCCGCACGCGAACGCGTGACCCGCCCGGCACAGCAACACCGATGACAAGCGCAGCCGGGCGGATCGCGAAGCGATGCCGCGTCCGCCCAGACCCGACCACGCAGCAAGCCCCAAGGCCAGCAAAGTGAGCCGGGCCTGCAACCAACACAGCGACCTCAGCCCGCACGCGAACGCGTGACCCGCCCGGCGCAGCAACGCCGAAGGCGAGCGCAGCCGGGCGGATCGCGAAGCGATGCGCGTTCGCACAGGAACGGTCACGCAGCGAGCCGCCAGGCGAGCGAAGTGGGCCGAGACTGCAATGAACACAGCCGCAAGGCGAGCGAAGTGGGCCGGTCCTGCAATTAAATACAGTACGACTCAGCCCTTGATGCAGATGAGCTGGCGGAGGTGGGCGACGACCTCGACGAGGTCGGACTGGGCCTCGATGACCGTCTCCAGGTCCTTGTAGGCGCCGGGGATCTCGTCGATGACGCCGCTGTCCTTGCGGCATTCGACGCCCCTGGTCTGCTCGACCAGGTCGTCCACGGTGAAGTGCTTGCGGGCCTGGTTGCGGCTCATCTTGCGGCCCGCGCCGTGCGAGGCGGAGTTGTACGCCGTCTCGTTGCCGAGACCGCGGACGATGTAGGTGCCCGTCGCCATCGAGCCGGGGATGATCCCGAGGTCGCCCGCGCCGGCGCGGATCGCGCCCTTGCGGGTGACGAGCAGC
Source organism: Actinomadura pelletieri DSM 43383 (assembly GCF_003634705.1). Classification (GTDB taxonomy): domain Bacteria; phylum Actinomycetota; class Actinomycetes; order Streptosporangiales; family Streptosporangiaceae; genus Spirillospora; species Spirillospora pelletieri. The sequence continues at coordinate 401,722 of NZ_RBWU01000004.1, read as the reverse complement.
TCGACGCCGTCGTACACCTCCTCCGCCACGTAGTTGTGGTGGCAGGAGATGGCCTGGTCCCAGCGGCAGCGGCGGGCCCCGAACCGCTTGGTCACGACGTTCTGCGCGAGCGCCATCATGACCGCGCGGTTGCGGCGCGCGTACTCCTGCGCCCAGAACAGGTCGTGCCGGTAGGCGTCCATCTTGGGGGTGCCGCTGATGAACACGGCGAGGTCGTCGTCCGGCAGGTCCTGGTTGTGCGGGAGCCTGCGCGCGGCCTCGATGTGCTGCTCGGCCAGCTCGTTGCCGATGTTGCGGGACCCCGAGTGCAGGACGAGCCAGATCGCGCCGTCGTCGTCCGCGCACAGCTCCAGGAAGTGGTTGCCGCCGCCGAGCGTGCCCATCTGCGCGTGGGCGCGACCGAGGCGGGACCGGACGGCCGGGTGCAGGTCCTCGAACGCCTTCCAGAAGTCGTACCAGCCGCGTTCCTTCAGGTTCGCCAGCCCGGACGGGTCGACGGCCTGCTTGTGGGAACCGCGGCCGACCGGGATCGCCTTCTCCAGCCGCGAACGCAGACCGGACAGGTCGTCGGGCATGTCCTCGACGGTGAGGCTCGACTTGGCGGCGGTCATGCCGCAGCCGATGTCCACGCCGACGGCCGCCGGGGACACCGCGTTGCGCATGGCGATGACCGAGCCGACGGTGGCACCCTTTCCGTAGTGGACGTCGGGCATCACCGCGAGGCCCTCCACCCACGGCAGCGCGGAGACGTTGCGGAGCTGCCCGAGCGCGAGGTGATCGACGGTGGCGGGGTCGGTCCACATCCGGATGGGAACGCGGCCGCCCTTGATCGTCTGGTACGGCATTGCCTTCTCCTTCTCGACGGGAACCGGACCGTGATCTATGAGGCCAGAGTCGACGACCACGGTTCAAACGGTTTTTCGAGAGGAGTCGGTGCGGCGGCGCTCGGTGAGGCCGAGTCCGTCCAGGTGGCGCAGCAGGGCGGCGGCGACGCGGCGGCCGGTCGCCAGGGCGTCCCCGGCCTGCTGCGGGGTGAACGGCTGCGGCAGTGCGGACAGGATCCGCAGCGCCTCCCGGTCGGCGCCGGGCAGCAGGACGATGTCACCACCGCCGTCACCGTCCTCGCCGCCGATGCGCAGGACGGCGCCCGCGCGTTCGGCGGCGTCCAGGACGGCACCGGTGAGGCCCAGCTCGGCGAGGCGGTCCGCGGTGGGCGCGGCGAACGGGGCGCCCGCCAGGTCGGCTTTGAGACGTTCCACGGCGGTGGCCCAGAACGGTCCAGGGGCGGGGCCGTGGACGCGTCCGGCCTCCACGCGCAGCGGCGGCCGGACGAGCGCCGCGACGAGCTGCCGGGCGGGCAGGCCGAGCCGCAGCCGGACGTCCTCGAGGGGGATCCCCGGCGCGTGCGGGTTCTGCGCTGCGTGCCGGGCGGCCTCCTCGGCCAGGCGTTCGAACAGCGACTCCCAGTGCGCGGGGTCGGCGACCCATTCGCCGTTCAACGCGACGGCGTCCGGCGGCGGCGCGCAGCCCATGTGCGACAGCTCGGAGCGGCGCAGCACGCCGTGGCGGCGCAGCACGACGGTGCCGTCCGGCCGGTCGGGCCAGGCCGCCAGCTCCCGGGCGCGGGCCGCTCCGGCGCCGCGCCGGACGAGGGTCGGGGGCCGGACGTCGAGGACGCTCACCCCGGCGATCGAGCGGCGTTCCGGGTCGCGCAGGACGCCGGTGTCGCCGAGGTGCAGCGCGAGCCGGCTGTTCAGGGTGAGACGGGCCGTGTCGGGGCCGAGGGGGCGCAGCCGCACCGGCACCGCCGCCGAGCCGAGGTGCAGCGTCATCCGCCGCGCGAGCCTCCCGGACGCCGCGCCGAAGCGGGTTCGGACGTCGACGGACGCGGTGTGCGTCCAGGCCCCGGGCGTGACGAGGGCCATCCCGGCGGCGACGCGGCCGGTGTCGCGGAGGGTGAGGACGACGCGGGAGACGCCGCCGACCGACGTGTGCGGCTCCCCGACGCAGCCGATCGTCCGGACGCGGACGCGTTCGCCCGCCGGCATCAGCAACAGTTCGTCGCCGACCGCGACGGTCCCGGCGGTGAGGGTGCCGGTGACGACGCTCTGGCGTCCGGCGGTGAAGGCGTGGTCGATCCACAGCCGCACGGGCGCGTCCGGGTCGGGGACGGGCAGGCGGCCCGTGAGCCGGTCGAGGGCGGCGGTCAGCTCGTCCATTCCGGCGCCGGTGACGGTGCTGACGGCGACGGCCTCGACACCGCGCAGCGCGGTGCCGGCGAGCCGCTCGCGCGCCTGCCGCAGCGCCAGCGTCGGGTCGGCGGCGTCCGCCCGGGTGACGGCGAGGACCCCGAACCGGACGTCGAGCGCGGCGAGCGCGTCCAGATGCTCCTGCGACTGGCTCTTCCAGCCCTCGTCGGCGGCGACGGCCAGCAGCACCGCGGGCGCGGGCGCGGCGGCGGCGATCATGGCGGGCACCGCGCGGTCGCCGCCGGGGACGTCGACGAACGCGACCCGCCGCCCCGAGGGCAGCTCCGTCCAGGCTCCGGGACGCTCGGTGTTCCCGCCACAGCCCGGGTCCTTGCCGGTGAGGGCGTGCACGAGCGCGGACTTGCCGTGCCCACCGTGGCCGGCGGTGGTGACGACCTGCATCAGCGGCCCGTCCGGGCGGGGTCGCCGGGCACGCCGGGGAGGGCGCTGCGAAAGGGGGCGAAACGGGGTCGGCGCAGACGAAGGTCCACGAGGGACAAGCCTATTCAGTTCCGGACGGTCTCCGCGTCGCGGCACTCCGAACGAACCGCGAAGTCGTCGGCCGTCCGGGGTCGGCCGGATCGGCGTTCACCCCCCGCCGATATGATTACTTAACTTAGCTAATCAAATCGGAGGTCAGCATGACCGGCGTCCCGGCCCGCCGGAGGACGACGACGGCCGAGTTCGGGCGCGCTCCCGCCACGCCCGTGCGCACCGGCCCCACACTGCTCGCGCTGGCGGCGGCGGGGATGGTCGTTTCGGTCCAGCAGACCCTCGTGCTGCCGCTGCTACCCCGGTTCGGACGGGCCTTCGACGCCCCGATCACCGATGTGACCTGGGTGTTCACGGCGTCGCTGCTGGCGGGCGCGGTCGCCACCCCGCTGCTGACGCGGTTCGGCGACATGTACGGCAAGAAGCGGATGATCCTCATCGCCCTCGGCCTGCTGCTCACCGGATCGGTCATCTGCGCGCTGTCGGAGTCGCTCGGCGTGCTGATCGCCGGGCGGGCGGTGCAGGGCGTCGCGTCCGCGCTGATCCCGCTGGCCATCGGGATGATCAGGGACACCTTCCCGCGCGAGCGGATCATCACGGCGATCGGGGTGGTCAGCGCCACCATGGGCGTCGGCGGCAGCGCCGGGATGATCGTGACCGGGCTGATCGCCGACCGGACCGCCAGCCACCATCCGGTGTTCTGGATCACCGCCGCGCTCGCCGCCACGGTGCTGGTGCTGGTCGCCGGGGCCGCCCGCGACGTCGGCGGACGCGCGGGCGGGCGGCCCGACTACGCGGGCGCGGCGGTGCTCGCCGCGCTGCTGCTGTGCCTGCTGCTCGGCATCAGCGAGGGCGACGCGTGGGGCTGGACGTCCCGCGGGGTGCTCGGCCTGTTCGGCGCCGCCGCGGCGCTGGGCGCGGCCTGGGTGGCGATCGAACTGCGGGTCCGCGCGCCGCTGGTGCGGCTGAACCTGCTGGTCGGCAGCCGGTCGCTGTCGGCCAACGTCATATCCGCGCTGCTCGGCTTCTCCATGTTCGCCGCCTTCACGCTCATCACCGGCTTCGTGCAGGCCCGGCCCGCGACCGTCGGGTACGGGCTGGACGGCTCCGTCCTGGACGTCGGGCTCTACATGCTCCCGAACACGGCCACGATGCTCGTGTCGTCCACGATGGCCGGACGGGTCGCCGCCAGGCTCGGCCCCGCCTTCACCCTCGCGCTCGGGTCGACGTTCGTCGCGCTGTGCTACGTGTGGCTGGCCGTGTCGAACGCGCACGTGTACGACGTCCTGGTGTTCAGCTCCCTCCAGGGCACCGGGTTCGGGATCGCGTACGCGGCGCTCGGCACGCTCGCCATCCAACACGTCCCGATGGACCAGAGCGGCATCGCCAGCGGGATCAACTCCCTCGTCCGCGTCGCGGGCGGCAGCGTCGCGGGCGCCCTCACCGCGTCGATCCTGGCCGCGCGCGTCGCCCCCGGCACCGGCGAGCCCACCCTCGGCGCCTACGAGCTGTGCTTCTGGGTCGTCGCCGGGGGCGCCCTCGCGGCCGCGGCCGTCGCCGTCGCGCACGGCCTGCGCCACCCCGACACCTGAGGCCCCACCCCGCCCGTCACGATGCCCGTCACACCGCCCGTCACACCGCCCGTCACGATGCCCGTCACACCGCCCGTCCCGAAGCCCATCGCGAAGCCCATCGCGAAGCCCATCGCGAAGCCCGTCCCGAAGCCCGTCCCGAAGCCCATCGCGAAGCCCGTCCCGAAGCCCATCGCGAAGCCCGTCCCGAAGCCCATCGCGAAGCCCGTCGCGAAGCCCGTCCCGAAGCCCATCGCGAAGCCCGTCCCGAAGCCCATCGCGAAGCCCATCGCGAAGCCCATCGCGAAGCCCATCGCGAAGCCCATCGCGAAGCCCGTCATCGTGCCCGTCACCGGGCGCCGGGCGGCGCGGGGCCTTGACGAACGGGCCCCGCGCCAGGCCCTATAGGGATGGCGGCCCGAACCCGGAATCCGGGCCGATCGCCGGACCAGAACCGCCGGACAGGGCCGAAATCTCACAGCGCGGGACGGGGAACCCGCCATCGGGAGGACAGCATGGGCGCCTACGCGGCCGCGTACGAACGCAGCATCGCCGACCCGACCCGCTTCTGGGGCCTGGCGGCGCGGGACGTCCGCTGGCTCGTCCCACCGGACCGTGTGCTGGACGACGGCGCCCCGCCGTTCTACCGCTGGTTCACCGGCGGTGAGCTGAACACCTGCGACAACGCGCTGGACCGGCATGTCGAGGAGGGCCGCGGCGACCAGCCCGCGCTGATCTACGACAGCCCGGTCACCGGGACCGTCCGGTCCTACACCTACCGCGAGCTGACCGACCTCGTCGCCCGGTTCGCGGGGGCGCTGCGGGCGCAGGGCGTCGACCGCGGCGACCGTGTCGTGATCTACCTGCCGATGGTGCCCGAGGCGGTCATCGCGATGCTCGCGTGCGCGCGGCTCGGCGCCGTGCACTCGGTCGTGTTCGGCGGGTTCGCGGCCCCTGAGCTGGCCGTCCGGATCGACGACGCCCGGCCCAAGGCGGTCGTGTCGGCGTCCTGCGGCATCGAGGCGGGCCGGGTCGTCCCCTACAAGCCGCTGCTCGACCGGGCCCTCGACCTCGCCAGGCACAAGGTGGAGCGGTGCGTCATCCGGCAGCGTGAGCAGCTGCACGCCGACCTCGTCCGGCCGCGCGACGTGGAGTGGGACGAGGCCGTCGCCGCCGCCGAGCCCGCCGAGTGCGTGCCCGCCGCCGCCACCGACCCGCTGTACATCCTGTACACGTCGGGGACGACCGGGCGGCCGAAGGGCGTCGTCCGCGACAACGGCGGTCACGCGGTGGCGCTGCGCTGGTCGATGGAGAACGTGTTCGGCGTCGGGCCCGGCGACGTGTTCTGGGCCGCGTCGGACGTCGGATGGGTCGTCGGGCACTCCTACATCGTCTACGCGCCGCTGCTCACCGGCTGCACGACCGTTCTGTACGAGGGCAAACCCGTCGGAACCCCCGACGCGGGGGCGTTCTGGCGGGTCGCCGCGCAGCACCGGGTCAAGGCCCTGTTCACCGCGCCGACCGCGATCCGCGCCATCAAGAAGGAGGACCCGGAGGGCGCGCTGCTCGCCGGGTACGACCTGTCGGCGCTCGACACGCTGTTCCTGGCCGGGGAGCGCCTGGACCCGGGCACCTACCGGTGGGCGGCGCGCGTCCTGGACCGTCCGGTCATCGACCACTGGTGGCAGACGGAGACGGGCTGGCCGATCGCGGCGAACCTGCGCGGGCTGGAGCCGATGCCGGTCAAGCCGGGGTCGCCTTCGGTGCCGGTCCCCGGCTACGACGTGCGGATCCTCGGCCCGGACGGCTCCTGCCTCCCGCCCGGCGAGGACGGCGACATCGCCCTGCGCCTGCCGCTGCCGCCCGGCACGCTCCCGACGCTCTGGCAGGACGACGAACGTTTCGTCGAGTCGTACCTGACCAAGCATCCGGGCCACTACCTCACCGGCGACGGCGGTCACGTCGACGAGGACGGCTACGTCTGGGTCATGGGCCGCACCGACGACGTGATCAACGTGGCCGGGCACCGGCTGTCCACCGGGACGATGGAGGAGGTCATCGCCGCCCATCCGGCCGTCGCCGAGTGCGCGGTCATCGGCGTCGAGGACCCGATCAAGGGGCAGGTTCCGCGCGGTCTGGTCGTCCTGAAGAACGGTGTCCTGGCCGAGGCGGGCGAGGTGTGCGCGGAGCTGGTCGCCATGGTCCGGGACCAGGTCGGGCCGGTCGCGGCGCTGAAAGAGGTCACGGTCGTCCCGGCGCTGCCGAAGACCCGCTCGGGCAAGATCCTGCGCGGCGTGATGCGCGGCATCGCCGACGGGCGGGAGGTCTCCGCCCCGTCCACGATCGAGGACCCGGCCGTGCTGGACGCCCTCCGTCCCGTCCTGCGCGCCGACGCCTAGGCGCCGGGCGGTCTCGGCCGGGGCGGTCCCCGATGGACGACCCGCTTGGGCCAGCACAGCGCCACCAGGAACACGCCGAGGGCCGCGATGGAGATCTGCAACAGCGTCTCCCAAAGGCTCCACCCGTCGCCCGTCAGGCCGAACACCTGCGCGAGCCCCGTCCCGGCGAACGCGGCGACGATGCCGACCGCGATCGTGCACCAGACCGGCATGGTCTCCCGTCCCGGCGTGAACAGCCGTCCCAGCACCCCGACCGCCGCGCCGAGGACGACGGCCGCGGCGAGCCCCCCGATGGTCATGCGCGCTCCTCGAACTCCCAGGCCACGGTGAAGGCCCGGTCACGGGACGCTCTACCCTCGTCCGGGCGGGTGACACGGAAGGTCAGCGGACGACCAACGTGCGGCGACCGCGCGCGACGAGTTCACCGATGACGGGGGCACCGGGAATCTCTCCGGCGACCAGCAGGCCGCCGGAGACCTGCGCGTCGGCCAGCAACAGCCGCTCCTCCTCGGAGATCCGGCGGAACTCGGTGTGCGGCGACACCCACGACAGGTTGCGGCGGGTGCCGACCGGGACGAAACCGTCCCGGACGGCGGTGCGGGCGCCGTCCAGGTACGGGACGGCGGCGGCGTCCACGACGGCCGTGACGCCGCTCGCCCTCGCGAGCTTGTAGAGGTGGCCGAGCAACCCGAACCCGGTGACGTCGGTGGCGCAGACGATGCCGCGTTCCAAAGCCGCCACGCCCGCGGCGGCGTTCAGCGCCGTCATCGTGTCCACCGCGTGCGCGAACACCTCGCCGGTGGCCTTGTGGCGGGCGTTGAGGACCCCGACGCCGAGCGGCTTGGTCAGCGACAGCGGGACGCCGGGACGTCCACCGTCGAGGCGCAGCAGCCGGTCGGGGTCGGCGACACCCGTCACGGCCATGCCGTACTTCGGCTCGGGGTCGTCCACGCTGTGCCCGCCGGCGATCGTGCACCCCGCGAGGGCCGCCGCGTCCCGGCCACCGCGCAGCACCTCACGGGCCAGTTCCGCGGGCAGCGCGTCACGGGGCCAGCCGAGCAGGTTCAGCGCCATCAGCGGCTCCCCGCCGATCGCGTAGACGTCGGACAGCGCGTGGGCGGCGGCGATGCGGCCCCAGTCGTAGGCGTCGTCGACGACGGGGGTGGAGAAGTCGGCGGTGGACACCACGGCCCGTCCGCCCTCGACGCGCAGCACTGCGGCGTCGTCACCGTCAGGGCCCCCGGCGAGGAGGGCGTCGTCACCGCCGGTGAGCCCGGCCACCATCCGCTCCAGCTCCGCCGGCGGGATCTTGCTCGCGCAACCCGCGCCGTGAGCGTACTGCGTGAGGCGGGCGACGGGGGCGAGGCGTGTCACTGAAAGATTTAACGCACAACTAACGCATATGATCAACAAACGGACAGTACGAATATGGTCACCGAGGGCGCGCCCCCGTTCCGACCTGCGCGAACCTTCCCGCCCTGCCACGTCCCGCCCGTCCCCGACTAAGATCGTCCACGGAGGCGTGTGAGTGCCTGGTGGCCTCCCCGGCCTTCAAAGCCGACGGTCCCGAGGACCTCGGGACGGCGGGTTCGATTCCCGTACGCCTCCGCCACCGGCCGCCGGGAGGCCGCCAAGCTGCGGTTTCCGGGTACGGTGACCGTTATGGGGCGGATCACCGTGCGCAGGCCCGTGCTGCGGCTGAGCACATCCGGGACGGGGGGACGCAGGCCCGACACGCTCGCGGTGGAGGAGCCGCTGGAGATCCGTGTCGCGGGCAAGCCGCTCACCATCACGATGCGCACACCGGGGAACGACTTCGACCTGGTCGCCGGGTTCCTGGCCGCCGAGGGCGTGATCGCGGGCCCGGACGACCTGGCGACGATGCGGTACTGCGCCGACACCACGGAGCAGAACACCCTCGACGTGGTTCTCGCGCCCGGGGTGACGCCCCCGGACGACTCGATGACCAGGGCGTTCACCACGACGAGCGCGTGCGGGGTGTGCGGGAAGTCGAGCATCGAGGCGCTACGCGCCGACCGGCCGTACGACGTGGCCCGTGACCCCCTCCGGGTGACGCCGGAGCTGCTGGCGGCGCTGCCGGAGCGGCTTCGCGAGGCGCAGCGGGTGTTCGACCGGACGGGCGGGCTGCACGCGGCCGGGCTTTTCGACGCCGACGGTCGGCTGCTCGCGCTGCGCGAGGACGTCGGCCGGCACAACGCGGTCGACAAGGTGGTCGGCTGGGCGCTGCGCGGAGGGCGGCTGCCGCTCACCGGGACCGTGCTGCTGGTGAGCGGGCGCGCGTCCTTCGAGCTGACGCAGAAGGCCATGGCGGCGGGCGTCCCGGTGCTCGCGGCGGTGTCGGCGCCGTCGTCGCTGGCCGTGGAGCTGGCCGAGGACGCGGGCATGACGCTCGTCGGGTTCCTGCGCGGCGAGACCATGAACGTCTACGCGGGAGCGGACCGCCTCGCCGCGTGAGCCCCGTCCTCCCGGGTACCCCTAGGGTGATCATCGGGAGGCGGTGGAACATGGCGGACGCCGTGGTCGTCGGCGCGGGACACAACGGGCTCGTCGCGGCCAACATGCTGGCCGACGCGGGCTGGGACGTCGAGGTCCTGGAGGCGCAACCGGAACCGGGCGGCGCGGTGCGCAGCGACCGGGGCGTGCACCCCGACTTCGTCAGCGACCTGTGCAGCGCGTTCTACCCCCTCGGTGTCGCGTCCCCGGCGCTACGGGACCTCGACCTCGAACGGCACGGGCTGCGCTGGCGGCACGCGCCCGCCGTCCTCGCCCATCCGCTGCCGGACGGGAGCTGCGCCGTCCTCGAACGCGACCGGGACGCGACGGCCGCCGGGCTCGACGCGCTCGGCGCGGGCGACGGCGAGGCGTGGCTGCGGCTGTGCCGGATGTGGGACGCGATGGGCGAGGAACTCGTGCGCGCCCTGCTCGGTCCGTTCCCGCCCGTCCGGGCCGCGGTGCCGCTTGCGGTGTCGGCGCGCCGCGCGGGCGGGCTCCGCGTCGCGCGGGCGCTGCTCGCGCCCGTGCGCACCCTCGGCGAGGGCGAGTTCGACCATCCGGCCGGGCCGCTGCTGATCGCCGGATCGGCCCTGCACACCGACATGTTCCCCGAGACGACCGCCGGGTCGGTGTTCGGCTGGCTCCTCTCCATGGTCGGCCAGGTGCACGGGTGGCCGGTTCCCGAGGGCGGTGCGGGGGCGTTGACGGCGGCGCTGGTGCGGCGGCTGGAATCGCGGGGCGGGCGCGTCCGCTGCGGCGTTCCGGTCACGTCGGTGGTCGTCCGCGACGGTCGCGCGCTCGGCGTCCGGACGGCCGACGGCGAGGCGGTCCGGGCCGTCAGAGCGGTGCTGGCGGACGTGTCCGCGCCCGCGCTCTACGGCGGCCTCGTCGGCTGGGACGACCTCCCCGGCGCGCTCCGCGAGGACATGCGGCGCTTCCACTGGGACCACGCCACCTTCAAGGTCGACTGGGCGCTGTCCGGCCCGATCCCCTGGTCGTCGCCCGAGGCGGCACGGGCCGGGACCGTCCACCTCTCCCCCGGCCTGGACGCCATGACCGGCTACAGCGCCGAACTCGCCACCGGCCACCTCCCCTCCGAGCCGTTCACGCTGCTCGGCCAGATGACGACCGCCGACCCCACCCGCTCACCCGCCGGAACGGAATCGGTGTGGGCGTACACGCACATCCCGCAGCGTGTGAAGGGCGACGCGGGCCCCGACGGCATCACCGGAGCCTGGGACGAACGGGACCGGGACGCCATGGCCGCCCGCCTGGAGAACACCATCGAACGCCTCGCCCCCGGTTTCCGCTCCCGCATCCTGAACCGGCGCGTCACCGCGCCGCCCGACTTCCGGGAGCACAACGCAAGCCTTCCGAACGGCGCCCTCAACGGCGGGACCGCGATGCTCCACCAGCAGTTCGTGTTCCGGCCCGTCCCCGGCCTCGGCCGCCCCGAGACACCGATCGCGCGCCTGTACCTGGCTTCCGCGTCCGCCCACCCCGGCGGCGGTGTCCACGGCGCCTGCGGCGCCAACGCCGCCCGCGCCGCCCTCGCCCACGCCTCCCCCGCAGGTCGCCTCCTCACCCCCGCCCTGAAAGCCCTGGCCCGCCTCCTCGCCCCGTGACCACGCCGCACGACCCTTTTCGGACCTGCGCTGGAACGGTTTACCGCCGCGGGGTTTCCTCCGCGCCCCGAACGTGCGACCTTGGCAGAACAAGACAGACCCTGCGGCAGGGTCCGGAACGGCACCGGAGCGTGAGGCATGCGGATTCGCGACATCCTGCGGAAGAAGGGAGCGGCGGTGGCCACGGTGCGACCCGAGGCCACCGTGCGGCAACTGCTCGCCATCCTGGCCGAGCACAACATCGGAGCGGTGGTGGTCTCGCCGGACGGCGTGTCGATCTCCGGCATCGTCTCCGAACGCGACGTCGTCCGGCGCATGCACGAACGCGGCGCCGTACTGCTCGACAGCCCCGTCTCCGACATCATGACCTCGGAGGTCCGCAGCTGCGGCCCCGCCGACAAGGTGGAGGACCTCCGCCGCACCATGACCGAGCACCGGTTCCGCCACGCCCCCGTCGTCGAGAACGGACGACTCGCCGGAATCGTCAGCATCGGCGACGTCGTCAAGAGCGCGATCGACGAACTCGAGAGCGAACGCGAACACCTCGTCGGCTACATCCAGAACGTGCAGTAATTTTTGTATTTTTCTCCTCCTTCGGGCGCTGCGCGCCCTCCATCGTCGTGAACTGCGTGCGATCGCTGCATCGCTCCGGCTCGCCTTGCGGCTCGCTGCGCGATCAGGTTCTCGCTTCGCTCGAACCTGCCTTCGGACGCGATCGCAGACCCTGAGGTTGTTGCGGGGTTGCGGAGGCGGCTGAGGTGAGTGGGCCGGAGGGCTCCGCTGAGCGATCTGGTGAGGGCGCTCAGACGTATATGGGGAGGTGGCGGGTGTTCGGGGTGGTCTCGGCGTCGCGGTGGGCCAGGGCCAGGCGTTCGACCGCCGTGCGTAGGGCGGCGGGTGGGAGGACGTACGGCAGGCGGACATAGTCCTCCAGGACGCCGTCCACGCCGAACACCGGGCCGGGGACGACCCGGACGCCGCGCCGCTCCGCCGCCTCCGACAGGAGCGTGGCGATCGGCGCGCCGATGCGCGCCCACAGCGACATGCCGCCCGCGGGCAGCCGGAACTCCCAGTCGGGCAGGAACTCCCGCAGCGCGGCGGCGAGCGCGTCCCGGCCGAGCAGCAGGCTCCGGGCGCGTTCGGCCCGCACCTCCTCCACCCGGGACAGCAACTCCCGGACGATCAACTGGTCCAGCACCGGGCTCGCCATGTCGAACGGCTCGCGTGCCAGGACGATACGGCGGGCCAGCGGCGCCGTGGTGCGGATCCAGCCGATGCGGAGCCCGCCCCACAGCAGTTTCGACGCCGAGCCGATGGTGACGACGCGGCCGCCGGAGTCGAAGGCGGCGAGCGGCGGCTCGCGGGGCGCGTCGAGGTCGTGGGCGAGGTCGGCGAACGTCTCGTCGGTGACGAGGAACGCGTCGGCGCGGCGTCCCGCGTCGGCGAGCGCGGCCCGGTCGGCGCCGGACATCACGTGCCCGGTCGGGTTCTGGAAGTCGGGAACGAGATAGGCCATCCGGACGGTGGCCTGCCGCATCGCGGCCGCCGCCTGCTCGACGTCCCAGCCCTCGTTGACCCCGATCGGGACGAGCCGGGCGCCGCGGCGGCGCAGCGCCCCGAGCGCGTGCGGGTACGTCGGGCGCTCCACCATGACGGCGTCGCCCGGCTCCGCCAGGACGTGCGTCAGCAGCGTGAAGGCGTGCTGCGCGCCGGTGGTGACGACGATCTGGTCCGCGCGGGTGGGGACGCCCCGAGCCGCGTACCCGTCGGCGATGATCTCGCGCAGGCTCGCCAGCCCGGCGGCTTCGTATCCGGGTCCGGAGCTGTAGCGGGGCAGTTCGGCGACGGCGGCGGCGACGGCCTCGTCGAAGATGGCGGGGGCTCCGGGGGTGGCGCAGCCGAGGTCGATGAACGACGGGTCGTCCGGCGTGGGAAGGGCCCCGCCGTACCGGCCGCTCGCCGCGGCCTGCGGCTCGGCGGACGACATCCGCACCGCGGGCAGCATCGTCCAGCTTCCCGCGCCCTGGCGGCTCTCGACGTAGCCCTCGTCGCGGAGCCGGTCGTAGGCGGCGGTGACGGTGGTGCGGCTGACGCCGAGCGCGGCGGCGAGGTCGCGTTCCGCCGGGAGCCGGGTGCGCAGGGCGAGGCGTCCGTCCAGGACGAGGGCGCGCACCGACCGGGCGAGCGCCGCGTAGACGGGACGTTCCCGCGGCACGTCCCCCAACAGTCGGGCCAGATGCGCGCCGCTCACATAACTCGTGGCCATACGAGCCACTTTCTCATATTGGCCCTGTAAGTACCAGACCACTGTCGGGCAAGGTAGGGCACACTTGTCACTCTTGTTGGTTGGAGCGGAGCAATGGCCTTGATGGTGCGTCGGCTCGTGCAGCTGTACGTGGGATTGGCCTTGTACGGGCTGGGCATCGCCCTCCAGGTGGCCTCGAACCTGGGCAACGATCCCTGGGACGTCTTCCATCAGGGACTGTCCCGGCGATTCGGCCTCTCGATCGGCGCCTGGATCATCATTGTGGGTGTGCTGGTGATGGTCGCCTGGATCCCGCTCCGGCAGCGGCCCGGCATCGGCACGATCAGCAACGTCGTCCTCGTCGGCGTCTTCGCGGACCTGTTCCTCTGGCTGCTGCCCACCCCCGACGCGCTCGCCGCGCGCTGGACGTACCTCATCGCCGCCGTCCTGGTGGGCGGGTTCGCGACCGGCTGCTACATCGGCGCAGGCCTCGGCCCCGGCCCGCGCGACGGGCTGATGACCGGGCTCGCCGCACGCGGCCACTCCATCCGCGTCGTCCGCACGGGCATCGAGTTGACCGTGCTGGCCGCCGGCTGGCTGCTCGGCGGCACCGTCGGCGTCGGAACTGTCCTCTACGCACTCGCGATCGGCCCGCTGACCCACGTCCTCCTGCCCGCACTGACGATCAAGACGCCCGCGACCGCCCCCGAAGAGCACGCCCCGGAACCAGCAACCGTCTGACACGTGTTCCGAAGTCGCCTCACCCCGCGCGCGAACGCGTCACCCGCCCGGCGCAGCGAAGCCGCAGGCGAGCGGAGCCGGGCGGATCGCGAAGCGATGTCGCGTTCGCCCAGGAACGGTCACGCAGCAAGCCGCAAGGCGAGCGAAGTGGGCCGGGACTGCAATGAATACAGTTCACCGCTCTGCGGCGAGTGTGGTGAGGACCGTGGAGAACTTCTTCGGTAGCACCAGTGTGTCGCCCTCGTAGCGGGTCTCCAGGTAGGTCATTTCGCCGGCCCGCCACCAGTACAGGTGCGGGCTGAGCGAGCCCGGGCCCTCCTCGTAGGCGCGGTCGGCCTGTGCCTGGAGTTCGGTGGCGGCGGCCACGGCCGCGCGGTAGCGGGCCCTCGGGTTCTCTTCGGCGAGCAGGAGCGGGTGCGCGACGATCAGGCTGCGGTTGGGGGCGATGACCAGCGCGCCGTACGGGCCGATCGTCAGGTACTCCTCCAGCCACGCGAGGTGGGTCGCGACGTAGAACGTCCAGCCGTGCAGGACGGAGACGCGGACGTCGCCGAGGTCCTGCTCGTCGACCTGCAGGGGTCCGTCGGCGCGGACGTTGGCGCGGCCCAGCATGAACAGCGAGTCGCCCGACACCGGCCAGCCGTTCATCTCCTCGGTGCTGAGGGTCCGTACGGAGGTGGGCGTGTCGACGACCACGACCTCGATCAACCCGGGCGCGAACGGGCGGGCGGCGAGCCCGCCGTTGTCGGCCTCGCCGGGGTAGATGCGGGTGCGCAGCAGGTGCTGGGCGAGGTCGAAGTCGCTGAGGTCGAGAGGCTCCTCCATCGAGGTGACGATGGTGGTGACGTAGTCGGACACGACGGCGGGCCAGTCGGTGCGCGGCACCAGCCGGGCCAGCTGCCGCACGTCGCGCATGTTGACGGGCAGGCGTCGCGGGCCCTCCAGCATGACGATCTCGCCGGGGCCGGGACTGCAGCTGTAGCCGAGGCTTTCGGCCACGAGCACGAGCAGCGAGTCGAGGGTGCCGTCCTGCGACGGGTCGGAACCCGCGTCGGAACGAGAATGGCGGCCGCTCATCGCGCACCTCCTGGGAGCGCTGGGAGGGTGAGCGCGCCGACGTCCGGCACACCGAGTTCGAGGGAGCCCGTGTCGAGCAGGGCGGGGGCGCCGAGTTCCAGCGTGTGCTGGCGCGGGCCGTGTCCGGCGGGGACGCCCGCCAGGATGGGGACGCCGAGCGGCCCGAGCCGCGCGGTCAGGACCGAGTCGAGTTCGGCGGGGTCGCCGCAGTCGTGCCAGGAGCCGAGCGCGATCCCGGCGGCGCCGTCGAACCAGCCGGCCTGGAGGAGTTGGACGAGCATCCGGTCGATTCGGTAGGGCGCCTCGGTCACGTCCTCCAGGAAGACGACGCGTCCGGCGGCGGGCGGTGGGGCGTACGGGGTGCCGAGGAGGGCGGTCAGGAGCGACAGGGTGCCGCCGGTCAGCGGGCCCTCCGCGCGTCCCGGCCGCAGCGCGCGCGTGCCGGGCAGGACGACGGGATCGCCGAACAGGGCCGCGCGGAGACCTTCGAGTCTTTCGTCGGGCATGTCCTGCGATACGGCCGGGGCGAGGTCGGCGATCACTCCGGCGGGCATGGGACCGAAAGAGGTCGTGACGCCGAGCCGCGCGCCGAAGGCGGCGTGCAGGGCGGTGATGTCGCTGGAGCCGTGCAGGATCTTCGGGCCGCGGCCGGACGCGACGGACGCCTCGGTCGCGTCGGCGAGCGCCGCCCAGTCAAGATGGTCCAGGACCCGGGTGGCGCCGTAGCCGCCGCGGGCGCAGACCACCGCCCTGATCTCGGGATCGCACCAGGCCTCCTGCAGGTCGGCGGCCCGGTCCGTGTCGCTTCCGGCGAGCCGATGCCAGTCATTTCGGACCGTTCCCAAAGACCCCAGGTTGACAAGGTCCAACGTGTGTTTTCCGACCGCCGGGTCAAGTCCGACACGCCGCAGGACGGCGCAGCCGGCCTCCAGCCGGACGGGGTCGACGGGACCGCTGGGCGCGACGACGGCGACGCGGTCACCGGGCCGCAAACGCCCGTACCTGCGGGTTTCCCGTGTTCGCCGCCCACCGCCCACTCGATCGGCGGTGGGCGCGGCGGACGGCCCGTCGGCCGCCTCCGCTCGGGTGCCCCCGCTGTTCAACCCGATCCCTCCTCGCACCGCGACGGATAGAGCTTGTCAGGATCCGGACGCCAGTGGAAGGGGCGCCGGGTCACGACCCGCCAACAGATCATCTCCCCGTCGTCCTTCCGGTACCGAGCGCGAGGTCGGCCAGGCGCGGCAACGTCTCGCCGATCGGGTGGCGCAGCACCGCGTCGGCCAGCCCATCGTAGGGGGTCTCGGCCGCGTTGATGATCACCAGGAGGGCGCCGTGGTCGACGGCCTCCAGACAGAGCCCGGCGGCGGGCTGGACGGTCAACGACGTGCCGACCGCGACGAACAGGTCGCAGGACCGCGCCGCGGTGATCGCCGCGTCCAGGACGTCCTGGTCGAGGGCCTGCCCGAAGGAGATCGTCGCGGACTTCTGCACGCCGCCGCAGGAGACGCACGGCGGGTCGTCCTCACCGGCGTCGAGGCGCGCGAGGATCTCGGGCATCGGGGTGCGCAGGTCGCAGGACAGGCAGACCGCCTCGCGCATCGTGCCGTGGATCTCGATGACCTTGTCGGCGGACGAGCCCGCGCGCTGGTGCAGGCCGTCGATGTTCTGGGTGATGAGCGCGCGGAGCCGTCCGGCGCGCTCAAGCGCGACGAGGGCGGTGTGGGCGGCGTTGGGCTCGGCGTCCCACACGGGGCTGTCGCGGCGGGCCCGCCAGGTGCGGCGCCGTACCTCGGGGTCGGCGAGGTAGGCGTCGATCGTGGACATCGCCTCGGCGGTGGGGTCCTTCGTCCAGACGCCCTGCGGGCCGCGGTAGTCGGGGATGCCGCTGTCGGTGGAGATTCCGGCGCCGGTCAGAACGGTGATGGCCTCGGCGACGGGCAGGAAGTCGGCGAGGGTCCGGGGAGCGTCCACCCCACCATGGTAGATCCGTCCGGACCCGCGCCGTCCTTTACGGAGCGTCACGGACTTGCCAGGCCTCAAAAGGTGACAAACTTGCCCCGGTATGAGGTCGACGCCGCACATCCTGGTGGTCAACGGCACCAAGGTCCGCCGCCCGGTGTTCATCCTGGGCGCTCCGCACTCCGGTGCGGAGCCGCTGGCGCGTGCGATCAAACGCTCCCCCGGCTTCCATCTGACCACCGGGCGTCACGGCGTCCTGCGCGTCACCTACGCGTTCGCCCGGCAGCCGTCGATCGCGACCGAGCGCGGGACGGGCGCGGCGCGGGTGCTGCGGGACGCCTACGCCGAGGCGTGGCTCGTGTCGGCCCGGAGCTGCGCGCAGTGCCCGCCGGAGTGCCGCGAGCTGGCCGGGCTCCCTCCGAGGCCGCCCGGGGATCCCGGGGCCGCGGCGGGGCCGGGCATGGAGCCGTGCGCGGATCCCGGTGGCATCGCCCGGTTCGCCGACGCGTCCCCCGACCTGATCTACAGCGCGGACGTGCTGCTGGACGCCTTCCCCGACGCGCAACTCGTCCAGGTGATCCGGGACGGCCGGGACGCGGTCGCCGACATGCTGGAAGACGAGCGCTGCCTCGCCTGGTTCAAACCGGGGCTCGACAACCTCGACACGGTGTTCCCGAACCTGTTCTACGGCGTCGAGGACCACACCGAGCGGAACCGCTGGCCGCGCGCCGCGCCCGCCGTCAAATGCGCGCTGCGGTGGCGGGGGGCGGTGCGGCTCAGCGCGCGGCTCCGTCAACAGGTCCCGGAGGAGCAGCTGCTCACCATCCGGTACGAGGACCTGGTGAGGAAACCGCGCCGGGTCGGTGACGACCTGTCGCGGTATCTGGACGCGCCGATCTCCAGGACGGCCCTGTCGGGTCTGGTCCGTCCCGCCGAGAAGGACGACGGGGGCGTCGGCTCCTGGCGGGAGCGGCTGACGGCGCGGCAGGTCGCCCAGGTCGAGAAGGTCGCCGGTACGGAGCTGCGGCGGCTCGGATACCGCCTCACCTCGGACGTCTGAACCCGGGCGTCCGAACCCGGACGTCCGAACCGGTCACTCGGCGCCGAGCGGCTCCGTCCGCCGCTCCTCGTCGCGCTGGTGGGAGAACTGCGTGCGGTACAGCTCCGCGTACAGGCCGCCCTGGAGCAGCAGCTCCTCGTGCCGTCCGCGCTCGGCGACCCGGCCCTCGTCGATCACCAGGATCTGGTCGGCCTCCCGGATCGTGGACAGGCGGTGCGCGATCACCAGGGACGTCCGTCCGGCGAGGGCGGTCCGCAGCGCGCGCTGTACGGCCGCCTCGGACTCGGAGTCCAGATGCGCGGTCGCCTCGTCCAGCACGACCACCGACGGCGCCTTGAGCAGCAGCCGGGCGATGGCGAGACGCTGCTTCTCCCCGCCGGACAGCCGGTAGCCGCGGTCGCCGACGACGGTGTCGAGGCCCTCGGGCATCGCGGTGACGAGGGCGCCGATCTGCGCGGCCTCCAGCGCGGCGAGGATCTCCGTGTCGGTGGCGTCCGGGCGGGCGTAGCGCATGTTCTCGCGGATCGTGTCGTGGAACAGGTGCGCGTCCTGGCTGACCACGCCGATCTCGGCGCGCAGCGATTCGAGGGTGACGTCGCGGACGTCCACGCCGCCGATCCGGACGGCGCCGTCGGACACGTCGTACAGCCGCGACACCAGGTGCGTGATCGTCGACTTGCCCGCGCCGGACGGGCCGACGAGCGCGACGAGCGAGCCCGGCGCGGCGGTGAAGTCGACGTCGTGCAGGACCTCGCGTCCGGGCGCGGTGTCGGTGCGGGCGATCGACTCCAGGGACGCCAGCGACACCTCCTCCGCGGACGGGTACGCGAACCGGACGTGGTCGAACTGGATCGAGGGCGCCTTGCGCAGGGACGGCGCCGAGCCCGAGCCCGGCGAAACGGGCCGTTCGGCGAGCGGGCGGGCGTCCTCGCGGTCGCGGATCAGCGGCTTCAGGTCGAGGACCTCGAAGACCCGGTCGAAGCTGACGAGTGCGGTCATGACGTCCACATGGACGTTCGACAGCGCGGTCAGCGGCCCGTACATGCGGGTGAGCAGGGTCGCGAGGGCGACGAGCGTGCCGAGCTGGAGGGTGCCGTCCACGACCAGGTAGCCGCCGACGCCGTACACCATGGCGGTGGCGAGGGCCGCGACGAGGGTGAGGGCGGTGAAGAACACCCGGCCGTACATGGCGGCGACGACCCCGACGTCGCGGACGCGGGCGGCGCGGCCGGAGAAGTTCTCCTCCTCCTCGGCGGGACGCCCGTAGAGCTTGGCCAGCATCGCGCCCGCCACGTTGAACCGCTCGGTCATCAGCGAGCCCATCTCGGCGTCCAGCACCATCTGCTCGCGGCTGACGCGCTGGAGGCGCTTGCCGACCCATTTCGCCGGCAGGATGAAGATCGGCAGGAGCAGCAGCGCGATCAGTGTCACCTGCCACGACAGGATCATCATGGTGACCAGCACCAGGACCAGGCTGATCACGTTCGACACCACCGCCGACAGGGTGGTGGTGAGGGCGCGCTGCGCGCCGATGACGTCGTTGTTGAGGCGGCTGACGAGCGAGCCGGTCTGGGCGCGCATGAAGAACGCGACGGGCTGGCGCTGGACGTGCGCGAAGACCTGGCTGCGCAGGTCGTAGATGAGTCCCTCGCCGATGCGCGCCGAATACCACCGTTGCGCGAGGCTGAGCACGGCCTCCACCAGGGCGAGTCCGGCGACGGCGGCGGCGAGCCAGATCACCAGGCCCTGCCGTCCCGCCACGATGCCCTGGTCGATGATCGCCTTCAGCAGCAGGGGGTTGGCGACGACGATCAGCGCGGCGAACGAGTTCAGGGTGAGGAACAGGACCAGCTCACGGACGTAGGGCCGGGCGTACCCGGCGATCCGTCCGACGGTGCCGGGCTTGAGCTTCTGCTGCATGACGGAACCGTCCCTGCGGAACGAGGCCATCACCTGCCAGCCGTTGCCCGGCATTCCCGGCATTCCCACAAGCGCCTCCGGAGTCCACCCCGTCGATTCGACCGGACGCGGTCGAACCGACCCGATCAAGGCCGTGTAATCAAGTAAGCACTGCCCGAGCCCGGCCCGAACAACGCGGGCCCGCACCGCCGCCTTCCCGCGTCCGCTCATGGCGTAACCGGGCCACCTGCCGGGCCACCATGATCACGATCCGGCGGCGCACGAAAACGCGGTGCTTATGGACTTCACCGCGCCTGCGCGAGTTAATGATGTCCCCATCCTCAGGCTCACACCTCCCAGGAGCCCCAGTGAAACGTAAGCTCCCGTCAGGCGGCACCGGCGTGATCTTCCTCACGGCCGCGCTGCTCGCCCTCACCGCGCTGCCGGCGGGGGCGGCCGGACCCCCGAGGTCCGCGCCGCCCGGGTCGGGGTCGGCGCCGACGGTCACGGTGAAGGGCGGCGAAACGAAGCCGGTCTTCTCCCGCGCCGACGCCGTCACGCAGACCGTCATGATCGAGACCACCGTCGACAGCGACCGCGACGGTGTCCGCGACCGCGTCCAGATGCGGATCATGCGGCCGAAGGAGACCGACACCGCCGGGCTGAAGGTCCCGACGATCATGGAGGCCAGCCCGTACTGGGCCGGCACCCACGACGTCCCGATGCATCCGGTCGACGTCGACGACGCGCAGGGCCGGTCGCTCGCGCCGCCGTTCCGAAGTCTCGCCGAGGTCTTCCCCGGCTACTACGACAACTACTTCCTGCCCCGCGGGTACGCCATCGCGAACCTGGACAGCATCGGGACGGGCGGCTCGACGGGCTGCCCGACGTCCGGGGACCGCAGCGAGCAGGCGGGCGCCAAGGCCGCGGTGGACTGGCTCAACGGCCGCGCCCGGGGCTGGGCGCCGGACGGCACGCCGGTGAAGGCGTCCTGGTCCACCGGCAACGTCGGCATGATCGGCCAGTCCTACAACGGAACGCTGCCGAACATGGCCGCCGCCACCGGCGTCGAGGGCCTGAAGGCGATCGTGCCCATCGCCGGGATCTCCAACTGGTACGACTACTACCGCGCGGGCGGCGGCGTGGTCGCGCCCGGCGGCTTCCAGGGCGAGGACCTCGACATCCTCGCCAAGGTGGTGCTGACCCGCGACAACCCCGAGGTCTGCAAGAAGATCATCGACGAGATCGCCGCGACGCAGGACCGCGAGACCGGCGACTACGGCAAGATCTGGGCGGAGCGCGACTATGTCGACCAGGCGCGGAAGGTGCGCGCCGCCGTCATGGTCGTGCACGGCGTCAACGACTGGAATGTCAAGGTCAAGAACTCCGTGCAGTGGTGGAACGCCCTGAAGACCGCGGGCGTGCCGCGCAAGCTGTGGCTGCACCAGGCCAGCCACGCCACGCCGTTCCGGTGGCGGGTCGAGGAGTGGCTGAGGCAGACGCACCACTGGTTCGACCGCTACCTGTACGGCATCCGCAACGGCGTCGAGCGCGAGCCGCGGGTGGACGTCGAGAAGCCGGACGGCACGTGGGAGACGGCGAAGGACTGGCCCGTGCCCGGCACCCGCACCGTCGACGTCAGCCTGAACGCCGGCCCCGAGGGCCAGCCGGGCACCCTGGGCCTGCGGTCCCGGTCCGGTGAGACGCAGACGTTCACCGACGCCGGCAGGACCCGCACCGCCGAGGAACTCCTCGTCAACGAGAACAAGGTCGACCCGAACCGGCTCGCCTACCTGACGGGACCGCTGCGCGGGCCCGTCCGGGTGAACGGCATCCCGTCGATGTCGGTGCGCGCCTCGCTCGACGGGCGGTCGCCGTACCTGACGGCGCTGCTGGTCGACTACGGCACCGACAGCCGTCCCACGGGCGCCCGGACCAACACCGACGACCAGGTCTGCTTCGGGGAGACCGTGACCGGCGACGTCGGCTGCACGATCCGGCAGCGGCACCGGATGGAGACCGCCCCCTACAAGATCATCACCCGGGGGTGGCTGGACGTGCGGAACCGGCGCAGCATCAGCCGCTCGGAACCGATCAAGCCCGGCAAGAGCTACACGTTCCGCTGGGACCTCGAACCGACCGACTACGTCGTGAAGCCCGGTCACCGGCTGGGCGTGATCCTGCTGTCCACCGACTACGACTACACGCTGCGGCACCGTCCGGGCACCGAGGTGGCCGTGCGGCCCGGCGTCAGCAAGATCATGCTGCCGCTGGCGCGCGGCGGCCGCGAAGTGCTCGGGTAGCCCGGTCGGACGGGTCGTTCTCAGGTGCCCCGGCTCCGGCCGGGGCGCCTTCCCGCCGAATTTCCGACGAACGCGTTTCGGGCCCGTCCCGCCATCGGCGGAGGCGGGCCCGAAACTCGTCCACCGCCGTGACCGGACCGGGGAGGTCCGGCCACGGCGACGGGCCGTGCGCTCATCCGGGGGCCGGGGTCCGTCAGGACTTCTTGCCCCGGGTCGCGCCACCGCGACCGCGCAGGTTGACTCCGGACTCGGTCAGAATCCGGTGGATGAAACCGTAGGAGCGGCCGGTGGCGGCTGCCAGGGCGCGGATGCTCTCGCCGGAGTCGTACCTCTTCTTCAGGTCCGCCGCCAGCTTGTCGCGCTCGGCACCGGTCACGCGGGTGCCCTTCTTGAGGGTCTCGGCCACGAGTACCTCCCGTAGTGATGTGGTGACCGCTGCGTTATCCCCCGCCATGATCAGTCATTCCCGGCGGTTCGGCTACCCACTCGGCCAGAAAAGATCTGCGGAAGTCGTTCCGCAGGTCACGCGAGGGCCACCAGATCGGCAAACTCGTCACTCCAGATGTCTTCCACCCCATCCGGCAGCAAAATCACTCTTTCCGGTGCGAGCGCCTCCACCGCGCCCTCGTCGTGGGTCACCAGGACGATCGCTCCGGCGAACGTCCGCAGCGCCGCGAGGATCTCCGCGCGGCTGGCCGGGTCGAGGTTGTTGGTGGGCTCGTCCAACAGCAGGACGTTCGCGCTGGACACCACCAGCATCGCCAGTGCCAGCCGGGTCTTCTCGCCACCGGACAGCACGCCCGCGGGCTTGTCGACGTCGTCGCCGGAGAACAGGAACGAGCCGAGGATCTTGCGGACCTCGACGGGCGCCATGCCGGGCGCGGACGACTGCATGTTCTCCAACACGGACCGGTCGACGTCCAGGGTCTCGTGCTCCTGGGCGTAGTAGCCGATCCGCAGGCCGTGTCCGGCCACCACGGCACCGGTGTCGGGCTCGTCGACGCCCGCCAGCAGGCGCAAAAGGGTCGTCTTGCCCGCGCCGTTCAGCCCGAGGACGACGACGCGGCTGCCCCGGTCGACGGCCAGGTCCACGTCGGTGAATATCTCCAAAGATCCGTACGATTTCGACAAACCCTCCGCGGTGAGCGGAGTCCGGCCGCACGGCGCCGGATCCGGGAAGCGGATCTTGGCGACCTTGTCGGCCTGCCGTTCGCCCTCCACGGACGCCAGCAGCCGTCTGGCGCGCCGGTCCATCTGCTGGGCCGCCTTGGCCTTGGTGGCCTTGGCGCGCATCTTGTCGGCCTGCGACAGCAGCGCCGAGGCCTGCCGCTGCGCGTTGGCCGACTCGCGCTTGCGGCGCCGCTCGTCGGTCTCGCGCTGGTCGAGGTACTTCTTCCAGCCGACGTTGTAGATGTCGATCACGCAGCGGTTGGCGTCCAGATGGAACACGCGGTTGACGACGACGTCCAGCAACTCCACATCGTGGCTGATCACGACGAGGCCGCCCTGGTGGGACTTGAGGAAGTCGCGCAGCCAGACGATCGAGTCGGCGTCCAGGTGGTTGGTGGGCTCGTCCAGCAGCAGCGTGTCGGCGCCGGAGAACAGGATGCGGGCCAGCTCGACCCGGCGGCGCTGCCCGCCCGACAGCGTGCCGAGCGGCTGGGTCATCACCCGGTCCGGCAGGCCGAGGCTGGAGGCGATCGACGCGGCCTCGGCCTCCGCGGCGTAGCCGCCGAGCACGTGCAGCCGCTCCTCCAGCCGCCCGTACCGGCGCACGGCCCGGTCGCGCTCGGCGCCGGTGGCGGTCGCCATCGCGTCCTCCGCGGCGCGCAGGTCGCGGATCACCGTGTCCAGGCCGCGGGCGGACAGGATGCGGTCACGGGCCAGCTCGTCGAGGTCGACGCCGCGTGGGTCCTGCGGCAGGTAGCCGATGGTGCCGGAGGACGTCACGGCGCCCTGGGCGGGCAGCGCCTCCCCCGCCAGCACCTTGGTGAGAGTGGTCTTGCCCGCGCCGTTGCGCCCGACGAAGCCGACGCGGTCGCCGGGGTTGACGCGGAACGTGGCGGCCTCGATCAGCAGCCGGGACCCGGCGCGCAGCTCGATGTCTTTCGCGATGATCACAGTGACTGGGCTCCCCAGGAGGGACGGCTCGATGGACAGGCACGAAGAAGCGCGCCTCTCGGTCACGAGCGGGGCTCGAACCGGGGCGCGCCGGGGCTGCCGGTCAATTCGGGAGCGGAATCATCACTCCAGTGTACGTGACGGCGGGCCGGTACCGGCCATGCCGACCGGGCACCGTTTCCCGCGCGGACGGGGTGTCGCCGATGTGTGAACACCGCCGGAAAGGCCAGGATGTGGACACGGGCGTGCGGCGCACACCAACGGGACCGGGGACTCGGCACGAAGGAGCGTGAAGTCGAATGACGCAGGTAACGAGCAACCAGCCGGAGGGCACGCCGACCTGGCTCGACATCGGCGTCCCCGACATCGACCGGGCGAAGACGTTCTACGGGACGCTGCTCGGCTGGGAGTTCCAGGACCTGGGCGCCGAAGGCGGCGGCTACAACATGTGCACACTGCGCGGGGCGCCCATCGCCGGGATGATGCGCAACCCCGACGACCAGCCCGCCGAGTACTGGTGGAGCGTCTACTTCGCCACCGACGACTGCGACGGCACCGTCAAGCGGGTCACCGACGCGGGCGGTGAGGTCGTCGTCGCGCCCATGGACGTGATGGACCAGGGCCGCCTGGCGATCGCCAAGGACCCGGTCGGCGGGCAGTTCGGCCTGTGGCAGGGCACCGCCCACGCGGGCTCGGCGATCGTCAACGAAACGGGGTCGTTCGTCTGGAACGATCTGTTCGTCCCCGGTGACGCCGGGCCCGCCCGCGACTTCTACGAGGCGGTGTTCGGCCTCCGGTCCGAGCGGCTGCCGGGCGTCGAGGGCCTCGACTACACCACCCTGGCCCGTCCGGACGGCCGCCTCGTCGGCGGGGTCTTCGGCCACGAGGGTCTCGTCCTCGGCGGCGCCACCGAGCAGGTCGCGTCCTGGCTCACCTACTTCGTGGTCGACGACACCGACGCGGCGGTCGAGCGGGCCGTCACGGGCGGCGGCTCCGTCGAGGAGGACCCCGTCGACACCCCGTACGGCCGCATCGCGACCGTCCGCGACCCGTTCGGCGTCCCGTTCCGCCTGACGAAGCCCGCGCCCTCGACGGACTCGTGAGGGACGGGCCCGATCCGGACGCCCGCGTCTCCGGGCGTCCGGATCCGGTCAGCCCTGCCGCTCGGCGGACAGCCGCTGGGTGATCGTGTGCTGGAGCCGCTGGAGGCCGGACGTGCCGACCAGCCCGATCTGTCCCTCCAGGTCGCGCAGCAGCGTGTCCTCGTTCATCACGGCCTCGGACGACTGCATCAGCACCGTGCCCTGGCCGGTGAAGTCGAACTGGTGCTCCTCGCCGGACTGCCCGCCGATCCCGAACACCATCCGCGCCGCGCCGAGCGCCCCGCGCATGTAGGAGTGGTCGTAGTGGTGGCACGGGGACGGGCAGTCGGCCCAGCCGAGCAGCGCCTGCGGGTCGACCCTGATCGGCGGCTCGACGAAGTGGACGGGCCCGTTGGAGGCGGCCACGAACCGTCCGGTGCCGATCAACGTCAGGAACCCCGGGATGATCGACTGCTTGAGTTCCAGGCCGGGCTCGAACGCCAGGAGGTTCCCGGCCCGGACGGTGAGGTTCCCGTTGTCGAGGTCGAAGGAGTTCACGTCGTAGCCGCGGTCGGCCAGCAGGAGCTTGCCCTGCCCCTGCGCGATGATCCAGTCCTGCGCGTACAGCGGCGAGTTGAACGTGTGCGCGACGAGCGAGTCGAGCGGCCCCGCCGACAGCGCCTCGAACTTGATCTGCCCGTAGTAGGCGATCATCTTGCCCTTCTGCGCGAACCACTGCCCGTTGAGGTCGACGCTGAAGGCGTAGGGGTTGACGTTGTCGTTGGACGGGAGCGTCCCGGGATTCCAGGTCTGCGTGCCGAACGTGCTCACGGTCAGATCTTCCTCTCGCTGGCCTGGACGTAGACGACCCCGGTGCCGCTCAGTTCGAGCTGGAACGCCTCGCCGGAACCTCGTCCGACCAGGTCGCGCAGCCCCACGGCCGTGGTGAGCTTGTTCTGCACCTGCCCGCGGTGCGCCACGTAGGCCTGCGGGTCGACGTGCACGGACCGCTGCGGACTGATCGGCAACTCCATCACGCCGCCGTGCGACAGCAGCGCGCACGAGCCGTGCCCGGTGAGCGTCGAGGTGAACAACCCCTGCCCGGTGACCGCGCCGCGGACCATGCCGCGCACGCCGCCCTGCTCGCCCATGAACATCGTCCCGACCTGGAGGGACGCGTCGTGCACCAGCAGCCGGTCGGCCTCGACGTAGAGCGTGTCGGCGCCGTTCAGGTCGATGACGGTGACGTTCATGCCGCCCTGCCCGAACAGGACACTGCCCTGGCCGGTGACGTGCATCATCGCGGTCCGCTCCCCGGCGACGGCGCGTCCGAGGGTGCCGCCGAGGCCCTGCCCGGCCGTCGCGGTCGGCGCGAACGACACCGGCCCGCTGTAGGCGAGCATCGCGCCGCGCTTGCTGTACACCTCCCGCCCCGGTCCGATCGGCACCTGGAGCATCTTGTCGTTGATCGACTGGTAGCCGGGCATTCAGACCTCCAGGATTCCGCCGCGCTCGGCCGGCTGGACGTAGACCAGGCCGTGCCCCTGGTACCGGAACTGCACGCTCTCCCCCGAGCCCTGGCCGAGCACCGTCCGCCAGTTGACGTCGGTGACGACGTCCTGCTGGAGCTGCCCGTGATGGCAGACGTAGGCGTGCGGGTCGACGCAGAGCGGCGCGTGCGGTGTCACCTCCAGCGCGATCGCGGGCCCGTCCGACAGGATCGCGACCGTTCCGTGCCCGTCCACCTTCGTGGTGGCGAGGCCCTGCCCGGTGCCCATGCCCCGCAACCCGACGAAGTGGACACCGGTCTGCAGGTTCCCGTCGAGGGCGAGGAGGCTCTCCGACTCGACGAACAGGGTGTCGCCGGTCAACTGGACGAGGGTCACCTCCGTCGCCTCGCTCGCCAGGTACACCGTGCCCTGCCCGTTGATCTCCATGAGGGTCATGCCCTCACCGGCGATCCTGCGTTTCAACGCGCCCCGCAGCCCCTCGCCGCCCGTCATGCCCTGCCGCTTGAACGACATCTGGCCCTCGTAGGCGACCATGGAACCGTTCAGCGCCCTGATCGTCTCGCCGCCGAGATCGACGGCGAGCATCTTGGAGCCGTTCAATCGAAATTGCGCCACGAAGCGAGAACATACAGCGGTCGCGGGGGGTGTGGGGGGTCGTCCCCCCACAGAGGACACAGCCGTTCCGGGGGGTGTGAGGGGTCGTCCCCCCCACAGAGGACACAGCCGCTGCGGAGCGGGGGGACGTCCTTCAAAGACGCCCACATCCTGGGGTGTAGGAGCCGCGACTGTAGGGGATCGTCCTCCACACAATCGTCCGGTCCGGCGCGTTGACGGTCCGCCCGGACGCGGATCGGGAAGGATGAGCACCATGTGGATGGCTCCCGAGAACCGCAGCCTGGCCAGGTGGGCCGTGCCCGGGATCGTCCTGGGCGCGGGTGTGGTGGTCGGGGCCGTGCTGGCCGCCGACGGGCGGTCCGGGACGGCTCTGGTCGCGCTCGCCGCGCTGGCCGGCTACGCGGCGTATCTGGCGTACCGGCGCAACGAGCCCACCCTTCCGATCGGCGAGGGGTTCGGGTCGGGCACGCGGGCCCGCGCGCACCTGCGGGCGGCGGCGACGACGGGGGACGTGCTGACCGTCGCGGTGATCGGCGGGCTGGTCGTCCAGGCGCTGCGGGGCGGCGACATCACCGCCTACGTGTGGCTCGCGGCCGTCGCGGGGGCGACGTACCTGCTGTCGGCGTTCGTCAGCAGCCGGAGCCTGTGAACCGCGAATATTGAGTTAACTTCATCCGACAAGTCTGGTTTCACGGGCGGGTGGGCGACATGATGCGGCTGTGTCAGCCGTCAATGCCCTTGACGCCCTCCTCCCCGCCCGAGCGGTGTTCCATCCGGTCGTCGACCTCAGCACCGGCACGGTAGTCGCCGTGGAGGCCCACACGCCCCCCGCCGTCCTCGCCGGTCCGGCGCGACCCGATCCCGCCGCCGAGGACGTCCGCCGCGCCGTGGAAGCGGCCCACGCCGCCACCGACCTCGGCACCCCACTCCCCCTGCAGATCGGGCTGCGCGCCGAGACTCTGGCCCGCGGTGACGACCTTCTCAACGAGCTGCACCGCGGCCTCATCGACACCGGACGCCGCCCTCAGGAGATCATCATCTGCGTGTCGGGCGGGTTCGCGCCCGCGCTCCGCCCGCCGGTCACCGCGGCGCTGTCGGGCCTGCGCCGCACCGGCCATCTCGTCGGGCTCGCCGGTCTCGGCGCCGCCCACGCGCCCCTCGACCTGCTCGTGGAAGGCGCGCCCTACCTGCTGAAACTCGATGCCGAGTTGGCCCGCAGAGCGGTGACCGAGCCGCGCCGCGCCGCGCTGGTGGGGAGCCTGGTCGAGCTGGCGCACCGCCTGGAGACGCACGTGCTGGCGCCGCAGATGGCGACCCGCGAGCAGGTGCTGCACATGCGCGACGCGGGGGTGCGGCTCGTCCAGGGCCCGGCGCTGGCGCCGCCGGAGTGGCGCCCCGGAATGCCGGTCCACATCCCCGTCGCGCCCGCCGACGAACCCGCCCGGCCGGACCCGGGCCTCGGCCCGCGGGTCTCGGAGTTCACACTGCCCGTGGTGACGCTGCCGCACACGACCACCGCCGGGGAGGTCCTGAACGCGCTGAACGCCGAGACCGGCATCACCAGCATCGTGCTGGTCGACGACCGGCAGCGCCCCCACCGCATGGTCGACCGGACCCGGTTCCTCCTGCGCCTTTCGGGCGCCTACGGGCACGCCCTGCACGCCCGCAGGCCGGCCGCGCGACTCGCCGACGACCCACGCCCGGTCCCGCGCACCGTCCCGGCCGTCGCGGCGCTACGGGCCGCCGGACTCGAGGAGGAACGCGTCTACGACGACCTCGTCGTCGTAGACGAGATCGGACGCTGCCTCGGCATCGTCCGCGTCGCCGACCTGATCCGCGGCCTGTCGCGCTGACCCGGCGCGCCGTGCCGAGATCGCCGCTGCGACCTCAGCCCGCCCCGGATGATCCTTTGTGCGGATCCGAGGCGGAAAGTCCGGCGGCGACCGTCTCCCGGGCGAGGATGGCCGCCTGGACTCGGCCGGCGAGCCCCAGCTTTCCGAGGATGCGGCTGACATGGGTCTTGGTGGTCGTCTCCGCCATGTCCAGCCGGGCCGCGATCTGACCGTTCGACAGGCCCTCCCCCAGGCACGCGAACACCTCCCGCTCCCGTGGCGTCAGCTCCTCCAGTCCGGGCGCCCCGGCGGGCGCCGAGGGCCGGCCGGCGAAGGTGTCGATCAGCCGCCGGGTCACCCTCGGCGCGATGATCCCCTCGCCCGCCGCCACCGTCCGCACCGCCTCGACCAGCCGGTCGGCGTCGACGTCCTTGAGCAGGAACCCCGCCGCGCCCGCCCGCAGCGCGCCGAACACGTACTCGTCCAGGTCGAACGTCGTCAGCACCAGCACCTCGGTGAGGCCCGCGATCTCCCGGGTCGCGCCGATGCCGTCCAGGCGGGGCATGCGGACGTCCATGAGCACCACGTCCGGACGCAGCTCCCGCGCCAACTCCACCGCCCGCACCCCGTCGGCGGCCTCGCCGACCACCCGGACCCCCGGGGCCGCGCCGAGGATCAGCACGAGGCCCGCCCGCACCGCCGCCTGGTCGTCCGCGACCAGCACGTCGATCATGACGCCGCCGCGAGCGGCTGGTCGACGGGCAGTTCGGCGTGCACGCGCCACCGGCCGCCGTCCGGTCCGGCGGCGAACTCCCCGGCCAGCATCACCGCGCGCTCACGCATCCCGACCAGGCCGCTGCCCGTGCCCGGCAGCCGCGCCGCGTCCTGCCCGAGAGGGCTCAGCACGTCGATCACCACGCGGCGCCGCGTGTACTCGACACGGACGTCGGCGTCGCCGGGCCCGGCGTGCTTGAGCGCGTTCGTCAACGCCTCCTGGACGATCCGGTACGCGGCCAGTTCCACCGCCGCGGGCAGCTCCGGCGGCTCCCCGGCGACCTCCAGCCGCGTCGACAGGTCGGACCGCGCACTGTGCCGGACGAGCCGTTCCAGCTCGGCCAGCCGCGGCCGCGCCGCCGCGTCCTCCTCGGCGCCGTCACCCTCCCGCAGCAGCCCGATCATCCGGCGCATCTCGGCGAGGCCCCGGACGCTGTTGTCCCGGATGACCTCCATGGCCCGCTCCACCTCGTCACGGCCCAGGCCCCGCACCTTCAGCACGGCCGAGGAGTGCAGCGCCACGGCGCTCAGATGGTTGGCGATCACATCGTGCAGTTCGCGGGCCATCCGGGCCCGCTCGGCGGTCACGGCGGCAAGCCGGTCCATCTCGGCGAGCCGCGCCACCTGCTCGGCGCGCTGCCGTTCCGCCACCGCACGGCGCCGGTGCTCCCGGACGGAGAACGCGGTCAGCACCGGCCCCACCCAGACCAGCCCGGCGACCGCGCCGCCGACCACGCCCCCGGCGACGTCCCGCACCCCGATCCCGACGGCCACCGCCGCCGCCAGAGACGCCACCACGGTCGCCCCGAGCAGCCACTCCGCCGTCCGCCGCCGCCCGTACAGGCTCGCCGCGTACAGCGCGTCCCCGTAGATCATCGCGGTGGCGATGCTCGGCCCGAACACCACGTCGACGGCGTTGAACGGCGTCGCCACCGCCAGCGCCGTGAGCGGGGCCGTCCGCCTCAGCAGGACCGCCGCGCAGAGCCCGAGCAGCGGGACGAGCCGCGCCCACACCGAGGGATCCCAGTCCTTCGACCACGTCGAGTAGCCGTGCGCCGCGAGCATCACCAGCCCGCCCGCCAGGGCCCCCAACGCGATCAGCGCGTCCTTGCGGGTCGTGAACCTGTGCACCCCTCCATCTCAGCATCCCCGCGCCGACGCCTCCTCCGCCCGGGTGAGGATGCCCCGTACATCCTTCGGACGACCCGCCGAACCCCCACCACGGACGACGATCCCGGCCCCTTCCCGGACCAGGATGGAAACCGTCGGAAGGGAATCCACGTGCTCATCGCGATCACCGCCGGATGCGAGATCGGCTTCTGGGTCGTCCTCGCCGCGGGCCTCGCCGCCCGCTACGTGCTCCGCCTGCGCCGGACCGGCGCCGCGCTCCTGTGGTGCGTCCCGCTGGTCGACCTCGTCCTGCTGGTCGCCACGGCGCTCGACCTCGGGAACGGCGCCACCGCGGGCTTCGCGCACGGCCTCGCCGCCGCCTATCTCGGCTACTCGGTCGCGTTCGGGCCGAGCATGGTCCGCTGGGCCGACGAGCGCTTCGCGCACCGCTTCGCCGACGGCCCGCCGCCCCGCGGCAAGCCCGCCGACGGCCGGGCCCGCACCCGCTACGAATGGCGCGAGTTCGGCAAGGCGGTCGGCGCCACCGCCCTCGCCTGCGGCCTCCTGCTCGCCATGATCGCGTGGGTCGGCGACCCCGACCGGACCGCGGCCCTGCTCGCCTGGCTCGTCCGCCTCGGCGTGGTCCTGGCGATCTGGTCGCTGTGGCCGATCACCCACACGCTCCGGCCGAGCGGGGTCAGACGTTGAAGCCCAGGGCGCGGAGTTGGTCGCGGCCCTCGTCGGTGATCTTGTCGGGGCCCCACGGGGGGAGCCAGACCCAGTTGATCTTGACGTCCTTGACGAGGCCCTCCAGGGCGCTGTGGGCCTGGTCCTCGATCACGTCGGTGAGCGGGCAGGCGGCGCTGGTGAGCGTCATGTCGAGGGTGGCGACCTCGTCGTCGAGGTTCACGCCGTAGACCAGGCCGAGGTCGACGACGTTGATGCCGAGTTCGGGGTCGACGACGTCCTTGAGGGCCTCGAGGATCTCTTCCTCGGGGACGGCGGTGGTTTCGGTCATGATGCCTCTCCGAGTGCGCGGGCGGTCGCGTCCTTCCACGCCATCCAGGCGAGCAGGGCGCATTTGATGCGGGCGGGGTACTTGGAGACCCCGGCGAAGGCGATGGCGTCCTCCAGGACGTCCTCGTCGGCGTCGACGTCCCGGCCCCGGGACTGCATCAGCGTGAGGAACTCCTCGCCGACCGCCATCGCCTCCTTGACGGACTTCCCGATGACCAGGTCGGACATCACCGAGGCGCTGGCCTGGCTGATGGAGCAGCCCATCGCGTCGTAGGAGACGTCGGCGACCGTGGCGTCCCGGCCGTCGCCGTCCAGGTGGACGCGCAGCGTCACCTCGTCGCCGCAGGTCGGGTTGACGTGGTGCGCCTCGCCCTCGAACGGCTCACGCAGCCCCCGGTGGTGGGGGTTGCGGTAATGGTCCAGGATGACCTCCTGGTACATCGCCTCCAGCTGCATGTCGTCCTTTCCGAGGCCTTTCTCGCTACAACAGGGAGGGTTCGGGGCCTGTTCCTCAGGCGGTCCCGAAGAACTTCTGGGCCTGCCGCACCCCGTCGGCGAGGGCGTCCACGTCGCCGAGCGTGTTGTAGAGGTAGAACGTCGCGCGGGTCGTCGCCGGGATGCCGAAGCGGCGGCAGATCGGCCAGGCGCAGTGGTGCCCGACGCGGACCTCGACGCCCTGGTCGTCGAGGACCTGACCGACGTCGTGCGGGTGGATGTCCTCGACGGTGAACGACACGGCCCCGCCGCGGGCCTCGGTGGTGCCGGGGCCGACGATCCGGACGCCGGGGATCTCGCCGAGCCGCTCGAGGGCGTAGGCGGTGAGGGCCACCTCGTGGGAGTGCACGCGGTCCATGCCGATCTCGGCGAGGTAGTCGCAGGCGGCGCCGAGGCCGATGGCCTGCGCGGTCATCGGGACGCCCGCCTCGAACCGCTGCGGCGGCGGCATGAACGTGGTCTCGTCCATGTGGACGACCTCGATCATGGATCCGCCGGTGATGAACGGCGGCATGACCTCCAGCAGCTCGCCGCGTCCCCACAGCACGCCGATGCCGGTCGGGCCGAGCATCTTGTGGCCGGAGAACGTCAGGAAGTCGACACCGAGGTCGGCGACGTCCACCGGCTGGTGCGGGACCGCCTGCGCGGAGTCCAGCAGGACCAGCGCGCCGACGGCGTGGGCCCGTGCCGCGATCCGCTCGACCGGGGGGACGGTGCCGAGGACGTTCGACTGGTGGGTCAACGCCACGATCTTCGTGCGCTCGTTGACGATGTCGTCGAGCTGCTCCAGGTCGAGACGGCCGTCGTCGGTGATGCCGAACCAGCGCAGCGTGGCGCCGGTCCTGCGGCAGAGCTGCTGCCACGGGACGAGGTTGGCGTGGTGCTCCATCTCCGTCACCACGACCTCGTCGCCGGGGCCGACCGCGAACCGTTCGGCCTCCGGGCCCGCGGTCGCGGCGTTGCTCATGGCGTAGGCGACCAGGTTGATGGCCTCGGTGGCGTTCTTGGTGAACACCACCTCGGAGGTCGACGCGCCGATGAACCGGGCGATGGACGCGCGGGCGTTCTCGTAGGCCTCGGTCGCCTCCTCGGCGAGCTGGTGCGCCCCGCGGTGCGGCGCCGCGTTGTGCCGCTCGTAGAACCGGCGCTCCGCGTCCAGGACGCGGACCGGCTTCTGCGACGTCGCGCCCGAGTCGAGGTACACCAGGGGACGTCCGCCGCGAACCGTGCGCTGGAGCAGCGGGAAGTCCTTCTTCAGCTCCTCCGGCAGCAGGCTCCCCGCCGGCTGTGGAGCGGAGTCGCTCATAGGGCAGCGCCCGCCTTCACGTACTTCTCGTAGCCCTGCTCCTCCAGCTCGTCGGCCAGTTCGGGGCCGCCCTCGGCGACGACGCGTCCACCGGCGAACACGTGCACGAAGTCGGGCTTCACGTAGCGGAGGATGCGGGTGTAGTGAGTGATGAGCAGGACGCCGGTCTCGCCGGACGCGAACCGGTTGACGCCCTCGGCGACGACCTTGAGGGCGTCGACGTCCAGGCCGGAGTCGGTCTCGTCCAAGACGGCGACCTTCGGCTTCAGCATCTCCAGCTGCAGGATCTCGTGCCGCTTCTTCTCACCGC
This sequence comes from Actinomadura pelletieri DSM 43383, assembly GCF_003634705.1. Taxonomy (GTDB): domain Bacteria; phylum Actinomycetota; class Actinomycetes; order Streptosporangiales; family Streptosporangiaceae; genus Spirillospora; species Spirillospora pelletieri. The sequence goes on along the minus strand of NZ_RBWU01000004.1, from coordinate 367,415 downwards.
CGGAGAAGCCCTCGTTCAGGCTGCGCTGCGCGAACGCCGGGTCGATGGACAGGTTCTCCATCGCCTGCTTCATGTCCTTGGAGAACTCGCGCAGCTTCGGGGCCTCGCCGCGGACGGCCGTCACGGCGGAGCGCAGGAAGTTGGAGACGGACACGCCGGGCACCTCGACCGGGTACTGCATCGCCAGGAACAGCCCGGCGCGGGCGCGTTCGTCGACCGTCATGTCGAGGACGTCCTCGCCGTCGAGGGTGACGGTCCCCGACGTCACCTCGTACTTGGGGTGCCCGGCGACCGCGTAGGCGAGGGTGGACTTGCCGGAGCCGTTCGGCCCCATGATCGCGTGGGTCTCGCCGGCCTGCACGGTCAGGTCGACCCCGCGCAGGATCTCCTTCGCCCCGTCGGAACCGTCGCCGACGGAGACGTGGAGGTCGCGGATCTCAAGCGTGGCCATAGTGCGTGTAGTCCTTACTCGATCAGTCGTCGGCCGCGAGCGACACGTAGACGTCGCCGTCCTCGACCTTGACCTTGTAGGTGGCGACCGGCTGCGTGGCCGGTGGGTTGGTGGGCTTGCCGGTGCGCAGGTCGAAGCAGGACCCGTGCAGCCAGCACTCGATCGTGCCGTCGTAGACCTCGCCCTCGGAGAGCGAGACCTCGGCGTGCGAGCAGATGTCGTTGACGGCGTACAGCTCGTCGCCGCTGCGCGCGATCGCGACGGGCGTGTCGTCGACCTCGACGGCCAGGGCCCCGTCCGCGGGGACGTCGGCGAGGGCGCACACCTTCACGTACGTCATGCGTCCGACCCCCGGTCGAGCTCCGCCTCGATGGCCTCCCGCACCTTCTCGCGCACCTCGACGACCTCGATGCGTTCGACCAGCTGGCCGAGGAAGCCACGGACGATCATGCGGCGCGCCTGGTCGAAGGTGATCCCACGGGCCTGGAGGTAGAACAGGTGCTCGTCGTCGAGACGGCCGGACGCCGAGGCGTGCCCGGCGCCGGCGACCTCGCCGGTGAGGATCTCCAGGTTCGGCACGGAGTCGACCCGCGTCCCGTCGGTCAGCACGAGGTTGCGGTTCAGCTCGTAGGTGTCGGTGCCCTCCGCCTCCGCGCGGATGATCACGTCGCCGATCCAGACGGCATGGGCGTCCTGGTCCTGCAGGGCGCCGCGGTAGTCGACGCGGCTGCGGCAGTTCGGCACGGCGTGGTCGACGAGGAGGCGGTGCTCCAGGTGCTGGCCGCCGTCCACGAAGTACACCCCGTACAGTTCGGCGTCGCCGCCGGGCCCCTCGTAGGAGACGGACGGGGAGATCCGCACGACGTCGCCGCCGAGCGTCACGTTGTGCGAGACGAACCGGGCGTCGCGGCCGAGGCGGGCGTGCTGGTGGGACACGTGGACGCCGTCGTCCGACCAGTCCTGCAGGCTGATCACCGAGAGGCGGGCGCCGTCGCCGACGACGAACTCGACGTTGTCGGCGTACGTGGCGGAGCCGCGGTGCGTCAGCACGACGGTGGCCTCGGCGAACGGTTCCACGATCACGGTGGTGTGGCCGAAGGCGGCGGCGGAGGCGTCCTCGCCGCGCACCCGCAGCACGGTCGGCGCGGACGCGACCGCCTCCTTCGGGACGGTCACGACCGTGGCCTGGGTGAAGGAGTTCCACGCCTGCGCGCTGACCCGGTCGGACGGGACGTAGGCCCGGCCGAGCCGGGCGTCGTCGCGGCCGACCGTCTCGACGGTCACCTCCGGCGGCGCCTCGGTCTCCACCAGGACCTTGCCGCCGTCCTCGGCCGTGCCGTTGTGCAGGCCGCGGAGGCGGCGCAGCGGCGTGAACCGCCACTCCTCCTCCCGGCCGGTCGGCACGTCGAAGTCGGCGACCTCGAACGACGCCCTGTCGTGCAGCGTCGAGAGAGGCTTGACGTCGAGCCCCATCAGCCGACGGCTCCTTCCATCTGCAGTTCGATGAGCCGGTTCAGCTCAAGCGCGTACTCCATCGGCAGCTCGCGCGCGATGGGCTCGACGAACCCGCGCACGATCATCGCCATCGCCTCGTCCTCGGTGAGGCCGCGGCTCATCAGGTAGAACAGTTGCTGCTCCGAGACCTTGGAGACGGTGGCCTCGTGGCCCATCTCCACGTCGTCCTCGCGGACGTCGACGTACGGGTAGGTGTCGGACCGGCTGATCTGGTCGACGAGCAGCGCGTCGCACTTCACGGTCGACTTGCTGTGCTCGGCGCCCTCCTGGATCTGCACCAGGCCCCGGTAGGACGTGCGGCCCCCGCCGCGCGCCACCGACTTGGAGATGATGCTGGAGGAGGTGTTCGGCGCGGCGTGCACCATCTTGGCGCCCGCGTCCTGGTGCTGGTCCTCACCCGCGAACGCGATCGACAGGGTCTCGCCCTTGGCGTGCTCGCCGAGCAGGTAGACCGCCGGGTACTTCATGGTGACCTTGGAGCCGATGTTGCCGTCGACCCACTCCATGGTGGCGCCCTCGTAGGCGACGGCGCGCTTGGTCACCAGGTTGTAGACGTTGTTGGACCAGTTCTGGATGGTCGTGTACCGGACGCGGGCGTCCTTCTTCACGACGATCTCGACGACGGCGGAGTGCAGCGAGTCCGACTTGTAGATCGGAGCGGTACAACCCTCGACATAGTGGACATAGGAGCCCTCGTCGGCGATGATCAGCGTCCGCTCGAACTGCCCCATGTTCTCGGTGTTGATCCGGAAATAGGCCTGGAGCGGGATCTCCACGTGCACGCCCGGCGGGACGTAGATGAACGAGCCACCCGACCACACGGCCGTGTTCAGCGCGGCGAACTTGTTGTCGCCGACGGGGATGACCGAGCCGAAGTACTCCTGGAAGATCTCCGGGTGCTCGCGCAGGCCGGTGTCGGTGTCGAGGAAGATGACGCCCTTCTCCTCAAGGTCCTCGCGGATCTTGTGGTAGACGACCTCCGACTCGTACTGGGCGGCGACGCCCGCGATGAGGCGCTGCTTCTCCGCCTCGGGGATGCCGAGCTTGTCGTAGGTGTTCTTGATGTCCTCGGGAAGCTCCTCCCAGGACGTCGCCTGCTGCTCGGTGGAGCGCACGAAGTACTTGATGTTGTCGAAATCGATGTCCGACAGGTCGGAGCCCCAGGTGGGCATCGGCTTCTTGTCGAAAAGCCGCAGCCCCTTGAGACGCAGGGCGAGCATCCAGTCCGGCTCGCCCTTCTTGGCCGAGATGTCGCGGACGACGTCCTCGTTCAGGCCGCGCCGAGCCGACGCGCCCGCCTCGTCCGAGTCGGCCCAGCCGAACTTGTACCTGTCGAGCCCTTCCAGCTCGGGGTGGGCAGCCGTAGTCATAGGGAGGTGCCTCCGGACTCCTCGTCACCGTTCAGTGGTCGTTCCTCGTCGTCCGTCCCGCACAGGGAGCGGGGGCTGACGTGGGTGGTGCAGATGCCGTCGCCGTGGGCGATGGTCGCCAGTCGCTGGACGGGCGTGCCCAGCAGACGGCTGAACGCCTCGGTCTCGGCCTCGCACAGCTGCGGGAACTCCGCGGCGACGTGCGCGACCGGGCAGTGGTGCTGGCACAGTTGTTCGCCGCCGCCCGGGCGTGGACCCTGCCCCGCGGCGGCCGCGTAGCCGTCGCTCGACAGCGCCTCGGCGAGCGTGCGGACCCGCTGGTGGGGCGGGGCGGCCTGGACGACGGGCCGGTAGCGGCGCTCCAGATCGGCGATCTGCCGCCGGGCGAACTCGGCGACCGCGTGCTCCCCCACCGTCTCGGCGAGGAACCGCAGCGCGCTGGTCGCCAGGTCGTCGTAGGCGTGCACGAACGCGCTGCGACCGGCGTCGGTGATCGCGAACCACTTGGCGGGACGTCCCCGGCCGCGCCGGGTCTGCGGCGTCCGCGCCTTGCGCACCTCGATCATGCCGTCGGCCAGCAGCGCGTCCAGGTGCCGGCGGACCGCGGCCGGTGTGAGACCGACGCGCTCCCCCAGCGTGGACGCCGTGACGGGCCCGTGTTCGAGGATCAGCCGGGCCACCCTCGCGCGGGTGTCGCGCTCGGTGTGCCCGGGCACGGACGGCAGGCCGAACGGCCGCGCCGCGGCGGCCTTCGCGCTCGTCCGATCCTGGTCCACGTTTTTCACAACATCAGTGTGCCGTAATTCCTTCCCCTCAAACAGCGGAATCGGCGATGTCATGCCTCACGCAGGTAAGCCTTACCTAAGTCGCGCTCGCGTCCCTGGAGTCCCGCGGGCCCCGCGCGGCCCGGGGAACGGCCCCGCGCGGAAGGAGCAGCACCGGGCACGGCGCCGCGCGGACGATCTTGCCGGAGCCCTCCCCGAGGAAGACCTTGCGCAACGGCCCGTCATGACCGGACAGGCAGGCCAGGATCTCGCCCGGAAGCATATCGACCGTGCCGAGCGTCGTGGTGAGGCCGGTCCCCACGGCCGTCAGCCGCTCCACCGGCGGACCGCCGCCGAACCGTCCGGCGGCGTCGCGGAGATCCTCGTCCGCCTGCGCCACCTGGCGGTCCAGCGCGCCGCCCGCTTCGGCGAACCTCGCCGCGAGTCCGGGCGGGCGGGTCACCAGCGTGAGCAGCCTCAGCGGCACCCCCAGGGCCCCGGCGAACTCGGCCGCCGCGGACAGCGGCCCGTCCACGTCGGGGCGGCGCCAGTACGCGATGGTCATCCGCTCGAACCGGTCCGGCGCGGCGTCGGCGTACCCGCGCGGCGCGAGCAGCACCGGAACGGGCGAGCCGTGCAGGAGCTGGTCGGCGGTGCTGCCGATGGCGATGCGGCCACGGTGGCCGCGCGGCGCCGACCCGACGACGACGAGGTCGGCGCCGACCTCTCCGGCGACCTCGATGAGGCCCCGCCCGCTGCCCCGGTTGGCGTGCACGCGGGTGGTCACGGCGGACTCCGGGACGCCCACCTCGGCGAGCCGGTCGACGGCCTCGTCGAGGGCCGCCCGCGACTCCGACCTGAGGTAGCCGACCCATTCGGCGTCGACCGAGCCGGGGCCGCGCGCGGGCCACGGCGGCGGATGGACGTTCGCGACCACGAGCCGCGCGTCCAGCGTCCGGACGACCAGTGTCCGGACGACCAGGGCCGCCAGCGCGAGCGCGTCGACGCCGCGGTCGTCGGGCGAGTAGCCGACGAGCACCGTCATCTCGGTCATGAGGCCCCCTTTCCCGAAGGCGCGGTCGCCAGACGCGAATGGCGGCGGCCGTACAGGAAGTAGGCGGCCAGTCCGACCAGGCACCACAGCGCGAACACCGTCCAGGTCACGCCGCCGAGGCCGACCATGAGGTACAGGCAGAACCCGACGCCGGCCAGCGGCGTCACCGGGTAGAGCGGGGCTCGGAAGCTGCGCGGCAGGTCGGGTCTGGTCCGCCGCAGGACGATGACGCCGACGTTGACCAGCGCGAACGCGAACAGCGTGCCGATGCTGGTGGCGTCCACCAGCCGTCCGAGCGGGATCACGGCGGCGAGCGTGGCGATGAACACCGCCACGATGAGCGTGTTGGCGACGGGCACCCGGCGCCGGGGGCTCACCCGCTGGAACACGGGCGGGACGAGCCCGTCCCGCGACATCGCGAACAGGATGCGGGTCTGCCCGTACATGACGGTGAGGACGACGCTGGCGATGGCGATCACCGCGCCGAGCGAGAGGATCATCGACGGCCAGGTCCGCCCGGTGGCCTCGTCCAGCACCTGCGCCAGCGACGCCTCGGTGCCGCTCAGCTCGAACCGCTCCCAGTGCATGGCGCCGACCGCCGCCAGCCCGACCAGCACGTACACGGCGGTCACGATCGCCAGGGACAGGACGATCGCCAGCGGCAGGTCGCGCCGCGGGTTCCTGGCCTCCTCACCGGCGGTGGACGCGGCGTCGAAGCCGATGTAGGAGAAGAAGACCTTCGAACCCGCCGCGCTGATGCCCGCCCAGCCCATCGGCGCGAACGAGCTCAGGTTCCCGGAGTCGAACGCGGTGAACGCCACGGCGCAGAAGAACAGCAGCACGCCGACCTTCAGGAACACCATGATCGTGTTCGCGGTGGCGCTCTCGGACGTGCCGCGCAGCAGCAGCAACGTGGCGAACACCACGACGACCACGGCGGGGACGTTGACGACGCCGCCCTCGCCCGGCGGGCCGCTCAGCTCCGCCGGGATCGTGAACCCGGCCGCGTCGTCGAAGAACGCGCTGAGGTAGGAGCCCCAGCCGACCGCCACGGCCGACACCGACACCGCGTACTCCAGCAGCAGGCACCACCCGCACACCCACGCGACCAGTTCCCCGAGCGTGGCGTAGGAGTAGGAGTAGGACGAGCCCGAGACGGGGATCGTCCCGGCCAGCTCCGCGTACGACAGGGCGGAGAACAGCGCGGTGACGGCGGCGAGGACGAACGCCAGCACGACCGCGGGCCCGGCCAACGGCACCGCCTCGCCGAGGACGACGAAGATGCCGGTGCCGAGGGTCGCGCCGACGCTGAACAGGGTGAGCTGCAGCAGGCTCATCGTCCGCTTCAGCTCGCCGCCCTCGCCCTGCCCGCCCTCGGCGACGATCCGGTCGACGGGCTTGGTCCGCAGCAGGCTCCGCGCGAACGAGGTCGGGCCGGCTCCCGTCCCGGGCGTCACAGCGTGCTCGCGAGCGGCCAGGTCGCGTTGGGGGTCACGATCGTTCCTGCGGTGCCTTCGAGGATCTCCACGCACTGGTCGAGCCGCCCGATCGCGGCCATGTCGCCGGTCCGTTCGACGAAGCTCGCCACCGCCTCGACCTTGGGGCCCATCGACCCGGCGGGGAAGTCCTCGGCGCGCAGCTCGTGCGGCGTGGTGTGGGTGATCTCCTCCTCGTTCGGGCCGCCGAAGTCGCGCAGGACGCGCGGCACGTCGGTGAGGATCAGCAGCGCGTCCGCGTCCATGCTCTCGGCCAGCACGGACGCGGTGAGGTCCTTGTCGACCACCGCCTCGACGCCCTCCAGCCGTCCGACGTCGTTGCGGAACACCGGAACACCGCCGCCGCCCGCGCAGACCACGACCGTCCCGAGCCGGACCAGTTCCCGGATCAGCCGGGTCTCGATCACCCGCTGGGGACGCGGGGACGGCACGACGCGGCGCCAGCCGTCCCCGTCCTGCCGGACGGTCCAGCCGTACTCGGCGGCGAGCTTCTCGGCCTCCTCCCGGTCGTAGACCTGCCCGACGAACTTGGTCGGGTCCTCGAACGCCGGGTCCACCGCCGACACCAGCGTCTGGTTGATCATCGCCATGACCTGGCGGCCGGGCAGCGCGTTCTGCAACGCCTGCAGCATCCAGTAGCCGATCATGCCCTGGGTCTCGGCGCCGATGGTGTCGAGCGGGTACGGGCGGGTGAGATTCGGGTCGTTGACGCTCTCCAGCGCCAGCACGCCGATCTGCGGACCGTTCCCGTGCGTGATGATCAGCTCGTGCCGTTCGGCGAGCGGCGCCAGCGCCCGTACGGCCCGGTCGACGTTGTCGCGCTGCAACCGGGCGTCCGGGGTCTGGCCCCGTTTCACCAGCGCGTTCCCACCGAGCGCGACGACCACGCGCATGGATCCCTCCCCCTGTGGCCGGCTGGTCCGCCCGCCCGACCGGCCGTTTCAGCCGAGCGTCGCGACCATGACCGCCTTGATCGTGTGCATCCTGTTCTCCGCCTCGTCGAACACGATCGACGCGGCGGACTCGAACACGTCCTCGGTGACCTCCAGGCCCTCCAGACCGGTCCTGCGGTAGATCTCCTCCCCCACGGTGGTCTCCCGGTTGTGGAACGCCGGGAGGCAGTGCATGAACCGCACGTGCGGGTTTCCGGTCGCCCGCAGGACGTCCGCGTTGACCTGGTACGGCGTGAGCAGCGCGATCCTCTCGTCCCACACGTCGGCGGGCTCCCCCATCGACACCCACACATCGGTGACGACGAAGTCGGCGCCCGCCACGCCCGTCTCCACGTCCTCGGTGACGGTGAGGGTCGCGCCGGTCGTGGCGGCGACCGTGTGCGACGGCGCGAGGACCGTCTCCTCGTCCGGCCACAGGGCGCGCGGGGCGACGATACGGACGTCCATGCCGAGCAGCGCGCCGGCCGCCACATAGGAATGACCCATGTTGTTGCGGGCGTCGCCCAGGTACGCGTACGTGACGTCCCGCAGGGGCTTGTCGCCGTGCTCGCGCATGGTGAGCATGTCGGCGAGCATCTGCGTCGGATGCCACTCGTCGGTGAGGCCGTTCCACACCGGGACGCCCGCGTACTCGGCCAACTCCTCGACGAGCCGCTGGCTGGACCCCCGGTACTCGATGCCGTCGTACATGCGTCCGAGGACACGCGCGGTGTCCTTCATCGACTCCTTGTGGCCGATCTGGGTGCCGCTCGGGTCCAGGTACGTCACGTGCGCGCCCTGGTCGTGCGCGGCGACCTCGAACGCGCAGCGGGTCCTGGTCGAGGTCTTCTCGAAGATCAGCGCGATGTTCCGGCCCGTCAGCGCGGGGCGCTCCGTCCGGTCGCGCTTGGCGGCCTTCAACTCCGCCGCCAGATCGATCAGGAACCCGAACTCGTCGGGGGTGAAGTCCAGTTCCTTGAGGAAGCTACGGCCGCGGAGGGCGGGCGCCGTGTCGACGAACGCCATGTACCCGTCTCCCCCGTTCGCTTCTCCCCCGTTCCCTTCTCCCATGGCGCGGGGTCAGGCGTCCCGCTCGATCGGGCAGGTCATGCAGCGCGGGCCGCCGCGTCCCCGGCCGAGTTCGCTGCCCCGGATCGTGATGACCTCGATCCCGTTGCGGCTCAGATGGTTGTTGCTCGTGGCGTTGCGTTCGTAGGCGATGACCACGCCGGGCGCGACCGCCAGGACGTTGGAGCCGTCGTCCCACTGCTCGCGCTCGTCGGCGAAGACGTCCTGCGTCGGGGTGAGGACCTTGACGTCGTCCATGCCGAGCGCCGCCGCGATCACCCGGTGCATGTCCTCCGGAGGATGGTCGGTGATCTTCAGTTCCTTCTCGGTGTCGCCCGGCTCGACGGTGTGGGACGGCAGCATCCCCATCCCCGCGTACTTGGTGAACACGTCGTGGTCCACCATCGTCATGACCGTGTCCAGGTGCATGAAGGCCCGTTTGCTCGGCATCCGCAGCGCGACGATCCGGTCGCAGGACCCGGTGGCGAACAGCGACTGGGCGAGCATCTCGACGGCCTGCGGCTGCGTCCGCTCGCTCATCCCGACCAGGACGGCGCGGTTCCCGAGGACCAGGACGTCACCGCCCTCCAGCGTCGCCGGGGCCATCTCCATGCCCCGGTTCCAGACGTGGAACCCGCCCGTCTCGGGCCGGTCGTAGCCGTCGGCGAACAGCGGATGCCACCGGTAGATCGCCTCCATGTTCACCGTCTCGCGCCGCCGGGCCTTCATCCGCATCGTGTTGATCGACACGCCGTCGTAGATCCAGCAGGACGTGTCGCGGGTGAACAGGTGGTTGGGCAGCGGCGGCAGGACGAACCCGTCGAGCGGGATGGAGTGGAAGGCGATCGAGGCGGGTTCCGGCATCCGTTCCAGCATCTCCCGCCGGGTGATGCCGCCGACGAGGAAGGAGCTCAGTTCCGTCGCGTCCATGGCGTCGAAGCAGTTGCGGATCGCGTCCACCGCCAGCGGACCGAACCAGTGCGGATCGACGACGGAGTCGAGGATGTGCATCCGCGCCTCGGGGTTGTCGACGGTCTCGCGCAGCAGGTCGAGCAGCAGGTGCGTCCGGACGCCCTGCGCGCGCAGCACGTCCTCGAACTCCTCGTGCTCCTCCATGGCCCGTTTGACCCACAGCACGTCGTCGAACAGCAGGCCCGCGGCGTTGGACGGGGTGAGCCGCTTCAGCGACAGCTCCGGCCGGTGCAGCAGCACCCCACGGAGCCGTCCGACCTCCGAGTCGACATGGAACGCCGTTCCCACCTGCTCACCCACCTCTTCGCCCCGCTCACCGGGGCCGCCCGGTGACAGGCCGTCAATTCCCCGGCCGGGCGCGGCGAAACTAGATCCACTTCTCTCCCGGCGGGTCGCGCGGGACCGGGCGCCGAACCGTCGGCCCGCCGACCTAGACTCGGGGCCATGACACCCCCCGGAGACGGCGCCGTCGAGCTGCACATGCTCGTCAAACGCTACGGCGCGGCGGTCGACGGGCGGCGGGCCGTGGACGGCCTGTCGCTCACCGCCGCCCGGGGCGCGGTCACGGCGCTGCTCGGGCCGAACGGCGCGGGCAAGACCACCACGATCGAGATCTGCGAGGGGTTCCGGCGGGCCGACTCCGGAACGGTCCGCGTCCTCGGTCTCGACCCCGTCGCCGACGCGCGGGAGCTGAAGCCCAGGGTCGGGGTGATGCCGCAGTCCGGGGGCGTGCCCGGCACGGCCCGCGCCGGCGAGTTCCTGCGGCTCGTGGCGTCCTTCCACACGACGCCGCTCGACCCGTCCGCCCTGCTGGAACGGCTCGGCCTCGCCGAGCATGCCCGCACCCCGTTCCGCCGCATGTCGGGCGGGCAGCAACAGCGGCTGTCGCTGGCCGTCGCCGTGGTCGGACGGCCGGAACTGGTCTTCCTCGACGAGCCCACCACCGGCCTCGACCCGCAGGCCAGGCACGCCACCTGGGAGCTGATCGAGGAACTGCGCGCAGCCGGGGTCTCGGTCGTGCTCACCACCCACAACATGGAGGAGGCCGAGCGCCTGTCCGACCATGTCGCGATCATCGACCGGGGCGCGCTGGTCGCCGAGGGCGCGCCCGAGGAGCTGACCGGCGCCGAGCGGCAGCTGCGCTTCCGCGCCCGTCCCGGCCTCGGCCTGGAGGAGCTGCTGGCGGCGCTGCCCGCCGGGAGCGCCGCCAAGGAGTCGCCCGCCGGGCACTACCTCATCGAGGCGGACGTGCGTCCGGAGCTGCTCGCCACCGTCACCGCCTGGTGCGCCTCGCACGGCGTCCTCACCGAGGACCTGCGGATCGAACGCCGCACGCTGGAGGACGTCTTCCTCGAACTGACCGGACGGGAGCTCCGCTCGTGACCGCGCCGCCGTCCACCCGGCTGGACCTGTCGCCCGCGCCGGGCGCCGTGCCACTGCCGCGGATGATCCTGTCGCAGACGGGCTACGAGGTCCGCGCCGTGCTGCGCAACGGCGAGCAGCTGCTCCTGACGTTGATCATTCCGGTGGTGCTGCTCGTCCTGTTCAGCGCCACGTCCCTGCTCGACCTCGGTCCCGGCCGCCGTGTCGACTTCCTCGCGCCCGGCGTCCTCGCGCTCGCGGTGATGTCCACGGCGTTCACCGGGCAGGCCATCGGAACGGGGTTCGAACGGCGCTACGGCGTCCTGAAGCGGCTCGGCGCCACACCGCTGCCGCGCGGCGGCCTGATCGCCGCCAAGACCCTCAGCGTCGTCGCCGTCGAGGCGGTGCAGGCCGCGGTGATCTGCGCGGTGGCGCTGGCGCTCGGCTGGCGCCCGGACGGCGATCCCGGCTCGGTGCTCGCCCTGCTGCTGCTCGGCACGGCGGCGTTCAGCGGGTTCGGGCTCCTCATGGCCGGGACGCTGCGCGCGGAGGCCACCCTCGCCGCCGCCAACCTCGTCTACGTCGTGCTGCTGGCCGTCGGCGGCGTCGTGTTCCCGCTGGACGAGTTCCCGGACGGGGTCCGCGGCGCCCTGGAGCTGCTGCCGATCTCGGCGCTGGCCGAGGGGCTGCGGGACGTCCTCCAAGACGGCGCGGCCCTGCCCGGCAAACCCCTCGTCGTCCTCGCGGCATGGGCCGCGGTGGGTCTCGTCCTGGCCGGGAGGTTCTTCAGGTGGGAGTGACGTCGGAGGTGATACATGGCGCTCGCTGAGGCGCCCGGGTCCTTCGAGGGCGCGTCGCGGGCGGCCGGTCGCCTCCGGGCGCTCTCGCTCGGCTCGGTGCCGCCGCCCGCGCTGATCCTGCTCGGCATCATCTCCGTGCAGGTCGGGGCGGGCATGGCCAAGCACCTGTTCGACCGGCTGCCGCCGAGCGGCGTCGTCACGATCCGGCTGCTGACCTCGGCGATCGTGCTGGGCTTCCTGGCCCGCAAGGCGCTGCGGACCGTGCTGCGCGACCATTCGCGCGCCAACCTCGCCATCGCCGCCGGCTTCGGGTTGGCGCTGGCGCTCATGAACTTCTCGATCTACCAGTCGTTCGCGCGGATCCCGCTGGGCGTGGCGGTCACGATCGAGTTCCTCGGCCCGTTGACGGTGTCGATCGTCGCGTCCCGCCGCGCCCGGGACGCGCTCTGGGTCGTCCTCGCCGGGGGCGGCGTCATCCTGCTCGCCCGGGGCGGCACCACCGACCTCGACCCGGTCGGGATCGCGTTCGCGCTGCTCGCCGGGGCGTGCTGGGCCGCCTACATCCTGCTCACCGCCGCGACCGGGCGGCGGTTCTCCGGCACCACCGGGCTGGCCCTCGCCAGCGTCGTCGGGTCGATCGCGGTGCTGCCGCTCGGGGTCGCGTCCGCCGGAACCGCCCTCGTCGACCCGTGGCTGCTGCTGATCGGGCTCGGGGTCGGGCTGCTGTCGTCGGTGATCCCCTACTCGCTGGAACTGGAGGCGCTGCGGCGGATGCCCGCCCGTGTCTTCGGGATCCTGATGAGCCTGGAACCGGCCGTGGCCGCGCTCGTCGGCGCCGCGCTGCTCGGGGAGATCCTCAGTGGACGGCAGTGGATCGCGATCTGCTGCGTCATCGTCGCCTGCGCGGGCGCCGCGCGGAGCCAGCAAGATCCGCCGGAGGCGCCCGAGGCGTGAGCGGTGTGGAAGGATCGGGACCAAAGGGAACGTCCAGCGGGAGAGGAGCCGCCGTGGTGGGCCGGAGCGAGGACCAGGGGATGCCGCCCGAGTTCTTCGAGGCGGGGTCGGCGTCGTTCGTCGACCTCCTGCGCGTCCACTCTCCCGACCTGCTGCCCGTCAACCGGTTCCCGGAGGGAGACGCGCCGGAACTGCCGCACGGCACCACCATCCTCGCGCTGACGTTCCCCGGCGGGCTGATGATGGCCGGCGACCGGCGCGCCACCCAGGGCAACCGCATCGCCTACCGGGAACTGGACAAGGTGCAGCGCGCGGACGAGTACTCCGCCGTCGCGTTCGCGGGGACGGTCGGTCTCGCGCTGGAGATGGTGCGGCTGTTCCAGGTGGAGCTGGAGCACTACGAGAAGATGGAGACCGTCCCGCTGTCGCTGCCGGGCAAGGCCCGGCGCCTCGGCGCCGTGATCCAGGCCAACCTGGCGCAGGCGTTGCAGGGCCTCGCGGTGGTGCCGCTGTTCGGCGGCTACGACCCCGACTCCGGCGAGGGACGGATCTACACCTACGACATCACCGGCGCCCCGCAGGAGGCCCGCGACTTCCACGCCGACGGCTCCGGCTCCCCGTACGCGCGAGGCTCGCTGAAGAAGCTGTACCGGCCCGACCTGTCGGTGGAGGACGCGGCGACGGTCTGCGTCCAGGCCCTGTACGACGCGGCCGACGACGACGCCGCCACCGGAGGCCCCGACCCGGCGCGGCGCATCTACCCGACGATCGCGACCGTCACCGAGGACGGCTACCGGCGTCTGCCGGAGGAGCAGGTGTCCGCGATCACCGACGAGGTCATGCGGGCCCGGATGGACGACCCGAACGGGCCCGTCGCGCCGCTGCGCTGACGTCGCTCCTCCCCCGCGTCCGGCCCCGCGTCCGGCCCCCGGGAACGTCACACCCGGCTCCTAGACTCGAAGGCATGGCACGGGCGAACGACGAGGCTGCGGCCCTCATCCAGGAACTGGCCGACCTGCTGTCCATCACCGGCGGCGACGCCTTCAAGATCAGGGCCTACGAGAAGGCGGCACGGGCGATCGCCGGGTATCCGGACGACATCTCCGGCCTCGACCTCGCCGGACTGCGCGCGATCCCCACCGTGGGCGAGGCGATCGCGAAGAAGGTCCTCGACTACACCACCACCGGCACGATCCGGCAGGTCGAGGAGCTGCGCACCCAGATCCCCGCCGGGGTGCGGGCGCTGACCGCCATCCCCACCCTCGGCCCGAAGAAGGCCCTCGCCGTCTACGAGGAGCTCGGCGTCTCCTCGGTGGACGAGCTGGCCACCGCCATCAAGGAAGGGCGCCTGCAAGGCCTCAAGGGGTTCGGCGCCCGGACCGAGGAGAACATCCTGCGCGGCATCGAGCTGATGCGCAGCTCCGGTGAGCGCGTCCTCGTCGACGCCGCCGCGAGCGTCGCCGACGAGGTCGTCGCCGCCCTGTCCGACCTGCCGCAGGTGGAGCGCTGCGCCCACGCCGGTTCCCTGCGCCGCATGCGCGAGACCATCGGCGACGTGGACGTCCTGGCGGCCTCCCGCGACCCGCACCCGATCATGGAGGCGTTCACGGCGCTGCCGTTCGTCGCGGAGGTCGTCGCGAGCGGCGACAAGAAGACCTCGATCCGCACCGCCAAGGGGCTCCAGGTCGACCTGCGGGTCGTCCCGCCCGAGTCGTGGGGCGCCGCGCTCCAGTACTTCACCGGGTCGCAGGCGCACAACATCCGCACCCGCGAGATCGCCGTGAAGGCGGGCCTGAAGCTGTCCGAGTACGGCCTGTTCGACGCCGGGTCGAACGAGCTGATCGTGTCCGCCACCGAGGAGGAGGTCTACGAGCGGCTCGGCCTGCCGTGGATCCACCCGACCCTCCGCGAGGACACCGGCGAGATCGAGGCGGCCCTCGCCGGCACGCTGCCCCGCCTCGTCACCGTCGAGGACCTGCGCGGCGACCTGCACAGCCATACCGACCTCACCGACGGGGTCGCGTCCCTGGAGGACATGGTCGCCGCCGCGCACGCCCGCGGCCTGGAGTACTACGCGATCACCGACCACGCGCCGAACCTCGTCATGCAGCGGATGACGGACGAGAAGATGCTCGCCCAGCGCGACCAGATCGCCGAGCTGCAGAAGAAGTACCGCGACCTGACGCTCCTGCACGGCACCGAACTCAACATCGACCCCGACGGCGGTGTCGACTGGGACGCCGACTTCCTGTCCGGCTTCGACGTGTGCGTGGCGTCCGTCCACTCCCACTTCACCCAGGACCGGGACGCCATGACCCGCCGGCTCGTCCGCGCCTGCGAGAACCCGCACGTCCATGTCATCGGGCACCCGACGGCGCGCAGCATCGGCCGCCGCCCGCCGGTCGACGCCGACTGGGACGAGGTGTTCCGCGCCGCCGCCCGCACCGCCACCGCCATGGAGATCGACTCGTTTCCCGACCGGCTCGACCTGCCCGCCGACCTGGTCCGCCGCGCCAAGCACCTCGGTGTGCGGTTCTCCGTCGACACCGACGCGCACTCGCTCGGCCACCACCGCAACATCCGCTACGGCGTCGGCACCGCCCAGCGCGGCTGGCTGACCCCCGACGACGTCATCAACACCTGGCCGCTGGACCGCCTCCGCGCGTTCCTGCGAGGCCAGACGAGCTGACAGGCCAGACGGGTCAGCCGATTCAACGGGCCGGGCGGGCCAGGCGGGCCAACGGGCCAGGCGGGCCAACGGGTCAGGCGGGCCAACGGGTCAGGCGGGTCATCGGGTCAGGCGGGTCATCGGGTCAGGCGGGTCATCGGGTCAGGCGGGTCATCGGGTCAGGCGGGCCAAGCGGGCCAAGCGGGCAAGCGGGCCAGCGGGCCAGCGGGCCAGCGGGCCAGGCGGGGCATCGGGGCAGGCGGGCCAAGGGGCCAAGCGGGTCAGGCGGGCAGGGGGCCAAGGGGCCAACGGGCCAAGCGGGTCAGGCGGGCCAACGGGCCAAGCGGGTCAGGCGGGCCAACGGGCCAAGCGGGCCAACGGGCCAAGCGGGCCAACGGGCCAAGCGGGCCAAGCGGGCCAAGCGGGCCAAGCGGGCCAAGCGGGCCAAGCGGGTCAGGCGGGCTGGGGCGACCCGGCCACCGGGGCCGCGGGCGCGGGGGCCGGCGCGACGGCCGGGACGGGACCCCGGTCGCGGAGCGCGAAGACGAGCCGGAACGCCGCGATCCACATCAGCACCGCGCCGAACATGTGGAGCAGCACCAGACCCTCCGGCACGCCCAGGAAGTACTGCACGTATCCGACGGCGCCCTGCGCGACGATGATGGCGGCCAGTTCGCCGCCGCGGCGGCGCGCGGCGGCCGGGGCGCTCGTCCGGTACAGGACGATCAGGGTGAGCACCGTCAGGGCGGTCGTGGCCCAGGCGAGCAGGCCGTGGACGCGGGCGACGTCGGTGATGTCGAAGCCGTAGCGGCGTGACTCGGCGTCCCCGGCGTGCGGGCCGGTGCCGGTGACGACGGTGCCCGCGACGAGGACGGCGGCGCACGCCACCACCAGCGCGGCGGCGAGCCGGCGCGTCCACGGCCCGGCGAGCGCCCGGGGCGGGGCGTCGCCCTCACCGGCGCGGACCCACAGGCCCACGCAGAACACCAGCAGCGCGGGCGACACCAGGAAGTGCAGCGACACGGCGGCGGGGTGCAGCTTCGTCAGGACGACGATGCCGCCGATGATCGCCTGCGCCACCACGCTCATCGGCTGCGCCAGCGCCCACCACACCAGCGACCGGCGGCGGGGACGCAGCCGCAGCGCCGCGACGAACACCAGCACGCCGATCCCGAGCACCACGAACGTGACCAGCCGGTTGCCGAACTCGATCGACATGTTGAGCACATGGTGCTCGGGGTTGTGGGTCGGGACGAGGCTGTCACCGGAGCAGCGCGGCCAGTCGGGGCAGCCGAGCCCGGACTTGGTGACGCGGACGGCGCCGCCGCTGACGACGATGGCCACGTTGCCGAGGACGCCGAGGAGCGCGAGGAGCCGCAGCGACCCGGGCGTCGGACGCCACACGGCGTTCCAGGCCCGGTTCAGAAGGTTGGAGGACGGTCGCTTCGCCACGGCCCCCATCGTATGGCCGGGTGCCGGTGACCCGGATCCGGCCCCCGGTCACGTCCCGTACGGGCCGGTCGGTCCCCCGGGCCCGCCGCCGGAACGCAGGAACCCGGACGGGCCCTGCCCCGCCCACGGCGGCCCGAGCGCGCCCGGACGCTGCGGCGCGCGCAGGAACGCCTGCCGGGCCAGCGACATCAGCGTGAGCAGGGAGTCGCGGCGGGCGACGAACCAGTGCTGGTCGGCCACGCCCCGGTCGGCGCGCTTGTGCAGCAGCGCCAGCTCCGTCGCGGCGAGCTGGTAGTCGGTCATGGCGCGGGCCGCGGTCCGCCCGCCGACGGTGCGGGCCCAGCGGCGGGCGATGCGCCGGGACGGCATCGACCGCAGCATCCGCACGTCCTGCGGTGTCACCAGGCCCGTCCCCGCGTACATCGGCAGGTACGCCTCGATGCGGCGGACGGTCCCGCGCCGCTCCACGACCACGACGACGATCAGGGCGACGAGGATGAGGAAGTCCAGCACGTACACGACGGCGAGGCCGCCGAGGCCGAGGGAGGCGCCGGCGTTCCACAGGCCGTGCAGGATCATCGCGCCGAGCAGCCCCGCCGCCGGCGCGGCGAACTGGCCGCGGCGGTGGGTGGCGGCGTAGGCGACGCCGAGCCCGGTCATCGAGGTGAACAGCGGGTGGCTGAGCGGCGCGATCAGCCCCCGGAGCACGAACACCGCCGTGAGCTGCTGCGCGCCGCCCTCGTCGTAGGCCCGCATGTAGTAGGTGACGTTCTCCAGCATGGCGAAGCCGAGGCCGACCATGGCGGCGTAGATGATCCCGTCGGCGAAGCCGTCGATCTCGTTGCGGCGAAACCACAGCATCCCGAACAGGACGGCGCCCTTCAGCGTCTCCTCGACGAGCGGCGCGCCGATCGTGGCGCTGACCAGGTGGCCCTCGGCCTCCCCGAACACCGGCACGGTCACGTACAGCAGCCCGGCCGTGTTGAGGACGATCGCGCCGAGCACCGCGATGCCCGCGCCCCACATGAAGGAGAACACCAGGGCGCGCGGCGGTTCCGGCTCCAGCCGGTCGAGGGTGAGCGCGAGGGCGACCAGCACCGGGATCGGGATGATGGCGAGCAGGAGCCCCACCCAGAAACCCGGCCCGCCGAACGCCGCGGTCACGCCGAGGGCGATCAGCACGCACACGCCCGAGACGGTCATCCCGAGGATCATGCCGATGGGGGGCCGGCCCGGAATCCGCCCTTCGAGCACCGCCCTGGGGTCCACGTGTGCCATGAGGCGAGCGTAACGGCCCGCCCCCGTAGGCGTTACGACAAGATCGGGTCGATGGCCACGGCGGTGAACAGCAACGCCAGGTAGACGTTGGACAGGTGGAAGAACCGCATCGGCCGCAGGTGGACACCCGTCACCCCGGCGCGCACCGCGCGCAGCAGCCGGTGCCCCTCGGCGAGGAACACCAGCCCGAGGGCGACGGCGACGGCGCCGTACACCGGGCCCATTCCGGCGACCGGCCACAGCAGCAGCGAGCACGCGACGGTGGCGTAGGTGTAGACGAGGCTCTCGGTGACGACGCGGCGTTCGGTGGCGACGACCGGGAGCATCGGGACCTTGGCGACCGCGTAGTCGTCGCGGTAGCGCATGGCGAGCGTCCACGTGTGCGGCGGCGTCCACAGGAACACGACGCCGAACAGGACGAGCGGCGTCCAGGCGACGCCTCCGGTCACCGCCGCCCAGCCGATCAGGACGGGCATGCACCCGGCGATGCCGCCCCACACGACGTTCTGCGACGTCCGCCGCTTGAGCAGCAGCGAGTACACGAAGACGTAGAACAGGATCGCGAACAGCGACCCGGCCGCGGCGACCGGGTTGACGGTGAGCAGGAACCCGGCGGTGGACACCGTCGCCAGCCCCACCCCGAAGATCAGCGCGCGGGCCGGGGTGACCTGGTGGCGGGCCAGCGGGCGGCGCCGCGTCCGGCGCATCTTGGCGTCGATGTCGCGGTCGATGTAGCAGTTGATCGCGTTGGCGGCGCCGGCGGACATCGTGCCGAACGCCAGCGTCAGCAGCACGGTGGACAGCGCGGGAACACCGCCGTCCGCCAGGAACATCACCGGAAGGGTGGTGATCAGCAGCAGCTCGATCACACGCGGCTTGGTCAGCGCGACGTAGGCGCGCACGCTCGCGCCGAACGACGGGCGGACGGCCGGGGCCGGGTCCGGGAGCGGCTCGGCGGTCGCCGGCACGAGCGGGGTCGGCGTCGCCACCGGCGCCCGGCCGTCGAGGTCGTCGAGCTCGACTCCGCGCTTGTTACTGAGCACCGTCACAATCGGGTCCACGTCCAACTAGGGGTGAGAAATCGCGTACCACCTCGGCGGCGCCCCCGCGTTCCCGGGCCGGCCTCGGCTGGATGCAACTTCCGGCTTCGTTCCTGCCGCGGCCGCTGTCGTCAACCGCGCAATCACTGTAGTGCGCCCCCTCCGGAGGTCGCGCACCGGGTCAGGGATCACCCGCCGGATCGTCCGCCGGGACGATTGACTCGCGGGCGTCCGGGCAAGGTCGCGATAGGCTCGCGAAAGGGCGCGGCATGATCCCCGGGGACCCCCGACGGGGCGGCCGCACGGGCCGGGAGGAAAGTGTCGGACCCCCGGAGAGAAGTGCCGGAACAAGGAAGAGGCGCCGCGCCGGCGAACGTTGTCGCCCCTGGACGACCCCGTGGGCGGCGGGTCGGGCGTGAACGCGGCGGCACAACATCACAGAGTGGATCTGTAACACCGGTTCGAGAGGAGCCTGGCGTTCCGTGAGCAGGAACAACAGCACGTTTGAATGGTCCGACCAGGACCGGCGGGCGGTCGACGTGGTCCGCGCCCTCGCCATGGACGCGGTCGAGGAGGCGGGGTCCGGCCACCCCGGAACGGCGATGAGCCTCGCGCCCGCCGCCTACCTCCTCTTCCAGCGGTTCCTCCGGCACGACCCGACCGACCCGCACTGGGCCGGCCGGGACAGATTCGTGTTGTCCTGCGGACACTCCAGCCTGACCCTCTACATCCAGCTGTACCTGTCGGGCTACCCGATGACGCTGGACGACCTGAAGGCGCTGCGCAAGTGGGGCAGCCTCACCCCGGGCCACCCCGAGGTCGGGCACACCGCCGGGGTGGAGACGACGACGGGCCCGCTCGGCCAGGGCATCGCGAACGCCGTCGGGATGGCGATGGCGGCGCGCCGCGAACGCGGCCTGTTCGACCCGGACGCGCCGGAGGGCGAGTCGCCGTTCGACCACACGATCTGGGCGTTCGCGTCCGACGGGGACATCCAGGAGGGCATCAGCCACGAGGCGAGCGCCCTCGCCGCCCACCAGCGGCTCGGCAACCTGGTCCTGCTGTACGACGACAACCACATCTCGATCGAGGACGACACCGCGATCGCGCTGTCGGAGGACGTCCGGGCCCGGTACGCCGCGTACGGGTGGGACGTCCACCACGTCGACTGGACGGAGAACGGCGACTACGAGGAGAACGTCGCCGCGCTCGCCGCCGCGTTCGAGGCCGCGAAGGCCGAGACGGCGCGTCCCTCCTTCATCGCGCTGCGGACCATCATCGGGTGGCCCGCGCCGAACAAGAAGAACACCGGCAAGATCCACGGTTCGGCGCTGGGCGAGGACGAGGTCGCCGCGACGAAGCGGATCCTCGGCATGGACCCGGCCGAGAGCTTCCACGTCCCCGAGGACGTCCTGGCGCACGCCCGCGCGGTGTCCGACCGGGGCCGCGCCGACCACGCCGAGTGGAACCGGGCGTTCGAGGCGTGGCGGGCGCGGAACCCCGAGCGGGCCGCCGAGTACGACCGGATCTCGACGCGCACGGCGCCGTCCGGGTGGGAGGCCGCGCTGCCGGAGTTCGAGCCCGGCAAGGACATCGCGACCCGCGCGGCGTCCGGGCAGATCCTCGCCGCGCTGGCGCCGGTGCTGCCGGAGCTGTGGGGCGGCTCCGCCGACCTGGCCGAGAGCAACAACACGACGATGAAGGGCGAGCCGTCGTTCGTCCCGGAGGAGTTCCAGACCAAGGAGTTCCCCGGGCACCGGTACGGCCGGACGCTGCACTTCGGTGTCCGC
Source organism: Actinomadura pelletieri DSM 43383 (assembly GCF_003634705.1). GTDB lineage: Bacteria > Actinomycetota > Actinomycetes > Streptosporangiales > Streptosporangiaceae > Spirillospora > Spirillospora pelletieri. Next base: position 346,449 of record NZ_RBWU01000004.1, on the reverse strand, counting down.
GAGCACGCGATGGCGGCGATCTGCAACGGCATCGCGCTGCACGGCGGAACGCGCCCCTACGGTGGCACGTTCCTGGTCTTCAGCGACTACATGCGTCCGGCGGTGCGGCTCGCGGCCCTGATGAAGCTGCCGGTGACGTTCGTGTGGACGCACGACTCGATCGGTCTCGGCGAGGACGGCCCGACGCACCAGCCGGTCGAGCACCTGTGGTCGCTGCGGGCGATTCCGGGGCTGGACGTGGTCCGTCCGGCCGACGCCAACGAGACGGCGGTCGCGTGGCGGACGATCCTCGGCCACACCGACCGTCCGGCGGGGCTCGCGCTGACCCGGCAGAAGCTGCCGACGCTCGACCGTGGCGGCGCGCTCGCGTCCGCGGAGGGCACCGCCAAGGGCGGCTACGTGCTCGCCGACGCCGACGGCGGGCGGCCCGACGTGATCCTCATCGCGACCGGCAGCGAGGTGCAGCTCGCGCTGGAGGCGCGGGACGCGCTCCAGGCGGAGGGCACGCCGACCCGGGTCGTGTCGATGCCGTGCGTGGAGTGGTTCGAGGCGCAGTCCGACGCCTACCGGCAGGAGGTGCTGCCGCCCGGCGTGCGCGCCCGCGTGTCCGTGGAGGCGGGGGTGGCGCTCGGCTGGCGCGCCTACATCGGCGACGCCGGCGAGGCGGTGAGCCTGGAGCACTTCGGCGCGTCCGCCGACTACAAGACGCTGTTCCTGCAGTTCGGCATCACCGCCGAGCGGATCGTCGCGGCGGCGAAGGCGAGCCTGATCAAGGCGTGCGTCAAGCACGCCGGACGCGGCGAGACGACCGGCAACTGAGCCCGGCGACCGAACCGGGCGTTGAGGAGGCAGGCACGATGAGCGACAACCTGAAGGCGCTCTCGGACGAGGGCGTGTCGATCTGGCTCGACGACATCAGCCGTGAACGGCTGCGGTCGGGCAACCTCGCGGAGCTGGTCAAGGACAGGCACGTCGTCGGCGTCACGTCCAACCCGACGATCTTCGCGAAGGCGTTGAGCAAGGGCGACGCCTACGACGACCAGGTCCGTGACCTCGCGGTGCTCGGGGTGGACGTCGAGGAGGCCTCCCGGGCGATCATCACCCGGGACATCCGGTGGGGCTGCGACGTTCTGCGCCCGGTGTACGACCGGACGGACGGGCTGGACGGCCGCGTGTCCATCGAGGTCGATCCGCGACTCGCCGGCGACACCCGCGCCACGGCCGCCGAGGCGAAGATGCTGTGGTGGCTGGTGGACCGGCCCAACCTGTTCATCAAGATCCCCGCGACGAAGGCGGGTCTGGCGGCGATCACCTCGACGCTGGCCGAGGGCATCAGCGTGAACGTGACGCTGATCTTCTCGCTGGAGCGCTACGGCGAGGTCATCGACGCGTTCTTCGCCGGGCTGGAGCAGGCTCGGGAGAACGGCCACGACCTGACAAAGATCACGTCGGTGGCGTCGTTCTTCGTCAGCCGGGTGGACACCGAGATCGACAAGCGGCTCGACAAGATCGGGTCGGACGAGGCGAAGGCGCTGCGCTCCAAGGCGGGCGTCGCCAACGCCCGGCTCGCGTACGCGCTGTACGAGGAGAAGTTCGGCACCGACCGGTGGCGGGCGCTGAAGGACGCGGGGGCCCGTCCCCAGCGTCCCCTGTGGGCCTCGACCGGTGTGAAGGACCCCGACCTCGACGACACCCTGTACGTGGTCGAGCTGGTCGCGCCGGGCACCGTCAACACGATGCCGGAGGCGACGCTGGACGCGGTGGCCGACCACGGTCAGGTCCGCGGCGACACCGTTCGCGGCTCCTACGACGACGCCCGCGCGCACATGGCGGCGTTGAAGGACGCCGGAGTCGACTACGACGACGTCGTGCGGGTGCTGGAGGAGGAGGGCGTGGAGAAGTTCGCGGCCTCGTGGAAGGAGCTGCTCGGCTCCATCTCCGGCGAGCTGGAGGACAAGAGGGCCGGCGCGTGACCTCGGTGGTGACCGCCGGGGGGGATCTCGGTCACCATCCGCGGCGCCGTCGTCGACGAGAGCGAGACGGTCCTGGACCGTCTCGTCTCCGACGGCGTGCCGGGCGCGCTGACGTCCGGCAACGCCAAGCTGTGGGGGCCCGACGCGGCCCCGCTCGCGGCCCGGCGGCTGGGCTGGCTGGACCTGCCGGAGACCTCGCGGTCGCTGGCGGACCGGCTGGCCGAGCCCGCGGCCGAGGCCCGTGACACCGGGCTCGACCGCGTGGTCCTGCTCGCCGCGGGCGGGTCCGCGCTCGCCTCGGACGCGATGTTCCGCACAATGGTCCGCACCGTGGGGACCGGTTCTGAGAACTCCGGGGGGCCGGAGCTGATCGTTCTCGACACCACCGATCCGCATGAGGTGTCGGGGGTCCTGGCCGGCGACCTGCACCGGACGCTGGTGGTCGTGGTGGGCGAGAGCGTCGAGGCGGAGTCGCTGCGCCGCGTGTTCGGGCGCGCGTTCTCCGCGGCGGGCCTCGGCCGCGCCGAGCTGGCCCGCCGGTTCGTCGTCGTGGCCGAGGAGGGGTCGGCGCTCGAACGTGCCGCGCTCGACGTGGGGCACAACCTCGTCCAGGCCGAGCCGGACGTCGACGACCGGTTCGGCGCGCTCGGCGCGCGGGGCCTCGTCGCCGCCGCGCTCGCCGGCGTCGACGTGGACGCCCTGCTGGACGAGGCGTCCCGGTTCGCGGAGGTGCTGCGGCAGCCGTACGACAACCCGGCCCTGGCGCTCGGCGCGGCACTCGGCTCGTCGGCGCTCGGCGACCGCGACAAGCTGGTCCTCGCCGACCACGGCTCCGGGCTCGCCGGTTTCACCAGGTGGGCGGAGCAGCTGGTCGGCGGCGCGACCGGCAAGAACGGCCGGGGGCTGCTGCCGGTCGTCGTGGAGGGCGTCGACGCGCCCGGATTCGACCTCACCGACGATCTGCGCCGGGTCATCCTCGGCCGCCGCCCGGACGAGCCGGGGCCGGGCCGCGAGGCGGGCGTGAGCGTCGCCGGGCCCCTCGGCGCGCAGTTCCTGCTGTGGGAGTACGCGACGGCGGTGGCGTGCCGGGTGCTCGGCGTGGACCCGTTCGACGAGCCGGACACCGGCGAGTCGCGGGAGAGCACGGCGGCGCTGCTGCGCTCGGAGGAGGGCGCCGCGCCCACGGTGGTGCGCGCCCCGCCGGAGCTGGTGTCGGGCGCGGTGGAGGTGCACGCCCCACGGGACACGCTACGCGGCGCGCGGACGCTCGCCGAGGCCCTCGAGGTGATCCTGGAGGACGTCCCGGACGGCGGGTACCTCGCGGTGACGGCGTACCTGGACCGGGTCGGGGACGCGGCGGCGGCCGGGCTGCGGCCACCCCTGGCGGCGCGGGTCGCGAAGCTTCGCCGGCGCCCGGTGCCCGTCACGTTCGGCTGGGGGCCGCGGTCCCTGCACACGGTCGGCCAGTACCACAAGGGCGGCCCGGCGAACGGAACGTTCCTGCAGGTCACCGGGGCGGTCACGGATGACGTCACCGTTCCGGGGCGGCCCTACAGCCTCGGGGAGCTGCAGCTCGCCCAGGCGTTCGGCGATCTGCGGGTGGTGCGGTCGCTCGGGCGTCCCGCCGTCCGCCTCCACCTGCGCGACCGCGCGGAGGGCGTCGCCCAGCTCATCGAGACGCTGGGCTGACCGGACGCCCGCCGACCGGCGCACTGACCGGCGCGCTGACCAGGGCGCTGACCAGGGCACTGTCATCTGTTGACATCACACCGCAACAAAGATCGTGGGAGAAGGTCGCGAATGCCCATTCTCTCCTGAAACGATGGGAGGCAGGAGGGAACGGTGTCGGGATTCGACGTACTGACGCGCGGCGACGTGCTGGACTCGGCGTTGCAGGCGCGGGACTACCTCGTGAGCTGTGGCGTGCCGGGCGCGCTGGCCGCGAAGGACCCAAGGCTGTGGGGGGCGCGCGCGGTCGACCACAGCCGTCTCGGCTGGCTCGACCTGCCGTTCGCGTCCCGGGGCCTGCTCAAGCAGGTGAACGGGCTGGTCGAGGAGGCGCGGCACGCGGGGCTCGACCACATCGTGCTGATCGGCGTCGGCGCGGAGAGCCTCGCCGCGCAGGCGATCGTGGAGGCGCACACCCCCACGGTGGCGGCCGCGCGCCGCGCCGACGAGCGGTTCGGGCGCGGCGGTCCGGGCGGGCTGACCGTCCTGGACGGCAGCGACACGGCCCCGCTCGCGTTCGCGATGGAGCGGCTCGACCGGACGCTGGTCGTGCTCGCCAGCAAGGCGGGCGTGTCGCTGGAGGGCGACGCCTACCGGCGGATCTTCACGGCGGCGTTCCGGGAGCTGGGCCTGTCCGAGCGGGAGATCGCGAACCGGTTCCTCGTCATCACCGACCACGGGAGTCCGCTGCACGACTACGCCCGCCAGCGCGGCTACCGGATCGGGCTGACCGACCCGTACCTGCCGGGCCACTACGGAGCCCTGTCGGCGTACGGGCTGGTCCCGGCCGTCCTCGCGGGCGCCGACACCGACCGGCTGCTGGAGGAGGCGGCGACGCTGATGCCGTCGCTGGCCAAGGACGAGGACAACCCGGGTCTGCTGCTCGGCGCGGTCCTCGGCGGCTGCGCGCAGCAGGGTCCCGGCGGCCTGACCCGCGACAAGGTGGTGCTGCGCGAGCCCGGCGGGCCCGGCGCGCTCGGCGCCTGGATCTCCCAGCTCCTCGCCGTCGGCACCGGCAAGCGCGGCAAGGGCGTCGTGACGTTCGAGCCGCCCGGCGGCAAGGGCCCGTTCCCCGACGTGCACGGCGTGTCGATCAACCCCCGGGCGGCGGCCGACGACGACGAGTCCGACACCTCCGTGTGGGCGCCGCTCGGCGCGCAGTTCGTGTTGTGGGAGTACGCGACGGCGGTCGCCGGGTGGCTGCTCGGCGTGAACCCGTTCGAGGCGGGCAGCACGGTCGTCCAGGAGTCCGAAGACGACGCGGCGGCGCTGCTGCGGGCGGCGGGCCGTGGTCCGTTGACCGCGGAACGACCGGTGTACGTCGAGGACGACATCGAGGTCCACGCCGACTTCCCGTGGCCGCCGGGCGCCGAGTTGCGGACCGTTCTCGGCGGGCTGGTCGCGTCGGTGCCGTCCGACGGGTACCTGTCGGTCATGACGTACCTGTCGGGCGACTTCTCCGGCCGGTACCTCGCGCCGTCGCTCGCCCGCGCGTCGGGACGTCCCGTCGCCTACGGGCCGGGACCCGCCTACCCGCACGCGACTGGACCGGTGCACAAGGACGGGCCGGGCAACGGCGCGTTCCTCATCATCACCGGCGACCCGGCGCCCGGTGACGTGCTCGCCTCGCAGCCCGTCCCCGGCCGCCCCTACAGCCTGGCGAAGCTGCAGATCGCGCGGGCGCTCGGTGAGCTGCGGGCGCTGCGCGAACGGCGCTTCCCGGTGATCCGGCTGCACCTGCGCGACCCGGCGGACGGCGTGGGCAGGCTGACCGAGGCCGTCCGGGACGTGGCGGGGGCGCGCAGACCGTGACCCTCGACGCCGTCGTCTCGGGGGAGACGGCCATCACCGCCCGGGGGCCGTTGCAGGCGGCCACCGAACGGGTACGGCTGCATCTGCGGGACCGCCGGGCGGGGGCCGCCCGGCCGCTCGAACCCGCCCGAGGAGGGGGACGAGCGCGCAGGGCCCTCCCGGGGACGGGGCAATCCGAGCGAACGCTAACGAAGGGGACCACGTGACCGACCCATTGACCGGCGCATCGACCGTCCCGGCCAATCCGCTCCGCGACCCTCGGGACAAGCGCCTGCCGCGTGTGGCCGGGCCGTGCGTGCTCGTCCTGTTCGGCGTCACCGGTGACCTGTCGCGCAAGAAGCTGCTTCCGGCGATCTACGACCTGGCGAACCGGGGGCTGCTGCCGCCGGGGTTCTCCCTCGTCGGGTTCGCCCGCCGTGACTGGGAGCACGAGGACTTCCGCCAGATCGCCTACGAGTCGGTCAAGGCGCACGCCCGGACCCCGTTCCGCGAGGACGTGTGGACGCACCTGTCGGAGGGCATGCACTTCGTCCCCGGCACCTTCGACGACCCGGGCGCGTTCGACGCGCTGTCGATGGCCGTGAAGGAGCTGGACGGCAGCCGCGGCACGGGCGGCAACTACGCCTTCTACCTGTCGATCCCGCCGAAGTTCTTCCCGGAGGTCGTGGAGCAGCTGCGGCGCAGCGGCCTCGCCGACCACAAGGACCGGGCGTGGCGGCGGGTCGTCATCGAGAAGCCGTTCGGCCGTGACCTGAAGACCGCGCAGGAGCTGAACGACACCGTCCACCGTGTCTTCCCCGAGGAGTCGATCTTCCGGATCGACCACTACCTCGGCAAGGAGACCGTGCAGAACATCCTGGCGCTGCGGTTCGCCAACACGATGTTCGAGCCGATCTGGAACCGTTCGTTCGTCGACCATGTGCAGATCACGATGGCCGAGGACATCGGCATCGGCGGCCGGGCCGGGTACTACGACGGCATCGGCGCGGCCCGCGACGTCATCCAGAACCATCTCCTGCAGCTGCTGGCGCTGACGGCGATGGAGGAGCCGACCTCGTTCAGCGCGGAGGCCGTCCGCGCCGAGAAGGCCAAGATCCTCTCGTCGGTGCGGGTGCCCGGCGACCTGACCGCGTCGACGGCACGGGGCCAGTACGCGGCGGGCTGGCAGGGCGGCGTGAACGTCCGCGGCTACCTGGAGGAGGACGGGATCCCCGCCGACTCCTGCACCGAGACCTACGCCGCGGTGAAACTGGAGATCGAGAACCGCCGGTGGGCGGGCGTCCCGTTCTACCTGCGCACCGGCAAGCGGCTCAGCCGCCGGGTGACGGAGGTGGCGATGGTGTTCCAGCAGGCGCCGCACCTGCCGTTCTCCGAGACCGACACCGAGGAGCTCGGGCAGAACGCCCTGGTCATGCGGGTGCAGCCGGACGAGGGCATCACGGTCAGGTTCGGGTCGAAGGTGCCGGGCACCTCGATGGAGATCCGGGACGTCAACATGGACTTCGCCTACGGCGAGTCGTTCACCGAGACCTCGCCGGAGGCCTACGAGCGACTGCTGCTGGACGTGCTGATCGGCGATCCGCCGCTGTTCCCGCGCCAGGAGGAGGTCGAGCTGTCCTGGAAGATCCTCGACCCGATCGAGGAGTTCTGGGCGGGCCGGGGCGGCCTCGACCAGTACAAGTCCGGCGGCTACGGGCCCGACAGCGCCGACGAGCTGATGGCGCGCGACGGGCGCACGTGGCGGCGGCTCTAGAGGAACGGGGGCTCGCATGAACATCGACCTGACCGGCACCACCACCCGGCAGATCCAGGACGCGCTGACGCAGTCGCGGCATCTGATGGGCGGTCCCGCCGTCGGCATGGTCCTCACGCTGATCATCGTGACGGACGAGTCGGCGCAGTACGACGCGGTGCGCGCGGCGACCGAGGCGGCGCGCGAGCATCCGTGCCGGGTGCTCACCGTGATCTCCCGCGATCCGCGCGGCAACTCCTCGCGGCTGGACGCCGAGATCCGCATGGGCGAGACCGGGCCCGGTGAGACGGTGCTGCTGCGCATGTACGGGCCGCTCGCCGAGCACGCCGACTCGGTGGTGGTGCCGCTGCTGATGCCCGACACGCCGGTGGTGACATGGTGGCCGGGCGGCAAGGTGCCCAAGAGCCCGGCGGACGACCCGCTCGGGCGGCTGGCGCAGCGCCGGGTCACCGACTCCTACGCGGCCCGTGACCGGCTCGGGACCCTCGCGCAGCTCGCCGGGGCGTACCGGCCCGGCGACACCGACTTCACCTGGACGCGGCTGACGAACTGGCGGTCGCTGCTGGCCGCCGCGCTCGACCAGGAGCACGACGAGATCGTGGGCGGGGAGGTGACGGCGGAGCCGGACAGCCCGAGCGCGGAGCTGCTGGCGGCGTGGTTGTCGATCCGGCTCGGCGTCCCGGTGGAGCGGACGGTGTCGGAGGGCCCCGGCGTGACCGGTGTGCGGCTGCGGACGACCGGCGGCGACATCATGGTGCACCGTCCCGACGGGCGGGTCGCGACGCTGTGCCGTCCGGGGCAGCCCGACCGGCAGGTGTCGCTGATGCGCCGCCCGATGGCGGAGCTGCTGGCGGAGGAGCTGCGCCGCCTCGACCCCGACGAGGTGTACCGCGACGCGGCGGCCCGGTTCGCCAAGGACCTCGCGGGCGGAACGGCGGACGAGAGTCCCGCGGACGGGGCGGCGGGGTCGTGACCGACCCGACGGTGCTGCTGCACCGCGACCAGGAGGTGCTCGCCGCGGCTGCGGCGGCGCGGCTGGTGACGCGGATCGTGGACGCGCAGTCGGCGCGCGGCTCGGCGTCGGTCGTGCTGACCGGCGGCGGCGTCGGCACGGCCGTGCTCGCCGCCCTCGCGGCGACCGACGCCCGCGACGCGGTCGACTGGGGCCGCCTCGACGTGTGGTGGGGCGACGAACGTTTCCTGCCCACGGGCGATCCGGAGCGCAACGAGACCGGCGCCCGCGCGGCGCTGCTCGACCACGTCCCGGTCGATCCGGCGCGGGTGCGTCCGATGCCCGCGACGGACGGCCCGGACGGCGACGACCCGGACGCCGCCGCCGAACGGTACGCCGCGCGACTGCGGGCCGCGTCGGATTCCGAGGGCCCGGTGCCGACGTTCGACGTGCTGATGCTCGGCGTCGGCCCCGACGCGCACGTGGCGTCCCTGTTCCCGGGGACGCCCGCGTTGGACGACGAACGTCCGGTGGTGGCGGTGCGGAACTCCCCGAAGCCGCCGCCGACCCGGATCTCGCTGACGTTCCCGTCGCTGTGCGCGGCCCGCGAGGTGTGGCTGCTGGCGTCCGGGGAGTCGAAGGCGGAGGCGGTCCGGCTCGGGTTGTCGGGCGCGGATCCCTCCGTGGCACCGGTCGCCGGGGCGCGCGGCCGGGAACGCACCCTGTTCCTGCTGGACAGGGCCACCGCCGCGTCCTGACACCTCCCCGAGCGCTCCCCGGGTGCGGTGGCACGGCTCCCGGAACGGGCCCCGAACTTACGCATGCCTTACGCAAATCCGCGCATACCTTGACAGGTGTACGCGTTCGAGCGTGAGGAGATCGCTGATGCTCAAGGGTCGGCCCGCGGCCGCGGGCGCGCTGGTCGCCGGTGCGGTGCTGCTCGTCGCGGGCTGTTCGTCCGGCGGCGACGGAGGCGGGGGCGGTGGCAGCGGGGGTGATGACAAGAACGCGGTGAAGCTGGCCATCACCCCGGCGAACGGAGCCCAGCAGATCGCGCCCGACCAACCGGTCACCGTCAAGGCCGAGGGCGGCAGGCTCACGGGCGTGACCCTCACCTACGGTCAGCAGCGCACCCCGGCCTCGGGGACGCTCGCGGCGGACGGCACGTCGTGGCGGTCATCGTGGACGCTGCGTCCGTCCACCACCTACACGGTGACCGCGAAGGGTTCCGGCGACGGCGGTGACCCGGTCACCGCGACGTCCACGTTCACGACGCTGACACCGGCGAAGAAGCTGGAGAGCGGCATGTCGCCGCTCGACGGGGAGACCGTGGGCGTCGGCATGCCGGTGCAACTGCTGCTCTCCAAGCCGGTGCCGACGAAGGAGGGCAAGGTCGCGGTCGAGAAGGCCCTGGAGGTCCGGACGTCCAAGCCGGTCGAGGGCGCCTGGTCGTGGATCAGTGACAAGGAGGTCGACTTCCGGCCCCGCGAGTACTGGCCGACCGGGCAGAAGGTGAAGGTCATCGCGCACCTGGCGGGTGTGAAGGCCGGTGAAGGCCTGTACGGGACGAAGGACCGGAGCGTCGCCTTCACCGTCGGCCCGAAGCACATCACCACCATCGACGCCAAGAAGCACCGCGCCACCGTCACCGACGGCGGCGAGACCGTGCGGACGATGCGGGTCAGCCTCGGCAAACCCGGACATGAGAGCTACAGCGGCACGATGATCGCGCAGGAGAAGGCGGCGAAGATCATCATGGACTCCGCGACCACCGGCAACCCCGGCGAGTACCGGATCCCGACGAAGTGGAACGTCCGCCTCACCTACAGCGGGACGTTCGTGCACTCGGCGCCGTGGTCGACCAACTCCCAGGGCGAGGACAACGTCAGCCACGGCTGTGTGAACGCCTCCCCCGCGGACGCCAAGTGGTTCTACGACTTCACCAACCGCGGCGACATCGTCAACGTGACCGGCACGTCCCGGAAACTCCGGTTCGGGAACGGCCCCACGCCGTGGGCGAAGTCCTGGCAGGACTGGCTGGCGGGCAGCGCCGTCGGCAAGCCGATCACGAGCGCTCCCCTGTCGTGACCCGACGCCCGCCGTCCCCACGATCACTGGCACACTGGGCTCATGCAGAAGCTCTCGCTGGACGCACAGGTTCGCGACCATCTGAAGCGCGCCGCCGCGGGTTCCACCGGGCGTAGCGCCGACACCGTCTACGGCGGGCACGAGCGCGTCCTGCGGCAGACGCTGATCGCGCTGACGGCGGGCACGACGCTGGCCGAGCACGAGAACCCCGGCGAGGCGACGATCGTGGTCCTGCGCGGGCGGGTGCGGCTGGTGAGCGGCGAGAACTCCTGGGACGGGATCTCCGGTGACCTGCTGATCGTCCCGGACGCGCGGCACAGCCTGGAGGCGCTGGAGGACTCGGCCGTCCTGCTCACCGTCGCCAAGGTCGGCTGATACCAAAGTCGACGGGGCACCGACCTGCGGCCACTGCCGCACCGGGGCGCGGCGGTTAGCGTGGTGGGGTGAATCCCCGCAGGTCCGCGCGCGAGTGGGCGCGCGATGTCGCCGTCACGACCGCCGCCCTGTTGATCGGGCTCGTGGTGCTGGAAGGCGCCCGCGAGTCCTATCCGGGGACCCCGCCCCTGTTCTTCAATGTTCAGCAGATCGTGCTGGGGTCGTTCGGTCTCCTGACGCTGCTGCTCCTGCGCCGCCGGTGGCCGGTCGGGGTGGCGCTGTTCCTGACGGTCCTGGGGTTCACCAACTCCCTCTCCTGGGGCGCGACGGCGATGAGCGTGTTCAACGTCGCGGTCCACCGGCCCTGGCGGCCCGCGGTCGGCACGGCCCTGCTGAACACGGCGATCGTCGTGGTGGTGTTCCAGGTCACGGACGCCCACCTGAGCACGCGGGAACGCTGGGAGTCGACCGTCGTGTTCGGCCTCGGCTACACGGTGACGCTCGCCGTGGGGATGCTCGTCCGGTCGCGGCGGCAGCTCATCGAGTCGTTGAAGGAGCGAGCCCGTGCCGCCGAGACCGAGCAGTTGCTGCGGATCGAGGAGGCCCGGCTGCTGGAACGGGAGCGGCTCGCCCGGGAGATGCACGACGTCCTCGCGCACCGGATCTCACTGCTTGCCGTGCACGCCGGGGCGCTGGAGTTCCGCCCGGATACCCCCGCCCAGCAGCGGGAGGCCGCCGGGGTCATCCGGCAGTGCGCCTTCGAGGCGATGGAGGACCTGCGGGAGGTCATCGGCGTGCTGCGACACGACGCGCCGGGCGCCGAACCGGAGCGACCGCAGCCGACGCTCGCGGACGTGCCGGGCCTCGTCTCGGAGTCCCGGCGCGCCGGGGGCCGTGTGACGTTGGACGAGAACGTCCCCGAGCCGGACCGCGTCCCGTCCCGCGTGGGACGGCACGCGTACCGGATCATCCAGGAGGGGCTGACCAACGCCCGCAAGCACGCGCCGGGCGCCGCCGTCCAGGTGACCCTCGACGCCGGAAGGGACCTGAAGATCGAGGTCGTCAACGCCGTCCCGCCCGGCCCGCCCGAACTCGCGATGCCCGGGGCGGGCGCCGGGCTCGTCGGCCTCGCCGAACGGGTCGCGCTGCTCGGCGGGACACTGGAGCACGGCCGCACCGGCGACGGCCGGTTCCGCCTGCACGCCCGGCTGCCCCTGTAGATCATCTGCCGCCCCGGTCGAGCATGGCGGCGGGGTCGTCGGGGAAGATGGCACGCATGGCTGCGAACTCCGCCGACCGGCCCGTCCTCGAAGAACTCGACCACGACGAGTGCCTGCGGCTCATCGCCGACGGCACCGTCGGACGCGTCGCGTTCGACGACGGCGAGGGGCCCACGGTCGTCCCCGTGAACTACTCCCTCGACGGCGACGCGGTGGTCTTCCGCACCTCGGTGTCGGGCCGTCTGAACCGGAGCCTGTTGACCGCCGTGACCGGCGGGGAGGTCCGGATGGCCTTCCAGGTCGACCGTTTCGACGAGGCGAGCCACGAGGGATGGAGCGTTCTGCTGCGCGGCGGCGCGCACCCCCTGTCGGAGGAGGAGATCACGCAGGTCACGGCGGTCGAGCCCTGGCCGGGTGGGGAGCGTGACGCCTGGTTCCGGCTGGCGCCGGCGGAGGTGAGCGGGCGGCGGGTGCGCAGGCCGTAAAGTGTCCGGATGGACTCCCCCATCCGCGTCCTGATCGTGGACGACGACGCGCTCGTCCGCACCGGCCTGACGATGATGCTGTCGAATGCGCCCGACCTCGACGTGGTGGGAGGCGTCGCGGACGGCGCCGAGGTCGTCGCGGCCGTCAACCAGCACCGGCCCGACGTCGTCCTGATGGACATCCGGATGCCCCGCGTCGACGGGCTCGCGGCGACGGAGCTGCTGCGCTCCCGCCGCGAACCCCCCGAGATCATCATTCTGACGACGTTCGACACCGACGACCACATCATGCGGGCGATGCGGGCGGGCGCGAGCGGCTTCCTGCTGAAGCACACCCCGCCGCCGGAGATCGTCCAGGCGATCCGGCAGATCGCCGCGGGCGAGCCGATGATGTCGCCCGCCGTGCTGCGCAAGCTGATGTCCTATGTCGCCGACTCCGGGGCCGACCCCCGCCAGGCCCGCGCCCGTGAGCTGCTCGGCCGCCTCAGCGACGGTGAACGGGCGGTGGCGGCGCTCGTCGGACGCGGCCGGACCAACAGCGAGATCGGCGCGGAGCTGTCCCTCAGCGTCGCGACCGTGAAGGCGTACGTGTCACGGCTCCTGACGAAACTCGAACTCAACAACCGCGTCCAGATCGCCCTCCTCGTCCACGACGCCGCCCTCGACGATTAGGCCTTCCCGCGCGGCGGTAGCGGCACGTTCGGGAGCAGCAGCGCCGTCGTGAGACCGACCGCGAGGAGCGGGAGTCCGGCTAGGAACAGGTCGGAGAAGGCGGCGGCGAACGCCTCGGCGACACCGTCGCGCACCGGGCCGGGGAGGGTGTCCAGCACGGCGGGGCGGACGGCGTCGGTGAAGTCGGGGACCTGACCGTCCGGGACGCGGCGTCCGACCTCCTCGGCGAACCGGCTGGACACGATGGCGCCGAACACGGCCATGCCCGCGGCGGTGCCGAGCATCCTCGTGGCGAAGACCCCGGAGCTCGCGGCACCGAGGTCGCGGCGGGGCGCGGCGTTCTGCGCGATGAGCACGACGACCTGCTGGGACAGCCCGGCGCCGAAGCCGAGCACCGCCATGAAGCAGCCGGCCGTGACCAGGCCGGTGTCGGCGTCCATGGTCGCGAGCAGCGCGACACCGAGCCCGCTGAGGGCCATGCTCGCGGCGGGCAGCCGGTGGTAGCGGCCGGTCCGGGCGATGTACCGTCCGGCGCCCATGGAAGCGGCGAGGAGACCGGTCATCATCGGCAGGAGCAGGAGACCCGACTCCGTGGCGCCCACTCCCCCGACGACCTGGAAGAACATCGGCAAATACGTCGCGAGCCCGAACCCGGTGGCGCCGCCCACGGCGGCGACGACGCAGGCCACGGCGAACGACCGGTCGCGGAACAGCCGGGGCGGCACGACCGGTTCGGCCGCCGTCCGCTCGACGAGGACCCACAGGGTGAACAGCGCCGCCGCGCCCGCCGCCAACCCGATGACCACCGGCGAGTGCCACGGGTGGCGCGTCCCGGCCCAGCTGGTGACCAGGGTGAAGCAGGTGACGGCGGCGCCGAGCAGCACGATGCCCGGGTAGTCGACGCGCGGCCTGCCTTCGGGCTTCGGGAGCCGCAGGAACAGCAAGACCGCGGCGGTGGCGACTAGGCCGAGCGGCAGGTTGACATAGAACGCCCACCGCCAGGACGCGTGGTCGGCGAGCAGGCCGCCGATCAGTGGCCCGGCGATGCCGGACACCGCGAAGATCAGCGCCGAGTACCCCTGGTACTTCGCGCGCTCCCTCGGCTCGAACAGGTCTCCGGACAGCGCGAACATCGAGCTGAGCAGGCAGCCCGCCGCCGCTCCCTGGACGACCCGGAACGCGATCAGCCAGGTCATCGATGACGCCGCCCCGCACGCCGCCGACGCGGTCATGAACCCGAGGAGCCCCACCAGCAGGATCGGGCGGCGGCCGAACAGGTCGCCGAGCCGTCCCGACAGGGGCACGGTGACGGTGGTGGCGAGCACGTACCCGGTCGACACCCAGGCCAGCCGGTCGAGTCCGCCCAGGTCACCGACGATGGCGGGTAGCGCGGTGCCGAGCACCGTCGCGTCAAGCGAGGACATCAGTCCGGCGAGCAGGAGCCCGCCGAACACCAGCAGCCGGTCCCGATGGCTCATCGATGTCGCGGTCACGAACACTCCATTCTCGTGCGTTTAGCAACTATATGCTTAACGCACGATAATGCGTTGCGCAACCTAGCTAGACTGATCGCCATGAGCGAGGAGGCACTGGACGCGGTCGAACGGAGCATGGTCAAACTGCGGCGGGGCATGGCGCGGCAGCGGCTCGGCAGGGCGGCGATCCGCGAGCACAACCTCCCCGTGGACGTCCAGGTCCTGCATGTCGTGGACGTCATCGACGAGGGCCCGGACGACCCCGGGCAGGAGATGAGCGTCGGCCTGGTCGCCGCCCGGCTCGGCGTGGACGCCTCCCGCGGCAGCCGCATCGTGGCAGAGGCCGTCAAGTCCGGATATGTCCGTCGTGTCGCGTCGCAGGAGGACGGTCGGCGCATCCATCTGGAACTGACCGACGCCGGTCGCACCGTCGTCGAGGCCACCCGCCGCACCCGCCAGAAGCATTTCGCCGAGGCCATGAGCGGCTGGACGGACGAGGAACGCGCCGAGTTCGCCCGCCTTCTCGCCCGCTTCGTCCACACCTACGACGACTGACACCCCGCGTATGGACGAGACCGAGCTTCTGACCAAGGCCCGCGACGGCGACCCTGCGGCGTTCGACGCCCTCGCCGCCCGCCACAAGGGCGAGTTGAAGGCGCACTGCTACCGCATGCTCGGCTCCGTCCAGGACGCGGAGGACGCCCTCCAGGAATCGCTGCTCGCCGCCTGGCGCGGCCTGCCCGGGTTCCAGGGCCGCAGTTCCCTCCGCACCTGGCTGTACCGGGTCACCACCAACGCCTGCCTCCGGTTCGCGTCCCGGCGCCCGAAACGCATCCTCTCCCCCGACCACGGGCCGCCACGCGACGACGTCCACGACCTCGGCGAACCGGTCCCCGACCCGGTCTTCCTGGAGCCCTGGCCCGACGACCCGGACCCGGCCGCCGCGTTCGCCCGCCGCGAGAACGTCGAACTGGCGTTCGTGGCCGCGTTGCAGCACCTGCCCGCCGCCCAGCGCGCGGTGCTGATCCTGCGGGAGGTGCTGGAGTTCTCCGCCGCTGAGACGGCCTCGTTCCTGGACCTCACGCCCACCGCCGTGAACAGCGCCCTGCAACGGGCGCGCAAGGCCGTCCAGGAGCGGATGGCGCCGACCACCCAGCAGGCCGAACTGTCCGCCCTCGGCGCGGACGGTCGACGCGAGCTGATCGACGCCTTCGTCACCGCCTGGGAACGCGCCGACGTGGACGCCCTCGTCTCGCTGCTCGCCGACGACGTCCGGTTCACGATGCCGCCGCTGCCCGCCTGGTTCGACGGCCGCGACGACGTCACCCGCTTCCTCGCCGAACGGGTCTTCGAGACGCCGTGGCGGCTCGTTCCCGTCGCGGCCAACGGGCAGCCCGCCTTCGCGTGCTACCAGGCCGCCCCCGACGGCCGTTTCCGGATCGGCGCCATCAACGTCCTCAGTGTCCGGGACGGCCGGATCACCGAACTCTCCACCTTCCTCGACCCGAACCTGCACCCGCTCTTCGGACTGGCGGAAGAACTTTCGTCCTGACCGATGAATCCGCGCTTCCCCGTGTCTCTCCCCCTGTGAAAGCACAGTTCCGAGGGAGAACACCATGCCAAAGCTGATCGTCGTCAACATCATCTCGCTGGACGGCTTCTACGAGGGTCCGGGCAAGGACGTCATGGCCCTGCCCTTCCACGAGGCGTTCGACGAGTACAACGCCGCACGCCTCCGGGCAGCCGACACCCTCCTGCTCGGTCGCGACACCTATGAGGGCTTCAAGACCTACTGGCCGCCCGTCGCCGACGACCCGTCCGCCCCCGCCGTCGAACGCGAGATCTCCCGGCTCAACAACGCCATCGACAAGGTCGTCATCTCCGACACCCTCATCCCTGAACAGACGGCGCCCTGGCACAACACAGAGATCGTCGAACGCGCCGCCGCACACACCCGCATCACCGAGCTGAAGAAGACCCCCGGCAAGGGGATCGTGATGTTCGGCAGCCGCACACTGTGGCACGACCTGCTGTCCGCGGGCCTGGTCGACGAACTCCACATCATGATCGGCCCGTCCCTCCTGGGTGGCGGGACCCCGCTGTTCAGCGGCCCGTCGCCCGTCCGGCTCCGACTCCTGGACTCAGAGCCGCTGCCCGGCCGCCACCTCGTCCTCGCCCGCTACACCCCGGCCTGACCCCGGCACCAGCCAGGCGACGGCGACCGCGGCGAAGACCGCGAACCCGAGCGTGTAACCGGACTCGTCCGGCAGCGCACCCGACGTGGGCGTCCGCGCAGGACGGCCGCGACCTGGGCGCCGACCGCCCCGGCCACCGTCCGGACGAGATCGTGTTGATCCCGCTGGCGACGCCGGTCTGGTGCACCGGGGCGCATGCTCGTCCACGCCATCGACCGCGCCGCGCGGACCGACCGACGATCAACCAAGCCGAGCCTGTAGCAGGCAGAACTCGTTGCCCTCGGGGTCGGCGAGGACGACCCAGCTCTCTTTCCCGGTCTGCCCGACGTCGGCGTGCCGCGCGCCCGCCGCCAGGAGGCGTTCCAACTCGGCGTCCTGATCCCGATCCGTCGCATTGACGTCGATATGCAGCGGGAGCTTGCCCGTCTTGACGTCCTCGCTGCGACTCAGAAGCAACGTCGGCTGCAGACCGCCGGAACCCTCCGGCGGACCGATCTCCACATCGCCGTCGTCCCGGTCCAGCACCACGTACCCGAGCACCTCACACCAGAACTCGGCCAGCGCCTCCGGGTCACGACAGTCGAGCACAAGCGCACTGATCCGACACGCCATGTCCGCCACCCCCGCTTCATGATCGGCCTACGCCGCGCACCCTAACACCGCCCCCGACCATGGAGAGGGTCACGTCCCGTCCCCGGCTCGGACAAGACCGCCGACGCCCTCCGCGCACACAGTCCTTCGACGAACCCGGCAGCTGGCGTTTCGACTGGGATTGGGCCCACACCCACCTACGCGACCTTCGGGGAAAGGGTGACCAGGACAAGGCCCCGGATCAGGGCTCTCGGCATTGATTCCATGGTCAGGGACGCTATTGCGGTGGGGCTTTCGCGCCGATACAGCCGGCCGCGGGTTCTTTGCTACAGCCCGCTGTAGTGTCCGGCGGCGGCGGTCGGTCGACAATGGTGCTCCGGATCGAGGTCATGGGGGTGTGGATGGGCAGCCGCGCGCTCGCCGGCTCGTCATACCTGCTGGGGACGCTGGCCACCGCCGTCGCCACGATGGTGGCGCTGCCGGTGATGCTCGTCCCGGCGGCGGTCCAGGGCTGGGCGGGATGGCATCGGCGACGGGCCGGGAAGCTGCTCGGCGTTCCGGCGGCCGGGTGGTCGGGCGGGCGACGGGCCGTTCTTTGGACGCCCGCGCACGTCGCCGTCGGGCTCTCGTTCGGGCTGGTCGCGCTGCTGTGTCTGGGCAACATCGTGGTCGCGGCGGTGACATTGCCGCTCTGGTGGGCGTTTCCCCCCGACGAGCGGCCCACCTTGTTCGTCGAGATGCGTGTGGGCGATTGGGCGACCGCGCTGGTCGGGGGCGTCGTCCAGATCGCCGCGCTCGGCGCGGCGGCCTGGTGGGCGCTTCCGGTGTTGGCGCGGCTCCACGCGCGGATGTGCCTGGCGGTGCTCGTGCCGTCCGCCCGCGAACGCCTGACCGAACGGGTGGACGTGCTGACCAGGAGCCGGGTCGGCATGGTCGACGCCCATGGCACGGAACTCCAGCGGATCGAACGCGATCTGCACGACGGCACGCAGGCGCGCCTGGTGTCCATCGCCATGCAGCTCGGCATCGCCCGCGAGACGCTCGGCGACGACCCGGACGCCGTCGCGGCGCTGATCGAGCGGGCGCACGACACGGCGGAGGAGGCGATGGCCGAGCTCCGCACGGTGCTTCAGACGATCTACCCGCCGATCCTCGCCGACCGCGGGCTCGACGGGGCGCTGACGGCGCTGGCCGCCGGGTCGGGCGTGCCGGTCCGCGTCGGGCTCGGCGAGCTGGGCACGCTCCCGGCGGGTGTGGAGGCGGTGGCCTACTACGTGATCGCCGAAGCGCTGACGAACGTGTCCAAGCACGCCGACGCCACGCACGCGGCCGTCCGGGTCGCCCGCGCGGACGGCGAGCTGTCCATCGAGGTCACCGACGATGGGCGGGGCGGCGCCGACGAGGCGCGTGGCACCGGAATCATCGGGATACGGCGGCGGGTCGCCGCGCTGGACGGCATCGTCCGGCTCGACAGCCCACCGGGCGGGCCCACCATGCTCACCGTCCGGATACCGTGCGCACAGTGATCGTTCGGGAGGTGTCGTGCGGGTCGTGATCGCCGAGGACAACGTGCTGCTGTCCAGCGGTCTTGAGCTGCTGCTGGCGTCGAAGGGCTGCGAGGTCGCGGCGGTCGTCGGCGACGGCGAGGCGTTCCTCGACGCCGTCGCCGGGCACCGGCCCGACATCGCCATCGTGGACGTGCGGCTGCCGCCGACGTTCCGCGACGAGGGCATCCACGCCGCGCTGCGGGCCCGCCGCGAGCATGGCGCGTTGCCGATCCTGGTGCTGTCGCAGTACGTCGAACGCGACTACGCCGGGGAACTCCTGTCGGACGGCCGCGGCGGCATCGGCTACCTGCTCAAGGACCGCATCGGCCGGGTCGCCGAGTTCGTCGACGCCCTGCGCCGTGTCGCCGCCGGCGGCACCGCGATGGACCCCGAGGTGGTCGCCCAACTCCTCGCGCGCCGCTCCGGGGACCCCCTGGACAGCCTCACACCGCGCGAGCGGGAGTCGCTCGCGCTCATGGCGCAGGGCCACGACAACGCCACCATCGCCGAGCGGATGCGGATCTCGGACAACGCCGTCCACAAGCACATCGGCAACATCTTCGCCAAGCTCGGCCTGGCCCCGGACGATTCCGGCCACCGGCGCGTGCGGGCCGTGCTCGCCTACCTGGACGGCACGTCCTGAGGCCGGCGGCGCTTGGGTCCGAGTCATCACAAGGCGCGGCAGAGGATGTCCAGGGCGGTCGGGTAGGCGGAGCCGACCGGGGTGCTGTAGCCGAGGACGAAGCCCTGGGGGCGGTCGGACGGGTTCTGCCAGTGGCTGTGGAGGGGCATCAGGGCCAGGTCGAGTTCTGTGGCGCGGGCCATGATCTCGGGCTCGGTGGGGCCGTTGTCGGGGAGGAGGACGAGGGCGTGCAGTCCGGCGGCGATGCCTTGTACGTGGACGTGGGGGGCGCGGTCGTGCAGCGTTTCCCGTAGGAGGTCGCGGCGGCGGCGGTAACGGAGGCGGGACGCGCGGACGTGGCGGTCGTAGGCGTGGGTGTCGAGGAGGTCGGCGAGGACGAGTTGGCCGAGCGACTGGGTGTGCGCGTCGGCGAGGCGTTTGGCCTCCGTGACGGGTTCGACCAGGTGGGCGGGCAGGACCAGCCAGGCGAGGCGCAGTGCCGGGGCGAGGGTCTTGGACGCGGTTCCGGCGTAGACGACGTGGGCGGGGGCCATGCCCTGGAGGGCGCCGACCGGGTGGCGGTCGTAGCGGAACTCGCCGTCGTAGTCGTCCTCGACGATCGTCGCGCCGGTGGCGCGGGCCCAGGAGGTGAAGGCGTGGCGGCGGTCGGGGTGGAGGGTCGCGCCGTACGGGTACTGGTGCGCCGGGGTGAGGACGGCCGCGCCCGCCGGGCCGGGCTCGGGGCGGGCGCCGAGGTCGTCCACGGGCAGTGGGACGACCTCCAGACCGCGATGGCGGACGATCTTTCGGTGGAACGGGTGGCCCGGTTCCTCCATCGCGATCGTGGTCGTTCCGGTGTCGCAGAGGACTTCGGCGAGCAGGCCGAGGGACTGCGCGTATCCGGAGGTGACGACGATCCGGGCCGGGTCGGCGTGGACGCCGCGGGCCCGTCCGAGGTAGGCGGCCAGCGCCTCGCGCAGTTCGGGGCGGCCGCGCGGGTCGCCGAGCGCGTACGCCTCGGGCGGTGCGGCGTTCAGGACGCGGCGGGTCGAGCGCAGCCAGGCACGGGCGGGGAAAGCGCCGAGGTCGGGGCTTCCCGGCAGGAGGTCGTGGACGGGTTCGGCCGCTCGCCGCGCGCCGGCCGCGTTGGTGGGTGTGGGGGTGATCTCCGCGACCCTAGTGGCGGAGCCGGGGACGGTCGTCAGGTAGCCCTCGGCCGTCAACTGGTCGTAGGCGGCGGTGACCGTGCCGCGGGAAAGGTGGAGCTGGGCGGCGAGGACGCGGGTCGACGGGACGGGGTCGCCGGGGGCGAGCCGCCCGGTCCGGATCGCGGCGCGGAGGGCGCGTTCGAGGCCCGCCCGGCGGCCACCGGACGTGTCGAGGTCGAGATGCAGATCGATTCCCGAACCGGACCAACTTTTCGGCATGAGATTGGATCTTAACCATGGTCCGGTGGCCGCCTAAATTTCCCGACATGCTTGTTCTCGCCCAGCTCAGCGACACACATCTGGACGGCGGTGAGCGCCGCCGCGAACGGGCGGCGTGGGTCATGGAGCGGGTGAACGCCGTGCCGCTCGACGCCGTTCTCGTCACGGGTGACATCGCCGACCATGGCACGCCCGCCGAGTACCGGCAGGCCCGGGAGGTGCTGCGGTCCCCGCATCCGGTACTGACGTGCCCCGGCAACCATGACGCGCGGGGGCCGTACCGGGAGGTGCTTCTGGACGAGCCGCCGGGTGGCGGGCCGATCAACCAGGTGCACAAGGTTGCGGGCGCGGTGTTCGTGATGTGCGACTCCACGGTTCGCGGAGAGGATCACGGGTTTCTCGACGACGAGACGATCGACTGGCTCGATCGGTGCCTGTCCCAGGAACCCGAGGCTCCGGCGTTCGTCTGTTTCCACCATCCGCCGGTGCCGGTGGGCATCCCGTACGTGGATCGGATCAGGCAGTTCGGCGAGGAACGGCTGGCCGCGGTCGTCGCGCGGCATCCGCAGGTCGTGGCCCTGCTGTGCGGGCACGCGCACACGGCGGCGGTCACGACGTTCGCGGGACGGCCGCTGCTCGTCGCGCCGGGAGTGGCGTCCACGCTGAAGCTGCCCGGTGAGGCGGGCGGCATCGCCTCCAACGACGCTCCCCCGGGTGTGGCGTTCCACGTCCTGGACGACGCGGGGCGCCTGACCACCCATTACCGCACCGTCTAGACGTGCTCCATGAGGAAGATCGCGGAGGTGCCGGGGGTGAGGGCCTCGAACACGTGGGAGGCGTCGCCGGGATAGGTGATGTAGTCGCCGGGGGCGAGTTCGATCGGGCCGTCCGACGGGCCCACGAGCGCGCGGCCGGTGCTGAGGACGGCGTGTTCCACCGTGCCCGGCGGGTGCGGGTCGGAGACGCGGCGGGCGCCGGGCTGGGCGGTGACGCGGTAGAGGTCGCGACGGGCGTTGGGCGGGCAGGACGCGAGCAGCGTGGTCGTGTAGTCGGCCTGGTCGGAGTGGGCGGCGGGGCCCTCGCCCGCGCGGATCACGCGGACGGGCGCCCGGGGCGGGTCGACGAGACGGCTGAACGGGACGTCCAGGGCCGTGCCGAGCGCCCACAGCGTCTCGACGCTCGGGTTTCCGGTGCCCGCCTCCAGTTGGGACAGCGTCGACTTGGCGAGACCGGCGCGGCGGGCCAGCTCCGTCTGTGACATCCCGGCGCGCTCGCGTTCCCGACGGAGAGACGCGGCGATCACCGCGATCAGATCGGCGTTTCCCATCGTTCGCTCCAGACTGCCATGTGTTCGGTTTGACGAACCATGCACGTTGTGTTCATGTTAATGGACGATTGTTCGGCACACCGAACGGGAACTGGAGCATGCAGCATCTCGGCATCCTCGCCCACAGCATGGAAGGCGCCGCGCTGTGCCTGCGCGCCTTCTGCCAGGAAGGGTTCCGCGAGCTGGGCCCCGACGACCACCCGGACGTGACGCTCGACCTCACCGCGATGGCCCGGAGCATGCCCGCGTGGGACGCCGGAGATCACGACCCGATCCGGGCGACGTTCGCCGAGAACGTCCGGCGGCTCGCGGCGGCGGGCGCCGACTTCTTCGTCTGCCCGGACAACACCGCGCACCTGGCGCTCGAACGGCCCGGCGACGACCTGTCGCTGCCCGGCCTGCACATCGCCCGGATCGTCGCCGACCAGGCAGCCCGGGACGGCCGCGCCCGCGTCGGCGTCCTCGGCACCCGGTACACCATGGCCGGCCCGGTCTACCCCCGCGAACTCGCCGCGCGCGGCATCGAGGCCCGGGTCCCGGACGCCGACGACCGGGAGACCGTCAACCGGATCATCTTCGCCGAGCTGGTCAACGGCGTCTTCACCGAGGAGTCGCGGCGCGTGTACGTCCGCGTCATCGAGCGGCTCGCCGAACGCGGCTGCGACGCCGTGGCGCTCGTCTGCACCGAGATCCCGCTGCTGGTGACGCCCGACGCGTCGCCGCTGCCGACGCTCGACTCCACCCGCCTGCTCGCCCGCGCCGCCTTCGACGTGGCCGTCGGCCGCCGCCCCTTCCCCACCTGGCGCGGCGGGCCCGTCGACGCTTCGGCGGACGACGAAACGACCCCGTCCTAGATTCGGGACGCCCGCCCGTTTCGATCCCGACCGGCGGGAACGTCCCCACCTGGTCGCCGGAGTTCGTTCGCGGCGGCCCGTCCCGGAACGGAGGTCGACCCGTGCGGTTCCACGATCTGCATCACGGTGACCGGCCGCTGTTGCTGCCGAACGCGTGGGACTTCGCGAGCGGCGCGGCGCTGGTCAAGGCCGGTTTCCCCGCGATCGGGACGACGAGCCTCGGTGTCGCCGCCGCGGCCGGGAAGATCGACGCGGCGGGCGGCACCCGCGACGAGACCATCGCGCTCGCCAGTGTCCTCGCCCGCCTGCCCGTGCCGGTCACCGTCGACGTCGAGGGCGGCTTCTCCGACCGGATCGGGGACGTCGCCGAACTCGTCACCGAACTCGCCTCGTTCGGCATCGTCGGGATCAACCTGGAGGACGGCCGCGCCGACGGGACCCTCGCGCCGCTCGACCACCAGACCACCCTCATCGCGGCGGTGAAGCGGGCCGCGCCGCAGGTGTTCCTCAACGCCCGTACCGACACGTTCTGGCTCGGCGACCCGGACCGGGACGAGACGCTGCGGCGGGCCCGCGCGTTCGCGGAGGCGGGCGCGGACGGGGTGTTCGTGCCCGGCATCGTCGACGACGCCGACATCCGCGCCGTCCTCGACATCGCGGGCGTGCCGCTGAACGTGCTGTACATCCCGGGCAAGACCGAGTACGAGCGGATGGCGCGCCTCGGCGTCCACCGCGTCAGCACCGGGTCGCTGCTGTTCCGCGAGGCGTTGCGCGCCACGGTCGCGGCGGCGCTCGACGTGACCGGACAGGACGACACCGAACGCCGCACACCCTCGTACGGGGACGTCCAGGACCTCGTCCGGCGCTAGGGAACGGCGTCCACGAAGCGGCGCGAGCCGACCCAGCGGGAACGTTCGGCCGCGTAGTAGGCGGCGCCGTCGGGCCCGGCGGGACCGTCCGGGCGGCGACGCATCCCGAGCTGCAGGGCGATCTCCGCCGACGCCGGGTTCGCCATGTCGATCTCGGCGGTGACCCGGTGCACCCCGACCACCCCGAACGCGTAGTCGAGGACCGCGCGGGACGCCTCGGCGGCGAGCCCCTGCCCCCACCGGTCCGGTTCCAGGCTGTAGAGGATCTCCACGTCCACGCCGTGGCCGAGGGGCCCGTCGTGGTGGCTGAGCCCCGCCACACCGATCAGCGGGTCGCCGGGCGCCGCCGCGTCCGGACCCGGAACGCCGTCGATCCCACCGGACCAGCGGGCCGGCCGCAGCGCCCACAGCCCGTAGCCCTCGGTGGCGAAGTCCCGCTCGCTGGCGTCGATGATCTCCGCGACCTGGACGGCGGAGATCAACCGGTCGTCGAACAGATGACGCCGGACGAGCGGGCCCGTCCAGTGCGTCAACAACGCGGCGTGGTCGGCCATCGACACCGGATGCAGTTCGAGCCGCACCGTCCGCAGGACCTCACTCATCTCCGTCCTCCCCAGCGGGCCAGGCGGGCGCGGGCTCGCCGTCCGGGACACCGACCCGGAACACGCGCAGGTGCAACGCCAGCGCCCGGTAGTAGCCGACGAGCGTGACCAGTTCCACGACGGCGGGACGGCCGAGCGTCGTCGCCGCCTCCGTGAACACCGCGTCGCCGAGGTCGCCCTCGGCGACGAGCTGCCGGACCGCCTCGTACACGACGCGTTCCCGGACGTCGGCGAGCATCGGCGCGCGGCCCTCCCGGAGCGCGGCCATCTCGTCGTCCGCGAGCCCGACCCGGCGTCCGATCAGCTCGTGCGTGTGCCATTCGTAGTCGGAACGCAGATGCGCGGCGACGACCAGCGTCGCGATCTCCCGTTCGCGTCGGGTGAACGCGGTGCGGAACCGCAGCGCGGCGCCGAGATCCTGCAACGGCAACCCGACCGAGGGGCTGTACAGCATGGCGTTGAACGGGCCGAGCAGACGCCCGAACCTGTCGGCGATCGCGACGGGCGGGACCCGGCCCTGCGCGCGCGGGCCACCGGTCACCGCCTCGTAGACGGTGCGCTGGTCGTCGCTGAGGGTACCGGGGAGCAGCAGCGGGAGCCGGGTCGCTGACGGACCGGGCGGAGGTCGGTCATTGACATGCTCACCGCTCACGGGGTCGATCACTTACCGCACGCTAGGCGGTCCGACCGGACGGCTCAAGCCCCCGCCGGAATGTGAAACCCCGGGCGCAGGATGACGTGGCGATCACGTGACACCGGCGGCGCGCTGGCAGGATGGGCGGGTGAGCGGCATCTATGACGATCCGTGGGCGTACGCTCTGGCGTGCTCGTTCCGCGACGTGCCCACCGAGGTGGACGTCCTGCTCGACTGGTGCGCCGAGAACCGGCTGAAGCCGGACTCGATGCTGGAACTGGCGGCCGGGCCCGCCGAGCACGCCCGGGAGTTCGCCCGCCGGGGGGTCGCCGCGACCGCGCTCGACCTGAACCCGGCCATGTGCGCCTACGCGTCCCGGGAGGCGGCCCGCGACGGCGTCGAGGTGACCGTCGTCGAGGACGACATGACCCGGTTCGACCTGGGCCGCCGGTTCGACCTGGTCGTGACCATGCTGGACTCGACATCGCACCTGATGACGCTGGACGCGTTCGTCGCGCACCTGCGCCGCGTCGCCGCGCACCTGTCCCCCGGCGGCCTGTACATCGTGGAGATGTCGCATCCGCGTGACCGTCTCACCGACGAACCGACCGTCAGCACGGGCTGGCAGGTCGAGCGCGGCGACGTCCGCGCCACCGTCCGGTGGGGCGAGCCCGGTGACGTGCTCGACCCGGTCACCCAGATCGCCGACGACCACGTCACGATGACCATCACCGACTCGGACGGGACGCGGGTGCTGCGCGACGTCGTCCCCTACCGGTTCTGGACGGCGACGGAACTGGACGCGGTGATCCGCCTCGCGGGCGGCCTGGACGTCGTCGCCCGGTACGGCGACTTCGGGGCCGGTGAGCACGCCGTGGCGCTCACCGACCCCGCCGCCTGGCGCATGATCACGATCCTGCGGGGGGCGTGACCGTCAGGGCGTGGCCGTCCACCCCGGCATCGGGTAGGACGCGAGCAGCTCGCGGACCTGCCCGGCGACCCGCTCGACGACGCTCTCGTCCTGCTTCGCCGCGGCCTGCACGACCTCGTCCATCCATTCCGCGACCCGTGGCATCAGGTCCTCGCCCAGCCCGCGGGTGGTGATCGCGGCGGTGCCGACCCGCAGCCCCGACGGGTCGAACGGCTTGCGCGGATCGAACGGGACGGCGTTGTAGTTCAGCTCGATCCCCGCGCGGTCGAGGGCCTGCGCGGCGGGTTTGCCGCCGATGCCCTTGTTCGTCAGGTCGATGAGGATGAGGTGGTTGTCGGTGCCGCCGGAGATCAGGTCGTAGCCGCGGTCCAGCAGCGCGGCGGCGAGGGCCTTCGCGTTGGCGACGACCTGCCGCGCGTACGCGGCGAACTCCGGCTGCGCCGCCTCCCGCAACGCGACCGCGATCGCCGCGGTCGTGTGGTTGTGCGGCCCGCCCTGGAGCCCTGGGAACACGGCCTTGTCGACCGCCTTCGCGTGCTCGCCCGTCGACATGATCATCGCGCCGCGCGGACCGCGCAGCGTCTTGTGCGTCGTCGTGGTGATCACGTCGGCATGACCGACCGGCGACGGATGCGCGCCACCCGCGATCAGTCCCGCGATGTGCGCGATGTCGGCCGCCAGCACCGCGCCGACCTCCCGGGCGATCTCCGCGAACGCCGGGAAGTCGATCGTCCGGGGAATCGCGGTGCCGCCGCACCAGATGAGCTTCGGCCGCTCCTTGAGCGCCAGGTCACGGACCTGGTCGAGGTCGATCCGGCCCGTGTCGGCGCGCACGTCGTACCGGACGGGACGGAACCACTTCCCGGTCGCCGACACCGACCAGCCGTGCGTCAGGTGCCCGCCCATCGGCAGCGACAGGCCCATCACCGGGTCGCCGGGCTCCAGGAACGCCATGTACACGGCGAGGTTCGCGGGCGACCCCGAATACGGCTGGACGTTGGCGTGCTCGACACCGAACACTTCCTTCGCCCGGTCGACGGCCAGCGTCTCGATCGGGTCGACGACCTGCTGACCCTCGTAGTACCGCTTGCCGGCGTACCCCTCGGAGTACTTGTTGGTCAGAACCGTCCCGGCGGCCTCCAGGACGGCGGGCGACACATAGTTCTCCGAGGCGATGAGCCGCAGCTTCTCGAACTGGCGGCGCGCCTCGTCCTCGACGAGCCCCGCGATCTCGGGGTCCTGGCCACGCAGATGGGGAACGGGCGGTTCGTGCATTTCGGTGCCTCCACGCTGCTCGCACCGGGTTCTCGGGCACCCCGGCGTAAGGGGCCCGTACACCCAGGCGCGCGGTGCGCGGACGGCTCTTCGCTCCCCGGTGGTCAATCCACCTTCACTGCGCCAGTCACGTAGCCGCAAGCATACAGAAGTCGTGTTCTCCCCCGCGCGAGCCCCGCGCGGGGGAGAACACGACCCAACCCAAAAACCCAAGCCCGCCTCCGCAACCCCGCAACGACCTCGGGGTTCGCGATCGCGTCCGAAGGCAGATTCAAGCGAAGCGAGAATCTGATCGCGCAACGAGCCGCCAGGCGAGCCGAAGCGATGCCAGCGATCGCACCGCGTTTCTCGACGATGGAGGGCGCTCCGCGCCCGAAGGAGGAGAGAAATGCAAAGACTACCGCGCTGCTTCCAGAGCCTTCTTGACGGCGGCGCGCTTCTGGCGGAGCTTGGCCAGGGCCTCTTCGAGGATGGCTTCGCCGTCCTCGTCGCTGCGGCGCTCCTTCACGTACGCGAGGTGCGTCTTGTACGGCTCGGTCTTCGGGGGCGCCGGAGGGTTCTCCGAGTCCTGACCGGCGGGGAACCCGCAGCGCGGGCAGTCCCAGGTCTCGGGGACCGCCACGTCGGTCGCGAAGCTGGGGCGGGTCTCGTGCCGGTTGGCGCAGTAGAAGGTCACCCACACGCGGGGGGCGGCGTCACCACGTTCCGCCTCTCCCATCGGACCGGCCCCGACACGGCTGCCCCGAATCGCGTTGCCACTACCCACGGAGTACTCCTCGTTTGTCTTCCGCCGCCGCCCGTTACCTCCTGCTAGGACGGCGCGGCGTTCGCATTGGTGTCGAGACGGATGTCTCAGGCGTCGCCCTTGAACAGCAGGCCGAGCACGACGATCGAGGCGAACCACAGGACGCCGACGGCGATCGTCAGCCGGTCGAGGTTGCGTTCCACCACGGACGATCCGCCCAGGGACGACGAGACGCCGCCGCCGAACATGTCGGACAGGCCGCCGCCCTTGCCCTTGTGCATGAGGACGAGGACGACCATCAGCAGGCTCGTGACGATGAGCACGATAGACGATGCGAGGATCACGATTTCAGCGCCTTGTCTCTAGTTCAGGACGGTCTGTAGTTCAGGACGGTGGACCAGGCCGAGCGGTTTACCCGTCAGCTACGAAGGGTACGACGAACCGGCCGCTGGTTCGGCACGAACCCCCGGTTCACCCCGAATTGATCAAGAAGATCAGACGGGAAGATCCCGGTACCGGCAGATCTTGACGAACTCTCCCGGGTCCAGGCTGGCACCACCGACCAAGGCGCCGTCCACATCGTCCTGCGCCATGAGTTTGGCGACGTTGTCGCCCTTCACCGAACCGCCGTACAGGATACGCACCTCGTCGGCGACTCCGCCGTCGTACAGCTCGGCGAGCCGCGTCCTGATCGCGGCGCAGACCTCCTGCGCGTCCTGGGGGGTGGCGACCTCCCCGGTGCCGATCGCCCATACCGGCTCGTAGGCGATCACAAGGCGCCGGACCTGGTCGGCGGGGATCTTCTCCAGGCCGCCGTCCACCTGCGCGAGGACGTGCGGGACGTGCCCGCCCGCCTTACGGACCTCCAGCCCCTCGCCCACGCACAGGATCGGGGTGAGGTCGGCGCCGAGCGCGGCCTTCGCCTTGGCGTTGACGAGCGCGTCGTCCTCGGCGTGGTACTGGCGGCGTTCGGAGTGGCCGACGACGACGTAGCCGCAGCGCAGCTTGGCGAGCATCCCCGCGGAGATCTCACCGGTGTAGGCGCCGGAGGCGTGCGCGGAGACGTCCTGCGCGCCGTACTGGATCGGGTACTTGTCGGCCTCGATGAGGGTCTGGACCGAGCGGATCGCGGTGAACGGCGGGAGCACGGCGACGTCCACCGCGTCGTAGTCGGCCTCCTTGAGCGCGAACGCCAGTTTCTGGACGAGCGCGATCGCCTCGAGGTGGTTGTTGTTCATCTTCCAGTTGCCCGCCATCAGCGGTTTGCGGGCGGGGCTCGCGGGGGCCATCGGTCAGTCCTCCAGGGCCTGCAGGCCGGGCAGCGTCTTGCCTTCGAGGTATTCGAGGCTGGCGCCGCCGCCGGTCGAGATGTGGGAGAAGGCGGCCTCGTCGAAGCCGAGCCGCCGGACGGCCGCGGCGGAGTCGCCGCCGCCGACCACCGTGAACGCGCCGGAGTCGATGAGGCCCTGCGCGACGGCGCGGGTGCCGTTCTCGTAGGGCTTCATCTCGAACACGCCCATCGGGCCGTTCCAGAACACCGTGCGGGCGTCCGCGAGACGCGCGGCGAACAGTTCGCCGGACTCGGGGCCGATGTCGAGGCCCATCCGGTCGGCCGGGATCGCGTCGGCGGCCACGACGCCGTGGTCGGCGTCGGCGGAGAACGCGGTGGCGGCGACGACGTCGACCGGGAGCACGAACTCCACGCCGGTGTCCGCGGCGCGCCGCAGGTAGTCGCGGACGGTGTCGAGCTGGTCCTCTTCGAGGAGGCTCGTGCCGACCTCGTGGCCCTGCGCCCGCAGGAAGGTGAAGACCATGCCGCCGCCGATGAGGATGCGGTCGGCCTTGCCGAGCAGGTTGTCGATCACGCCGAGCTTGTCGGACACCTTGGAGCCGCCTAGCACGACCGCGTAGGGCCGTTCGACGTGCTCGGTGAGCCGCTTCAGCACCCCGACCTCGGTGGCGATCAGTCCGCCCGCGGCGTGCGGGAGCCGTCCGGGCACGTCGTAGACGGACGCGTGCCTGCGGTGCACCGCGCCGAACCCGTCCCCGACGTACAGGTCGGCGAGGGCGGCGAGCCGGTCGGCGAACGCGCCGCGCTCGGCGTCGTCCTTGCTGGTCTCGCCCGGTTCGAAGCGAAGGTTCTCCAGCAGCGCGACATCGCCGTCGGCGAGCGCGCCGACGGTCGCGCGGGCGGAGTCGCCGACGACGTCCGAAGCGAACGCGACGTCCGCGCCGAGCAGCTCGCCCAGCCGCGCCGCCACGGGCGCGAGGGAGAACTCGGGGTTCACCTTCCCCTTGGGACGGCCGAGATGGGCGCAGACGATGACCTTGGCGCCTTTGGCCCGCAGCGTCTCGATCGTCGGGAGGCTCGCCCGGATCCGCCCGTCGTCGGTGATCGCGCCGCCGTCCAGGGGGACGTTCAGGTCGGCGCGGACGAGGACGCGCCGACCGGCGACGTCGAGGTCGTCAATGGTGCGCATCGAGTTGCGATGTCCTTCCGTACACGGCCGCGCCGTGGCCGCGCGGTGCGGTGCGCGGCCACGGCGTCGGGGGCTTCGGTCAGAGCTGCGCGCCGACGAGCTTGACGAGGTCGACGAGACGGTTGGAGTAGCCCCACTCGTTGTCGTACCAGCCGACGACCTTCACCTGGTCGCCGATGACCTTGGTCAGCCCGGAGTCGTAGATGCAGGACGCCGGGTCGGTGACGATGTCGGTGGAGACGAGCGGGTCCTCGGTGTAGGTGAGGTAGCCCTTCAGCGGGCCTTCGGCGGCCGCCTTGAACGCCGCGTTGACCTCGTCCACCGTCACCTCGCGCGACAGCGTCACGGTGAGGTCGGTGGCCGAGCCCGTCGGCACCGGGACGCGCAGCGCGTAGCCGTCGAGCTTGCCCTTCAGCTCGGGCAGCACCAGGCCGATGGCCTTGGCGGCGCCGGTGGAGGTCGGCACGACGTTCAGCGCGGCGGCGCGGGCGCGGCGCGGGTCCTTGTGCGGGGCGTCCTGCAGGTTCTGGTCCTGCGTGTAGGCGTGGATCGTCGTCATCAGGCCGCGCTCGATGACGAAGCTGTCGTGCAGGACCTTCGCCAGCGGGGCCAGGCAGTTGGTGGTGCAGGACGCGTTGGAGATCACCGTGTGGTTCGCCGGGTCGTAGGCGTCGTCGTTGACACCGAGGACGAGGGTGACGTCCTCGTTCTTCGCCGGAGCGGAGATGATCACCTTCTTGGCGCCGTTGTCGGCGTGCACCTTGGCCTTGGTGGCGTCGGTGAAGAAGCCGGTGGACTCCACGACGACGTCGGCGCCGACCTCGCTCCACTTCAGGTTCGCGGGGTCGCGCTCGGCGAACGCCTTGATCGCCTTGCCGCCGACGACGATCTCGGTGTCGGTGGCGCTCACCTCCTCGGGGAGGCGGCCGAGAATGCTGTCGTACTTGAGCAGCCGGGCGAGGGTGGTGGTGTCGGTCAGGTCGTTGACCGCCACGATCTCGATGTCGGCACCGGACGCCTTCACGGCCCGGTAGAAGTTCCGGCCGATCCGGCCGAACCCGTTGACGCCTACTCGGATGGTCACGGAACGGCTCTCCTCGCACATCGTGTCGCCCGGCCGGGGCCGGACTGTCGCCTACGGTCGATCAGGGGATCCCCCTGTCTCCGACCCTATCCAATGATCCGTGGGCGGCCTGACACCGGTGGGTGCGGCGCCGTCGGCCCCGCGCCGGGTCCGGCGACGATCAGGGTGCGAGCATCTCGGCGGTCAGGTTCGCCTCGGTGCCGGGGATGCCCTGGTCACCGGCGCGCTTGTCGGCCATGGCGAGGAGGCGGCGGATGCGGCCCGCGATGGCGTCCTTGGTGAGCGGCGGGTCGGCGAGCTGGCCGAGCTCCTCCAGGGACGCCTGCTTGTGCTCCAGCCGGAGCCGTCCGGCGTTGACGAGGTGCTCGGGCGCGTCGTCGCCGAGGATCTCCAGGGCGCGGGCGACGCGGGCCCCGGCGGCGACGGCGGCGCGCGCGGAGCGGCGCAGGTTCGCGTCGTCGAAGTTGGCGAGCCGGTTGGCGGTGGCGCGGACCTCGCGGCGCATCCGGCGCTCCTCCCACGCGAGGACGCTGTCGTGGGCGCCGAGCCGGGTGAGCAGCGCGCTGATCGCGTCGCCGTCGCGGACGACGACCCGGTCGACGCCGCGCACCTCCCGCGCCTTGGCGTGGATCTTCAGCCGGCGGGCCGCGCCGACCAGGGCGAGCGCGGCCTCCGGGCCGGGGCACGTCACCTCCAGCGACATGGACCGGCCCGGCTCGGTCAGCGAGCCGTGCGCGAGGAACGCGCCCCGCCACGCGGACTCGGCGTCGCAGGCCGCGCCCGCGACGACATGCCGGGGCAGGCCGCGGACCGGACGGCCGTTGCTGTCGATCAGGCCGGTCTGCCGGGCGAGCGACTCGCCGTCCCGGAAGACGCGCACGACATAGCGGTTGCCCTTGCGCAGGCCGCTCGGCGCGAGCACCACGACCTCGGAGGTGTGCCCGAACACCTCCGAGATGTCCTTGATCAGACGGCGTGCGGCGACGCCGGTGTCGATCTCGGCCTCGATCACGATGCGCCCGCTGACCAGGTGCAAGCCGCCCGCGAAGCGCAGCAGCGTCGAGACCTCGGCCTTGCGGCAGCACGGCTTCATGACCGTGAGCCTGCTCAGCTCGTCCTTGACCACACCGGTCATCGCCATGAGTTGGACCCCTCCCCCTATCGGACTTCCAGCAGTGTCGCCGATCCCGGCGCCACCGGACGTCACTCGCCGAATATCTTGTCGAAGGCTTGGGCCAGCCGGGCGGGTTCATGACGCGGCGACCCGTCGTCGGCGGCCACGTCGGCGAGCACGAGACGTCCACCGATGTCCTGGACGGCCTTCTCAAGGGCCTCCGGATCGTCGACCACACCGGCGTCGGCGAGGACGACGTCCACCCGCAGGTCGGGCGCGTGGGCGCGCAGCACCTCCAGATGGGTCTGCGGCGAGAAGTCGTCGGTCTCACCGGGCTGCGGCGCCAGATTCAGCGCGACGGCGCGGCGGGCCCGGCACGACACCAGCGCGCGGGCCAGCGCCGGGACCTTCAGATGCGGCAGGACGCTGGTGAACCAGGAGCCGGGTCCGAACACGATCCAGTCGGCGTCCTCCACCGCGGCGAGCGCCTCAGGGCAGGCGGGCGGGTCGGCGGGCACCAGCGACACGCCGAGCACCGTGCCGGGCGTCTTCGCGCACGCGACCTGCCCCTTCACATGGGTGATCGCGTCGGGGCGGGCCGGGTCGGCGCCGCGCACCTCGGCGACGATGTCCATCGGGACGGCCGCCATCGGCAGGACCCGGCCGTGCGCGCCGAGCAGCCGCCCGACCCAGTCGAGCCCCGCGACCGCGCCCTCCCGGCCGAGCAGTTCCCACAGCGCGACGATGAGGACGTTGCCGACGGCGTGTCCCTGGAGATCGCCCTCGCTGCGGAAGCGGTGCTGGACGACGTCCCGCCACGTCTGTCCCCACTCGTCGTCGCCGCACAGTGCGGCGAGCGCCATCCGCAGGTCGCCGGGCGGAAGGACACCGAGTTCGCGGCGCAACCGTCCGCTGGACCCGCCGTCGTCGGCGACCGTGACGATCGCCGTCAGCCGGTCGGTGACGCGGCGCAGCGCCGACAGCGAGGCATAGAGGCCGTGACCGCCGCCGAGCGCGACGACCTTCGGGCCGTGGGGCTTCACCGTGCCGCTAACCTGCTCTCCTCATCCGGCCCCCGCGCCGGGGACCGGGCAGGGGTCTACTCGCGGCCGAGGTCACGATGGGCGACCTGCACCTCGATGCCCTCGTCCCGCAGCCGGGCGGCGATCTGTTCCGCCATGGCCACACTACGGTGTTTGCCCCCGGTACATCCCACGGCCAGCGTCACGTAGTGCTTGCCCTCACGTTCGTATCCGTCGGCGAGAAGACGCAGCACCTCGGCGTAGGCGTCGAGGAACTCCTTGGCGCCGCGCTGCCCGAGGACGTAGTCGCGGACGGCGCCGTCGCGGCCCGTCTTCGGCCGCAGCTCCGGCACCCAGTGCGGGTTCGGCAGGAACCGGCAGTCGACGACGAGGTCGGCGTCGACGGGCAGGCCGTACTTGTAGCCGAACGACACGACGGTCGCGCGGAGGCTGGACTCGCCGGTGTCGTTGCCGAAGAAGCCGATGATCTTGTTGCGGAGCTCGTGCACGTTGAGCCCGCTGGTGTCGATCACCAGATCGGCCTCGGCGCGGACCTCCCGGACGAGTTCGCGTTCGCGGGCGATGCCGTCGACGAGACGGCCGTCGCCCTGCAGCGGGTGCGGACGGCGGACGCTCTCGAACCGGCGCACCAGGTCGGCGTCGTTCGCCTCCAGGAACACCACGCGCGGGTGGACGCCGCGTGCCTCCAGTTCGGCGATCGAGGAGTGCAGGTCCTCGGTGAAGGCGCGGCTGCGCACGTCCACGACCACGGCGATGCGCGGGACGGCGTCCTTCACCCGGCCGCCGAGGTCGGCCATCGTCGCCAGCAGGCCCGGCGGCAGGTTGTCGACCACGAACCAGTCGAGGTCCTCCAGGGATTTGGCCGCCGTGCTGCGGCCCGCCCCGGACATTCCGGTGACTATCACAATGTCCGGGATCTTCGTCTCACTGGTCATGTCGGTCTCCCCGTATGCTCCCCGTCCGCGTCCCCCCGCGGCCCCGTGCCGCCGTGCAGGGCGGCGACGATCCCCTCGGCGCTGCGCCGCCCGATGCCCGGGACCTCGGCGACCTGCTCGGGTGTCGCGTCCTTCAACCGCTTCAGCGACCCGAAGTGTTTCAGCAGCGCCGCCCGGCGCGCCGGACCCAGACCCGGAACGTTATCGAGTTCGCTCACCGTCATCGACTTCGATCGCCGCTGCCGGTGGAACGTGATCGCGAACCGGTGCGCCTCGTCGCGGACCCGCTGGACGAGGAACATCCCCTCGCTGTTGCGCGGCAGGATCACCGGGTCGTCCTCGCCGGGCAGCCAGATCTCCTCCAGCCGCTTGGCGATGCCGCACACGTCGATGTCGTCGACCCCGAGCTCCACCAGGGCCCGCCGCGCGGCGGCGACCTGCGGCGGACCGCCGTCGACGATCACCAGGTTCGGCGGGTAGGCGAACTTGCGGGGCCTTCCGGTCTCCGGATCGATCGGCTGGTGCGCGCCCTCCTCGCCGGGAGTGTCGCCCAGGTGGTCGAGTTCGCCCGTCTTCTCGCTCTCCGCGAGGTAGCGCTTGAACCTGCGGGTGATGACCTCGTGGATGGAGCGGACGTCGTCCTGCCCCTGCACGCCCTTGATCGTGAACCGGCGGTACTCGCTCTTGCGGGCCAGACCGTCCTCGAACACGACCATCGACGCGACCACGTCGGAGCCCTGGAGGTTCGACACGTCGTAGCACTCGATGCGCAGCGGGGCCTCGTCCAGCTCCAGCGCCTCCTGGATCTCCTGGAGGGCGCGGCTGCGGGTGGTGAGGTCGGACGCGCGGCGCGTCTTGTGCTGTTTGAGCGCCTCGTGCGCGTTGCGCGCGACCGTCTCCAGCAGGGCCTTCTTGTCGCCGCGCTGCGGCACCCGCAGCCGGACGGGCCCGCCGCGCTGCTCCGACAGCAGCTCGGTCATCGCGTCCTCCTCGGGAGGCAGCGCCGGGACGAGCACCTCCCGCGGAACCGATTCGCTCTCGCCGTAGATCTGGATGAGGAAATGCTCGACCAGATCGGCGGTGGTGACGTCCTCGACCTTGTCGACGACCCAGCCGCGCTGCCCGCGGATCCGGCCGCCGCGCACGTAGAAGACCTGCACGGCCGCCTCCAGCTCGTCCTCCGCGAAGGCGATCATGTCGCAGTCGGTGGTGTCGGCGAGGACGACGGCCTGTTTCTCCAGGGCCCGTTCCAGCGCACGGACGTCGTCGCGGAGCCGGGCGGCGCGCTCGTACTCCTGGGACGCGGCGGCCTCCCGCATGTCGCGCTCCAGCCGTTTGATGAACCGGCTGGTGTGGCCCGCCATGAAGTCGCAGAAGTCCTCGGCGAGGAGCCGGTGCTCGTCCGGGGTGACGCGGCCGACGCACGGCGCCGAGCACTTGCCGATGTAGCCGAGCAGGCAGGGACGGTCGAGCTGGTGCTGCCGTTTGAACACGCCCGCGCTGCACGTCCGGACGGGGAACACGCGCAGCAGCTGGTCGACCGTCTCCCTGATCGCCCACGCGTGGGAGTACGGCCCGAAGTAGCGCACGCCCTTGCGTTTCGCGCCGCGCATCACCATCACCCTCGGAAACTCCTCGTTCAGGGTGACGGCGAGGTACGGATACGACTTGTCGTCGCGGTAACGGACGTTGAACCGGGGATCGAACTCCTTGATCCAGGAGTATTCGAGCTGGAGCGCCTCGACCTCGGTGGCGACGACCGTCCAGTCGACGCGCGCGGCGGTCCGCACCATCGTCTGCGTGCGCGGATGCAGCGTGGAGAAGTCGGCGAAGTAGGAGTTCAGACGTTGCCGCAGGCTCTTGGCCTTGCCCACGTAGATGACCCGGCCGTGCTCGTCGCGGAACCGGTACACGCCGGGAGACTCGGGGATGGAGCCGGGTGCGGGTCGGTAGGTCGCCGGATCTGCCACGTTCAGAAGCCTAATGGGCGGGGCCGACACGCCGTGCTGGCGCGCGTCCGGGCCGGGGTGACGGAGGTCTCCCTCCGCTGGTCACATGTCCGCAAAAGATTCGGAAAGGGAGAGTCGGACGTAGGTTCTCCCCAGCCCGGAAGGGGGTCGTCGCGGACGTGTCCGCACTGTGGGCATGGATCGTCCTCGCGGCCGTCGTCGCCGCGTCGGTGATCGTCGTGGAGGTGGGGCGCCGGCTGCTGGCGGGGCGGCTGTCGGCGCGTTGGCCGGGCGCGGGTCGTGTCGCCCGACGCGTCGCCGCGCCGGCGTTCGCGTTCGCCGCCGTGGTGGGCGGCGGCGCCGCGATGCCGTACCGGATGCTCGGCGACCCGGCCGAGGACGCGGTCCGGCAGGCGGTGCGGATCGCGGCGATCGGCGTCACGACCTGGCTGGTGCTGCGGATCGGCTACGCGTTGACCGACCCGCCGCTGGCCCGGCTGACACGTGTGGAGGGCGACCGCAACCGGCGCGCCCGGCGGGCCCGCACGCAGATGCTGCTGCTGCGCCGTATCGCCGCCGTGCTGATCGTGGTGCTGGCGGTGGGCGCCGCGCTGTTCACCTTTCCCGGGGTGCGCGCGGTCGGCGCGGGGCTGCTGGCCTCGGCGGGCGTCGCGGGGCTGGTCGTCGGCATCGCCGCGCGGCCGACGCTGGGCAACCTGCTCGCCGGGTTGCAACTGGCGTTCAGCGACGCGCTCCGGCTGGACGACGTCGTCGTCACCCAGGGCCACTGGGGACGGGTCGAGGAGCTGACCCTCTCCTACGTGGTGCTGCGGCTCTGGGACGACCGGCGAATGATCTTCCCGGTGTCGCATTTCACGGAGCAGCCGTTCGAGAACTGGACCCGGCACTCGTCCCGGCTGCTCGGGTCCGTGGAACTGCACGTCGACTGGTCGGTGCCGATCGACGAGCTGCGCGCCGAACTGCACGCGGCGCTGCGGGACAACCCGCTGTGGGACCGGCGCGACTGGATGCTCCAGGTGGTGGACGTCCAGCCGAACGGGCTGGTCACCCTGCTGGCGATGATGAGCGCGGCGGACTCGGCCAGCACCTGGGATCTGCGCTGCGACGTGCGCGAGCATCTCGTCTCCCACATCCGCCGCCACCACCCCGAGGCGCTCCCCCGCCTGCGTGTCGAGGCCACCGCGAGGGAGGACGCCCCGGAAGAGAACGGCAGGGACGAGAACGGCCGGGACGAGAACGGCCGGGCCGCCCCCGGCGGGGGCCGCCCGGCGCGCCCGGACACGCTCAGGCGAGCATGATCTGGTCGCCCTGCACGGTGATCTTCTTCTCCGGCAGCGGCTTGTCGGCGGGCGGTGCCGCCACCGAACCGTCGGTGATCTTGAACTTGCTGCCATGGCAGTGGCAGTTGATCGTGCCGCCGGTCACCGAGCCGACGGCGCAACCGCGGTGGGTGCAGTCCACCGAGAACGCCTTGAACTGACCCTGGGTCGGCTGGCACACCACGACCTTGGCGTCCTCGAAGATCTTGCCGCCGCCGACCGGGATGTCGGCGGTCTTCGCGATCCCCTTGCCCCCGCCCTGCGACCGGCCGCCGTTCGACCGGCCGCCGCCGGTCGAGCCGCCCGACCCGGTCGAGTCGCCCGCTTCGCCGCCGTCGTCGGACCCGCCGCACGCCGCCGCCAGCCCGGCGATGCCCGCGAGGCCCGCTCCGATGAGCAGGCCCCTGCGGCTGTTCCCCCCGGCCGGCGCGTTCCCCGGCGCCTGCTCCGCTCCGTCCGACCGCGTCTCGGACCCCTGTGGCATTCTCGCCCTCCGGTGACATCTCGATTTCGGTACGTCACCAGGGAGCACGTACGCGGGGCCGAAGTGGTTCAATTCCGAACCATTTCATGGGCGCCCGGCGGATCAGCCGACGACGATCCCACCGCCCTTGACCTGCACCGGGTACTCCTTCAACGGCTTGTCCGCGGGGCCGCGCCGCACGGAACCGTCCGCGATCGCGAACTCGCTGCCATGGCAGTCGCACTTGATCAGCCCGTCGGTCACGGAGCCGACGGTGCAGCCCTGGTGCGTGCAGACCGCCGTGAACGCCTTGAACGCGCCCTGGGTCGGCTGTGTCACCACGACCTTGTCGCCGCCGTAGATCTTGCCGCCGCCGACCGGGATGTCGGCGGTCTTCGCGATCTCCTTGCCCCGGAGTTCCTCCGTGGACTTCTCCCCGTCGCCGCCGCACCCCGCGAGCGTGGCCGCGCCGACGATTCCGGCGCCGCAGAGCACCGCACGGCGGCCGATCCCCTGTTCGTCAGTCATACCGGCCATGATCCTGGACGACGTTCCAGGTCGCGCGCCGACCCGCCCGTGAACGCGCAAGCCGTCCGAGCGTCCGGGTGCCGGGTGCGCTGGGTGCCGGGACGGGGCGTCCGTCCCGGAGGCCCTCCCCCTTCCCTTGGGAGGGCCTCCGGGATCAGCGGCCGACCCGCGGGTTCTCCCAGATGCCCGGGATCTGACCGGTCCCCTCTCCTGGAGGGAGGGGCCTACCGGCGCCTTTGTCCTGCTCTCTCTTCACCGCACGCGCCCGGCGGGCCGGACGGTTCGGCGAACCGCGAGCCTTCCCCGCCCGGACCCACGTGGGGTCACGAGAGGATCTTGCCGAGGAACTTGCCGGTGTGGCTGGCCTCCACCTTGGCGATGTCCTCGGGTGTGCCCGCGGCCACGACGGTACCGCCCCGGGACCCTCCCTCGGGACCCATATCGATGATCCAGTCGGCGGTTTTGATGACGTCCAGGTTGTGCTCGATGACGATCACCGTGTTGCCCTTGTCGACCAGCCCGTTCAGGACGCCGAGGAGCCTGCGGATGTCCTCGAAGTGCAGGCCGGTGGTCGGCTCGTCCAGCACGTACACGGTCCGGCCGGTGGAGCGTTTCTGCAGCTCGGACGCCAGTTTGACGCGCTGGGCCTCACCGCCCGACAGGGTCGGGGCGGGCTGGCCGAGCCGGACGTAGCCGAGCCCGACGTCGTTCAGCGTCTTCAGATGCCGGTGGATCGCGGTGACCGGCTCGAAGAACGTCGTGGCCTGCTCGATCGGCATGTCGAGCACCTCGGAGATCGTCTTGCCCTTGTAGTGGACCTCCAGGGTCTCCCGGTTGTAGCGGGCGCCGTGGCAGACCTCGCAGGGGACGTAGACGTCCGGCAGGAAGTTCATCTCGATCTTGATGGTGCCGTCGCCGGAGCAGTTCTCGCAGCGTCCGCCCTTGACGTTGAAGGAGAAGCGGCCCGGCTGGTAGCCGCGCACCTTCGCCTCGGTGGTCTGCGCGAACAGCTTGCGGATGTGGTCGAACACGCCGGTGTAGGTCGCCGGGTTGGAGCGCGGCGTGCGGCCGATCGGCGACTGGTCGACATGGACGACCTTGTCGAGGTGGTCGATGCCGTTGACGCGCTTGTGCTTGCCGGGGACGGTCCGCGCCCTGTTCAGCTTCTTGGCGAGCGCGTTGTAGAGGATGTCGTTGACGAGCGTGGACTTGCCGGAGCCCGACACGCCGGTCACGGCGGTGAGGACGCCGAGCGGGAACGACACGTCCACGTCGCGGAGGTTGTTCTGCTGGGCGCCCTTGACGGTGACCTCGCGGCCCCGCGTCCGCGGACGGCGGATCTCCGGAACGGCGATCTCGCGCCGCCCCGCCAGGTAGGCCCCGGTCAGGGAGCGTTCGGAGTTCTTCAGGTCCTCGACGGTGCCGGACACGACGATCTCGCCGCCGTGCTCACCGGCGCGGGGGCCGATGTCGACGATCCAGTCGGCGGCGGCGATGGTGTCCTCGTCGTGCTCGACGACGATCAGCGTGTTGCCCATGTCGCGGAGCCGCAGCAGCGTCTCCAGCAGCCGGTGGTTGTCGCGTTGGTGCAGACCGATGGACGGCTCGTCCAGCACGTACAGGACGCCGACGAGTCCGGAGCCGATCTGTGTCGCCAGCCGGATGCGCTGTGCCTCACCGCCCGCGAGCGTCGCGGACGCCCGGTCGAGGGTGAGGTAGTCGAGGCCGACGTCGAGGAGGAAGCCGAGCCGGGCGTTGATCTCCTTGAGGACGCGTTCGGCGATGTGCCGCTCCCGCTCGTTCAGCTCCATCGCCAGCAGGAACTTCGCGGCCTCCCCGATCGGCATCGCGGCGACCTCGGCGATCGACCGTCCGCCCATGGTGACGGCGAGCACCACCGGCTTGAGCCGGGCGCCCTGGCACGTCGGGCACGGGATCTCCCGCATGTAGCCCTCGTACCGCTCCCGGCTGGAGTCGCTCTCGGACTCGGCGTGCCGCCGCTGGATGTAGGGGATCACGCCCTCGTAGGACGTGTAGTACGAGCGCGTGCGGCCGTAGCGGTTCTTGTACCGCACGTGGACCTGGGTCTCGTGCCCGTTCAGGATCGCCTTGCGGGCCTTGGCGGGCAGCTTCTCCCACGGCGTGTTGAGGTCGAAGCCCATCGCGTCGCCGAGGGCCGACAGCAGCCGCAGGAAGTAGTCGCTCACATGCCCGTTCGACCACGGCTGGATCGCCCCCTCGCCCAGGGTCAGCTCCATGTCGGGGACGAGCAGTTCCGGGTCGACCTCCATACGGGTGCCGAGGCCGGTGCAGTCGGGGCAGGCGCCGTAGGGCGAGTTGAACGAGAACGACCGCGGCTCCAGCTCCTCGAACGACAGGTCGTCGTAGGGACAGTAGAGATGCTCGGAGTACATCCGGGTGCGGTGCTCGTCGTCCTCCGGCAGGTCGACGAAGTCGAGGACGATCGTGCCGCCCGCGAGCCCGAGCGCGGTCTCCACCGAGTCGGCGAGCCGCTGCCGCGCCGAGTCCTTCACCGAGAGCCGGTCGACCACGACGGAGATGTCGTGCTTCTCCTGCTTCTTCAGCTTGGGCGGCTCGTCCAGGCGGATCATTTGACCGTCGACCAGAGCCCGCGAGTATCCCTTGGCCTGGAGTTCGCGGAACAGCTCAAGGTACTCTCCCTTGCGGCCGCGGATCACGGGCGCGAGCACCTGGAAGCGGGTGCCGGGCTCCAGCTCCAGCACCCGGTCGACGATCTGCTGCGGCGCCTGCCTGCTGATCGGCCGGCCGCAGTCGGGGCAGTGCGGGTGCCCGATCCGGGCGTAGAGCAGCCGCAGGTAGTCGTACACCTCGGTGATCGTCCCGACCGTGGACCGCGGGTTCTTGCTGGTCGACTTCTGGTCGATCGACACCGCCGGGGACAGGCCCTCGATGAAGTCGACGTCGGGCTTGTCCATCTGGCCGAGGAACTGGCGGGCGTAGGCCGACAGCGACTCCACGTAGCGCCGCTGGCCCTCCGCGAAGATCGTGTCGAAGGCCAGGCTCGACTTCCCGGAACCCGACAGACCGGTGAACACGATCAAGGAGTCCCGCGGGAGGTCGAGCGAGACGTCCTTCAGGTTGTGCTCGCGTGCTCCACGCACGATGAGTCGGTCATGCACGGCGTTGTTCCGGTTCCTCTTCTGGGGCGCGGCGATGGGGAGAGACAGTCCGTCTCAAGGCTAGCCAGGGGGTGCGACAGAATCCGCCTGCCGGATTCCCCAAGGCCATAACAGCGGCGCGTGTCGCCGCATTTCACGATGGCCGCCGCCCGTCCGGGCGGCACTCTCGCACCGTACACGTGTTCGAACACCACTTGCCACCGGAACACCCGGACCGTCTGTGGCACGCCGCGGACGCGTGCGCCAGGATGTGCGACAGGATGGAGGCCCCACGGGGTCGAGGAGGAGCGCATGGATCGGCGTGTGGTCATCGATGAGCTGGATGCGGGCGTGGAGCGCATCGTCGGCACGCTGTCGGGGCTCGGCGACCAGGACATGCGCGCCCCGTCCGCGCTGCCCGGCTGGAGCCGCGGTCACGTGGCGACGCACATCGCCCGCAACGCCGACTCGCTGTGGAACCTGCTCGAGTCGGCGCGGACGGGCGTGGAGATCCCGCAGTACCCGAGCTGGGACGCCCGCAACGCCGACCTGGACGCGGGCGCCGGACGGCCTCTCGACGAGCTGGTCGAGGACATCCGCGCGACCGCGGCGCGGTTCTCCGATTCGGCTCGGTCGCTGTCCGAGGACACCTGGAACGTGCCGGTGAAGTCCATGATGGGCTGGCCGCACCCCGCCTGGTACACACTGTACCGGCGCTGGCACGAGGTGGAGGCGCACCACGTCGACCTCGCCGCCGGGTACGGGCCCGCCGACTGGCCCGAGACCTATGTCCGGTGGGCGTCGGGCAGCACCCTGACCGACATCGCGGCGCTGCCGGAGGGCAGGCTCGGCGAACTGGCCGGGCTCCGGATCACCGCGACCGACTACGGCGAGTCCGCCGACCTCGGCTGGACGTCCGGCGGGCCGGAGGCGTCCGGGTCGGGTCGGGCGCTGCTCGGCTGGCTGAGCGGCCGCAGCGACGGCGCGGGCGTGTCCCTGCGCCCGGACGGCCCGCTGCCCGTGCCGCCGCCGTGGCCGCACGAGCCCACCGGTTTCTGAACCCCGCCCTCCCCTGCCGCTCGGTCAGTCGTCGCCCGCGAGGCGGTGCAGGGCGTCCACCGAGCGGACGACGATCGCGTTGCGGGCGACGGTGATCCCGTCGCGGACGGGTTCCGCGGCGAGGATCTGCGCGACCTTGCGGCGGCCCATTCCGGCCC
This sequence comes from Actinomadura pelletieri DSM 43383, assembly GCF_003634705.1. Classification (GTDB taxonomy): domain Bacteria; phylum Actinomycetota; class Actinomycetes; order Streptosporangiales; family Streptosporangiaceae; genus Spirillospora; species Spirillospora pelletieri. The sequence goes on along the minus strand of NZ_RBWU01000004.1, from coordinate 303,004 downwards.
AGCGTCCCAGGTCCTGCTGGGAGAGGGGCACCTGGATCTGGACGCCGCCCTCGTCGGTCACGGCGTCCGGCGGGTCCGCCTTGACGGGCGAGCCGAACCGCGACGCCAGGCGCAGCAGCCGGGTCGCCAGGCGGCGTTCGGGGTCGTCGGGGAAGTGCGCGATCCGCAGGTCGTTGGAGTCGCGGAGCCGTTCGGCGAGGACGGCGGCGACGGCCCACACCGAGCCGGGGTGGGCGTCCAGGACGTGCCGGAACCGCGCGGCGGGCAGCACGAGCGCCTCCACCCGGGTCAGCGCCTCGACGTTGGCGTGCCGGACGCCGCCGTCCGCGGCCTCCAGCTCCCCCACCAGGTCGCCGGGTCCGAGGACGTCGAGGACGGCCATGTCGCCGTCGCGGTCCGCCCACACCCGCACCGCGCCGGAGCGCAGCACGAACACCTGGGACGCGCGGGTGTGCTCGCGCATCAGGAACGCGCCGGGTCTGATCACCACCGGGGCGCCCGCCCGCCGCAGTTCCTCCCGGGCGCGGACGGGCAGCGCGTCCCAGAACCGCGTGCTCTCCATCTCGCCTCCTCGCCGCCAGGGTCCAGTGAACGCGGCGCTGCGTCGATGGACTACGTCTTATGCCACATGTCGAGGTCTTGCGTCATGTCGAGGTCTTGTGTCGGTCGTCCTGTCACATGTCGAGTGATCGATCCGATGCGAGCCAGCTGTCGAGGGCGCGGACGCGGCGGACGCAGTCGTCGGCCGCGTCCCGGTCGCCGAGCGCGAGATGGGAGTCGCGCAGCAGTTCCAGGGCCCGCCGCAGGCCCCGCTGGTCGTCCATGTCGCGGCGGGTGACGATCTCGGCGTTGACGTGCTCGACCGCGCGGGCGTGCTTGCCGAGCAGCTGTGACGCGCGGGCCATGGTGTGCAGGGCGTACGCCTGTTCGCGGGTGTCGCCGAGTTCGGTGGCGAGGTCGAGGGCGCGCCGTCCGGTCTCCAGGGCCTCGTCGGCGTGGCCGAGGTCGAGGTGGATGGCGGCGAGGTGGACGAGCGCGGTGCCCTCGGAGTGCCGGTCGCCGACCTCGCCGAGGTAGCGCAGGGCCTCCAGTTCCCGTTCCAGGGCCTCCTGCGGGCGGCCGGCGCGGCGGAGCACGGCGGCGAGGGTGTCCTTCCCGACGCCGAGGCCGTACCAGTCGCCGCTGTCCTCGCGGATGCGCAGCGCCTGCCGCGCGGCGCGTTCGGCGTCCTCGGGCAGGCCGAGCCGCGAGTAGGTGCGGGCGAGGCTGCCGAGCGTCCCGGCCATGCCGCCCTGGGCGCCGAGCCGGTGCCACAGGTCGAGGGCCTCCAGGCCGAGGACGAACGCCTCCTGGTGGCGGCCGAGCCGGCGCATGACCACCGACAGGTGCTCCAGGTCGTGGGCCTCGCCGTGCTGGTCGCCGATCTCCCGCCGGATCTCCAGGGCCCGCAGCAGGTGCTCGCGCGACTCCCGGTACCGGCCGAGGCGCCAGTGGACGATCCCGATCTGCGCGAGCGCCTCCGCCTCGCCGTGCCGGTCGCTGGTGTCGCGGTGCAGGCGCAGCGCCTGCCCGCAGTAGGTGAAGGCCTCCGCGAAGTTCGCGGCGTCGCACATGAGCATGCCGAGCGTGGTGAGCGCGCGGGCCTCGCCGTGGCGCGCGCCGAGGGCCCGGTAGGTGCGCAGGGCCTGTTCGGCGTCCTTGCGGGCCATGTCGCGCAGGCCGAGCACGGCGTTCATGCGCGCGAGTTCCGTCAGGGCCTGCGCGGCGCCGTGCATGTCGGCGAGTTCCTGCCGGATGTAGAGGGCCTCCAGCGCGTGCGAGACCGCCTCGTGGACGTTGCCCTGCCGCCGGTGGACCTGCGCGACCGTGAGAAGGGTCTCGGCCACGCCCGGCTGGTCGTCGATCCGGCGCCGTACGCCGAGCGCCTCGGCCGCGTGGTCCAGCGCCCGCTCGTAGTCGCCGAGGCCCAGGTGCGCGCGGGCGAGGGTGTCGTGGCCACGGGCGATCCCGGCGTCCGCGCCGTCGCCCCCGCCTTCCGCCTCCTCGCGCAGGTTCGTGTGGATGGCCAGGGAGCGGCGCGCGCGTTCGATCCCCGTCAGGTAGCGGCCGAGCGCCAGGTGCACGTCGGCGAGGGTGGCGAGGGTCACGGCCTCCCCGTACCGGTCGGGCGGGTCGACCGCCCGGAACCCGCGCCGGGCGTCCTCCCCGTACCCGATGGCCTGCACGGAGTCGCCGAGCTCGAAGTGCGCCGTGGCGAGGTTGTGCAGCATGACGGCGGCCGCCGCCCAGTCCTCCTCGGCGCGGGCGGCGTGCAGGCCCGCCTGGTGGACGGCGATGTTGTCCTCGCTGTAGCGCCGGAACTCCTGGAAGTCGAAGAGGGCGTCGGCGAGTTCCCAGCACGTGCGGTGCAGGCCGAGCCGGGCGGCCTGGTGGACGGCGGCGACGAGGTTGCGGCGCTCGGACTCGAACCAGGCGAGCCCGGCGGCGCGTTCGGCCGCGTTCGCCGGACGGGCGGGCGTCTCCCCCCGGGGCACGGTGGGCCGGGGCCGCACCGCGAGCGCCGCTCCGGCCGCGCGCGCCTCGGCGAGGTAGCCGGCCAGCAGCCGCCGCTGCGCCGTCAGCAGCTCGCCGTCGGAGTCCTCCCGCAGCGCGCGTTCGCGGGCGAAGTCGCGCAGCAGGTCGTGCATCCGGTAGCGGTCAGGTCCGACGTCCCGGACGAGGTAGGCCTGCCGGAGGCCCTCCAGGCACTCGCGGGCGTCGGCGACCGTGCGGTCCTGGAGGGCGGCGAGCGCGGCGGGCGTGAAGTCGGGACCGGTGACGAGGCCGAGCAGGCGGAACGCCTCCCGCTGGTCGCCGCGCAGGCTGCGGTAGGCGACGTCGAACGTCGGGCTGAGCACGGCCTGCAGGCCCGGCCCGGACGCGCCGTGCGCCGCGCCCTCGCTCAGCCCGGCCCCCGTCAGGCCCGGCCCGTACGGCGGCGCGTCCTGCGCGTCCCGCGCGGCCAGCTCCCGGACGGTCGCGGCGATGGACTCGCCGGGGTTCTCGGCGAGCCGTCCCGCCATGACGCCGAGCGCCAGCGGCAGGTGCCCGCACTCCCGGACGAGCCGCTCGATCGCCCGGTGTTCGTCCCTGACGCGGGCGTCGCCGGGCCCGAGCACGCCCGCGATGAGGTCGACGGCCTCCTGCGTCGCCATCTCCCGCAGTTCCAGCGTGCGGATGTCGGCGCCGTCGAGGAGCGCGGGCAGTCGCCGCCGGCTCGTGACGAGCACCAGCCCGGACGTCACCGCGGCCAGCAGCGGTCTGATCTGCTCGGGCCGTGAGGCGTTGTCGAGGATCAGCAGCATCCGCCGGTCGGCCAGCAGCGACCGGCACTGCGCCTCCAGTTCCGCGGCGGCCCGGGGCAGCTGGTCGCCGGGCACCCCCGCGGCGCGCAGCACCTGCCCCATCGCCTCCGCGGGGGTGACGGGGTTGCGGCGGGTGCCGCGCAGGTCGGCGAACAGGACGCCGTCCGGGAACCGGTCGACGACCCGGTGCGCCCAGTGCAGCGCCAGCGTCGTCTTCCCGACGCCCGCCATGCCCTGGACGATCACGGCGCGCGGCCATTCGGACTGGCCCACCAGCAGGTCCAGCTTGCCGAGGCTGACGGCCCGGCCCGCGAAGTAGGGGTTGTCGGCGGGCAGCAGGACCTGCGGCGGGCTCTGCAGGCGGACCGGTTCGCGCGCCGCGATCCCGGCGCCCGACGCGGGTTCGGGCCGTTCCCGGCCGGGTTCGCGTTCGGCGGCGGGCCAGGCGGCGGGCCATTCGTCGCCCCACGGGCTCGCGGCGCGGCGCAGCCGTTCGGTGTCGAGCACGGTCAGCGGCCGTGGTCTGCTGTCGAGGATTCCACGGGCGCGCCACAGCCGGAACCACCGCACCAGCGTCTCCCGCGAGATGCCCGACCAGTTCGCCAGCTCCGCCTGGCTGAGCTTCAGCGGGATCCGCGTGCCCTGCCCGGGGCCGGGCTCGCCGAACCGGTGCGCCAGCTCCAGCAGGTGGTAGGCGAGGCGCTGCGGATGGTCGGCGGCCCGGACGGCGTGCCGGCGCCCGCCGTAGGTGACGCTCTCGGAGATGGCGTGCATCATCGCCTCGGCGACCTGCGGGCTGGCCGCGAGCAGGCTGCGGAACTTGCGGCGGTCGACGCGCAGCGCGGCGACATGGTCGAGCGCGGCGACCGTGCCGCGCTGCGGATGCCCCCACGGGCCGAGGACGCCGACGATGTCCCCGGCCCCGAACAGGTCGATGATCGACTCGTCGCCGTCGCTGGAGTCGACGAACTCCTTGGCGACCGCGTTGCTCGCGGCGCGCGGCGACGCCTTGAACACCACGTACACGGCGGGCGCGACCGACCCCTGGTGGCACAGCATCCCGCCGGGCGGGATGTCGGTGCGCCGGCCCATGGCGCGCAGGGCCTGCCGGTCGGTGGGGGCGAGCCGCTCCCAGAAGCTGCCGCGCCGGACGTCCAGGCTGAACCGAGTGGCGTGGGGGGCCGTCCCGCCGGGGGGAACGTCGTCGATCACCCGGTCACCCTCCCGCCATCGCCGCCGCCAGCGTCCAGAACAGGAAGAGCACCGAGGTGGCCGCCGCCCACGCGACGGCCTGCCAGGACAGCTCGCCGCAACGATGCGCCGCCGACAGCAGCCGACGCAGTTCCCCGTCGCGGACGCGGTCGTCCAGCGCGGTCGCGGACCCGAACGGCGTCCACGGCACGCCCGGGTCGACCGGGGAGCCGGTGCGGCCGCGGACCTCGGCGAGCACCGACACCAGCGTCCGCTGGGACCGGACCGCGTACGACGCCGAGATCACGAACGCCGTGGCCAGGACCGGGAGCAGCGCCAGCGCGGCGAGGCCCGGGACGCCCGCCGCCAACCGGGACGCGGTCCCGGCCAGGACCAGCGCGAGGAACACCGCCGCGATGGCCGAGTCCCGGCCGCAGAGCCGGACCAGGGTGCAGGCGTGCTGGAGGATGTCCTCCGGCGTCTCCCTGTCCGGTCCTGGGCGGAATGCGGTAACCAACCCTTCACCGTCCTCACTCACCTGATCTTCCAATGACCATGGTGCGCCCACAAGCCGGAAGTTTCCGTCCGCGAACGCACGGTTCGGCTGCGTCTGGTGACTCATTCCGCCCTCGTGCCGGATCTCGCGGAGATCACGGTGGCCGATGCTGGAAGATGGTCACCGCAACGATCGACGGGAGGACTCCTTGACCTACACCGGCAACGTCGACGTCGGCGGCCGTCCCGACGTCCGGGAACTGCCCGGCCTGACGGTCACGAAGGTGGCGGTCGGTCCGTACGACAACAACGCCTACATCCTGCGCTGCGCCGCCACCGGCGAGCAGTTGCTCATCGACGCGGCCAACGAGGCGTCCCGCCTGCTGGAGCTGATCGGGGACGGGCCGCTCGCCCGGATCGTCACCACGCACCGCCACCAGGACCACTGGATGGCGCTGAGCGATGTGGTCCGCGCCACCAGCGCGCCCGTCGTCGCCCATCCCCGCGACGCCGAGGCGCTGCCCGAACCGGTCGCCGAGCCCGTCGAGCACGGCGACACCGTCCAGGTGGGCGACGCGACGCTGGAGGTCGTCCACCTGCGCGGCCACACGCCCGGATCGATCGCGCTGCTGTACGACGCCGGGGGCGAACTGGCCGACCGTCCGCACCTGTTCACCGGCGACAGCCTGTTCCCCGGCGGCGTCGGCAACACGTGGGGCGACCCGACGCGTTTCACGCAGTTGCTCTCGGACGTCGAGGAACGCGTCTTCGACCGGCTCCCGGACGCCACCTGGTTCTATCCCGGTCACGGCAAGGACTCCACGCTGGGTCGCGAGCGTCCCTCGATCCCCGAGTGGCGCTCGCGCGGCTGGTGATCCCCGCCTCCCGCACGGAACATCAGGTCACGGGTGTTCGTTGCTTCAACCACACTTCGGGCCGATACCAGGAGACGACCATCCACGAACTCCAAGCGGTGGACCCGGGACCTGTCCTGAGCTACCCGGCGGGCTCCCTGGTTCTCGTCGCCGGGCTGCCGGGGGCGGGAAAGACGACCCTCCTCGACCGGCTGTACGACCTGGACGGGGACGAGACGCTCCCCGTCCCGGCCGGCGACGTCCTGGTGATCGACTCCCGGCAGGCCCGCAACTGGTGGGCCCGGGGCCTGCGCTTCCTGCCCGCGCGGGTCCGCACGCCGCTCATCCACACCACCCATGTGTGGCGGATCGCCCGCGCGATCGTCGCCGGCCACGGCGTCGTCGCGCACACCCGCGGCACCTGGCCGCACATCCTGCACTTCTTCGCGTGGCTGGCCCGGCGGCGCGGCAACCGGCTGCACCTCATCCTGCTCGACGTGGACCCGGCCATCGCCCGCGCCGGGCAGATCGCCCGCGGCCGGATCGTCACCGCCGCGACGTTCGCCCGGCACTGCCGCCGCTGGCGGCCGCTCGTCGACCGGGCCCGCGACGGCGATCCGCTCCCGCCCGCGTCCGGTGTGACCGTCCTGGACCGCGACGCCGCCGACAGGCTTCGGACCATCCACTTCACCTGACCCGCGTCACCCGACGCCGTCCCGGCCCGTCCCGGCGTTGCTACCTCCGAGGTACATGAGGGTTCGTTCCGGTGGATGAGGCGCTGCGGGGGCGCGTTCGCCTATAAACGGAATCATGACGATGCCACGACTGCCGCGCGAGGATCTGACCGCGGCGATGGCGGCCCGGCGGGAGCTCGGCCCCGACTACGACGACGCCTTCATCGAGACGGTCGTGGACCGCATCCAGGAGGCCCTCGACACGCGTACTCCCGCCGCCGCGCCGCGGGCCCGTCCGGTGGCGGAGCCCGCGCGCGGCCGGCAGGACCACAGCCTGGCGATGGCGGTGCTGTCGCTGCTGGCCGCCATCCCGTTGAGCGCCATCGCCGTCGTCAACGCCGGTCTGCCGGGTCTGATGTTCGCGCTGCTCGCGATCGTCCTGGTGAACGTCACCTACACGTTCCGGCCGCGCTGACCGCGCGCCCGGTCGCGCCGACCGCTCACCCGCCCGGCTCGGGGTCGCGGGGCAGGCCGAGGAGACGCTCGGCGATGATGTTGAGCTGGACCTCGGTGGTGCCGCCGTAGATCGTCATCGCGCGGCTGAACAGCGTGGCACGTGCCAACACGCCACTGTCGGCGAGCGGCACCTCGGTGGCGGCCACGGTGCCCTGCGCGGCCCAGCAGTGGTCGGCGACGTCCTGGTTGAACTGCACGCCGAGGAGTTTGCGGACGCTGGCCTCCGCGCCCGGCTCGATGCCGTTCAGCTGCTTGAGCGTGGTGCGCAGCCCGAGCAGGTCGATCGCCTGGCCGCGCGCGACGAGCCCGCCGGCCTCGACCATCGCGACGGGGTCGAGGTCACGGCCCCGGAGGAACTTCAGCAGCTCGGGAACGCCCATGCCCAGCGAACCGCCGGTCGACAGCGACACCCGCTCGTTGGACAGCGTGTGCCGCGCGACCTCCCAGCCCCGGTTCACCTCGCCGACGACCCGGTCGTCCGGGACGAACACACCGTCCAGGAACACCTCGTTGAACAGGGCGTCTCCGGTCAGCTCGCGCAGCGGGCGGACGTCCACGCCCGGGGACCTCATGTCCACCAGGAAATAGGTGATGCCGTCGTGCTTGGGCGCGCCCGGGTCGGTCCGGGCGATGCAGAAGCCCCACTCGGCTCGCCGCGCGAACGACGTCCAGATCTTCTGGCCGGTGAGCCGCCAGCCGCCGTCGACCCGCTCGGCCCGCATCGTCAGCGACGCGAGGTCGGATCCCGCGCCGGGTTCGGAGAACAGCTGGCACCAGATGATGTCCCCGCGCAGGGTCGCGCGCAGGAACGTCTCCTTCTGCTCGTCGGTCCCGTACCGGACGAGGGACGGGACCAACCACCGCCCGATCGCCAGGTTCGGTCCCCTGATCCCGGCGGCCTTCAGTTCCTGCTGGATGAGGATCTGCTCGACGGGCCCGGCCGCGCGGCCCCACGGCTCGGGGAGATGCGGAGCGGTCCATCCCTCGTCGCCGAGTCTGCGGTGCAGCTCGGCCCTGTCGTCGATGGCGGCCAGCCCGGCGATGTCGGCCCGGACGCGTTCGCGCAGCGGCCGGAACTCATCGTCCAGTTCCAGGACGACCTCGCGGCGGCCGCCGTCCAGCGCGAGCGCCGCGACCCTCGCCGCCCAGTCCGCGGACGGTCCGAGCAGTGCCCGCAGCGTCATGGCGCGACGCAGGTAGATGTGCGCGTCGTGCTCCCAGGTGAAGCCGATGCCGCCGAGGATCTGGATGGCGTCGCGGGCGGTCCGCACGCCCGCGTCGGCGGCGACTACGGCGGCGACCGCGGCCGCGAAACCGGCGTCGGGGGCGCCCTCGTCCAGGGCGCGGGCGGCGTCCCAGGCGGCGGCGCGGGCCTGCTCCAGCGCGGTGAGGGCGCGGGCGGCCTTGTGCTTGACGCCCTGGAACTGCCCGATCGGACGGCCGAACTGCTCGCGGACCTTCGCGTACTCGGCCGCGGTCGTCACCAGCCACCCGGCGAGACCCGCCGCCTCGGCGCCGAACAGGGCGGCGGCGATGTCCCGGACGTGCCCGGCGGTGACGCCGCCGAGCACGCGGTCGGCGGTGACGGTGACATCGGTGACCTCGACCGTGGCGACGCGGCGGGTTCTGTCCAGGCTCGCGACGGGCGTGACCGTGACGTCCGCGGCGTCGACGGCGACCCACCGCTCGCCGCCGTCCACCGGCAGGACGATCACGTCGGCGAGCGCGGCGCCGAGCACCGTCTCCGCCGTTCCGGACACGACGAGCGCGTCACCGTCGCCGCGGGCGGTCATTCGGGTGTCGGCGCCGCCCGCGTCCAGCGCGACGGCGCCGGTCATCGACCCGCCGGCGAGCGGGGGCAGCAGTTCCCCGCGCGCCTTCGCGTTGCCGGACGCGTCGATCACGGCGCTCGCGAGGACGGTCGGCAGGAACGGGCCGGGCGCGGCGGCCCGGCCCAGTTCCTCCAGCGCGACCGCCAGTTCCAGGAGGCCGTGACCCTGGCCGCCGTGCTCCTCACCGAGGTGCAGCCCGAGCAGGCCCTGGTCGGCCAGGGCGGGCCAGAACCCGGGCCGGGTCTCCCGGTCCGCGTCCAGCGCCGCCCGGACGGTCGTCGCCGCAACGTGTCGCTCGGCGAAGCCGCGGACCGCGTCCGCGAGCGCCTCGTGTTCCTCGGTCAGCCCCATGCCCATGCGTCGACCCCTTCTCTCCCCGCACCGCTGAGCGTCATTCTAGAACACGGTTCGGTTATGGGAAGGGCAAGCCGCGCGCGGTTACGCGTCGCGTGTCGCGGCGGCGTCCGCGTCCGCGGCGTCGACGGCCTCGTTCGAGGTCGACGCGCCGGCGGCGGGCGCCCTCCCTCCGGCGGCGAGGCTGGCGACCGTGGTCGCGACGAGCGTTCCGGCGATCACCGCGAGGGACACCCAGATCGGAATGTCCGGAGCCCAGGAGACGCCGTACTCGTGCAGCGCGTGCAGGACCAGCTTCACGCCGATGAAGCCGAGGATGAACGCCAGTCCATGACCGAGGTAGACCAGCCGGTCGGTGAGCCCGCCGAGCAGGAAGTACAGCTGGACGAGCCCCATCAGCGCGAACGCGTTGGCGGTGAACACCAGGTACGGCTCGGTGGTCAGCCCGAAGATCGCGGGAATGGAGTCCAGCGCGAACAGCACGTCCGTGGACCCAATCGCGATCATGACGATGGCGAGAGGGGTGAACAGCCGGCGCCCGCCGCGCTTGGTGGTGAACCGGGACCCGTCGTACTCCTCGGCCGTCGGGATGATGCGCTTGGCCCACCGCAGCAGCGCGTTCTCCTTGAACTCGTCCTCGTCGCCGCCGCGGACGAGGCCGATCGCCGTCCAGATGAGGAACGCGCCGAAGATGAAGAACACCCAGGTGAACGTGGAGATCGCCGCGGCGCCGACCGCGATGAACAGGCCGCGCAGCAGCAACGCGATCACGATGCCCGCCATCAGCACGGTGTGCTGGGCGTGCTTCGGCACGGCGAACCGGGCGAGGATCACCATGAACACGAAGAGGTTGTCGACGCTGAGGCTCTTCTCGGTGACGAAGCCGCCGAAATACTCCCCGGCGTACCGTCCGCCGGCGAACAGCCAGACCCCGACGCCGAACAGCACGGCGAGGCCGATGTAGACGGCCGACCAGAACGCGGCGCGCCGCGTCGTGAACTCCCGCGTGTCGTTGCGGTGGATGAGGAACAGGTCGGCGGCGATGACGGCGAGGATCGCCGCGATCGTGAGCCCCCAGACCAGGGGTGAGACGGACAAGGCGGTGCCTCCAGCGGACACGAAAGAGCGCCGGAGGTCTCTCCCGCCCCGGGCGACGCGCTCGCCTGCAGGGCCGCGGAACCCGGGTCGGTACGGACCGACCGTATTGACGGGAACCGTGTGTGGGGATACTCCCCTCCATTACCTCCTTCAACGCGGAAGGGCCGCCGGAGGTTCCCTACCTGGAGAGATTCGTCAGCGGCGGGCCGGAACCAGTTCCCGATAGACGTCCGCGAGCTGGTCCACGGCGTCGTCCTCGCCGGGCAGCAGGGCCGAGCGCCGCGCGGCGGCCGACGCCAGCCGGGCCGCGAGCGCCGGATCGTCCAGGACACGGCTCACCGCGCGGTCCAGCGCGTCCGGATCACCCGGCGGGACCAGCAGCGCCGCCTCGCTCTCCGGGCCCTGCAACAGCGGCCCCGCACCGTCCGCGGCGGCGGGCCGCTCGTCCGCGCCGACCATGCCGGGGATCCCGCCGACGCGGGTGGCGACGAGCGGCCGTCCCGCCCGCAGGATCTCCTGGACGACCAGCGGCTGCCCCTCCCACACGCTCGGGACGACCGCCACGTCCGACGCGGCCAGCAGCCCGGCGATGTCCGACCGGCGTCCGAGCAGCCGGACGGGCAGGTCCTCGGCCTCGATGCGGGCGCGCAGCTCCTCCTCCAGCGGACCGTCACCGACGATGGCGACGAGCGGCGGCGGGGTGCGTCCCGTCCAGGCGCGCGACGCGTCCAGCAGTGTCGGCAGCCCCTTCTGGTGGGCGAGCCGCGCGACGGTGAGCACCAGCGGCCGCTCCCCCACGCCCAGCTCCGCCCGCAGGTCGGCGCGGACCGCCGGGCCCGGCGGAGCCTGCGGCGCCGGCGCCGGAATGATCGCGTGCCCCACCGACCGGGCACCGAGATCCCGCATCCGCCGCTCCAGGTCGGGCGACACCGCGAGGACGCGCGCCGCGCCGCGCGCCACGACCCGCTCCAGCCCGGCGTGGACGACGGCCGTCCGCCCACCCGCGATGAGGGCGTTGTGCAGGGTGACGACCAGCGGCGGCCCGCCCCCCGCCAGACGCAGCGGCCCCGGCGCGATCCGCGCGCACGCCGCCACCGCCAGGGCCCCGGCCCGCAGCCCGTGCGCGTGGACGACGTCGGCGCCGCGCAACAGCGACCGCAGCCGCGCCACGGCCCTGGCGTCACGCGCCGGGCGGGGCCGGTCGGCGAGATCGACCTCGGCGAACCGGACGCGCCCGTCACCGGCGCCGGCGAATCCGAACAGCTCCTCGGCCGACACGGGCCCGCACACCACCACCTGCGCGCCGCGTCCGGCCAGGCCGTCGGCGACGGACCGGACGTGCTTGCCCACGCCGCCCGCGACGGTGCCGAGGACGAGCGCGACGCGCAGACCGTCCAGATCCCTCTTGTCAGACATGGGGTGTGACCCTCCGGCTCAGGACGGCGCGCAGGTCACGGCCGTCGATCACGAATGCGATGACCAGGAAGACCACGGCGGCGGCGACCGCGGCGAGCAGCCCGGTGCCGACATTGCGCAGTTCCCCGGTCGCGCCGGGCCCGCCCGTCCCGAGCAGCGCGGCGGTAGCGTAACCCGCGGCGGCGCCCGCCGCACCGCCCGCCAGGCCCGCCGCCAGCGCGCGCGGAATCCCCGCCACCGACGCGGCGCCCCTGGCGCGCAGCAGCGTTCCCAGCAGCAGCGCGCCCGCCACGGTCATCCCGGCGGCGTTGCCCGCGCCGAGCGCCGCGACGACCCACTGCCGGTCGGCGGTCCACACGAGCGCGATGTCCGCGACCATCACGACGAGCCAGCCGGTGACGATCGCGGCGGCGCCCATCCGCCCGCGATGGCAGGCGTACAGGACGCGACCGAGATGCGCGATGAGCCCGTATCCGACCAACCCGGGCGCGAACGCGAGCACCGCGCGGGACAGCACCTCCTGCTGGTCCGGGTGACCGGGGTTGAACACCGCGCCGATCGGGACGGCGACGGCCGCGAGCGCCGCCGCGCCCGCGCACGACACCAGGACCACCGCCCGGGTCGTGGACGCGGTGATCCGGTCGAACCGGTCGTCCTCCCCCGCGCTGATCCGCGCGGACAGCGTCGGGAACGCGCTCGTCGCGATCGGCACGGCGAGGATCGCCCATGGCAGCAGGTAGATCGCCCACGCGTACTGGTAGTTGGCGAGCGCGCCGCCCGTGCCCTCGTAGCTGAGCCGGACGACCAGCAGCGCCGACACCTGCTGGGCCGCGACGGTCGCCAGGCCCGCGACCGCGAGCCGCCGCACGCGCGGCGCCACCCCGTCCGGGAACCGCAGCGTGGGACGCAGCCGGAGCCGCAGCCGCCATGCCGCGATCCCGGCCGTGACCGCCATCGCGACGCCGCCGAACGCGGTCCCGATCGACAGGGTCAACTCCGCGTCCAGCGGCAGACCGGCCAGGTCGTTCTCGTGACCGCGACCGAGCGGCGCGTAGACGACGTACGCGACGATCACCACGACGCTCGACATCAACGGCGCCAGGGCGGGCGCGACGAAACGGCGGTGCGACTGCAACAGCCCGTACAGGACGACCGCGACCCCGTACATCACCATCTGCGCCGACATGATCGCGAGCATGGTGGAGCCGACGTCCACGATGTCGCCGCGCGCACAGCCCTTGAGATCGCGGCCGACCAGCAGCTCCATGATCGGACGGGAGCCGACCGCCATCAGCGCCGACAGCGGCACCATCAGCACCACGATCCAGGTGAGCAGCGCCGACGCGATACGGCGGACCTGCTCGCGGTCGCCGCGTTCGGCGGGCCCGGCGAGGACCGGCACGACCATGCCGGCGAGCGCGCCGCCCGCGACGATCTCGTAGACGATGCTGGGGAACTGCGTCGAGGTGAAGTACGCCTGGCTGAGGCACGACGTGGTGACCGTCTGGGAGAACGCGTACGTACGCCCGAACCCGGCCAGCCGCGACAGCACCGTGATGACGGCGATGACGACGGCCGCGCCGGCGAGGCCGCCGGTCAGGCGGCGAAGGGCGGTGGCACGGTTCGGCGGTGACACGCTCGTGAAGGTCTACCGGGGGGACGGGTCGGCGGCGGCGCGGCTAGGCGGGCGACGACCGGAACGCGTCATCGGTGCCGGGCTTGCCCTGTTCGTCGGCGGCGGATGTGCGCTGCTCGTCTGTCTCGGACGCCGGGGCGGGCGCCGGGGCGGGCACGGCGACGGGACGGCGGCCGAGCATGTCGACGCGGTTCAGCACCGGATTGCCCGCGATGACCTTGGTGAAGCTGACGAACTCGCTGGCCACGTTCAGCCCGGTGATCCCCGCGAGGACGGCGAGACGCGGCCCGCGGCCGAGCCGGGTCGCGGCGAGGCCGAGCAGGGCGCCGAGCGCGTTGGCGCCGGTGTCGCCGAGCATCGCGCGCTCACCGAGGTCCTCGGGCAGCAGCGCGGCGGCGGCGCCGAGCGGCGCGGCCACGACCGCCGCCCCGGACCGGCTCAGCGCCAGCGGCGCCCCGGTGAGGAGACCGACCTTGACGGCCCGTCCGGGCCGCAGGTCGAACAGGTTCATCAGGTTCGCGCTCCCGGCGATGATCGCGCCGTTGAGCAGCGTGTCGACCGCGCGTCCCGACCGGGACGGGGCGGGCGACCCGGCGAGCGCGGCGGCGGCCAGCCCGGTCGCGCCGATGCCGAGGATCTTGACGGAGCCGCTGGTGACCTCACCGCGGGCCAGGGCCTTCAGATGACCCTTGAACCCCCGGGACGAGGCGGACCCCGCGAGGTCGTCGTACCCGCCGAGCAGCCCGGCTCCGGCGCCCGCGAGCAGCGCGGCGGCGCGGGTGCGGCCCCCGGCGCCGGGCACCAGCAGCCCGCCCGCGGCGGCGCCCGCGACGAGCGCCGGGCCCTCCAGCAGCGTCACCGGCTCACCGCGGTGGTTGGTGCGACCCCACACCTCCTCGCCCGGCAGCCCGTTCAGGCCCGGCGGCCGCCGGGTCAACGCGGCGTACGCGGCGCGCGCGGCGACGGCGCCGAGCCCCGCCCCCACCAGCAGCCGCGCCGCCCTCGCCGAGGGAATGTGTGTTCTCATCAGAAGGTCACCCGTTCTTCCCCGCCTCGGGCGCGGGCGATGGCGCGTAGCCGCTCGTCCCGGCGCCCGTGCCGTACTGGCCGGACTTGCCGCTCATCTCGTTCTGCAGCGCCAGGATCGTCACGACCTGCCCGGACGCGGAGTCCACCACGTCGATGGCGGAGACCGAGTCCTTGGTGTCGGAGTCGCGCAGCGCCGCGATCAGCCCGCCCTCCTGCGCCGAGGTCGGCGGGCCACCGACGACGGTACCGCGCCCGGCGGCGTCGAGTGCGGACGCCAGCGAGATCAGCGCCTTGTTGTCGTCGCCGCCGCCGTCGTAGGCGTACGCGCTGGCGGGCGCGACCACCACGGCGAGGGTCGCGTGCTGCCCCGGCTTGCCGCTGGCGGTGATGTACCCGGCCTGGGTGAAGGCGTTCAGGACGGCTCCGCCCGCGGCGTCCTCCCGCCCGGACCTGGCGGGATCCTTGGTGACGAGGGCGGCGGCGAGCACCGCGCCCGCCTTGTCGTAGGCGGTGGCGCCCTCGGGGTACTCGACGCCGTCGGGCTTCAGCTGGGTGGCGAGTTCGTCGACCGTGGTGCGCTGGTCGTCGTCCAGGAACTTCTTCTGGACGGTCACGCGCCCGGTGACGGACGCGCCCGCGTCCTTGGCGAGCTCGCCGATCCGCTCGATGCCGTCCTCGCCCGCGCCGGGCGTCTCGACGAGCACCAGGGACTGGCCCCGCAGCCGGTTCAGGACGATCTGCGGCGCCAGCACCTGGGCGAACTGCTCCTGCCCGTTCATCCGGTGCTCCAGCTGCCGCTGCTGGGTGCGGGCCTGCTGGGCGGTCTTGGCCGCCGAGTTCGCCTGCTGGCGCAGCGTCTCGCTCACCGAGTCCGACAGGGTGGTGGAGCCGAGCACGATGCCGAGCGCCAGCGCGAGGAAGATCGCGACGATGGAGACGAGGTGATAGCGGAAATCGATCACGTGAAGAGTCCGGTCAACCAGAAGACGAAGGCGTGCCAGCGGTCGGCGAGCAGGGGACTGATGACGTCCCCCGCCGGTGACATGGCGACGGCGGTGACGATGGCGACGACCGCGCCGAGGACGAGGAACAGCAACGACCAGGTGGAGATCCGGCTGCGGTAGAGGCGGCTGACGCCCTTGGCGTCCACGAGTTTGCTGCCGACCCGCAGCCGGGTGAGGAACGTGCTCGCCATCCCGGCGCGGCCCTTGTCGAGGAACTCCACCATGTTGGCGTGCGTGCCGACCGCGACGATCAACGTGGCGCCCTTGTCGTCGGCGAGCAGCATCGCGATGTCCTCGCTGGTGGCGGTGGCGGGGAACGTCACCGCCTCCTGCCCGAGGTCGTGCACCCGCTTCAGCCCCGGCGCCCGGCCGTCCCGGTAGGCGTGCACGACGATCTCGGCGCCGCAGGTCAGCGCGTCGTCGGACACCGAGTCCATGTCCCCGACGATCATGTCGGGACGGTAGCCGGCCTCCATCAGCGCGTCGGCGCCGCCGTCCACGCCGATGAGGACGGGACGGTACTCGCGGATGTAGGGCCGCAGCGTCGCGATGTCCTCACGGTAGTGGTAGCCGCGCACGACGATCAGCGCGTGCCGGCCCGCGAGCTTGGTGGTGACGTCGGGGACGCCGACACCGTCGATGAGCAGGTCGCGCTCGCGCTTGATGTACTCCATCGTGTTGGCGACGAACGCCTCCAACTGGGTCGCGAGCCCGGCCTTCGCGTCGGCCAGCGCCGCCAGGACGCTCTCGGGCGTCTGCTCGGTGCCCTTGGCGACGACGTCCTCGCCCTTGTTCGTCACCTTGTGCACCACACGGCCCCGGACGCGGACCTGGTCGCCCTCCTGGAGCCGGGTGAAGATCTCCGGGCCGACGTCGTCCACGAGCGGGATGTCGGCGTCCAGCAGGATCTGCGGCCCGAGGTTCGGGTAGCGGCCCGAGATGCTCGGCGCGACGTTGACGACGGCGCCGACACCGCACGCCACCAGCGCCTCCGCGCTGACCCGGTCGAGGTCGACATGGTCGATCACCGCGATCTCACCGGGCTGCAGTCGCTTGGTGAGATTCTTGGTGCGACGGTCGAGCCGCACCGTGGCACTGACACCGGGCAGGCCGTCGTCGCGGGCCAGGCCGAGCGTGAGGACGCGCCTCTTGAGCACGTGCCTGGGCAGCCGGTCGGCCAGCCGGACGCGCCGCTCTGTCGTGGGTGACGGCTCGTTCATCACCTGCCATCCTGCCAGAGCACGGGGGCCGATACTGGAAACGGCAAGCGTCCAGGCGTGTCCGTTCGTGTACGCTCTGTATTTTTTGGCCGGGTCACCGTTCGGCGGACGCCATGGCGAGAAGCTCCTCGGCGTGGGCGCGGCCGAGCTCGGAGTCCTCCAGGCCGGCGAGCATCCGCGACAGTTCCCGCACCCGACCCTCCTGGTCGAGGGTGGTGACGCCGCTGCGGGTGACGGTGCCGTCGTCGGACTTCTCCACCAGCAGGTGCCGGTCGGCGAACGCCGCGACCTGCGGGAGATGTGTGACGACGATCACCTGCGCGTTACGGGCCAGCCGTGCCAGCCGCCGTCCGATCTCCACCGCGGCCTTACCGCCGACGCCCGCGTCGACCTCGTCGAACACGAACGTCGGCACGGGGTCGGCGCCCGCGAACACGACTTCGATCGCGAGCATCACGCGGGACAGCTCACCACCCGACGCGCCCTTGTGCAGCGGCAGCGGCTTCGCCCCGGGGTGCGGGGCGAGCCGCACCTCCACCTCGTCGACGCCGTGCGGCCCGTAGTCGTCGGTGGGGGTGACGGTGACGGAGACGCGGGCGTGCGGCATCGCCAGCGCGGTCAGCTCCTCGGTGACGGCGGCGGAGAACCGTTCGGCGGCGCGGGCGCGGACCGCGGTCAGCTCCCCCGCCTCGGCGGCGAGCCGCTCGGTCAGCTCGGCGTGCTCGGACCGCAGCTCCTCGATGCGGTCGTCGTCGCCCTCCAGCTCGGCGAGCCGCGCCGCCGACGCGCGCGCCCACTCCAGGACCGCCGCGGCGGTGCCGTCCGGCCCGCCGTACTTGCGGATCAGCGCGGTCACCTCGGCGCGCCGCTCCTGGACGGTCGCGAGCCGCGCCGGGTCGGCGTCCACGGACTCGGCATAGGACGCGAGGTCGGTGCCGACGTCGGAGACGAGGTAGCCGGCCTCGGCGAGCCGGTCGGCGAGCGCCGCGAGTTCCGGGTCATGGTCGCGGACGGCGTCCAGCGCGTTGCGGGCCTGGCCGAGCAGGCTCGTCACGTTCGCCGCCTCGATCGCCGCGGCCGGGTCGCCGAGCAGCGCCTCGTGCGCGGTGTCGGCGGCGCCGCGCAGCGCGTCGGCGTGCCCGAGCCGCTCCTCCTCGGCGGCGAGGTCGGTCTCCTCGCCCTCCTTCGGGTCGACCTTCTCGATCTCCTCCAGGCCGAAGCGGAGCGTGTCCGCCTCCCGGGCGCGCTCGCGGGCCCGGGTGGTCAGCTCGTCCAGCAGCGCGGTGACCTGCCGGTGCCGCTGGTAGGCCTTGGTGTAGGCGCGCATCGGCTTGGTCAGCGCCGCGCCGGCGTAGCGGTCGAGGGCGCCACGCTGCCGGGACGCCTGAAGCAGCCGCTGCTGGTCGGACTGCCCGTGCACCGCGACCAGGTCGTCGGCGATGGTGATCAGCACGTTCACGGGAACGGACCGGCCGCCGAGGAACGCGCGGGACCGGCCCTCCGCCGACACCGACCGCGTCACGATCAACGCGCCGTCGTCCAGTTCGCCGCCGGACTCCTCCACCCGCTCCACCACGCGGCCGCCGGGATCGACGACGATCCGGCCCTCCACCGTGGCGCGGTCCGCGCCGGGCCTGACCCGCTGCGGGTCGGCGCGGCCGCCGAACAGCAGACCGAGGCTGGTGACCACCATGGTCTTGCCGGCCCCCGTCTCGCCGGTGACGACGTTGAACCCCGGAGACAGATCGAGCACGGCCTCATCGATCACTCCGAGGCCCTCGATCCGCACCTCATCGACCATCGGGCGCACCAGCGTCACAACCCTCCGCAAACAGATCCCGGTTCGCGCCTGTGGAGATTATCCCCTCTGCTCGCCCGGCGCCTCCCCGCCGATCGTCGAGGCGTCCGCGACCTGCGAGTCCTCCAGTGGAGGAGTCGGTCGGGCGGGCTGCCTGACCCGGCCGCGCCAGCCCGTCACGGGCAGTCCGAACTTCGTGACGAGACGGTCGGTGAACGGGGTGAGGTGCAGCCGCGCCAGCCGCACCGGCTCGGCGCCGCGCCGGACCTCGACCCGCGCGCCGGGCGGCACGTCGAGGGTGCGGCGCCCGTCGCACCACAGGACGGCCCGCGGCGTGCCCGGGAGCACCTCCACGGCGACCAGCGACCGCGGCGACACCACCAGCGGGCGCGCGAACAGCGAATGGGCGCTGATCGGCACGACCAGCATCGCCTCGACCTCCGGCCAGACGACCGGACCGCCGGCGGAGAACGCGTACGCGGTCGACCCGGTCGGCGTGGCGCACACCACCCCGTCGCAGCCCCAGTTCGACAGCGGACGGCCGTCGATCTCGGCGACGACCTCCAGCATCCGCTCCCGCTCGGCCTTCTCGATGCTCGCCTCGTTCAGCGCCCACGTGTGGCCGGTGACCGTGCCGTTGAGGCGGACGACGACGTCGACGGTCATCCGCTCCTCGACGTCGTAGCGGCGGGTCACGACCCGGTCGACGGTGGCGGCGAGGTCGTCGCGCTCGGCCTCGGCGAGGAACCCGACATGGCCGAGGTTGACGCCGAGGAGCGGGGTGCCGGCGGTGCGGGTCAGGTCGGCGGCGCGCAGCAGCGTCCCGTCACCGCCGAGGACCATGACGACCTCGGCGTCCTCGGCCGCGGCGGCGGTGCTGGGCATGACCTCCACGCCCGTCGCGCCGATCTCGGCGGCCTCACCGTCCAGGACCCGCACGCAGATCCCGGCCTCGCTGAGCCGCTCGACGACGAGATGCGCGCTGCGGATCGCCTCCGGCCGTCCGGTGTGCGCCACGACCAGCACCGATCTCTTGCTCATGCTCTCGCCCCACTCCCCGGCGTTCTCGGGCGTACAGACGTCTGGACGAACATCCCCGGCGGAGA
The DNA here is from genome assembly GCF_003634705.1 of Actinomadura pelletieri DSM 43383. GTDB lineage: Bacteria > Actinomycetota > Actinomycetes > Streptosporangiales > Streptosporangiaceae > Spirillospora > Spirillospora pelletieri. Next base: position 283,437 of record NZ_RBWU01000004.1, on the reverse strand, counting down.
CGTTCCCGCTTCGCACGCCTTCTGTACGGGCCGCGGGCCGTACCCGATCACCGTGCCGGTCACCGTGCCGATCACTGTGCCGATCACTGGGGGCCGTCCGCGATGGCCTTCGCGAGGGCGGACTCGTCCAGCGGCGGGGCGCCGGCCCGCAGCCACAGGAAGTACTCCACGTTGCCGGACGGGCCGGGCAGCGGGCTCGCCGTCACGCCGCGGACGCCGAGCCCGAGCGTCTCCGCGTGCCGGGCGACGTCCCCGACCGCCTCGGCGCGCAGTTCCGGGTCGCGGACGACACCGCCCGCGCCGACGCGGTCCTTGCCGACCTCGAACTGCGGTTTCACCATCATCGCGAAGTCGGCGCCGGGCTCCGCGCAGTCGCGCACCGGCCCGAGCACGAGCTTGAGGGAGATGAACGACAGGTCGCCGACGACGAGGCCGGGGGGCGTGTCGCCGAGCATGTCGGGGCGCAGGTCGCGGACGTTCGTGCGTTCCAGGACGGTGACGCGCTCGTCCGTCCGCAGGGACCAGGCGATCTGGCCGTACCCGACGTCGACCGCGTACACGTGCGCCGCGCCCGCGCGCAGCAGGACGTCGGTGAACCCGCCGGTGGAGGCGCCCGCATCCAGGCACACGCGGCCCGACACGGTCAGGCCCTCGAACGCCCTGAGGGCGCCCGCGAGCTTGTGACCGCCGCGCGAGACGTACTCGGGGCCGTCGTCCGCGTCGGCGACGACGATGGCGGCGGCGGCCTCCACCTGCGTCGCGGCCTTCGCCGCCGCCCGGCCGCCGACCCGGACCCGCCCGTCGTCGATCAGACGGGACGCGTGCTCGCGGGAGCGGGCCAGGCCGCGCCGGACCAGCTCCGCGTCCAGTCGACGCCTAGTGGTCATGGTCGATGCTCACGGTCGGTGTTCATGCTCTTCGGGGTCGTGGTCGGCGGAGGCGAGGAGCTCTTGGAGCCGCTGGTGGACGTCCTCGAAGATCTCCACATGTTCGGGGACGGGTCGCCCGGCCAGGTCGGCGAGGCGGGCGATGGCGGCGTCCACCCGCGGATCGCCCGTCGGGTCGGGCGGCGGCGCGGCCGGGACGTCGGGGACGTCCGGTTCCCGCGCGGCCTCGTCGGACATCACGTTTACCTCCCAGTGGACCCTCGGCGCCCGGGACGAGTCGCCTCCGGCTCATGCTGAACGCTACCGTCCCTGAACGACACCGTTGTCGACGGAACGGGGAACGGCCTGACCATGGCGAACGAGGAGGAGTGCCTGGCGGCGCTCGGACGCATCGCGGCGCGACTGGCGGACGTGGACGCCGACCGGCTCGCCGAGCACGCCGTCGAGCGGACGATCAGCTGTCGCGTCGCGGACCTCGGCGTGGCCTACCGCACCCGGTTGCACGAGGGCGGTCTCGATCCGTTCGAGCCCGACGGCGACCCCCGGGAGGCCCAGGTGCGGCTCACCGTGGACAGCGACGACCTCGTCGCCATGGCCGACGACGACCTGCATCCGACCAGGGCGTGGGCGGAGGGCAGGCTCAAGATCGAGGCGAGCATCTTCGACCTGCTCCGCCTCCGCAAGGTTCTGTGAGTCACAGCGCCAGCGACTCCACGGCGTCGGTGAGGGCGGCGCGGGGCGGGGGCTCGTCGGTGGTCCAGGCGGCGGAGGCGAGGGCGCGGAGGCCGTCGTAGGGGTCGCCCGAGCCGGTGATCGTGAACGTGTCGCCGTCGCGGCGGGCCGTCCAGCCCCCACAGCGGTGGGCGTCGCCGTCCCGGACGGTCCGCGGGTGCGGGACGAGGAGCCCGGTCAGGTCGGGCGCCAGGTACGTCGGGCGCCGGTTCGGTGGTGCGGTGAGGGCGTCCAGGGGTTCGGTGACGCCGGTGAAGACCAGGAGGCTGTCGGCGCCGCCGTTGTGGGCGCCCTCGATGTCGGTGTCGAGACGGTCGCCGACGACGATCGGGTTCCGGGCGCCGGTGCGCAGGATCGACTCCTGGTGGAGTGGACGTCCCGGCTTGCCGGTGACGATCGGTTCGACGCCGGTCGCGGAGCTGATCACGCGGAGCAGGGCGCCGTTCCCCGGGTTCGGGGGTCCCTCCCCGCCGGGGATGGTCAGATCGCCGTTGGAGCCGACGAACAGCGCGCCCGCCGCGACGGCCTTCGCCCCCTCCGACAGCAGCCCGTAGCCGAGGTCCGGATGGAAGCCCTGCACGACGGCCGCGGGCCGCTCGGCCGCCGTCGACACCGGGCGCAGCCCCCGCGCGTACAGGGCGTGGCGCAGGCCCATGCCGCCCACCACGAGCACCGGCGCCCCGGCGGGCAGCCGCTCGGCCAGCAGCCGGGCCGCGGCCTGCGCCGAGGTCACGACGTCCGCCGCGTCCGCCGGGACGCCGACGTCGTTGAGCAGCGCGGCGACCGCGGACGGGGTCCGCGAGGCGTTGTTGGTGACGAACGCCGGCCGCTGGCCCGCCGCGCGGGCCTTGGCGAGCGACTCCGCCGCCGCCGGGACGGCCCGGCGGCCGACGTAGACGACCCCGTCGAGGTCGAGCAGGGCGACGTCGTACGCCTCGCAGAGGGGGGTGTCGCTTTCCTTCATCGGGCTCCTCATCGGCGCCGGTACTCCAGGGTGGCCCTGGCGTGCCGCAGCGCGTTCGCGTAGTCGCGGTTCTCGGGACGCATGGCGGCGGCGAGCGCGAGATGCTCCACCGCGCCCTCGAAGTCGCCCATCCGGCTCAGGGACAGTCCGAGGCCGAACCGCGCGTAGTCCTCGGCGGGCTCCGCCTCGACGATCCACCGGAAGCTCTCCGCCGCCGCGTCGAACCGCCGTGCCCCGAACTGGGCGCGGGCGAGCGCCTCCCGGATGCTGTGGGATCCCGGTTCGGCGTCGGCGGCCCTGGCCAGCAGTTGCAGCGCCGCCGCCGCGCTGCCCGTCCTGAGCAGCTCCAGGCCCCGCGTGTACCACTCGTAGACGCCTCCGGCGGGCGGGGCCGCATGCTCGCCCGGATCATCCCCGGGGGAATCCTCCGACCGTCCAGGAACTTGATCTTCCATGTGGACCTCCCCTCGGAATTCGACCGTACCCGCCGGGCCTCCGAACGCCCTTCGACGATTAGCATGCCCGGGATGGACGACGACCTCCCCTCCGGCCTCGGGCCGGAGGAGTTCAGCGCCCGCATCTTCGGCACGTCCGCGCCGCGGACGGGCGGCGCGCTGGAACTGGCTCCCTTCCGCGGCGTCCGGTTCGTCCCGGAGATCGCGGGCGACCCGGCGTCGGTGACCACGCCCCCCTACGACCTGATCGACGACGCGACCGCGTCACGGCTGCTGGCGAGCGGCGGCCACAACATCGTCCGGCTGAACCTGCCGCGCGCGGCCGGGGAGAGCTACGACGCGGCGGGACGGCGGCTGCGCCGGTGGCTGGACGAGGGCGCCCTCGCCATCGACCCCGACCCGGCCCTGTACGTGTACGAGGCGGCCCGCGGCGGGACGGTCCTCCAGCGCGGCCTGATCGGGGCCCTCGGGCTCCGCCCCGAGTCCGACGGGGTGGTGCTCCCGCACGAGAACGTGTTCCCCGGCCCGGTTCGCGACCGGCTCGCGCTGATGCTGGCCGCCGACGCCAACCTGGAGCCGATCTTCCTGGTGTACGAGGGCGGCGGCGACGCGGCCCGGATCGTGGACGACGCGTCCACGGACACTCCCCTGCTGGACTTCCGCGCCGACGACGGGCTCACGCACCGGCTGTGGCGCGTCTCCGATCCCGCGCTGCACGCGCGGGTCGCCGCCGACCTGCGCGGCCGGCGGGCGCTCATCGCCGACGGCCACCACCGGTACGCCACCTACCGCGCCCTCCAGGCCCACCGGCACGCCGCCGGCGACGGGCCCGGACCATGGGACGCGGGCCTGGCCATGCTGGTCGACTCCACCCGCTACCCACCGCACCTGGCCGCGATCCACCGCGTCCTGCCGGGGCTCCGTCCGGGCGATGCCGTGGCGCGGGCCCGCGCGGTGTTCCGCGTCACCGACTTCACGGACGAGCCCGCCGCGCTCCAGGCGCTCGCGGACGTGTTCGCCTCCGGAGGCGGGCCCGCGTTCCTCCTCGGCGGCGGCGACACCCTGCACCTGCTCACCGAACCCGAGGCGGACGCGCTGAGCCACTCCATGCCGTTCGAGCACTCGCCGCGCTGGCGCGGGCTCGACACCGCCGTCCTCGACCATCTCCTCGTCGGGAACCTGTGGAACGTCCCCGAGAACGAGGACGCCATCCAGGTCGTGCACGACGACCCGTCCGCCGCGATCGCCCGCGCACGCGCCGCGGGCGGGACCGCCGTCGTCCTGAACCCGCTCAGGGTCGAGGACGTCCTGGCCGTCGCGGACGCGGGCGAACGCGTCCCCCGCAAGTCGACCTCGTTCGGCCCGAAGCCCCGCACGGGACTCGTTCTGCGCCTCCTCGACCCCTGATCGGGCGTCAGTCCTCCGGGGGCGGCGGCTCCTCCTCGACGGCGGGCGTCGTCGGCTCCAGGAACACCGCCGACGTCCCCGGCAGGTCCGCCGCCTCCGCCTCGACACCGTCACCGGTGCCGGCCTGTTCCGTGCCGGCCTGTTCCGTGCCGGCCTGTTCCGTGCCGGCCTGTTCCGTGTCGGCCTCTTCGGTGTCGGCCTCTTCGGTGTCGACGATGTGGAGGCCGTCGAGTTCGGCGTACCGTTCGGCGGCGTCGGTCTCGCCGTCCCGGTCGGCCGCCGCGGCGCGGGCGAACCAGTCGGCCGCCTCGCTGCGCCGTCCGGCCTCCTCCAACGCGTCCGCGTAGGCGTAGAACAGCCGCACCGACCACGGCCGCAGGCGCCGGTCGCGCAGCTCGGGGATCTGCAGCGTCACCACCGCCGCGTCGTGCTGGCCGAGGTCGCGGCGCACGCCCGACTCCACGATGCGCAGCTCGACGCGGCCCATCGGGTCGAGGTTGCGCGCCTCCGGCGACTTGATCAGGTCGAGGGCGCGTTCGGGACGGCCGAGCCCGCGTTCGCAGTCGGCCATCACCGGCAGGTAGGCGTCCTCGCCCGAACTCAGCCGGCGCGCCGCGCGCAGTTCCGCGAGCGCCTCCGCCCACTCGCCCGCGTGGTACGCCGCGATCCCGGCGGCCTCCCGGACGATCCCGACCCGGGACGCGAGACGACGTGCCGCCCGCGCGTGCCGGTGCGCCTGCTCGGGCTCCTCCTCGGCGAGGCGCCCGGCCATCACCAGGTGCCGGGCGACCTTCGTGGCCAGGTCCTTGGGCAGGGTGCGCAGCTCGACACGGGCGTCCGGGTCGAGTTCCTCGCCCGTCACGTCGTCCGGCAGGAGCGGATCATCGTGCTTGGGCGCCGGACGCTCCCGCTCCTCGGTGCGCGCCCGGCGGTCGCGCGGCGGCCCGTAGGAGCGTCCGCCGCCGCGCCTGTCGCGGTCTCCCGGTCGCTCCTGACGCTTGCCGCCGAACCGTTTGCCGCCGCGCTCGTCCCGGTCCTGGGGACGGCGGCCTTTCGGACGTTCCTCGAACCGTCGCTCACCCCGGCGTCCACCCGTCCGGGGACCCTCCGGGCGTCCGTCACGGCGCGGCCCCCCACGCGGGCCACCGCCCGAGCCCTTTCCGGCGCGTCCGTCCGGCCGCTCGCCGCGCGGGCCACCGGAGCCGTAATCCCGGCGGGCGTCACCCCGTGCGCCTCGGGGACCGCGTTCGCCGCGTTCGCCGCGTTCGCCCTGCTGACCCCGTTCGCTCCAGCGACCCCGTTCGCCGCGTTGTCCCCGGTCACCCCGCTCGCCGCGTGGCTCCCAGCCGCGCGCCTCCCGGTCCTTGCGGTCACCGCCCGGACGGCCGCGACCGCCCTTGGGCGCGCCGGCTCGGGGTGCGCCGCCCTTGGGCGCACCACTGCGAGGCGCACCGCTGCGGGGTGCGCCGCCTCGGGAACCGCCTCCGCGCGGACCGCCGCCCTTGCGGGCTCCGGGGTCTCCGGGCCCGCCCCGGGCGCCGCCTCCACGACGGGCGGCCGGGTTCCGCCTCCCGTCGCCGCCCCGCCGCTCGCGGTCGTCGCCGCCGCGACCGTCCTCTTCCGCGCTCATCACGTCCGTCACTGTTCTAGAAGCTGGTTCCGTGGACTCCTGCAGCCTACGTCCCGGCCGCACGACACGCGTCGAGGGCCGCCCGGAAATGGGACGGCCCCCGACTAATTCGAGTCGGTCGCATCCTACTCCCCCGGGCGCTCTCCATGCGGCGTCATCGGCGTTGAAGCACGCCACTTCCGACGGCCGGACGCGAATTTCCACTATTAAGGGAGCCGGAATAAATGGCGTCAGACAGGGTCGGTGAATTCCGGTGGGCGCTTCTCGAAATAGGCGTGGACGGCCTCGACCTGGTTGGGGGAACCGCGCAGGGCGTCGAGCGTGCGGGACTCTTCGAGAAACTGTCCGGCCAGGTCGGCGTCCGCGGCCCGGTTGAGGAGGTGTTTCGCGCCGCGGACGGCGTCCGGGCTGTTTCCGGCGATCTCGCGGGCCAGCTCGAGCGCCGCGGCGCGCGGGTCGTCCGCGGTCCGGGTCGCCAGGCCGAGGCGGACCGCCTCCGCGCCGGTGATCATGCGTCCGGTGAAGGTGAGCTCCTTCGCCACGTCCTCGCCGACGAGGCGGACCAGCGCGGCGGTCCCCGTCATGTCGGGCACCAGCCCCCAGCGGATCTCCAGGACGGACAGCGTCGCGTCGGGCGCGGCGATCCGGATGTCGGCGCCGAGCGCGATCTGCAGGCCGCCGCCGAGGGCGTGGCCGTGGACGGCGGCGATGACGGGCTGCGGCATCTCGCGCCACACGTGCACCACCTGTTGGGCGAAGTTGGTGGCGCGGCCCGGCTCCCGGGCGGTGATGTCGTGCACCAGCCGTCGGAACCGGGCGCTCGCCCCGGCGGGCGGGGCGTCGGCGGCCATGGCGGCGAAGTTGGCGCAGTCCAGCCCCGCGCAGAACGCGCGGCCCTCGCCGGACAGGACGACGGCGCGGACGGACGGGTCCGCGGCGAGCGCCTCACCGGTCTCGGCGAGCGCGTCGAACATGGCCATGTCGAGGGCGTTCAGTTTCTCGGGGCGGGCGAGCCGCACGTCGGCGACCCCGCCGTCGACGTGCACGGTCACGCGGTCCGCCAGGTCATCGCCCATGCCGGGCCCCCGTTTCGGTGTCAGGTGACGGGAACGATCCTCGCGCCGGTGAGGCGACCGTCGCGGATGTCGAGAAGGCCGAGCGTGCCGTGCGGTTGGCGGCGCCGGTCGGTGGGCGAACCGGGGTTGAAGACGCGGACGCCGTCGCCGGTCTCGTCCAGGGGAATGTGCGAGTGGCCGAAGACGACCAGGTCGGCGCCGGGGAACCAGCGGCGCATCCGGGCCGTGCGGCCCCGGGCCTGACCGCTGTCGTGGACCATCGCGACGGCGAGGCCGTCGAGGTCGAGTTCGAGCCGCTCGGGGGCGCCCCACGCGGCGACGTCCGGGCCGTCGTTGTTGCCGAGTACGGCGTGGACGGGCGCGAACTCGGCCAGCTCGTCCAGGACGGAGGCGACGCACACGTCCCCGGCGTGCAGGATGACGTCCGCGCCGCGCAGATGCTCGGCCACGCGCGGCGGGCACGACCTCCAGCGTCTGGGAGCGTGCGTGTCGGAGATGGCCACCACTCTCACACCGCCCATTGTCCCGCTCGTCCGGACGGACGACACCGGACGTGATTCAGGCCACACCCGCACCGGTGGGTGATTTTGCCACGGCACCTTCTGTACACCAGTGGGAAACAACTGTAAGCACCGTGTCATTACACCCCGCTGACGGGCGGAGTTAGGCTCGAATTCCTCGCGTTCGTCCAGAAGGATTCCGGCCGTACGCCCCCGGTCGTTCCGACACGGCGACCCAGCACCGCGAGGACCCAAGGGGCGGTCGGGTCTCGCGGTGGATGATCACTCCCTTGCACCGACCTCGGGATCCGGCCGCCTCCGCGGTTGGCCCCCGCCGGGCGGGTTCAGCCGAGCTGGACGCCGAAGAACAGGGCGGCCAGCGCCCCGATCGCGCCGAGCGCGCCCCAGACGGCGAGCCCGGCCTTCGACGAGGCGCGCGTGTGCAGGAACGCGGCGACGCCGGACAGCAGGACGAACACCAGCTTCACCTCCAGGGTCCGCCGCGCGGCGTCGCCGAGGTCGCCCGCCGTGATGTTCCAGACGCCGGTGAGCACCAGGACGGCGAAGGCGGGCCAGGCGATCGTGTTGAAGCGGCGCGCGGCGACCTTGGTGACGCCCTCGTATCCGCGCAGCGCGGGCACGAGCGCGCCGAGCGTGATCTGCCCGCCGACCCAGATCGTCGCGGCGAGCACATGCAGGAAGATCCGCAGATCGGCGGTGGTGACGGCGAGCAAGGACGACCTCCGGGCGACGGAACGGTGGGACCGGTCTGGATCGGTTGACGGGACGTTATCGCCCGCCCCGACCGGACCCCCGCACCACCCCGGCGCGGCGCGTCATCGGGACGACTCGAAGAACCGTTCCGTGCCCGCGCGGACCACCCCGAAGAGGATCTTGTTCTGCAGGACGCCGAGCACCATCAGCACGACCAGCACCGAGAACTCCGCGGCCACGTTGATCGCCTCGCTGTAGGTGAGGAGCAGCTGGCCGAGCCCGCCCGCCGAGGGCGCGACGAACTCGCCGACGATCGCGCCGATCAGCGCGAACGCCATGCTGATCTCCAGCCCGGACACGATCCCCGGCATCGCGGACGGCAGCGAGACGCGGAAGAACCGCTGCCGGGGACTCGCGCAGAACGCCGTCGCCATCTCCAGCCGCGTCTCCGACACCGTGGTCAGCGCGGCCAGCGTCGCGATCACGGCGGGGAAGAACGCCAGCATCGCCGCGAAGCTGAACTTCATCGTCAGCCCGAACCCGAGCCACAGCACGCACACCGGAGCGAGCGCGATCTTCGGCAGCGACTGGAACGCCACGACGTACGGGTACAGGACGAACCGCACGAGACGGGACTCGGCCATCAGGGTGCCGAGCACGACGCCCGACCCGGCGCCCAGCACGAACCCGATGAGCGTCGCCTTCCACGTCTGCCAGGTGCTCTCCCCGATCTGCTCCATGAAGATCTCCGAGCGCATCACCTCGAACACGTCGGTGGGCCTGGGGATCACCACCCCGCTGATCTCGAAGCGGGAGATCACGAGCTGGATGAGCAGGACCCCGACCACCCCGACGACCACGGGCGGCAGCAGAAGGAACGCCGCGCGGGCGACGAGCCCGGTGCCCGGGGGCCTGCGGGCGGCGGGCTCCCTGCGCCGGACGCGGTCCGGCGCGGGCGTCACCTTACTCATGGACCACCTCACTCAACTCATGGGCCACCTCGCTCATCGGGCCTCACTCATTGGGCATCCGCTCCAGGACGAAGTGCCGGGCGAGCCGCACCAGCAGCGCGAGCGCCAGCCCGACCGCGACGAGGATCACCAGCACGGCGAACTCCTCGGCCAGCCGGAAGTCGCGCTGGTAGACCTGCAGGATCACGCCGACACCGGCGTTGGCGCTGATCAGCTCCCCGGCGATGGCGGCGAGGAACGACAGCACCACCGAGATCTCCAGCCCGGAGAAGATCGGCACCACCAGCCCAGGGAAAACGATCTTGCGGCGGATCTGTGACCTGGACGCGCCGAACGCGGTGGCCATCTCGATCCGGCCCCGGTCGGTCTCGGCGACCCCCGCCATCGTGCTCACCAGGATGGGGAACAGGGTGGCCGCGCCGACCAGTCCGATCTTGGACTCCATGCCGAGCCCGAACCAGATCACGAAGATCGGGGCCAGCGCGATCGGCGGCAGCGCCTGCAACGCCACCGCGTACGGGTAGAAGCCCTGCCGCAGGATCCGGGACTCACCGAGCAGCACCCCGAGCACCACCCCGGCCGCGAAGCCGATGAGCAGCCCGAAGAACGCCTCGCCGAGCGTCGTGCGCAACGCCCGCAGGTACTCGCCCCACTCGCCGGACGGGCCGAGCGCCTTCAGCACCGCGTCCAGCTTCGGCACCGAACTCCCGTCGCCCTGCACCCCGGACGGCAGGATCTGCCAGGCGGCGAGCAGCGCGGCGGTCACCACCACCAGGCCGCCCCAGCGCACCGCCGCGGCCCCGCGCCCCGCCGCCCCGTCCGCGCGCCCCTCCACGCGCGGCGGGGCGACGGAACGCGCGTCGGCGGACGGCGCGGTCATCCGCCGACCTTCGACTCGGCGGCGAACAGGCGGTCCCGGACCTGCCCGCACACCTCGGCGAACTCCGGCGTCGCCATCAGCTCCTTGGTCCGCTCCCTGGGGAACGGCGGGGTGACGACCTCCACGACGGTGCCGGGACGCTCGGAGAGGATCACCACCCGGGTGGACAGCAGCACCGCCTCGTCGATGCCGTGCGTGATCAGGACGGCGGTCTTCTCCGTCTCCCGCCAGATGCGGTTCAGGTCGATGTTCATCTGCTCCCTGGTCAGCGCGTCCAGGGAGCCGAACGGCTCGTCGAGCAGCAGCAGCCGGGGGTCGTCGGCCAGGGCCCGGCAGATCGCGACGCGCTGCCGCATCCCGCCGGACAGCTCCTTGGGTCGCCGCGTCTCGAAGCCCGCGAGCCCGGCCCGTTCCAGCAGCCCGGACACCCGTTCGCGGGCCGCGTCGGTGACCTTGCCGTGCAGTTCGACGGGGAACAGGCAGTTGGACATCACGTCCCGCCAGGGCAGCAGCGTCGCGTCCTGCAACGCGATGCCGATGTCGCGGCGCGGCCCGGTGACCGGCTCTCCCCAGACCCGCACCGTGCCATGGGTGGGACGGAGCAGCCCGGCGATCATCTTCAGGATGGTGCTCTTACCGCAGCCGCTCGGGCCGACGATGCTGACGAACTCGCCGGGCCGGACGGTGAGGTCGACGTTCCTGACCGCCTCGGTGTCCTGGACGACCCGCCGCCCCCGGCCACGCCCGGCGAACACGTGACGCAGACCGGTCAGCTCCACCGCGTGCTCTGTCGTGGTCATCTCAACCCTCGAACCTGTAGTTCTTCGCCGCGGTCTTGATCTTCTGGGGGTCGAAGTCGTTGAACGCCGGCACGAACTCGTTGGTCACGAACTGTTCGGCCTTGAAGGCGGTGGGGGTCAGCTTGGTGGCGACCGAGAAGTCGCTCCACGCCTTCACGCCCTCCTCGGGGAAGGAACCCCAGTTCTTGCCCGCGTCCGGGTCACCGCTGATGATGTGCGTGGTGCGCAGCGCGAGGATCCGTTTGTTGTCCTCCATCTTCTTGTCTTCGGGCACGCCGGGGATGTTCGTCTTGGGGTAGATCTCGTACATCATCTTGATGGCGGCCTCCGGATTGGCGGTGGTGAAGACGTTCGCCTTCGCCATCGCCCGGCCGAATCCCTCGATCACCTTCGGGTTGGCCTTCATGTACGACTGTTTCGCGGAGAACCCGGTGGAGAAGAGCTGCTGGGACAGCGACGACTTGAAATAGCGGAGTTTGGCGCCGAGGTTCTCCATCGCCGCGTACTGCGAGTCGAACAGCATCAGCGCGTCCACCCGCTTGCTCTGCAGCGCGTGGTACGCCCCGGCCTCCAGCCCGACCGACACGAACTTGACGTCCTTGTCCGGGTCCATGCCCTGTTCCCGCAGCAGCGCCTGGGCCAGCGGGATCGTCCCGCTGCCCAGGCTCTGCGCGCCGATCTTCTTGCCCCTGAAGTCGGTCCAGTTCCGGATGGGGCTGTTGGCCTCCACGGCGAAGCTGGCCACCTGCGACCGCGCCCAGTTGAAGAACATCCGCTGGTCGGAGTCGTTCTTCACCGCGTCCGGGATCAGGGCCTGCGGGACGGGCGCGGCCATGTCCATCTGCCCGGCGGCCACCGCCTGGATCGCCTGCGTCGAGCCGGGCGTGAACGTGGTCTCGACCTTGAGCCCCTCCTCCTTGAAGTAGCCGAGGTAGCGGGCCACCGAAATGGCCGCGAAACTGGAGTTCATCGCCTTGATGGACAGCGCGACCTTCACGGTCCGCAGGTTCTCGCCGTCCTCCTGGGAATTGCCGCCGTCGCCGCCGCATCCGGTCGCCGCCAACGCGACCGCGAGCGCCCCCACCACGACCCGGAACATCAGAGAGCGCGATCTACGAGGTCCCATCCTGGTCCTGCCTCCCAGTTGATGCGGCGTTCATCGGGGACTCATCCGGCGGTGTCGGGGACCAGAAGAATGCGTCCGGTCACCGAGCCGCTCTCCAAAACTTCGTGTGCACGCGGCGCCTCCGACATCGGAAGCGTGTCGGTCACCACCGGGGTCACCAGGCCCCGGTCCATCAGCGTCAGCACGTCCTCGAGCTGCCGTTTGGTGGTGCTGGCCGCCGACAGGATCGAGATGTCACGGCCGCGCCATCCGACCAGGTCCGCCTCCACCACGGGCGGTGTCCGCTGCACCTCTCCGATCAGGACGAGGCGTCCGTGGAGGGCGAGGGTATTGACGCTGGACAGGAAGGACACGGCGCCGACGTTCTCCAGCACGATGTCGCAGCCCCGACCGTCGGTGACGTCCATGACGTCCTTGCCGTAGTCGGCGCCGCGCTCGACGAGCAGGATCTCGTCCGCGCCCGCCTCCCGGACCGCCTCGACCTTGCCGGGCGAGGTGGTCTGCGCGATCACGCGGGCGCCCGAGGCCTTCGCGAGCTGGATGGCGTGCAGCCCGATGCCGCCGCCCGCCCCGGTGACCAGCACCGTCTCCCCCAGCTCCAGCCGCGCGACGTCCCGTAGCGCGTTGAGGGCGGTGCCGATGGCGCAGGACGCGACGGCGACGTCCGGGGACGTGAGGCCCGGCGGCACCTTCACCAGGCTGCCGTCCGACACCGCCACCAGCTCGGCGTAGCCGCCGTTCAGGCCGATGTCGCCGAGGAACACCTTGCGCGGGCAGCGGGTCTCGCGGCCCGTCCGGCACTCCCGGCACTTGCCGCACACCCGCTGCCGCTGGTTGGACACCACCCGGTCGCCGACCGCGAAGTCCACGACGTCGGCGCCGACTTCGACCACCTCGCCGACGACCTCGTGACCCGGAATGATCGGGAAACCGGTGCCCTGCACCCGGTCGCCGCGCCGGACGAGCACCTCGTGCATGCACGCCCCGCACGCCTCGACCCTCACCACGCACTCGTCACGCGCGGGTCGCGGCGGCTCCATGTCCGTCCACGTCATCACGCTCGGCGGACCGGTCTCCTGGGCGACGACGGCCTTCATCTACGCTCCGTTCCGTTTCTCCTCGCCGGGCTCCGGCCCGGCCTGATCCCATTCGGTGTCGAGGAAGCGTCCGCCGTCGGCGGGGAAGTTGCCGGCCCAGTCGCGCACCGCGAACAGCGACTCGCCCCGGCGCACGCGCGGCGTGAGCGTCGTCGTCTCCCGCAGGTCCCGGGCGGCCGCGGCGTCGGCGACCCGCGCCGCGTCCTCCAGCGGGACGACCGCGACCCCGTCGCCGTCCGCGACGACGAGGTCGCCCGGCCGCACGTACGCGCCGCCGCACACCACGGGGACGTTGCCCCAGCCCGCGCGGGTCTTGCCGGTCGCGGCCGGGGTCACGCCCAGCGCCCACAGCGGGAACCCGACCCGTTCGATGTCGGCGATGTCGCGGGCGTGGCCCTCGATCACCGCGCCCGCCAGCCCGCGCGCCGCGGCGGACTCGCTGACGTTGGCGCCCCACACCGCCGAGTCCACCGGCCCGTGCTGCGACGTCCACACCAGGACGTCGCCGGGTCCGGCCACCTCGAGCATCGCGTGCAGGGTGAGGTTGCCGCCGGCCAGGTCGAGCGCGGTGACGGCCCGGCCGACCGCGCGGGTGCCGGGCGCCAGCGGCCGGACGCCGCGCACCAGGTTCCGCTGGCCCATCGCCTCGTGGACGGACGCCACCGCCAGTTCGTCGTAGGCCCGCAGCACCTCCTCCGACGGTCTCGGCGCCCGGGTGAAGACCGTGCCTCGGGGATGCAGCCGGGTCATCGGGGCTCCGCCGGGAAGTCGGCCAGCCCGGCGGGGTTGGCGACGAGGACGCGGTGCCGGGCGGCCTCGTCCGGCACGATCCGTTCGATCAGGTCGACCAGCACCCCGTCATCGGGCATCGCGGGCACGTTGGGGTGGGGGAAGTCGGTGCCCCACACGCACCGCTCGGGCGCCTGCGCGGCGAGCAGGCGGGCCAGCGCGACGGCGTCCTCGTACGGCGGGCCCTCGGTCGACAGCCGTTCGAGCGCGCTGAGCTTGACCCACACGTCGCCGGTGTCGAGCAATCGGCGCAGCGCCCGGACCTGGTCGCCGTCCAGCCCGGTGGCGAGGTCGACGCGGGCCATGTGGTCGATCACCGCGGGCAGTCCCGTGGAGCGGAGCGTGTCGAACATGTCGACCACCGCGTCGCCCGCGATGTGGAAGGCCACATGCCAGGCGTACGGGCGGACGAGGTCGAGGACGGCGCGCAGCTCGTCGGGCGTCGGCCCCGGCCCGAGATGCGGCATGTACTGCACGCGCACGCCGCGCACCCCGGCCGCGTGCAGTTCGGCGACCTCGGCGGGCGTGGTCCGCGGGGTCAGCAGCGCCACGCCCCGGTAGGCGTCGGGGTAGGTGCGCAGCGCGTCCAGCAGCGCCGAGTGGTCGGTCCCGTGGGCCGCGGACTGGACGATGATGGCACGGTCCAGGCCCAGCAGGTCATGGCGCCGGCGCAGATCGTCCTTGGAGACGTCGGGTGGGTCGTACGCCCGGTCTTCCGGGTAGGGGAAGACATGTCCGGGTCCGAAGACATGGCAGTGCGCGTCGCAGCTTCGCGGCGGGAGTCGCAGGTCGGGAACTCTCGGATTCGGATGGGGTGGGGCGGCGACCCTCCTGCCGCCCCGCGTCGCCTCTGCGGGGGTCATGGAGCTCGTTTCGGTGAACGGATGTCGACGGAGCTGGTTCGTCCGTCGAACAAGTGTGCGCTGGTTGAAGCGAGTGTGCACGACCGGGCAGAGCAGGTCAAGAGGTGAACCAGGGGCGGTATCGCCGCGAGACGCCGCGTGAACACCGGGACGACCGGGCCGCCCGCCGGGACGGAGGGGTTGATAACTTGACCCTGTGTCCGTGGCATTGATCGATTCGGGGCTTGGTCTTCTCTGCACCGCCGGCTGGGTGCGGCATCTGGCTCCGGAACTCGATCTGGTGCTGCTCATGGACCCCGACGGCGCGCCGTGGGGGCCGCGGAGCACGTCCTTCATCACCGACCGGCTGTTCGCCGCCGCCCGCGAGGCGGTCAAGCGCGGCGCCGAGGCGATCGTCGTGCCCTGCAACACCGCCACCGTCACCGCGATCGACGAGCTGCGCCGGGAGTTCGAGCCCGAGACACCGGTGATCGGCACCGTTCCCGCCGTGAAACCGGCCGCCGCGGCGGGCCGGAGCATCGCGGTGTGGGCGACCGTCCGCACCACCGCCAGCAGCTACCAGACCCGTCTGATCGCCGAGTTCGCGAACGGCAAACCGGTGGAGCGGGTCGCCTGCCCCGGGCTGGCCGAGGCGATCGACCACGGCGACATGACCGCCGCCGCCGCGGCGATCGACGACGCGGCCGCGCGCACCCCCCACCACTGCGACGCCGTGGTCCTCGGCTGCACCCACTACCCCCTGGTCGCACCGGAGATCCTGCGGCGGCTGCCCGCCGGGACCGCGCTGTACGACAGCGCCGAGGCGGTCGCCCGCCAGACACTGCGACGCCTGCCCCGGGCCACCGACCCGGACGCCGCCGCCGGGCGGGTCGAGGTGCTCCTCAGCGGCCGTGAGGGCCCCCTGCCCGACAGCGCCCGCGCCTTCCCCGTCGGCCGTGCCCTGGCCGCCGCGGACCGGGTGCCCCGCGAGGCCCTCGTGGCGGAGGCGACCCTGACGCCGACCCTGGAACTGCGGCTCCCCCGCCTGCGGGCCGACGAGTCGGAACCGGCCTAGGGGCACCGACTACGGTTGGAACCGTGACCGATCGTCCCGAGCACGGGGAGCTGGTGGCCGCGCTGCGGCGGACCGGGGTCGGCGGGGTCGACGGCTCCGCGCTCGCCCGGTCGATGTACTCCTCCGACGCGTCGCTGTACCGGGTTCCACCGAAGGTCGTGGTGACGCCGCGCGACGCGGGCGAGCTTCCGGCGGTACTGGAGGTGTGCCGGGACGCGCGGGTGCCGCTGACGATACGGGGCGGCGGGACGTCCATCGCGGGCAACGCGGTCGGCCCCGGAGTGGTCGTGGACGTCAGCAGGCATGTCGATCGGGTCCTGGAGATCGACCCCGACGCGGGGACGGCGCTGGTCGAGCCCGGGATCGTCCAGGAACGGCTGCACCGGGTGGCGGCGGCGCACGGGCTGCGGTTCGGGCCCGATCCGTCGACGCGGACGCGGGCGACGCTCGGCGGGATGATCGGCAACAACGCGTGCGGGTCGCGGGCGCTCGGCTACGGGCGGACCAGCGACAACGTGCTCGGTCTCGACGTCGTCACCGGCGCCGGGGAGCGGCTGCTGCTCGGCGACATGCCCGGAGCGGGAGCCGGGGCGGGCGCGGGGAACGCGGAGGGCGCGGCCCTCGACCGGCTTCGGGGGCTCGTCGACGGGCATCTGGCGCTGGTCCGGACGGAGTTCGGCCGGTTCGGCCGGCAGGTGTCCGGCTACTCCCTCGAACACCTGCTGCCCGAGAACGGGTTCGACGTCGCGCGCGCCCTTGCGGGCAGCGAGGGGACGCTGGCGCTGACACTGGCGGCGCGGGTGCGGATGGTGCGCGAGCCCGCGTGCCGGCTGCTGGTCGTCCTCGGCTACGCGTCGATGGCCGACGCCGCCGACGCCGTCCCGGCGATCCTGCCGTACGGGCCCGTCGCCTGCGAGGGGCTCGACTCGCGGATCACCGGGGTCGTGCGGGAGCGGCGCGGCCCGCAGGCGGTTCCGCCGCTGCCGCGCGGGTCCGGCTGGATGCTCGTGGAACTCGCCGGGTCCCGGATCGAGGAGCTGCGCGCCACCGCCCGGCGGATCGTCAAGGAGTCCGGGTGCCTCGACTCGATGCCGGTCGAGGACATGGCGCTCGCCGACGCGCTGTGGCGGATCCGGGAGGACGGCTCCGGCCTCGTCGCGCGGACCCCGGACGGCGAGCAGGCCCACGCCGGCTGGGAGGACTCCGCCGTCCCGCCGGAGCGGCTCGGCCCCTACCTGCGGGAACTGGAGGCACTGCTGGCGGGCCACGGTCTGTTCGGCGTCCCGTACGGGCACTTCGGCGACGGCTGCGTCCACGTCCGGATCGACTTCCCATTCGGCCGGGCCGACGGCGCCCGGGTCTTCCGGGGGTTCCTCACCGAGGCGGCGACGCTGGCGGCCCGGCACGGCGGCACCATGTCGGGCGAGCACGGCGACGGCCGCGCCCGCAGCGAGTTGCTGCCGCACATGTACTCGGCCGAGGCGCTGGCGCTGTGCGCGGCCGTCAAAAACGTGTTCGACCCCGACGACCTGCTCAACCCGGGGGTCATCGTACGTCCGGCGCCGGTGGACGCCGATCTGCGCCCGGCGCGGACCGTGCCGCTGAAACAGGGCCTGGCGCTGGCGTACCGGGACGACCGCGGCGACCTCTCCCGGGCCGTGCACCGCTGTACGGGCATCGGCAAATGCCGCGCCGACAACACGGGCGCGGGCGGTGTGATGTGCCCGTCCTACCTGGCGACACGGGAGGAGAAGGACTCCACGCGCGGGCGGGCCCGCGTGCTGCAGGAGGTCGTCAGCGGGAACCTCGGGCCGGACGGCTGGACGTCGCAAGCCCTGCACGACGTGCTCGACCTGTGCCTGTCCTGCAAGGGCTGCGCGTCCGACTGCCCCACGGGCATCGACATGGCGTCCTACAAGGCCGAGGCGCTGCACCGGCGGTACCGGCGGAAGATCCGTCCGCGCTCCCACTACGCGCTGGGGTGGCTGCCCCGGTGGACGCGGCTCGCCGCGAAGGCGCCCCCCGCGATCAGGGTCGTGAACGCGGCGCTGCGGTCGTCCGCGCTGCGGCCGCTGGTCGCGTGGAGCGCGGGCGTCGACCGCCGCCGTGCCCTGCCCGCGTTCGCGCCGGTGCCGTTCCGCCGCTGGTTCGCGTCCCATCACAGCCCGGACGGACGCAACGGCGACGTGGTGTTGTTCGTCGACAGTTTCACCGACGCCTTCTCCCCCGAGGTCGGCCGGGCGACCGTCCGGGTCCTGGAGCACGCGGGTTATCGCGTCCTCGTCACCGAACGCCCGGTGTGCTGTGGGATCACGTGGATCTCGACCGGGCAGCTCGACGGCGCCCGCGCCCAGGCCCGGCGCACCGTCCGCGCGCTGCTCCCCCACGTCCGCCGCGGCGCCAAGGTCGTGGGGATGGAGCCGTCGTGCACGGGCGTGCTGCGCTCGGACGCCGAGGAACTGCTCCGGGGGGTGGACGCCGCCGCCGCCCGCGAGGTGGCCGCCGCGACCCGCACGCTCGCCGAACTGCTCGACGAGACGGACGACTGGACGCCGCCCGACCTGTCCACGGTCACCGGAGTCGCGCAGCCGCACTGCCACCACCACGCCGTCATGGGCTGGACGAAGGACGCCGCGCTGCTCAGGCGGGCGGGGGCCGACGTCGACCGGGTCGGGAACTGCTGCGGGCTCGCCGGGAACTTCGGCGTCGAGAAGGGGCACCACGACGTGTCGGTCGCGGTCGCCGAGCAGAACCTGCTCCCCGCCGTCCGCGAGAGCGGACCGGACGGGGTCGTCCTCGCCGACGGGTTCAGCTGCCGCACCCAACTGCGCGACCTCGCGGGACGCGACGGCGAGCATCTCGCGCAGCTCCTGGCGCGCCACCTCCCCGGGTGACGACCGCGCCCGGACCCACCCGCACCACGATTCCCGTCTCCCTCCGTGATCGTTCGAGCGCGAAACGTTCCTTCACAGTGCCCTTTCACTGGTCTGGCCCCCTGGCTGGGGCGGTTCATTCTGTAAGACGGCGTTAAATTTCAATGCTTGCCTATGGGTTTGAAGTGCGGTTATGGTCCAAATAATTAGTATAGTTTCCTAATAATTGAAGGGACAGGATTGCCGTGGCCGCAAGCCGCTCCCCACTCCGGGCGATCCTCACCGGATGTGCCGCGCTTCTGCTGATGCTCGGCCTCGCCGTCGCCGTACCGCCCTCCGCCAGTTCGACTCCGAGTTCCGCCTCGGCCAACGCGGACTGTCGCCCCGACGGGCTGTACCAGACGCCCGGCGTCACACCGCCGTACTGCGAGATCTACGACGAGGCCGGTCGAGAGAAGATGGGCGCCGACCATCCGCGTCGCGCCATCGGATACTTCACCAGCTGGCGGACCGGGGCGAACAACACCCCGCGCTACCTCGCCAACGACATCCCGTGGGACAAGGTCACCCACATCAACTACGCCTTCGCGCACGTCAACGAGCAGAACAAGGTCTCGGTCGGCGGCGATCTGCCCACCAACCCGGCGACGGGAATGGAATGGCCGGACGTGAAGGGCGCGGAAATGGACCCCGCGTTCCCGTACAAGGGGCACTTCAACCTGCTCAACAAGTTCAAGAAGCAGCACCCGAACGTCAAGACGCTGATCTCCATCGGCGGCTGGGCGGAGTCCGGCGGCTACATCGACGACACCGGTAAGCGCATCGCCTCCGGCGGTTTCTACAAGATGACCGACAGCCAGGCGAGCATCAACACCTTCGCCGACTCCGTCGTCGAGTTCCTGCGCAAGTACGGTTTCAACGGCGCCGACATCGACTACGAGTACGCCACCTCGATGCAGTACGCCGGGCACCCCGACGACTTCACCTTCTCCAACCCGCGCCGCGCCAAGCTGATGGCCGGGTACGTGGCGCTGATGAAGACGCTGCGCGAGAAGCTCGACGCGGCGAGCGCCGCCGACGGCAAGTACTACATGCTGACCGCGGCCGTGTCGGCCTCCGGCTGGATCCTGCGCGGGCACGACAGCTACCAGGTCGTCCCGTACCTGGACTACGCCAACATGATGACCTACGACCTGCACGGAACCTGGAACCACTTCGTCGGTCCGAACGCCGCCCTGTTCGACGACGGCAAGGACAACGAACTCCAGGAAGGCAGCGTCTACAGCACCTACGGCATCGGGTACCTGAACACCGACTGGGCCTACCACTACTTCCGCGGCGCGATGCAGGCGGGCCGGATCAACATCGGTGTGCCCTTCTACACCCGTGGCTGGCAGAAGGTGAAGGGCGGCACGAACGGGTTGTGGGGCAAGTCCGCGCTCCCCGACCAGAAGAAGTGCCCCAAGGGCACCGCGGGTGACGTGGGCTCCACGACGCCGTGCGGCGACGGAGGCATCGGCATCGACAACCTCTGGCACGACCTTGATGAGAACGGCAAGGAAATGGCCTCGGGCAGCAACCCGATGTGGCACGCCAAGAACCTCGAAAAGGGAATCTCCGGCAGCTACATCGGCGCCTACGGCCTCGACCCGGCCAATGACCCCGACGACCGGCTCGTCGGCACCTACACCCGCAACTACAGCAGCACCATGAAGGCGCCGTGGCTGTGGAACAGCCAGGAGGGCGTGTTCCTGTCCACCGAGGACGAGGAGTCGCTCGCCGCCAAGGCACAGTGGGTGGCCGACAAGGGCATCGGCGGAATCATGATCTGGGAGCTCGCCGGCGACTACGCCTGGGACCCGTCCCGCAACGACGGCAAGGGCGAGTACTTCATGGGCAAGACCCTGATCAACACGATCCACGACAAGCTCAAGAACGCGGGCCCCTACGGGAACCTCAAGTCCGACAAGGCGGTGCCCGGCGACGTCCTCGACGTCAAGGTGGAACTGGTCGACTTCCCGGTCGGCGATCGCAACTACCCGATCACGCCGAAGATGAAGATCACCAACAACTCCGGGCAGACCATCCCGGGCGGCGCCGTCTTCAAGTTCGACTACGGCACCTCCGCGCCCTCCACCATGACCCAGCAGACCGGCTGGACCCTCCAGGTCCAGGCAGGACACACCGGCAACAACACCGGCGGTCTGAAGGGCGACTTCCACAAGGCCACCCTCACGGTGCCGAGCTGGTCGAGCATCGCCAACGGAAGCTCCGCCACCGTCGCGCTGAGCTACCAGCTCCCCATCGCGACACCGTCCAACTTCACCCTCACCTTCGGAGGCAAGACCTACGCGCTGAAGCACGACTACCCGAAGACCGGCTCACGTTGAGCCGCTAGGTCCGGCACGTAGTAGGTCCAGCACGTAAGCGGGGCGGATGCCGGGAACGGCATCCGCCCCGCGCGTCCGTTCGCCGCCCGACGCCCGGACCTACTCGACGACCTACTCGACGCCCAGCGTGCGGGACAGGGTGAGCGCGGCGGTGTGCACCGCGGGCGCGACCACGGACGGCCGCAGTTTCGTGGACCAGCCCGACACCGACAGCGCGCCGAGCGCCAGACCGTCCGGGCCGAGGACGGGGCTGGCCGCGCAGACGATGCCCCGCCCCGACTCCTCCCGGTCGTAGGCGACGCCCTCGTGCCGGATCCGCTCCAGCTCCTTCGCCAGCAGCCCCGGCGCGGTGACGCTCCGCTCGCTGGTCTTGACGAGGTCGGCCTGGAGGACGGACTTCACCACCTCCGGCGGCGAGTACGCCAGGATCGCCTTGCCGACCCCGGTCACGTGCGCGGGCAGCCGCCCGCCGACCTGCGACGGCAGCCGCGGCCCGCCCGACGATCCGAGGATCTCCACGTAGACCACCTCGCGGCCCTCCAGCACCGCCAGATGCACGGTCTGCCGGGTCGCCTCCCGCAGGTCGGACATGTACGGGACGGCGGCGTCGCGCAGCACCCGCTGGCGCGGCACCCGCTGCCCGATCTCGAACAGTTTCAGGCCGAGCCGCACCCGCTCGCCCCGCCTCTCCAGCAGCCCGGCGTCCACCAGGTCGAGCGCGATCCGGTGCGCGGTCGACTTCGGCAGGCCGCTGCGGCGGGCGAGCTCGGCGGCGCCGAGGCCGTCGTCGTCCGCGCGGAACGCGGTCAGTACGGCGACGACCCGGTCAAGGAACGTCGTCATGAGGGCAGTGTCCCACCTCGCGGGACGCCCGCGTTGCCCGCGTCCACCCGGACCGGCGAGGCTCATCGGTGCCACCTACGAGAGGACGCCCCATGGATCCGGGTTCCGTGGAGAAGGCCGCGGACGCGCTGCTCGGCGCGTACGCGACCCGCACGCCCATCCCGCCGCCGACGACCGACCATCCGGACATGTCGGTGGCCGACGCGTACGCGGTCCAGCTCGCGCAGGTCGAGTCGTGGACCGCCGCGGGCGCGCGGATCAAAGGCCACAAGGTGGGGCTGACGTCGGCCGCGATGCAGCGCCAGTTGGGCGTGGACCAGCCGGACTTCGGCGTCCTGCTGGACTCGATGTTCTTCCAGGACAGCGCCCCGATCGACACCGGCCGGTTCCTGCAGCCGCGGATCGAACCGGAGATCGCGTTCGTGCTGGGCCGTCCGCTGGCCGGGCCGGGCGCGACCGCCGCCGACGCGGTCGCCGCCGTCGAGTACGTGCTGCCGGCGCTGGAGGTCATCGACTCCCGCATCGCCGACTGGAAGATCACCCTGCCGGACACGATCGCGGACAACGCCTCCAGCGGCGGGGTCGTGCTCGGCACCCGGCCGGTCCGGCTGGACGGGCTCGACCTGTCGCTGATGGGCTGCCTGCTGCACCGCGACGGCGACCTGGTCGACACCGGCGCGGGCGGGGCCGTGCTCGGGTCGCCGATCAACGCCCTGGTCTGGCTGGCGAACGTCCTCGGCGAGCGCGGCGTGACGCTGGAGGCGGGGCATGTGGTGCTGCCCGGCTCGGTCACCGCGGCCGTCCCCGTCACACCCGGGGAGACGCTGACCGCGACGTTCGGCGGGATCGGCACCGTCACCGCGAGATTCGGAAAGGAGGAACGGGCATGAGCAGGCTGACCGCCGCGATCGTCGGGCCGGGCAACATCGGTACCGACCTGCTGGTGAAGCTGATGCGCAGCGACCTGATCGACGTCCATTCGATGGTCGGGGTCGTTCCGGAGTCCGACGGCCTGGAACGGGCGCGCGAACTCGGCGTCCGGGCGTCGGCGGAGGGCGTGGACTGGCTGCTGTCCCAGCCGACGCTCCCCGACCTGGTGTTCGAGGCGACGTCCGCGAAGGCGCATCTGGCGAACGCGCCGCGCTACGCCGAGGCCGGGATCACCGCGATCGACCTGACGCCCGCCGCGACGGGGCCGCTGGTGTGCCCGCCGGTGAACCTGGACACGCTGTCGGACGCCCCCAACCTCAACATGATCACGTGTGGCGGGCAGGCGACGATCCCGATCGTGCACGCGGTGTCGTCGATCGTCCCGGTGCCGTACGCGGAGATCGTCGCGTCGATCGCGTCCCGGTCCGCCGGGCCCGGCACCCGCGCCAACATCGACGAGTTCACGCAGACCACGGCCCGTGCCATCGAGCGGGTCGGCGGCGCGGAACGCGGCAAGGCGATCATCATCCTGAACCCGGTCACCCCGCCGATGATCATGCGGGACACGGTGTTCTGCGCGATCCCCGCGGACTCCGACGCGACGGCGATCACCGAGTCGGTCGAGAAGATGGTCGCCGAGGTCCAGAACTACGTGCCCGGTTACACGCTGCGGGCCGAGCCGCAGTTCGACGGGCCCCGCGACATCTGGAACGGGATGGCGCGCGTCGCCGTGTTCCTGGAGGTCCGCGGCAACGGCGACCATCTGCCGCCGTGGGCGGGGAACCTCGACATCATGACCGCGGCCGCCGCCCGCGTCGGTGAGCAGCTCGCGCGCAGGAAGGTCACCTCATGAGCGAGAACCAGAAGATCAGGATCACCGACTCCACGCTGCGGGACGGCAGCCACGCGATGGCGCACCGCTTCACCGAGGAGCAGGTCCGCGGGGTCGTGCACGCGCTGGACTCCGCCGGGGTGGAGGTCATCGAGGTCACCCACGGCGACGGGCTCGGCGGCTCGTCGTTCAACTACGGGTTCTCGCTGGAGGACGACGTCAAGCTCGTCGCCGCCGCCGTGGACGAGGCCACCCGCGCGAGGATCGCCGTGCTGCTGCTGCCGGGCCTCGGCACGGTCGAGGACCTGAAGCTGGCGCACGACGCCGGCGCGTCCGTCGCGCGGATCGCGACGCACTGCACCGAGGCGGACGTGTCGCTCCAGCATTTCGCCGCCGCCCGCGACCTCGGCATGGAGACCGTCGGGTTCCTGATGCTGTCGCACCGCGTCGGCCCGGACGAGCTGGCGCGCCAGGCGCGGATCATGGTGGACGGCGGCGCCCAGTGCGTCTACGTCGTCGACTCGGCCGGAGCGCTCGTCCTCGGCGAGGCGCAGGAGCGGATCAGCGCGCTGGTGAAGGAGATCGGGCACGAGGCACAGGTCGGTTTCCACGGCCACCAGAACCTGTCGCTCGGCGTCGCCAACTCCGTCCTCGCGCAGCAGAACGGCGCCCTGCAGATCGACGGGGCGCTGTGCGCGCTGGGGGCGGGCGCGGGCAACTCGCCGACCGAGGTGCTCGTGCCGACGTTCGAGCGGCTCGGGGTCTCGACCGGCGTGGACGTGCAGGGCGTGATGGCCGCCGCCGACGAGGTGGTCAAGCCGTTCCTGCACCGGCTGCCGTTCGCGGACCGCGGCGCGATCACGCAGGGGTACGCGGGCGTGTACTCCAGCTTCCTGCTGCACGCGGAGCGGGCCGCCGAACGCTACGACGTCCCGGCGCACGAGATCCTGCAGCGGGTCGGCGAGGCCGGCTATGTCGGCGGTCAGGAGGACATGATCATCGACGTGGCGTTGCAGCTCGTCGCCGAACGCGACCGCGCCTCGTGACGTCCCGGCCCGCGCCGGGTCGCGAACGCCGGACACGCTAGAAGTGCCGGGCGTGCAGCTCGGCGATGGCCTCGTCGACGGTGGCGCGGGTCTCCAGGACGACCTCGGCGGCGGCGCGTCCGGCGAACGCCTCGCACGCGTCGGGATAGTGCGCGGCGATGAGGAGCCCGCCGGCCTTCCTGATGCGGCCCGCGCCGTCGACGAGCGCGTCGACGCCGGCGCAGTCGCAGCCCACGACCCCGTGCAGGTCCATCGCGACCAGCACGCGGCCCTCCAGCCTGCCGATGCGGTCCAGCCAGCGGTTGAGGCGGGGGACGTTGCCGACGACGAGATGTCCGCCGAGCCGGACCACGATGCAGCCGCGCTCGATCGTCATGTCGATCGACATGGGCGGGACGGGTGCCGCATGGGGTGCCGCGTCGTCGCTCACCTCAGGCCTCCGGGCGGGACCAGCGCGCCGTTCACTGGGAAGGCTCCGTCTTTTTCGGGGGGATCATCCTCGCACACGGCACGAACTCCGTGTGGGTGATCTTTGCACGGTGCAAGCGTTGGGATAGCTTGGCGACATGACCGACGAGGATCCGTCCGGCGTGCGCAGCGCGTCGACTCCTCGCGGACGGGCGCGCCGCGACCAGTTGGTGCGGATCGGTCTCGATCTGCTCGCCGAGGGCGGCTGGTCGGCGATCACGGCGCGGGCCGTCGCCGACCGGGCCCGCATCAGGCCGGGGCTGCTGCACCACTACTTCAACGGGCTGCCGGGGCTGCATGTGGCGGTGGCGCAGCGCGCCGGCGAGATGATCGTCGACCCGGTGGTGGAGGCGCTGCTCGCCGCGCCCGACCCCCCGACCGCCGTACGGGCGCTGCGCGATCTCGTCCCGGACATGGTCGCCGGGGAGCGCCGGCTGAGGCTGGCGGCGGAGTTGCTGGTGCGGGCGCTGCGCGATCCGCGGATGGGCGCCGAGCGCCGGGACTGGACACGCGCCGTGCGCGGGCGGGTCGCCGGACGGCTGGCGGAGCTGTGCCCGGAATGGCCCGCCGAACGCCGCGAGGGCACCGCCATGCTGGTCATGGCGTTGCTGGACGGTCTGATGCTCCAGCTGATCCTCGATCCGGCGCTGTCGGCCGGCCCCGCCCTGGACGCCACCGCCGCGCTCGTCGGCAAACCATGATCGTTTTCTTCTTGCGGCTTCGGCCGGTGGAACGCGGCATAGGCGCTAGCCTGAGATGCTGTGGCCGCAAACGAGGACGTCCCTGTCGATATCCCCTACGACGTGCCGACGCCCGCCCGCATCTACGGGTGGGCTCTGGGCAGCAAGGACAACTTCGAGGTCGACCGGCGGTTCATGCTGAAGAACCTGCCGGCGTTCCCCGAGATGATCGACGTCGCCCGGCAGAACCGGCTGTTCCTGTACCGGGCCGTCCGGTACCTGGCCCGGGACGCCGGCATCCGGCAGTTCCTCGACATGGGATGCGGGCTGCCGGCCGACGACAACGTCCACCAGGTCGCGCGGCGGTTCGCGCCCGACGCGCGCGTCGTCTACGTCGACATCGACCCGATCGTGCTCGTGCACGCCCGCGCGCTGCTGGCCGGTGACGGCTCCACCGTCGTGATCACCGCCGACATGCGCGACCAGGAGGCCCTCCTCGAACACCCGGACGTGCGGCGGCTCATCGACTTCGACGAGCCGCTCGCCGTGCTGTTCCTGTCCGTCGGCCATCACCTGGTCGACGCCGACGACCCGCGCGGCGTGCTGCGCACCGTCATCGAGCGCGCGGTCCCCGGCAGTCACCTGGCGTTCACGCAGATCGTCTGTTCCGACCGCGAGCGCGCCGCCGACATGGACGCCCGCTCGACCGCCGCGGGCCTGCGCTGGCAGACCCGCGACCGCGCCGAGGTCGACGCGCTCCTCCCGGCGGGGCTGGAGCCCGTCGAGCCGGGGCTGGTCGACGTCGGCGACTGGCGTCCCGACCCGGACCAGCCGCCGCTCGCGCCCGTCCCCGCCGAACTGATGCCGTACGCGAACGGGTCGAGCCTCGGACGCGCCATGAACGAGTACGGCGGCGTCCTCCGCAAGCCCTAGCGCTCCCGCCCCCGACGGCGTCGGGCGGTCGTCACCCGGCCTCGCCGCACGGGACGATCGCGACCGGGCACGGCGCGCTGCGCAGCATCCCGGTGCTGGTCGCGCCGAGCGGGTCCAGGCCGGTTCCGCGGTCGCCGAGCACCAGCAGACCGGCATGCTCCACCGCGTCCTGCAGCGCCTCGCACGGGCGCTCCAGCAGCAGCGACACCGTCATGTCGACCGTCGGATGGCGGTCCCGCCACGGTCCGACGGCCTCCTCCAACTCGGCGGCGCGGGTCTTCTCCAGCAGTTCCCGGTCGTTGAACAGCGCCAACTCCGAGTCGATCACGGCGCCGGGCTCCCAGCATCCGTACACGACCTGCAGCTCCCAGCCCCGCAGGGCCGCCTCCGCGAAGGCGAAGCCGAGCACCGCGTCGCTGCGCGCGCTCCCGTCGACGCCCACCACGACCGGCCCCCGCGGCCGGGACGCCCCGTCGACGGGACGGACGACCACCACCGGCCGGGTGGCCCGCGCCGGAACCTCCAGGGCCGTCGCGCCCTCGTCCAGCCACTCGTGCGCGCCCATCACGACCAGCTCCGCCGTCGTGGACGCGCGCAACAGGGCCCGCGCCGCGGGTCCGCGCGTCAGACGCCCGTGCACGGCGCCCGGCGCGCCCAGTTCCCGGGCCCGGTGGACGCCCTGCTCCAGCAGGTTCTCCCCCGCCCGTTTCATGATCGCCTCGGCGTCGCGGTCCACATGGCCGCTGGCGTAGGGCCAGTGCCAGCAGTGCAGCATCACCAGGTCGAGTCCGCGGCACCGGGCCTCCCCCACGGCCCAGCGCAACGCGGGCTCGTTCTCCGCCGTCCCGTCGAAACCGAACAGGACGTGCGGTCGTTGCGTCCTTTCTCCTTCGTCCATGTGCCTGCCCTCCTTCTGTAAAGTCTGCGCGTCGAACGCCCGTTCAGGAAGGGCCCCCGGCCTAGGCTCCCGTGTCATGGTCATCCGTCGCGTCGGGGCGGTCCTTCTGCTCGGCGCGGGTCTGGTCGCCGGCGGCGCCGTCCCCGCCCTCGCCGACCTGGACGGCAGTGGCCCGGACAGCGGCCGCCTGGCCCGGGATCTGGACGCCGTGCTGCGGGACGAACGCCTCGCCGGCGCGAGCGTCGGCGTCGTCGTCCGCGACGCCGCGTCCGGCCGGATCCTGTACGACCGGGGCGGCGACACGCCGCTCATGCCCGCGTCGAACAACAAGCTGTACACGTCCGCCGCGGCGTTCGGCATCCTCGGCGCCGGATACCGGTTCCGGACGACGGTGAGCGTCAAGGGCGGCAACCTCTACCTCACGGGCACCGGCGACACCACCATGCGCGCCGCCGACTACGACCGGCTCGCGGCCGCCGTCGCGGCCAAGGGGATCAGCGCCGTCGAGGGCGACCTCGTCGCCGACGACACCTGGTTCGGCGGCGGGCTCGTCCGGCGCGACTGGGACCCCGAGGACCTCCAGTACGCCTACGCGGGGCGGATCTCCGCGCTGACCGTCTCCCCCAACGCCGACCACGACGCGGGCTCGGTCGCCCTCTCGGTGACCGCCGCCGGTACGGGCGAACCGGTCGAGGTCACGCTGACCCCGGCCACCGGCGCGGTGAAGGTCGACAACAGGGCCACCACGGGCCCGGCCGGGTCGCGGTCCACGGTCGCGGTGAACCGCGGCAACGGCTCCGACATCATCGTGGTCACCGGCTCGCATCCGGTGGGCGCGCCCGCCAAGGAGTTCCTGCGGACGGTGGAGGACCCCGCGCTGTACGCCGCCGACGTGTTCCGCCGGGCGCTGCGGGCCCACGGCGTCCGCGTGGCGGGGACGACCGAACGCGGCCGGACGCCCGTGGACGCCACGACGGTCGCGGCACGGACGTCGATGCCGCTGTCCCGGCTCGCCGCGCCGTTCATGAAGCTGAGCAACAACGTCATCGCCGAGACCCTGGTCAAGGCGATCGGCCGGAAGGTGCACGGGCGGGGCACCTGGGCGGCCGGGCTGCCCGCCGTCGCCGCCCACCTGCGACGTCTCGGCGTGGACCCCGCCCGCGTGACCATGACGGACGGCTCGGGCCTCGCCCGGTCGAACCGCACGACGGCCGCGCAGCTCGCCACCCTGTTGCGGAACGCGCGGCGGCAGACGTGGTTCCCGGCCTGGTACGCCTCCCTGCCGATCGCCGGACGATCCGGTCGGCTCATGGGCGGGACGCTCGCGAACCGGATGGTCGGCACCGCGGCGGCGGGCAACGTCCACGCCAAGACCGGCACGCTGACCGGCGTCACCGCCCTGTCCGGCTACGTCACCCGCCGCGACGGCCGAACGCTGGTCTTCTCCAGCGTCTTCAACGGCTACACCGGACGTGCCCCGAAGGACGTCGAGGACGCGATCGCGGTGCGGCTCGCCACCGACACGCCCTGACGAACACCGACCGCCCGACCCGAGGTGAACGCACCCCGCTTTTGAACGCGTTCAGCGCTGCGCTAGGCTCGTCGGCGACATCGAGGGGCAGCCGATGAAGATGGTGATTCCCGGAGGCACCGGGCAGGTGGGCACGATCCTGCGCCGGGCCCTGACCGCCGCCGGCCATGACGTCGTGGTCCTGACCAGGAGACCGTCCCGCGAGCACGAGGTCGCCTGGGACGGCGAGACCCCGGGCCCGTGGACGGAGACGATCGACGGCTCCGACGTCGTGATCAATCTGGCCGGACGCAGCGTGAGCTGCCGTTACACACCGGCCACCCTGACGGACATGATGGAGTCGCGCGTCCGTTCCACCCGGGTCGTCGGCGAGGCCATCGCCGCCGCCGCGCGGCCTCCCGGCGTCTGGCTGCAGATGAGCACCGCCACGATCTACGCCCACCGGTTCGACGCCCCCAACGACGAGGCGACCGGCGTGATCGGCGGCACGGAGCGCGACGTCCCCCGCTACTGGTCCTACAGCGTCGAGATCGCCAAGGCGTGGGAGCGGGCGCAGGAACACGCCGCGACGCCGTCCACCCGCAAGGTCGCCCTGCGCTCCGCCATGGTGATGAGCCCCGACCGCGGCGGCGTCTTCGACGTCCTGCTGGGTCTCGCGCGGCTCGGTCTCGGCGGCCCGGTCGCGGGCGGCGCCCAGTACGTGTCCTGGATCCACGACCGCGATCTCGTCCGCGCCGTCGAGTTCCTGATCGACCGCGACGACCTCGCGGGCCCGGTGAACCTCGCCTCCCCCGACCCGCTTCCGCAGCGCGCGTTCATGCGCGCGCTGCGGACCGCGTGGGGCGTTCCCGTGGGCCTGCCCGCGACGGCATGGATGGCGGAACTCGGGGCGCTCGCCATGCGCTCGGACACCGAGCTGCTGCTGAAGAGCCGCCGCGTCGTCCCGGGCCGCCTCCTCGACTCGGGCTTCGACTTCGACCATCCCGAATGGCCGGACGCGGCCCGCGACCTCGTCCGCCGCGTGCGCCGGAGACCGCCGCGTCGCGCGCGGCGGACGAGGCCGTCGGACGGTCAGGCGACGCAGTAGGGCCGTGCCGCGGTCGTGTTCTCCCGGGTCACGACCACCTGGGGCACGTTGTCGATCTTCTTGGCGGACGCGTCCTTGCGGAGCAGCCCGACGACGCTCTCCACGGCCATCTCCCCGATGTCCCGCGGCGTGTTGCTGACCGTGACGGCGAACCGGCCGGCCTTGACCGCCTCGATGCCCTCGTCCGTGCCGCCGTTCGTGAGGATCTTGACGCCGTCGCGCCGGGCGGCGCGGAAAGCCGCCTCGACGCCGAAGGCCATGTCCTCGTTGTGGACGAGGACGTACTGGACGTCCGGTTCGGCCTGGAGAAGGTTCTCCGCCACGTCCTGCGCCTTCGCGCGCTGCCAGAAGGCGGGCTGTTCGAACACGATCTTCGCCCCGGGGCCCATGCTCTTCTTGAACGCGGCGGTCATGAGTTCGGCGGCGCCGCCGGGAGCGCCCCCGATGATCGCGACCCTGGCGGGCCGGCCGCCGGTGTCCTTGGCCACCCACTCGCCGAGCGACCGTCCGACCTGCGTCACGTCGGCGACGACCGCGCCGAGGATCTTCGACCGGTCGACTCCGGAGGCGACCCCGGTGAGGAAGATCGGGATGCCGGCCCGGTTGGCGCGGGCGACACCGCCGCGCAGGGAGTCGACGTTCACGGTCTGCACGACGATCACATCGACCTTCTTGGCGATCATGTCGTCGATGTTGGACAGCTCCTTGTTCGGGTCCGCGGCGGAGTTCGCGGTCAGGACCTCGACGTCCCGCTTCGCCGCGCGGGCCAGCAGCGCCTTCTGCAGGCACGTGTGGAACTGGATGCTGTTGCCGTTGACGAAGCCGATCGTGATCTTCTTGCCGGACGGGACGGCGGCGGCCTCCTTCCCGCCCTCGTTCACCGAGCATCCGACGGCGAGACCGAGGGAGACGGCGAGCGCGAGGCCCGATGCCACCGAACGGAGGCACCTGCGTGAAGTGACGGCCATGACGATCCTTTCAGTCCCTTCCGGGGGCGTGTAATGGGGTTGTTCCGCGGTCACCGCCGCGAAGCCGGTTGGTGACGGCCGCGATCAGCAGGACACCGCCGACCGCGATGTCCTGGTAGTGCGCGTCCACCTGGAGAAGGTTGAGGGAGTTGGCGACGACGCCGAGCAGGACGACGCCGAGCACGGTGCCGGCGACGGTTCCGCTCCCGCCGTGCAGCGCGGTGCCGCCGATCACGACCGCGGCGACGACGGTCAACTCCAGTTGCAGCCCGCCGGTGCCGGGGCTCGCCGCGCCGAGCCGGGACACGAGCATCACGCCGCCGAGCCCGGCGAGCAGGCCGCTCAGCGTGTAGAGCAGCAGTTTGGTGCGTGCCACCGGGATGCCCGCGAGCCGTGCCGCGTTCTCGTTGCCGCCGATGGCGAAGGCGTTGCGGCCGAACGCCGTCCAGCGCATGGCCAGCCAGGCGGCCAGGCAGACCAGCGAGGCGAGCACGACCAGCGCGGGGACGGCGCCGAGCACCTCGCCGAACCCGAGCATCTCCAGATGGTCGCCGATGGAGACGCTCTGCCCGTCGATGATCAGCAGTGCGACGCCGCCGAGGACGGTGGACGTCGCGAGCGTCGCGACGAACGGCGCGACACGGAAGAACGTCACGACGGACCCGTTCACCAGGCCGATCGCCGCGCCGACCGCGACGCCCGCGAGCGCGGCCGCCCAGTCGGTCACGCCCGCGGAGATCAGTTGGGCGACGGCGCCGCTGGTCACGGCAGCGATGGAGCCGAGCGAGAAGTCGATGCCGCCCGCCGTCATGAGCAGGGTGAGGCCCGCGGCCAGCACGGCGGTGACGGCGATCTGCTGCGAGACGTTGAGCATGTTCGTCCCGGTGAGGAACGCCGGGCTGTTCACCGCCGTGACGGTGCCGATGACCAGCAGCACCGCGAGCAGTCCCAGATGCCGGTTCAACCCGGCCGGGAGGGTCACGGCGACACGGCCGCGGAGAGTGGTGATGCTCATGCCGCCCGTCCTCCGGCCGTCAGCGCGACCAGCTCGTCGCGGGTCACCTGGTCGATGGGCCGGTCCGCGACCGTCCGGCCCGCCCGGACGACCACGACCCGGTCGGCGAGCCCGACGACCTCGTCGACGTCGCCCGACGCGAGCAACACCGCCGTCCCCGACGCGGCCAGCCCGCCGACGATCCGGTGGATGTCGGCCTTCGCCGCGACGTCGACGCCGCCCGTGGGCTCCTCCAGTAAGCACGCCGTCATGTCGGTGTCGAGCCACGCGGCGAGCAACGTCTTCTGCTGGTTGCCGCCGGACAGGGCGGCGACGGGCGGGTCCGCGTGGACGGCGGTGACGCCGTACCGGTCCCGCGCGGCCCGCGCGCGCTCACGCAGTTCGCGCCACCGCACCAGCCGGGGGCGGCGGAGCCCGCGGTGGACCAGGTCGAGGTTCTCGTCGACGGTCAACTCCGGGACGAGCCCGTAGGCGAGCCGGTCACCGGTGACACAGCGCAGCCCCGCGCCCAGCGCCGCGCCGACGTCCCCGGACGGCACGTCCCTGCCGTTCACCCGCACCCGCCCGGCCTCCGCCCGCCGCAGCCCGCTGAGCAGCGGGAACAGT
Source organism: Actinomadura pelletieri DSM 43383 (assembly GCF_003634705.1). Classification (GTDB taxonomy): domain Bacteria; phylum Actinomycetota; class Actinomycetes; order Streptosporangiales; family Streptosporangiaceae; genus Spirillospora; species Spirillospora pelletieri. The sequence continues at coordinate 250,392 of NZ_RBWU01000004.1, read as the reverse complement.
TCGGACTGGCCGTCACCGACGGGCCCGACCACCGCGGTGACCTGCCCGCCGTGCACCTTCAGGTCGAACTCGCGCAGGCGCCCCGCGCTGAGCCCGCTGAGTTCCAACACCGGCTCGCCGGCGACGCGCGCCCGACCACCTTCCGCCCGACCACCTTCCGCCCGAACGTCGGCCTCCCGACCGTCGCGGGTGTCGGTCTCGTGGACGAGGCGGTCACCGACCATGGCGCCGATCAGGGCGGGAAGGTCGGCGTCCGCGGCGGCGACGGTGACGATCCGGTGGCCGTCCCGCAGGACCGTGATCCGGTCGGCGAGGTCGAGGACCTCGTCGAGGTCGTGCGAGATGTAGACGACGCCGGTGCCGCGGGAGCGCAGGGCGCGCACCAGCCGGTGGACGCGCGCGGCGTCGGCGCCGCCCAGCGACGCGGTCGGCTCGTCCAGGACGAGGGCGCGCCCGCCCAGGTGCGCCTCGCGGGCGATCTCGACCAGGGTCCGCTCGGCCGGGGCGAGCCCGGCGGCGGTCCGGTCGGTGGCGATCTCGATGCCGAGGTCGGCGAGGGCGTCCGCCGCCGTCCGGTGCGCGCGCCGCCAGTCGACCACGCCGAAACGGGTGGGGAGGCGGCCGAGGAGCAGGTTCTCGGCGACGGTCAGCCCGGGGACCAGGGAGCGTTTCTGGTGGACGATGCGCACCCCGGCCGCGTGCGCTCGCCGGGGGGTCAGCGCGGTGTGGCGGCGCCCGTCGATGTGGACGGTGCCGCCGTCGGGCACGAGGGCGCCGCACATCGTTTCGACGAGGGTGGACTTGCCCGCGCCGTTCAGCCCCACGACGGCGTGGACCTCTCCGGCCGCCAGGGTGAAGTCGACGTCGGTCAGGGCGCGGGCGCCGCCGAACGTCTTGCCGACCCCGCGCAGTTCCAACACCGGCGCGGCCTTGGCCGCGTTCCCGTCCCGCATGTCAGGCACCGCCCGCCCGGTCGGCGGCTAAGCGCCGGATCGGACCGTGGGTGCGCTCGGGTTCCGTGACGGCCGTCTCCCCGGGCATCGGCCGGTATGCGTACACGCGCGCCCGTCCTCCAACGGTGTCGACGGCGATCGGCCAGGTGCGCAGCCCCATGCGCCGTCGCCCCCAGGTTCCGGCGATGCCGTCGCCGCCTCATCCTAAACGTCCTCCACGCGGCCCCGCTCAGGCATACCGGGAAGGTCTCGATCGAACCGCGATCGAACGAGCCGGACCAGCGAACTCGTCAAGGAGTCCGGAAGTGGCCGTTCGGCGCCGACCTCCTCCCGGACGGGCTCGCCACCCGCGCCCCCGACGGCGTCAGCGCAGGCCCGAGCCGTTGAGGCCGCCTGCGGCGATGCTCGCCTGCAGGTCGGCGTGCCGGAACTGGTAGATGGTGCCGACCTGCCGGAGCACACCGCGCTGGTGGGCGGCCTCGAGGAACGCCATCGTGCGGCGCGGAAGGCGGCCCCGGGGAACCAGGAGCACGCGGATCAGCACATAGTGCACCCAGGCGATGACCCCGACGTTCTGGGTCTGGAACGCCAGCAGCCAGATCGGCCCGTACAGCAGCCCTCCGGCCAGCCCGCACCCGACGCCGAACACGACGCCGAACAGCGGCCCCATACTGATGCCGGACACGACGCCGGTCGTCACCGCGTAGAGCAGACCGAAGACGACCGCGACCTGTTGGTCCTGCCGCAGCAACCGGCGCGGACTGGTGGGGCGGACGGTCGCGTCCGGCTGGGCCAGGCCGTAACCGATGCCGATCGGCATGCCGAGCCCCAGCGCGACGACGGCGACGAAGCTCGTGCTGCCCTCCAGCGCCCAGGCCACGACGCCGCCGCCCGCCGCGGTCACGGCGCCGCTCAGCCCCGGCGCCCAACTCTTGCGCAGACCGAAGTGCAGTTCGGAGGGCGGGGGGAGCGTGCCCGCGCTGCAGGCGCCGAGGAGCACCGCGGTGACCAGCCCGGCGATCAGCCCCCACAGCGGCCTCGTCAGCGCACCGTACCCGAGGCCGACGGGAAACCCGGCGATCACCGCGCCCACCGCGGCCGCGAGGATCCGTTCGGTGCGGCGCGCCAGCAACGGCAGCTCCCACCAGCGAATGTCCCCGATCTGCCGCTCCTGCATGCTGCGCGCCAGGTACCGCAGCCAGCGCTCGGCGTGGTGACCGTCCCACGCGCCCGGTTCGCGCAGCGCCTCCCGCGACAGGTCGACGGGGAAGACGGTCGGGACCAGCGACCGCAGGACGTACGCCCGGATCGCCTCGGAGGTGGGGAACCGGCGCCGGTCGAGGAGCTTCTCCGGATCGTTGCGCGGATCCTGGTAGATGTCGCGGGCGATCGAGACGATCAGTGGGGTGCTGAACGCGGCGCCCAGCGCGGTGTCGGTGCCCGAGTGCAGCCGTTCGAGGACCGGTCCCCAGCGGCCGCGCTGCCCCGGCTCGTAGTCGCGGAAGAGCGTGAGGGTGACGTCGTCGGGTCGCAGCGGTTCCAGTCGGATCTCGGTGGCGTTGCGGACCAGCGCGCCCCCGCTTCGGGAGGCGTCGGCGTAGTCGGCGGACCGGCAGGTCAGGACGAAGGCGTCGAAGGACGAGCCGCCGATGCGGCGGATCGCGAGGGAGCGCAGGGCGCGTGGTAGCTCGTCGAGCCCGTCCAGCACCGGGATGACCTTCCGCTGGGCGACCAGCCCGGCGGGGGCGCCCCTGCCGTAGACGTCCGTGGAACGCAGGTACGAGTGGTCGTCGGCGATCCGTCCGGCGACCCAGGTCTCCAGTTCCTCCTCGGCGGGATCCCAGCCGGACACCGACAGCAGGACGGGCACGGGCGCCTCGGTGTCCTCGGCCCGCACCAGCCCCCGGGTCAGCAGCATCGCGAGGGCGGACTTGCCGCTGCCCGGCTCGCCGAGGATCACCATCCGTCCGGTCGAGGCACGGTAGGTCGCGACGATCGCCTCGGTGAGCGTGCCGGTGTGCGATAAGGGTTCGGGCGTCCCCTCGGGCGTCCGTACGCTCCAGCGCAACGGCAGATGCCGGTCGTGGTCGCCGATGCCGCGCCGGGCGGCCTCCCGGCGCCAGTACTCGTCGACGGTTCTGGACAGTTGGCCGACGGCGCGTTCGAGCGGATCCTCGCCGGGCGGCGGGTGCTCGGTGCGGGCGCGGCGTCGTTCCAGCCGCTCCAGCCAGTACAGGACGATCGCCAGCATGCTGATCAGGCCGAACACCGTCCAGAACCCGAGCTGGTGCCGTTTGATGAACTCCTCGGGGAGCAGGCCGCCGCCCGCTTCGTGGAAGAGCGGGAGCACGACGATCGCCAGGATCACCAGAACTGCCATGAGGCCACTGCCGAGGAAGGAGGGCCTTCTCACGTTTCCGCCACCAGTCCCTCACGGTGCGTGTTCGCTACATGCGTTCAGACTGCCGTGGTGGCCTCGTGACCGCACCGGGGTTGGCCACTTTAGGTCACTCGCGGCTCAGACGCAGTCCCGCCCAGCAGGAGAACGCCGCGACCGCCGCTCCACCCGCCATGTCGGCCACATAGTGCTGATGGACGAACAGCGTCGAGACCATGATCAGCCCGCACCAGGCCGCGACGCAACGCCCGATCCGGGGGCTGAGACGCACCCAGTGCACGGCCATGATGACCGATAAGGCGTTGTGCAGACTCGGGAAACAGTTGTACGGCTCGTCGTTGCGGTAAACGGTGCGGAGCAACTGCGCGAACACGTCGTCCCCGGCGATGGCCGGTCGCGGTACGTACGTCTGGGCGAAGCCGTAGACGGCGTACGCGACGAGGAGGGTGAGCACGGTCGCGATCAGCGCCGACCTGGCGAGACGGGCGTTCACGGTGAGCAGCACGGCCAGCGTCAGCGGGGCGAGGAGCATCGCCGACACGTAGGGGACGACGAACGGAGTGACCAGCGGGATCCACTCGTCCGGCGGGGTCTTCAGATCCAAGCGCGCCGGTCCGTCGTTCAACGGGCGGTAGAGAGCGAAGAGACCGGCGACCGACGTGGTGAGCCCCAGAAGTAACGCGAGGTCTCGGACGCCCTGGCGGTGGACGCCGCCTCCCGTCACCCGTTCAACGACCTCCCTGTCTCGGGTCGCGGCAGAAGTAGACGACGGCGGGCGGGGCGTTCCGCCAGACGACCGGGCTGACCTCGACCTCGCCGAACGCCGCGTCGAGCCGCCGCCGGAACCGCACGGCCGACGGCAGGAGCCGGGCATGGACGTACGCGAACGCGGAGAACACGCCGTCGTCCCGCATCGCGTTCAGGGTGGCGGCCAGCAACCTGTCCTGGAGTTCACCGCCGAACGACGCCCACGGCAGCGAGCTGATGACGGCGTCGGCGGTCAGGCCCCGCCGGAAGAGGATGTCCGGCAGCCGCACCGCGTTCCCGCGCACCACCGTCACCTGCGGCCAGCGGCGCTCCAGCAGTTCGGCCAGCCGCGGGTTGACCTCCACCGCGACATGCCGTCCGCGCTCCCCCAGCCGCTCCTGCACGGCCCTGGTGATCGGCCCCGTCCCGGGTCCCAGCTCGACCACGACCGGGTCCCCGTGTTCCGGCACGGTCCGGGCCGCCACCGTCGCCAGCGACGGCGAACTCGGCAGGACCGCGCCGACCTGTAAAGGACAGCGAAGGAATTCCCTGAAAAGGAACGTGCCATCACCCATCCACTCAAGGTACCGAAAGCAGACGTAGCGGAAGAGTCACTCTTGCCAAGCCGCATCTAGCCGGAACCGGCCCGCGTGCGGATGAAACACAAAGACGATCTTCGTAGGGTACAAAGAAGGACATGATCGACACCCGGTCGGACGAGCGCTCTCCAAGCCGTCCGCTACGAACCCTCGTGGGCGTGCTGGTGGCCGGAGCGGGTTTCGGCGCGCTGACCGCCCTGGCCAACGCCCTCGCCCTGCGCACCGTGGACCTCGAGAGCCGGACCGCCACGACCGAGGGCTGGTCGGTCGCCGAGATCGTCAGCCTGCTGCTGGACGTCGGATGGGCGTGGGCCGGGTTGGCGGTCCTGGTCGGATGGCTGGTCGTCCGCGCCGGACATGCCACACCCGGTACACAGGCCCTGACCAGGGGCGCCGCCGCCGGTGCGCTGGCCCTGCTGTTGGCGACGGCGGCCTACGGCATCGTGGAAGCCGTCGAGGACGGTGGAGGCGTGTTCTCCTTGAACACGGTCGACATCGTGTGGCTGCCTGCCAGCATCGTCTTCGGACTCCCCCTGGGCGTCGTGGGCGCCTGCATCCCCCGGCCCGGTCCGGTCGGTCTGCTCGCGAGGGTGACCGTCCCGGTCGGCGCCGCCCTGCAGATGGCCGTGCTGCCTCCCGGAAGGAACGAGGTCCTCACGACCGTCGGGCAGGTCATCGTATGGACGTCGGCCGCCGCGACGATCGCCTTCATCGTGTACCACTTCGTCCGCACGCGGCGACGCGGCCGAACCGCCGTCCCCGAGGCCCCGCCCTGCCTGGAAGGGCGCGGCGCTCCTGTGCCATGATCATGCCGTCCCGGACGAGGGAGTGTGCAGATGGGTGTCCGGTTCACCCCCGGCGGAGTGCTGAAGGTCGTCACCGAATCGGGCGACGTCGCCTACGCGGTGTTCATGCGTAAGAGCAGCACGGCCTTCTACGCCGAGGCCGCCCTCACCGAGGTCCGCCGGGAGGGACGCCGCCGGCGCTACGTCTTCACCGGACCGCCGCTGTTCATCACCTGGGTCGCGAACGCCGCCTACGCCAAGGGCCGCTGGGGGCGGGTCCTCGGAAAGGTCCACCCGGACGACCTGCCCGACGACCCGGTGTACTTCCGGCAGGACTCGGTCACCCTGGAACACTGCTGGCTCGTCGACCACCGGACCGGCCTCGACATCCGCCCCGCGGACCCGCACGAGTGCGTCGGCCTCGAACCGGCCGCGGCCTGGGACGACATTCACGTCGAGTCCCGGATCACCGACCACTACGCCGGTCGTCCCAACGACTTCTTCGAGATCACGAAGGTGGAGCTGCCCGGCGAGCGGATCCCGGAGGACCGGTAGCGCGTCTCCGCCTCACGCCGCGCTCCAGAGCGTGGGGGTGTCCTGGGGCTGCCAGTCGTTCTGCGACGTGTGCGCCTGCCTGCAGACGTAGTTCGACCCGTTGTGCGTCACCGCGTCGCCGGGACGGTAGCTGACACCGGCCGTCCACGGCGGGACGCCGGGCCGCCGCGGCGGATTCGTCGGCGTCTCCTCGGGCCGTGGCGGCGCCGTCGTGCGCGGCGGGCTGGGCTTGGTGGTGGACGACGGCGTCGGCGTGGCCGTACTCGTCGTGCTCGTCGTCGGGGAGGACGGCGTCGGGGAGCTGTTCCGTCCCACACCGACCGCGTCGGACGGCTGCGCCGCCGGTGCCCCCGACTTGACCGCGGGGCCCGCGCCGGTCATCGCCGGTGCGGGAGACGGACCCGGACCATCGGGAGATCCGACCGCGTCACCCAGGGCCGCGTACACCACCACGACCACGAGCACGACCGCGACGACGGCGCCGAGCACCGCGTGCCGACGACGGTTGGGCGTTCTGGAAGGAGGACGCGCGTGGGCCATCAGCCGGCCCTTCCAGGACCGTTCACGTCCACGACGGGACTTCGGCGCACACGACCTCCCGTTTCGGCCGCCCGGGGTCTCGCGGCGGCACCGGTGACTGAGCGCCGACAATGGTCGCACACTCCAACGAAACGTGTCACCCGGACTCTTTCCCCTCTACGAACAATGGCGCCGCCCCTCGTCCGGCCACCGATTCCGGCGTCGATTTCAGGCGGGACTCCACAGGTTGGGAGTGTCCTGGGGCTGCCAGTCGGACTGCGCGATATGCCCCTGCCTGCAGACGTACGACACGCCGCGATGGCTCACCCTGTCGCCGGGACGGTAGCCGACACCGGCCGTCCACGCGGCGACCGTGGGCCGGGTCTGTGACGGGGTCGGGCGCGGTGTGGCGGACCGGGACGTGGCGGGCGGCGACGTGACACCGGACGTCGTGGGAGCGGGCGTCCTCGGCGTGACGGCCGCCGCGGGAGACGGCGTGACGGTCCCGCTCCGCCTCGGCCCGACCGGAACCGGCGGCGCCGTCATCTCCCCGGAAGCCCGGACGCCGGGAGCCGCCCCGGTCACGACCGGCCCCGGAGACCTGCCCGGGTCCTCGGACAGCCGGGCCGCGTACCCCACAGCCGCGCCGAGAACGATGACCTGGACGACACCGAGCAGGACGTACCACCGGAGCCCGGTGGGCTGACGCAGGCGGATCATCGTCCCGTCCGTCCTCGCACTGAACCACCCACGACGGCTGTCTGGCGCACACGACCTCCCACGTCCCACGGCCCCCAACCAGGCTGCTGAGCGCCGACAATAGCGACAAACCCGACCGAAACTCAGACAAACTCAGCAGCGAGCAGCATTTCAGTTCGGAGCGACCTCCCCCCTTCGGAAGAGGGCATCGGACGCCGTCTGGCCGGTGTCGGCCGTGGCGGGAAGACGGGTGCCCGCCCGTGGCGGATCAGCAGACCGAACCACGTTCTGCGACCTCCACGGCCCCGCCCGGGCCCACTCGGGCCGCACACTCCGCGGCCGAACGTCATCGGCGCAGGTCGGAGCGGGGATTTCCAGGGACAGAGCGCACTGCCGACCATTAAGCTCCCGGCGTGAGTTCCACGAATCGCCAGCATTTGTTCGTCGGCACGCTGGTCCTGGTTCTGCTTTTGTTGGCGAGTTGCCTGGTGAGTCGCGCTGCCAGTTCGTCCGGTGTGGGCGCGGGCGCGGCGACCATGCCGACCGAGTCCTTCAGCCCTCTCCCTCCCCCGGCGGCCGTCGTCTACAACGTCACCGCCGTGAAGGCGAAGCGGATCGCTGGAGACAACTGCGTGGTCGCGCGGATGATCGTGACCAACAACGGGCTCACTCCCCTGGAACAGGGGACGCTCACCGGTGTGCCCTCTCCGTTCAAGTTGGTGAACGCCAAGGGCGTCACGGTCCGTTCGGTGGCCAAGTCCCTATACCTGGACGGGAACGTCCTCCCCGGTCACCAGGGCACCGGCGTCATCAGCCTCTGCGCACCGAGCATGACGAGCGGCAGCAGGGTGACCCTGCACCACGGCAAGCGAAAGTGGAAGGTCGGTTTCACCAAGCCCAAGCCGAAACCCAAGCCGAAGCTCGAACGCAAGCCGAAGCAGAAACGCCCGGCGCAGGCACCGCGCCCCACGTCGAACGCCAACAACGGCGGCGGCTACCCGGGCTACACGGGCCCGCGTTGCTACGCGCCCGGCGGGAAGACCTGGAAGCCGTGCTGAGTGATCTCCGACGGCCCGGCGTGGTGGCGCCGGTCACTCCGTCCCCTCAGGGGAGGGCCTTGGACGTCTCCTGAGGGAGGTCGGTCGCACCGACCGCCTCCTCCTGGACGGGCGCCTGTTCGTGGCGGGTCAGCAGACCGATCACGACGGCTCCCACGGCGACGATGGCGGCGCTGACGAGGGTCGTCACCTGCAGACCGGTGGTGAAGGCGTCCCGTGCGGCGTCCAGCATCGCGGGACCGACCGGCCCGGGAAGCCCTTCGGCGGTCTCCACGGCCCCGGCGAGGCTCTCCCGGGCCGCGCTCTCGGCGGCCGGCGTGACCCCGTCCGGAAGGGAGTCGTCCAGCCCACCCCGGTAGATCGCCGTGCCGAGGCTGCCGAGCAGCGCCAGCCCGGCGGCGAGCCCGAACTCCTGCCCGGTCTCCGAGATCGCCGAGGCCGCACCGGCCCGCTCGGGCGGTGCCGTGGTGATGATCCGGTCGAGCGCCAGAAGGATCCACGGGCCGAAGCCCAGGCCCATCACGACCATTCCGATGACGACCCACGCCAACGTGCCGATGCTGATCAGAAGCACGCCCACGGCCACGACGCCCATGGAACCCGCCAGCACCACCGCCGGACGGAACCTGCCGGTGACCCTCGGCGCGAACTGTGTGCTCACGAGCACCGAACCGGCCTGCGGAAGCATCCACAGCCCCGCCTCCAGAGGCGACAGCCCCCGGACCAGCTGCAGGTACTGGTTGACGAAGAGCAGCACACCGCCCATCGCGACGAGTCCCACCATCAACGAGGCGAGCGAGATGCTGAAGTTGCGGTAACGGAACAGCCGTAGGTCGATCATCGGGTCGTCCAGGCGCCGCTGCCGCCGCACGAACACGAATCCGAGCGCCAGGCCGAGCACGATGGCCACCGCGACCGTCCCGTCCACGCCATGGGTGGCGACGCGCTTGACGCCGTAGATGAGCGACAGCACCGTGCCCAGCGACAGGACGGCGCTGAACAGGTCGAGCCGCCCGGCCTTCGGGTCGCGGTACTCGGGCAGCAGGAACGGCCCGGCGAGCAGCAGGATCACCATCACCGGAACGCCCAGCAGGAAGACCGACCCCCACCAGAAGAACTCCAGCAGCAGCCCGCCGACCAACGGCCCGATCGCGGACCCCACCATGAAGCCGCCCATCCAGACGGCCAGGGCCTTGGTACGTTCCGCGTCGTCGGGGAACATGTTGCGGATCAGCGACATGGTCGACGGCATCAACGTCGCCCCCGCCACGCCGAGCAGGGCACGGGACACGATCAGCATCTCGGCACTGGTCGAGTACGCGGCCAGCAGGGACGCGACACCGAAGGCACCCGCCCCGACCAACAGCACCTTCCGCCGCCCGATCCGGTCCCCCAGCACCCCCATGCTGACCAGGAATCCCGCGATCATGAAGCCGTAGATGTCGAGGATCCAGAGCAACTGGTTCGCGGTCGGTTCCAGATCGGCGCCCAGCTGCGGAATCGCCAGATGCAGCACGGTCATGTCGATCGAGATGAGCAACGTGGGCAGCGTGAGCACCGCCAACCCGATCCACCGCCTGCGCGCAGACGCCATGTCCGATTCCCTTCCTCGCCCGAATACCCGGCGCCCGCCCGTCCGACCGCGAGTCGCCTACAGGTAAGGCAAGTCATCAACAAGGCAATCGATTCCGCCTTAAGGCCCGCTAGGCCAAAGGTCCCATACCGTCCAGTCCGCACGACCTAGGTAGGCAGCCGTCCCCGCTCGTCTGCTTCGCGGTCGGCCACCACTCCGCAGGTTCCGCCGGCTCCCACGCGGCCTCAGGCCTCCCCTGGTTCACCGGTCCGCGAACGGTTGCGCCATCAGGGTCCATCCGCTGAGGGCGATGGCGGCCAGTGAAGCGGAAACGCCTCGCGGAGACGGTCTTTGACCTGCTCACGGATCTCCGCCGACCCGTGCTCGGCGATCGGCTTGACGCAGTGCTCAAGGACGGCCTGGTGACGGCGCGGTTCCCGGCACATCAGCACGGCCAAGACGCAGATCGGCCAGCGCAGGGAAAACACGTCCTTGAGGACGAGACCGCCGGTCGCGAGGCGCGGCAGGTTCTCGAAGACCAGTTCTACCGCCCGCCTCATCACATCCGCATGCTGGAAAAGGGCGGTCCAGCCGTCCGGACGCTCCTCACCTGCGCTCATAAGCGCGCTGACCACCGCCTGCTGTGCTCGGTCGTACTGCTCTTCGTACTTCTTGAGGGCATTGGCTGTCTGTGCCAAGAGTTCGCACCAGAAATGCGCCGCACGAGCCTTCGCTTGAAAGGCGTCGATGCCCGGTTTGTCGAAGTCACTGCGCAGCCGCCAGATCACGTGGCTCTCGACGAACCGCTGGTGCTCGTCTTGGGTCGGCTTTCGCCGCGAGCCGTCCGGGGTCTTACGGGAGATGCAGAACGGTTCACCGAGCTCGTCTGTGGCTCGGTACAACGTGCGATCACGCCGCAGCCACCGGACGACATCCGCGACGAAAGATCCGATCGCTGCCAGCTGACCGTCCTTGGTCTGCGGCCACGGCTTGCGCGCGCGGGTGCCGGCGTTCTCGGCCTTGCCCTTGCCCGCGTACCAGGAGTCCTCGGCATTCCTCGTGAGCTCGCGCAGGTCCTCGTCGGACGGGTCGGCGGCGATGGCGAGGGCGCCCTGCCAGCCGTGCTCGGCGCCCCCGCAAGAGCAGGCGCATGGTGGCGTTCGGGCTTTCGCGCAATTCGTGCTGTGGCCGGTGCGTGCCGGTATCGACGCCATGCGTCCCCCGAGATGTACAAGCCGTAGAGGACACATCGTCCGCCAGCAGCAACAAACGGTAAAGGCACCCATCAGCCATCTTCTGCTGACCTCTCAGCTGGCGAACATCCATATTGGTCGCCTTGACAGCCCCGTACCGGACGGGACGTCCGACCTCGCCCCAGAACCAGCACCTTGCGCCAGAACTGCCCGAAGTACCGGTACACCGTTGGCGGAGAAGACCGTCTCGGCCATCAGCAGCTCACCGAAGGCTCTTCTCGATGTGACCGGGTGGCCGGATTGCGCAATCGCTGAAATATGGGCCGCGGTCGTCGTATCCTTTCCCCCTCCGCTGGCGGCGAGCGAAATGAGGCGTCCTCCATGCCCGTTGAGGAGACCAAACGCGACATCGGCACTCTGATCGGCCAGGTGACCTCCGGCGAGATCCGGCTTCCGGAGATACAACGCGGCTACGTCTGGAAGCCGACACAGGTCGCCAAGATGGTCGACTCGCTGTATCGAGGCTACCCATTCGGGTCCCTGCTGCTGTGGCGGACGACGGAAGCGCCGCAGACCCGAGAGTTGGCGGTCGGCTCCACCCCCGACGGCTCGCCGGTGCCACCTCTCTTCCTCCTCGACGGCCAGCAGCGCCTCACCTCACTGCACCGAGTGTTCACCGACCACCCGGATGCCCAGATCGTCTTCAATGTCGACACCGAGCACTTCCAGAACCAGAGTGCGGCGACCGCGAAGGACGCCCGCTGGATCAAGGTGCACGAGGTGCTCCGCGAGGACGCCGACCTGTTCGAGATCCAGAGGAAACTGCTGGAGGCCGGAATCCAGACCGGGTCGTGGGATCTCGGCAGGCGACTCAACAAGTTGGGCGCCATCCCCAAGCGAACTTTCCACATGGAGATCCTGGCCGGCTTCGGCTACGAGGAGGTCGCCCAGATCTTCGTCCGGGTGAACAGTGGCCGGGCGTTGAAGACCAGCGACCTGGCGCTCGCCACCCTCTCGGCGCGGTGGCCGGGTGTGCTCACCAAACTGGAAGACGAGGCCGAGCACTGGGCGACCCGTCACTACGGTGATCTCGATGTGACGTTCCTGACCCGGGCGTTGACCGGTGCCGTCCTCGGACGCGGCCTGTCCACCTGGTCGCACGGCCGTCTCGCGGCCGCGTCCGACGATGAGCTCGAGCAGGGGTGGGAGACCGTTCAGCGGGGACTTCGCCACCTGGTCCCGCTACTCCAGCAGAACCTCAGGATCACCAGCAGTGCCCTCATCACCTCCCACATCTCGCTTCTGCCGCTGATAGTGCTGCTGGGAGAACGTCCGGACGCGCCGCTCGAGGCCGAAACCAGAGACGGAATCCTCTATTGGTTCCTCCTCGCCGGTCTCCGCAACCGCTACAGCAGTTCCACCGACACCCGTCTTGGCCAGGACATCCCCGCCGCGCGCGAACCCGAACCGGTCAGGCGTCTCCTCACCAATCTCGGTGTTGTCGGAAGCCACGTCGAGGTGACACCACAGGACCTCGTCGGTAAGACCCGGGAGAGCGCGTACTTCACTCTCAGCTATCTGGTGGCCAAGGACGCCGGCGCGAAGGACTGGTGGTTCGGCACGGAGATCTCGGCGACCGCGGAGGGCGCGCAGAGGCTGGAGTACCACCACATTCATCCGCAGGCCACGCTGAAGGACCACCCGAAGAAGTACAGCAAGGCCGAGATCAACGACCTGGCGAATCTGGCCTTCATCTCGGGACGCGCGAACCGCACGATCAGCGATCGGTCGCCCAGTGTCTATTTCGTCGACACTCGCCTCCCGCCCCTGACCAGGGAAGAACTGCGAGCACACTTCGTCCCGTTCGACGTTCCGCTGCGCGACGCGGCAGCGTACCGCGAGTTCCTCACGGCCCGCCGCAAGCTGCTGGCAACGGCGATGACAGAGTTGCTGGATCGTTTCCGTCCAAGCTGGCTCGACCAATCCGCCGACCGGGTGGAGCAGCAGCCCGGCTGCTCCCTGCGGTTCGAGCTGTACCGCAGCAGTTGGGACATCGGTCGTATGGTGGCGACAGCGAAAGGCGACGATCCGGAGTTGACTTTCGAATGGACGGGCTCGTTCGTCTTCGACGACCTTGTCACCGCTATCGACCAGGCCGACAACGGCACCGACGGCGATATCGAGATCGCCGGAGAGCCGGCACCCGTCCGGGTGGAGAACGACACGGTGGAGATCGCGGTCGGCCCGTATCTCGTCACCGGAACCATCACCGCCTGGCGGGAGATGATGGAGCGGGAGGAGCAGGACGCCCGCCCGCTTTCAGAGCTCCCCGAGTTCGAAGAGATCCCCTGGACGGAGGACCGGCTGCCCTTCCCGGTGACCAGCGTCGAATAGACCGCTACCAGACACGTTTGCGCAGTTCATACCCCTACCAGCGGCTGAAGTCGCGGAGTACGTTGCTACCGAGGGATTTCGGCATACGGGTGGCATATGGCAAGAAACGCCAGGCGGCGGTCGAAGAAACAGCAGGGGACGGCATCCTCCGCGACAGTCAGCGGGCAAGCCCACGACCTCCGCTCCAGGGTGGCGCGCGGAGTGAACCCGGGCGTGCTCATCCGAGAGCTCCGGATGGGGAGGGGCAGGACAGCGGCGCTGCGCATGGCGCTGTGGCAGGTGCGCGGGGAGATCGCGGCGAGCGAGCTGGGCGATCCGTCCACAGCGGAGTTGGGCATCCTCAAGAGACAACAGCATCTGCTCCTCGACATCCACGCCCGCGTAGACCCGGCCACTCACAGGCGGGTAAAGGCCGCACTCGAGAAGGCGACCGAGCATCCGGCAGTGAAGGCGGTCGCCCGACGCATGGCGGAAAAGCCTCCTCAGCACAGAACGCCCACCGACTTCAGCGCGCTGACCAACGCCTTCATGAAGGCCGGTGGGTTCGTTGAACCTCAGCAGCACAACCGGAAACCTCTCGGCCGACCAGCCGAACAAACTCCTCCTGGTACCGGGCCTGAGGCGAAGCCCGGCCACATGGAGAACGGAGTCTCGGCGTTCCGCACGTCCGCGAGGATGCCCACCTGGCGTCAGACGCTTCACCGCGAACATCTGCGCCGGGGCGTTCTCCCGATCCCCGCCGGAGTGAAGATCACTGCTAGGCGCGCAGGCCTTGGCATATCTCTGGGGATCGATCATCGGTCGTGGGCTGAGGCGGGCAGGGTCCGCGTGGTGAGGACGAAACTGAGCGATGACGGCTCGCACCTGGTCCTTGAGCCGCCGGGCTGGCCCAGTGATTTCTTCCCCGGAATCGTTCTCGACATGTCCTGGATACCAGAACGTAGAACGTTCTTCGGGCGAACGCACGAGCTTGAGGGTCCTCTCGTGATCCGGGGAACGGCGGCCACAATCGACGGTCGTATCATCGCGCACCGTTACGATCCGCAGGTCATCATCAGGGAAACCGCACCTGGCGGCTCCAGGAGCGCGGTCCCGACCGGCCTGAGCGATACCGACTGGGTGCTGAGGACACTCCAGATCCTCGGATATCTCGATGCCGAAGGACGCGCGGTCCTGGCGGAAGACGCACTGGAACGTAGCATGGTCGGCGAGCTCGGATTTCCGCGCGGGCAGACCCAGCGGATCACCCAGGCTGTGGCGCGGCTCATCGGGTCCGGTCTGGTCAGCCGCGTCAAGGCTCCCTCGACTCACGCGGGCGTCCCACCTATCCACCGGTGCCGGGAAGAACTCCGATAACACTGCTCAGTTACTCCCCGTTGGTTGTGCCGAGCCGACCGAAGCGGCGTCCCAAGCAACGGACGCGCCCCCTGGCCGTCCAGGAGGTACAGGCACACACCGTTTCCGGGTTCGTCCGGCGGCTTCCTGCCGGACACAGTCCGAGCGACGAGGCCATCGACGCGCACAGGGCGGCGCATATGCGGCGGAAGTCGCCAACCGGGGACCGTTGAAGCCCGGCTACACCTTCGTTCGCCGCCACCGCCGGAATGGCGAACGGTACTGAGCAGAAGCGGGCCTGCGTATCCATGTCCCGAAGACCTCCCGCGATGACGCGGCATCTCGGCGGATTTCCGGGGAGGCGACGGGTCACGCCCGGACGGGAAAGGTGGCGCGGATCGTGCGTCCGCAGGTGTCACCCATCCATGACCAAGTGGCCGCCAGTGCCTCGACGGTGAGCAGGCCCCGGCCGCTCTCAGCCAGTTCCTCGCCTACGGGGACGCACGGCTCCCCCGGGCCTCCCGCGTCCGACACCATGACGATCACCCCGGCCGCGTCCTTCTGAATGTCGACGGTGAAGTTGCCGGCTTCCAGGCCGGATCGCGTGTGCCTGATCGCGTTCACGGACAGTTCGTCCAGGACGAGAAGCACGTCGTCCAGGCCCGGAAATCCGGCCAGCAGGTGCGCGGCGAACGACCGGACGACACGCGCCTGATCGGTCGTGCCGGGGAAGTCGCGGCGCCAGAACATCATCGAACCGGAGTCTGCCGGGACGGAAACGGCGAGCAGCATAGGTCACCTCGTGGGTTGTTGGAACGGTGCGGCACTGAGCCGTCCCATCCTCACCGTGAGTGTTCACTCGAGTACGCCCCAGTGGCCGCTCGGCCTGCCCACCCGTAGACATGCACGGTCCGCCCACGAACGTTTATCCGCGTCACGTAAACGAACGGAACTGTTCGGGCGCGGAACGTTCACCGCCGGAACGTCACCGAACGGATCGGCATTCACCGGAATGCCGTGTTCGAACACGCGGCAATCGATGCCACGCTCGGACATCACGTGATAACACAGAGTTGGGACATGCCGACCCCCGAGCGGCGCCCCTCCCCGCTCACCGGCACGATCTTTGGAGGTCACCGGTGTCCAGCCCGTTCGTCCGGCGGCGACGTCTCGCCACCGACCTCCGCACCCTGCGCGAGCAGCGCGGCCTGACCGCCGACGATGTGGCAGGGCGGATCTACCGGTCCCGCATGATGATCTCCAAGCTGGAGAACGCCCGCTGCCGGCCCGACATCGGCGTCGTCATGAAGTTTCTGGACGTCCTGGAGCCCCCAGCCGACCAGTACCAGAACATCGTCACCATCGCCCGCGACGCTGCCGAACGCGGCTGGTGGGACGCCTACGGCGACACCATGGGCGCCCGCCAGCGCATGTACGCCGACATCGAATCCGGCGCCGCCACCATCCGCGGCTACAACCAGTTCGGCCTACCCGGGATCCTTCAGACGCCCAGATTCGCATTGGCGCTGGTCGAACTGGACAAGGCCGATGGTCCACTGGCCTATCACCCAGACCGGATGCTTGAAGCTCGTCTACGGCGGCAAGAGGCTGGGTTCGGACCAAGTGGCCCGAACTATGAGCTAGTCCTCGATGAGTTCGTCATCCGCCGTTTGGCCGTCCCCACCGACGTCATGGGAGCGCAGTTAATGCATCTGGTGGAGACCGCAACGGCAGAGCCACGCCTCACCATCCATGTCTTGCCGATCAACGCAAGGATCGAAGGTGGCTTCCTCGCGAGATCGACGTTTGCGATCTACACCTTCCCCGATCCGCAAGACCACCCAATCGCGATCGCCGACACCGTGAACGCCGACCTCGTGCATACTGAGACCTCGGAGGTAACTCGGTACGTTGAGCTGTACAAGCGCTTGCGAACAGCTTCCCTGTCGCCCGTCAGAAGCCTTACGTTTCTGGAGGATGTCGCCAACGAGTTGAGGGACCTGGCAGGATCGTAAGTATGAACTCCCCCTACGAACACTGGCGCAAGTCCAGTCACAGTGCACCGAACGGCGACTGCGTCGAAGTCAGCTACTCCCGTAACAACGTAATCCGTGTACGCGACAGCAAATCAGGCAAGAACAGTCCGATCCTTGAGTTTACGCCTCACGAGTGGAGGACTCTCCTGAAGTCCATCCATGCGGAAGACAGGACCATCTAAACCGTGGCCGAGTGCGAAAAATGCGGACTCACCATCGGCCTGGGCTGCGCCTGCAACCTTCCGACGGCCGCGCCGAGGCGACCATACGAGAATTACTACCAGTGGACACGGTTCGGACCGGACGCATTGTTGATCTCCAGCCGCAACATGGCACACGTCCCGGGAGCGTGCAGCCACATCGCTGAAGATGACGTCTTGAACCCGGAAAGCGGTTGGGGCTGGATACCCGACCCTGATCCCGCGCTCTGGGATCGCATCAGCGCTGACCACCCGGTACCGGCAACGGAGGGCAACACCTCAAGAGCCGCCGTCGTCCGCTGCGCGGACTGTCTCAACAACCTCTAGCCAGACAGCCATCAGCCGCACTCACCAGCCGGGCCGGGAGGATCGCTCCCGGCCCTTCGCCTCTTACTGGTCCTCGAAGCCGAACGGGTCGAACTTCAGGACCTTGGCGTTCTCGGAGACGATGCGGATCTTGTCTTTCGGAAATCCTTCAGCGTTCTTCGCGCTGATCTCCAGCGTGATCTCCAGCTCGGTCCCGTCCACGGCGCTCAAGTGCTGGATAAGCTCCGTGTAGATCTTGGTGAAGCTCTTCTGCGGCAACTCGGGGTTGAGCTTGGCCACCCCGAAGAACCGGACGTTCGTCGGCCCTGGCGGCGGCGGTGGCGTCGAGTCCGTACCAGTCCCTGGAACCCGTGCGACCGTCGAGGTACCCTCTCCGCCTCCGGGAGTCGTGCCCTTCTGCTTCTCCCGCTCGGCCACGCGAGCCTCTGCCTTGTCCGCCTCGTACTGCGCGAGTGCCAAGTCCGCCCGGACGAGCAACGTCCCATCGGTGACCTGCCACCTGGAGCCGTGCAGGTGAGGGACATGCAGGTCGCTGAACCGGTCGGTCTTCTCGTCGTAGCCCGCTGCCAGCGCGAAGCCGGTGTTCTCCCAGTCCAGCTCACCAAGCCCCGCGAGGACACCGCCATCCAACACATCACGGTCACGCAGTCGTGGAGGTTATGGGTACCGGCAGTAGTAGTCCCACAATTCACCGACCGAGATGTAGCCCTTCTCCCATACACTCGCGAGTTCCCGGTCTAGGTTGCTCCTGATCACGGACGCAGCCTGCACCACCCGCAGGCCGTCAACCTGCTTCAGCTTGGCGCTGACCCGCTCGGCCAGCCAGTCTTGCCGACCTTCGGCCTTCTCGACCTGCCATGTGATGTGCCCGCCGGACTGCTGGACGGGAAGAAGCGTCCAGTAGAGAGTCTCCCCGGATGCGTAGCCCTACGGCCTGGTTTGCATTCGCCCGCCGCGTCTCAACCTGCTTGATCTGCTGGGCCGTGAGGTCCAACTCGTATGTCCGGCCGAAGATGTGATCCCAGGCGAGGAACTCACGTACCGAATCGTTCAGTTCCTCCATGCGCTTGGCGTCACCCGCCAGGAAGACCACCATGTTGCGGTTGATGTAATAACACACGAATGCCGAAGGATACTGCCATATCGACACACGATTGCCGTCTATGCCGGCCCTAAGGGACGCAATACCACATTCTGTAAGTATGCAAAGTGCGCAAGGCCGCTTCACTCAGGCGTAGAACTGAGTGCCTTCCTGCCAATCGCCGATAGACGAATTTACGTGGTCGGCAAGGCCCAACGACAGCTTGCAGAATCACGCTGGCTCCGCCTTGAAGACGAGGTGACACTAGACTACCAAGCGAACTCACCGCGCATTTTGGCGAAGCACCCTTATCGGATGCCGGTTAGCAGACGTTGAGAACGGCATAGAGCCAGTGGCCGCCGCCAACACCGGAATCACTGATGTTCGATTATCAGTAAGTGTCGCAAAGGACAGCGTCACGCCTACTTTTTAAAAACCTCGTCCGCGTGCCATTCGAGAAACTCTTTGTTCGGCCGGTCTATTTTGCGCTGCGGTAGCCTGATCTGCTCACCAGCTCGACGGTAGTACTGCTCGCCATTGCCGAACTCGTCTCGCAGTCGAGAGCTGACAAGGAGGCGGTAGTTCGGGTCCACACCGAGGTATCCTCGGTCGAACAAGGTATGTACATCGGAACGTAGCAGGACGCCATTGTCAAGCCTATGCTCTCCACCTTTGGGAAGGGGCTTGACATGGGCCGCCTGAAGAATCGGGCGAATCTTGGTCGCGGTAATAGCGCATCGACCGTCATAAGCATTTAGCACTACCGCCTTAAATGCGGTCTGGCCAAGCCGGCGTGGCGCTAGCCTTGGGTCGCCATAAACAGGGCCAGGACGGTGCCAAGTCTCGGCCAAGTCCACATCGACGCCGTGTCCGAGGAGGCGGGTGATCAGTTCACGAAAATAATATGCCTCGCCATGAGTTGCCAGATCATATCCTTTGCCCTGGACGATGTTACGCGCAAAGTCTTGCGGCGGATCCGGTTGCTCTTGGGATGGAAAGAAGCGTACATCGCGCAGCAGCACGCAGCCGATCACCGGATCCTCACCAGGTTTGATCACTTCCTTCCGGTAGGAGCCAATGAGATCACGCATGGCCAGGAGGTCTGACGCGCCGTTTCCTTCCTCGTAGAACTCCCATGCTTCCGATGCACGCAAGCGCGCAAACCCGCTATAGAAACCTCCACCCACTATTCTATTACTCGGGTGGTGTGATTTGAAAAAAAATGGTTCTCCCGGAGTTAGTACGCGAAACTCATTGCCACTTGAAGGACGCCAGAAGTTGACCTCACTGAGCATAGGCCGCGCTGCGAGGAAGCTCGCCCACTTCCCATCGGTGACACCCACATAAGCTTTCACAAAGTTATCATTGCGTGCGAAGCTCAGATTTTCAAGAGCCTATGCGCTTGTCCGTTGCACCCACGATGCGATCACGGCATCGCCACACCATCAAGCGCGGTTTTTCAACCCGGCATCCGCGGTCAGGAGGATCGCGACAGACGCGAACCGCGACGTGCCGTCACGAGTGTCCCCAGATGAGGCGGATATGGGGCGTGTTACGGTACGGTCCCAGTTCCAGGTGATGACGGTGGTTTCGGTACCCTCGTCCAGTTCAGGCCTCGGATAGAAGGTAACCTTTGCGCCATTCCGCCTCGTCACGCATACGTTTACCCGTCGCGGCGGACCTCCTACGCCAGACCGGCGACGCCGGGCCAGTCGCCGAGACGCTCTCGGCGGCCCCGGGAAGACGGAGGCTTACCAGCCCACTTCGGCGGGACCTCGGTGAGGGCCATTGTTGATACGAACGTGCAGGGGCTCAGGTCAGAGGCGTGGCCCTCGAAGCCAAGGCGCTGCGCTTCCAGCGGGATCAAGCCGCCGTCGGCAAAGTAGGCCAGGAAGGGCTTGGGGTGGCCGTCGCAAGTCCTCCAGATCACTTTGCGGGCCTTTTCGTTCAGGGCCTTGTCGTTGCAGTTATCCCAATTGACGAGGCGATCGATCATGTTAAGCAGGCGCTTGCGTTCGGTCGCCCGGTCGGACTCGTCCAGGCGGAAAGACGGGCCACCCACGAGCTGGACGAACAGAACGGCGTGGCAGGCGGCGAGCGGACGGCGTGCCCATCACAGATCCAGGGCAGGCGGGTGGCGTGATGGATCGACCTCCTGCAGGCCCGAATGGCCGCTACTGTCGAGTGGGAGCGCGACTTCTTACGAACTTCTTCTTGGGACCGACCGGCAGGCTCCCTGCGCGTACCGATGCCCCTCCTCGATTCGCATCCTCTTGCCGGTCGCCGACCAGTTCCGTGGCTACGACTTCACAGAAGTCCACGTGCCTAAACTAGTGCAGACGTCGTGTTTCAGGGCGGCCGGATGGGCGCTGACGAGCGCGAGCCGGTAGTTCGGGCCGGAGTTCTTACCGGTGAGGATTTCCGTGCGTGTGACGTAGAAGTCCTTGGCCCCGTGGATCCGTCCCTTGACCTCGATGAACACCCAGTGGTCGTCGATGTTCCGGGATCGGATGTCGAAGCCGGGGTTGTTGTGCGGCATTCTCCTCGGGGATGCGGCCGAGCTTGCGCTCCTCTTCGAGGACACGTGCGACGGCGCGGCGTTCGACTTCGGCCGTGTCGCGGGCGTAGGCGTCGGGCGGACCGCCGCGGAGGCCGGACAGGCGGTCGAGGAAGCCCCCTGCGAGACGACGAGCGCCGCATCGGCCGCGACCGGGTACGAACCTGGAGGAGTTCGGCACGGTCTAGATCGGCCATGCGGCGCTCGAGGCGTCCTTCGAGTTCGCGGGCGCGCCGGTAGGCCGTCTCCGGGCTGATCTTCAGTTTGCGGCCGGTCTGCTCGGCGTCCAGGAGTTCGGCGTGCCGGGCGTCCCAGTAGTTGATGCCTTGGAGGAGGCGGCGGCGCACCATGGTCCGGGTGCTGTCGTTCTGGCGTGCGAGGCGGGGCGCGGATTTCTGCGACGTGGGCGGCGAGACCGTTCTCGATGCTCCAGCTGACGGAGAAATCCTGGGCGCCGGAGGCCAGCCGGTCCTCGTCGAGCAGCGGGCGGTCCGTAGGTCTCGGTGAGGTCTGCCGGGAGAACGGTTCCGCCATCGGTGTCGCCGGCGCCCAGTTCAAGAAGTCCGATCTGGCGCCGGAGCTCGAACACGGACGGCTCGTTAGGGCCGTAGATCTCTTCCTCGTCCGCGAGCAGCCTCCGCAGAAGCATGATGGCCTGCCCGGTTTCGCCGAGAAGCGCGAGTGACATCGCCTCCTGGCGACGGCAGAGCAACACGCGGTCATCACGCGGCCCATACCGCCCGGCGACATCCCGGACGAGATCTCCGAAGGCCGGTGCCGCACGGCGGTAGTCACCGCCTTCGAACAGCACCTCCGCCAAACAGATCCGGAGTTGTAGGACGTCCGCGTCCCGGGAACCGAGCACCCGGCCGGCCAGGGCCAGCACGGTTTCCAGCACCTCCACCGCCTGCCCGTACCGGGACGCACTGGCGAGACTCTCGGCCTGGGCGCGAACGCGCTGTAGGTCACCACGGCTGAAGTCCGTCGACACCGAGTCCGGCTGTGGGCTCAGTGCGGGGAACCTGGCCGGCTGATGTTCCCGGGAGATCTGGACGAGCACGTCAGCGTACATGCGTATCGAGCTGGGTTCCGCGTTTATCACGCCGACGAGAAGGGGCAAATCGGTTGCGTGCCGCTTCAGCTCCGCGTGGAGGCCGACCGCGTCGGAGGGACGATCCTCGGCCCGTTTGGACAGCATCCGAAGAATCAGCGCATCCAGCTCGGCAGGTACGTCCTCGCGGTGAGCGCGGACGGGGCTCGGCGGTTCGTTGACCTGCTGTTCGAGAACCGCATACTCGGTCGAGCCGTCAAACAGCCGGCTGCCGGTCAGCATTTCGTGTAAGACCAGACCGAGGGAGTAGAAGTCCGACTGCGGCCCGACCGCCGCTCCACGTACCTGTTCCGGGGACATGTAGGACGGGGTGCCCAACAGAACGCCGGTGCGTGTCAGCCGCGTCAGTTCCGGGTCGTGGAACATGGCCAGCCCGAAGTCGAGCACCTTCACTGTGCCGTCCGGGCACAGCATCAGGTTGGACGGCTTGAGATCACGGTGGAAGATCCCGCGCCCGTGTGCCGCATGTAGAACAGCGACGACCTGCGCGGCTATCGCGGCCGCCCAGCCCACCGGGAGCGGACCGTGCTCCGCCTGTAGATCGTCGACAGTGATCCCGTCGATGTACTGCATGACCAGGTACGGCTGGGGGCCGCGCTGCGGGTCGTCATGCACGTCGGCCTCATAGACCGACGGCGCTCCGGGATGCTCCAGTTTCGCCATGATGCGAGCCTCATGACGGAAGCGCTTCACCAGCTCCTCGTCGTACTCGCCATAGGGGAACCGGATGAGCTTGACCGCGACCTTGCGGTCCAGACGCTGGTCGTAGCCGACATAGACCTGACCCATGCCGCCCTGGCCGATCGGAAGCGCTTCGAGTTCGTAACGACCCCCGATGATCGTCTGCTCCGACGGCAACAGCCCTCCCAAGAACCCCGTTATGGGGCAAAGTTACACCGCACGTGGTCACGGTTGTAGAGATCCGTCAGCAATCCCGCCAAACGCCGGAGGGGGTCCAAGGATGAGGCGTTAACAGTAACGGCGTTCTGAACGGAGCCAACGTGTGGAGAACTCCGACAACGTCCCCAGCCTCAATCAGCAGAACCGTACCCGTCGGTGCGCCACTCAGCCTCGTTGTCCCCGCCGGTCGCCTCGACACCGTCGCCGGATCCGGCTGGCGAGAGCAAGGCTCCATGGTCGAAGCGCAGACTTGTCCGGGGCCGCTTCCTACACTGGCGCGATGAAAAGACTGATCTTGTACTCGGTCGTGGGGTGCCTCGTGATCGCTGGTTGCGGCGGTGCGCGGGAACACTCGGCCGAGGACACGTGCCGGCGGCACCCCAGTGACGAGGGAAGATTACGCTCCGCCGCCCCGACCAACACACGTTTCACCGGTGACCGCTACGTGAGCCGGCTGCGCTGGGTCGCCGAGCACGACATCGTCGAAGCGTCCGGCGCGGTCGGCACGCCCCGGCATGGGGTCGTGCCGGTGACCGGGGGCAGCGATCCCGAGCCCGACTACGGAGTCCCGACTCGGCACCACATGGGCGTGCTCCGCCTGCGGGACGGCAAGGTGATGTGGCAGCGCCCGGGCTCCTTTTCCCGCGGCGGCCCGGCGAGCGCCGATGTACTGACGGCTTCGACCGGTCAGACGGGCCTCAGCACCTTCGCAGCGTTCGACCTGGAGACCGGACGTGCATCGGCCTGCGGGCTCCCACGCCCCGCACGGATCCTTGGCGACGGTACGGCCGTGGGTATCACGCCCGACCGGCTGACGCGTGTCCGGCTGCGTGACGGCGCGTCGCTGTGGCGCAGTCCTGTCACCGCGCGGTTCCAGCACGCCGTGACCGGTGACGGGGTGGTGGTCGCCTCCACCGACCCGGCTGATCCCACCCGAGGCTTGAGCGCCAGTGAGACCGTCACGCAGGTCAGCGCACTGCGGCTCGAGGACGGCAGCCCACTCTGGAAGATCACAGACCGGGCCGAACCCGGACCGGACGCCGTCGAGCTGCCCGAACGGACGGTTCTCGGCATCGCCGACGAACGCGTGGTGATCACCGATCGGCGTCGCCTCAGTGGCCATCGGGCGGCCGACGGAAAACCGCTGTGGTCCCGTCCCTCCCCACGCTGGCACGACGGCGCGACTTTCACGGTGGTGGACAGCCGGTTGCTGATCGCCGCACAGGGGCGGGTGACCGCCTACCGGATGGCCGACGGAACGGTGGACTGGACCGAACCGACCCCGAACCCGCCCATTCTCTCAGCCTCGGCCGCCTCCGGTGGACTGCTCTTCGCCCCGATCTCCCAGCGGCCCGGGCTGGCCGTGATCGACCTGCGCCGTGGCCGCACCGCCGCGACGCTCACCGGCGCTGTCAGCGACTCCTGGGGCCGTGACGTGACCATCGGTGACGGCGTCCTGGTGGTCCAGGATCGCAACCGGACCATGGCCTTCGACCTTCGTTGAGGCCACGCGCGTTCCGCCTGCGTTGGCCAGGCCGGTTCCGAGCCCCAGCCACCGCCGCCGGAACGTCCGGAGCCTCCACCTCGGGGTCCAGGGGTCGCCCCTCGGAGGACGGGGAAAGCGACCAAACCGCCGTACCCAAGCCCCAAGGCGGGCACCACAGCTGATCAACCACCCGCACCCGCAGGGGCGTGGGGCGGAGCCCCCCACTTCGGGAGTCCGGGTCGTCTCCGGGGGAAATGACGAAGGACCGGCGGGGAAAGCGACGGAGTCGCTGACCATGCCGGTCCCAGGTCCAGAGTGGGCGATACTGGGTTCGAACCAGTGACCTCTTCGGTGTGAACGAAGCGCTCTCCCACTGAGCTAATCGCCCTGGACGTCGCAAACTCTAGCGCATTTCCGGGGTGGGGCGTGCATCGTTATCCGGGGGGGTCAGGTCCAGAAGGTGGGGTCGTCGATGGCCCAGGGGACGACGAAGCCGTAGATGGACAGGTAGGCGGTGATGGCGCCGGCGGCGAGGGCGGTGGCCAGGGCGCCGAGGATGAGGTTGCGGCGGCGGGTGCGGGGGTCGAGGGCCTTTTCCTTGGCGCGGTCGGCGGCGGCTCGGGCGCGGTGGAGGGCGCGTTGGGCCCAGGCGAACTCGGTGGCGAGGATGGCGAGGCCGACGATGATGCCGAGGAGGCCGGGGCCGGGGGTGACCATCATGACGAGGCCGCCGAGCATGACGGTGGTGCCGACGACGAAGACGCCGAGGCGCCAGACGGTGTTGAGGAGCCTGTTGCGGCGGATGCGTGCGCGGAACCGGTGGACGCGGCGCGGCGCGGGTGGCGGGGCCGCCTCTTCGTTCTTGATTGCCACGGCTTTACTGTACGGCAGGACGGTGGTCAGGAGGCGCGTGCCACGGGTGGGGACGGAGGGTGGAAGATCCGTCTTTGCGCAGGTCAGGGCGGTGATATGGGTCACAGAAGACCGGGTCGGTGGAATGTTCGGAGGAGATCAGGCAGTTAGGCGTCATAGTTCGCGGGGATGTCGGTGAGAAGGGGAAGCACTCACCGGGGAGCCCCGAACGCGGGACCGACGTCAGAGGGATTGGGCCTATGAACACCACCGTCTCAGCGCAGCTGGGCCTTCGACTCGTCGTCCCCGACCGCACGACCGTTCCCCTGCTCGCCGGGTTGGAGTACGCGGCCGACGACCCGTACGCGATCCGGATGGCCTTCTATGTGGGTGATGACGAGCCGGTGGAGTGGATCTTCGCGAGGGAGCTGCTCACGGTCGGCATCGTGCGGAGGGTCGGGGACGGGGACGTCGAGGTCTGGCCGGGATCCGATGACGGCACGCTTCACATCGCGCTGTCGTCCCCGTTCGGGGACGCGTTGTTCGACGTGCCGCTGTCGCCGCTGGCCGACTTTCTGCACCGGACGTACCAGGCCGTTCCGGCGGGCGAGGAGAGCGAGTTCATCGACATCGACGCGGAGCTGGAGAACCTGCTCTGGCCGTCCTAGGACGACAGGCGTGCGATGTGGCGCATCTTGTTCATGGCGTCCAAGGCGGCGACTTTGTAGGACTCGGCGAGTGTCGGGTAGTTGAAGACCGCGTTGACCAGGTAGTCGACGGTTCCTCCGCAGCCCATGACGGTTTGGCCGATGTGGACGAGTTCGGTGGCTCCGGTGCCGAAGACGTGGACGCCGAGCAGGCGCCGGTCGTCGGGTGAGACGAGGAGTTTCAGCATCCCGTAGGAGTCGCCGATGATCTGGCCGCGGGCCAGTTCGCGGTAGCGGGACACGCCTACTTCGAAGGGGGTCTTCGCCTCGGTGAGGGCGTCCTCGGTGCGGCCGACGAAGCTGATCTCGGGGATGGTGTAGATGCCGATGGGCTGGGTCTCGTGGATCTCCGAGACGGGCTCGCCGCAGGCGTGGTGGGCGGCGAGACGGCCCTGTTCCATGGACGTGGCGGCGAGGGACGGGAAGCCGATCACATCGCCGACGGCGTAGATGTGCGGGACGTCGGTGCGGTAGTTCTCGTCGACCTTGATCCGGCCGCGGTGGTCGGCGGTGAGGCCGGCGGCGTCCAGGGCGAGTTCGTCGGTCATGCCGTGCCGTCCGGCGGAGTACATGACGGTGTCGGCGGGGATGCGCTTGCCGCTTTCCAGGACGGTGATCGCCCCCTGCGGCATCCGTTCGACGGACGCGACGCTCTCCCGGAACCGGAACGTGACGGCCAGATCGCGCAGGTGGTACTTGAGCGCCTCGACGATCTCCAGGTCGCAGAAGTCGAGCATCCGCTCGCGGCGCTCGACGACGGTGACCTTGGTGCCGAGGGCGGCGAACATCGAGGCGTACTCGATGCCGATCACGCCGGCGCCGACGACGACCATGGTCTCGGGGATGCGCTCCATGTTGATGATGCCGTCGGAGTCGATGATCGTCCGGTCGTCGAAGGCGACGGTGTCGGGGCGGGCGGGACGGGTGCCGGTGGCGATGACGACGCGGTCGGCGGTGACCTTGTGCTCGCGGTCGCCGGGGCTGCTGATCCCGATGGTGTTCGGTTCGAGGAACCGGCCGTGGCCGGGCAGGACGGTGACGCGGTTGCGGGCGAGCTGGTTGCGGACGACGTCGGTCTCCTTGCCGATGACGTGCTGGGTCCGCATGCCGAGGTCGGCGACCGTGATGTCGTCCTTGACCCGGTAGCTCTGTCCGTAGAGTTCGCGCTGGTTGAGGCCGGTGAGGTACAGGACGGCCTCGCGGAGGGTCTTGGACGGGATCGTTCCGGTGTTGATGCAGACACCGCCGATCATTTCGCGGCGGTCGACGATGCCGACCTTGCGGCCCAGTTTCGCGGCGGCGATGGCGGCGCGCTGCCCGCCGGGGCCCGAGCCGAGGACGAGGAGATCGTAGTCGTTCACGTTCCCAGTCTGGCGGGCGGTGGGCGTCCCGTTAAAGGCCCCGGGTGAGGATGAGGCCTTCGATCAGTGCGTCCAGACCTGCCTTGATGCGGTCGAGGGACAGGCCGCGGGTGCGGCGCTGGTGGAGGAACAGGTTCGCGGCGAACGGGGCCAGGAGCGCGTCGGCGAGGTACACGGTGTCGTCGCCGGGGCCGAGGAGCATCGCGACGTGCCGGTGGTAGAGCGCGTAGGAGCCGTCCCGGAAACGGGCGTCGGCGGGGCCGGATTCGGCCATGAAGAGGAGGTCGGCCTGGGCGTCGGTGCGGTCGGCGAGGCCGTGCAGGAAGGCGCGCAGGCGGTCGGCCGGGGGCGCCCCGGGGCCGAGTGGTGGCGGGCCGGTGATGAAAGCGGACTGGAAGTCGCGCTCCAGGTCGTCGATCAGGGCGTGGACGAGGCGGGCGCGGTCGCCGAAGCGGCGGTAGACGGTGCCGACGCCGACCCCGGCGGCGCGGGCGACCTCGTCCATGGTGACGGCCTCGGGGCCGCCGGTGGCGAGCAGGTCGGCGGCCGCGCGCAGGATGCGGCGCCGGTTGGCCGCCGCGTCGGCGCGTTCGGCGGGCGGGTTGCCCACGACGTGCATCTCGGTTCCTCTCGGCACGGTACGGCAGCGTATCGGAGTTGTATCCGGAGACTTCTCCGGTTAACCTCTCTAACCGGAGAAACTTCCAGTTAAGGGGGATGCGATGACCGAGGACCTCGCCGGGAAGGCGGCCCTGGT
This sequence comes from Actinomadura pelletieri DSM 43383, assembly GCF_003634705.1. Lineage (GTDB taxonomy): Bacteria > Actinomycetota > Actinomycetes > Streptosporangiales > Streptosporangiaceae > Spirillospora > Spirillospora pelletieri. The sequence continues at coordinate 222,209 of NZ_RBWU01000004.1, read as the reverse complement.
CACCGGCGGCGGGCGCGGCATCGGCGCCGCGATCGCGCTGCGGCTGGCCCGGGGCGGCGCCGACGTCGCGGTGACCTACGTTCGTGCCGGGGAGCGGGCCGCCGAGGTCGTGCGCGAGATCGAGGCGGTCGGACGGCGCGGCCTGGCGATCGCGGCGGACGCGGCCGACCCGGTGGCAGTCGCCGGGGCCGTCGACCGGGCCGCGGCGGAGTTCGGGCGGCTCGACATCCTGGTCAACAACGCCGGGATCGCGCCGTACGGGCCGCTGGCGGACGTCACGACGGAGGAACTCGACCTGACCCTCGCCGTCCATGTGCGGGCGGCGTTCGTGGCGGCGCAGGCGGCGGCCCGGCACCTCGGTCCGGGCGGGCGGATCATCAACATCGGCAGCAGCCTCGCCGAACGCGTCCCCTACCCGGACTGGACGCTGTACGCGATGAGCAAGTCGGCGCTGACCGGCCTGACCCGGGGCCTCGCCCGCGACCTCGGCCCGCGCGGGATCACGGCGAACGTGGTCCAACCGGGATCGACCGACACCGAGATGAATCCGGCCGACTCGCCGGACGCCGAGTTCGAACGCGGCTTCACGGCGCTCGGCCGTTACGGTCGCCCGGAGGAGATCGCCGCGACGGTCGCGCACCTGGCCGGTCCCGGCGGCGACTTCGTGACGGGAGCGGCGATCGCCGTGGACGGGGGGTACGCGGCCTGATGGCCTGGGTGTTTCTGATCGTCGCCTCGCTCATGGAGTTGGTGTGGGCGACGGCGCTGAAGGAGTCGGACGGGCTGACCAGGCTCTGGCCGACGGTCATCGGCCTCTCGGTCGCCGTGCTCAGCGTGGTGGTGCTGTCCCTGTCGCTGCGGACGCTGCCGGTCGGCACGGCGTACGCGATCTTCGTCGGGCTCGGCGCGGTCGGCGTCGCGCTGGCCGGGATGATCGCGCTCGGCGAGAGCACGTCGCCCGCGCGGGTGCTGTTCCTCTCGGTCATCCTCGTCGGCGTCATCGGTCTGCAACTCGTGGAGGACTCGTAGGCCCGGCGCGGAACGGGCACAGTGATGTCATGGCGAGGATGATGCTGGGAATCGACATCGGCGGGTCGGGGATCAAGGGCGCGCCGGTCCACCTTTCGGACGGTTCGTTCGCTCGGGAACGGTTCCGGGTCCCCACACCACAACCGTCGAAGCCGAAGGCGGTGGTGAAGGTCCTCGCCGAGATCGTGGAGCATTTCGGGTGGGACGGGCCGGTCGGCGTCACCTATCCGGGCGTGGTGATCGACGGTGTGGCGCTGTCGGCGGCGAACGTGTCCAAGCGCTGGATCGGGCTGGACGCCGCGTCCATGATCGCGGAGGCGACCGGGCGGCAGGTGACGGTGCTCAACGACGCGGACGCCGCCGGAATCGCGGAGATGCGGCTCGGCGCCGGGCGCGGACGACGCGGGACGGTCGTGGTGCTCACGCTGGGAACGGGCATCGGCAGCGCCCTGTTCACGGACGGCGTCCTCGTGCCCAACACCGAGTTCGGGCATCTGGAGCTGAACGGGCGGGATGCGGAGGAGCGGGCGTCCGCCAAGGCCCGCGACGAAGAGGGGCTCGGCTGGACGAAGTGGGCCAAACGGCTGAGCGAGTACCTGCGGCATCTGGAGGCGCTGGTCTCCCCATCACTGATCATTCTGGGCGGCGGGGTGAGCAAGCGGTCCGCGCACTTCGTCCCGCTGATCGAGGGCGTCCGCGCGGAGATCGTCCCGGCGCGGTTGGTGAACAACGCGGGGATCGTGGGCGCCGCCATGGCCGCGGCCGCCGCGCATGAGGGCGCCGCTCGCCCGGGTGCCGGCGCCCGGATCAGGTCCGCCTGAGGCGCACGGTCGCAATCTCCCACGGGCGCAGCGCCAGCGTGGCCGTGCCGTCGTGGACGTCGACCGGCGGCCCCGGCCGTCCGCGCAGGCCGACACGGACGGCGGCGGTGAACGGGCCCCGCAGCACGGCCGTGACCGGCTCGGCGGTCTGGGCGACCAGCCGCGTCTCGATCCAGCCGTCGCGGTTGCGGAGCGAGGTCAGCACGACGCCGTCGCCGGAGATCTCGACCCCGGTCCGGGGCGGCGGGGGCGTCGCGGTCACGGGCCCGTATCCGGCGGCGGTGAGCAGGTCGTTGCGGTACGACTCGGCGGCCCGCAGGACGTCGGCGCCGGGCCGTTCCCCGTCGTAGGGCAGGACCGCGAAGGCGGCCGTCCGCTCGCCGGGGCACTGGGCGCCCGGGGTCGGGAGCTGCGGGCCGGCGGGCTGGTCGCGGTAGGCGTTGCGGTTCCGCGACAGGTGGCCGACCGAGCGCAGGAGGGTCAGCGCCAGCTCCCGTCCGGCGCCGGTGACCTCGTACTCGGTGGCGTGCTCCAGCAGGACGGCCAGGCCCCCGGCGGCGACGAACCCGGACGCGGGGAACGTCGGCACGGGACGCTCCCCGAAACCGCCCTCGGCCGTCAGCCCCCGCTCGGTGATCGCGAACTGGCCCTCGGCGAACGACGCGCGGGCCGTGCGCGGCAGCGACAGATGGAACCTGACCCGGTGGTCCTCGCAGCGGTTGTCGAACGTGACCCGCAACCGCAGGAACGGTTCGCCCGCGCGGAGTTCGGCCCGGGTCGTGACGGTCACGTCCTCCTCGGCCTCCGATCTCGCGTCACCGTCGACGTCCCCGGACGCGGGCCACCGGTAGGTCCTGACGATGTCGTACGCGGCGAGCAAAAGGCCCTTCCGGGGGGCGTGGGGGGTCGTCCCCCCACAGGAGGGCGGTCCGCTCCCCACGAGTTCGACGTGGACGCTCGACGGGTCACCGACGAGCCGGTCGTGAGCGGGTGGCGCGTGGTTGTAGGTGTCGCCGAGGTCGCCGCCGTCGACGACGCGTCCGACGCCCTCCACGACACGGCCGGACGGCGTGCGCAGCCCGAGCGTCCCGTCGGCGTGGATCTCGGCGCGCAGCAGGCCGTTGTCCAGGACGCTCTCCCGGGCCGTGACGGGCCCGCCCGCGTCGCCACCCGGTTCCCTGGACGACGGAACCGGGTTCAAGGTGGTCAGGCCCAGCGGCGGCACGTCGACGAGCGCGGCGACGGTGCGGCGCGGGTCGGCCAGGATCCGGACGCGCCACTCCCCCTCCGCCCCGCTCAGGGCCGCCCGGACGTCGCCGATGTCGAACGGCGTGCCGGCGCGGGCGGTGACGTGGAAGGTGAGCGTGCGGTCGTCCCGTGACACCGACCAGTCGCGGATCTCCTGCCCGAACAGCACCCGCCCGTACACGCGCTCCAGCACGATCGGCAGTTCGGACGCGGGATGGACGGCGTCGTCCAGGACGGTCGGCGCGATCTCCAGGGTCTGCACGGGCACGGCACGGCCGTCGCCGCCCGTGACCAGGCCGGGCTCCTCCCCGCCGGACGGGACGTCCACCGTGACCAGCCCGGTCCGCGGCGCGGGCGTCGGGTTGAACACCAGGTGCGAGCCGAGCGGCACGGACGCGGCGCGCTCGGCGGTGACGATGTCGCAGACGGCCCGGCCGAGCTGCTCGGCCTCCGCCATCCGCGCCGCGACCTGCTCGGCGGTCTCGTCGGAGCCGCAGCCGGTCACCGAGTCGTGGCAGCTCACCTCGATCAGCCTGCGCCACGCCAGGTCGAGGAACCTTTGCGCGTCGCCCGCGTGCCACAGCGCCGCCAGCGGCTCGGCGTACCGTTCGACGAGGCGTTCGGCGCGTCCCATCAGCTCCTTGAGCCGGACGCGCGCCGAGATCACGCCGGGCAGGATGTTGGCGCGGGCGTGCGACCGCAGCTCGCCCCGCACGCGCTGCAGCCCGTCCACGGACGGGTCCTGCGCCGCGAAGTAGCCCGCGAGGGTGTCGAGCCGCATGCCGGGACCGGCGTCGCGGACCCGGTCGGCGAGGTCGGCGGCGGGCGCGGTGTGGTCGGCGCCGTACATGGCCAGCAGCGGGCCGCCGTCCGGATACCAGCGGCGCATGGCGTCGACGAACCCGGCGGCGCGGTCGGACACCAGGGACGCTCCGTCCCCGAACTCCTCGAACATCGAGGCGGCGTTGCCGTAGCCGCCCTCGGGGAGGTACTGGGTGCGGACGGTCGTGCCGTCCGGCGCCTCCCACGCGAACGCCCGCGTCCTGACCGCGTCGGGGACGCCGCGCCACACGCAGGCGTGCTCGATTCCCGCGAGCCGCAGGATCTGCGGCATCTGCGCGCAGTGTCCGAACTGGTCGGGCAGGTAGCCGACCATCATCGCCGCGCCCAGTTCCTCCGCGCGCTCGATCCCGAGTTCGAGGTTCCGGACGATGTTCTCCCCCGAGCACAGGAACTCGTCGTGCAGGATCTGCCAGGGCCCGACGGCGAGGCGGCCGTCCGCGACCAGCGCCGCCACCCGGTCGCGCCGCTCGGGACGGATCTCCAGGTAGTCGTCGACCGCCGCCATCTGGCCGTCCAGCGTGAACCGCCAGCGCGGGTCGGCCTCCATCCGATCGACGACGGCGTCGAGCAGCGACACGAGCCGGAGCCGGAACCGCTGGAACGGCAGGTACCACTCGCGGTCCCAGTGGGTGTGGGGGACGACGACGATCTCCGGCGCCGCGGTCCGTCCCGGCGCGGTCTCTACCCGCACAGCGCGATCACCTCGTTCTCGTGGCTCTCCAGGCGGTGCATGCCCGGTTCGTCCGCCGGTATCCGGACATGGTCGCCGCGGATCGCGGTGCGGCGCCCGTCCGGCCGGATCAGCACGGTCCCGTCGGCGTCGACCGCGACCAGCTCGCCGTCGACGCGGAGCAGGACGGGCGCGTCCGGCCCGGCGGAGACCGAGGTACGGCCCGCCGCGAGCGCCGCCAGCACGCCGTCCGTTCCGCCGTCCTCGGCGAGGACCCAGGTGGTCGGCTCGCCGAGGTTCTTGAACTGCTCCGGGTCGTGGAAGTCGCTGCCGCCGAGGGGGACGATCCCGGCGGGCCGCCACAGGTCCGCCCAGGCCAGCGGGGCGCCCCAGCGCCGGTCCCACCAGGTCGGATGCCAGATCTCGACGAACGGCGGCCGGGACGCCTCCGGCAGCGGGTGCCGCCACGCGCAGTCGCCGCTCAGCGGATGGTTGACCGACATGAACCCGCCGCGGGCGTCCGCGAACGCGGCCCAGTCGGCGCTCGGCCGCCGGAAGTCGACCCAGCCGGTGGCGCCGAACACGTTCGCGTGGCCGCGGTCGGTGGTGACCTCCTGGCCGGGCAGCAGCGTGATCCCGGCGTGGGCCCCGGCGGCGGGCAGCTCGGGATGGTGGCTGACGGTGTTGTGGTCGGTGACGGCGAGGAAGTTCAGCCCACGGGACGCGGCCAGGCACGCCAGTTCGTGGACGGTGAGCGTCCCGTCGCTGTGGACGGTGTGGGAGTGCAGGTCACCGGCGAACCACCGCGTCCCGTCCGGCGCGGGGAGGTTCCGGCGCGGCGGACGGTCCGGCCGGGGCGGCGGCGCCGGGACCTCCGGCCGGGGCGGTCGGGAACCGGACGTGGTGATCGTGACCTCGTACGGGACGCCCTCGGGCGGAATCCGGTGCAGGCCGAGCCAGACGTGCCAGGTGCCCGGTTCGAGGTCGCCCGGCAGATATCCGGGCGTGGCCCGGTCGGCACCCACCGTGTACCGGGTGCGCGCCCCACCGGACCAGCCGCGGAACCCGCCCGGCCCGTGGCAACCCAGGTCGAGGACGCCGCCCTCGTGGGACAGCTCCACCGTGATCGACGCCGTGCCGGGCGGAACGTCGAAGGGCAGTTCCCGCAGGCCCCGCTCCAAGCGGTCCTCCAGGGTCCAACGGCCTCGATGCACGGTCATGCGCGTCCCCCGTCCTCGGCTCTCGCTTCGGGTTTAGGACGTGGAACGGCTCCGGTCAAGGGTCCAGGTGCTCGGCGGCGCGGGCCGCGAACGCCGCCATCACCTTCGCGGTGATCGGGCCCGGCGCGTTCGGCAGGACGGTCCCGTCGACGGCCCGGATCGGCTGGACGTCCCGGGTCGTGGACGTCAGGAACGCCTCGTCCGCGCGGTACAGGTCGTCCAGCGCGATGTCCTGCTCCTCGCCGCCGCACCACTCCAGCGTCAGCGCGCGCGTCACCCCGGCGAGGCAGCCCGACGACAGCGGCGGCGTGACGAGCCGCCCGCCGAGGACCACGAAGATGTTGCTGCCCGTCCCCTCGCAGAGGTTCCCCGCCGTGTTGCCGAAGATCGCCTCGCCGCCGCCGCGTTCCTTCGCGTAGGCGAGGGCCAGGACGTTCTCCGCGTACGACGTCGTCTTGAGGCCGGACAGGGCGCCGCGTTCGTTGCGCGGCCACGGCACGACGGTCACGTCCGCCGTCGCCGGGAACGGGTCCTGCGGCGCCACGACGATCGACACCGTGGGGCCCGCGTCGCCGCGCGCCGAACCGAGCGGGCCGGGGCCGCTGCTGTAGGTGATGCGGACGCGGGCCAGCGGCCGGCGCGGCGCCGCCGCCAGTGTCTCGAAGGTGCCGCGGGCGACGGCCTCCTCGTCGGGCGCGGGCAGGCCGAGCCCCATCGCCGACCGGGTCAGCCGCCGCAGGTGCCGGGTCAGCGCGAACGGCTCGCCGTCCACCGCCTTCACCGTCTCGAAGATCCCGTCGCCGACGAGCACACCGTGATCGAAGACCGACACCATCGCCCGCTCAGGGGCGACGAGCTCCCCGTTCAGCCAGACCCTGGCCTGCTCCGTCACCGGACGCCACCTCCAAAAGCCGAGCCGCCTTCAGCTCGGTCTCACGCCATTCCAGAAGCGGATCGGACCCCCAGGTGATGCCCGCGCCGGTGCCGAACCGGAGCAGGCCCTCCTCGGCCCAGAAACTCCGGATGCCCACCGCGAGCCCACCGCGCCGGGAGTCCGCGTCCACCCAGCCGACGGCCCCACAGTACGGGCCCCGCGGGACGGGTTCGAGCATTCCGAGCAGCTTCAGCGCGCTCGACTTCGGGGCGCCCGTGACCGACCCGGGCGGGAACGTCGCGGCGATCAGCTCCGGCCAGCCGTGGCCCCCGGCCAGCCGCGCCCGGACGGTCGACACCAGATGGACGAGCCCGGGATGTTCCTCCACCTCGCACAGGCCCGGCACCTCCACCGACCCGACCTCGGCGATCCGGCCCAGATCGTTCCGGACGAGATCGACGATCATGACATTCTCGGCGTGGTCCTTCGGGAGGAAACCGTCCGGGGTCCGGGCCGTCCCCTTGATCGGACGGGATTCGACCACGTCGCCGTCCCGCGCCAGATACAGCTCGGGCGATGCGCACGCGACCTCCAGCCCGGGTACCTTCACCGTCATCGCGTGCGGCGCCGGATTCCCCCGGGCGAGCCGCGCGCCGAGCCCCTCGATCGTCGACCCGGCGGGCAGCTCCGCCGACAGCACCCGGCACAGGTTGGCCTGGTAGACGACGCCGTCCGCGATCGCGTCGCGGATCTTCTCGACGCCCGCCACGTACGCGGCCTCGTCGAGCGAACTGCGCCACTCCCCCGGCCGGGCCCACGCGCCGTCCGGATGCGGGGCGCGGCGCACCCTCTCGAACCGGGCGCACGTGACCTTCCCCTCATAGGTCACCACCACGGCCCACCAGCCCCGCGAGTCCAGGGCGCCCAGGTCGCTCGTCACATCAGCGAGGTCCGTCGCGAACAGACCCCCCGCAAAAGCGAAATTCACATCAGTACACAACCAAACGAATCGGCGAGCCCTTCCAGCCCCACCTCCGTCACGACCAACGCCCGACGCGTCGTGCCCCGTTCGAACCAACCGAGGTCGATCATCCGCGCCGTCAGCGCCGCCCCCAGCGCCCCGTTCAGATGCGGCCGTCGCTCCGTCCAGTCGAGGCACTGCCACGCGAACGTCCGCCGCGCCCGCCGCAACGCCGCCACGTCCAGGCCCACCGCCGACAGCCGCTCCTCGCCCTTCACCGTCACGGCGAAACCGTCGTCACCGTCGGCCTCGATCAGCCCGCCGTCCACGAGCGCGGTGAACAGCGCCACCCCCGCCCTCCCTGCCAGATGGTCGTAGCACGTCCGCGCCTCACGCAGCCGCCGCGCGTCCCGCGACTGCCGCAGGCTCCGCGGCTCCACCGGCGCGCCGATCCGCGACAGCGCCTCGATCACCTGCGCGACCTCGCTCCCCCGCAACGTGTAGTAGCGATGCCGCCCCTGCTTCACCACGGTGACGAGGCCGCCGTCCAGCAACCGGGCCAGATGCGCGCTCGCGGTCGGCGCGCCGACCCCCGCGACCCGTGCCAGCTCCCCCGCCGCGAGCGGCCGTCCGTCCAGCAACGCCGTCAACATCGCCGCGCGTCCCCGGTCCGCCAGCAGCGCCGCGACCGGCGCGAAGTCCGCGCTCAGCACCAGATCCGAGCCCATGCCCCGACCCTAGGCGGCCCGTCCTTCGACCAGCGGCGAAGCGTCCCCGGACAAACCGGTTTGGGGAACGGCCTGGGACACGCTAAGGTTTTCCACGTCGCCGCAAGGCGCAAGCGGAAGTGGCTCAGGGGTAGAGCATCACCTTGCCAAGGTGAGGGTCGCGGGTTCAAATCCCGTCTTCCGCTCTGTGGGGCCTTTCAGGCTGAACCCCAGAAGGCTCTTTCTGGTGGAGTGGCCGAGAGGCGAGGCAGCGGCCTGCAAAGCCGCGCACACGGGTTCGAATCCCGTCTCCACCTCGCAGGGGCGATTAGCTCAGTGGGAGAGCGCTACCTTGACACGGTAGAGGCCACTGGTTCAATCCCAGTATCGCCCACCACTCGCGCGTACAGGGCAGAGGCCTTGTACGCGCTTTTTTTCGCGCGAAGTGTCCGGGGACCACGACGGGGCGTCCATGCCGGTTCCCTCATGACCGATCGTGGCAAGGCTCCGCGACGGGCGCTAAGGGTCGGCCATAATCGCTACGGGTCGTCTGCCCGGGGCCTTGATGCCGGGGTGTCGCGAGGGGAACGTGCTTGTTACCGGATGCGTCCCGGGGTGGTGGGTCACCGACGCAGCGTGGTAAGCAACTCCCGGTCGAGTCGGCCGTCGACCGCTCTCCGCTCGGCATCGGGGTGGTTCCGCCGGCCTGCCATGAGAGGGAGTGGCCATGAACCGGGTCAGCCCGTGGGTGGGGGTCAGGGCGTTCGAGGAAGAGGACCGGGGACGCTTCCACGGGCGACAGGCGGAGATCCGCCAGGTCGCGGACCTCTGGCGGCTGGGCCGTCTCACGATCGTCGCCGGGGACCCCGGAATCGGGAAGACGTCTCTGTTACGGGCCGGAGTGGTCCGACGGTTGAAGGACGACGGCGCTCGGGTCCTCCCGATCGGCGACGTGGGATGCGCCGGAGTGACCGGGCCTCCGGCGCCCGCGGCGGCGGTACGCAACCCCTACGTCATGGCCCTGCTGTCGTCCTGGCAGGGAGGCGAGGCCCCACACGATTCGAGGTTGGTCGAGTTCTTACGCGGCCGGCAACGGTACGGCCAGGGCGGCCTGCCCCAGACCACGCTGGTGGCGGTCGATCATCTGCATCATGTCCTGCCCGAAGCGGAGCGCCGTGGATTTCTCGAGGAGCTCGCGCAGGCCATGGCGGTGGTGCAGAACGTCCATCTGCTCATGTCGGTGCGGACCTCGGAACTCGATGAGCTCGGTCCGCTGCGGGACGTTCTCGGAGACACCGACCCTTTCGTGCTCGGACCGCTCGACCGGGACGGCGCGCTCGACGCCGTGGTCAGGCCGACCGACGGGTCCGGTCTGGACTTGGGCCTCGGGGTGGCGGGGCGGCTGGTCGACATCCTGGGCGGATCCGCGGTGGAGCCCCTGTTGTTGCAGATCACCCTCGGGGCGGTGTGGGACGAGTTGTCCCCCGAAGAGGTGACGGTTTCCGCCCGGCATGTCCCGGAGCCGGAGCTGGCCCTGGCGGCGTACTGCGTTCCGGTCCTGGACCGCATCACCGGCGAACACGGCATGCAGACCTGCGAGGTCGGTACGTGGATACGCCGAATCCTGGTCGACCCGGAAGGGAGACCGCGCACGGTCACGGAGACGGTCGCGCGCAGGGAGATGCCCGGGTCGGTGCTCCAGGGGCTGGAGAACCAGTACCTGATCCGTAGAAGCCGGGCAGGGGTCGATCTGCGTTTCCCGCAGATCGCCGAAGCGCTGCGCCGGATCCCGGCCGTCCGTGTCCCCACGGAGACGACCGACCCGCAGCACAGCCTGATCGCCGCCCGGCTGGCGATGTCCGCGAACGACCTTCCCAGCGCGACCTGGCACGCCCAGGCGGCGCTGCGGAACGCCGGTCCGGACCGGCGGATCGTGGCCGAGACACGGTCGCTGCTGGGCGACACCGCCTTCCACCGGCGGCGGCTGGAAGACGCCGAGGAACACTACCGGGTGGCGGCCGAGGAGTACGTGTACGTCGGTGACCTGCCCCAGGCCGGACGGTTGCTCGCCACCATCGGGCAGTTGCGGCTGGAGCAAGGCGACCACCAGGGGGCGATGGAGAAGTTGAGCACCGCGGCCTACAGGGCACCCGGCGATCCGCTGGTGCAGATGGGGCTGGCCAGGGCGTTCTGGGTGACCGGCTCCACACACTCGGCGCTCACGGCCCTGGACAACGTGCTGAGAGAGAGCGGTCTGGGCAACGTCGAGGCGCGTCGGCTGCGCGGAGAGTTCCGGGCGGACCTCGGCCAGGCCCAGCAGGCTCTGATGGACCTGGCGCACGTCGACCGGCACGCGCCGGCCTCACAGCGGGCCGCGCGGCTGCTCGCTCTGGCCACGCACATGGAGGGGGCAGACCATCTGCTGGACGAACTCGACGAGATCATCGACATGGCGCCCCGGAGTGGTCCGGTGCTGCTCCGCGCGGCCCGGACCTGTGCGCTCTCGGGTGACGCCACCCGCGCGGCCCACCTGGCCGCCAGGGCCCGGACGGCGGCGGATCCCCCACTGCCCGGGCACCAGTACGGGCTCGTCCAACAGTTGCTCACCGCTTCTTGAGGGCGCGGCGGTCGCGGGCCTCACGGACCTCCCGGAGCGTGGTGAGCGTGGCGATGTACACGGTCGCGAGCGCGGCCACCGCCCCGGCGACCGGGGGACGCTGGCTGAGCAGAATCAGGCCCGTGGGGGCGAGACCGCCCGCCGCTCCGGCGCCGAGCAACCAGAGTCGCCCCGCGCGGAACCGGTGCCGGGTGGTGTCCCGTCTCGAAGATCGCGGCCGTTGCTCGGCACGGACGTCCGCCGCCGGCTCGGCGCGGACGTCCGCCGCGGGCTCGGCGGACGCCGGACGAGCGTCGACGTGGTCGACACGGCCGGGTCGGGAGCGTTCCGCGCGGCCCGCGGTGGGCTCGGTGGGACGCACCGAACGGATGCCCCGGGCCATGTCGTCGGCGTGCGACAACGGGCCGGCCTCCGGGCGGGGGGCGGGGGTGGAACCGGTCGGCCGCTGCGGATCGGGGGTTTGTCGCGCCATGTGTGTCTCCTGACATGGTGATCTGGCTCGGTTTCACCCTTGATCTGGAGAAAAGGTGTCCTGCGCGGTCGGGCACACCGATCCCAGGTCAGCGCGCCTGCACATCAGGACGAACGGCGGACGTCCGGTGTCCGGGTCTTGGACGGAGGCGGGATGGCGAGATGGGCCGATCTCCGGGGGGAGCATGTCGAGCCCCGGGAGCTCGCGCGGTTTCTGCGAAAGGTCGTCGACGACCATCGGTTGTCGATGCGCCTGCTCGAGGAACGGATGCCGTATTCGAAGTCCGTCATCTCCGAGCGGCTGTCCGGAAAGACGCGTCCCGAATGGGTCTTCGTCGAGGCCCTGATCGACGCCTGCGCCAGGACCGACATGCAGGCCAGGGCCCGGTTGAAGGTCGAGGCGCAGAGGAAGTGGAACGCGGCCGACCCGACCCGGCTGACCCCCGTGGACGACCAGGCCGGAACGCTCGGGCCCCTGGACCTGCTGGTGGATCGAATCGTCGAACGACTCCAGGAACCGTCGCCTCGCGCGGAACCGACCGAGCCACGGACGTCCTTCGGTGGAGCCGATCCCTTCCAGGGACCGGTCCCGGAAAGGAATCGGTACTTCACCGGCAGGACCGGGCTGTCGGAGCGCCTCGCCGCAGGCTTCTCCAGAGGCCGTGTCCAGGTGCTGCACGGGTTGCTCGGCGTCGGCAAGACCCAGTTGGCGGTGGAGTACGCGCGACGGCCCGACTCCGGCCGCGAACTGGTGGTCTGGATCCCGGCCGGCGAACCGTCCCATGCGGGCTCGGCGCTGGCCGCGCTGGCGCCCCGGCTCGGCCTGGACTTCACCGGTCCGATCCCCATCATGGACGCGGCGCGGGCGGTGATGGCCGCGCTGCGGGACGGTGCGTTCGGCGACCGCTGGCTGCTGGTCTTCGACAACGCCGGCCATGTCACCGACGATCTCCTCGAACTGATCCCGGGCGGCGGCGGCCAGGTGCTCATCACCTCACGCGACCCCGCGTGGGCGTCCGTCGACCAGGTCGGCGAGGCCATCGAGGTCGACGGCTTCAGCCGCGCCGAGAGCGTCGAGTTCTTCGCCCGCAGGCTGCGCCGGGGGCTGGAGCGGGAGCGGTACGACCTCGCCGACGCGGAGCGCTTCGCCGAGGCGCTGGGAGACCTGCCGCTCGGCATGGAACAGGCGGCCACGCTCCTCGACCGGTTCCCCCGGCTGAGCGTCGTCGGCTGCCTGGCGCGGCTGGCGCGCGAACCCGGCGGCGCGCTGAACGTGGCCGCTCCGACCGCGTATCCGGTGACCCTGAAGATCGCGTGGAGCCTGGCGGCGAACAAGCTCGGCACCCGCTCACCGGAGGCGCTGACCCTGTTGAGGCACTGCGCACGACGCTCGTCCGCCCCGATTCCGCTTCCGGCGCCGGAACCGGGCGAGCCGTCCGCGCCCGTCGTGACGGGGCTGGACGGGGAGTTCGCCGCCCTGCTGGCCGACCGGTTCGGGGCCGTCGAGGAGCTGCGGCGGTCCGGGCTCGCCCACGTCGACGACCACGAGATCCGGGTGCACCGGTTGATCCGCGCGCTCGTATTGGAGGAAATGTCAGGCCCTGAGACCGGCGCGTGAAGCGGCCCACAAGACATGCCGCAAGCACACCCAAATTGGGGGTGCGGGCGTGCCGCCCGAAAATCGTGTCATCATCTGCGCTGACTGGACCACGGGGGAGAATCCCGCTGCCCAGCGCCGCATGCGGATTCCACCGTGGAGGTTGGTGTGGCTCTGGAGCCTGGAGCTGAGACTGTGCCGAAGGGGCCCGACTGGCCGGCCCGCCTGGATGTGCGCGCGCTGCTGAAGGACGGCTGGCGGCCGACGCCTTTCCGGGAGTTCGTCGTCAAGATCCACAGCAGATGCAATTTGGCATGTTCGTACTGCTACATGTACGAAATGGCCGACCAAAGCTGGCGTACCCAGCCACGGCGCATGGCGGACGCCACCATCGACGCGGTCGCGCGACGCATCGCCGAACATGTCGAGTCGAACGGCCTGTCCCGCATCGAGTTGATCCTCCACGGCGGCGAACCACTGCTCGCCGGGCCTGCGAGTCTGCGACACGCCGTGACCGCCGTCCGGAAGGCGGTGGGTGGCGGCGTGACCGTCGGCGCCAGCCTCCAGACGAACGGGATTCTGCTCGACTCGGAGTTCCTCGAGCTGTTCGCCGAACTCGGCGTGCGCGTGAGCGTCAGCCTGGACGGTGACGAGGAAGGCCACGACCGCCACCGCAGGGCACCCAACGGGAGTGGCAGTCACCGGCGGGTGGTGACAGGTCTGGAACGGCTCCTCGAACCGCGGTACCGGCATCTGTTCGCCGGGTTTCTGAGCACGATCGACCTGCGCAACGATCCGGTGACCACCTACGAGGCGCTGCTGGACTTCGGGCCGCCGTCACTGGACTTCCTCCTCCCCCACGGCACGTGGGACAGCCCTCCCCCGAGAGCCGTCGCCGCCGCCTCGACTGCCTCGTCCGACGCGCCGTACGGCGACTGGCTCGTCCGCGTCTTCGACCGGTGGTACAAGGCTCCGGAGAGCGAGACCCGTGTCCGGCTCTTCAACGAGATCATCCGGATGGTGTTCGGCCGCCCGTCCCGGATGGAGTCGGTCGGGCTCTCCCCTTTCGCCGCCGCCGTCATCGAGACCAACGGGGCCATCGAGCAGGTGGACACGCTCAAGGCCGCCTACGAAGGCGCGCCCCGGACGCCGCTGCACGTCTCCCGCGACAGCCTGGACGAGGCCCTCATGCTGCCGTCGTTCGCGGCCCGCCAGATCGGCCTGCGCGCGCTCTCGGACGAATGCCTGGACTGCGACCTGGTCCGGATCTGCGGCGGCGGGCTCTATCCGCATCGATACCGCGCCGGCAGCGGGTTCGCCAATCCGAGCGTCTACTGCCGGGACCTGTTCCGGCTCATCTCGCATATCGCCACGACCGTGCGCCGGGACTTTTCCGATCTGCGGAAGAGCGGGCGGCAACGAATCGAAATCAAAGGATCGGACGAGAGGAACCGAGTGATTAATCCGTCCCGCCACACCGTCCCCGAAAAGGTCTTCCTCGAAATGGCCGTGGGCGGTGGTGGCGCCGAAGCCGTCGGTGCGCTCCAGGCGGCCCAGCGGAGCAAGCGACTGCTGCTGTTGCGCGGCGCGCGGGATCACGCCATGCGGATCGATCCGGATCGCGCCGGACCGGTGCGCGAGGCGTACCGGCTGATCGCGGCGGTGCAGCGCGCCGATCCGGGGGCCGCCCGGGCCGTTCTCGACTATCCGACGGTCGCGGCCTCGGCCTTGCGGGCCTTGCAGAACCTCTCCGGCGAGTCACCTGACCTCCGGGCCTGCGCCGACCGGCTGGGGGCGATCGCCGCCGCCGCGGCGATCCGGGCCGGGTTCCCGGCCGCCGTCGAACTCCCGGCGACCGCGGGACGCGTCGTGCTGCCGTCTCTGGGCGCGGCGACCGTGGCGGGCGGCGACCGCGTCGTCGTCCGTTCGGGACCGGACGGCGCCGCGGTGGGCCCGGTGGAACTACCTGCGACTCTGGACGAGGACGGGCCGGGCTGGACCGCCCTGTACCGTCTCACCGCCGAACATGAGGGCGTACCGGTCGGCTTCGCGTTGGACGAACTGGACCCCGACCGGATGCCCGGCGCCGACCTCGCGTCCCGGCCGCTGACGGACGAGGAACTCGCGCGATGGCGGACCAGGCTGGACGCGGCATGGGCCCTGCTGGTCGACGGGCACCGCGCGGTCGCCGACGAGGTCCGGTCCCTCATCACGGTGCTGACGCCGCTGACCGCGCCGCCCGCGGGTGAGAGCAGCGCGACGTCGAAACAGGCCCTCGGGAACGTCGGGGTGTCGACTCCGCGCGACGTCCAAGGGCTGGCCGTGACGCTGGCCCATGAGGTCCAGCACGTCAAGCTCACGGCACTGATCGACCTCGTTCCCCTGACGCTGCCGGATGACGGCGGCCGGTACTACGCGCCCTGGCGGGAGGACCCGCGTCCACTCGCCGGATTGCTGCAGGGCGCCTACGCGCACCTCGGCGTCGTCGCCTTCTGGAGACGCGAGCGCGCCACCGGGAACGCCGGCGCCGCGGGGCGCGCGGACGTCGAGTTCGCCCGGTGGCGGACGGCCACGGCACAGGCGATCTCGACGCTGCTGGAAAGCGGGCGGCTCACCGACGCCGGCGAGGCGTTCGTCACCGTGATGGGCCGGACGCTCGAGGCCTGGTGCGCCGAGCCCGTCCCCGCGGACGCCGAGGAGCGGGCCGCCGCGGCGGCCGACCGGCACCTCGCACGCTGGCGGGAGCGGCCGGACGGCGAGACCGTCACCGTACGATGACCGGGATCGCCGTGCGCTGACCAGGCGAGGCGCATGACGGCGAACGCCGTGGTTCCGTGGACGTCCAGGCGGAACCTCGAACGGCGTCGAACGGCGTCAGATCGGTGGCGGGTCGAAGTCGAGGTCCAGGTGCCGATGCTCCTTGAAGGCGCGGACGTCCGGGTGGTCGTGCGGAAGCGTCCGGCCGTAGGCGGCCTCGGTCTCGGCGGCCAGTCGCTCCGCGTCCTCGGAGCGGCCGAGCATGCGAAGATCCGCGGACAGGTTGCCGGCGCAGGCCAGCGTCATCGGATGGTCGCCGCGGAGCAGGCGACGCAGCCGAGGCACCGTACTCTCGCCGATCGCGACGGCCCGCTCGAAGTCACGAAGCTCGGCGTGGTCGCTCGCGAGGTTGGTCGCCACGGTCAGGTAGTAGTGGTGGTCCTTGCCCACCACCGTCTCCAGGGCCGCGAGCGTGCACTCGTTGAGGTCACGTGCCTCCTGCGGAGAGGTGATCAGCCGCAGCAACAGCGCGTGGTTACCGGCACAGGCGAGCGTGTAGGGATGCTCGCGACCATAGATCCTCCGGTAACGCTGCACGGTGTCGGCCGCGAGCTCCAGCCCTTCCTGCGCACGTTTAGCGTTGCGTCGCACATTGGCCAGCGACATCGCCGACGCCAGCGTGTCCGGCTGGTCGAGTCCGAACAGGTCGACGCATCGGTTGTGGACGTCGTACGCCAGCTCCTCGGCGCGCTCCAGCTCACCGAACCGCCGCAACGCGATGGCGAGGTCCCGCTGGGTCCGCAGCGTCCAGGGGTGGTCGTGGCCCAGGTAGTCGATGCCATAGGCGAACGCCTCCTCACCGACGTCGCAGGCCTGGCCGTACTCGCCGTTGAGGCGGGTGGCCCGCGCGAGCCCGTTCCAGGTGGCCAGGAGGAACGCGGCTCCCATCGTCCGTCCCGCCTGGTCGGCCAGGCTGAACGCCTGCTCGTGCAGGCGGATCGAATCGGGGAAGCGGCTGTTGAGGCTGTTGTCCACGGCCAGGTTGTTGGTCGCGCGCAGGGTCCGTGGATCTTCGAGGCCGAAAGCCTCGACATGCGCCGTCCATGACTCCTCGTCGTGGGCGAGCGCCTCGCGGAACCGTCCGCTGGCCCGCAGGTCGGCGCCGATACTGTTGATCAGCGGGAAGGTGTCGTCCTTGGCCAGCCCGGCGGCGCGCATCTGCTCCAGAGTGCTCTGGTTGAGCGCGTACGCCTCACCGTAGTCGCCCAGCTCACGGAGGATGTTGCCCTTCTCCCGCAGGCAGCGCAGGGCGTAGGCGCCGGGCGCCTCGGGGCTCTCCGACCAGTGCTCGATGAAACGGTCGACGTAGCGGAGGGCCGATGAGAAGTCACCGGAGAGGAACAGATACCGGATCATGTCCAGGGCCATGGACCGCACGGTGTCGTTGGAGCTGGTCTCCAGCCTGGTCGGCTCGAGATGCGGGACCAGGTTGCGGAACGCCTCCCAGTAGGAGGCCTCGTCGGGGTTCTGCGGTAGCGCTCCGACCAGTAGCTGGTGCACGTCCGCCCGGATCTCCTCCTGCTCGGACGGTGGGAGCGCCTCCCGCACCAGCGCCTGGATCAGCCGATGGACCTGCACGGTGCGGCTGCCCAGGTCGACCTTGACCAGCGCGTACCTGCCCAGCTCGCCGATCGCCTGGCTGAGCTGGATCGGCCTCGACAACAACTCGGCAAGCTGCGGACGCCGCACCCCACCCGCCCGGAACACGTCGCGGGGAATCGGCTCCGGTCCGAAGAGCGCGCAACAGCGCAACAACTCGACCGCCTCGGGCATCCGCTGGTCGAGGTTGGTGACCGAGATGCTCCACGCGGCGGTCATCGACATCGGGTACTCGTTCGGCTTGCCGACCGAGAGGAGATTGGCGGTCTCGCGGGTCAGGGCCTCCAGGTAGTCGGACGGCGCCATGCCGGTCTGGGCCAGCAGCGCCCCGGCCTGCTCCAGCGCGAGCGGAAGGTCGCCCAGTTGCTCGGCGAGCCTGTCGGCGTGTTCCGGGCCGACCGAGGGCGAGACCCGCTTGTGCAGGAACTCGATGCTCTCCTCGCGGGTGAACACGTCGACGGAGAGCGTCTCGACGATGTCCGCCCAACGGTTGTTGCGCGAGGTGAGGAGCACGTGCCCCGGCCCGCGAGGCATCAGCTCGTTGATGTCCTCGGGCTGGTCGGCATTGTCGAAGATCAACAGCCAGCGGTCGTACGGCTCACCGCGACGCAGCGCCTCGAGCACGGCGGCGGCGGCGTCGCCGACACTGGTCGCGGCCGCCTGGGGAAGGTCGAGGAAGGGAGCGAGCTGCGCGAGGGCCGAACGGATCATCATGGGCTGGTCGGCCGGCACCCACCAGATCAGGTCGTACCAGTCCTGGTAGCGCCAGGCGTACTCGATCGCCATCTGGGTCTTGCCGACGCCGCCCATGCCGTGCAGGGCGTGCAACGCGACCGTGGTCGACGACTCCTCGATCTTCGAGCGTAATGACTCGAGCAGTTCCCCGCGTCCCGTGAAGTTCTTGTTGCGCAGCGGCACCTTGCCCCACACCGCCGGACCCCGTCGCTGGCCTTCCCCGGTCTGTAAACGGTCCACGAGTCGCCTCCGCGGGTCGGCTTCGCCTCACACAATAGCGGAGGAGCGACCGGCCCCACAGTATACTTTTACACTTTTAGTAGAAATCGGCTAATCCGTCGCCAATGTTCATGTCAGTCCACCGCATCGGTGTACGAAGTGAACCCTGCGACGGGTGGGCCGTCATGCCGGTCGGGGTCGAGAAGCTCCTGGACCGCCAGTCCGAGCACGGACCGATCCAGTTCCTCAAGATCGTCCAACGACAGCCCCGACACGTCGATCAAACCGCTCCGCACGTCTTTGTGCTGATGGGGCCGCATGGACCTCTCCTCGCGCCGATGCCTCCGGTGTCAACGGGACGAGCCTAACCTACGGTACCGTAAATGTGCTTCTCGGCACGTGGCCGACAGGGGCCTTCTCCTGCCCCCGGCCCGCACTCGGACGGCAACGCCGGTTGAACATCGGGCGTCCATTCGACCAATTCAGGATTACAGTCGCCGATTCTCGCCCGCGGACCACCACTTCTATTCTGTCCATCAATACATACTTGGCCACATTAGAGACATCCACCGACTTTCTTTCTGCGCCGGGCATCGCCGCGGTCTGTCACCAGGTGAAGAAACCCCTGCCGGTTTTTCGGCCCAGGTGGCCCGCCTCGACCTTTTCGCGGAGGATCGCGGGGGGTGCGAAGCGCGGGCCCAGTTCTCGTTCGAGGTGCTCGGCGATCGCGAGGCGGACGTCGAGTCCGACGAGGTCCGTGGTGCGCAGCGGGCCGGTGGGATGCCGGTAGCCGAGGGTCATCGCCGTGTCGATGTCCTCGGCGGAGGCGACGCCCTCCTCCAGCATGCGCATCGCCTCCAGGGCGAGCGCCACGCCGAGACGGCTGCTGGCGAAGCCCGGCGAGTCGGTCACGGTGATCGCGGTCTTGCCGAGCGCGGCGGCCCAGTCCCGGGCCTCGGTGACGAGCGCGGGCGAGGTCGCGGCGCCGACCACGATCTCGATCAGGTCGCTGGCAGGCACCGGGTTGAAGAAGTGCAGGCCGATCAGCCGGGACGGGTCGGGCAGGTCACGGGCCAGGTGGTCGATCGACAGTGAACTGGTGTTGGTCGCCAGGGCGGCCTTCGGCGCATGGGACGCCGCGACGCCGAGCACCGTGCCCTTCAGGGCGACGTCCTCGGGGACGGCCTCGATGACGAGGTCGGATTCGGCGAGGGCGGTCGGGTCGGTCGTTGTCGTGAGGCGGGCGAGAGCGGAGGGCGGGTCTTCGTGGAGCAGGCCGCGTTCCGCGGCGCGGTCCAGGCTCGTCGCGACACGGTCGCGGGCCGACTGCGAGGCGGCCTCGTCGGACTCGACGACGGTCACGGTGGATCCGGCCGTCAGGAACGCGTGTGCGATACCGGCCCCCATGCGTCCGCCGCCGTACACGCCGACGCGATCCGGAACATTCATGAGCGCCCCTTCTTCTTGCGTTCGAGGAACGCGGTCATGCGGCGGTGTTTTTCTTCGGTCTCGAACAGGACGGCCTGCGCGACGTCGTCGATGAACGGATGGGCGGCGCGGGGCGCGTGGAAGAGCTTCTTGGTCAGTCGGATCGCCAGCGGGGCCTGGGCGAGGATGCGGTCCGCCCAGCGGTGTCCGGCCGCCTCCAGTTCGTCGGCGGGGACGACCTCGTTGAGGAGGTGCAGCGCGAGGGCCTCGGCGGCGTCGAGGACGCGGCCCGCGAGCAGGATCTCCTTGGCGACGGGCTCGCCGACCAGTTCCGCCAGCCGCCAGCAGGCGCCCGCGGCGGCCAGGATGCCGAGACCCGGTTCGGGGTTGCCGATGCGCGTCGTGGGAGCGCCGACACGGAAGTCGCAGGCGTAGGCGAGTTCGGCGCCGCCGCCGAGCGCGTACCCGTCGACCAGGGCGATCGTGGGCATCGGCAGCCGGTGGATCCGGTCGAAGATTGCGGAGTTGACGCCGCGCAGGGCGTCGTCGCGGCGGCGCTCCCGCAGTTGGGCGATGTCGGCTCCGGCGGCGAAGGTGCCGCCCGTCCCGATGATCAGCGCGACGCGCGGGTCGGCTTCGAGGAGGGCGCACGCCGCGTGGAGTTCGTCCACCATCTGCTGGTCGATGGCGTTGCGGACGTGGGGACGGTCGAGGCGGAGCACGACCCGGTCGTCCGACTGCTCGACCCGGACCGCGGTCACGGGCGCTCCAGAAGAAGCGCGGAGCCCTGCCCGACACCCACGCACATGGTGGCGAGGCCGCGCCGGGCGCCCGCGCGTTCGAGGCGGCCGAGGAGCGTCACGACCAGGCGGGTGCCGGAGCAGCCGAGCGGGTGGCCGAGGGCGATGGCGCCGCCGTCGGCGTTGACGATGTCGAGGTCGAGTCCGAGGTCGCGCACGCAGGCGATGGACTGGGAGGCGAACGCCTCGTTGAGTTCGACCGCCTCGACGTCGTCCAGGGTCCAGCCCGCGCGGTCGAGGACCTTGCGTGTGGCGGGCACCGGGCCGATGCCCATGATCTCGGGTGGGACGCCCGCGTTCGCCGCCGCGACGACGCGGGCGCGGGGCCGCAGCCCGCGCCGTTCGGCGTATCTCTCGCTCACCACGACGACCGCCGCGGCGCCGTCGTTGAGGGAGCTGGCGTTGCCCGCGGTCACGAGCCCGCCGGGGCCGTTGACGGGACGCAGCCGGGCCAGCACCTCAGGCGTCGTCCCGGGTCGGGGACCCTCGTCGGTGTCGACGAGGTCGTCCCGGACGGGCACCGGGACGATCTCGTCCGCGAACCGGCCGTCCTTGATCGCGTCGAGGGCGCGTTCGTGCGAGCGCACCGCGAACGCGTCCAGCTCCTCGCGGGTCAGCCCCCACCGCTCGGCGACCCGCTCGGCGGTCTGCGGCATGGACAGCGTGGTGTCCGCGCCATGTCGCGGGTTGGTGAAGCGCCAGCCGATGGAGGTGTCGAACGCGGCGCCCGGCTTGGCGAACGCCTTGGCGGGCTTCTCCTGGACCCAGGGCGCGCGGGTCATCGACTCCACGCCGCCCGCGACGACCACGTCCGCGTCCCCGGCGGCGATCATCTGCCGGGCCGTGGCCACGGCGGTCAGGCCGGAGGCGCACAGCCGGTTGACGGTGAAGCCGGGAACGGCGTCCGGGAAACCGGCGAGCAGCGCGGCCATCCGGGCGACGTTGCGGTTGTCCTCCCCCGCCTGGTTGGCGGCTCCGAGCACGACCTCGTCCACCTCGGCGGGGTCGACGCCCGCGCGGCGGACGGCCTCGCCGACGACGAGGGCCGCGAGGTCGTCGGGCCGCGCGTGGGCGAGGGCCCCGCCGTACCGGCCGATGGGCGTGCGGGCGCCATCGACGATGAAGGCTTCCATCAAGGATCTCCCGGAGGGTCAGGCGTCGTAGTCGACGGTCACGGCGTCGCTGACGGCGAAGGACTGGCAGGTGAGGACGAAACCGGCGGCGACCTCGTCCGGTTCGAGGGCGTAGTTGCGGCGCATGTCGACCTCGCCGGCGCGGACCTTCGCGCGGCAGGTTCCGCACACGCCGCCCTTGCAGGCGAACGGCAGGTCGTTGCGGCCGGCGGTGGCGCCGTCGAGGAGGGTGCGGTCGCGGGGCAGGGCCGAGGTCGTGGCACGGCCGTCGAGCACGATGGTGACGTCGCTCGTCTCGCCGCTCACGGTCTCGTCCGCGCGCCGGACCTCGGGGGGCGGCTCGTCCACGTAGAACAGCTCGACATGGACGCGGGACGCGTCCACCCCGGCCTCGGCGAGCACCTCCCGGGCGCCCTCGATCATGCCGAGCGGGCCGCACAGCCAGACGTGGTCCAGGGCGGTGACGGGCACGAACGCGGCAAGGAGGCGGCGCAGCCGGTCGGCCTCCAGGCGGCCGGAGAGCAGGTCGACGGCGCGCGGCTCGCGCGACAGGACGTGCACGAGCTGGAACCGGGGGCCGTGCCGGTCCTTGAGGTCGGCGAGTTCCTCGGCGAACATGACGGTTCCGCTGGTCCGGTTGCCGTAGAGGAGCGTGACCTCCGCGTCGGGGTCGGCGAGGACGGTCGCCGCGATCGACAGCATCGGCGTGATCCCCGACCCCGCGGCCACGCACAGGTGGCGTCCGCCGGTGCCCGGGTCGGCGCGGAACCCGCCGCTCGGGCGCTGCACCTCGACGCCGTCGCCGGGCCGCACCTCCCGGACGAGCCACGAGGAGAACAGCCCGCCGGGGATCTCGCGGACGCCGATCCGCGGCCGTGCCCCGGTGGGCGCGCAGATCGAGTACGAGCGGCGGTGTTCCGCCCCGTCGATCGTCCGGCGCAGGGTGAGCGACTGGCCGGCGGCGAAGTCGAACGCGCCGCGCAGGTCGGACGGGACGTCGAAGGTGATGGCCGCGGAGTCGTCGGTGAGCCGTTCGACGTCCGCGACCGTCAGCCGGTGGAAGGCCGCGCGGGTGGTGGCCGCGGCGTGGTCGACCGTCATGTCAGATCTCCTTCACGTGCTCGAACGGCTCCAGGCACGCCGTGCACCGGTACAGGGCCTTGCAGGCGGTGGGCCCGAACTCCGAGGTCAGCTCGGTGTCGGACGAGCCGCAGCGGGGGCAGGTGAGCGCGCGGCGGCGCGGCAGCAGCGTCAGCGGAACCGGCCCGTTCCGCGCGGGCGCCGGGCCGGGGGGCGACAGTCCGTGCTCGGCCAGCGCGGCCCGGCCCCGGTCGGTGATCCAATCGCTGGACCAGGCCGGGTGCAGGCTGACGCGGACCTCGGCGTCCGCGAAACCGGCGCCGGCGAGGCGGTGCAGGAGGTCGTCGCGCATGGTGGCCATCGCGGGGCAGCCCGAGTAGGTCGGGGTGATCGTGACGATCACGCGTCCGTCCACGACCGCCACGTCCCGCAGGACGCCGAGGTCGTGGAGCGTGAGCATCGGCATCTCCGGGTCGGTGACCGAGGCCGCGACCCGCCAGGCGTCACGCGTCGCCGTGCTCACCACGCCCCCCTCGGGTGCTCCCTGGCCACCACCTGCATCTCGGCGAGCATGCGGCTCAGGGCCTCGGTGTGGAGACCGTCGCGTCCGGTCCGGCCGTTCACCCCGGCGAGCGGGCGCACGTCGGGACGGGCGACCCCGCCGACCGACAGCACCTGGTCGAGCAGGACGCCGACCTCGGCGGCCACGGTGTCGGGGGCGACGCCGACGCCCGCGCGGGCGGCCCGCAGTTCGACCGGATGGGTCGTGAGCAGCTCCGCGTGCAGCGGCCACACCGCCTCCAGCCCCGCGACGACGCGGCGGCGCGACTCCCCGGTGCCGCGGGCGAGCGTCAGGAACCAGCGTCCGGCGTAGTCGCGGTGATACGCCAGCTCCTTGACGCCCTTGGCCGCGATCGCGGCGAGGACCCGGTCCCGGCTCGACACGAGCCGCTGGAAGATCTCCAGCCGCCAGGTGGCGAACAGCAGGAGCCGGGCGATCGTGCGGCCGAAGTCGCCGTTCTCGGCCTCCACCAGCCGGACGTTGCGGAACTCGGCGGCCGCGCGGAAGTAGGCGAGGGCGTCCTCCGGCGGGACGGGCGACCCCGCGGGCAGCGCGGGGACGACCCCAGGGTCGGCCGCGGCGGCGCGCGCCAGCAGCAGCCGGGCCTGGCCGAGCAGGTCCAGCGCGATGTTGGCCAGGGCGATGTCGTCTTCGAGGTCGGGGGCGTTGCTGCACCACTCCGCGAGCCGGTGCGACAGCACCAGGGCGTCGTCGGCGAGCATCAGGCAGTACGTCGCCAGGTCGGTCCCGTCGACGCCGTCGGGCAGCGTGGTGTCGACGCCCGCGAGCGGGTCCTCGAAGTCGGTGCCGAAGGCCCACTGGGAGTCGTCCCCGCCGAGGAGCCCCGCGTAGGCGTTCGCATGGTCGGTCATCGGGGTCGCCTCACATGTGGGGGACGTCGTCGGACATGGCGGCGAAGGTGGGGTGCCGGTAGACCTTGTCGCCGCCCGGCGCGAACAGCGGGTCCTTCTCGTCGGGGCTGGACGCCACGACCGCGTCCGACCGCATGACCCAGATGCTCACGCCCTCGTTGCGCCGGGTGTACACGTCGCGGGCGTGCCGGACGGCCATCCGGTCGTCGGCGGCGTGCAGCGACCCGACGTGCACATGGTTCAGCCCGTGCCTGCCGCGCACGAACACCTCGTACAGCGGCCATTGGCGTCTCATCTCTCGACTCACTCGGCCCCCTCCGCGGCGGCGAAGGCCAGGGCGGCCTCGCGGACCCAGGCGCCTTCCTCCCAGGCCCTGCGGCGGTGGGCGAGGCGCTGGGCGTTGCACGGGCCGTCGCCCTTCACCACGGACCAGAACTCGTCCCAGTCCGGGCCGCCGAAGTCATAGGACCGCCGCTCCTCGTTCCACTTCAGCTCCGGGTCGGGCAGCGTCACGCCCAGCGCCTCCGCCTGCGGGACGGTCATGTCCACCATCCGCTGGCGCAGTTCGTCGTTGGTGTGCCGCTTGATGCCCCACGCCATCGACCGCGCCGTGTTCGGGGAGTCGTCGTCGGGCGGGCCGAACATCATCAGGGCGGGCCACCAGAACCGGTCGACCGACTCCTGCACCATCGCCCGCTGCTCGTCGGTGCCCCGCATCATCGCGGCGAGCAGTTCGTAGCCCTGCCGCTGGTGGAACGACTCCTCCTTGCAGATGCGGATCATCGCCCGGCCGTAGGGGCCGTAGGACGTCCGGCACAGCGGGACCTGGTTGCAGATCGCGGCGCCGTCCACGAGCCATCCGATGGCGCCCACGTCGGCGTAGGTCAGCGTCGGATAGTTGAAGATCGACGAGTACTTCTGGGCTCCGGAGAGCAGGCGCTCGGTCAGCTCCTCGCGGGTGACGCCGAGCGTCTCGCACGCGGAGTAGAGGTAGAGGCCGTGCCCGGCCTCGTCCTGCACCTTGGCGAGCAGAATCGCCTTGCGGCGCAGCGACGGGGCCCGGGTGATCCAGTTGCCCTCGGGCTGCATGCCGATGATCTCCGAGTGGGCGTGCTGGGCGATCTGGCGCACCAGCGTCGCGCGGTAGCCCGCCGGCATCCAGTCGCGCGGCTCGACGCGATCGTGGCCGGCGATCGTCGCCTCGAAGCGCGCCGCGAGCTCGCGCTCGGCGACGTCCTGGCCCGTCATGGTTCCTCCACCGAAGTTCCGGCCGATCGATTTACTGACCGATCGGTCTGTAAATAGGGTGACACGCGAACCCGCCCCGGCGCAACATGTGGGCACGTCAGGGGCCCATGTATTTACCGACCATTCGGTCTACACGGGCACCGATAAGAGGGCTCGTGACACGGTTCGTGCGCTCAGGCGGCCTGCCAGTGCTCGGTTCTGCGCTCGACGAGGGCGAGCGCGGCGTCCAAGGTCACCGCCACGACGACCATCACCACGATCGACGCCCAGACGACGTCGATGTCGAACAGGCTCTGCCCCTCGGCGGCGAGATGGCCGAGCCCGGCGGCCGTGCCGATCAGCTCGGCGACGATGACGCCCTGGAGCGCCAGCCCGACGCTGGTGCGGCTCGTCGCGAGCAGCCAGACCAGCAGCGAGGGGCCGTACAGGTGGACGGCGAGCTGGCGCCCGTCGGCGCCCAGCATCCGGACGTGGTCGGCGAGACCGCCGTCGAGCGCGGCGAGACCGGCCGCCGTGTTCGCCGCGACCAGGAACACCACGACGAACGCCACGTAGATGACCTTCGCCGACAGGCCGAAGCCGAGGACGATCGCGAACATCGGGTAGAAGACCAGGCGCGGGACGGCGTTGAAGAACGCGAAGTACGGCTCGAACGCGGCGCGCAGCGTCGGCCGCAGAGCCATGGCGGCGCCGACCGCGACGCCCGTGACGGTTCCGGCGAGGCAGCCGAGGAGGAGGACGAGGACCGTGGCGGTCGTGTCGCGCAGCAGCGTCCCGTCCTCCGCCCAGCCGCCGATGACGCGGGCGACCCGGCCCGGACTGCCGAAGTAGAACGGGTCGAGCAGGCCGGTCGACGTCGTCCACCACCAGGCCGCGACCAGCAGCCCGACCGCGGAGAGGGTCCCGAGCAGGTTCGCCGCGCGCGCCCTCACGCGGCCCTCCAGCGCAGCAGCCGGCGTTCCAGCCCCAGGATCGCCCGGTCGATGCCCAGGCCTAGGACGCCGACGAGGATCGACATCGCCATCACCGCCGACGCCGACTGCGCGGCCTGCGCCTGGCTGATCTGGTACCCGATGCCGGTCTCCGACCCGAGGTACTCCACGACGACGGCGGCCAGCAGCGCGAACGCGGCGCTCACCCGCAGGGACGCGATGAGCCAGCCCATGACCGCCGGGACGGTCACCTCGCCGAGGATCCAGCGCCGTCCCCCGCCCCAGGCCGTGACCTGGCGGCGCAGCAGCGGGTCGATGCTCCGCACCCCGGCGTTGAGGTTGTAGAAGACGATGAAGCCGACGAGCGTCGCCACGAACGCGACGGTGGTGACGCGGCCGATGCCGAACCACATGATGAACAGCGGGGCCAGCACGATCTTCGGCACGGCGTTCGCCGCCGCGACCAGCGGCATCGACAGCCGCGTCGTGTAGCGGTTCGTGGTCAGCAGCAACAGCGCGAGCGCGCCCGCGACACCGACGGCGAGTCCGGCGGCGGCCGACCACAGCGTGGACCCCACCGCCTCGGCCATCGCCGGGCCGTCGAACCAGCCGCGCACGACGTCCGTCAACTCGGAGGGACGCCCGGTGCCGAGCACCAGCACGTCGGAGTAGGACGCCGCCTGCCAGCACGCGACCAGCGCGGCCCCGGCGGCGACCCGCAGCAGCAGCACGCGCGTACCGGGGCCGCGCCATCGGACGGCGCCGCCGCTCATCGGCCGTCCCCGACGGCGACCGCCTTCGGGTCGGGGTTCGGCACCCCTTGGATCCGCGCGTACTCGACGGCGGCCTTGACCTGCGCGTCCACCGGGTTGGTGTCGGCGGCGCGGACGGCGGGCGCGAACAGCTCCCAGGCGCGGGGGAAGCCCTCGGCCGCGGACCTGCGGAAGTCGGGCGTCATGAGCTGGAGCAGCGCGCCGGATTCGGTGTTCAGCAGCTTGCGCCGCGCCTCCTCCTGCGCGCGGACGACGGCGTCGACGACCTTCGGGTGCTTCTTGGCGAACGCCGCCGTGGTCGCCACGCCGTTGCACGCCGCCGACTGCGCGAAGTACCTGCCGGATCCGTTGGTGTTGTGCACCACGTACCCGGCCTTCTGCTCCAGCGCGAGCGCCGCACCGGTCGCGTCGGTCATGATCATGTCGACCCGGCCGGTCTTCAGCGCGGGGACGTACGCGGTGACGGGGCCGAGCGCGATGCCCTTCTGGTTCTTCCAGCCGATCCCGACCTTGTCGGCGACGAGCCGTCCCAGGATCTCCGACTGCGAGCCGACCTTGGAGTAGCCCCAGTTGCCGCCGTCGTAGGCGGTGATGTCGTCGCCGCGCGACCTCTCGTACTTGGCGGCGCCGACGAACACGATCGCGGCGCCGTCGAAGGTGCACGACACCATCTTCAGGACGGGCGCGCCCCGCTTGGCGTTGACGGCCATGACCGTCGCGGCGGGCAGCACGCCGAAGTCGACGGCGCCGCTCATCATGCCCGCGACGAGGTCGGTGCCGTTGCCGACCGTCTTGCGCTGGGCGCTGAAGCCGCCGTCGCGGGCCGCCTTGTCCATCAGTCCCGTGCCGAACGCCGCGTAGGTGGGCGCGTCGAACAGCGAGAACCCGGCGTACTGCCCGATGCGGACGTCAGGGCCCGACTTACCGTCCCCGCCGCCCGAGCCGCACCCGGCGAGGCCGACGGCCACGACGGCGGCCACGGACGCGGTGAAGGCCGCGCGCATTGTTCTTTTCATGGTCGGTCCTCTCCCTGGGTGGGGTCGTTCTCGGCGCGGGCGACCTCGCGGCGCAGGTCGTGCCAGATGGTCTCGCTGGTTTCCCGGAAGGACGGCTCGAAGCGCAGCTCCAGCAGGTCGCGGGGACGTTCGATGGGGACGTCGTAGGTCGCCACGATCCGGCCCGGGGACGCCGACAGCAGCGCGACCCGGTCGGACAGCCCGACCGCCTCCTCCAGGTCGTGCGTCACGAAGACGACCGTGGAGCGCTGCTCGGCCCACAGGGTCAGCAGGTCGTTCTCCATCGCGAGGCGGGTCTGGACGTCCAGGGCGCTGAACGGCTCGTCCATGAGCAGCAGTTCGGGCCGGTAGGCGAGGGTGGCCGCGATCGCGACGCGTTTGCGCATACCGCCGGAGAGTTGCCGGGGGTACCTGGCACCGGCCCGGGGCAGACCGACCCGTTCGAGCCACTCGGCGGCCGTCGCGCGGGCCTCCCGTCGCGGTGTGCCGCGCAACCGCAGCGGCAGCGCCACGTTGTCGAGCGCGGTGCGCCACGGGAGGAGCGCGTCGCGCTGGAACACGAAGCCGATGCGGGGACGCGTCTGCTCGGGCGTCCCGCCCAGGGTGGTGACCGTTCCGGCGCTCGGCCGCGCGAGCCCGGCGATGAACGACAGCAGCGTCGACTTGCCACAGCCGGACGGTCCGACGATCGAGAGGAACTCGCCACGCCGCACGTCCAGGTCGACGCCGTCCAGCGCCCGGTGGCCGCCGGAGAAGTCGTGCAGCAGCCCGGTCACCGACACCGCAGCCTCGTCGCCGGGGGCGGCGGCCGGGGTAGAGGTCGTCGTGTCCGGCGCCTTCGCCGTGTCGGAGGCCGTCATCACGATCCCCCCGCGGCCGCCGGTTCCGGGGCCGTCATCCGCTCGCCGCGTGGCGGGAAGGAACGCAGGTCGTCCCGGTACGGGTCGACGAAAACGGGGTCGTAGACGAGCCGGGAGAACCTCCAGCCGTCCGCCGCCCGGACCAGGTCGCCGTACCAGCGGCCGCCGATCGTGACGACGCGGCGCGGCCCGTCGCCGTCCTCCGGCATCACGACGTAGCCGATGTGGTTCGTCATGGCCGTCGCGGTGTCGCCGTCGACGTCCACGAGCAGGTTGGCGCAGACGTGCTGCGCGGCGACCACGGCGCCGACCACGGCGAAGCAGCGGGCCAGCATCTCCGACCGGCCGTAGATCCAGGTCAGCTCCGAGCCGTCCTCCTGGGTGATCCCGTAGGTGAAGTCCTCGGTCAGGAGGTCGGCGAGTTCGTCGGGGCGGTTGCGGTCGATGGCGTAGATCACGCGGGCCAGTTGGTCGCGGATCTCGTCGCGATCGTTCATCGGCCTGCCCTCCAAGCACAGTCGATGATATTCTTGTAGGACAAGAGTGTCATCGAAATCATGTTTGTCAACAGTTCTTGTCGGACACTTTTGTCCCTATCTACTGCCGGTCCTGTGGGATGATGGCGGCATGGCGACATCACGAAAGCCCCGGGGGACGACGGTCGAACGCGTCGTCGACGAACTGCGCGAGCGCATCCAGCGCGGCGAGTTCGCGGCCGGTCAGCGGCTCATCGAGACGGACCTGACCACGGAGCTGAACGTCAGCCGGGGACCGCTCCGCGAGGCGTTCGGACGGCTCGCGGCCGAGGGGCTCGTCACGATGGAGCCGAACCGGGGCGCGCTGGTGCGGCGGCTGACCCGGCGTGACATCGAAGAGCTGTACGACGTGCGCCGGGTCCTGGAGGGCGAGGCGGCGGCGGTCGCCGCGCGGCGCATCGACGAGGGCGACCACCGGGCGCGCCTGGAGGCCGCCCTGGAGGAGAACGCCCGCTTCCGCGAGACGGTGGACCTCACCTCGTACCTGGAGCACAACGAGGAGTTCCACAACCTGATCATGCGGATCGCGGGGAACGAGCTGCTCACCGACCTGGTCGGGCGGTTCCGCCGCCAGGCGCTGGGCATCCAGCTCCGCAACCTCGTCACCGCCGCCTCGTCCAAGGCCCGGGTCTCGGTCAGCGACTCCGTGGACGAGCACGAACAGGTCGCGAAGGCGATCCTGGCGGGCGACGCCGAGCTGGCCGAGCGGCTGATGCGCGAGCACGTCCGGCACACCGGCGCGTCCCTCGCCGAGACGCAGAAGCCGTGAGGTCCCGGCCGGAGAACCCGGCCGGGACCCCTGCGGGGCCTCAGCCCGCGAAGCGGGCGTCGAGGTCGAGCCAGCGTTCGAGGCCGACCGCGCCGTAGAAGTCCGTCACCGTCAGGCCCAGGTCCGCGACGGGGGTGTCGTCCCCCGCCGCCAGCACGGCCCCCGCGACCCGCCGCATCGACTCCAGGGCGGCGAACATCGCGACCGCCGGAAGGACGACCAGGTCGAAGCCGCGTTCGCCGAGTTCCCTGACCGTGAGCGACGGGCTGCGCCCGCCGGTCGCGAGGTTGTACAGCTTCGGCCCTGGCACCCGTTCGGCGATCGCGTCGAGGTCGGCGAGGGTGCGGGGCGCCTCCACGAACGTCACGTCGGCGCCCGCGTCCAGGCAGCGGTTCGCGCGATCCACCGCGCTGTCGAGGCCCTCGACGGCGAGCGCGTCCGTGCGCGCGATCAGCAGGGTGTCGCGGCCGGCTCGGGCGTGGTCGGCGGCGGCGATCTTCGCGACGAACTCCTCGGCGCCGACCACCGCCTTGCCGTCGAGATGCCCGCATCTCTTCGGCGACACCTGGTCCTCGAGCTGGATCGCGGCCACGCCCACGGCCGTCAGCTCCTCGACGGTGCGGGCCACGTTGAGCTGGTTGCCGAAACCCGTGTCGGCGTCCACCACGACGGGCACCGCAGAGCGCGCGGCGATGTGCCGGACGGCCCCGACGAGTTCGGTGAGCGTGAGCAGCCCGAGGTCGGGGACGCCGAGCAGGCTCGCCGAGACGCCCGCGCCCGAGACGGCCAGGGCGCGGAACCCCGCCTCCTGAAGCGCCGCCGCGGAGAGGCCGTCGTAGCAGCCGGCGAGCATCACCGGGCCCTGGCGCGCCAGGTCGAGCAACGCCGCTCCCCCGGTTCGGGAGGGGGACGTGGCGGGCGTCATGGGGACTCCATCAGCAGGCCCTCGGCCTCCAACTGGCGGATGAGGCCGCCCGCGTCGAGGATCTCGATCAGTTCGGGCGCCCAGGGCCGGCCGCGCAACGTCGCGCCCGTCGTGTCGTTGCGGACCGAGCCGTCCGCCGGGTCGAAGGTGACGACGTCGCCCTCCGTCACGGCGCCGGTGATGCCGGGGCACGACAGCGCCGGGACGGCGAAGTTCACGCAGTTGCGGAAGAACAGGCCGTTCACCGACTCCGCGATGATCCCGGCGATGCCCGCCGCGCGCAGGGTGAGGGCCGCCGGGCGGCTGGACCCGGTCCCGAAGTTGCGGCCCGCGACCACGAGGTCGCCCGGTTCGACCAGGTCGACCCAGCCCGGCCGGTTCGCCTCGAAGCAGTGCCGGGCCTTCTCCGCCGTCGACAGCAGCACCACCGACGACGGCTCGATCAGGTCGGTGTTGATGTCGTCGCCGAAGCACCACACCCGTCCGGTGGTCCTCATGCCGGCGTCACCTCCGCGTCCTCCGGTCGCCGCGTCCCGGCGGTGATGTGGCCCGCCAGCGCGGACAGGGCGACGGTCCGGGACGAGGCGAGATGGATCCGCGCGTCGGGATGGCCCATGCGCCCCTTGAAGTTGCGGGTGCTCGACGCGATGCACACGTCCTTGGCCGACAGCGCGTTGACGAACCCGGCGCACATGCCGCAGGACGACGTCGTGACGAGCGCGCCCGCGTCGATGAGCGTGGCGAGGGTGCCCTCTTCGAGCGCCCGCCGGTGGATCTCCTGCGAGCCCGGCGTGACGAGGAGCTGGACGCCGGGGTGGACGCGGTTTCCCGCCAGGACGGCGGCGACCTGGCGCAGGTCCTCCAGCGTCCCGTTGGAGCAGGAGCCGACGAACGCCCGGGTGATCGGCACCCCCTCGACCGACGCGACCGGCGCGGTGTTGCCCACGACCGAGTCCGGCAGGCCGACCATCGGTTCGATGGCGCCGAGGTCGATCGCGCGCCGGTCCTGGTAGACGGCGTCGGCGTCTGGCCACACCGCGTCGTCCATGCCGACGCCGCGCTCGGCCATGTAGGCGGCGAGGACGTCGTCAGGCTCCATGATGGCGAACTCGGCGCTGATCTCGGCGCACATCGTGCACAGCGTCCGGCGCTGGTCGATGGTGAGCGCGGCGAGCCCGGGGCCGCCGAACTCGACGTTGCAGCCGACGTGGTCGCCGTAGACGCCGGCGATGTGCAGGAAGAGGTCCTTGGTGGTGACCCCGTCCCGCAGCCCGCCCAGCAGGTCGTACCGGATGGTGGGCCCGACCTGGAACCACGTCCTGCCCTTGGCGAGCACGTAGATCAGTTCCGGGGTGCCGATGCCGCGGGCGGCGCAGTTGAACGCGCCGCTGGAGCAGGTGTGGCTGTCGCAGCAGACGAGAATCTCCCCCGGCCGCGCGTACGGCACGTCCGCGATCACCTGGTGGCAGATGCCCTGCCGGGCGCCGACGTCGTGGAAGCGCGTGATGCCGAGCCGCTCCACGAAGGCGCGGCCCCGCTCCAACGACTGGGCGACCCGGTGGTTAGGCGCGGGCACAATGTGGTCGAAGATCACGACGACCTTGTCGGGGTCGAACACCGACACCGGCTCGGACCACGCCTCCGGGTAGAAGTTCAGGTCGAGCGGCACGGCGGTGTCGACCTCGACGACGGCGAGGTCGCCGGGGGCGAGCGTGTCGTGGGCGCTGTGCCGGGCGAGGATCTTCTCCGCGATGGTCATCCCCACGCCGGTCACGCTCCCCGGGGCGCGCCGTACAGGTCGGCCGCCTCCCGCTCGGAGACGAACCCGTCGCGCACGTCGGCGGCGAGGTCGCCGGCGGCGCGCGACGCGGGGTCGCCCCAGCCGCCGCCGGTGCCGGTCACGATCCGCGCGAGGTCGCCGCGGTGCAGGTGGACCTTCGTGCTCTCGAAGTGGGTCTCGACGGTGCCGTCGAGCCGCAGCACCTCGCAGCGGGAGCGGGTTCCGTCCGCGCCGCCGCGCAGGCCCCACGGAGCGCCGTCCCGGTTGTTGCCCAGGGACGCGATCATGGCCCAGTCGGTGAGCACCTCGTACTCCCGGACGACGCCCTCGCCGCCGCGCCACTGCCCGGCGCCCGCCTCGCACGTGTCGAGCGCGTACCGTCCGATGCGCACCGGATACCGCTGCTCGACCACCTCCACGGGGATGTTCAGCGAGTCGCCGCCGTGGATGGCGACGAGGCCGCGCTGCCCGTCGGCGCCCTGGCCCGCGCCCCAGCCGCCGGGGTTCGGCTCGTTCATGATGAACATGCCGCCGGGGCCGTCGGCGGGGCCGGCGATGATGACGATGCCCGCGTCGAGGTAGTGCCCGGCGGGCAGCCGCTCCGGGACGACCGGCGCCAGCGCCCGCCAGATCAGGTCGGCGGCGAGGGCGACGCCCTGGAAGTAGATCGACAGGGCGTGCGGCGGTGTCGTGGTGAACACGGTCCCGGACGGGCACCGCACGTCGAGCCGCTGGAAGATGCCCTCGTTGACCTTCGCGTCCGCGCCGGCCAGCGCCTTGAACACGACGCTCGCGGCGGCCAGCAGCCCGGCGGGCCCGCAGTTCACCGGGGTGCCGTCGATCTGCGGGTCGGTGCCCGCGAAGTCGCACACCAGCCGTTCGCCGTCGAGCGTGACGGCGACCTTGACGACCGCCTCCCGGCCGGCGAACACGAGCTTGTCCTCCGCCCGGTAGGTTCCGGCGGGAATCGCGGCCAGCGCCGCCCCGACCTGCGCGTCGGTGGTCTCGATCCCCCGCGCGACGGCCGCCCGGAAGGCCTCGACGCCGTGCCGCGCGCAGATCTCCTTGATCCGCTGTGCGCCGACCTTCACCGAGGCGGCCTGCGCGTGCAGGTCGCCGAGCGCCACCTGGGGAAGCCGGGAGTTGCTCTGCAGGATGCGGGCCAGCTCGTCGTCCAGCACCCCCGCCTTGAAGATCTTCACCCGGGGCAGTTGCAGGCCCTCCTGGAAGATGTCGGTGGCGTCGACGCTCACGCTGCCGGGGTCCTTGCCGCCGACGTCGGCCCAGTGCGCCTGGTTACAGGTGAAGGCGACGATCTCACCGTCCACGAACACCGGCATCACCAGCGTCATGTCGTTGAGGTGGCTGCCGCCGGGGCCGTAGGGGTCGTTGGTCATCACGATGTCGCCGTCGGTGAGCCCGTCCGCCCCGTACATCCGCAGCGTGTCCCTGACCTGCTCGCCGAAGATGCGCAGCAGGATCGTCAGGCCGTTGCCCTGGGTGACGAGCCGCCCGGTCGCGTCGGTGACGCCGACCGAGAAGTCGAGCACCTCGTAGATCATGGCGCTCTGCGCGGTGCGGGTCGTGGTGATGAACATCTCGTCGGCGGTCGCCGACACATGCTCGGAGATGATCTCCAGTTCGAACGGGTCGATGGAGGTGCTCATGCGCCGCTCCGCTCGTCGGGACGGGCGGACAGTGCGACGACGAGGTTGCCCTGGTCGTCGACGACCGCCGTCTGGCCGGGATGGACGACCGTCGAGGTGCCGGACTCCTCGATGATGGACGGCCCGCTCAGCGCGGCGCCGACCGGCAGCAGTTCACGGTCGTAGTAGGGGCAGTCCAGCGCGCCGCCGTCCTCGAACAGGACCCGCCGGACGCCCTTGCGGGCGGCGTCGACGCTCGCGTCCGGGTCGGGGCTCCAGGCCACGGCGGACGCGGGTTCGGCGGCGGCCGCGGCCAGGCGGAAGTTCACCACCTGGACCGGGACGTCCAGCCGGAACGTGTAGAGGCGCTCGTGCGCGTCGTGGAAGCCGCCGAGGATGGTCTCGATCGGCGCGGCCGTGTCGACGGGGATGGTGACGGTGTGCTCCTGGCCCAGGTAGCGGGCGTCGACCGAGCCGGTGAAGGTCAGCGCGCCCGCGTCGACCGACTCGGCGGCGAAGTAGCCGGCGGCCTGCCGTTTCAGCGACTCCCACACCGACGTCCACTCCGGGTCGGACGGCGCCGCGACCGGCAGCACGCGCGTGCGCACCCAGTCGGACTTGAGCCGGGTCATGAGCATTCCGACCGCCGAGAAGTTGGCCGGCATCCGCGGGATCACGACGTTCTTCGCCTTGAGTTCCGCGCCGAGCGCCAGCGCGTGGACGGCGCCGCCGCCCCCGAACGCCATAAGGGAGAAGTCGCGGGGGTCATGGCCCCGGCGCACCGACACCAGCTTGATCGCGTTCAGCATCTTGGCGTTCGCGAGCCGGATCACGCCGAGGGCCGTCGCCTCGGCGTCCAGCCCGAGCGCCGCGCCGACCTCGGCCAGCGCGGCACGGGCACGTTCGACCGACACCCGCATCTGGCCGCCGAGGAAGTTGTCGGGGTTGAGCCGCCCGGCGACGAGGTTCGCGTCGGTCAGCGTCGGCTCCGCGCCACCGTTGGGGTAACAGGCGGGGCCGGGTTCCGCGCCCGCGCTCCGCGGCCCGAGCCCGAGGCGTCCGCGCTCGTCGACCCAGGCTATGGAGCCACCGCCCGCGCCGATCTCGACGATGTCCACGACCGGCGCCTTGATCGGGTAGCCGGGCGAGCCGGGCGTCCAGTCGACGCGGTAGTCGGTGGTGACCCTGACCTCGCCGCCCTCGATGAGGGACGTCTTCGCGGTCGTGCCGCCGATGTCGAGCGTGATCACGTCGGTGGCGCCCATCGCCGTGCCGACCGCCGCCGCCGCGATCACCCCGGCGGCCGGTCCGGACTCCACCAGCGTGATCGGCAGGTGCTGCGCCCGCGCGAACGTCATCGCGCCGCCGTTGGACCGCATCACCCGGGAGTTGCCGGTGATGCCGTGCTTGCCGAGCCGCGCTTCGAGCCGGTCCAGGTAGGTCGAGGCGGTCTCCTGGACGTAGGCGTTGAACACGGCGGTGTTGGACCGCTCGTACTCGCGCCACTCGCGGGTGACCTCGTGGGACAGCGTCACGAACGCCTCCGGCCACAGTTCCGCGATCAGCTCCCCGCACCGCACCTCGTGCGCCGGGTCGGCGTAGGAGTGCAGGAACGCCACGGCCAGGGCGGTGGCGCCCGCCGCGCGAGCCGCCTCGACCGCCGCGCGGACGTCGTTCTCGGCCAGCGGCCTGACCTCGGCTCCGGTGGCGTCCCGCCGCTCGTCGATCTCGAAGCGCAGGTGCCGGGGCACGAACGGCTCCGGCGCCCGGTAGCGGAAGTTGTAGAGGTCGGGACGGCTGGCGCGGCCGATGTCGAGGACGTCCCGGAAACCCTTCGTGGTCAGCAGCGCGACCGTGGCGCCCCGGCGCTCCAGGAGCGCGTTGATCACGACGGTGGTGCCGTGGACGAACGTCTCGACGCCGCCGTCGATGCCCGCCAGGGTCAGCACGTCGCCGACGCCGCGGTCGAACCCGCCGGGCGTGCTGGGCGACTTGGCGACCCGCAGCCGTCCCCCGTCGTCGAGATAGGCGAGGTCGGTGAACGTCCCGCCGATGTCGGTTGCGACCCTCATGCTCGTTCCTTCAGGTAACGGATCACGACGTCGAGCGACTCGACATCGGCGTACTTGGCGTCCATCTCCGCGAGGCTCACCTCGTGCGCGACGGCCAGCCGGTCGCCCACGCACTCGGCCACCACGATCGGGCGGAACCCGTGCTGGATCGCGTCGACGGCGGTGGCGCGCACGCAGCCGCTCGTCGCCGAGCCGACGAGGACGACGGTGTCGACGCCGAGCCCGGCCAGCACCGCCGGGAGGGTCGTCTGGAAGAACGCGCTGGCGCCCGTCTTGACCAGCACGACGTCCCGGTCGTCGACGCCGAGGCGGGGGTCGAGCCGGGCCGGTTCGCCGCCCGGCCGCAGCCCGGCGAGGACCGGGTTCTTGCGCAGCATCACCGGCGCGGACCGCTCGTCGGCGAACTCGACCCGGAAGGCGATCACGGGGACCCCCGCGTCATGGGCGACCGCGATCAGCTCGGCACTGTGGCGAACGACGTCCTCAAGCGGCAGGGCCAGGTCCGAGGACGGGTCGGTGAAGGCGTTCACCAGGTCGATGACGAGCACGGCGGGCCTCGCGCCGAACCCCACACGGTGGGTGAACCCGGCCTTCTCGTAATGGGCGATCAGGTGCCGGACGCCGTCGTCGCGTGCGACGTCGCCGGATCGCGGAGTCTTCATAAGAAGACATTATTGTAGGACGATATTGCAAGTCAATACTTCGAATGGCCTATCGTCCCAGCTCCCCGCCGGGTTCGCGGCCCCGGCGGGGACCCCGCGTCAGCGCCGCGGGCGGTTGTCGACGATGCGGCGCATCTTCCCCACCGACCGCTCGATCGTGTCCGGCTCGACGACCTCGACGCCGACCGACACCCCGATCGTGCTCTTCACCAGGTGCCGTACCCGCTCACCGGCGGCCCGCGCCGCCGCCGCGTCCCCGCCTCCGCGCCGCTCGACGCGGACCGTCATGGTGTCGAGATGGCCGTCGCGGTCGAGCACGCACTGGAAGTGCGGGGTCAGCTCCGGGTCGGCGACGACCAGTTCCTCGATCTGCGTCGGGAACAGATTCACCCCGCGCAGGATGATCATGTCGTCGCTGCGGCCCGTGATCTTCTCGATGCGCCGCATCGGGCGCATCGTGCCCGGCAGCAGGCGGGTCAGGTCCCGCGTCCGGTACCGGATGACGGGCATCGCCTGTTTCGTCAGCGAGGTGAACACCAGCTCGCCGGGCTCCCCGTCCGGCAGCACCTCCCCGGTGACCGGATCGATCACCTCGGGGTAGAAGTGGTCCTCCCACACGTGCAGGCCGTCCTTGGTCTCCGCGAACTCCTGCGCGACCCCCGGCCCGATCACCTCCGACAGGCCGTAGATGTCGACCGCGTCGATGTCCAGGCGGGCCTCCACCTCCGTCCGCGTCCGGTCGGTCCACGGCTCGGCGCCGAAGATGCCCACCTTCAGCGACGTCGCCCGCGGGTCGATGCCCTGGCGTTCCATCTCGTCGACCAGCGCGAGCATGTACGACGGCGTCACCATGATGATCTCGGGGGCGAAGTCCCGGATGAGCGTCACCTGCCGCTCGGTCATGCCGCCCGAGACGGGAACGACCGTGCAGCCGAGCCGCTCCGCGCCCGCGTGCGCGCCGAGACCGCCGGTGAACAGCCCGTAGCCGTAGGCGTTGTGCAGCACCTGACCGGGCCGCCCGCCCGCGGCGCGGATGCTGCGGGCCATGACGGTGGCCCACATGTCGAGGTCGTCGCGGGTGTAGCCGACCACCGTCGGGCGGCCCGTGGTGCCGGACGAGGCGTGCACGCGCACCACCTGCTCGCGCGGCACGGCGAACATCCCGAACGGGTAGTTGTCGCGCAGGTCCGCCTTCGAGGTCAGCGGCAGCCGCGCCAGGTCGGCGAGTTCGCGGACGTCGTCGGGGTGGACGCCGGCGGCGTCGAACGAGCGCCGGTAGTGCGGGACGTTCTCGTACGCGTGCCGCACGCTCCACCGCAGCCGTTCCAGCTGCACCGCCCGCAGCTCGTCGACCGACGCCCGCTCGATCGGTTCCTCAAGGTCAGTGGTCATGTCGGTCTCCTCGGGCCGATGGGTCATGGTCAGTGCCCGGTGAACTCGGGCGAGCGCTTGGCGAGAAAGGCCTCCACGGCCCCCGCGTGGTCGTCGGTGGCCCCGGCCCGCCGCTGGGCGGCGGCCTCGGCGGCCAGCACCTCGGGAAGCGGCCTCGACCAGGCGTCGGCCAAGGCTCGCTTCGCCTCCGCGTACGCCGTCGTCGGCCCGGCGGCCAGTTCCCGGGCCAGCTTCGTCGCGTCCGGCACCACCCGGTCGGCCTCGACGACGTCACCGGCGATCCCCCACCGGACCGCCTCCGCCGAGGTGAACGGGCGGCCGAGCAGGACGAGTTCGCGGGCGCGCGACTCGCCCACCGACCGGGCGAGGCTCGCCGACAGTCCCGTGTCGCAGCTCAGCCCGATGCCGGTGAACGCGGCCGACCAGCGCGCCGTCGACGCCATCACCCGCAGGTCGCAGGCCAGGGCGA
This sequence comes from Actinomadura pelletieri DSM 43383, assembly GCF_003634705.1. Classification (GTDB taxonomy): domain Bacteria; phylum Actinomycetota; class Actinomycetes; order Streptosporangiales; family Streptosporangiaceae; genus Spirillospora; species Spirillospora pelletieri. The sequence continues at coordinate 182,826 of NZ_RBWU01000004.1, read as the reverse complement.
GCCCGACGCCGGCGCCCGCGCAGGTTCCGTTGACCGCGGCGACGACCGGTTTGGGCATCGTCATCAGGGCCAGCACGATCGGGTTGTAGTGCTCCTCGACCGTCGCGAAGGCGGACTCCGGATCTGAGCGGAGCGCCCGTGCGTGCTCGGCGAGGTCCTGCCCGACGCAGAACGAGCGGCCCGCGCCGGTCAGCACGAGCGCCCGCACGGACGGGTCGGCGCCGAGGTCGTCCAGCGCGTCGCGCAGAGCGTTCTTGACCTCGCCGGTAAGGGCGTTGTGGCGGTCCGGACGGTTGATCGTGACGATGGCGACGGCGCCGGAGCGCTCGGCAAGTACAGGAACGGGGACAGGGTCGGGGGAAGTCACCGGGGCCTCCTACAGATCGGTGAGCGCCGCGCCGGGGCACTCGATGGAATCGGCGACCATCCGCAGGAACGCGGCGGCGGTCCCGCCGTCGCACACCCGGTGGTCGAACACGAACGAGAGCTGGCCGATCTTGCGCACCGCCAGGTCGCCGCCGACCGCCCAGGGACGGTCGATGACGCGGCCGAGGCCGAGGATCGCCACCTGCGGGTGGTTGATGATGGCCGCGCTGCCGTCGACGTCGAACGAGCCATAGTTGTTGAGCGTGAACGTCCCGGCGGTCAGTTCCTCCCGCGTCGTCCGGCCCTCGCGCGCCGCCGTGGTCAACCGACGGATCTCGGTGTCCAGGTGCGCCGTCGTCATCTCCCGCGCACCCATCACGGCCGGGACGACCAGCCCCCGGTCGGTCTGCATCGCGAGGCCGAGGTTGACGTCCCGGTACTGGACCAACTCCTGACGTTCGTCATCGACGGCGCCGTTGAGTTCGGGATGGGCGCGCAGCGCGGCCACGGTGAACCGCGCGACGTACGCGAGCAGGCCCGGGACGGGTCGTCCCGCCGACTTCAACCGCGCACGCAGCGCGAACAGCTCCGTGAAGTCGACATCGACCCACACGGTCGCCTCGGGGATCAGGGCGCGGCTGCGGGTGAGGGTCTCCGCGACCGCCTTGCGGAATCCGGTCATCGGCGTCCGGGTCTCCGCCGGGCCCACGGGCAGGGCGGCGCGCGGCGCGGCGGCCGGAGCCGAGTGCCGCGCGGCGATCGCCGCCTCGACGTCGCGGCGGGTGATGAGACCGTCGTGGCCGGTGCCCACCAGGTCGCCGATGACCAGCCCGGCGTCCCTGGCGAGGCGCCGGACGAGCGGGGACGTCACACGCCGGACGTGACGCGCCCCCGATTCCGCGGGGCCGTCGACCGCACCGCCGTTCACTGCGACCGGCCGACGACGGCGGCGTCCGGAAGCGGGCTCGGCGGACGTGCCGTAGCCGATCAGGACGTTGCCGGAACCGGCGCGTTCCTCCTCGCGGTAGCGTTCGGCGTCCGCGTCGGCCGGGGCGGCGTTCCCCGCGATCGAGATGAGCGGCGCGCCCACGGCGACGACCTCCCCCGCCTCGCCGTGCAACCTGCTGACGGTCCCGGCGTACGGAGAGGGCACCTCGACCATCGCCTTCGCGGTCTCGACCTCGACGACCGGCTGGTCGACGGTGACGGTGTCGCCCGTCCCGACGAGCCAGCGGACGATCTCCGCCTCGGTCAGGCCCTCGCCCAGGTCGGGCAGCTCGAACGTCCGCGCGGTCACCGGTCCTCCCACTGCAAGGTGTCGACGGCGTCGAGGATTCGGTCCACGCTCGGCAGGTGGTAGCGCTCCAGCTTCGGCGGCGGGTAGGGGATGTCGAAGCCGGTCACGCGGCGGACGGGCGCGGCGAGGTGGTGGAAGCAGCGTTCGGTGACCCGCGCGGCGATCTCGGACGCCACCGACGCGAAGCCCGGCGCCTCGGCCACCACGACGGCGCGGCCGGTGGAGCGGACGGCGGCGCAGACCGTCTCGTCGTCGAACGGCACGAGTGAGCGCAGGTCGACCACACCGAGGCTGCGGCCCTCGGCCGCCGCCGCGTCCGCGGCCTCCAGCGCGACCGGCACGGTGGTGCCGTAGGCGATCAGGGTGGCGTCGGTCCCGCTCCGGCGGACGACCGCGCGCCCGATACCGGCCCGGTTCTCGGCCAGATCGACCTTCTCCCTGCCGAAGTACAGCCTCTTCGGTTCGAGCAGGACCACCGGGTCCGGCAGGTCGATGGCCTCCCGCAGCAGGGTGTACGCGTCCGCCGCCGTCGACGGCGCGAGGACCGTCAGGCCGGGCGTGTGGGCGTAGTACGCCTCGGACGAGTCGCTGTGGTGCTCGACGCCCCCGATGCCCCCGGCGTAGGGGACGCGGATCGTGATGGGCATCGGCAGGCGACCCCGCGTGCGGTTGCGCATCTTGGCGACATGGCTCACGATCTGCTCGAACGCCGGGTAGGCGAAGGCGTCGAACTGCATCTCCACGACCGGCCGCATCCCGTTCATCGCCAGCCCGACGGCCATGCCGACGATCCCGGACTCGGCCAGCGGCGTGTCGAAGCACCGCCGTTCGCCGAACGTCTCGGTGAGGCCGTCGGTGACGCGGAAGACGCCGCCGAGCGGGCCGACGTCCTCGCCGAACATCAGGACGGACTCGTCCGCGGCCATCGCGTCGCGCAACGCGCGGTTCAGCGCCTGCGCCATGGTGAGCTCCTCGACGGCGGACATCAGGAGACCTCCTCGCGGGTCAGTTCCTCGGCCAGGAACTCCGCCTGCTCGCGCAGCTGCGGCGTGGCGGTGGCGTACACATGGGCGAACAGGTCGGCCGGATCGGGGACGGACTCGTCCGCGACCGCCTCGCGCAGCGCCGCGGCCACCTCCTCGGCCGTCTCGACCATGCGCGCCTCGCGTTCCTCGTCCAGCAGGCCCGCGGAGGTGAGATGGGCGCGGCTCCGCAGAATCGGGTCCCTGGCCCGCCACGCCTCGACCTCGTCGTCGGCGCGGTAGCGGGTCGCGTCGTCGGCGTTGGTGTGCGCCTGCATACGGTAGGTGTGGGCCTCGACGAGCTGTGGGCCCTCGCCCGCCCGCGCCGCCTCGACCGCCTCGCCGAGGACGGCCAGCAGCGCGGCGACGTCGTTGCCGTCCACGCGCGTGCCGGGAACGCCGTAGCCGACGCCCTTGTGCGCCAGCGAGGGCGCCACGCTCTGGCGCGAGAGCGGGACGGAGATGGCGTACTCGTTGTTCTGCACGAAGAACACCACCGGCGCGCGGAAGACGGCGGCGAAGTTCAGCGCCTCGTGGAAGTCGCCCTCGCTGGTCGCTCCGTCCCCGCACATCGCCATCACGACGGTGTCCTCGTCCCGCAGCGTGGCGGCGTGGGCGACGCCGACCGCGTGGAGCAACTGCGTCGCCAGCGGCGTGGCGTGCGGCGCCACTCGGGCGGCGACCGGGTCGTACCCGCCGTGCCAGTCGCCGCGCAGGAGCACGAGGGCCGCGGCGGGGTCGACCCCGCGTCCCACGATCGACACCGTGTCGCGGTAGGTGGGGAACAGCCAGTCCCGCTCGCCCAGCACGAGCGCCGCGGCGACCTGGCACGCCTCCTGCCCGTGCGACGACGGGTAGACCGCGAGCCTTCCCTGCCTGACCAGCGCATGGGCCTGGTCGTTGATACGGCGCCCGACCAGGAGCGCCTCGTGCGCGCGCACCAGGATCTCGTCCGGGGGCAACGGGGCCGACGGCTCGTCCACGAGCCGCCCGGCCGGGTCCACCAGCTGTACCGGCTCGTCACCGGGGAGCAGGGAACGGCGAGTCATCTTCTCCGCCTCTCAGAACACCAATGTCCGTCATATCGTCGGCCCTCACGCCATCCGTGGTCTATATCCGGGCAAAACTCAAGAAGATGTCCACTCGGCGACCGAATCTGAGTGCCATTCGTCCAATCTGATGGGTGCCGAGCGGGGGCGGCGGGACAAGTTGTCGCACCGCGACTGCCCAGGTCAGCCGCTCAACCCGGGCCACGGACCGGTGGGCGGAACGTGTTCCGGTAGGCGGACTGAGGCGCTGTCCGCCGCCCCGGGCCGGGTGGTCTCCTCGCCTCACGAGCGTGCGGTGGTTCCGTCCACCGCGCCGGGTCGAGAGGGATCGAGAGGAGACGCCGATGGTGGCGGACACTCCCGCGCGGCCGCCGGGCACGAGGTCCCGGCGTTCCCGACGTGGACGGCTTCCGGGACGCCAGGACTGGTCGACCTGGCCGCACTACCAGGCGGCGGACGCGGGATTCCGCGGGTACTGGTACCCGGTCGCGTTCTCGTCGAGGATCACCGGCAAGCCCACGGCCGTGACGCTCCTCGGGGAGCGCATCATGCTCATGCGCGACGGCGGCGTGGTGCGCGCGCTCAAGGACCGCTGTCCCCACCGGGGGGTGCCGCTCAGCTACGGCGCACAGCAGTTCCCGGGGACGGTGTCGTGCGTCTACCACGGGTGGACGTTCGACCTGAGCAGCGGCGAACTGGTCGCGGCGATCACCGACGGGCCGGCCTCGCCGATCTGCGGCAAGGTCACCCAGCCGACGTTCGAGACCGCCGAGCGCCTCGGCATGGTCTGGATCTTCGTCGGGGACGGTGAGGACGCGCCGCCCATCGACGGGCAACTGCCCGAGGAACTGGTGAGCAACCCCGCCGTGGTCGGCGTGCGGATCCAGCGGCGCGTGGGCAACTGGCGGTTCGCGGTAGAGAACGGCTACGACGAGGGCCACGCGAAGTACCTGCACCGCACCTCGCTCTGGCGGCTGTTCAAGGCGATGCCGGTGTACAACGACACGCGCATCGTCAGGCGCGGGCGCTGGATCTACCGCGTCCAGGACGAGCAGTACTGGGAGGCCGACTTCCCCGGTCTGGGCAGGTGGAGCGGGCAGGCCTGGTACAAGCTGAAGCCGCCGAAGAAGGACGCGGGAAACAGGAACATCGGCAACACCGGCGGCTCCCAGAAGGTCAACGAGACGATCGAGGCTCAGGACTTCCCCGGGTTCGCGTCGGTGTCGATGCCCGGCGTACTGCGCATCGCCTACCCGCACTTCATCCACTACGAGTTCTACGTGCCCGTCGACGCCGACCACCACCTGTACGTCGGTGTGATGGCCGAGTTCCGGCGCGGGCTCCGGACGCTGCCGTTCTACGCCAAGTACCTCGGCGCGGTCCGGTGGCTGTTCCACGGCCAGTTCTCCGGCCAGGACAAGTGGATGGTCGAGGTGACCGACGCCCCGCCGGAGCGCCTCTACCGGCCCGACGAGTCGCTGCTGCAGTGGCGCAGGCTCGCCGAGGACGTCACCAAGGCCCGGACGGCGCGGCTGCGCGACGAGGGCCTCGACCTCGGGGACACCGAGGCGTAATGGCCCGCATCGTGCTCGGCGTCGGCGCCTCGCATTCGACGCTCATGAACACCCACTGGGACCAGGTCCGGCACGTCGACCGGGCGGAACGGTTCCGCGCCGCGCTCGCCGAGGCCCGGGACGCCGTCGCCGCCGCCCGTCCCGATGTCGCGATCATCGTGGGCTCCAACCATTTCCGCGGGTTCTGGCTCGATCTGATCCCGTCGTTCACCCTCGGCGTGGACGAGGTGATCGCGTCCGGCGAGTCCGGCACGCCGGCGGGCCCACAGCGCACCGACCCGGAGTTCGCGCAGGCCCTCGCCGAGGACCTGGTGGACCACGGGACGGAGGTCGCCGTCTCCGCCCGGCTGCAGATCGACCACGGCCAGTCGCACGCGGTGCAGTACGTGCTGCGCGACCTGGACGTCCCGATCGTCCCGCTGGTCATCAACGCGTTCGCGGCGCCGCTGCCGCGGATGAGCCGGTGCGCCGAACTCGGCGCGGGCATCGCGCGCGCCGTCGCGGCGATGCCCCGGGCGGCCCGCGTCGTGGTCATCGCCTCCGGCGGCCTGTCCCACCGGCTGCCGTGGCCCGCCCGCTGGCAGGACCCGGCGACCGAGGACGAGGAGTTCCTGGTCGAGGCGTGGCTGAACGGCCGCGCCGACTGGCACCGGTACGACGGGCGGCGCCGGGAGATCATCACCGCGGCGCGGGCGGCGATCAGCCCCGACTTCGACGCGGAGTTCCTCGACGCCCTCGAACACGGAGAACTCGCGCGATACGCAGACTGGAGCACCCAGCGGATCGAGGAGGCCGCCGGCAACGGCGGCCAGGAACTGCGCGCCTGGGTGACGATGGCCGCCGCGCTGGGCTTCGCGCCGGGCCGGACGCTCGCCTACGCCGAGATGCCCGAGTGGCTGACCGGGATGGCCGTGGCCGTGATCCCGCCGGAGGCCGGCCGTGACTGATCTGCTCGACGCCGTGCTGCGGCGCGTCACCCCGGAGCGGCTGCGGGCCGCGGCGGTCCGTGTCACCTCGATTCCGAGCCCCACCGGCCGGGAGGGCCCGCTGGCCGCCTGGCTGGCCGAGGAGCTGCGCGCGTCCGGGATCGACGGGCGGGTGCAGTCCATCGACGCCGAGCAGGCCAACGCGGTCGGCCGGGTCCGCGGTGCCCGCACCGGCCCGGACCTGATGCTCTACGCCCCGATCGACACGCTGACGACGGGCGACCCGGCGGAGGACGTCCCGTGGATCGGCCCGCGGCTGCGTCCGGACATGCTGCCGGACGGGCAGGCCGACGGCGACCTCGTGCGCGGTCTCGGCGCGGGCAACCCGAAGGGGCACGCGGCGTGCGTGCTGGTGACCGGGCAGGCGTACGCCGAGGCGGTCGCCGAACTCGGGATCGCGCCCGCCGGGGACCTGGTGCTGGCGTTCGGCGCGGGCGGCATGCCGACCAACGCGATCGGCGCGGGCCGGGCGAACACCGGGCACGGGGTCGGCGCGTCCTTCCTCCTCGAACGCGGCTGGTACACCGACCACGCGATCATCGCCAAGCCCGGTGACTTCGTCGCCCACGACGAGGTGGGGCTGTGCTGGTTCGAGATCGTCGTGCACGGCGTGCACACCTACGCGGGCAGCCGGCACCGGCTGCCGTACTCCAATCCGATCGTCTCGGCGGCGGAGGTGGCCGTCCGGCTGGAGCGGTGGCTCGCCGGGTTCCCGGCCCGGCACCGGACGGCGACCGCCGCGCCGCAGGGCGTCATCGGCGCCGTCGCCGGTGGCTGGGAGCGGATGCCCGCCGTCACCCCGGCGGCCTGCCGGCTGCGGCTGGACGTCCGACTCGCGCCCGGGCAACGGCCGCTCGACGTCCGCCGGGAGCTTTCGGCGTTCCTGGACGACGTCGCCGCCGCGACGGGCGCCGACCTCGACTGTGAGCTGGTCGCCCACATCCCGGGATCGACCACCGACCCCGGCTCGTGGGTGATCAGGGAGACCGTCCGGGCGTGGGAGGCCGCTTCGGGCCGTCCGCACCGGCCGATCCCGGACAACAGCGGCGCCACCGACGCCAACATCCTGCGCGGCCGCGGTGTGCCGACGGCCCGCGTCGGGATGCCGAAGGTCGTGCCCGCGGACGGGACGGCCGACTTCGCCCAAGGAATGAACACGGTCTCCGTGACGGCGATGCGCCGCCTGTGCGAGGTGCTCGCCCGGGTCGCGGTCGCCAACGCGCTCGGCGCGAGGAGAACGCACGGGCCGGGCCCGGAGGAGGGGGAGGAACGATGACACGAGCGCCCGAGGGAACGTACGTCGAGGCCGGCGGCGTCCGGTACCACTACCTGGACATGGGCTCGGGGCCCGCCACCGTCCTGCTGCACGGTGGCGGTCCCGGCTGCACCGGGTGGAGCGACTTCCGGCAGGTCGCGCCGCTGTTCGCCGCCGACCGCCGGGTCCTGATCCCCGACATCCTGCAGTACGGCAGGTCGGAGAAATGCCGGATCACCGGCCCGATGTGGGACTTCCACGCGGCGAAGACCGTCGCGCTGCTCGACGCGCTCGGCGTCGAGCGCGCCGACTTCGTGTGCAACTCGTGGGGCGGGACGATCGCGCTGAACCTCGCCGCCGGACATCCCGAGCGCGTCAGATCGCTCGTGATCACCGGCAGCATGCCGGTGTTCTACGGCCCGCTGGCGCCGCTCCCCGAGGGCGGTCGGCGCGGCCGTAACGCCCGGGACGTCTACTACGGCGGCGAGGGCCCCACCCGGGAGAAGATGCGGGACCTGATCACCCGTCTGGAGTGGTACGACGGGTCGCGGCTGCCCGAGGAGACCCTCGACCTGCGATACGAGCAGAGCCTCGACGCGGGGGAACGGGCGCTCGCGGCGATGTCGGACTCCCCGCGCGGCGACTGGCAGGACCTCACCGCCGAACTCGGCCGGATCCTGGCGCCGACGCTGTTCCTGTGGGGCCGGGAGGACGCCTTCCTCACCCCCGACTACCCGATGATGCTCGCCCGGATGGTGCCCTGGGGGAACCTGCACGTGATGGACCACCTCTCCCACCACCCGCAGGAAGAACGACCCGAGCGCTACCACGCCGTCGTCGCCGCCTTCCTCGCGGACGTCGCCCGCCAGGAAGCCGAACAGGAGTGACCATGAAACCCGTCCTCTTCACGCTCGTCGCGGTCTTGAGCGCGGGCCTCGTCGTGGGCCTCGCGTGGTGGGCCGTCCGCCGCGGCGGCACCCAGGTGCACCGCATCAACCAACCCTGACAACCGTCCCGCCGAAGATTGGTCGTGCCATGTCCATCTGGACCGAACTGTCGCCGATTCCGTTCACCGTCTCCTACGTCGACGCGGCGGGTGTCCGCACCCGGTCGTTGCAGGCCGGTTCCGGGGAACCGGTGGTGTTCCTGCACGGCACCAGCGGCCACCTGGAAGCGTTCACCCGCAACATCGCCGCGCACGCCGAGCGGTACCGCGTCCACGCCATCGACATGCTCGGGCACGGTTACACCGGCAAGCCCGACCACCCGTACGAGATCCCCCGGTACGTCGAGCATCTCCTCGGCTACCTCGACGCCGTCGGCGCCGACCGCGCGCACATCGTCGGGGAGTCGCTCGGCGGCTGGGTCGGCGCCCGCACGGCCGTCGAGCACCCGGACCGCGTCGCCAGCCTCCAACTGCTCTGCGCGGGCGGCACCGTCGCGAACCCCGAGGTGATGAAGCGGATCGACGGCAGCACCCGGCAGGCCGTGGCGGTCGACGACATCGAGCTGACACGCGCCCGCCTGCGGCTGCTCATGGCGTCCGCCGAGGACGCCACCGAGGAACTCGTCGACATCCGGCACCGGATCTACCACCGGCCCGACTTCGTCGAGAACATCGACAACCTGCTGTGCCTGCAGACGATGGAGGTCCGGCGGCGCAACCTGCTCACCCCCGAGCAGCTCGCGCGGATCACGGCGCCGACGCTGATCGTCTGGGGCCGGAAGAACCCCTTCGGCGACGTCCCGGAGGCGCAGGCCATGCACAAGGCGATTCCCGGTTCGCGGCTCGAGCTGTTCGACGACACCGGCCACTGGCCGCAGCACGAGCAGGCCGCCCGCTACAACCCGCTCAGCCTCGCGTTCCTCGCCGATGTCGCGGGCTGACCACCACCCCGCAGCCCACCTGTGACCGGGCGGCCACTATCGGTCCGCTGACCGGACTCCGCCCGTTGACAGGGTGTTTCACCAGGTGAACCATCGTTCAATGGACGCCGTGTTGGAGCCCACCACCGCCGCCGCCGAGAGCGGAAGCGTGCTGGGCAAGGTTCAGCTCATCCTCGAGGCCTTCGGGCTCGACGACGAGGACCTCGGCCTGTCGGAGCTGACGCGCCGGACGGGCCTGGCGAAGGCGTCCGTGCACCGGCTCAGCCAGGAGCTGGTGCGCTGGGGTCTCCTGGAGCGACGGCACGGCAAGTACCGGCTGGGCATGCGGCTGTTCGAGATCGGCCAGCGCGTCCCGCGGCAACGGATCCTGCGGGACGTCGCCCGGCCGTTCATGGAGGACCTGCTGCGGGCCACCGGCGAGACCGTCCATCTGGCCGTCGTCGACGGCCTGGAGGTCCTGTACCTGGAGAAGGTCTCCGGGCACCGGCAGGTCGGCCGCCCGTCCCGGGTCGCCGGGCGCATGCCGCTGCACTGCACCGCCACCGGCAAGGCCCTGCTGGCCTTCGGGCCGCGCAGCCTCCTCGACGACGTCGTGGCCGCGCCCCTCACCCGCACGACCCCGCGCACGACGGTCGCGCCCGGCCTGCTGGAGCAGGAGCTGAGGCGCGCCCGCGAACTCGGGTACGCGGTCGAGTACGAGCAGGCCCGCATCGGGTACATGAGCGTCGCCATCCCGCTCGCCGGCGCCACCGGCGCGACGGTCGCGGCCCTGTCGGTCACCGGCCCGGTGGCCCCCGGCAGGGCCGAGCGCTTCGCGAACCTGCTGAACACGGCGGGACGCGGGGTGACCAGGCTGCTCAGCGTCCGGGACGTATGACCTCAGCCCGGACAAGACGATCGGACATGACGAAACGGGCACCGGAGTCATCTCCGGTGCCCGTTTCGTCGTGCGTTTCTCAGACGGGCGCCAGCCGGCGGAACCGGCTGGTGTGGAACACCAGCGGAGGGGTCTCCGGCCTGGCGAGCAGGCCGAGGACCTCCAGCAGGACGATCAGGTGATCGCCCGCCGGGATCTCGTCGTGGCGGCGGCAGTCCAGCCAGGCGGCGGCGTCGAGGACGAAAACGCCGCCGTCCGGCCTGGGCTCCCAGTCGACCCCGTCGAACCGGTCGCCCTCCTTGCGGGACAGGCGCATGCAGACCTCGTTGTGGTTCTCGGCCAGCACGCTCAGCCCGAGGCGCGGCGCACGCCGCAGCCTCGGCCACGTCTCCGAGGTGTTCTGCACGCAGAGCGACACCAGCGGCGGGTCCAGGGACACCGACGTGAACGAGCTCGCCGCCATGCCCGCCGGTTCCCCGTCGACGAGGGCGCACACCGCCGTCACACCCGACGGAAAGCACCCGAAGGTCCGGCGGAGCGCGGCGACGTCCTCCGTGACCTGCTGCATCTCGGTCACCCCCGCCGTCAGGCCCGGTCCGGGGCCGGTGCGGGGGCGGCGAGAGGGGCCAGGGAGGGGGCCTGTGCCGGGTCCAGTCCCATGGTGATGAGGCCGGCCATCTCGGCGCAGGCGTAGGCGTTCGGCGGCATGATCGCGGCGGTGGTCACGTCGCGCAGCATCCGCTCGTAGCCCCGGGGCCGCATCAGCGCGGTGAGTCCGCCCGCGGTGGTGCCGAGTTCGATGACGCGTCCGATCGCGTCCGCGAGCATCAGCTTCGCCTGCAGGTAGGCGTGGCAGGTGCCGAGCCCCGGCCCCTCCGTGTCCGCCTTCCACGCGGCCCGGTACATCATCAGCCGCGCGGCCTCGACATGCGTGGACAGGCGCCCGACCGCCGAGCTGATCGTCGGGTGGTAGCCCATCGGCTGCGCGTAGCCCTTCGCCGTGCGCGTGCCGAGGGCCTCCGTCAACCAGCTCACCATCGCCTCGGCCAGGCCGAGGTAACAGGCCGTGTAGCCGCCCCACGTGACGGCCGCCCGCGCGACGATCCAGTTGGTGACGAAGTCGTCGATCGGCCCGAGGACGAGCTCGGCCGGGACGTGCGCGTCGGTGATGGTCACCTTGTTGCTGCGCGTCGCCCGCATCCCGAGCGTGTCCCAGACGTCCTCGACCACGATGTGCTCCGGTTGCGCGACCGGGAGCAGGAACGCGACGACGAGCGTCGGATCGTCGCTCCAGTCGGGGCGGGCGAGCATGAACGCGTAGTCGCTCGCCTCCCAGATCGAGGCGTACATCTTCGTCCCGCTCACGCGCAGGCCGCCGTCCGGGGTGCGGGTGGCCGTCACCGTCGGCAGGAACGAGCCCGGCAGCAGGCTCGACGACGACGGCTCCGACAGCGGCGCCGAGATCAGCGCGCCGTCGTCGATCACCAGCGACGCGACGTGCTTGCGCGCCGCGGCGTCGAAGGACGGCAGCTCACCCACCAGCCGGGTCGCCACGTAGTGCATGTTGAATCCGAGGGCGGTCGACGCGTCGCCCTGCGCGAGCTGCTCGACGGTCGCCAGCCAGGCGGTCGACCCCACGCCGAGCCCACCGAGGTCGGTGGGAAGACCCGCCCCGTACAGGCCCGCCGAGCGCAGCTCGGCGAAGCTCTCCGCGGGGATCAGCCGCCGTTCGTCGGCGTCGGCCGCGCCCGGCGCCAGCACGCCCGCGAGCCGTTTGCCGATATCCGCCATCCGCCGGCTCTGCTCGTCCAGCTGGAAGTCCATGGTTCCTCCACGTTCGTGCTGCGCGTCAGTCCCACATCGGGGGACGCGCGGTGTCGAGACTGACGTTGACGACCTTCGACGCCTGGTACTCGCGGACCGTCTCCGCGGCGCCCTCGCGGCCGAAGCCGCTGGCCTTGATCCCGCCCTGCGGCTGACCGAGGGGGGTCGCGAACCAGGTGTTGACCCAGACCATCCCGGTCTGGAGGCGGCGGGCGATGCGGTGCGCCCGCGCGAGGTCGGTCGTCCACACGCCACCGGCGAGGCCGTACGCCACCGCGTTGGCGCGTGCGACGGCGTCGTCCTCGTCCGTCCAGCGTTCGACGGTGAGGACGGGCCCGAAGAACTCGTCGCAGGACGCGCTCGTCCTGCCGTCGGGGTCGGCGAGGACCGTCGGCCGGTAGAACGCGCCGCCGCCGAGTTCGCCGTCCAGCTCCGGGACGCGGTGTCCCGCGCACACCGTCGCGCCCTCCGCGACGGCCCGGTCGACGGCCTCGGCGACCCGGTCCCGGTGCGCGACGCTGATGAGCGGGCCGAGCTGCGTCGCCGGGTCGAGCGGGTCGCCGACCCGGATCCGGTCGGCCCGCGCGGTGATCCGCTCCAGGAGCTCGTCGTGCACGTCGGCGTGCGCGAGCAGGCGGGACGCGGCGAAGCACACCTCGCCGTTGGCCGCGAACACGCCGGTCAGCACGTCCTCGGTCAACGTGTCGAGGTCGGCGTCCGGCCCGACGACGAGCGAGCCCTTCCCGCCCAGCTCCATCAGCGCGGGGGTCAGCCGGGCGCCCGCCCTGCCGAGGATCGTCCGCGCGCTCTCCGTTCCGCCGGTGAAGCTGATCTTGGCGATACGGGGGTCGGTGACCAGCGCGTCGCCTGCGGTCGCGCCGTAGCCGGTGACCACGTTGACGACGCCCGGCGGCAGCAGGTCCGCGATGGCCTCCACGAACCGGACGGTGCTCACCGACGCCAGCTCCGAGGGCTTCACCACGACCGTGTTGCCCGCCGCGAGCGCCGGCGCCAGCTTGTGGGCGACGGAGATGAGCGGCGAGTTCCACGGCACGATCGCCGCGATGACGCCGAGCGGCTCCCGTGTGGTGTACACGTGCGACGACTCCGGCGCTCCCTGGATCGTCTCGCCGTGGACGGCCCGCGCCATCCCCGCGAAATACCGGAAGATCTCCGCCGCGGTCGGCACGTCGATCAGCGCCGCCTCGCGGATCGCCCGCCCGTTCTCGGTGGCCAGCAGCGCCGGCCAGTCCGCCGCCGTCGCGGTCAGCCGGTCGGCGACCGCCCACAGCGCGGCCTGCCGCTCCGCCAGGGACGTCGACCGCCAGGTCTCGAACGCGGTGGCCGCGGCGGTGACCGCCTCGGCCACGACCGCGCCGTCGCAGTCGGCGACCTGCGCCCAGGTCCTCCCGGTGGCGGGTTCCACCGCCGGGAGGACCGTCGGCACCGGCCGCGCTTGTCCGCCGACGATCGCGGGCAGGGGCCGGTCGATGGTCAGCCGACCGGTGCCGACGGCCGTCATTTCTCCAGTCCGATGTGGACGGAGTGGAACGGGTTGTCGATCAGGATGCGCCAGGTGCCGTCCGGGCGCCGCCGGAAGACGTTGGAGTCGATCGCGCTCATCTCGACCGACTCCCCGTCCGGGGCGGTGCCCGTCAGGTGCCAGCGCAGCGCGACCAGGACGATGTCGTCCGCCTCGACCCGGTGCAGCTCCTCGATCGTCAGATGCGGCTTCAGCGCGAGGAACTCCGAGATCGCCGTGCGGAGCCGATCCATGCCCCGCGCGGGCTCCGTGCCCGGACCCGTCTGGAACACCGTGTGCTCGTCCCAACAGGACAGCGCGGCGTCCAGATCACCGGCGTTCATCGCCTCGACGAACAGTTCGTTCAGCTCGGTGACACTGTTGTGTGATCCCATGTTTGGGACGCTACGAGCCGGGCGTTCCCCGGCATATCGCCCGTTCAAGGGGAGGTGTGGACCACCCGAAAGGGGGATCACCGCAGCAGCAGGGCCGCCAGTTCGACCCGGGAGTGCACGCCGAGCTTCTGGTAGATCGACTTGAGATGGTGCTTCACGGTGTTCGGGCTGATGTGCAGGCTGCCGGCGATCTCGTGGTCACGTTTCCCTGCGGCGACGAGTTCGGCGATGGCCGCCTCGCGCTCGGTGAGCAGACGGCGCACCGCGGGGGCCGGCGCCGGCGTGCGGGACTCCGTCGACAGGATCGACACGATCAGCGAGGGCCGCTCGGGCAGGGGCGCCGAGGTCACGGTGATGTCGGTCGCGGGAACGTCCTTCGCGGCGTCGGTGGCGGGGGGTCGCACCGCCAGGCGCCGGGTGGCCTCACCGCCGTCGATGGCCGCGTCGAGGGAGGGCCACGCGCCGTCGGCGGCGTCCAGCAGCGCCCGCGCGGCCCGGTTGGCGTGCCGTTCGGCCCGGTCCAGGTCGGTGACCACGATCGCCTGCCCGCTCGCCTCCAGCGCGCCCCACCACGCCGCCCGCTCGGCGTCGATCGCCGTGACCAGGTCCGTCGCAGCGACCGCCGCCTGGAACATCCGCGCCGCCACGGTCGCCCGGCGCCGGTCGCCGTCGTCGAAGGCGGGCTCGGCCCCGTTGCGGGCGAAGTTGATCGTCCCGACGATCTCCCCGCCGCTGATCAGCGGCGCGCACATGACGTGCGCCATGTCGTAGTGCCGGAACAGTCCCTGGACGATCGGGGCCTCCCGCCACCGGTCGGGCGGTCTCACCAGGGAGTCGTCCCAGGCCCGCCGCGCCGCCATGGCCCCGCGCAGCACCGGGTCGAGCGCCCGGCCGAACTGCTCGTAGCGGTGCGCGTAGAACCGGCTGAGGCCGCGCACCGACGACGCCCGGGGACGTCCCGTCCGCCGGTCGAACAGGTAGAGACCGTAGGCGAAGGACGGCACATGACCGGCGACCCAGTCGAAGTAGCGCTCCTGCAACTCGTCCAGCCCGCCGGCGGTGACGAGCCGCTCCAGCCCGGAACTCAGGCACTCCTCCTCGGCGGCCATCGCGTCACCGCCGAGATCGCGGATGTCGTCGCCCATTATGCGAGTATGCGCCGCCGATAAGCCATGACGCTAGCCGCCACCGCCAGCGATTTGTCGTCGCTGGTCGTACACCACCTCCATATGACTTGCGGTTCGCTGAGCAGACCGCGCACTCGGCGATCTTGCCTTCGACGGTTCGGCCTTCGTCGGCGCCGCGGCCGGGAGTTCTCCGCCCGCCCGATGGCGCGAACGCGCGATGTGCGCGTGCCCGCCGCCGGGTCACGCTGTCCGCACACGCCTCGAAACCGGTGGGACGCGCGACGGGAGCACACATGCAGCCATCCACTTCCCCGGCGCGTTCTCCGCACCCGGAACCGTGGCGCGGCAGGCCGGCGGCCCAGCAGCCGGACTGGCACGACCACCCCGGCCGTCCCGAGGCCGTCCGGTGGCTGGCGTCCGCCCCGGCGCTGGTGACGGCCGCGGAGGTCCGGCGGTTGCGGCACGCCCTGGCGGGGCTGACCGCGACCGACGCGCTGCTGCTCCAACTCGGCGACTGCGCGGAGAGCTTCTACGAGTGCGCGCCCCGGCACGTGGCCGGGAAACTGCGTCTCATCGACGGGCTGGCGGACCGGCTCCGCGAACTCACCGGCCGGACCGTCGTCCGCGTCGGGCGCATGGGCGGGCAGTTCGCCAAACCGAGGTCGCGGGAGACCGAGGAGCACGGCGGGGTGACCGTTCCGGCCTTCCGCGGGCACATGATCAATTCGGAGCTGGTCGGTCCGGTGACGCGCCGGGCCGACCCGCGGCGCATGGTGTGGGCCTACGAGGCCAGCGCCGGCGTGCAGCACGCGATGCGGGAGTACCGCCGGACGCGCGGCTCCGGCACGGGTGGCACGACCACTGCGGACGGGCCATGGTCGAGCCACGAGGCCCTCGTCCTCGACTACGAGTCGAGGCTGATCCGGCGCGACCCGGAGACGGGCGACAGGTACCTCGCCTCGACGCATCTGCCGTGGATCGGGGAACGGACCCGCGACCCGGCCGGCGCCCATGTCACCCTGCTCTCCGGCGTCGTCAACCCGGTGGGCTGCAAGATCGGGCCGACCGCGGACCCCGACGACGTCCTACGGGTCTGCGAGGCGCTCGATCCGCGGCGCGAACCCGGCCGTCTCGTCCTGATACCCCGCATGGGCCACGACCGGATCGGGGAGGCCCTGCCGCCCATCGTCCGCCGGGTGGCCGACGCCGGGCATCCGGTCATCTGGCTGAGCGACCCCATGCACGGCAACACGGTGAGATCGTCCCTCGGCCTGAAGACCCGTCATCTCACCGCCGTGATCACCGAGGCGCTGCGGTTCCGCGACATCGTCGAGGAGCACGGGCAGCGGCCCTCCGGACTCCACCTGGAGGTCGCGGTGGACGACGTGACGGAATGCGTCGGCGGGCCGGTGCGCAACGAGGACGAGCTGCAGCGCCACTACACGTCGCTGTGCGACCCGAGACTGAACGCCGACCAGGCCACCGAACTCGTCGAGGCGTGGGCCAAGGGGACCGCGACGACCCGGTGACGGGCGCGAGCACCCTGTCGCCGAACGCCGCGCCGTGTCAGCGGCCGCCGGGGACCGGCAGGCCGGACTCGTAGGCGAGCACCACGAGCTGGGCCCGGTCCCGGGCCTGGAGCTTGGTCATGGCCCGGTTGATGTGCGTCTTCGCGGTCAGCGGGCTGATCACCATGCGGTCGGCGATCTCGTCGTTGGACAGCCCCTGCGCGACCAGGGCGACGGCCTCCCGTTCACGGTTGGTCAGGCCCTTCAGGTTCGCGTCGGCGCCGGTGTGCAGTGGCCGCGCCACATACCGGTCGATCAGCTTGCGCGTGATCGACGGGGAGAGCAGCGCGTCGCCGCGGGCGGCGACCCGGACGGCGTGCAGCAGGTCCTCCGGCTCGATGTCCTTGACGAGGAACCCCGCGGCGCCGGCGCGCAGCGCGTCGAAGACGTACTCGTCGAACCCGTAGTTGGTGAGGATCACCACGTGCAGGCCGGTGAGGGCGGGATCGGCGGCGATCTGCCGGGTCGCCTCGATGCCGTCCATGACGGGCATCTGGATGTCGATGAGGACGAGGTCGGGCAGGTGCCGCCGGGCGAGCGCCAGGCCCTCCCTGCCGTCGGCCGCCTCACCGACCACCTCGATGTCCTCCTCGCCGGCGAGGAGGGAGCGGAACCCGCTGCGCAGCAGCGGCTGGTCGTCGACCAGCAGGACCCGGATCACGACGGTCCCCCCACGGGGAGTTCGGCCTGGACGGTGAAGCCGCCCTCGTCGCGCGGTTCGGCGCGCAGCCGCCCGCCGAGGGCGGTGACACGTTCGCGCATGCCGAGCAGCCCGACACCGGGCACGGGAGCGGAGCCGGGGGTGGCCGTCCCGTCGTCGTCGACGCGGATGGCGAGGGCGTCGGAACGGTAGTCGATCCAGATCGAGGCGTTCGCGGCGGCGGCGTGGCGGGCGGTGTTGGTGAGCGACTCCTGGACGATCCGGTACGCGGTCTGGTCGACCACCTCCGGCACGGCGCGTTTCTGCCCGTCGATCCGGAGCGTCGTCTTCAGCCCTATCCCCCGGGCCCGTTCCATCAGGTCGGGGACGCGGTCGAGTCCGTGCGCGGGCGAGGTGGAGACGTCGCGGAGGGTCTCCAGGGTGGCCCGCAGTTCGCGGGTCGCCTCCCGTCCGGCCTCCTGGATCGCCAGCAGCGCCTCCGGCACCTCCTCGCCCCGCTTGCGCGCCAGATGGACGGCGACCCCGGCCTGCACCTTGATGATGGAGATCTGGTGCGTCAGCGAGTCGTGCAGTTCCCGCGCGATGTGCAGGCGCTCCTCGGTGGCGCGCAGCCGGGCGGCCTCCTCGCGGGTGCGTTCGGCCTCGTCCGCGCGCCGCTCGGCCTGCCGCAGGGCCTCCCCCGCGGCGGCCGCGGCGACCAGCCACGCGATCTCCAGAACGCCGCGGGCCTGCGCGAAAGCCTCACCCGCCGGCCCGTCCCCGGGCGACAGCATGATGGCGAGGGGCAGCGCCCCGAGCAGCGCCACCGACATCAACAGCGTGACCAGACGATGCCCGGCGCGCATGGTCGCGTACACCGCGAACAGGTACGCGACCGCGGGCACCTCGAACCCCAACGCGTTGTACCCGATCACGCACAGCCAGGTGACGGCCAGCACGGCGACCGGCGCGCGCCGGCCCGCCGCCAGCGCCAGACCGCCCACCATCAGCAACCCGTAGCCGAGCGCGTCGGGGTCCGCGGCGTGGTGGTCCCCGGACAGCCCGACGATCAGCAGGACCGCGGCGACGCCGACCGCGATCGTCCAGTCCTTGGCGGCGACCGGAACCCGGGACCGTTCTGTGCTCATGGGCGCACCCTAACCGGAGGTATGCGGCGGGTCACTCCTCCTTGTGGACGAGCGACCGGCTACCGCGCGCACGGTAGTCGCCCCGGACCGGCTCACAGCCAACCGGCCCGCGACGCCGCCTGCACGGCGCCGATCCTGTTCCCCGCCTCCAACTTGTTGATCGCCGAGTGGATGTGGTTGCGGACCGTCCCCGGGCTGAGATGTAACTGCGAGGCGATGACGCTGAGGGGACGGCCGTCCTCGGCCGCCTTCAGGATCTCCACCTCGCGGGCCGTCAGCGGGTTCTCGCCGACGGCGAACATCTCGGCGACCAGGTCGGGGGTGAAGTGCCGTCCGCCCGCGTACACCTCGCGGATCACGCCGATCAGCTCGTCGATCGAGGTGTCCTTGGTGAGGACGCCGCGGACTCCGGCCTTGAGGGCCCGCTGCAGGTGTCCGGGCCGGGCGTCGCAGGTGAGGATCACCACCGGAAAACCGGAACGTTCCCGGTTCAGCTGCTCGGCGACCTCGATGCCGTTCATTCCCGGCATGTGCACGTCGAGGACGGCGAGCCCCGCGCGGTGGGCGTCCACGAGCTCCAGGACCCGGTCGCCCCGGCCGGTGTGGGCGACGACCTCGATGCCGTCCGCCAGTTGGAGAAGTTCGGTGAGGGCCTCCCTGGTGAGCGCCTCGTCCTCGGCCAGGACAACCTTGATCGCCATCTTTCCTCCACGGCCGCTCTATCCGCCGAGCGGCGCCGTCGCCTCGACGCGGTAGGTGAGATCGGGGCCCGGTCCGTGGACGAGCGCGCCGCCGACGACGCGCAGCCGCGCCGCCAGCCCGGCGAGCCCGGTCCCCGCGGCGGTCGGTCCGGGCCGGTGGACGCCGTCGTTGGTGATCCGCAGGTGCGCGGTCCGGCCGCCGGTCCAGATCTCGATCCGGCAGTGACCGGCCTCGCTGTGCCGGATGACGTTGGCGGCGGCCTCCCGCGCGACCCAGCCGAACGCCTCCTGGATCGGGCGGGGCAGCGCCGGCGGAACGCGGGCCGTCTCCACCCGGACCCCCATGACCTCCAGGTCGGCGCGGACCTGTTCGAGTTCGGTGGCCAGGTCACCGAGACGGTATCCGGCGGCCAGCGCGCGGACCTCGGCGACGGACCGGCGGGCGAGCGCGAGCACGGTCTCCAGCTCGGCCCTGGCCCGCTCCGGTTGCGCGACGAGCAGCCGCGCGACCAGCTCGCCCTTGCGGTTGATCGCGGCGAGGGTGCGGCCGAGGACGTCGTGCAGGTCCCTGCCCGCGGCGCCCTCCATCAGCTGGCCGACGACGTCGGGGGCCATGACCACGTAACCGGCCGCGACGGCGGGAATCGCGCAGGCGAGCCGCTCGGGCGGCGAGTTCCGGGGAAGCAGGCAGGACGCGCCCGCCCGGAGGGCCTCGCGGCCGCGTTCGTGGTCGTCGGGCTCGGTCAGGACGACGATCTCGGGCGGGTCGGCGGCGGCGCGCAGGCGTCTGGTCGCGGTGGCGACGCTCGTCCCGGACGTCCCGGCGCCCAGCACCACCACGTCCGGACGGATCCGCGCCGCGCGGACCACCGCCTCGTCGGCGTCGGCCGCCTCGTCCACCACGTCCAGCCGGGGAGCCGCCCCGAGCACCGCGGCGAGCATGTCACGGGTCGACCTCTCGGGTTCGGCCACGAGCACGGAGTACGTCTTCGACGCCGCGGGACACGGCAGGACTTCGGTCATGGGAGCGTCCTCCTGGGGTCGGCCTGGGCGCGAGAGCGAGAGCCCCGGCCGCTCGTGGCGGGCGAGCGACTTCTCGTGGTCTGCCGCATGTATAAGCTCACGCCGGGCGGGCTCCGCCGAATACACGAGACCATTTCGCATCAGCGGGACGGAAACTGTCGTTCGCCCCCAAAACAGGTGGACGTGACCTTACCCGGAGTACGTGAAAGATCATCACCAGAATCCCCCACCTTGCGGACGAGCCCCTGATCGACTATAACTCGCCCGGATCCCGATCGACAGAAGTGCGACGGCGTCGATGTCCCAACGCATTCACTGACAGCATTCGTATGCTACTGTCAGGAAGAGTATCCGGAGCAAGTGACGGATTGCATCACCTGCGCGACCGAAAGTGACAGACTTTCGATCGCGCGACGTCACAGGCCTGGAGATCTCCATTCTCGACACATCGGAACCGCGCGGCCCGGCGGGAACAGATCACCGCCCGGGTCCGTCGCCGTCCACGACAAGACTCGGGCGGTGATCCCCGACGGCGGCCCACACACTTCGCGACCTTGCGAGACCGGTGGTGCGTGCGTTAAATGCCGCGTCGAGAAATCTGGCCGGAACTGGTTAGGGACGCCCACGGCGTTCAGGTGACCTCGGACCGCCCGCCCGAATTTCGGACGGGCGACCAAGTCGACGGCGACCAAGGTTCCTAAGGCCGCACTTTCTGTGACCGGGCGGTCACGTTGTCGCCGGGCCGCCCGCCGCGTATCAGCGACCGTTCAGTTTGCGCTGGACGAACTCGTAGCTCGACGCGCCGATCGCCGGGGCGTACCGGGACGCCGCGTCGATCGCCGACGGGAAATTCTCCCCCGCCCAGACCCGGCTCTCGCCGCAGTCGTCGGCGAAGTCGGTCCAGTTGCTCCAGCGCAGTGTGAGGTCGGTGGCCGGGGTGACGCCGGGTTCGACCAGAGAGGAGCCCTTCGGAGTGGGCACGGAGATGTTGATGTCGTTGGTGCCGGTGAACCGGCGGACCTGCGCGGCGAAGGCCTGGCAGAGGGACGCCGTGGCCGAGGGGTACTCGGGATGGTCGGCCGACTGCGCGTGCAGGTAGCTCTGCCACTCGTTCCCCGTGATGTCGCCGACGGTCCCCTTCCCCGGCCCGCCCCAGGCCGTGACCTTCTCGTCCCCGTACAGGTGACGGATCGCGCTGAACGGCCGCACCGAGTCGAACCTGCGCTTGAAGTGCCATGTGGCGATGGTGACGTCGACGAACGCGACGTCGGACGTGACGATGTAGTGCACCATCTTCTCGGTGTCGTACTTGCCGGTGATGACGACCGGGGTCCCCGCGACGGCCCCGAACGTCAGGACCTTGTCGTTGAAGAGCTCGGCGATCATCTTCTTCCGGTCGTCCAGTTTCGCCGACGCCTCCAGGACCTTGTCGGCCTGGCGCCTGTACGCCCGGCGGTTGCGATGGTCGCTGTTCTTCGGCGGCGGGACCTCGAACCGGTCGGGGTCGTCGTAGGAGAACGGCTTCAACCGCCCGAAGTAGGGCGTCGCGAACTGCTGGGTTCGGTAGACGTTGCGCGTCGAGGTCACGTCCGGCTGCCAGCGCGACGGGTTGCGGAGCTTGTAGGGGCCGTTCACCGGCCTGTAGCCCGTGTAGTCGGCGTAGGGCCGCCTGTTGTACTTGCGTCCGCCCTCCGCGCCGTCCCGGTTGGAACCGTCGCCCCTTCTCGCGGCGATGGCGTTCTTGGCGGCGAGGATGCCGATGCCGCTCGCCGTGGTCGGGTCCTCCTTGGTGTCGTTCGGGTCGAGGCCCGCCGACTCCATCATCTCGATCCATCGGGTCCGGTACTCCGGAAGGATCGCGTTGAGGGAGGTGAAGGCGGAGTAGATGACGGCGATGTTCTTGTTGCGGGTCGTGTGCTCCTTGCTCGGGCGGCGGCCGATGTTCGAGAAGATGCCCACGGCCTTCGGGTGGTACGGGGCCAGGGCGTCGAACCACGGCATCTCGATCAGCATGGCGTGGTCCACGGTCAGTGACACGGCACGGCCCGAACTCTGCTCGCGGGACACGCGCTGGAACTTCGGATAGACCACCTCGATCAGGGCGTTCCCATGGTCGAGGTCGAAGGCCGCCGCGTCCCGGGGGGCCGCGGCCACGGCGCCGGTGAGCGATCCGGCCACGGCGGTCGCGGTCGCGATGGTCACCGCGTATCCCAGCCGCCGGCCGCGCGGTCGCCTCATGGACGTCATCGGGGACTCTCCTTTCGGCCGGCCCGCCGCGCCGGAACGCGCGGGCCGGCAAGCTTGTTGACCGGGCGTTCGTTCATGTCAGCGTCCGGCGCCTCGGACGCGCCGGACCACCGCGGCCGGGTCGGCGCCGGTTACGTTCCCGCGCCAGGCCACGTGGTGGTCGGGCCGGAGCAGGACGAGGTCGCGCTCCCATATCTCGCGGACGCGGTCGTCCCGCACCACGGTGTGCCGGACCGGCACTCCCTGGGCGGCGGCCGCCGCCAGGAGCGGGACGGCACGGCCGTCGTCCGCGAAGTCGACGAGCGTGAAGGACTCCGCGAACCGGTCGAAGATCGGTGTCCCGTCGTCCAGGAGCAGGCTGGGCGGACGGCCTCCGGGCCAGGTCGTCGGCGTGTACGCGCGGGGGCTCCACGGCGGTTCGGGCCCCTCCTCATGGCAGACGACCGGGGAGTCGCCGTAGCGGTAGCCCAGCTCGACGCCCGTGTACTCGTTCTCACCCCGCTCGGTCTGGAGCATCGACGCGATGGCGGGGAGCGGGACGCCGTCGCGCAGCAGCGCCCCCGCCCTGAGGTGGACGCCGAGGTGCCGGTGGGACGTGTGCATGTTGCGCAGGCCCACCGGGCGGCGTTCGGCGTCGTAGGCGTCGAGCAGTGCGGGCCCGCCGAACCCCCGGACGAGCGCGGCGACCTTCCAGGCGGCGGCGACCGCGTCACCGACGCCGGTGTTCATGCCGTAGGCGCCGGTCGGGAACATCCGGTGGGCGGCGTCCCCGGCGATGAGGACCCGTCCCGCGCGGTACCGGTCCGCGATCATGAAGTCGGGGCGCCAGCGGGAGGTCAACAGCACCTTGTCGATCTTCAGTTCCGTCCGCATCGTGTCGCGCAGGAACGCCGCGGGGTCGGCGGGCGGTGTGTCGAACTCGTTCGGGTCCATGCCGTTGACGTGCGCGGTCCAGGTGTCCGCCTCGTCCTGGGCGAGGACGACGTACCGGAAGGCGAAGTAGTGCCAGAACCGGCCGTGCCGGTGCAGGGTGTCCAGGTCGCGGCTCTTGAAGTGCACCATGAAGGCGCTCGGCAGCCCGGGGACGTCGAACCCCTCCAGTCTGATGCCCGCCGCCTCGCGGACGCGGCTCGACGCGCCGTCGCACCCGATCACGTAACGGGACCGCACCCGGACGCCTTCGTCGCTCATCACGTCCACGAGATGGCTGGTCACGC
Source organism: Actinomadura pelletieri DSM 43383 (assembly GCF_003634705.1). Taxonomy (GTDB): domain Bacteria; phylum Actinomycetota; class Actinomycetes; order Streptosporangiales; family Streptosporangiaceae; genus Spirillospora; species Spirillospora pelletieri. The sequence continues at coordinate 159,101 of NZ_RBWU01000004.1, read as the reverse complement.
CGTCGGAATCCTGGGTGAGCGCGTCGAACCGCAGGCCGGGACGCAGGTCGACGAGCGGTTCGCGCCGGCAGTGCGCGCGCAGGACCGGCTCCAGCTCGATCTGGGAGATCCGCTGGCCGGGCTCGGCGGGGCGCGTACCGTCGTCCTGCTCGGCGATGCGGCGGCGTTCCTCCGCCACCGACGGAAGCTCCCATGTGGTGATCGGCTCCCCGGCGTGGCCGGTCGACCAGATCACGTTCGCCGGATGCTCGGGCCCGACGCCCGCGGCGCGGACGTCCCCGGCGACGCCGAGCCGCCGGAAGAACTCCATGCTGCGGGCGTTGACATAGTCCAGCTTCGGATGGTCGGACGTCTCGAAGCCCTGGTCGGCGAGGACGCAGGGAACACCGTGGCGGGCGAGGACCAGGGCGGCGACCATGCCGACCGGGCCCGCGCCCACCACGAGAACCGGTACCGGATGCACCATGCCTCCGAACATGCGGGCGCTCAGTGCGCTTCGCTGGTGGTCCGGTTCGCCCGGCCGTCGTCGACGGCGGCTGCGACGGTCGCCTCGCGGTGTGCCGGGACGGCGGCGCCCGTCAGCGACCGGACCTGTGTCTCGGCGAACGCGCGGTCGTCGCGTTCGCCGCTCAGGACCGTGCCGAGGAACCCGAGGAGGAAGGCGAGCGGCACCGAGATCAGCCCCGGCTCGATGTCGATGAACTTGAAGTTCGATCCGGCGAAGATCGCGTCCTCGGCACCCGACATCCCGTTGGAGAACACGACCATGAACATGGTCGAGACGAGCCCGCCGTAGACCGCCCACTTCAGACCCGCGGTGTTGAAGCGCCGCCAGAACAGCGTGTAGACGACCACCGGCAGGATCGTGGCGCCCGCCACGTCGATCGACGTCGGGATGAAGATGTGGGTCCGTACCGGCAGCATCGCGACGCCGCCGACCACCGAGACGATTCCGATGATCTTGACGTTGCGGCGCACGTCCGCCAGCTCCCGCTCCGGGGCGGGCCGCCGTCCGCGCAGCACATTGATGTCCCGGGTGACGCAGGTCACCGCGTTGATCAGCAGGGCGGCGAAGACCCCGGCCACCGTCAGCACGGCGACCGCGCCGAGCGCGCCGACCATCAGCGGCCCGCCGAGCTCGTCGGCGAGCTTGGGCAGGCTGATGTCGCGGTGCGCCTTGATCACACCGATGTTCTCCCGGCCGAGGACGGCGACCGAGCCCAGCCCGACGACGGCCATGCACGCATAGACCGCCACGACGATCATCGCGGCCCATCCGGCCGACCGGCGCGCGTCGGGTCCGTTGGTCACCGCGAAGTTGCGCATGAACAGGAACGGGATCGCGGCCACGCCGACGACGACGCAGAAGAGCTTGGACAGATGCACCCACCGGTCGGCTCCCTCGCCGAACAGGCGCCCCGGGCCGAGCAGGTCGTAGTCGCCCTGCGGCGCCGACCTGGCCTCGGCCGTGTCGAGCAGCTTGACGAGGTCGAAGTCGAACTTGACCAGCACCAGCGTGGTCAGCATCGCCACGACGCCGAGCGCCACGACCGCCTTGAACGTCAGCACCCGGGTGACCCCGGGCATCCCGCCCATGTACACGTACAGGACGGTGACCAGGCCGACGACGAGAACCGATCCGGCCAGTCCGACGAGGGAGTCCAGGCCGAACCACCGGTTGAGGATGAACGCGATCGCCGCCAGCGTGATGACCGTGAACATGGCGTAGATCGTCAGGGTGACGACCGACGCGGCGATGCGCGCGGGCCGTTCCCTCGCGCGCATGGCGAACACGTCCCCGAGCGTGGTCGCGCCCAGGTTCCGCATGTGCGAGGCGAACAGCAGCACCCCGAGCATCATCGACATCGTGAACGACGTCAGGAGGAGGACCGCGTCGTAACCGCTCAACGCGACATGACCGGTGATGATGAACAGGGTCGAGTACATGAGGGGTGCGGCGGCCAGCGCGAGGGCGTTCTGGCCGGGGCCGATCCGGTGGCCCGCGAGCAGGAAGTCGTCCTGGTCGCGGACGCCGCCGCGCACGGACCGCACGAGGAAGAACACGACCACCGCGATGGCGAGGGTCGCGGGAACGGCGACCCCGGGCGCGGCCCACGTGTTGTCGACCGGGGGCGGTGGATCGGCGAGAACGGTCATCGGGTTGCTCCCTTCGGACCCACTTCCGGACCCGCTTCCAGATCCGCCCGGACCCGTTCACCGAGCGGGTCCAGCCGGGTGCGGGCGTACCGCAGGTACAGCCCGGAGATCGTGACCACGAGGACGAACGAGAGAAGGACGAACAACAGGCCGACGTTCACGGGCCCGCCGACCTCGCGGCGGAAGAAGTCCGGCGCGAACGTGGCGAGCGCGCTTCCGGTGAACCACCACCCGAAGAACACGACGCTCGCCCAGAGGAGGAAGGCCTGTGATCGGCGGCGCAGGGTCTGGAACTCGGCGCTGGAATGGGCAGCGACATAGCGGTCACCGTCCGCCGGCGGACTCTGCGTGACCATGACACCTCCTGCGTGACGAGGACGCCGGTACGCCGACGCGCAGGCCGACGTCGTGGCGTGGCGGTCAGTAGGCAGTCTCGGCGAGCGCCGCCGCGCGGGCATGGCCCATTCACGGGATCTTCGGCGTGCCCCGCAGATTGGCGTGCCGTCCCGGCCGAACCGCGTGAACGTGTGATGGCCGCGAACGGCGGCCCGGCGGATCGTGGCGGCATGACCTCGGCACCGGAGATCAGCACCTGGACGTACGACGACTTCACCGGCGACGAGCTCGACCCCGCCCGCTGGCGGATCATGGAGATGCGGGGCGCGGACGGCGAACGGCACGAGTACCGGGACCGCAACGCGCGGGTCCGCACGGGCGACGGGCGCTTCGAACTGACCGTCGACCCGTTCAGCCGCTTCCACGACACCGACCCGAAGCAGAACAACGCCAAGCAGATGTACCGGTCCGTGCGGCGCTTCCCCGCCCCGGCGACGGGACGGCTGACGTTCGAGGTCGACATGGCGGTGCGGACCTACGGGCAGATCCCCTACGACCTGCTCGACGCGTACGGCACGGTGAACGTCTTCGACCTGGAGAGCGGTGTCGTGCTCAACGCCGCCGCGACCAACGACACGGTTTTCGCGGTGCTCGAACGCCTGGTGATCCCCGGGGTGACCCGTCCGCACGAGCACTTCGTCAACCGGGTGGACCTGGAGGTGTCGACGGAGCCGGGCCTCGGGCACCGCTACGCCATCACCTACCTGCCCGAGGAGGCGGAGGTCCGGTGGCACGTCGACGGCCGCCTGGCGCACCGGGCGCGGCTTCCGGTGCCGGTGACGGGCTTCCATGTGGGCATGGCACTGTTCTCGTCCCGCGACCTGACCCGTTACTCCCGCGCGGAGCGGGAGCACGGGCAGGGCGCGACCGGACGGTGGGGCCCGTGGCGGGTCACCGGCACCACCGACCACGAGGAGCGGAGCTAGACCGGCGTCAGAGCAGGACTCGCATCAGGACTCAGAGCAGGACGTCGCCGCCGTCGATGTTCAGGTTCACGCCGTTGATCGCGCGGTTGCGCAACAGGAACGTGATCGCGTCGGTGCAGTCCTCCATGGTCACCGCGCGCCGGGTGAGCGCGTTGGTGCGGGCGGCCTCGCGTGCGCCGGGCTTGTCGCTCCAGAACGGCGTGTCGGCGACGATGCTCGGGTGCAGCGCGTTCACCCGGATCGGGGACAGTTCCACCGCCAACGTCCGGACCAGCGCGGTGACGCCGCCGTTGGCCGTCGTCACGGTCGTGGACCCCGGATAGGGCCGGTGGCTGGCGAGCCCGCCGAGCAGGACGGCCGCGCTCTCGTCGGTCATCCGCGGCGCGAGGGCGTGGAGGACGGCGGTGTAGCCGGTGAGCTTCACCGTCAGCAGGCGCGTCGCGTCGGCCGGACGGTAGTCGCGGACCGTGTTGTGGTCGCGGTCGAGCGCCGCGAGGACCAGCCAGTCGACGCGTTCCACACCGGCGAGCGCGTCGCCGACCCGTTCGGGGGCGGCGAGGTCCAGCGCGAGACCGCGGGTGTTCCCGCCGATCTCGTCGGCGATCCCCTTCGTCCGGTCCTCGGCGCGGCCGGTGATGACCACGTCGTCACCGTGCTCGGCCCGGGTGCGGGCGAAATGGCGCCCGATCCCGGACGTTCCACCGATGACCACGACATGTCTACGCTCGGACATGGGCGTTTCCCTTCCTGCCTGTCGACGTTCGACGTTCGTCCCGGACGGGGAAGCGGCGGACGGACACGGCCAGCACCAGGTAGGCGACCGCACCGACCGCGGTGGCGGCGACGGCGACCCCCGTGCCGTCGTAGGAGGCCAGGACGGCGCCGCCCACCGCACCCGCCATCGCGATCCCCACGTACAGACCGCTGGTGTTCAGGGCGACGGCCTCGGTGCCCGCCTCCCCCGCCAGTCGCATGATCCGGGTGTTCATCGGCGGGGTGAAACTCCACGCCGCGAACCCCCAGAGGGCGAGCGTGAGGGCAACCGGCCACACCGGCGCCGCCTCCCGTCCGCCCGTCCCCAGGGCGGCCAGCACCGCCGTGGCGGTCACCACGCCCGCGACCGAGGCCAGCAGCGTGCGGTCGGGGCCCCAGCGGTCGGTGAGCAGGCCGCCGGCGACGGTGCCTACCGCGCCGGACACGCCGACCACGGCGATGAACAGGGCCAGGATCCCGCCGCCCCGCCCGGTGAGGTCCTCGGTCAGGGGGGCGATGTAGGTGTAGGTCATCAGGCCGCTCGCGGCGGCGACCACGGTGCCCGCCGCGCACAGCAGCACCGCGGGACGGCCAAGGGTCCGCACCTGCCCGCCCACTCCGAGGGGGGCGGCGCCGGGCACTCGGGGCAACAGCCTGGAGCCGGCCGCGACCACCAGGCAGGTGAACACGCCCACCGCCACGAACGTCGAGCGCCAGCCGAGGTTCTCGCCCAGCAGTGTGCCGACCGGCACGCCCACGAAGAGCGACAGGGTCAGCCCGGCGGCGACCATGCCGATGGCGCGTCCGGCCCGCTCGGGCGCCGACAGCCGCTCGGCCATGGCGAAGGCCGCCGGGGTGAGGGTGGCGCCGATCAGCGCGGTCAGCACCCGCGCTCCCATGAGCGTCGCGTAGTTCGGGGCCAGCGCGGTCACCAGGTTCGCCGCCGCGAAGGCCGCCAGGCCGCCGACGAGGAGCGCCTTGCGGGGCATCCGCGCGGTGAGCACGGCCATGGCGGGGGCGGCCACCGCGTAGGTGACGGAGAACGCGGTGACGAGCTGGCCCGCGGCCGCCTCGCTCACCCGGAGGTCCGCGGCGATGACCGGGAGGACGCCGGCGATGACGAAGTCGTCCGTCCCGATGACGAAGGTGGCCAGCAGCAGGCACGGTAACCATGCCGCGTCCCGCCGGCTAGGCGCCATCACCGGTCTCCAGTGCGGCCAGTGTGTCGGCGGTGGACAGCGGGACGCCGCAGCGTTCCGCGGCGTAGCGGAGCGCCGACAGATGGTCGTCGAGGGTGAGGTCGGCCAGCGCGTCCGCCACGAGGAACGGCTGGATGTCGCGGTTGTAGGCGTCGCAGGCGGTGAGGAGGCATCCCATGTACGCGTAGACGCCGCAGACGACCAGTTGGTCGCGGCCCGACCGCCGCATCCGTTCTTCCAGGTCGCTGCGGACGAACGCGCTGTAACGCCACTTCGTCAGCACCGTCTCCCCCGGTTCGGGGACGACGTCGTCGACGATGGCGCGGTCGGTCTCCTCCCTGCCCATGCCCGGTCCCCAGAAGTCGTGCAGGAGCCCGCGTTCCTCGCGGGTCATCCCGCCCGGCTGCGCCGTGTACATCACGGGCACTCCCGCCGCGCGCGCCGCCGCGAGCAGCTTCGCGGTGTTGGCGAGCAGCCCGGTCAGCGGCGACCGCCCGGCCGGGAAGGGACGCAGGAAGTACCGCTGCATGTCGTGCACCAGCACGACGGCCCGGTCCGGGCGCGGGCGCCAGGGCACCGCGGCGGGCGGCAGGTCGTCCTCGCCCGGCATGCGGTACGGCGCGATCGGGGGGATGGCCATGGTCAGCCTCCTGGTCTCGTCGGGGCCGGTCAGACGTGCAGCGCGGCGCCGCCGTCCACGTAGAGGTCGTGCATGGTGACGTGGCCCGCCTGGTCGGACACGAGATACGCGACCGCCTCGGCCACGTCCCGCGGGCTGGCCAGCTTCCGCAGCGGGATGCCGACCCGGTACGCGGCCGGCGAACCCTCGACGACCTGCCGCGGATCGCCCTCCTCGCCGAGCATCGAGCGCAGCATGGGCGTGTCGGTCGACCCGGGCGAGACGACGTTGCAGCGGATGCCGTAGCCGGACAGCTCCAGCCCCAGGCACCGGGTGAACTGCGCGGACGCGGCCTTCGACGCGGCGTAGGCGGCCATCTCCATGCGCGGCACCCCGGCGGCGTTGGACGCGACGGTCACGACCGCGCCCCGCCGACGGTCGATCATGCGCCGGGCCACCGCGCGGGACACGTTGAACACGCCGCCCGCGTTGACGGAGAACGTCTCGTCCCACTGCCGGTCCGGCAGCTCGACCACCCGGCCGGTGTGCAGGACGCCTGCGGCGTTGACGAGGATGCCGATGGGTCCGAGTTCGTCCTCGACCCGCCGCACGAGCGCGTCCACCGCCGCGCTGTCGCACACGTCGACGGGGTAGCCGCGGGCGGTCCCGCCCTCGGCCTCCAGTTTGGCGACGGCGATGGTGAGCCGGTCGGCGTTGCGGTCGACGGCCGCGACGTGCGCCCCGGCGCCCGCCAGGGTGGCGGCGACGGCGGCGCCGATGCCCTGCGCCGCGCCGGTGACCAGGGCGACCGTCGATTCGATTCCGGTTAACTCCATCATCAGCTCCCGCTGGTCATGGCGGCCTGCTCGGCGTCGTACTCGAACAACCACCGGTAGTCCTCCAGCACCGAGGGGTTCCGTGCGGCGGTGTCATGGTTCTGCGCGTCGTCGTGGGTTCGGTGGAAGGTCTTCACGCTGTCGCGTGACCGGCGCTGGATCCGTGTGGTCCGGGGCAGGCGGATCTCCTCGTAGCGGCGCAGGGCCGCGCTCAGCGCATCGGGGCCGTCTGCCGGGTTCACGCCGGACAGGCAGACGGCGAGCACGACGGCGTCCTCGACGGCCTGGTTCGCGCCCTGCGCCTGGAACGGCAGCATCGGGTGAGCGGCGTCGCCGATGACGGCGATCCGTCCCGCGGCCAGCCGGTCGATGCCCTCGCGGTCGTGCAGCGCCCACCTGCCGACCGTCTCCGCCGCGCCGACCAGCTCGGCGACGTCGGCGTGCCAGCCCCGGTACGCGGCCGCGAGGTCGGCGACGTCGCCGCGCGCCGACCAGGACTCCTCCCGCCAGTCCGGCGCGGGGACGGTCGCCCCGAAGCTCACCTGCCGACCGGACGACACCGGGTAGCACACGCAGTGCTGCTCCGGCCCGAACCACAACCGGACGCGCGGTTCGTCGAGCAGGTGGGGCACCTTCTCGGCGGGGACCAGACCCCGGTAGATCGTGTGCCCGGAGTAGTGGGGCCGGTCGGTGACGAGGTGTTCCCGCACGACCGAGTGGATGCCGTCGGCGCCCACGACGAGGTCCGCCGTGATCGCCGTCCCGTCGGCCAGGCGCAGCCGCGCGGCCCCGGCGTCCCGGGTCACGGCGACGCACCGGGCGCCGAGGTGCACCCGGTCGGGCGGGACGAGCGAGAGCAGCGCGTCGTGCAGGTCCGCGCGGTGCAGGGTGTAGTAGGGCGCTCCGAACCGGCGGCGGCACAGGTCGCCGAGCGGGGTGCGCCGCAGCAGCGCGCCGTCGTCCCAGCGCCGCGCCTCGATCGCCTCCGGCGCGACCGCGACGGCGCTCAGGCGGTCGCCCAGGCCGAGGCGGCGCAGCAGCCGGGTGGCGTTGGGCGCCACCTGCACTCCCGCCCCCACCTCGGCGAGCCGCTCGGCCTGCTCGTAGACGTGGCAGTCGATTCCGTGCCGGTCGAGGGCGGCGGCGAGCGTGAGTCCCGCGATTCCGGCTCCGGCCACCGCCACCGTCAACTGCGCCATGTCGTTCCCCCCGGGGGTAGTCGTCGGCTCCTCAGTAGTAGAGGAGCGCTTTGCCCCAATCCTCGTCGGGTCCGAAGAGGCTTCGCGGTTTCACCACGTCGGGCATGGTGGTCAGCGCCTTGTGCGGCACGAGGCTTCCCGGAGCCAGCCCGGTGACCTCGCAGCCGACGCCGAACGCGGACCGCACCGAGGCGGCGAGCTGCGCGCGGGCGGCCTCCCGGTGTTCTTCCGGCACCTCGATCTCGACGCGCAGCGCGTCCGGTTCCGCCCGTGCCCGCCAGAAGACGACCTGGTAGGCGTCCGGAAGGGAGAAGACGAGTTCCTCCAGCCGGTGCTGGGTGACCGTCGCGTTCCCGACCCGGTGGCCGAACGCCGCCCGGCCGAGGACCTGGACGGTCGGCAGGTCCCAGCCGCAGTCGCAGCCGTCGAACGAGACCGAGACGTCGTCCTCCAGGTTGTAGCGCAGCAGCGGCATCGCCTCGCGGAACAGCGGCGTGACCACGAGCTGGCCCTCGCCGTCCGCGGAGACGGCGCCGGTCCGCGGGTCGTACACCTCGAACAGCGCGCGGTCGGCCCACAGGTGCATCCGGCCGTGCTCGCACTCCCCGGCGAGGCTGCCGGTCTCGGTGGAGCCGTACTCCTCGATCACCGGCACGCCCCACATCCGGCTGATGCGGGCGCGGCGGGCGGACGTGAGCGGCTCACCGCCGACGAACAGCGCGCGCAGCGCCGGGAAGTCGTCGCCCGGACGGTGTCCGGCCGCGGTCGCCGCGGCGCCCCAGATGAGGCACTCGGTCGGCACCGACCAGGTCAGCGTGACACTCAGGTCGTGCATGACGCGGACCACGCGGGCGTACGGCATCGCCAGGGACCGGTTGTCGCCGGGCACCACGGTCGCCCCGCGGAGCCGACCGGCGGCCTGCGCGAGATGCCCGGTCAGCAGCAGCGCGTACGGCGTGCGGACGAGGAAGACGTCCGCGCCGGAGATCCCGATCCACTTGCGGGCGAAGCGTTCGGCCAGGTCGGTCCAGTCCTCCGCCGTGTAGTAGGACGGTGTGGGCCGTCCGGCGGTACCGCTCGACTCGTGGTAGGTGGCGAGCCGTTCACGCGGGACCGCGAGCATCCCGAAGGGGTAGTTGTCCCGCAGGTCCTGCTTGGTGGTCAGCGGGAGGTCGGCGAGGTCGGCGGCCGTCGTGGGGAGGGCCGCCGCGTCCAGCCGGTCGCGGTAGAACGGCGACCGGGACGCCCACACGACGGTCTGCGCGAGCTGTTTCTCCTGCAGGCGCTGCAGATCCTCCGGCCCGTTCCACTGGCCGAGCTGGGGCAGGCCCGAGCTGCTCTCGGTCACGGCTTCTCCTCTCCTAACAGACGATGCGCGTTGTCCCAGGCGACTTGGCGCCACCGCTCCGGCGGCAGGTCGAGCACCCGGAACTTGGCCAGCTCCACGGCGGGGTGCTGGAGCGGGTACTCGGAGCCGAACAGCACCCGGTCGGCGCCGAGACGGCTCAGCGCCGCCTCGGCCACGCACGTGTAGCCGCCGGAGGTCTCCAGTAGAATGTTGGGCTCGTCCCGGATCAGGGTGAGGGCGTGGAGGTCGATGTTGCCGACGCCGCCGTGCCCGAGCACGAAGGCCACGTCCGGGAACCGGCGGGCCAGGACGACCAGGTCGGCGACGCCCGCGCCGGGCCGCGCCAGGCACACCGTGTACACCGGGTGGCCGACCTCGGCGGCCACGCCGACGAGCGCCTGGACGCGCGGATCGGTGAGGGCGACGCCGTGCACGGCGGGCGAGACCTCCAACCCTCGGAACTCGGCGGCCCTTTCCCGGTAGTCCGCGGCCGGACGGTACGGGTTGGCGAAGAAGAACGGCACCAGACGCCCGTCGGTGCCCGCGCACGCCGCCAGCACCGCGTCGTTGCCCGCGTCGGTCTCGACATGCCCGCCCTCGACGAGCTGGCGGGACAGCCGGTCGAGGTCGATGGTGCCGCCCGCGCACACCACCGCCCGGTCGATGCCGCACCCGTCCAGCGTCGCCAGGAGCCGCTCGGCGGCCCCCGGGCGGGGAGCCAGGCGCACATGGAAGTCCAGGACGGGACCCGCCGGCGTCCCGGTCATGTCGGCGGTCATGTCGGCGGTCATGTCGTCCGTCATGTCGGCGCCGTCACTTCTCGATGCAGAACTCGTCGATCGGGTAGCCGACGTGCCGCTGTTCGACCGGGAGGTGACCGAGCACCTTCGTGCCCGCGGTCAGGTCCGTGACGTTCAGCACCGTGCCACCCGGCCCGAGCACCCGCACATGCCAGTCGTCCTGGACGATGAGGTTGACGTTCACCCCGGACGCCGCGACCGCGTCGATCGCCAGCAACGGCCGGGTCTCCATCTTGACCCGGCCCACCGTGACGACGCGGGCCCGGCCCGAGGCGTCCACGGCGAGGACCTTGCCTCCGGACGACAGCTCGCTGAGGTAGTTGGTGCGGCCGTTGTCCGACAGCGTGTACGAGTGCAGCGCGCCCGCGTTGACACGGAACGGCCGGGTCGGCATGTACGGCAGCGGGTGGGTCTCGCTACAGCACAGGATCATGCCGGTGGAGTGGGAGCCGACGAGGATGCCCTCGTCCAGCCGGAAGTTCGTGCAGGTGTCGACGCAGACCCGTTCGCCCATCCCCACCCGCCGGATCCCGGTGACCTCCAGCTCCACGAGCGACAGGTCGGCGGCCCCGCCGACCGCGGCGGACCGCAGGGCGGTGGCCTCGCCCGGCGCGTGCGGGGCGAGCAGCACGCCGTCGGAGCCGTGTTCGAGCACCCCGAAGACGATCTTCGCCTCCTGGACGTCGGCGACCTCGGTGATGATGCTGCCGTCCGCTCCGGCCGCGGCGGCCAGCACGATCTCCAGCGGGATCTTGGTGGGGTCGCGGAACCGCAGCAGGCTCCACTGTTCGTGGCGCGCCGAGCGGCAGGCGTCGTCGAGGCTGTCGGCGTCGGTGATCTCCACGAACCGGCCGAACTCGACGCCGGGATGCCGGTGCGCCAGCTCGGCGGGCTCCCCGTGCCGGGCCGGGTCGACGATGACCAGGTCGGCGGGTTCCAGTTTCTCCGGCAGCGCCCGGTCGTGCGGGAAGAGCACCCTTCGCACCGTCGGGGGCAGCGGTTCCAGGTCGGCCGGGTCGGCGGCCACGATGGCGTCCACCCGCTGATGGACGGCCTCCTCGACGATCGCCTCCTTGGCCCCGTCGGCGTTGCGGATGTCCAGCCAGCACAGTTTCACAGGTGTCTCCTCAGCGGAACGTCGAGGTCTCGGCGGGCGTCAGGGCGTCAGGGCGAGGCGGTCGTCGACCGTGTCGTGGCCCGGGGGACGCGGCGACTCGTGCACCAGCCGCGCGATTTTGGCCGCCATCCGGCCGGGCCGCTCGGCCTGGAACACGTTGCGGCCGACAGCCACCCCGGCGGCGCCGCCGTCCAGCGCGTCGGACACGTTGGCCAGCACCGCGTCGGGTTCGGTCAGCCGTGGACCGCCCGCCACGACGACCGGGATCGGGCAGGCGCGCACCACGTCGGTCATCCGTTCGGGCGTGCCGGCGTAATCGGTCTTGACGATGTCCGCGCCGAGGTCGGCGGCCAGCGACGCGGCGTGCGCGACCAGCTCCGGCGCCCGCGGGTCGCTGATCCGCGGGCCGCGGGCGTACATCATGGCGAGCAGCGGGACGTTCCACCGCTCGCACTCCCCCGCCACGGTCGCCAGGTCGCGGACCTGCCGGGCCTCCTCCCGCGACCCGAGGTTGACGTGCACGCTGACCGCGTCGGCGCCCAGCCGCAGCGCCTCCTCGACATGGGTGACCAGGTACTTGGCGTCCGGGTCCGGGGCGAGGCGGGTGCTGGCGTTCAGATGCACGATCAGCGACATGTCACCGAACCAGGCGTGGTCGACGTGCCGGAGCCTGCCCTTGTGCAGGACGACGGCGTCCACGCCCGTCCCGGCGAGTTCGCCGAGCAGGACGTCCAGATCGCCGCGGCGGAGCGGCCCGTCGGAGACGGAGTGGTCGAGCGGCACGACGAGCAGGCGCCCGTCACCGTGCCGGAACAGGCGGCGCAGCCGGAGACCGCGAGCGAACGAAGCGTTGTGCACAGCCACTGGGCCCTGCCTCTCTCAGACGGTGACGGAACGGCCGGTGTCCGCGGGCGCGACGTCCGGCGGCTCGTTCCGGTCAAGGCGGAACTCCCGGTGCAGGGTCTCGACGGCCTCGACGGTGCGCTCCCGCGGCACGATCACCGACAGCCGAAGCTGGGAGGTGGAGATCCAGCTCGTCGGGATCCCGGCGGCGGCCAGCGCCGACATGAGCGTGGCCGTGTACTCGGGGCGGCTGAGCAGCCCCATCCCGACGACGGAGACCTTGCCGACGTTCTCGTCGACGTGGACGCCGCCGCCGAACGCGACCGCGACCTCGTGCAGCGCTGCCCGGACCGTGTCGGCCTCGGTGCGGCGGATCGTGAAGCCCATGCGGAACTCGTGCTCGTGGGGCCCGGACCTCGCCACCAGGTCCACGACCGTCCCGTGGGCGGCGAGCGCCTCGAACACGTCGGGGGCGAGGTCGCGGCGGCCGTCCCGGCAGTGCACCAGGACGCGGGCGACATCGGTGTCGTGCGTCACCGCCGTGACGGCTCTGCGGGTCTCCAGCGGCCGGTCGTCCCACCGCTCGGTGATGGTCGTCCCGGGCGCCCGGGACGCGGCGTTGCGGACGCGCACCTCGACTCCTTCCATCGCGGCCAGCTCGACGCAGCGGGTGTGCAGGACCCGCGCCCCGGCGAACGCCATCTCCGCCATCACGTCGGGCCGGACCCACGGCAGCCGCCGCGCCGCGGGCAGCACGCGGGGGTCGGCGGTGAACACGCCGTCCACGTCGGTGTTGATCTCGCAGGCCGACGCGCGCAGCCGCGCGGCCAGCGCCACGGCCGTCGTGTCGGAGCCGCCGCGGCCGAGCGTGGCGACGTCCCCGGCGCGGTCCGTCCCCTGGAAGCCGGTGACGACGGCGACCTCGCCGCCGTCCAGCGCGGCCCGCACGCGGGAGGCGCCGATCTCGGAGATGAGCGCGTCGCCGTGCCGGCCGGTGGCGCGGATCCCGGCCTGGTGGCCGGTCAGCGAGATCGCCGGTACGCCCAGCGCGTCGAGGGCGAGGGCCATCAGCGCCGCCGACTCGCACTCGCCGGTGGCGAGGAGCTGGTCGAGTTCGCGGCCCGGACGGGCCGGGCCGATGTCGGCGGCCAGCCGCAGCAGATCGTCGGTCCGGGCGCCGCGCGCGGAGACGACCACGACCACGGACACGCCGGTCCGCCGGGTCTCGGCGACGCGGTGGGCGGCGTGCCGGACGCGGTCGAGCGTCCGCAGCGAACTGCCGCCGTATTTCTGGACCAGCAGATCCTCAGTCATTTTCCATCGCTCTCATCGAACGGGTGTGTCACGATGCTAAATGCGCGGTGCCCGGCCGCCCACTACCCGCGTGAGTAGTGCCGCCGATTAAGGTGTTCACGCCAATACCGGTGATCCGTTACCGGGAACACGCCCAACGCGTGTTCCGGCGGCTTCACGTCATTGTGCGACCCGTTCCGATCCCCGCAGTATCGAAAGGCGTGTTCCGGTCGCAGGCGAAGGGGATCGATATGTTCGGGACGGATTCGCATGCCTTCGCGCTGCTGTACCGGCCCGGCGCGCTGCGCGACGCCCCGGTGGAGGTCCTGACCGGCGAGGTCGTGCCCGTGGACGGCCTCGCCGGTCTTCCGCTGCCGGACGGCACGGCGGCCGGCAGGGCGGACGGCAGGGCGGACGGCGCGCGGCACGACCTGCTCGTGGCGGTGCCGTACCGGCAGATCACCGAGCGCGGGTTCGCCTGCCGCGACGACCACGCTCCGCTGCTGGCCATGCGGGTTCACGAGCAGGCCGAACTGAGCCGCGACGCGGCACTGGCGGCGCTGCCCGACCGGGACGTGCGCGTGTCGGACGCGGGTTTCGACCTTGACGACGACGCGTACGCGGCGATCGTCAGGCGCGTGCTGGCCGAGGAGATCGGGCAGGGCGCCGGGTCGAACTTCGTCATCAGGCGCACGTTCGTCGCGCGGTTGGAGGAGTGTTCCGTCCAGACGGAACTCGCCGTCTTCCGGCGGCTGCTGGCCGGCGAGTCCGGGGCGTACTGGACGTTCCTGTTCCACACCGGCGCGCAGACGTTCGTCGGCGCGTCCCCGGAACTGCATGTCGGCATGGCCGGCGGCACCGTATCGATGAACCCGATCAGCGGAACCTACCGGCATCCTCCGTCCGGCCCGGACATTTCCGGGTTGTTGAGGTTCCTGCACGACCCGAAAGAGGCAAACGAACTCTATATGGTGGTCGACGAGGAACTGAAAATGATGGCCCGGATGTGCGGCGACGGCGGTCGGGTGCACGGCCCTTATCTCAAGGAAATGGCGCGGCTGACCCACTCCGAATATGTGCTGACCGGACGCGGCGACCTCGACGTCCGCGACGTGCTGCGGGAGACGCTGCTCGCGCCGACCGTCACCGGCAGCCCCATCGAGAACGCCTTCCGGGTGATCGCCCGGCACGAGACGGCGGGCCGGGGCCACTATGGCGGCGTCCTCGCGCTGGTCGGACGCGACCCGGCGGGCGGCCGTACGCTCGACTCGGCGATCATGATCCGGACGGCCGAGGTGGCGGCCGACGGGCGGCTGCGGCTCGGTGTCGGCGCGACCCTCGTCCGCGACTCCGACCCCGCCTCCGAGGTGGCCGAGACCCGGGCCAAGGCCGCGGGCATGCTCGCGGCGCTCGGCCTCACGCCGGACGGCGCCACCGCGAACGGCACCGGAGCGCAGGGCGGGCCCACGCGGGCGGCGGACGCGTCACCGGCCGCCGATCCGCGGGTGCGCCGGGCGCTGCGCGGCCGGAACGCCACCCTGTCGCGGTTCTGGCTCGACGGGGCCCGCCGCGCAGGACCGCACCCGGCGCTCGACGGGCGGCACGCGCTGGTCGTCGACAACGAGGACGCCTTCATGGGGATGCTCGGCCACCAGTTGCGGGCCCTCGGCCTGCGGACCACGATCAGGCGGTTCGACGAGCCGCTCCCCCAGGACGGATTCGACCTCGTCATCGTCGGCCCCGGCCCCGGCGACCCCCGCGACACCGTGGACCCGCGCATGGGCATGTTGCGGGCGCTGACCCGCGAGCTGCTCGGCGGTGACGTCCCGTTCCTGTCCATCTGCCTGGGCCATCAGATCCTCGCGGCCGAGCTGGGCTTGGAGATCGTGCGGCGCGCGGTGCCCAACCAGGGGGTGCAGAAGCCGATCGATCTGTTCGGCCGGTCGGAGCTCGTGGGCTTCTACAACACCTACGCCGCGCGAGCCGACGACGACGTCGTCCTCTGGGAGGGGCGGCCCGTCGAGGTCAGCCGGAGCCGCCGGACGGGCGAGGTGCACGCGCTGCGCGGCGCGGGGTTCCGATCCGTGCAGTTCCACCTCGAGTCGATCCTCACCCAGCACGGCCCGCGGATCCTCGGTGAACTGCTCGGCTCGTTGCTCGCGGACGCGGATCAGATGAAGTCCATGGCCCCGGGCTTCCACCGGTAGTGGGACTCGAGTTTGTAGTACTCCCCTTCGGGGGCCAGGGCGACGCCGTAGACGAACTTGCGGTCGTCGCCACCGAACGGGACGCTCTTCACGAACCTCTCGATCTCGGGTTCGATCCGGACGGGAAGCGTCGCCAGATCGGTGGTCGTCACGGCGAAGCAGATCCGCTCGATCTTCGGTGCGTCCCAGCTCAGGGTCACGTACAGCCCGAACGACTCCCGTCCGAGCCGTAGCATCCGTTCGCTGGGCTCGGCCGTCCCGATCTCGCGGAGCATCGACCGGATGGCGTCCGGCTCGAAGCACGCGTCCGGCACCTCGTTGAAGTACACGTTCACGGTCCGGTTCTGGTAGTCGATCCCGATCACGCCGATGCGGTCGTCCAGGCCGTGCCGGGCGAAGAAGTCGGCGTTGTCGGCGAGGCCGCGCGGCATCGCGGGCATGGCGGTGAACGTCGACAGTTCCTGGAGGTCGTCGGGGGTGAAGAACGCGTAGACCTTCTTGAAGCCGCCGACGACACCGAAGTCGATGCCGTGACTGTCGATGGGGCATCGGGCGTGGACGTCCGACAGCAGGTTCCCGACGGGGTGGTCGGTCACCGGCGTGAGGCCCTTCGCCAACGCGGAGGCGTAGGGGTCCCGGTCGTCCGGGTGGGTGGTGAAGCGGCAGTCGAGTTCCCCGACGTGCCGGACGCCGGTCGCCACCCGGAAGGCGACCACGGTCGCGTCATGCCCGAACGCGTCCTCGTAGGCGCCCAGAACGGACGACACTTTTTCGCCGGCGAAGGGCACGTCCAGCATCCGGGCGGACTCCTCGATGACGGCGCGGAGTTCCCGCACCTCAGCGGTTTCGGACATGGGATGTCAGCCTCCGATCCTCGTGGTCGCGTTCTCGCGCTCCAGCCGGACGTGCGCCCGCATCAGCTCGCCGGGGTTCGTCTGCGCCGCCATGAGCGACAATTCGCCGCACAGCACCGTCGCCGCCGCGATGACCGCGAGGCGGCGCGCGTTCTCGCCGGGTTCGCGTTCGGCCCGGCAGCCGAGCCGGGTCAGGTTCTCCTCGACGAAGTCGAGGCCCTTGCCGTTGCCGACCGTCCCGACGATGAGGTTCGGCAGCGTGCAGGAGAAGTACAGGTCGCCGTCCCGGTCCTCGGCGACGGTCACGCCCTGGGAGCCCTCGACGATGTTGGCCGCGTCCTGGCCCGTCGCCAGGTAGAACGCGAGCAGCATGTTCGCGTAGTGCGCGTTGGCCGAGCGGATCCCCCCGGCGAGCAGCGTGCCGACCATGTTCTTGCGCACGTTGAGTTCGGCGACGGCGGTCGCCGACGTGCGCAGGACGTCCCGGACGACGTCGCGCGGCACGAGCAGTTCGGTGACCACGTTCTTGCCGCGACCGAGGATCCCGTTGATCGCGGTCGCCTTCTTGTCGGTGCAGTAGTTCCCCGAGATCGAGCCGTAGGAGATCCCGGGAATGGCCTTCAGCAGGTGCGCGAGGATCGCGTCGGCAGCCAGCGTCGCCATGTTGTGCCCGGACGCGTCGCCGGTGGTGAACTCGAACCGGAGGAACAGCAGGTCGGCGGTGATCTCGTGGCGGAACCCGACCAGCTCGGTGAACCGGCCGCAGCCGCGCACCACCTCGCGCAGCTCGTCGAACCGCGCGTCCACCTCCAGCGCGGCCATGTACGCGGTCTGCGCGTCCCTGGCCTTGACGAACACCGACCGCGTCATCCGCTCGTCGACGAGGGTGGCGACGATGCCGCCCTCCACCAGCCGGGAGACCTTCGCGCCGCGCCGGACGGACGGCCAGAGCGGCGACTCGAAGGTGGCGAGCGGCACCTCCGTCTCGGTCGTCGCCACGTTGCCCGAGATCCTGACCGGGCCGACCCATCTCATGGGAACACCGGCGGTCGTGTGGGTGTCGGTCATCGGATACCGCCAATCGTGTCGGGTGCGGTGCCTAGGGATCGGGAGCGGGTGGCCAGACGGCGGGTGTCGACGCCGCGGTCCGCGCAGAACTCGCGCAGTCCGCCACGGACGAGCAGGTCGCGTCGGGCGAGGTCGGCGGGGGTCCGCGCGCCGAGCATGGTCATCAGCGCGGTGAGCTGGTCGAGCCACGCGGTGACGCGCGCGACCAGGGCGGCGGCGCCGCCGTCCAGGACGGTGGTGAGGAACCGGCCGGAGACTCCGGCGGCGGACGCGCCGAGTGCCAGGCCGCGCGCCACGTCCAGCGGATGGCGCACCCCGCCGGACGCCAGTACGGGGACGCCGGCGCCCGCGGCGTCCAGCAGGCAGGCGGCGGCGGACTGCCCCCACCCGTTCAGGTAGGAGTAGTCGGCCCGCTCGCGCCCGCCGTGCTCGCCGGGATCGCGCCCGCCGTTCAGGCGCCGGTCGTTCTCGATGCGGGCGAAGTCGGTGCCGCCCCGGCCGGCGACGTCGACCGCCCGGACGCCGAGGTCCCGCAGCAGCTCCACGGTCTCGCGGCTCAGCCCGAAACCGACCTCCTTCACGATCACCGGAACGTCGACGCCGGACGCGATCTCCTCGATGCGGGGAGCCCAGTGGGCGAACGACCGGTCGCCCTCCGGCATCACCGTCTCCTGGACGGCGTTGACGTGGATCTGCAGGGCGTCCGCCCGGAGCAGGTCGACGGCCCGGCGCGCGTTCTCCACGGAGGCGTTCGCGTTGACGTTCGCCATGACGAAGCCGTCCGGGTTCTCCCGGCGCATCACGGCGAACGTGTCCGCCGTCGACGGGTCCTTGAAGTAGGCGCTCATGGATCCCGTCGCGATCGGGACACCGGTCTCGCGCGCCGCGATCGCCAGCTCCCGGTTGACGGCGCCGGTCTTGGCGCTGCCGCCGGTCATCGCGTTGACGAACAGCGGGACGGGCCACGCGATCCCGGCGAACCGCGTGGCGAGCGACACCTCGGTCCGGTCGATCCCGGCGAGGGCGTGGTGGACGAAGGACACGTCGTCGAACTGGTTGTGCCCGCCGGACCGGCGCTGCTGCTCGGCGGCGAGCCGGACATGGTCGTCCTTACGGTCGGCGATCATTCGGTGTTCCCTTCCGGTGGCCGGACGCCGATCGGCAGGGGGTGCACGCCCGCGGCGGTCCACCCGTCCCGTAGCCGGGCGATCTCCTGGTCCGCGCCGGCGTCCAGCAGCGCGATGCCGCAGTCACCGCCCCCGGCGCCCGAGGGCTTGGCCGCGCCGCCCACGCTCTCGGCGGCGTCGCACAGCGCGGTCAGCTCGGGGGTGAAGATGCCCAGGCGGGCCTTGTCGTCCAGGTCGGCGAGGATCTTTCGGGCGTCCCGGACGCGGCGCAGGAGTTCGTGGTCGTCCCCGCGTTCGAGCGCGCGGATCGAGGCCCGGACGCACGCGTCGCTGCGCGTCAGGAAGTCGTGCCATGCCCCGGGCGGCGAGTCGGCGCCGTCCCGCCGTGCCCGCGCGCCCAGGCGTCCGGCGAGGGCGGCGGTGTCGGCCGGTCGCCCGGTCCATCCCACCTCCAGGGCGAGTCCCCGGGGCGGCGGAAGCCGGCACAGCCCGAGGCCCGGCCACGGGGCGCGGAGGGCCTCCTCGACGCCCCGGCGCCGGGCCAGGTCGAGGACGACGTCCCGGTCGGGCGCGCGGTAGGCGATCCACCCGCCCCACACGGCGGCGGCGAGGTCGCCGCCGGAGCCGCCGGGATCGCGGCGGGCCGACGCGAGCAGCGCGAGCCGGAACCGGTCGGCGGTCGACAGGTCCAACCCCTGGTGGGCGGCCACGGCGGAAACGGTGGCGACCGTCACGGCGCCGCTCGATCCGAGGCCGAGTTTCGTCCCGGCGCGGTGCAGGTCGCTCCGGATCGAGACGCGCATCGGGGACGGACGCGGCCCGCGTTCGGCGAGCAACGCGTCGACCACCTCGATCGCCGACACCACATGGGTGAGTCCGTCCGGCGTCCGCCCCTCCATGGGGCCGAGGCCGTCGCCGCCTCGCCGCCACCGGGCCGGCTCGGGGCGCAGGTCGGAGTCGATCACGACGTCCTCACCGCCGGACCCGGTGACGGTGACGGCGACGTGCCGGTCGACCGCCACCAGGATCGCCGGGTGGCCGGGCTCCATGACCGCGTACTCCCCGGCGACGAACAGCTTGCCGGGCGCCCGCCGGGTGACCGTCCGCGCGGTCACGGGTCGGCCCTCACCGCGACGGCCCCGGTGGTGAGGCGGGCGCCGGGGCCGCGCCGGGCGGTGACGGTCGCGCATCCCGGGGCGGCCTCGCGCACCGCCGCGCCCACCCGGGCGGCGTCCCGGGGGTGGCAGAGCACCTTGACGTTCGGTCCGGCGTCCATGGTCGCGTAGGCGGGCACGCCGTCCTCCCGAAGTCGCAGGACGCCGTCGAGCACGGCCAGCGTGGCGGGCGACAGGTAGCGGACCGCCGGGCGCGCGGCCAGCATCGTCGCGTGCATGCCGAGGGCGTTGCGTTCGGCGATCTCCCCCACCGCAGCGAGGTCGCCGCGCCGCAGGGCCGTCCGCATGCCGGTCAGGTCGGCCCCGGCGGACGCCGCCCACGCCCGGTAGAGCGGGGAGGTCGCGACGGTCCGCCGCATGGCCGCGCGGCTGGACACGGCCTTCGGACCGGTGTCCACGAGCGCGATCACCAGCGCCGGGTCGAACTCCTGGACGTCGAGTGGCTCGGCGTAGGAGCCGAGGTCGGCGGCCGGACCGGAGCCGCGTCCGGCATGGCAGACCGCGAAGCCGGCGAAGATCGACCGGGCGGCCGAGACGGACCCTCGCCGGGCCAGCCGGGACAGCGCGGTGGGATCGAGGTCGAGGCCGTAGGCGGCGGCTCCGGCGACGGCGAGGGCGGCGAACCCGCTCGCCGAGGAGGCCAGTCCCGCCCCGGTGGGGACGGTGTTGCGCGTGTCCACGACGGCCGGTTCGGCGCGTCCGGACAACTCCCGGAGCAGGTCCAGGAAGGCGATGACGCGGCGTCGCGGTTCGCCCCCCACGGGCATGCCGTCGAGTGTCACGCCGTCCATCCCGGCGGCGGGGTCGAGCCGGACGGTGGTGGTCGTCGGGAAGACGTCCAGGGTCATCGACAGGCTGTCGACGTAGGGGACGGCGAGCCGCTCGTCGCGCTTGCCCCAGTACTTGATCAGGGCGATGTTCGGGTGGGCGACGGCGGTCCGGTGGTCAGTCGGCATGTGCGGCGTACCTCCCCGCGGGCACGATCCAGGTCCTGGCCGCTCCGGCGTCGTGGAGGCCGTGTTCGACCGTGCGGGCGCGGTCCGGGTCGGCGGCCAGCGCCACCGCGCAGCCGCCCAGCCCCCCGCCGCTGATCTTGGCGCCCAGCGCGCCCGCCGCGAGCGCGGCGTCCACCAGCGCGTCGATGCGGTCCGTGCTGACGCCCACGTCGCGGAGGAGCGCGTGGTTGTCGGTCAGCCGCGCGCCGAAGTCGGCGGCCCGGCCGTCCTCGAGGTCGCGCGCCGCCGCGTCGGTCAGGTCCGCCACCCGGTCGACGAACACCGCCCGCGTCTCGGGGGCGCGCTCGAACTTCCCGCGCACCAGTTCGACCGCGTCCCGGGTGCTGCCCGCGGTGCCGCTGTCGGCGATGACGAACATTCCGTCGAATCCGATGCGCAGTTCCCGGGCGGTGCCGGAGCGGAACAGGAGGGGAGCCGTGGCCCCGGTGGCGAGCGCGTCGATGCCGCTGGCCCTGCCGTGCGCCACCCGCTCCGAGATCTGCACGAGGTCGAACACGTCCCCGGCGCCGAGCCGCCGGTCGAAGAGATCCGCGAACGCCAGGACGGCCGCGCGGGCGCACGCCGCGCTGGAGCCGAGCCCACGGCCGTGCGGGACGGCGCAGTCGATGAGCACCTCGACGCTCGGCCGTTCCCCGACGCCGGTCGTCGCGGCGAACTCCGCCACCAGCCGCCGCAGGCCGTCCGCCCCGCGAAGCCGCACCGGCGCGGACGCCGGTCTCGCCATCACGAAGGAGACCCCGTCGTCGGGGGACGGCAGCCGGGTGGCGCGCGCCGTGACCGTCAGCCGCGGAAGCGGGATGGCCAGTGCCGGAGCGCCGTACACGACGGCGTGCTCCCCGAGCAGGATGGCCTTGCCGTGGGCGCGTCCGACGCCGGTGCGACCGGCCCGGTCGAGGGTGCGTGTGTCCGGGCGCGCCATCACCGCTCCCGCCGCGTCGCCCTGATCGCCATCGCGGCGAGCCGCTCCTTGGCGCCGCCGGTGGCCTCGCTCGCCTCCAGCACGGCCATGGCCCTGTCGGTGCGCAGCGCGATCTGCCGTTCGACATGGTCGACGGCGCCGACGTCGACGATCACGGCACGGACGGCGGCGAGGTCGTCGTCGGACAGGTCGGTGCCGATCCTCGCGCGGAGGAACCGCGCGGCGGCCGGATCCCGTTCGTCGGCGAGTTCGAGGGCGGTCGCGAGCAGGACCGTGCGTTTGGCGTGGCGCAGGTCGTCGCCGGACGGTTTGCCGGTCACAGCCGGGTCGCCGAACACGCCCAGCAGGTCGTCGCGCAACTGGAACGCGATGCCGATGTCGGCGCCGAACTCGCGGTAGGCCGAGACGAGGCCCGGGGGCGCGTCGGCGATCGCGGCGCCGAACTGGAGCGGACGTTCCACCGTGTACGAGGCCGTCTTGTACCGGTCGACGCGCAGGGCCGACTCGACGCCCTCGTCGCCGTTCGCCTGGTTGTACGAGTCGAGGAGCTGGCCGTACAGGACCTCCGACCGCACCGCGGACCACACCGGCCCGACACGGGCCTGGGCGTCCGGCGGCAGCCCGGACGCGCGGACCATCACGTCCGCCCAGACCAGGGCGAGGTCACCGAGAAGGATCGCGACGCCCGCGCCGAAGGCGTCGGGATCACCCGAGAGGCCCCGGGCCCGGTGCGGCCCGGCGAGGGTGACGTGCACGGCGGGACGGCCGCGGCGGGTCGGGGACGCGTCGATGATGTCGTCGTGGATCAAGGCCGACGCGTGCAGCAGTTCCAGTCCCGCGCAGGCGGTGAGCACCGCCGCGGCGTCCGGACCGCGCTCGTCGCCGCCCGCGCCGATCCAACCCAGCCAGGCGAAGGACGGCCGGAGCCGCTTGCCGCCGCGCAGCACGAAGCCCGCCAGCTCGTCCAGCACCGCGGCGACGTCCGGGCCGAGCGGACCGGTCTCGGCCCGGCGGTCGGCGAGGAAGTCGCCGATCGCGGCGTCGATGGCGGCCGTGTCCGCGGCCGCGGCGAGATCGCTGACGGTCATGCTCTCATCTCCCGGCTGCCGGAAATGCGCTGCGGGTGTCGCCTCCACGGGTTTTCCGGAAGGCGACATCAAATCGGCATGGCCTCGACGTTAATCGCGATGTGCGGCGCTGCCCACTACTCGCATGAGTAGTGACAAGTCATACGGGCATTGGCCGCCGAATACTAGTCGAATGTGTCAATGGTCGGCTCTTGAGATAACGCGGGCACGCCATCACGCTGGTACTCGATGACAATCCTTTGTCACGACCATGACGGGCGCCGGACGATTCTCCAGAGCAACATGAGGCCAATCATGAATCCTTTGGTGGGGCGTGCGCGGACACTGTCGGCGTTACACGGCCATGTGGACGCGGTCGCGCGGGGTTCCGGTGGCTGCGTCGCCGTCGAGGGGCCGTTCGGCATCGGCCGGACGAGCCTGCTGAAGGCCGCGGCCCTCGCGGGCGCCGAACGCGGCCTGACCGTCGTCGCGGGCCGTGCCGACGGGTCGGGCAGGCCGGTCCCCCTCCAACTGCTGACCAACTTCCTGCGGCAGGTGACGTCCGGCGAGAGCGACCTCGACGAGCTGGCCCGCCCCGACAGCAACCCGTTCTGGTTGATGGACCGCATCGGGGAGCTGGTCGAGGACGCGGCGCGGCGGCGGCCCCTCCTGATCGTCCTGGACGACGCGCACCGGGTGGACGACGTCAGCGGGCTCGCCCTGCGGGGGCTCGTGCGATCGCTGGCGTCCTCACCGGTGCTGTGGCTGCTCGCGCGGCGGCCCGTCCCCACCCGGACCCTCGCTCAGCACGCCGTCGGCTGGCTCATCGACCACGTCGCCGCACGGCTCCCCCTGGAGGCGTTGGACGACGACGCGGTGGCCGAGCTGTGCACCGGCCTCCTCGGCGCCGAACCGGGCCCGTCCGCGCTCGGGTGGGCGGCCCGTTGCGGCGGCAACCCGTGGCTGCTGAAGACCCTGTTCGGCGCGTTCGTCGAGGCGGGCGAGGTGGTCATCGTCGACGGCACGGCGTCGGTGGTCGCCGAGCGACCGCCCGAAGACGTCCTCGGCGCCGTCGGCCGGCTGCTGCACGACCTGTCCCCCTCGGTCCGGCGCCTGCTCGTGTCCGGGAGGCGGATCGGTCGGACGTTCGCGGTCGAGGAGACGGCCGACCTTCTGAACGAGCCGACCGACGTGCTGTCGTCCCTGGTCGACGAGGCGGCGCACGTCGGCCTGGTGCGGCGCGACGGCACGAAGGTGGAGTTCGTCCACGAGATCGTCGCAGACGCGCTTCGGCACACGGCGACACGGGGAGGCGCCGAGCGGCCGCGGCCCGTTCCGTCCGCCGTCCCACCGTCCGCTCCCCCGCGGGCGCCCGGATGCGGGTGCGACGAGATGGCGGCTCGTGCCGTCGCGGCCCTGGGCGACCTGTCCGACGAGACACCGCGAACGCTGGCCCGCGCGCTGCGCCTGCTCGCCGGCGCCGGGCGCGACGCCGAGGCCGCGCGTCTCGCCGGCGCCGCCGTCCGCCCCGGCGCGGGGCCGGGGACCGGCGCGGCGACCGAGGCTCGACTCGTGCTCGAGCTGAGCCGCGGGCTGCGCGACACCGGCTCCCACGCCCTGTCCGGCGAGCTTCTCCGGCGGACGCTCGCGCGGCCCGACGTCTGCGAACTCGACCGCGCCAAGTTGAAGGGCGCGCTCGCGGAGACCGCGAGACACGGAGGCGGCATGCCCGGCGCGGTCGTCACCCCGTGGCGCGGACGGCCGCCGCTGGCGGCGCCCTCGGCGTCCTGTGGCACCTGCGCGCGGCCCCTGTGGACCTGGCTGCTGCGCGCCCTCACCGCCACCGACCGGTTCGCGGAGGCGACCGCCGTCGGCGACGCCGTCAGGCGGGAGGCCGAGGCGCTCGGCGAACCGTGGCCG
Source organism: Actinomadura pelletieri DSM 43383 (assembly GCF_003634705.1). GTDB lineage: Bacteria > Actinomycetota > Actinomycetes > Streptosporangiales > Streptosporangiaceae > Spirillospora > Spirillospora pelletieri. The sequence continues at coordinate 134,262 of NZ_RBWU01000004.1, read as the reverse complement.
GCGGGACTGTGGCACGGCCACCGCGCCGGGCTCCTGGTGGCGGCCGGACGGCTCGACGAGGCGCACGCCGAAGCCGAGGAGGCGCTCCGCCGCACGGACCCGCGGGCACCGGACGAGTCCCTTCCCGCCCGGCTCGCGCTGGCCCTGGTCAGCATGCACCGCGGCGACCTCGCCACCGCCAGCGAACAGCTGCGCGCCGCCGAACGGTCCACCCCCGCCGACGCCAACGCCAACGCCACCGCCGACAGGTCCGCCCTGGACCGGACGCTCGCGCGGTTCCACGCGGTGAGCGGGCGCCCGGCGATGGCCGTCCAGACGCTGATCAACGTCGAGGCCGGGGTGACCCCGGATCCGCTGCTGTTCGCCGAGGCCCCGGCGGCGGCCGCGATGCTCGTACGGCTGGCCGGGCAGGTCGGACTCGACGCGGAGGCGGCGCGGGCGGCCGAGCTCGCCCGGCGCGTCGCCGGGCGCAACCCGGCCGTGGCGTCGCTGGAGGGCGGCGCCGAGCACGCCGAGGGTCTGCTGCGCCACGACCCGGCGGCCCTGCACCGCGCCGTCGAGCTGTACCGGCTCGCGGCGCGTCCGCTGGCGGCGGGCGCCGCGCTCGAGGACGCGGCACGCGAGGAGCAGGGCACCCGGAACAGGTCCGGGACGGTCCGGCTCCTCGAGTCGGCCATGGACCAGTACCTGGAGTGCGGCGCGCAGCGTGACGTGGGCCGGGTGCAGCGGAAGCTGCGCCGCCTAGGCGTCTCCAACGTGCGCGGTCTCGGCGCCGACCGGCCCAAGTCCGGCTGGGAGAGCCTGACGGACGCGGAACTGCGCGTCGTGCGGGCGATCGTCGACGGCAAGACGAACCGGGAGGCGGCGAGCGCGCTGTTCCTGTCGCCGCACACCGTCGACAGCCACCTGCGACGTGTGTTCACCAAACTCAACATCAACAGCCGGGTCGAGCTGACCAGGCTCTTCATCGCCCACGAAACCGCCGCGCCCGACCCGGCCGCCTCGCCCGCCACGCCCGGTCGGGCCGTGGCCGACCGGGCCGGCGCGCCTCAGTGGGCGGCGTCCCCGGCGTGACCCGCGTGCCCGGCGTGCCCGGCGTGCCCGGCGTGACCCGCGTGACCGGCGTGACCGAAGATCCACTTCTCCGCGTCCTCGGTGGTGCGGCCGGCCGCGCGGGCCCGTTCGGCGTAGAGCGTGGCCACGCGCGCCAGCTCGGCGCGGGTGTTGATGCCGATCTTCCGGTAGATCTTGCGCAGATGGTAGTTCACGGTATGCGCCGACAAATGGACGCGTTTGGCGATCTGCCGGTTCGTCAGCCCCACGCTCACCAGGTACGTGATCTGCCGTTCCATGTCGGTCAGCGGGCAGTCGCAGTCGTCGGCTCCGCCGTGGAACGGTGACGCGGCGCCGTTCTCGTGCCCGTGGCGCGCACCCGGTGCGGCATTATGGTGCGGGTCCCGATTCGTTGATCCCGCGAATGGCATGCCCGGATAAATCGGCGGCCTCGATTCCTCCGCCGGGATTTCCGTGGCGTGGTGCCTGGCGAGTTCCGCCGTCGCCAGGGCCACCGAGTAGGGATCCGGCGACTGCGTGACGATGCGCTCCAGGGCGGCGGAGTCGCCGTTCGCCGACGCGTTCGCCTGCAGCGCGGCCAGGCCGATGACCGAGATACCGGGGTTGTCCTCCGCGAGGGCGTCCACGGTCCGCAGGACGTCGTGCCGAAGGTCGGCGTCGTCGACGTCGAGCGCGAGGCGGACGAGGAACGCGGCGGCGCCCGGGTTCTCGATGTAGAGACTCCGCCGCGTCGCGAGCCCGCCGTACTCCTCGGACAGCAGCGCGAAGGCCGCCCGCGCCCCGTCCCTCGTGGCGGTGAGGCGGAGGGCCGTCCACGCGTGCTGCGCGGGGTAGAGCACCGCCCGGTCGCTTCCGGGTTCGTCCCGCACCCGCTTCAGGTGTTCGGCGGCGGCGGGCAGGTCTCCCCGGTAGAGCGCGACGGTGCCGAGGACGGAGTAAGCGAGGGGCCTCAGCACCGGCACGGCGTCGCGCCCGGTCGCGGCGGTCGCCAGCTCCGCCTGCCGGTGGGCGTCCCTCATCCGTCCGGCCTGGAGGAACAGGCTTGACCGCACCGCCGCGGGCGCGGCCGTCCACACCGGCTCGGACGCCGCGCGCAGCCCGGCCTCCGCGTCGTCGACCAGCGATTGGGCCATGTCGAACTCGCGGAGGTCGGTGAGCTTCCGGGCCAGGGCGAGCTGGAAGTGCATCCGCCATACGGGGTCGGCTCTGGTGCCGTGCCGGACCGCGGCACGCCCGAGACTGAGCCCCAACGCCAGTTCGCCGGCGTTCCACCGGGCGCTGGAGAGCGCCGTCAGGGCCATCAGCGCGGCGACGTCGTCCCGGCCGGGCCCGCGCTCCCGCAGGATCCGTTGGGCGTGGTTCTCGGCCTCCTCGTGGCCCAGGACGAGATGTCCCAGGATCACGGACGCCTCCGCGTCGCCCCGAATGGACGCCGGGACGCTCGGGCTCGCGAGGATCCGTTCGGCGACCCGGATCCCGGCCGTCGCCCGCCCGCTCATGATCAGTTCATGCGCCCTGGACGACGCCGTGCCGGGGTCCGGACCGGCGCCCGGTCCGGCGTCCGGGCCGGTCTCGGCGGCGGACGAGGAAGGCTCGGTCGCCCACGTCGAACGCCCGGTCACCCAGAACTCGTGGTCGAACGGCCGCGCGCGGTCACCGGGCCGTCCGAAGGCCTCCCGTTGCAGCGCGCCGAGCGCCGGAGCGGGAATCGACTCGATGATCCCCTGCCAGACGAAGTCGCTCTGGAACGCGAACCGGTGCCCGGCGGCGACGACGAATCCGGCGGCGATCGCCTCGTCCAGGGGTGACAGCAGCGCGGCCGAGGAACGTTCGAGCATGCTGGACGCGTCCTCCAGCATGAACGACCGGCCCAGGACCGCCGCGACCTTCAGGAACTGGCGGCAGGGCGTGCTCAGCTCGCCCATCCTGCGCGTCACGAACCGTGTGACGCGATGCGGAAGGCGCCGTTCGACGAGTTGAAACGTTCCGTTGACGTTCGTGACGAGCCCTTCCTCGAGGAGCCCGTGAGCGAGTTCGGCGAGGAGCCCGGGGTCGCCTCCGGCGCCCGCCGCGAATTCCAGCAGCTCCCGGTCCGCGCCGCCACCGAGCACTTCCCGTAGAACCCTTTCGGAGCCGGACGCGACCGTGGGCGTCCGGCTTTCTAACATCGGCCTGGTCATAGCGATCCAACCCACTTCGTGCTCATGCGACCGGGGGAGAGCACGGAACGATCCGTTCGAACGCCTCTCGACCCCTGTCGCTCCCCGTGTGTGAAACCTGTCCTGGGATGGACTTACCGCACCGAAGTCCGCTACCTCGGTGAACGGCGTGTGATCGGCTGCCCCCTCAGCCGCCGGAGACGGCGCCGGCCGCCCGGCGGCCGACGGGAGCGGCCCGCGGTGCGCCGCGACGGGTGCATGCCGCCTGGTGTCTCCGGATCGGTGCCATGCGGGTCATCATCACTCCGGCCTTCGAGGGTTACCAGAGAAGATTTGTCACGGCCTACGAGTGCGTTCTTCACACGCCCCCGCATGACGGACGCTTGGTGCGAGGCCTGACACATGTCATGGTCCATGTCGCCGCGAGACCACCTCCACAAGAGCCGGGTGTTTCCGTATGCCCAGGTCGGATGGGACGACTGAGAGCCCCCGGCCGGTGCGGCACGGGGGCTGGCCGCGCCGACTCGGGGGCTCTCGGGATGCCGGACGGCGATCCCGCCCGGCGGGCATGGGCGAGCCGCGCGGGAGGGCCCGGCGAGGGCCCGCCGCACTCCGGCTCGTGGACGGTCAGATCCTGGCCTCCTCCCCCACCCCGGGCCGCGCCGCCGGGGCCGTCCCGGACGCCCGGCGGCCGGGCATCCACCAGTTGGCCCCGCCGCACAGCTCCATCACGGCCGGCACGAGGATCATCCGGATGACGGTGGCGTCGATGAGGACCGCGACGGCCATCCCCAGCCCGATCTGCTTGATGGAGACGTCCGGGCCGAGCAGGGAGGTGGTGAACACGGCGATCATGATGGCGGCGGCGGCCGTGATGACTCTGGCCGTCCGCGCCAGCCCTTGGGTGACCGCCGCCCGGGTGTCGCCGGTGCGCTCGTACTCCTCCCGGATCCGCGAGATCAGGAAGACCTCGTAGTCCATGGACAGGCCGAACAGGACCGGGAACATCATCATCGGCACCCAGGTCGTGACCGGCATCTCCGTGGGGAACCCGAGGGCGGAGCCGAACCACCCCCACTGCACGATCGCGACGAGGACACCGTAGGCCGCGCCGATCGACAGCAGGTTCATCACGGCGGCCTGCAACGCGATCGTGACGGACCGGACCAGCGCGACCAGCAGCAGCAGCGACATCGTGATGACGACCGCGATCATCAGCGGCAGCCGCGAGCCGGTCTCGTCGGCGAAGTCGATCGCCCCGGCGTTCGGCCCGCCGACATGCACCGCGGCGCCGCCCGCCGCGCCGGGCAGCACGTCGTCGCGGAGGTGGTGCACCAGGTCGACGGTCGCCTCGTCCTGGTATCCGGTCTCGGGGAAGGCCATGAAGGTGGCGGCCCGCCCGTCCTTGCTGAGCTGCGGCGGGGTGGCGTAGGCGATGCCGTCCGTCCGGCCCACCGCCGCGACGACGGGACGCAGGTCCGCCGTTCCGGAGCGGGCCTCCGTCGCGAAGATCAGCGGCGCGCCGTAGCCGGGACCGAAGCCCTCCGACAGAATCCGGTACGAGGTGTGGCTGCTCCGGTCGTGGGGCTGGACGCTGGCGTCGGGCAGGCTCAGCCGCATCGACAGCGCGGGCGCGGCCAGGACCAGCAGACCCGCGCCGGCCAGCGCCACCGCGACCAACGGCCTGCGCTGCACCGCGCGCGCCCAGCGTTCGGCGGGGCTGCGGCGCGGCGGGGACGCGGCGTCGGCCCGCCCGCTCCGGCGGAGCGCGCGGCGCGGCAGCCGGGCCGAGGCGATCCGGCGGCCGGTGAAGCCGAGGAACGCCGGCACCAGGGTCACCGCGGCGATCATCGTCACCAGCACGGTCACGGACGCGCCGATGGCCACGCCGGTCATCAGCCGCTGCCCCATGAACACCAGGCCCAGCAACGCGATGACGACGGTCGTCCCGGCGAACAGGACCGCGTGGCCCGCGGTCGCGATCGACTTGACCGTGGCGGCCTCCGGTTCGTCGCCGTCCTGCAGGCACTCCTTGAAGCGGGTGACGATGAACAGCGCGTAGTCGATGCCGACCCCGAGCCCGATCAGCGCCGCCACCAGAACGGTGAAGTCCGGTGCGGGGAACACATGCCCCACCAGCTTGATCAGGGCGATGCCGCCGAGGATCGCCATCAGCGCCGTCACGATGGGCAGGCCCATCGCCACCAGCGACCCGAACGCGATGAAGAGGATCACCGCCGCCGCCACGACCCCCACGCTCTCGGCGGGACCCTGCGGGGGCGTCTCGGCCTTCTCCGCCTTGTCGCCGCCGAGCCCGAGGGTCAGTCCGCCGCCCGAGGCGTCCTTGACCGTGGTCACCAGCGGCTTGACCTCGGCCTTCTTGACGGTCTTGTCGGTCAGCGGAATCGTGGTGCGGGCGATGCGGCGGTCCTGCGTGACCAGCGTCCGGTCCTGGTACGGCGAGACCACCGGCCCGGTGATCGACGCGGCGTCCAGCTCGGCGATGACCTTCTCGACGCGCTGCCGGACGGCCGGGTCGTCGATGCCCCGCTCCGCCCTGATCGCCAACGTCAGCGTGTCCCCCTGTCGCTCGGGGAAGTGCCGCTCGATCACGTCCTGCGCCTTGGCCGACCCGGAGTCCCCACCGGAGAAGTCGTTGTCGGGGGCGGCGCCGAAGCCGAAGCCGACGACCGCCATGGCGATCACACCGACGATCCAGGCCGGCAGGACGAGGCGGCGGCGCCGGTAACAGAACCGGGCGAGCCTCGCCAGAGCTCCGTCCGAAGGCGGAGTCTCGGTTGGCATCTTCTCCTCCTCGCGTCGTTGGGCGTTGCCTCCCAATCCTCGGGATCGGGCGTCCCGCCGTCGTCCTACGTAGGCAGGCACTCCACCCCCGTCGCTACCGCGGACGCGGTACCGCGTTCGCGGTAGGGCGCGGCCGGCGACGGAGAGGGCCGTCAGCCGGCGCGGTGGGAGCGGCGCGAGCGCGCCAGCGCCAGGCCGCCGACCACCAGGGCGATCAGTCCGATCACCAGGGCCAGGACGGCGCCGCCGCTTCCGGAGCCGCTGCCGACGCCACCGTCGGCCCGAGCCAGATGGACGCCGGCGAGGATCATGCCGAGCACCGCCACCACGGGCGCCGCGACGGCCATGCCCCGCGCGGCGCCGCCGGCGCGGGCCAGGGCCAGCCCGCCGAGGACCAGACCGACCAGCGCGACCAGCAGGGCCAGGAGGGCGCCGCCCCGTCCGGGGCCTTCGTCGGCGGCCGAGACCTGCGCGGCCGCGGGCGCGGCGAGCACACCCACCCCGAGCAGCGCGGCTCCGGCGGTGGTGAGCAGGGAGCGGACGGACATGGCATTTCCTTCGGTCGCCTGACGGGTACAGCCGGAAGCGTACGGAGCGGTGTCGCCGCCGTCGTCCTACGGAGGTTGCCAATCGGGCTACTGCGGGCGCGGTAGGGAACGGGCATGTCACGGGCCCTCGTCTTCTCCGGCGGGCGCCCACCGGGTACTGTACTTACTGAATGAACGGTCGGTAATTCAAGGAGGCCCGATGGCGCCGCTGCCCAGCTACGTGTCCGGTTCTTGGCACGTCCCCACCGATGAGGGCGCACCGCTCACCGACGCGGTGACCGGCGCCGAGATCGGCCGGATCTCCGCGTCCGGCGTCGACCGGGGCGCGGCCCTGGAGTACGGACGCCGGGTGGGCGGCCCGGTCCTGCGGGAGCTGACCTTCCACCAGCGCGCGGTCCTGCTGAAACAGCTCGGCCTTCACCTGCGCGAGCACCGCGACGAGCTGTACGCGCTGTCCGCGCGCACCGGCGCGACCCGCACCGACTCGATGATCGACGTGGACGGCGGCATCGGCGTGGTGCTGTCGTACGCGAGCAAGGCGAAACGGGAGCTGCCCAACGACACCGTCCTGGTCGAGGGGAACGTGGAGCCCCTGAGCAAGGGCGGCACGTTCGTCGGGCAGCACCTGTGCACGCCGCTGCACGGCGTCGCGGTGCAGATCAACGCGTTCAACTTCCCGGTGTGGGGGCCGCTGGAGAAGTTCGCGCCCGCTTTCCTGGCCGGGGTGCCGAGCCTGATCAAGCCCGCTAGCCAGACCGCGTACCTGACGGCCCGGCTGGTCGAGCTGATCGTCGAGTCCGGCATCCTGCCGGAGGGCACGGTCCAGTTGCTCTGCGGCGGCGCGGGCGACCTGCTCGACCATCTCACCGAGCAGGACCTGGTCGCGTTCACCGGGTCCGCGAGCACCGCCCACAAACTGCGCACCCACCCGGTGGTGACCGGACGTTCGGTGCGGTTCAACGCCGAGGCCGACTCGCTGAACTGCTCGATCCTCGGCCCGGACGCCGCCCCCGGCACCCCGGAGTTCGACCTGTTCGTCAAGCAGCTCGTCACCGAGATGACCGTGAAGGCCGGGCAGAAGTGCACCGCGATCCGCCGCGCGATCGTCCCCGCCGCGCTGCTGGACGACGTCGCCGACGCCGCGCGGGAGCGCCTCGCCCGAGTCAAGGTCGGGAACCCCGCCGACCCGGACGTGCGGATGGGCGCGCTCGCCGGGCTCGAACAGCGCGAGGAGGTCAGGCGCTCGCTGAAGGCGCTGCTGGACGCGGGCCGGACCGTGTTCGGCGACCCCGACCACGTCGAGGTCATCGGCGCCGACGCCGAACGCGGCGCGTTCCTGTCCCCGGTCCTGCTGCGCGCCGACGACCCCGACCGCGCCGAACCGCACGAGGTCGAGGCGTTCGGGCCGGTCAGCACCCTGCTGCCCTACCAGGACGCCGGGCACGCCGTCGCCCTGGCCGCCCGCGGCCGCGGCAGCCTGGTCGGCTCCATCGTCACCGCCGACCCCGACTTCGCCCGGCGCGTCGTGGTGGGCACCGCGCCCTGGCACGGACGTCTCCTCGTCCTCAACGAGGAGAACGCCAAGGAGTCCACCGGGCACGGTTCGCCGCTTCCCCCGCTGGTGCACGGCGGTCCGGGACGCGCGGGCGGCGGCGAGGAGATGGGCGGGGTGCGCGGCATCGTCCACCACATGCAGCGCACCGCCGTCCAGGCCGGACCCGCGATGCTCACCGCGATCACCGGTCGCTGGACGCCCAGGGCGCCGCGCGCCCAGAGCACGCCGCATCCGTTCCGCAGACATCTCGAAGAGCTCGCGGTGGGCGACACGGTCGTCGGCGGGCCGCGCGTCGTCACCCTCGACGACATCGAGCACTTCGCCGAGTTCACCGGCGACACCTTCTACGCGCACATGGACGAGGACGCCGCCCGCGCCAACCCGTTCTTCGGTGGCCGTGTCGCGCACGGCTACCTGATCGTGTCGTTCGCGGCCGGGCTGTTCGTCGACCCCGCGCCAGGCCCCGTCCTGGCCAACTACGGGCTGGAGAACCTGCGGTTCCTCGCCCCGGTCAAGCCCGGCGACGAACTGACCGTCACCCTCACCGCCAAGCAGATCACCCCCCGCGAGGGGGCCGACTACGGCGAGGTCCGCTGGGACACCGACGTCACCAACCAGGAGGGCGCCTCGGTCGCGAAGTACGACGTTCTCACGCTGGTCGCCAAGCGCCCCGAGGAGTGACATGACACAGGAGCATTTCGAGCGGACGATCGACCGCGACCAGCGCGTCGAACCCCGCGACTGGATGCCGGACGGCTACCGCGCGACCATGATCCGGCAGATCGCGCAACATGCCCACTCCGAGATCATCGGGATGCAGCCGGAGGGCCTGTGGATCACGCGGGCGCCGTCGCTGCGGCGCCGGGCGATCCTGCTGGCCAAGGTGCAGGACGAGGCGGGCCACGGCCTGTACCTGTACTCGGCGGCCGAGACGCTCGGCGCCGACCGGACCGAGCTGACCGAGAAGCTGATCTCCGGCCGGCAGAAGTACTCGTCGATCTTCAACTATCCGACGTTGACGTTCGCCGACGTCGGTGTGATCGGCTGGCTGGTGGACGGCGCCGCGATCTGCAACCAGGTGCCGCTGTGCCGCAGCTCCTACGGCCCCTACGCGCGGGCGATGATCCGGATCTGCAAGGAGGAGTCGTTCCACCAGCGGCAGGGGTACGAGCTGCTGATGACGCTGATGCGGGGCACGCCCGCGCAGCGGGAGATGGTCCAGGACGCCGTGAACCGCTGGTGGTGGCCGTCGCTGATGATGTTCGGGCCGCCCGACGCGGACTCGACGCACACCGCGCAGTCCATGGCGTGGAAGATCAAACGGCACACCAACGACGAGCTGCGGCAGCGGTTCGTCGACATGACCGTCCCGCAGGCGGACGCCCTCGGCGTCACCCTCCCCGATCCGGAGCTGCGCTGGAACGCCGAGCGCGGCCACCACGACTTCGGCCCGATCGACTGGTCGGAGCTGAAGCGGGTCATCAGCGGGGACGGACCGTGCAACGCCGAGCGGATCGCGGTGCGGCGCGCCGCCCACGAGGACGGCGCCTGGGTGCGGGAGGCCGCCGCCGCGTACGCGGCCAAACAGGCGGAGCGGGAAGCGGAGAGGGAGAGGAGACGTGATGGAGAAGGACTGGCCGCTGTATGAGGTGTTCGTCCGGGGCAAGCGCGGCCTGAACCACGTGCACGTCGGGTCGCTGCGCGCCGCCGACGCCACGATGGCCCTCCACAACGCCCGCGACCTCTACACGAGGCGGAACGAGGGCGTGAGCATCTGGGTCGTGAAGGCGAAGGACATCACCGCGTCCAGCCCGGACGAGAAGGACCCCTTCTTCGCCCCCAGCGGCGACAAGGTCTACCGGCACCCGACGTTCTACGACATCCCCGAGAACGTCCCGCACATGTGAGGCCGCCATGGCATTCGACAACGCGCTCGGGGCGATCACCGAGGACAACGACGAGACACGCTGGGCGTTCGGCACCGGGTTCCACGACCCGCTCGCCGGGATCGACACGTCCGTTCCGGACGGGATCGACCGGCGCGCCCTGTTCGCCTACTGCCTGATGCTCGGCGACGACGCGCTGGTCATGTCGCACCGGTTGCAGGAGTGGTGCACGCACGCGCCCGAACTGGAGGAGGAGGTCGCGCTCGCCAACATCGCGCTGGACCTGCTGGGGCAGGCGCGGCTGCTGCTGTCGCGCGGCGGCGCCGCCGAGGGCGCGGGCCGCGACGAGGACGCGCTCGCCTACTTCCGCGACGCGCCCGGGTTCCGCAACGTCACGCTGGCCGAGCTGCCGAACGGCGACTTCGCGCACGCGACGGTCCGGTCGCTGATGTTCGCGACATGGCGGCTGGCGCTGCTGGACCGTCTCACCGCGTCCCGTGACCCGGTGCTGGCCGCGATCGCCGCGAAGGGCGTCAAGGAGGTCGCCTACCACCGCGACCACGCCGCGCTGTGGACGATCCGGCTCGGCGACGGCACCGACCTGTCCCATGACCGCGCGCAGCGGGCCCTGGACGCGCTGTGGCCGTACACCGGTGAGCTGTTCACCGCGCACGACGTCGAACGCGACCTGGCCGCGGCGGGTGTCGGCGTCGACCCGTCCACCGTCCGCGCGGAGTTCGACGCGGTCCTGGACGAGGTGTTGACGACGGCGACGCTGCGGCGTCCCGCCGACGTCCCACCGCCGCCGCGGCCGACCGGCCGGGACGGGACGCACCTGGCCGCGCTGACCGACCTGCTGGCCGAGTCGCAGAGCGTGGCCCGCGCCCACCCGGGGGCGACATGGTGAAGACCCGCGACGCCTGACGGGTCCGCCGGTTCGTTCACGGCTCCTCGTTGTACTGCGGCAGGAAGTCCAGGGCCACCGGTCGGGGGTGCCGGATCGGACGTCCGAACCACCAGAACGGATGGGTCAGCACGTACAGCGGGGAGCCGCCGGGGACGAGATGCTCCAGCGGATGGCCCCAGCGCCAGTGGCCGGTGGAATCCGACAGGTACCGCCATCCGCCGGAGACGTAACAGGTGTAGAGGTGGGGCGTCGGGCAGCGTCGCGCCACCTCCGCCGCGTCCCTCATCCGGGGGGCGTGCAGGGAGACCGGGCGGCCCGCGGCGAGCCCCAGCCTCCCGGCCCACTGGTCGGCCAGGTCGCGGAGCCCCTCGCGCCCGTGTTCCGCGTCGTGAACCAGGTGCAGGCCCACCTCGTGACCGAGCTCCACGAGCCGCGCCGCCAGACCGCGCAGGGCGGGCGGCGGGATGAAGGGACTCTGCGGGCAGAGCAGGTAGGACGCGGAGATGCCGAGGGAGTGCTCCACGCGGGCCATCTCGACCGCCGCGTCCGCGGACAGTTCGACGTCGTGACGCAGCCAGACCAGCCGCCTGCGGTCGGGTGGCGTCGACCGCCCGGCAGTCGACCGCCCGGAAAGGGCGCCGGAGAGGACGAACGCGTAGCGGGCGCGACGGCAGCTCTCCAGCAGCTCCTGATACTCGCCGGGGGTGAATCTGCTCGCCAGCTCGATACTGTCAGACGTCTCCGTCATCACCCGTGATCCTCCATCCGACAAGGGCGGCGCCGATGGACGAGAAGTGGACCATCGTGGCGGTGGTCGGTACGCGCCCACAGATCATCAAGTGCGCGGCCATGCAGGAGGACCTGCGGGGTAACGCGTCGCGGGTCGACCGGCTCGTTCTGCTCGACACAGGGCAGCATTATGATCCCGAACTCGCCGCCCTGCCCCGCACCGATCTGGGCGTCGACGTCGATGTCGTACCCCGTTCCGGAGGCTCCGGCGGGGACCCCACCGTCGAGGAGGTCCACGACGCGGTGGTCACCCGGTCGGCCGCCTCGGGCGGCCCCCGCGCGGTCCTGGTCATGGGCGACACGCGCAGCACGCTCCTCGGCGCGCGGGCCGCCGTCCGGGCGGGACTGCCGTTGGTCTACGCCGAGGCCGGTCTCGGCTCCCGGACGCCGGGCCATCGGGAGTCGGAGATCCGGCGGGCCGTGGTAAAGCACGCGGACGTCCTGGTCTGCTGGAGCGAGTCCGCCGCCGCCGGCCTGCACGTGGCCCGGCCCGGCGCGCCGGTGCTGGTCTTCGACGATCCGCACCTCGGGTTCGTCCGACGCCAGGTGGCCATGGCGGGCCCGGCCGCCGGCGTCCCCACTCCCGGCGTCCGCGACGCGCCCGCGGTGCTGACGCTGCACAAGAGCTGGACGCTGCGGCCGGAGGTCGTCACCGCCGTCTTCGAGGCCCTGGCCGAGCAGCGGCAACGCGCGGTGCTTCTGTTGACGCCGCAGCTCAGGCGGCTGCTGGAGACCATGGGACCGGTTCCCGGGCACGTCGAACCGCGCGACGGCCGCACGCCACGGGAGACCTGGCGGCTCGTCGCCGCGGCCCCGTTCCTCGTCACCGACTCCGGGACGATGCCGCGGGAGGCCGCGATACTCGGGAGGCGTTCGGTCCTGGTCCGCGCCTTCTCCGGGAACGGCGACCTCATCGACCGGGGCATCGCCGTCGTGGCCGGCACCGACTCCGCCGGGATCGCCGCCGCCATCGCCCGGGTCCGGCGCGCCGGGCCGTTCGACCTTCCCTACCGCGCGACCGGGTGGCACGAGATCCTCGACCGCGCGTTGGACGTGTTGCGCGAGACGCGCCCGCCGAACGCCGAACCGGCGTCAGGTCGGCGTTCCATCGACTGAACCCGTCGTCTCGGCCGCGAGGGAGCACACCAGCCGGAATCCCTGCCGTCGGGCACGGAAGTCCGGCCGGTCGTGGCCGCGCACGGTCGGGCGGAGCATGAAGTCGACGTTGGTGTAGGAACCACCGCGGACGACCCGGTAGCACGTGTCCGAAAGCGAGAGGGACTCCCGGCCGTCGTCCGGGTCGTACGGGTACCCGAACACGCGGCCGGAGTCGTCGGTGTACGCCGACGTGCACCACTCCCACACGTTGCCGATCATGTCGGCGGCGCCCAGCCCGTTCTCCCCGAAGATCCCCACCGCGTTCGGCCTGCCCAGCCCGGTCGCGTGGCCGTTGCACCACAGGGCGTCGCCCGGCGGCACGTTCGCGGCCGGCCCGCCCCAGCGCGCCGCGTACTCCCACTGCGCCTCCGTCGGCAGGGAGACCTGAAGCCCCAGCCGGTCCGAGAGCCATCTGGCGAACGCCATCGCCTCGTACCAGGAGACCTCGGTCGCCGGATGGTTGCGTTCGGCCGGTGGCACGACGGGCGGCCCGGACGAGATCGGCCACCCTCCCGCCTCCCACCAGCGTTCGTCGGACGCGCCGCCCTCGTCCGCCCAGAAGGCCGCGTACTGGGCCGCCGTGACGGGGTGCTTGGAGATACGGAAACCGTCCAGCGAGATCTCGTAGGAGGGTGTCTCCGGAGCGAGGAACTCGCGGCTGCCACCGAGCCGCAGCGCCTCGGCGAACGCCTCCTCCTCAAGGCCCAGCCGGACGCGCCCGCCGGGCACGTCGACCCATTCCAAATCCGGCACGCCCGCCCGCACACCGACCCCGGGCCGCCGGTCACCGACGATGGACAGCGCCCGTCCGACGTCGTCGCGCTGGTCGGCGTTGAGCGCCGGGGAGACCAGCACCCCGGTCAGCATCTCCCGGACCGTGCCGGCGTACTCCGCCGACATGCGCGCGCTCTTCTCGTCGCGCAACAACCGGCCGAGGACCCAGGCGGCACTGTCGGCGTGGTCGGGTTTCTCCCGCACCGTGGTCACGGCGGCGTCGATCAGCTTGTTCACCCAGGAACGGTCGTCGTCGGAACTCAACATCTCGGCCAGAAGCGAGAGCGTCTCGGCCCACGGGCCGGTCTGTTCGGCGGCGAGGCCCAGCAGCTCGGTGAAGCGGCCGGTGTCCGCCACATGTGTGGCGGCGAGGAACTCCTGGATGATCCGGAAGCTGAACCGCAGCGACTTGGGGCCGACGACCCGGAGGAGCCCGGAGTCCTCGATGAGGAACTCCAGGACCTCGAACATCTGCTCGCGGAAGACGTCCAGCTCCCGGTAGAACCGGCCCTTGTCGATGTCGTCCTCGGTGTCGGAGCCGGTGTCCCACGACGGTTCGTGGGCGAGCGTCTCGAAGGCCACCACCTCCAGCGCGGAGTTCAGCCGGGCGTCGTTCACCGAGTACGGCAGCTCCTTCCCGGTGCCGCCGACCGAGCGTTTGTTGTCGGGCCAGCGCCAGACCATGAGTTCGTACGCCTGTCTCAACAGGTCGACGCGGCTTGCGGTGAGGTTGGCGACCCCGTGGCGGTACTCGACCAGGCACAGGAGCGTGACGAACAGGGCCCGCCGTTTGAAGTCGGCGTCCACGCGGTCGATCCACCGGCGTAGCTGCGTCCAGTGCCGGTCCACGTCGGCGGGACGGCAGCCGATGGCGGACAGGGTGCGGCGGCAGTAGAACTCGATCTCGTGGTCCGCCATGCCGCACAGGTCGACCGAGACGAAGCCCGCGGCGAACAGGGGTTGGCCGTACTCGCCGGTGGCGAAGGGACGGGAGGTCAGCAGCACGCGCGAACCCCGCGCCGCCACCAGGTTCACCAGCCGGGTCATCCGGCGGTAGCGCTCCTCCAGGTTCGCGTTCAGGGCGGCCGAGCCGCGGGACTCGTCCAGCCCGTCGAAGATGAGCCACGCCTCACCGGCGTTCAGCGCGCCCTCCAACGCGTCGCGGATCGCGTCGTCCCCGGCGAACTGTTCCGCGACGTAGTCGAGCAGGTGGTCGGTGCCGATGTCGCGGGTGATGTTCTGCTTGACGGCCCAGTGCGTGAAGTCGGCGATCCGGATGTAGATCGGCACGAGCGTCCGGTCGACGGACAGCAGTTCCCGTGTCGCGACCGGCCGGCCGAGAGCCCGCTGGGCGAGGGTGTAGGCCAGGTACCTGGTGACCGTGCTCTTCCCGCTGCCCGCCTCGCCCACGATGATCAGATGGTCGACGAGGGAGGCCGCCTCCAACGGCGACAGGGGATAGTAGTGGTGCAGGACCCCGTCGGCGGACAGCGGACGCGCCACCACCGGCAACCGCTCCGTGGGACGCTGGAACCGCCGGTGGAAGATCTCGTCCCGGATCCGGTCCAGGAGCCGGGACAGTGCCGGTTCCCGCAGGGTCGGCGCGGCCCATTCCTCGGTGCTCCCCGACGCGGTCCTCTTCCGGATCCGCCATTCCGCTATGTCGCCGTCCCGGACGCGGACGCTGATCGCCGCGTCGCAGCTCAGTCGGCAGTAGACGGTGGCGAGCTGCACCTCGACCAGCCCCTGCGCGAGGATGTGCGACAGCTCCACGTGGTGCAGTTCGTCGGCGAGCGTCGACAGGTATCGCGACATCGGGGCGGAGAGGGAGGAGGGCCGGGCCGACGTCTCCTCCGGTGCTCCGCTCAGGTCATGGCACGCGGCCTCGAGCGCGCGGACGTTCTCGCCGTGGCGCCAGCGGTCGGCCTCGACGACCGCCTGCGCCAGCTTCTCGGCGAAGACACGCGCGGTCTCCGCCAGCGGCACCCGCTCGGCGAGCCGGCGCGGAAGGCGCAGCAGCAGCGCCTCGCGCGTGGTGGTGCGCGAGATGTGCGGAACGTTGAGGATCCGCTCCCGCAGATCGTCCTCGAGGACCACGGATCGCCCTCCTCACGGGTAGTGGAACACTTCGGTCTCGTACCGGTACATCTCCACCCCGGCCCGCGGGTCCGGCACGGTGACGGACGCGCTCATGACCAGGCGGGTGGCCAGCAGCGGCAGGTTCACCCCGGCCGCGGCCGACAGCATCAGCCCGCCGGCGGCGAACCGCGGATTGACATCGGTGACGACGGGCCCCTCGGGGGACGTGAAGGCCTGGATGTTCCCGGCCCCGCGCAGCCCGAGCGCCGTGATCACGGCGGTGACCAGGTCACGGAAGTCGCGCGCCGGAAGGGTCCGGCCGACGACCGTCTTGCCCGCCGCGACGCGCAGCCGCGCCCGCGGCATGAACGCGACCAGGTCTCCGTCATGACCGGCGAGGTAGTCCACGGTGACCTCAGTGCCGCGCAGCAGCGGCTGGACGACCATCGCGGCGCCGCCACGGGCCAGGACCGGCAGATCGGCACGGTCCCACACGACCGCGGCGCCCACCGAGCCCGTCCCGTACCGCGGCTTGACGAAGGCCGGGACCGGGATGCCGGTGCCGTCGACCTCGGCGGCGTCGAGTGGACGCGTCGCGACGGCGCCGATCCCGTGGCCGGTCAGCGCCTCGCCCAACCGGAGCTTGTCGCCGCACAGCTCCACGACCTCGGGCGGTGGCAGCAGCGTCCGCGTCCGGACGCCGTGTTCCCGGCGGGCCAGTTCGGACAACGCGAGCAGGTCCGTCGAGTGCCCGGGGTGCACGACGTCGACGCGACCGGCCCGGCACTCGTCCCGGATGTGGGCCATGCGCTCCCGCCCGTCGGGAACGACGACCAACCGGTCGCAGAAGGCGCGGGCCGCGTGGCGCCCGGTCCGGGACAGGCCCGTCACGTGGACGTCGTGGGCGGCACGGAGACCGCGCACGACGTTGAGCCCCGACGACGTGTCCACCGGACTGACCAGTACACGGGCCAACGGTCACCCTCCACCGCTAGGGCAGCAGTTTCGCCAGAGCGGACGACAGCGTCCCCTCGTTGGTGAAGACCACCTCTTGCCGACTTCCCCGCTGGAGGTGGCCGCCGCGGCAATGCACCGCCGCAACGTTCCAGTCGTCGTCGAAGACGGGGGAACCGGACGACCCGGGCATGGTCGTCGTCCGGTACTGCACGCGCACGGCGTCGACATAGGTCACCTGGTTGTTCTGCAGGGACACCTGTTTGAAGCCGCCCTGGGGATGCTGGACGATGTTGACCCGGTCCCCCACGGTGAGCGGTCGCGTCGACAGTCGTGTCGCGATCTCACGGTTCGCCGCGTCCACGATGGCCACCACGCTGAGATCGAACCGCGTGTCGGTGACGAAGTACCGGTCGGGGTCCAGCCGGTAGGACCAGACGCCGTCGCCGTTCACCTCCGTCTCCTCCAGCAGGTTGAACTCCGCGCGTGCGTGACGGCACGCCTCCGCGTCCGCCAGCACATGGTTGTTCGTGACGATGACACCGCCGTCGAGCAGGAAACAGGTGCCGTAACGGACGCGACCGCCGACTCGCACGCTGAGGCGGGCCACCGACTCGGCCGCCCGCGCGCCGAGCCGGAGGAACTCGACCGGCCGTAGCGTGTTCGTGCCGATGATCTTCTCTTCCGGCGGCTGCGGCGGCAGGTCGGCACCGGGAACCGTGATCGGCGTGGGCTCGCCCACGTCCTCGACGATCGCCACCAGCTCGTCGGCGACCGCCCCCTCCATCATCTCGGCGAGGGCGGTGAGGAACGCCGCGAACGCGGTCCGCCCGTCCGGGAGGCGACCCCGCCGCCGGAGCGCGTCGAGCAGCATCGTGCTCGCGCTGATCGGCGACCCGGAGATGTCGATGACCGGGAGCAGCGACCGGAAGCCGGTCGCGATGACGATCGCCTGCCGGTCACGCTCGGTCGCGAGCATCGGAAGTCTCGCGATGACGCGCACGGCGCGGCCGAACTGTTCGTCGGTCGGCGGCAATGCTCCTCCTCGGGTCACGGGCGGGTGGGGGTCGTTCGGCGACGCGCGGAATGCTCCGCGCCCGCCCGGTAGGACGTGAAGGTCACGGGGACCGGACCGTCGACTCCGCCGGGCCCGACGAGCCGGTCGAGTACCCGGCAGTCGGGGTCGTACCAGGCGATGCTCGACGGGTGCAGCACGAGGCCGACGTAGACCGGCTCGGCGCGCCGGGCCGCGAGCGCCGCCGCGTCCTCGATCAGCCGCCGGTAGTGCTCGTACGCCTGGCGGTGGACGTCGGCGCGGTCGGGGGCGGCGCGGGCGACGCGTTCGAAGTGGGAGTCGTGGTGGCCGTGGGACGGCATCTCCAGGAGGCCGTTGCGGTAACGGTAGGGCTGCCGGGCGGCGCCGGAGTCGTCAATCAGCGCCGCGTGCGGCCGCGAGTCGGGATCGCGCAGGTCGGACGAGACGTAACGGACGCCCTGCCGTTTCAGGATCTCCGTGATCGCTTCGTGGTCGCGCAGCCCGCCGGGGTGCCCGAGGGGGGTGCGCACCCCGACCACCGGACGCGAGCACACCCGTTCCAGAAGCCGGCGGGTCAGTTGGAGCTCCAGTTCGATCTCGGGCTCGTCCAGCGGACGGTACTCCGAACGCCCGGCGACCGGGATGTACGGCCGGTGGGAGTAGCCGTGGTCGCCCACCTCCACCGGGTCCGCGTCGAGCACCGCCGCCAGCCGCGCCTCGCTGCCGAGGTGCCGGGCGAGTTCGAGGAAACCCCCGTTGAGGAAGTACGTGTGACCCGCCCCCGCCCGCAGCAGAAGGCCGGTGAGCCGCTCCATGACGCCGAGCACGGTGTGGTGGAGGTGCTCCTGGCCGCCGGAGACGCCGTACTGGACGCGCGGGCAGTCGCAGTCGAACCCGACCAGGACGACGACCTCGCTCACGACGCCCGCCGGGCGGCGACGCACAGCACGGGCAGCACTTCCAGGCTCAGTTCGGCGGGCCGCCCGCCCGCCGCGAGTTCCGCCGCCGCCACGCGGCCGCGGGCCGTCTGGACCGCGTCGAACGTTCCGTCCTCCACGCCCGCGTGCCGGTAGGCGTTCCGCACCGCGACGGGTGCCCGGTCCGGCCCGTGCCGGAGCGGCGCCGCGCCTCCCTCGTGGCGCCCGAACCGGCCGAGGGTCGTGCTCGCGTTGGGCCTGTCGAACGCTTCGTGGCGGCGGGTCAGCCAGGGCTCGAACTCCGGGTCCTCGCGTGTCCGCTGATCGGGGAGGACGCTCCACCAGGTTCCGGCCAGCAACTCACAGTGCGCCACGTCGTAGCCGAGACCGTTCAGGAGCCCGGGCAGCCGGAGCGGGAGGTTCTCGTCGATGTCGTTGACGCCGCGTTCGACGGCCGCCTTCGCACGGCGGACGCGTTCGAGGGCCCGGCTCGCCTCGCCGTCGCCGGCGAAGTGCACGGACGTGAGCCCGAGGCAGGGTTCCACGAAGATCAGTCGGCCGCCCGGATCCGTCACCCGCGCCATCTCCCGGAGGACCTCGGAGACCTTGCGCGCGCTGATCCGCGACAGCAGGAAGTGGCAGCTCGTCGTGTCGAACGTCCCGTCGCGAAAGGGCAGCCGCCCTCCGTCGGCCCGGAGATAGGCGGGCCGGAGAGGGGCGGGCCGGAGAGGGGCGTCCACCGACCTCGCCGCATGGGCGAGGACGGGCCCGTCGAGGTCGACGCCGTACCACCGGCCCTCCGGGCACAGGGCGGCGACGATCCTGGTGAAGTGTCCCGTGCCGCAGCCGACGTCGAGCCCCCGGCGGGTCTCTCCCGCGCCGAGCCGTTCGTAGACTCCGCGCAACTGCCCGTCGTCGAACAGGTAGCGGCGGCTGTCCTCCAGGAATCCCGCAGTGTGTACGACCATGTGCACCTCACCGTCACGCGTTTCGCAGGGCAGCCGTATTTCTTTACAGGGGATCCTCAAGAGGAGCGAACATCGTATGGGACTCGTCCGCGGTGACGTTCCAGGATTTGGTCGAGATGTTCACATCGAGCCAGACGTCCGCACCGTCGGGAAGCTTTTCCCGGACGAATGAGTCACGCATCGCGTCACCGGGCAGCCGGATTCGCAGTGAATCGCCGATCGAAGCGCCTAGAAGAGCCGTTTCCAGGACGGAATTGAGCTGGCGCGCACCGACCGTGAAAGCGAGCATCCGGGGAAACTCGTCCGACCGTTCGAAGAGATCTCCCGCGTCCAGTTCGGCCTCGGAGAACGCGGCCTGGTACGTGAGCACGATCGTCCGGCCCAACTCCACCTCTCCGCCGAGGCCGGGTTTCATCACCCGGACCTCGGGGCGGAAGTGCTCGCCCTCGGGCATGCTGGACACTCCCTCGGATGTGGTCACGGCCGCCCCGTTCCGTCGCGGTCGAACCCGGCACCGGCCCGGTCATGATACGACCATTCTCGTCCGCATCACCATCTAAACCACGTTTCCCTCGAATCACCGGCCCTCGATGCGGCCGGGTTCCGTCCGGGGCGACGATCGCCGCCACGAATCCGGACATCGCACCCAACCAGGTCGACGATGCCCGGCATGCCGCGTCATCGGAACCCGCGCCGCGCCGGCCCGGCGGGAGGCCCACGGCGGACGGGATCGAGCGCCGGCCCACCGCCCTCGGGCCCGCCATTCCGTCCCCTTCCTTACCTCGCGGCCGCCACATCCATCGATCCCTTCCGCGACCGGGGAGCAGCTGGCAAACTATCCCTGTCTCCGCGAAACATGACGCACCCGGATGGCCTGCGGGGCCGCCGAGTACGGTCGGAGCGAGGAGATTCCGGAACGGATTCCGGCACGGTCAACGAGTTCGCGACTGCGGGGAGAGCCACATGATCGCTGAAGGTATCGGCCTGGGGACCTTCCCATTCAGCAACGTGTTCAGCCGCGTTTCGGCCGAGGAGGCGGAAAGGATCGTCCACGCATTTCTCGACGGCGGTGGACGCTACATCCAGACGGCGCCTTATTACGAGGGCGTCGACTCTCTGGTCGGCTCGATCCTGCGGTCGGTCGACCGTGACCGCTTCGCGCTGGGCACGCTCTGCGTCAAGGACCGGGAGTCCAGGCGCGAGGGAAGTCGGGCCGCGGTGACGGCCCAGTGCGAGGACTCCCTGCGTCACCTTGGGCTGGACTACATCGACCTTTATCTGACGTCCACGACGAAGGCGACCGACGCCTCGTTCGCCGAGACCATCCAGGCGATGCTCGACCTCCGTGACCAGGGCAAGGTCCGGGAGATCGGCGTCTGCAACGTGACGTTGCCGCAATTGGAGGAATACAACCACGACGGCGCCGTCAGCCATGTGCAGAACCGTCTCAGCCTCATCGACCAGTCCGGTGACCGTGACGTTCGCGAGTACTGCGCGCGGAACGGGATCGGGCTCGTCCCCTACAACGTCATCGAGTGGGGCCTGCTGACCGGCAGGACGCTCGACGGATGGTCGCTGCGGGACGGCGACATCCGCGGCGGGCTGCCGATCTTCGCGGACGAGCCCCGCGCCGTCCTCCGGGAGTGGGTGGTCAACGACCTGCGGCCCATCGCGGCGGACTGCGGTCAGTCCATCGAGGCGCTGGCGATCCACTGGGCGCTCAGCCAGCCCGGGGTGGCGTTCTGCCCGGTCGGCGCCACCAATGTCGACCAGATCACGTCGTCGCTCCGGGCGGCGGAGTTGTCCGGACGTACCGACATCGTCTCCGCGCTCGACGAGGCGTACGAGCGGCTCGTCCAGCAGGTGCGTGACAAGTCCGGCAAGGAGCTCAACGAGTTCCTGCGGAACTCCTACGGGGGGTGACCGGCCGCGAGGGTCAGAGGTCGCGGAGGCGGGCGGTCAGGTAGCGGCGTTCGGGCTCGGTGGGCGCGAGGTTCAGCGCCTCCTCGTAGGACGCCCTGGCCTCGGCGGCGCGGCCGTCCCGGCGGAGCAGGTCGGCCCGGGTCGCGGGCAGCAGATGGTAGCCGGCGAGCCGGCCCGACGCCGTGAGCTCGTCGACGAGGGCGAGGCCCGCCGGGACGCCGTCGGCCATCGCGACCGCGACGGCGCGGTTGAGCTCCACCACCGGGGACGGCGCCAGCCGTGCCAGCTCGGTGTACAGGACGGCGATCTGCGGCCAGTCCGTGCTCGCCGCGTCGGGCGCGGTGGCGTGGCAGGCCGCGATGGCGGCCTGCACCTGGTACGGGCCGGGACGGCCGAGGGCCAGCGCACGGTCGAGCGCCGCCACGCCCTCGGCGATCAGCTCCCGGTCCCATCGGGACCGGTCCTGGTTCTCCAGGGTGACCAGGACGCCGCCGCGGGTGCGTGTCGCGCGGCGGGCCTCGTGCAGCAGCATCAGCGCGAGCAGTCCGCGCGGCTCGGGCTCCCCCGGCATCAACGTCACCAGGACCCGGGCGAGGCCGATCGCCTCCGCCGTGAGCGCCGGGTGCCGGTCGTCCTCGTCATAGCCCTCGTTGAAGATCAGGTAGAGGACGGCGAGGACGGCGGCGAGCCGTTCCGGCAGGTGCTCGGCGGGCGGGACCCGGTACGGGATGCCGGCCTCCCGGATCTTGCGTTTCGCGCGGACCAGGCGCTGCGCCATGGCGGGCTCGGCGGTCAGGAAGGCTCGGGCGATCTCGGCGGTGCTCAGCCCGGCGAGCGTGCGCAGGGTGAGCGCGACCCGGGCCGGGAACGGCAGCGCCGGATGGCAGCAGGTGAAGATCAGCCGGAGTCGTTCGTCCGGGATCGGCTCCGGCGCCGGCTCTTCCGGCGGAGTCAGGGTGGCGAGCCCACGGAGTTTGTCCGTCCCCGTGGCGTCGCGGCGCAACCGGTCGATGGCACGGTTGCGGGCGGTCGTGGTGAGCCACGCGCCGGGGCGGCGGGGAATCCCGTCCCGCGTCCAGGTGGCCAGCGCGGCGGCGAACGCGTCCTGGGCGCAGTCCTCGGCCAGGTCCCAGTCGCCGGTGAACGCGATCAGCGTGGCGACCACCTGACCCCATTCGTCCCGGTAGGCGGCGTCGACCGCCGTCCGTACACGCTCTTCCGGGGCGGTCATTCCCAGAGGGGACGGATCTCGACGCCGCCCCAGCGGGCGTAGGGGTGGCCGGCGGCGATCTGGATCGCCTCGTCCAGGTCGGCGCAGTCGATGATCACGACTCCGCCGACGAAGTCCTTGGTCTCGGCGTACGGCCCGTCGGAGATCAGCGTCTCGCCGTCGCGTACCCGGACCGATGTCGCGTCCACCACGGGGCGCAACCTGACACCGGTCTCCCTGATGCCGCGCCGTGCCAGGTCGGCGCACCACGCCTGGTGCACCGGGTCGGCCGCGATCTCCTCGTTGCTCGGTGCGACGGACTCGTCGTCGCAGATCAACAGCGCATATCTCACACAGCCGATTCTGCCCGACCGGGCGCCGTGCGGTCACCACCGGTGACGGGCAGGCCCGCGGCGCGCCAGGCGCGGAAGCCTCCGGCCACGTCGGTCGCGTGGCTCAGGCCGAGGTCCTGCAGCGACGCGGCGGCCAGGCTGGAGGTGTAGCCCTCCGAGCACAGGACGATCACGCGCACGTCATGCCCGGTCGCCTGGGGAATGCGGGCGTCGGAGGCCGGGTCCAGACGCCACTCCAGGACGTTGCGTTCGATCACGAGCGCGCCGGGCACCTCGCCCTCGTCCGCACGCTGGGCGGCGGGCCGGATGTCGACCAGCAGGTCGCCCGCCTCCCACCGGGCGTGCGCCGCCTCGGGGGTCAGGCGCCGCAGGCGCGACCGCGCGTCGGTCAGGACGTCGTCGATGGTCCGTGGGCTGCTCACCACTGCGCGGCCTCCTCGGTGGCCAGGCGCACCAGCCGGTCGCCGACCAGGTCGTAACGGTTCATGGTCGCCAGGGGCGGCGAGTACACGTGCACGCTGACCGCGGGCGCGAACGACCCGTTGCGGACCTCGTGCACGTACTCGGGCCCGAACGCGCGGGCCCGCCCCGGCGTGATCTCGCGCACTCCGCTCAGATCCCGCTCCTGGAGACTACCGAGAGCGACCGCGAAGGCACCGCGCGAACCGCCGTGATCATGCAATCCCGTCGTCTGGCCGGGCAGCCAGCTGATCAGCCAGATCTCCTGATCGTCGTACCGGTGCAGGCGCTCGTACCAGCGCCCCTGTGGATCCAGCCGCACCCGCGGCAGCCATTCGGCGGAGCGTTCCGCCAGCTCGGCGGCGGTAGCGGCCAGTCCAGAACCCCGTGATGTGGTCGTGCTGATTGTCATGGGACGAGCATGGCAGCTATTTCCTACTTAAGCAATCTGAATACTATGCTTGATCGTCGGGCGGGGGCGAACGTGCACCTCGGCGCCCTCCTCGATCGCGATCCGCTCGACGGTCTCCCTGGTCAGCTGGGCCCAGGCGGCGTGTTCCCCGCCCGAGGCCCGCACCGTGAACTCGACCCTGACCTCGAACCCGAGGCGCACCACCCGCGTGATGACGGCCGGGCTCGTGCCCTCCCCCGGCTCGGTCCGGATCTCCACGTCGTGCGGCCGGATCAGCCGACGGTCGATCTCGGTGACGGGCCCGAGGAAGCGCATCACGAACGGGCTCGCCGGGTTGTCGTAGATCTCGGCGGGCGCCCCCTGCTGCTGGACGACCCCGTCGGCCAGCAACACGATCGTGTCGGCGACCTCGATCGCCTCCTCCTGGTCGTGGGTGACGAAGACGGTCGTCACGTGCACCTCGTCGTGCAGGCGGCGCAGCCAGGCCCGCAGCTCCTTGCGGACCTGGGCGTCGAGCGCGCCGAACGGCTCGTCCAGCAGCAGCACCTCGGGGTCCACGGCCAGCGCCCGCGCCAGGGCCATGCGCTGCCGCTGCCCGCCCGAAAGCTGCGCCGGGTACCGCTCGGCGAACTGGTCGAGGTGGACCAGGTCCAGCAGCTCTCCGACGCGCTTCTTGATCTCGTCCTTGGGACGCTTGCGGATCCGCAGCCCGAACGCGACGTTCTCGAAGACCGTCATGTGCTTGAACGCGGCGTAGTGCTGGAAGACGAACCCGACGTCGCGGCGCTGCGGCGGCAGCTGGGTCGCGTCCCGCCCGGAGATCACCACCTGGCCCGAGTCGGGACGTTCCAGGCCCGCGATCACGCGCAGCAACGTCGACTTGCCGCCGCCGCTCGGACCGAGCAGCGCGGTCAGGGAGCCGGAGGTCACGTCCACCGACACGTCGCGCAGCACGGCGGCGTCGCCGAAGGACTTGTTCACACCACGAATCTCGATCGCCATCAGGAGCCGTCCCTGGGTCGCAGAAGTTTGGTCGCCAACAGCCCGGCGACCGCGAGGACCGCCAGCGCGAGCGCGGCGGAGTAGGACGCATGTACGTCGAAGTTCTCGAATCGCTCCTCGACGAACAGGGTCAGGGTCTGGGTCTCGTCGACCGTCCGGCCGGAGACGACGGCGACCGCGCCGTACTCTCCCAGCGCGCGGGCGAGGGACAGCACGATGCCGTAGCCGAGCGCCGCCCGGATGCTGGGCAGGGTGACGCGACGGAAGGTCTGCCAGCCGCCCGCCCCCAGCGTCCGCGCGGCCTGCTCCTGCTCGTCTCCGAGCTCCTCCAGGACCGGGACGATCGAGCGCACCACCAGGGGCAGACACACGAACACCGTCGCCAGCACCATGCCCGGCGTGGAGAAGATGATCTGGACGCCGCGGCCCTCGAACCAGCCGCCGACCGGGCTGAACGTGCCGTACACGAGGATCAGCGCCAGGCCCACCACGACCGGGGACACCGCGAGCGGCAGGTCGATCAGCGCGTTGAGCAGGCGTTTGCCCGGGAACTCGTGCCGGGCGAGCAGCAGCGCGGCCACCACACCGAACACGGTGTTGAGGACCACGGCCCAGCCCGCGACCACGAGGGTCACCTGGAAGGCGTGCAGCGCCGAATGCGTCGTGAGCGCGTCGATGAACGGGCCGGGCCCGTCACCGAACGTCCGCCAGCCGATCAGCGCCACCGGCAGGATCAGCAGGAACAGCAGATAGAGCAGGACGATCACGCGGAGCACGTGCTTAACCACGGCGGGCCCCCCATCGGCGCAGCAGGTCGATCGCCAGCAGGACCAGCAGCGACAGCGTGAGCAGCGTCGTCGAGATCGCGGCGGCGGCGGCGGTGTTGTCGCTCTCGATCTGGCCGAAGAGGTGGACGGCGGCGACCTGGGTCTTGAACGGAACGTTCCCGGAGATCAGCACCGTCGAGCCGAACTCCGCGACGGCGCGGGTGAAGGCCAGGGCGGTGCCGGCCAGCATGGCCGGGACCAGGTTCGGCAGGATGATCCGCCGGAAGATCGTCCAGTTTCCCGCGCCCAGCGACGCCGCGGCCTGCTCCATCTCCTTGTCCAACTCCAGCAGGACCGGCTGGACGGTGCGGACCACGAACGGCAGCGTCACGAACAGCAGCGCCACCACCACGCCGATCCGCGTGTAGGCCAGCGTGATGCCGACCGGGCTGTCGGTCCCGTACAGCGTCAGCAGGACGAGACCCGCCACGATGGTGGGCAACGCGAACGGGAGGTCGATCAGCAGGTCGATCACGCCCTTCCCGGGGAAGGAGTCGCGCACGAGCACCCAGGCGATCAGCGTGCCCATGACCAGGTTCACCAGCGCCACGAACAGGGAGGCGATGACGGTGAGCTTCAGCGCGGCCCAGGCGTCCGGGGTGGTGATCGCGTCCCAGAACCCGCCGGGGCCCAGTTCGGCGCTTTTCCAGATCACGGCGCCCAGCGGAATCAGGACCACCGCGCTCAGGAAGATCGTCACGGTGCCGAGACCGATCGCGGTCCCGCCGCCGACCGGCCACCGCCCGGTGCCCGTGAACCTGCGGGACCGCCCGGCCGACCTGCCCCGCCTCGTCACGTCCCGGGGCACGTCATGCGTCGTCTCGTCATGCGTCGTCTCGTCCCGCGCCGTCTCATCCGGCGCCGTCCCGGTCGAGGGCGCGTCCTGGGACACGCCCTCGACCGACACGTCCGGGGTCGTCTCGCTCGTCGCCACGGAGTCCTAACCCTCCACCGAGACGCCGATGCTCTTCTCGACCTCGGCCATGATGCCGCTCTTGGGGTTGAAGAACTCGCTGGTGACCTTCTTCCATCCGCCCAGGTCGGCGATGGTGAACAGGCCGGACGGCCGCGGGAACTTCTCGGCGCCGGGAACGCCGTCGGTCACGGGCCGGTAGCCGTTCTTGACGAAGATCTCCTGCGCCTTCTTGGTGTACAGGAACTTGAGGAAGGCGCGGGCCTCCTCCGGGTTGGCGCTGTTCTTCGTCACCGCCACCGGGTTCTCGATCAGGAGCGTGGCGTCGGGCACCGTGTAGTCGAGGGGCTGCTTGCTCTGCTGCGCGAAGATCGCCTCGTTCTCGTAGGCGAGGAGCACGTCGCCCTTGCCGCCCGAGAAGGTCTGCAGCGACTTGCGTGCGCTGGAGTCCTGGACCGGAACGTTCTTGAACAGGGTGTGCAGGTACGCGGTGCCCGTCGCCTTGTCGGCGCCCTTGTTCGCCTTGGCTCCGTAGGCGGCCATCACGTTCCACCGCGCCCCACCCGAGGTGAAGGGGTTGGGGGTGATGACCTCGACACCGGGCCTGGTGAGGTCGTCCCACGTCCTGACGTTCTTCGGGTTGCCCTTGCGGGTGGCCAGGACCACCACGGAGTCGGTGACCATCCCCTTCTCCGGCCCGGTGTTCCAGTCGGGGGCGACGAAGCCGCCGTCGACGAGGCGCGTCATGTCCGGTTCCAGGGACAGCGCGACGATGTCGGCCTTCAGGCCGGACGCCACGGCCCGGCTCTGCTCGCCGGACGCGGCGAACGACTTGGTGAAGGTGACCTTCTTGCCCTCCGGCGTCTTGCGGTACTCCTTGATGATCTCCTCGTACGCGGCCTGGGGCGTGGAGTAGGCCACCAGCGAGAGCCGGACCTTCCCGCCCCCGGCGTCGGCCGACCCGCCGCAGGCCGCCGCCCCCGCGACGATCGCGGCCATCCCCAGCAGCCACCCGATCGTGCGTCCAGGCATGCCGTTACCCCACTTTCTATACATGTTCGGTCAAGAAAGGATGATACAGGCGTCTCCGCGTCGTCAAGGCGTGACTACGTGAGGTAAAACATGGCCGGTCACGGCCACGAAAGAGCTCAGGCGCCGGTGTGTGGACGCGCGCTCGATTCGCGGACGCGAAGTTCGGGAGTCAGTGTGATGTGTTGGACCGGTTCGCCGCGCATCAGTCGGACGAGAAGGTCGACGCCCCGCGCGCCGACCTCGTGCATCGGGTTGCGGACGCTGCTGAGCGGAATCGTGAGCTGCGCGGCGATCGGCACGTCGTTGAAGCCGACCACGGCGACGTCCCGTCCGGCGCGCAGCCCGCGCTCGCGGAGCACGCCGAGCACGCCGATGGCGGCGAAGTCGCTCACCGCGAAGATCGCCGAGGGACGGGGGTCGAGGTCCAGCAGCCGTTCGGCGGCCAGCGCGCCGCCCGCCGCGTCGAAGCTGGCGTGCACGACGCGGTCGCCGGGCACGGGACGGCCCCGTTCGGCGAAATAGCGGGTGAAGCCGGTCGTGCGGTCGATGCCGTTGGCCGCGTAGGGCAGCCCGGCCACCACGCCCACGTCGCGATGGCCCTGCGCGTAGAGGTGCTCGGCGGCCAGGCGGCCGCCCTCGACATCGTCGCAGGTGACCGAGGGATGGTCGGCGGCCCGCCGGTTGACCAGCACGAACGGGACGCCGTGCGTGGCGAACTCGGCGAGGAACGTCCCGTCCACATGCGCGTCACCGAAGATCATCGCGTCGACGCGACGGGACAGCAGCATCGCGATATGGGCCTGCCGGGTGGCCGGATCGTCCCAGGTGTTGCTCACCATGGTGTGGAAGCCGTGGCGGGTCGCGGCGCGTTCGACGCCTTCATATATGGAGGCGAGCACCTGGTCGGTGAGCCTGGCCATCATGACGCCGAGCAGCCGGGAACTCTGCCGGCGCAGCCCGGCCGCCTGGATGTCGGGCACATAGCCGACCTCGCGGGCGACCTGTCTGATCCGTTCGGCGGTGGCCGCCGACGCGGCCCGCGCGCCGGTCGTGGTGCCGTTCAGCACCCGGGAGACCGTGGACACGTGCAGCCCGGTGAGCTCGGCGATCGTCTTCAGCGTCGCCCGTCCACTCGCCCCTTGCAAGACCACCCGCTGACATCCGCTTTTCGTGCACCGGCTCTTGACAGCGCCCAGGGTAGCAGTCTGGAATTGAGCAAACGTTATAGCCAAACGTTTGCGCAGAGTGGCGCGGCGCCGTCCGAGGAGGTCACAGCCATGGCGACCGAGATCGTCGCACCGCCCCGGTCACGGCTGACGACCCAGTTGCTGCTCGTCTGCGGCGGCGCGGTTCTGCTCAATCTGGCGATGAGGGCCGTGGCGGACGACCTGCCCGGAACCGCGCCGGAGGCGGCGAGCCCGGCGGGCCGCGGCGTCCACGAATGGATCGTGTGGATCCTGGGCGACACCAACGAGGCCCAGTTCTACAAGACCTCCCTCGGCGGCGTCGGGCTCCTGGTTTTCGCCGCCGGCGCGCACCACGCATCGCGGCGGCGGCTGCGCGCCCGGGGCTTCGACATCGCCTACGGCACCGGGCTGTGGCCGTGGTTGCTGGCCGCCTCCGGCGCCGGCCTGCTGCTGTCGAACCTGCTGTGGGGCTGGACGCTCGCGCCCGACACCTGGCAGCCGACGTTCGTGCCGTTCGTGTCGGTGGCGCCCGCGGTCGTCCTCGTGTACGGGGCCGGGTGGCGGGTCGCGCTCACCGCCGCCGGGCTCGGCGCCGTTCTCACGACGCCGGTGTCGATTCTGGTCGTCGAGTACGTCTGCGGGCCGCTCGAACTCCCGGCGGTCGTCGGGAACGTCACCGGCATGTGGGTCGGCGCGCTCCTCGCGTTCCTGATCTGCCGGGGGTTGCCCTGGATGTCCGTCCCGCCGCCCGCTCCGCAGACCCCGGACGCCGAGACCGACCCCGTCACGGCCGAGCCCGATCCCGTCCCCGACCGTCACCCGGATCACGACGCCGACGCTTCGGGTTGGTGGCTGCCGCGTCGGGCGCTGGCGGACTTCACGGAGGCGCAGTTCTACGGCAACGAGTGGGCGTCCCTCGGGCTCGTCGGCGGGGCGGTGCTGGCCTGGGCGGTCGACACGATGGGTCCGGCCTATGGCAGCGGCGTGTTCCCCGACCTGCTCACCGCGCAGATCCTCACCGCCGTCCTTGGCGTGTGGCTGTACGCCGGGCAGTGGCGGCGGCACGGCTGGTACCCGACGTTCGTGCCCGTGGTGTCGTTCGCCCCGGCGGCGGTGATCGTCATGGGCGGCGGCTGGCCGGTGATCCTGCTGGCCTCCGTCACCGGCGCCGCCGCCGGTCCGCCGCTGGCCCGCGCCATCGCCGCGCGGCTGCCCGCCGACTTCCATCCGTTCGTCGGCAGCGTCATGTCGATGACCGTCATCACCTCGATCGGAGTGCCCGTGCTCAAGCTGCTCGACTCGGCGGGGCTCATATGAGCCCGCACGCCACCGTCCCCGCCGCCGACCGGTCCCGGGCCAGGATCTTCTCGGCCCGCCGGATCATCACCATGAACGGCGACGAGCCCGAGGCCGTCGCCACGCTCGGAGAGCGTGTCGTGGCGGTCGGCGCCCGGCGCGACCTGCGCGACCGGTTCCCCGGCGCCGAGGACGTCGATCTCGGGTCCGGGGTGCTGCTGCCCGGGTTCGACGACGCGCACGCCCATCCCTCCGTGCTCGCCGACGGCGGTCTGTACGTGGATCTGGCGCCGACCGTCACCGGCAGCGCGGAACAGGTGCGGCGGGCGCTCGCCGAACGGGCGGCCGGCACGCCCGAGGGCGCGTGGGTGGTCGGGCACAACTTCGACGTCTCCCGTACCGAGGACGGCGGGCGCGTCGACCGGGACCTGCTGGACCGGGTCTCCGACCGGCACCCGGTGCTGATCATCCACTACTCCTACCACGGCGCCGTCGCCAACTCCCGGGCGCTGGCCGCCGCCGGGTACGGCGAGGACACCCCCGACCCGGTGGGCGGCGAACTGGTCCGCGACGGCGGTGGCCGGCTGACGGGCGTGCTGTACGAGCGGGCCTGGATGGAGGGCTATCTCGGGCACGGTTCGCGGGCGCCGCTCGTCCCGCAGCCGACGATGGAGGCGCGGGTGGAGTCGCTGCGGCGGATGCTCGCCCGGATGAACGCCGCCGGGATCACCTCGGTGTGCGACGCCATGGTGCACCCCGCGGACTGGGCGCTCTACCAGGCCGCGCGGGCCGCCGGGGCGCTGACCGCGCGGGTCGGGATGCTGCTGTGGTACGAGTTCTTCGACCCGGCGCGGGCCCTCGGGATGCGCACCGGGTTCGGCGACACGAGGCTGCGGTTCACCGGCGTGAAGATGATGACCGACGGCGCGGTCTCCGGCGGCACGTGCCTGTGCCGGACCCCGTACCGGGGCGCGCTCGGCGAACGCACCGCCGGGATCCAGGTCATGCCGGACGAGGAGATCGCGGAGGTCGTCCACCGGGTGCACGCGGCGGGCAGCCGGCTCGCCGTGCACGCCAACGGCGACCTGGCCATCTCCAAGGTGCTGGACGCGATGGAGGCCGCGGTCGCCGCCACTCCCCCGCGTCCCGGCCAGACCCACCGCATCGAGCACTGCTCGGTGGTCGATCCCGGGCTGGTGGAGCGCATCCGCGCGCTCGGCGTGATCCCGGTGCCGTTCGGCGCGTTCATCTCCTACCACGGTCGCAACCTCGTCCATCACTACGGACCGGACCGCGCCGCGCGGATCAGCCCGCACCGCGCCTTCCGCGACGCCGGGATCACGGTCGCGGGCTCCTCGGACTACCCGTGCGGCCCGCTGGAGCCGCTGTACGCACTGCGGTCCCTGACGACGCGGCGCGCGCAGGACGGCACCGTGCTCGGCGACGACCAGCGGCTCACCCCGTACGAGGCGCTGGAGGTGTACACCGCGGGGTCCGCGGCGGCCTCCGGCGAACAGGACGACAAGGGCCGGATCACCGTGGGCCGCCTCGCCGACTTCACCGTCCTCGGCGACGACCCGCTGACCGTCGAGCCGGACGCGCTGGCGGAACTCCCGGTGCTGTCCACATGGGTCGGCGCCGAGCAGGTCTGGCACGCCGGATGAACCGACACCCCCAGGAGGTCCCCATGTCCACCACCGCGTCGCGGGCTCCGCGCACGATCGGCGAACTCCGCGACCTTTACGACGCCGGGGAGCTCACCCCGGTCGACGCCGTCGAGGACGCGCTGGCCCGGATCGCCGGCGACGAACTCCGCGCGTTCGCGCACCCGCGCGCCGCCGAGGCGAGGGAGGAGGCGCAGCGGGCGGCGCGGCGGCTGGCGGCCGGGGCGCCGCTCGGCCCGCTCGACGGGGTGCCCGTCGCCGTCAAGAGCATGGTGGCGATGGCGGGCATGCCGCAGGACGCGGGCTCCCGCGTCCTGGAGGGCCGGTACGCC
Organism: Actinomadura pelletieri DSM 43383; assembly: GCF_003634705.1. Classification (GTDB taxonomy): domain Bacteria; phylum Actinomycetota; class Actinomycetes; order Streptosporangiales; family Streptosporangiaceae; genus Spirillospora; species Spirillospora pelletieri. The sequence goes on along the minus strand of NZ_RBWU01000004.1, from coordinate 102,043 downwards.
TACCGTGACGCGACCCTGGTCGGCGCGCTCCGGCAGGCCGGTGCCGTGATCGTCGGCACGACCACGATGGACGAGTTCGCGCTCACCACGCTCGGCCCGGCCCGCAACCCGTTCGACCCGAACCGGACGGCGGGCGGTTCCAGCGGCGGCTCGGCGGTGGCCGTGCACGCCGGGATGTGCTTCGCGGCGATCGGCACCGACACCGGCGGCAGCGTCCGGATCCCGGCGGCGTGCTGCGCGGTCGTCGGCCTCAAACCCACCTACGGTCTCCTCCCCACCGACGGGATCATCCCGCTGGCCTGGTCGCTCGACCACGCCGGTCCGATCGGCCGCACGGTGGCCGACGTCGCCCTGATGCTGGACGTCCTGCTCAGCGGCGCCGGTGACACGGGCGGCCCGGGCGACCCGGCGGCGGGCGCGGGGCTCGCCGGGACGCGCATCGGCGTCCCCCCGGACGAGTACCTGAGCATCGCCGAACCGCACGTCCTCCAGGACCTGCGCGACGCCCTCGACGCCGCCCGCGCGCGGGGCGCCGAGATCGTCCCGGTCGAGCTGCCCGACCAGGACGAGGTCAAGGCGGTTCACTGGCCGGTGCTGTCCGCCGAGATGGCCGCCTACCATCTGCGGCGTTTCGGCGCGGCCGAGGACCGCTACGACGCCCCGATGAGGGACGGCATCGCGGCGGGCGCGGCCGTCACGACCGAGGAGTACCTGCGGGCCCAGCGCGGCCGTCCCGTCCTGCGCGCCAAGGTGGACGAGGCCCTGACCGGCGTGGACGTCATCGCCCTGCCGACCCTGGCCGTCGACCCGCCCGAGCTGGGCCGCACGGAGGTGGAGCTGGACGGACGTTCCGAGGACGCCGTGGCCGCCATGGTGAGGCTGACGTCCCTCGCCAACCACACCGGCCACCCGGCGGTGTCCGTCCCGCCCGGCACGGCGTCGCGGGGGCGTCCCGCCGGGGTCCAGCTCATCGGGCGCCACTACGACGAGCGGCGCCTCCTGGCGGTGGCCGCGGGCCTGGAGGCCCTTTCGTAGCGGGACCGCGGCGGCGGGGCCGTGTCAGGGGGGCGTGGCACGATCTAAATCGTAATGATCTTCAAGAAGGGATTCGTGCCTTGCGCAACCTTCGTTCAGCTCTGATCGCGGCGCTCGCGGCGCTGTTCTGTCTCGGTTTATCCGCACCGGCCGCCTCGGCCGCGCCCGCCGACCCCGGCCCGCCCGGTCCCGGCGGCACCGTCCGCCCCATGATCATCGGCGGGAGCGACGCGACCGCGCCGTACTCGTTCATGGTGTCCCTGCAGACGGCCCAGGACGGGCATTTCTGCGGGGGCAGCCTGCTCGCCGCCGACTGGGTCGTCACCGCCCAGCACTGCGTGTCGGGCAAGTCGCCCGAGGACGTCCAGCTCCGCGTCGGAAGCCTGCGCCTCGACGGCGGCGGGAGCGCCCGCCGGGCCGAACGGTTCGTCCCGCATCCCGAGGGCAGCCCGGCGCGCTTCGACCTGGCGCTCGTCCGGCTCGACCAGCCGGTGCCGAACGCGCCGGTCCGCCTGGACGTCCGGCAGCCCGTCGGCGCACCGGTCCGGCTGCTCGGCTGGGGGTGCACGCAGCCCGGCGTGTTCTGCGGCGACGAGGGCAGGCCCGAGGTGCTGCAACAGCTCGACTCGGCCGTCCGCCGACCCGCGGCCTGCGTGAACATCAAGGCGCCCATCGACGCGAACTCCGAGGTCTGCACCGGCAACCCCGACACGGCGACCGGTCCCTGCTTCGGGGACTCCGGCGGCCCGATGCTGCGCCGCACCTTCCGCGGCTGGCGCCTCATCGGAGCGTTCAGCCGGGTCGAGGTTCTGGAGCAGGACCCCAGTGAGCCTCCGCAGCTTCCTGACTGCCGTACGGGCAAGGGCGTCTACACCGATCTGACGGTCCACGCGACCTGGATCAACAGCGTGATCACAGGCTCGGGCTGACGCCCGGCGCGGCGGCCGCCTCCCCTCGCCTTCCGAGGGGAGGCGGCCGCCGGCTCACACGCGTGATCGCAGCCCGGCCTCCGCGTCCTCGACGACCGCCGACGACAGCGGGATCGGCGCGAACATGGGCGGCAGCTCGTCCGGTGTCAGTGCGGTCGGGCCGTACACCCAGTCGATGAAGGAATAGTCGTGGACGTCCCGTTCCCGCAGGAGCGCGTTGCGCTGGAGCCGGGGCGTTCCGTCGAGGTGCCACAGCTCGCCCCAGGCACGGGCCGTGGTCTGCACCCGGCGGCAGTGCTCCACCCGGACCGTCTCGTACGCCGCCAGTGCCGCGTCCCAGTCCGGCGTGGCGGTTCCGACCTGCCGGGCGAGGTGGGCGGCGAGCACCCAACCGTCCTCGATCGCCATGATCGCGCCCTGTGCCATGTACTGGAGCGGCGGATGCGCGGCGTCGCCGAGCAGGACGACGCGTCCGTGCACCCAGGTGTCGATCGGGTCGCGGTCGAGCATCTGCCACCGGCGGTCGCGCCACATCAGCGGAATGCCCCGGCGTACCGTGTCGCAGGTGCCCGCGAAGGCGGCGTCGAGTTCCTCGGGGGTGCCCCAGTCGGTCTCGCCCGCCAGGGCCCCGGGCGACTCGAACACGGCGACCTGGTTGAACATCTCGCCGCCGCGCAGGGCGTACTGGACGAAGTGGCAGTGGGGGCCGACGTAGACGGTGACGTCCCGTTCCGCGACATGGTTGCCCCGGACCCGCTCGATCGGGACGGCCGCGCGGTAGGCGACGTAGTTGGAGCTGACCACGTCGTCGCCCACCAACTGACGGCGGGCCACCGAGTGCAGCCCGTCCGCGGCGACGACCAGCGGCGCGTCCTCGACCCGTCCGTCGTCGAGGACGACCCGGGCGCCGCCCTCGACGTTCTCGTAGCCGACGACGGTCCGGTCGGTGAGCAGCTCGACACCGGCCCGTGCGCAGGCGCGCAGGAAGATGCCCTGCAGGTCGGTGCGGTGGATGACCATGTACGGGTGGCCGTAGCGGCGTTCGAGGTCGCGCAGGTCCAGCCGGGTCAGGACCCGTCCGTCGAGCGCGTCGCGCATCACCATGTCGCGCGGGACGACGCCGAGGGTCCTGGCCTCGTCCAGCAGCCCGTACTCGGCGAGGATGCGGGTGCAGTTGGGCGCGATCTGCAGCCCGGCGCCGACCTCGCCGAACTCCCTGGCCCGTTCGAGGACGCGGACGCGCAACCCCCGGCGGGCCAGGGCGTAGGCGCAGCTGAGACCGCCGATGCCGCCGCCGACCACGAGGACGTCGGGCCGTCCGGCGGAGCCGGGTTCAGGCTTCATGTTCTCCTCCTCCGGTCACGGGTCACAGCCAGGCGCCGAGCGCCGGGGCGGGCGCGCCGTCCACGCTGAGCGGGGCGGCGGGCCGTCCGGTCAGGTAGGCCGCGATGTCGTGCAGGTCGCCCGTGACCTCGGCGGGTTCGCCGTCGCCCGGCAGTTCCCAGACGGCGGCCGGTGCCCGCAGGGTCAGGGCGGGGCCGGGTGCGGTGGCGGTGGCGGTGGCGCGCTTGGCGACGGCGTCGTCGCACAGGGCGGTCAGGAAATCGGGAGGCAGGTCGGCGAACGACGCGCCGTTCGCCAGGTCGACGGCGTGCACGCACACCTCGCGGCTGCGCAGCCAGGGGATCTCGGTGGCGGGGACGGTACGTCCCTGCGCGGTGACGACCCGCGCGTTCCACTGTTCGTCGTCGAGTGCGGTCATGCCCGCCTCCAGCGCGTCCGACGCGCGGCGCAGCCACGCGGTCAGCTCGTCGGCGGGCAGTGCGCGGCCGCGTTCGATGTCGGCGGCGCGCTGCTCGGACGAGGCGTACATCGGGGTGGGTTCGCCGGTCGCGGCCCAGTGCACCAGGTTGGACAGGGCCTCGGCGTTGGCGGCGACGTGCGCCGCCACGTGCGCCCGGCTCCAGCCGGGCAGGGCGCTCGGCGCGGCGAACCCGTCGTCGTCGAGGCCCTCGACGGTCCCGAGCATCAGATGGGTGCCGAGCCGGACCCAGCGGCGGGTGTCGTCGAAGGTCCGGCCCATCAGGACGCCGCCTCCTTGACGACCCGGTTCGTCAGCCGGCCGATGCCCTGGATCTCGGTGACGACCGTCTCGCCGCCGAGCAGGTAGCGCTCGGGTCTGCGGGCGTGGCCGACACCACCGGGGGTGCCGGTGGCGATGATGTCACCCGGGTTCAGCCGGACGACCGTGGAGACGTACTCGACCAGGTCGACCGGGTCGAAGACCAGGTCGCCGGTGGAGTCGGACTGCATGACCTCGCCGTCCACGAGCAGCCGCACGTCCAACTCCGGACGGACCCCGCCCGGCAGTTCGTCGGGCGTGACGAGGTACGGGCCGACGGGGGTGCTGGAGTCCCACATCTTGCCCTGGAGCCATTCGCGGGTGCGGAACTGCCAGTCCCGGCAGGTGATGTCGTTGAGCACGGTGAAGCCCGCGATGGCCCGCTCCGCGTCCTCGCCGCGCGCCCGGCGGGCGGGCGCGCCGATGACGACGGCGAGTTCGACCTCCCAGTCGAAGCGGTCGGTCTCCGCCGGGCGCACGATGTCGTCGCCCGCACCGATCAGCGTGTCGGCGAACTTGGCGAACAGCGTGGGGTACTCGGGCAGGTCCCGGCCCATCTCCTGGATGTGGTTCCGGTAGTTGAGCCCGACGCACACGATCTTCGACGGGCGCGGGACCACCGGGGCGAAGTCGGCCCCCTCGACGGGGTAGGTGGTCGCTGCGGTCGAGGTGGCGGACGCCGCGCGGTCGGCCCACCCGTCCTGGCCGAGCAGGGCTCCCAGGTCGGGGGCGCCGAGGTCGACGAGGACCTCCCCGTCGTGCCGGACGGCCCTGGTGGCGCCGTCGACGCGGAGGGTGGCGAGCTTCATCGGGTGGTTCCTTCCATGGGGGTCCGGTCAATGTGGGCGCGGTCGAGCCGCAGTGCTTCGAAGATGGGCGAGTCGCTGAACCTGAACAGGTCCAGGGCGCCCGAGTCGGAGTCGTCGGCGCCCGCCTCGGAGCGGATCGAGAGCGGCTGCCAGGACGGGACGACGAACAGGTCGCCGCGCGAGACCGACCAGGTGGTCCCGCCGACGGTGACGCGGCCGGAGCCGTCGAAGACCTGGTAGACGGACGAGCCCGTCTCCCGCACTGGCGCGGTCTCGGTGCCGCGCGCGATCCGGTGCATCTCGGCCCGGATCGTCGGCAGCACGTCGCCGCCGGTCGCGGGGTCGGTGAACCGGACGGCGGCATGGCCGGGCTCGACCGTGCCGCCGTATCCCTCCGCCTCCAGGGCGAGCTGGTCGGTCAGAGCGCGGTCGGTGTGCTCCCAGCGGTAGGCGAGCAGCGGCGAGCCGGGGCCGGTGGCACCGGCGGACACCGGGCGCAGGCCGGGGTGGCCCCACAGGCGCTCGGCGCGCGAACGGTCCGGGGTGACCCGTTCCTCGTCGCCGATCTCGTCCCGGCCGAACTCGAAGAACTGCGCGTCGGTGGCGTACTGGAACGGGATGTCCAGGCCGTCGATCCAGGCCATCGGTTCGGCGGTGGCGTTGTGGTGGGCGTGCCGGTTCCAGCCCGCCTGCGGGAGGAAGTCGCCGCGCCGCATGGCCACCGGGTCGCGTTCGACGACCGTCCACACGCCCTCGCCCTCGACGACGAAGCGGAAGGCGTGCTGGGTGTGCCGGTGCTCCGGGGCGTCCTCGCCGGGCATCAGGTACTGGATGGCCGCCCACAACGTCGGGGTGGCGAACGGCCGCCCGCCGAGGGACGGGTTGGCGAGCGCGATGGCGCGGCGTTCGCCGCCACGGCCGACGGGGACCAGGTCACCGGCGCGGGCCGCCAGGTCCCGCAGCGGCCCCCACCGCCACAGGTGCGGCACGGCGCGCGGGCGCGGATGGGACGGCATGAGGTCGCCGATCTCGGTCCAGAGCGGCACGAGCGACTCGTGCTCGAACCCCCGGTACAGCTCTTCGAGCGCCGGGGTGACCTCGGGCCGTCCCTCCCCGGGGACGGCCCGGAGCCGCACGGGCGAAGCCGGGGCGGTATCGGTGCCGGTGGCGGGCTGCGTCATGCCTCCAGCCTCTCCCGTTTCCGCTGGAAGACCTGGTAGATTCTGGACACCAGAATCCTGGGGAACGCCATGGACAAACCGCTCAAGACACCACCGCCCTACCCCATCGCGAGCGTGGATCACGCGCTGCGGACCGCGACCATCCTCCAGTTGGAGGGCGGCGCGACCGTCTCGCAGATCGCCGAGCGGCTCGGCGTCGCCAGGTCGACCGCCCACCGGGTGCTCGCGATGCTCGTCTACCGCGATTTCGCCGTCCAGGACGAGGACCGCGTCTACCGCGCCGGGCCGGTGCTCGAACTCGCCTCGCACTCGCAGTCTCTGGTGTCCCGGCTGCGCGCGGCGGCCCTGCCCCATCTGCACCGGGTCGTCGATCTCCTGGACGAGACCACGAACCTGATCGTGCGCACCGGGGACACTGTCCGGTTCGTCGCCAGCGTCGAATGCGGGCAGGCCCTGCGGGTCGGCTCCCGGGAGGGCATGGTGTTCCCGGCCCACCGGACGACGGCGGGGCTGCTGCTGCTCGCCGACCTGTCCGACGCGGAAGTGGACGAGCTCTACGCCCCCGAGCGCTACCGCGACCGTCCGGCCGACCGGCCTGATCTCGCCCGGCTGCGCACGGAGCTGAAACGCCTGCGCCGCAACGGGTTCGCCGTCAACCGGGAACGGTCCGAACGCGGCCTCATCGCGGTCGGCGTGCCGGTGCGCGACCGGGACGGCACCGCACTGGCCGGGGTGTCGGTGTCGATGCCGAGCATGCGCTACGACCCGCACCGCCTCCAGTCCCTGGTCGCCGCGCTCAACGCCACGGCACGCGCCGTGGAGCAGGACCTCCGGGAAGGAACCTGAAGCGCGCGCCGACCGGGTCCGGGGGTCAGCGCGACGCAGTGTCGCGGGCGCGCAGGACGGCCACCCGGGCCTCCCCGAGCGCGGCCACGGCCTCGGCGAGCAGCGCCATCTTGTCGGTGAGACCGCGTTCGGGCTCGGCCTGCAGCGCGACGAACGCGCCGTCGAACCCGGCGATGCCGAAGTAGTCGAGTTCGTCCGCGACGGCCTGGGCGATCTCCGGGCCCTCCGGGGCGAAGGACGCGGCGATCATCTTGTTCATGTGCGCCCGGCCGTCGCGTCGCACCCGCTCGATGATGGCGTCCACCTCGGCCTCGGTGGCCTCGGCGCTCATCAGCAGGATCAGGTGCAGGCGCAGGAACTCCGGGCGCGCCATGAACACCTCGCCGGTGCGCTGCAGGAACCACGTCAACCGCTCGCGCGGCGTGTCCCCCACCGGGCCGCCCGCCTGCGCCTCCCGCATCGCCGCGAAGAACTCGTAGGCGCCGCGCGCCATGACCGCCGAGAGCAGGCCGGCCTTGGAGTGGAAGTGGTGGTACACGGCGCTCTTCGGCAGGCCGGTCTCCCGGCTCAGCACCGACAGCGAGGTGGCGGCGTATCCGCGCTCGGCCATGACGCGGGACGCGGCGTCCAGGATCTCCTCCCGGGATCTGCGGCCGCGCCGGTTGCCGCCCGTCTCGTCCGCCACGCGTTGAAGCATAGATGTCCCCCGTTCCCCGGCCCGCCACCTGCCGTTCTGCACAGCGGAACTGGATGGACGGCAGCCGGACGGCATGTGAGGCTGAACACGTTCGTACCGAACGATCGGTACAATACTTGCTCAGAGCCGTCCGGAGACCGTATGACCCAGCACTTCGACGCCGACGTCGCGATCGTCGGCTACGGCCCCACCGGCGTGACCGCCGCGCTCACCCTGGCCAGGCACGGCGTCTCCGTCGTCGCGATCGAGCGGGACGCGGACATCTATCCCCGCGCCCGCGCCGTCACCGTCAACGACTGGACGATGCGGATCTTCCAGGATCTCGGCATCGACGAGCGGATCACCAAGGTGATCGAGCCGCAGCGGGCGCTGCGCTGGTTGACCTACGACGGAACGGAGATCATGCGGGTCGAGCATCCGCCGTCGACGCTGGGCGCCAGGCCCCGCTTCTACAACATCTACCAGCCGCTCCTGGAGGCCGAACTGCGCGCCTGCGCCGAGGAGTACGGCGATCTCGTCGACGTCCGCTACGGCGCCGAGGTGACCGGTCTCGCGCAGGACGCCGACGGGGTCACGGTGACGGCGACGGACACCGCGACGGGCACGGCGAGCACCCTGCGCGCCCGCTACGTGATCGGCGCGGACGGCGGCGCCAGCGCCACCCGCGGCATGATCGGCGTTCCGCTGCTCGGCGACACCCTCGACGTGCTGTGGATCGTCATCGACTGTCGCGTCAAGCGCTGGTGGCCCGACCGCGACTTCCTCACGTTCTGGTCCGACCGGCAGCGCCCGGTCGTCGACATCGCGCTCTCCGCCGGCAACCACCGCTGGGAGATGCCGCTCAAACCGCACGAGTCCGAGGCGGACTTCGCGACCGAGGCCGACGTGTGGCCGCTGCTCAAGGCGATGGGCGTCACCACCGAGGACGTCTCGATCCACCAGTGGGCCTTCTACCGCCACCACAGCCGGATGGCCGAGACCTGGCGGGCCGGACGGATCTTCCTCGCGGGCGACGCCGCCCACCTCATGCCGCCATGGGCCGGAGCGGGGATGCAGACCGGGATGCGGGACGTCCACAACCTCGGCTGGAAGCTGGCCCGCGTCCTCAAGGGCGAACTCGACGAGGGCTGGCTGGACACCTACGAGACCGAGCGGCGTCCGAGCGCCGCGTTCTTCACGGGTCTGGCCGTCCAGCTCGGGCGCGTCATCAAGCAGGAGGCGACGCCGGAGGAGATCGAGGAGATGAACCGGGTGCCGGCGAACACCGTCACCCCGTTCGAGCCGCCGCTGATCGCGCCGCCCGTGCTGGAGACGGGGTGGATCCGCGGCCCGGTCGGGGACGCCGGCATCGTCGGTCGCATGGTCCCCCAGCCCATCGCGGGCGACACGACCGGACGGATGGCGCGCCTCGACGACCTGCTCGGCGACGGCTTCGTCCTGCTCGGCGCTGACGTCGACCCGGCCGAGCTGCTCACGCCGGAGGAGCGGGCCCGGTGGGACGCGCTCGCGGCCCGCTACGTCGCGATCCGCCCGAAGACGGCGTACACGCAGGGCCCGGACGAACTCGTCGACCTCGAAGAGGTCCTGCTGCCGTGGCTGGCCCGGTACGGCGTCCGCGCCGTCGCGGTGCGCCCGGACCGGTTCGTGGCGGCCGCCGACGTCTCCGGCCTCGCCACCCCCGAACTTCCCGCGGCAGACCTGCCCGCGTCCGCCTGACCGGTCGCGTACGCATCCGCCCGATCGAGAAAGCCTGTTCGAGAAAGCAAGGAGCACGACCATATGACCGGAGTCAAGGAACTCGCGTACGTCGTGTACGAGGCGAGCGACCTCGGCGACTGGGAGCACTTCGGCGTCGACCTGCTCGGCATGCAGCTCGCGGACAAGACCGCCGACTCCCTCGCCCTGCGGACCGACGAGAAGGCCTACCGCTGGCTGGTCCGCCGGGGTCCGGCCGACGATCTGGCCGCCAGCGGCTACGAGGTGGCGGGCGACGCGGCCCTCGACGAGATCGTCGAGCGGCTGACGGCCGCCGGGGTCGAGGTCACCGAGGGCGACGCCGCGCTCGCCGCGTCCCGCAAGGTCGACCGGATCGTGGTGACCACCGACCCGATGGGCAACCGTCTCGAGCTGGTCACCGGCTTCGCCGACGCCGACGAACCGTTCCACTCCGACGTCCTGCTCGGCGAGTTCGTCACCGGCTCCGGGGGCGCGGGCCACCAGGTGCTGCTCGCCCAGGGCGTCGCCCGCGAGACCTACCTGGAGTTCTACCAGGGGCTGCTCGGCTTCCGGATCTCCGACACCATCGTCGAGGAGGTCGAGCCGGGCGTCGTCGCCGACCTGATCTTCCTGCGCTGCAACCCCCGGCACCACTCCGTCGCGTTCGGGGACATGCCGCACCCGAAGCGGACCCACCACTTCATGGTGGAGGTCACCGACATCCGCGACGTCGGCACGGCCTACGACCGCTGTATGCGGGCCGGGCAGCCGTTCGAGATGACGCTGGGCATGCACCCCAACGACCACATGTTCAGCTTCTACGTGCGGACGCCGTCCGGCTTCAGCGTCGAGTACGGCTGGGGCGGCCTGCTCGTCGACGAGGAGACCTGGCAGATCGGGACGCTGGACCGGCTGCACAGTTGGGGCCACCAGCCGCCCGAGGTGGTCGCGGGCCTGCTCGCCGCCGCGTCCGGAGAGGACGGCCGCTGATGGCGCTCACGCGGTCCGGGGCGGCGCGGACCGTCCAGACCAAGGAATGGACGCTCCGCTACTACGAGGCGGGCGAGGGGCATCCGGTCGTCCTGCTGCACGGCAGCGGTCCCGGTGCCACCGGGTGGAGCAACTTCTCCGCCAACATCGAGGCCCTCGCCGAGCGCTTCCACGTCTACGCGGTGGACATGCCCGGCTGGGGCGACTCGGACGCGGTCACGGTCGACCGTCTCGACCACGTCGACGCGGCGATCCAGTTCCTGGACGCCCTCGGCATCGAGAAGGCCGCGTTCGTCGGCAACTCGATGGGCGGGCAGACCTCGATCCGGCTCGCCATCGAGCATCCGGACAGGATCACGCACCTGATCACCATGGGCCCGCCGGTGGGACGCAGGCCCGCGCTGTTCGCTCCCGGCGACGGCCCGTCCGAGGGTCTGAAGGCCCTCATCCAGGCGTACCGGGATCCGAGCCCGGAGAACATGCGCGAACTCGTCGAGATCATGTGCTTCGACAAGGCGAGGTTCGCCACCCCGGAGCTGTGCCAGGCCCGGTCGGAGGCGGCACTCGCCCGCCCCGAACACCTGCGCAACTATGTGGAAGGGCTGCCCAAGGGCGCGCCGCTCCCCATCTGGGCGGATCTGGAGAAGCTGCCCGGCATCGAGGTGCCGACCCTTCTCATCCACGGCCGGGACGACCGGGTCGTGCCGTTCGAGAACTCGCTCTTCCTGCTCTCGGCCATTCCCGACAGCCGCCTGGTGGTCCTCAACCGCTGCGGGCACTGGGCGATGATCGAGCACGCCGACGAGTTCAACCGGCTCGTCATCGACTTCGTCGCCAACGCCTCCGGGGCACGGTGACGACGGGCTGACACGGATGGCCGCGGTGGACACGGGCGCCCACCGCGGCCGTTCGCCGTCCGCGCGGGCGCCGAAGTCCGGTTCCCGGCGGGGGTCAGTCGCGGTGCGGGCCGACGCGGTAGGTGACGTGTGTGACGAGTGCGGTGTGCGACACCGCGGTCGGTTCGAGCGCGAGGTCACCGACGTCGGTGAACAGCCGTTCGCCCGCGCCGAGGACGATCGGCGCGATGTGCAGGCGGAGTTCGTCGATCAACCCCGCCGCCAGGTACTGGTTCACCGTCTGAGCGCCGCCGGCGACGGCGACGTTCCTGTCACCGGCAGCGTCACGCGCGCGGGAGAGGGCCGCCTCGATCCCGTCGGTGACGAAGTGGAACGTGGTGCCGCCCTCCATCGGCACCGGCTCGCGCGGGTAGTGGGTGAGGACGAACACCGGCGCGTGGTACGGCGGCTCGTCGCCCCACCATCCCCGCCAGGACAGGTCCCATTCGCCCCGCCCGGAGGCGAACATGTTGCGGCCCATGACGAACGCCCCCGCGTCGACGATGCCCTTGACGACCTCGGCGTTGACCTCGGCCTCGCCCTCCTCGAACATCCATCGGTGCAGCCGTTCGCCGCCCTCGCCGAGCGGCGTGTCCAGGCGCTGGTCCGGGCCCGCGACGTAGCCGTCCACGGACACCGTGATGTCACAGGTGACCTTGCTCATTTTCGCTCCCCTCACATCCCGGGTTACCCGGTCGGCGCCGTCGAAGCGGGGGCGGAGCCGTGTTCGCGTCCGCGGCGTCCCTTCGAGGATCTTTTCGGAGTCGCCGCGCCCCGGTCAACAGAGACTCCCCCCTTGAACTTAGGCAAGGCTTAGCTAAGGTAAGGGCCACTCTCGATCAAAAAGGCCCTGGTGGGCCGCGGATCTCCTCCCGAGGGGGCTGACGCCCGATGCCCGTGACACGCCCTTATGTGAAGCACTCCCACGTGAAGCACACGGCCGCGCGTCCGGCCGCGGCGCTCGCCCTGACGGTCGCCGCCTGCCTCGCCGGTGGCGGCGCGTTCGCCCCCGCCGCATACGCCGACCCCGGCAAGGCCACCGGCCCGGCGGGGCAGACGATGACCGTGTCCAAGGTGGACGGCCTGCCCGAGAAGGGCGCCACCGTCCGGGTCACCGGCTCCGGGTTCGACACGAGCAAGGGCATCTACATCGGGCTCTGCAAGGACAACGGGGCCGGGAAGCCGCCCGGGCCGTGCGGCGGCGGCGCCGACACGTCCGGGAAGGCCGGGGCCTCGCAGTGGATCTCGTCGAACCCGCCGCCGTACGGGAAGGGGCTGACGGTCCCCTACGGGCCGGGCGGCACCTTCGACGTGACGATCCGCGTGGGGGCGGCGCTGGACAAGTCCGTCGACTGCGCCGAGGTGCGGTGCGTCGTGGCGGCCCGGACCGACCACACGCGCAGGGGCGACCGTTCGCAGGACGTCCTGGTGCCGGTGAAGTTCGGCGAGGACGGCGGAGTTCCCGTGTGGGTGTGGGCGGTGGCGGGCGTCGGCGTGCTGGTCGTGGTCGGCGGCGCGGTCCTCGTGCTGCGTCGACGCCGGGCTCCCGCCGGGGCGGCCGCGTGACCCGACCGGCGAGGGCGGCGGCGCTCGCGCTGGTCGGTGCGCTGCTGCTCGGCGGATGCGCCGCGGGGACGGCGGGCCGGCCGTCCGCCGGCACCGACACCGCCGCCCGCTGCGGGGCGGGCACCGTCGCCGCGCCGCAGGGCGACCCGGAGCCCGTCGCGTCACCGGAGGCTCCGAGGCTGCCGGTCACCGTCCGGTCCGCCGACGGCAGGGAGGTGACCGTCCGCGACGCGCGGCGGATCCTCGCCGTCAACCTGTACGGCTCGCTGGCGGAGATCGTCCACGGGCTCGGCCTCGGCGACCGGCTCGTCGGACGCGACGTCTCCACCACGTTCCCGGCGGCGCGGCGTCTCCCGCTCGTCACCGGGCAGGGGCACGACCTGTCCGCCGAGGGCGTGCTCAAGCTGAACCCGTCCGTCGTGATCGCCGACGGGAGCATCGGGCCGCCGGAGGCGCTGGAACAGCTCCGCAGGTCCGGCGTGCCCGTCGTGCTCGTGGACGACCGGCAGACGCTGGGCGCGATCGGCCCGCACATCCGCGCCGTGGCGGAGGCGCTCGGCGTGCCGGGCGCGGGCCGGGCGCTCGCCGACCGGGTCGACGACCAGATCAAGGCCGCCGCGAAGTCCGCGCCCCGCGACCGGCCCACGGTCGCGTTCCTCTACGTTCGCGGCACCGTCGGCGTCTACCTGGTCGGCGGCGACGGCGCCGGATCCGACGCGATGATCGAGGCGATCGGCGCGACCGACGCGGGCACCGCCATCGGTCTGTCCGGGTTCCGGCCGATCACGAGCGAGGGGCTGATCAACGCGGCGCCCGACGTGCTGCTGGTGATGACCGCCGGGCTGAAGTCCGTCGGCGGCGTGTCCGGGCTGGTCAGGTTGCCGGGCATCGCGCAGACCCCCGCCGGGCGGAACCGGCGGATCATCGACGTGGACGACGGCACGCTGCTGTCGTTCGGCCCGCGCACCGGGGAGACGATCTCCGCGCTCGCCGCCGCCGTGTACCGGACGTGCGGATGACCCGCGGAGCCGTCCTGCTCGGAGCCCTCGGTGTCACGCTGGTGCTGCTGTGCCTCGTCGCGGCGAGCGTCGGGCAGGTGAACGTCCCGCCCGACCAGGTGATCGGGTCGATCCTGCACCGCGTCGGCCTGGACTTCGGGCCGCGTCCCACCGCCGCGCAGGGCGACAACGCGCTGTGGGTGGTGCGGTTCCCGCGCGTCGCGCTGGCCGTCGTGACCGGCGCGGCGCTCGGCTGCTCCGGCACCGTCATGCAGGGCGTCTTCGGCAACCCGCTCGCCGAGCCCGCCGTCATCGGCGTGTCCTGGGGCGCGGCGGTCGGCGCCGCCACCGTGATCGTGTTCGGCCTGACCGTGCTCGGCGACTGGACGATCGTCGCCGCCGCGTTCGGCTGTGGCCTCGGCACCACCCTGCTGGTGTACACGGTGTCGCGGTTCGCGGGACGGACCGAGGTGGTCACGCTGCTGCTGACCGGCATCGCGGTGAACGCGGTGGCGAGCGCGCTGCTCGGGCTGCTGATGTTCGCGGCGGGGAACGACGCGCTGCGCGCCATCACGGCCTGGAACCTCGGCAGCCTCGCGGGCGCGAACTGGGGCGCGGTCGCGACCGTGACGCCGCTGGCCGCGGCGGGCTGCGCGGTCGCGTTCGGCTGCGCGCGGCGGCTGGACCTGCTGTCGCTCGGCGAGCGCACCGCCCGTCACCTGGGCGTGGACGTGGAGCGGCTGCGTTTCACCGCCATCGTCGTGATCGCGCTGCTGACGTCGTCGGCGGTCGCGTTCGCCGGGGTCATCGCGTTCGTCGGGCTCGTCGTGCCACACCTGATCCGGATGGTGGTGGGCCCGGGGCACCGGACGCTCATCCCGGCGAGCGCGCTCGGTGGCGCGGTCGTGCTGGTCGCGGCCGACCTGGTCGCCCGGACCGCGATCGCCTACCAGGAGCTACCGCTGGGGGTGCTGACCGCGCTGATCGGCGGGCCGTTCTTCTTCTGGTTGCTGCGCCGCGCCCGGAGCGGCTCGGGAGGCTGGGCATGATCGGCCTGCGCGTCCGGAGGCCGATCATGCCGCGTCCCGTCCCGCCGGGCTCGGCGGCGGTCGAGATCCGGGGCCTGCACGTGGAGCGCGGCGCCCGGACGGTCCTCGACGGCGTCGACCTGACGGTCCGGACCGGTGAAGTGCTGGCGCTGGTCGGCCCGAACGGCGCGGGGAAGTCGACGCTGCTGGCGGCGGTCGGCGGGGACGTCGCCTTCACCGGCGACATCGCGGTCGACGGCGCCCCGCTCGCCACGTGGGGCCACACCGAGCTGGCGATGCGGCGCGCGATCCTGCTCCAGCGGCAGACCGTGTCGTTCCCGTTCACCGTCGCGCAGGTCGTCCGGATGGGACGGGCTCCCTGGGCGGGCACGCCGCTGGAGGACGACGACGATGCCGCCGTCGCCGAGGCGATGCGCGAGACCGACGTCTCCGAGTTCGCGGACCGTCCCCACCCGCGGCTGTCGGGCGGCGAGCAGGCCAGGGTCGCCCTGGCCCGCGTCCTGGCCCAGCGGACCGGCACGCTCCTGCTGGACGAGCCCACCGCCGCCCTCGACCTGCACCACCAGGAGATGGTGTTCCACGTGGTCGGGGAACGCGCCGCCGCCGGAGCCGCCGTGGTCACCGTCGTACACGACCTCGGGCTCGCCGCCGCGCACGCCGACCGGGTCGCGGTGCTCGCCGAGGGCCGTCTCGTCGCGTGCGGCCCGCCCGGCGAAGTCCTCACCGCCGAGTTGCTCAGCACGGTGTACCGGCACGAGATCGAGGTCTTCCCGCATCCGCGCACCGGCCGCCCGCTGATCCTGCCGCGCCGCGCCGCCCCGGGGTGATGGCCGCCGCCGGGTGAAACGTGGAAGCGTTTGAACCCGCGAGCCTCGCGGGCCCGTGCTGTGGTTGTCACGGGAGCGGCGGGGCGGGGGAGGACGTGCTGACCACCGAAAGCGACACCAGGAACGAGACCGAACCCGACACGGGGGGCGAGCCTCGGAGCGGAGGCGGGACGTGGCGCCGGGTCGCGGCGCGGGCCGTCACCGTCTCGGCGTTCCTGTTCGTGCTGGTCGCGCTCGTCATGCCGGACGAGTACGCGCGGCTGACCCCGGCCGCGTTCGTGCGCGTCCCGGTCGAGGGCATCGTGGGCGTCGCGCTGATCCTCGCGGCGCCGGAGCGGGCGAGGCGGTACGTGGCCGTGCCGGCGGGCGCGCTCCTCGGGCTGCTGACCGTGCTGAAGGTCCTGGACCTCGGGTTCGACGCCGTCCTGGTCCGGCCGTTCGACCTGGTGCTCGACTGGCCGCTGCTGCGTCCCGCCGTGGAGTTCGTCGGCGGGTCGGCGGGACGGGCCGGGGCCGTCGGTGCCGTGCTCCTGGTGGTCGCGCTGGTCGTCGCCGTGGTCGTGCTGATGGCGCTGTCGACGCTGCGGCTCGGCCGGGTCGCGGTCCGCCACCGCGGCGGGACCGCCCGGACGGCCGCCGTCCTCGGCGTGGTCTGGGTGGTGTGCGCCGCTTTCGGGGTCCGGTTCGTCGACGGGGTCCCGGTGGCGTCGCGGACCGACGCCGTCCTCGCCTACGACCACGTCCGGCAGGTGCGGGCGAGCCTGCACGACCGGGAGGAGTTCGCGCAGGCCGCCGCCGTGGACGCCTTCCGCGACACCCCGCCCGGGAAGATGCTGACGGGCCTGCGCGGCAAGGACGTCGTGCTGGCGTTCGTGGAGAGCTACGGACGCACCGCCGTCGAAAGCCCGCAGTACGCGCCGCAGGTCGGAGCGGTCCTGGACGCCGGGACGCGGCGCCTGCGCGACGCCGGGTACTCCGCGCGCAGCGGCTGGCTCACGTCCCCGACGGCGGGCGGCGGGAGCTGGCTCGCGCACGCCACGCTGCTGTCGGGGCTGTGGGTCGACAATCCGCAGCGGTACCGCACCCTCGTCAACAGTGACCGGTTCACGCTCAACCGGGCGTTCCACCGCGCGGGTTCCCGGACGGTCGCGCTCATGCCCGCCATCACCCGGGCCTGGCCGGAGGGGTCGTTCTTCGGCTACGACAAGGTCTACGACAACCGCAACCTCGGGTACCGGGGGTCGCGCTTCAGCTTCGCCACCATGCCCGACCAGTACACGCTGTCGGTCCTGCGGCGCACCGAGCTGGCCCGGACGGACCGGGCGCCGGTGATGGCGGAGACGGCGCTGGTGTCGAGTCACGCGCCGTGGGCGTCCATCCCGCGGCTCGTCCCGTGGGAACAGGTCGGGGACGGTTCGGTCTTCGCCGGCATGGGCAAGGGCTACGACGCGCCGTGGCCGTCCGGCGGCCGGATCCGCACCGAGTACCGGAAGTCGGTCGAGTACACGCTGAACACGCTCGTCTCGTACGTGGAGACCTACGGCGACGACGATCTCGTGCTCGTCTTCCTCGGCGACCACGAGCCGGCGCCGCTCATCACCGGCCCGGACGCGGGCCGCGACGTGCCGATCACGATCGTCGCCAAGGACACCGCCGTCCTGGAAAGGATCTCCGGATGGGGCTGGCAGGACGGGCTGCGCCCGGCGAAGGACTCCCCCGTCTGGCCGATGAGCGCCTTCCGCGACCGGTTCCTCGCCGCGTTCGGTGGCTGACCGCCCTCGCCGTCGCGGCGCTGCTGGCGGTGATGGCCGTCGCGATGACGTCCACGGCCGTGCGGCAGACCCCCACGATCGACGAGCCGGTGTACATCGCGACCGGCGTGGTCTACCTGAAGGAACACGATCTTCGCTACAACGCCGAACACCCGCCGCTCGGCAAGCTCCTCATCGGCGCCGGGCCCGTGCTCGCCGGGACGCACCTGAACGCCGCGTTCACCGGCACCGAGCAGGAGGTCGGACGGCACCTGCTGTACGAGTCGGGCAACGACGTCCAGCGGGTTCTGCTCGCGGCGCGGCTGCCGGTGATCGTGCTGACACTGCTGTTCGGGCTGGTCGTCTTCGCCTTCGCCCGCGACCTCACGGGCCGCCGAGTCGGCGGGCTCGCCGCGCTCGCCCTGTACGCCTTCTCCCCCGACGTCGTCGCGCACGGGTCGCTGGCCACGCTGGACGTCCCGATGGCGGGGTTCCTGCTGACCTCGGTGTGGCTGGTGTGGCGGGCGCGGTCACATCCATGGTTCTGCGTGCCGCTCGCGGGCGCGGCGCTCGGCGCGGCCGTCGCGACGAAGATGAGCGCGCTCCCGGCCGTCCCGGTGCTGCTGGTCCTGGCGGCGGTTTCGGCCCGGTCGGCGTCGCGGCGGCGGGCCTGGGCGGATATCGCGGCGGTCGCGGCGGTGACCGTCGCCGTGGTCTGGGCGACGTATCTGGCCGTGGACCCGCGGCTCCACTGGACGACCCCCGCCCACGTTTCTGCCATCGGCGGGACGCGCGGTCTCGTCACCGGCCTGCTGCCTTTCCCGGAGCCGTTCCGCGACGGGATGCGCATCCAGTTCGGCTTCGAGGACAGACCCTGGACCGGCTTCCTGTTCGGACGGGTCTACCAGGGCTCGCTCTGGTACTACCTCCCGGCCGCGCTGCTGGTGAAGACCCCGCTCGGGGCGCTCGCGCTGTGGACGGTCGGCATCGTCGCGCTGTGGGTCGTGCCCCGGTTGCGTCCCGCGGCGCCCTACGTCCTCGTGCCCGCGGTCGTGCCGCCGGTCGTCGCCATGACCGGCGTCCGTGACCTCGGCGTCCGGTACGTCGTCCTCCTTCCGATGCTGCTGGCGGTCGCGGCGGCCGGGGCGACGCGACTCCGAATGCGGTGGGCCCCGGTCGTCGCGGGCGTGCTCCTACTGTTCGTCGCCGTCAGCTCCCTACGCGCGTACCCGTTCTACCTGCCGTACTCCAACGAGGCGTTCGGCGGCCCGGCGAAGACCCACCGGCATCTGCACGACTCCAACGTCGACTGGGGCCAGGATCTCGGCCGTCTCGCCGACCGTCTCCGCGCCCGGTATCCGGGCGAGCGGGTCTGGCTCGCTTATAAGGGCAGCGGCGTCCCGTCCCACTACGGCATCCGCGCCGCCGACCCGTTCGCCGTACCGCCCGGCCGGGTGCGCGGGCTGCTGGTGGTGTCCGACAGCTGGATCGCCAGGTCGGACCCGAGGCTGACCCCGCTGATCGACACGAGCGAGCCGATCGACGAGGTCGGTCATTCCATCACCATCTTCCGCCGTCCGCACGCCCGGTCGAGAGCGGCGGTCACCGCCTCCGGATCGTAGGAGGGGAGGACGGCGGCGAGGTGGCCGTCCGGGCGGACGACATGGACGGTGTCCGGCCCGGCGTCCAGGGCCTGCCGCGCGACGCCTTCGTGTCGATGCCGCCCAGAGCGTGGACCCGGTACGGAACGTCGGTCGGAAGCTCCCCCGCGTGCCGCGCCGGGGTCAGGATCACGAAGGTGGTGCCGAACAGGCGACGCAGCCGGGTGGACGCGCCGGAGACGACGCACGGGCCGTCCGGGCAGATCACCCCCGGCACCGGCGGACGGACGGCGCCCGCCTCGCGCGCAAAGCCGTCCGTCGGACCGGACGGAGTCGTCAGCGGCGAGTCCAGAAGGGTTCGGCGAGCCCGCCCGAGTCGATGGTCGTGCCGGCGTCCGGGTGGGTCCGGGCGGTACGCCCTGCCGGGCCGGTAGCGGCGCCGTGACCAGACCGACCGGCCCCGCCCCGACGATCACGACCGGGTCGACGTCGCTCCGCGCGCTCACTCGGTCGTGGCGGCGGGCGTGGTGCGGGCGCGTTCGAGGGCCTCGACGATCGTGCGGTCCGCGACCTCCTTGTCCTGCCAGCCGCGCACGTCACCGCCCTTGCCCGGCTCCAGGCTCTTGTAGATGTCGAAGAAGTGGCCGATCTCGTCGCGGACGTGTTCGGGCACGTCCGACAGGTCGCGGTACTCGGCGTAGCGGACGTCCTTGGCCGGCACGGCGAGGATCTTCGCGTCGGGACCGCCCTCGTCGTGCATCCAGAACACGCCGAGGCTGCGGACGACGACCTCGCAGCCGGGGAACGTCGGCTCCTCCAGCAGCACCATCGCGTCCAACGGCTCCCCGTCCTCGGCGAGCGTGTTCGGGATGTAACCGTAGTCGGCCGGGTACTGCGTCGAGGTGAACAGCATCCGGTCGAGCCGGATACGGCCGAGCCGGTGGTCCATCTCGTACTTGTTCCGCGATCCCCTCGGGATCTCCACGACCATCTCGATATCCATCGGTTCCCTCCCGGGATGGCCCTACCCCGGTGCGGGCGGGCGTGATCGTCAGTGGGCGGCGGCGTCCCAGTCTGCGCCGGTGCCGAGGGCCACGTCCAGACCGACCGACAACGGATACGCGGTCGTCATCCGGTCCTTGACGATCTCCGCCACGGCGGCCCGCTCCCCCGGCGCGATCTCCAGCACGAGCTCGTCGTGGACCTGCAGGAGCAGCCGGCTGCGGAGCCCGGCGGCGGTCAGCGCCTCGTCCACCCGCAGCATCGCGATCTTGACGATGTCGGCGGCGGAGCCCTGCACCGGGGCGTTCAGCGCCATCCGTTCGGCGGTCTCGCGGCGCCGCCGGTCGTCGCTGGTCAGGTGCGGCAGGTAGCGGCGGCGGCCGAGGATCGTGCGGGTGTGGCCGGTGACGCGGGCCTCGGCGACGACATGGTCGAGGTAGTCGCGGACGCCGCCGAGCCGCTCGAAGTAGGCGTCCATCAGCGGCCGCGCCTCCGCCATCGGCACGCCGAGCTGCCTGGCCAGCCCGAACGCCGACAACCCGTAGGCCAGCCCGTACGACATCGCCTTGATCCGGCGGCGCATGTCCGGGGTGACGGCGCCCGGGGCGACGCCGAACACCCGTGCCGCCATCGTGGTGTGCAGGTCCTCACCGGACTCGAACGCGGCCAGCAGCGTCGGATCCCGCGACAGGTGCGCCATGACGCGCAGTTCGAGCTGCCCGTAGTCGGCCGTCATCAGCGCTTCGTAGCCGTCGCCGGGCCGGAACGCGCGGCGGATGCGGCGGCCGTCCTCCGTCCGGATCGGGATGACCTGCAGGTTCGGCTCGATCGAGCTGAGGCGTCCGGTGGCGGCGACGGTCTGCTGGAACGTGGTGTGGATCCGGCCGTCCGCGCCGATCTCCCTGATCAGCCCGGCGACCGTGGTGCGCAGCCGCGCCTGGTCGCGGTGGCGGAGCAGCACCTGCGGCAGGCCGTTGTCGGTCTGGGTGGCGAGCCAGGTCAGCGCGTCCAGGTCGGTGGAGTGGCCGGACTTGATCTTCTTGGTCTTCGGCAGTCCCAGCTCGCCGAACAGGACCTCCTGGAGCTGCTTCGTCGACCCCGGGTTGAAGCGCCGCCCGGCGATCTCGGCGGCCTCGTCGGCGGCGCGTTCCATCGCGTCGGCGAAGTGCCGCTCCAGCTCGTCGAGCAGACCGGCGTCCACGTGGACGCCCGCGCGTTCGGCGCGGGCCAGCAGCCTCGACAGCGGCAGCTCCACGTCGCGCAGCACCTCGTCCATGCCGGTGGCGGCGAGTTCGCCGGCGAACGTGTCCGCGAGGTCGAGGACGGCGCGGGCGTTCGCCATCAGCCCCGCCGCGCCGTCGCCGGACGGGCGGCGGCCGAGATGCCGCCCGGCGAGGTCGGCGACGCCGTAGGCGGCGAGGCCCGGTAGCAGCAGGTAGGCGGCCAGCGCGATGTCGCTGGAGACGCCGTCCAGCGGCCAGCCGCGCTCACCGAACACGCACAGCAGCGCCTTCAGGTCGTGCACCGCCTTCGGACGGTCCGGGTCGGCGAGCCAGCCGGTGAAGGCGCGTTCGTCGGCCTCGGTGAGGCGGGACGGTTCGAACGCGGCGGCGAACCCGTCCCCGGTGGCCAGCGCGATCCGGGTGACGTCGCCCGCGCCGCGCGTCCACGTGTGGTCGGCGGCGAGGCCGGTCGGCCCGGTCGCCCGGGTCGAGAGCCAGTCCGGCAGCTCGCCGGGCTCCAGCTCGCGTCCCGTGATCGGCTCGGGTTCGGTGGTTCCGGCCGCGCCGCCCGGGGCGTGGCCTCCGCCGGGGTCGGCGGCGAAGAGCCGCTGCCGGAGGCTGGCGTTGCGGAATTCCAACTCGTCCAGCAGGGACGTGAACGCGGCCAGGTCGTAGGGCCGCCGCCGCAGGTCGTCGAGCCCGACCGGCAGGTCGAGGTCGCGGACGAGTTCGGTGAGCCGCCGGTTCAGCCGGACCGTGTCCAGCGCGGCCCGCAGCTTCTCGCCCGCCTTGCCCTTCACCTCGTCCGCGCGGTCCACCAGCGCGTCGAGGGAGCCGAACTCGCGGATCCAGCGGGCGGCGGTCTTCTCCCCGATGCCGGGGATGCTCGGCAGGTTGTCGGACGGGTCGCCGCGCAGCGCCGCGTAGTCCGGGTACTGCGCGGGCGTCAGCCCGTACCGCTCCTCGACCGCGGCGGGTGTGTAGCGGATCATCTCGGACGCCGTCCGGTAGAAGTACAGGACGGTGACGTCGTCACCGACGAGCTGGAGCGCGTCCCGGTCACCGGTGACGATCAGCACCGGAAGGCCCGCGGCCTCGGCCCTGGCGGTGACGGACGCGATGACGTCGTCGGCCTCGTATCCGGGGACCCGCAAAGCCGGCAGGCGCATGGCGGCGAGGAGCCGGTCCAGGATCTCCACCTGGCCGCCGAACTCCGGCGGCGACTTGGCCCGGCCCGCCTTGTACTCGGGGAACGCCTCCGTCCGGAACGTCCGCCGCGACACGTCGAACGCGACGGCCGCGTGCGTCGGACGCTCGTCGCGCAACGCGTTGGCGAGCATGTTGGCGAACCCGTACACCGCATTCGTGGGCTGGCCGGTCGTCGTGCTGAAGTTCTCGACGGGCAGCGCGTAGAACGCCCGGTAGGCCAGCGAGTGGCCGTCCAGGAGCAGCAGCCGGGGCCGGTCCGTCATGGCCACATCCTGACACCTGGAACCTCGGGCATGAAGTAGCGGGTGAAGGTGTTGCGACGATCATGACTGAGATCGATTTGGGCAGGATCGGAATCTGGCGTACCCAGGGTGACCTCGACCCCGGGCTGGCCAAGGACGTCGAGGACCTCGGCTACGGCACCATCTGGGTCGGCGCCTCGCCCGGCGGCGACCTGGACGTGGTGGAGCGGCTCCTCGCGGCGACCGACCGCATCGTGGTGGCGACCGGCATCGTGAACGTGTGGGCCACGCCGGCCGACGAGGTCGCGGCGTCCTACCACCGGCTCGCCGACGCGTACGGCGGGCGGTTCCTGCTCGGCGTCGGGATCGGCCATCCGGAGGCGACGCGGGAGTACCGCAGCCCGTACGAGACGCTCGTCCGCTACCTCGACGACCTGGACGCCGCGAACGTGCCCGCCGAGAGGCGGGTGCTGGCCGCGCTGGGGCCGAAGGTGCTGCGGCTGTCGGCGGAACGGGCGGCGGGCGCCCACCCGTACCTGACGACGCCCGAGCACACCCGCCAGGCGAGGGAGACGCTGGGCTCCGGCCCCCTCCTCGCCCCGGAGCAGAAGGTCGTGGTCGACGGCGATCCCGGCCGCGCCCGCGTGTTGGGCCGGGAGGGGATCACCTACTACCTCGGCTTGGGCAACTACGTCGCCAACCTCAGGAGGCTCGGCTTCACCGACGAGGACGTGGCGGGCGAGGGCAGCGACGCGCTCGTGGACGCGCTGGTCGCGCACGGCGAGCCGGCGGCGGTGGCGGCGCGGCTGACCGCCCATCTGGACGCGGGCGCCGACCATGTGGCCGTCCAGGTGCTGACCGAACCCGGCGGCGACCCTCGTCCCGCCCTGCGCGCGATCGCCGAGGCGACCACGTTGGCCTCTCCCCGCTGACCCCGCCCCGCTGAACGCGCTGAGGGACGCGCCCTGAAGCGGGCGCGTCCCTCAGACGGATCGGAACAAGGATCAGGCCGGGGTCACCGGGTCGCGTAGGACCCGATCATGCTCGGCGGGGCGAGCCGGGCAGGCGCCTGCCTGCGGGTCAGCTCGTTGCCGTTGACCGTCAGGGTGCTGTGGGCGAAGAACTGGGTGATCGCGGCGGCGCCGTCGAGCATCTCGTCGTAGCCCTGGAGGTGCACGTTGTCGTAGCGGTCGCAGACGGAGTGGTAGCACGGGTCGTACGCCTGACCGGCCGTACCGCCGTACACCTTGGCCTGCTCGGCCGTCTTGATGCCCTCGGCTCCGGTGGCCAGGCCACCGGCGGGGATGCCGACGCTGATGAAGGCGTTGTAGTCCGACCGTCCGTCGAACGCCGACTCGTCGGTGGCCAGCTTCCGCTGCGCGAAGTAGTCGGTGAACGCCTTCTCGATCGCGCCGGACCCGGCGGGCGGCGGGATGTTGCTCGCGCCCGTGCTGTTGTCACCGTCGTAGACGAACCGCACGAAGTTCGGCGAGCCGATCATGTCGAAGTTGAGGTTCAACGCGATCTTGTCGCGTTCGGCCTGGGAGAGGCTGTCGACGTAGTACTGCGAGCCGAGCAGGCCTTCCTCCTCGGCGCCCCAGAACGCGAACCGCACCTTGTTGCGGAGCTGCTTGTCGTTGAGCTTGCGGATCTGCTTGGCCAGCTCCAGCACCGCCGCGGTACCCGACGCGTTGTCGTTGATGCCGGGGCCTTCGGCGACGCTGTCGTTGTGGGCGCCGACCACGACGATGTTGTCGGCCTTGCCACGGTCGGTGTCGGCGATGACGTTGGCCGCCTCGCGCTTCTCGGACAGGGTGTCGGTCTTCACCCGCAGCGTCACGCCGCCGTTCTGCGCCTGCTCGACGAGGGCGCGTCCAAGGGCGTTGGTCGGGCCGATCACCGGAACACCGTACGGCTTGCCGAGGGTGCCGGCGACGGGCCCGGGCTGGTCGGGGAGCTGATAGATGACGACCGCGGCGGCGCCCGCGGCGATCGCGTTGTCGGTCTTGAGGGCGAACAGGCAGCCACCGCGCTGGATCAGCGCGATGTGGCCCTTGGGGAAGCCGGCGAAGTCGTCGGCCTCGCATCCGCTGCCGAGGCCGGTCGCGCCGGGGTCGACGGGCGACGCGACCGCGGTGACGTCACCGGTCCCGGAGTACTGCATGGTCCGGTAGTCGGTACCGGGCTCGAACGTCTTGGCGTCGGGCTCGGTCCGGGCGAAGGTCGGTTCGCTCAGCTCCTGCCAGAAGTCGAAGCCGAACTTCTGGACCGTGGGGGTATATCCGGCCCGTTTCAGCTGGTCGGCGATGTACTTGACGGTGATCACGTGGCCGGGAAGTCCGGCGGCCCTGTTCCCGCCGTTGGCGTCCGCGATCTTCTGCAGGTTCAATTGGTGATGGCGGGCGTTCTTGAGCGTGACGAGCTGGGCCAACTTCGACTGCGTCGGCGCCGCCTGGGCCGGCGCCGCCGCCAGGGATGTGGCGGCGAGCGACAGCCCGAGGAGCGTGGCAAGCGCGGCTCTGCGCATGGCTCGGTCTCCGATTGGATGAGGGATGGAGCAGACCGAAGCCTGCCATGCCGACATTTCGCACAACAAGTCACAACTCGGCCAACATCGGCCTCATCCGGAATCGGACGGTAAGCGGCACGTCGCCGTCCGCATTCCGAAAAGCACAGATGTTGTCCAAATGCGGTTTTTGCTCTGGCTTTACGCACGTCGGCGTCTATAGGCTCCGTGGGCTTCGGTGAGGCGGAACAACGCAGGGAGTGACCAGTGTCGAAGTCGGAGAACCCCGGCGGGACGCACGGGCGGCCGCGTACACGACCGATCTGGCGCAGGATCGCGCTGCTTCTGGCGGTGCCGCTGTCGGCGCTGTTCGTGTTGTGGGCCATCCCGGCCACCGTGAGCGTGTCCAACGCGCTCCAACGCTTCGACTTCTCCACCGTCTACAACAACGTCGCCGTGCCGGCCACGACCGTGACCGAGGCGCTCCAGGAGGAGCGCGCGACGGCCGTCCGGCTGCTGCACCGGTTCAGGGTCGCGGACAGGCAGCGCTTCGGCGAGCAGGTGGCCAAGACCGACGCCGCCGTGACCGCGTTCCGCAAGCGGGCCCTGTCGGGGGACACCAGGGACGCCATGGACGACACCATGACGTCCCGCGTGCGCAAGCTCAGCGACGCCTACAACGAACTCGTGACCCTTCGGGAACGGGTCGGCATCGGCGGCACCACGGCGTTCGGGGCCATCGACGGGTACAGCAAGGTCGCCGACATCACGATCCGGCTGCTGACCACGCTGGTGAGCGTCGACGACGTCACGGTCTACCAGCACACCGCCGCGCTGTTGCACAACTACTGGGCCCGGGAGTTCATGCTCCGCGAGGACGCCTTGCTGTCCACCATGAGGGCCGGGCCGATGAGCCCGAGCGACCGGGCGGCCTTCGCCGCCTGGGCGGAGAGCCGCGCCCAGTTCTTCGAACTCGGTCGCGCCGAGGCCGATGGCGAGATCGAGCGGATCATGTACGATCTGGCGAACTCGTCGGAGTTCACCTCATATACGACGCTGGAGAACAACGTCGTGAACAACGGTCTCGTCCCCGACCCCGGGGAGTGGCGGGCCTCCATCGAGGCCCTCTCCCCGGTGTGGCTGGGCGCCGCCGCGAAGGCGGAGGCCGTGGTGAACGACGACGACGTCCGACCGGCCGGACGCCGCGTCATGCTCGGTTTCTTCCTGATCGGCGTGGTCGGCCTGCTGGGCCTGGTGGCCTCGGTGGTGCTGTCGCTGCTGTTCGCCCGCCGGCTCAGCGACGAGCTGCGCGAACTCCAGAACTCGGCGCAGCGGCTGGCGCACGAGCGGCTGCCGCGGGTCGTGGCGAGGCTGCGCCGCGGCGAGGTGGTGGACGTGGAGGCCGAGGCGCCGATGCCCTCGACCGGCCGGACGACGGAGGTCGCCCTGGTCGGTGAGGCGTTCGGCGCCGTCCAGCGGACCGCGGTCGCCACCGCCGTCGCCGAGTCCGAGCTGCGCGCGAGCATCAACCGCGTCTTCATCAACCTGTCGTGGCGAAGCCAGTCGCTGCTGCACCGGCAGCTCAGGCTGCTGGACCA
This sequence comes from Actinomadura pelletieri DSM 43383, assembly GCF_003634705.1. Lineage (GTDB taxonomy): Bacteria > Actinomycetota > Actinomycetes > Streptosporangiales > Streptosporangiaceae > Spirillospora > Spirillospora pelletieri. The sequence goes on along the minus strand of NZ_RBWU01000004.1, from coordinate 75,250 downwards.
GATGGAACGGCGCGCCGCCGGGCCGGAGGAGCTCGACGACCTGTTCCGGCTCGACCACCTCACGACCCGGATGCGGCGCCACGCCGAGGGCCTGGTCATCCTCGCCGGGTCGCCGACCGTCCGGGCCTGGGACCATCCGGTCGCCGCCGAGGACGTCGTCCGCGCCGCGGTCGCGGAGATCGAGGACTACACGCGGGTGGAGCTCACCGGCGCCTCCTCCGTCGCCGTGACCGGGGACGTCGTCGCCGACATCATCCACCTGCTCGCCGAGCTGATCGAGAACGCGACCGTGTTCTCCCCGCCCACCACCGAGGTGACGGTCAAGGTGGAGACCGTCGCCAACGGCCTCGCGATCGAGGTCGTCGACCGCGGCATCGGCCTGCACCCCGACGAGCTGGACCAGCTCAACCTGCGGCTCGCCGGCGCGGGCGAATTCGACCTGGTCGACACCGAACGCCTCGGCCTGTTCGTCGTCGCGCGGCTGGCCGCCCGGCACGGTGTCAAGGTGTCGCTCCAGCCGTCCGCGTACGGCGGGACGACCGCGGTCGTGCTCGTCCCGCACGCGCTGGTGACGCTCGACGACGACCTGGCACGCGTCGGCTCCGCCCCCGGAACGGCCCGGACGATGGCGACCGCCCTGATCTCCGGCAACGCGGCCTCCGGTGACACCCGGCAGCGCCTCGGCCGCCCGTCCCGTCCGGCGCTCCCCCGCGCGGTCGTCGGGCAGACCGAGGCGGAACCGCAGGACGAGCCGTACGCCGAGCCGTACGCCGAACCTCACGCCGAGCCGCAGAACGGGCAGTGGGACGACCCCCAGAACACGCGGTGGGACCAGCCCCAGGACGGGCAGTGGAGCGAGCCGCCCGCCGGGCCGCCACCGGCCGCCGTCCCGGTGTTCGAACAGCCCGCACCCGCGTTCCAGCAGGACGGACCACCCGGTCCGGTCCATCACGATCCACCACCGCCCGCAGCGGAGCCGGAGGAGACCGGCGTGGAGTCCAGCGAGGTCACCGGCAGACTCCCCAAGCGGGTACGACAGCGCAACCTCGCCCCACAGTTGCGCAGGGGCAACTCACCCGAGCGCGCGGCACCGGCCGCCGCCGCGCCGAACGGCATGACGGACGGGCCCGACGACGACTTCGAGGAGCCGAGCCCGGAACTCAGCCGCGACCTGATGTCCTCCCTACAGTCGGGATGGCAGCGTGGCAGGGACGTCGACGATGATCAGGACGATCCCGGTCCACGCGATGAATGGGATGAATGGGGGGAACGATGACCCAGTACGGTCACGCCTCGGGCGAGTTCGATTGGCTCCTGGAGGATCTGGTGCAGCGGGTCGGTGAGGTCCAGCAGGCCGTCCTGCTGTCCCGGGACGGCCTGGTCATGGGCGCCTCGGGCGGTGTCACGCGCAAGGACGCCGAGTTCCTCGCGGCGCTGTCGTCGGGGTTCCACAGCCTCGCCAACGGCGCCCGCGAGCATTTCCAGGCCAAACATGTGCGGCAGACGGTCGTCGAGCTGGACGGCCTGCTGTTCTTCGTCATGCCGGCGGGCAACGGAAGCTGTCTGGCCGTGCTCAGCGACGCGGGCGGCAACGCCGGGCTGGTGGCCTACGAGACCACCATGCTGATCAAGCGGGTGCGCAGACAGCTGTCGGCGTCGCCGCGCGGCGCGGCCCAGCAGGATCCGTCACTGCGCTCGGGCGCCTCGGGCTGATCCCGCCGTGGACACTCCGCGAGAACGCTGGATCGGGCAGGACGCCGGCCCGGTCGTCCGGCCGTACGCGGTGACCCGGGGACGGACCCGTCCCCGGGGAGTCGTCATCGACCTGGTGACCATCCTCGTCGCGACCGGCCGGACCCCCGGCGAGAAGGTGTGGCTGTCCCGCGAGCAGCGGCGGCTGCTGGAACTGTGCCGGCGGCCGTCCACGCCCGCCGACCTCGCCTCGGAGATCGACCTGCCGTTCCGGGTCGTGCAGATCCTCCTGGAGGACCTGTACCAGTACGGGCTGATCGAGGAGACGGCACCGGCCGAGCAGTCCGACCGCCCCGACCCCCGAATCCTGATGAGGGTGCTCGATGAACTCCGCCGCCTTTAATCCCGCTTCGGGGAAGGCCCCCGGCGCCTGGGAACCCGCTCCCGCTCCCCCACGTGCTCCTGCTCCCGCTCCCGGACACGACGTCCCGACGTCCATGTCCCCGTCGACGTCCCCGTCGACGTCCCCGTCGATGCCATCGTCGCTGTCCCCGGCAAGGGCGCCGTCCCCGGCACCGTACGCGCCGGACGCCGACGTCCCGCTGCACACGTTGAAGATCCTGGTGGCCGGTGGCTTCGGGGTCGGCAAGACCACGCTCGTCGGCTCGGTGAGCGAGATCCGCCCGCTGCGCACGGAGGAGGCCCTCACCGACGTGTCCGTCGGCGTCGACGACCTCGGTGGAGTGGAACGCAAGACCACCACGACCGTCGCCATGGACTTCGGGCGGCTGACGTTCTCCGGCGGTGTCCGGCTGTACCTGTTCGGGACACCCGGTCAGGAACGGTTCTGGTTCATGTGGGACCAGATCTCCTACGGCGCGGTCGGCGCGATCGTCCTGGTCGACACGCGGCGGCTCACCGCGAGCTTCGCGTCCATCGACTTCTTCGAGCAGCGGCGGATCCCGTTCGTCGTCGCCGCCAACGTGTTCGACGGCGCCCGCCGCTACCACGCCGAGCAGATCCGTGAGGCGCTCGACGTCGACCCGGACGTCCCGATCCTGCTGTGCGACGTCCGGCAGCGGGAGTCGGCGAAGGGCATCCTCGTCGCGCTGGTCGAGCACGCGCTGCGGTCGTCACGCTGACGGCGCGGCGGGCGGCGCGGGCCCGGCGGACATGCCGGCGACGATCAGGGCCGCGAGCGCGGCGTAGGCGGCGGAGTCGTCCAGGCCCGTCCGCGCCCTGATCTCGCCCCGGTGGATCGACTCCATGACCTGCCCGGCGACGGCGCCGACGAACACGGGGTCGACCCCGTCCGACGCCTCCCGGACGAGGCCCTGCACGCGCTCGACGGCGAGCCGCGTGTTGCGCCGGTACACCTCACGGGCGGGCGCGAACGCGTCCAGGTCGGCGAAGAACGCGGGCGACGCGGCGGCGAGCTCACCGGAGATCGCGTTCAGGTAGGCGCCGACGCGTTCCCGCGGGTCGGCGTCCGCGCTCGCCTCCAGCGCGGCCTCCACGCGCTCGGTCGCCCGGCGGAAGAACGCGCGGACGACGGTCACGACGATCTGCTCCCTGCTGGCCGCGACGCGGTACAGGGTGCTCTTGGAGCAGCGCAGGGCGGCCGCCAGTTCCGCGACGCTCAGCTCGGCGAAGCCCCGGTCGAGGAACACGTCCATGAGCCGGTCGACCAGCGCCTCGCGCCGCCGCGAGGCCCGGGTGGCGCGCGTCCGGAGGCGCTCGTCCACGGAGGTCATGACCGTGACGGTACCAAAACCGGTTCGCCGGTACCGTTCTTGGTACTTTGGAGTCCGCGAAAGGAGCCGCCATGCCCGCCACCCGGAACCTGCCCACCCCCGAGGCCGCGGACCTCATCGCCCTCACCCGTGAGATCGCGGCGAAGGAGCTGGCGCCGCGCGCGGCGGACGCCGAGCGCACCGGCACGTTCCCGCGCGAGGTGTTCACCACGCTGGGCCGGGCGGGGCTGCTGACGCTGCCGTACCCGGAGGAGTTCGGCGGCGGCGACCAGCCGTACGAGATCTACCTCCAGGCCCTGGAGGAGATCGGCGCGGCCTGGGCCAGCGTCGGCGTGGGCGTCAGCGTGCACGCGCTGTCCTGCTTCCCGCTGTTCACCTACGGGACGGACGAGCAGCGCGCCCGCTGGCTCCCGGACCTGCTGTCGGGCGAGCGGCTCGGCGCGTACTGCCTGTCGGAGGCGCACGCGGGCTCCGACGCGGCGGCGATGCGCACGCGGGCCGTCCGGGACGGCGACTCCTACGTCCTGAACGGCGCCAAGGCGTGGACCACCCACGGCGGCCACGCCGACTTCTACACCGTGATGGCCCGCACCTCCGACGACGGCGGGCGCGGCATCTCCTGCTTCCACGTCCCCGCCGACACGCCGGGCCTGGAGTTCGACCGGCCCGAGGACAAGATGGGCCTGATGGGCTCGGTGACCGCGACCGTCCGGTTCGTGGACGCGCGGATCCCGGCCGACCACCGCGTCGGCGAGGAGGGGCAGGGCCTGTCGATCGCGCTGGCCGGTCTCGACGCGGGCCGTCTCGGCATCGCCGCCGTCGCCACCGGCCTCGCCCAGACCGCGCTGGACACGGCCGTCGCGTACGCCAGGGAACGCGAGGCGTTCGGCAAGGCCGTCATCGAACATCAGGGGCTCGCGTTCGTCCTCGCCGACATGGCCGTCGCGGTCACGTCGGCCCGCGCGACGTACCTGTCGGCGGCGCGGCTGAAGGACGCGGGCCGCCCCTACGGCGCCGAGTCGGCCATCGCCAAGCTGCTCGCGACCGACAACGCGATGAGGGTGACCACCGACGCCGTCCAGGTCCTCGGCGGCGCCGGGTACACGCGCGACTTCCCCGTCGAACGGTTCATGCGCGAGGCGAAGGTGATGCAGATCTTCGAGGGCACCAACCAGATCCAACGCCTGGTCATCTCCCGCCACCTCGCCCGGTGAGCAGCCCGTCCACCTGGTGTTCTTCGGGCGGCGCCGGGTGGAAGGCGGCCCGCCCGGTGAGGCGGACGCCGGCCCGGTCGCCGGGACGGAGGCGCAGGTCTCCGACGACCCGGACGTCGACCGGGCGTTCGAGCCCCTCCACGGCGAGGGTGACCATGGCGTCGTGCCCGTAGTAGCGCACCTCGGTCACCGTCCCGCCGGGAGCGCCTCCGTCGCCCGTTCCGGTGGATTCGGTGAGCCGTAGCTGCTCGGGACGCAGGATCACGGTGCCGTCGCCGGGGACGTCGGCGGGGGCACGCAGTTCGACCGTGCCGAGCACGGTCGTGGCGGTGCCGTTCGCGGCGGTTCCCGGAAGGAGGACGGCGTCGCCGACGAATCCGGCGACCCAGGGGCCGGCGGGGCTGCCGTACACGTCCTGCGGGGTGCCGCACTGCGCGACTCGCCCTTCGTGGATGACCGCGACGAGATCGGCGACGGACAGGGCCTCCTGCTGGTCGTGGGTGACGAGAACGGCCGTGGCGCCGGTCGCGCGCAGAGCGGCGCGGACGTCGGCTCGTACTCCGGCGCGCAGCGCGCTGTCCAGCGCGTTGAACGGCTCGTCGAGCAGGACCAGCGTGGGCTCGGGGGCCAGGGCGCGGGCCAGGGCGACGCGCTGCTGCTGACCGCCGGACAGTTCGTGCGGCGTCCGGTCGCCGTATCCGGCCAGGCCCACCAGTTCGAGCATCTCCTCGGCGCGACGGCGGCGTGCCGAGCGGTCGGCGACACCGTAGGCGACGTTGCGGGCGACGCTCAGGTGGGGGAACAGCGCGCCCTCCTGGGGCACGATGCCGATGCGGCGGCGTTCCGGGGGGACGTGCGTTCCGGGGCCGGTCAGGGTCCGTCCGCCCACGGTGACGGTGCCCGCGTCGGCGCGCAGGAAGCCGGCGATGACGCGGAGCAGGGTGGTCTTCCCGCAGCCCGAGGGGCCGAGCACGGCGGCCAGCGAACCGCTCGGAACGTCGAGGTCGAGCCCGTTCAGGACGGTGGCGTCCGCGCCGTACGCCTTGGTCAGGCCCTTGATGCGCAGGTCGGTCATGGACGCTGCCTTCCGAGGAGGTAGGAGGGTACGGCGGCGAGCAGGATCAGCGCGGCGGCGTAGGGAGCGGCGTCGGCGTAGGACCCGACGCCGGTCTCCGTCCACAGTCTGGTGGCGAGGGTGTCCATGCCGGTCGGACGCAGCAGCAGGGTGGCCGGCAGTTCCTTCATGCAGATCACGAAGGTCAGCGCCGCGCCGGCGGCGACGCCGGGGGCGGCCAGCGGCACGGTCACGCTGCCCAGGACGCGCAGGGGCCCCCGCCCGAGAGAGCGGGCGACGTCCTCCAGGACGGGCGGCGCCTGCAGGACGGCGGCGCGCGTGGCGGCGACGGCGACCGGCAGGAAGAGCACCGCGTAGGCGCAGACCAGCAGCGGCAGTTCCTGGTAGATCGGGGCGGCGTACCGGACCGCGAAGAAGACCATGGCCAGTGCGACGGTGATGCCCGGTAGGGCGTGTCCGGCGTAGGCGGCCTGTTCGACCAGCTCGGCGGTCCGTCCCCGATGGCGGGCCGCGAGCACGCCGACGGGAAGGGCGAGGACGGTGGTGAGCGCGGCGCCGGCCGCCGCCACGCCGAGGGTGGTGCCCGCGGCGCCCAGGAGTCCGGGCGTGTCCCAGGTGGAGCGGTTCCCGGTGGCCAGCCAGTAGGCGAGCGTGGCCAGCGGGAACGCGACGGCGGCCGCGGCGACCGTTCCGCACCAGGCCAGGGCGGGGACCGTGAGCCGTCCGAGCGGCGCCGGGACGGCGGGACGCGCGGTCCCGGCGCCGGTCCTGGCGTGCCCGCGCCGCCCGCGGGTCCGGGTCTCCAGGGCGACGAGGGCGATGGTCATCACCACCAGCACGACGCTCAGCGCGGCGGCCGGGGTGCGGTCGAAGCTGGCCTGGTAGGACGTGTAGATGCCGCGCGTGAACGTGTCGTACCGCATCAGCGACACCGCGCCGAAGTCGGACAGGACGTACAGCGCGACCAGGAGCCCGCCGCCGGCCGCGGCCGGGCGGAGTTGCGGAAGGACGACGCGGAGGAAGGTGCGCGCCGACCCCGACCCGAGCGAGCGGGACGTCTCCTCCTGCGCGCGGTCGATGCCCCGGAGCGCGGCGGCCACCGGCAGGTAGACGTAGGGGTAGCTGACGAGGGTCAGCGCCAGTGCCGATCCGGTGAAGCCGGACAGGTCCGGCACGGCCGACAGCCACGCGAAGGCGGCCACGTAGCTGGGCACGGCCAGTGGCAGGGTGGCGATCACCGACCAGGCGCGGGCGCCGGGCAGGGACGTGCGCACGGTGAGCCAGGCCAGTGAGACGCCCAGCACGAGGCAGGCCGCCACCACCGCGCAGGCCAGGGCCAGGCTGCGGCCCAGGAGATGCGCGGTGCCGCCGGTGGTGACGACGCTCCAGGCGAAGTCGGGTCCCCGCTCCAGCGCCCGCACGGCGAGGTAGCCGAGCGGCAGCAGGGCGAAGGCTCCGGCCAGGCAGGCCGGAGCGAGCAGACTCCTCGGGATGCGGGCCGCCGCCATCGGTTCTCAGACCATTCCCGCTTCTCGCAGCATCGTCAGGGTCTGCTGGAGCGAGTCGAGCTTCCCGAGGTCGATCTCGGGGGCCTTCAGCGAGTCCAGCGGAGGCAGGCCGGGGACGGTGCCGGCGACACCGTTGGCCAGCGGGTACTCCTTGGTCTCGTCGCTGAAGTAGGTCTGCGCTTCCTTCGCCAGCAGATAGTCGACGGCCTTGAGAGCGGTCGCCCGGTGCTCGCTGCCCTTGAGCATTCCGACACCCGCGACGTTGATCAGCGCGCCGGGGTCGCCGCCCGGAAGGTAGTGCAGCTTGGCGGTGACGCCTCCCTCGCCCTTCTCGGCGACCTTCTCGTACCAGTAGTAGTGGTTGATCAGTCCGATCGAGACCTGCCCGGAGTTCACGGCGTCCAGCACGGCGATGTTGTTGTCGTACGCCTTGACTCCGTTGGCCTTCATGCCCTTGAGCCAGGCGCGCGTGGCCTCGTCGCCGTCCAGGACGCGCATGCCGGTGACGAATGCCTGGAAGGAGGCGTTGGTCGGCGCGTAACCGACCTTGCCCCTCCACTCCGGCCTGACGAGGTCGCGCACGGTGTCGGGCGCCTTGGAAACCTGGTTGGGGTTGTAGGCCAGCACGCGGACGCGTCCGGAGAGACCGACCCAGTCACCGGCGCTCCCGCGGAACTTCGCGGGCACCTTGTTGAGGGACGGCTCGGGCAGTCTCTCCAGGCGCCCCTCCTTCGCCAGGGCTCCGAGCGCACCGGCGTCCTGGGAGAGGAAGAGGTCGGCCTTGGACTTGTCCCCCTCCTCCAGGATCTGCGCGGCCAGTTCGGCGCTGGAGCCGTACCGCACCTCGACGTCGGTGCCGAGGGTCTTCTCCAGCTTCTCCAGCAGCGGCTTCACCAGCCCCTCGTTGCGGCCGGAGTAGATGACCAGACCGGCGTCGCTCCCGAGGCCGCATGCGGTCCCGAGTGAGAGAACGAGGGCCGTCAAGATCAAAACGGATGAGTAACGACGCAGGGGGTTTCGCATGCTTTCCTCGAAGGGGGGATCGAAGAGGGAATTGTCGTTTAGATTAGCCTTACCTAAGATGCCCAGCGTGAGCAACCCCCACCCCAAGGTGCCCGCGGTCGTCCCCTTCGCCCGCGACCTCGCCGCGCACGGCGACCGCACGGCGGTCATCACCGCCGAGGGCGCACTCTCCTACCGTGAACTCGCCGACCGGGTGGCGGCCACCGGACGGCGGCTCGGCACCGGACGGCGACTCGTCCTGCTCGGCGGCGCCAACACCGTCGACACCCTCGTCGTCTATCTGGCGGCGCTGGCGTTCGGGCATCCCGTCCTGCTCGCACCGCACGACCGGCCCGACTTCCTGCGGTCACTGACCGACACCTACGACCCGGACGTCGTGGCCCACCCGGACGGGACGCTCGACGAGCGACGCACGGGCACCGCGCACACGCCGCACCCCGACCTCGCGCTGCTGCTCAGCACGTCCGGCTCCACGGGCTCACCGAAGCTCGTCCGGCTGTCGCACGAGAACCTGCAGGCGAACGCCGCGTCCATCGCCGTCTCGCTGGGCATCCGTGGCGACGACCGCGCCGCCACGACGCTGCCGATCTACTACTGCTACGGTTTGTCGGTCATCAACAGCCACCTCCATCGGGGGGCGGGCCTCGTCCTCACCGACCTCTCGGTGAGCGACGACCGCTTCTGGACGCTGTTCCGCGACGCCCGTGGCACGACGCTCGCGGGCATCCCCTACACCTTCGAACTGCTGGACCGGGTGGGCTTCGCCGACATGCGGCTGCCGGACCTGCGCTGTGTCACCCAGGCCGGCGGACGGCTTCCACCCGCTCAGGTGGAACGCTACGCGGCGCTCGGGCGGCGGCACGGCTGGAACCTGGTCGTCATGTACGGCCAGACCGAGGCGACCGCCCGCATGGCCTACCTGCCGCCCGACCTGGCGTCCCGTCATCCGGAGGCGATCGGCGTCCCGATCCCGGGCGGCTCCTTCCGGCTGGAGCCGCTGCCGGACGTCCCCGGACCCGACACCGGCGAACTCGTGTACACGGGACCGAACGTCATGCTCGGATACGCCGAGCACCCCACCGACCTGGCCCTGGGCCGCACCGTCGACGAACTGCGCACCGGCGACGTCGCGCGGCGCCTCCCGGGCGGGCTGTACCAGATCGTCGGACGCCGCAGCAGGTTCGCCAAGCCCTATGGCCTGAGGATCGACCTCCAGCGCGTCGAGGAGACGCTCGCCGGACACGGCCTGACCGCGTGCTGCGCCGGCGACGACACGGGACTGGTCGTGGCCGTCACCGGCGACACCGCCGCCCGGAGCGTCCGGCGACTGGTCGCGGCCGAATGCGGCCTGCCCGCCAGGGCGGTCAGCGTGCACGTCCTGCCCGCCCTGCCCCGACTCCCCACCGGAAAGCCCGACCACGGTGCCGTGCTCCGGCTGGCCCGCGCCGAACCGGTGCCCACCACGGACCTGTGCCATCTGTACGCCGAGATCCTGGACCATCCCGGCGTCACCGAGAACGACACCTTCGTGGGCCTCGGGGGCGACTCGCTGTCCTATGTGGAGATGTCGCTGAAACTGGAGGAGGCCCTCGGCCACCTTCCCCCGGACTGGCCCACACGGCGCATCCGCGACCTGCGACGCACGGCCCGCGGCACCAGGCTGCGGACTCTGGAGACGGGCATCGCGCTGCGCGCCACCGCGATCGTCCTCATCGTCGGCTCCCACATCGGCCTGTTCTGGATCCAGGGCGGGGCACACGTCCTGCTGGCGGTGGCGGGCCACAACTTCGCCCGCTTCCACCTCACCTCCGCGGGACGGGCCGAGCGCCGCCGGCACGTCCTGGGCACACTGGCCCGGATCGCCGTGCCGAGCGTCGTCTGGATCGTCCTCGCGGCGCTCCTCACCGCCGACTACCACCTGGTCGACGCGCTGCTGCTGAAGAGCGCGACCGGGCACAACAGCAACTACTGGTTCATCGAGGTGATCGTCTACGTTCTGCTCGCCATGGCCGCGTGGCTCGGCGTCCCGGCCGTGGACAGGCTGGAACGACGCTCGCCCTTCACCTTCGCCCTCGGCGTTCTGCTGGCCACGCTGGTCGTCCGCTACGACTTCGCCGGCCTCACGAACCTGCCGGACGCGATCACCGCACTGTGGATGTTCCCCCTCGGCTGGGCCGCGGCGAAGGCGACCGGCATGGGCCGACGCCTCCTGGTGACCGCGATCGGCCTGGCCACGATCCCCGGATACTTCGGCCCGGACGAACAGCTCAGGACGACCGTCCTCATCGTCGGCGTGAGCCTGCTGATCTGGCTCCCGCTCTTGCCGAGCACCGCCTGGCTCAACCGCCTCACCGCCCTGCTGGCAGCCGGATCGCTCTACGTCTACCTGGTTCACTGGCAGGTCTACCCGCTGCTCGAGGAGCGCTCCGAACTCCTGGCCCTGCTCGCCTCGCTCGCGGCGGGCCTGGCCTACACCGCCGTCGCCACGAGGGCCGTCCGCCATGCGACACGGCGAACCGGCGGGACGACGCGATCCGGTTCGCCGACGAGGCGACACCCGCCGCGCGACCGACGGCGGCTCGAACGGGTGTAGGGAGCGTGTCGGCGGGAAGGCGCACCGTGGGACGGAGGTGGTGGCATGGGAGGTCTGGTCGGACGGAACCTGCTCGCCGGAGCCGAACCCGACGCGACGCCGCGGATGGGGTTCTTCACCGACACGTCGGTGTGCATCGGGTGCAAGGCGTGCGAGGTGGCGTGCAAGGAGTGGAACGCCGTGCCCGAGGACGGGCTGGAGTTCACCGGCATGTCCTACGACAACACCCAGGGCCTCGGCGCCGACACCTGGCGGCACGTCGCGTTCATCGAGCAGGACAAGCCTGTGGGCCGGGCCGACAGCGACATGCGCTGGCTGATGGCGTCCGACGTCTGCAAGCACTGCACACGCGCCGGTTGCCTGGACGTCTGCCCGACCGGTTCGCTGTTCCGGACGGAGTTCGGCACCGTCGTCGTCCAGGAGGACATCTGTAACGGCTGCGGGTACTGCATCCCGGCCTGCCCCTACGGCGTCATCGACCAGCGCAAGGGCGACGGGCGCGCGTGGAAGTGCACGATGTGCTACGACCGGATCGGCGTCGGGATGGAACCGGCGTGCGCGAAGGCGTGCCCCACCGACTCCATCCAGTACGGCCCCCTCGACGAACTGCGCGAGCGCGCCGCGATGCGCGTCGACCAGCTGCACGAACTCGGTGTCGACGACGCGCGCCTGTACGGTCACGACCCGGACGACGGTGTCGGCGGCGACGGCGCGTTCTTCCTCCTGCTGGACGAGCCGGAGGTGTACGGGCTGCCACCCGATCCCGTCGTCACCACGCGCGACCTGCCGTCCATGTGGAAGCACGCGGGGATGGCCGCCGCCACGCTGCTCGGCGGGCTCGCCGCGGTCTTCGCCGTCCACGGCCGCGCGGGAGGCGGACGATGAGCGACCCGGACCCGCCTGGGAACACGAGCGAGAGCACGGGCGGGAAGGACATGCGGAAGGCCCGGGTCGGTGAGGGCGTGCGGCACCGCCGCCGGGGGCGGGGTAAGAACCGGGGCGAGAAGGCGATGGTGCCGGAGGCCGAGTTCACGTCCTACTACGGCAAGCCGATCCTGAACCCGCCCGTCTGGAAGTCGTTCGACGTCGCCGGGTACTTCTTCCTCGGCGGTCTCGCCGGGGCGGGTTCGGTGCTGGCCGCGGGCGCGGGGTTCACCGGCCGTCCCCGCGTCGCACGGGCACTGAAGATCTCCTCGCTCGCCGCCCTCGGCGGGTCGACCGCCGCGTTGATCCACGACCTCGGACGGCCCGAACGGTTCGCCAACATGCTGCGGGTCATGAAGCCGACGTCGCCGATGAGCATGGGTTCCTGGCTGCTGGCCGCCTACGGTCCCGCCGTGGGCGGTGCCGCCGTCCTGGACGTGACCGGATGGGGGCCGCGGCTCGGCCGGGCCGCCACCGCCGGGGCCGCGGCGCTGGGGCCGGTCGTCGCCACCTACACCGCCGTGCTGGCCGCCGACACGGCCGTGCCCGGGTGGCACGAGGCGCACCGCGAGCTGCCGTTCGTGTTCGCCGGTTCGGCCACGGCCGCCGCGTCCGGCATGGCGCTGGTCGCGGGCCCGGTCGGCGAGACGGGGCCGATGCGCACCGCGGCGGTTCTCGGCACGGCCCTGGAACTGGCGTCGGCGAAGGTGATGCGGCGTCGCATGGGGATGGTCGCCGAGACGTACACGACGGGCAGGGCCGGCAAGCTCCTGCGCGCGGCCGACATCCTGTCGGTCGCGGGGGCCACCGGCGCCGTGCTCGGCGGGCGCCACCGCGCCGCGGCGGCGCTCGCCGGGGCGGCGCTGCTGGCGGGCTCGGCCTGCACCCGCTTCGGCGTCTTCCACGCGGGAGTCCAGTCGGCGCGGGACCCCAAGTACACCGTGATTCCACAACGGGAGCGGCTCCGGGCCGCCGCTGGGTAGGCTGGCCCCTCACTGGAGGCACAGGAGAGGGGCCCTGCCCGTGCCCGGTCAGCCCGCCGAGAGGGCGCGCATCATCGACGCCGCGTACCGGTGCCTCGCGGAGGCGCGCGGCGCCTCGGTGTCCATCACCGACATCCTGGCCGCGGCGGGCCTGTCGACCCGCGCGTTCTACCGGCACTTCGAGTCCAAGGACGCGCTGCTGCTGGCGCTGTTCCGCCGGGACAGCACCCGGGTGATGACCGAGCTGCGGGAGCTCGCCGCCTCCGCCGCGTCCCCGGCCGAGGCGCTGACCGCGCTGATCGCGGGGATGCTGGCGATCACCGCGGACGAGCGTCGCGAGAGGGTTCTCGCGCTCGCCTCCGGTGAGACGGTCCGCGCCCGTGGCTACGCCGGGGAGCGGGGACGTGTCACCGCCGAGCAGGAGACGATCATCGCGGAGATCCTCGCGGCGGGACGCGCGGACGGCTCGTTCCCCTGGACCGATCCCGGCCCGGACGCGCGGTTCGTCCGCGCCGCGCTCGGCCAGGCGTTCGACGACCAGCTGGCGGGCCTGGCCCGGGCCGAGGCGGCGGAGACCGCGGCCCAGATCACGGCGTTCGCGCTCCGCGCGCTCGGGGCCCGTCCGGCCGGCTGATCAGCTCTGCGGCTCCTTCGCCGGGCGCCAGAAGACCGCCAGGAGCAGCGCGCCGCCGAGCCCGCCCGCGAGCGCGGTGATCGCGAGGCCGGGCCAACCGGACAGGTCGTCCGTCACACCGAGCGCGCGGTCGACGGACACCGCGCCACCGCCGAGGGCTCCCAGCGCGCACGCCACCATGATGATCATCAGGACGTACTCGTAGCCCTGGCCGGGGCGGAAGATGAAGAAGCCGTTGCGCAGGTGCGCGGTGACGAACGCGACCAGCATCGTGCCGACCGCGCCCGCCGCCGCGAGCGGGGTGAGGAGCCCGAGGACGAGCAGGACGCCCGCGCCGAGTTCGGTGCCGGTGGCCATCAGCGCGTGCAGTTTCCCGGGCCGCAGCCCCATCGACTCGAACCAGCCCGCCGTGCCCTCGATCCGGCCGCCGCCGAACGCGTGGTTCCAGCCGTGGGCGACGAGGGTGCCGCCCACGGAGATCCGCAGGATGAGGGAGGCGATGTCGACGCCCGCCGCGTCCATGGCCATGCGCGGCCCCTTTCCGCCCGGAGGATGATTCCCGCCAAGGTACCGCCCGCATACTCCTCGTGCGGTGGGGCAGATCACAGGAGACAGGCTCCGGATCGTGTCACATTCCGCCAGCCCGATCCATCTTCATAGTGGAGGTGCCCGGTCGGGAGAGGTTGGGAGGCGGCATGGGCGAGCCACGGCGGTTCGACCTCACGATGCTGGACGCGACGTACGACGCGTTCCGGCGCGACATGGCCCGGCTGGAGGCCGCGGCGGGGGCGGACGGCGCGCTCACCGGTGTGGCGGTCGCGAACACCTGGTGCCTGTTCACCTCGTACTGGCGCGTCCAGGACATCGCCGAGAAACGCGCCCTCTGGACGGTGATGTACGCGACGGAGGCGGGCGCCCCGGGGCACGTCGGAGCCGTCCTCGACGCCATGGCGGTGCGGGCGCTGCGGGTCGTCCCGTTGATGGACGCCGTCGACGCGGCGCTGGAGCGGCGCGACCGGCCCTTGTTCGCCCGGTACGTGCGGGACCTGCGCGGGGCGGTGTGCGCGCTGCTCGACTTCAAGGAGTCGGACGTCCTGCCGCTGATCTCGTCCACGCTCACGCCGTACGAGTGGGGGACGTTCGACGTCGAGTTCCGTCGCGAACTCGGCGTCCGGAACCTCGGCGTCTTCCTGCCATGGCTGCTGGACGACGCGCCCGAGCCCACCCGCCGCGCGGTGCTGCGGCTGCTGCCGCCGCCGGTCCGGCTCGTCTACCGGACGAGCTGGCGGCCCCGCTACCGGCGCCGCAGCAGGCTCGCCGTACCCGCCTGTTGAGGCCGCCCATCCCCGTGTGACGGGGCCCACATCAGCCGGATGTCACATTCCTCCGCGGTCGTCGGTCTTATCCGCAGAGCGTCGATTTCCACACGCCAAGGAGAGGGACGTGACGATGGCGGGGAATTCAGGGGCCGTCAGCGGTACGGGAGGGCGCGCGCGGGCGTCGGGGAAGCCGCCGCGGGCGGTGGACGCCTCGGCGCGGGCCCTCGACGAGCGGTTCGGCACGACCGGCTTCCTGCGCAAGTCCATGCGCAAGGCGTTCCCGGACCAGTGGAGCTTCCTGCTCGGCGAGATCGCCATGTACTCGTTCGTGATCATCCTGCTCACCGGGGTGTTCCTCACGCTGTTCTTCAAGCCGAGCATGCACGAGGTGATCTACGACGGCTCGTACACGAAGCTGAAGGGCGTGGCGATGAGCGAGGCCTACGCCTCCACGCTCAAGATCAGTTTCGATGTGCGGGGCGGGCTGCTCGTCCGGCAGCTGCACCACTGGGCGACGCTGATCTTCATGGCGGCGATCCTCGTCCACCTGCTGCGCAACTTCTTCACCGGCGCGTTCCGCAAGCCGCGCGAGCTGAACTGGCTGATCGGTCTCGTCATGCTCGTGCTGGTGATGTTCAACGGGCTGTTCGGCTACTCCCTGCCGGACGACCTGCTGTCCGGCACCGGGCTGCGCGTCCTGGAGGGCGTCACGCTGTCCGTCCCGCTGGTCGGCACCTACCTGGTGATGTTCCTGTTCGGCGGCGAGTTCCCCGGCACCGACATCATCCCCCGGCTGTACGTGATCCACGTCCTGCTGATCCCCGGGATCCTGGCCGCGTTGATCCCGCTGCACGCGATCGTGCTGACCTGGCGGCAGACGCACACCCAGTTCCCCGGCAAGGGCAGCTCGAACACGACCGTCCGCGGCTACCCGTTCTTCCCCGTCTTCATCGGCAAGACCACCGCGTTCTTCCTGTGGGTGCTGGGGGTCTCGACGCTGCTGGCGGCGTTCGTCCAGATCAACCCCGTCTGGCTGTACGGGCCGTACGACCCGGGCGCGATCAGCTCCGGGTCGCAGCCCGACTGGTACATGGGCTGGCTGGAGGGCGGGCTGCGGATCATGCCCGCCTGGGAGATCGACGTGTTGGGGCACACGATCTCGCTCAGCGTGGCGATTCCCGGGCTGGTGGTCCTCGGGCTGCTGATCGGCGGGCTCGCCGCGTACCCGTTCGTGGAACGCTGGGTCACCGGGGACCACGAGACCCACCATCTGCTCGACCGGCCGCGCGACGTCCCGGCGCGCACCGGCATCGGCGTCGCCGGCGTCGTGTTCTACGGGGTGCTGTGGCTCGCGGGCGGCAACGACGTCGTCGCCGAACGGTTCCACATCTCGCTGTACTGGACGACATGGATCTTCCGCGGCCTGGTGATCCTCGGGCCGATCCTCGGCTACATCATCGCCTACCGCATCTGCCTGGGACTGCAACGCCGGGACCTCGGCATCGCCGGACACGGGCTGGAGACCGGCATCATCCGCATGTCGCCGGAGGGCCGGTTCAGCGAGGTCGAGCGGCCCATGTCGGACGAGGAGATCGGAGCGATCACCGATCCGCGCCCGCCGGTGGCGGTCCCGCTGGACGTCCCGCCGCCCGTCGAGGGCGTCGAGAGTCCACGCGCCCGCCGCGGGACGCAGCGGGTGCGCGCCGCGCTGAACCGCCGGTTCCGGGCGGACCTGGCCACCGTGCCCGAACGGCACGCGCCGGAGGACGCCGACGACGGGCGACGCGCGATCAACGGCGCGGACTCCGACTCCGGCTGATCTCAGCGCTCGAACAGCCGGGCGATGACGGGACGGGCCAGCGTCACCGGATCGTCGTCCGGCTCCGTGGGGATGGCGCCGCTCAGCCAGAGATGCGCGAACCCGTGGACGATCGACCAGGCGGCGAGCCGGGCGGTCCGCTCGTCCTCGGCTGCGCCCGGTGAGACGGTGTGGACGAGCCGTCCGAGGACCCGGTCGGCGCGGGCGCGGGCGGCGGTGACGTCCGGGTCGTCGGTCCGGTAGAGCGCGGGGGTGAAGATGACCTCGAAGTACGCGCGGTGGTCGACGGCGAAGCGGATGTAGGCGAGGCCGGTCTCGTGCAGGTCGTCGCCCGCGGCCTCGAGCGCGTCCGCGAACCGGGCGTAGCCCTCGGCGGCGACGGCGGTCAGCACGCCCGCCTTGTCGCCGAAGTGGTGGGCGGGCGCCGCATGGGAGACCCCGGCGCGGCGGGCCAGCTCGCGCAGGCTCCAGCCGGCCGGTCCGCGCTCGGCGATCGCCTCGACGGCGGCCTGCAGAACGGCCCTGCGCAGGTCGCCGTGATGGTAGCTCGACTGTTCGGTCATGCACAGGAATCCTATCTTGTCATTGACAAGTCGTCCTCCGATCCGGCAATCTAGCCAGTGACAAGATATCTGCGCGAGATGGGGGGCCGTGATGCCGACACTGCCATGGGCCACGCTGATCGAGGACGAACCGGAGACCAGGGTGGTGGTCATGGCCTCCCGGCTAGAGGTGCGCTCACTGCGCCATGTGCCGGGCTTCCTGCGCGCCTCGCTCCTGCTGCTCCGGCAGGCCCGCCGCGCGGACGGCGCCCACGGCGTGGCGTTGAAGGCCGAACCGTTCAGGCGGACGTTCTGGACGCTCTCGGCGTGGAGCGACCGCAAGTCCCTGGCCGCCTACTCCAAGGCCGAACCGCACGCGTCCACCATGCGCCGCCAGCGCGCGGTGATGCGCGACTCCGCGTTCGTCTTCTGGGAGGCCACGGTCGGCGACCTGCCGATCGACTGGGCCGAGGCACGGCGGCGGCTCGCCGAGTCGTGACCCCGGACCGGTCGACACGGCAGGGTGGTCAGTCGGGTTCCTTGGCGAACTCGCGCAGGCCCGGCAGGTCCACGATGACGATCTTGCGCCAGCCGGTTCTGATCAGGCCCCGGCCGCGCAGCCCGTTGAGGGCGCGGGCGACCGTCTCCCGGGACGCGTCCATCCAGCTCCCGAGCTCCTCCTGCGACAGCGGCGGGCCGATCTCGATCGACCCGTCCGGCGCGGGCGGGGCGTGCAGGGCCGACAGCTCCGCCAGGTCGGTCAGGAGCGCGGCGAGCCGTTGCGGGCCGCGGCTGCTCATCTGGGCCGTCAGCCGCCGGTCGGAGTCGTCGAGACGCTGCACAAAGGTGCTGGTGACGAGCATCCACACGTCCGGGTGCTCGTCCAGGAAACCGGTGAAGCGCGCGGCGGGCACCACCAGCCCGCGGACGGGCGACAGCGCGGTCACCGTCGCCGACCGGGTCCGGCCGCCCAGCACCGCGCTCTCGGCGATCAGATCGCCGGGACCCCGCACGGCCAGCACCACGTCATGACCGTCCTCGGTCGCCGAGGTCACCTTCGCCCAGCCCCGCTCCATGATGATCACATGGTCGGACTCGTCCCCCTGGTACACCAGGGGCGTCTTCACCGGGTACTGCCGGGGCCGCGCCGCCCGGCGCAGCGCCGCCCGCTGCGCCGGGTCCAGCACGGCCCAGAAACCCGGACGCGGGGAGGACGCCGCGTACGGTGGCACCAGCCCGCCTCCCTTGCCTGTGGCCTGACAGCGCCTGTGACTTGACAGCACAGTAACCCGAAGTCGTCACATGGGCACGATGATGACGGACGGTGCGTCCGCAACCGGTCCGGGCGCGGAGGCGACGCCGTTCACCGGCCCGGCGGCGGCGTGGCCTCGCTCGTCGTCTCGATGGTCAGGGCCTCATGGTCGAAGGACAGATGACCGCCGATCTTGGCGGCGTCCACGAGGGGCTCCTCGTACGACCACGCGGCGTCCTCCGCGCCGTCCAGCGACCAGTACGTCGCCTCCCCCTTGTAGGGGCAGACGGTCCGTTTCCGGCTCTCGCGCAGCAGGTCGCGGCGCACGTCGGCGGCCGGGATGTAGAACCGGTTCGGCAGCCCCGTCTCCGACAGCAGCATCGGCCGCCCGGTCTCGGCGATCACCTCGCCGTCCAGCAGCACGCGGACGCGCCGGGACGAGGCGCGGGCGTCGACGCGGTGGAACGGGTCGCGCAGGTGGCCGTGGACCTCCTCGTCCTCGTCGTACCAGGCGTCCATCGGACGCCAGTAGAACGCCAGATGTCCGCGCAGCCACGCCGACTCCGGCTTCGGCTCCGGGTACGCCCACACGGCGTTCTCGGCGGCCCGGTCGCCGACACGGACCGTCCAGTACGCGGCGTCGCCCTTGAACGGGCAGTGGGTCGTGTGGTCGGTCGGCTCCAGCAGGTCGGCCCGCACGTCCGCCTCCGGGACGTACAGGACGGGCAGCAGCCCCGTCTCGTGCAGCAGCTTCCCTCGTTCGGTGTCCAGGACGGTCTCCCCCGCGAAGACCGCGCGGACACGGCGGGGGAAGTCGTGCATGAACAGCCGGTGCCGCGGACCGTCGATGGTGAAGTTGACCTCGTCTCCCGGCGAGCCGGCGAGCGGTCCCGGCCGCATGGTCAGCGACATTTCGGTGTCTCCGTTGTTCTCGTGTCGTCAGACTCCGGTGGGCATCGTCTCCAGTTCACCACGGCGCGCCGCCTCCAGATGCAGCGGCTGCAGCGCGGAGGTGGCACGGAACCAGCACAGCGCGTCATACCGGTCGGCCAGCCTGGTCGGGACGTAGTGGCGCCGGTCCGCGTCCGGGTCGTAGACCACGCCGATCGCGCGGTGCCCGAGCGTCCGGGTGAGGAACGCGGGCTTGTCCTCCTCGGGCGGCACGACGAACAGGCCGCGATGCAGCTCCGACTCGGCCAGCACCTCCTCCAGCGACCCGTGGACCGGCGGCGGGACGTGCATGATCTCCATCGGGGCGCCCCAGCGCGGCGCGGCGACCGTCTCCCCGGGACCCCCGGCGAAGCCGACCAGGACGACCTGGTCTCGGCCGTGCCGTTCGCGTGCCAGCCGGCCGAGACTGACCATCCCGGCCGCGGCCATGTCCGTGGCCCGCGCGTCGCCCACGTGCGTGTTGTGCGCCCACACGACGGCCTTGCCGGGCCCGTCCGACGCGGCGTGGAACGCCATGAGCCGGTCGAGGGTGTCGGCCATGTGGGTCTCCCGGACGTTCCACGAGTCCGGCCCGCCGCCGATCATGGTGCGGTAGTAGCGTTCGGCGTTCGCGACGACCTCGGCGTTCTGCCGGGCGTCGAGCTCCGCCGTCGGGTCGCCGGCACCGCCGCGCCCCACGGGACGGCGGAGCCTGGTCAGCAGCGCCAGGATCTCCTCCTCGCAGCCGCCCGGCACCAGGGCGGTGTTCCATCCGTAGGCCCGCGGATCCGCGCCGTGCGGCTCGAAGCAGCGGTACGCCTCCAGCGCCGTCGCGAGATACTCCGGATGGTGCTCCGCCAGGTAGTCGATGACGGCTCGCAGCGACTCCCACAGGCTGTAGACGTCCAGCCCGTAGAACCCGGTCCGCTCCCCCGGCGGCAGGCCCGCGTTACGGTCCCGCAGCCAGCGGCAGAACCTGGCGGTCTCCTCGTTGGCCCACATCCACGTCGGCCACCGCTCGTAGGCGTCGAGCGCGTCCCGCGGGTCGTCCACCGAGCCGGGCGCGAGCGTCACCGAACGCCCCACCCTGCGGCAGTCCGGCCAGTCGCCCTCGACCGCGACGATCGAGAACCCGCGTTCGGCGACCAGCCGCCGGGTCAGCGCGGCCCGCCACGCGTAGTACTCGTGCGTCCCGTGGCTGGCCTCGCCGATCAGGACGCAGCGGGCCGTGCCGATCCGGTCCATGAGCGGATCGAGGTCGTCCTCGTACTCCAACGGCAGCGCCGCGCCGACCACCTCACCGGCGTTCGCGTCGGGACCTCTTGGACGTGGCATCGGCGTACCTCCCTTCGTCGTCCTCCCCGCGTTCCCCGGATCGGCCGATCGATGCAGCCGATCCGGGGGGTTCGCGACAAATCCGGAAGGGAGCGAAAAGGGACCTAGGACCCGTTCCAACGCGGCCTCGAACCCCACACGCGAACGCGTGACCCGCCCGGCGCAGCAACGCCAAAGCGAGCGGCACCGAGCGGATCGCGAAGCAACGCCGCGTCCGCCCAGACCCGGCCACGCAGCAAGCCGCAAGACGAGCAAAGTGCGGCCGGTCCTGCAACCAACACAGCGACCTCAACCCGCACCCGAACGCGCGACCCGCCCGGCGCAGCGACGCCGAAGGCAAGCGGCACCGAGCGGATCGCGAAGCGACGCCGCGTTCGCCCCAGGAACGGTCACGTAGCGAGCCGCAAGGCGAGCGAAGTGGGCCGGTCCTGCAATAAACACAGCGACCTCAGCCCGCACGCGAACGCGATACCCGCCCGGCGCAGCGACGCCGAAGGCGAGCTGAACCGGGCGGATCGCGAAGCGACGCCGCGTCCGCCCAGACCCGGCCACGCAGCAAGCCGTATGGCGAGCAAAGTGCGGCCGGCCCTGCAACCAACACAGCGACCTCAACCCGCACCCGAACGCGTTACCCGCCCGGTGCAGCAAAGCCGAAGGCAAGCGGCACCGGGCGGATCGCGAAGCGATGCGCGTTCGCCCAGGAACGGTCACGTAGCGAGCCGCCAGGCGAGCGCAGTGGGCCGGGCCTGCAATGAATACAGCTAGACGTCTCGCAGGATTCCGGTGGTGGCGGCGCGGTACGCGGTGGGCGTGACGCCGTAGGCGGCGCGGAAGGCGCGGCTGAAGGCCGCGGCGTCGGGCAGCCCCCAGCGGTTGGCGATCGCGCCGATACGCTGCGTGCCGAGGAACGGGTCGCCGAGTTCACGGCGGCAGTGTTCGAGGCGGCGGGTGCGGACGTAGCGGGCGACGGTCGTGCCCGCGGGCTGGAACACCCGGTACAGCTGCCGGACGGAGATGTGGTGTGCCTCGGCGATCGTGGCCGGGGACAGCGCGGGGTCGTGCAGTCTTGCCTCGATCCATTCCTTGATGGCGCGCAGCATCTCCGCTCCCTCCGGGGACGGGGTCGGCGGGGCGCCCAGCCACTCGCTGGCCGCCCCGGTCACCAGCTCGACGATGGCGCCGCCGAGATGGTGGGCGTAGGGCTCGTCGGCGGCGGCGCCGTCGGTGTCGCCGTCCTCGGCGAGGGCGCCGAGGAGCGAGGAGACGAGCCTGCCGTGCCGGGACTGCTC
Source organism: Actinomadura pelletieri DSM 43383 (assembly GCF_003634705.1). Classification (GTDB taxonomy): domain Bacteria; phylum Actinomycetota; class Actinomycetes; order Streptosporangiales; family Streptosporangiaceae; genus Spirillospora; species Spirillospora pelletieri. The sequence goes on along the minus strand of NZ_RBWU01000004.1, from coordinate 53,364 downwards.
GGCGAGCAGGATGCCGCCGAAGGCGGCCAGCCGCTCGGGCGGGAGCGGCACGGCACGGTGCGGGATCACGACGGTGAAGATGTGGTGCGCGTCGAAACAGATCTCGACCGGACGGGTGAGGTCGTAGAACACCACGTCGCCGACGCCGACGCGGGTGTGGCGGCCGTTCTGTCGCAGAACGAACGAGCCGCGCAGGACGAGACCGAGCTTGTAGCACTCCCTGGTGTCGTGGGCGATCTGGCGGGCACTGCGGCGCACCATGTGCGCGGGGGCGTACACATCTCCGGCTTCGACGGGGCCGAACGTGCGGGCGGACAGCCGCGCGGTGAAGGGACCGGGGAGCCGCGGCTGGATATGGAAAGGACCGAACGCCGAGTTGATCAGGTGACGCCAGTAATCGGCCTGATCTTGGGCAGCATGATCCGAGGTGTCAGCGAGCGTAGGCATGACGCTCCTCCGAGGTTGGCGGGCGGGGGGTCTCGGACGCCAACCGCCAGGTTTCTACGGAGCGTCGTGAAGGTCAATGAGCGAGTCGGCACGACGCTGGCGGCGGGCTTTGTCACTCGACGCCAAAGGTCGGGCAGGGAAACCCAAGACCGGCCCCATCTGACCGGCTTATACATGTCGCGACGCACTCCCTGGGAGCCCCGCATCCGGTGTCCGGAAGATCCCGGTACACCGGACGATCTCGAGAGGAAATCCCCCCATGCCAGAGGACGAGCAGGAACAGCTGCAATCGGGCATCAGCCGCAAGAACTTCATCGTCGCAGCGGGCATCGGCGCGCTGGCGGTCCCCACCGCCGTGTCCGTGGCGACCTCGGCCCAGGCTGACACCCGCACCCCGCCGCGGAAGCTCGAACTGACGCCGAAGTGCACCGACGGCGATGACGACCCCACCCCAGCGCAGACCGAGGGCCCGTACTTCACCCCCGGTTCGCCAGAGCGCAAGGACATCAGGGCCGGCAAGCCGGGAACCCTGCTCACCGTGAGCGGGATCGTGTACGGCCTGGACTGCAAGCCGGTTGCCCGAGCGCTGCTCGACTTCTGGCAGGCGGACAACGCCGGCGTGTACGACAACCGCGGCTACATCTTCCGCGGCCACCAGTACACGGACGAGCAGGGTCGTTACGTCCTGACGACGATCGTGCCCGGCCTGTACCCGGGACGCACCCGGCACATCCACGTCAAGGTCCAGGCGCCGGGCGCGCGGATCCTGACGACGCAGATGTACTTCCCGAACGAGCCGCGCAACCAGACCGACACGATCTACGACCCGCGGTTGCTGATGAAGATGGGTACCGACCAGAACGGGCGGACCGGGAACCTGGACTTCGTCGTCCGCACCGCTCGGCGGCGGTAACGACGAGTAAGGTTCCGTAGCTCCCGCGGAATCCCAGTCCCCGCCCGGGCACCGGCGCACCCCGGCGGGGACATCCGCATGTCCGGACCGACCGTGAACTGCTCGAAATCCCCCACGGACCGTCAAAGGAATGGATAGTCTCCCAGCGATCACTCTTGGTTGTGTAAGGAAATCTGGGAGCACACGCGGCATGAACGCTGCCAACCGGGCACAGGTCATCACACGGTGGGGGGCCATCGCCTTCATGGCGGCCGCGGTCCTGACGGCCACCGCCGGCGGCTTCGCCCAGTCCTACGCCGGGCTCTACCACTGGGCCCTGGACCACGGCCTGCGGGGCTGGAAGGCCGAGTCGTTCCCCCTGCTGGTCGACCTGTTCATCATCGTCGGGGAACTCGGCCTCTTCCTGCTGGCCGTCGACGCCTTCGTGCTGCGCCGCCGGGCCCTGCTGAGCTGGCTGGACTTCTTCCTGCCGCTGACCATCGCCCTCGCCGGCTGGACGGCCAGCCTGGTCTTCAACGTGGGCCACGTCGGGAACAAGACGTTCTCCTACCAGGCGACGGCGGCCGTCCCGCCCATCGTGTCGATGCTCGGCTTGTTCGTCCTGCTGCGGACCCTGCACCGGTACGTGTCACAGGAGGTCGAGGAGCAGCCGGAGAAACAGCCGGAACCGCAGACGCGCGCCATCACCGGGCCCGTCACCCTGAACCAGATCACGCTGTTGCCGCTGCGGAATACCGGCCCGTTCCCGCAGATCCAGGTTCCCGGTCACTCCGGAAAGGTCGCCATCGAGTCGGGCACCCAGTCCGCCGCCACCGCCGAGAACGCCGCCACGACCGGGCAGGCGCCCGCGAAACCCGAGCCGGAACCCAAGCCCAAGCGGGACCAGGACGCCGGAGCCGGAGCCGTCGCATCCGTCCCGCAGGCGCCGGCGCCCATGCCGGAACCCGCGCCGGAGCTGGCGGTCGTCAGCGCCGCGGCGCGCGGAAGCCTCAACGGCCACGGCGCCGCGGTCGAGGAGGTCGCCGCACCGGCCCCCGACCCGGAGACCCTGCGTTCCCTCGTCATCGAGATCCTCGAACGCCGCCACGGCGACATCGCCGCGACCCTCGCCGACGTGCGGGCCGAGGGCTACACCTGCGACGAGGCCGACATCCGGCGGATCAGCGACAACCACTGGTTCCCGTACGCGGTGTACCGGCTGCTGGCCAAGCACGGCGGTGACGGTGACCTGGTCGCCCAGGAACTCCGGTCGCAGGGCATCACCTACGACCAGGCCGCGCTCGACGAACTCGTCCGCTCCTGGCGCGTCTGAACCTCGCCGGTCTCGGCGCGGTCTACGACTCCCCGGAGATCGTCGCCGAGCCCAGCGACGCCCTGGTGATGGAGTTGGCCGCGGTCTGGATCGTGGAGTTCTCGTTCAGTTCCGTCAGGGTCGCCCGGTCGAGCGCGTAGACGGTGAACGTGTAGGTGTTCACCGACCTCGGTGAACAGGGGCCCTGGTAACCCCACAGGGAGGCGCTCCCGCGGTAGTAGATCTGCCGGGAGCCCTTGGGCACCGAGGGCTGGTACACGTGCTCGACTTTCTGCGGCAGTGCGGTGACCGCCGGCTCGATGTCGTAGATGATCCAGTGCAGCAGGTTCCGGTTGTCGACGTCCCGCATGATGATCGCGTAGCTCAGCGCACCGTCCGGCGCGCCGGACCACTCCAGCGGCGGCGACTCGTTCTTCTTGCGCGGGTCGTTGTCACCGCTGCTCGTGCACTCGTGGACGGTCGGGATCGTGCCACCGTTCCGGAAGGCGCTGCTCGTCACCGTGAAGGCGGCGCCGGGAGCGGCGCCGTCCGGGGCCGGGAGCGTCGCGGCGGCCGCGACGGAGGTGCCACCGGCGGACATGACGAGCAGGGCCGACAACGCGACTCGTTTGATGATCACGGAGGGCTCCTTGCAGGTTGGTGCGCTGACTCCCCCGCCCTCACCCGATGAGCGTTCAACCACTCGGTGAGCGTTGGACGCAGCGTACGAGCGTCGGTCCGGGCACGCCATGGCAGGCGTTGCCGGATGGAGGCCCGCTCTTGTCCGTCCCTGCCAATTTCGGGCGAATTCTGGTCAGCGACCGTCAGCAGCTCGCGTCCTGCCTGAGTGCCCCGCGTGAGTGCCCCGCGTGAGTGCCCCGCGTGAGTGCCCCGCGTCAGTGACCCGCGTGAGTGGCCTGGGTCAGTGGCCGCCGTCCTGTGAAGGCGTGTCCCCGGTGTAGGCGGCGATGGTCCGGTCGGCGGCGGCGCGGCACATGGCCTCGTCGTCGCCGGTGGCGACATGCGCCCTGAACCAGCCCTCGCCGCTCTGGCGCATGAACTCCTTGGCCTCCTCAGTGGCGGACCACTCCTTGCCGAGATCCGCGGGGGCGTCCATACCGGACGACACGTGCAGGGCGAGACCGAGCAGGCCCATGTCCCAGCCGATGCCGACCGCGCCGGGACCGAACTGCTCCCAGTGGTCGTCGACGTGGGCGATGTGCTCCAGTTCGAAGCGGGCCCGGCCGCCGTCCTCGGGCGTCAGCCGGACCTCGATCCAGCTGGTCTGGCCGCCGTACTCCCAGGTCGCGGAGAAGCCCTTGGGCGGGTCACAGTGCTCGATCGTCCCGCTGGCGTTGCCCTCCAGCTCGTACCTGCCGCCGAGGCGCAGTTCCCCGGAGACGGGCAGGAACCAACGGGCGATGCGGTCGGCGTTGGTCACGGCGTCCCACAGGTCCTCGACGTCGGTGTCGTAGGTCTGGCTCACCGTGAGGGTCCGGGCGGTGCCGGCCTCCAGGACCCGTTCACCGACCCGCCGCCGGACCGCGTTGATCTGCCCCGTCACTTCGATCATTGTTCGCTCCCTGAGTCGCTCTCGGCGCGGCGACGGGCGCGCCTGCCGCGCGCGATCTCCGTCGCCAGGGCGTCCAGATGCGGCGTCCAGTACCGGCGGAACCGGCCGAGCCAGGCGTCGATCTCCCGCAGCGGACCGGGCTCGACGGAGTAGAGCCGCCGCGTCCCCTCCGCCCGCACGACCGCGAACCCGCTGTCGCGCAGCACCTTCAGATGCTGCGACACCGCGGGCTGCGAGATCCCGAACTCCTCCCGGATGACCGTGGACACCTCGCCGGAGGACCGCTCGCCGTCGGCGAGCAGCTCCAGGATTCTGCGCCGCACCGGATCACCCAACACATCGAACGCGTGCACGACCCCAAGCTACAGGATTCGCTTATATAAGCCAAACCTTAAGCTATTGGCCGGCGCCCTGGGCCAGGAGCTTCTCGAACGGGACGGGCTCGTCGTACGGGTCGGCCTTCGCCGGCGCGGGACGGGCCTCCATCAGCGCGGCCAGCTCGGCGGCGGCGCGGTCGACGCGGTCGGCGAGCCCGCCCTCCCCGCCCCAGTCGGTGGACGCCGCGTACACGCCGGTCGGGACGACGGCGGCCCGCAGGTAGGCCAGCAGCGGGCGCATGGCGTAGTCGATGGCCAGGGAGTGCCGTTCGGTGCCGCCGGTCGCGCCGAGCAGTACCGGCGTGCCGTCCAGGGCGTCCCGCTCGACGACGTCGAAGAACGTCTTGCACAGGCCGCTGTAGGAGGCGTTGAAGACGGGCGTCACGGCGATCAGGCCGTCGGCGTTCGTCACCGTCTCGACCGCGGCGCGGAACGTCCCGGACGGGAAGCCGGTGAGGGCGGCGTCGACCATCGCGTGCGCGTGGTCGCGCAGCTCGATCGTCTCGACGGAGACGTCCCGCCGCAGCGCCGCGACGGTCGCCGCGGCGAGCCGGTCGGCGAGGAGCCGGGTGGACGACGGCCGTCCGAGCCCGGCGGAGATGACGGCGAGCGTGGTCATCGGACCTCCTCGGTGAGTCGCGAGGCGTGGGTGGGCGCGGTCGCGGGCACGTGCGCCGGGCGCAGCGCCTCGAACTCCCTGCGCAGCACCGGCACGACCTCCTCCCCCAGCAGGTCGATCTGCTCCAGGACGGTCTTCAGCGGAAGTCCCGCGTGGTCCATCAGGAAGAGCTGCCGCTGGTAGTCGCCGAAGTGGTCGCGGAACGACAGGGTCTTCTCGATGACCTGCTGCGGGCTGCCCACCGTCAGCGGGGTCTCGGCCGTGAACTCCTCCAGCGACGGGCCGTGCCCGTACACCGGGGCGTTGTCGAAGTAGGGCCGGAACTCGCGGACGGCGTCCTGGGAGTTCTTCCGCATGAACACCTGCCCGCCGAGGCCGACGATCGCCTGGTCGGCGGACCCGTGCCCGTAGTGCTCGTAGCGCCGCCGGTAGAGGCCGATGAGCTTCTGGAAGTGCTCCTTCGGCCAGAAGATGTGGTTGGCGAAGAACCCGTCGCCGTAGTAGGCGGCCTGCTCGGCGATCTCCGGGCTGCGGATCGAGCCGTGCCAGACGAACGGCGGCACGCCGTCCAGCGGGCGCGGGGTCGAGGTGAACGACTGCAACGGCGTGCGGAACCGCCCCTCCCAGTCGACGACGTCCTCCCGCCAGAGCCGGTGCAGCAGGTGGTAGTTCTCGATGGCGAGGTCGATGCCGTCGCGGATGTCCTTGCCGAACCAGGGGTAGACCGGGGCGGTGTTGCCGCGGCCCATCATCAGGTCCACCCGGCCGTCCGCCAGGTGCTGGAGCATCGCGAAGTCCTCGGCGATCTTCACCGGGTCGTTGGTGGTGATCAGCGTGGTCGCGGTGGAGAGGATCAGCCGCTCGGTGCGGGCGGCGACGTACCCGAGCATGGTCGTCGGGGAGGACGGCACGAACGGCGGGTTGTGGTGCTCGCCGGTGGCGAAGACGTCCAGACCCACCTCCTCGGCCTTGGCGGCGATCGCCACCATGGCCTTGATCCGCTCGGCCTCGGACGGGACGCGCCCGGTGGTCGGGTCGGGTGTGACGTCACCGACCGTGAAGATCCCGAACTGCATGCCGGCCTCCAAGTAGTAGAACGTTCAATCACCCTACCGAACCGCGCGGCCCCGGGCCCTATTCCTGACCGCCGGCGCGGCCGTCCACGCGGGGTCCACGGGCCACCCCTGGTCTGATCGGTGTCCTTCGGGGAATGCTGGGTCTCATGATCGGGGAACACGTCCTCGCCGGCTACGTCAACGACGCGGGCGGACGGGAGGCCCTGCACCTGGCGGCGTCCATCGCCGCGTTGACCGGCGGCCGGTTGAGCGTCGCGACCGTCCACCCGCCGAGCCTGCCCGCCGCCGCGGGCGAGGCCCGCACGCTGCTGGAACAGGCGTCCGAACTGCTCGACGACCGGCCCGCCGACCTGCACGTCCAGGAGGGACGCAGCGTCGGCCGCGGGCTCACCGTCCTCGCCAGCCGGATCGGCGCCGACCTGATCGTCGTCGGCTCCCCGGAGGGCGGCGCCCGGGGCCGTATCGGCATCGGCGCCGCCGCCGACCATCTGCTGCACTCGGCCACCGAGGCCGTCATGCTCGCCCCGTCCGGCCACACGCCGTCGGACGACCTGACCCGGATCACGGTCATGTACGTCCGGCGGCCCCAGTGCGACGACGCGGTCATCCGCGCCGCCCAGGCCTCCGAACGGCTGGAGATCCCGCTCCGCCTCGTCACCCTCGCGATCGGCGACGCCGCCGGGACCGAACAGCTCCGCGACGACCTCGCCCTCGCCATCCGCCTCGCCCTGGACTCGGCCGACCTGCCGCCCGAGGACGTGTCCGCCGACCTCGCCGAGGGCGACGACGTGGCCGACGCCCTCGACGACGTGGACTGGCAGGACGGCGAGATCCTCGTCTGCGCGTCCAGCGAGGACGCCGCCGCACACCGGGTCTTCCTCGGCGAGGTCGCCCTCAAGGTCCTGCGGGCCGCGCCGTGCCCCGTCACCGTCCTCCCTCGGGGCTACTTCTAGTAGCCCGATTTGGCCGGTTCTGCGGAACGGGTTGCCGCTCGCGGTTTACCTTCGCTACATTCCGTCGAGATCGGAACGTGACATTGGGCGCGTTCCGATTCCCCGGTCGGGCGCCACCCTGCCCGAACGAGCGAGGCGGCAGGGAGCGATATGGACCCGATCGGTAAGAAACTGCTCGACATCGCCAAGAAGGAACTCGGCTACACCGAGAAGAGCGACGGTTACACCAAGTTCGGCGAGTGGTACCGCAAGAACATCGACGGCGACCACGACGAGTATTTCTCGACCGCACCCTGGTGCGACATGTTCCTCGCCTGGGCCGCCGACAAGGCGGACGTCACCGAGCAGACGGGCCAGTTCGCCGCCACCGTCGACCACGCCAAGTGGTTCAAGAAGAACGACGCGTGGGGCAAGGAGCCCGAGCCGGGCGCCATCGTCTTCTACGACTGGAACGGCTCCGACGACATCGACCAGATCGACCACGTCGGCATCGTCGAGAAGGTCGACGGCAAGACCCTGCACACGATCGAGGGCAACGCCGACGGCTACAAGCTCATGCGCAAGACCCGCGACATGGACTCCGTCGTCGGCTTCGGCTACCCCTCCAAGGTCAAGGTCGCGGCCAAGTACACCCCCAAGCACGCCGCCCCGGCCCCCACCGTCGACAAGGTCGGCGCCCCCGCCACCAACTCCCCCACCACCACCCACGAACAGCAGCCGCCCAGCGTCGCCCCCGAGGGGCTCCCCACCCAGGAGGTCGTTCTCGGCGGCATCCTCGCCTTCGTTCTCTGCGGCACCGTCGCCCTCGCCGCCGGCAGGGTGGCCGCGGCCAAGGCGCCCGCCGCCTCGCCCATCCGGGTGCGCAAGCGCGGCAAGCACCACCGTCCGGCCGTTCCCGTCACCCTCCCGGCCGACCTCACCCCCGCCGACCTCGACTCCGCGGACGCCGGCACCACCGTCATGCCCGCCCTCTCCCTCGCGGCCGCCCACGAGGCCGAGGACCGCGAGTTCTGGGGCCGTATCGCCCACCTCGAGGAGGACTCCGAGCTCACGTTCTGGAACTCGCTGCACGCCGAACTCTCCGAGTCTCAGTACGCAAGCACACACGGATTCCGCTAGAGTTGTCCATGCGGGCCTTCCCGGCCCGCGCAGGCGGACGTGGCTCAGTTGGTAGAGCATCACCTTGCCAAGGTGAGGGTCGCGGGTTCGAATCCCGTCGTCCGCTCTGAGAGGCCCTCGATCAGGTCTCGCTCTGGTGGAGTGGCCGAGAGGCGAGGCAACGGCCTGCAAAGCCGTGTACACGGGTTCAAATCCCGTCTCCACCTCTAAGGGCGATTAGCTCAGTGGGAGAGCGCTACCTTGACACGGTAGAGGCCACTGGTTCAATCCCAGTATCGCCCACCACACATTACGCACGGCCAAGAAGCCTTGCGCGCGCAATTGACGGCCGAGCCCGACTGCGCGATGACCGCATTCTCGCCCATTAAAACCGCTCCGGTCTCCTTCACCCAAAGCAGTCGACAGCCGCAGGATCTGCACCAGGGCAACGGGCCTGATGACGGCTCCGGAATCCTGACCAAGACACCGGAAGGCCAGCCCAGCGGTACGGCGTGAACCCGCCCGGGACGACACGCCCCCACGCCCCTCCACAGCGCCCCCACCCACGACGCACCCAACCAACGCCGCACACCCAACCAACGCCACGCACCCAACCGACACCGCACACCCAACCGACACCGCACACCCAACCAACGCCACACACCCAACCAACGCCACACACCCAACCAACGCCACACACCCAACCAACGCCGCGCACCCAATCAACGCCGCGTGCCCAATCAACGCCGCGTGCCCAGCCGCAGACCGCCCGCCCAGGGCGCGTCTCCTCGATCGTCACAGCGAGCGACTGATCGTTACAGACACCCAGCCGCAGAGCGCCCGGCGAGGGCGCATCCCCGCGACGCGCCCATGCACAGCGCACCTCCACGACATGCTCACCGATGGCGTGCCAGGGCCCCGCGCGCGTATGCGTGGACGAAGCCGTCCAGGACGATCGGATCTGTTCGGGGCTGGTCTGTTCGGTGGTGATGCGGATCCGTCGGCCCGGCAGGTCGGGATCGTGCGCGCCTTGCGTCGGGGGGACGCCTGCCGGCATCAGGGCCCGCCGTCGCGAGGGTGGTGGTGTGGAACCGTCCGTGGAGGTGGGGTTACGGGCTGTTTGTCCTGGGGTTTCCGGTTGGTGTGATCTGCGTAACCGTGGCGGTGGTCGGGCTCGGGGGTCGTTTCGGGCATATTCCCTGGTAAAACGGTAGGTTTTATAGGGAAACCTCTTCGGTGTGGACGTCTTCGCAGGTGGAGCGGGCTTCTTTGGGGGTTCACAGGGGCGGATGCCGTGTGCATGCTTGAGGCATGAACGCAGCGGAGATCTTGGTGGCGAGGCGCCACGTCGACCTCCTTCGCGTGTGCAGCGCGTCCTGTTGAACCGCTCTTTCGCATCTCTCGGCCGCTGATCGGCCCTCTCCCCCTCACCGCAGTCCGCGGATCTCGACTCCTGCCGTCCTTCCTCTGTTCGGAGGTGCCAACGTGTCCACTGACCTGCTCGATCCACCGCGCTCGGCGATTCCCGAGGCGGCGTCCCCGGCGCGCGCCGCCCGGTCCGGGGCCGTGTTCCTGTCGGCGTTGCGCCGGGCGCGCAAGGTCAGCGGGCTCGTCGCCGTCCTCGTGTTCTGGGAGGTCGGCGCGCACGCGGGCTGGCTGGGGAGCACGACTCCGCCGCTCAGCGACGTCGCCGTGCGCGGCTGGGAGATGGTGTCGTCGGGGGCGCTGTTCGAGAACCTCGGGGTCTCCCTGGTGCGGGTTCTGAAGGGGCTGGCGATCGGGCTGCCGACGGGCCTGGTTCTGGGGCTGCTCTCCGGGCTGTTCCGGATCAGCGAGGACATCATCGACGCGCCCGTCCAGGCGGTCCGGATGCTGCCGCACCTCGCGCTGGTCCCGCTGTTCATCATCTGGTTCGGGATCGGCGAGACGTCCAAGGTCGGCCTCATCGCGGTCGGTGTCGTGTTCCCGCTCTACATCAACGTGTTCCACGGGATCCGGGGAGTGGACGAGCGGCTGGTGGAGTCCGCTCGTACCTGCGGGCTCGGCCGGCTGGGGCTGGTCCGGAAGGTCATCCTGCCCGGGGCGCTCCCGCAGATCCTCGTCGGGTTGCGGATGTCGCTCGGTGTCGCGTGGCTGACGCTCGTCGTCGTGGAGCAGTCGGCGACGGCCACCGGCATCGGTTTCGTCATCAACCAGGCCACCCAGTTCCTGCAGATGGACACGGTCTTCCTGGTGCTCGTGGTGTACGCGCTGCTGGGCGTCTCGACGGACCTGCTGGTGCGGCTGATCGAGCGGCGCGCCCTGGCGTGGCGGAGGGGGCTGGTGGCGCGATGACCGCGGGGGAAGTGCGCGTCCGCGGGCTGCGGCGGGTGTTCGGCGCGCGTGCCGTCCTGGACGGCGTCGATCTGGACATCGCGCCCGGCGAGTTCGTCGCGCTGCTCGGCGCGAGCGGGTCCGGGAAGAGCACGCTGCTGCGCGCCCTGGCCGGGCTGGACGGCGACGGCAGCGGGGAGATCGACGTCCCCGCCAAGCGCGCCGTCGTCTACCAGGAGCACCGCCTGCTCCCCTGGAGCCGGGTCTGGGACAACGTCGTCCTCGGCCTGCAAGGGCGTGACCTGCGCAAGCGGGCCGAGGCGGCGCTGGCCGAGGTCGGGTTGACGGCCCGCGCCGACGCGTGGCCGCTCACCCTGTCCGGCGGGGAGTCGCAGCGCGTCGCGCTGGCCCGGGCGCTGGTCCGGACGCCCGATCTTCTGCTGCTGGACGAACCGTTCGGGGCGCTGGACGCGCTCACCAGGCTCAACGCGCAGGCGCTCGTCGCAGACCTGTGGGCCGAGCACCGTCCGGCGGTGCTGCTGGTCACCCATGACGTCGAGGAGGCGCTCCTGCTCGCCGACCGCGCGCTGCTGCTGGCGGACGGCCGGATCGAGCGGGAGTACCACGTCGACCTTCCCAGGCCGCGGTCGCTGGACGACCCGCGGTTCATCGCGCTGCGGCGCGACCTGCTCGACGGGCTCGGAGTGCGGCCCGTCGCGACGACAGTCAAGGAGGCATCATGACCGAGCCGACCGCCGATGCGACCGAACTGACCGCCGATGTGCTCGTCGTGGGCGGCGGGCCCGCCGGGGCGTGGGCCGCGATCAAGGCCGCGGAGGCCGGCGCGGACGTCGTCCTCGCCGACAAGGGATATCTCGGGACGAGCGGCGCGACCGCGTCGGCGGGCACCGGGGTCTGGTACGTCGAGCCGGACCCGGACGCCCGGGAGGCGGCCATGGCCAGCCGTGAGGGCCTCGGCGGCCACCTCGCCGACCGGGAGTGGATGGCCCGTGTCCTCGACCAGACGTACGCGAACATGAACGAGCTGGCCGAGATCTCCAAGTACCCGTTCCCGGAGGACGAGCACGGACGGCAGATCCGGCGCGGCCTGCAGGGGCCGGAGTACATGCGGCGGATGCGGGTGCGGGTGCGCCGGTCGGGCGTGCGGATCCTCGACCACAGCCCGGTCACCGAACTGCTCGCGGACGGCTCCGGCGCCGTCGCCGGAGCCGCCGGCTACCGTCTTCGCGACGACCGGCCGTTCCGGGTCCGGGCGGGCGCGGTCGTGCTTGCGACCGGCGGGTGCGCGTTCCTCAGCAGGGCCCTGGGCTGCGACGTCAACACCGGGGACGGTGCGCTGTTCGCGGCGGAGGCGGGCGCGGAGATGTCCGGCATGGAGTTCTCCAACGCGTACGCGATCGCGCCGGCCTTCACCTCCGTGACCAAGACGGCGTTCTACATGTTCGCCACCTTCTACCACGCGGACGGGACCGTCCTGGAGGGCGCGGGCAGCCAGCGGGGCCGGTCGGTGATCGCCCGGACGCTGCTGAGCGAGCCCGTGCTGTGCCGCATCGACCGGGCCACGCCCGAGGAGCAGCGGGCGATGCGCCTCGCGCAGGCCAACTTCTTCCTCCCGTTCGACCGGCAGGGCATCGACCCGTTCACCGACCTGTTCCCCGTCACGCTGCTCGCCGAGGGGACCGTCCGCGGCACCGGCGGCATCCGGATCACCGGCCCCGACTGCGCCACCTCGGTGCCCGGCCTGTACGCGGCGGGCGACGCCGCCACCCGCGAGCTGATCTGCGGCGGCTTCACCGGCGGCGGCAGCCACAACGCGGCCTGGGCGATGTCGTCGGGCACGTGGGCGGGGCAGGGCGCCGCGCGTTACGCGACCGGCCTGGGCGGACGAGCCAGGGCGCGGGACGTGCGGGCGCTCGGCGAGGCGGGCCTGCGGCCGTCCGGACACTCCCGCGGACGGGTCGACCACGCCGATGTCGTCGCCGCCGTCCAGGCCGAGGTGCTGCCCTACGACAAGAACCTGCTCCGGCACGGCGACCGTCTCACCCCGGCGCTCGACGTCCTCGACCGGACGTGGCACGAACTGCGCGGCGCCCTCCGCGCGGACGGCGCCGAGATCGTCCGGGCGCGGTCGGCCGCCGCGATGACCGCGCACGCCCGCTGGATGTACAACGCCGCGCTCGCCCGCACCGAGACGCGCGGCATGCACAAGCGCCAGGACCGGCCCGACAAGGACCCGGCCCAGCACCACCGGCTCATCACCGGCGGTCTCGACGACATCTGGACGCGCCCGGAGACCCCCGCGCCGGCGGTGGCGTCGTGATCGAGATCGTCTCCCGGGAGCGCTGCATCGCCTGCGACAAGTGCATCGACGTCTGCCCGACGAACGTCTTCGACCGCGGCCCGGACGGCATTCCGGTCATCGCCCGGCAGAGCGACTGCCAGACCTGCTTCATGTGCGAGGCCTACTGCCCGGTCGACGCCCTGTTCGTCGACCCGCGCTCGCACCCGCTGCCCGAGCCCCCCGACGAGGCGGAACTCGTCGCCGCCGGGACGCTCGGCAGCTACCGCAGGCAGATCGGTTGGGGCCGGGGCCGCACCCCCGGCGCCAAGCTCGCGGTCGGCCCGTCCCTCGACCGCTCGAACAGACCCCTGACCTCCTGAGACGACCCTGTGAAAGGCATCACCGTGAAACTGCCCCGAGTGCTGGCCGCCGGCTTGATCTTCCTCGCCGCGACGGCATGCGGTTCCTCCGCGGCCGACTCCGGCTCCGGGACGCTCCGCATCGGAGTGATCGGCTCGGGTGTCGGCAACAAGCTGAACCGCGCCGTCGGGTTCCTCCACGAGCGCGGCGAGCTGCTGCCGGAGCTGAAGGCCGCCGGCATCAGCAAGATCAAGGTCGCGACGTTCCCGAACGGCCCCGACCTGAACCAGGCCCTCGCCGGCGGCTCCCTCGACATCGGCGTGTACGGGGACACCCCGGCGCTCATCGGACGCGGCCGGGGCCTGCCGACCCGGCTGCTCTCGCTCAATTCCATCCGCCTGGACGCCGCGATCGTCGCCAAGAAGAACGGCGGTCCGGCGTCCCTCAGGGACCTGGAGGGCAAGCGGATCGGCGTCCAGACCGGCTCGTACATCCACCGCTACCTGCTCGGCGCGCTGGAACAGGCGGGGGTGAAGCCGAAGGAGATCATCCACATGTACACGCCGGCGATCATCGCGGCGCTGGAGAAGAACTCGATCGACGCGGGCGGGCTGGTCTCGGCCGACCAGGTGGCGGTGGAGAAGAAGGGGCACCGGTCGATCGACGTCGCGTCCCGGGACCACCCGGACCTCCTCGGCACGTCCGCCACGGTCGTCACGGAGAAGTACCTGGCCGGCCACAAGGACATCGTCAAGGTATGGCAGCGGGCCGAGACGAAGTCCGTGCAGGTCGCCAAGGCCAACTGGCCGGCCTACACCGCCTTCGTGGCCAGGACGGGCGGCTATGCCCCCGACATCACCATCAAGACGACGTTGCAGGACCAGTTGCCCGACGAGCCCTTCCCCGCGGAGGGTCTGAAACTGCTCGAAGGGACCAAGGCGTTCCTCGTCCAGCAGACGCTCATCAAGAAGGACTACACGCTCGACTCCTGGCTGGCGCCCGGGGCCAGGCCGTGAGCGAACTCCACACCGACGTCCTCGTCCCCGGCGGCGATCCCGCCGGGGCGTGGGCGGCTAGAGGTCGTTGCCGGCGTAGGAGAGGTTGAAGCTCTTGTTCACCAGGGGGAAGTCGGGGACGATCGCGCCGGTCAGCGCGATGGGCAGGGCGGGCCAGTTGAAGAACGAGGGGTCGACGATCTTGGTGCGGGTGAGGGTGCCGTCGGGAGCGAGTTCCACCCGGTGGACGATGGTGCCGCGCCAGCCCTCGACGATGCCGACACCGGAGGCCCGGCCGTCCGGCCCGCCGCCGCCCGTGGCGTGGTCGAGCGGTGGCCAGTAGGTGGTCGAGCCCGGGGTCGCCCCCTGGGCCAGATCGGTGATGATCGCGATCGAGGCCGCGATCTCGCGGGCCCGGATCTGGAAGCGCGCCAGCACGTCACCGGAGTCGGCGGTCGGGACGGTCAGCGCGGGACGCAGGTCCGTGCAGGGGTGGTCGCGGCGGGCGTCGATGTCGAGGCCGCTGGCACGGGCGACATAGCCGAGCGCGCCCAGGTCGCGGGCGGCCTGCGCGCTGAGCGGGGCGGTCCCGGTGAAACGGTCGGCGACCACGGTATGGCCGAGGGCCAGTTCGACCAGCTCGGCGATGTCGGCCTCGATCGACCGCATCAGCGCGGGGTCGGGGATCACGCGCAGCACGGCGCCGCCGAGCCGGACGCCGCCGCGCAGCAGCCGGTGCCCGGTGACCGCCGCGTTGAGGCGGAGCAGTTGCTCGCGGACACGGCCGAACTGGGCGTTCAGGATCGAGTGGCCGACGTCGTTGCACAGCGCGCCCAGGTCGGTGACGTGGTTGTAGAGCCGTTCGAGTTCCAGCAGCATCGCGCGGTTGCGTTGCGTGCCGGGTCCGACCCGCACGCCGGCGGCGTCCTCGACGGCCAGGCAGAAGGCGAGGGTGTGGCCGACGGTGGTGTCGCCGCTGACGCGCTCGGCGAGCGGCACGGCGTCGGCGGGAAGCCGTCCCTGAAAGAGCTTCTCGATGCCCTTGTGCACGAACCACAGGCGGGCCTTGAGCTTGAGGATGCTCTCCCCGACGACGGAGAAGCGGAAGTGGCCGGGTTCGATGAGCCCGGCGTGCACGGGCCCGACCGGGATCTCGTAGACGCCCGGACCCTCGACCTGGACGAACGGATAGGGCCCCTCCGGGTCACCGAATTCCGGTGGCGGTCCGGCGTCGTCGCGCATCGGATACCAGCCGCGCGGCCAGTGGTGGTGCCGGACGAGGCGGCGCGGCAGCGGATGCCCCTGCGGGACGATGCCGTACAGGTCGTGCATCTCCCGCTCGAACCGGCCCGCCGGGAAGCTGAGCCCGGCCAGGCTGGGCAGCACGGGATCGCCCTGGTCGAGCCGGACGTGCAGTTCCGTGCGCCGGTCGGGCCCGGGGCGGGTGAACAGGTACACCACGCGCAGGGCGTCGGGGTCCTGGTGCGCCGCTACCAGGGCAAGCCGGGCGCCCTCGTCCAGGAGGGTCGCAGCGCGTCCGGGCAGGCCCTCGGTGTCGACCTCGATGGCCGTCCGGTCGGGGCGATCGTCGGGTGAGCTCATCAGTGCGCTCCGAGGACGGTGGCCGCGTGGTCCAGGAGGGTGCGCAGCGGGCCGAGGCCGATGCCGATCGCGGCGCAGCCCAGCAGCCCGAGGACGAGCGCCGCCGCGTCCGCGCGGGGCCGCCGGACGGGAAGGGCCGCCGCGCCGGGCCCGTCCTGCGGGCCGCCGAGCAGCATCCGACCGGTCCGGGCGGCGAGGGACGCCGTGATGACGAGCAGCAGGATCAGCGCGGCCCCGACGGCCCAGCCGAGCCCTTCGGCGAACCCGGCGCGGAAGACGCCCAGCTCGCTGGCGAACGGGCCGAACGGCGGGAACCCGAGCAGCGCGAGCACGGCCGCGCCGAACGCGGCGGCGACCAGCGGCGCGCGCCCGGCGAAGCCGCGCACGGCGTCGATCCGGCCGGCGCCGACGGCCTGGTGGATGTGCCCGGACGCCAGGAACGCGACCGACTTCGCCAGACCGTGCCCGAGGACGTGCAGCAGCACGGCCGTGACGGCCAGCCGTGACCCGATCGCGGCGCCGAGCGCGAGCAGACCCATGTGCTCGATGCTGGAGTAGGCGAGCATCCGCTTGTAGTCGCGCTGGGCCAGCAGCAGCGCGGCGGCGATCGCGAGCGAGGCCAGCCCGGCGGTCAGCAGCAGCGTCCGGGCGGGCCCGATGCCGAGCGCGATGTCGGCGATCACCTTCACCCGCAGCACGGCGTAGAACGCGACCGACAGCAGGACGCCGGACATGAGCGCCGACACCGGGGCGGGGGCCTGGCTGTGCGCGTCGGGCAGCCAGGCGTGCAGCGGGGCGAGGCCCGCCTTGGCGCCGAAGCCGAGGATCAGCAGGGCGACGGCGATGCGGGTGACGTCCGGGTCCAGCTGGGCGGCGTGGGCGGTGAGCCGTGTCCAGTCCAGCGACCCCGAGGACGGGACGTTCGCGTGCCGCGCCGCGAAGTGCAGCAGCACGATGCCGAGAAGCGCCAGCGCGATACCGGTCGAGCAGATCACCACGTACTTCCAGGCGGCCTCGACGGCGTTGCGGGTGCGGCGGTGCCCGACCAGGAACGCGGTGAGGATCGTGGTGCCCTCGATCGCGACCCACAGGACACCGAGGCTCGCGGCCAGCACCGCCAGCGCCATCACGGCGACGAACCCCTGGGTGAGGACGCCGTAGCGGCGCATGTCGGGGGCGGTGGCGCGACCGGCGGACCGCTCCGCGGCCAGGTAGCCGGGGCTCGCGAGCATCGCCGGCACCGCGACCGCGCCGATCACGATCAGCATGAACGCGCTGAGGGAGTCCGCGCGGAGCAGCCCGCCGACACCGGTGCGCGGCGCGTCCACGGCGACGACGGCCAGCGCGATCGCGGCGGCCAGCAGCGCGGCGGCCGCGGCCGTGGCCAGCCACGCGGTGGCGCGCCGCCAGCCGAACGCGGCGTAGGCACCGGCCGCGAGTGCCGGTGCTCCGATCGGGGCGATCAGCAGAAGGGTCATCAGTCGCGCAACTCCCGCAGATCGTCCAGGTCGGTGTCGCCGAACGCGGCCCGCATCCGGGCGGTCAGCACCTGCAGCACCAGCACGGCCAGCAACACGTCCAGGGAGACCCCCAGCTCGACGATGAGCGGGACCCCCGTGGTGGTCAGGAACGCGATCGCCGTGATGCCGTTGTCCACCAGCAGGAACCCGACGACCTGCGACAGGGCGTGCCGCCTGGTCACCAGGACGAAGAACCCGACCAGCACCACGGTCAGCGCGACCGGCACCGCCCGCACGGCCGGCGCCGGGTCCAGGGCCACCACCGGACGCGTCACCGCGAAGGACAGCAGCGCCAGCAGCGCGGCGATCACCAGCGAGGCGGCCACGTTCACCCGCGGGTCGGTCTCGCGCGCCGCGCCGCCCGCCGTCATCGCGCGCCGCAGCATCCAGGGCAGCGCGACCGCCCGCAACAGCCCGATCCCCACCGCCAGGCCGACCACCTCCGGGTCGCCCTCCTCGACGCCGAGCACGGCGACCAGACAGCCGAGCGCCACGCCCTGCAGGGCGAACAGCCGGACGATCGCGGCCAGGTCACGCCGCCACAGCACGAGCACCCCGGTGAGCAGGAAGGCGCCGCAGGCGAGGTCCAGAAGTCGGAGGTAGAGGGTGTGGTTCACGGGCTCACCAGGAAGTAGGACGCGGCCACGGCCAGCAGCGCCAGCACGAACGAACCGGCCAGCAGCTCCGGCACCCGGAACATCCGCAGCTTGGCCATGAACACCTCACCGGCGGCCAGCGCGCCGCCGAGCAGCGCGACCTTGGCCGCGAACGCCGCCAGCGCGACGGGCAGCATCGCGACCGACGCCCCGGCGATGCCCCAGGGCGCGAACAGGTTGGCGACCAGGCCGAGCAGGATCGTCAGCCGCATCGCCGACGCCCATTCCACGAGCGCCAGGTCCGGACCGGAGTACTCCAGCACCATCGCCTCGTGGATCATCGTCAGTTCCAGGTGCGTGGACGGGTTGTCCACCGGAATCCGCCCGGTCTCGGCGATGGCCACGACCATCAGCGCGACCGCGGCGAGCACGCTCACCGGGGACGCCACGCGCTGCGGCTCGTGCAGCGTCGAGGTGACGATCGCACCGAGGTTGGTGGACCCGACCGGCACCGACAACGCGAAGATCGACACCAGGATCGTGGGTTCCACCAGCGCCATCACCGTCATCTCGCGGCTGGCGCCCATCCCGCCGAAGGCGGTGCCGGTGTCCAGCCCGGCCAGCGCGAGCGCGACCGTGCCGAGCGCCAGCAGGGCGGTGACGGCGAACAGGTCGGCGGCGCCGTCCAGCGGGGACGCCGTGGTGGCGATCGGGATCACGGCGGCGATCACCAGTGCGGTGCCCGCCAGCAGCAACGGCGCGATCCGGAAGACCGGCCCGGTGCCGTCCGGGGTGATCGGCTCCTTGCGGGCGAGCTTGCGCAGGTCCCGCCAGGGTTGCAGGACGCCGGCGCCGGCACGTCCCTCCATCCGGGCCCGCACCTGCCGCATCAGCCCGACCAGCAGCGGCGCTCCGGCTCCCACCAGCACCACCTGCGCGACCGCCCCGGCCGCGCCCGCACCGCTCACCGTGATCCCGCTCATCGCGACACCGCTCATCGCAGCACCGCCAGCGCGACCAGCACACCGGTGAAGGCGTAGAAGCCGTATCCGACGTAGCGGTGGACGCTGCCGTTGGCCAGCGGCCGGGCGGCGCGTCCGGTCCACGCCATCGCCGCCAGCACCGGCCGGTACAGGCGGTGCTCGATCCGGTCGCCCACCCGGGCCCGGTAGGTCACGCTGTCCACCAGGTACGAGGACTCGGTGACCGGGGTGACGTCCAGGTCGGTCTCGGGGGCCAGGACGTCGTCGAACACCCGCTGCAACGGCTCGGCGAACGAGGTCGCCGTGTACTCCGTCCGGGCCGACATCGGCCCGACGCCGCAGTCCCACAGCCGCGCCCGGCGTCTCGCTCGGGCCCGGCGGGCCGCGGGCGCGGCGGCGCGCAGCACCGCGACCGAGGCGACCATCGCGACCAGCAGCGCCCCCGCGACGACGAGCGGGGACACGGTGCTCGGCAGCCCCGCGGGCTGCAACGTCACCGACGCGGACACCGCTTCGGGGCCGGGAACCGCCACGGCGACGGCGCGCGACAGGCCCGACGCCGCCCAGCCCGGCGCCAGCGCGAGGGCGACGCAGCACACGGCCGCCGCGCCCATCCCGACCACCATCGTCGCGGGGCTCTCGTGCGCCCGCTCGGCCGCGCGCGTGCGCGGTCTGGCCAGGAAGCCCACGCCGAAGGCCTTGACGAACGTGGCGATCGCCAGGCCCGCCGACAGCGCCACCACCGCCACCGCCAGCGGCATCGTGACCGCCGAGACGGTCCCGCCCGCGGGCAGCGCGTGGATCAGGCTCTGCACCAGCAGCCACTCGCTCACGAACCCGTTGCCGAGCGGCAGCGCCGACGCCATCAGCGCCCCGACGCCGAACAGCGCGGTGGTCGCCGGCATCGGCGAGCGCAGACCGCCGAGGGCGTCCAGGTCGCGGGTGCCGGTGGCGTGCACCACCGACCCCGCCGACAGGAACAGCAGCGTCTTGAAACCCGCGTGGTTGACGACGTGCAGCAGCGCGGCGGTCATCGCCAGCGCCGCGAGCGGACGGGCGTCCGAGGCGGCGAAGATCCCGCAGGCGCCGACGCCCACCAGCACCAGCCCCAGGTTCTCGCAGGTCGAGTACGCCAGCAGCCGTTTCAGGTCGGTGGCCACCGCGGCCTGGAGGATCCCGTACAGCGCCGACACCGCGCCCGTCGCGAGCACCAGCAGCCACCACCACACCGGCCCGCCGCCCAGCAGGTCGAACCCGACCCGCAGGATACCGTAGACGCCCAGGTTGACCATGGCCGCGCTCATCAGCGCCGACACGTGGCTCGGCGCCTCGGGGTGGGCGCGCGGCAGCCACACGTGCAGCGGAACCATGCCCGCCTTGGACGCGAAGCCGACGAAGGTCGCGACGAACACCGCGCCGCGCACCGCCGGCGACATGCCCTCGTCGGACGCCGCCCGCAACTGCGCGAAGGTCTCGCCGTCCGCCGCCGCGGCGAACCCGACGAGACCGGCCAGGATGACCACCAGACCCAGGTGCGTCATCACCGTGTACCACAGGCCCGCCTCGACGACCGCCGTCCGCCGCCGGTGTTCGGCCACGACCAGCAGCAGCGAGGTCAGCGCCATCAGCTCCCACGCCACGAGGAACGTGCTGACGCTGGCCGCCGCCGTCACCAGCACCATGGCCGCCACGAACAGCGGCACCATCGCCTGGGTGACCCGGGAGTCCAGGCCGGTGCCGTCGGAGCCGGGACGGGCGTAGCCCACCCCGTACACCGCCGCGCACACCGCGACCGCACCCGTGACGGCGAGGAACAGGCCGCCCAGCGGATCGATCGCCAGCCGGACACCGGCCAGGGGCAGCAGGTCCGGCAGCCACGCGTCCCAGGAGCGACCGGCCAGGGCCGCGCCGCCCGCGACCACCGCCAGCAAGCCCGCGGCGCCGGTTCCGAGTCCCGCCCCGACACGGCGGGCTCGGCGCGGCAGCGTCGTCGCGGCCGTCACGGCGAGCAGGCTCGATGCCAATGCCGCCGAGAAGGCGGCGCCCGTCAGGCTCATCGGCCGGTGAGCCCCCGCAGGGCCGCGACGATCGCGTCCGGTTCGGGCGGGCACCCGGGGACCTCGACGTCCACCGGCACCACATCACCGACGGCGCCGACCACGCCGTACGCCTCGGCGAACACCCCGCAGTTGCGGGCGCAGTCCCCGACCGCCACCACGACCTTCGGGTCGGGCACGGCCTCGTGGGTGCGGCGCAGCGCCATCCGCATGTTCCGGGTCACGGGCCCGGTCACCAGCAGCGCGTCGGCGTGCCGCGGCGAGGCGACCAGCCGCGCCCCGTAGCGCTCGGCGTCGTACACCGGGCCGAACGTCGAGGCGATCTCCACCTCGCACCCGTTGCAGGAGCCCGCGTCCACATGCCGGATCTGCACCGAACCGCCGAACTCCCGCGCGCGGTCCGGGGTCACGCCCGCGGGACGCGCCGGCGGCGGCTCGGCCACCCGTCCGGTCTTACGGATCTTGCGCAGCAGCTCTTTCACCGTGGTCCTCAATGTGAGATACGCGATACGGCACCAACCCGCAGGAAGGCTACCGTCCTGCGCAATTGCCAACGTTAGCAACTCACTACAACTCGGCGGGCAAACCCTGACCGGATCAGCGGAGTCAGGAGCGTTTGGGGCCCTCGGCGGCACCCGCCGCCCGCAGATCGTCGAGCAACTCGGCCTGCCCCGACAGCACCCCGGTCAGGATCGCCCGCGCGACGCCCAGCAACTCCGCCACGCGCGGACTCGTCAGCGAGTAGATCACCGAGGAGCCCTCCTTGCGGGAGACCACGAGCCCCGCCCGGCGCAGCACCGCCAACTGCTGCGACAGATGCGCCGGCTCGATGCCCACCTCGGGGAGCATCTCGGACACCGCGTGGTCGCGTTCGCTCAGCAGCTCCAACACCCGGATCCGAGCCGGATGTCCCAGCGTCTTGAAGAACTCCGCTTTCAGCTGGTACAGCGGTGCGCTCACGGTGCCCGATCCCCCTTCGCCGACCCCGGCGTCACGTCATCACGCCGTCATCGGAACCGGCTGACGTGACATGAACGCCGGTGACTAAATCGGCAATTGCCGACATTAGCAAGCGAACCGCCCTGACACGGGAGCCGTGTTCCCGGCCCCGTGGCCGGTCCGTCCGGTGGCATGGGTTCGTCGATCCGGGGGACCTTCGGCCCTGTCGGTCGAAGGCCCCCCGCCCGCAGAGTGGAGCTCCAGGAGGTGTGGCGATGACGACGGTGCTCGCTCCCTACCGCCGGCCCGCCGAGGACGTCGTGCGCGACCTCGGCACGGACGCGTCCAGCGGGCTGGCGTCGAGCGAAGCGGCGGAACGGCTGGGGCGGGACGGGCCGAACACGCTGCCCGCCGCCCGTGGCCGCGGCCCGGTGACGCGGTTCCTGCTGCAGTTCAACAGCCCGCTGATCTACGTGCTGCTGGTCTCGGCGGCGGTCACCGCGCTGCTCGGCGAGCATGTCGACGCGGCGGTGATCGGCGGTGTGGTGCTGGTGAACGCCGTGGTCGGGTTCGTCCAGGAGTCCCGTGCGGAGAAGGCGCTGGGCGCGCTCGCGGCCCTGTCGCGGACGACGGCGACGGTGGTGCGGGACGGCGCGTCGCGGCGGGTGGCGGCGGCCGATCTGGTGCGCGGCGACCTGGTGGAGCTGGACGCGGGCGACAAGGTGCCCGCCGACCTGCGACTGCTGCGCACCGACGAGCTGGCCGTGGACGAGTCGGCGCTCACCGGCGAGTCGGTGCCGGTCGCCAAGGACCCGGCGCCGCTGCCCGAGGTCGCGCTCGCCGACCGCACCGCGATGGTGTTCTCCGGCACCCTGGTCACCGCCGGACGCGCCGCGGGCCTGGTGGTCGCCACCGGGGCGGACACCGAACTGGGCGGCATCCACCGCCTCATGCACACCACCGCCGCCGTGCAGACCCCCCTCACCCGCAAGATCACCCAGTTCAGCAAGATCGTCACGGTGGCGATCCTGGCCCTGGCGGCGCTGACCTTCGGCATCGGCATGCTGCGCGGCCGGGGCGCGACCGAGATGCTCACCGCGGCGGTCGCGCTCGCGGTCGGCGCGATCCCCGAGGGCCTGCCCGCCATCGTGACCATCACCCTCGCGCTCGGGGTGGCCAGGATGGTGCGGCGCGGCGCGATCGTCCGGCACCTGCCCGCCGTGGAGACCCTCGGCAGCACCACCGTCATCTGCACCGACAAGACCGGCACCCTCACCCGCAACCAGATGACCGTCACCCACATCACCGCCGCCGGGCGCGACTACACCGTCACCGGCACCGGCTACGCGCCCACCGGTGAGATCCGGCGGGACGGGGAACCGGTCGACCTCGCCGGCCATCCCGTCCTCCGCGAGACCCTCCTCTGCGGGGTGGGCTGCAACGACGCGCGGCTCGTCCAGAAGGACGGAACGTGGACGATCACCGGTGATCCGACCGAGGGCGCCCTGCTCGCCAGCGCCGGCAAGGCGGGCCTGGACGACGCGCCGGCCCGGGTCGCCACGCTGCCGTTCAGCTCCGAGCGCCGCTACATGGCCACCCTCCACGACGACGGCACCGTCTACGTCAAGGGCCCGGTCGAACGGCTCCTCCAGCTCTGCGACGACGCGGCGGGCGACGACGGCTCCCCGGTCCCGCTGGACGTGGACGCCGTCCACGCCCGCGCCGAGGCCTACGGGGAGCAGGCGCTGCGCGTGCTGGCCTTCGCCCGCGGCCACACCACCGCGCCGGACCTGGACGAGCTGCCTCCGCTGACGTTCCTCGGCCTGCAGGCGATGCTGGACCCGCCCCGGCCCGAGGCGGCCCAGGCCGTCCGCACCTGCCACGACGCCGGAATCCAGGTCAAAATGATCACCGGTGACCATGCGGCCACCGCCCGCGCCATCGGCGCCCGCGTCGGACTCCACGGCGACGTGATGACCGGCGCCGAACTCACCGCCGACGTCCCACCGGAACGCGTCCGCGACACCGCCGTGTTCGCCCGCGTCTCCCCCGAGCAGAAACTCCGCCTCGTCCGGGCGCTCCAGCAGGACGGGCACGTCATCGCCATGACCGGCGACGGTGTCAACGACGCCCCCGCCCTCAAACAGGCCGACATCGGCGTCGCCATGGGACGCACCGGCACCGACGCCGCGAAGGAGTCCGCCGACATGGTCCTGACCGGCGACGACTTCGCCTCCATCGAACAGGCCGTAGAGGAAGGCCGCGGCGTGTTCGACAACCTGGTCAAGTTCATCGTGTGGGCGCTGCCGTCCAACGTCGGGCTCGGTCTGGTCCTGGTCACCGCGATCGTCGCCGGAACCGACCTGCCGATCCTGCCGCTCCAGGTGCTGTGGCTGAACATGACCGCCGTCCTGGTCCTCGGGCTGCCGTTCGCCGTCGAACCCAAGGACGAGCACATCATGAGCCGCCCGCCCCGAGATCCGTCCCTGCCCCTGATCTCCCGCGCGCTGACCCTCAGGATCCTCCTGGTCTCGGCGATCCTGCTCGCCGGGGCGTTCGGGCTCCAGCACTGGGAACGCGCTCACGGCGCGTCCCCCGAACTCGCCCAGACCATCGTCGTCAACGTGTTCGCGTTGACCCTGACGACCTACCTGTTCAACTGCCTGTCCCTCGACCGTCCGCTGCTGTGGCGGGGCGTCCGCCGCAACCCCTGGATCGCCGCCAGCGCCCTCGGCCTCATCGCCCTCCAACTCCTCTACACCTACACCCCGGGCATGAACGACCTGTTCCACTCGGCGGCACTCGACGCCGCCGCCTGGGCACGGATCGTCGCCGTGGCCGCGCTGTCGTACGCGGCGGTGGAACTGCTGAAACTCGTCCAGCGCGGGCGTTGATCCGGCGAGCCCCGAGGTGGGCGCCTCAGGGGCGTGGGGGGTCGCCGGTCCAGGCCCTGCGGAGCAGGCGTCTCACCGCTTCGCGGGTCACGGGCGCGGGGTTCGCGTAGGGCGCGTTCACGACCTCGTCGCAGACGGGCTCGATGCCGCTCTCGGACATGCCGAGTTCGCGGAGGGACCGTGGCGCGTCCAGCGCGCCGGCGAGGTCCCACAGGCGGCGGGCGGGGTCGTCGGCGTCCAGGGCGCGGGACAGGGCCTCGACCGCGTCGGGGGCGGCGGGCTGGTTGTGGGCGAGGGCGTGCGGCAGCACGACGGTGTGGGTGGCGGCGTGCGGGAGGTCGAGGGAACCGCCGAGGGCGTGACACAGCTTGTGGTGCAGGGACATGGTCGTGGCGCCGAGGGTCGCTCCGCACAGCCAGGACGCGTACAGCGCCTTCGCGCGGGCGTCGACGTCGGCGCCGTCGGCGAACACGGCCGGGAGGGCCTCGGCCATCGCGCGGACGCCCTCCTCGGCCATCAGCGAGACGACCGGGGAGCGGTCGGGCGCGTAGAGGGCCTCGACGGCATGGGCAACGGCGTTGAATCCGCTGGTCACCGACATGCCGATCGGAAGTCCGAGGGTGAGGTCGGGGTCGTACAGGACGGCGGCCGGGAGCACCCGCGGGTCCTTGCCGGTCCGTTTGCGCCCGTTCTCGGTGAGGCCCCAGACGGTGGTCATCTCCGAGCCCGCGTAGGTGGTGGGGACGGCGACGACCGGCAGCCCGTGTTCGAGCGCGACGGCCTTTCCGAGGCCGATGGCCGATCCGCCGCCGACGGCGACACACCCGTCGGCGCCGAGTTCGGCGGCGCGGGCCCGGGCCTGCGCGGCGACCTCGATCGGGACGTGCATGCGCGCCTCGGCGAGCACCCCGGCGGAGCGGTCGCCCAACGCGTCCGCGACGGCCTCGCCGGTGTCGCGCTGCTCGGGCGAACAGAGCACGAGGGCACGGCCCAGGCCCAGTCGCGCGATCTCCTCGGGGAGGGACGCGACGACGCCGGACCCGAACCGCACCCGCATCGGGAGCGCGTCGTAGGTGAACTCGGTCTGGACCATGGTCACGCTTCCCGCTCGATGGTGTCGGGACGGAGGACGACGTCGAAGTTCACCGTGCGGAACGGGTTCGGCAGCCCGACCTGCGCCGCGCGCTCCGGGTCGTCGACCGTGGGGAACTCGCGCACCAGGCTGGGCTTGACCCCGAACACGGCGTCGGAGTCGATGAACGGGGTGCCGGCGACGAACAGGTGGGTGGTCACGGTCCGGTATCCGGGGGCGGACACCTCGAAGTGGATGTGCGCGGGCCGGTTCGGGTGCCGGGACGTCGCCGTCAGCAGGCGACCGACCGGGCCGTCCTGCGGGATCGGGTAGTAGCGGGGGACGATCGAGCGGAACCAGAACCGTCCGTCGTCGTCCGCGGTGAACAACCCGCGGAGGTTCAGCGGTGGTTGGACGTCGGGTTGCTGAACGTCGTAGAAGCCCTCGTCGTTGGCCTGCCACACGTCGATGGTCGCGCCGGGGACGGGCCGTCCGTCCGGGCCGGCGACGCTGCCGGTGACCAGGCACGGCTCTCCCTTGCCGTCCTCGGCGATGTCGGCGCCGAGTTCCCGGGCAGGGGAGGCGACCATGTGGAACGGGCCCTCGACCGTGGATTCGGTGAGTGCGCCGTCCGCCCGGTTGTTGAGGGTCTCGACCAGCATGGACACGCCGAGGACGTCGGAGAGCAGGATGAACTCCTGCCGCGTGTCGCTGCACGTCTTCCCGGTCGCGGTGAGGAACTCGACCGCCGCCGCCCATTCCCGTTCGGTGAGTTCCACGTCCTTCACGAAGTCGTGCAGGTGACGGACGAGGGAGGTGAGGATCAGGCGCAGGCGCGGGTCGGGCGTCGCGGCGAAGCTCGCCGCGACGACCTCGGCCGACCGCTCCTCGCTGAACAGTTCGGCGGGGTCGGGGGCGTCGTGTCGGGTCATGGTCGTCCTCGATCTCTCTGGGCGGTTCTTCGGTACCGGCGCGCTCAGGGCCGGCGGACGGATCGCTGGGGCGCGGCGTGGATCAACTCATAGTCCCGTCCGATCGCACCGGTCGTCTGGAGGAGCAGGGGCAGCAGGTCGTCGACGAGCTCGCGCTCGCCGACCTCGGCCGCGATCGCGGTGACGTTGATCGCCGCGACCGTCCGCCCGTCCCCGTCGCGCAGAGGCGCGGCGACGGAGCGGATTCCGGGCGCGACCTCCGCGTCCGTGGTGGCCCAGCCGCGGGCGCGCACCTCCCGCAGCTCGGCCTCGATCTCGGCGACCGGTCTCGGCCGGTGCGGCCGTACCGGGGAGCGCGAGGCCGTGCGCAGCGCCGTGCGCAGGGCGTCCGCGTCCAGGGACGCGAGCAGGACCTTGCCGAGCGCCGTGCTGGCGGCGGGCAGGCGCATGCCCACCTTGACGTTGACGGCGACCACCTTCGGGACCTCGACGCGGGCGACGTAGATGACGTCCGAGCCGTCGAGTTCGGCGACGGAGGCGGCCTGCCCGGTCTGCCGCACGAGGTCGCGCAAATGCGGCTGCGCCACCTCCCACAGTCCGGTCGACAGCGTGTAGGCGACGCCCAGTTCGAGGACGCGCGGGGTGAGCGCGACGCCCTCGGACGTGGTGCGCGCGTACCCGAGATGTTCGAGCGTGCGGACGATGCGCCGGGCGGTGGGCCTGGCCAGCCCGGTCGCGGTGGCGATCTCGGTGAGGGACAGCGGCACGGGATGCGAGCCGAAGCATCTGAGCACGTCGAGCCCGCGGGCGAGGGCCTCGATGAAGTCCGGCCCGGCGTCGTCGCGCGGCATGTCGCTCCTCTCGTCGGGGCCACCTGTCCGGGCCTAGAGTACGAGATACGACCGCTCTCCGGTCAAGTGCCCGTTTTTCGGGAACGAGAGCCGGGCAGGCCTATCTTCGCAGGCAAAAGAGCAGAGCAATGAATGGACACCGGCCTTGACAGGCGTGTTCCGCCCACCCATGCTTCTGAACCACAGCACGTTTGACCGTAGAGCGGACGATTGTCCGCTGAACGGTCGTTCCAGTGGAGGCAGCTTATGTCGAACAGCGCCACATCCGCCGATGCCGTCGTCGTCGGTGGTGGTCCGGCCGGTCTGACCGTCGCGGCCGAGGCCGCGCGCGCCGGGGCCCGGGTCGTCGTGTTGGAGCGCCGCACGGAGGACACCCACTCACGGGCCGGAGTGATCCAGCCGCGTGTGCTGGAGCTGTTCGACGTCCGCGGCCTCATGGACCGGTTCCGCGCCGCGGCCGAACTCTGGCGGCCGGACTTCGAGGTGCCGCGCTACATCTATGCGGGGCTGATCGGGCTGCGCTACGACCTGCTCGACAGCAAGTTCCCGTACGCGCTGATCCTGCCGCAGATGACCACCGAGCACCTGCTCGCGGAATGGGCCGCGGAACAGGGCGCCGACGTGCGCCGCGGGATCACCTACCTCGGGCACGCGCAGACCGCGGCCGGCGTCACGGTCACCGCGCGCGACGCCGCGGGCCGGGAGTTGGAGTTCGGCGCGCCCTACCTGGTGGGCGCCGACGGCGCGCGCAGCCTCGTCCGCGAGACGGCCGGCATCCCGTTCGAGGGCCACGCGACGCGGATGACCGCGGTGGCCGTGGACGCCGACCTGCCCTTCCCCTGGCAGGCGTCCATGCAGATGAAACGCAACGAGCACGGCTGGGTGCTCGCCTACCCCTTCGGCCGGGGCATCACCCGGTTCATCATCGTCGCGGAGCACCGTCGGAACGTTCCCAAGCACGAGCCGGTCACCATGGACGAGGTACGGGAGTCCCTCCGGCTGATCTTCGGGGACGACTTCGGGGTGACGTCGGCGCGGTGGCTGTCCCGGTACGGCGACGCGCACCGCATGGTGCCCGCGTTCCGCCGGGGCCGGGTGCTGCTCGCCGGGGAGGCGACCCGCGTCCACTATCCGGCCAGCGGCATCGGGATGAACTACTGCATCCAGGACGCCTTCAACCTCGGTTGGAAACTCGCCCTGGCCGCGACGGGCCGTGCCCCCGACGCGCTGCTCGACACCTACCACGACGAGCGCCACCCGGTGCTGAAGGCCCTGATGGACGATGTCGCCGCGCAGTGCGGGCTGCATTTCGACTTCTCCCACGCCGGGCTGGCCCTGAAGGACTTCGTGGAACGGGAGCTCATCCCGATTCCCGAGGTCAACGCGGTCCTCCGCGACCGGCTGAGCGGCTTCGGCACGTCCTACCACCGCGCCCTCGACCCGCACGCCGCGGACGGCACCCGGGTCAGCGACTTCCCGCTCTCCGCGCCCGCGACGACGTACACGCGGGTCGCCGAGGACGCCTGTTTCGTCCTGGCCGAGGCCGCCGGAAGCACGGCGACCGGAAGCACGGCGACCGGCCGGAGCCTGCCCGACCTGGTCACCGCCGTGACGGCGCCCGCCGACGCGCTGGCGCAGCGGTTCGCGGGCGCGGCGGCGGTGCTGATCCGTCCCGACGCCTATGTGGCGCGTGCCTGGGCGGCGCGGCCCACCGACGAGGACGTCGCCACCGCCTTCCGGATGGCGACCCGGCAGGAGACGGGCGCGGACGCCGTCCACCGGCAGCCCGAACACGCCTGACACGAGGAGTGACCATGACCGACCGCGCGCCACGGCGCATCCTGATCGCGAACGGTCGGGTCGTCACCGGCGACCCGGCGCTCGGCACGCTCACCGGCTGCGACGTCCTGATCGAGGACGGTCTCATCACCGGCGTCGGGCCCGGCCTGCCCGGTGACGGCGCCGACACGATCGACGCCCGCGACATGATCGTCTTTCCCGGGCTCGTCGACACCCACAAGCACACCTGGCAGTCGGCGGTCCGGCATCGCTGCGCCGAGCTGGACCTGCCGAGCTACTTCGGGGAGATGTTCGGCCGGCTCGGATCGCTCTACCGGCCCGAGGACGTCTACGCCGGGAACCTGCTCGGCGCCCTGTCCGCCCTCGACGCGGGCACGACCACGCTCATGGACTGGTCGCACGTGCAGAACTCGCCGGAGCACAGCGACCAGGCGATCGCCGCGCTGCGCGACAGCGGGATCCGCGCGGTGTTCGGGCACGGCTGGCCGCTGGTCGACCTGCCGGCGTGGATCGCGGGCAGCGACCGGCCGCACACCGACGACGTCCGGCGCGTCCGCCGCGAGCTGCTCGACGACGACGAGGCCCTCGTCACGCTGCACCTGGCGGGACGCGGCCCGGAGCTGTCCACCATGGACGCGACCCGCGCCGACCTCGCCATGGCCCGCGACCTGGGGATACGCACGTCCATCCACATGGGGTGCGGGCCCGAGTTCGGCGCGATGGCCGCCATCGCCCAGTTGAACCGGGCCGGGCTGCTCGGCCCCGACCTGACGTTCGTGCACTGCAGCGAGTCCGGCGACGACGAGTTCGCGATGATGGCCGACAGCGGCGCGTCGATCGCGCTCGCCCCGCACCACGAGCAGGCCCTGCCCGGGATCGGGCACACCCCGATCGACCGCGTGCGGGCGTTCGGGATCACGGCCGGGCTGAGCACCGACACCGAGACCGTCGGCGCCGCCGACCTGTTCACGCAGATGCGGGCGGGGCTCGCCGCCCACCGCAGCCAGCTCGCCGACGGACGCACCCGCTTCGCGGACAGGCTCGACCCGTTCGGGGTCGCCGAGGTCTTCGCGATGGCGACCCAGGGCGGCGCCGACACGCTCGGGCTCGGTGACCGGATCGGGAGCCTGACCGTCGGGAAGCGCGCCGACGTCGTCCTGGTCCGCGCGACCGACCCGAACCTGTTCCCGGTCACCGATCCGGTCGCCGCGCTGGTCTGCGCCGCGCATCCGGGCAACGTCGACACCGTCCTGGTCGACGGTGTCGTCCGCAAGCGGGCCGGTGCGCTCGTCGGCGACGGACCCGCCGCGATCGACCGCGCCCGGGACCTCGCGCTGGCCTCCCATCGCCGCCTCCTCGGCGGCTGACCGCATGTCCGCACGTCCACCACGTCCCCGCACACTCCCCGAAAGGTCACCATGACGCTCGACCCCGACGTCGCCGGATTCCTGTCCGCCCTCCGCTCCGCCGGCGCCCCGCCCGGCTTCTCCGGGGCGCCCGACGAGATGCGCGAACGCATGCGGAACGCGATCGAGAGCACCTGGGATCCCGCGGGGTTCGCCCCGGTGAAGAGCGTCGACGACATCGTCGTCGACGGGCTGCGCCTCAAGGTCGTCCGGCCTCTCGCCGACGGCCCGGCGCCCACCGTGCTCTACTTCCACCCCGGCGGCTTCATCATGGGCAGCGCCCATCTCATGCAGGACGTCGCGCGGCGGCTCGCGCACGACCTCGGCGCCTGGGTGGTGTCCGTGGACTACCGGCTCGTCCCCGAACACCCGTTCCCTGCGGCGGTCGAGGACGCGGCGGCCGCGCTGCGCTGGACGGTCGACTCCATCGGCGACCTCGGCGGCGACCCGGCGCGGATCGGCCTCGCCGGGGAGAGCTCGGGCGCGAACCTGGCGGCCGTCACGGCGCTGTGGGCCCGCGACGCCGGCGTTCCGGTGGCGGGTCAGCTGCTCGCCTGCCCGGTGACGAACTTCGCGGCCCGGTACCCGTCCGTCGACGAGAACGCCGAGGGCCACTTCCTGACCCGGGACGATCTCGCCGTCATCCGATGGCACTACGTCGGGGACGACGAGGCCCGCGCCCTGGACCCACGCGTCTCCCCCGCCCTGGCGACCGACCCGGGCGGGGTGGCCCCGGCGGTGGTCGGGGTGGCGGGGTTCGACCCGCTGCGCGACGACGGGATCGTCCACGCCGCGCGGCTCCTGGAGGCCGGGGTGCCCACCGCCCTGCGCGTCTATCCGGGGCTGATCCACCCGTTCTTCGGCATGCCCGGCCTGTCCCCGGCCGCGGACGCCGCCGTGACCGAACTGACCGGCCTCCTCGGCGACCTTCTCGGCGGGACGGAGGAAACCGCGTGACCACCGACCTCAACGATGTGCGGGAGATCCGGCACTGGATCGACGGCAAGGAACTCGTCGGCTCCAGCGGGAACACCGCGCCCGTGACCGACCCGGCGACGGGCCGCGTCACCGGACGGGTCTCGATGGCGGACGCCGCCGACGCGCGCACCGCGATCGCGTCGGCGAGGGCGGCGTTCCCGGCCTGGCGGGACCTCTCCCTCACCCGGCGCACGCAGATCGTCTTCCGGTTCCGTGAACTGCTGGACCGGCGCAAGCCCGAACTGGCGAAACTGATCACCGCCGAGCACGGCAAGACGCTCGCCGACGCGCTCGGCGAGATCAGCCGGGGGCAGGAGGTGGTCGAGTTCGCCTGCGGCATGCCGCACCTGCTCAAGGGCGCGATGACGGAGAACGCCTCCACCAACGTCGATGTCTGCTCGATCCGCCAGCCGCTCGGACCGGTGGCGATCATCTCGCCGTTCAACTTCCCCGCGATGGTGCCCCTGTGGTTCTTCCCTGTCGCGATCGCCGCGGGCAACACCGTGGTGCTGAAGCCCAGCGAGAAGGACCCGTCCGCCGCGGTCTGGCTGGCGGAACTGTGGGCGGAGGCGGGGCTGCCGCCGGGCGTGTTCACCGTCCTGCAGGGCGGCAAGACCGCGGTCGACGAACTGTTGACGCACCCCGACGTCAAGGCGGTGTCGTTCGTCGGCTCCACCCCGGTCGCCCGGTACGTCTACACGACGGCGAGCGCGCACGGTAAGCGCGTGCAGGCGCTCGGCGGCGCGAAGAACCACATGCTCGTCCTGCCCGACGCGGACCTCGACGTCACCGCCGACGCCGCGGTGAGCGCCGGGTTCGGCTCCGCCGGTGAACGGTGCATGGCCGTCAGCGTCGTGATCGCGGTCGGCGACGTCGCCGACCGGCTCGTCCCCGGGATCGCCGAACGGGCGGCGGCCATCCGGGTCGGTGACGGCACGCGTTCCTGCGACATGGGCCCGCTGGTGACCGCGCAGCACCGCGACAGGGTCGCCGGGTACATCGACGCCGGGGAGCGGGACGGGGCGACGGTCGTCCTCGACGGGCGGCACGTCGAACCGGACGGGGCCGCGGACGGCTTCTGGCTCGGCCCCACGCTGCTCGACCATGTCACGCCCGAGATGACGGTCTATGTCGACGAGATCTTCGGGCCGCTGCTGTCGGTGGTCCGGGTCCGCACCTACGACGAGGCGATGGCGCTCATCAACGCCAACCCCTACGGCAACGGCGCGTGCGTCTTCACCAGGGACGGCGGCGCGGCCCGGCGGTTCCAGAACGAGGTCGAGGCGGGGATGGTCGGAGTCAACGTGCCCGTCCCGGTGCCGATGGCGTACTACAGCTTCGGCGGGTGGAAGAACTCCCTTTTCGGCGACACCCACGCGCACGGCACCGAGGGCGTCCACTTCTTCACCCGGGGCAAGGTCGTCACGAGCCGCTGGCCCGACCCGGCGACCCGCGGCCTCGACCTCGGGTTCCCGCAGAACAGCTGACACCGGCTCGTACGAAACGGCCCGCCCGGCGCCTTCGCGCCGGGCGGGCCTTCTCAGTTCCGACGTCAGGAGAGGGCGGCTTCGCCGCTCACCTCGGGCCCTCCCTTGGTGCTCGCTGGCGCGGCCCGGCCCTCATCAGGGCGATGTCAGGCGATCTCGGGGGCGGGCCGTCCGGCGGCCGCCATGCGCCGCGCCGCACGCGGGAACAACTCCAGGGCCCGGCTTCGCACGTCGCCCGCTTCCTCGGGGGACAACGCGCCGCATCGCAGCAGGCTCGAACGGTTCGATTCGGCGGACGACTCGGTGGTGCAGGGTGCGCCCCAGTCGCTTCCATAGACGATGTGGTCGGCTCCGACCGTCGCGATCGCCGGGAGAAGGGAGGACGCGAACGCGGTCGCCGCCGTGTCGACATAGAGCGAGGACGTCTGCTCGTCGACGTCCCGGGCGGTCACGCCCTGAGGCACCCAGGATTCGTTTCCCAGGAGCCGGAGACGTCCGGTCAACGCGGGGAACGCTCCCCCGCAGTGTGCGATGACGAACGTGATGTTCGGAAAACGCGCGAACGTTCTCCGGAAGACCATGTCGAAGACCGTCCGGGCGGTGTCGAAAGCCACCTCGTAGAGGGGTGCGGGATGGTCGAGGGTCGGCGGAAGGCGCGCGTCGGGATGGACGAACACCACCGCGTTCCAGTCATCGAGTCGCTTCCACAATGGGTCGAGGGATTCGTCGCCCAGAAAGACGCCGTTGTACCGCGTCGTCACGGCGAATCCGTCGGCGTCAAGGCTTTCCCATGCCCGCTCGGCCTCCGCGACGGCCGCCCCAGGGTCGTCGGTGGGCAGCGCCCCCAGAAGACCGAACCGCGACGGGTGACGCGTCACCAGGTCCGCGCCATAGTCGTTCGACGCCCGAAGGCGCGACAGGCCGTTCGGGATGTTGCTCAGTAGTTGCATGGCGGTCCCGGACGCGTCCATGTAGGCCAGGGTGCGTTCCAGCGACCATTCGTGAGGTTCGGGAAAGTAGATGCCCTTGGCCAGCATGGCCTGCCAGGCACGGACCCGCTCTTCCCCGGTGCTCGGCGGCGTGAAATGCGCGTGAATGTCGATGTACTCGTCCGCCATGTCGGTGCCTAATCCTCGAAGAGTCGGAGGCCGTCCTCGATCTCCGAAAGAGGGCTCTGTTTCAGGTAGGGCTCCAGGGCCTCGCGCGCCTGCGCCGGTGACATGAGCGCGGAGGCGTCCACCTCGTCGACGCGCCAGCTGCCGGTGTCGTCGTAGATGAACTCGCCGACGAGTCGGCCGGCGCGGTAGGGCCAGGTGGCGGCGAACCGATGCGAGACCTGGTACGTGCCGTCCGGGCGGACGTCCTCACCGGCGAGCGCGGCGTCGTCTCCGCGGACGACCTGGGCGAAGACGGCCTCGATGAAGACGCCGTGGTCGGAGACGGCGACCTTCTCCTCCAGCGCCCCGAAGACGTTCGCGCCCTGCCCGACGATGTCCGAGTAGAACTGCCGGACCTCGTCCATACCTTCGCAGACGAGCGTCCTTCCGCGTTCGGTGAGCCGGTACACCGGGTGATCGACGATCATCGCCGGGATCAGGATGTCCTCCCAGTAGCCGGACACCTCCAGCAGCGCGTGCCTGCGGTAGTTCTTCAACATGTGCCGGTGCCGCGGATCGTCGACCACGGCGAGCGCCGCGTCGACACCCGCCGTGATGCCGCGCACGTCGAAGACCTTCATCTCTTCGCTCCTCAGGTAATAAGTGTGTTCATTCAATGGGCGGTTCGAGTGAGGTGGTCGGGGTCGTACTCGTAGATCCAGCCGTTGTCGAGCAGCGGGTCGACGGTGGTGAAGGACCTGTCGCGGGCACGCTGGTCAGGCCCGTCGGGGAGGTGGTTGACGTCCGACCGGGCGTGGCTCACCTCCTGCAACCGGGTCGTGCGGGGAATGCGCAGGGCCTCGTATCGGCGCAGGGCCCGGGGCGGGTCGGCGACGTCCTCGGCGAGGCAGCGGGACAGGACCGCCGCGTCCTCGATCGCCTGCGCGGCGCCCTGCGCGAAGAACGGGAACATGGGGTGCGCGGCGTCCCCCAGCAGCGTCACCGGCCCGCGGCTCCACCGGGGCAACGGCGCGCGGTCCAGCAGCGCCCACCGGCCCGGGGCCCGCGCGGCGCGGACGAGGTCGACGAGCCTGCCGTCCCATCCGTCGAACTCGGCGAGGAACTCCTCGACCGTCGCCCGCGCCGTCCACGACTCCACGGAGCTCTCGCCCGCGGGGGCGAAGGCCACGAGGTTGACGAACCGGCCCGCGGAGACGGGATAGTGCACCAGGTGGCGGCCCGGCCCGAGCCACAGTGTCTGCGCGCGCCGCCGGGACGGCGCCGGCGCGCGTTCGGCGGGTACCAGGGCACGGAACGCGCACAGGCCGGAGAACGCGGCGGGCCGCGGCTCGGTGATCGTGCCGCGGACCACCGAATGGACGCCGTCCGCCCCGATGACGATGTCCGCGTCGACCTGCTCGCCGTCGTCGAAACGCAACCGCACCGGCCCGGCCGGGCGTTCGTCGAGTCCGACGCAGCGTTTGCCGAGCCGGACGGCGCCCTCCGGGACGGCGCTCCCGATGGCGTCCAGGAGGTCGGCGCGGTGCACCGTGTACGTGTGCTCGCCGTAGAGCCGCTCGCAGTTCGCCGCGAGGTCCTCGGCGGACAGGATCGCGCCGTCCTCCCAGCGCCGGAACTCCCATCCGACGTCCAGCCGGACGGCACCGCGCAGCAGCCGTTCCAGGACGCCGAGCCGGCGCAGGAGGCGGGCCGCGTTGGGCGCCACCACGAGCCCGGCGCCGATCTCCGTCAGCACCGGCGCCTGCTCGTACACCGTGCCGCGCAGACCCGCGCGGCGCAGGAACGCGGCGGTCGCGAGACCACCGATCCCACCACCGATGATCGCGATTCTGGGGTTCTCGACGTTCGACCCGAGCATGTCCGCCTTCGGCTCCCGTCGGTGGTTCTCCATGGCTGACGGGCACATGCTGCCCGTCCGACCGGCGGGAAGGCGCGAGGTTGACCATCCTATGAACATTCGCGGGCTACGATGCGTGTCGACGGAAGGAGTGCGCGGGATGCCTCGGACCAGTGAGCCCGGCAGGAGCGTCAGCTCCCGGCTCCTGGAGGTGCTGTTCGCCTTCGAGCCCGACCAGAGCAGGCTCAGCCTCGCCGATCTGGTGCGCAAGACGGGCCTGCCGCACGCGACCGTCCGCCGGCTCGCCATGGAGCTCACCGACGTCGGCGCGCTGACCCGGCAGCACGACGGCCGCTTCACGATCGGTCTGCGGCTGTGGCGGCTCGGCACCCTCGCGCCCCTCACCGAGTCGCTGCGCACCAAGGCGCAGCCGTTCATGGAGGACCTCTACACGGCGCTCCACCAGCATGTGCAGCTCGCGGTCCTCGACGGCTCGGAGGCCGTGATCATCGAGCGGCTGTCCGCCCCGCAGGCTCAGGACCTGCTGTCCCAGGTCGGCGGGCGGCTTCCCCTGCACTGCTCCGGCGTGGGGAAGGTCGTGCTGGCCCACGGCGGCTCCGACCTCGTCGACAGGGTCCTGTCCGGCGGGCTGAAGCGCTACACGCCCCACACGCTCACCGACCCGGCCGTCCTCAGAAGCGAGCTGGCCGAGTGCCGCCGCACGGGCTACGCCACCGTGCGCGGTGAACTCACCGTCGGCGCCGACTCGATCGCGACGCGCATCATGGACGCGGACGGACGCGTCGTGGCGGCGTTGTCCGTGGTGGTGCGCACGGGTTCGGTGCACCACCAGGCGGCGCTTCCCTCGCTGATCGCCGCCGGTCTCGGGGTCTCCCGCATGCTCGGCTGGCGTCCCGGAATCAAGATCCGGGGCGGGTGAGCTGGCACGTGCCCCTCGCCCCGGGACGACCTCGGCGGTATGCGCCATTCGACGAGCCCGCAGGGGGACGACCGGTGCTTTTCCGCGCGCGCCGAGCGGGCGAAAGAAACACCATGGCGATGATCAGCAACGATGTATTCGGGACGTCCAAAAGCGGCTTCATGCTGATACTGTGCGCCCGGGGGCTGTCACCGAATTGTTCGAACATGGAGTGGCGCATGAAAAGCAGGTCGGACAGCGCACTCGCCCCCAAGGCGCGCATGGACGACGACGATGAGCTGCGAATCCGAGAAGTCCACGACTATCTGCGCTCGACCGGCGACATCGACACCGTGACCGACGTTCTGCCGCCCGACGCCCCCACCGAGATGATCGAGGCCGTCACCACCGACTGCGTCGTCGACCATGCCGGTTGTCTCGTCTTCCCGGCGGATCTCGCGACCGTGCGGGCATTCCTCCGGGAACGCGGACTCCACCCGCTCAGTCCCTTCCCCGGAAGCGTGGTACGCGATCGGCTCGCGGGCCGATATCGCGTCCAGGAAGAGCGGTTGAAGTCCGGTTTCCTGAATGTGCGGAGCATTCACGCCCGGCTTCCCGGCGACGCGCGAACCGTCGAGGTGCTCTGCGTCGGCCCGGACGACGGGCTGGACCTCCCCGCCCTCCGCGAGGAGCGCCGTGGACGGCACGAGAACCATGTGGCGGTGCGGCTCACCGATCCCGGCCGTCTGGAGGATCTGCGGTCCGCCCTCTGCCGTCCGGGCGGGCCGCGCCCCGACGGCGGCGGGTACGACCCGGTACCGGGCGAGGACGGTGTCACCGTGCTGCGCTTCCACGCGGACGGACGGACCCGGCTGGGCTGGCCGCGCCGCCTGGAGGTCATCGCCGCGGGCCGCCACACCGACGTGCTGCTGCGGCACCTGTCCGGCGACGAGGCCGAGCGGCGGCTGTTACGGCGGCTCACCGGTGCCTGGGGCACCCAGGCGCTGCGCGTCATGGCCGAACTGGAACTCGCCGACCACCTCATCGAAGGCCCCTTGACCTGCACGGAGCTGGGTGAGCTGACCGGTGTCGACGCC
This sequence comes from Actinomadura pelletieri DSM 43383, assembly GCF_003634705.1. Lineage (GTDB taxonomy): Bacteria > Actinomycetota > Actinomycetes > Streptosporangiales > Streptosporangiaceae > Spirillospora > Spirillospora pelletieri. Next base: position 14,959 of record NZ_RBWU01000004.1, on the reverse strand, counting down.
GACCGGATGAACCGGCTGCTGCGCGCGCTGTGCCATCCCTGGGTCGGGGCGCTCGCCCCCGTCGGGGAGGCGTTCGCGCTGACCGACCTGGGCCGCGGGCTGGCCGACCGGGCCCCGAACTCGATGCGTCATCTCGCGCTGCTGTACGGGGACCTGCTCTACCGCAGTTTCTGCGCGCTGCCGGAGGGGATCAAGGACGACGTCCAGCCCTTCACCGTCGTGTACGGTCAGCCGCCCTTCGAGTACCTCAGGGATCATCCCCGGCAACGGCGCCTCTTCACGCGGGCGATGGCCGAAGGGTCGGTGTTCTTCTCGGACGTCGCCACGGTCGTCGACCTCTCCGACGTCCGTACCGTCGCCGACATCGGTGGCGGGGACGGCGGGTTGCTCGCGCACCTGTGCGACACCTACCCGAACCTGAAAGGCGCGCTGCTGGAACGGCCGGAGGTCATCGGCGCGGCGAGGGACAACCTCGCCGCCCGCGGCCATCTGGACCGGTGCACGCTGGTGCCCGGTTCCTTCACCGACGCCCGGGATCTGCCCACCGGGTCGGACGTGTACATCGTCGCCCGGATCCTGCACGACTGGGACGACCCGACCTGCCTCGCGATCCTGCGCGCCGTGCACGGCGCGGCGACCACCGACAGCACGCTTCTGATCATCGAACGGCCGCTTCCCGACGATCCGTCCGACCCCTCCGTGTCGAGCCTGTGGGACCTCCACATGCTGGTGAACAACGTCGGCGGACGAGAACGCTCCCGGGAACAGTACCGGCGCCTCCTCGACGAGGCCGGGTTCGTCGTCGTCGACGAGAGGCCGCTCCGGCTCGACATGTCCGTCACCATCGCCCGGCCGGCCGCCGCCCGGGACGTTCGATCCGGTCGACCGGCGTCGCAGAGGTGAGAAGGCGGGGCCGTCAGGAAGCGGACGACTCCCGCCGCGCGGCCGCCGCACGCCGTTCCGCGCCGCTCTCCTCCCAGTGCCCGACGTCGTCCCCGGCGATCCGTCCCACGAACGTCGTACTGGGTGTGGTTCCGGTCGTGCAGTGCTGGTCGGGATAGGCGGGATTGGGCTCTCCGCCCTCGGCGCGTGACCAGGCCACCGCAGCGTCCAACGGTACGTCGTCCTCGGGTCCGTTGCGGTTGAAGAACGTTCCCATGTCTCACCATCCCCCGGCGGCCGAACGGCGGGCACGAGCCGCTGACACTGCTGCCCTACCGGCTGGCGTACCCGAGAGGTGCCGGACCGAACACCGGTGCCCCGCCGACCGCGGACCCGGTCGCCCGCCGGTTGGGCGGACGACCGGGTCGGTTCACGTCAGCGAGCCTTCCTCGGGAAGCGGATCACACGGTCGTCGGCCTGGTTGGGGCTGCCACGGCCGTCGCGGTTGCTCGTCGTCACCCAGAGCCAACCGTCCGGGCCGACCTCCACGGTGCGCAGCCGCCCGTACGTGCCCTGCAGCACGGCGGTGGGCTGCCCGGACGTTCCGCCCTTGCCGTCGAGCGGGACCGTCCAGAGGCGGCGACCGCCCAGCGCGGCGGCGTACAGGGTGTCGCCCGCGACGGCGGCGCCGCTCGGCGACGCCTCCCGCGTGCGCCAGACGGCGATGGGGTCGTGGTAGGTCGGCGCGCCGCCCGTGCCCTCATGGGTGGGCCAGCCGTAGTTGTCGCCGGCCACGATGTGGTTGATCTCGTCCCAGGCGTTGTTGCCGAGTTCGGCGTTGTACATGTGGCCGCCGCCCCAGGCGAGGCCCTGCACGTTGCGGTGTCCGAGGGTGTAGACGACCGAGTTCGCGCGGGGGTTGCCGGGGGCCGGGGCGCCGGTCGGCGTCATCCGCAGGATCTTCCCGCCGGGGCTGTTCCAGTCCTGGGAGTTGGCGGTCCGGCCGGCGTCGCCGGTTCCGGCGTAGAGCATCCCGTCGGGGCCGAAGTGGATGCGGCCGCCGTCGTGGAAGGAGTTCTTCGGGATGCCGGAGAAGATCACTTCCTGCTGGGGTGAGGCCGCGAGCTTAAACCGGACGATCCGGTTGTCGGAGGCCGCGGTGTAGTAGGCGTAGACGTAGCCGTCCTCCTCGTAGTTCGGCGAGACGGCCAGGCCCAGCAGCCCGCCCTCACCGGTCGGCGTGACGCCGGAGAGACGGGCGACCTCGGTCGGCTGCGAGCCGGGCCGCAGCTGCAGGATCCGGGACGTCGTCCGCTCGGACACGAGCGCGCTGCCGTCGGGCAGGTACGCCAGGCCCCACGGAACGGTGAGGTTGGACGCGACGATGTTCGGCTTGGTGAAGTCGAACGCGGGATCGGCGGTGGTGGAGGCCACCGAGGCCTGGGTCGCCGAAGAGACGGGAGCGGCGAGCACGGCCGCGACCGCGAGGGCCGCGGCGGGAGCCAACGTGCGCATTGTGCGGGGCATTCTCACTCCTAAGTCACACCCCCCGAACGAGTAATGGGCTCCGATCGCCGTCCCCGCGACGTGCGGTTCTCAAATGACGGATGAATTTTCCCGGCCACCGGGGGCGGGCGGCACCTGGGAGCGTTGTGCGCGTCTTTCTCAATGGGCCGGAAGATCGATTGAGGCCGCGCAGCCGAAGGGGAGCGGTCGGTACCGAATGACAACCTACCCACCGCGTGGACCGCTGTGAAGTTCCGATTTTTCAGCTTTCACATTCGGTGTGCGGTGATCCTCGAAAATGTGGTGGGCCGCAGGTGGAACGCGTGTTCAACGAGGTTCGGCGGACGGGAGGAACCGGGGGGCCACGGCGGCTCCCAGGGTCGAGGCCACCGCGATCACCGCGACGACCGTCCAGCCGCCGGGGCCGAGCGGGACGCAGCCGAAGAACCGGCTGACGCCGGGCGTCTCCACCAACACGAACAGGGCGCCCGCGGAGACCGCGCAGGTGGCGAGGACGAGCGGGCTGCGCCAGCGGGCGATGAGGGTCTGCCCGAGCTGGGCGCCGACGAGGGCCGCGAGGCCCATGGTCGAGGCGCGGCGACCGCCGCCGGGGACCAGGCCGGTCAGCCGGCCCGCCTGCCACGACAGCAGCGCCGCGACGGCGGTGGCGGTGCCGCGCACGGCCAGCGCGCGGCGCATGTCCCCGTCGTCCTGGCCGGTGAGGCCGGGGACGGGCCCGCCGTCGGGCGGCGCCGTAGGGCCCGGTCCCGGAGCGGCGGGGGTGATGGCGACGGCGAGCGCCGGAAGCATGTCGGTGAGCATGTTCACCACGAGCAGTTGCCGGGTGCTGAGCGGTGCCTCCCCGCTGAGGGCGGTGCCGAGGACGGTGAACGACACCTCGCCCGCGTTGCCGCCGACAAGGATCGCGGCCGCGTCGCGGACGCTGCGCCACAGCGCGCGGCCCTCGCGGAGCGCGTCGAGGATGAGCGCGGTGTCGGGCGCGGTGAGGACGAGGTCGGCCGCGTCGCGGGCCGCGTCCGAGCCGAGTCCGGCGACGGCGATGCCGACGTCGGCGCGGCGGATGGCGGCGGCGTCGTTGGCGCCGTCACCGGTCATCGCGACCACCCGGCCCGCCCGGCGCAGGTCCTTCACGATACGGACCTTCTGCGCCGGGGAGACGCGGGCGAAGACGGCGGCGTCCTGGACGGCGCGGAGCCGTTCGGCCGCGGACATGGCGTCGAGCTCCTCCCCGGTGACGACACGGTCGGCGCCGGGGATGGCCAGGTCGGCGGCGACGGCGGCGGCCGTGGCCGGATGGTCACCGGTGATCATCGTGGTCCGCACCCCGGCGTCGCCGAGCCGCCGCACCGCCTCCCGCGCGGTGGGACGCGGCGTGTCGGCGATGCCGACGAAGCCGAGCAGCGTGAGGTCCTCGACATGGTCGGCGAGCCGGCCGCGCGCCGCCGCGGGGTCGGGGACGGCCCGTTCGGCGATGGCGAGGACGCGCAACCCCCGCGCGGCCAGCCGCCGGTAGGTCGCGGTCGTGGCGCGGCGGCGGGCGGCGGTGAGCGGCTCGGCGCGTCCGGTGGAGCGCCGGGGCCCGCGGGTCCGGGCGGAGCGGACCCGGGAGCAGCGGTCGAGGAGCACCTCGGGAGCGCCCTTGACGGCGAGGACCGTCCGGTCGCCGTCCCGGCCGAGCGACGCGGAGAAACCGCGGGTCGTCTCGAAGGGCAGTTCCTCGGTTAGCGACCAGCGGGCGTCGGGCGGAAGGTCGGCGGCGCGGTCGAGCACGGCCCGGTCGGTGGCGTGCGGGACCTGCCGGCCGTGCGGCGGCGGGCACGCCCGCGCGGCGACCCGCAGGACGCGCTCCCCGCCGGCGCCCGTGAGCGGCGGCGCACCGGCCGGGCCCGTCGCGCGGACCACGCGGAGCCTGCCCTCGGTGAGCGTGCCGGTCTTGTCGAAGCAGAGGGTGTCGACCCGGCCGAGCGCCTCGAGCGCGCGGGCGGTGCGGACGAGCACGCCGAGGCGGGACAGCCGCCGGGCCGCCGCGAGCTGCGCGACGGTGGCGACGAGCGGCAGGCCCTCGGGGACGGCGGCGACGGCGACCGCGACGCCCGAGCCGAGGGCCCGGCGCGGCGGCAGACCGCGCACCATGCCGAGCGCGGTGACGGCCGCGCCGCCGAGCACGGTCGCGGGAAGGGACCGGCGGGTGAGTTCCGCCAGCCGGGTGTGCATGCTGGACGAGGCGTCCGCGGCCCCGGCGAGCGCGGCGGCCCGGCCCGTCTCGGTGGCCTCGGCGGTGGCGACGACCAGGGCGACCGCGCCGCCCGCGACGACCGTGGTGCCCTCGTAGATCATGCAGCGCCGGTCGGCGGGGTCGGCGCCCGGTGACGGTTCGACGTCCTTCTCGACGGGCGCGGACTCGCCGGTGAGCGTGGACTCGTCCACCTCCAGCGACCCGGCCCACAGCAGCCGGGCGTCGGCCGGGACGACGTCCTCCGAACGCAGGACGATCACGTCCCCGACCCGTAGCCGGGCGGCGGTGACAGGCTCGGTGGCGGCGGACCGCAGGTGCGCGAACGCCTCGGCCTCCGGCACGTCCGGCCGCGGGGGCGTGGCGGCGCCGGGGCGCAGGCGACGGGTCTGGATCTGCTGGCCGAGGAGCAGTTCCCCGAGGGCCTTCTCCGCGCGCATGCGCTGCGCGCCGCCGATGAGGGCGTTGCCCGCCATCACGCCGGTGACGAGCAGCGCGTCGACGCTGGAGCCGACCACGGCGGAGGCGGCGGCGCCGAGCGCGAGCACCGGCGTCAGCGGGTCGTCGAGTTCCTGCCGCACCGCGGCGGTCAGCCGCATGCCCACGCCCGCCGGCCGGCCGATCCTGCCGAGCCGCGGCACGGCGACCCGCGAGCCGCCGGTCCCGGCCGCGGGCTCCTCGGACGTGGACCGGTACAGCCGCCGGAACGCCTCCTCGGCGGTGAGCGCCTGCCAGGCGTCGCGGACGACGGGCGGGGGCGGTGGCCGGTGCGCGAGCCGCCGGGCGCTGACCGCGTTGGTCAGCATCGCCGCCAGGGCCGCCGCGTGCACCGGCGGCAGGTCGTGCCAGGACGGGACCGTCCGGCGCGACGGCCAGTGGCCGCGGGGGCGCCGTCCCGCCATGAGCAGCGCGCCCAGCACCGACGCGCTCAGCGACAGTTCCGCGGCCCGTTCGCTCGCGCGCCGCGCGGGCCGGATCGCCGTCAACAACCGCCACGCCTCCGCGAGCCCCGGCCCGCACACCAGGTCGGCGCGCCAGTCGGCGGGCTCGCCGTCACGCAGCACGCAGACCCCGACGTCGGCCGCGTCGAGCGCCCGGTCCTGCCCGGACGCGATGGCCAGCACCACATGGCCGTCGCGTTGCAGTGCCCGCACCGACGCCGCGAGCCGATCGACCGGCACCGGGGAGTCGTCTCCCCAGGCGACCAGCTCCCGGGTACTGGCGTGCTCGGTGAGGACGACCACGTCGGCGGCGTGGTGCGCCGCCGCGAGCAGCGCCTCGGCCAGCGGGTCGAGCGAACGGCCCACCCGGACACGACCCCGAACCTCGCCATGGAGGTCGCCGTGGTCGTCCACCAGGTCGAGCGTGCGGCCCCGCGGGTCGACGGGGCCGTCGGACGGCGCGTCCGGCGCGGGCGCCAGCCGCCATCGCGGGCCCTCCCGTTCGCCGGGTCCGCCGCTCGTCCATGGACCGGGCCCGGCCAGGTCCGCGGGGTCGCGGCCCGCCAGGACGGCGCCGGCCGCGCGCCACACGCCCGCGTCGTCGGGATCGTCGCCGGTGGCGACCGCGGACAGCAGCCGCAGCTCCCCGTCGCACAGCACCCCGGAGTCGATGACGACCGCGCTGACCCTGTCCAGGCGGCGCAGCGCCGCCGGGCGCAGCACGACCGTGTCACGTCCCGCGAGGTCGTGGGCCAGCACCGAGGCGAACGCGTCCCGGCCGTGCCGGGCCGCCTTCGCCACGGTCGCCAGCAGCAGGTCGGCGGCGACGGACGCGTCGCGCGTCCCGGCGAGGACCCCGGCGCCGCCCAGCAGATGCCCGAGCGCGGTGCGGTTGACGGCCCTCTCCACCGGACCGTCCGGCAACGGGCACGGCCGCTCGGCGGGGGTGCCGCACACCTGCGGCTGCCGTCCCGGGACCGCCAGCCGCGGCTCGCGGCGCCGCCACGCCGCCCGGCGGGCGCCGATCTCGTAGAGCTGGAAGACGCGGTGCGCGGCGTCGGCGGCCAGCGGGGCGACCCCGTGCCCGGCGCCGTGGACGGCGGCGTTGGCGACGCCGAGCAGCGCGTCGGCGCGGAGCAGGCCCAGCCGCCGCTCCAGGGCCGTCCGCGGCCATGGCAGCGCGTCCGCCATCGCGACCGCGGCGAGCACCGGACTCGGCACCGGGGGCAGGGCCAACAGCCTGGCGATCAGGGCCCCGACCGTCCCGGCCACGTCGGCGGCGAGCGCGGAGACGGCCGCCGCCCGGGCCAGCTCGTCGTCGGGCTGCCGCGCGTGCGCGTCGGACCGCCCGTCCCGGTGCGCCTCCTCAACGTCCTCGACGGCCTCGACCAGGGAGTCCAGGTCGACGTCCCGCTCCGCGTAGGCCACCAGGACGTGCCCGGTGACGGCGTTGACCTCCGCCCAGTTCACGCCGTCGATCCCGCGCAGCGCGCCGGTCAACGCCTCGACGTACCGCCGGTGCCGGGGGCCGTCGCCGGTGAGGCCGTCCACCCGGATGTGCGCGCGGCCGTCGTGTGCCCAGACGCGCCGCCCGCGCTCTCCGGCGGCCAGGGCCGTGACCGCCCCCACGGCGGAGGACACGGCGGAGGAGACCCCGCCCACTGTCCGGGCCGGGACGTTCCATGCCGTTCTGACCAGGGTCGCCCCCGGAATGCCCACTGCCCCGCCCTCCCCCACCGACGCACGCCGGGTACCCCCGGCCGCGCCCGGCAAACCAACCGCCCCGGACGTGCCGGTCCTCGGTCGGTCGTCGGCCGGTCCTCGGTCGGTCGTCGGTCAGTCGCCGTCGTAGACGAGCAGCCCGTCCGGCCGGACGCGCGCCCCGGACGTGGGCGGATGCTCGGTGAGGCGACCGTCGTGGGCGAGGTGCAGGACGGTCCGCCCGCGCGCGAGCACGGCGAAGTCGGCGACGAGCCGCCGGTGGCAACGCCACCACACCGACTCGCTGCACATCACCGCCGTGCGGGTCAGGTCGGACTCGCGCAGGAGTTCGTCCATCGCGGCCACGAAGTCGGGGTCCCAGGTGTGTCCCGCGTAGCCGCGGAAGGACGCGTTGCGCCAGAAGGTGTCGGGCGAGTCGGGCGCGGCCCGGCGGAATCCGCCGAGCCGTCGCTCCCACCGGTAGCCGACGTCCGCCGCCGGCAGCCATTCCCGCAGGGCGTCGCGGTGCACGTCGGGGTTCCGGCGGCTTCCGGGCGCGGTGCGCACGTCCACCACGGACCGCACGCCGGCGCCGTGCAGGAGGCGGGTCAGCTCCGCACGCCCGGCGGTGCCGTGTCCGAAGGTCAGCAGCGGCTCCATGACCCGTCCGTGCCCGGAAACGGCGCCGGCCCGACACCCCTCGGGTCACCCCAGGTCGGCGATCTTGCGTCGCAGCACGGTCCGCTCCGCTTCGTTGCCGCACAGTCGCAGGGCCCGCTCCAGTTCGGGGCGTGCCTCGTCCGCGCGTCCGAGGCGGACGAGCAGCTCCCCGCGGACGGTCGGCAGCAGGTGCGACCGGGGCAGCGCCTTGGCGGCGACCAGCCCGTCGACGATCGGCAGCGCCCTGGCCGGTCCGTGCGCCATGGAGACCGCGACGGCCCGGTTGAGGTCGACGACCGGGGACGGCGCGAGCCGTCCGAGCGCCTCGTAGAGCACGATGACGCGCTCCCAGTTCGTCGCCTCGACGGACGGCGCGACGGCATGGCATTCGGCGATCGCGGCCTGCAGGCCGTAGTAGCCGAGCCCCCGTCCGACCCGCTCGGCGCGGGCGAGGGCGGCCCGTCCCCGGCGGATCGCGGCGCGGTCCCAGCGGCGCCGGTCCTGCTGCTCCAGCAGGACGGGTTCGCCGTCCGGGCCGGTGCGGGCCGGGAAGCGCGCCGCGGTCAACTCCAGCAGCGCCAGCAGGCCGTACGCCTCGGGTTCGTCCGGGACGAGACGGCTCAGCACCCGGGCCAGGCGCTGCGCCTCCCCCGCGAGGTCGTGCCGGATCAGCGCGTCACCGGACGTCGCCGACGACCCCTCGGTGAAGATCAGGTAGATCACGCTGAGCACCGAACCGAGCCGCTCGGCCCGCTCCCGCGCGGGCGGCGCCTCGAACGCGATCCGCGCCGCGGCGAGGGTCTTCTTCGCGCGGGTGATGCGGGCCTGGACGGTGGCGGTCGGCACCAGCACCGCCTTGGCGATCTCGTCGCTGGTCAGACCGCCGACGACGCGCAGCGTCAGCGCCACCCGCGACTCCCGCGACAGGACGGGGTGGCAGGCGATGAACATCAACGCCAGCACGTCGTCGTCGATCTGGTCCGGGTCCCACAGGACGTCGTCGGCCTCGCGCGCCGGGTCGGCCGGGGCACTCCCGGCGGCGACGCCGCCCTCGCCCAGGTCGTGGGCGAGGGCGGCGTACCTGTCGTCGAGGGCGGAACGCCTGCGGAACGCGTCGATCGCGCGGCGGCGGCCGACGGTGAGCAGCCATCCCGCGGGGCTGCGGGGCACACCGTCGCGTGGCCAGGTCACCAGCGCCTCGGCCAGGGCCTCCTGGGCGAGGTCCTCGGCCATCGCGAAGTCGCCGGTGTACCGGGCGAGCGCGCCGACGATCCGGGCGGACTCGATCCGCCAGACGGCGGCGACGGCCTCACGGCCCGTCGGGTCGGTCATCCCCCCGCTCCGCTCAGAGCTGGCCGGTGGCCTCACGCCACTCCCGCTCCTTCTTGATCCACTCGTTGTCCTGCGGGAACTCGTCGATCGTGGTGACCCGGCGGATCTCGGTCTTGAAGCCGGGGCCGGCCATCGGCGCCCGCTTGGCCCACTCGACGGCCTCCTCCTTCGACGCGACGTTGAGGATGTAGAACCCGCCGAACAGCTCCTTCGTCTCCCCGTACGGACCGTCGGTGACCACCGGCGGCTCGACGGAGTAGTCGACGACCACGCCCTCGGACGCGTCGGCCAAGCCCTCCGCGGCCAGCAGCACCCCGGCCTGGATCATCTCCTCGTTGAACTTCCCGACGGTCTCCAGCATCTCGTTGAAGTCGAAGTCCTCCGCACCCGCGAAGGCCTCGTCGGTGGCGCGCATGATCAGCATGTACTTCATGATCTTCCGTCTCCCTGGTTCGTTCGGGCCCCTCCTTCGGAGCCTTTCACCCCTAGGTCGAACGGGTCCCGCCGAGGATCGACACGTCCGCCGGACTTTTTTCGGAACCTTCCGTCACCGGGGCGTCCGGGCCCCGTCCGACCCTCCTGGACGGCCGGGAACGTCCGGTTATCATCGGTCGGGTTAACGATCGGTGAAGCTCTCTCGCTCATCCGGCAGTGTGCACGGCGCCGCTTAGTAGGCTCACCGCGAACAGCCGCAGGTCGGGAGAGGAAACCGGATCATTGAGCGTGATCAACGTCGGGCAGGCCATCGTCCTCGGCATCGTGGAGGGCCTGACCGAGTTCCTGCCGGTGTCCTCGACCGGCCATCTCAAGATCGCCGAGGGCCTGATGGGCATCCCGGTGGAGGACGACGCGGTGGTCGGGTTCACCGCCGTCATCCAGGCCGGGGCGATCGCGGCGGTCCTGGTGTACTTCTTCGCCGACATCGTCCGCATCGTGAAGGCGTGGGGGCGCGGCATCGCCAAGCCGTCCGAGCGGTACCACCACGACTACAAGTTCGGCTGGTGGGTCATCTTCGCCACGCTGCCCGTCGTCGCCGTCGGCGTCGCCGCGGACGACCTGATCCACGGCCCGCTCGCGTCGCTGTGGGTGGTCGCCGGGTCGCTGCTCGGCGGCAGCGTCGTGATGTGGCTCGCCGACCGGTACGGCAAGCACAAGCGCGGCGAGGACGACACGTCCCTCACCGACGCCATGCTGATCGGCTCCTCGCAGATCCTCGCCATGCTGTTCCCCGGCTTCTCCCGGTCCGGCGCGACGATGTCCACCGGGCTGCTGCTCGGCCTGGACCGGGTCGCCGCGACACGGCTGTCGTTCTTCATGGGCATTCCCGCGCTGACCGGCGCCGGGATCTACGAGCTGCCCAGCGCGCTGGGCTCGGGAGCCGACCCGCTGCCGCTGGTGGTCGGCGCCGTCGTGTCGTTCGTCGTCGCGTACGCGTCCATCGCCTGGCTGCTGCGGTTCGTGTCCCGGCACAGCTTCACGTCCTTCGTGATCTACCGGGTCGCGATCGGGCTGCTCCTGTTCGGCCTGCTCGGCGCGGGCGAGTTGAACGCCTGAGCCCCCGCGGCGGTCACGGGGGCTCGTGGACGGACTTCGCGTCCGGGTGTCAGGCGCCCGCGTGGGCCCTGCGAAGTTCGGCGATGTCGAGCTTGCCCCGGGTGGCGAGCATCGCCTTCGTCGCGCGCGCCGCCTTCTCGGGGTCGGGGTCGCCGATCAGCTCGTACAGCACGGTCGGAATGACCTGCCACGACACGCCGAACCTGTCCTTCAGCCAGCCGCACATGGATTCCTCGCCGCCCTCGGTGAGCCGGTCCCAGTAGTAGTCCACCTCGTCCTGGTCGGCGCAGTGGACCTGGAACGAGACGGACTCGTTGAACGTGAACTCGGGCCCGCCGTTGAGGGCGACGAACTGCTGACCCTTGATCTCGAACTCGGCGGTCAGCACGGTGCCGGGCTCGCCCGGTCCGCCCTCGCCGACGCGGTGGACGTCGCCGAGCCTGGAGTCCTTGAAGATGGAGACGTAGTGGTTCGCCGCCTCCTCGGCCTGCCCGTCGAACCACAGGCACGTGGTCAGACGCTTGGTATCCATGAGATATCCCCCCTGTGTGGTCGCTCAGTAGGGCAGACCACACGCGTCCGGGAAACTCATCGCTCCTTCCAGGGGGACGGGGCGCGCGGGGTTCACTCGTTGCGGCGGGCGCGGGCCCGGCGTTTGCCCTCGTGCATGGCCGCGACCCGGGCGATCGGGATGGTGTGCCCCTCGGCGACCAGGTCGTCGGGGAGCCGCTGCGGCGGCGGCATCAGCTCCGCCCACGGGTCACGGTCGCCCAGCAGCCGGACGGCGGTCCGGACGGTGAAGTCGCCCGGCGCGACGCCGTCCAGCCCGTCCCAGGGAACGGGGAACGAGACCGGCGTGCCCGGCCGGATGCGGGGGCTGTAGGCGGCGACGACGGTGGCGCCGGCGGCGCGGGTCGAGTCGAGGAACACCTTCCCGGCGCGGTCCTCCCGGATGAACGCCGTGGTGGCGAGCGCGGGATCGAGGCGCTCGGCACGGGCGGCGAGCGCCCTGGTCGCGGCGGCGACGTCCGCGGCGCCATGCCCCTCCACCGGCACGAACACGTGGACGCCCTTCGCGCCGCTGGTCTTGACCGCGCCGCGCAGCCTGGAGTCGTCCAACGCGCCGCGCACGAGACGGGCGGCGCGGACGACGGCGTCGAACTCCCCCGACTCGGGCGGGTCGAGGTCGATGACGAGATGGGTCGGCCGGTCCGCGGCGTCCGCGCGGACGAGAGGCGGGTGGTACTCGACGGCGCGCTGGTTCGCGAACCACAGCAGCGTGCGGCGGTCGTCGCACAGCGCGTAGGAGACCTCGCGCCGGGACGTCTCCGCCCACACCGCCACCGTCCGCACCCACGGCGGCGTGTACTTCGGCACGTTCTTCTGCATGAACGGCTTCTGGCCGCGCAGCACCCGCTTGACCGACAGCGGGCGCCCGGCGAGTTGGGGGATGATGCGTCCGGAGACGGCGTCCAGGTAGTCGACCAGATCGCGTTTGGTCGCGTCCGCCCCGTCGAACAGCGGCTGGTCGAGGTTCGTCAGCCGGACCCCGTCCCGTTCCTCCTCAGCGCTCACCCGCCCAGCTTCGCACGCGGGGGTGTCAGAACCGGGGCACGGTCAGCGCGGACGCCAGGGCGACTCCGCGGACGTGGGATTGGCGTCGGCCGCCACCCGGAGGGCGTAGGTGGGGGGCTCGGCGCCGGGAACGGGGCCGAGATAGACGTGACCGGTCAGATGGCACCAGGCGGGCAGGTCGATGGGCGCCACCGGGTCGGAGGCGATCAGATGGACGACCGTGCCCGGGGCGAGCCCGGCGATATGACCGCGCAACTCCAGCAGCAGCCGTACACAGGAGCGATCACCGCCGTCGATGACGACCGGGTCCGTGTTCACGCCGCCTCCCCCGCCCTTATCCCCGTCCTCGTCCCCGTTCCAACGCCCGTCGTGGTCGCGAACCTAGCAGCCGCGTCCAGGACGCATTAACAAAGGGGGACGATGCGGTCATATCGGGGTGCGGTCAGACCAGGGTGGCCCGGGCGAGGTCGCCGGGTTCGGGTCCCGCCCGGGCGACGACGAGCCCGTCCGGGGTCCGGATGCTGGAGTGGCCGGCGGCCGGGTCGTACCCGTCGCCCGCCCGGCCCGCGAAACCGGCGAAGGCCGCCCAGACGCCGTGGCCGGTCGCGGCGCGGTGGGCGCGTTCCTCCGGGACGGCCGGATCGGTGTCGCACACCCCGGCGAGGTAGACGTCGATGCCGAGGGCCGCGGTGTCGGCGAGGTGTCGCGGGACGCCGGTGTCCTTGCAGATGGCCAGGCCGAAGCGCCAGCCGTCGACGGTGACGACGGCGGGTCCCGGGCCGGGCTCGAACCGTTCGGCCTCCCTGCCGCTGAGCCACATCTTGCGGTAGGCGACGGTGAGGCCGTCCCCGTCGACGCGGAGCATCGCGATGTGCGCGCCGACCGGGGCGCCCACCAGGGCGACGGTGCCCGCCTCGGCACAGGCGCCGACCAGGGGCGACAGGCGCGGGTCGGAGGGCTCGACCGCCTCGGCGTCCAGCTGGTATCCGCTGATGGAGAGTTCGGGGAACACGACCACCCTGGCCTGGGCGGCACGGATCGTCTCGACATGCGCGGCCACGTTCGCCTCGACATGGCCCGGAACGCAGGGCGGCTGGACGGCGGCCAGGCTCAGCGGGGCGGGCATGCGGGCCTCCAGAAGCGGCAAACCGGGATGAATCCACGATGAACGGGATCGTCGGGGATATGGGCGATCACCGTCCGGAACTTGACCCTTTCTTGCAGGTTCCGTCCAGGTCTGGAGCTTACAGTCGCAGTGAGGTACCCCCCGATTGTCATCCAGGTGAGGGACACGATTTTGGGGCGAACCATGGATCTCGGAGTGGCGCGGGTGGAGATCACGGAGACCTGCGGAACGCTGTCGTTCCCCGAAGAGGTCGACCTGAGCAACGGCGACGCGATCCTCGACCAGGCCGTCCGCCTGCTCGACTCCGGGACACCGGCCCTCATCCTCGACCTCACCGGGTGCACCTTCTGCGACTCCAACGGGCTGAACGTGATCACGCGTTCGCAGATGCGGGCCACCGAACTCGGCGTGCCGATGTGGGTGGTGCTGCCGTCGCGCGGCATCGTCCGCCAGGTGTCGGACGTGGCGGGACTGCAGCGCCGGGTCGCCATCGCGCCGGACGTGGCGACCGCGCGCGAGGCGCTCGCGGCCGCCGCGCACCGCTGAACGACGCGCCACCCGCAGATGATCTCTTTGCGTGATCTTGTGACGGCGCTGATCACGCGGCGGCGCGGACGGGGCATGGATGCCTGGGACCCGTGCCTCGCGCCGGAGGCGGGTCCGTCGCCGACGAGCGGGAGCGGGCACATGCAGGTGAAGCTGGAGGCGGAGCTCGGTCGCATTCCGATTATTGATGTCGCGCCGGTGGTGGGGTGTGGTCGGTGGCCTGCCAAGGCGGTGGTGGGTGAGACGGTCGAGGTGTCGGCGACGGTGTTCCGTGAGGGGCACGAGCGGTTGGGCGCGGCGGTGGTGTTGCGCACGCCCGAGAGTGAGGAGTTGCCGGGGCGGCGGATGCGGGAGGTGGCTCCGGGGACCGACCGGTGGGCCGCGCAGGTGACGCCGACGGAGATGGGGTCGTGGTCGTTTCGGGTGGAGGCGTGGGGTGATCCGATCGCGCACTGGTGGCACGACGCCCAGATCAAGGTGCCGCGCGGTCAGGACGTCGACCTCATGCTCACCGAAGGATCACTGCTCTTTCGGCGTGCCGGGCGGGAGGTGCGCGGTACGGACCGGCGCGTCCTCAACCGGCTCGCCCGTCTTCTCACCGACGATCGCGAGGACGCGTTGGAACGCCTCGCGGCGGCCGAGAACCCCGAGGTGCTGGACGTGTTGGAGCGTCATCCGTTGCGGGAGTTGTTGACCGTCAGCGACTGGTACCCCCTGGTCGTGCACCGCCAACGCGCCCTGTACGGAGCGTGGTACGAGTTCTTCCCCCGCTCCGAAGGCGCCATCCTCGACCCCCTCGGCCGCCGCGGACCGATCTCGGGGACCTTCCGCACCGCGATGAAACGCCTGCCCGCGATCGCCGACATGGGCTTCGACGTGGTC
>NZ_RBWU01000003.1:914932-1022353 GCF_003634705.1 Actinomadura pelletieri DSM 43383 | reverse complement strand
GTCGCCGACACCTCGACCGTCTCACCCACCACCGCCTTGGCAGGCCACCGACCACACCCCACCACCGGCGCGACATCAATAATCGGAATGCGACCAACCCGCGGAATCCCGGTCCCGCCGGACGTCCCGGACTCGACGTGCATGTGCCGTCCCCTACCCGTGCGAACCTTCCAAAACGTCCATGGGCGGGAACGGGACAGGCAAAGTGCGTCCATCGCCTGTCGCACCACCGGACCGCAGCACATACCGTGACGTTGTGTGAAGGCAATCCGACGTTTCACGGTCCGTACCGTCCTTCCCGAGCCGCTCCGGCTGCTCGAGGAACTGGTTCTCAACCTGCGCTGGTCGTGGCACCACGAGACGCTCGACCTGTTCCGCGCCGTGGACCCGGCGTTGTGGAAGGCCGTCCACCACGACCCGGTCCGGCTGCTCGGCGAGGTCGCGCCGGACCGGCTGGCGCAGTTGGCGAAGGACCGGCGGTTCCTGCGCCGTCTCCGCGACACCGCCGACGACCTGCACGAATACCTGACCGCGCCGCGCTGGTACCAGTCGCGTGCCGGGGGCCCGTCCGCGATCGCCTACTTCTCGCCCGAGTACGGCATCACGGCCGCGCTGCCGCAGTACTCCGGCGGCCTCGGCATCCTGGCCGGTGACCATCTCAAGACGGCGAGCGACCTCGGCGTCCCGATCATCGCCGTCGGGCTGCTCTACCGGCACGGTTACTTCTCGCAGTCACTTTCGCCGGACGGTTGGCAGTTGGAGCGCTACCCGCCGATCGACCCGAACGGGCTGCCGCTGGCCCTCCTCCGTGAACAGGACGGGTCACCGGTCCGCGTCGTCCTCGACCTGCCGAAGGGCCGGGGCCTGCACGCGCAGGTGTGGATCGCGCAGGTCGGACGCGTCCCGCAACTCCTGCTCGACTCCGACGTCGAGGAGAACGACCAGTCGGCCCGGGACGTCACCGACCGGCTGTACGGCGGCGGCGGCGATCACCGGCTGCTCCAGGAGATGCTGCTCGGCATCGGCGGCGTACGGGCGATCCGGGCGTACTGCCGCATCACCGGACATCCGGAACCGGAGGTGTTCCACACCAACGAAGGCCACGCCGGGTTCCTCGGCGTGGAACGCATCCGCGAACTCGTCGCCGAGGAGGGCCTGACCTTCGACGAGGCGTTGGAGGCGACCCGCGCGGGCACGGTCTTCACCACGCACACCCCCGTCCCGGCGGGCATCGACCGGTTCCCCCGCGACCTGGTCGGCCGGTACTTCGACGGTTCCGCCGAGAAGGTCGAACGGGTCCTCGCGCTCGGCGCGGAGGACTACCCCGGCGGCGACCGCACCGTCTTCAACATGGCCGTGATGGGAATGCGGCTGGCGCAGCGCGTCAACGGCGTCAGCGAACTGCACGGACGGGTCAGCCGGGAGATGTTCGGCGGGCTGTGGGGCGGCTTCGACACCGCCGAGGTCCCGGTCGGGTCCATCACCAACGGGGTGCACGCGGGCACGTGGGTGGCACGCGAGATCCTGGAACTCGCCGCGCGGGAGGTGCCGTCCATCCTCGAGTCCGGCAAGGGCTGGGAAGAGGTGCGTGCCCGCCCCGGCACCGAACTGTGGCGGATCCGCGGCGTCCTCCGTCGGCGGCTCGTCATGGAGGCGCGGCGCAGGCTCCGCGAGTCGTGGCGGCAGCGGGGCGCGAGCGAGGCCGAGACCGCCTGGATCGACCAGGCCCTCGACCCGGACGTGCTGACGATCGGGTTCGCGCGGCGCGTCCCGTCCTACAAGCGGCTCACGCTCATGACGAGCGACCCGGACCGGCTCCGCGCGATCCTCCTGAACGAGGAACGGCCGGTGCAGATCGTCATCGCGGGCAAGGCACACCCGGCGGACGAGGGCGGCAAACGGCTGATCCAGGACATCGTGCGGTTCACCGAGTCGGAGGACGTCCGGCACCGGATCGTGTTCCTGCCCGACTACGACATGGCCCTCGCGCAGTACATGGTGCAGGGCTGCGACGTGTGGATGAACAACCCGCTGCGTCCACTGGAGGCGTGCGGCACGTCCGGGATGAAGGCGGCCCTGAACGGCGCGCTGAATTTGTCGATCCTCGACGGGTGGTGGGACGAGTGGTACGACGGCCAGAACGGCTGGGCGATCCCGTCCGCCGACGGCCTCGCCGCCCCCGACCGGCGCGACGAACTGGAGGCCGCCGCGCTGTACGACTTGATCGAGCACCACGTGTCCGTCACGTTCTACGACCGTGACGCGGCGGGCCTGCCGCGCCGCTGGCTGGAGATGGTCAAGCACACCGTCGCCACCCTCGGCCCGAAGGTGCTGGCGTCCCGGATGATGCGCGACTACGTCGAGGCCCTGTACGCCCCCGCCGCCGCGTCCGAACGCACCATGGTCGCCGACCGCTTCGCGGGCGCCCGCGACCTCGCGGCCTGGAAGCGCCGCGTCCGCAAGGCCTGGCCGGGCGTCGCCGTCGAACACATCGAGTCGAACGGCGCGGAGAGCCCCCAGGTCGGCGCCCAGCTCTCCGTCCGAGTCGTCGTCGACCTGGGCGGCCTCACCCCCGAAGACGTCGCCGTCGAGGCGGTCTACGGCCGCGTGGACGACTCCGACGCCCTGATCGACCCGTCCTACCTACAACTGGAGGAAGACGAACCGGCAGAAAACGGCCGAGTCCGCTACACAGGCGAACTCCCTCTCAACCGCAGCGGCGCCTTCGGCTACAACGTCCGCGTCGTCCCCATTCACCCGATGCTCACCGGCCGCGCCGACATGGGCCTGGTCACCCTGCCGCCCACACCCCCCGGCATGACCAACGGCGACCTCCGCTAGCCACCCGATCGGTTCCGGGGCCTGATACGAATGATGATGACCAGGTTCCCGTGCGGATCACTTCCAGGGGGAGAGACGCCGTCCTGATGTCGGCCGAGGACTACGACTCCTGGCAGGAGACGATCTATCTGTTGCGTTCTCCGGCCAACGCTCGACGCCTCATGGAGGCCGTGGCTCGCGATAAGGAAAGTCGTCCGGCAGTGGCGAAGACCGTGGAGGAGCTGGAACGCTCGGCCGGTGACGGGTAAGAGGCCCGATTCGGCGAAGACCCACTCGATCTCCGGCGGCATTTCCCCGGCGAGCAGCCGGGCGCGGGTACGGCCCGGGACGCCGGTCCCTGTTCCTCCGGTGGGAGTGTCGGAGGTGGGGGTTAGGTTCCCGGGGCATGGTGAAGATGGTGGACGTTCCGGCTGAGTGGCGCGAGCACATTCATCCCCGGCGCGGGGGCATCCCTGGGCCGACCGTTGTTCTGGACGAGGACGCGGCCGCGCGGGCGCGGGAGTGGCAGCGTCTCGCGCGGCCGATCGCCGAGGACATGGCGGAGCACGAGCGCACCGAACCGGAGTTGGGCAAGGCCGTCCGGGCGTGGCTGGGGGGAGAGCCCGACCCCGTGGGGGCGGCGGCCGTCGCCTCGATCGCGGTGCGGTACGTACACGACGTCGACGGTGCGATGTTCCTGGACGCGTGGGTGCTCGATCACGGGCCGGCGTTCGCCGCGTGCGCGGTCACCGAGGCGTCCGCCATCGAGTTGGGCCCGGTGCCGCGCCCGATGACACCCGACACCGACGGCGTCGTCCGCGTCGTCGCCTACCTGGGGGAAGGGCCGAAGGGGTGGCGCGGGGAGATCCGGCGCCCGACCCGCGGGGATTTTCGGATCGCGGGTCGGTGGGTCGCCGAGGACTCGGTGGTCAAGCGGCTCCGCACGCTGCTGGCGGCGGCTCCGGAGACCGAGTACCGCGACGCCGTCGCGCGGCTGGCGGAGCACCGCGGCGACGACGCCAGGCGCGCCACGGTCTCTTATCTCGTGCCCACCGAGAAGGCCTGGGTGGACGAGAGCCTCGACGAGTACGGCGGAGTTCTCGACTACGAACACCGGCTCTGTTCGCTGTCCAGGGCCGCGCACGTCGACCAGGCGCGCGGGATGGTGGTGACGCCCGCCGTGGTCGGGACGTTACTCGACGGGTTGGGCGCGGACGCTCTTCCGCTGCTTCGCAGGGAACTCGGCTACGACGAGGAGAAACGTCCGATCGTGCTGCGGGGGCTTCTCGCGATCCCCGACGAGGCGATCTTCGCCGTCCTGCTCGACCATGCGGGCGGCGAGGGCGTGCCCCCCGCGTTGAAGGAGGCGACCGAACGGTACCCGGTACAGGCCGTCCGGGCGCTGGCGTCGTCGGCCGGGGACGACACGACCCGGGGTATGGTCGCGGCCGGGCTGCTGCGTGGGCTGCTGTTCGCCGAGCCCGATCTCGTCGAGGAACTGCCGCCAGGGGCGGCTGTTGAAGGGCCCCGGCCACCGGTCCCGGACGCCGACGACCTGCCCGGCGCGCTCAACGGCAGGCCGCCGCGCGGCGCGAAGGTCGACTGGGCCGACCCGACGCTGCTTCCGCAGATCCTCACGCGGGGCCGCGACCGGGCGCTGCCCGCGCGGGCGACCCGGTGCCTGCTGGCCCTGCTCGCCAAGGACGCCCCCGAGGTCGCGGACGTCCGCGAGTTCTGCGACCGGCATTCGCTGGCCGAGTTCTCCTGGGCGTTGTTCCAACGGTGGTTCGCGCTCGGCGCGTCCACCCGGCACAAGTGGGCGCTCACGCAGCTCGGCCTGATCGGCGACGACACGACGGTGCGGCGGCTCAGCGTCCTGATCCGGCGGTGGCCGGGCGAGGGCCGCACCGCGCGGGCCAAGACGGCGCTGGACGTCCTCGCCCGGATCGGCACCGACGTCGCCCTCACCCACCTGTTCGAACTGACCCGCAGGGGGAAGTACAAGGGGCTCAAGGCCACGGCGGCCCGGAAGATCGACGAGATCGCCGCCGCGCGTGGCATCACGGCGGACGACCTCGCCGACCGTGCCGTTCCCGACTTCGGTCTGGACGCCCAGGGCACTCTCGTCCTCGACTACGGCCCGCGGCGGTTCACCGTGGCGTTCGACGAGCGGCTCGTCCCGCTGGTCGTGGAGCCGAACGGGCGGGTCCGCAAGAGCGCGCCGAAACCCGGGCCGCGGGAAGACCCGGCCGCGCACGCCCTGTTCACCGGCCTCAAGAAGGACCTGCGCACGATCGCCGACCGGGAGATCAAACGCCTCGAACTGGCCATGACGACCCGGCGGAGCTGGACGCCGGACGACTTCCACTCCCTGTTCGTCACCCATCCGCTGATGGGGCACATCGTCCGCCGCCTGGTGTGGATCACCGACGGCGGCACCGCCTTCCGTGTCGCCGAGGACCGCACCTACGCCGACGTCGACGACGATCCGTTCACCCCCGCCCCTGACGCGCGGGTCGCCATCGCTCATCCGGTGTTGCTGGACGATGTGGAGGCCTGGGCCGAACTGTTCGCCGACTACGAGATCCTTCAGCCGTTCGAGCAGCTCGGACGGCCCGTCTACCGCCTCACCGGCGACGAGCGCGCCGCGCACCGGCTCGCCCGGGTGGAGGGGCTCGCGCTGCCCTACGGCAAGGCCATGGGCCACTCCCAGGGGCGCTGGGAATCGGTCGACGAGGACGGCAGGTTCTCGGGCGCCTGGCTCGCCCGGCGCGACCCGGCGGGCCTGTACGTGGTGGCGGAGTTGACCCCCGGCATCGACCACTACATGTACGGCGAGGGAGCCGACCAGAAGATCACTGCCCTGTGGGCGGGGCCCGCCCCTACACGTCCGCCGAAGGACACGGTGCCGCTCGGAAGCGTCGACCCCGTCACGATGAGCGAGGCCGTCCACGACCTCGTGCGCAGCGCGTCCTGATGGTCCATGGTCGCGTTATTCGGGGGTGAGGGCCTCGTAGGCGGGGGCCAGCACGTCGGTGAGGGGGCGGCGGCGGATCTTGATGGGTGGAGGTGGGGCCACCCGCAGGACGAAGCCGGGCGGGACGGGTGGTGTCGCCGGACGGTCGCGGAGGTGGGCCAGGCCCGACGGGGGTGTCCAGAAGCCGGAGGCGGTGAGCGGCTCGTCTTCCAGGTCGAAGGGGTCGGGTTCGGTCGCCGCGCCGCGCCGCAGTGCCGCCAGCAGTTGCTGCCTGCCACGTCCGTTCCACTGAAGGATGAGGAACGGGTCGTCGTCGAACGCCTCGGCCAGCAGGTACAGGACGGCCGCGGCGTGCTTGCACGGGTCGCCCCAGTCGGGGCAGTCGCACATCAGGTGCAGATCCTCGGCCGAGTAGGGGAACAGGGAGAGGCCCAGTTCGGCGAAGACCCACTCGATCTCCGGCGGCATCTCCCCGGCGAGCAGCCGGGCGCGGAACACGGCCCGGGACGCCAGTTCCCGCTCCGCCGCGCGCCAGCCGTCGGCGTCGATCGCCTCGATGCCGAGCGCCACCTCGTACGGGTCGGGCGCCGTCCCGTGGACCCGCGCGGTGACCTCGTAGGGGGCGACCTTCAGGTCGAACACGTGGCCCTTGCGGGCGTAGGCGCGGCCGCGCTGGAGCCGGCCCTTGTCGGCGAACGACTCGACCAGGTCGATGAAGCGGCGCGACCACCACTGGGAGCCGATCGAGCCGCGTCTCGTGCGGGCCCTGATGCCCTCGAAGCCGTCGAGGCCCTCGTCCATCAGTCGCTCACCGCCTCGGGGGACAGGCGCAGGACGTCGCGCAGTTCCGCGACGGACAGTTCGGTCAGCCACTCCTCGCCGGTGCCGACGATGGAGTCGGCGAGGGCCTTCTTGCGTTCGATCATCTCGTCGACGCGCTCCTCCATCGTCCCGACGCAGATGAACTTGCGGACCTGGACGTTGCGGGTCTGTCCGATGCGGAACGCGCGGTCGGTGGCCTGGTCCTCGACGGCGGGGTTCCACCAGCGGTCGACGTGCACGACGTGGTTGGCGGCCGTGAGGGTGAGGCCCGTTCCGGCGGCCTTGAGGGACAGCAGGAAGATCGCGGGTTCGGGGTCGTCCTGGAAGCGCTGGACGAGGTCGTCGCGCGCCTGTTTCGACGTGCCGCCGTGCAGCCACAGGACGGGACGTTCGAGACGCGCCGCGAGGTAGGGCCGGAGCATCGAGCCGAACTCGGCGTACTGGGTGAAGACCAGCGCCTTCTCGTTCTGCTCCAGGACCTCGGCGCAGATCTCTTCGAGGCGTTCGAGCTTGCCGGAGCGGCCGGGGAGGCGTGAGCCGTCCTTGAGGAGCTGCGCCGGATGGTTGCAGACCTGTTTCAGCTTGGCCATGGTCGCCAGGACGAGCCCGCGGCGCTGTGTCTCGTCCGCCTCGGCGATCTGGGTGAGCATGTCCTCCACGGTGGCCTGGTAGAGGGACGCCTGCTCGGTGGTGAGATTGCAGTAGACCTTGATCTCCTGCTTCTCCGGCAGATCCGAGATGATCGACCTGTCGGTCTTGAGGCGGCGGAGGACGAACGGCTGGGTCGCCCGCCGCAGCGCCAGCGCCGCCTGCTCGTCGCCCTCCCGCTCGATCGGGATCGCGAACCGGCGCCGGAACTCGGCGCGCGGGCCGAGCAGCCCGGGGTTCGCGAACTCCATGATCGACCAGAGTTCGGTCAGATGGTTCTCCACCGGCGTTCCGGTGAGCGCGATCCGGGCGCGGGCCGGGATGCTCCGCACCGCCCTGGCCTGCCGGGTCCCGCTGTTCTTGAGCGCCTGCGCCTCGTCGCAGACGACCCGTTCCCAGCCGATCCCGGCGAGGGTCTCGGCGTCCCGCGTCGCCGTGCCGTAGGTGGTGAGGACGAGGTCGGCGCCCGCGGCGGCCTCGACGAGATCGTCGCCGCGGCGCCGGGACGTCCCGTGATGGACGTACACGCGCAGCTTCGGAGCGAACCGGGCCGCCTCCCGCTGCCAACTCCCCACCAGCGACATCGGCAGGATCGCCAGGGTCGCGCCGGGCGCCGCGCCGTCCGCCCGCTCATGGACGAGCAGGGACAGCACGGAGATCGTCTTCCCGAGGCCCATGTCGTCGGCGAGCAGGGCGCCGAGGCCCAGACCGTCCATGAACGCCAGCCAGGCGAGCCCCCGCTCCTGGTAGGGGCGCAGTTCGGCGTCCAGCTCGTCGGGCGTGCGCATGGGGGTGAGACGGCGGTCGGCCTCGCCGGACAGAAGATCGCCCAGGGCGCCGGACGCCTCGACGCCGGTGAGGGGGAGGGCGTCGTCGCCCGCGTGAACGACCGCGCGGATCGCCTCGGCGGCCGTCATACGGCCGTGGCGCGGACGGCGAAGGAAGTCGAGCGCGGCCTGCAACTGTTCCTCGTCCAGCTCCACCCACCGGCCGCGCAGCCGGACGAGCGGCGTCTTGAGCCGGGCCAGTTCCTCCAGTTCGGCCTCGTCGATGCTGTCGTCGCCGATCGCGAGGTCCCAGCGGAAGTCGACCATGGCCTTCAGGTCGAAGCCGGAGGGCGCGGCGGCGCCGGACGAGGCCTCGGGGTCGTCCCGGGTCGTCAGCCGCATGCCGAGCTTCGCCTTGCCCGCCCACTGGGGGAGCAGGACGCCGAACCCCGCCGCGGCGAGCATCGGCGCCGCCTCGCGGAGGAAGCGGAACGCGCCCGCCGTGTCGAGGAGCAGCTCGGCCGGCTCCGGGCCGTCCAGCGCGCGGGCCAGGTCGGGGAACAGGCGCAGGGCGCGGCCGAGCCCGGTGAGGAGCGTCTCCTCGGCGTCCGCGAGCGAGGTGGCCTCCCCACCCCACACGAGCGCGGCGGGAACGTAAAGGCTCGGGTCGTCGGTGCCCTGGAGGGCGAACTCCACCCGCCACGCGTCGTCGGTCTTCTCCTCCTCGGCGCCGGGTTCGGCGAGGCGGAAGCAGACGCGCAAGGGCCCCGCCGGGCGGCGCGCGGCGGCGGCCCACGCCTCCAGTTCGGCGATCAGGTCGTCCGGGTCGTCGCGGGGCTCCCGCGCCACCCGCGGGGACGGGCCGGTCAGCGCCGCCACCCAGCGTTCGGCGAGGGGCAGCCGGTCGGGGACCTTGCGCCGCGACACCAGCAGCGGATGCGGCACCACGCCCCGGACGGCCGTGTCGACCAGCCCGGACAGCGCCTCCCGCAGCACCTCGGCGGCGGGACGTCCACCGTCGGCGGCGCGGCAGGCGGCGGGCATGGCGCGGGCCAGCGCCCGGTAGCGGGCCGGGTCGTCGATCACCGGGCGCCAGCGGGCCACGAGATCGCCGTCCTCGCGCACCAGCGCGGGCAGCACCTGGCCGCGTTCGGTGAGATGGACGGCCTCGTCCGCGACCATACGGAGAAAGCGCAGGTCGGTGCCGGGGATCACGTCGGCGGCGGCCTCGGCGGCCTGGAGCAGGGCCATGGCGGGGAACGGCTCCAGGACGAGCGCGGGCACCCGCCAGGGACGCAGTTCGGGCTCCCGCGACACCGGCTCGGGGCCCAGTTCGGCGGACGGCAGCGGATGGTCGCCGAGGGTGGGCAGCGACATCGACAGTTCGACGCGGAACGCGGTGCGCACGAGCGGCTCGTACGAGGTGCCGGTGAAGTCGCACGTGGCGAACGGGTGAACGTCCGGGGAGAGCTCGTGCGGCCCGGTGCGCTCGGCCCACAGGCAGAGCGCACCACCATGCCAGGTGGCGTGGGCGACGAGCATGGTTCCCGAAGCTACCAGCAGCCTCCGACGTCACGCGTCGGCACAGCGGCCCCGGAGCGCGTTCGGCCGTTGTCTGGTTAGGCTCGTGGCGTTCGTCACCGAATCGCACAGGAGGGTCGCCGTGGGCGAGTTCGTACGGGTCGAGGTCGAGGACGGAATCGCGACGATCAGGCTGGACCGTCCGAAGATGAACGCCCTGAACGCCCAGATGCAGCGGGAACTGATCGACGCGGCCCGCCAGGTCACCCAGGACGACGCGGTCGGCTCGGTCGTCCTCTACGGCGGCGAGAAGGTGTTCGCGGCGGGCGCCGACATCAAGGAGATGGCCCCGATGTCGTACGCGCAGATGTCGGCGGGCCACTCGCGGCTGCTCCAGGACTTCGCCAGGGCCCTCGCCGGAATCCCGAAGCCGGTGATCGCCGCGATCACCGGATACGCGCTGGGCGGCGGACTGGAGGTGGCGCTGACGGCCGACTTCCGCGTCGCGGGCGAGAGCGCGAAGGTGGGGCAGCCGGAGATCCAGCTCGGCATCATCCCCGGCGCGGGCGGCACGCAGCGGCTGTCCCGGCTGATCGGGCCGACCAGGGCCAAGGACCTGATCTTCTCCGGACGGCATGTCGCGGCGGACGAGGCACTCGCGATCGGGCTCGTCGACCGTGTCGTCCCGGACGCCGACGTCTACACGGCCGCCAAGGAGTGGGCCGCCACGTTCGTCGGCGGTCCCGCGATCGCGCTGCGGGCCGCCAAGCAGGCCATCGACGCGGGCCTCGAGGTCGACCTGGAGACCGGACTGGAGATCGAACGGACGCAGTTCGCGGCCCTGTTCGCCACCGAGGACCAGGCGGCGGGCATGCGCAGCTTCATGGAGGAGGGCCCCGGCAAGGCGAAGTTCACCGGCCGCTGAGCGCCTGCGCGTTGAGGACCTCGTCGGCATAACGCTCCGTCCAGCGCCCGAGCGCGAACAGCGGTTCGAGCATGCCGCGTCCCGGCCCGGTCAGGTCGTACTCGACACGCGGCGGCGCCTCGGCGTACCGGCGGCGCGTGACGCGGCCGTCGCGTTCGAGGCGGCGGAGCGATTGGTTCAGCACCTTGTGGCTGATGCCGCCGATCCGGTCCTGGAGTTCGCGCGGACGGAGCGGGCTGTCCCGCAGCGTCCACAATCCGACCGTCATGCCGCCGCCGCTCGAGCATGCCGGCGGTGAGCCGGAAGCCGTATCCGCACGAGGTTCGGGCGCCCAGGTCTCGGACGGATGAATCTCGGGAGTTTCTTGGGCGAGCCGCACGGGCCCACCAAGATCGGCCGATAGCATCTCGCGCCATGCGACACGCGTATCGCACCGCGCTCGTGACGGGTGCGTCCAGCGGCATCGGTGAGAGCTTCGCCCGGCTGCTCGCCGGTCGCGGCACCGATCTGGTGATCGTGGCGCGCCGGGCCGAACGACTGGACGTCCTGGCCCGCGAGCTGGTCGAGCGGTACCGCGTCGCCGTGGAGGTGCTGGCGGCCGACCTGACCGACCCCCTCCAGCGCGCCGAGGTGGAGGGACGGCTGAGCGCCGATCCGGTGGAACTTCTGGTGAACAACGCCGGTCGCGGTGCTTTTGGACCGTTCGCGGAGGCGCCGCTGGACGACCAGCTCGCCCAGATCGAGCTGAACGTGACCGCGCTTGTCCGGCTCACCCGCGCGGTCCTGCCGGGGATGGTCGGGCGGGGCCGCGGCGGGGTGTTGAACGTGGCGTCGATGTCGGGGTTCACGCCGTCGCCCGGCAGCGCCACCTACGGGGCGACGAAGGCGTATGTGGCGGCGTTCTCGGAGAGCCTGCACTCGGAGGTGGCGGGCAGCGGCGTCCATGTGACCGCGCTGTGTCCCGGATTGACCCGCACGCGGGACGACGTCGCGTCCCACCCGCTGTGGCTGCGCCGGGACGACGTCGCGCGGGCCGGCCTCGACGCGGTGGCGGCCGGACGGGCCATGTGCGTCCCCGGCGTGCAGTACAAGGCGGCGTTCCCGGCGTTGCGGCTCGTCCCGAGGCCGCTGCTGCGGGCCGCGGTGAGCCGGATGCGCCACCAGGCGGCGGACACCTGGTGACAAAGGCCTCACCCGCTCTTATTGCTCAGATCTACAAAACTCGCCACGCCGCGCTTGTAACAGGGGTGGCTTGACGACGGGTGCGCGAACTGGCGACGATCGAACCTACGGTTGCGTAGGTTATGTATCGCCTGCTGGCAGCCCCTCCGGTGCCGCGAGCACGGTGGCACCGACCGGCCAGAACGCCCTCGTCCAGCGAAGGAACCGCATGTCCCTGACCCCCGAAGAGAAGCTCCAGACCGCTCTCCTGGTCGACCTCGAGCCGGTGGTCGAGAAGGAACTGAACCGGCACCTGTCGATGGCCAAGGAATGGTTCCCCCACCAGTACGTGCCCTGGAGTGAGGGCCGTGACTTCGACGGGCCCCTGGGCGGCGAGCCGTGGTCGATCGAGCAGTCCAAACTGAGCCTGGAGGCGCGCGAGTCGCTCATCGTCAACCTGCTCACCGAGGACAACCTGCCCGGCTACCACAACGCCATCTCCACGGCGTTCAGCCGCGACGGCGCCTGGGGCACCTGGGTGAACCGGTGGACGGCCGAGGAGAACCGGCACGGCATCGTCATCCGCGACTACCTGACCGCCACCCGCGCGGTCGACCCGGTCGCGCTGGAGCGTGCCCGGATGCGCCACATGGAGGCCGGCTACGAGGCCGACCACGGCGACTCGTTCCTGCACGGGGCGGCGTACGTGTCGTTCCAGGAACTCGCGACCCGGGTGTCGCACCGCAACACCGGCAGGGCGTCCGGCGACCCGCTGTGCGAGCAGATGCTGGCCCGTGTCGCCGCCGACGAGAACCTCCACATGATCTTCTACCGGAACCTGCTGGCCGCCGCGCTGGAGGCCGCGCCGAACGAGACGATGCGGGCGATCACCGACGTCGTCAAGGGCTTCCAGATGCCCGGTCACAGCATCGACGGCTTCCTGCGCAAGTCCGTCCTGATCGCCAACGCGGGCATCTACGACCTGCGGCTGCACCACGACGACGTTCTCGTCCCGGTCCTGCGCAAGTGGAACATCTTCGACCGCACCGACCTGACCGGCGACGGCGCGAAGGCGCTGGACGAACTCGGCGAGTTCCTGGCGCAGTTGGACGCCGCCGCCACCAGGTTCGAGACCCGACGTGAGGAGCGCCGCGCCCGCCAGGCCGCCCGGAAGGAGTAAATTTCACCGGGAACGAGTGCCCGTTTTCTGGCGTCAAAAGGGTTATGGGGAATGATCGGCGGCTCGGGGCCTACCGGTTGCTGGGGGAGATCGGCCGGGGGAGCACCGCGATGGTGTACCTGGCGATGGACCCCCACGGCCGCGAGGTCGCGGTGAAGCGACTCGCCCCGCAGGTCGCCGGGGAGCCGGAGGCGATCAGCCGGTTGGCCCGCGAGATGTCCGCGCAGGCGCGCGTGCGCAGCAGGTACGTCGCGCGCCTGGTGGACGGGGCCATCACGGCGGACCGGCCGTACGTGGTCATGCAGTACGTCCCCGGCTGCCCGCTCGGCGATCTGATCCCGGCGTACGGGCCGCTGCGCCGTGACCGGCTCATCCGGTTCGCGCGGCGGCTGGCGCTCGCGCTCGGGGACGTCCACGACGCGGGCGTCCTGCACCGGGACGTCGCGCCCGGCAACGTGATCGTGATGGGCGACCGGCCGACGCTGATCGACTTCGGCATCGCGCACGAGACCGGCGCCCCGCAGCTCACCAGGCGCGGCATGGTCGTCGGGACGCCCGCCTACCTGGCGCCCGAACTGATCGAGGGCGGGCGCGCCACCCCCGCCTCCGACGTGTTCTCCTGGGCGGCGACCGTCGCGTTCGCCGCGACGGGACGTCCCCCGTTCGGGCGCGGCTCACTGCACGGGGTGTGCTTCCGCATCCTGCGCGGCCAGGCCGACCTCGACGGCGTACCGGAACC
Organism: Actinomadura pelletieri DSM 43383; assembly: GCF_003634705.1. Taxonomy (GTDB): domain Bacteria; phylum Actinomycetota; class Actinomycetes; order Streptosporangiales; family Streptosporangiaceae; genus Spirillospora; species Spirillospora pelletieri. Next base: position 1,008,793 of record NZ_RBWU01000003.1, on the reverse strand, counting down.
GCTGGCCCCGCTGCTGCGGGCGGCGTTCGACCGAGACCCGGCGGCCCGGCCGACGGCCCGGTGGCTCGCCGGAGCGCTCGCGGCCCGCGACGGCACCGTGTCCCGCCGCGCCGGGGTGACGGCGGCCTGACAATGCGGAGAACTTCGAGGACGATCGACGGGGGTAGGGTTTCGGAAACGATGAGGGGAGCTGTCACGTCCGGGGACCGAATCGGCCACTACAGCGTGCTCCAGACCCTGGGGGAAGGGGGAATGGGCGTCGTCTACCTCGGCGCCGACCCCGAGGGGCGCAACGTGGCCATCAAGGTGCTGCGGCCCGCGGTCGCGGGCGACGCCACGGCGCGTCGCCGGCTGGCCCGCGAGGTCGACTCGATGCGCCGGGTGCACAGCCCGCACGTCGCGGAGATCCTCGACGCCGACGTGACCGCCGACCAGCCCTACATCGTCACCCAGTACGTGCCCGGCCGGACGCTTGAGGAGATCGTCGAGGAGTCCGGGCCGATCTACGGGCCGGGCCTGCGGCGGCTCGCGGTCGGGCTGGGCACCGCGCTGTCGGCGATCCACGGCGCCGGGATCGTGCACCGCGACCTCAAACCCGGCAACGTCATGCTCGTCGACGGCGAGCCCATCGTGATCGACTTCGGTATCGCGCAGGCCGCCGACGCGACCCGGCTCACCGCCACCGGCATGGTCATCGGCACGCCCGGCTACCTGGCCCCCGAACTCATCGAGGGCGAGGACGCGGGCCCGCCCTCGGACGTGCACGCCTGGGCCGGAACGGTCGCCTACGCCGCCACCGGCCGCCCGCCGTTCGGCTCCGGCACCTTCGAGTCGATCTTCTACAAGATCATGCAGGGCACGCCCGACCTGGACGGCGTGCCCGACGCGCTGCTGCCCGTGCTGCGCTCGGCGATGGCACGGCACCCGGCCGAACGACCCACCGCGGTCAAGCTGGTGCAGCTCACCCGGCGCATCCACCTCGAAGCCACCATCACCGACCAGACCATGGTCGACCGGCACTACCCGTCGTCCGCCTCGCGGTCGACCGGGTCACGGTCGGCCGGTACGGCCCAGCCGATCGAGGAGACGGCGCCGGACCACTCCAGGAACTTCTCCATGCCGCTGCCCGCGCCGCACCCGCAGGACGCTCCGCCGCGGTCGAGCACACCGGGGACCACGGCGCTCCCGGCGCTCCCGGCGCCCGGTCCGCCTCCGCCGCCACCCGCGCCGGCCCCGTCTCCGGCCCCGGCGCCGGCACAGCCGAAGGACTTCGTCGGGCAGCTCCCCCCGGCCGCGCCGCCGCCCGTCCCGCCACCGGGGCCCGCGCCGTACTACGCCCCGCAGCAGTACGGGCCGCCCTCGGACCAGCCGCAGGACCAGCCGCGTCGCGGCGCGTTGCAGCGCCGCCCTCCGGAGCCGGAGGGGCCGCGCGGCGAACTGGAGCGCGCCGACCGGGCCCGCGCCGACGTGGCCGCCCGCGCCCGCGCCGAACGCGATCGTCGCAAGCCCTACGGCTGGTACCGGCTGATCAGCTTCCTCGTCCTGGTCGCGCTGCTCGGCTTCGCCGACATCGCGCCGCTGTTCGCGGTCGGTGTCACGATCGCCGGGGTGCTCGTCCTGCGGATGGGCGACAAGGCCGCCAGGGGCATGGAGGGACGGCGGACCCGCCGGGGCCCGCGCACCGGTGACGCCGTGGCCGCCGCGTTCCGGACGCCGCTGCACCTGCCGGGCGCCCTGATGGCCACGGTTCTGTGGACCTCGCTGAGCGTGCTCGCCGGACTGATCATCCTCGGCGTTCTGATCTTCGCCGCCTCCGGTATGACCGCCTCGAACGCCATCGCCTACTCCGCCATGGCGGTGATCGGATTGCTCTGCCTCGCGCCGGGCAGCGGCGCCCCGCGACGCCAGCTCGCCCGGATCTGGGGCGCGGCGTTCCCGCGCACGGGCGCGGCGGCCGCGGGCGCGCTGGTCGTCGGCGTCCTCGCGGCGGTGCTGGTCGTGCTGGCGCAGGAGCGACCGCCCGACACCGCCCCGCTGGACGGGATGAGCCGAGACCTGGAGGCCCTGCGCGCCGACGTCCGCGACCTCGTGTCCAACGCACCGGGCATGTGAGCGGACGCGGCTCTGCGCGGCGCCTCCGGTCGATAGGGTGGCGTGCCATATGAGCGGCGACATCGACCGGCAGGCGCACATCGGTCAGTACCGGCTGCTGTCCAGGCTGGGCGGCGGTGACGGCTCGGGCTCCGGGGCCGTCCACCGGGCCGCCGGGCCCGACGGCCGCGACGTGGCGATCAGACTGCTCGCGCCGGACGCGACCCCCGACATCGCCCGGATGCGCGCGGTGCTCAGCCCCTACGTGGTGGACGTCCTGGACGGTGCCGCCGCCGCGTCCCCGCCCTATGTCGTCTCCCGGTTCGTTCCGGGAAGGCCGCTGGCGGAGACGGTGGCCGAACACGGCCCGATGTCGGGTGACGCGCTGCGCCGCATGGCCTTCGGGCTGGCGAAGGCGCTCGCCGCCATCCACCGGGCCGGTCTCGCGCACGGTGCCCTCGACCCCACGACGGTCCTGGTCGTCGACGGCGCGCCCGTCGTCGTCGACTTCGCGTTGACCGCCGCCGACGTCGCCGACGACATCCGCGCCTGGGCCGAGACCGTGGCGTTCGCCGCCACCGGAACCGGCGAGATGGTCGCCGGTTCCCTGCCCGGCGCCCTGCCCGCCGGGCTGCGCCCGATGGTCGCCGCGGCCTGCCACCCCGACCCCGCCGCCCGCCCCTCGGCCGCCGAGCTGGCCGAGGCGACATCCCGGCTGACCCTGCCTGAGACGCCCGCCCCGCCGCGTCAGGCACCGCCGCGTGAGGCACCACCGCGTCAGGCACCGGCGCGTCCCACAGCACCGGCTCCACCGCCGCGCGCAGCCCAGACCTCCGCGCCACCCGCCCCCGCCGCCACTCCGGCCGCCACCGTCTCCGCGTCGGCGGCGGACGCGCACGGGCTGGCCGTGGCACGCGGCTGGGCCCGGCTGCTCGCGGCCATGGTCGTGGTCATCGCGGTCGGTCTGGTGCTCATGGCGCCGATCGTGGGCCTGGCGCTGTCGCTGGCCGCGGTGACGCTGCTGCGGGTCGCGGGAACGACCGCGCGCGGCTGGGCGTGGGCCTTCGGCCGGACACTGCTGACCGTCCCGTACGCGGCGGCGTTCACCGTCGCGGTGCCGCTCGGGCTTGTCGCGGTGTCCGCGGTCGGCGGGGAGATCGACTCGCTCAGCGCCTGCGCGTTCGGCGCCGGGGCCGGCGCGGCGGTGCTGTGGACGGCGCCGGGCGTCAACGGCCCGCGACGGCAGCTGGAGCGGATGTTCGTGTCCGTCGCGCGGCGGCCGCGGGGCATCGCGACCGCGGGAGTGGTCCTCGGCGTGCTGGCGCTGGCGACGGTGGTCGGCGCGCTCACGCTGACGCCGAGCTTCTCGCCCATGTACGGGCTGCAGAGTTCGCTGGAGAGCACGATGGACCGGTGGCAGACGGGCGTCAACCGGTTCTGAGGAATGTCCCCGATGCTGCTACCCGCGAGTAACCTAGGGGTGCGCAGCCGAAGTCGGGACCCGGTTCCGAAGCTCGTTCGGGTGTTTGGCAGGCTGTGACATCGAAGTCCGCCGCTGACCTCAGCGGCCAACGGAGTGCAGGGGAGGTCGGCCACCCACCATGAACATCGTCGTCCTGGTGAAGCAGGTTCCCGACACGGAGAGCCCGCGCAAGCTGAAGTCCGATGACAGCACGCTGGACCGCGCCGCCGCCGACGGCGTCATCAACGAACTCGACGAGTACGCGATCGAGGAGGCGCTGCGGGTCAAGGAGGCCCACGACGGTGAGGTGACCGTCCTGACCATGGGGCCGGACAAGGCCACCGACTCCATCCGCAAGGCCCTGGCCATGGGCGCCGACAAGGCCGTCCACCTCGTCGACGACGGTCTCGCCGGCTCCGACGCGCTCCAGACGTCCTACGCGATCCAGCAGGTCCTCGGCCGCACCGGGTTCGACCTGGTGATCCTCGGGTCGGAGTCCACCGACGCGCGGACCGGGCTGCTGGCCGCGATGCTCGCCGAGCGGCTCGGCGTCGCGCAGCTGTCCCTCGCGAACAAGCTCGAGATCGACGGGACGTCCGTCCGGGCGCAGCGGCAGACCGATTACGGCTTCGACCGTGTCGAGGCGACCCTGCCCGCGGTCGTCAGCGTCGTCGAGAAGATCAACGATCCGCGCTACCCCTCGTTCAAGGGGATCATGGCGGCCAAGAAGAAGCCGGTGGAGACGCTCGGTCTCACCGACGCGGGCATCGAGCCGGCGCGGGTCGGCCTGGCGAACGCGGCCACCGAGGTGGTCGACTTCGCCGAGGCGCCGCCGCGCGAGAAGGGCCAGATCGTCACCGACGAGGGCGACGGCGGCGCGAAGATCGCCGAGTTCCTCGCCGCGAAGAAGTTCGTCTGACCGGGGAAGGGGATTAGCGAACCATGGCGGAGATTCTCGTCCTCGTCGACCACGTCGACGGTGAGGTCAAGAAGGTCACGCTCGAACTGCTGACGCTGGCGAACAGGCTCGGCGAGGCGGCCGCGGTGTGGGTCGGCCCCGGCTTCGAGGGTGCGAAGGACAGGCTCGGCGAGTACGGCGCCGGCAAGGTCTACGTCGCCGACGACCCGGAGCTGACGTCCTATGTCGTCGCGCCGAAGGCCGCGCTCCTGACGAAGCTCGTGAACGACCGGTCCCCGGCCGCGGTGCTGGTGCCCGCGACCGGCGAGGGCAAGGAGATCGCCGGACGGCTCGCCGTCCGGACGGGCTCCGGCGTGCTCACCGACGTCGTGGACGTCACCGACGGATTCGTCGCCGAGCACTCCATCTTCGGTGGCGGTGTCATCGCGCACGCCCGCGTGCGGACCGGCACGCCGATCATCGCCGTCCGGCCCAACTCGGTGACCCCCGAGCCCGCTCCGGCGACCCCGGCGGAGGAGGCGGTGACCGTCGAGCTGTCGGACGCCGACCGGGCCGCGAAGGTCGTGGAGAAGGTCGTGCAGGAGAAGGGCGAGCGCCCTGACCTGACCGAGGCCGCGATCGTCGTGTCCGGCGGGCGCGGTGTCGGCGGCGCCGAGAACTTCTCGATCATCGAGGGCCTGGCCGACTCGCTCGGCGGTGCCGTCGGCGCGTCCCGCGCCGCGACCGACGCCGGCTGGTACCCGCACACGTTCCAGGTCGGCCAGACCGGCAAGACCGTGTCGCCGCAGCTGTACATCGCGGTCGGCATCTCCGGCGCCATCCAGCACCGGGCCGGGATGCAGACGTCGAAGACCATCGTCGCCATCAACAAGGATTCCGAGGCGCCGATCTTCGAACTCGTCGACTTCGGTGTGGTGGGCGACCTGTTCCAGGTCGCGCCGCAGCTCACCGAGGAGATCACCAAGCGGAAGTGACCGACGGACGGGCCCCGGCCCGGACCGCCGCCGGCCGATCAGGCGGCGACCGGTTCGGGGCCGGGGTCGGTCACGTCGACGGGCGTGGCGTCGGCCGCCCCGTCCACCGGGACGAACCGGGCACCGGCGGCGATGAGCAGCGACAGGACGACGACCGTGCCCACTCCCAGCCGCAGCGACGTGGCGTCCGACAGGAACCCGACCACGACCGGGCCGAGCAGCAGCCCGCCGTAGCCGATCGCGCTGACCTGCGCGACGGCCGCGCCCGGACGGTCCGGCGCGGCGGTCCCGGCCAGTGACATCGTCGTCGGGACGACCGCGCAGACCATCAGTCCCGTGACGAAGAACCCGGCGAGGGCGAGGGCCGGCACGGGCGACAGCACGACGACGGTCATGCCGAGCGCGGTACCGACGCCCGCGCCGGCCAGCAACCTGCGGGTGCCCACATGGGCCCGGACGCGGTCGCCGAAGATCCGGCCGGTCAGCATCGCCGCCTCGAACATCGGGAGCCCGGCCGCGGCCACGGCCTCGCTCGCGTCCATCTCGTCGTGCAGCAGCAGTCCGCTCCAGTCGGCGATCGACCCCTCGGTCATGAACGCGATGAAGCAGAGGGCGCCGATCAGGTACACCGCGAGCGGCATGCGGCGCGCCCGGCGTCCCGTCCCGGCGGACGCGGCGGCCGGCGGGTCGGGCAGGTACGTGCGGCCGAGCGCGAGCCCGGCGGGGAGCGTCAGCGCGGCGGCGGCGAGGACCGTCTCGGTGAACCCCAGCCCGACCGCCGCGGTCACGACGCCGAGCAGGCCGCCGCTCATCGCGCCGACGGACCAGCCGGCGTGCAGACCGCTCATCACGGGCCGCTTGTACGCCCGTTCGACGGCGGTGCCCTGCGCGTTCATCGCGATGTCGGTGATCCCGAACGTCATGCCGAACACCACGACGGCGGCGAGCAGCGCGCCGTGGCCGGGCGCGAGCGCGACGGCCGCGTAGGAGAGCGCCGTCAGCGGCAGCGCCAGCCGCAGCGTGGCGCGGCTCCCGGCGCGGGACATCACGACGCGCAGCGCCTGCATGGCGGTGATCGCGCCGAGCCCCCAGACGAGGACGACGATGCCGACCTCGGCCTCGCTGAGTTCGAACTTGTCGACCAGCGCGGGCATCCGGGACACCCACACCCCGGTCAGCAGGCCCGCCAGCGCGAAGGTCAGGAACGTCCCCCAACGAGCGCGGGGCAGCATGGCTCACCTCTTTCTTCGGCTCGGCACAATCTCGTCATGGAACGCTCCAAACACGGAGCGGTGGGCGGGCGCCCGGGGTCATCCGTCCAGCAGGCCGAGGAGCCGCCGGCGCAGGGCGGCGAGCTGCTCCTCGTCGAACAGCCCGGGATCGTGGCTCATGACCTCCCAGAGGCCCTCGACCGCGAGCCGGACGGTCATCGCGGTGCACGGGTCGGTGTCCTCCGCCGGGTCGCGGCCGTGCCAGCGGCGCATCGCCTCGTTCAGCGGCGCCGCCTGCTCGGGGTCGGCCGCGGCGGCCGTGATGGCCGACCAGCGCCGGTGCGTGCGGGCGTCACCGGTCAGGAGCTCGAAGGTGGCCTCGACGTAGGCGCGGGTGTAGGCGTCCGCGGTGCCGTCCCCGAAGGAGTCGATGTAGGAGGCGACCAGGTCGTCGAACTCGTCGATGGTCCGCGCCACCATCGCCCGGACCAGCGCCTCCTTCGTGGGGAAGTGGTAGAGCAGCCCACCCTTGCTGACGCCGGCCTGCTCGGCGACCGCGGTGAGCGTCAACGCCCGCGTTCCCTGCTCGAAGAGGACGGTCTCGGCGGCGTCCAGGAGGGCTTCTCGTTTCATGACGCGCCTACTGTACCGGCTGGACGGTACAGTCCACCAGTCCGAGGGTGCCGACCGCCACCGCCCGGGTCCCCGGAGGGAACATCGGCGGCGCGGCTACTGTTGTCCGCGTGGTGACCTACCTCGACCATGCGGCGACCACCCCGATGCTGCCCGAGGCCATCGAGGCGATGACGGCCGAGCTGCGCGAGCTGGGGAACCCGTCGTCCCTGCACGCGGCCGGGCGCCGCGCCCGCCGCGTCGTCGAGGAGTCCCGCGAGGTCATCGCGGAGGCGTTCGACGCCCGGCCGAGCGAGGTCGTGTTCACCTCCGGCGGCACCGAGGCCGACAACCTCGCCGTCAAGGGCCTCTACTGGGCCCGCCGCGCCGCCGACCCCGCCCGCGACCGGGTGCTGGCCGGCGCCGTCGAGCACCATGCCGTCCTGGACGCCGTGCGGTGGCTCGCCGACCACGAGGGCGCCCGTGTGGACTGGATTCCCGTGGACTCCGCCGGACGTGTCCGTCCCGAGGCGCTCCGCGAGGCGCTCGGCACCGGCGACGACGTGGCCCTCGTCACGGTGATGTGGGCCAACAACGAGGTCGGGACCGTCCAGCCGGTCGCCGAACTGGCCGCCGTCGCCCGCGAGCGCGAAGTGCCCCTGCACACCGACGCCGTCCAGGCCGCCGGGGCGCTGCCCGTGTCGTTCGCGGCGAGCGGGGCGCAGGCCCTGGCCGTCACCGGCCACAAACTCGGCGGGCCCGTCGGCGTCGGCGCGCTGCTGCTGGCCAAGCCCAAGGAGCCCGTCTTCCTCGACCCGGTGCCGCTGCTGCACGGCGGCGGGCAGGAACGCGACGTCCGGTCCGGGACGCTCGACACCGCGGCCATCGCCGGGTTCGCCGCCGCCGTCCAGGCCGCGACCGCCCACCGCGAGGTCGAGGCGCGTCGCCTCACCGAGCTGCGCGACCTGCTGATCGACGCCGTCCGCGCAGCGGTGCCGGACGCGGTCCTGAACGGCGACCCCGTCGACCGGCTCCCCGGCAACGCGCACTTCTCCTTCCCCGGCTGCGAGGGCGACGCCCTGCTCATGCTGCTGGACGCCCGCGGCATCGCCTGCTCCACCGGCTCGGCCTGCTCGGCCGGGGTGTCGCAGCCGAGCCACGTCCTGACGGCGATGGGCGCCGAGCACGCCCGGGGATCCCTGCGCTTCACCCTCGGCCACACCTCCACCGAGGACGACGTCAAGGCGCTCGCCGACGCGCTCGCCCCCGTCGTCGAACGCGCGCGCCGTGCCGGTTTTGGGTGACTGACCGGCTTTGATGGTGTTTGACCGTCTCTTGAACGGGGACGGCGTGTCCGTGGCGACGACGGATGTGAGCGACGGACTCGAACGGGCGGCGGGACACCCTTGGTTCCACGGTGTGTCCCGCGTGGGACTGGTGGCGCGCGGCCTTCTCTACCTCCTCATCGGCTGGCTGGCCCTTCAGGTCGCCTTCGGCGGCGGCGGGCAGGAGGCCGACCGTAAGGGGGCGTTGCAGATCGTCGCCGACAAACCCGGCGGTCCGGTCGTCATCGTGCTGATGGCCGTCGGGTTCGCGGCCCTGGCCCTCTGGCAGTTCGCCGAAGCCGGGTTCGGACGGCCGACGCCCGACGGCGACAAGCCCACCAAACGCCTCGCCTCCGCCGCGCGCGGCGTCGTCTACGCGGCCGGATGCGCGGCCACCCTGCTGTTCATGCTCGGCCACCAGGGCGCGTCCAGCGACCAGCAGTCGAAGACCTTCACCGCGCGCCTGATGGGCCAGCCCGGCGGGCGCTGGCTCGTGCTGGCGATCGCCGCGGGCTTCGTGATCTGGGGCGTCGTCGTGGTCGTCCAGGCGGTCCGCCGCACGTTCATGGACGAACTCGACACCGCGAAGATGGGACATGTCGCCCGGCGTGTCGTCCAGCCGTTCGGTGTCGTCGGCAACGCCGCCCGCGGGCTCGTCGGCGCCGCCGCCGGCGCCTTCCTCGCCTACGCGGCCATCACCTTCCAGCCGGACAAGGCCAAGGGCCTGGACGGCACCCTCCGCGAGTTCGCCGACACCCCCGCCGGAGCCTGGGGCCTCGCCGCCGTCGCCGTGGGCGTCCTCACCTTCGGCCTGTACAGCCTTGGCGAGGCCCGCTACCGCAAGGTCGACTCGACCAGGCCCATCTAGGTCCGTCCCGGACGTCAGGGCTGGTAGGGAGCCAGGGCCTTCCAGCCGGGATCGCTGGTGGAGGCGACCCTGGCCTTGCCCTCGGGCCACCCGGCCGCGAGCTGGTCGAGTTCGGAGATGACACCCGAGTCGGGATCGACGTACAGGTGGAAGACGCGCAGGCCGTCGCCGGTCTCGCGGACGGCGAGGACGGCCCGGTCGCCGAGCCTGGTGAGCTTCTTCTCGAAGGCGCGCAGCGCGCTCGACGACGGCTCGACGGGCAGCCGGTCGGGATTGCTGTTGGCGTACGGGACGCTGATCGCCACGTGCAGGTCGCAGAGCGGGTAGTCCTGGCGGTGCAACGGGAACCGGGCGCCGAGGCGGGCGGGATGGCCGCGCGGGGTGCGGCCCTCGCCGGTCAGCCAGGCGGGCTCGGCGAACGGCTCGGCGATCTGCTCGATCACCGAGGGCAGCATCGACGGCGGGAGCGCGTCGATCGGCGCCTCCGTGGCGATCGAGACCTCGCCGACCCAGCGGGCGACGTCGTCCTCGCCGAGCGCCCAGTGCAGGACGTTCAGCGCGACCTGGATGCGCTGCTCCTCGGCGACGAACAGGAAGTCGGGATGGTAGGCGGTGAGATGCACGCGGGCGCGGTCGGCGTCGGCGCGCATGCCGAGCCGGACGTACTCCAGGTCGAACTCGTGGTCACCGAGGATGAGGTCCTGGTTGAGCATCTCCGGGTCGGGCTGCCGCGCCGGATGGAACACCCACCCGGCCGCCGCCGCCCCGGACGGCGCGGCCCGGACCCAGCGCTCGGTGATGCCGCGCAGCTCCGGGTTCCCGCCGCCGGTCACGGTGAGGAACGGGGCCCGGTCCTCCGCGCCGCCGATCTCCCAGAGCAGTCCCGGATGGATCTTGTGGACGCGGCGCGACAGCTCCTCCATCGTCTCCGCGGAGAGCCCACCGCCGGGCGGGCCCGGTTCGGGGGCGTCGAGGTCGGCGGCGTCGAGGTCCGGGAGGTCGAGATCGGCCACGTGGTCCGCCTCGGGCGCGTCGAGGTGCGCGGCGGACCCGGACGAATCGGCCACGGGCGTGTCGGGCCCGGCGGCCAGGGACGCTTCGATCGTCGGGCGGGCCTGCGCCCACCATTCCCAGAACTCGCTGATCGCGGGCGGCGTCACCGCGGACGCGTCGCGCGGACGACGGAAGATTCCCACCTGTCGTCTCTTCCTTGTCGTGGTCAAGCGGCCGAACCGCCTCATGACCGGGGCCGATGAGGTCGCTGGAGTTTGTTTTCCCGGCATGGCGGGGCTCCGCCGGGTCCGGCGAGGCCATGTCCGTCCCGGTAAACCCTACGTGAGGCACCGCGTTTCCCGTCGGCGCCGGCCCCGGCGACCGAAATACGGTGGCGGGGGAGTGGGTCGTGGCGCGTACCCTCGAAGGGTTATGGCACTGCGCGTACTTGCCGCCATGTCGGGCGGCGTCGACTCCGCCGTGGCCGCCGCCCGCGCCGCCGAGGCGGGGCACGAGGTCACCGGCGTCCACATGGCCCTGTCCACCAATCCGCAGTCGTACCGGACGGGCGCCCGGGGCTGCTGCACCCTGGAGGACTCCAGGGACGCCCGCCGGGCCGCCGACGTGATCGGCATCCCCTTCTACGTGTGGGATCTCGCCGAGCGCTTCCATGAGGACGTCGTCGAGGACTTCGTCAGCGAGTACGCGGCCGGCCGCACCCCGAACCCGTGTCTGCGCTGCAACGAGAAGATCAAGTTCGCGGCGCTGCTGGACCGGGCGATGGCCCTCGGGTTCGACGCCGTCTGCACCGGCCACTACGCGCGGCTGGACGGCGGCGTCCTGCGCCGCGGCGTCGACGAGGCCAAGGACCAGTCCTACGTGCTGGCCGTGTGCACGCCCGAGCAGCTCGCGCACGCGCTGTTCCCGCTCGGCGACACCACCAAGGCCGACATCCGGCGGGAGGCGGAGCGGCGTGGCCTGCGGGTGGCCGACAAGCCCGACAGCCACGACATCTGCTTCATCGCCGACGGCGACACCCGCGGCTTCCTCGCCGAGCGGCTCGGCACGGCGCCCGGCCCGATCGTCGACACCGACGGCAACGAGGTCGGACGGCACGACGGCGCCTACGCCTACACGATCGGCCAGCGCAAGGGCCTGCGGATCGGCACGCCCGCGCCGGACGGCCGCCCGCGCTACGTCCTGGACATCTCCCCGGTGACGAACACGGTGACCGTGGGGCCGCGCGACTCCCTGAACGTCGACGAGATCGTCGGCGAGCGCCCGGTGTGGCTGAGCGACGCCCCGGACGGGCCGTTCGACTGCCACGTCCAACTCCGCGCGCACGGGGAGGTCTACGGCTGCACGGCCGAGCGGGACGGCGACGTGCTGCGCGTCCGCCTGTCCAGTCCCGCCCGCGGTGTCGCCACGGGGCAGGCCGCCGTCCTGTACGACGGCGACCGGGTCCTGGCGTCCGCGACGATCGCCGAGACGGCCCGAGCCCTGGTGTAGGGCTCACCGCCGTGATCGCCGCGCCGATAGGGTTCGCGGTGTGACCAGTTATCCGTGGCAGGAGGGGACGGCGACCGGGATCGGGTCGTACCCGGGCGACGACCCGGCGGAGGCGCTGCGGATCGTCCTCGGTGAACTGCCCGAGATGCCGCATCTGCCGGAGCTGCCGGCCCGCGGTCCCGGTGCCGACCTGACGGGCCGGACGGCCGGTCTGCTGGTCGACATGCCGGTGCGGGTGGAGCCGTCCGGGTGGCGGTTCTCCGACCGGCCGGGCCGGGACACGCTCCGCTCCCACGACCATCTGGAACGCGACCTGGACGTCCTGGAGGAGATCGCGGGCGGCCATGACGGACCGTTCAAGATCCAGGTGTGCGGGCCGTGGACGCTGGCCGCGACGATCGAACTGCGCAACGGCGACCGGGCGCTGAAGGACGCCGGGGCCGTCCGCGACCTGGCCGCCTCGCTCGCCGAGGGCGTCGCCGCGCATGTCGCGGACGTCCGCCGCCGCCTGCCCGCCGCGCGGATCGTCGTCCAGCTCGACGAGCCCGGCCTGCCCGCCGTGCTCGCCGGGACGATCCCGACGGCCAGCGGGTTCTCCCGGCTGCGGGCCATCGAGGAGCCCGTCGCGGAGGACACCCTCCGGACGGTGATCGACGCGGCCGCCGCGGACGACGCGGCGTACCCGATCGTCCACTGCTGCGCGCGGAACGTCCCGTACGCGCTGCTGCGCGGCGCGGGCGCGCAGGCGATCTCGGTCGACCTGCGCATGGTCCCCAGGCGCGACGACGACGCGGTCGGGGAGACGATCGACGCCGGAACGGGCCTTCTCCTCGGCGCGGTGCCCGCGACCGACACCGCCCTGCCGTCCCTCCGGGCGACCGCGGAGCCGGTGAAGGAGCTGTGGCGGCGGCTCGGGTTCCCGCCCGCGCGACTGGCGCGCCAGGTCGTGATCACCCCGGCCTGCGGCATGGCCGGGGCGTCCCCGCGCCACGTCCGCGAAGCGCTGAGACGATGCCGCGACACGGCCCGGATGATCTTTGAGGATGCCGAGTGACCTGGGGCGCGGCGGGCTCACAATGTCGGAGGCAGTCGCCACAATAGGGGCATGAGCATGAGCGACGGGGTGCCCGCCGAGGCACGTCAGCGGCACCTTGAGCTGAGCCAGGAGATCGACGAGGCCAACTACCGTTACTACGTCCTCGACCAGCCGACGCTCACCGACGCCGAGTACGACTCCCGGATGCGCGAGATCCGCGATCTGGAGGAGCGCCATCCGGAGTTGGTCACGCCCGACTCGCCGACGCAGCGGGTCGGCGCGCCCATCGTCACCGACTTCGCGACCGTCGACCATCTGGAGCGGATGCAGAGCCTCGACAACGCGATGAGCGACGACGAGCTCCAGGCGTGGGACGAGCGCGTCGTGCGGGAGGTCGGCGAGGTCGCCGGTTACCTGTGCGAGCTGAAGATCGACGGGTTGGCGATCGCGCTGACCTACGAGAACGGGCGGCTGGTCCGCGGCGTCACCCGCGGCGACGGGCGCACCGGCGAGGACGTCACCCACAACGTCCGCACCATCGCCGACGTCCCGACCCGGCTGGAGGGCGCGGGCTGGCCGGACGTCCTGGAGGTCCGCGGCGAGGTGTTCCTGCCCGTCAAGGGGTTCGAGCAGGTGAACGCCGCGCAGGTGGCGGCCGGTAAGGACCCGTTCGCCAACCCGCGCAACGCGGCGGCCGGGTCGCTGCGCCAGAAGGACCCGCGGATCACCGCGCAGCGGCCGCTCGGGATGCTCGTCCACGGGTTCGGCGCCTGGCGCGGCGGCGGCACGCGGCCGCAGAGCCAGTCCGGCGCCTACGAACTGATGCGGAGCTGGGGGCTGCCGGTCAGCGACCGGTACGAGGTCCTCGACGGAATGGACGCCGTCCGCGACTACATCGCCAGGTACGGCGAAGACCGGCACGCCACCGAGTACGAGATCGACGGCGTGGTCGTCAAGGTCGACCAGTTCTCGCTCCAGCGCCGGCTCGGCTCCACCAGCCGGGCGCCGCGCTGGGCGATCGCGTGGAAGTACCCGCCCGAGGAGGTCAACACCAGGCTCCTCGACATCAAGGTCGGCGTCGGGCGGACCGGGCGCGTCACCCCCTACGGCGTGATGGAGCCGGTCAAGGTCGCCGGGTCCACCGTCGAGCGGGCCACGCTGCACAACGAGGGCGAGGTGAAGCGCAAGGGCGTCCTGATCGGCGACACGGTCGTGCTCCGCAAGGCGGGCGATGTGATCCCCGAGATCGTCGCGCCGGTCACCGGGCTGCGGGACGGCTCCGAGCGCGAGTTCGTCATGCCCACGCACTGCCCGGAGTGCGGCACCGAGCTGGCGTACGAGAAGGAGGGCGCCGCCGACATCCGCTGCCCGAACGCGCGGTACTGCCCGGGGCAGCTGCGCGAGCGCCTGTACTTCGTCGCGAGCCGCAACGCCTTCGACATCGAGGCGCTCGGCTATGTCGGCGTGACGGCGTTGACGCAGCCGCTGGAGCCCGCCGAGCCGCCGGTCCGGAACGAGGGCGACCTGTTCCACCTGACCGTGGAGCAGCTGCTGCCGATCAGGAACCTCGTCCTCGACCAGCGGACGGGCACGCCCAAGATCGACCCGGCCACGGGCGAACCGAAGGTCGTGTCGTTCTTCGCCAACAAGGAGGGCGAGCCGAAGAAGACCGTCGCGATCCTCTTCGACCAGCTGGAGAAGGCGAAGCGGCAGCCGCTGTGGCGGGTGCTGGTGGCGCTGTCGATCCGGCATGTGGGGCCGTCCGCGGCGCAGGACCTCGCCCGCGAGATGCGGTCGATGGACGCGATCGCGAACGCTTCCGAGGAGGAGCTGGCCGCGGTCGACGGGGTCGGGGCGACGATCGCGGCCTCGATCCGGGCGTGGTTCGAGGTCGACTGGCATCGCGAGATCGTGGCGAAGTGGCGGGCCGCGGGCGTCCGGATGGAGGACGAGGGCGCGGCGGGCCCGCGTCCGCTGGAGGGCGTCACCGTGGTGATCACCGGGTCGCTGGAGGGGTTCAGCCGGGACTCGGCGACCGAGGCGGTGCAGCGGCTCGGCGGAAAGGTGACGGGATCGGTGTCGAAGAAGACGGGCTTTGTCGTCGTCGGCGACAGCCCGGGCTCTAAATACGACAAAGCCGTCAAACTGGGCGTACCGGTGTTGGCGGAGGAAGGGTTCCGTGTGCTGCTGGCCGAGGGGCCGGATGCGGCCAAGAACGTGACCGTGCGCGCCGACGAATAACACCACGTGGTCAAAACCTCACCACCAGGTTCGCGTTACTCAGGGGTACACTTCAACTACCCAACGGCGAGGGGCGGGGGATGGACGGGGCATAACGGAACGTGCCCAAACGGTTTCGCGAAGTTGAGCGAAGGCCGTACTCTCCCACTCATCACGACCTACACCTGAATTCCCGGACGTAACACCCGGGGGGCGTCCCCCGAGGTCGGGGCCGCCCGGTGCCGGGGGAACGGCCCCCCGAACCCCCCGAGGATGTGATGAAGGACCCGAACAACACGCGGAACACGGCGCCACGCCGTGGCTCCCCGTTGTGGATCTACTTCGTCGTCGTCATCCTGCTCGGCGTCGCCGCGTCCGCCGTCACGTTCACCGGGGTGACCGGCGCGGACCTGGACGCGATCGCCGGAACGCCCGTGTTCTGGATCCTCGCCTGCTTCATCATCTTCGGCGAACTGCGGCCGATCATCACGCCCGGCTCCACCGAGAACAACGGCGCGACCATGTCCACCACGTTCTCGTTCGCCGCGCTGCTGTACGCGGGGCTGCCGGTCGCCGCCGCGCTCCAGGCCGTCGCCGTCATCACCTGCGGGATCTTCCGGGGCCGCGCCCCGCACCGCATCGCCTTCAACGTCGCGCAGTACACCCTCAGCCTCGCCGCGGCGCAGCTCGTCCTCGCGCTGTTCGGCGCCCTCGCCACGCCCACCGACCTGTGGGTGCCGAGCGGGACCGACCTGGCCGCCATCGCGCTCGCCGGCACCGTCTACTTCGTCTGCAACGACACCCTCGTCGGCTCCGCCGTCGCGCTGCACGAGCGGGTCTCCCTGATCAAGGCGCTGCGCTGGGACCTCGGCTACCAGGTCCTGGTGCATCTGGCCCTGCTCGGCCTCGCGCCGTTGATGGTCGTGGCCATGGACCGCTCCGCGGCGTTCGTCCCGCTCATCGTCCTGCCGTTCATCGCCGTCTACCTGAACGCGTCGGCGTCCGTCCGCCGCGAACACCAGGCGCTGCACGACGGGCTGACCGGCCTCCCGAACCGCAAACTGTTGATCGTCCGGACGGAGGAGGCCCTCGCCGAAGCGCGCAGCGCCGAGAAACGGGACGCCGGCAGAGACGCCGACAAACGCGCCCGCGCCGCCCTCGGCACGCGCCGCCGCAAGGCGGACCCGCCGAAGCACCGCGCCGGGCTGTTCCTGCTCGACCTCGACCGTTTCAAGGAGGTCAACGACACCCTCGGGCATCCCACCGGCGACCGCCTCCTCCAACTCGTCGCGCACCGCCTCACCCACAGCGTCCGTCCCGGCGACCTCGTGGCGCGGCTCGGCGGCGACGAGTTCGCGGTGCTGCTGCCGACCGTCCGCGACGAGGCCGCCGCCCGCGAGGTCGCCGCCCGCCTGCGCGCGGCGCTGAGCGAACCCGTCCGGCTGGACGGCATGTCGTTCGACCTGGAGGGCAGCGTCGGCATCGCGCTGTTCCCCGACCACGCGCCCGACTTCGAGCTGCTGCTCCAGCGCGCCGACGTCGCCATGTACAACGCCAAGGAGGCCCGGACCGGCGTCGAGATCTACTCCTCCCGCAAGGACCGCAACTCCCCGGCCCGGCTCCGCATGCTCGGCGACCTGCGCCGCGCCGTCGACCGCTCCGAACTGGAGCTGTACTACCAGCCGAAGGTGTCCCTGCGGGACGGTCAGCTCGTCGGCATGGAGGCGCTGCTGCGCTGGCGCCACCCCGAGAAGGGGCTCCTCGAACCCGAGGCGTTCCTGTCGATCGCCGAGCAGACGTATCTGATGCGCTCCATCACCCACCACGTCGTGGAGGCCGCGCTCGCGCAGGCCGCCGCCTGGTGGCGGGAGGACCTCACCGTCCAGGTCGCGGTGAACGCCTCCGGCCGCGACCTGTTCGACACCGGCCTCACCGAGACGATCGAGGAGGGCCTGCTCGCCCGCGGCCTGCCCGCCGCCGCCCTCCAACTGGAGATCACCGAGCGGATCCTGATGAACGAGCCCGCCTACGCGTCCGACACCGTCGGCGCGCTCGCCGAACTCGGCATCCCGCTCAGCCTGGACGACTTCGGCACCGGCTACTCCTCCCTCGTCCGGCTGAACCGGCTGCCCGTCGAGGAGATCAAGATCGACTCCTCGTTCGTGGGCCGGCTCACCGAGTCGCCCGAGGACGCCGTCATCGTCCGCTCCATCATCGACCTCGTCCGCACCCTCGGCCTGCGCTCGGTCGCCGAGGGCGTCGAGGACCCGGCCACCGCGGGCCGGCTCCGCGAGATGGGCTGCGACGCCGCACAGGGCTGGCACTTCGGCCGTCCCATGGACGCCGACACCGCCACCGACTGGCTCCGCCGCCACATGCAACGCGCTCCGGAACCCGCGGCCTGAGGTCGCTCAGTACGGGCGGCGGGTCTCGTAGTCGTCGTAGTACTCCTCACGCACACGCGGCGGCGGACGGCGCTCCACCGTCCGGCGGGCCGAGGCGATCCGGACGATGCCGACGACCAGGCCGATGAGCCCGCCGACCATCAGGATCACACCGACCAGCCGAATGTCGACGCCGCTGAACTCGTAGTTGACCGCATAGGCCAAGATCGCGCCGATGATGATGAGGGCGATACTGCCGCCGATCGTCACGGCGGCCTCCTCTCGTCGTCCCGGGGGTGGACGACACATCCGTTCCCCCCACCAGGGATCGAAACGCCGCGCCCGGGAAACGGGTCGGGCGGACGCGGGCGCGGCCCATAGGATGGCCGGTGAACCCAAATACTTCGCAGGAACGGTTTCCCACATGTCCGCCATCACCCGTGACGAGGTGTCGCATCTCGCCCGGCTGTCCCGGCTGGCGCTCCGCGACGATGAGCTCGACCATCTCGCCGCCCAGCTCGACCAGATCATCTCCGCGGTCGCGCGGGTGCAGGAGGTCGCCGCGGAGGACATCCCGCCCACCTCGCACGCGCTGCCGCTGACCAACGTCTACCGGACGGACGAGGTCCGGCCCTGCCTCACGCCCGAGCAGGCCCTGACCGGCGCGCCCGCCGCGGAGGAGCAGCGCTTCCGCGTCCCGCGGATCCTGGACGAGGAGGCCTGATGGAACTGGTCGGCAAGAGCGCGGCGGAGCTCGGCGAGCTTCTCGCCGCCGGTGCGACGTCCGCCGTCGAGGTGGCGCAGGCCCACCTCGACCGCATCGCCGCCGTGGACGAACGGGTGAACGCGTTCCTGCACGTCGACGCCGAGACGACGCTGGCGCAGGCCCGCCGGGTGGACGAGCGCCGCGCCGCGGGCGAGGAACTCGGCCCGCTCGCCGGCGTCCCCATCGCCCACAAGGACGTCTTCACCACCCACGACATGCCCACCACCGCCGGGTCCAAGATCCTTGAGGGGTGGCGGCCGCCGTACGACGCGACCGTGACGGCCCGGCTGCGCGAGGCGGGGCTGGTCATCCTCGGCAAGACGAACATGGACGAGTTCGCCATGGGCTCGTCCACGGAGAACAGCGCCTACGGCGTCACCCGCAACCCGTGGGACCTCGACCGCGTCCCCGGTGGCTCGTCCGGCGGCTCCTCCGCGGCCGTCGCCGCCTACGAGGCGCCGCTGTCCACCGGCACCGACACCGGCGGTTCGATCCGGCAGCCCGCCGCGGTCACCGGCATCGTCGGCATGAAGCCCACCTACGGCGGCTCGTCCCGCTACGGCGTGATCGCGTTCGCCTCGTCCCTGGACACACCCGGCCCGTTCGCCCGCACCGTCCTGGACGCGGCCCTCCTGCACGAGGCGTTCAGCGGCCACGACCCGATGGACTCCACCTCGATCAGCGAGCCCGTCCCGCCGGTCGTCGAAGCCGCCCGCCGCGCGGACGTCAACGGCCTGCGCGTCGGCGTCGTCAAGGAGTTCGCGGGCGAGGGCTACCAGCCCGGCGTGTCCGCCCGCTTCAACGAGGCGGTGGAACTCCTGGAGTCCCTCGGCGCGAAGGTCGTCGAGGTCTCCTGCCCGCACTTCACCTACGCGCTGCCCGCCTACTACCTGGTCGCGCCGTCGGAGTGCTCGTCCAACCTGGCCCGCTTCGACGCCATGCGCTACGGCCTGCGCGTCGGCGACGACGGCACCCGCAGCGCCGAGGAGGTCATGGCCCTCACCCGCGCCGAGGGCTTCGGCCCCGAGGTCAAGCGGCGCATCATGCTCGGCACGTACGCGCTGTCGTCCGGCTACTACGACGCCTACTACGGCAAGGCCCAGCAGGTCCGCACCCTCATCAGGCGCGACTTCGAGTCCGCCTTCGAGCAGGTGGACGTGCTCGTCTCACCGACCACCCCGACCACCGCGTTCCCGATCGGCGAACGCGCCGACGACCCGATCTCCATGTACCTGGCCGACCTGTGCACGATCCCGGCCAACATGACGGGCAACGCCGCGATCTCCGTCCCCTGCGGCCTGTCCGACGGCCTCCCCGTCGGCCTCCAGATCATGGCCCCCGTCCTCGGCGACGACCGCGTCTACCGCGTCGGCGCCGCCGTCGAACGCGCCCTCGAAGACCGCTGGGGCGGCCCCCTCCTGGCCCAGGCCCCCGCCCTCTAGGCGCCCGGGAACGGCGGTACGTCAATGATCACCCGCATCGAGATCGACGGCTTCAAGTCCTTCCTGGACTTCGAGCTGGACGTCCCGCCGTTCCTCGCCCTCGTCGGCCCCAACGCCAGCGGCAAATCCAACCTCCTCGACGCCATCGAGTACAACCGCGCGACGTTGCGGTCGTCGTCGCCCCTTCTGGAGGCACGACGGGGACGTCCGCACGAACTCTTCCACCGGGTCGTCAAGGGGAGCCCCGTTGAGGAGTTCTCCATCTCAGTGCACAGGTTGTTGCAGTTGTCTGAGGGCTTCGTAGGGATCGTCAGACACTCAGGTGCCTTGCGCGTTCCGCGCGTGCGCGACAAGTCGCCAAGGGAACTGGATCTGACCCCCCGGACGGAACTGCCCCATGCTGTGCGTGAGCGGGCGTGGGAGGGCGTGCATGAGGTGTTGAACAAGCCTGACAAGCAACCGGTTCTCGCCCTGCTGAACGAAATCGACAACGCCGCTCTCAACGTTCGAGAGTACGTTCCCGAGCCACGGGTGATGCGGGGTACGGCTCCTGTGGCGGACACGCGGCCGCTTCTGCCCGATGGCAGCAACCTGGCCGCGGTCCTTGGGCGGCTGAGTACGTCCGATGCGCTGGACGACCTCGTGGTGGACCTCGCCTCGCTGGTTCCGGACGTCACCGAGATCAAGACCGAACTGAACGAGAAGCGTCAAGAATGGTCGTTCGATCTCGTCGTCGAAGGACAGGGCACTGTGCCCAGCACTCTCCTGTCGGACGGCACCCTCCGCGTTCTCGGGCTGCTCGCCGCGCTGCACGACCCCGATCACTCCGGCGTCCTGATGGTGGAGGAGATCGAGAACGGGCTGCACCCGGCGCGGCTCGCCGAGTTGCTGCGTCGCATCCAGGAGCGGGTGACCGATCTGAGCGACCCCGAGTCGCTCGACCGGCCGTTGCGGCAGGTCATCATCACCAGCCATTCGCCGGTGGTCGTCTCGGAGCTCTATCGGACACGGCCGGAGTCGCTGATTTTCATGGACACGGCGGTCCGCGTTGATCCGGAAAGCGACCGAGTCTCTCGCGTCACGGTGGCCAAACCCGTCCGCGACGAGGGGGAGCCGGGAACGTTCGTGTCTCCCCGGCAGGTCCGCAAGTACTTGGGCACGGTCCGGCAGGACGCGCCGTGAGCCGTCCGCTGGTACCGGGGTTGTTGGCCGAGAACACCACCGACGAGCGTTTTCTCGGGGTCGTGGTGTTCCGTCAGCTCAGGGCGCTGACGGAGAAGGGTACGCGGCACGTCGTGGACGTCGCCAAGACCGAGATCGGCGACTGTTGGACGATCAAGGACGCCGATCGGGTCTGCCGGGCGGTGCTGGAACTGGCCGCGGACTGCCATCTGATCTGCGTCCACAACGACCACAACGAGCGTGGCAAGGCCGAGAAGGTCGTGGAGGTGCTGCGCGAGCGGGGCCTGACCACGCCGGTGGTCCCGCTGGTGCCGGTGCGGGAGACCGAGGCGTGGCTGCTCGCCGACCGTGCCGTCTGGGCGGGGCTGCGGGGCAGTGACCCGAGCCGTCTGCCCGCACGCCCCCGGGCCGTGGAGAAGATCCTCGACCCCAAGCCCGTGCTGGACGCGGTTCGGCCGCAGGTCGGTCGTCGTCCTCGGGCGGACTACTACGAATACATAGGACAGAACATCGACCTCGATGTGCTCGCGCAGGTGCCGGCGTACGCGGACTGGGTGGACGAGACGGAAGAGGCGTTGAAGGGACTGGGATTGCTGTGAGCGTGGAAACGCCGATGAAGTATGACGAGGCGCTGGCGCGGTTCGAGCCGGTGTTGGGGATCGAGACGCATATCGAACTCGGGACCGCGTCGAAGATGTTCTGTGGGTGCCCGACCGGGTTCGGGGCGGAGCCGAACACTCAGGTGTGTCCGGTGTGCCTCGGGTTGCCGGGGTCGTTGCCCGTGACGAACCGGTCCGCGATCGAGGGGATCATCAAGATCGGGCTCGCGTTGAACTGCGAGATCGTGGAGTGGTGCCGGTTCGCTCGGAAGAACTACTTCTATCCGGACATGCCGAAGAACTTCCAGATCTCGCAGTACGACGAGCCGTTGTGCGTGGACGGATACCTCGAGGTGGACGTCGACGGCGACACGTACCGGATCGAGATCGAGCGCGTCCACATGGAGGAGGACACCGGCAAGTCGCTGCACGTCGGCGGTTCGACCGGACGGATCCACGGCGCCGAGTACTCGCTGGTCGACTACAACCGGGCGGGCATCCCGCTGGTCGAGATCGTCACGAAGCCGATCGTCGCGACGGGGGAGAAGGCGCCGCTGGTGGCGCGCGCGTACGCGACGGAGCTGCGGGAGCTGGTCCGGTCGCTGGGCGTGTCGGACGTGCGCATGGAGCAGGGGTCGATGCGCTGTGACGTGAACGTGTCGCTCATGCCGCGCGGCGCGAGTGAGTGGGGTACGCGGACCGAGACGAAGAACGTCAACTCGCTGCGGTCGGTGGAGCGGGCCGTCCGGTCGGAGATCGAGCGGCAGGCGGGCGTGCTGGCGGACGGTGGACGCATCGTCCAGGAGACACGGCACTTCCACGAGGACACGGGCGGCACGACGAGCGGGCGCAGCAAGGAGGAGGCGCAGGACTACCGGTACTTCCCCGAGCCCGACCTGGTGCCGATGGCGCCGTCGCGGGAGTGGGTGGAGGAGCTGCGGGCGTCCCTGCCGGAGCTTCCGGCCGCCCGGCGCCGCCGCATCCAGCAGGAGTGGGGGCTGTCCGACCTGGAGCTGCGGGACGTCGTCAACGCCGGTGCCGTCGACCTCATCGAGGCGACGATCGCGCACGGCGCCGACGCGCCCGCCGCCCGCAAGTGGTGGATGAACGAGCTGTCGCGGCGCGCCACCGAGCAGGGCGTCGAGCTGGCCGATCTGCCGGTCACGCCGGAGCAGGTCGCCCGGGTTCAGGCGATGATCGCCGCGGGGGAGCTGAACGACAAGCTGGCCCGCAAGGTCTTCGAGGGCGTGCTCGCCGGGGAGGGCACGCCGGACGAGGTCGTCGCCGCGCGGGGCCTCAAGGTCGTCAGCGACGACGGCGAGCTGGCGGCCGTGGTCGACCAGGTGATCGCCGACAACGCCGAGGTGGCCGACAAGATCCGCGCC
The DNA here is from genome assembly GCF_003634705.1 of Actinomadura pelletieri DSM 43383. Classification (GTDB taxonomy): domain Bacteria; phylum Actinomycetota; class Actinomycetes; order Streptosporangiales; family Streptosporangiaceae; genus Spirillospora; species Spirillospora pelletieri. Next base: position 985,815 of record NZ_RBWU01000003.1, on the reverse strand, counting down.
GGGAAGGTCGCCGCCGCGGGCGCCCTCGTCGGCGCGGTGATGAAGGCCACCCGCGGTCAGGCCGACGCCGGACGCGCCCGCGAACTCATCCTGGCGAAGCTGGGCGCGTCCTGACCGGTCAGCGCACGGGAACGCTGAAGATGCGGTCGTCGTCGGCGGCGGGTTCGCCCCGCCCGTCGCGGTTGCTGGTGGCGATCCACAGGGTGCCGTCGGGAGCGGAGGCGACGGCGCGGAGACGGCCGTAGGCGGAGTCGAGGCGTGCCACGGGACGGCCCGTCCTGCCGTTGTCGAGAGGGATCTGCCAGAGGCGTTCGCCGCGGAGGGCGGCGGCCCACAGGGAGCCGCCCGCGTAGGCGAGGCCGGACGGGGACGCCTCGTTCGTCGTCCAGGTGAGGAGGGGGTCGGTGAAGCCGTCGCGGTCGCCGACGCCCTCCACCTCGGGCCAGCCGTAGTTCTTGCCCTTCTCGATGAGGTTGACCTCGTCGAAGCGGTCCTGGCCGAACTCGGTGGCGTAGAGGCGGCCCTTGTCGTCCCAGGCGAGGCCCTGGACGTTGCGGTGCCCGTACGACCAGACACGGTTCCCGAACGGGTTGCCGGGGGCGGCCTTCCCGTCCGGCGTGACGCGGAGGATCTTGCCGCCGAGGGAGTCCTTCTGCTGGGACAGTCCGGTCTCACCGGTCTCGCCGGTCGTGATGTAGAGCATCCTGTCGGGGCCGAACTGGAGGCGCCCGCCGTTGTGGACGCCGCCCTTCGGGATGCCGGTGACGATGGGCTGCGGCGTGCCGGTGAGGGTGCGGTCGAAGGTGGCGCGGACGACCCGGTTGTCGTCCTCGGCCGTGTAGTACAGGTAGATGAGGCGGTCGCTGGCGTGGGTGGGGGAGACGGCGACGCCCATCAGGCCGCCCTCGCCGCCCGGGTCGACGCCCGGGACCGTGCCGACCTGCTCCTTCGCCCCGGACGGTGTGACGCGCACGAGCCTGGCCGTGTCCCGTTCGGTGACGAGCGCGTCGCCGCCGGGGAGGAACGCCATCGCCCACGGCACCCTCAGGTCGTCGGCGACCTTGCGTGGTTCGCCGGGAGCCGTGCTCCCGGACGTGGCGGAGGTGGTCAGCGGTGGCGGGGTGTGCGCGCCGCCGTCACCGCCGCCGGAGGAGTCCGACGAGCACGCCGCGAGGAACACCGCGGTCGCGGCCAGGGCGATGGTGTGACGTCTCATAGCGCCTCCGTGATCTGAACGGACCGGCCGGGCCCGCCGTTTCCGGCAGTCGCCTCCGGATTCGGTCACTCAGCGTATTGCCGGACGGGGTCGTGGAGGGGCGATGTTCGGCTTTCGGGCGTCCCAATCCGCGAGACGACGAGGTCGTTTGTCGCCGGGAGGACGCCCAGCCTCAATCGCTCCGTGACCTACCGAACGTACATTGAGCGTCACGGTGATCCCGTAGTGCAGCAATGTCGCTGATCTCCCGGCGGTCGACGCCCGATGTTGCTCGCCACCGGCCCGCGCTGATCCCTGCGCGGGGCACGATTCAAGACCTTTCGCCCGTTATCCGATCGGTGAGGGTCGTGAACCCGACATCTCCCCTGGCGCGATGCCGCGCATGAAGGGACCGAACGCTCCACTCCGGGGCAGGAAGGGACATGGCGCGATGAGCGGCGAGAACGCCAGGCGGGTGCCGCCGCGTGCGCTGCCGGTCGCCATGGCCGCGGTCGTCGGTGTGCTGTACGCCACCGGCTCCCTGCTCGGATGGGGCGGGCGCGCGTTCATCGCGTGGGCGGAGGTCGGCGCCGCGGGCGCCGCCGCGATCTCCCTGCTGCTGTCGGCCCGGCTGCCGGACGGCGTTCCCGCCGACACCGGACCGGGCGGCGTGTGGCGCACGTCCTGGCGTTGGTACGGCATCGCCGCCGCGTCCTGGTTTCTCGGCGCGCTCGGCAGCGCCCTGTCGGACGGTCACGCCCGCAGCGCGCTGTCACTGTCGATACCCGACCTTTTCTATCTTTTCGCCCTGGGTGCGCTGGTGGTCGGCCTGGTGGCGCCGATCAGCCTGCCCCGCGACACCGGGGCGTGGCTGCGCTACGCCGCCGACACCTACGTCTGCGCGTCCGCGCTGTTCGTGCTCGGCTGGGTCGCGTTGTTCGGCACGCTCTACCACCGGTCGGGGGAGACGCCCACCGAGTTCCTGCTGGAACTGCTGTATCCGCTGATCGACATCGTGTTCATCTGCGGCGCGCTGCCGTTCGTCCTCGGCGCGGCGCGCGGTCATCGCCGCCTCGCGTGGATGGGGTACGGCGCGTTGACGGCCATCGCGGTCGCCGACATCGTGACGACGTTCATCCGGCTGGACGGCGGCGGACCGGCCGACGACCCGTCCGACATCCTGCGACTCGCCGGGCTGCTGCTCCTGCTGCTGGTGCCGTGGACGGGCCCGGCCGCCGAGCCCGAGCAGCCCGTCGACGACATCCCCGAGGGCGAGACCGTCGCCGCCCCGGCGGACGCGCAGAGCGGCCGCATGATCGGCCCCGGTCTGGCGCCCGCCGCGGTCGCCGCCGCGGCCGGGCTGTTCATCGCCGGGCACTCGCTCACCGAGGAGAACGGGCTCGAACCGGCCATCTCGATCACCGCGGGCTCGGCGGCGCTGGTGCTGATCGCGCGACTGGCGGGCCTGCTGCGGGAGAACGAGTCGCTGCGCCATGCCGTACGAACCGGAGAGGAACACTTCCGTGCCCTGACGGAGAGCATCAACGACGCGGTGCTCATCTGTGACCTGGACGCCACGGTCCAGTACGCCAGCGCCGGGGCACTGAACACGTACCACTACAGGCCGGACGAACTGCTCGGACGTCCGCTGAGCGACCTCATCCACCCGGAGGACCTGCCGCGCGTCCAGGACGTGTTCACCGAGTTCCTCGACGACGACCAGGCGGGTGCCTTCTCCGACGGCTTCCAGGACGGGTTCCAGGACGCGCTGCGCGTGTCGTGCCGGGTGCGCGCGGCGGACGGCACCTGGCTGCCGACCGAGTCGACGATCTCCCGCTACAGCGGCTCGGACGGCGCACCCGCCCGGCTGCTGGTCACCACGCGGGACCTCAGCGAGCAGGCGGCCCTGCAACGGCAGGTCGCCCATCTGACGTTCCACGACGGTCTGACGGGCCTGCCGAACCGCTCCTACTTCGAGGAGCGCACCAGGGAGCTGCTGTCGCGGCACCCGTCCGCCGGTGAGGTCGCGGTCGTGTTCGTCGACCTGGACGGTTTCACCGCGGTGAACGACTCCGACGGGCACGCCGCCGGTGACCAGGTGCTGGCCCAGGCGGCGCGGCGGCTGCGGGCGAACGTCCACACCGAGGACACGGTGGCGCGGTGGGGCGGCGACGAGTTCGCCGTCCTCGTCCAGTTGCCGCCGGACGACCGTGAGACCCGCGCCACAGTGGAACTCGCCGGGCGTCTGCTGCGCGTCCTTTCGGTCGACCCATATCAAGTTGGTGACAAACAGATCGTGCTGACGGCGAGTGTCGGCATCGCGTTCGCCGGAGACGAGGAGCCGTCGAGGGGCGCGCGCGACGACGCGGAGGCGGGACGCAGGCTCCGTCGCACCGCCGCCGATCTGATGCGCAACGGCGACCTCGCGATGGCCCGCGCGAAGGAACTCGGCGGCGGCCGCGTCGAGGTGTACGCGCCGGACATGCACGCCGACGTCGTCCGGCGCCTGGAACTCGGCAGCGACCTGCAGCGCGCGATGGCCGAGGAGCAGTTCGCGATCGAGTTCCAGCCGGTCGTGGACCTCGCGACGTCCCGGGTCACCGGCGTGGAGGCGCTGCTGCGCTGGTGGCGGGGAGGCGAGACGGTACCGCCCGAGGAGTTCATCGGACCGGCGGAGGAGTCCGGTCTGATGGTCCCGCTCGGCGGCTGGGTGCTGCGGGAGGCGTGCCGGGAGGTCGCCCGGTGGCGCCGTGACTCGTGGGCGGTGGGCCTGTCGGTGAACTTCACCGCCCGGCAGATCGCCGCGCCCCGGTTCGTGGAGTCGGTCGCGGCGGCGCTGGAGGAGACGGGGCTGCCGCCGCACGCGCTGACGCTGGAGGTGCGGGAGGAGGTCCTCGTCGAGGACGCGGGCCAGAACGTGGAGCGCCTCGTGGAGCTGCGTGACCTCGGCGTCAGGCTCGCGATCGACGACTTCGGCACCGGATACGCCTCGCTCGCCTACCTCGGCCAGCTGCCCGTCGACATCATTAAGATCGACCCGTCGTTCGTCGCGGGACTCGGCTCGGACGAGACGCTGACACTGCTGACCCGGACGATCGTGCGGCTCGGCAGCGATCTCGGGCTGACCGTGGTGGCGGAGGGCATCGAACGGCCCGAGCAGCTCCAGTTGCTCCGCGAGATGGGCTGCCCGCGCGGTCAGGGCTTCCTCGTGGCGCGTCCGATGGCGGCGGAGCGGGTGGAGTCGCTGGTCCGGACGAACCTGGAGGGCCGCAACCTCCCCGGTGACGTCCCGCTGCCGCTTCCGGGCTGATCACGAACGGGACCCCGTCTCAGTAGGTGAGACAAAGTGTCCATGGATTTGACCAGCGGCTCGACATCCGCGAAAGTGGGGCTCGTGCAGAGCATCTTCGCCATTCTCGTAGTACTTGGTCGGCGCGCAGGCTGACCAAGCTCTCCGACCTGCGCGCCTCCCCTCGATCGCCCCACGGCGGCGGGGGTTTTTTGTTGCCCGGCGAGAATCCTCACCCTCTCCCCAAGGAACGCAGATCATGACGACCGAACAGATGACGGGAGCCCAGGCGCTGGTCCGCGCCCTGGAGAACGTGGGCGTGGACACCGTGTTCGGCATCCCGGGCGGCGCGATCCTCCCGGCGTACGACCCGCTCTTCGACTCCGCGAAGCTGCGGCACATCCTCGTCCGGCACGAGCAGGGCGCAGGTCACGCCGCCCAGGGCTACGCGATGGTGACCGGCAAGGTCGGGGTGTGCATGGCGACCAGCGGGCCGGGCGCGACGAACCTGGTCACGGCGATCTCCGACGCCTATATGGACTCCGTGCCGATCGTGGCGATCACCGGGCAGGTGGCGTCCTCGCTGATCGGCACGGACGGCTTCCAGGAGGCCGACATCGCGGGCATCACGATGCCCATCACCAAGCACAACTTCCTCGTGACCCAGGCCGGGGAGATCGCCCGGACGATCGCGGAGGCGTTCCACATCGCCGGCACCGGCCGTCCCGGACCGGTCCTCGTCGACATCGCCAAGGACGCGCTGCAGGCCACGGTGGACTTCGAGTGGCCCGTTCCGCTCCAGCTCCCCGGCTACCGGCCGGTGACCCGCCCGCACTCCAAGCAGGTCCGCGAGGCGGCGCGGCTGATCGTCCAGTCGGCGCGGCCGGTCCTGTACGTCGGCGGCGGGGTGCTGAAGGCCGGCGCGTCCGCCGAGCTGAAGGTTTTGGCGGAGCTGACCGGCGCGCCCGTCGTGACCACCCTGATGGCGAAGGGCGCGCTGCCCGACAGCCATCCGCTGCACATGGGCATGCCCGGCATGCACGGCGCGGTCGGCGCGGTCGGCGCGCTCCAGCGGGCCGACCTGCTGGTCACGCTCGGCGCCCGGTTCGACGACCGTGTCACCGGGAAGCTGGACGGGTTCGCGCCCGGCGCCAAGGTCGTGCACGCCGACATCGACCCGGCGGAGATCTCCAAGAACCGGCATGCCGACGTCCCGATCGTCGGCGACGCCCGCGAGGTCATCGCCGACCTGATCGTCGCCGTGCAGAACGAGCACGCGGCGGGCCGCAAGGGCGACTACTCCGCCTGGTGGCGGCAGCTCGACGCGTGGCGCCAGACGTACCCGCTGGGCTACGACGTCCCCGATGACGGTTCGCTGTCGCCGCAGTACGTGATCGAGCGCATCGGCCGGATCGCCGGGCCGGACGCCTACTACGTCGCGGGCGTCGGCCAGCACCAGATGTGGGCCGCGCAGTTCATCAAGTACGAGCGGCCGGGAGCGTTCCTGAACTCCGGCGGCGCCGGGACGATGGGATACGCCGTCCCCGCCGCGATGGGCGCCAAGGTCGGCGCGCCCGGCTCGACGGTCTGGGCGATCGACGGCGACGGCTGCTTCCAGATGACCAACCAGGAGCTCGCGACCTGCGCGATCGAGGGGATCCCGGTCAAGATCGCCGTGATCAACAATGGGAACCTGGGCATGGTCCGGCAGTGGCAGACGCTGTTCTACAACGAGCGGTACTCGAACACGACGCTGCAGACCCAGTCCGAGCACGCCGCCAAGCGCATCCCCGACTTCGTCAAGCTGGCCGAGGCGTACGGTTGTGTGGGCCTGCGCTGCGAGAAGGCCGAGGACGTGGACGAGGTCATCGCCAAGGCCATGGAGATCAACGACGCGCCGGTCGTGATCGACTTCGTGGTGCACAAGGACGCCATGGTCTGGCCGATGGTCGCGGCCGGCACCACCAACGACGACATCAAGATCGCGCGGGACCTGGCGCCCGAGTGGGAGAACGGAGACTGACCCGATGAGCCTGCACACATTGTCGGTGCTCGTGGAGAACAAGCCCGGCATCCTGGCCCGGGTCGCGGCGCTGTTCTCCCGGCGCGGCTTCAACATCGAGTCCCTCGCGGTCGGTGTCACCGAGCACCCGGAGATCTCCCGGATGACGATCGTGGTGAACGTCGAGGATCTGCCGCTCGAACAGGTCACCAAGCAGCTCAACAAGCTGATCAACGTCCTGAAGATCGTCGAGCTGGATCCGTCGGCGTCCGTCCAGCGTGAGCTCGTGCTGGTCAAGGTGCGCGCCGACGCCGAGACGCGCTCGCAGGTGCTGGAGACCGTCACGCTGTTCCGCGCCAAGGTGGTGGACGTCGCGCCGGACGCCGTCACCATCGAGGCGACCGGCAACCGCGACAAGCTCGACGCGTTCATCCGGGTCCTGGAGCCGTTCGGCATCAAGGAGCTGGTGCAGTCGGGCATGGTGGCCATCGGCCGTGGCGCCCGGTCCATCACCGACCGTTCGCTGCGGGCCATCGAGCGCAGCGCCTGACCGCGGAACTTCAACCAACAGATCAACGAAAGGCAACAGCACTGTGGCTGAGATGTTCTATGACGACGCCGCCGACCTGAGCGTGATCCAGGGCCGGCATGTGGCGATCATCGGCTACGGCAGCCAGGGGCACGCGCACGCGCTCTCGCTGCGCGACTCCGGGGTCGACGTGCGGGTCGGCCTGCGCGAGGGGTCGGCCAGCAGGGAGAAGGCGGAGGCCGAGGGGCTGCGCGTCGTCACTCCGGCGGAGGCGGCCGAGGAGGCCGACCTGATCATGCTGCTGGCCCCGGACCACCACCACCGGGAGATCTTCGAGAAGGACATCAAGCCGGCGCTCGTCGAGGGCGACGCGCTGTTCTTCGGCCACGGCTTCAGCATCCGGTACGGCCTCGTCCAGCCGCCGGAGGGCGTGGACGTGGCGATGGTCGCGCCGAAGGGGCCGGGGCACCTGGTCCGCCGCCAGTTCGTCGCCGGCCGTGGCGTGCCGGTGATCGTCGCCGTGGAGAAGGACCCGTCGGGCAACGCCTGGCCGCTGGCCCTCTCCTACGCCAAGGCGATCGGCGGCCTGCGCGCGGGCGGTATCAAGACGACGTTCACCGAGGAGACCGAGACCGACCTGTTCGGTGAGCAGACGGTGCTGTGCGGTGGCGTCTCCGAGCTGATCAAGACGGGGTTCGAGGTGCTGACCGAGGCCGGCTACCAGCCGGAGGTCGCCTACTTCGAGGTCCTGCACGAGATGAAGCTGATCGTCGACCTGATGTACGAGGGCGGCGTGTCGAAGATGTACTGGTCGGTGTCCGACAACGCCGAGTACGGCGGCTACAGCCGTGGCCCGCGCGTGATCACGCCGGAGACCAAGGCCGCGATGAAGAAGATCCTCGGCGAGATCCAGTCCGGGCAGTACGCCAAGGAGCTGGTGGACGAGTTCGAGGGCGGCCAGAAGCAGTTCGGCCGGTACCGCGAGGAACTCGCCGAGCACCCGATCGAGAAGACGGGTGCCGAGCTTCGTCCGATGATGAGCTGGCTCAACGGCTGACGTCACCCGCGGCGCGTCGTCCCGGGTCAAGTCCCTCACCTGGAGCGGCGCGCCTTGCCGTTGGATCTGCCCGGTGGATGCATACTCGGTATTGCCATAGCCATACTCCGTATGCATACTTGGTAGGCATGTCAATCCGTCATGGCCTGCTGGCGCTTCTGTCCCAGGGGCCCCGCTACGGCTACCAACTCCGCGCCGAGTTCGAGTCGTCCACCGGTTCCACCTGGCCGCTCAACATCGGGCAGGTCTACTCCACGCTCTCCCGTCTCGAACGCGACGACCTGATCACCCGCGTCGGCGCCGACGAGGAGGGCCGTTTCGTCTACCGGATCACCCCGGAGGGCGAGCAGGACGTGCGACGGTGGTTCGCCACCCCGATCGTCCGCTCCGACCGGCCGCGCGACGAACTCGCGATCAAGCTGGCGATGGCCGTCACCACACCCGGTGTGGACGTCGAGCAGGTCGTCCAGACCCAGCGCACCGCCACCCTCCGCGCCCTCCAGGACCTCACCCGGCTCAAGGCCGACGTGCCGTCCGTCCCGGCCGAGCAGGCCGACCGCGCCTGGCGGCTGGTCCTCGAATCCATGATCTTCCGGGCGGAGGCCGAGATCCGCTGGCTCGACCACTGCGAGTCCTATGTGACCCGCACCGAGCCCGCGGCGCCGTCCGCGCCGGCGGCCGCTCCGACCGACGCCGACCGGGAGGCCGACCCGGCGCTCGAGGGGAAGGCGCGCCGATGAGCCTGCTGGCCCTGCGGAGCGTCTTCCGCGAACACGGCACCGGACCCGGACTCGTCCACGCCCTCAGGGGCGTGACCCTGGACGTCGCGCCCGGGGAGTTCGTCGCCGTGATGGGGCCGTCCGGCTCCGGCAAGTCGACGATGCTGACCCTCGCCGGAGGCCTCGACACGCCCACGTCCGGCCAGGTGATCGTGAACGGGACCGACCTCGGCGCGCTCGGCCGCGCCGGACGGTCCGCGCTGCGCCGCCGCGTCATCGGCTACCTGTTCCAGGACCTCAACCTCATCCCGAGTCTGACCGCCGCCGAGAACGTCATGCTCCCTCGCGAACTCGACGGCGTCCGCGCCCGCCGGGCCCGCAGGGAGGCGCGGGACGCGCTGGCCGAGGTCGGGGTCGAGGACCTGGCCGACCGGTTCCCCGACGAGATGTCCGGCGGCCAGCAGCAGCGCGTGGCGATCGCCCGCGCGCTCGTCGGCGACCGCCGTCTCGTCCTCGCCGACGAACCGACCGGCGCGCTCGACAGCCACACCGGCGAGGAGGTCATGCGCGTCCTGCGCGCCCGCTGCGACGCCGGCGCGTCCTGCCTGATGGTCACGCACGAGTCGCGGCACGCCGCCTGGGCGGACCGGGTCGTGTTCCTGCGGGACGGCCGCGTCGTGGACGGCACCCCCGGGCGCTCCGGCCCTGAGGCCCTGCTCCAGGAGGCGCCGTGAACCGCTACCGCTTCGCCCTGCGGATCGCCCGGCAGGACGCCCGGCGCGCCAAGGGCCGCACCGCGCTGATCCTGTGCATGATCGGGTTTCCGATCGCCGTCATCGTCGCGCTCACCGTCCTGTGGGCGACGGGCCAGACTGCCGTGCAGTCCGAAGAGTCGGTCGAGGTGGCCCCTTCCGCGGACGCCGTCATCGCCCTGGCGGTCACGTTAATCCTGCTGGAGGTCGCCCTTCTGGCCGGACCCGCGTTCGTGGTGGACGCCCGCAGGCGCCGCCGCGTCCTCGCGCTCGTCGCCGCGTCGGGCGGCACCGACCGGGACCTGCGCGCCGTCGTCCTCGCCTCCGGTGTGCTCCTCGGCGGGATCGCCGCGCTGGCCGGGACGGCGCTCGGCGTCCTCGCGGCGGCGGCGTCCCTGCCGATATTCGAGGCCGTTGAAGGCGACCCGCTCGGATCGTTCCGCGTGCCGTGGCTCCAGGTCCTCGTGGTGACGCTGCTCGGCGCGGGCAGCGGCGTCCTGGCCTCGCTCCTGCCCGCGAGCCAGGCCGCCCGGATGGACGTCTGCGCCGCGCTCTCCGGGCGCCGCGACCCGCCCGGCCGGTCACGACGCGGCTGGCCGGTCGTCGGCGGCGTCCTCGTCCTCGGGGGAGTGGCGATGTCGCTGGTCGGTGTCCGGTCCCTGCGCGAGTTCGGAGCCGCCCTCGGCGCGGCGGCGATCATCATCGGGCTCGTGCTGGTGAGCCCGTGGATCGTCGGGGCGTCCGGGCGGATCGCGCCCCGCCTGCCGCTGCCCCTGCGCCTGGCCGTCCGGGACGGCGCCCGCAACCGCGCCAGGACCGCACCCGCGGTCGCCGCGATCATGGCGGCGGTCGCCGCGATCACCGCGCTGGCCATCGGGGGCGCCAGCGACCACCGGCAGAACCAGATCGAGTACCGGGCGACGGTTCCCCTGGGGAGCGCGCTGATCCACGCGCCGTACGCCAACCCGGACGCGGCGGAGCGCGCGGTCCGACGCGACCTGCCCGGTGTGCCCGTGCTCACCCTGCGGTCGTTGCCCGGCTACGGCAGCGTCTGCATGAGCGAGAAGACGACGGACTGTCCCTCCGTGTCCTTCGCCGGCGAGGGCGGGGAGGCCGCGAACATCGTCCTGGACAACGTGGTCGGCGGCTCCCGCGAGGCGCGCATGCTGCTCGGCCGTGACGATCCCGCCGTGGCGTCCGCCCTGGACGCGGGCCGGATCGTCCTGTTCGGGGCGGCTCCGTCCGCGGACGGGAGGACGACCGCCAAGGTGGTCGTGTGGGACCACGACCGGGAACGCACGCTCAGGCAGGTGACGGACCTGCCCGCCGCCGCCACGAACGCCGGTGCGCCCGTGCGGGCCATCGTCCCGCCGAAGCTCGCCGAGCGGATCGGCCTGCCCGTCCGGACGGAGGCGTTCGGCGTCGACCGCGCCGACCACCGCGTCACCAGGGCCGAGGAGACGCGGCTGAAGGAGACCATGCACGCCTTCGAGGACAGGGCCGACATCGTCTACGTGGAGCGGGGCTTCACCGAGTCGTTCAACAGGTCGGCGCTGCTGCTGGCGGCGGTCGCGGCCATCCTGGCGCTCGGCGGCGCGCTGATCGCGACGAGCCTCGCGGCGGCCGACGCCCGGCCCGATCTCGCGACCCTGGAGGGCGTCGGCGCCAGGCCGCGCACCCGGCGGCTGGTGACGATGGGCCAGGCCGTGTTCGTCGCCGTGCTCGGCTGCTGGCTCGGCATCGTGGGCGGGCTCGTACCCGGGCTCGCGGTGACGCGACCGCTCACCGACCAGACGGAGATGCCGGGCGTACCGGAGCACGGCCCCATCGTCGACGTCCCATGGCTGCTGCTGTTCGCCGTCGGCGTGGCCGTCCCCCTCGTGGCGGGCCTCGTCGCCGGGACGTTCGCCCGCGGCGGGCCCCCGCTGACCCGCCGCGCCCTCTCGTGACGGATCCGCCGGAGGGGCCTCTTTTCGGGCACGTTTCCTGAGGGCTCCCACCGGGGGCCCCGGCCACGCGCCGGACGCTGCTGGTAGCGTCCGGCGCGTGGCTGAGGCGGTGGCGGAGGAGGAGCGCGTCGAACGCCCCCTGGCGGACCGGTGGGAACGGTCCGGACGCCGACGGACGGCGATCGCGGCGATGATCGCGGCGAGCGCCGTCCTGTACGCGGTGTACTCGCTGATGCGGCTGCGCGCCTTTCGGGCCGGCAGCTACGACCTGGTCATCTTCGATCAGGCGATCCGCTCCTACAGCCGGTTCGGTCCGCCGGTCGCCATGGTCAAGGGCGTCCACAACGGCTTCGGACCCGACTTCTCCGTCCTCGGTGACCACTTCTCCCCGATCCTCGCCCTGCTGGCGCCGCTGTACTGGATCCACGACGGGCCCGAGACGCTGCTGCTCGCCCAGGCCGTCCTGTTCGCGCTCGCCATCGTCCCGATCTGGCGGTTCACCGAGCGCAGGTTCGGCGCCGCCGCCGCGTACTGCGCCGCCGGGGCCTACGCGCTGTCCTGGCCGATCGCCGAGGCGCTGGCGTTCGACTTCCACGAGGTCGCGTTCGTGCCATTGCTGTCCGCGCTGATGGTGGAGCGGCACGACGCGGGACGGCGGGGGCAGGCGGCCGTCACGGCGCTCCTCCTGCTGTTGGTCAAGGAGGACATGGGGCTGCTGCTCGCGGGCTTCGGCATGTACCTGCTCGTCCGTGACGGGTGGAGACCCCGGCGGCCGCGGGAACCGCTGCCGAGGGGCGACCGGCGGGCCGGGCTCGCCTATGTCGTCGTCGGCCTGGTCGCGACCTGGGTCTGCTCCCGCCTGCTCATCGCGGCGTTCGGCGGGGACAACGACTACTACTGGGCGTACGGGTCACTCGGCCCCGACCTGCCGCACGCGGCCGTCCACGCGGTGACCCACCCGTGGGACGTCGTCTCCGTCCTCGGCACCCCGCCGCGCAAGCTCCTGACGATGGCGCTCGTCGTCCTGCCACTGCTGTTGCTGCCCCTGGCGTCGCCGCTGACCCTGGCCGCACTGCCACTTCTGGCCGAACGGATGCTCAACAGCCGCTTCAGTAACTGGTGGGAACCGCATTACCACTACAACGCGTTCATTGTCGCGGTGCTCTTGCTGGCGGCGGTGGACGGGGCGGCACGGCTGCGCGGCAGATTTCGCGCGCTGAAACGGACGCCGTCCGTTCTTCCGACGGCCGCGATCCTTTCCGCGATGGTCATCTGCGCGCCGTTCTTCGCGTACCGGCACCTGGCCGACCCCGCACTGTGGAAACCGAACGAACGGGCCCGTGCGGCGGCCGCGGCCGCCGCGAAGATCCCGGACGGCGCGCTCGTCGAGGCGGCCAACGGCGTCGGCCCCGCCCTGTCGCCGCGCGCCCGCGTCCTGCTGTGGGACCGGCGCTCCCGGGGCGCGCCGTGGGTCGTCGCCTACGTCGACCGGCTGGAGTTCCCGTTCGGGAGCGTCGCGGAGCAGCGGCGGCGTGTCGAGGAACTGGCGGCGGAGGGGTACCGCGAGGTCTTCCGTCAGGACGGCTACATCGTGCTGTATCGCACGCCCATGGGCCCGCGGTGAGCCATAATCACGGCGCTTTGGGTGGATTGTCGGGGTGACCGATCATCCCGACCGTGGTCAAAAAGCCGGTGAAGGCACCTTCTGGCTAAAATACCCTGTCTTTTTGGCGGTCTTTGCCTGATACTTGAGGAAAGCCGTGACGGCCGTGGCCGGCGCGGGCACCCCGCGCTCACACTCGTCCGACCGCTGCCGGAACGGCACAGGGGCGGCGGAGAGCATGAGTGGTGTGATGCTGGTCAAGAACGACGAAGGGCACGGGCCGGAGACGAAGCGGAGAACAATCTCAGCGCGGCAATCCCCGCGGCATGAAATTCCCGGATCCGCAAAGCGCCCCCCGGGGCGAATTACGGTGGGGAGAACGTGACGTGCAGGTGAAGGCGGACAACGAGGTTCAGCGCTGGGACACGTGCGGGCAGGCGTGGATCGGCGTCCTGCGGCACGTGTGGTCCGCCGGTGAGGCGGGCCTGGAGGACGGCGGCCCCATCATCGAGGGACCGCCGCTGCTGTTCGAGGTCGCCTCGCTGAGCTGGGAGGACCCGATCCTCCGCGAGCACGGCGACCACACGAGGATCGTCCGGCGCGCTCAGGAGCGCACGCGGCACGCCGTCCGCGGACGGTACTGGCCGAGGCTGCACGACCTGGAGGGCAACGACCAGATCCGCTGGGTCGTCGACCTGCTGCGGGCCCGGCCGTGGACGACCAGCGCGTGGATCTCGCTCACGATCCCCGGCGAGCCGGCGGAGGGGCTGCCGTCCCTGACGGCCCTGTCCTTCCGGATCCGCGGCTACCGGCTGATCATGACGGCGATGTTCCGGTCGCAGGACGTCTACCGCGGCTACCTGACCTACATCCCGCTCCGCGAGGTGCAGATCCAGGTCGCCGACGACCTCGGACTGCCCGCCGGGCCGCTGCGGCTGTTCGTGGACGTCCCGCACGTCCATGTCGCCGACGCGGAGCGGGTCGCGTCCGTCCTCACCGCGATGCCCGCGCCCAGCGCGGCCTGAGCGGACCGGCGGGCGGGCACGGCGGAGCCGCCCGGCGATCACGCACGCCCGCGAAACCGGGCGGGCGGTGTCATCCCGGGCGGCGCCGGACGAACATGAATCGCGTGCCGTTGCGGGAGTTCGAGGGGCGTCCCCCCGCAAAGGGGTCGGGCCGGAGTCTCCCCGCCGCGAACCGTGCCCCGCCCCGGGAGATAGACTCGCCTGCGGGGGCGAGGGCACGACGAGGTGACCCGCGAACTTCACTGCCCACCACCCACACACCCACATTCTCCGAAGGACTGTTTCCTCTTGAGCAAGCCCGTCGTCCTCGTCGCAGAAGAACTGTCCCCGGCAGGCATCGCCGTGCTGGAAGCCGACTACGAGGTCCGCCACGTCGACGGCGCCGACCGCGAGCAGTTGCTGGCCGCCGTCGCCGATGTCGACGCGCTGATCGTCCGCAGCGCCACCAAGGTCACCGCCGAGGTGTGCCGCCACGCCACCAGGCTCCGCGTCGTCGCCCGCGCGGGCGTCGGCCTCGACAACGTCGACGTCGAGGCCGCCACCAAGGCCGGCGTCATGGTCGTCAACGCGCCCACGTCCAACATCGTCACCGCCGCCGAGCACGCGATCGCGCTGCTGCTCGCCACCGCCCGGAACGTTCCGCAGGGCCACACCGCCCTCAAGCAGGGCGAGTGGAAACGCTCCAAGTACACCGGCGTCGAACTCCAGGGCAAGACCGTCGGCGTCCTCGGCCTCGGCCGCATCGGCGTGCTCGTCGCGCAGCGCCTCGCCGCCTTCGACATGAACGTGATCGCCTACGACCCGTACGTGCAGGCCGCCCGCGCCGCCCAGCTCGGCGTGAAACTCGTCACGCTGGACGAACTGCTCCGCGAGTCCGACTTCATCACCGTCCACCTGCCGAAGACCCCCGAGACCCTCGGCCTCATCGGCGACCGCGAACTCCGCCAGGTCAAGCCGAGCGTCCGGATCGTCAACGCGGCCCGCGGCGGCATCGTCGACGAGGAGGCGCTCGACCTCGCCCTCAAGGACGGCCGGGTCGCGGGCGCGGGCATCGACGTGTTCCGCACCGAGCCCTGCACCGACAGCCCCCTGTTCCACCATGACAACGTCGTCGTCACCCCGCACCTCGGCGCCAGCACCCACGAGGCCCAGGAGAAGGCGGGCACGCAGGTCGCCCGGTCGGTGAAACTGGCGCTGTCCGGCGAGTTCGTCCCCGACGCGGTCAACGTGCAGGGCGGCGCCGTCGCCGAGGACGTCAAGCCCGGCCTGCCGCTCGCCGAGAAGCTCGGCCGCATCTTCACCTCCCTCGCCGGAGGCGTCCCCGTCCGCCTCGACGTCGTCGTCCGCGGCGAGATCGCCGAACACGACGTCAAGGTCCTGGAACTCGCCGCCCTCAAGGGCGTGTTCCTGGACGTGATCGAGGAGACCGTGACGTTCGTCAACGCGCCGCTGCTGGCCCGCGACCGCGGCGTCGAGGTCACCCTCACCACCAGCGAGGACAGCCCCGACTGGCGCAACGTCGTGCAGGTCCGCGGCACCATGGCGGACGGCTCCGTCGTCTCGGTGTCCGGCACGCTCACCGGCCCCAAGCACGCCGAACGGATCGTCGAGATCAACGGCTACGACATGGAGCTCGTCCCGACCGAGCACATGGCGTTCTTCTCCTATGTCGACCGTCCCGGCATCGTCGGCGCCGTCGGCAAGATCCTCGGCGACGAGCAGGTCAACATCGCGGGCATGCAGGTCGGCCGGGACGCCAAGGGCGGCAAGGCGCTCATCGCCCTCACCGTCGACTCCGCCATCCCGCCGCAGCTCGTCGACGCCATCTCCGCCGAGGTCGGCGCCGACATGGGCCGCAGGGTCGACCTGGACGGCTGAACTTATTGCATTCACGGTCAGGGAGCACTCGCCTAGCGGCTCGTACCCCCTGACCGTGAATGTGTGAGCGCGACATCGCTTCGCGATCTGCCCGGGGAGGCTCGCCTTCGGCGTTGCCTCCCCGGGCAGGTAGCGCGCTCACGTGACGGCTGAGCGACCTTTTGGTGGCGGTTCTCGCTCTTATGGGCGTCTCAGGATGTGAGATTTTCGGCCACGGATCGGGACACGTCGGTCGTGGCTTAGGTAGTCTCGTGACAGTCATGCGGCGCTTCGTAGTAATCCTTCGCTGCCGCAGCGGGGCCTGATCATCGGCAGGCCGGCACCCGCTGCGGAGGCTCTGCCTGGCCGTGAGTCCGATCTCCCTCGCCGGACCGTGCGAACCACGGCGTCCCGGCGGCCCTGCGGCCACCAGCTCAGCGAACTGGAGTGAACCCATGAACGAAACCTGGACCAACGCACCCACGGACGAGGCCGAGGAAGAAGCGGCCCGCGCCCTGCAGACCGCCCTGGACCGCCGCGCCGACTGACAAGGCGAATCACTCGCCCTTCGGGACTCGGTGGCCCGCCACCGGTCCTGGCATCGGCGTTCGGGCGGTGGTGGTGGGGTGGTGGGACACTGGCGACATGGCGCTCGATGCTGGTTCTGTGGAAGTGGCTCGGGTGTTGCGGGACGTCGCTCGGGTCGGGCCGTACTTCGAGATCCTGACGGGTGACGAGGTCGGTGGGGCCGGGTGGCAGCCTTTTCCTGGTGATTCCGCCCGGCTTGTGGCGTTGACCGGTGACTACGCCGAGCGGCTCGGGACCGGGGAGCGGCGGGTCGCGGCGTCGTTGCTCTTCCAGGGGCTCGCGGCGCGGTTGTGGTCGCCGGTCGTCGCCGCGGCGGCCCTGGGAGTCGTGCCCGACCTGGGGGGGCTTCGGTGGCGTGTCGAGCCGATCGCGTTGGGGCTCGTCGAGCCGCGGGGATGGCGGACGGACGATCTCTCCTGGGCCGCCGAACGTCTTCACGTGATGGTCGTGGACGGGCTGCTTCGGCCGCTGTATGCGTCGATGCTCACGTTCGTGAACCTCGCGGACGGGCTCGTGTGGGGCAATGCGGCTTCGGCGTTGGCTGGGAGCCTGAACGTCGGGCCGGATGACGGTGTGCGGCATGCTCTTGTTCGGGAGTTGTTCACGCGTGAACCCCTGGTCGGGGTGGGGGAGTGGGGGCCGGACGGGTTCGTCCGGCGTAACTGCTGCCTGTACTACCGTGTGCCCGGTGGGGGCATGTGCGGCGATTGTGGTCTGCGTCCCGGGATGTGAGATGAAAGCCCAGGCACTGAGACGTTTGCAGTAGAGTGCGCGCATGGTTTCCCGCAGTGTTCGTCTGGCCGTCATCCCCGGTGACGGGATCGGTCCCGAGGTCGTCGCCGAAGGGCTGAAGGTTCTCGACGCCGTGTCCGGTGAGCTCACGTTCGAGCGGACCGAGTACGACCTGGGCGCCGCCCGCTGGCATCGCACCGGCGAGACGCTGCCCGACTCGGTGCTGGACGAGCTGCGCCGGCAGGAGGTCATCCTGCTGGGCGCCGTCGGCGACCCGACCGTCCCGAGCGGAACCCTGGAGCGCGGTCTGCTGCTGCGGGCCCGGTTCGAGCTCGACCACTACGTCAACCTGCGGCCGGTGAAGCTGTTCCCCGGTGTCGCGACGCCCCTGGCGGGCGTGACGACGGACGACATCGACATGGTCGTCGTCCGGGAGGGCACCGAGGGCCCGTACACCGGTGTCGGCGGTGTCCTGCGCAAGGGCACCGAACACGAGGTCGCCACGCAGGAGAGCGTCAACACCGCCTACGGCGTCGAGCGCGTCATCCGGTACGCGTTCGAGGTCGCCGCCTCGCGGCCCCGCAAGCATCTGACACTCGTCCACAAGGACAACGTCCTCACCTTCGCGGGTGACCTGTACCAGCGCGTCCTCAAGCGGGTCGCGGAGGAGTACCCGCAGGTCACGACCGCCTACTGCCATGTCGACGCGGCCACGATGTTCTTCGTGTCGCAGCCGCAGCGGTTCGACGTGATCGTCACCGACAACCTGTTCGGCGACATCATCACCGACCTCGGCGCCGCGGTCGCCGGGGGCATCGGGCTCGCCGCGTCCGGCAACGTCAACCCCGACCGCACCGCGCCGTCGATGTTCGAGCCGGTGCACGGCAGCGCCCCCGACATCGCGGGGCAGGGCAAGGCCGACCCGACCGCGACCATCCTGTCCGTCGCCATGCTGCTCGACCACATCGGTGAGGCCGACGCCGCCCGCCGGGTCGAGCGGGCCGTCTCCGACGACCTCGCGGAACGGGCCGCCTTCGGTGAGCGGTCCACGTCCCAGATCGGCGACGCGATCGCCAAGCGAGTATCCGGCTGAGGGCACGCCTCTCTGCCGGAACCAGGGAACTCCGGGCGTGCCCTCGCGGCGCGCCCGGTTTCTTTGTGTGCGCCGCGCCCCGGAGGAGTGGGTCTAGACGAAGTAGGACAATAGGGACTATGGAAGCCGGAGCGGCGATGAGGCCGTGTCGGCGATCCGCGAGAGGACGAAACCGCGATGAGCAGCACCCTGGATTTCGAGATCACGCGCACCGAGCGGCCCGCGACCGCCGCCGAGCGCGAGCGCGTCCTGGCCGACCCCGGCTTCGGCCGGCACTTCACCGACCACATGATCACGATCCGCTACTCGGCGGACCGGGGATGGCACGACGCGCGGCTGGAACCCTACGGCCCGATCCCCATGGATCCGGCCAGCCAGGTCCTCCACTACGCGCAGGAGCTCTTCGAGGGCCTCAAGGCCTACAAGCAGCCCGACGGGTCGATCGTCACCTTCCGGCCGCACATGAACGCCGCGCGGATGAACCGGTCGGCGCGGCGGATGGCGATGCCGGAGATCCCCGAGCAGCTGTTCGTGGACGCGATCGAGCTGCTCGTCAGCACCGACAAGGACTGGGTGCCCGACACCGAGGGGCACAGCCTGTACCTGCGCCCGTTCATGTTCGCGACCACCCGCGCGCTCGGTGTCAACAGCCCGGCGAACGAGTTCCTCTTCATGGTCATCGCGTCCCCGTCCGGGCTGTACTACCCGCGGGGCATCAAACCCGTCTCGGTGTGGCTGTCGCAGGACTACACCCGCGCGGCCCCCGGCGGCACCGGCGAGGCGAAGACCGGCGGCAACTACGCCGCGTCGTTCGCCGGCCAGGCGCAGGCCGTCGCACAGGGCTGTGACCAGGTCGTCTGGCTGGACGCCGTGGAGCACCGCTGGGTCGAGGAGGTCGGGTCGATGAACCTCATGTTCGTCTACGGCTCCGGCACACGGGCACGGCTCCTCACCCCCGCGCTCACCGGGACGCTCCTCGCCGGCGTCACCCGCGACTCGATGCTCAAGCTGGCGCCCGACCTCGGCATCCCGGTCGAGGAAGGCAAGATCAGCATTGAGGAGTGGCAGTCCGGCTGCGAGTCCGGGGAGATCACCGAGGTCTTCGGCTGCGGCACCGCGGCGATCATCAGCCCGGTCGGCCGGGTCAAGGGCGCCGACCGCGAGTGGACGATCGGTGACGGCGAGCCCGGTGAGGTGTCGATGAGGCTGCGCCAGGAGCTGGTCGGCATCCAGTACGGCACCCGTCCCGACCCCTACGGCTGGGTCCACAAGATCGTCTGATCGTTGTTTCGACGCGGGCCTCGGGCGCGCCGGGCCCCGGGGCCGCGTCGTCTCAGGATGCGGGACGGATGTCCCGAGCATGAAAAGCATGTGGCAGACTGTGTACGTCATGCGCCACAGCCTCGTGATTATCGGCTGGCGCGCCGGCAGCAGCTAACAGGACAGCGCCGGCGCGCAGACCTCTCACGTCCGTGAGGGGTCTTTTTTGTGTCCTGGCGCAGGCCCTTGGGGGTACCAGCACATGCAAGGCGACTCGTTCCACGTCTACGACACCACTCTGCGCGACGGTTCGCAGCAGGAGGGGCTCAACCTCTCCGTGCCCGACAAGCTCGCCATCGCGCGGCACCTCGACGACCTCGGCGTGGGCTTCATCGAGGGCGGCTGGCCCGGGGCCAACCCGAAGGACACCGAATTCTTCAGGCGGGCTCGAACAGAGCTCGACCTGACGCACGCGCAGCTCACCGCGTTCGGCGCGACCCGCCGGGCCGGTGTGCGGGCGGCCGACGACCCCCAGGTCGCCGCGCTGCGCGACTCCGGCGCGTCCGTCGTGACCCTTGTCGCCAAGAGTCACGACAGGCATGTCGAGCTGGCCCTCCGCACCACCCTGGAGGAGAACCTCGCGATGATCCGCGACACGGTCTCCCACCTGCGTGCGGAGGGCCAACGAGTCTTCCTGGACGCCGAGCACTTCTTCGACGGCTACCACGCGAACCGCGCCTACGCGCTGGAGGCCGTCCGCACCGCCGCGGAGGCCGGCGCGGACGTCATCGCGCTGTGCGACACCAACGGCGGCATGCTTCCGGACGAGCTGGCCGACATCGTCCACGACGTCGTGTCCCTCGGCGTCCGCGTCGGCATCCACTGCCACGACGACTCGGGCTGCGCCGTCGCGAACACCCTCGCCGCCGTGAAGGCCGGCGCCACCCACGTGCAGGGCTGCGCGAACGGGTACGGCGAACGCAGCGGCAACGCCAACCTGTTCACCGTCGTCGGGAACCTCCAGCTCAAGCGTGGCATGTCGCTGGTCTCCGACGCGCAGCTCGCCGAGATGACCCGGATCGCGCACGCCGTCTCCGAGGTCACCAACGTCGCGCCCAGCTCGCAGCAGCCCTACGTGGGCGTGTCGGCGTTCGCGCACAAGGCGGGGCTGCACGCGTCCGCCGTCAAGGTCGACCCGGACCTGTACCAGCACATCGACCCGGCGGCCGTCGGCAACGACATGCGGATGCTGGTGTCGAGCATGGCCGGACGCGCGTCCGTGGAGCTGAAGGGCCGCGAACTCGGCTACGACCTGTCCGGCGAGAAGGCCAAGGCCGTCGTCGCCCGGGTCAAGGAGCTGGAGTCCACCGGCTACACGTTCGAGGCCGCGGACGCCTCGTTCGAGCTGCTGCTGCGCGAGGAGCTGACCGGCGTCCGGCAGCGGCACTTCGAGGTCGAGTCGTGGCGGTCGATCGTGGAGCGCCGACCGGACGGCTCCATGATCAGCGAGGCCACCGTGAAGCTGCACGCCAAGGGCGAGCGGATCATCGCCACCGGGGAGGGCAACGGTCCCGTCAACGCCCTCGACAACGCGTTGCGCATCGCGCTCGGACGGCTGTACCCGGAGCTGGCGCGGCTGGAGCTCGTCGACTACAAGGTCCGCATCCTGGAGGGCACGCACGGCACCGAGGCCCGCACGCGGGTGCTCGTCGAGTCCGGCGACGGCGAACGCGAATGGGGGACGGTCGGCGTCGAGGACAACGTCATCGCCGCGTCCTGGCAGGCGCTGGAGGAGGCCGTCACCTACTGCCTGCTCCGCGCCGGATACGAGGCGGGTTAGCCCGGCGGGGAATGACCTCGGCCACGTGGGCATTATCGAGGGCATGAGCACCGAGATCATCGACGTGGCCGAGCAGAACCGCTACGAGATCAGGCTGGACGGCGAGGTCGCCGGGTTCGTCGAGTACGAGCCGGGGGACGGCGCCGTCGCCCTCATCCACACCGAGGTCGACTCCGCGTACGAGGGGAAGGGCGTGGGCGGTTCGCTGGCCCGCGGCGTGCTGGACGACCTGCGGGCCCGGGGCCTGTCGGCCGTGCCGATCTGCCCGTTCATCAAGAAGTGGATCGACAAGCACCCCGACTACCAGGACGTCCTGGCGGCCTGACTGAACGGTCGTCTTTGCGGCGGTACGGTGTGGTCAGGTGGAATTTTCGTCGAAAGTTGCGAAATAGGTGGCGGATTTCGTGTGGAGCGGCCACCATGTACCGGCACGGCGCGTGTGACGTTCCACCGCGCCGTTTCTCTGTTGACCGAACCGCCGGAGTGATCGTATGTCTGTCCGACCCTGGAGCCCCGAGGACCTTGGGCGTCCGACGGACGGGACGTGGACGGACGTGGCGTTCATCCTGGGCGAGACCTGCGAGCGCGAAGGCGACCTGGAACAGGCCGCGGACTGGTACCGCAGGGCCGCCGAGTCCGGCCGCGCCGACGCGGCGATGCGTCTCGGCGCGGTCCTCGGCCGGCTCGCGGACGAGGGTTCCGCCGCCGACACGGCCGAGGACCTGCTGGCGGAGGCCACCCGCTGGCTCAGCGGCGCCTACGACGCGTCCACCCCCGACGCCATCGAGCTGATCACCGACCTGCTCAACCGGCAGCTTCGGCAGGCCGCCAGACGCGGTGTGGAACCCGCCCACACCGCCTGAACGCCGGCTGACACCTCCCGGTTCGTCATGAACCGATCCACCCTGACCGTCGTCGGACTCTCTGAGGTCGACGAACAGCGAGGTGGACGAGTTGAGCCGCGAGGAGCCCGGGTACACGCCCCCGGACCACAGGACCACCGACGAGTTCCACGTCCCCGACACGATCACCGATCCGCGGGACGCCGGGCCCGGACCGGAGTCGACCGTCATCGACGAACCCGTCGACTCCGGCGCGACCCTTCAGGACGTCCCGCCGGATGTCACGCTCCAAGACCCACCGGTCGACGACGTGGACGAGCCGCGGGACCTGCCCTCGGCGACCGTCGCCGACATCGCCGTCCCGCCCGGGGCGACGGCGGCCGAGGCCCCCACCGCTGAGGAAACCGCGTCCGACCCGGCCACGCTGCCCGACGAGCCGGAGCGGGCGGTCATGCGCGAGGAGGCGCCCTGGACCGCGCAGTTCGGCGCGGGAGCCGAACCGGCGCCCCTAGGCGGAACCGTGGCCCCCTCCGTCGCCGACATCGCCGTCCCGCCCGGGGCGACGGCGGCCGAGGCCTCCACCGCTGAGGAAACCGTGTCCGACCCGGCCACGTTGCCCGACGAGCCGGAGCGGGCGGTCATGCGCGAGGAGGCGCCCTGGACCGCGCGGTTCGGCGCCGGAGCGGAACCGGCGCCCCCAGGAGGAGCCGAAGCCTCCGCCGACGCGCCCACACAGCCCGCCGAGGCGAGCACGCCGCCGCCGTTCGACGCGACCGCCCCGGCGATGCCGCCTCTCGCGTCGCCCTCGGGGGGAGTGCCGCCGTCGAGGTCGCGGCGCCCGCTGCTGTTCGTGTTGATCGGCGTGGTGGTTCTCCTCGTCGTCGCCGCGGTCGCGATGGTGTTGGTCACCAGAAACTCCGAGACGGAGGAGAAGGCGTCGCCGGCGCGGTCGTCGGCGCCCGCCGCCCCGGAGGCACCGGCCCCGGCGACGTCCGGCGGATCGAATCCCAGCGAGGCGCCCGCGTCGCCTCCGCAGCCCGGCGGGCCTACCGAAGGCACACCCGCGCAGCCGCCCGCGTCCCCGGCACCGGCCGTGTCGACCGCGCCGATCGGTCCGCTGCTGGAAGGCGACGGCATCACCTACCAGCTCGCCCAACAGGACGAGGGGTACTTCGAGGGCCGGATGGTCATCACCAACCGAACCGACCGTCCGATGCGGACATGGCGGCTGACCTTCCGTGTCCCCGGCGCGAACGTGAAGAACATCTGGGGCGCCCGGCTCGTCCGCGGCGGGGAGAACGCCGAGATCGGCAATCTGGACGGCGCCCCCGCGATCCCACCCGGCGGCACATGGGAGATCCAGTTCGGCGCGGCGGGCGCGACGTCCACCCCGCAGGCGTGCCTGCTCGACGGCAGGCCCTGCGGCTTCTGACCGGACGTCCCGGGACATCGGGGGACCTCGGCGACATCCGGAGCGTGTCCCCGGCAACGGCTAGGCTCTTGACATGCGTATCGCCAGGTTCTCCACCGACGAGGGCATGTCCTTCGGCGTGGTGGAGGAGAACACCGTCGCCGCCATCGCGGCCCACCCGTTCGGTGACCTCACGTTCACGGGGCAGCGCCTCCCGCTCGCCGACGTCCGGCTGCTCGCGCCGATCCTGCCGAGCAAGGTCATCGCGATCGGCAAGAACTACGCCGACCACGTCAGCGAGATGGGCGGCGGCGAGCCGCCCGCCGAGCCGGTGGTGTTCTCCAAGCCGTCCACCGCCGTGATCGGCCCCGGAGAGGCCATCGCCTACCCGCAGAAGCTGTCCGAGCGGGTCGACTTCGAGGGTGAACTGGCCGTCGTCATCGGCCGGATGTGCCGCGAGGTTCCGGCGTCCCGCGCCGCCGACGTCATCCTCGGCTACACCTGCGCCAACGACGTCACCGCCCGCGACCTCCAGGCCAAGGACGGCCAGTGGACGCGCGCCAAGGGCTTCGACACCTTCTGCCCCCTCGGCCCGTGGATCGAGACGGAGGCCGACCCCGCCGACCTGGCGATCACCACGACCGTCAACGGCGCCGTCCGGCAGGACGCCCGCACGTCGCTGCTGCTGCACGACGTACCGACCCTGGTCGAGTACGTCAGCCAGGTCATGACACTGCTGCCCGGCGACGTGATCCTCACCGGCACTCCCGCCGGGGTCGGACCGCTGGAGATCGGGGACGAGGTGACCGTCATCGTGGAGAACGTCGGCACCCTGACCAACCGCGTCGTGGCCCGAGACTGAGAGGGGAGCGCCCATGGCGTTCGGCGGCTTCAGCGAGGAGGCCTTCTCGTTCTACGAGGGGCTCCAGGCCGACAACGGCAAGTCGTACTGGACAGCCCACAAGGACACCTACGAACGCCATGTGCGCGAACCCCTGAGAGAACTGTGCGCCGAACTGGAAGAGGAGTTCGGCGCGGTCAAACTCTTCCGTCCCTACCGTGACGTCCGGTTCAGCAAGGACAAGACGCCCTACAAGACGCATCAGGGCGGCCACACCAGCGAGGGCTTCTACCTCCAGATCGACGCGGACGGGCTGATGGTCGCCGGCGGCATGTACGCGCCCACACCCGAGCAGCTCCGCCGGTACCGCGAAGGCGTCGGCTCCGACCTCTACGGCCCCGAACTCCAGGCCATCGTCGACGACCTGCGCGCCGCCGGACTGGAGATCGGGGGAGACCGGCTCAAGACCAGGCCACGCGGCACGCCCCCCGACCACCCACGACTCGACCTGCTACGGCACCGCTCCCTCTATGCCCACGAAGGCTGGCCCGCCGACCCGTGGATGGAGACCCCGGAAGTGGTGACCCGAGTCCGCGCGTCATGGCGCCGGCTGCGTCCCCTCGTCGACTGGGGCAACCGGCACATCGGCCCACCCGACTTCACCCGCTGACCGCGCCCCGAGCCCCGTTCCCGAACCGTCCCGACCCCCGGGTCGGCGGCCCGCCGCGCCAAACGTTTTGGTCGCGGTCCCAAGGTCCTGTATTCTCATCGAGGCGCGAGCGACCCCGGCCCAACGGCCCGGGCGCCCGTACCTCACTGGGGTATGGTGTAATCGGCAGCACGAGTGATTCTGGTTCACTTAGTCTAGGTTCGAGTCCTGGTACCCCAGCTGCGTCCGCCACACGCGGACACACGCCCCCGTCGTCTAGTGGCCTAGGACGCCGCCCTCTCAAGGCGGTAACGGCGGTTCGAATCCGCTCGGGGGTACTGGGCGACACCTGCTCGCCGACCTTTGGTCGGCTTCGCCTGGTTTCCGTGTCTATCCAGGGGGCGACCCCCTGGAACCCCCGATGTGGGGGGCTCCGCCCCCCACGCCCCCCTGTGGCTGATGTCCGGGGTTTTGTGCGGGTGGGTTTCTTCTTCGGTTCTTGGTTCGGCTTCGCCGGGTTCTGGTGTTTCCCTTTCTTGGGCTCCGCCTCCTCGTTTGGCTGAGAGCCTGTGCGTTCTTCTGGTTCGGCGGTGGTTGGTTGCCGGGCGTTGGTTTGTTGTGTTCGTCTGAGGCCCGGAACCTCTGGTGGGTGGGGTTAAGCGGTCGAGGTGGTGGGGGAACTCCGGTAGGGTGGAGGTCGTCCGCACGGAGATCGTGTGGGAGATGTGGTCCTGCCCCCGTCGTCTAGTGGCCTAGGACGCCGCCCTCTCAAGGCGGTAACGGCGGTTCGAATCCGCTCGGGGGTACACGAGAAACGCAGCCGCGGGCCTTCAGGTCTGCGGCTCTTGCATGTGCGGCTCGGGTCTTCTTGATTCGCCTGGGGCGAAGGCGGCGCGGGTGACGTCCCGTTCGAGTGTCGCCGCCTGGAAACCGTAGGTCGGGATCGCGTCCACCTTGATGATCAGACAGAACTGTTCGACGCTCTCCACGGAGGCGGCCAGTTCGTTGTCGTGGCTTTTCAGGAAGTGGACGGCGGCGCGGTTGGCCAGGGACGTGTGCCCGCAGATGATGAAGACCGGGCGGGAACCGGGGGTGGGGCGGAACTTGGCCACCAACGCACGTTCTTGTTGACCTCGGGCGCACCTGAATGTCTCGCCGTCGACCACGAAGGCCAGACGGTCCTCGTCTGAGGTGAAGGGTGTGAGGGTGACGCCGGGCAGATGCGCGGCGAGATGTCCGCCGGTGCGCGGATTGGAGCCGCCTTCCGGTCCGCCGACGCAGAACTCGGTTCTGGTGCCGTTGCTCTCATGGAACTCGCGTGCCTTGCGGATGTCGACCGGGCTGCCCAGCTCACGTCCGAGCATCGCGATCTCGACGAGGGCGTGGACGTCGTCGTGCGCCGTGCTACCGGGCCCGCTGGCCTTGTCGTTCATCACCACGACACAGGGCGCGCCCCCTTCGAGGCCGAAGAACACGGCCTTGCGTTGGAGCCTGCGCGCCTGCTTCACACGGTTCAGCAGCCACACGCCTCCGCCGCTCAGGATGCTGGTCACCAGGCCGATCAGGACATTGAGCAGTACTGCGGACATGGGTCCTTCCTCGCGGTCGGCGAGCGATGCGGTTCGGACGCGAATCCAGCCTATTTCACGATCATGCCGTCACCCAGAGCCTGAGTGTCGGCGGTGGGTTGTAGCGTCGCGGCATGGCATTTCGGTCTGCGTTTCCCATGTTGGCGTGCGATGACCTGCAGCGGTCGCTGGAGTTCTACCGCGATGCGCTCGGATTCGAGGAGACCTATCGGTTCGAGGAGGGTGGGGTGACGACGTTCGTCGCTCTGCGCCTCGGTGAAGGGTCGCTTATCGGGCTGGGGGTGGTGCCTGAGGGGGGAGCGGGGATTCACGGGCTTGCGCAGCGGCCGATCTCCGGCCGTTTCTTCGAGTTGTGCGTCTACTGTGACGACGTCGACTCCTCGGTCGAGGAGTTGGCGGCGCTCGGTCATCCGGTGCTCGTCGCCCCCGGCGATACGCCTTGGGGTGAACGCATCGCCTACGTCGCCGACCCTGATGGGCATCCCGTGATGGTGACGGCCGAGAAGGCGTAGCCGGAGGGACGGCCCCCGCTCGTCCCTCCGGCATGGGGTGTCTCAGGTTCGGACGTGGCTGGTCGGGGTGCCGCTCGGCTCGGGTTCGGGTGTCGACAGGCGCGCGGGCCACCAGAAGTGGCGGTCCAGGTCCAGGGCCAGCGCGGGGACGACGATGGAGCGGACGAAGAACGTGTCCAGCAGTACGCCGAGGGAAACCAGGACCCCGAGCTGCACCATCATTGTGATCGGCATGACGCCGAGGACGCCGAACGTCGCGGCCAGGACGAGCCCGGCGCTGGAGATGACGCCGCCGGTGACGCCGAGGCCGCGTAGGACGCCGTTGCGATGGCCGGCGCGTCCCACCTCCTCGCGGACGCGGGAGACGAGGAACAGGTTGTAGTCCACGCCGAGCGCGACCATGAACAGGAAGCCCATCAGCGCGACCTGGATGTCGAGGGCAGGGAAGCCGAAGGCGTGGTGGAACAGCAACCAGGCCGCGCCGAGGGCCGCGAAGTACGACGCCACCACGGTTGCGATCACCAGGAGTGGGGCGATCAGGGCGCGGAGCAGGGCGATCAGGATGAGCAGGACGACGCCGAGCACCAGCGGGATGACGATCCGGCGGTCATGGGCCTGCGCGTCCGCCACGTCGATGCTGCCGGCGGTGCTCGCTCCGATCGTCGCGTCGGGGATCGTTTCGCGTAGCCGGCGGACGGTCCGCTCGGCCGCTGTGCTGTCGGGCGGATCGTCCAGGACGACCTCGATTCGGGTGAGGCCGCCGTCCTTGGAGGGCTGCGGGTCCTGGACGCGGGCCACGCCGGGGGCTTCACGCAGGGCCGTGGAGACGCGGGACGCGTCCGGTGCGTCGGCGATGACCTGGAGCGGGCGGCTCTGACCGCCGGGGTAGTGCTCCGCGAGGAGGCGTTCGCCGATGGTGGAGGAGGGAGTGGTCGTAAGGAAGTTCGCGCGGTCCAGGCCCGTGTCGATGCCCAGGGCGGCGGACGCGAGCGCGGCGAGGACGGCGAGGCCGCCGATCCAGACCAGGCGGGGACGGGCGGCGACGCGGTGGCCGACGCGGTCCCAGGCGCCGCGTGCGGGTGGCGTGTCGCCGGGACGCGGAATGCGCGGCCAGAACACCCAGCGTCCGAAGACGACGAGCAGCGCGGGCAGGAACGTCATGACGACGACCAGTCCGGCGAGGACGCCGATGGCGCCGATCGGGCCGAGCGCGTAGTTGAAGCCCATGTCGGCGGCGAGGAGGCAGAGCAGGCCGAGGGAGACCGTCGCGGCGGACGCGACGATCGGGGCGGCGGCACGGCGCAACGCGACACCCATCGCCCGGTGGCGGTCGGGATGGCGGCGCAGCTCCTCCCGGTAGCGGGCGAGGAGCAGCAGCGCGTAGTCGGTCGAGATGCCGAACACCAGCGCGTTCAGGATCGCGGACATGCCGTCCGCCACGTACAGGCCGGCGTGCTCGGCGAGAAGGTAGACGACAGCGTTCGACACCTGGAGCGCGATCGCCGCGCTCGCGATCGGCAACAGCCACAGGATCGGGCTGCGGTAGGTGAGCAGCAGCACGGCCGTGACGACGAGGATCGTGATGATGAGCAGTGTCTTGTCGATGTCCTCGAAGGCGTCGCCGACGTCGAGCGCGCCGCCCGCCGGGCCCGTCAGGCGGACCTCCAGACCGTCCGGCGCGTTCGCCAGGGACTGGTCGCGGAGCTTTTCGGCCTTGTCGGTGAGCGTGTCGTCGTCCGTCAACGGCACATGCAGCATCAGCGCCTTCCCGTCGGCGGACGGCTGCGGCGGCGCGATCGGCTTCGTCGCCACGGAGGCGAGGGCGCGGCGGTCGGCCTCCGCCTTCGCCCGGTCGGCGGCGGTGATGCCGGACGGCCGGACATAGGCGATGATCCCCGGGGCGAGTTCGCCGCCGGGGAAGCGCGGCGCCAGCTCCTCGACCTTCGTGGACTGCGCGCCGCGTGGAAGTTCGGCGGACGACTTCGCCTCGACGACGTCCGCGAGGCGGCCCGCCGCCGGGACGGCCAGGACCGTGACCACGACCCAGAACAGCAGGACCGCCCATTTCAGCAGGCGCCCCCGTGATGGTGGCTGTTTGCGTGAGAGCAGCATGAGGTGCTCTCCTTTCCGTGGGGCTCGATGTCGCGTGCGAAACACGCCGTTCGGCGTGGTGATACGGGCCTCCGCCCGGACCGCCGAGGGGCAACTCGGCGGTCCGGGCCCTACGGCTCCGGAAAGGCCAGGAACCTGGTGTGGAGGGTGCGCGCCTCCGGCGGTGGATCGTCTTCGGCGCGTTTGTAGCGGTAGAGGAGCGCGATGTACTCCTCGAAGAAGGGACGCACCTGGTCCGGCGTCAGCGTGACGGTGGAGAACGAGAAGAGCAGCGCGTCCGCCCACGGGCCCAGCCCGTCGCGGGCCCGCTGGAACCGGTCGAGCATGTCGAGTTCGTTCGCGAACTCCAGGCGGGTCAGCTCCTCGACGACCTCGCGCATCTCCGGGGACTGCCGGCTGTACGGCGGGAGACGGCGGTCGCCGGGCACCGCCCGCCACCAGCGTTCCCGTCCGCGCGCCAGCTCCGGCACCTCCTCGATGAACCCGTACTTGGCGAGCTGCCGCAGGTGGTAGCTCGTCGAGCCGGTGCTCTGGCCGAGTTCGCGGGCGAGGGTCGTGGACGAGACCGGACCGCGCCGCATGATCTCGGCGATCCGCCTCCGGAGCGGGTGCGCGAGGAGGCGCACCCGCTCCGGATCGGTGATCGCCTCGGGCGGCGGTTGTTCCTTCATGTCCGCGACCGTAGGAGTTGCAAAGAGGCTTTGCAATGGTTCTTGGCAAAGTTCACCGGGAGGGGAGGAGTGATCGCGACCTGAGAGGGAGGTGGCGGCTCACCCTCCTGATCGAGGATGAGAAGGCTTATGTGTCCTTGGCTGACGGGCGCGGCTGTGGTCAACTAAAAGCACTGGGATCCGGGGTGGGAGGCATGATGCGGGATCGCTTGGACGAGGTGTCGCCGGGAGCGTCGCTGGCCGAGAAGGTCGAATGGCTGATTCGGAACCTGTGGCCCGCGGACGCGGAGCCGCCGCGCAACAACGTCGAGGCCGCCGCCGCCATCGCGGCCGCCACCGGCGAGGACATCTCGTCCACCACCGTGTGGAAGCTGCGCACCGGACGGCAGGAGAACCCGCAACTCAAGACGCTCACCGCGCTCGCCACCTTCTTCGGCGTGCCGATCGGGTTCTTCGGGTTCCCGAGCGAGTCGGACCCCATCGGCGAGGACCTGACGCTGAAGGCGCTGCGCCGCGACGTCGAGAACGGCGTCATCCGGCCCGAGGTGCTGCGGGCGCTCGTCGACCTGTCCCCGGAGG
Source organism: Actinomadura pelletieri DSM 43383 (assembly GCF_003634705.1). GTDB lineage: Bacteria > Actinomycetota > Actinomycetes > Streptosporangiales > Streptosporangiaceae > Spirillospora > Spirillospora pelletieri. Next base: position 955,119 of record NZ_RBWU01000003.1, on the reverse strand, counting down.
CCCGCTGGGTCGTGGACGAGATGATCCTCGGCGCGGCGGCCGCCGACCGGGAACGGCACGGCGGGCACGGATAGCCCATGTTTTGCCGGGGCCTGATCAGGTAGGGGTCACGGCGTCAGGGAACCGTACCCGGGAGGGGCAATGGCGCCGTTCGTCGTCGTCCTCTCGGTGGTGGGGCTGGTCGGGGCGCTGATCGTCGCCGTGTACGCGGCGTCGTGGGCGATGGCGCCCCGTGGGCTTCTGGAGGCGGGGCCGTTCCTCTCGGGGGCGCGCCCGGTCGAGCACGCGCTGTCGCGCTACCACGTGCGCTGGTACACGGTGTCGATGATCTTCCTCGCCTTCGACATGGAGATGATCTTCATGTATCCGTGGGCGCTCGTCGTCGCGTCCGTGGGCGTGAAGGCGGTCGTGGAGATGTTCCTCTTCCTCGGGTTGATCCTGGTCGGCGTCCTGTACGCGTGGCGTGAGGGGGCGCTGCGGTGGGCCTGACGGCCGCGGCCGCGCGTCCGTTCGTCGTGTCGGCGGCGGACGGGACGGCCGACCGCGTGCGCGTCGAGGCCGAACTGCGGCGGCGCGGGCGGCGGGCCGCTCTTTCCCCGGTGGAGACGGGGACGCTCGTGGTCTGCGGGAACCCCGGGGCGGCGTTGGCGCGAGCCATCGACGCCGTGTGGCGGGACATGCCGGAGCCGCGTACACGGATGTCCGCGGATCTCGTGGCGGGCGCCGCCGCCGGTCCACGGGCCCCACTGGATCTGGACGAGGTCGGCATGGCCGACCGGACGGACGATCGGGACGGCCTGCGACTCGACGTGCTGCACGTCCCGCTCGGGCCCGTGCTGTCCCACTGGCCCGCAGGGCTGCGGGTCGATCTGACTCTCCAGGGTGACGTGGTGCAGGCCGCGAAGGCCGTCGCGGTCGACACGGCGGACGGGACGTTCTGGCACGAGGGACGGCGGGCGGCGCACCGACTCGACAGCGTGGCGCGGCTGCTGCATGTCGCGGGCTGGGACGCGGCGGGCGAACGGGCGGCCGTGCTGAGGGACGAGGCGCTGGCGGGCGCCCCGGACGTGGCGCGGCGGTTCCACCGGTTCGCTCGGCGGGTCGGGCGGTCGCGGGCGCTGCGTTGGATGACGCGGAACACGGCCGACGTCGACGGGTGGTTGCGGGACATCGGCGCCGCGCTCGAAGGACGCCCCGCCGCCGACCGGCCGGGTGAGCCCTGGCCCGAGGTCCTGGCGAGGCTGCCCGCACGGCTGGAAGGCACTGATCTCGGGGAGGCGCGGCTGATCGTCGCCGGTCTCGATCCGGACCTCGGGTCGGCCGCCGATGGTTGAGGTGGTCGTCCTCGGCGGGCTGGCGGTCGCCGCCGCGTGTCTGAACGGAGCCTTCGCCGGACGTCCCACCGAACCGTTCCACGAGGTCGCCCGGCTTCTGACGACGCAGCGGCGCGTCACGGTCAGGGCCGACCGTCCGCTGACACGGATCGGCGTGGTGTCGCTGCCGGTGGCGGCGGCGCTCGCGGCGCTGGTGGTGCCGTTCGGTGACCGCGTCGCGGTGGACACGGCGGTCGGCGTCGTCTGGTTCAACGCGATGGAGGTGGTGGCGTGGGCGTCGGTGTGGCTGGCCGGGTGGGGCGTCAACTCGGCGTACGCGCTGATCGGCGGGTACCGGTTCATCGCGCAGGGGCTCGCGTACGAGCTGCCGCACATGTTCGCGCTGATCACGGCGGCACTGGCCGCGCACTCCCTCGACCTGCGGACCATCGGGGACGCGCAGGACGGACTCTGGTACGCGGTGTGGATGCCGGTCGCGTTCGTCGTCTACCTGCTGTCCGCCCTCGCGATGGCGTTTTGGGGCCCGTTCGGCCATCCGCTCGGCGGTGACATCGCGGGCGGCGCGGCACTGGAACTGTCAGGCCCGGACCGGCTCGTCTTCACGGCCGGACGGTACGGGCTCCTGGCGGTCTCGGCGGGCGCCGCGGTCCCGCTGTTCCTCGGCGGCGGATCGGGACCGGCGCTGCCCGGGTGGGCGTGGTCGCTGGTGAAGACGTGCGCCGTCCTGGCGTTCCTGGTCTGGACGCGGCGGCTGCTGCCGGTACTGCGCATGGACCGGTTCATGACGCTGGCCTGGACGGTGCTGATCCCCGCCACGCTGCTGCAGATGCTCGTCGTCGGAATCGTCGTGATCTAGGGGGAGCCGTGGTGGACGCCGGATTCTGGGTGCTCGCGGTCGCCGCCGTCGGGTTCGGTGTCGCGGTGTTCGTCGTGGACTCGATGGCGCGGGCGACGTTCGCGCTGCTCGCGTCCTTCCTCTGCGTCGGAGGCGAGCTGCTGCTGATCGGCCTGAGCTATCTCGGCGTCCTGATCGTGCTGATGATGATCATGGAGATGCTGGTGATGGTCGTGTTCATGGTCATGTACATGATGAACCCGGCGGGGCTGATGCCGATGACCATGACGCACAACGCGCGCGGCGCGCTCGCCATCTCCGGCGGCGCGTTCGTCGCGCTCGCGGCGGGGATCTTCGCGGCCCCGTGGCCGGAGCGGGCGGGCCGCCCGCCGTCCGACCCGACGTTCGCGCTCGGAGCCTCGATCATGGGGCCGAAGATGCCGGTCATGATGGTGCTCGGCATCGCCATCCTGGCCACCATGATCGCGTCCGTGGTGCTCGCGACGAGCCGTGGACGCTATGACCGGGGGCGCCGATGACGCTCGAGACCTTCCTCCTGCTGGGAGCGGCGCTGTTCTGCGTCGGACTGTTCGGCGCGCTGTCCCAGCAGTCGATCGTGATGCTGATGATGGGCCTCGAACTCATGATCAACGGTGTGGTGGTCGCCGCGGCCGGGTTCTGGCACTGGGTGTCGCCGGGGTCCGCGGACGGTCAGGTCCTCGTGCTCGTGGCCATCACCGTCATGGCGCTGGAGATGGCGATGGGCTTCGCCGTCGTCACCGCCCTGTTCCGGGCGCGGGACGTGGACCTCACGGATGACGCAGGGGATTTGAAGGGATGATCCCGGGGTGGGGGAGCGGGCTGGTGGTGGACGAGTCGTCCGCCTTCCTGCTCGTGACCCTGGCCGTGGTGCTGGTGGCGGTGCTCGCCTATGCCTGGGCGGACGGGTACGGCGTCCGGTTCCACGTGTTGACGCTGCTGTTCGCGGCGGCGATGGCCGTCACGGTCACCGCGTCCGACCTGCTGCTGTTGCTGATGGGCTGGGAGGTCATGGGCGCGATGTCGTACGCGCTCATCGGCTACGTCTGGTCGGACCCGGAACGGGTGCGGTCGGCGGACGTCGCGTTCCTCACGACCCGGGCCGCCGACATGGGCCTCTACGCGGCGGCGGGGTTCGCGGTCGCCGGTGCCCACTCGCTGAAGCTGGACGACCTGGCGACGGCGGACGCCCCTTGGCGGGATCTGATCGCGGCCGGTGTCGTGGTCGCGGCGCTGGGCAAGTCGGCGCAGTTGCCGTTCTCGTTCTGGCTGTCGCGGGCCATGGCGGGTCCGAGCCCGGTGTCGGCGCTGCTGCACTCGGCCACGATGGTGGTCGCCGGGGCCTACCTGCTGCTGCGCCTGCGTCCGCTGCTGGACGCCACCGGATGGGCCGCCACGGCCGTGAGCTGGGCCGGTGCGCTGACCGCGCTGCTGCTCGGCGCGGTCGCGCTCGCGCAGCGGGACCTGAAGCAACTGCTCGCGGCGTCCACCTGCGCGCAGATCGGCTTCATGGTCCTGGCCGCCGGAGCCGGAGCGGTCGACGGCGGGACGGCGCATCTCGTCGCCCACGCCGCGGTGAAGAGCCTGCTGTTCCTGTGCGCGGGGGTGTGGCTGACCAGGCGCGGCACCCACCGGGTGGTCGATGTCGCGTTCGGGGTCGGCGCGGTCGCGCTGGCCGGGGTGCCGCCGCTGTCGTTGTGGGTGACCAAGGACGAGGTGTTGGCGGGTGTCGGGTCGTCTGCGCTGCTCGCCGTTGGATTCGCGGCGTCCGTGCTCTCGGCGGCCTACGCAGGGAAGGCGCTGCTGCGGTTGTTCCAGGCGGCCCAGCGGGTCCCGGTGCCGTTGGCGCAGCGGGTTCCGCTGGCGGGGCTGGCCGTGGCGGGCGCCGGGCTCGGGGTTCTCGGACTGCCCGGAGTTCTGGGCGGAGCCGGGCCCGTGGCCTGGGAGTCGGCGCTGTCCGGAGCGCTCGCGGTCCCGACAGTGGGCGTCGTCGTGGCCGTGCGCAGGGTTCCGGAGCCCGCGTGGGCCTCGCGATGGCTCTGGTTGGAGCGGGCGGCGCTCACCGGGCTGGTTCGCCCGGGGTTCGCGGTGGCGCGGGCCCTCGCACGGTTCGACGACCGGGTTGTCGACGGCGCCGTGGAAGGTGTCGCGCGGGGCGGGCGGTGGACGGCCGGGCTCGCCCGCCGCCGCGTCGAACTTCGAGTCGACGGGCTCGTCGGCGCGGTCGGGCGGGCCGCGCGGGGCCTCGGCGCCCTGGCCCGGCGCCCACAGACCGGGCAGGTCCACCTGTACTACGCGCAGGCGGCGGTGGTGCTCGCGGTGCTCGTCCTCGTCGCCGTCCTGGCCGGGTGACGCCCATGCTCACCTTGGTGATCTTCCTGCCGCTGGCCGTCGCGCTCGCGCTGCCGGGCGTCCCACGCCGCGCCGTGCCATGGACGTGGACCGGTGTCACCGTTGTCGAACTGGCGCTCGTCACGGCGATGTGGGCCGCGCACGGAACGGGCGGCGGGACGTCGTTCGAGACGGACGTGCGGTGGATCCCGTCCGTCCGGGCCGGCTACCACGTGGGTGTGGACGGTCTGTCGCTGCCCCTCCTGGCGTTGACGGCCGTCCTGTTCGCCGCGTGCGCGGTGTACTCGCTACGCAACCCGCACCGGGTACGGGCGTTCGCGATGCTGTTCCTGTTCCTGGAGACGGTCTGCCTCGGGCTGTTCGCGGCGCTGGACCTCCTGCTGTTCTTCGTGTTCTTCGACCTGTCGATCGTCGGCATGTACTTCGTGATCCTGCTGTGGGGACACGATGACCGGGCCCGCTCGGCGCTGAAGTTCTTCCTCTACACGTTCCTCGGATCGCTCGTCCTGCTGCTCGGGTTCATCGGCCTCTACCTCGGCGCGGACCCGCACACGTTCGACATGGTCGATTTGACCCGCACCCCGCCGTTCGCCGGGTCGTCCGGGCTCGCCGGGCTGACGCTCCTCGCCGTCGGCCTCGGCCTCGCGATCAAGACGCCGGTCGTGCCGTTCCACACGTGGCTGCCGCCCGCGCACACCGACGCGCCCGCCGCCGGGTCGGCGATCCTCGCCGGGGTCATGCTGAAGATGGGGACGTACGGGCTCGTGCGGATCGCGATGCCGATGCTGCCGGACGCCTGGCGCCGCTATGCGCTCGTGATGCTCGTCGTCGGGCTCGTCAGCGTCCTGTACGGGGCGTTCGTCGCGCTCGCGCAGGACAACGTCAAACGGCTCGTCGCGTACACGTCCGTGAACCACATGGGGTACATCGTCCTCGCGCTGGGCGCGGCCGGGTATGCGGGCGGCGACACCGACGCCCGGCGGCTCGCCGTCACCGGAGCGGTGACGCAGATGGTCAGCCACGGTCTCGTCACCGGCGCGTTGTTCCTGATGTGCGGGGTGCTGTACGACCGGGCCGGGAGCTACGACATCGGACGGTTCGGCGGTGTCGCGCGCCGCGCCCCCGTTTTCGCGACTCTCGTCGCGGTCGCCGCGTTCGCCTCGCTGGGACTGCCGGGCCTGTCCGGATTCATCGCCGAGTTCCAGATCTTCGCCGGAACGATCGGGACCGGCACCGCGGCGACGGCGGTGACCGGTGCGCTCGCCGTCGCGGGGATCCTCGTCACGGCGGCGCTGTTCCTGCGCGTCCTGCACCGGGTGGTGCTCGGGCCGTCCGGTGAGCTGACGCCGCGCGTCACCGACGTGCGGCGGCCCGAACTGGCGGCGCTCGTCCCGCTGCTCGCGCTGTCGCTGCTGATCGGCGTCGCGCCGCGCGTCCTGCTCGACACGATCGAACCGCTGTCCGCGGCGGTCGTCGTGCTCGTGGGCCGCTGATGAACGAGAACCCCGCCGACCTCGCGCCCGAACTGTGCGTGCTCATCGCCGCCGTGCTCGGCCTGGTCAACGGGCTGTTCCTGCCCCGGACGCGGCAGTGGCGGGTCGCCGTGACCTGCGCGGCCGGGCTCGTCGCCGGGCTGGCCGTAGCGGGTGTCGCCGCGACCCGCCCCGACCTGGTGGCGTTCGACGCGTTCGAGATCGACCCGGTCACCCACGTCACCCGGATCGTCGTGCTCGGCTCGACCCTCCTCGTCGTGGTCCTCGCCGCCGGGCAGGTGCGCGGGCATCCGCGAGAGAGCGAGCACTACGCCCTGATTCTGCTGTCGGCGCTCGGGACGGTCGCGCTCGGCGCGACGTCCGACCTGCTGGTGCTGGTCGCCGCGTACCTGCTGGCGAGCATCCCCGCGTACGCGCTCGCCGGGTTCGGGAAGGACGCGCCGGGCACCGAGGCCGCGCTGAAGTACTACCTGATGGGCGCGCTGCTCGGCGTGGTGATGCTCGGCGGCGTCACGCTGCTGTTCGGGGTCGGGCGGGGCACCGGGTATCCGATGCTGCGCGAGGGGTTCGCGGACGCGTCGCCCCCGGTCGTCGCGGTCGGCGTCGTCGCGCTGCTGGCCGGGTTGCTGTTCAAGGCGGGTGCCGTGCCGGGGCACTTCTGGGTCCCGGACGTCACGGAGGGCGCGCCCCCGGCCATCGCCGCCTTCGTCACGACCGTCCCGAAGGTCGGCGCGTTCGCCGCCCTGTACCGGTTCGGCGTCGAGACGTCGCCCGGTGGCTGGACGGTGCTCGTCGCCGTGATCGCCGCCGTCACGATGACGCTGGGGAACCTCGCCGCGTTCGGGCAGGACAACGTCCGGCGGCTGCTGGCGTACTCGACGGTCAGCCAGGCGGGCTACCTGCTGGTCCCGGTCGCCATGGCCGGGCGGACGGACCTCGCGGAGCCCGCCGTGCTCTACTACCTCGCCGCGTACGCCGTGACCAACGTCGGCGCCTTCGCCGTCGTGCTCGCCGCCGGACGCGACGATCTCGCCGGTTACACGGGCCTGCTGCGCGGCTCGCCGCTGCTCGGGCTCTCCCTGGTCGTGTGCCTGCTCGGCCTCGTCGGAACGCCGCCGACCGCCGTGTTCGTCGGGAAGGTCCTGATGTTCGGCGCCGCGCTGGACGGCGGTCACGCCTGGCTGGCCGTGGTCGCCGCCGGCAACACGGTCGCGAGCGTCTTCTACTACCTGCGCTGGATCGTCCCGCTGTTCGGACGGCGACCGGACGTCCCGCCGCCTCGTCCGGCACGCGGCGCCTCGGCCGTCGCGGTCGTGGCGGCGGCGCTGTCGGTGCTACTGGGCATCGGCAGCGGCCTCGCACTCACCGCGTCCTGATCGCGTCCCGGTCAGCCGTCGAACCATTCGCCGGTGGAACGGGTCCGCCGCGGTTCGGTCGGCGTGTACGGCGGAGGCGCCGCCTGCGGCACGATCGTGTTCTGCCGGGCCCGGACCCGCTCTTGCAGGGCGGCGTCGACCCGCATCTCGTCCTCGGTCGGGGCCATCGCGATGATGGCCAGCAGGACGACCGACACCACGCCCATCCCGCCGATGAGCGGCATCAGGAAGTCGGTGGCGGTCGCGCCGGCGGGCGTCGCCTGCTCGGTGTGCGCGGCGACCTGCATCGCCGCCATGCCCGTGTAGTGCATGCCGGTCACCGCCACGCCCATGATCAGCGCGGCTCCGGCGGTGGCCCATCCGCCGCGGATGTTCAACGCGAACAGCAGCGCCACGGAGGACGCCACCACCGCGATCACCACCGACAGCGCCACCAGCAGGGTCCGGTAGGAGACGTCCCCGGCCATGTTCATGGCCGCCATGCCCATGTAGTGCATGCTCGCCACGCCGACGCCCATGACGACGCCACCCACAACGATCTTGATGGGTCCGGTGGAGCCGAAGCCGACGACGAACAGCCCGGCCGCGACCACCACGACGGCGATGGCGCAGCTCAGCAGGGTGAGCGGCACGTTGTACCGGATCTCGGTGCCCGGGACGGTGAAGCCGAGCATCGCGATGAAGTGCATCACCCAGATGCCGGTTCCGCCGATCGCCGTCCCCGCGAGGACGAGCCACGACGCCCGCGAGCCGCCCGACGTGCCCCGCGCGCGTGCCGTGCACAACAGTCCGAGCAGGGAGCCGATGACGGACATGACGTAGGCCAGTACGGGCGTCAGCAACCCATAGGAGAAGTGGTGGACCTCTGACATCCGACCCCCCGGTCTTATGTGATTCAGTGCGCGGGATCATATACGGCTTACTTGTACAAACCGCCAGCGTGCGCCGGAAACGGCCACCAGACTTCTTTCAGGGGCGGACGGGACGGAGCGTGACCACCGCCGGTTCGCGCAGCCCGAAAAACTCCGCCGCGGAGCCCTGATTGACCGCGAGCCCGAGCCTTCCGGACGAGTCGACCCACAGGAGCGGGTCACCGGGCGTGACGGCGCCGAACGTCTCCTCGAACGTGACCACCGCTACATGGCCGGGACTGGACAGTTCCAAGGGGGTCCCATGCGCCACCGCGCCGAACGCGGCGACGAGATCGTCGGGGCCCGCGTTCAGGATCAGGCTGCCGAAGCGGTCGGTGTACAGGATCGGCGCGGTCAGCTCGCCATCGCCCGCCACGGGGGGCGCGACGTCCAGCGGCACGGGATCGACCGGCGCGCCGAGATCGGCGACCGGAACGCCGGTGGCGATATGGGCGGCGGCGGGGGAGAAGACGTCGCGCCCGTGGAACGACGCCGACACCGCCGGCAGCCGGTACTCCGGGTTCTCCAGCACATGCGCCCGGACCACACCGCCCAACTCCTCCGCGGCCGGGACGAGCAGGCCGTTGTCGGGGCCGACCAGCGCGTCCCCGCGTCCGGTCTCGATCACGACGGGCCGGCGCGGGGTGCCCACGCCCGGGTCGACGATGCCGACGTGCACGCCGACCGGGAGGTACGGCAGTGCCTGCCGGAGCAGCAGCGCGCCCTCGGTGACCGCGTACGGGGTGATCTCGTCGGAGAGGACGAGCACCGTGGCGCCCGAGGCGATCGAATGGACGACACCCGCGCAGATGCCGGTGTAGGCGGCGCCGAAGTCGGTCGCGAAGCTGACGAACGGGCGGCGCTGCGGCATGCGAACGACACTATCCGGCGGCTCGTATGCTGCGGGAGTGCGCGCCGAAGCCCTTGATCCCGTCCTGTTGCGGACGTTCGTCGCCGTCGCCGACCTCGGCTCGTTCACCGCCGCCGCGGCCGCGGAGGGCTACACGCAGTCGGCCGTGTCCCGGCAGATCGCGGCGCTGGAGGACGTCTGCGGCGTCGAACTGTTCGCCCGCGGCGCGCGGGGCGTCCGCCCGACACCGGCCGGCGAGTCCCTGCTGCCGCACGCCCGCGGCCTCCTCGACCGGCTGGCCGACACCGCCCGCGCGCTCGACGGGCTCCGCAGGCTCGACACCGGCACCCTGCGCCTCGGCGCGTTCCCGACGGCGAACGCCGCGCTGGTCCCGCGCGCGCTCGCCCGGTTCCGGGCCCGGCATCCGGGCGTCCGGCCGCTGCTGCGGGAGGGCATGACCGAGCGGCTGCTGCCGATGCTGGAGGCCGGGGAACTCGACATCGCCGTGGTCAGCACGCACAAGCACCCGTCGATCGCCGCCGACGAACTGGTGACGCTCGCCGACGACGCGCTGCTCGTCGCGCTTCCCAGCACCCACCGCCTCGCGGGCCACGACCGGGTCTCCCTCGCCGACCTGGCGGACGAGCCGTGGATCGTCGCCGACAACCCCGAGGCGGTCGCCACCATGCGCGCCCGCTGCGAGAGCGCCGGGTTCGTGCCGCGGACACCGCTGCGGGCCGCCGAGTGGATCTCCAAGCTGGGGCTGGTCGCGGAGGGGTTCGGCGTCACCCTCGTGCCGGCGCTGGCGGCCACGGCGGTGGCGCGGGACGGCGTCGTCCTGCGCGGCGTGGCCCCCGACCAGCCGCGCAGGACCGTCTACGCCGCCGTGGGACGGCACGCCCGCAGGTCGCCGGCCGTCACCGCGTTCCTGACGGACCTGCGCGACGTCGCCGAGGAACTCCGTCCCTAGTTGCCCGGGACGGCGACGAGCTCCACCTCCAGCAGGGCGTCCGGGTGGAACAGCCGCGACACCTCGACGGCCGTGCTCACCGGGCGGGAGTCCTTCATGAACGGCTTGCGGGCCTCCGCGTACTCGGGCAGCAGGTCCATGTCGGTGAGGAACGTCTGCACCTTGACGACATCGGCGAAACCGGCGCCGTGCGCCGCGAGGATCTTCTCGATGTAGCCGAACGTGACCTCGGTCTGGCGCGCCATGTCGCCCGGCGCGTCGATGTTCCCGTTCTCGTCCAGGGCGACCTGTCCCGACACGAACAGCAGCGGACCGGCCGTCACCAGCGCGGTGTGGGAGTAGACGGGCCGCGGCGGCGGGGGGACGGTCTCGGGGTTGCCGAACGTGACGCGCATCCTGGGGTTCCTCCTGATAGACCGACTGACAGGGCCGGCCGTGGCCGGCGCTACGAACGCTAGGCGGCCACCGTGCCATGACACCAGCGAAGACTTCGCATGGTTCCCATGCGTCCCGCGCATGGCTTTCCTCTTCAGGACGGGGTCTTCAGGACTTGCCGAAGCGACGGGACGAGGCGTCCTCCTGCGCCAGCCGGTGCAGGGCCGTCAGGACCTGCTCGTACAGGACGGTCGAGACCAGCAGCGAGTGGACCGTTCTGGCGCGCGGTGTCCCGGCGGCGACCCGGCCGATCTCGTGGTCGGCCACCGCGGTCGCGGCCTTCACATAGGGCCGCAGGTCGCGCAGGGTGATCGGGAAGCCGAGACGGCGCAGCGCCACGAACGTGTGCGCGAGCAGGTCGCGGGCGGGCGCGCGGTCGCCGACGTCCCAGCCGAGTTCGCGGACGAGGGCGTCCACGTCCTCGCGGGCGGCGCGCCAGTGGGGGTCGTGCGGCGCGGCGACATGCGGGCCGATCGCGTGCTGCGTGGTGGCGAACAGCGCGTGCAGGCTGACCCGGTCGTCCTCGATGGCGGCGATGATCTGCTGGATGGCCGACACGGGCAGGTCGCCGACCTCGCGGAGGGCGCTGATGAGCCGGAGCCGCTCCAGATGGCGCCCGTCGTACTCGGACCGTGTCGCGCTGACCGCCGAGCCCTTGGGGAGCAGGCCCTCGCGGATATAGAACTTGATCGTCTGGACCGTCAGGCCGCTCCGATCACTGAGTTCGGAGATCTGCACCGTCGCACCCCCTTTACCGTTGGTTAACGGTATCCGGGCGCACCGATTAGATACCGGCACTATCCAAAGGGTGTCCGAGTTATGGGGGTAAGGGGGGACCAGTAGGGCGGGACCCGGGTCAGGACGCGGTCCGGCGCATTCCCTCGCTGATCTTTTCGGCGGCCGCCGCGACCGGCCCGGCGTGCAGGCGGCCGGGGGAGCGGGTCAGCCGTTCCAGCGGTCCGGACACCGAGACGGCGGCGATCACCCGTCCGCCCGCGCCGCGGACCGGGGCGGAGACCGAGCCGACGCCCTGCTCCCGCTCGCCGACGCTCTGCGCCCAGCCGCGGCGGCGGACCGACGCCAGCGTGGCGGCCTCGAACTTGGCGCCGCGCAACCCGCGGTGCAGCCGGTCCGGCTCCTCCCAGGCCAGCAGGATCTGCGCGGCCGAACCCGCCGTCATCGGGAGCGCCGCGCCGACCGGGATGGTGTCGCGCAGGCCGCTGGCGCGCTCGGCCGCCGCCACGCAGACCCGCACGTCGCCCTGGCGGCGGAACAGCGAGGCGCTCTCGCCGGTGTGGTCGCGGAGCTGGGCGAGAACGGGCTGCGCGATCGCGAGCAGACGGTCCTCGCCGGCCGCGATGGCGAGTTCGGCGAGCCGTGGGCCGAGGATGAAACGCCCCTGCGTGTCGCGGTGGACGAGGCGGTGGTGCTCCAGCGCGACGGCCAGCCGGTGCGCCGTGGGACGGGCCAGACCGGTCGTCTGGACGAGCTGTGCGAGCGAAGCCGGACCGGCCTCAAGCGCGTTCAGTACAAGAACGGCTTTGTCAAGTACGCCGACTCCGCTAGAGTTGTCCATGTCTTGATATTGCCGTCTCGGATTTTGAGATGCAAGTCGGAGTCCAACCAGAGTCGTCCGAACATACGAGGTGGGAGTGATGGGCCGAACACTGGCCGAGAAGGTGTACGACGCGCACGTGGTCCGGCGTGCCGAGGGTGAGCCGGACCTGCTCTACATCGATCTCCACCTCGTCCACGAGGTCACCAGCCCCCAGGCGTTCGACGGGCTGCGCATGGCGGGCCGTCCCGTCCGCCGTCCCGACCTGACCATCGCCACCGAGGACCACAACGTCCCGACCACGGACCTGCTCAAGCCCATCGCCGACCCGGTGTCGCGCACCCAGGTCGAGACGCTGCGCAAGAACTGCTCCGACTTCGGGATCCGCCTGCATCCGATGGGCGACGACGGGCAGGGCATCGTCCACGTCATCGGGCCGCAGCTCGGTCTGACCCAGCCCGGCATGACGGTCGTGTGCGGCGACTCGCACACCTCCACGCACGGCGCGTTCGGCGCGCTCGCGTTCGGCATCGGCACCAGTGAGGTCGAGCACGTCCTCGCCACGCAGACGCTGCCGCAGACGAAGCCGAAGACGATGGCCGTCACCGTCGAGGGCGCGCTGCCCGAGGGCGTCACCGCCAAGGACCTCATCCTCGCGGTGATCGCCCGGATCGGCACCGGCGGCGGGCAGGGCCACATCATCGAGTACCGCGGTGAGGCCGTCCGGTCGCTGTCGATGGAGGGCCGCATGACGGTCTGCAACATGTCCATCGAGGCCGGCGCGCGTGCCGGGATGATCGCTCCGGACGAGACCACGTTCGCCTACCTGAAGGGGCGGCCGCACGCTCCGTCCGGGGCCGACTGGGACCGTGCCGTCGAGTACTGGACGTCCCTGCGCACCGACGACGACGCGGTCTTCGACAAGGAGGTCGTGATCGACGCGGCCGAGCTGACCCCGTTCGTCACCTGGGGCACCAACCCGGGCCAGGGCCTGCCGCTCGGCGACTCCGTGCCCGACCCCGCGTCCTTCGACGACCCGGTCGAGCGGCAGAGCGCCGAACGCGCCCTGGAGTACATGGGCCTCACCGCCGGGACGCCGCTGCGCGACATCGCCGTCGACACCGTCTTCGTCGGCTCCTGCACCAACGGCCGTATCGAGGACCTGCGCGCCGTCGCCGGCGTCCTGCGCGGCCGGAAGGTCGCGAGCGGCGTCCGGATGCTGGTCGTGCCCGGCTCCATGAAGGTCAAGAAGCAGGCCGAGGAGGAGGGCCTGGACGAGGTCATCTCCGCCGCCGGAGCCGAATGGCGGGAGGCGGGCTGCTCGATGTGCCTGGCGATGAACCCCGACAAGCTCACGCCCGGCGAGCGCAGCGCGTCCACGTCCAACCGCAACTTCGAGGGCAGGCAGGGCCCCGGCGGCCGCACCCACCTGGTGTCGCCCGCCGTCGCCGCCGCCACCGCCGTCACCGGCCGCCTCGCCGCCCCCGCCGACCTGTAAGGAAAGTCATGGAAGCGTTCACCACCCACACCGGGCGCGCCGTGCCGCTGCGCCGCAGCAACGTCGACACCGACCAGATCATCCCGGCCGTCTGGCTGAAGCAGGTCAGCCGCACCGGGTTCGACAAGGGCCTGTTCTCCGCCTGGCGCGAGGACCCCGGGTTCGTCCTGAACCAGCCGCAGTACGACGGCGCGGGCATCCTTGTCGCCGGGCCCGACTTCGGCACCGGATCGTCCCGCGAGCACGCCGTGTGGGCCCTCCAGCAGTACGGCTTCCGGGTCGTCATCGCGCCGCGCTTCGGGGACATCTTCCGCAACAACTCCACGAAGATGGGCCTGCTGCCCGTCGTCATCCCCGGCGAGCGGGTCGACGAGCTCCAGTCGCGGATCGAGCAGGACCCCACCCTGGAGATCACCGTCGATCTGGCGAGCCGCGAGGTCCGCTGGGACGGCGAGACCGTCTCGTTCGAGATCGACGACTACACGCGCTGGCGTCTCATGGAGGGCCTGGACGACATCGGCCTCACCCTCCGGCACGCCGACGCCATCAGCGAGTACGAGGCCGTTCGCCGCGACTGGCTGCCCACGACGGTGTAGGGCCCGCCGGTTCGCCGGGGGAGGACCGGTCTATCCCGTACCCGGGTGGACGCCTTGGAACGGTCGGCGGGGACAATCGCGTTAGTGCGAAGACCCGTTCGACCGTTCGGAGGCATGCCTTGGCCATGGTCCAGTGGACCGGCCCGGAGTGGGACGACCCCGCCCTGACCCGGCTCGCCCGGCAGTTGCGTGACGCCCATCGGGCCGTCGCGCCGCTGCCGTCGGCGACCCGGCGGCGGCTCATCCGCCAGCTCCTGGCGATCACCGATCTGGCGAAACGGGACCCGGAACTGGCCGCCCGCAGGTTGGAGGCCTTCCTCGCCGATTTCTCCGAGACGCCCGACGTCGGTTAGCGTGCGCAGTGGCCGGATCAGGTCCGGTCACCCGTCGAGACGGGGGCGAGGCCGACAAAACGCCAGCGACACGCCAACTCGTGCGTGCAGGTGATTGTGTCCACGCTGAGGGTCCCTTAGTTTCGTTCGGGCAAGGGGGGAACTAGAGGAGTAACCCATGAACAAGCGTGAGCTGGTCGACGCCATCTCTGACCGGCTGGGCAGCAAGAAGGCCGCAGCCGAGGCCGTCGACGCCATCCTGGAGGCGATCCAGAACGCCGTCGCCAAGGGCGACAAGGTCGCGATCACCGGGTTCGGTTCGTTCGAGAAGGCCGACCGGCCTGCCCGCACGGCCCGCAACCCCGCAACGGGCAAGACCATCGAGGTTCCCGCGACCTCGGTGCCGAAGTTCAAGGCGGGCGCGGACTTCAAGAACCTGGTGGCCGGCAAGAAGTAGCCTCACCACGAACAGCGCCCGGACCCGGCGACTCGGGTCCGGGCGCTGCTCTTGTCGGTGCGCTCCTCGTGCCCGTGCGTGTCGGGCCCGTGCGCTCGTTGTGCCCGTGCGGCCGTTGTGTCGGTGCGCTCGTCATGGCGGTACGCGGACGCTCAGGACGGCTGCCGCGGGTCGGGCAGCGGAAACGTCGAGAGCGTCACCACCGAGATCCGGTCGCCGTCCAGGGCGAGGTTCACCCGCTGCCCGAACCGCAGCAGCCGCAGCCCCCCGGCCGCGAACGCCTCGGCGTCGAAGGGCAGCTCCGTTCCGTCGTCGAGCAGCACGCTGCCCGCGCGGGTCGCCGCGTCGAACTCCTTCACCGTCGCCTGCATACCCGAACTCTAGGCGAGCGCGGGCAGTCTGGTCGCGACGGCGGCGGTACGGGGTCCGGTGCCCAGTGCGAGCGCCGTCCGGAGGTCGTCGAGGGTGTCGACGTCCCGCCGGACGGAGTCGATCCCGGGCAGCAGCAGCTCACGAGCGCCGCGGGCGCGGTGGGCGGCGCGGGAGTCGGAACCGAACGCCGGGGCGAACGGGACGCCCGGACGGGCCGTGTACAGGGTCGTCCCGGTGCCCGCCGCGTCCGGGACGAACGCCTCGGGCGACGCGGCGGCCGCGTCGAGGACCCGGGCGAGTTCAAGAGGACGCAAAGCGGGCAAATCGGCTGAAAGTGCGCCAACGCCCACGTCCCCGGCGAACTCACGGCTCCGCTCGGCGCCGTAGACCAGGGCCGGGTTCAGCCCCGCGTCCGGGACGTCGGGCACGACCCGGGCGCCGAGCGCGGCCAGGGCGGTGGCGGGAAGGGGGTCGTCGGTGACGACGATCACGGTGCGAACCCGGTCACAGCGCAGCGCGGCGGCGACCGTGTCGGTCGCCACCGCGAGCGCGAGCGACTCGCGGTGCGGGCCGGCGTGCGGTGACATGCGGGACTTCGCCCGGGCCAGCGGCTTGACCGGCACGACGAGCGACCATGGGAAGTGCTCTGCGGTAGACATGGCAACTCGACACTATGCGCACACAACCGCGACACTTGGGGACACCTTGCGTTCACCCAGGGGAAAGGGCGGGGGGAGAGGGGCATGAGCGAAGCGAACCGGGGGCCGGGGGGAGGCCCACAGGGCGCCCGCACGGGCCACGGTCATTCGCCGGGTCATTCGCCGGGTCATTCGCCGGGCTGGCGCAGGCTCACGACCGTCGTCCTTCGCCCGCTCCTGTTCGGCCTGCTGAAACGCGACTGGCGGGGCGGCGACAACGTCCCCGCGGAAGGCGGCGTCATCATCGCCGCGAACCACATCTCCGAGGCCGACCCGCTCGCGCTCGCGCACTTCGTGTTCGAGGCCGGCCGCTATCCCGTCTTCCTCGCCAAGTCGACGCTCTTCCAGGCGAGGTTCGTCGGAAAGGTGTTGCGCGGTACCGGCCAGATCCCCGTCCACCGCGACAGCGCCGACGCGGCCCTCGCCCTGGACGACGCGGAGCGGGCACTCCTGGACGGCGAATGCCTGATCTTCTACCCGGAGGGCAGCTGTACCCGTGACCCGGAGCTGTGGCCCATGACCGGGCAGACGGGCGTGGCGCGGATGGCGTTGAAGACCGGCGCGAAGGTCGTCCCGGTCGCGAACTGGGGGGCGCACGAGCTGATGCCGTACCGCAAGGGCGAGGCGACGGGCCTCGCGGGCACCCTGAAGAAGGGGTTGCATCCGTTCCCGCGCAAGACGATGAGGGTGGCCGCCGGTCCGCCCGTCGACCTGTCGAGGTACGAGGGCCGCTCGCTCGGCCGGGAGACCCTGCGCGCCGCCACCGACGAGATCATGGCCGCGATCACCGGTCTGCTCGCGGACCTGCGCGGCCAGGAGCCGCCCAAGGAACGGTACGACCACCACCGTGTCCTGGAGGAACGCCGCCGCGCCGCCTCGGCCGCGCCGGAGTTCCGGTCCGCGGTTCGCGAACCGAAGGCGGACGGCTCGTGACGTACCGCACCGCGGTGATGGGCGCCGGGTCCTGGGGGACGACGTTCAGCAAACTGCTGCACGACGCCGGCGGTGAGGTCGTCCTGTGGGGCCGCCGTCCCGAGATCGTCGAGGCGGTCAACGAACGGCACGAGAACCCCGACTACCTGCCCGGCGTCGCCCTGCCCGACGGTGTCCGCGCCACCCTGGACCCGGCCGAGGCGCTCAAGGGCGCCGACTTCGTGGCGCTGGCCGTCCCGGCGCAGACCCTCCGCGCGAACCTCGCCGCGTGGGTGCCGCTGCTGCCGCCGGACGCGGTGCTCGTCAGCCTGATGAAGGGCGTGGAGCTCGGCACGTCCCGGCGGATGTCGGAGGTCGTACGGGAGGTCGCGGACGTCCCCGAGGGCCGCGTCGGCGTGTTCTGCGGACCGAACCTCGCCCGCGAGATCGCGGGCGGGGAGCCCGGCGCGGCCGTCGCCGCCTGCGCGGACGAGAACGCCGCCCGGCGCCTCCAGGCCGCGACCATGACGCCCTACTTCCGCGTCTACACCTCCACCGACGTCGTCGGCTGCGAGCTCGGCGGCGCGGTGAAGAACATCGTCGCGCTGTGCGTCGGCATGGCCGTCGGGCTCGGGTTCGGCGCCAGCACGCAGGCGCTGCTGATGACCCGCGGGCTCGCCGAGATCGCCCGGCTCGGCGCCGCGCTCGGCGCCGACGAGCACACCTTCGCCGGGCTCGCCGGGATGGGCGACCTCGTCGGCACGTGCATGTCGCCGCTGTCGCGCAACCGGACGTTCGGCGAGAACCTCGGCCGCGGCATGACGCTGGAGGAGGTCATCGCGGTCACCAGGCAGACCGCCGAGGGCGTCAAGTCGTCCGAGGCGGTGCTGGAGCTGGCCCGCAAGCACAACGTCGAGATGCCGATCACCGAGGCGGTCGCCGCCGTCCTGCACCACGGCATGCCCCTCAAGGAGGCGGCCATCTCGCTGATCTCCCGTTCCCCCAAGCCCGAGCGGTACGGGGTGTGAACATGATCATCACCCCCGGTCGTTCGTGGCCTCTCCGGGCTGATCGACGGTAGGGTCGGGCCTCATGTCCCAGGCATCAAAGATCCGCGTGGCGGTGGTCTTCGGCGGGCGCAGCTCCGAGCACGCGATCTCCTGCGTCACCGCGGGCGCCGTGCTGGCCGCCATCGACCGGGACCGGTACGAGGTCGTCCCGATCGGCATCGCCCGCGACGGCCGCTGGGTGCTGCCGCCCGCCGATCTGCGGCTCGCCATCGAGGACGGCCGGTTGCCGGAGGTCACCGGTGCCGGCGGCGTCCTCGCGCTGCCGTTCGACCCCGACAGCCGCGGTCTGATGGTGGTCGAGCCGGGCACGGTCCCCGAGCGGCTCGGCGACGTCGACGTGGTGCTGCCGCTGCTGCACGGCCCCTACGGCGAGGACGGCACCCTCCAGGGGCTGCTCGACCTCGCCGGCGTCCGGTATGTCGGGGCCGGGGTGCTGGCCAGCGCGGTCGGCATGGACAAGGAGTTCATGAAGCTCGTCTGGCAGGCGCGCGGTCTGCCCGTCGGCCCCTATGTCGTGGTCGGCGACCGGGAGTGGCGGCGCGAACGCAAGCGCAAGATCGACGAGATCAAGGAGCTGGGCCTGGCGTCCGGCCGCGCCGTGTTCGTCAAGCCGGCCCGCGCCGGGTCGAGCATGGGCATCAGCCGCGTCACCGACGAGACCGACCTGGACGCCGCGGTGGAGCAGGCCAGGGAGCACGACCCGAAGGTCATCGTGGAGGCCGCCGTCGAGGGCCGCGAGATCGAGTGCGGGGTGCTGCAGGGCGTGGACGACGCTCCCGCCGAGGCGAGCCTGCCCGCCGAGGTGCTGATGGCGGGCGGTCACGACTTCTACGACTTCGAGACCAAGTACCTCGACGGCACCACCACCATGGCCATCCCGCCGGACCTGCCGCCCGCCGCGATCGAGGAGGTCCGCCGCATCGCCGTCCAGGCGTTCGAGGCGCTCGACTGCGAGGGCCTCGCCCGCGTCGACTTCTTCCACACCCCGGACGGACGCTGGATCCTCAACGAGATCAACACCATGCCGGGGTTCACCCCGGCGTCGGCGTTCCCGCAGATGTGGGCGGCGACCGGGCTCGACTATCCGGCGCTCGTCGACCGGCTCATCCAGACGGCGCTGCGGCGCTCCACCGGCCTGCGCTAACCGAACGGCAGCCACGCCGTGTTCGTCAGCGTGGCGGCGTCGGTGGCGCGGGCGCCGTCCGAGGAGAACGTCCAGAGGGTGTCGCCGACGACGAGTGAGCGCTGCACGCCGCCGCCGTAGGTCCCACGGGGATGCCTGATGGCGCCGGCCCTGGTGATGGACGTCCCGGAGACCTTGAGGGCGAGCGCCTCGCTCATCCCACCGTCGGGACGTGTCACCGGGATCACCGTCAGACCCGACCGTGGCCAGTACAGGAACGCGTGCGCCTCGAACTCCGCCTGCGACGACGCGCCCTCCAACTGGTAGGAGTCGACCCTGCGAGGCCGAGCGCCGGAGACGTCGAACAGCGAGACCTGAAGGCCGCGCGTCCGGCCGGAGGTGTCGGCGTCCTGTCCGACGCCGAGGAGTTTGCCGTCGGCCATGGGGTGCAGATACGCCGAGTAGCCCGTGATCTTCAGCTCGCCGGTGAGGCGCGGGCGGCGAGGGTCCTTCAGGTCGAGCACGTAGAGGGGGTCGACCTGCCGGAACGTCACCACGTACCCGGTGGCGCCGATGAACCGCACGGAATAGATCCGCTCGCCCTTGCCGAGGCCGTCGACCCGGCCGATCTCGGTGAGCCGGTCGCCGTCCTGCGCGAGGACGTGCACCGAACTCTCCGACCGGCCGGGCCCGGGGTCGAACCTGCCGACCGTCGTGGCCAGACGCAGGTTTCCGCCGTGCTCCGACATGGAGTACTGGTTGAGCAGATCGCCCTTCACCGAACCCGCGGCCACGTAGCGGGGGCGCCCCTTGCCGCCGACATCGAACTTGTACACGTCCGTGCGCAGCTTGGGAGCCTTCTTCCGCGTGAGCGGATGTGGGGGAGTGCCGGTGACGTAGAGGCTCTTCCCGTTGCCGTAGACGGTGGACCCGTCGGCCGCGACGGCGATCGCCTGCGGGTCGCCGAGCCCTTGCGACAGGTCGAACGTCAGCACGCTCAGCATCGTCGAGCCGGTGTACGAGGCCGGGCGGCTCACCTGCTCGCACGGCGGCGTGTACGTCTTCGCGGCGCCGCCGCCCTCCACCCGGAACGTCGGCAGCCAGGCGTCCAGGGGTGCCTTCAACGCGGCCGCCCGGTTCGCCGCGACGGCGGCCTGCTCGTCCGCCCGATGGTGCCCCGGGAAGTCGATCTTCGGCCGGTTCCGCATCACGACCCGGACGGTGGCGCCGCTCTGCCGGGCGTCGAGATAGCCGGCCTCGGTCGTCATGGTTCCGACGACCTTCGGCGCGGCGGACAGGTCGACCAGCGTCAGCCGTGTCATGGACGAGACGGGCTTGGGCAGGAGACCGTCCCGGCCCGGCGGCGCCGGGCGGGGATAGGAGATCATCGCCGACGCCCCGGTCAGCACCAGCACACGGTCACCGCTGAGCAGCATCTGCCCGGTGCCGTGATGGCCCGGCAGATCCAGCCTGTGCACGACCTTGCGCGTGGCCGGGTCGATGACGCGGAGCCCGCCGTCGGTGAGCGCCACGATCCTGCGGCCGTCGGTCTTGACGAGGTCGGGCTCGTCCGCGTCCGCCTCGTGCGCGTTGGTCTTGGAGTACTCGGGCGGCGCGTCGGGGGCGGGCGCGGCCTGCGGCGCACCCTTCGCCATGCCGCTCTCCGGCATCCCCGGCATCATGGGGCCGTCGTCCAGCCCGTAGGGGCCGACCTTCTCGGCCGTCGCCCGGCGCAGACCGTCCAGAAGGGCACCGCAGCCGTCGTAGGCGACGAGCCGCATCGGCGGCGCGGGCCGCGGCGGATCACCGTCGCCCGACGGCCCGCCACACCCTCCGGCCAGCAACGCCATCGTCCCGACCGCGGCAAGAGCACGACCACGCATGGATCTTGGACGCGTACACGACCCGCGCGGTTCCCCGAGGCGCGAACTCTTCCCGACTCCCGCTCCTTCGGTGCGGCTCCGCCGTGCAGGGACGACCGATATGCCACGCTTAGAGGCTGAAACCACTCTCTGAGGAGAACATCCCTTGGCGCATGGTGACCTGCCGGAGCGCATCGGCCCGTACCGGGTCGTGGATCGGCTCGGCGAAGGCGGGATGGGCACGGTGTACGCCGGGTTGGACGCGTCGGGACGCAAGGTCGCCATCAAGGTGATCAGACGCGAGTTCGCCGCCGACCGGCAGTACCGCGCTCGGTTCGAGGCGGAGGTCGCGGCGGCGCAGCGGGTCCGGCCGTTCTGCACCGCCCCCGTCCTGGACGCGGGGCCCGCCGCCGACCCGCCCTATCTCGTCACCGAGTTCGTGAACGGACCGAGCCTGGACGCGGCGGTCGCCAAGGACGGTCCGTTGCGGGGCGCCGACCTGGAGGCCGTCGCGGTCGGGATCGCCACCGCGCTGACCGCCATCCACGACGCGGGGGTCGTGCACCGCGACCTGAAACCCGCCAACGTGCTGCTGTCCACGTTCGGCCCGCGGGTCATCGACTTCGGCATCGCCCGCTCCTTGGACGGGACGCGCCTCACCGCGACCGGCGGCATCGTCGGCACACCGGCGTTCATGGCCCCCGAACAACTCGACGGCCGGGGCGCCACCCCCGCGTCCGACGTGTTCGCCTGGGGCGCGACCGTGGCGTTCGCCGCACGCGGCGGGCCGTGCTTCGCCGGTGACTCGCTTCCCGCGATCATCCACCAGATCATCAGCGAGGAGCCGGACCTCGGCGGCCTGGACGGCTCGCTCCTCGACGCCGTCCGCGCGGCGCTCGCCAAGGACCCGGCACGGCGCCCGTCCGCCCAGGCGCTGCTGGACGGGCTCATCTCCAGCGGCGTCCGGGAGACCCCGACCCAGCACCCGACCCAGCGTCCGACACAGCCGCCCACCCAGTCCTCGACACAGGCCCCCACGCAGCCCCCGACGCAGCCCTCGACACAACCCTCCGGACTGTCGGCCACGCCGCCCCCGCTCGCCGTGGGAGAGGCGGAGGCGCTCGTCGAGCGGCAGTACCGGCAGGCCGCCCAGGCCGGTGATCCGGCCGCGATGCGCAACCTCGCCATGCTGCTGCACGGCCAGGGACGCACGGCCGAGGCGGAGACGTGGAAGCGCTACGCCGACGCGGTCGCCGTGCGCGGCGCCGCCTACCAGCAGCCCATGGGATACACGCCGCACCGATACCAGGCGCCGCAGGCGCCCGCCAAACGACCGGTCAACAGCCTCGCGATCTACGCGGTCTCGATGGGCGCGGTCGGGCTGCTCACCTGCGGGCTGCCGTCCATTCCGGCGATCATCGCCGGGCATATGGCGTGGGCGCGGCTGCGGCGTTCCGGGGAGCGCGGCCTGGGCCTCGCGGTGACCGGGATCGCGCTCGGCTGGGTCATGGTCGCGTTCTGGGCGCTCGTCGTGTTCGGGTCCCTCCTTCCGGACAACCCCTGAGCCGGAAAACGTGTTGCGGCGAGATCGACTCCGCTGGCATCGTTACCGATGTCAGCCCGTCGAGGACACGAGGCTTCTGAGAGGAGGACCGGCCATGGCTCTGGAGCAGTACCGCCTACGACTGCCCGCGGCGTCTCTCGCCCGCCCCGGCCGGTATCCCGTCTCCTGACGACTCTCCGGCCGAGCCGCCGCGAGTGACGCCACCTCGCTGAAGGTCACGCGGCTCTACTCCAACGGCAGAGAGGCCACTCTCAGGAAGTGGATGTTCCGGGTTCGAATCCCGGGAGCCGCACGCACGCCTCCGTAGTCCAACGGCAGAGACGGCAGCATGAGGTGCTGTGCGATGGGGGTTCGAATCCCTCCGGAGGTACGACGCGGCCGGTAGGCCGCCGTTTCCAGGGGCGGCGTCGACGTTCGGAGAGTCGAGCCTGGCTGTAACCCAGGTGTCGCTGACTGAGGGGGTTCGAATCCCTCCCGCCCCACCACCCCGAACGCCGCGCGAGTGCGCTCCGGCGCCGTGACCGCGGTCAGATCTGCCCTTCGGGTTTCCTGGGGATCGTCGCCGTGATCAGCGGCCCGAGTTCGATCAGCACGTCACCGGCCGGGTTGTACTTGGGCGGGACCGTCACCTCGACATAGGCCTGCCGCCCCACGGCGACGAAGGTGACCGGCCGGTCGGCGGGATGGCCGAACCAGTCGACCCCGTTGATCGTCACCAGCTCGGACATCGGTCTGAGCGACGGGGGACGGGGGACTCCGCAGCGCAGCGCGATCGGGGGCGACCCCCAGGCCGCGGTGAGGGACGAGTCCGGGGTGGTGTCGCGGCGTTGCTGTCCGTGCACCTTCTCGGGGAGCCGCAGCCCCTGGCACAGCCGCCGGACGGCCGCGTCCGCCTTCGGGACGGGCACCTGGACGGCGCCGTCGCCGCACCCGGCGACCAGCGGTACCAGCCCCGCGGCGAGGACCGCGACCAGGCGCCTAGATGTGAACAATCGGGCAGGTGAGGGTCCGGGTGATGCCTTCGACCGCCTGGATCTGGGCGACGACGAGCTTGCCGAGCTCGTCGACATTGCGCGCCTCCGCTCGGACGATCACGTCGTAGGGTCCGGTGACGTCCTCCGCCAGTGTGACGCCCGTAATGCCGGAGATATGGCCCGCCACCTCGGCGGCCTTGCCGACTTCGGTCTGGATGAGGATGTAGGCCTGCACCATCACGTCCTCCCCGGGCGGAGAATCAACCGTCGGACGGTTCACCGTATCGTGTTACGCGCCGCCGCGCGTGTCCGGGGGCGCACGTGCCGCGATCAGGCGCATACGGAACGGTCTAAACGCGGGGGGCGGATGGGAACGATCGGTGAGCTGGGCGAGTTCGCGCTGATCGCCCGGCTGACCCGGCGGTCGCCGTCGGGCCCGGACGTGCGGCTCGGCCCCGGTGACGACGCCGCCGTGATCGCCGCCCCGGACGGACGCGTCGTGGCCACCACCGACCTGCTGGTGGAGGGGCGCCACTTCCGACTCGACTGGTCGGGCCCCTACGACATCGGGCGCAAGGCCGCCGCGCAGAACCTCGCCGACGTCGTCGCGATGGGCGCCCGGCCCACGGCCCTGCTGGTGGGCTTCGCGGCCCCGCCCGGCACCGGCACGGACTGGGCCGAACGGCTCTACGACGGGCTCGCGGACGAGTGCCGCGCGGCGGGCGCCTCCGTCGCGGGCGGCGACGTCGTCGCGGCGCCCGCCGTCACGCTCGCGATCACCGCGCTCGGCGACCTCGGCGGCGCGGCTCCGCTCACCCGGTCCGGGGCGCGTCCGGGAGACGTCGTCGCGGTCCGGGGACGGCTCGGTCACGCCGCCGCCGGGCTGGCGCTGCTCACCGGGGGCCGCACCGAGCCCGCCGAGCTGGTCGCGGCGCATCGCCGTCCCGAACCGCCCTACCGGGCGGGGGAGGAGGCCCGCGCGCACGGCGCCACCGCGCTGCTGGACGTGAGCGACGGGCTCGTCCAGGACCTCGGGCACATCGCCGCCGCGAGCGGCGTCCGGATCGAGGTCGACTCCGCCAGGGTGCCCGTCCCGGAGATCCTCGGACCGGACGGACTGCGGCACGCCCTCACCGGAGGCGAGGACCACGCGTTCGCCGCGACGTTCCCCCCGGACGCCGTTCCGCCCCCGTCCTGGACCGTCATCGGGACCGCGTCCGAAGGGGCGGGAGTGACCGTGGACGGACGCGAACCACCGTCCGGCGCATGGGACCATTTCCCGACGTGAGACGGCGTTTGTCAATGTCCTCACGCCGACCGATTGACGCGTCTTGTAGGCATGGTTGGTACGGGTTTGGTATACATCCTGTGATCGAAGAGGAATGGGATGGGACGACACACCAGGCGCGAACGACCGGGCCGCGGACCCGTACCGGATCGCGACGCGACCTACGGGCCGTTCTACGACGCTCCCCTGGATCCCACCTTCGACACCTACTCCGGGCCGACCGACGACCGCGTTTACGTGTCCCCGCACGACCGGGCGTCGACCGGCCCGCCCCCCGACGCGGAATGGACGCACGGCCCACCGGACGAGCACCTGTTCGACCCCCTCCCAGGGGACTATCCGGGTGACTACCCCGGCGCTCCCGGCTCCTATTCCGCCTTCGCCTCCGACGACCCGTTCGACTCTTCGGATTTCTGGTCGCCGGAGACGCCCGAACCCGAGAACCGTCCCCGCGAGAAGTCCGGCTCGAAGAGGCCGCTGAAGTTCCTTTCGATGCTGCCCGTCCCGCTACTGCCGATCGTCGCCCTCGTCATCGCGGTCGGAATCGTGGCCTACGCGCTGAGCACGCAGCAGATCTCCCTCAACTTCGCGGGCGGCGCGCCGAGCGAGAGCACCCAGAACAGCCCCCGGGACAACCCGGTGTCCGACCGCGATGACGACGACGGCGAGCGCCCCAGCCGCAGCGGCGAGGGCCGCTCCGACGGCCTCATCGTCGCGTTCCGGGTCGCGTCCAAGACCCCCGACGGCTTCAAGGCGACCGCCACGATCGCCAACAAGGGCACACGGCCCATCACGAAATGGGCGCTGGCGTTCAGGATCTCCGGCGCGTCCGTCACCGCCGTCAAGGGCGCCACCGTCGTCCGGAAGGGCAAGGTCGCCCACGTTCGCGGGCGCACCGCCATCGCCCCCGGCGCGAAGGTGCGGATCGTGTTCGCCGCGAAGGGCACCGCGAGCAGGCCGGCCACCTGCATCCTCAACGGCCAGCCCTGCGTGATGGTCTGAGATCGTCGCAGCTCCACAACCCTTTACAGTGGACGGCATGACGCCCTCCCCGTCCTCGCCCCGGACCCCGCCGCTCGTGCTCACCGTCGCGGGCTCCGACTCCGGTGGCGGCGCCGGCATCCAGGCCGACCTGAAGACCATGCTCGCGCTCGGCGTCCACGGGATGAGCGTCGTCGCCGCCGTCACCGCGCAGAACTCCCTCGGCGTCCAGGGCTACTGGGAACTGCCGCCGGAGGCGGTGCGCGCCCAGCTCGACTCCGTCCTGTCCGACATCGGCGTCCACGCGGTCAAGACGGGGATGCTGGCGTCCACGGTCCTCGTCGAGACCGTCGCCGAGGCCCTCGCCGCCTGCGACGCGCCCGCCGTCGTCGACCCGGTCGGGGTGTCCAAGCACGGTGATCCGCTGCTCGCGGCCGACGCCGTCCACGCCGTCCGCTCGGCGCTGCTGCCCGTCGCGACCGTCGCGACGCCCAACCTGTACGAGGTGGAGCAGCTCACCGGCGTCAAGGTGGTGGACGAGACGGGCCTGCGCGAGGCGGCCGAGGCCGTACGGGCGCTCGGCCCCGCATGGGTGCTGATCAAGGGCGGGCATCTGCCGGGCGAGCCCGCCGACCTGCTGTTCGACGGGGAGCGCGAGTACCGGTTCACCGCGCCCCGGCACGACAACCGGCACACCCACGGCACCGGATGCACGCTCGCGTCCGCGATCGCGTCGCATCTGGCGCTCGGCGAGGACGTCCCGGCGGCGGTGGCGAAGGCGAAGGAGTACGTGACGGGCGCGATCGCGGCGGGCTTCCCGCTCGGCGCGGGGATCGGCCCGGTCGACCACGGCTGGCGCCACCGCGCCTGAGCCGCCCCCGGCCGGCGGCCTGCCCGCGTCCACGACCCCGCGCACACCAAAACCGGCCCATCGGGCGTCCCGATGAGCCGGTGCGATCCAGGCGCGGTCAGACGGTCGGCTTGGCGACCTTCCCGGCCTTGATGCAGGAGGTGCAGGCGTTGATCCGCTTGGTGCTGCCGTTCACGACGGCGCGCACCCGCTGGATGTTGGGGTTCCAGCGGCGCGGGGTGCGGCGGTGCGAGTGGGAGACGCGCATGCCGAAACCGGGTCCCTTGCCGCAGACGTCGCAAACGGAAGCCACGGGAAACTCCAAGTGGTGTCGAAACTCTGACCGGAGCGCCACCCGGACACCGCAGCGGGCGGGACGGGCATCATGGGTGCTCACTGACGAACACCTTGGACGAGGCGCACGGATCAGAGTAGCCGACAGCGCGCCGAAGAGGCGAATCAGCCCGCCGCGCCGACGAACGGGCGCGGCTGGGCGGCCTCTCGACGGCCTCTCGACGGGCATCGCGTGATGCCCGTCGGGCCCATCGGCTAGAAAAGACAGCGTGGCGAACCTCGACGAGCCGTTGCGCAAGGTCCTCGGCGACAAGACGGCCAAGGTCCTGGAGAAGGGCCTCGACCTGCACACCGTCGGCGACCTCCTGCACCACTACCCGCGCCGCTACGCGCACCGCGGTGAGCTGACGCAGCTCAGTGGCCTGCAGGACGGCGAGCACGTCACCGTCATGGCGGAGGTCGTGAAGGTCCAGGGCCGCACCCTCACCCGCAGTCCCGGCTACGTCCTGGAGATCACCGTCACCGACGGGACCGGGCTGCTCCAGCTCAGCTTCTTCGGGCGCAAGGGCTCCTACCGCCCGGAGAAGGAACTGTCGCCCGGCACCCGCGGCCTGTTCGCCGGGAAGATCAGCACCTACCGTCCCCGGAGCGGCAGGGCGGTCCGGCAGCTCGCCCACCCGCAGTACAAGGTCGTCCACGAGAAGGGCGCCGAGCAGGCCGCGCAGGAGTGGGCCGACGAGATCATCCCGATCTACCCGTCGACCAAGGCCCTGCCGATCGAGACGATCGGCATGTCGATCGGCACCGTCCTCGACCAGCTGAGCCTGCCCGCCGACCCGATGCCCGCGGAACTGTTGCGCCGCCGCGACCTGATCGGCCTGCGCGAGGCCTACGAGGGCATCCACCGGCCGCGCGGCTGGGACGAGCTGGGCCGTGCCCGCAAGCGCCTGAAGTGGGACGAGGCGTTCGTCATCCAGGTCGCCCTGGCGCAGCGCCGCCGCGCCGCCGCCGCGCTTCCGGCCACACCGCGCCCGCCGTCCTTCGGCGGCCTCCAGGCGGAGTTCGACGCGCGCCTGCCGTTCGAGCTCACCGAGGGCCAGCGGCAGGTCGGCGACGAGATCGCCGCCGACCTCGCCCTCGAACACCCCATGCACCGCCTCCTCCAGGGCGATGTCGGCGCCGGCAAGACCGTGGTCGCGCTGCGGGCGATGCTGCAGGTCGTGGACGGCGGGGGGCAGGCGGCGCTGCTGGCGCCCACCGAGGTCCTCGCCCAGCAGCACCACCGGTCGATCACCGGAATGCTCGGCGACCTCGCACAGGCCGGGCAGATCGGCGGCGCCGAAAACGCCACCCGGGTGGCGCTGCTCACCGGGTCGCAGGGGGCCAAGGCGCGCAAGGAGGCGCTGCTGGACGCGGCGTCCGGCGCCGCCGGGATCGTCGTCGGCACCCATGCGCTCCTCCAGGAGAGCGTCCAGTTCGCCGACCTCGGCCTCGTCGTCGTGGACGAGCAGCACCGGTTCGGCGTCGAGCAGCGGGACGCGCTGCGCGAGAAGACCGCCGGCGGGCGCCCGCACGTCCTGGTCATGACCGCGACGCCGATCCCGCGCACGGTGGCGATGACGGTGTTCGGCGACCTGGAGACGTCCGTACTCGGGCAGCTCCCGGCGGGCCGCTCGCAGATCCAGACCCATGTCGTGCCGCCGGAGAAGCCCGCGTTCCTCGCCCGGACGTGGGAGCGCATCAAGGAGGAGGCGGCGCGCGGACGTCAGATCTACATCGTCTGCCCGCGCATCGGCGAGCAGGAGGGCGACGAGGGCGACGCCATCGCGTCCGACGACACGCAGGCGGGGGAGGGGCGCCGCTCACCGCTGGGAATCATGGAGGTGCTGCCGAAGCTGGAGGAACTGCTCGCCGGGCTGCGCATCGGCGTCCTGCACGGCAAGCTGCACCCCGACGAGAAGGACGCGGTGATGCGCCGCTTCACCGGCCGGGAACTGGACGTCCTGCTCGCCACCACGGTCATCGAGGTCGGCGTGGACGTGCCCAACGCCACCGTCATGGTGATCATGGACGCGGACCGGTTCGGCGTCTCCCAGCTCCACCAGCTGCGTGGACGCGTCGGGCGCGGCTCCCTCCAGGGTCTGTGCCTCCTGGTCACCGACGCCGAACCGGGCAGCAAGGCCCGCGAGCGTCTCGACGCGGTCGCGTCCACCACCGACGGGTTCCGGCTGTCGCGCCTCGACCTGGAGCAGCGCCGCGAGGGCGACGTCCTCGGCGCCGCGCAGGCGGGCCGCGCGTCCAGCCTCCGGCTGCTCACCCTGCAGCGGGACGAGGACGTGATCCGCGACGCCCGCGAGGAGGCCACGGCCCTCGTCGAGGCCGACCCCGACCTGTCCGGCCATCCCGGCCTCGCCACCGTCCTCGCCTCGCTCCTGGACGAGGACCGCGCCGACTTCCTGGAAAAGGCCTGACCGGACGAGGCCGACAAGTCACGACAATCCTCGACAACTAGTGACCATGTGGGGTGCGGGCGGGTAGAGGTTCCGTGGCGGGTCTCGTACGCGACGGAGGAGCTCCAATGACGGCCGTTGGCCCACTGCTGCCCGGCGACCCGGCGCGGCTCGGCCGGTACGAACTGGTCGGACGGCTCGGTGAGGGCGGGCAGAGCGTCGTCTACCTGGGGCGGGACGACGGCGGGCAGGCGGCGGTGAAGCTGCTGCGCGACCGGTTCAGCCGCGACCCGGAGTGGCGGGCGCGGTTCGAGCGGGAGATGAGCATGATCGGCCGGGTGGCGGGGTTCTGCACCGCGCAGGTCCTGGACGCCGACGTGTCCGGTGACCGGCCGTACGTCGTCAGCGAGTACGTGCCGGGACCGTCGCTGAGCGGCCTGGTGAACGCGAGGGGCCCACGAACCGGCACCGACCTCGACCGGCTGGCGATCGGGACCGTGACGGCGCTGGCGGCGATCCACCGCGCGGGGATCCTGCACCGCGACTTCAAACCGTCCAACGTGTTGATGGGGCCGGACGGGCCGCGCGTCATCGACTTCGGCATCGCCCGTGTCGTCGGCGCGTCGGCGGCGAGGGGCAGCGGTGCGATGGGGACGCCGTCGTACATGGCGCCCGAACAGGTCAACGACACCGAACTCGGCACAGGCGTGGACATGTTCACGTGGGCGGCGACGATGCTGTTCGCGGCGACGGGACGGCA
The DNA here is from genome assembly GCF_003634705.1 of Actinomadura pelletieri DSM 43383. Lineage (GTDB taxonomy): Bacteria > Actinomycetota > Actinomycetes > Streptosporangiales > Streptosporangiaceae > Spirillospora > Spirillospora pelletieri. Next base: position 924,888 of record NZ_RBWU01000003.1, on the reverse strand, counting down.
CCCGTTCGGCAACGACACGATCTCCGCCGTGTTCCACCGGATCCTGAACTACGAACCCGACCTCTCGGCGCTTCCGGGGACACTGCGCGGCGTGGTCGCGTCGTGCCTGGCCAAGGACCCGTCACGACGCCCGGAGGCGCAGCGGGTGCTGCTGGACCTTCTCGGCGGCGGCGCCGCGACCGTCCACGAGGCCGAGGAGCGGACGCTGAGCACCGGTGTCCAGCTCGCGGGCGATCCGAGGACGCCGTCGCCCGCACCGCCGACCGTGGGAAGGGTCGATCACCCGCCCCAAACGGGCGGGTTCGGCCCCGGACGGCCGTCGCCGTCCGTTCCGCCGCGTCGCCGCGGTCGCGGGCCCGCCGTCGCCGCCGCCGTGGCGGCGCTTCTCTTGCTCGGCGTGGGCGGCGCGGCATGGGCGCTGCTGGCGGACGGCTCGCCGGAGAGGTCCGCGGCGGCGGACATCGCCGCGGCCGCACCACCGGCCGCCGCGGCGGCGGTCGTCGAGCCCGCCGCACAGGCGGTCCGGACGGTCCTGACCTTCGACCATGTGACGCTCGACGAGAACGTGCGGGCCGCGCACCGGGTGGCGACGCCCACGTACGGGGCCGAGTACGACCGGCAGCTCGCGACCCGCGAGTACCGCGAGGAGTTGAAGGCCAGGAAGGGGTCGGTCACCGCGGAGATCGTCGACTCGGCCGTGGTGGCGGCCTCGTCCGGCCGCGTCGCCGTCACGACGTACGTCAAGCGGACGGTCCGCGCGGCGGACGCCGACCCGACCCGCCTCCAGAACCCGATGCGGGCGACCATGGTCAGGCAGGGCGGCGGCTGGCTGCTCGACAGCCTGTACTCGCTGAAGGCGGCCTCGCCCCGCGCCGACCTGGCGGGCGCGGCGTGGCCCGGCCCGCGGGCGCGCGAGGCGCTCGACGCCGTGACGCGCGCGCCGTCCGTCGCGTCCGGGACGCCCGTGGAGATCGGCCTGCGCCCGGCCGGGCGGGCGGACCGGCTGACGGCGCTCGTGACGCTCGGCGCCTGCAAGGGCGACTGCACCGACCAGGCCCGCGTCACCGTTCACCGGCTGCACCTGCAACGCTCGGACGGCGGCTGGAACGTCGCGGGCTCCGAGAACCTCTGAGCGGACCGTTCCCGAGCGTCCGCCCAGCGAAAGGGGCGCCCTCCGCCGGGCGGCGCCCCTTCCACGAACGGTTCAGGACTCGCGGGCCTCGCGCCTGCGGGTCGCGGCGACCGCGGCACTGCCCGCGACGAGGGCCGTGATGCCGAGCGCGAGCAGCGGCAGCGCGTCCGTCCCGGTGAACGGCAGGCCCCTCGGCGGCGTGAACTCGCCGACCGCCGTCGCGCCCGGCCCCATCGGCGCGGACGGAAGCCGCGGCAGCAGCGGCGACGCCGGTGGCTGGGCGTCCGGCGGCACCGGACCGGGCGGCGCCGGCGGAGCAGGGGGAACCGGCGGAGTGGGAGGCGTCGGCGGGATCGGGGGAGAAGGCGGCGTGGGCGGCGTCGGAGCGGCGCAACCACCGACGCACGCGTTCGCCGACACGTCCACCGACAGCGGTACGGCACCGCCGGGCTTCACCGAGGCACCGGCCTCGGCCTTCGCGCGGACGAGCCCGCCACCGCCCGCCGAGACCGTGGCGCCCGCGCTGAGCGAAACACCCGGCGCCCCGTTCCCGGCGCTGGTCCGGCTGCCCGAGCCACCGCCCGGCGAGGCGCTCAGACCCGTGCGCAGTCGGACCTTCACCCCGTCGTCCCGGGAGCCGACGCCCAAGCCGACATCGAGGCCCGCGCTCGCCGTCCTGGTCGGCTTGTCGTATTTCGTCGTGGAGGTGAGGTCGAGGTCGAGCAGGGACGCCGGCCTTTCCGACCGCGGCGATTTCTCGGCGGAGGGCCGGGAGGTCTCAGCGTGCGAAACGCCGCTCATGGCGGCGATGCCGAGAACCGTCGCGCCGGCCGTCACCGCCAGTCTCCTACCGTGATGCACTGCTGCTCCTGAGGGGATCGGCTGCAAGCTGCGATCACGTTTGCACGTCCAGTAGTCGACTGTGAACCGGTAACGGACCATTTAGGCCCTGTTTCACAAGACACCCCTGTTCAGGTTGTGCACTCTTGGGGCGTGACGTACGCCGGAGTCCGCCGCTCCGCGTTGCCGCGATACTGGGGGAATGACCAGGGTCATCGCGGGCAGCGCGGGAGGACGGCGGCTGGCCGTCCCACCGGGACGGGACACCAGACCGACCAGTGACCGGGCCCGTGAGGGCCTGTTCGCCACGGTCCTGGCCCTGCTCGGCCCGCTGGACGGGCTGCGCGTCGCCGACCTGTACGCGGGATCCGGCGCGGTCGGCCTGGAAGCGCTGTCACGCGGCGCCGCGCACGCGCTGCTCGTCGAGTCGCATCCACGCGCGATCCGGGTCGTCCGGAAGAACGCCGAGGACCTCGGACTTCCCGGCGCCGTCCCGTGCGCGGGAAAGGTCGAGCGCGTCGTCGGCGGGCCGCCGCCGGGCGGCCCCTACGACCTGATCTTCGCCGACCCGCCGTACGCGCTGGACGACGCGTCCGTCACCACCCTGCTGGAGAACCTGCGCGACCACGGCTGGACGGCCCCGGACGCGCTGGTCGTCGTGGAACGCGCCGCCCGCGGCCCGGCGCTGCGCTGGCCCGACGGCTACGAACCCGAACGCGACCGGCGTTACGGCGAGGCAGTGTTCTGGTACGGGCGCGCCACCGGTAGTTGAGAGCACCGGCATCCCGGGTAGATGCCATCGCATGAGGCCCGGCATTGACCGTGCCGTTGGGCGTGCTTGGCTCATCACCCTGGTGCTGCTCATCGCGCTCATGGTGAACATCACCTACGTCCAGGGGTTCCAGGCCCAGGACCTGCGGGACGACCCGAACAACGCCCGCCGGCTCGACGACCGCTTCAAGATCGAGCGGGGTCCCATCGTGGCGGACGGCGAACGGCTCGCCTGGTCGGAGAAGATCGACGACGAGCGTTACCGCCGCCGCTACAAGCAGGGCCCGGTGTTCGCGCCCATCACCGGCTACTTCTCCGTGTTCTCCCAGACCGGTCTCGAGGAGGCCGAGAACCACTTCCTCGACGGGACCGACGACCGGCTCGCCACGTCCAACCTCGTCGACAAGCTCATCGGCAGGCCCGTCCCGGGCGGCACCGTCGAGGCCACCATCGACGTCGGGGCGCAGCGCGTCGCCTACGACGCGCTGCGCGGCGCGGGCGCCCGGCGCGCGGCCGCCGTCGCGCTCGACGCCGACACCGGCGAGATCCTGGTGATGGCCTCCACACCGTCCTACGACCCCGACGACGTGTCCACCCTCGACGGCGAGGAGGCGCAGGCGGCGTTCGAGCGCCTCAACGCCCAGCCGCTGAAGCCCCTGCTCAACAAGGCGACGAACGAACTGTTCCCGCCCGGCTCCACGTTTAAGGCCGTCGTCGCCGCCGCCGCGCTGAAGGCCGGGGCGAGCGCGAACACCCCCGTCAGGGCCGGACGCAGCTACCGGCCGCCGGGCGCCGGCCAGGCCATCAACAACGACGCGGGCGACATCGGCGGATCGTGTGACCTGGGCAGCATCCCGCTCATCGAGGCGTTCGCCCAGTCGTGCAACACGACGTTCGCCTACATGGGCGCGGAGGAGCCCGGCAACGGCGCCGTCCACGAGGAGGCCGCGCGGTTCGGGTTCGGCGACCGGATCGAGTACGCCGACGGGCTGCGCGGCGCCGCCGGCGACTTCCCCGAGACCGACCAGCCGTCGCTCAGCGCCCTCGGCTCCATCGGACAGGGCAGCACGGTCGCCTCGCCGCTCCAGATGGCCATGGTCGCCGCCGCCGTCCTCAACGACGGCGTGGTCATGAGACCGCACCTGGTCGACAGGCTCCGCTCCCCGAAGGGGAGGACGGTGGACGACATCTCGCCGCAACGGCTGTCGAAACCCCTGACCGGCGACCAGGCCGACCAGATGCTGGACATGATGAAGGCCGTCGTCGACCGGGGCACCGGCAGGTCACTGAGGGGAACGTCCATCCTCGGCGGCAAGACCGGGACCGCCGATGTCGAGGGCGCCGCCTACAACGACCGCTGGTTCATCGGCGTCGGCCCCCGCGACGACCCGATGTACGCGGTCGCGGTGATGACCGAGGCGCCCGGGTACGGCATCGAGTCCGGCCCGATCGCCGCGAGGATCATCGACGCGCTGGGAGACGGAGGGTAGTGACCTCCGGACCCGGCCGAACCGACTCCGAACGCGATTTGGTACTTTCGCGCCGCAGGCCGGAAAAACGGGACCGAGGGGGTTCGCGCCGTGCGCCGTGTCGTCTGTCCGGGATCGTTCGACCCCGTCACCAACGGTCATCTCGACATCATCAGCCGCGCCTCCCGCCTCTACGACGAGGTGGTCGTCGCCGTGCTGATCAACAAGAGCAAGAAGAGCCTGTTCACCGTCGACGAGCGCGCCGACATGATCACCGAGGTCACCAAGGAGTACGGCAACGTCTCGGTCGACACGTTCTACGGCCTCACCGTCGACTACTGCCGCAACCAGGGCATCCCGGTGATCGTCCGGGGGCTGCGGGCCGTCAGCGACTACGAGTACGAGCTGCAGATGGCCCAGATGAACCACCGCATCGCCGGGGTGGAGACCCTGTTCATGGCGACGAACCCCGAGTACGCGTTCCTGTCGTCGAGCCTGATGAAGGAGGTCGTGAAGTTCGGCGGGGACATCTCCGGCCTCGTCCCCGACATCGTCCACGACCGGCTCGTCGAACGGCTCACGGGGGACTGACGCCCCGCGAGGACGGGAACACGCACCGGCGGCCGCCCCTGGTGGTGGGTCCGCGAGTTGGGACGACGGCCCTGTCTTCGGTACCCTGGGATATCGGCCATCACCGTGGCCGCCGTTCTCATGCCTCACGAAAGCAGGAATCCGCTGACCCGCCTCGACCCGACCGCCCCTCTCGTGCTCGACTCCCGAGCTCTGGGCAGGCAACCCGGGTCCTCGCGGGAGGAGCACCTGTCCGTGCCGGCACCCGAGAACTTCGGCGTCGAGATGGTGGGCGTCCCCGAGGGCGCCGCGATCGAGCTGGACCTCCGGCTCGAAGCGGTCCTCGAAGGGGTGCTCGTCACCGGCACGGCGACGGTCCCCCTCCGGGGGGAGTGTTCCCGCTGCCTCGACCCGATCGCCTCGACCTTCGAGGCGGAGTTCCAGGAGCTCTTCGTCTACGACGACACCCGCTCGGGCGGGAACGCCGACGACGACGAGCTTCGCCTCGAGGGCGACCTGATCGACCTCGAACCCGTCCTGCGGGACGCGGTGGTGCTCGCGCTGCCGCTGTCCCCGCTGTGCCGGGACGACTGTCCGGGCCTGTGCCCGGACTGCGGTGCGCGGCTGGCGGACGAACCCGGCCACCACCACGACGACGCCGTCGACCCCCGGTGGACGGCGCTGCGGGGCCTCGGCGACACGGCGCCGGCTCCCCCGAACCGGGGGGACGGGAGCGACAGCGGCTCCCGTCGACCAATCGACCGACGAGAACGAAAGCAGGAGGGCTGAGGTGGCCGTCCCGAAGCGGAAGAAGTCGCGCAGCAACACGCGGCACCGGCGTGCGCAGTGGAAGACCGCGGCGCCCAACCTGGTCGAGTGCCCGACGTGCCGCGACCCCAAGCTGCCGCACACCGCGTGCGCGACCTGCGGCACCTACAACCGGAGGCAGGTCATCGAACCGGCGTCCTGAGACTTCTCGCATCCTGGGGGGCGGATACGCGCGTGAGCGCTACCGCCCCCCGATGCGGCAGGACAGGCACCCGACCACCCCGGCGCGACATGTCGGCGTGGTGACCGGCGCGGAGACTGAACCTCGTTCACTGCGCCCGGAGCCGTGGTGCACGCCGGGATTTGCCTACCGGCGCGCACCTCGTCTTCGCGGACCCCTCCCCGCCGTGCGTCCTCGCCGACCCGGCCGGCCGGCCGCGCGCCATCGACGCGACCGCCCCCTCGGGCGGTGCACGGCCTGCGAGGAGGGCCCGTGAGCGGCAAGAAGAGCGATCCCGCTCCGGATCGCACCGAACTGATCGACGCCCTGGGCGTCGAAGTGAGCGACGAACTGCTCGAACGGGCGTTGACGCACCGTTCGTACGCCTACGAGAACGGCGGCCTGCCCACCAACGAGCGCCTGGAGTTCCTCGGCGACTCGGTGCTGGGCCTGGTCGTCACCGACACCCTGTTCCGCGGCCACCCCGACCTGCCCGAGGGGCAACTCGCCAAGCTGCGCGCCGCCGTCGTCAACATGCGGGCCCTCGCGGGTGTCGCCCGCGGCCTCGGCGTCGGCGCCCACATCCGGCTCGGCCGCGGCGAGGAGGGCACCGGAGGCCGAGACAAGGCCTCCATCCTCGCCGACACCCTGGAGGCGCTGATCGGCGCCGTCTACCTCGACCGCGGCCTGGACGAGGCGTCCGCGCTGGTGCACCGGCTCTTCGACGCACTGATCGCCCGTTCGGCGGGCCTAGGCGCCGGCCTGGACTGGAAGACCTCCCTCCAGGAACTCACGGCGGTGGAGGAACTGGGCGTCCCCGAGTACCACGTCGCCGAGAGCGGCCCCGACCATCAGAAGACGTTCCGCGCCTCAGTTCGGGTGGGCGGCCGGACATACGGCTCCGGTGAGGGCCGCAGCAAGAAGGAGGCCGAACAGCACGCCGCAGAGGCCGCCTGGAACGCGATCCGCGCGATCGTCGTCCAGCGCGAGGCCGCCGACCAGGCCGGCGAGGCGGCCCAGGCCGGTGCCTGAACTACCCGAGGTCGAGGTCGTCCGCCGCGGCCTGGACCGCTTCACCACGAACCGTCCCATCGCCTCCGCCGAGGTCCTGCACCCGAGAGCGGTGCGCCGCCACGAGACCGGCCCCGCCGACTTCGCCGCCCGCCTCGCCGGCCGCACCGTCCTCGCCCCGCGCCGCCGCGGCAAGTACCTGTGGCTGCCCCTCACCTCCTCCGACGGCGAACCGCCTGAGGAGGCCCTCCTCACCCACCTCGGCATGAGCGGCCAACTGCTCGTCGGCGAGCCCGACCGGCCCCGCGAGAAACACCTCCGGATCCGGATCCTCTTCGCCGACGGCGGCTTCGACCTGCGCTTCGTCGACCAGCGGACCTTCGGCCACCTCATGGTCACCGACCTGGCACCGGACAAGATCGGCGACGGACTCGTCCCGAAACCGATCCTGCACATCGCCGCCGACCCGCTGGAGGACGCCTTCGACCCGGAGGCGTTCTTCCGCGCCCTGCGCCGCCGCCGAACCGGGATCAAACGGGCCCTGCTCGACCAGTCGTTGATCAGCGGCGTCGGCAACATCTACGCTGACGAGGCCCTGTGGCGGGCCCGGCTGCACTGGGCACGTCCGACCGAGACCCTGACACGGGCGGAGGCGACACGCGTCCTGGAGGCCGCCCGCAAGGTCATGTCCGCCGCCCTCGCGGTCGGCGGCACGAGCTTCGACAGCCTCTACGTCAACGTGAACGGCGAGAGCGGCTACTTCGAACGCTCCCTGGACGCCTACGGCCGCCGCGACGAACCGTGCCGCCGCTGCGGCACCCCGATCCGTCGCGACGAGTTCATGAACCGTTCGTCCTACAGCTGCCCCGTGTGCCAACCACGCCCCCGCCGAGCACGCCACTAAGCTGTGTTGATTGCAGGACCGGCCCACTGCGCTCGCCTGACGGCTCGCTGTGTTGATTGCAGGACCGGCCCACTGCGCTCGCCTGACGGCTCGCTACGTGACCGTTCCTGGGGCGAACGCGACATCGCTTCGCGATCCGCCCGGTTCCGCTCGCCTTCGGCATCGCTGCACCGGGCGGGTAACGCGTTCGGGCGCGAGCTGAGACCACGTCGAAACAGGACCTAGGAGCGCCGATGACCGGAACGGGGGACGAGATGGAGACGGTACGCCTGACGGCCTGGGTGCGCGGCCACGTCCAGGGCGTAGGTTTCCGCTGGTGGGTACGGGCCCGCGCCCTGGAACTCGGCCTGACCGGCAGCGCCACCAACCTGGCCGACGGACGCGTCGAGGTCGTTGCCGAGGGCCCCCGGGACAAGTGCCACCGACTCCTCGCCCTCCTGAACGGCGACACCGCCGGCCCACCCCGTCCAGGCACGGTCACGGGCGTCGTCGAACGCTGGAGCGAGCCACGCGGCGAGGCCGACGGTTTCCAGGAACGCTGATGGGGTAGGGAGTCCTGGTTTACACCTGCTAAACTAGAGCTGGAAGGTTGTTACCGGCCTGTGATGTGCGGCTTGACCAGGACTCCGGCCGGTGCGACTCTAGACGATACGCGCACCGACTTCAGCAGTTTCTTGTGCGCGATCCCTGCTGGTTACTCAGCGTGGAGGACCCTTAGTCATGGCGAAGGCTCTACTCGGCCACGTCGGCGGTCCCGACCCCCGGATGGTCGCGGAGATGCGGCGCCTTCAGCAGCGCGTACGTGATCTGGAAGCCGAGCTCGTACGGCTCCAGGCGGAGAACGACGCGCTGGCGACGGCGGCAGACGACGATGTGATGTCGCTCGCGGTGAAGGACCGTGAACCGGCGCTGACCTGATCGGCGCCTCATTCTCAGAGTGGACAGGGACGCCGCCATCTGGCGTCCCTAACGCATTCCCCAGGGGGAACGCCCCCCTGGCCCCCGTCACGACGCAGGCGATCCTCACGCCGCCAAGCCCCAGGGCACCGCGGCCGCCTGCGCGTGACCAATTCCACAAACCCCGAAACCGGGGACACTCACCATTTCCGCGCCCCCCGACAAACCGCAAAAATTAGGTCAAACCTCCCCCAGTTCTGACACATCCAACCCGCCAACTTCGCCCCTCCTCCCAATCGGCACCACGAGCCCCACGCCAAAACCCGCCGATCGCACCCAAAAGCAGCAAGCCCCCGCCAGCGCACACCGACAAAGACCCGCCGGCCCCGAAGAGGGGCCGCGCGAGCCAACCTCGGCCCACCTCCGCAACACCTTTGACCGCTGAGATCGCGCCCAAAGGCAGGACCGAGCCCGCAAGAGTTCGATCATCCAACGAGCCGATGCGATACCACCGGCCGCACCACCGCGCACGACGACGCGAGCCGCCGGGGCTGAACGAGCGCGCTGCCTCAAGCACGCGACCACCCCTACACGCCGACCTCAGCCGGTACAGCAACCACGCAACGACCGGCGGGGTCGCGTTCGCGTCCGAAGGCAAGTTCGAGCGAAGCGAGAACCCGATCGCGCAGCGAGCCGAAGCGATGCGGGCGATCGCCCGCGGTGCACGACGATGGGGGCCCTTCAGGGCCGAAGGGGAGTGCACACATCCCGGACGAACCTCAGCCCGCCTCCGCAGCCCCGCAACGACCTTGACCCCTGCGATCGCGTCCGAAGGCAGGTTTCGAGCCTGCGAGAAACCTGATCGCGCAGCGAGCCGTAAGGCGAGCCGGAGCGATGCGGGCGATCGCCCGCGGTGCACGACGATGGGGGCCCTTCAGGGCCGAAGGGGAGTGCACACATCCCGGACGAACCTCAGCCCGCCTCCGCAGCCCCGCAACGACCTTGACCCCTGCGATCGCGTCCGAAGGCAGGTTTCGAGTCTGCGAGAAACCTGATCGCGCAGCGAGCCGTAAGGCGAGCCGGAGCGATGCGGGCGATCGCCCGCGGTGCACGACGATGGAGGCCTTTCAGGGCCGAAGGGGAGTGCACACATCCCGGACGAACCTCAGCCCGCCTCCGCAACCCCGCAACGACCTCGACCCCTGCGATCGCGTCCGAAGGCAGGTTTCGAGCCTGCGAGAAACCTGATCGCGCAGCGAGCCGTAAGGCGAGTCGAAGCGATGCGGGCGATCGCCCGCGGTGCACGACGATGGAGGCCTTTCAGGGCCGAAGGGGAGTGCACACATCCCGGACGAACCTCAGCCCGCCTCCGCA